>CAVOUO010000001.1:0-46900 GCA_963699595.1 uncultured Planctomycetota bacterium
GTTGGAGTGGGTATGTCGATCATCCATAGAGCAAAGCCCTTCAAGTGGCAGTGCAAGCACCTGATCGGGCTGCGGGATCTGAGCGTTGAGGAGATCAACTATATCCTCGATACGGCCCACGGCTTCGAGGAGATCAGCACCCGCTCGGTGAAGAAGGCCCCGCCTCTGCGCGGCAAGGTCGTCGTCAACCTCTTCTTCGAAGACAGCACGCGGACCCGCAACAGCTTCACCCTGGCCGCCAACCGGCTCAGCGCCGACGTGATCGAGTTCACGCAGAAGACCAGCTCCGTCAGCAAAGGCGAGACCCTGCTCGACACCGCGCGAAACCTGGAGGCGATGGGAATCGACATCGTCGTGATCCGCCATGGTGCGGCGGGCGCCCCGATGTTCCTGAGCCGCAGCATCAAGGCCTGCGTCGTCAACGCCGGCGACGGCTTCTGCGAGCACCCGACCCAGGGCCTGCTCGACGTGTACACGATCCGCCAGATGCGGGCTCGCTCGAAGGGCTCAAGATCGCCATCGTGGGCGATATCGCCCATTCCCGCGTCGCCCGCAGTGACTTATGGGCGATGACCAAGCTGGGCGCGGAAGTCACCTTCGTCGGCCCCCCCACCCTGATGCCCGCCGAGGTCGGCCGGCTGCCGGTCAAGGTCAGCTACAGCCTCGACAAGGTGATCGAGCAGGTGGACGTCATCAACATGCTCCGCATCCAGTTCGAGCGATTGGGCGGCAGTCCCTTCCCCTCCACGCGGGAATACTCGCGTTACTTCGGCCTGACGGTGGAGCGGATGAAGCGGGCCAAGCCGGACATCCTCGTAATGCACCCCGGCCCGATCAATCGCGGCCTGGAAATCGAAAGCGAAGTCGCCGACGGCCGCAACAGCGTCATCCTCCGCCAGGTCGCCAACGGCCTGGCCGTCCGCATGGCGGTCCTGTTCCTCGTCAACCAGGCGGCCGCCGAGACCACCGCGGCTGCAACTTGAAACCGAGGTCCAGCATCCCCTTCGTCAGGCTCGCGGGGACCGGTCTCGAACGGATCGCCGGTGTCCGCCATCCATTTCTTCAGACGTGCTTCCATCTGCTGCTGAACGTCGGCGAACTTGGGATTCCCCGCCAGATTGTTGAGCTCATACGGATCGTTCTGGTGGTCGAACAACAGCGGCTCGTGATCGTCCTGGTTATGCCACCACGGGCATAGACCCAGCGGTCCGTGCGGACCCACGCCAGAAGCCGGTCCACCGTGGACGGTCGGGCCAGCCCGTCCCCATGTTCATCAGGTAGACGGAATCGGGCAACGCCGCCGCCCTCCTTGCCGGTGACAACGTGGGCCAGATTGTGCCCCTGCACACCCGCCGGGATCGTCACGCCGCAAAGGGCCAGCAGCGTCGGCATCACGTCCACACTGCCGAACAGCGCCCGGGTCCGCCGCCCGCCTTGGACGATGCGCGGGTAACGCAGCAGGAACGGGATGTGGACCGACTCCTCGTAAGGCGTGGCTTTGGACGCCCGCATGGTGGGGTGCATCCATTTGTCCATCGGCTTGCCGTAGCCGTGACTGCTCAAATGATCGCCATGATCGGACGAGAAACAGACGATCGTATCTTCGGCAATCCCCAGCCGACCCAATGCTTCCAACAACCGGCCCATCTGCACATCGAGCGCAGAGACATTGCCGTAGTACTGGGCGATCTCCCGGCGGGCAAACTCGGCCATCTGCACCGGGACATTGGGCGGCAGATCGACCTTGGCGGGATCGTACGTGTTGAATTCCTGCGGGTATTGCTCGTAGGGCCAGTGCGGCGGCTCCCAGCTCATGACCAGGGCGAAAGGCGAGTCCCCCTGCGTCTTGACGTGATTCTCCATGAACTGGATCGCCTCATCGGTCTCGCCCTCCGGGCAGAACTTCTTGATGGTGATCGGCCCGGCTTCATTGCGGAAGTAAGCGGCCCCATAGTGCTTATTCGGGCAATTCGAGGCAAACAGATAATCGAAACCGTATCGCATCTTCGGCGTATACGGCCCGGTCCCCAAGTGCCACTTGCCCACGATATCCGGTGTGGTACCCAGCGCCTTTCAGAGCCTGCGCCAGCGTGACCTGGTTATCCCACAGCACATACTCATTGTCCGGCACGCCATTGGCAAACCCATATTTGCCGGTTAGTAAGTTGGCCCGATAGGGCGAGCACAGAGGATGATTGGCGAAAGCATTCTCGAAAACCAACCCCTCCGAGGCCAGCCGGTCGAAGTTCGGCGTGCGAACCACCTTGTTGCCGCTCGAACCCAGGGCGCTATACCGAAGCTGGTCGGCAAAGACAAACAGGATATTGGGCTTCTTTCCCCCTGCCGGCCTCGGAGAAGAAGAGCCCCGCGCCACCCGCCCATGGCCGGTCACCAACAACCCTGCCGACACTATACCTGCCCGTCCCAGGAAGTCCCGACGGCCTATCCATCCCCGATCTTTCATGACCAAGCCTCCTCAGGCAACCACATGAGCATGTGCGAGAAGTGGCACGGGCATCCTGCCCGTGAGGCCGTGTGGCATCGGCATCCTGCCGATGATTCATGGGCTCCAAGCCCATGCCACCCCGAGGAACCGGCTTCTCACACACTCTTGGAGACCAAGCACCGTCGGCCATCGTACCGCCCCGCCACAGCCTCGACAAGGGTGCCCCCTCTTCGCCAATCAAGCGGTGCATGACACGCACCCTACGAATGCCCTATTCCACGTGCTCGATGTCTTTCGGCAGGCTCGCCCAGCGATGTCGGCTGGATTCATAGACGGACACGCGCGGCGACGGGAATTCCGGATCGGCGAACGCGCCGACCGGCACGCCAATGACGTCCGGATCGTTGTCGAACTGGTAGTACACCGTGGCGCCGCACTCGGGGCAGAAATGAAAACGGATCTGATTTCCGCTGTCCGCTGTGCGCACGTAGACCTTGTTTTCACCGCTAATCGTGACCTGACTGCTCGGAAAACGAGCCTGTGTCCCGAATACGCTTCCCGTACGGCGTTGACACGCCAGACAATGACATATGGACACGCGAACAGGTTCACCCTGTGTCGTAACGGTAAGTCTCCCGCAGCTACATGTGGCTTGTCGAGTCGTCATGACGATACACCCATCAAGCTCTGACCCAAATTCCCTCTACCGTTCACGACGATGCCTCCCCGGGCAGGCGCAGGGTTGAATAACGGCGATGGTCAGATCGGTCACTGGGAGAGCATGGACAGTACCGTTGCGTGCACGTGATCGGCGAACTGCTCAAATCTCGCCGCGTCTTTCTCGGTCGGTTTGCCGGAAGGCATCAGCCCGAGATCTCCAGGATAGCGGCCGTCGGTATAGATGTCCGTCAATTCGCGCAGCAGATCAATATCCAGGACCTCACCAAATTGACCCGCGACGAGTCCCCAGAGCCTTCGCAGATCGTGGACGCGTGGCACGTTCCCCTTCCGCTCTTCCGCTACGGCCTTGAGGCACTTTTCCACGCACTGCTGGGCATGGAAGGCGAGCACGCCTGTCAGATGCGGATTCCCTCGCAGAACTCGGATTGCCTCCAGGTCTTCCGCCGCCTTGATGAGCCATGCCTGCGTGACGGGCTTCATACTTCCACCCCCTGGCTGGCGACTTCCTTGGCAAAAGCACTGCCCGCCTCTTGGAAGCGTTTCCACTCTGGGAGTGTGTATACCAGCACATCGAGGCGCGTAGTCGCGGTTCAGCGCATCCAGAGCCCGCCGAACGAGCAGACGGTTCTCCACCCGATCGCGATAAGTCGTCGGCATTGCGTCGCTGTCCAGCACGACGATCAGGTCGATGTCACTGTCCGGCCCAGCTTCGCCCTGGGCATACGAACCGAACACGATCACCTTCTCAGGGTGCAACGGCTTCAACGATTCCCTGATCTGGTGTCGCAACTCGTCCGAAAGCTCCATCGTGCCTTTCTGCATAGATGCATTCTACGGAGGAGACTGCAACCGGTCAACCACCGCATCATTTGCGCTTGATAGGCCAGTTACCTTGGGCGGCTCGCCGCATCGTCTAATCACTAATCGATTCGGCTGAAAAAGTACCATTTTGGGCCTATTTACCCTCATTTTCGGCCCCGAAAACGCGGGTGGTTTGGCTGTTTTCTGGGGTTCTTAGCCGAATCACTAATCAAGCTCCGACCCCACATTCCACCCCACATTCCACAAGAGCCGAATACCGTGGCGGGAGATTTCATCGGCCGGCGGATCGTTGGGACCGAACCGCTCCGGGGTGAAAGGGCGTGCCTCTATGTGGCCCTCAACCACGCCAATGACCGGTCGGTGAGTCCTCTCACGCGCTGATCCCTATCACGAAGAGATAGAAGCTCACGATGCCAAGGGCTGCCAGCCAGAGGGCGTTCATGGCAATGCCGAGAAACGGCAGGAAGGCGCCAATGTTCCGGAGATAGCATTTCACGCCAATGAAGATTCCGAAAATGCCAAGCAGCGGCAGGAAGAACCAGATGAACATGAGAACGAACATGATCATCTGTCCCAGCGGGTGCTCCTGTAAACACACCGTGAACACGAGCACCAGCGGGAAGCTCAGCAGTTGCAGAAGCAGGCCGGTTCCAAAGATCCAAAGGGATCCCCCCGGTGTCATGAACCTGGATGCGGGTCGACTCATCGTGCTCGCTGACATTGTCTGTGCTTCGCTCGGTGAATCGTCGCTCACAACTTCTTCTCCATCCTACAGGGCACAACAGTCTCATGGCCGCCGCGTGCATTGTAGGGGCAAGCCGTCGGGAAGGCAAGGGCGAATTGGGCCGGTTGTCGGTAGCCAGTAGTCGGCAGCCGGGTCCCCGTGGTCGGCAAGAGTCACGCAACGTCCCCTCTCCGCGATCTCATGCCATTGGTCGAAGGCGAGAACTGCCGGGGGTCTGGGGGCAGAGCACCGAGGAGGCAGGCGACAGCCATAGGGTACGTATCACGCACCGTCTCTCAATCTGATTCGGACTAACCTTTGTCGCGTGCCGTGACGCGGGCGGTGGTCCAGGGTGGCGGCAGCACGAGCGAACAGGCCAGCCCCTGGGCGAGCCGACGTTTCTGGATCGCGTCGAGCGCATCCTCGGCCGAATCGCCAGGCCCGCCCAGCGCGCCCCCAAGAGGGCCTCAAAGCGATGCAGGCCTGCCTTGATCCGCGAGTATGCAGACACCCGTCGCGCCCGGTCACTTGCCCTTGCGGGTCAGGGTCATCGGGTCGGCGAAGAAGCAGTCGTCGCCGGCGTGCTTGAGGACGAAGGTCTGCAATTCCTTCGTGGAAGCAGTCAGGACACGGCGGTCGTCCAGCGCTCTTTTCGTGCTTCACCGCTGCCGGCTCGGCTTCAAGCAGCTTGGCGAGTCTTTCCTCGTCCGTCAGTCGCAGCTTCAGTTGATCGCCGGTGCGGTCCACCTGGATGAACGTGTGGACGGGCACGAAGAAGAAGACATTGTACACCAGCGGCAGCTTCTCGATGTCCTGCTCCCCCGAGGGAAACTTGTCGGGGAATACGTCCAGGAACATCCGGCCGTCCAACTTGCCCAGGCAGGCAACTACCGAGCCCCTGTGAACCTTGTCGTCCTCCTTGCTGGTCACGGTCAAGCGGTAGAGTCCCTTGACGTCGTTTCCCAGGAACGTCCTTGGCGACAGGGCCTACGTCCGCCTCGTTCAGGCGCAAACTCCCACGAGGTCTCCGATTTGTCGGGACCTTCCACCCAAGTCCCCAGGAGCTGCTCGTCGAAGACGATGTTCTCCTCTGTGAACAGCGGATGCAGGGAGAAGACGGGTCCGCATCCCGCCAGCAGGGCCGCCAGACAGTAGAATGCCGTTTTCTTCGCGTTCATCGCTTTGCCTCCCGAGACCACCGAATCATGGGGTGCACTCGCACCAGTCGCTTCCCATCTTACCGCTTCCGGCCGCCGCGGCAACAGGTTGTCGGCCACGTGATGCGCGAACCTGTCGATCCACACTTTAGGGGTGGTAGATGGTACGCAGAAGATTGCTTCAGAACGGCACGATTTGTGCAACAGTTGAAAAGGCAAAACACCCCGCGAGTCAGAAATTCTTTATTCCGTCGGGCGCAAGGAGTTACGCGATTTTGGGGCATCACGCGCGCACAGAATTCCGTCACGATTCGTGCAACACGGAGCATAGGTAGAGGGACACTGTGGTCCGAGGCGGACCCTCTGATTTATGATTCCCGCCTTCGCGGGAATGACGTGTTTACGATTTATGATTTATGATTTGAAGGCGGAAGGAGAAGACATGGCAACGCGTGCCAAGCCGAAGCCCGAATCCCCGCAACCGGCCCGCCAGACATGTCGCACCTCCATTCTCCCCGCCCTCGGTGTCCCTATGGCGTGCATTCGTGCAAAACAAACCCAATCCCGGCGCTGCCGGGTAGAAAGAGGCTTGGGGGACGCGCGTCCGCAGGGTGTTGTACAAACAAAGCCAATTGGCCCCAGATGGGCAGGAAGACCATCGCCAAGGCCACAGGCCTTGACGCGCCACCCGTCACGATAGTCAGTGCGCCAAACAAAGCCAATCCCGGCGAAGCCGGAGTGGGACGAGGCCTGGGGGACGCGGGTCCGTCAGGGCGTTGCACAAACAAACCCAATTTGCCCCAGACGAGCAGAGAAGACCATCGCCAAGAGCCTGCCCTGAGCACCGCGAACGGGCCGGAGGCCTTGACGCTGCCACCCGTCACGAGGCTCAGTGCGCCAAACGAAGCCAATTTGGCCCGGAGACAAGGATGCACGGGAGCCGGCAAGGTGGTTGGTCCAGCCCCCTCTGCGGCCAATCGTGCGAAACGAAGCCAATTTGCCCTTGGCGAGCAGGCAGGGACGACAAGGCAATCGTGCAAAACAAAGCCAATTTTCCGGAGGGACAAAATGGCTATAAGAGCTTGTGTGAAAAGGAGTTATGAGAGTCATGGCCAAGGCGGCGACCGTGAAAAACAAAGCCAATTCCTGCCGGCGAGCGCGCCACCGGGTGGGACGGGGCCGGAAGGACCCCTGTAGCACAGCCGCCCTCGGCTGTGGAATTCAGAGGACCACCCCCGAGGGCGAGTCGGGTTCCCAAACGCGGGCTTTTCGCGTTGGGGTCGGTGCTACACGTTTGTTCGGGAACCCAGAAACGCCTGACGGCGTCACTACGAACATGCCCGCCAGCCGGAGGCAATTGTGCGAAACGAACCCAATTCGCTGTCGATGGGCAGCGAAGACCATCGCCAAGGCTGGAAGCCTTGACGCTGCCACCCAGGAGGCAAGCAAGTGCGCCAAACAAACCCAATTTCGGACGGTTGGCCGGCCGGCGAAATGCCCATCATTCCACTATTCCATCGTTCCAGCATTCCGATCTTTGTTGTGCACCCATCACAACAATGGGGATGCTGGCGTATTGACGGGGTGAAGTTGGGCAGTATACTGTCCGGCGATTCCATCAGGTAGTTTCAAAGAGAGGTCATGATGCAGCTTGTATCCAGGAAATCCCGGCTGAAGGGAACGGTTTCGATCCCGGCGTCGAAATCGCATACGATCCGCGCGGTCGCCATCGCCTCGCTGGCGCAGGGGCAAAGCCTCATCCACAATCCCCTGTCGTCCGCCGATGCGGCGTCCGCCGTAAGCACCTACCGCGCCTTGGGCGCGACTATCGATACGTCCGATCCGAAGTTGTGGAAGGTGACCGGGACGGGCGGCCAGATCCAGGTCCCGACGGAGCCGGTCGATGTCGGCAACTCGGGGACCACGCTGAATATCGCTCTCGGGTCGGCCTCGCTGGCCGGCAAAGGACAGACCATCACCTTTGTCGGCGATCAGCAGACCCAGAGCCGGCCCATCGGCCCGATCCTGAACTCGCTCAGCGAGTTGGGGGCCAAGAGCGTGAGCGTCAACAACAACGGCAAGGCCCCCGCCAAAGTGACGGGGCACCTGCTGGGCGGCAAGACCTCCATCGCCTGCTCCACGAGCCAGTACCTGTCCAGCCTGCTGCTGTGCACGCCGCTGGCCCAGAAGGATTCGGAGATCAACGTCACGCTGCTCAACGAGCCCGGGTACGCACAGATGACCCTGGACTGGCTGGACAGCCAGGGCATCAAGTACCGCAAGCAGCAGATGAAGAAGTTCAGCGTCAAGGGCGGGCAAAGCTACAAGCCTTTCGACCGGCCCGTCCCGGCGGACTTCTCCAGTGCGACGTTCTTCCTGTGTGCCGGGGCCCTCGTCGGCGAGGAAGTGACGCTGCTCGGCCTGGATTTCAAGGACAGCCAGCCGGACAAGGCCGTGGTCGACTACCTCAAGGGCATGGGCGCCAAGATCACCGTCCAGGCCGATGCGGTGACGGTCAGCGCCGCCGGGCTCAAGGGCATCGAGATCGACATGAACAAGACGCCGGACGCCCTGCCGGCGATGTCCGTGACGGCCGCCTTCGCCGAGGGCGAGACGCGGCTGGTCAACGTCCCCCAGGCCCGGGGCAAGGAAACGGACCGCATCGCGTGCATGGCCAAGGAGCTGCGGAAATTGTCCGTGGAGGTCGAGGAACTGCCGGACGGTCTCGTGATCCACGGCGGCCGGCCCAAGCCGGCGACGGTGCACGGCTGGGGCGACCACCGGATCGTCATGGCGCTGGCCCTGGCCGGCCTGCTGCTCGATGGTCCGCTGACCGTCGATACCGCCGAGGCCATGAGCGTCACGTTCCCGGATTACGTCAAGCTGATGCAGTCCATCGGCGCACAGATGGAAGTCACTGCGAGATTGACGATTTATGAATTATGATTTATGATTTCTGGGTTGACTGTGGCTCGGCTCGGCCCTTCGCACAATCGCGCTCCCGGGCGGAGCCAAATCGTAAATCATCAATCACAAATCGATACATTCAGAGGAGTCTCCTATGCTCGGATGTCACATCGGACGCTGTTTTCAGGTGACGGTGGCCGGCGGCTCGTACCAGGAGGGACTGACCAGCGTCCTGCAGGGCGTGCCGCCGGGGATTCTGCTCAGCGAGCAGGAGATCTACGGCGATCTGCTCCTGCGCAAGCCCGGGGCCGATGAACTCTCCAGCCCGCGCAAGGAGCCGGACCTGCCCGTCATCTACACGGGCCTCAACGCGGCCGACACCATCGAGAACGCGGGCAACAAGAACCACACGAACGGCACGCCGCTGACGATCCTGATCCCGAACCTGGACCGCCACTTCGTCCACATCAAGCAGTACCAGGACACCAACCGCACGCCCCGGCCGGGCCACGCGTCCTACGCCAGCTTCCTCAAATACGGCCCGGACGACGACGCCATCGGCGCGGGCTTCTTCAGCGGCCGGTACACCTCGACGATCGTGGCCGCCGGCTCCGTGGCCAAGAAGGTCCTCCGCAAGTGCGGCATCGACGTGTTCGCCTACGTCAAGGAGATCGCGGGCGTCCGGTGCCCGGACGTGCCTCACGACCAGGCGCTGCGTTCCACCGACGCGCTACAAGACCATGCGGCGCGACCTCGATCCCTTCTACCAGGAGCTCTACGTCAAGGGCCGGCTCCACATGGACATGCGGTTCCTGGAGAAGGCCGCCGTCCTGGCCCAGGTCGAGAAGGAGATCGACGCGATCCGCGACAAGGCGCCGCGCATGGCGCCCGAGGAGGTCCGCGAGCAAGTACGGCGTGCACCCCGTCCTCAACTGCCCCGACGTGGAGGCCGCCCAGGCGATGGTCGAGGCCTGCAACCGGATCTCGCAGACGGGCGACTCCGCCGGCGGCGTGGTCGAGGTCATCGTGCTGGGCGTCCCGGTCGGACTGGGCGAGCCCATGTTCTTCAAGCTCGACGCGGAACTGGGCCGGATGCTGGGCATCGGCGCGGTCAAAGGCGTCGAGGTCGGCGCCGGCTTTGCCGTCAAGGACATGACCGGCTATCAGAACAACGATCAGATGCGGGCCGAGGACGGCAAGGTCGTCTTCGACTCGAACAACGCCGGCGGGATCACGGGCGGCCTGACCACCGGCCAGCCCATCGTCGTCCGCCTGACGGTCAAGCCCACGCCGACCATCGCCAAGCCCCAGCACACGATCGACAAGTACACGCTGGAGAACAAGGACCTGGCCGCGATCACCCGGCGGGACCCGACGATCGTGGCCCGGATCTGGCCGGTCGCCGAGGCCTATACGGCCCTGGTGATTCTGGACCACCTGATGATGCACTACGGCTACCAGAGCCTGCGCCGCAGGATCGAGCAGGCCGGATAGGACATGGAGGTCCCGTAGGACCTATGGCGACCTGCTGCGGGGCGCAAAACTTGGCCCCGGGCGAAGGCCGGGGCCAAGTCTGCACTTCTCGATTGCTGCTGCCGCAGTCCTGCGCTACGGTACGACCAGGCCTCCCGTACCCGCTCGCCGGCGTGACAGCGCCACCGACGCCGCCGGTGGCGCCGCCGGCCGCTGGGATCGCTCGGCGTCACAGTCCCCAGCGGTGTAATGGCCGGCCACGATGGTCCGACCAGCCGGTCTCATTGCCGAAGGCGTCGCGGGCCTTGACGCGGAACCGCACGGCCGCGTTCTGCCGACCCACGTTGACCCTCCAGGTGGGCGTGTTGATCCAGCCGCTGCTGAAGCCGTTCGGAGCCACGCCAGGGTAATCCACGGCTTCGAAGTAGTACTGGACCGGACCCGCTCGCGTCGGTGGCCGTCAGGGCCGTCATGTCGGCGTAGTAGTCGAAGGGGCCGCCGCCGCCGTAGAGCTCGCGCGGCAGGCCGTTCGGGTCCCAGCCCATCGGGTTCGGCGTCGGAGGCGTCGTATCCGCCGGGGTCTGGGTCATGACGACCGCCCAGTCGGACCACGCGGTCTCGTTGTGCCGGGCCGACAAATCCCTGGCCTTGACGCGGTATTGGTACCTGGTGCTCGGGACCAGGTTGGCGTCGGTATAGGTCGGCGTATCGATCCAGCCGCTGTCATGGGCGCCCGGCGTGTTCGTATCGAAGTAGTACTGCACGCCGCTGGGGTCATAGGCGATCCGGGCCGTCATCGTCACAGCCTGCGAGGACGTGGCGGCGATGGTCACGATGTACGGTGCCGGGGCCGGCGGCGTCGTATCGACCGCTCCGGCGAACCGGATCGTCGACCACTTGCGTCTCGTTGCCCATGGCATCGCGGGCCTTGACGCGGTACCCGTACTCCATATCCGACTTCAGGCATCGTATCGACATAGACCCGGCTCTTCTGCCAGCCGCTGTCGTGACCCGGGCCGATGACGCACTGGAAGTAGTACTCGACCTCCCAGCCCCAGTCATCGACGGCCTCTTTGGCCACCATCCGAGCGGACCAGTGCTGCCGATCATCTCGGGCTCGGTCTCCCACTCGGCCGGGTTCGGAATCGGCGGCGTCGTATCCCGGGCCAGCCAGCAATCCGCCAGCGCGGCCAGGTCCAGAGCATTGACCTTGGAATCGAACGTCAAGTCGGCGCCGCCGCACCAGCCGTTGGCCTCGGAGCAGCCCTGATGGAGCCACTTCATCGCAAACACCGCGAAGTCGTTGAACTGGATCACGCCGTCGTGGACCAGATCGCAGAACCGGCACGGATCGAGGAACTTGTGATGGAAGCCGAGATCCACGATGCCGCCATCGGGCACGCGGTCCGTGCGGGTCGTATAGTGGGCCAGACCGAGCACACCGGCCTGGCCGCTGCCGGCATCGACGCACGGACTGGTGCGGTCCTGACCGGCGCCGCGATTGGCTCAGGAAGAAGTCGCCCAGCGTACCGCTGACGTACAACGGATCCTCGTGCAGGATGCCTTCGCCGTAGGTGAGCTTGCAGCCGACGTCCACGGAGACATCGTTCGGGCCCGGCCCAGATGTCGCTGTACGCGATGGTGAGCTTGCCGCACTGCGGGTCAAGCTCGAAGCCGGTCCCGACCGCCAGTTCCGTGCCGAGGCGGGCAAAGTTCTGCCAGAGGATGCTGTCGCTGATCGTGCAACTGCTGTAGTAGCCGCAGAACACGCCGCCGCCGAAGCCGGTGTGGTTCGGATCGGCCGCGAGGCCGGGCGAGGCGTTGCCGACGAAGGTGCAGTTGCGGATCGTCGGCTTGGCGTACCAGTTGCGTCGAGATGCCGCCGCCGTCGCGGAACGCCAGGTTGTCGCGGATCAGGCAGTTGCCGATCCACGCGGTGTTCTCGCCGCGCAGGTAGAGGCCGCCGCCGGAGCCGGCGGAGGTGTTGGCGGCGATGTTGCAGTCCTGGACGTAGGCGGTGACGGAGGACAACAGCAGGCCCGCCCCGATCGGCAGGACCCCGTCATCACTCGTATCCGTGGCGTCCAGAATCGCCTCGTTGTTCTTGATCTCGCACCCGGTGATGGTGACCACACCGCCGACGGCCGCGACTCCGGCGCCGCGGAGGCCCGTGTTGGACCGGACGCGGCTGTCCAGCAACGAGATACTGGAGTCGGCCAGGTAGGCGCCGCCGCCCGTATCGGCCACGTTGTCGACGAAGTTGCAGTCGACGAACACCACGGCGGCCGACCGCTCGACAGCCACACCGCCGCCGTAGCCGATGTAGGGATCCAGCCGGAAGTTCTGTGTCGCGGTGACCGACGCGGAGTTGTTCTGGAACAGGCAGTTCTTGAACTGCACGATCGCCTCGGCGGCGCAGTAGACGCCACCGCCGAAGCTGGGGATCTCGAACGCGGTCAACGGCTCGGCATTGCCGGCGTTCGCGCCGGCGCCGCCCTGGCCGCTGAGACCGCCCAACGCGCGGTTGCCGCGGATGATGCACTCGACGAACTCGGCCTTGCTGCCGCGGTCGATGAACACGCCGCCGCCGTAGCCGGAGTACCAGCGATAGTCACCGACGTAATGGCCGCCGCTGGTCGAGGTGCTGGCGGTGGTGAACAGCGGGTTGCCGGAGGCGTAGGCCACGGCGTAATCCCATTCCCACATGTTCCACAGGTCGGTATCGACGGCCTCCGCGCCCAGCTCGTTCCGGATCGATGTCGATCCGCACCGGCGGCGTATAGTTGCCGCCGTAGTTGGCCAGGCCGCCGTTGGCGACCGCAGCGCCGCCGTTGCCGCCGTTGCCGCCCTGGGCGAAGTTGTTCTCGATGATGCAGTTGATGAACTTCGGATTGGTGTCGGTGGCGCAGTAGATGGCCCCGCCGCGGGCCCAGCCGGCCCAACCGCCGCGACCGGCATTGTGCGTGGCGTCCGCGCCGGCGCCGTTGCCGCCGTTGCCGCCCGTCACCGAGTTGTTGCGGATGATGCAGTTCTTGATCGTGGGGCTGGCGCCGGGCAGCAGGATCATGGCCGAACCATTGACCGGTGCGCCGTCGTAGCCGTTCGGATGACCGTTGCCCCGATTGCCGTCGCCGCCGCCGTTGATCACGGAGCCGCCGAAGTTCTCCAGCGTGAAGCCGTTGAACACGGTGCGTCGCGTGGTCTGGCCGCTGAACAGGATGCCCTGATTGTTGAGCTGATTGCCGCCGACGGTGCCGGGGCCGCGGATGATGGTGGCCGCGACCGTGCACGGATCGTCGGGATTGCGGGACGTGACGGTGATCGCCTTATCGAGAACCAGGGCAAACCGCACCTCGTTGGCGTCCTCGACCGGATGGCCACTCGTGTAGATGCCCGGATCGACCACGATCGTGTCGCCTTCTTCGGCGGCCGTGACCGCCTCCTGGATCGTCTTGAAATCGCCCGGCACGGTGACCACGTGCGAGGCGCGTTTTTCGAGCGTCACCAGCGACGTACCGATCCTCCGTCAGCGTCACGGAGTTGATGGTGCCCGTGAGGTTGTCGTTGTCCGTGCCCGTCCACTTCTTGACCTTCCAGCCGTGCTTCGGGCTTGACCTCGAGCCGGACCACGTTCTCGGCGGAGCCCTCGTACACCAGGGCAGAGCTCGGCGTAATCGTGCCGTGAACCAGGCCATCGCCCGGATCGGGCAGGACCTTGGGCGGTCAGCTTGAAGAGCGTCACGCCATTGACATAGTGGTAACCCAGGTCCACCGTCACCCGTGATCGGGCACCCCGTCGGTACGGGTCGTGCGGTCGCCGAGCCCGATTTCGGGGGCATCCGCCGGACCGCTGCCGGCATCGACCGCCGGACTCTGCGCGCCCTGTCCGGCCGCCGTCTGGCTCAGGTAGTAACCGGCGACGAACAGCGGATCGACGCGCGAGATTGCCCGTATCCGGCTGCCAGACTCCTTCTACCGCGATTCCAGCCGGGCAACAGCGAGCCGGCCGATACGTAGATCGACGTTCCGGACTGGCGTGATCAGGCCGAGGCGTTCACCACGCGGTCACCGCGGCCACCACGTTGTTCGGCTCGTTGGGATCCAGGGCCTGCACGAAGGCACCGTCGGTGATGCCGGCCAGAGCCTGGAAGTACGCCTCGGTCGCCAGGTATCGGCCGATCTGGAGGGTGAAGATCCTCTTGCTCGGGGACTCTTCGAGGCCGCCGCCATGGTATCACGAGGGTGTAGCCCACCAGCTTGTCTCCGGATCGTGCGGCGGAACGTCGCCGACCAGTACCATGACGCGATCGACTTCGCCGCTGCGCCAGCCGGCCGAGATCGTTGCCGTCGATCGTGCGCGTCAGGGCGTAGAAGACCGAGTCCGGCATGTCGCCGCCGACCCGCCGGCGTCGGTAATCGAGTTGATGGCGTTGACGATGCGCTCGGTGTTCTCGGTGAACGGCGTCGACCACGCGGAACGGATAATCCGTCGCGATGCCGCCGGCCACGACCGTGTCGTTGAAGTCCTTGAAGTCCACGACCGCCATCCGCACGTCCTGCGTCTGGCCCGCCACGGCGCCCGCGATCTGAGTGGCCGCCGCGCTGATCGCCGTCATCGCATTCAACATGCTGCTGCTCGAATCGACGACGAAGACCAGGTCCAGGCCCATCTTTTGCGCCGCATTGGGATCCAACGGCCCGATGTCGCTGTAGGTGACATGCAGAGCCGACCCGTACGGGGCCCCGTCCGTGACGGCCAGTTGGGCGCCTTTCTGGTTGCTGATGTTGTCCCAGACGATCGAGTCGGTGACGATCACGTCGGAGCTGTACCCCACGAACAGACCGCCGCCGAAGGCATTTCCGAGCAGGCTCGTCACCGTGTTGTTGGCGAGCGTGCAGTTGCTCAGTTGCGCCTTCACCTGCCAGTTACAGGACACACCGCCGCCGTCCCGGCCGGCCGAGTTGTCGGTGAACAGGCAGTCCTTCAGAAGTCTCAGCTTGTACTCCCCGGCCGCGAGATAGACACCGCCGCCCGAGGTCGCGGCCCGGTTGTGACTGATCTGGCAATCGGCGATGTACTGCGGCCCGGCGAAGGAGTAGATGCCGCCGCCCTGGGCCACGGCCGTTCCGCCCCGGACGAATTCGACCGTCGTGTTCGGGTCGCTCGGCGTGAAGTTCGGATCGGTCGGCCAGACCGGGATCCGCGCGGTGGGATCGTTCGGATCGGGGATGAAGTATTGCCGCTGGATGCCGAGCACTTCGTTGTACTGGATCGAGCAGCCCACGATCTTCGAACCAAAGGACTGGTAGCAATAGAGACCGCCGCCGCGACGGGCTGTGTTGTAGGCCACGTTGCAGTCCGTGATTTCGATCTCATGGCAGCCCGACAGGTAGATCGCACCGCCGGATTCATTTACGTCGTTGTGCACCAGCACGCTATGGCGGACACCTCCAGCGGACAAAGGCTCGAGGTGGATGGCACCGCCGCTCGTCGGGGCGAAGTTCTCCGCGAACTGGCAATCGTTCACGTCCACGACGCACTGGCGACTGTAGTAGATCGCGCCGCCGCTCTTATCGGTCGCGTTGTCCGTGAAAGCGCAGTGGAGGAACTTGGCCGCCGCCTTGGGTGCGTGATAGATCGCGCCGCCGAGGTCGTTGGCATCATTGCCGGTAAAGAGGCACTTCTGGAACAGCGCCAGACCCTTGGGGCCGTTGTAGACCGCGCCGCCCAGACCGGTGGCGGAGCAGTTGGTGATCGCGCAGTCGAGGAAGGTCGGCTTGGCCTCCACGTAGATGTAGACGCCGCCGCCATTGCCGCTGCCGGCCATCGTCAGCGTGTTGGGGTCATTCGGGTCCAAGGCGATGGGCAGACCCTGGGCGCGGCACTTGTCGATCGTGACATGTTTGAAGGTGGGATTGCTACCCATCCCGATGAAGACGGCGCCGCCGCTGGACAGAGAGACCGTGGAGTCGCTGATCCGGACGTTGATGAACGTCGGACTGGCGCCGGGGCCGATGTAGATCGCGCCACCGGGCTCCATCGTCGCGGCGCCGTTCATGATGGTCAGGCCGTTGATGACGGTGTCCGGACCTTCCTGGTTGTTGAAGATCAGGGCGCGGGACCGCCCACCGGCGTCGATCACCGTCTGCGAGACCACGATCGGATCGTCGGGGTTGGTGCTGACCAGGCGAATCGCCTTGCCGGCCAGGTTGATATTCCCGTCGTAGATGCCGGGAGCGATGACCAACGTATCGCCATTGCCCGCCAGGTTCACGGCCTGCTGGATCGCGTTGCCCCCGCCGGAGACGGCGATCTTCTGGGGCACACGGAACCGGACGCGCAGGACCAGGTTGGCGTCGATCACGGTACGGAACTCGGACCGGACCGACAGGAGCGTGTCATTCACGTCGCGCCAACTATCGAGGGCATAGCCCGGATCGGGCTGCGCTTCGAGGATCAGCTCGGTGCCCTGCAGGAACCAGCTCTTGTCCGGCTCGACCTTGCCGTGCGTCTTGCCGTCGTTCGGGTCGGGGACGATGATCACGTCCAGCTTGCAGCGGAGCACGCCCTGAGCATAGTGATAGCCCAGGTCCACGACACTCTCGTCGAAGACGCCGTCCGTGCGCGTGGTGCGCTGATCGAGACCGATGCTCTCGGCCGTGACGCTGCCGGCATCCACCGCCGGGCTCTGCGCCGTCTGTCCGGCGGCCTTCTGGCTCAGGTAGTAGCCGTGGACGAAGAGCGGATCTTCCTCGATGATCCCGATGTCGCGACCCCACAGCGCCGGCTGCCACTGGGCATAGGTCCGGGTTTCGGGAGCCGCCACGCCATTGATCGAGCAGCCTTGGCCGAGGTAGATCGGCGGGCCGCTGGGGCTCATCAGAGCCGCGCCCAAGTTCACCCGCGGCTTCGTGATCGCCACCTTGATGTCGGTCACCGGATCGCCCGTCCGAATCAGAAGCTCTTTGACTTCCGCCGGCGTGAGGAAGCGACCGATCTTCTCTTTCGCCGCGTTTTGGATGGACGCCACGCAGCCGGCCACGAACGGGGTGGCCGAAGATGTTCCGGCGAACGTCGGGAAGTAGTCGCCCGTCGTGTAACCGAGCGCGCCCGCGATATCCGTCGTGTAGACCGGGTCGGCCGGCGCCAGGACACTCAGGTTCTCGGCGGCATTGGAGTACTGTGTCACAACGTCGGTCGTATCGTACACGGCGCCCACCGAGATGATATCGGACATGGCGGCCGGCCAGGAGATGCCCTGCCCGGCAAATCCATTGTTGCCCGAGGCCGCCACAATCGTGATACCCGCGTCTGTTACCGCCTGGGCAGCCGCCAACAGGGCTGGCGAATACGCGTCGGCGACGTTCGGATCATCAAAGGGCACAGACACGCCCCAGCTATTGCTCAGGACCAGAATCGGGTTCTGCGGGTCGTCATTGCGGTGCGTGATGCACCAGTCCCAGGCCCGGAGGTCAGAGTCGGTCGGGAAGAGCCCGGTGTCCGTGGAAATCTTGAGGGCATAGAGCTTGGCGCCGTAGGCGACGCCGCCGACGTAGTCGTCGATGGTTCCAAGGTTTCCAGCGGCGATGCCGGCGCAGGCCGTCCCGTGCGGACTGACCGGCATGGGATCGGGATCGTTGTTGCCCGTGTCATAGCCGCCGATCACCTTGGTGTTCGGGAACGGGGCCCCACCCAGCCGCGGGTGCGTGTAGTCGATACCGGAGTCCACGATGGCAATCGCGACACCTTGCCCGTTGTAGGCGTGGCGGATCTCGCGTGCGTTGCCCAGGGCCAACGCCTGGTTCAGCATGGGTTTGACGTACCGGACCGGCTCGATGTGCCGGACCGCCGGATGGGCCAGCAGTTTGGTCAATCCCTGGCGCGTGACCGTACCGGAGAAGGCGGCCACGTTTTCATAGGTGTAGCGCGTGGTGAAGTCGCCCGGACCCAATATTCCCAGCACGGAGGCCCGCCGAGTAGCGATCTGAGTGTGGAACTCGGCCACCGACGCGGCATTGTTCCAGTTGACCGACCCGGGCAAGCCTACCGGCCCGCTCAGCGTCACGATGACTTGGGCCCGGCCGCCCTGGTTGAGTTGGCGGTCGATCTCGGCACTATCGGTCAAGGCCGCGCCGCCGACGCCGGAGACGGCGCTGGCGGTGAGCGTCGGTTGGATATGCTCTTTGGCAATGGTCATGATCGGGTCGTGCAGGTTCGGATCGGCTTGCGGACCGATATCGCAATGATGAATCGTCAGATTCGACCGAGCGGGCGTGACCTCGGACCCGGTACCTACGGCGATCTGAGCGCCCTGGACACCGATGTTGGCCCAGATGATCGAATTGATGAGGTCCGCGCTGCTGTTGTAGGAAACGTACAGACCGCCGCCGAAGCCGGCATCGTCACCCAACGTGCCCGTGGCCTTGTTCTCGGTCAGGGTGCAGTTGGAGATCTGGGGCTGGCTGTACCAGTTGACGGACACGGCGCCGCCGTCGCGTCCGGCGCTGTTGCGGGTCAGCAGCGAATCGAACAGGCGGGGCCTGAGGTCCGGCAGCACCGAGGAGCCGGCGAAGTAGACTCCACCGCCCGAGGCGGTCGCCTTATTCTCGATGAAGTTGCTGTCTTGCACCTTGACCGGCGAGGACATGCTGTAGTAGGCGCCGCCGCGTCCGAACATCGGTCCCAGATCCGGCGGGGAAACGGTGATCAACGTATTCGGATTGTTCGGGTCCGGGGTCGAGATCGTACCCGGGTGCTCGTATCCCGCCAGGTTGCGGGCCAAGGTGGACTCGGCGATCGTTCCGGTGGCCTCGACCGAGTACAGAGCGCCGCCGTGGTAGGCCTTATTGTCGGCCAGGTTGCAGTCGATCATCTCCAGGTTCGACTGGACCAGTAGATGGCGCCGCCGAGAGCGGCGTTGCAGTCGGTGATCGTGCACTGGACCAGCTTCGGCGCGCAATTCTGCTCGAAGGCGATCGCGCCGCCGTAGCTGAAGTAGTAGTCCTCCGGCCGCAGGAACGTGCCCAGATTCGGATCGGGGATGTTGTTGGGATCCGGTCCCGAGTTGGGATCGAACTGCTTGTCCGACCAGCACCGGCTGAACGTGCAGTTCAGCAGTTCGGGATTGCAGTCATAGGCGGCATAGAAGGCCCCGCCGAAGTTCTCGATGTTCTGCGGCAAAGGCGGGGTCCGGGCGTTGTCATTCGGGCCGCCGCCGAGGCCGCTGACGCCGCCGTTGGAGAAGTTGTTCTCAAACGTGCAGTTCAGGAACTTGGGCGAGCTCTCGAATTCACAGTAGACGGCGCCGCCGCAGCCGCTGTACCGCCAGTATTCGCGGTAAACGTTCGTGAAGGGCGTCGTCGCGTCAGTAGAAGGCAGACCGGTAACGCTGTCGTAAAACGCCCATTCCCAGCCGTCCCACCACGGCCAGTTCGGCGCGGAGAGCGGACCCGTCTCTTCGGACGGCGCGTAGATCCAGTTGCCGCCCCGGCCGCCGTGCGCCGGTGTCGGTGCCGTCGCCGCCGTTGCCGCCGTTGCCGCCCAGCACGAAGCAACCTTCGAACCGGCAGTCCTTGAACGTCGGATTGCTGCCGAAGCCGCAGTACACGGCGCCGCCGTAAGCCCCGCCCGCCCAACCGCCATCGAATCCCGCCGGATGCGTGGCGCGTCGCCGTTGGAGCCGAGGCCGCCGTTGCCGCCTGTGGCGGAGCAGTTGACGAACGCGCAGTTCTCGACACTCGGCGAGCCATTGACAGATCATCAGGGCGCCGCCAGTGAGAGAGGCTCCGTTGTGTCCATCATGCGGCGGGGGTGTAATGCGAATCGCCGTCCACGCCATCCGTGCCGAACCAATGGCACTCCGTAAAGACGCAGTTGCGCACGATCGGCGACGAGAAGAGGACATGCAGGCGGCTGCGCTCGATTGTGAATCCGTCGATGACTGCCGGCGTATCGCCCGTCGTCGCCACCTGCAGGATGACGTAGTAGAGCCGCGTGGCCGCCACGCAATCCGGATCGTCCGGGTTCTCGCTGGTCAGCGTGATTCCCTTGTCGATCAGAATCGTGGGGTGCGCCCCAATCACCCAGGTCGGAGCGAACGTGCCGGTCGGCACCAGGACGGTGTCGCCCTCCACGGCCGCATCGATCGCTTTCTGGATCGTGCCGTAGATGGGATTGCTGCCCACCGTGATCGTTCGCGGCTGGTCGAACTCGACGACCACCGCGCGGTCGGACCACAGCACCACCAGGTTCTTCACGGAGTGGGAGGAGTCATCGTCCGTCCCCGTCCATAGGGCGACCCGGTACCCCTTGTCGGGCTGAGCCGTCACCGGGACCAGGGTCCCTTCGAAGTACGTGTCGCTCTTCGGCGACACCTGGCCGTGGCCGCCCTCGACGCGCGCCGCCAAGGTATACCGGGGCAGCGTCGTGGAATCGGGGTAGTGATATCCCAGATCGACCTTTCCTTCATCGGGCTTGTCGTCCGTGCGCGTGGTCCGTGCGGACAGACCCAGGTCCTGGGCCGGCGCATTTCCGGCATCGACCGCGGGACTGTTCTGGGACTGACCGGCCGCCGTCTGGCTGAGGTAGAAGCCGCCCAACGGGCCTTGCACGAACATCGGATCGGCCACCTGGTTCGTCGGGTCCAGGGCGGTCCCGGCCACCCGGCTGACCTGTCCGGTCACGCTGTCGCGCAGACCGTAATCGCCCTGGGGGTTGTCATAGAACAGACTATAGGTGATGCGGGTCCCCTGGTCGAAGTCGTCGGAGGCGATGCTGCGATTGTTGCCCTTCGCAAAGATCGAGTTCACCACGGTGACGCGCGAGCTCCAGTCGCTGAAGATCGAGCCGCCCAGCGTGTTCGCCGTGTTGTTGACGAACGTGCAGTTCTCCACCCGGGGCGTCGTGTAGACCAGGCTGGCGATACCGCCGCCGTACTTGCTCGCGCGGTTGTCCGTGATCAGGCAGTCGCTGACCAGGTGCTTCACGAATCCGCCGTAGAAGACGACGGCGCCGCCGGCCCCGTTGACGCCTTCCACGACGTTGTTGCTCAAGGTGCAATCGATGATGTTGGCCGCCGCCACGGCGAAGAAGAGACCGCCGCCGCCGTCGGTGCCGGTGCTCTTGTCGATGCCTTTGCCGACGCCGAACCGGCCCGCGAAATCGAAAACGGCCGCCGTGTTGACGCCGCTGGCGCCGAGGGCCTTGTTGCCGTGGACCAGCGTCTTGGACAGCGTCACCGCGCCGCCGACCGCATAGAGGCCGCCGCCGTTCTTGGCCGTGTTGTTGACGAAGTCGCAATTGACGAAGACGCCGTTGACATCCTGGAAGTAGACGCCGCCGCCCCAACCGTCCAGTCCATAGGTGGCGCGGTTGTTCACGAAGCTGCAACGCTTGAAGTCCAGGGTCAGGATCTTGTGCGTCGTCGGATCGTTGGTGTCGTAGAAGGCATCCAGAGCACCGCCGCGGCTCCAGCCCTCGTTGCCGCCGAACCGGCAATTCTGGAACGTGGCATCCGTCACGCAGCGCACGGCGCCGCCCTGATCCGAGGCGGAGTTGCCGAAGAACTCGCAGTCCGTCACCTTGACGCTGTTGCAGTCCGCTCCCAGGTAAAGGGCGCCACCCTCGAACTGCGCCGCTGGGTGGGAGTCAGAACGCCGTTGACGAGCACGAACGAGATCGTGCTGCCCAGATAGCCGGCGTAATCGGTGAGACTACGATCGATGACCTCGTTGCCCTTGAACCGGCACTCCGATGCAGTTCCATGTCGCCCTGGCCATCGACGTAGAGCGCACCGCCGTAGTTGCCGGTGAATTCGCTCTTGGTCACGTTGATCGTATTGCCGGGCTCCGAGTAGATCGCCCCGCCTTTGGCATCGATGTGGATCTCGGCCGCGCGGCCGTTCGTGTCGAGAGCACCGAATCCCTCGAAGGCCTGGTTCTCCGTGAATACCGATTTGACGACATCGGCCGCCGTCTGCGGACCATAGTAGAGAGCACCACCGCCAATCCGGCCGAACGACACAATGCTCGCCCGGGGAGCCCGGCTGGGCCGGTGTGTACGGGTCCGGCAACGCGTTGCCGGTGCCCAGCGCGCCGCCCACCCCGGGCACGCCCGAGCGGGCGATATTGTTCAGGAAACGGCACTCCCGCACAACCGGAACGCTCTGATTATCGCAGTAGATCGCGCCGCCCTGGCCGTCGCCTCGGGCCGCGCCGCCATCCCCGCCCCAGCTCTCCGTACCGCCGCCGCTGTTGCCGCCGCTGCCGCCGTTGCCGCCGATGCCGCCATAGGCGCCGTTATCTTGGAACGTGCAGTTGACAAGAATGGGTTTGCTGCCGCTCAGGCACGCCATGGCACCGCCATGACCATTGCCTTCGCCCATACCGCCAAAGCCGCCCCACTGCCCGTCACCGGTGGTCTGCGGAGACGGCTGCTGGGTGGGGTCTGTCACTGGAGGCAGATAGGTCCACTGCTGCGGCCAGGTGGGCTGCGGCGTGGTGGACCATCCGTTGGCGCCGATACCGCCATGACCGCCGGTCGAGGTGCAGTTGGTAATGACGCAGTTCCGGAACGTAGGCGAACTGCCGTTCTCGCAGAGAATGCCGCCGCCGTACGAATCGCCGATTCCATCGCGACCCGCGTTCGCCGCGAGGCCGCGGCGGATCCCACACATCGGGAGCCACGATATCGTACGGTACGGGCTGCTGGACGCCGAATCGGCCGTCCGCCCCCAAGGGACCTCTGACGTAGCCGTTGCGGATCGTCACGCCGGTGATCACGGCAATTGGCGTCTTCGCCGCTGTGGAAGTGGAACGCACGGCGCGGCGTGAGCCGGCTGCCGCGCAATCGATGATCGTCTGGGCCACGATCTCCGGATTCTCGGGATCCAGGGAGCATCACGGTGATGATCTTGCCCTGGAAATCGATGCCGTTCGGGTCTGTCACGACGTGCGTACCGCGGCTGAGGACAATCTTGTTCCCCCCCGGACCCGCCGCTTTGACCGCGTCTTCGATCGTCCGGAAGTCGGCCGGCACCAGCAGCGTATTGATGACGTCTTTCTCGAATTCGACGGTCACGAACCGGTTCGCGCCGGTGTTCATCGTCACCGTGTTGGTGTTCTTGTTCCACGAGGGGTCTTTGTCGGTGCCGGTCCAGCTGCTTGACCCGGTAGCCCGGCTCGGGCGTCGCCACGAGCGTGACGATCCTGGAACTCGTGGTACAGGCCGCTCAGCGGCTGGACCGTGCCGTGGCCGCCGACGACGCTGACCGTGAGCTGGTAGCGGCCCACGCGCCGGATAGTGGAAGCCCATGTCCACCTTGCCCTGGTCGCCGACGCCGTCGGTCCGCGTGGTGTAGCCTGCCAGGCCCAGGTTCTGGGCCGAGTCACTGCCGGCATCGACCGCCGGGCTGGTCTGCGCCTGTCCGGCCGCCGTCTGGCTCAGGAAGTACGAACCGACGAACAGCGGATCGGCGTCGATATCGCCCGGGAGCCAGTTGACCGTCGCTCCCTGCTCCACGTGAATTCCGGCCAGACCGTTCTGGACATCGCTGAATCTGATCGTCACGATCGCCGGCCGCTGAATATAGATGGGGTCGCTCTGGCTGCCCAGGGCGATCTGACCGCCCTGGACGGCGGTGTTGCCCCAGACAATGCTGTCGAGCAGCGTCGTGTCGCTGGCATAGGATGCGAACAGACCGCCGCCATAGCCGTGACTGGAGTTGTTCGGATCGGTGGCCTTGTTCCCCACGATCGTGCAGTTCGAGATCGTGGGCGCGGCATACCAGTACGAGGCGATGCCGCCGCCGCCGATCAGCGCGGTGTTGTCCTTGACCAGGCAGTTCTTAAGCTGCGGCGTGAAGGGATCGCCGCCGAAGTAGACGCCGCCGCCGGAGCCGTTCACCGTGTTCTCGCTGATGAAGGAGTCCTCAATCGAGGCATCCGACGACCAGCAGACCAGACCGCCGCCCGCGCCGAGCTCGGTGCTCTTCGGTACCTGGATCGGCGGAGGCGTGAAGGGATTGTTCGGATCGAACATGGAGTTCGGATCGTTCGGATCGGGCCAGGTGCTCGAAGGTGGCCACGTGTTCGGATCGTTCGGATCGGGCGTGGGCGCCGCCAGCGAGATCTGATACTGCGGGCCGAGGGCCGCATTGCCCCGGATGCTGCAATTGACGATCCGGGCCGCCCCGCCGCTCCAGTACAGACCGCCGCCGTCTGGGCCGCGTTGCCGCGGATCGTGCAGTCGTCCACGGTGATGTCGGCATCGGTGCCGTACCAGTACAAGCGCGCCGCCGAACGCGGCCGCATTGGTCGCGAATTGCGTTTTCTTCAGACGGACCGTACCGCCGTTGTACCACTCCTGGACCTTGTCGTCGTAGGTGCCGCCGGCGTAGATGGCGCCGCCGGAGCTCAGCGCGCCGGTCGCCCTGTTGTCACCGAACGCGCTGTCGTTCACGTCGATCTCGTCACGATACCAGCAATAGACCGCGCCGCCGTCGGCCGCGGCCGTATTGCTCAGGAACGTGCTCCCGAGGATGGTCGCCTTGCAGTCGATGTCGAAGGCCAGCGCACCGCCGTTGAGCCCGGCGGTGTTGCTGCCCATGCTGCACCGCTCGATTTGGGTCGTGCAGTTCCTGGAGTAGTAGGAGGCGCCGCCGCTCTGGTTCTCCACGCGGTTGGAATTCAGCGTGCAGTTCGTCAAGGTCGCCTTGCAGCCCTCGCTGTAGAAGATCGCGCCGCCGAGGTTGGTGGTGACGCTGGTGGCCCCTTGACCACCGGTGCCGCCCTGCCCGGGCGCGCCCTGGTTTCCGGCCGCGCCGGCCGTTCCGGCTGCGCCGGCCGGACCGCCGTCGCCGCCGCCGCCGGCGTTGCCGCCGGAGCCGCCGTCACTGCCGCCGGCGCCGCCATTGCCGCCGTCGCCGCCGGCATACGCCACGGTGGGCACCGTCCACATGGCCTGGCTGCCGTTGATGACAGTATCCGAGATCACGATCTCGCAGTTCTTGCCGAAGAAGATCGCGCCACCGGACGACTGCGTGCCGTTCTTGCCCATGGCCCCGCCGCCGGGCCGTTGCCGCCATTGGCGCCCATGCCCACGGCGCCGTCCGCGCCGGCCGCGCCGGCCGGCTCGCCATCGCCGCCGTCCGCCGCCACCCCGCCGGCGCCACCATTGCCGCCCGCGCCGCCGCTGCCGCCGGCGCCGCGGCGTTGCCTAAGCCTTGCAGGATAGAGGAGCCATTGATGGTGCAATACTTGATCGTCGGCTTGCAGTTGTCGCCGAAGTACATGGCGCCGCCGGCCGCGTTGCCGCCGTCGCCGCCGTTGCCACCCTTGCCGCCGTCACCACCGATGCCGCCGGCGCCACCGGCGCCGCCGTTACCACCGGCGCCACCAGCGCCCTGGGGACCGTTGTCGATCCCTTCCCCACCATTCTGGCCCTGCTGGCCATCCCCACCGGTCTGACCGTCCTGGCCCTGCCCACCGTCCTGGCCCACACCGCCCAAGCCGCCGTTGGCGCCGAGGGCCCGGCAGTTCGTGATCGTGCAGTGGAGGATCAGGGGCTTGCAGTTGGCGTCGAAGTAGAACGCGCCGCCGAAGCCGTGGCCGCCCTTGCCGCCGTTGTACCCGTCGGCGCCCTTCGCGCCGGTGCGCCGGGCGTACCATCCGCACCGGCCGCGCCGGGCTGGCCCGGCATGCCGGCATTCGGATCGGCCGGCGCATTCGGGTCGGGCGGCGCATTCGGGTCGCGCGGAGCAGGATCCGGCAGTTGGTCCGCCGCAGGCGCAGGGTCTGCCGGCGCCGCCGGGGCCGGGAATCCCGGATAGACAAAGGTCGCGTCCTCGCCGGTGCGGCCCTGGGCCACGCAGTCCTGGATGACCAGGTTCGACAGCGTCGGGCTGCTGCCGTTGAAGCAGGCCACGGCCCCGCCGAACGCATCGTCGCCGTTGGCGCCCTGGCCGCCGGAGTTGTTGGGCGTGGTCGGATTGGCGACCGCCGAGCCGTTCTTGATCGTGAAGCCATCGATCACGGAGTCGGGTCCTTCGCCGCTCTGGAAGATGAACGCCCGCCCGAGCTGCGCAATCGATGATCGTGCGCGCGACGCGAGCACGGATCGTCCGGGTGCTCGCTGGCCAGCGTGATCGCCTTGCCGCCGAAGTCCAGGGAGTGCGTGCGGTACGTGCCGGCGCTGACGACGATCTTGTCGCCGTGATCGCTGGCCGCCTTGATCGCGTCCGCAATGGTCTTGTACTGGGCGGGAACGTGGAAGCTCTTCGCCTGCTTGAACTTGACCGTCACTTCCTTGTCGCCCGTCATGGTCACGGTGTTGGAGTTCGACCAGGAGGCGTCGTTGTCCGTCCCCTCCCACCGGTCGACGATGTACGTCTGATCGGGCGCGGCCGCCAGTTGGACGACCGTGCCGTCCAGATAGGATTCGCCGCGGCGATGATTCGGAGTCAGCAGTTCCGTTGGCGCCGACGACCGTCGTGCGAAGCTGGAAGGACGGAATCTTCTCGAACTCGATCATGATGTTGGTCGCCGCCGTCATCGTGAACGAGACGCCAGGGTCTTTCTTGGTGTCATCCGGCGTGCCGACCCAACGCTTGATCCGGTAGCCGGCCTTCGGCGTGGCCTTGATGGCGACCACTTCGAACTGACGGAACGAGCCGCCGCTCGGCTCGACGCTGCCGCCGAGCCTGGTTCGGATCGACCGGCTTGTTGTTGGGGTCCACGACCGTGACCGTCAAGGGGAAGTACTGAGCGGGGGCCGCTCCGTAATGCGCGCCCAGGTCGACGGCGCCCATGTCCGGCACGCCGTCGGTCCGCGTGGTCAACGTGAACAGGTGACTCGCCAAGGACGAACTGGTGCTGGGACTGCCGGCATTGACGCACGGGACTGTCCACCAACTGTCCCGCGGCCTTCTGCGCTGAGGTAGTAGTACCCGCGCGGTCCCTGGGTGAACTGCGGGTTGGCGTGGATGTTGCCGGCGCCGGGGTCGTTGTCCTCGATGCGCGCTGTACGTGGCGGCGCAATCGAACAGATCGTCGCCGTTGCCCCAGAGGATGCAGTTCGTAATGACCGGGCTGGAGTTGCCGAAGGCCCAGATGCCGCCGTCGCGGGCGGGATTGAAGTCATCGACGACAATGGTGCAGCTCGTGATCGTCGGGGAGGAATCCTCCAGGTCGAACTGACCGCTGCCGGCGACCGCCGAGTTGTTCGTGATGAAGCAGTTGAAGAACGTCGGTGCGGCGTTGTAGCACGCGATGCCGCCGCCGACACTCATGGATAGATTATTGCGGATGATGCAGTCGGAGATCTCCGGCGTGGCCTCTTCGAGGTTGAGGCCGCCGCCGATGGCCGAGGCGCCGAACGCCCAGTTGTCGCTGATGACGCAGTTGCTGATCTTGGGCGAGCCGCCCAGGCAGTCGATACCGCCGCCGTAGTAGCGGGCCTGGTTGTCGTTGATGATGCAGAAGCTGATGGTCGGCGAGGCGTCCTCGCACCGGATGCCCGCGCCGTAGTCGGCCACGCCCCAGGAGATCGTGAAGCCCTTCAGAACGCTGTTGGGCCCTTCGCCATGGGCAAAGGTCACGATCGAGCCCGGCTTGGCCAGTCCGAGAAGCAACGTCGTCTCGGGATAGAGGTTGGGATCGGCCAGGTTCGTCACGTTGCCGCTGCGCAGCGTGATGGCCTTGCCCTTGAAGTCGATCTGCTCGAGGAACATCGTATTGCCGCCGGCCTTGCCCTCGGCGATCAGGGTATCCCCATCCTGGGACGCGTCGATGGCCTCCTGGATGGACGTGTAGAAGCTGTCGGGCTTGTCGGGTCTCGCGCGTGTTGAGCACGCGGCCCAGTTGTCCGATGGGGACGGCCTTCAAGGCATTGGCCGCGTTGACGCGGCCGTGGGACAGGCACAGGCCCGGCACCACCTTGTCCGCCGTCTGCATCAGGATGTGCTTGACGTGGTAGACGGACAGGAAGGGCGACTTCGACCACAGCAGGGCCGCCACGCCGGAGACGTGCGGGGCCGCCACCGAGGTGCCGGTCAGCGCCGCGTACCCTTCGGTCACACCGTCCGCCGTCATCGACGGCGTCTCCGTCATCGGCGTCGTGCTCAGAACGTTCAGGCCGGGCTCGGCGATGTCCACGGTCTTGGGACCGTAGTTCGACGGCCACGCGATCTGATCGTTGCCGTCGGTCGCCATGACCGAGATGATGTTGTCCAGGTCGTAGCTGGCCGGATAGACCGGGACCTTGTCGTTGTTGACGGAACCGTTGCCGGCCGCCGCCACGAAGAGAACGCCTTTCTTGCCGGCCGCCTCGATGGCGTCCTTGAGGCTCTTGCTGTACTCGGGGCCGCCCCAGGAGGCATTGATGACCTTGGCGCCGCACGCCGTCGCATACTGGACCGCCGCAACGGCGGCGTCCAGCTTCACGCCGTCCTTGTCGGCGACCTTGCAGATGATCATGCTGATGGTCCAGTTGACCCCGGCGATGCCCATCATGTTGTTGGCAAACGCCCCGATGATGCCCGCCACGTAGGTCCCGTGGTAGACATCGTCCACCGGGTCCGACTTGTTGCCGATGAAGTCCCAGCCGTAGAAATCGTCCGCCTGGCCGTTGCCGTCGTCATCGACGTTGGGCTTGCCGAACATCTCCTGCTGGTTCATCCAGAGGTTGAGCGCCAGGTCCGGGTGGGTCGTGTCCACACCGGTGTCGAGGATCGCGATGAGGAACCCTTTGACGCCCGTATGAATGTCCCACGCCTCCGGGGCATCGATATCGGCATCGGCGCGTCCCCCTGCCTGGCCGGTGTTGTCCATGTCCCACTGCTTCGGGTAGTTGGGGTCCGCCGGGACCCGCTGGAGCTTGTACCGATAATTCGGCTCGGCGTACAGGACATCCCCGCAGGCCGCGAACCGCGTCATGGCGTCGGTCACGGACGTTCCCTTGGGCAGACGCACCAGCGTCAGTCCGGGGACCACGCCGTCATATTGCTGATGCACGGAAGTCCCCGCCAGGACCTGCCCGCAAATCGCCTCGCGCACGGCCCGCGGCGTCCGCGGGCCCGTCAGATCGGGACAACTCAGAGGGGGAGTATCTCCGGGGACAAAGCGAACGAGCAGCTCTCCTGGCTCGGCCGCAGACGCACCGCCACAGCTCACGGCGTCCGATAACGAAAATGAGAATTCGTTTGCTGCCACCAGGCCCGCCTGAGCGCAAACAATCAGCACGGAGCTAATCAGCAGCCGCCAGGTGCCGGGTCGCTCCTGAATCTGCTCTTTCATATGCCTATTTCCGTTCAACTGTGTCTATGTCCGTACAACGTCCGTTCCAGGGAACCCCTCTCATCCGAACCATCGTCACTTGCGGAGTCGGACTCAATCAGGGCCGCGGTGTCACCACGACTTCCTCCATCGACGCGATCGCTTCGTGCTCGGTCTCTTCCTGCAGAATGATCGTCGGTTTGACCAGGATCAGAAGGATCTTCTCATCCCGGATCGAGCTGCGGTTGGAGAACAGCCGGCCCAGAATCGGGATCTTGCTCAGGATCGGCACTCCCACTTCCTTGTCCACCTTGGCCGTCAGCTTGTGACCGCCCAGCAGCAGCGTACCCCGATCGGGAACGCTGACGCGCGTCGCGACGTTGGAGGTTTCCGTCTCGGGAACCGTCACCGGCGTCGTCACCGTCGGCGGGGCGCCCGCCGTCGTGTTCGGGTTCGTCGACGTGACCAGAAGCGTCCTCATCCGCAGCAGATCGATCTGCTGACTGACGATATTCAGCAGGACGTACTTCTTGTCCTTGGTGATCGTCGGGGTGATGCTCAGCGTGCTCCCGATCGGCATGGCGCTGACGTTGTTCTGCGTGCCCTGCAGCGTCGTGGCCGTGCCCAAGCCCCGTACCGACCGTCCCGGCCTGCTGCGTCTGCGGCAAAGCGTAGGCGACCAGATCGGTAATGGTGAAGGACGCGCCTTCGCCACTCATGACCGTCACCTTCGGAGCCGACAGGGCCTTCGTGTCGGTGCGCGCCTGCGTGGCACGCAGCAGCAGGCTCACCTGCAGCTCATCCAGGGCCGTGCCCCAGCCTCCTGTGAGGTTGACGGCCGGATTCGCGGCCGATCCGCCCAAGCTGCCCGGAACCCTCGTCGCGGTGTCCGGGGCCGCGGCCACGAGCGAGTCCTGGGCCACCGTAATCACGCCCCACTTGCCGCCGGGCCGATAGCTGAAGTCCAGATCCAGACCGATGGACTCCAGGAAGTTCTGGCTCACGACCAGGAACCGAGCCTCGATCGACACCTCATGGCCAAGCGACTTGCGAAGCTGGTCCAGGAGCTTCTCAATCTGCTGGTGTACCTCCGGCGTGTTGACGACCGTCATCTTCATCGGCGTGCTCTGCGGGTACAGCGTGATCTGCCCCTCCGGCAGGCGGGTCACGTGTGAGATGATCGTACCAGCTATCCGGGTTGATGGTCTGCATGATCGTATCGCGCAGGCTATAGGCCATCATCCCTCCACCCATGCCACCCATCATGCCCATGCCGCCCATGCCACCCATCATTCCGCCACCCATGCCACCGCCCATCATCCCGCCACCCATGCCGCCCATGCCGCCCATCATCCCGCCACCCATGCCGCCCATGCCGCCACCCATCATCCCGCCGCCCATGCCACCCATGCCGCCCATCATCCCGCCGCCCATGCCGCCCATGCCACCCATCATCCCGCCACCCATGCCTCCCATGCCGCCCATCATCCCGCCACCCATGCCGCCCATGCCGCCCATCATCCCGCCACCCATGCCACCCATGCCACCCATCATCCCGCCACCCATGCCTCCCATGCCACCCATCATTCCGCCTCCCATCATGCCACCGCCGCCCATCATGCCCATCATCTGGCCCATCTGGGAATAGCTGGCCGGCTGGCCTACGAGATCGATGATGTCATAAACGCGGGCTTCCATCTTCTTCTTCGGCAAGCCAGTGGTCGTCGCTATCGACACGGTCCCTTTGCTGACCACATACTCCACGGGGTAGTCGGGAATGGTCGGATCGGAGATCGCCTTGACGAGGTTGTCCAAGGCGGTGCCGAGCTTGATCTTCGGCGTCCCGTCCATCTGGACCGGGCTGGTGGACTGGATGTTCACGTTCGTCTCCAGATCGCGCCAGTTCACTACGATGTTCAGCGGCGGATCCACCGACGTTCGCATCATGTCAATGGCCGTGTTGACCGGCGTCTGAGGCGTGAGCTGGGAAAGATTGACCACCGTGTCAAGCTGCTTGTAGACCTCGGCGTTCTCCGGCTCCAACTGGAACGGCTCGTCCGGCCGGCGCGTCGGGCGCTGCATCACCTCGCGCCAGTCCTTGGGATACGTGATCTCGTCGGCGTAGGGCACTTCTGCCTCGTCGGCATCCTGGAGCATCTCCACCCGCTGCTTGGCGCTGAGCTGATCTATCTCGAGTTGCTTGCGCAGAAAGATCATGTCCTGGACCATCTGCTTGAGAGTCAGCGCTTCATCGTTGAGAGGATCGATGGCCAGCAGGGCCTCAAGCTGGCCGACGGACGCTTGATACTGCTGCTGCTTCCAGTAGGCCTTCGCGCGCTGCCATCAGCTCCTTGATCCGGTTCTGGCGATCCATCTCCGCCTGAGTCCGCAACTCGGATTGCGCCTTAGCCGCTTCCTGATGCTTCTGCTCGGCCAACTCCTTCTCCCGCGCGCTCCGCGCTTCCTGGATCCGGTCCGCCGTTTGACTCAGCCGCTGGGTATACTGCTTGTAGAGTTCCTCTCCGAGATAGAACTGGGCTTCGTTCACTTTGCGCTGCGCATCGGCCACGCGGTCCGCGGCCGCGTCAAACTGACCCTGCGCAATGAGCTTCTGTGCCTGGGCGACCGCATCGTTGACGGCCGCTTCGGTATAGCTGCGAATGATGCTCCGCTTGCGATTGATCGCTTCGATGGAGCCGCCCTGCTCCGGGGCCGGCGTCGCGGCGGCCAGCACCGTAACGTTCGGCTCAGGCACCGACGCCGGCGTCACCGGCGTCACGGTCGTCGGCGCGGGACTCGGCGTCACGGCCACCGGCGTGGGAGCCGGTATCACCGGAGTCGAGGCCGGGGCCGGCGTCGCCGCGACCGGTGCGGCCGCAGGCTGCGCCGCTTGCGCGGCCAGCAACCGATCGATCGTGGCAATGTAATCTTCGGGGCGTCTGCCTTCGGCGCCCTTGAACAGGCCGCTCTTGGCCACCTCCACGAACCCTTGTCGCGCGGCCGCCAGCTCGCCCTGGGAATAGAGCTCCCAACTGCGGGTATAAAGCTCTGCGATGCGATCCACTTCGCTCTGCGCCGGCTGCGCAGGGGTTGCCGGCTTATTCGCATCCGCCGGCGCGTTGGAGTCCGTCTGCGAAGCGGCCGCCGGCGTGTTGGCCAGTGCCGTCACCCCGACCGCCGGCACGATTCCCGCCAGTCCGCTTCCCATCATAGGAGGCTGCCCCTGACCCTGCTTGGCTTCGATCTCCGCCAGGTATCCACGAACCGCCGACACCAGGGGCGCAGAGAGCGACTCATTTTGGAGAACCTTGGTGAAGCCCGCCTGGGCCGCGTTGAGATCGTCGGCTCGGTAGGCTTTCAGAGCCTCGTAGTACTGGGTTGCGATGCTGCTGGTCAGGCCCTGACCGGGTGCCATGCCGGTCCCGGCCTGTACTTCCGGCGGCTTCGATGTTGGCGCAGCAGGCAGACTGCCGGTGGCACCGACCGTATTCGCCGGTGTTCCCGGACCCATGACGCGGAGCGCGTCCGCGATCTCCAGCCGTTCCTTTTCGGTCAGGACCTGGCTGTTCTTGATGCTTTCCAGGTGCGCGCGCGCTGCCGCCACATCGCCTTTGCGGCGCGAGTCCTCAGCGGCCTGCCGGACCGCCAGCACCCGCCGGCGCTCCGCGGCACGGGCTTTCTCCAGTAGCGACTGGAGCTTGCGCTGCTCGACCGGGTCCAGGTAGTCCTTGCGCTTGTCGGCCATCTGCAAGGTCATCACCGCCTGGTCGTAGGAGCCTCCGTCGTACTGCTTTTGCCCCACGCTCATCAAGTACTGACCCAGATGACGCATCGTGGCGTCATCACTGCTCTGCGCAGACTGTGACCAAGTCACAGACATGAGAGCCGTTGCACTCAGCAATACGGACGTGAGGATGGTAGAAACGATCCCCTCTCGCGCAGACTTCGCGTACACACTTGGCCTGTCCAAACCCTAACCTCCTGCTATAATGTTCTCACCCTCTTGCGGTAAACCGTTAGTAGCTGATGGCTATGAACGACCTCCATTAGAAGGACTAAGGACAGAGTTATGAGTCTAATCTATTAAAATAGGGAGTTTTTTGCAAGAGAAAAATTGTTACCCAGCCTGTTTGGCCGATAAAATCCTGGCCCACTACCGTTCGGGCTGGGCCAATGCGGCAAGTCAGGGGAAATTGGCCCGTCAAAAATGGGGCATTGGAGAAGGTGTCGAAGATGAGCGTCCAGAGCCGTGGGAGACCTCAGAATCCGACTGAGGAAGCCATAATACTGGCGGTTGAGACATCGAGCCGCGATCGGGTCGGCCTGCCTGGCCCGTGGCCCCCAATTGCTGGCGGAGTCCCGATTTACCGGTCCCATGCAGCACAGCAGCGAGCTGTTCCCCGCTATCGGCGACCTTCTGCGGGACCACCGATACGTCCCGACGGACATCGACCAGGTTCATCTCGCCATCGGCCCCGGCAGTTTCACCGGACTCCGCATCGCGGTGGCGATGGCCAAGGCCATGCACCTGGCCAATGCAGTCCAAATCGTCACGGTGGACTCCCTTGACGTTGTCGCCGCCAACCTGTCTGAGGCACCGGCGGGACACAGCGACACCCCCGGCGATGAGACCGGCATCGTGATCCCCGACAGAATCGCTGCCCTGTTCGATGCCAAGCGAGGCCAGTTTTACGTCAGTGTCTACGACCGGATCATGGCGGTGCCGGGCCGGCCCCGAGAGGGCGAGAATGAAGGGCCTGGCTATCGTATCCCTGGTCCGGATAACAGCTTATGGCGGAAGATTGCTCCCGACAGCCTCATGACGGCTCAAGAGATCGTCGAGGGTTTCGCCGGGTCAGATCCCGTCGGTCTTCTGGGTGACGGACTCTTCTATCATCGGGATAGCTTCGATAGCCGATCGGACTGTCATCCTCCCCGAGCGGTATTGGAGCCCCCGCGCCGCCAACGTCCACCGGCTCGGCTACCAAAAGGCCTTGGCCGGCCGGTTCGACCGATCCCCTGGCACTGAGCCCCTTTTATCTGCGCGGTCCTGAGGTGACTCTCAGGAAAAAACCATGATGCAAAGTCGCTCGACCGCCGCCAAAATATTTTTGGATATCTATTTCCATTGCGGCCTCTTTTGAGATACGATTGGGTCGACGACGGGCATTAAGTATGAAATCCGCCTACGCGGTGCAGCCTCAGACCACTGTAGCCGGTATGCCCTCTATATTTGGTACTCCTAAGGAAAGGAAGGTAAATGAACATCTATGTAGGGAACCTCACCCCTGACACGACGGAAGATGAAGTGCGCCAAGCATTTGAGTCATTCGGAGAGATCTCGTCGGTCAAGATCATCCGGGATGGCACGACGGGCGAATCCAGAGGGTTCGGCTTCATAGAAATGTCGTCTGAGGATCAGGCCAAGGCAGCGATCGAAGGGATGAACGGCAAAGAGCTCAAGGGCAACGCGACTGCACGTGGAGGCCGGCCGGGCGAAGGCGGCCGCTGCCCGGTTTTGGCGGCGGCGGCAGGCGTCCCGGCGGCGATCGCCCGCGCGGCGGCGGCGGCAGGCCCGGCGGGCGGCCGGGTGGCGGTCGGCCCGGCGGGCGGTTCGGTGGCGGTGGCGGTGGCGGCGGCGGCGGACGAGGCGGCGATCGAGGAGATCGGGGACCGGATCGGGGCAGACCCCGCTACTGACAAACATGAATGATCTCGGAGGGCGGACTCGTGCTGCGGCTCGGGTCCGCCGTCCGGAGTCCGGAATCGGATGGCTCAGCAGTCAGGGACAAAATAAGCCGTGACCCATGTGTGGGGCTGCCGGCCAGCCCGCGGGGATCAAGGGCACGTTACGGGTTTCGGGCGGGTGACGCAGGGAGGATGAGAGGGTGCGACGTCGTGTCTGCACGCCACGATGTCCGCGCAGCGGAGGCTTTTCCATGGAGAGAAAAAGCGCCGGGCTGCTGATGTACCGCAGGCGCGATCGGGACCTGGAGGTCCTGCTCATTCATCCGGGTGGTCCCTTCTGGGCGAGGAAAGATGAGGGGGCCTGGTGCATTCCCAAGGGCGAATTCACTGACGAAGAGCCGCTCGACGCCGCCAAACGCGAATTTCAGGAGGAAACGGGGTTCCCCGTCGCCGGCGATTTCCTGCCCCTCGCCCCCATCAAGCAAGCCGGCGGCAAAAGCGTATATGCCTGGGCCGTCGCCGGCGACTGCGACGCCGGGGCCATCCAGAGCAACACCTTCACGATGGAGTGGCCGCCTCACTCCGGCCAGTGGAAGACCTATCCCGAGGCCGACCGCGCCGCCTGGTTTTCCCTGCCCCGAGCCCGGGAAAAGATCCTCAAGAGCCAGCAGCCCTTGCTCGATGAGCTGGAACGGCTCCTCCGCGAACCGCCCTCACCTCGCGAGAAGCCCGTTTGAGCTTCGACGTCCGGGCCGGATCACGGCGGATAGGCGTAGAAGGCGACGCCTTCGTACGTGTAGATGCTCGAGTATTGGGTGATGAGCTTGTCCGCCTCTTTCTCGTTTATCGTAAAGAAGTGTGTAGCGTTGCCCGCATTCCAGAAGCGGTAGACCGCCTTGCACTCCGGCGGCTCCGCCCCCTCGGGGAACGCGTAGAACGCGATCCCCTCCGGCGTCCAGATGTTCGAGAAGTTATCGATCAGCTTGTTCCTCTCCGCCTCGTCGATCGTGTAGAAGTGCGCCTTGCCGGACCAGAACCGGTAGACGGGCAGCATTCTCGAGTCGGTCTGCGCCGTGGCGGCATTGTAGGCAACTCCCTCGAACGTCCAGACATCCGAGTAACTGGTGATCAGTTTATCCTTTTCCTTCTCGTTGGCCGTATAGAAATGCCGGTCTGTCGCGGGCGCCCAGAAGCGATACACGGCCTTGTAGGGCACGGTAAAGTGCAGGCCCACCAGCGCCGCTTTGCTGCACCGGAAGGGCGTGCCATCCGTACTGGCCACGTTGTCGTACAGATGCGCGAACCTGACTTCCGCGTCATAAGTGCCCGTGCCCAAGAGCAGCGGGTTCGATGCCGTGGCCGTCAGCGGCAGGACCTGGTTCTCCGCCTCCTGGCCCGAATCGGCCTCGTCAACCGTCACGTAGATGCCATTGGCGGCGCTGTCCGTGCAGGCGCTCCAACGAATCGTCACCGGCGACCCAATGGTCGCCCCATCGGCCGGCGCGCTGACCTGCGGTTTCTGCGTCGGCTGCGGGATCGGATTGCTCGTCCCCGGCACCACGTAGTTGACTTGCGTTTCGCCCTCTGTGCCGTTCCAGTAATGCGCGACGATCCGGTAGAGTCCCTGATCGAACTTCGCCAGTCCGGCCGCGTCACTCGCCGTGATCAGATACTCCCATACATCGGCTTGGCCCTGCGTGAAATGATAGGTTTCCACGTTGCCGGAGGAAGTGTGGGAGTCGGACGGGATCGTGTACCAGGCGCTGTCGTGCGGCGGCAGGAAGTCCACGGAGGTGACGGTGCGGTCGGTTTCGAGCCGCAGCTTGTGCATCCAGATGCCCGACGAGTCGCTGGGACTTATGTATACGAGGGCCTGCAGGATCTCCCCGCGAATCAGATGGCGGCCGGCCGTCTGAAGCTCGAACGCTCCCATGTCCACCACGGCCGTGCCGTCCCCGTCGCCGTCGACCACGCGCGTGGCAAGGTCGAAGTCCCCACTGATTCCGGCCACGGCGGAATTGATGCCGCCATCGATACACGGCGAGTCAAACGACAGGCTGACGTCATTCGCGTCCGGATCGACGAACCGCGGATCCATCCGAATGTTCCCCGTGCCCGGGTACACGCTGCTGCCTTCGATGTCACAATGGTGAGCGGCCGGCCTGCCGGACGACGAGCCCGCTTGGCTATGAATGCCCGGGTCCCCGGAGCCCGCGTAATTTCCCCAGATGATGCAGTTAACGAAGGTCGAAGGCGTGTCTTCGCTGAAGACGGCTCCCCCCTCTTGACTGGTTCGGTTTCCCTGCAGAGTGCAATTGATGAACTGCGGACCCGGAGCCGCGGTATTTCCCATGCGCTCGAGGACATAGATCCCGCCTCCGCCCACCGTAGCCGCGTTCCTCAGCATGATGCAATTGATGGTCTTCGCTCCCGATCCGAAATCCATGATGGCGCCGCCCTGCCATTCCACCGTATTCTCCTCGAACAGGCAGCCCAGGATCGTTGGAGCGCCCCCATCGTTACAGATTCCTCCTCCGCCGAGGACCCCCGAACTACCGGGGACCCCCGAACCACAACGGGCAAACCAACAGTCCTGGATGGTGGCATTCGACGAGAAATTGTATATGCCTGCTCCATAGGGGGCCTGATTCCCTACGAAGGAACAGTTCCGAATCGTCGGAGAACCGCCTTCATTCCAGATGGCCCCCCCTACAGAATTGTCCTCTGCGGCGGTCTGGTTCCCCTGAAACACACATCCGTCAATCGTTACGCCGCAGTCTTGGTTGTAGATGGCTCCGGCGCTCTCATTGCTCCAGTTTTGAGTGAAGGCGCAGTTGGTGATCTGGAGGCCGGTGCCCCCCCGGTTGTAGATGGCCCCGCCGCGGATGCTCACCTGGTTGCTGTTGAACAGGCAATTGGCGATCTTCGTGCCGTTCGCGTTGTATGTCGCGAGGCCGCCCCCGGAACCGACAGTCGAATTGTTCGTGAAGAGGCAGTTGGTGATCGTCGCGGTGCGATTGTCCACCAGCACGCCGGCCCCGTTCGGATCCCCCTGCAAGCCGGTGCCGCGGCGATCCCGAAGCCATCGATCGTGGCATTGCCGGTCACGTAAAAACAGTGCCCCGCTCGACTGGCGCCGTTCACGGTGGTCTGAAAGGCGGTCCAATCGCGTGTGTTGCCTACCCCGCTGAACCCGCCGTAGATGCGCACCGCCTTCCTGACCTCGATCGCCTTGGGCAGTCCGTAGACACCGCGCTTGACCCAGATCTCGCCGCCGCCAACCATGAGAGGATCGTCGATCGCTGCTTGGATCGTGCTGTAGGCCGTGGCCCAGGTCAGACCGTCCGTACCGGTCCCATCCAAGGCAACATAGCGAACCACCGCTTGCGCCCCCGCCACAGGCAGTAGAAGGGCCGCGAGGATCACCCCGACCAGACTCATCCTATCGCTATTCATCACTTCCTCCCATGATACTTGCTGTTCTGCCACTCCTGAAAAGTCCGCCCGCTTGCGCGAAAAGCCTGGCACTCTGTGCAGGAGATGGCAGATGACATATACCCCATATTGGCACAGTTGAACTCATTGTACACAATATCGGTAAGATAGGCAAGACTGTTTTGCTCAAAATCGAATGACGTCCCCCGTTGGTCGTCCATTTATTGGTCTCTCTGATGGATACGGGGACTTCCCATTTGGGTCCCCGTGAACCTGCCTCAGGCCCGCAACAGCCGTTTCCGACCGGCGCGGCAAGTCCCGATAACCGCATCAAGGCCCCATAGTTGTGCCGGCGACGGTCTGGAACAACTCCCCCTAATGAGTCTTGATATCCAAGTTCGGTAATCAACGCCCATGGATGGCCGGGTGGCACGCCCAAGCGCAGCGACCCTCCTGAGTCTCGAAGGATTGAGCGTGTTCTCCATGTGCGAGGGAGCACGGTCAAACAAGTTTGGCCGTGCCACCCAGGAATTACCGAAGTTGCTCGTCAAGACTCATCAGGCTGCGGATCCCTCCAGGGTCGGATAATCCGCCCCGCAGGTTCCCTATGATTGGCGGCGCGACCCGGATAGCCGGGACACCCAAAACAGAAAGGGAGTGCATTGCTCTGCCAATCTGGTATCTTTGGCGGCGGCTGAGCTGACGACCACGGGACCCCTGATGGTACGCCGGTTGACAAGTGTCCCAGGTTGGCTGACCCAGTAGGAGGTTTCGATCGATGGGTATGACTCGCTGGCGCAAAGCATGGCTTACCGGACTTCTTTTTGCATCTATCCTGTGGACCGGGATGGCCAGAGGTGAAGATTGGCCCTGGTTTCGCGGGCCGAGCCGACAGGGCATCTCGCAGGAGAAGGACGTGCCGACGCAGTGGAGCGCTACCTCGAACATTCGCTGGAAGACACCGATCCCCGGCGAGGGCTGGTCGTCCCCTATCGTGTTCGGCGACCGGCTCTTCGTGACGACGGCCCTGGACGGCGGGTCCTCGTTGCACATGATCTGCCTCGACCGCCCCACTGGCAAGGTGATCTGGGATAAGGAGCTGACGCGCCAGAAAGCGGGACATAAGCAACCAAATAACTCGTATGCGACCCCGACGCCGGCCACCGACGGCACGCGGGTTTGCGTGCCGGTGTGTGACGGCCGGATCCTGGCGGTCTCGATGGACGGCAAGGTCGAATGGATCAACTCCGATTTCGAGTACTACAGCGAGCATGGCCTGGCCGTGTCCCCGGTTCTGTACGAGGACCTCGTGATCGTGCCCTTCGACTGGAGCAGCCCCCCGCCGGACACGAAGGTCGGTTGGCAGGTCCCCTGGGACAAGGCCGTGATCCTCGCCGTGGACAAGAGCACCGGCAAGACCCGGTGGAGGGGCAGCCGCGGCAGCTCCCGCATTGCCCACGTGACGCCCCAGATCGCCAACGTGGAGGGCCAGGACCAGCTGGTCAGCGGCGCCGGCAACGTCATCCAGGGATTCGATCCCAAAACCGGCGAACGCCTGTGGACCGTGTCCAGCCCCGGCGAAGGCGTTGTCCCCTCGGTCGTGATCGGCGAGGGGCTGGTCTTCACGGCGTCCGGCTTCGGCGCGTTGCGCATCTGCGCCGTTCGCCTCGGCGGCCGCGGCGACGTCACGAAGACGCATACCGTCTGGGAATCAGGGGAAGATGTCCCCAAAATGTCCTCCATGCTGTACCGAGCGTCGCGTCTCTACCTGGCCACGGAGACCGGGGTCGCCAAGTGCTTCCAGGCCGCCACCGGCGCGGTCCTCTGGCGGGAGCGGTTGGGCGCGAAGTTCTCCGCCTCCCCCATCTGGGCCGACGGCAAGATCTACTTTCTGGCCGAGAACGGCAAGATGACGATCATCGAGGATGGGCCGACCTTCAAGATCGTGGCCCAAAACGAGCTGGGCGAGAAGTGCTGCGCCAGTCCGGCAATCTCACAAGGCAACCTCTTCATCCGCACGGATAAGGCTGTGTACTGCATTGGCAGATGACGCCCGCCACCTCGCGAGTCTGAGATTGCTTCGCTACGCTCGCAATGACATGGATGCCCGCCTGTATGTCATTGCGAGGAGCGCAGCAACGAAGCAATCTCTTTCCCATGGTCGTGGGACGTGCGAAATACGGCGCTATTCGCGTGTGGATATGTAGGGCTCACTCTCTTGGGGCTTCGCCTTCGGCGTAGCCATCGTCACGGGCATCTGGACGTTGACCTGCCGCGCGCCTCTCACGACCCGCCCCAAGCCCTCTTGGGCGACCTTCACCCGCTCGGTTACGAGCTCGGGCACGCTGTACGTCCACAGGCATGAATCGTAGTACGTCGGGTCCTTCTGGGGCAACAGCAGCGGCTTGTGCGCGACGCCGTTCGGATCGACGTAGCTCAGGTAGGTCCGCGTGAAGGTGCCATTTCCTCTCTTGCTGCTGAACGCGATCCACCGGCTGTTGTCGGACCAACTGTGCCAGCTCTCGCTTTCGTCGCTGTTGACCTCCAGCCGCCGATACTCGTAGCGGCCGGTGCGCTCCGCCGCCTGCAGATCGATCAGATACAGGTCGCTGCTTTGCTGGTAGACGGGAAAGCACCCGTACCGGCACATGCAGAACAGCAGCCAGCGGCCGTCGGGGCTGAGGCGCGGCTCCAGAATGCTCTGCCCGGTATCCTTCGCCGACAAGACCGTCTCCAGCGTGCCCCACGCATCCCGCTGGACATCATACGCGATCCGCACCAGGTCGTACTTGATCTGGTCGTACTGCTCCGGGATGATGTCGCGCCGCGTCCACGTCAGGGTGCGCTGCAAAAGTAGAGATAACGACCGTCGGGCGACCACGCCGGATACGTCTCCAGCCGATCCTTCTTACTGAGGGCGGGCGTCGTCTTGACCTGCCGCGAGCCCACATCGTAACAGGCCAAGTAGGAATCCAGATCGATCACGTCGCGAATCTCCGCGCCCGCCGCGTGCTGGAACATGGCGATCTTGGCGCCAGTGTACACGAGGATCCTGCCCGAGGGGTGCCACGCGCTGTACCCGAATGTGGCGTCCACCTTCTCCACCGCGCCGTCGTGGACGATCATCGCGGCGTTCCTGTACCCCTTGCTGCGCGTGCTGACCAGCATCGTCTCGGTGCGATTGTTGCAGAACGTATGGCAGTTGACGCAGCCGCCGCCAAAATACTCGCCGGTCAAAATGAGGGACTCCCCGAACCCGTGCAGGTCGCGCTGGTAGATGCCCATGTCGCGCCAGGCGGAATGGACCGGATGAATCCTCCGATACGCCAGATAGCCGTCAATGTCCTCGCGGGCGACGGTGCAGCCAAACGTGTCGAAGCGTTGCCACACCCCGCCGCCGTCAGGCCGTAGCGAGACCTCGAATTCGAGGCGTCCCCCCCGATTGGCGTCGAGCAGCTCATGCCACGGCTTCTCGGGGATGGCGATCTTGCCGGACCGGCTCGCCACCTCGATGGGCCGGCCGTGCTGCGACCGGATGCGCACGAAGTAGCGTGACCCACTCTCACGGACCAGGAAGTTCACGGGAGCGATATTCGGGGGGATGACGGCCCCGGAGAAATCGGGGTGGATTTGCGGCATGCGGCCCGCTGCCTGCGCTCCCTCCGGCGTCCCCGCCGGACCGGAAGCACCAAGACCCAGAAGGCAGACCAGCGTGACGGCCAGTGCCGCAACCAACGCCACGATCAGATGTCGTTTGTAGGTACTCATTTCTGTGCCGATGAAGCCGCATAGAAGAAGTAGAAGAAGTAACTGCCGGCGAAGTTGCCCGCCAGTTCGGGGAAGGCCGCCTCCTTGTTCCGGCCGTAGCGGTTGACGATATCGCTGAAGTGCTTGATCCGCTGCTTGGCCTCGGGACTGATCGAAAAGTCGCCCAGAGGAACCGGGTACTTCGTGGCATAGATCAAGGTCGCCTCCTGGTACAGTGGCGGCAGGGCCGTGTAGCCAAACTCCGGCAGTCGCCCGAGGTTCTTCACAAACTTGTCCAACCGCTTCTCCATCATGTACCAGGCCATCAGGTACTCGAAGGCCATCCGGTTCTGACTGCCCTGCTCCACCAGAGCCAGGAGCATCGGCTCCGGCGCATAGAAGAACACGGTGGAGTCTTTCCGGAGAGCCTGGGCCCGCAGTTGCTGCATCTGGGGATCGGCGGCGAGGGTCGGGTCGGCGGCGAGGCGCTTCAGATAGTCCCGGGCCCAGCCGCTGAAAAACAGAGTCTGGCGCAATTTCTCAAGATAGATCCGGCCGGCCGCCACCTTGCCCTTGGCCAAATTGACGAGCGCCAGCCGCTGGAGGATCATGGGTTGCTCGCCGAACATCTCCATGCACTCGGTCAGGTTCTTCTCGGCCAGATTGAGCAGGCCCAGATCGATCAGCGTGTCCAGCTTGTGCCAGTAGAACAGAGCATGGTCCGCGCCGGTGAAGATCAGGGCCTCCGGATACTGCATGTGGGCGAACATGTCCTGGTTCAGACGGCCGGTGTGATACAAGGCACGATCGACCGCGTTCATCACCGTGTAATCGTTCGTACAACGGCGTGACGCTCGGAGGACTTCGGGCCACTGACGCTGACAGGCATAATAGTGGACCGCCAGTAACGCCTTTTGGGAGCCGTCCAGCGAGACGACCGCCACCGCCGCGCCGAGCGCCAGCAGCAGCGCTGACTCCAGCGTCCAGCCGAGGCCCGGAGCGCGGAGCCAAGATAGATGCGGCTTCGCCCCGCCAGAGCCTGCCTTGTTCTTCCCAGGCTGGGCCTGCGCATCGATCTTGCGCGAGGTCCACCCCGCCACGAGGGCCCGCCCCAATCCCCACGCCAGGGCCACGGCCGTCGGGAAGAGACAGAGCACATACACCGCTCCGAGCATTCTCCGCCGTGCGACCCAGTCGCGCAACTGCCAGGACAGCGGCAGCATGTCCGTATAGGCATTCACGAGGCTGACATGGAAGACGAGAACGCCGACCGCGTACGGAAGAACCGCCGCCACCAGCAGACAAGCCAAGCCAGCGATATAGCGGCGCCGGTACAGCATTTCGTAGATCGCACACAGCAAAGCAAACGGCAGAAACGCCGCCGCACTGACCACGTAGGAAACCACCGATAGAAGGAGGTAGAGCGCCACGTCGTGGCATCGGCATCCTGCCCATGAATTCCCGATCACGGGCAAAGCCTGCCCTGAGCCGGTCGAAGGGATGCCCGTGCCCCGTGAGACGACGCTGACGTAGAGACACGCAAACAGTAGTGAAGCCAGAGCTCCGGTGATAGTCGGGAAATGGTAGCTGTACCGGGCGTATGGGACGAGCACAACGAGAGCCGGTACAAATCGCAGCAGCCGCCAGCCGGGCACGGCGAGGGCCCGGAGAAACCAGCCGGTGCAGGCCCAGATCGCCCACGCCTGTCCCGTGATGACGAGAGCCCCGGCCCAGGAGTAAGTAGAAGAACTGGGGCAATAGCGCACAGACATAGCGCAGGAGCCCGCCCGGATAGGACAGGCATTCGCGCAGGAACGGCCAGCCCTTGTAGAAGACCGGGAAATTCGTGATCGTCGCGCAACTATAGATCAGGCAAGGCTCGACCACCAGCCATAGATACAGGTAGAGCAGACCGAAGAAAACGGTGCTCCTGATCGCATTGGCCGCGCGAGACTTGGGCCAGTCACCAACCATCAGTTACCCATCACAGGTTCCAAGTTATCCGTTTCCAACACACCACCACCCATCCCATCAGGAGTATGGTAGCAATTCCTGTCCACGCGGGAATTGGCTTTGTCTTCCCCAGTCCCTGGCGAGCCCAATTCGTCAGACTGAAATCGGAGCTTTTCGTCTTCCGCGGTGTCGCCCTTCAAGCTACACTATTGCTGGATAGGCCGTCGGTTTACGATGGGAACATGCACGCGGCAAACAAGAGAGGAATTCCCGATGACATCGCGATGGAAAAAGTGCTTAGCAAAGGAATGGCTGACGTTGGTCATCTGCCTCTTGGTCGGGTTTCTTGTCCCATTGCTTCTTGTCTTGGCGGTGAGCATCTATGACACCGGTGGTGGGCTTGCGGCGATTGGTAGAGGTTACGGGGAGTTCCTATCCGATTTGTTCGCCGCACAAGGAACACGTTCTGTCGGCCCCGGCCGCCTGCTGGCCCGGGTATTCGTCCTTGGTCCTTACCTCATCTATCAGCTTGCCCGCTCGATTCTCTGGGCCGTCAAGGCTCTCCGTGCCACCTAAGCAGTGCTCGCGGCAGGCTACCGCTGGGCCGCCTGTTCCAGGCGGCGGTAGTACTCCAAAGTCTTCTGGAGACGGGCGGCCAGCGCATCGTCGTGCTCGGCTTGGGCCATAGCCAGGGCCCGTTCCTCATGGCTGACCGCGTCGCGGAATTGGCGTTTCTGCACGAGGTGCTGAGCCAGGACATGGTGCAGCCACGGCGAATCGTCCACTTTCGGGTCGAGTTTCATGGCCTTGGTGCAGTACTCCAGGGCCGGCTCCATGTCCCCCAGGCCCGCCAACGCCTGGGCCAGCCAGTAGTGTGCCTGCGGGTTCGCCGGCTCCAGCTCCAGGACCGTCGTCAGATGGGCCTTCGCCTCCGGCAACCGGTAAGCCAACAACAACGCTTCCCCAAAGTCCAGATGCAACCGGCTGGATGAATACTGACGGTCCAGTCCTCCGCCCGGCATTTGAGTCAGCGCCTCCGCCATGTGTCCGGCGGCCTCGTCGAGCTTGCGCTGATGGATCAGGATCATCCCCAGATCGTAACGCGCTCGCGCGTTGTGAGGCTCCAAGGCGAGGGCCTTGAGCAGATGGGGCATGCCTTCCTGCATCTGTCCCTTGACATGACCGAGCAGGAATCCCAGCTTCTGGTGCGCTTTGACGTTGTCGGGGTTCAGCTCCAGCGCCTTGTTGTACTCCCGTATGGCATTGTCCGCATCGCTCGTGGCGATAGAACTCGTTGCCGGCGCGGACGAACGAGTAGTCGTTGAGGAACTGCTCGTGGATCTTCGCGATGGCGTCGGGCCGGGCGTTGACGAACTCGGGGATATTGGCGGCCCGGTCGGCGCGGTCAGGTGGTCCAGCAGGACCGCCGGGCTGCTCTCGCCGTTCTCGTCGATGTGCGTCAGGCAGAGCTGCGTGTAGTCCGAGTACGCCTTGGAGGAGAAGACCAGCCACTTGCCGTTCGGCGACCAGCTATGCCAGGAGTTCATCCGGCCGGTATTGCCGCGGAGCCGCCGGGCCTCGCCGCCCTCGGCCGGGATGATGTACAGCTCGCTGTCCGGCTGGAGCAGCATGTAGCTCTTGGCCTTGCAGAAGACGATCCACCGGCCGTCCGGCGAGTAGCGGGCGAAGTAGTTGCTCATGCCGTTGTTCGAGGCGCCCTGGATCGGCTCGGCCACGCCGCCCTGGCCGTCGTTGAACGGGATGCGGTAGAGGTCGAACAGGAACGGCTTGCCGTCCTCGACGAACTCCTTGCACTCCTCCCGGGTCAGCAGGATCTTGCCCTGGCCCTGGGTGTTCTGGAGATCGTAGGCCCTGGCGCGGGCGAAGACGATGTACTTGCCGTCCGGGACTCCAGGTGGGATTGCTCTGGACGATACTCGGGATCGTCGGCGCCCGGCAAGGCGCGGAACGTCCGTCGTCTGCCGGTCGTAGACGCACAGGATGCCCTTGATCGGGAAGAACAGTTGCGAGAAGGCCAGGTCCGGCTGGGCGACGAAGACGGATTTGTCCTTGACGGTGCTGACGACGTACCGGCCGTCCGGCGAGATCTGGGACAGCAGGCCGAAGGTCTGCTCGCCGTCCTCCTTGCGGTAGTCGTTCCACGTGATGATGTCGCTCGTGGCCAGGATCATCTCCGGCTGGACCGGCGTGATGACGTAGGAGCCCTTGCTGTTGGCGTAGTCCACGTCCATCGCCAGCGTCCTGCCGTCCTGGCGAGAAGGAGTGACAGTTGCCGCAGACCGGCAGGTCTGCAGGACGACCGGCGGCGGCTGCGGCGACGAGATCGAGCCGAACCGCCAGCGGATGAGCGACGGGTCCTTCACGGCGTCGATGAACGGCAGGTTCACCTCCCGGTAGAACAGCGGCGCCCCCACCTCATCCTGCGACGTCCGCACGCCGACCGTACCCGCGGACACGACCTTCGCGCAGGCCGGATCTCACCCCGAGGACCAGGACGCGTGCCTCGCTCTGTGCGAGCCCTTTTTGATCCGCTCCCACTCCTCTGCCGTCGGCGTCCACTCTCGCTGTCGGCTCAGG
>CAVOUO010000002.1:0-15446 GCA_963699595.1 uncultured Planctomycetota bacterium
GGATGTCTTTTTCGGCGACCACGTGGATGTTGTGCTTGGCCAGAATCTGCTGGGCGAAGTCCGTGTCCTCGAACCGCATGACCAGCAGGGCCTTGTCGCTGAACTTCTCGACGAAGCCGTACATGTACTCGATGTTCACGTCGTTGTCGGCGAAGATCTTCAGGATGGAGGCGAGGCCGCCCGGCTTGTCCGGGACCTCGATCGCCACGACGTCGGTGAAGTTGGCGACGAACTGGTTGTCGCGCAGCAGCTTGATGGCCGACGTCCGACTTGTCCACGACGATCCGCAGGACGCCGAAGCTCTCCGTCTCCGCGATGGTCAAGGCGCGGATGTTCACGTTGTTCTGCGCCCAGGAGCGAGCACACGTCGTACAGCCGGCCCTTGCGGTTTTCGAGAAAGATCGATATCTGCGTGATTTTCATGTGCGGACCCCTCTACAGTGCACGCTTGTCTATGATTCGCTTGGCCTTGCCCATGCTCCGCTCGATGGTCTTGGGCTCGACGAGCGTCACCTTGACCCCGATGGAGAGCACGTTCTCGATTTCCTTTCGGATCTTCTCGCGAATCTCGTTGAGCCGCTTGATCTCGTCCGAGAAGAACCGCTGCTCGACCTCCACCAGCACCTCCACTTCGTCGAGCTTGTGGGCCTGGCGATCGACGATGATCTGGTAGTGCGGCTGCGTGCCCTCGATCCCCACGAGCACGTGCTCGATCTGGGAGGGGAACACGTTGATCCCGCGCACGACGATCATGTCGTCGGTCCGGCCCTTGATCTTGCTGATGCGGGGACTGGTCCGGCCGCAGCGGCACTTGTCGTAGCGGATGCTGACGATGTCCCGCGTCCCGTAGCGAATCAGCGGAATCCCCTGCTTGGTCAGCGTCGTGATCACCAGCTCGCCGTCCTCGCCTTCCGGCACCTCTTCGCCGGTCTTCGGGTCGATGACCTCGGGATAGAACACGTCGCTGAAGATGTGCAGGCCGTCCTTGTGGTGGCACTCCTGGGCAACGCCCGGCCCGATGATCTCGGACAGGCCGTAGACGTCCGTCGCCAGCATGTTCCAGATGCTCTCGATCTCCTGCCGCATGGCCTCGCTCCAGGGCTCGGCCCCGAAGATGCCGATCTTCCAGTTGCCCTTGGCGGGATCGACGCCCAGCTCCTTGGCCTCCTCGGCCATGTAGAGCACGTAGCTCGGCGTGCAGGCGATGATCTTCGGCTTGAAGTCCTTCATGAGCTTGAGCTGGCGGGCCGTCTGGCCGGACGAGGTCGGGATGATGCGCAGCCCCATCTCCAGGGCCCCGTAGTGGAAGCCCGAGGCCGCCGGTGAACAGGCCGTAGCCGTAGGCGATCTGGATCGTGTCGCCCGGCACCGCCCCGGCGCAGCCCAGCACGCGGGCCATCACGTCGCCCCAGAGCTTGAGGTCGTCCTTCGTGTAGCCGACGAGGGTCGGGTTGCCCGTCGTGCCGCTGGAGACGTGAATCTCCTTGATCTGGTCCTGCGCCGCGGAGAACAAGCCGAAGGGGTAGTTGTCCCGCATGTCCTCCTTGGTCGTGAAGGGCAGCCGCTTGATGTCGTCGATGGACTTGATGCGGTCCGGCTTGACCCCGGCCGCGTCGAGCTTCTTCTTGTAGACGGGACAATTGTTGATAGATGTACGGAATGAGTTTCTTCAGGTAGCCCGACTGCAGCTCCTTCAGGTCCGCCGGGGCCGCACATTCGACATCTTCTCTCCAGATCATGATTGACCCAACTTTCTTCCGTCCAGGAATACCTTCTTGTTCTCTTCGACGCCTTTACCCTTGAAGACCGTCTCGATGGCCTTCATCCAGTGCTCTTCCTTGATCGGCAGTTTCGCGGAGAGCACGCCGACCATGCAGGTGTTGAGACCGCGCGGATTGTCCGCCATCGCCTGCGTGGCCTTCTCCAGGTAGCCGCTCAGGTCGACGCCGTCTTTCTTCAGGAAGGTCTGGAGCCGCGGCTGCTCCTCCGGATGAAAGCAGACGAGGACATCGGCGCCGCCCGTCGGGACCAGGGGCGAGTACACCCGCTTGCCGAATCGGACGTGGGATTCGACCGAGCCGCCCCGCTGGGACATCCCGTGCACTTCGGACTTCTTCACGTGGTAGCCGGCAAACAGGGCCGCCCAACTGCAAATCTCGGAGGCCTTGAGAATCCCCTGCCCGCCGATGCCACCGAACGTAATGCTGTACACTCTGATCGTTCATAGGCCAGCGACCTACCTCCTCAGCAGCTTGCACGGATGCCTGGAGATGATGACCGACAGGGCATCCTCGTTGACACGTTTCTCCAGGATCGTTCGGAACTCCTCGAGGTTCTTCGGGTCCACGACGTCCACGTGGTCCACGCCGCAGGCCCGGCAGATGTCCTCCAGGATGAGCTTCTTCGTCGGCTCGTTGCGGATCGTCAGGCCCGTCGCCGGATGTTGCTGCCCGCCCGTCATCGCCGTGGTGGAGTTGTCCAGGATCAGGATCACGCCCTTGGCCTTATTGTAGGCGGCGTTGATCAGCCCGGTGATGCCGGAATGGACGAACGTCGAGTCGCCCAGGACGCCCACGATCTTCTTGCCCGGCGCCCCTTGCGCCAGCCCTCGTTGAACGTCACGCCGGCACCCATGCACACGCAGGAATGCAGGGCCGACATGGGCGGCAGGCAGGCCAGCGTGTAGCAGCCGATGTCGCCGGCGACGTACGAGGTCCAGCTTCTTCAAGGCCGCGAAGGTCGCCCAGTGCGGGCACTCGGGACACAGCCGCGGCTTGCGTTTGACGACCTTGACCTCCTGCTTGACCTGGCCCGCCACGAGCGCCGGGATCAGTTCCGGAGACAGCTCGCCGATCCGGAACGACCGGTCTTTGGCCGCGACTTTCACGCCCAGCGCCTTGACGTGTTCCTCGATGAACGGGTCCAGCTCCTCGACGACGACCACCTTCTTGACCGTCTTGGCGAACGCCTTGATCTTATCGTCGCAGAATGGATAGGTCATGCCCAGTTTCAGGTACGACGCGTCGGGGTAGTTCTCCTTCACGTACTGGTACGCGACGCCGGACGTGACGAAGCCGAGCTTGCCGTCGCCCTTCTCGATCCGGTTGAAGCGGCTCTTCTCCGACAGGGATTGAAGCTGCTGGAGCCGCTTTTCGACGAGGATGTGCCGCTGGTAGGCGTTGCCCGGGACCATGACGTACTTGGCGATGTTCCGCTCGAACTCGGGCCGGGGCGGAACCTGCCGCTCCTTCAGAACGACGTTCTCCTTGGTGTGGGAGACCCGCGTGGTCATTCGCAGCAGGACGGGCGTGTCGTACCGCTCGCTGATCTTGAACGCCTCCTGGATGAACTCCTTGGCCTCGGCGGGACTGGCCGGCTCGAGCATCGGCAGCTTCGAATAGAGGGCGACCCAGCGGGTGTCCTGCTCGTTCTGCGAGGAGTGCATCCCGGGGTCATCGGCGACCACCACGACGAAGCCGGCCAGGATGCCGGTGTAGGAGGCCGTCATCAGCGGGTCCATCGCGACGTTCAGCCCGACGTGCTTGCACGCGAACAGGCTGCGGGCCCCGGCGATCGCGGCCCCGAGGGCGACCTCGAAGGCCACCTTCTCATTGACCGACCACTGCGCATCCACGTCGGGGAATTGGGCCAGGGTCTCCAGGATCTCGGTGGAGGGGGTGCCCGGATAGGCACACGCCACACTCAACCCGGCCTCATAGGCCCCGTATGCCAACGCCTCATTTCCCGACAGCAACGCCTGATTCGATGTACTTGTCTTGGCCATAGGGCTTTCATTATAAGGGCCGGACCGGCCGATTCAACAAGCTGCGCAAAAAAAGTCCCTGGGAAACCCAGGGACTTGGTGCCTTCTCGTGACCCAATCCCACGGCCTCAGAAAATGTACTCGAAGTTGACCCGCAGGAAGTAGGCGTCGTTGTCGCTCGGCGCCACGTAGTAGTCGCCGGGGATGAAGTACTCCGCCAGGAAGTGCCCGTACATCTGGTCGCTGAACTTGTACCGCAGCCAGGACGTGAGCAGATGGCCGCGGAACTTGTCGCTCGCTGGACAGCGTGCATCTTCGAGGGGATCACGGCGCCGGAATTCTGATCGGCCCAGCAGGGCATGGTAATCGCCCGTAAGCTGCCACTGCTTGTTGATCTGGATGCGGTGCCCGATGTTGAACCGGTGCAGGTTGGTATTGTCGGCCACCCGCGTCTCGTTGGCATACGTATAGATGAGCAACTCGCTCCACCTCGGCCAGCGGCCCCAGAGCAGATCGAAGCGCTCGATCCGGTCCGTGCCGGGATCATCGCCGGAAGCATACTCATACGTGAAGTGCGTGGCGTTGTCGTGCGGGTCCTTGAACTGGTACTCCAGGGTGTCCAGCGTGCCGAAGGCCAGCACATCGTGCCTGGGCCCGAGATCCACGACCGCCAGCGGGCTTCCGGGCCGCGGACTGGTCGCCGACCTTGCCGCCTGTCTGAACGGCGCCTTCCGCACGATACTTCCAGTGGTCGCCGCGCGTGCCGGCGACCGCCGCGCCGAACGTATAGAGATCTCCCTTCTCGGCTCCAGATATAGGGGAAGTTGGTGAGCGGATGGTCGAGGGGACGGTCCTGCTTGTAGATGAAGAAGCCTTCCAGTTGGATCGGCTTCACAACGAGGTGTTCGTCAGAATAGAGGATGCCGGCCTGCTCTTTGCTCTCCATGAGCCCGCGATCCTGGTCGTTGATCGGCTTGAGCCAGCGGTCGGATTCCGGCGCGTTGTTCGCGTAGATCAGGTCGACCTTCGTGGCCGTCGTCCGCCCAGTCATAGGTGAACCGGGCCGCATCGAACAGGCCGATCGTGCGCGAGCCATCGAGCGGCGACGCATCGAGGACCAGCCAGCCGACGCCGAAGATGATGTCCTGACGGCCCACGGTCGCCGTCAGCGGCAGACCGCCGAGGTTGCGAATGTTCACGTTGAACCAGTCAAACAAGGCCTCATCCGGGTTGAAACTCGTCACGTGAGGATTCTCGCTGCCGGGCGGATTCGGATTCGTGAACTGGGTCTTCGTCTCCGGCTCCTGCCACGTCCGGAACTCCCACACCAGCCGCGTGTTGAAGCTGACATTCTCGTCCAGAGCCCATTTCGTCCACCACCGCGTGCGATAGCGCTCGTACATCCACCTGGGATCGGTTGCATCGGCCGCATTCAAGGTCTGCCAGTTCTCGCCGGCCTCGATCCGGAGTCGCTCATCCAGCCCCATGTGCAGCCAGGGGGTCGGGTCGTGGAACGTCTGCCAGAGGTCCGGCCAGAACAGTTCTTTGTGAGTCGGGGCGGCAGGTTTTGCCGCTTCTTTCGCGGGCGCCGCCGCAGCCGGTGCCGGTTCTTTCGCCGGGGCAGCGGCCGCCGCGGCAAAGACCGCGGAGCCGGCGACCGCGAGCACCATTGCCATAACCAATCCGGCTTTCCACGTTTGCTGTTTCATGTTGCTTCTCCTTTACCTCCCAGAGTACTTGCGTACAATCGGCCGGCGCCTGTGACCACGGCACTCTACGGCATCACGGGACACATCGGCTGCAATGATTGGCGCTCCCACAGGTGAACGGGGAACCGACAGGAGGAAACCGATGACCGGGACCGGTCAACCGATTGACCATGCATGTCCTCTTCTCCCCTTCGTGTCCACGACCGCACCGGCCCCCGACAGGGCATTTTCTCTCCTCGACGCACGTTCTCCACCAACCTGCGGGCCGTCACGTGAATCGCACGCGCAACCGGCCTCCAACACTTTTCTAATCGGACAATAATGCACGAAATCAGTACAAAAATAAAGCCCCTTTTCGGACAATGCGGCAAAATTCGCGTGACAGACGGGGGTCGCCAGCCGGCCACAGCCCCTGTGAACAGGGGGATTCTCCCGCACGGAACTGCTTCTCTTCGCTCCTAAGTCCTTATGTAAAAAAACTTTAACATCGCTGCCCGGTCGCCGGGTAGCTCAGGCCAGACCCAGAAGACCCAGGGCATTTTCCGCCAGAATCCGCTCGAGCTTTTTTTGCGGAAGATGCAGATTTTCCAGCAGTGACAGCGTCTCGCTCTGGTCGGTCCACGGAGAATCGGTGCCGAAGAGCAGATAGTCATCCGGGTGCCCCAGGATCATCTCGCGCGACCGCTCGGGGCCCAGCTCGTCCATCGCGAACGACATTTCCATGTAGATTTTGCGGCCGAGCAGGTGCCGGCGTACCTCGTCCCACTGCTGCCACGCCCCCAGGTGCGTGGTCACGAGCTTGAGGCTCGGGGAACGTCTCGGCGATTCCCAGCAGCTTCTGCGGATCGGCCCGGCGGATTCGCGGAAACGCAATGTCGTACCCGGTGTGCATGACCAGAAGAAGACCCTGCCGGACCACTTCTTCGTAGAACGCAAACATCCGGTCGTCGTCGGCGAAGAAATCCTGGTAGAACGGATGCAGCTTGATCCCCTGAAAACCCTCCGCGCGAATGCGCCGGATGCCGTCGAGACAGGCGGGGTCCGCCGGATGCACCGAGGGAAAGGGAATCAGCCGGTCCGAGCGAATCGCCGTGCACCAGCGCAGGATCGGCTCGAACTGCTCCGGCTTGGTCGCGATGCAGCACACTACGCTCTTTTCGATGCCGGCCTTGTCCATCGACCGCAGCAGATCGGCGATGGTCCCATCGAGATACGCTTTGATGCCCGGCGCCTCCACCAGAAGGGCCTTCATCGCGCGCGGCGCCAGCGCATCGGGAAAGGCGTGCGTGTGAAAATCTATGGTCCTCTGTTTCATACCCCTGAGAATTTACTATTTATGATTTATGATTTATGATTTGGACCGAATCATAAATCATAAATCGCAAATCGTAAATAGGAATGGGTTTGTCATGCAGGCAATTTGGGACTTCTTCAAGAATGACAGGTTCGCACAGCATAGCGGCATCGAGTTGCTGGAGATCGCCGCCGGCCGGGCGAAGGCCAAAATGGCGATCACGGATGCCCACCTCAACGGCGTGAATCTGGTCCACGGCGGTGCGATCTTCACGCTGGCGGACCTGGTGTTCGCCGCCGCCTCCAACTCGCACGGCACCGTGGCCGTCGCGATCAACGCCAGCATCTGGTTCGTCAAGGCGGCGAAACAAGGCACGCTGTACGCCGAGGCCATCGAAACGTCACGCAATCCCAAGCTGGCGACCTACTCGATCAAGGTCACCGACGACGCCGGTGAGACCGTCGCGCTGTTCGAGGGCATGGTGTACCGAAAGAAAGATCAGATCGGACAACCGGCCCAGGAATGAAGCTCGAGGAACGATACGTTCACTATGCAGCAGGCCCTTCTCCACTGGTTCGCGGAAAATGCCCGAGATCTGCCGTGGCGAAGAACCAAAGATCCATATGCCATCTGGGTCTCCGAGATCATGTTGCAGCAGACGCGGGTCCCGACGGTGGTGCCCTACTACGAGCGGTTTCTCCAGCGGTTCCCGACCGTCCAGAAGCTGGCGCGCGCTCGTCTCGATACGGTGATCAAACTGTGGGAGGGTCTCGGCTACTACTCGCGCGCCAGGAATCTGCACCGGGCCGCGAAGGAAATTGTCGCACGATTCGGCGGTCATCTGCCCCAATCCCGAGAGGATTTGCTGACGTTGCCGGGCATCGGCCGCTACACCGCCGGGGCCATCGCCAGCATCGCCTTCGGTCGGCGCGAGCCTTTGGTGGACGGCAATGTGACGCGAGTCCTGTGCCGGATCTTCCGCATCAAAGGCAGCCCCAAGGATGTCGCGATCCAAAAGAGAATCTGGGCCATCGCCGAGGAGTTGGTACCTGAGGGTCACGCCGGGCAATTCAACCAAGCGCTGATGGAACTCGGCTCCGAAGTGTGTCTGCCGCGCCATCCACACTGCGGTGACTGTCCGGCAAACCGGCTCTGCGAAGCCAGACTCCACCGCGAGCAGGATTCTTTGCCCACCCGCGTGCCCAAGAAGCAACTGCCCTTGCTACACGGTGGCGGTGGGCGTGATTTACCGCAGCGGCCGCATCCTGATCGACAAGCGCAAGCCCGACGGTCTGCTCGGCGGCCTGTGGGAATTCCCCGGCGGCAAGAAACGACGCGGCGAATCGCTGGAAGCGGCTCTGCGCCGCGAAGTCCGGGAGGAGCTCGCCATCACGGTCCGGGTCGGCCGCCCGCTGGCTGTCGTGGACCACACTTACTCTCACTTTCGCGTCCGCATTCACGCCTTCGAGTGCACCTACGTTTCCGGCGCGCCGCGCTGCATCGCCTGCGCCGATTTCAAGTGGGTCCGTGCCGGGCGACCTGCGGCCGATATGCTTTCCCGGCGGCTAACAAGAGAATCATCGAAATCCTGCGCTCTCGGAAACGCGCAGACTGAAAGGAGATGTCACACTATGGGAGCACGAATCACAGGATGGACGGTGTCGTTGACCACGCTTTCGACCTTGTTGCTCGGTTGTGCCGCGGGAGACTCGGCAACCCAACAGAACCGCACGGCCAGAGTCCTGATCATCGGCGACTCCATTTCGATTGGCTACTTCGAGCCGACGAAGCAGCTTCTCGCAGGCAAAGCGGAGGTCTACCACAACGCCGGGAATGCGGGCCACACGCGAAATGGCCTGGCGCAACTCGACGCGTGGCTGGGGGACACGCCGTGGGATGTGATTCACTTCAACCATGGCCTGCACGATCTCAAGTACGTCGATGCCAAGGGCACCCTGGTCGCGCCCGACCAGGGCACTCAGGTTATGTCCGTCGACGAGTACGCCCGCAACCTGGAGCAAATCGTCAAGCGGCTCAAGCAGACGCGGGCCAAGCTGATCTTCGCCACCACGACGCCGGTCCCGGACGGTGCGGCGGGTCGGATCAAAGGCGATGTCGAACGGTACAACCGCGCGGCCGTGGCCATCATGAAGCGACACGGCGTGCGGGTGAACGATCTCTACGCGTTCGCTCTGCCCCGGCTGGGCTCCATCCAGCGGCCCAGCAACGTCCACTTCACGGAGGAAGGCTCTCGCCTGCTGGCCCAACAGGTGGCCGACAGCATCCTCGCCGCCCTGCCCAAGTAGCATGGGCATCTTGCCCATGGGTCGCAGGGCCATCCCCCGCCTGCGCGGGGGCAGGCTCTGGCCCTGCCTTCACAGACGCTCGTGCCCGGGCTACGCTGCAAGCCAGGCGTCCAGGTTGGCCCGGACGAATTCGTCATCGGTCAGGTGCGGATACTGATGGATGATTTGATCGATCTGTTCTGTCTGGCCCGGCGAGAGCCGATCGGCGGGGTCCAGGGTGCCGATGTAGCTCATCAGACCTTGGCGTTTAAGAATGTACGAGATGCCCGGGATGCAGCCGGCGAAGCTATTGTCGGCATCGAAGATCGCCTTATTGGCCAGGGTCAGTTGGGCGGCCAGTGTCAGCATCTCCGGCGGCACTGGCCCACCCGCTCGGTGGATCTTATGAATGGTCTCCAGGCTCTCCGCCGCCCTTTTGGTCCAGCACGCCCACTGACCGAGAAGCCCCCCTACGATCCGCAGCCGCCTCTCCTGCCCCTGCGCGCGAAATACATAGGATGTCAGGAGATCGACGATGATGTTGTCGTCATTGCCCGTATACAGGGCGATTTCGTTTCCACGCCCCGATTCGGCCACGGCTTCGAGTACATCGAGCGTCTGGTAGCGATTGAAGGGTGCAATCTTGATCGCCCGCACGTTCGGGATTTCGACCAGCCTGGACCAGAACTCCTTCGGCAGCACCATGTGGCTGATCGTGCTCTGGAGGTAGAAGCCCATGATGGGGATAACGTCGGCCACTTGCCTCGCGTGGTCGATCAGTTCGTCGACGGATTTCCCTCGCAGCGCGGTCAGGGAGAGCAGGCCGAGATCGTAACCCAGTTGGACCGCCAATTGAGCCTCGCGAACGGCTTGGGAAGTGTTGCCGACCACCCCGGCGACGAGAATGGGCTCAGGCGTAGGGTGCGTACTACGCACCGCTTCTTGTCGCGGAGAGATGGTGCGTGGTACGCACCCTACGAACGCCGCGGCGGTCTGGGCCGCCAACTCCAGAACCGGCTTATACAGTCCCACTTTCGGATCGTGGATGGCAAATTGGGTCGTGTGTACGCCCACGCGACGCCGCCCGCCCCGGCGGCGAGATAGTATCGTGTCAGTGCTCTCTGGCAGCGCTCGTCGAGCTTGTTCGCGGAGGTCAAGGCGAGCGGGTGAGCCGGAATGACACAGCCTTCGCTGAGCCTCTGGAAGACATTCGGTCCGGGCATCAAAGTCCCCTTTCAGAATTTGCCGTCCCGCACGGCGAACTTCGTGGGCTTGCTCAGCACCGGTTTGCCGGCGGCGACCCACGGCACAATGGCTTGGATCATCTCCTCGAGGCTCATCGCGGGCGGCCCGAACAGCCCGCAACACTGGGAGGCGTTGGAGAGCAACGCCGTATCCGCTTCCTGCGAGACGAAACGCGGCTCCTTGCCGAGCACCTTGCCGATCCGGCCCGCCAGGTCGCGGACATAAAGAGTCTGGGGCCCGGTGACGTTCAGAATGGTCGGCGGACTCTTCGCGATGCTCAGGGCGCGAATGATGTAGTTGTTGGCGTCGCCCTGCCAGATCAGGTTGACCGCCCCCATGGTCACGTCGATCGGCTCGCCGTGCAGAACCTTGAGCGTCAGATCGACGAGGATGCCGTAGCGCAGCTCGTTGGCGTAGTTGAGCCGGATCAGGGTGACGGGCGTGCCGAAGCACTGGGAGAAATGCTGGAACATCCGCTCGCGGCCGAGGCACGATTGGGCATATTCGCCGACGGGATCGGGAAGGTCTGTCTCGCGGGGCCCGCCGCCGGCCACAGGCGTGAAGGGATAGACGTTGCCGGTCGAGAGAGCGACAATCCGCGCCTGTTTGTACCGCTGGGCCACGAGCGCCGGCATATAGACGTTCATCGCCCAGGTGAGAGGCTGATTGCCGGAGGCGCCGAACTTCATGCCCGCCAGGTAGAAGACGTTGGGCACCTCGGGCAGGCTGTCATGGGCCGATTCATCGAGAAGATCGGCCTCGACGATCTTGACCCCATGTTCCTCGATCCGCTGCCGCACCTGCTTGTCGCTGAAGCGGGAGACGGCGTAGATGGTCTTCCCGGGAGCGGCCTTCTTCAGCATCATGGCCAGGGTCGGCCCCATCTTCCCGCCGGCCCCCAGCACGGCGATATCGCCTTCGATTTTCTGCAACGCCGCACGCGTCGCCGCCAGAGGCTCGCTCAGCCACTCCTCCAGCCCACGTTCATCCAACTGCAGGACATCTTTCATAGGCACAATCTCCCGGATCTTTGTGCCTCGTGTACTCCATGCCGCCGGCAGTTGTCAAGCCAATGTCCGACATTGACAAGGGCACACCGTCCGAATCCAGGCTCTGCGATAATCACGTCCGTTGCGTTGCGAGGCATACGAGCCTGCTCGTATCCGAGGCGATGCTGCCACGGACCCTTCAGGAGGTCAGCTATGACACGCAAAGTCGCCACTTCAATTCTCACTATCCTTCTGTTCTTCGCTTGTGGACCATCGAGAGCCCTCGGCCAGGCACGGGACTTCTCGCCCCGACCCGGAGGAGGAGCAACTGCCCAGGGCCATGCACTCGAAAATGGCGGAACTGCCTCACATCACGGTGGGCAGGACCAACGCCGACATGACCGGCGACACGAATCGAGTCCTGCAGGCGGCGGTCGATTACGTCGCGAACCTCGGCGGCGGCGTCGTGGAGATCGGCGCGGGCGAGTACACGATGTACGACTCGCTGCACCTGCGGCCCCACGTGACCGTCCGGGGCGTCAAGGACAAGACCATCCTGCGAAAGGCCAAAGGGTCCGCGTCCGCCCTGGCGCTGGACGGCGACTTCGGCGAGCAGCAGGTCACCTTGCAGAACCCGGAGGGATTCACCGTCGGCTCCGGCATCGCCGTCTGGGACAAGGGGGCCGGCGGGTTCCACACGACCGTCGCCCGCATCACGGGCCGCCGCGAGAACACCTTCTCGTTCGACAAGCCGTTGGGGGCGGACTGCATGGTGGCCAACGGCGCCCAGGCGGCGACCGTGTTCCCGGTCGTCAGCGCGTACTACACGGAAGGCGTGCGGATCGAGAATCTGACCATCGACGGCAACAAGCAGGCGAATGTCCCGCTGAACGGCTGCCGGGGCGCCGGCATCTTCCTGTACCAGGGGTTCGGGACGGTCATCAGCGGCTGCGTCGTGCGGAACTACAACGGCGACGGCATCAGCTTCCAGCAGTCCAACGACGTCACCGTCACCGACTGCGTCTCCGAGGACAACGCCGTCCTCGGGCTTCATCCGGGCAGCGGCTCGCAGCGGCCGACGGTCCGCAACTGCGTGGCCCGCCGCAACGGGACGGATGGCCTGTTCCTGTGCTGGCGGGTCCGCCACGGCCTGTTCGAGCAGAACATCCTGGAGCAGAACGGCCAGTTCGGAATCTCCATCGGCCACAAGGACTCCGACAACATCCTCCGCCACAACACCGTCCGTCAGAACAAGCAGAACGGCGTGTTCTTCCGCAACGAATCGCTCGGCATGGCCCCCCACCGCAATCGGCTGGAGGAGAACACCATCGAGAACAACGGCGGCGCCGAGATCCGCATCCGCGGCGAGGTCAACGACCTGGTCTTCGTGAAGAACACCATCCGCGACGCCACAGGACGAGTCCGCCCCGGGAATCCTGATCGAGGAGAAAGTGGGCCAGGTGAATCTGCAGGACAACACGATTCAGACGAAAGTGCAGATCGAGGACAAGCGAACATCGAAATAATCGTAGGGTGCGTATCACGCACCATTCAATTTTGGTATCGAGGAGAACTACAATGGGATCGGTGAATCGCAGGGAGTTCTTGAAGAGTACGTTGGGGACCGCCGCGATGGTGGCCATGCTGCCGCAGCGGCAGAGCCGGGCCGCCAATGAGAAGGTGATGATCGGCCTGATGGGCTGCGGGGGCCGGGGCACGGCCGTGGCCCAGATGTTCGCCGGCCGCAGCGATGCGCAGATCGTCTATGTCTGCGACCCGGACAACCGCCGCTCGGCACGGACGAAGCAGACCATCGAGAAGGCCCAGGGCAAACCGACGCAGGTCGTGCAGGACTTCCGGCGTATCCTCGACGACAAGAACGTGGACGCCCTGATCAACGCGACGCCCGACCACTGGCACGCCCTCGGGACCATCCTGGCCTGCCAGGCGGGCAAGGACGTCTACGTGGAGAAGCCGCTCGCCCACAACATCTGGGAAGGCCGCAAGATGATCGAGGCCGCCCGCAAGTACAAGCGCGTCGTCCAGGTCGGCATGCAGACGCGCAGCGCCCCGTACGCGAAGGACGCCGCTGGAGCAGATCCGCAGCGGCAAGCTCGGCGACGTCCACGCGGTCCGCGTCTTCAACATGATGCAGCACCCGATGATGAAGGCCGGCTCGATCCAGCCGGTCCCCGAGGGGTTCGACTACGACCTCTGGTGCGGCCCGGCGCCGAAGCTGCCCTACAATCCCAGCCGGGCCTGGCTCAACCAGTGGGAGTACAGTTGCGGCCCGATCCCCGGCGACGCGATCCACCAACTCGACCTCGCCCGGATGGTCCTCGGCGACAAGCCCTATCCCAACACGGTCGCCCACACCGGCGGCGTCCACGCCCTGAAGGACGGCCGGGAGATCCCCGACACGCAATTCGCCCTCTACGAGTACGGCGATGACTTCACGCTCATCTTCGAATCGGCGCTCTGGACGCCCTACATGAAGAAGATGCCGATGCACATCCGCGAGCTGGACATCTTCCCCGACTGGCCGTTCTACGCCATGCGGATCGAGATCCTGGGGACGAAAGGCTTCATGTACCTGGGCCGGCACGGCGGCGGCTGGCAGATCTACGACGCCGACGACAAGGTCGTCGATTTCCGCCACGGCCGGCAGGGCGACAAGTGGCACCAGGACAACTTCATCCAGTGCATCCGCACGCGGGAGAAGCCCAACGCCGACGTCGAGCAGGGCCACTACTCCGCCCTGCTGTGCCACATGGCCAACATCTCGTACCTCGTCGGCAACCAGAAGCTGACGTTCGACCCGAAGACCGAGACCTTCGTCAACGCCCCGGAGGCCAACAAGTACCTCAAGCGGACCTACCGCGAGCCCTGGGTCGTCCCGGACGAGGTCTGACAGCGTCTGCGTACACCGAGGGAGTTTTCGTCATCCTGAGCCGAAGGCGAAGGATCTGGCCTGCGCATGCAGAGCCCGTCTCCACGATGCGCGGCCCAGATCCGTGTCACTCCGCGTCGCTGCGTTCAGATCTTGCCCTGAGCGCGGCCGAATGTGGATTGTCAAGACGCGTACGCTGCTCACCGTCGCGCCGCGTTCTGCTTCTTGGCCTCTTCCAGGACCGTGGCCAGCTCGACCTTGGCCCCGTTCTTGGCCTTGGATTCGTCCGCCGCGGTCATGAAGGCGAGGATCTCGATGGTCTCTTCCGGCGACACCGGGACCTTGCCCGTCTTGAAGAACTTCACGATCTCCTCCACGAGCGGGCCGTAGCCTTCGTAGCCGGGGCCCTTGACGATCCCCTTGGACCCGAAGACGAGCGTGCCATAGTCCTCCTTGGGAGCGCGCAGACCGCGGAACGTGCCGATCCGCCCATCCTTCCAGACGCCGACGACCAGATCGTAATCCTTCGTCTGGGCCCGCTGCACGGTCTGGCACCCGGTGCCCATGACGGTGAAGAGCATCTCCACGCCGTGGATGCCGTACCAGTAGAGGTCGATGTGGTGCTCTTCGAGGTGGCACGGACTGAACGCATCGCAGCCCATGATCTTGCCGACGGCCTTGTTGTTCAGCAGTGCGACCGTCCCCGGCCCGAACCGCAGCGACGAGCTCGACCAGCACGGGACACTTGTTCTCTTTCGCCAGCCGGAAGATCTCCAGACCATCGGCCAGACTGCCCGCCATCGGCTTATCGATGAAGACCGGCTTCTTCGCCGCGATCACCGGCCTGACCTGGGCCAGGTGCGGCCGACCGTCGACGCTCTCCAGCAGGACGCCATCCACCTTCTGGCACAGCGTCTCGATACTGTCGACGATCTCGACGCCGAATTTCTTCTGCAGCGTCTCCGTATACCCCTTGACCCGGCTGATGGACGACTCGATATCCGGCGACCCGCCCGGATACCCCACGACCACCTTGCACCCATAGTTCTTCGCCGGATCGTTCATCAGTCCCGTGAACGCCTCGACGTGCGACGTATCCAGCCCAATAATGCCGACGCGAAAGACGGCCTTCTCCCCCGCCCCCGCCGCCCCGACCATCACGACCAACCCCATCACCACCGCCACCAGCAGACTTCTACGAAGCATCGTTCTACCTCCTTTTCCAAGCCACCCAACCCGGCCCCCGGCCTTTCCCGCCCGTACCCGGGACG
>CAVOUO010000003.1:0-57845 GCA_963699595.1 uncultured Planctomycetota bacterium
GTTAGCGCCCTTTGCGTCTTGGCGTGAGGATCGGTTTTGGTTGCGGCCGAAGGCCGGCGCTGGGTGGTTCGCGCATTTCGCGGTTTATTGATTCTTCTCTTGAATCTTCGCGGTACGGCCGCGTGTGTTGGCGATTCGCTCGATCTCCAGCTTCGGATAATGCCCGAAGTTGACGAGCAGGCCAAGCTGGAATCCCGTCGCCTTGAGATAGTTCTGTACCTGGGCACGGTGTTCATCGGTCAGCTCTTTCACGGCCTTGAGTTCCACGATGATCTTCTCGTAGCACACAAAGTCGGGCTCATACTGAGCTCGCAACGGCCTGCGCTTGTAGTCCAGGGCCAGCGGCTTCTGCGGAACAAAGGGAATCTCCTGGAGTTCCAATTCGATCTCGACGCACTCCTGGTAGACCGCTTCCAGAAATCCGCAGCCCTTCTCGCGGTACACTTCCAGACACGCCCCGGTGATTTTGTAGCTCTCGTCTCGGAAGATGATCTCGGCGTTCATTGCGCCTCCCTAAAGACAGTAACCAGTTCGATAAAAGCAGTTGGAGATTTCCAGAATTGTAACCGCGAAATACGCGAACTACGCGAAAAATGATTCAAGACAGACCCCCCTCATGCATTCTCCCCAGTATCTCCGGGTTCTCCGCCTTCGCGGAACCATCGTTCAGAAGGAATGCCGGTCCGCGCAACGTGACTGTTCCAGCAATCGGGCTTGCCTTCGCGTGGTTCGCGTATTTCGCGGTTTGATTCTTCTCTTTTGCCGGTCTTGATATCCTCCAGAGTCCTTGGGGTGGCGTCAAAGGCCCGGCGCGGCGTAGAAGGACCGCAGCAGACAGTCGACCTTTTCGGCGAGGTTGTCCAGCCTTTGATGGTCCTCGGGTTTGAGGAATTCCAGTCGTTGGGCGAAGTCCAGCAGGTAACGCAACTCCCGGAGAGAGCCGAAAGCGGCGTTGAGGAACCACCTTGTTTCGACAGAAATCGGTCGGCTGTGGGCCTCGGCGATGTGGGGCGGAATGGCTAGGGCCAGCTCCCGCAGGCGCGAAGCCACAGTGGGAATCGGCACCGGCGGGAACGTGGCTGTCACGGCGTAGATCTGCCGGGCCAATTCATCCGCTTCCCGCCAGACCGGCAGGTCTTTGTAGCTCGTTACGCGCGGCGGTTCCTCGCCGCTCTCACCCTCGATGGTATCGGCTTCCCGTGATTCGACCGCCCCCGGTGGCCCGGCGGTGTCTTCCACGCCGGCCCCCAGCAGATTGAGGACCTCTTGCCGGACGTCTTTCAACTGCAGACCCAGGTTCATCAGCACCTGGGCGGCGATTCCCTCGCTTTCCCGCAGCAGGCCCAGCAGGAGGTGCTCGGTTCCCACATAATTGTGGTTCAAGGCCCGGGCCTCCTCAATGGCGTACATGATGGCGGTCTTCGCCCGCGGCGTCTGCGGCAGCTTGCCCAGCGTGACCATGTCCGGGCCGCTCTTGACCAGCTTCTCGACCTCGGCGCACAGCGCGGCGAGGTCCACGCCGCAGGTTCTTCATCACCGTCGCCCCGACCCCGCTGCCTTCCGCGCCAGGCCCAGCAGGAGGTGCTCGGTTCCGATGTATTCGTGGTTGAGACGCTGGGCCTCCTGATTGGCCAGGGCCATCACCTTTCGCGCCCGGTCCGTAAAACGCTCGTACATAGGATCTTCTCCGGCTGCACCTATCCACTTTCCCGCCCGGCTCCAGAAACGCCCGAACAGGGAACGTCCCCTGCCTGCCTTTGCCGGCCGCCGCGTACCGCTCTTGGAGGGCTCGGTCTCGACGCCGTAGAGCGGGCGCGGCTCATCGTTGCAGCCACTCGCACGAAGCTCCAGCACCTTCTCGCGGATGGTGTCGAGCTTCAGCCCCAGGCTCGTGAGGGCTCGAGCCGCGGTGGACCCAGGGTTCTGGATCAGACCGAGCAGCAGGTGCCCGGTATCGGCAAAAGCACAATTCTGCCGGCGTGCTTCTTCCGTTGCACGCCAGATCGCTTCCATGACCGGGTTGCTCGGCGCGGGTCCACCCGGCGGGGCCGGGCCCGGACCGCTCGGCACGAGCTTCTCAACTGCCGGACGCAGCTTCTGGATATCCACCCCCAGGTGTCTTAGCGCGACCGTCCCGATCCCGTTGCTCTCCTGGACCAGGCTCAGCAGGATGTGCTCGGTCTGGACGTACTCCTGGCCGGATTGCAGCGCCTCCCGGCTCGCCGATGCCATCACCCTTCGGGCACGATCCCCCAACTGCACGGGTGCTTCGACCCAGGGCACCTCCGGGCCCATGCCCCACAAGGGGGCGCTGCTCTCCCGGTCCGGGCCGGCTCCGACCAGGGCGAGGACTTCCCGCCGGAACGTCCTCCAACTTCAGACCCAGATTTGCCAGCACCTGGGCCGCGATTCCATCGGTTTCCCGCAGCAAGCCCAGCAGGAGATGCTCGGTGCCGATATCGCTGTGGCGGAGACGCCCGGGCCTCCTCGATGGCGTACTCGACCACCTTCTTGGCCCGCGGCGTCTGGGGTAGCTTGCCCATCGTGATTATATTCGGGCCCCTCTTGACCAGCTTCTCGACTTCCCGGCGCAGTTGCTTGATGTCCACACCCAGGTTCTTCAGAACCGTCGCGCCGACGCCGCTGCCTTCCTTCACCAAGCCCAGCAGGATGTGCTCGGTCCCGATGAACTCGTGGTTGAAGCGCTGGGCTTCCTGGTTGGCCAGCGCCATCACCTTCCGCGCCCGATCTGTGAAATCGCTCGAACATGGCACTGCTCTCCGCTGCGGCGTGCCGGCTCGCGCTCATTGTTCTTTCGGCAGGGTCTCCTTGTGGAGTCGCTCGCGCAGGCTGCGGGGGTCGTAGGAGTTGCAGATGGCCGTATCGTAGGTGATGTCCCCGGCCTGGTACAGCTCCACGAGCGAGTCCTCCATCGTGTGCATGCCCTGTTTGCCGCCGGTCTGGATGACGTTGATCAGCAGGTGCAGTTGCCGGTCGCGAATGTGCTTGCGGGCCGGCTGGGTCATGATCAGCAATTCGGTGGCCAGCCGGAGATTCTTATTGCCGGCCGCCGGCACGAGCCGCTGGGCCAGGATGCCCTGGAGGCAGTTGGCCAGTTGCGTAAAGATCTGGGGCTGCTTGTTCTCCGGGAAGATCGACACGATCCGCTCCACGGTTTGCAGGGTGTTGGGCGTGTGACAGGTGGCGATGACGAGGTGGCCCGTCTCGGCGGCGATCAGGGCGGTCTCCGTGGTTTCGAGGTCGCGCATCTCGCCGACGCAGATGACGTCGGGGTCCTGCCGCAGCACGTGGATCAGGGCGGTGGAGAAGCTCTTGACGTCGGTGTACAGCTCCTGCTGGACGATGACGGCCTTCTTCTGCGTGTGGACGTACTCCACCGGGTCCTCGATGGCGATGATCTTGCAGCGCTGCTCGCTGTTGATCAGGTCGATCATGTAGTTGAGGGTCGTGGTCTTGCCGCTGCCGGTGGGACCGGTCAGGAGGATCAGGCCGCTCGACAGCCGCGTGAATTCGTCGATCTGGGGCGGCAGGCGCAGGTCTTCGCGGCTCTTGATGTGATCCATCACCGGCCGGATGGCCATTTCCGGATTGCCCGCGTGATAGTAGATCGAGACGCGAAAGCGCCCCAGCTTGGCATCGAAGACGGAGCAGCACAACTGCCAGTTCTGCTCGAAGACCTTCTTCTGTTCCTCGTTGAGCAGGCTATAGCACAACTCGGCCGTGTCCTCGCGGGCGAGGGCGGGCTTGTTCGACAGGATGATCTCTCCGTTGATCCGGAACATCGGCGGCAGGCCCGCCACGATGTGGATGTCGGAGGCGTTTTCGCGCCGGGCGAGGGACAGGATCTGCTGCATATCCGGGGTAATGTTGAGGGTCATGATTCACTTTCCCATCAGTCGTCTGAAAAAGCCCCTGTTGCCGACCTTGTGGAGCATGTCCTTCGCCTCATCCCAGCCGGGCCGCAGGTTCACGCACTGTTCCAGGCTGTGAACCGCCTCGGGCAGGCCCAGGCTCGCCTGGCAACAGCCCAGCTCATACCAAGCCAGAGGCGAGTGGGACAGGTCCTGGACGGCCTCCTTCAGGTACCGGATGGCGAAGACGTAGTTGCGCTTCCGGCGTAAGAGTCGCCCCGCTTCGAGCTTGACGATCGGCCCGATCTTGCTCGCGCAGCGAATCGCCTTGTTGATGCAGCCCTCCGCGATGGGGCCTTTGCGATCCAGGAAGATCTCGGCGCGGGTCAGCCAGACGCGGGGCGTCAGGTTCTCCTTGCCGACGGAGTTGTCCGAGTACGCGACCGCCTGGTCCATCTTGGCGTCGCGGGCACAGGCCAGCGCCTTGAGGGCCAGCAGCTCCGGGTGCTCGGGGAAAAGCTCCAGCGCCTTATCGGCCCAGACGCCGGCCTCGCGATACTCGCCCAGCTCGATCAGCATCAGGACCTGCCCGGCCCAGCCTTCGAAGATCGTGCTGTTCTGCTCCAGAATGCGGGAGTAGTTCCGCAGGGCCAGCTCGAAGTCGGCGGCCAGCCAATACTTCGTGGCCTCGCGGTAATAATGCTCCGCGTCCCGGACGGTCTCGCCGTGGGACTTGGGGCCGCCCTTCGGCTCCGTCTCGTCGCCGCCAAACTCCAATTGTGAAAATCGATCCATGAGTCCTATTGTATCAATCTGCGCTTGCTCAAGGGCCACCAATGCAGAAAAGCCCGCCCGCGCAGGTCCGAGGCCCGCACGATGCAGACATTACTGATTACCTGGTTGGTGACGGCGGCATGGCCGTGTACGGCCACGGCGTAGTCGGTACTGACGAAGTACGAGCGGTCGGGAACCGTGATGCCCACGGCCGAGCGCGAGAGAAATTCTTGCAGCCAGTGCGGCACGGGAAGCTGGCTCGGCTCCAGCCGCTGTCCGCCGATCACGTAGGCATTGCGCTCGACTCGAACGGCCTCGCCCGGAAGCCCGACGATCTGGCCGATCATCCTTTGGCCCTGATTGAGGCGTTGGTCCCGTTGGGCGTTCCGAATCCCCGGGGGCTCGATCAGGACCAGGGTCCCGCGGGGCAGCGGCTCCTCTGTGCCGCGCACATGGCGGACCAGGAAGTAATCGCCCGTGGAGACGTTCAGGGTCGGGATGGTCAGGGACGTGTACCCGCCGGCGAAGCCCCGGATCACCACGCGCGGCACGGCCCAATACAGCAGCGCCAGCAGGATGATGACGATCAGGACCAGCGCCACGCGTTCCGTAAAGCCCTCGATTTCCTTGATGAGCCCGTACCGGACGGCCGTCCACGCATGGACCGCGAGCGTCAGCCCGATCAGGATCCCGCCGATGGGGCTGTGGTAGAAGAACACGCTCGCACACAGAAGGACTAACCACAGAAGGACCAGCAGCCGTACCTCTCGAAAACGTCTCTTGAGCAGGTACGGCAGGCCCGGAACGACGCTGAGCGCCAGGCCGACCAGGCTGTCGGATATGACCACATCGCATCCCCGGCGGACCGCCGCCGGCATCTTGGACATGAGTCGCCGGCCTCGAAGCCAGCGCATAGCATCGCGAAAGGGTTTCCGCCATGCGGCCATTCGCGGCGGGTAGATCTGGATGACGGCGCTGCCCGCTTCGAGGATGCTGCCGCAGCGGATGCAGCGGGTCTGGCCCGGAATGTTCTCGAACTCACACCTGGCGCATCTCATGTCGCCTCATCTTCCGCCTTGAGACTCTGCTGCAGGTTGATCCGCGACTTGACCTCCGGCTCGTACATCTCACTGGTCGCCTGCTGGCTCTTGACCTTGCCGATGACGTGGGTGAGCCACTTGGCGTATTCCAGGCAGGCCTTGCCCTTGACGTTTTTGACGTGCACCTTTACCTCGCCGGTCTTCGAGATCGAGATTTCCACTTCATGCTGTGCCATCGGTCAGTCCACCCATCTGCGCACGTTGATGCGAATGCTCTGGTCCTGCGTGACCTCCTCATTGACGATCTGGAAGTTCTTGCCCTTGAGCTCCTTCATCACCTTGTTGTAGACGAAGCACTGGGTCAGCTTCTGGGTGAACTCCTCGGCCACCTGCTTGAGCTCGACCTTGCTGTGGCCCTTGCCCGAGGCGCAGACCTTGCACCGCCCACGGGCATCCCGCTCCACGGTGATCTTGATGTCGCCTTTGGTCAGGACGATCTGCTGATTGGTGGCCAAGCTCTGGGCCAGGACTTCGCTTTCGGCCAGCTCGACCTCGACGTTCTGGACGCCCTCTTCCACCGCGACGTCCGCCATGGTCTCTTGTATGGTCTTGTTCATCACGAAGCCCAGGGCCGTAGCGGCGCCCGCCACCGCCGCCGTGATCGCCGGCCAACTGGCGATGATCACCGGGGTCAGAATCAATACCGTGCTCATACTTGTCTCCTTCCCGCCTTCATATAAGTTTGAAGTTTGATGTTTGAAGTTGGAAGTAAGAACTGTCGCTGCGGAGTGCGAAGCCTCTGACTTCACACTTCACACTTCACACTTCAAACTTCGATCTTACGTCGTCCCTGGCCCTCCTGTCCGGCGTCCGGACTGGTGGCGGGATGCGCCCGACCCACGGCCCATTGCCGCAGGGCGTCGATGTCTTCCTTCATGGTTCTCGACAGGGGCACTGTCTGGCGCAGGCTGCTCAGCAGACGCTCGCTCGTCAGCTCCTGCTTGTCGTAGAAGGCGTCGAACATCGAGCTGATGATCGCCTCCTCGATCTCCGCGCCGCTATACCCATCCGCCATCCTGGCGAGCGTCTCCAGATCGAATTTTCCCGGCTCCATCTTCCGCTTGGCCAGATGCACCCGGAAGACGTCCTGACGTTCCTGCGCCGAGGGCAGGTCCACGAAGAAAATCTCGTCGAAGCGTCCCTTGCGCAGCAGCTCGGGCGGCAGGGCGGAGATGTCGTTGGCCGTGGCGATCACGAAGACCGGCGATTTCTTCTCGGACATCCAGGTCAGGAACGTGCTGAAGACGCGGGCGGAGGTGCCGGCGTCCGTCGAGGCCCCGCTGCCGCGGGAGCCGCGAAACGCCTTGTCGATCTCGTCGATCCAGAAGACCACGGCGCGACGGACTCGGCGACCTGGATGGCCCGCCGGATGTTCTGCTCCGACGATCCCACCAGGCTGCCGAAGACGCGGCCGACGTCGAAACGCAGCAGCGGCAGGTTCCAGATGTTGCTGACCGTCTTGGCCATGAGGCTCTTGCCGCAGCCCTGCACGCCCAGCAGCAGCACACCCTTGGGCGCCGGCAGGCCGTACTCGCGGGCCCGCTCCGAGAACGCCACGGACCGCTTCAGCAGCCAGCTTTTGAGGGAATCCAGGCCGCCGACCGAGGCCATGGTCTCATCGGTGTCGTAGTATTCGAGCAGGCCGCTCTTGCGGATGATCTGCCGCTTCTCCGCGTTGATGACTTCGAGGCTCTCCGGCCCGAACCCGTAGTGCTGGACCAGGGTCTTGGCGAGGACGTTTTCCGCCTCCGCGAGGGTCAGTCCGAGCAGGGCGTGAACGATCTGCTCCTTCATCTGGCCGTTGATGTTCACCTTGAGCTTCGGGTTGCTCTTGACCTCTTCCATGATGCGGTGCAGCAGCGCCGTGAAGTCGTTGGCCCGGGGCAGGTCGAAGTCGATGATGGTGATGTCCTTCTCCAGCTCCTGCGGCATCTCGAGCATCGGACTGACGATGACGATGGTCTTGTACGTGTTCTTGAGGGAGGAGGCCACCTCGCGCAGCCGCCGGATCACGGACATGTTCTGGCACTTGAGAAACGGGTGGAAATCCTTGAACACGTAGAGGGCCGGCTCCACGTGGTCGATGACGTTGCCCAGGGCCACCAGCGGGTCCTCCGTCGCGGTGTCGCGCTGCTTCTGGGCTTGCAGGCTCGTCCCCGCCGGCACCAGACCGGTGTTGATCGACCACTCGAAGACGCTTTTGTTCAGCTTGGAGCCGATCTGCGTGACCTGGTGCAGGACCCGCTGCTCTTCCCAACTGATCACGTAGAGAAGCGGATAGCGGGCGCGGATCAGGACCTCCAGCTCGCCCATTTGCGGCTTGGGCGGCTGACCGGCGGCCATTGGTTTACTCACCGCCTGGGGTGGGGGTTTCTGCATCTTGACTCTCCAGGTGCTGTTGTTCCGAATCGGCCTTCTTCTGGGGTTCTGATGTCATTGCGAGCGGAGCGAAGCAATCTCCCACGCTGCGGGTTGAGATTGCTTCCCCCGCCTGCGCGGGGGCGGGCTTGCTGGGCTCCTCGCAATGACATAGCTCGAGGGCTTGGGCGATTTCCATGAGCGTCTCATCCGGTGCGATCATCACCAGCCGCCCATCCTTGAGGATCCGCAACTCAAAGTCGCCCTGCTCTCGTTGGTATGGCTTTTCACTCATTGGATCAGGTGAAGTCCCAGGTGCCGCGCATAGTCGGTCGCGGCCTCGGCCTCTCGACTCGTTACGTATTGTTTCGGAGCGAACTGTGCCTCGATGGGCGGCACATAATTGGCCCTCAGACTGACCTTGACCTGCGGCAGCTCCGCCGCCAACCACTGGAGCGTCGGCCGCGTGCAACAATCCGCGTGCCCAGGCAGGAGCAAGTGGCGGACAATCAGGTCCGCATGCTCCGCGGCCCGCCGGATGGTACGCCGGGCGACCTCAACATAGTCTTCGGCATCCAGCAAGGCGGCGGCACACCGGCGGCTCCCGCACTTCAAATCGGCCAGGCACACGTCGATCAGCCCCCGCAGCAGGTCGTCCACACAATCATTGTAATACATATTGGAGTTCAGAACAACCTGCGTCGTGGTCCGAATCCTGCGCCAGCAGGGCCAAAATGCCGGCCAGGCTCACGGTCGGCTCGCCGCCGAGGAGATTGACGTTCCTGGCCCCCTGCTGCCGGCGGCGGTCCACGGCCCGAACCAGCTCATCCAGGTCCATCTCGGGGACCGTCAGAGGCTGGGCATTCCATTCCGCGACGGTGCAATAGCCGCAGCGCAGGTTGCACCCGGTAAAGTACACCTGATGGGAAGGCGTCAACTCGGCTTCCTCCGCCGAATGCAGCATCTCCCGAAAGCAGTGGGCCTTGTCGTCCAGGCCGCAGTAGCCCCGCTCTCCCGCCGTGCGGTCGGCGCCGCAATCGCGAGGGCACAGCCGGCAGCGGCGCAGGTGCCTCGTCGCAGCCTCGACAGCCGCTGTCAGCGTCTCCGCCGTAGCCGGGGCGGGGTTTGTAGTGTGCCCGTAAGGGCATACAGAGAAACGCCTTACGGCGTCACTACGAACGTCCCTCGCCCCTGCGGCCTCGCCCCTCTTGTTGTGCTCAGTCGATATCAACGAATTGTCCTTTGCCGCCGGACCGCTGCAGACCGGGACGCACGGAGGGCCTGGCCTGCAGGCTCCAGCGTGCCCTGACGTACACATAGCCGACAAGCGCACCGGCCACCCAAACGAGGGTAATCGGCATTGGCAGGCTGAGAATGACCCCGATCGCGATCAGGCCGATGGCGATGTGCTGCGCCTGTATCGTCCCGAAAAACGCGAAGAACCGCTGGCCTCGAAAGAGCAGCCCAAAAGTCGCGATGAGCCCATAGCCGCCCACGCCGGCCCCGGCCCCGGCCATAGAGTAGCCCATGAGCAAATTCAGCAGGATCCAGAGGAGGCCGCAAGTGACGGTCACTACGAGCCACAGCAAAAGGAAGGAGGCCGTCCGCCACTCGCGCTCGATGGCGCTGCCGAAAAAGAGGATCACCATGCCGTTGCAGATCAGGCCGCAGGGCCCGTTCAGGAAAGGATACGTCACAAGCTGCCAGATCTTGCCGTGGAGAACGCCGTAAGGACTCAGCGCCAGGGCGATGCCGACCCCCTGGGGGGCTAAGGCAAGTCCGAGAAAGCCGACCACGAGAAGGGAGAGAAGGAGGATGACCCCGGGAGTCAAGAGTTTCTGCGGCGAGGGAAGCGCTATCCTCATCTCTTGCATATCGCCCATGTCTGAACCTCCGCTCAGTTCTGTTTGTAGTGACTACAAACCAAGGCCATCGTCATAAACCCATCATAATCCCCTCGCCCGGCGGCGTCAACGTACGGCCCAAGCCCGCCGAAGCCCGGGATGTGACCGGCCCCGACGGCCGCCGGGCTCCGGCCCCCACGCGCACCCCGAGCGCGGATAGGGATTGGTCCCATAGTATAGACGGATACTCGCCGGAAACATGACAACAATTGTCGGCCGCGAGCCTTGCCGGCCGCCGTCTTTCTCCTTGACAAACCCCTCCTCGCGGCCGATAAACCCGTGCGGAATGCCAGCCGCCTTGTGACGGTTGAGAGGACTGGCCGTGCGTGACCATGAGAGAGCCCCCGAAGGAGCGCAAGGAAGTGCAGCAGAACTTTCCCATCGCCGGCATTTCCGAGCGGAAGCTGGCCGCGTTGGAGGCGTGGAAGAAGTCGCTGCTGCACCAGACCTTTTCCGGAGGACTGTGAGATGACCTTGTTGACGCAATTGACCTTGTTGACGCAATGGGCTTTATTGACGCGGCGGGTCGGAAGGACGGGAAAGGAGCGCGGAGGCCATGGTTGAGCTGTTCGACAAGCACGGCGGGTTCCGGCGACTGCACTCCTTCACGCTGGCGACGATCATCCAGATCGAGACGCTGCGGTTCTGCCGGCGCTTTCTCACGCACGACACGCGCGAGGCGGGCGGCAAGTTCTACGACCCGAAAGGGCGGCAGTACGATCAGATGACCCAGGCCGCCCGCAGCGGACGACAGAACATCATCGAGGGGTCGGAGCGTTCCGCGACGTCCAAGGACACCGAGATGAAGCTCACGGACGTGGCGCGGGCGAGCCTGAGCGAACTGCGCGGTGACTACGAAATCGTGATTCTCGACCGGGGCCAGCTCCCCTGGTCGGTGCACGCGCCGGAGGCGAAAGCCGTGAACGCCATCTCGCTCGATCCGGCGCCGTTCGAGGACGACATGGTCCACGAGTCGGCGAAGCACGCGCTGGCCCAGCGCCGCAAGTACGCCCGGTGGCTGGACGCCGACGACGCGGTGGTCGTGGCCAACGCCATGCTCATCATCATCGGGCGGCGCCCTGAACATGCTCAAGAGCCAGATCGAAGCCCAAGGGAAAGCCTTTGAAGAAACCGGCGGGTTCAGCGAGCGGCTGACCGCCAAACGCCTCGAAGCGCGGGAAAAGGACAAGCCCCCGGCGCCCCAGTGCCCGCTCTGCGGCAAGCCCATGCGCCGGCGCAACTCCGCCCAGGGGCGGTTCTGGGGCTGCTCGGCCTTCCCGGACTGCAAAGGAACGAGGCCGATAGGACAAGAAGGACCGCATTGACCGGATTGACCACAATGACCTGACTGACAATGAGGTCAATGAGGTCAACAGCGTCAATCCGGTCAAGAAGACGTTTCAAGATTTGAAGTGTCAAGCAGCAGAATCGGGGTGAGTGGATTCGAACCACCGACCTCTTGGTCCCAAACCAAGCGCTCCGGCCAAGCTGAGCTACACCCCGTAACGATCAAAGGCAACTTCCGTCATATTATATGGCCCCCGCCGGCGCCGTGCAACAGCCGGACCTGGAAATGCGGCAGCAGGACCGAGACTTCCGGCGGGAAATGATTGTCGCGGCCCGTTTGCGAGCAGATTGCCTGCAAAAAGGGTTGCATAAACTACGGGATTGCGGTAAAATACGTATCTTAGAGAATTACGTTGGGCGGAATTCAGGGGACTCAGACGCGATCTCCTGCGTTTGGGACCCGCGATGCGCTAGGGCCGCGTTTTGGGGTTTTTGGAGAAGGTAGATTATGGCTGGAATGTTCTACTCGCTCAAAGAAGCGGCGCAAAGACTCGGGGTCGGCGAAGACCAAGTCAAGCAATTGGCCAAGGACGGCAAGCTCCGCGAGTTCCGCGATGGATCCAACCTGCTCTTCAAAATCGAGGAAGTCAACGCCCTGGTGGCGGAAGGCATCGATATCACCGCGGAGGACCTGGAATTGCCGGCCGATGAGCTGGCGGCCGAGGCCCTGGGCGACACGGCCGCGGCGGCCTTGGGCGAATCCGTGGAAGACGACATCTTCAAGCTGGACGAGGAGGCGACCCCGGCTTCGGCGGCCCAGGAAGGCAGCGAAGCCTCGGACTTGGACCTGATCCCCGAACTGGAAGAGCCGCAGGCCGCGGAGACCGAGCCCCAAGCGGAAGCCCCCGAGATGGAGGTGGTGGAGGAGTCAGAGACCTCCGAGTCAACCGCCGAAGAGGACCTTCTGCTGGCGGAGGGTCTGGCAGAGCCGGCCGCCGAGGAGCCGGAGCAGCCCATTGCGGAGGAAGCGGAAGGGTCGACGGCGGCAGGTTCGAGCGAGGAAATTTCGCTCGCCCAGGAATCCGGGGTCCTCGCGGAAGGCAGCGATATCAGCGATATGGATACCGCCTTGACCGGGGAGGGCGTCAACGTCCTCGGCGAGACGGATACGGACTACGATGTGACGGAGGATTCGATGGCGGAGACGGCGGGAACGGCAGCTTCCGCTGAGACGGGCGCCGAAGCCTCCCTCGAAGAGATCGAAGACGATGTGAACCTGGACAGCTTCGGCAGCGGCTCCGGCCTGTTGGACCTGTCCCTCCAGGCGGACGACACCTCGCTCGGCGGCATTCTCGACGAGATCTACACCGCCGAGGGCGGCGAGGGAGAGGCCACGCCCGCCGAGGGTGAGCCGGCGGAAGCCGAGGTCGAAGCCGGAGAAGGGCCCGCTTTCGAGGACATGACGGCGGAGGCCGAGCATGGCGCTGGAGAAGAGGAGGCGGCGGTACCCGAAACCGTCGCGGTGATGCCGGCGGCCATGATGCCCGCCTTCGCGGAAGTCCTCCCGGACGCCCAGAGCAACATCCTCGGCATGCTGCTGTTTCTGCCGATGCTCGCGCTGCTTTACACGGCCATTGTGATCGTGGCCGCCATGAAGAACGTCATGCCCACGATCCTCACGTCCGTGCAGGGCCTGATCCCCTACATCATGGGCGGCGGGATCGTGCTGGCGCTGGTGGTCTTCGGCGCCTCCTTTGCCGCGGGCCGCGAAAAGGCCCCGAAAGTGGCGAAACCGGCCAAGGACAAGAAAGTCAAGGCCGAGAAGTCCAAGAAGGCCGTCGCAGAAGAGTCCGCCAAGCCCGCCAAAGAAAAGAAAGGCTTCAGCCTCTTCGGCAAGAAGGAAAAGAAGTAGTCATCGCCCAGCCGCCCCCGGCTCGTGATCCCTGTCTTACCGACAACTGCCTTTTCAACCGACGAGGCACGCCGCTTCCGGCTTGTCGCCCGTCACGTACATTCCCTCTTGTGGCCCGGCTTCGTACGGAGGGGCATGGATTTGCTCTGGAAGATGAACCTGAGACCGCCCCGTTCTTCCTGCTGGAGCGTCCTTTTTCCTTGACAGCCCTGTCGGCCTGACTGATAAATCCATCATGGGATGCAGTCGAAATCGCCGTTCCGGTGAGGGAACCATGACGGCAGAAGAATTGGTGCCTTGAAGGCAGCGCGACAGCCAATGCGGGATGCTCCCTACGCGGGATAGGGCCAAAACGATGGACAAAGAAATCGTCATCCGGTTGCACTCCAGTTTCGAGCAGATGGTCTGTAAGCTCCCCGACAGCGAAACGGAGTTCTGGTGCGCGAGACCTCCAGGTGCTCCTGGGATATGCGAAATGGGAGAACTTCGCCAAGGTTATTGACAAAGCCATAACTGCTTGCCAGAACTCCGGTTATGACCCCAAGGACCATTTTCTTGATCTCAGGAAAATGGTCGATCTCGGCTCGGGAGCCAAGCGCGAAATTGACGATATTGCTCTGAACGCGCTGACGCGTGCTACCTGATCGCCCAGAACACGGCGATCCGGCCAAAGAGCAGATTGCCTTCGCGCAGACGTACTTCGCTGTCCAGACGCGCAAACAGGAGGTGATCCAGCAAAGGTTGGCCGAGGCCGAACGCGTCAGTGCCCGAAGGAAGCTGACCCAATCGGAAAAGGAACTCTCAGGCATCATCTTCGATCGCCTCCGTAACAACGAGAGTTTCGCCCGGATTCGCAGCAAGGGCGACACGGCTCCTGGGCTTTGTGTGCCCTAAGTAGGGCAAGAAAAAGAGCCCGCGCGGTAGCCAATACCGCGCGGGCTCTTTTGATTTACAGAGATCTGCTCACTCCGAGTTGACGGGGACTACGCTTACCAGCCAGATCAGCTTGAAGGCGTTCACGACCTGGGGCTTGTTCAGGTTGTTGCCGGTCAGGTCGATCGTTACGGCGGAGGACGTCACCGTCTCGCCGCGGAAGCGGTCCACGTATTTGGCCGTGCCGGTCAGCGACGGCATGCTTGTATCCGTGGCGAAGAAGGCGGCTTCATCGTCGGCCTTCTGGAACACGGCGGCCTCACTGCTCGTCGCCTCGGGCTCGTTGAACCGCACGTCGAACTCGTACTGGCCCTGGCCGTTGGTCTTGCGCTGCGGGCTCTCCACCCACTTGATGTTGCCCGTCACCTTGTCGGTCACCGTCTTGCCTTCGGACGCGTAGGTCATCGTCAGGCCGCGGAAGTACCAGGCGCTGCGCTCGTAATCGTACATCATCTCGCCGTTGATGGTGGTCTCCGGATAGGTCCGGACGGGTCCGGCCGCCAGCACCAGACCCCGCAGAGTCATGATGTCGTAGTCCTTCACGATCAGACTGACCGTCTTGCCCTTGACCTGCCGGGTGATGGTCTGGGCCTGTTTCTTGACTTTCTCCGCCAAGCTCGTGTTCTTGGGCGGCTTGCCGACCGCGGTCCCGCGAAAGGCGCTTTCAAAGCCCGTGGCCTTGCCCGCCGCATCGACCGCGATCCGCATGGTGCCCTCGTCGAAATGATAGACCCCCTGCTTGTCGACCTGCACCTCGCCGACCAGCTTGCCCACCGTTCTCCTCTGCGTCAGATTCGCGGGGTTCGCGACGAGGAGATTCAGATTGTAGACGAGCGACGCCTTCTGCCGCTCGGACCCCAGCCGGGAGCTCAGGACGGTCGGCAAAGCCTGGATCGTCCCCTGGAAGCCGAGCGTGTCGACCACGGTCATGTCGAACGTATAGACGTCCTTCACGCCCAGGGTCGGGTTGCCGGCGCTGTCCACCTGGGTCCGGCTGTTGAACTGAATGTCCAGTTTGCCCTTGATGGTGTTGTTCTGCGCGACCGCGGGCAGCGCAAGCGCCAGCGTTACCATCCCAACGATCAGTACCACCTTCTTCATTTGTAACCTCCTTGAATCAAAAACCGTGTTCTTTTCTACTCAGACGTTGTTCTCGCGTTTTTCTTCAATATTTTTCCGCGTGGTCACAATACCGCCGTCACGCGGGTAAAGCAATATAAAGATCGGGTGGGAAAAATGGGCGAACGGTGTCTCGGCGCTGGCGGGGACATGGGGAGGATGATAGAATTGGCCCGGCCGAACGACAAGAACGGCTCCGGGAGCCCCGCGGTGCGTCGGGGCCGATGGGCAGGTAACCAGGACATCTATTGAAGGAGGCATATCCATGAACCAGAGTGCCGGACGCCGGGAGTTCCTCAAGTACGCCGCCGCCGTGACGGTGGGCACCGGGCTGCTGACCACCACGGGCCGCAGCCAGGAGCAGGGCAAGAAAAAGGGTGGCCGCAAGAAGCGGGAACAGGCCGCGGCGGCTCAGACGCAGAGCCAGGGCCCGGGGGCCAAGCTGCTGAAGTCTGTCCAATTCGGTATGCTGCCGAAGGGCCTCAGCAACCCCGAGAAGTGTGCCCTGGCCAAAAAGTGCGGCTTCGAAGGGATCGAGCTCAGCGGCCCGATCGCGGACCTGGCCGCCGCCAAAGAACTGGGCGAGCAGGCCCGGCAGGCCGGTATCCCGATCCACAGCATCGTTAACGGCTGGGGCGGGCCGCTCTCGGATCCGAAGCCGGAGAACGTCGAGAAAGGCATCGCCAGCATGGAGACTTCGCTGCGCAGCGCCAAGGCGGTAGGCGCCGACGCCGTGCTGCTGGTCCCGGCGGTCGTCAACGAGGAAGTCGGTTACGGCGAGGCTTGGGAGCGATCCCAGAAGAACGTCCGCAAGCTGCTGCCGCTGGCCAAGGAGCTCCAGGTGACCATCGCGGTCGAGAACGTGTGGAACAAGTTCCTGCTCAGCCCGCTGGAGTTCGCGAAGTACGTCGATGAGTTCAACGATCCGTGGCTCAAGGCGTACATCGATGTCGGCAACATGATCCTGTTCGGTTACGCGCAGGACTGGGTCCGTACGGTCGGCAAGCGTATCGTCCGCATCCACCTGAAGGACTTCAAGCGCAAAGGCAACCAGTGGACGAACCTGCTGGATGGCAACGTCAACTGGCCACAGGTCCGCAAGGCCCTCGACGAGATCGGCTATCACGGCTATATGACCACCGAACTCTCCGGCGGTGACGAGGCCTACCTGACCGACCTGGCCCAGCGGATCGACAAGATCATCGCGATGAAATGACGCGCCTCCAATGGGCCACTTGGAGTCTGACGTCCAAGTGGCCCATTGGCTCAACGTGGCCAAGGCATGTTAATCCCTCGACCTTGACGGTCCTGCTCTCTACGCACAGGAATCCCACTCCCTGTCGTTCTGCGCTCGTCCGGCGTTCCCTCCGCAGTACTCGCAAGAAGGGTCCGCCCGGGCAACACCGCGACTTGCCCATCCCGCCACGCTTCGCTTGCCCCGTGTTCTCGTCCCTCTTTGCCGCAGCCAAAGGTAGCAGACCGCGGAGGACAGGCTCAGAACCGCCCCATGGTGAGCGGTGGCCGTGTAGGGATTTTGCCTACGAACACGCAGGGAATTCCCAAGTATATCGCTGAGAAGCTTGACGAACTTTGCGGGCGGTGCAGAGAAACCTGAAGGTTGTGCTGTCAGGTGTTCTCAACAGCCACCTTCCGATCGGGAATGAATAATGCGAGAGTCTGTGCGCCTATCTTCCAAACGATTGAACGCGGCCCGGCCGCACCGACGGCGACCTGCCGATCAGACCGAGTTGTATCTGGCTCAGTATGAGGCGGAACAGAGATTCCGGGCCATCTTCGACAAGACCAGCGACGGGATCTTTCTGCACGATTTGGAAACCCGCAAACTCACGATGTGCAACAAGTCCTGCTTGCAGATGCTGGGCTATACCGAGGAAGAGTTCCTGAAGCTCACCGTGGCGGACCTCCATCCCGAAGAGGACCTTCCTTTTATCAACGCGCAGATCGAGAAATTCCTCCAGGGGGGCACGCCGAGCCGTCATGATATCCGGTTCAAACGCAAGGATGGGAGCATCGTTTTCGCCGATGTGAGCCCCGACCTCGTGCTGCTCGACGGGAAACGATATGTGGTGGTCGCCCTGAAGGACATCACCGAGCGCAAGCGGATGGAGGAGGAGCTCCGGCGCCACACGGAGCATTTGGAGGAGCTGGTCGCGGCGCGAACGGGCGCGCTGCGAGAATCCGAGAAGCGGTATCGCTCGCTCGTGGAGAACGACCCGGATATCATCCAGCGGTTTGACCGCGACCTGCGTCGTCTCTACGTGAACCCCGCCTTTGAGCCGGCCACCGGCGTACCCGCTCAAGCCGCCCTCGGCAAGACTGACCGCGAGCTGGAGCTGCCGGAGCACCTCATCCCTTTTTGGGAAGAGGCCGTGCGCACGATCTTCCGGACGGGGGAAAGACGGATCATCGGATTCGAGATGCCCACGCCGCATGGGCCCAGACACTATGAAGCCCATCTCGTGCCGGAATTTGCCCCGGACGGCTCGACGGAGCATGTTCTCGCCATCACACGCGACATCACGGAACACGTCCGGATGGAAGAGGAGCTGCGGGAAAGCGAGGAAAGATACCGCAGTCTCTACCATACCATCGCGGACGGCGTTTTCGTCATGGGGGCGGACGAACGGATCGAGGACGTGAACGATTCCGCCTGTACCCAACTGGGGTATACCCGTGAGGAATTGATCGGCATGCCGGTGGCGGCGATCTCCGCCCGGCCGGACTTCAACCTGGGAAAGATCCTCGATCGGCTTCGCACGGCCGGCAGTCTCTCGTACGAAACAACGCACCGGCGCAAAGACGGGGCCATTATTCCTGTCGAACTGTCGATCGCCTCGGTCGAGTATCGAGGCCGACCGGCCGTCCTGGGCGTCGCCCGGGACATCAGCGAGCGGAAACGGGCACAGGAGTCGCTGCAATTCACCCAGTTTGCCGTCGATCACACGGCGGACGCCGCCTTCTGGATGACCGAAGATGCGCGGTTCTTCTACGTGAACGAGGCGGCCTGCCGGGCCTTGGGCTATTCCCGCGATGAGCTGCTGGAGATGACCGTGTATGATATCGACCCGGCCTTTACCGAGAACAGGTGGCGCGAGAGCTGGCGCAAGCTCAAGGCGGAAAAGAGCATCGTTCTGGAGACGGTCCACCGGGCCCGGGACGGGAGGATCTATCCGGTGGAAATCCGCGCGAATTACCTCGAGTTCGGCGGCCGCGAGTACGACTGTGCCTTCGCCCGGGACATCACCGAGCGTAAACGGGCGCAGGAGACGATGCGCCGACTGAACGAGCAATTGGAGCTGCAGGTCGCCCAGCGCACGGAGGACCTGCGCCATACGGTGGGCCGGCTGCAGCAACTGACGCTGGAGCTGTCGCAGGCCGAAGACCGCGAGCGCAATCGCATTGCCGATATTCTCCACGACGACCTCCAGCAGACACTGGTGGCGGCCAGGTTCCACCTGAATCTGCTGAGCAGCGAGCCTCGGAGCGCCGAGGAGTCCCAGGAGATCATCGGGCAGGTCAAACAGATGCTCAAAGACGCGATTGAGAAATCCCGCAGTCTGTCCCACGAGCTCAGCCCGGCGCTGTACCAGGTCGGGTTGACGGATATCCTGAGCTGGCTGGCCTGCCACATGCAGCGAAAACATGGTCTGACCGTCCACGTGGAGGCGCACGGTTCGGTCGATTCGTCCTCGGAGCCGCTGAAGGCCCTCTTGTACAAGGTGGCCCAGGAACTGCTGTTCAACGTGGTCAAGCACGCCGACGTAACCGAGGCCAGGATTCGCGTGCGGCGTATGGGAAAGCGCATCTGCCTGTCGGTGGTCGATCGCGGGTGCGGATGCGACGCGCAAGGACTCCAGGGGGCGACCGGATTCGGACTCCTCAGTATCCGTGAGCGCGTCCAACTGTTGGGCGGGCAGATGAAGATCAGGAGTAGGCGAGGCGTGGGCACCAGAGTCCTGATCGCGGTCCCGGATGAGGCACCCTCCCAAGTCACCGCACCGACCGAACGCAGGGACGGATAGAGACAGCTTCAGGAAGCTGATACGGATTCGGAGAAATCCGTGCGCCTTATAGACTCTGTCATCCTGAGGCGCAGCCGAAGGATCTGGCCACCGGATGGGAGGTTTCTCTCCTTCGCAGCCCAGATCCTTCACTGCGCTGCGCTCCGTTCAGAGCCTGCCCTGAGCGTAGCGAAGGGATGACAGACGGGCGCAGAATTAATCCCAATTCGTGTCAGTCCGAATCCGTATGACTGGTGGCGTGCGCCTGGAATGGGCCACCTGTGGACGAAGGTACAGGTGGCCCGTTTGTTCCACCCGGCGAAGGGACGTTCATCCTTTAACGGCGACCTTCACCGCTTTGCTCTTCTCCGCTTTGGGCAGCGTGATCGACAGAACACCATCTTTGCAGACGGCCTCGATCTTGCTCTCATCGACATCCGTCGGCAGGGCCACCTCGCGATGGAAGGAACCGTACGAGCTTTCGACGTGATAGAAGCCGTTGCCCTCGTCCTCTTTGGCCTCCTTTCTCTCCCCGCTGATGGTCAGCGTGTTGCCGTACACGGAGATGTCGATCTCTTCGGGCTTCATCCCGGGCACTTCCGCCCGGACCAGGATCGCATCTTCTTTCTCGGCGACATCAATCGCCGGCCAGACTCTTTGCCCGAGGAACCCCAGCGGCCGGTCCAAGCCCCGGAAAAAGCTTTCAAACCAATCCTCCATCCCGCCCCGCAGGGCCGCCAACTCGCTCGGATTTCTTTTTCTCCAAGTTACGATTGCCATAAAACTAACCCCCTTTCAACCAAGTACGACTTCTGGTTCTAACCACTTCAACCATTCGCACTTTCACCGGAGGGATAAGCAAACGGCGTGCCAGAGCCGCAGGGCGGTGAATTGCCTCAATCTGACTGAGAAAAAGCCGCTGGGATGCCCCATGAAGGCGGTTCTGACTGTCAAAATGGCACTTTTGCGGCGTCCGCCGGGTGCAAAGGTGACATCGCCCCGGTTGCCTTACGGATGCACGCAGCGTAGAATCAATGTAGCACAGCGGGCGAAGAATGATCTCGGGGGCGCCGGCAGCCTTTGCTCAAAGAAGGAGTGCATGCGATGATCGACACTCATGCTGTTCCACGATTGGACAACATCCGCGAGCCGATCCGGGAGCCGTTGCGGCTTCTGGTCGAGCGGCTCCAGGCGGGTTTGGGGGACAACCTCAAGAGCGTCACGGTCGTCGGCAGCAGTCTGACGCAGGACTTCGAGCCCAAGATCAGCGACATCAACACGGTCGTGCTGCTGGATATCTACGATCTCCCGGCGCTCAACACCATGGCGGTGCTGGCCCCGTCCCTGAGCCGGCACAAGATTTCGCCGCCCCTGCTGGTGACGCCCTTCTACATCGAGCGGTCCCGCGATGTGTTCGGGGTGGAGTTCCTCGACTTCCAACTGGTGCACGAGACCATCGTGGGCGAGGACCCGTTTGCCCCCATGCAATTCGGCAAACACGCCGTTCGCCTCCAGTGCGAGCGCGAGCTCAAGGCGATGCTGGTCCGGCTGCGCCAGGGCTATATCGCGGCGGCGGCCGACCGGCGCATGGTCCGGGACATCCTGATCGCGACCGCCAAGAGCCTGACGCCGCTGCTGCGGGCGATGCTGTGGCTCACCGATGCCGACCGGCCGAAAACGATGGACTCGACCCTGCGCCGGGCGGCCGGCGAGTTCGAGGTCGATCTGGGGGCCGTCCTGGCCGCCCACCACTGGCGGCACGAGAAGCTGCGCTTGACCGACGCGGAGATCGAGAGCGCCTTCGTGGCCGTTCTCGACGCCGTGGATCGCCTGACGACCATCGTGGATGGATTAGAGCTGTAGGCATGCGCAAGAGTCTGCCAGTCCTGATCGCGGCCATGATCCTGCCGGTGCTCGGCGCCAAGCAGTTCGCGCCGCCCGACCTGGCGATGCCGGAGAACTATGTGGACGACCTCGCTCACGTGATCAACGCCGAGCATGGGCAGGCCCTCAACGGCATCCTCCAGGAGCTGGAGCAAAAGACCGGCGTTCAGTACATCATCCTGACCGTCGAGACGACCAGGGCCTGCCGATTGAGCAATTCTCGATCGAGTTGTTGGACAAGTGGAAGCTCGGCCAGAAGGGCAAGGACAACGGCCTTCTGTTCACGATGGCTTTGAAGGACCGAACCTACCGGTTCGACGACCGGTTACGGGCTCGAAGGCGTTATCACGGACCAGTTCGGCGGGCAGGTCGGACGCGAGGTGCTCGTGCCTTACCTCAAGAAGGGCGAGTACAGCCAGGGCATCTACGAGGCCAACCTCCGCGTCATCCGCCGGCTCGCGGACTACTACAAGGTGACATTGACCGGCATGCCGACGCTGTCGCGTCCGGTCGCCAATCCGGGCTTGGGATACGGAAGCCGAAGCCCGGGGTCGTGCTGCGGCTGCCCCTGCTGCGGCTTTCTGCTGTTTCTCTTCCTGATCATGCTCGCTCTTCGGCGGCCTGCGCCGGGGCCGGCTCTGGCCGTGGCTGCTCTTGCCGTTTCTCTTTCGCGGGTTCAGCGGCCGGGGCGGTCACGGCCGCAGCGGCTCCTATGGCGGCGGACCCTTCGGCGGCGGCTTCGGAGGGTTCGGCGGCGGGATGCGCGGCGGCTTCGGCGTTCGGCGGCGGTTTCGGCGGCGGGGGCGGCGGCGGATTCGGCGGCGGCGGCGCCGGCGGACGGTGGTAGATATTATGGAGATCAAACATGATAAATGCGAGAAGTCAAAGCAGAAATGTCTCTCCGGCGATGGCCCTCGTGGGGATCATTATCGTCCTGCTCGTCCTGGTCGCGGCGGGCGTACTGTTGCTGCTGGTCCCCGGTTACAACCGAGTGATCCGGCTCGACCAGGCCGCCAACGAGGCCTGGGCCAACGTCGATGCCCAGCTTCAACGCCGGCTCGATCTGATCCCCAATCTCGTCGCCACGGTGCAGGGCTACGCCACCCACGAAAAGGAAATCTTCGAGAATATCGCCCAGGCCCGAACCAAGTACTTCCAGGCCGACAACGTGGCGGGGAAAATCCAGGCGTCCAACGAGCTGACCGGCTTGCTCTCGCGGCTGCTGGTGCTCCAGGAGCAATACCCGCAGCTCAAGGCGAATCAGAATTTCCTCTCCTTGCAGGACCAACTCGAAGGCACGGAGAACCGCATCGCCGTGGCCCGCACCCGGTATAACGAGGTCGTCCGGGAGATGAACTCGTACGTCCGCGGCTACCCGGGGCGGTTGTTCGCCCGCTGGGCCGGCGTCCAGCCCAGGCCCTTCTTTGAGACCACCGAGGCGGCCCGCGCTGCCCCGCCGAAAGTGGACTTCTCCGCCAAGCCGGCGCAGCCACCCGCCCAACCGCCAGCTCCAGCCCCAACCGCACCGGCGCCAGGTGGTCCGTAGTCGTGCACAGCTTCTCCCCGGATTGGGAACGGTGGTATGGACACAGTGGATCGGCATTACCTGTTTGTGTGTGCGGCCAATCGCAACCGCAGCCCGACGGCGGCGGAGGTCTTTCGTGCGCTGGCGGCGCAGGCGGGTCTCGCGGTCGAGGTCAGCTCGGCGGGCCTCTCGCCGTATGCGGAGCGGCCGGTGACAAAAGAGCTGGCGGACAGCGCCGACCTGATCTTCGTCATGGAAGACTACATGGCACGGGAGCTGGAAAGCCAGTACGGCCAGGACCCGGCGAAGATCGTCTGTCTCGACATCCCGGACATCTACTACCGTGACGATCCCCTGCTGGTACACCTGCTGAAAGAGGCCCTCGCGCCCTTCGTACCCCAGGAGCGCATCAGCGCCGAGGCTGGCAACGCTCGTCAAAATAGGGAATAGTCGCAGGGCGGGTCGCCATTTTCGTGGGACAATCAGACGAGGGCGCATTTGCCGTGCATTTCTGCGCGCGGGCTGTTGACTTGGCGGCCCGGATCGCGACATTATGAGCGCCATGACAAATGAGAACGGCAAAACGCCCAGTGAGAGTGCCGTGGAGACGCGGTACCTCGTAATGCCCCAGCAGGCCAATCCGCAGGGGACCGCCTTCGGCGGCGCCATCGTCAGTTGGATCGACATGGTGGCGGCGATGGCGGGCCAGCGTCATTGCGGCTGTGAGGTCGTCACGGCCCAGATCGACACGCTCGTCTTCCGCCATCCCGTCCATATCGGCGATCAGGTCGTCCTGCGGGCCGCCGTCAACTACGTCGGCCACTCGTCGATGGAGGTCGGCGTCCAAGTGATTCGCGAGGACCCATACAGCGGCCAGCAGATCCTCGCCACGACCGCTCACCTAACCCTGGTCGCCTTGGACAAGGATCAGAAGCCCACGGCGGTGCCGCCGCTGCAACCCCAGACGCCGGACGAGAAAAGGCGCTACGAAGCGGCCAAGCTGCGTGTGCAGGCCCGCAAGGAGAGACTCAAGGCCCTGCAGGATGATCAAGATATTTAGAGGGAGATTCCAAATCCGAAGCACTACTGTGTTTCGGCCGTTGGCAGGATCGCCCGGTTCGTGATCATGAGCATCCCCGTCAGGGTCTGGAGCGTGACGGGGCTGTACAGCGGTTTGCCTCGCACATCGACACACTCGCCGTCGAAGGAATACTCGGCCCGGTCTCGGCCGGGGTTCACGACGACGGTGGCATTCCCGAAAGCACGTTTCCAGACGCCGCCCTGCGTTTGCATCTCTTCGCGCGGCGGACCGAGGTCCAGATCGAATTCCTTGTACCAGAAGTGCGGTATCTCCGAGTCCCCTTCCTTGCACGTCCAGTAGATCTCGCGCTCCGGACCGGCCACCAGCAGATAGGTGAAGTAGCTGAATAAGGTCAGGTCCGGGTTTCCGGCGAAGCTCGCGGCGGTGGCGGAGTTGACGAACATCATCTTGCCGGGCGGCGTCCGGCGGGCCCGCTCCAGATAGACCTCCACCATCTCCTGGCCCAGGAACCCGCGCGGGTGCGCCTGATGAAACACAAATACCTCCGCCTCCGCCCCGCCGCCGATCCGTTGCACCTCCGTGAAGAACTCCGGATGGAAGCCCGGGCTGGTCGGGTTCAGCACGACCGGCTCCACGTTGGGCACGAGCGGCACCTTCATCTGGGGCGCCACGCGTCGCAAGAAGGCAAGCTGGGCCTCCTGCCAGGCTTGGTCCGTCGGGTACTTCGCCTGGGGCCGGCCGCCCCCCGCCCACGCCGCGACCGTGCTCGTATGTCCCGTCAGAAACTCGTCCAGCAGGACACCATCCCAAGGCCCCCCGCTGCTCTCGATCGCCCGGTTCAGCTTCGCCGCAAAGAAGTCCTGCCATTCGGTGTTTCCCGGGTCGGCCCAATACTTTTCGCTCCAGGACCGCCCTTCCACCAGCTTGCCCTCCTGGTCCTTGAGCAGCCAATCGCGGTGTTTATGGAAAATCCAATCCGTATTCTCCTCATCCACACTGCCGGCGTCCACGAGCTGCGCCACCCTGGTCAAGCTGAGAGCGAAGTACATCAGCACCTTGGCCTTCGGATTGCCGCGCTTGATGGCTGCGATGCGATGGCCGGACGGGGCGCCGAGATAGAAGACATCGTAATGCGCCGCCAGTCTCTCGGTTTCCGCGGCGGTCGGTTCGAAATTCGAGAAACCCATGGTCCGATGCTTTCCCGCGCGCGGAAATGGCGGAGGCGACGCCGGGTACGTCTGGAGCTTCGCGGCAAACAGATCCCGTAACAGCTTCTCCTTCTCCGGGCCGCTGGGATTTCGGAACAAATACTCCCAGGGCACACCGGGAAGCCGGGGCAAAGCGGTGATCGTCGCGATTCGGCCGATTCCGCCCGCCGGTTTTGTCATGCGGTGCATCGCCCACCAGCGCGGACCCACCTTCGCCCCCAGCGCCAGCAGCATCACCGCCGTCAGCACAACCACCAGTCTCCTGATCCTTTTGGGCAAACGCATGAACACGTCCGTCTGAGACTATGACGGCCTCCGTACCTTGTAGGTGATCAGCGGTCTGAGCGTGGCCACCACGCGGATCAGCCCCGCCTCCACCATATCGCCGATGACCACGTCGATATTCTTGTACGCCTGCGGAGCCTCTTCGTAAAGCAACTCTTTGTCCTCACAGATGACCGCGCTGCCGATCTCCGTTCGCACCAGAGAATCCGCCCGGTAGCGGTCCTTGAGCCGCGCTCGGGCGGACTGGCGGTTCCAGCGTCTGCCGGCGCCGTGGGCCAGGGACCAGGCGTTGTCCCGCTGCTCGCCGACAGGAAGCACGAGGTAGCTGAGCGAGCCGCGCGTCCCGGGGATCACCAGGGGTCCCGCATCCGCCGGCGCTGCGCCCTTGCGATGGAGCCAGCCGGGTGGATCGCCCGTGGTTGCGCGCCGCCCCCCTGCTCTAGCGCTGATCGAACTCCTGGACCAATTCGTACGTACCGGCTCCAGCGCGGCGCAGCTTGCCCTGTTCGACGAGTTTCTCCCAGACCTCGCGCGGGTACTGACTGGGCGGCTGAATGGCTATGATCCCGGAGTCGCGTCCGCCGCTGAGCGGGCCGCCCCCGATGGTGGACTCCTCATCCAGGCGCGTCAGCTTCAGACGTTTCTTGAACGCTTTCAGCGCCTGCTTGAGATACTGCGGCGTGAACGGTTCGGGCACAGCGTCGCTCATCGTGTCACTCCTGAAGGTCGCCCATCGTTGCGAACACTACCGCCGGATGCCGACAGCATCCGCGGGATCCCGGACCGCACCGGCTCTGTGTACACTCAGCGGCCGCGTCGACCGCCGCGCGTGCCCGGCTGCATTTGCTGTTGTGTCCCCTGCATACCACCACGGCCCGCCGGCATGCCTCCCGGCCCGTAGCGTTCCTGGAGCTTCTGCAGCCGCAGATCGTCTTCCTCCCATTTCTTCGTGATCTTCTGGACGCGTTCCGCGTGGATCATCATCAGGCCGCTGATCGCCGCGGCGGTCTTCTTGGCCTGCTCTTCGGTCGCCACCTGCCGCAGATCGTCCAGATCCACCAGGTTTATCTGGTGCACAGCCTCCAGGAGGGACTTCTTGTCTTCGGGCTTGGCGTTGAGCCAGGCCTGGGCCAGGCTTTGTGTCTCCTGGTCGAGCACGGGCTGATTCACGTCGGCGGCCGCCGGCCGCCGCTGCGGCGTGCGCGCGCCGGGACTGCCGTACGGACCCGCGGCCTGCTGATAGCCGCCCGTCGCTCCGGCACCCGTGGCGCCGGTCCGCCCTCGCCCGCCGCGCATATTGGACCGGCCGGCACCCATCTGCCCGGAGTCCCGGCCCGTCGTCATGGCGGTCCGGCGCTGCTCCCGCAGTTGCTCGTTGACGGCATCGGTCCGCTTCTTGCGCTTGGCGGTCAGATCGTCGATCGCCTTCGTTGTCTTCACGGCCTTGTCGGTCGCGGCAATCGGCTTGAGGAACGTTATCTCGTCCTGGAGCTGGCGCTCGCTCCCGCTCAAAAGGAGCACGCGATTGTCGGACCGGCGCTGGGCCCAACCTTGCACCTCGCCCTCGGCTTTGTCGTCCACAGTCTTCAGACTCTCCGCCAAACCTTCGAACGACTTCAGTTCCGCGCGGATCGCATTGGGGTCCACCTCGACGGCGGCTCGCGCCGGCGTCGCGGGAGCCGCCCCAGGGCCCTGCTGCGCTCCCTGGTTGCCGGCCAAAGCATAGTCTCCGTAGAGAGAGTCTCTGGTGACCGGCTCCTTGGCGCCCTTTTTGCGGAGCAGGTCCGCGATCTCCGGCTGGTTGCGCTGCATGGCGAGAGTCAGAGGCGTCTGGCCGGTCTTGTCCGTCGCGTTGACGTCGACCCCCTTCTCGATCAACAGCGTCGCCATGTCCTTCTGGCCCAGCAGGATCGCGGCGTGCAAAGCCGTCCTGTCGTTGTTGTCCTTGGCCTTCACGTCCGCCCCTTTGGCGATGAGTGCCTCTGCAATTGCCTGCTCGCCCATGCTCACGGCGACGATCAGGGGAGTCCTGCCCTCACGGTCCTTCGCGTTCAGGTCCGCCTTGCCCGACTCGATGATCGCAATGGAGGCCTCGGGATGGTGTCCCTCAATGGCGCGCTTCAGCGGCGAATACCCGTACTGGTCCGCCTTGTTGAAGTCAGCGCCTTTGGCGATGTGCATCTTGATTTGTTCCACGTCACCGTCAATCGCTGCCTGCTGCACCGACTTCGTGGGACCGCTCTGACTTGGGGCGCCCTGGTTTGCCCCGATGGCCTTGATGTTGGCTGACAGTCCGACCAACGCGCTGAGCAGAAGTACCGTTGACTTTCTCACAGAAATGCCCTTTTCAATGCTGTTACCCTCGTTCTTACCGCTCTATGCCACGTGCGATCCGCCGACCCGACCGCGTTACCATTATACACCTTGACACTGTGCCCCAAGAGGAGAAATCGCGTCAACAGGCATTTTGTGGAGGCCGGCAGGGTCTACACGCCATCGTTGCAGGCCAAGCCCAGGGCTTCGGTGATGCGGTCGAACTCATCAAGGGAGTCGAAGTCGATCGAGATCCGTCCGCGCTGGCCATTTCTCCTGGTTAGAATAAAGACGCGTGCACCAAGGTGGCGATGCAATTTCTCCTCCAAATCCACAATGTGAGGCGGCTTGGGCCGGACTTTCGGCCTCGCGGCGGGGTCCTCCTCAAGATGTTTTCGCACCAGACGTTCAACCTCTCGAACACTGAGCCGCCCTGCCAGCGCGGTTTGCGAGTTTACGCCGGAGTTCATCCGTTGGCAGCGACAAAATGGCCCGGGCGTGACCCATCGTCAGCCGTCCGTCCACGAGCATCTGACGAATCTCATCCGGTAAGTCTAGCAGGCGCAAGTAGTTAGCGATCACCGACCGGTCCTCGCCCAACCTGTTGGCCGCCTCCACCTGGGTCAGGGAGAACGCGCCGAGGTATCGTTGGTAAGCCTTGGCTCGTTCGATCGCGTTGAGGTCGCGCCGGTGGATGTTCTCGACGAGAGACCACTCGAAGAGCTGCTCGTCCGTAACCTCCCTGACGAGCGCCGGCACCTTGGTGAGCCCGGCCATCTGGGCAGCGCGGAACCGTCTCTCACCGGCGATGAGCTGGTAGCCGCCCTGGAAGCGACGGACGAGGATGGGCTGGAGGATGCCGTTGGCCTTGATAGAGTCGGCGAGCTCGGTGAGATCCTGATCGTTCCAGACCGTCCGGGCCTGGTACGGGTTCGCGGATATCGACGCGAGGGGCAAGTCCTGCATGGATTCGTGTAAGTCCTTATCTGGAGGCATCTTAGAAACGTCCGCTTCGCTTGAAATCGCATCAGGCGTTGCCGGTCCCGGCATAGTTATAGGACCTAACAAGGACTCAAGCCCCCTGCCGAGGTGTCGCGGCCGATCTACCCGTCCTGGATTCATACATGGCCTCCTTGGTACAACTGACATGCTGCCGCTGCGAGCCGGCAATTCTAACCGGCCCGCCGCGTATCGCTCAAGAGATATTTCGGCAAGGAATGCAGAAGTTCTGCACATTTCTGGCGGCAAGACGCGGCGGATGAAACTGTGGCACGTGAAACATTCTGCATCCGCGAGCGGCGCAGGATTGCGCGGCTGCTGTGCAATGTCGGCCGGGAGAGCATGGTTCCCGGCCCGTCGACGTTTCTCCGATAGGGTAACGTTCTTGGCCCGGCTACGGCGATGGCAGAGCATTCGTGAATGCTGCATGCGGTGCACTGAACTGAGCGGAGGAGCCCGTGGCGGCGTTGACCGGCAGGGTGCGTACAGGGCGGAGAAGGCTGCATCTCGGACGGACGGCCGACGCACGCTCCACTGATTGCGGCGGGACGATTGGTGCGTGTGTATGCCGGTCGGTCGCTGGGCAGAACAGCCGGGGCTGGGGAAGATGAGAGGTCGATCACACTGCTCCGGCTACGCGACTTTGGCGGGTTCCGGCTGGCAGTGGCGAGCTGACCAGGGTGTGCCACAAGTAGGACTTCGGTCGGTTTCGCCATCGATGTTGGGTCAAGAACGAGATTCCGTCGAGCGATTGTCGAATCGTGACAATGTCCGTGACGCTTGCCGGTCTCGCCGACAGTGGGTGTCTCTGTACGGCGGTAGGTCGCCCCTCGGCGTGAGGGATGCGGTGGAATTAACAGAGATAGGCCCAGCGGGGGAGACGCGAGCGGCTGGTTTTGGGGTAGTGATTCCACGTGAAACAATCATGGGCGAAAGCCAGTCTCTGGTCTTTGCGTTCGCCCTGCAAGCCGGGCGGTTTCCTGGTCTTCGTTGCATGGTTCCTCGAAAGTCTCGCGGACGGCAGTGGCCACTGTTTCCTCCGTGCCTACGTCTTGAGCGAGACCGGCTCGGGGCGGCAGCCCAGGACTTGCTGCCCGTCGTGGTTCGACGTGGTCGGTCGCGCGGAAGGGCTGTGTGACAAATTAGGTCCGACGGGCGACATGGCACCCGCAGGGCAGACGCAAAGTCGTGTGGCAGGTCACGCCCATGTCATTGCGAGGAGCGCAGCGACGCGGCAATCTCAATCCGTGGCATGGGAGATTGCTTCGCTGCGCTCGCAATGACATGTGGGACGGTCCATCGAACGACTTTGGGTTTCCCCTGATGGCACCCGGGGGATTGCTTGACCGGAGCACATGAAGGTGTCGGGTTCATTTGGTCTTGCGACGCGCGACGGGAAGGGCACCTGGCTGGAGATGGATTAGGCGACGGCCGGGTGCGTGGGTTGGGCAAAGACGCCGATAGCAGGTGGCTATCAGGAGTGGTGCTGGGGGCCGGTAGCTGGGTGGCGATCGGCGGGACGATTGTTACGTGTCCCGGTGGACGTGATGAGGAGGCGTGGGATTATCGGACGTTACGCTGGCGTGGAAGGATGGCGGGGGTAGGATGGTAGGGGGGCCGGGAGAGGAGGGAGAGAGGATCGGGCAAGGCTGCCGGTGGGACGATGCGGCTGGGTAGGACGGTGTTGGTCCATTCGGGCGAGGCCTCCGTGCGGTGGGATCTTTGGCGAGAGGCAGGGGAGTAATAGACTGAATTGGCGGACGACTGCGGAGATGGGCTTGAGGGCAGTGCTGGTTATTGGTGATGCGCGGTCGTCTGGGCGATGTCGTTGTTCGGAGCGGTCGGAAGGGGAGTATCGCAGTTGCTATTGGCGAGGGAGGGTAGTATGCTGCGCCTATGGTAGAGAAGGCCATGGAGCGTCGAGCAGGCGGAGTGTTGCGTCGGTGGCCAGAAGCGGTAGAGCGAGTGCTGGCGCCGCGGGCCTACAGCGTCATTGTGTTCGGCGCTCTGCTGTGCAATCTGGCGGCGAAGCTGTTTCACGCCGTGAGGTCCGGACTGCTGCGGGAGTATCCAAGCTGGATCTGCACGGATATTGCGGTGCTCCTGACGGTCGAAGCGGGCTTGGCTGTGATCGCCTGTCGGCGGCCGACGAAGGCCGTGATTCGCGGTGTGCTCATCTTCGCGGCGGTGGTGTGCACGTGGTCCGTGATGAACGCGGGCTGGCTGATCCGGACGGGGACGCAAATCCTGCCGATGGAATTGTGGCCGCTGGTCCGCGATCCCCTCAATATCTCCTGGATCATCATCATCAACATGGCGCGGATGCCCGGCGCCGCGGCGGTGCTGCTGGGGCCCAGTGCGGTCGCGCTGGCGTGGTTCTTCCCGGTGCTCGCCCGGGGAGTGCCGCCGAGGTACAATATAAAGCATTTAAGGGTCCGTATTGTCGTGTCTCTGGCCGTGGCCCTGGCGGCCCTCGGCGGCGATGCGGCGGCCTCGCGCCTGGGGTCGACGCCCGGGACCGGCGGCGGGCCTGCGGTTCAACTGCCAGTTGCGGGCGGTCCTGGCCTTCGTATTGCCGGAATATCGCCACGTGGGACGCAGCGATTTCAAGAACGCGACGCGGCAACTGCCCCGGTACGACGAGATGAAGGCGAAGGGTCCGCGGCGTCGGGGCAAGCAAAACGTCGTCATCGTCGTGCTCGAAGGGATTCAGTACGATTATACGTCGCTCGCGAGGGAGCAGGGGGGTATCGCGCCGCAGACAGGCGGCCTGATGGGTGGGCCGACGCCCTATCTCTCGGCCCTGGCGGCTCAGGGCGCCTCCTTCACGAGCGCCCGCGCGGTCGTGACGCACACGACCAAGGCGCTGTTCGCCCTCTTGACGGGCCGCGTCCCGTCGGCATCGCAGGACATCAGCGAGACAGTGCCGGTGGACCGGCCGTATGCCAGCCTGGCCACGATACTGCGGCAGGGTCTCGGCTTTCGGACGGCGTTCTTCCAGTCGGCCAAGGGGACATTCGAAGCGCGGCCGGGGCTGGTACACAACCTCGGCTTCGAGAAATTCTGGGCACGGGAAGATCTGAACGACCCGAACCAATTCATCGGGTATCTCGGCTGCGACGAGTTCGCCATGCTCGGGCCGATGATGGACTGGATCCAGTCCCAGGACCAGCCCTTCCTGCTGGTGGCACTGTGCTCCGTGACGCACGATCCGTACGAGGTGCCCCTATGGTTCGGCGAGAAGCTCAGGGATCAGGGAGAGCGTTATCTGCAGACGGTGTCGTACACGGATCGCTTTCTGGCGGCCCTGGATGCGGAGCTGGCCAACCTGCAGTTGGCGGACGACACGATCTTGTGCGTGGTGGGGGACCACGGCGAGGGATTCGGCGAGCACCAGATCATGGGTCACGAGCGGCTGGGCTTTGAGGAAGTCCTGCGGATCGCCCTGTGCTTGCGGGCGCCGTTGCTGGTGGAGCCGGGCACGCGGATTACCGCGCCGGTCAGCTCGATGGACCTGACGCCGACAATCCTGGGGCTCTTGGGCTTCGACGTCGAGGGCATGGGGTTCGACGGCGTCGATGCGCTGCGGCCGCTGCCGAAAGGTCGCAAGCTGTACTTCTCCGGCTGGATGCACCAGGGGCCGGCGGGCTTCGTGCAGGACGACCAGAAGTTCATCTACGATCCGGATCGGGGCACCGTCACGATGTACTGCTTGAAGATGGACCCGCTGGAACTCGGCGGGATCGAACTGCCCGAAACAGAGGCCGCGCAGATCAGCAGCGAGATCATGGCCTGGCGAAAAGGGACGATCTTCCGGCCCGAGACGAGTCGCAACGGCAATACCGAGCTGTTCGGCTCCTGGCTGTGGAAGGACAACGGCCGCGTGTCGAGAATGAAGAGCACAGAGGGCAAGTAGACACACGCTGTGGTAAACGGCGCAGGTTGGAGAAGGTGGGCATTTTGTTCTTGCCAGGCGTCCGGGGGTGGGTACGATATCGGTGGTAGTGCTCATTGCCATCTTCGATATATAGGGCGGAGCTTCCTAAACCTGTACGGTCCTTATAATAGTAAGGAGGAGGAACAGCCCGCCCTATCTTTTGTGCCGCGTTGCAGGCTCACCGGCAGGGAGATCGTCGAGCCGGTCCTGTTTACCATAGATGCAGTGAAAGCAGTTTGTCGAAGTTCGCTCAGCAGGGGGCATCCTCGCAGAGACAAGTCATGCACCCGAGCCATGACCCGCGAAGATGGCACAAGTCATTCGCACCGGCCCATGCGAGTCGGGCGGCGCTTGTCTTTGCGGGGTGCGTCTGATAAAATAGGGCGAATCAATGGAGGTATCCAAGATGTTCGAGGGACATCATCCCCGGCGCGTTGAAAGAATCTGTCCGAAGACCGGGCGGCCCATCGGAACGACTCGCGGCCCCTGGTGGCTGCCCTGGGTCTTTCCGGTCATCGGGCTGGCGTCGCTGATCTGGTTCTTCCTCCGCGTGATTCCCAAGCCTTCCCGTGCGACCTATCCCTGCCAGCGGCTGGCGGCTCCCATCGCGAGCGGATTCGTCGTCTGGCTGACCGGCATCGTCGCGTCGAGTCTGGCCTATCGCAAGGCGAAGCATCTGGCCGGCCAGGCTCGCTACGTGGTCGCGGGGGTCTTCGCGGCAGTCGCGGTGGCGGCCATCTGGTGGTCGGTCAGTATCACGGCGGACACCGGCGTTCAGGCGGCGTTTGTGCCGATCGACCCGCCGAATAGTCCCATGGGCGTGGGCAAGGGCATCTATCCGGGCCGGGTGGTGTGGGTGCACGATCCCGAGGCGACGAATTGGGACGGCACGACGGGCGCCTGGTGGGACGACCGCAACCTGGACCAGCAGGTGGTCGACAACATGCTCTCGCGAGCTCTCCAGTCGCTGACCGGCAAGAAGGACGATGCGGCGGCGTGGGATGCGCTGTTTCGGTACTTCAATCAGACGCACAATGCCGGCGACGCGGGCTACCGGCCGGGCGAGAAGATCGTCATCAAGATCAACATGAACCAGGACTCGGGCAGCACCTGGGCGGCCAATGCCGGCATGCCCAGCCCGCAGATGATCCACTCTGTGCTCGATCAGCTCTTGCACATCGTGGGCGTGCCCGGCTCGGCCGTCACGATCTACGACGCCGCCCGCTACATCGGCGATCCGATCTACAACAAGATTCATGGAGATCCGGACCCTAATTTCCAGAGTGTGACGTTCGTGTGCAGCTCCACACGGAGCGGGCGCGTGGGAGCGATCTACGATACCGCGCATCCTATCCGCTTTGCCAATACGAGCGTGCCGGGCAACGCCCGGGCCTATCCGCCCCGCGTCGTCACCGAGGCCAAGTACCTGATCAACATGGCCCTGTTTCGGGCCCATACCCTGTTCGGCGTGACATTGTGCGGCAAGAATCACTTCGGCTCGATCTACTGGCCCAGCAATGGCGGCTGGACGCCTGCGCCCCTGCACAACTTCGGCAGCCGCGATCTGCCGATGGGCTCCTACAACTGTCTCGTGGACCTGATCGGCCATCCGCAGCTTGGCGGCAAGACGCTGCTGTACCTGGTGGACGCCCTGTATGGGGCCCACGACCAGAGTGGCGCGGTCATCCGCTACAACTCCTTCGGCAAGGATTGGACTTCCAGCGTCTTCGCGTCGCAGGACCCCATCGCTATCGACTCCGTGGGCCTGGATTTCCTGCGCAATGAGCCCTTGGCAACCGACTGCACCGGTCCCGGCGTGGACAACTACCTCCATGAGGGGGCCCAGGCGAACAATCCACCCTCGCGGCAGCTTCTACGATCCGGACGGCGACGGCGCGCGTCTCGCCAGCCTCGGTGTTCATGAGCACTGGAACAATGCAACAGAGAAGAAGTACTCGCGCAACCTCGGGGCGAAGGAAGGCATCGAGCTGGTCACGCCGCCGCTGGCCGTCGAGGCGGGGCCGGTACAGAACAAGACCAAAGGGACACAATATAGCCATATTCGGCATGCGGTGCAGGACGCCCAGGCCGGCGACGTGATTGTCGTGGCGCCCGGTGTCTACCGCGAGAGCGTCTTTTTCAACGGCAAGGCTGTGACGGTCCGGTCCCAGGACCCTTGCGATCCGGCCGTGGTCGCGGCGACGGTCATCGAGGGCCTGACGGAGGGGGTGGCCTTCTCCAGCGGCGAGGATGCCAATTCCGTGCTGGCCGGGCTTCACCGATCACCGGCGCGACGCGGGGCATCTTCTGCCAGGCGTCATCGCCCACCATTCGCAGTTGCCGCATTGTCGGGAATGTGGAAGCGGGCATCAAGTTGGAGGCGAACTGCAATCCCATGATCGTCAACTGCGTCATCGCGGGCAATGGCGGCGACGGCATCGAGATGTGGGCCCACGCGGGGGCCGGATCATCCCCCAGAACTACGCGACGATCGTGCATGGCATGATCGTGGGCAACCGGGCCTGCGGCATCCGGGGCGGCGAGCCCATCGTCGTCAGCTCCGATCCTGTATTTCAACGGCAGCGACGGCAAGAGCGCGCAGATCAAGGCCGATACGCCGACGATCCGGTATTGTGACGTGCAAGGCGGTTCGGCGGGCACGCACGGTATCGATGCTGAGCCGGTGTTCGTCCGGCCCGGCTATTGGGGCGACCCGAGCGATCCGAGCAAGCCCGCCGCGACCGGCGATACGAAAGCGGTCTGGGTCGGAGGCGATTACCATCTCAAGGCCGGCTCACCGTGTATTGACGCCGGCGATCCCGCCCTCGCGTCCCCGTGGGCCCTCTTCGACATCGACGGCCAGCCGCGGTCTGTCGGCGCGGCCCCCGATATCGGCTGCGATGAATACAGCCCGGCGCCATAATAGTGGATGCGCCGTGCAAAGCACACTCTACCGGGCGGGGTGGCACGGCCAAACTCGTTTGACCGTGCTGCCTTGGTGGACCCTGACCGTCCGAGGCCTCACGGGCAAAGCAAGTGTGCCCGTGCCACCCGGAAACGAGCGCAATTATGGAGTTTTCCGCGTCTGGTTGGGTGACAGCCGTTGGCGCCAGACTTTCAGCAAGTCCTGGAGACCTTCGGCGGTCTGCTGCAGGAACTGGGGGACCCGGTACGACTGCCAGGCGGCAGGCCGGCGGCAGAATGTTCAAGTCGTGCATGGCGTCGGTAAACCTTCGGGGCTTTGCCACGTGTCCATGGCCCGGCCAGCGGAACCCGGCTCGACTCGGCCGGCGTCAACTGAGCAGAAGCCTGACTTGGTCGGCATCCCGGTTGACCGGCCCGGCGGCCGGATCTATAATGACGTCCAGTGATGATGTTGGGACTGGTTCGGGCAAGGGAGGGCCGCAAATGTGTGCTACTGCCATCCAGATTCGCCGGCGGATGGCATTCGACGGAGGTAAGGCATGAAGCGACTTCACACGTGCCTGATGGCGGCGCTCGTGCTGCTGGCCGCCGGGACTCAGATCGCTGCGGCGGGCGACGCCGGGCAGGGGGCCGCACTGGCGGATTTCAACGGCGACCGGGTCGTCAACTTCCGGGATTTCGCCCGGCTGGCCCAGTCCTGGCGCACCGCCGACGCGTCCGTGGATATCGCCCCAGCGGCCGGCGATGGGCATCGTAGATGGGAACGACCTCGCGGTCCTGACCGGCTATTGGCTGCAAACGATTCCCGAACCGATCCTCATCACCTGGATCGGCCACGCGAGCGTCCGGATTGCCTGGGAGGACAAGGTGGTTTACGTCGATCCGCGCAAGATCGCCGGGACGCCGCGAGATGCCACGCTGGTCCTGGTGACGCACAGCCACAGCGACCATTACTCGCCGGCGGATATCGCCAAAGTCGTCAAGTCGGGCACCCGGTTCCTCGGACCTGCCGACGTGGTCAAGTCTTACGGCAGCGGTCAGGTAATTCTGCCGGGCCAGACGATGGACGGCAATGGTCTGCCCGTGACGGGCGTGGCTGCGTATAACCTCGTCACGTCGAACCATCCCAAGGGCAACAACTGGCTGGGGTTTGTGATCCAGTTCGGCGCCAAACGCCTCTACGTCGCGGGCGACACCGATTTGACGCCGGAAATGAAGGCCCTCACGAACATCGACGTGGCGTTTCTGCCGGCCGGCGGCACGTACACGTTCGATGCGGCCGGGGCGGCGGAAGCCACGAAGTACCTCAAACCACTCCTGGCGATTCCCTATCACTGGGGTGAGATCGTCGGCACCCTCGCCGACGCGCAACGCTTCGCGAAACTGGCCGCGTGCAACGTGAAGGTCATGGCCAACGGCGAGACCCTGAGCTCGGACGATTGGCAGAAGGATTTCTCCGTCGCGGCCTGGTGGAAGCTGGATGAGACGCAGGGAACGGTCGCGGACGACAGTGCCGGCAGCCTCGACGGCACGCTGGCAGGGGGGCCGCTCTGGCAACCCACCGGCGGGAAAGTCGGCGGTGCGCTCCAGCTCGACGGCGTGGACGATTGCATCAAGACTCCATTTGTCCTGAACCCGGCCGAGGGCAGCTTCAGTCTGTTTGCCTGGGTCAAAGGCGGCGGGCCGGGACAGGTGATTCTCTCCCAGGCCGGCGGCGCAACTGGCTGATGGCGGACAGCGCCACGGGCGCCCTGCTGACGCAGCTTCGGGCCTCCGGGCGCAGCAGCAAAGACCTCGTCTCGACGAAGATCGTCACGGACGGCCAGTGGCATCGCGTCGGCCTCACCTGGGATGGGGCGAATCGCGTCCTGTATGTCGATGATGTCGAAGTCGCCAGGGATAGCCAAGGCACCCCGGTGGTTCTCCGCCGGCGGTCTCTACATCGGCGCCGGCAGCACCCTCGCGCCCGGCACGTTCTGGTCCGGCCTAATCGACGACATTCGCCTCTACAGCCGCGCCGTCCAGCCGTGACTGTAGGGTGCGTACTACGCACCGCCCTTTGACGCAGAGGACGGTCGAATGGTGCGTGATACGCACCCTACTTGCTGCCCTCTGTCATTCCCGCGCAGGCGGGAATCCACTGGCACCGCGGCTTTTCTGGACCCCCGCCTGCGCGGGGGTGACAGAGGGGCATCAGGGTTCATTCTGTCACAGGCTCTTGTTGGACGGGCGTGATCTTCACGGTGACCGTCGCCTGCGAGACGGGCGCTTCGAGGGCGATGCCGAGGCGCACCGGCAGCTTCTTCGTGTGGACGTGCTCGTTGATCTCCGTGGGCACGATCTTGAAAGCGGCGCCGCCGGTGTCGATCTGGACGTTGATCGCCGCCGTGCCGTCGTCAATGCGCAGCGTCTGAGGCCCGGTTTGTTTCCATTGGCCGAGGGTGATCAGCGCCGTCTCGAAGCTTTGCGGCTGGGAGAACGCGACGTCGTCGGTCACGGTCAGGCTGCCGGCGCCCGTGCGTGAGAAGACGTAGGTGCGCGTCAGCTTCTGCAGACCCTCCACCGCGTACGCCGAGCGGATGTCGAACACCAGCGTGTCCTGGGCATCGGTGAAGTCCGTTTTGAGCATGACGGCCTTCGCCTTCGCGCCGGCACTCTGCATCTTGCCGGCCACCAGCGGCACGGAGTGGCCGAACGAGTTGAGCACGTTGCTGTCGTAGCGATGAGGGCCGAAGGTCCGCGCGGTGTAGGTCTCGCCGCCCGGATCGACGATCAGGACCTGGCCGTTCAGGACCACGATATACGAGCCGACGTCGTTATGGTTGTGGTTGACGCCGTTGTCGTTGCCGATGATGGCCGTGGCCAGCCGGGAGGAGGACCCCGCCAGCGGACGGCAGATCAGGATGCCGGCCTGCTCGAACCAGGAGCGCGGCCCGGCGACTTCCACCAGTTTGCCCGCCGGTTGCGGCTTTCTGCGGCACCGGGACCGGGAACAGGTACATCAGTCCCTCGGCGAGACTGCCCCCGCCGAGCCGGACGCGCTCGCTCCCGGCCGACGGCAGGCCGAACCCGAGGCGCTCGTTCAGAAAGTCCATGATGCGTGCCGAGGGGCGGGCGCCGGGTGAGGAGTCGGCGAAGGGCGGGTAGACGCCGTCGAGGACCTCGAACCGTGCCCCGAACGAGGCCGGTGCGAGCGCCTCTTTGCGGGCCAGCAGGTCGATCCGGCCGCCGGTGGCCAGGCGAATTTCCTCCGCCAGGTAGACGTAGTGGCCGAATCCGTAATTCCAGTAGCCCGTGCCCTCGCCGCAGTAGCCGTCGGGCGTGAAGCCTTTGAGGAAGTTCATCGAGTACTTCTCGGCGGCGAGGATGTAGAAGGCCCGCTCTTCGCGCGAGTCGAGCAGGGCCAGGGCGGCGCCGGTCACGCCGGCCAGGCAGACGGAATTCCAGTTGTGCTGGGCCGCCAGCCAGTAGAGGGACTGTTTGCCCTCGATCATGCGGTGGTATGGCTCGAAGATGCGCCACTGAATTTCCTTGCGGATCAGCTCCCGCGTCGGTGGGCTGAGCTTATCGCCCAGCAGATTGTCGGCGGTCGCCAGATGCCAGGCCAGGGCGGAGGAGTACAGGTCGATCGTGATCTGCTTCTTGTTGAAGTTCGCCAGGTTCCCATCGTGCGCGACGCCGACCCAGGTCTTCTCGGTCGCACAGGGACCGAATCGTCTTTTCCAGCTCGGGCAGGAAACGTCCCTTGTTCTCCAGCAGTTCCGCCAGGGTCAACGTGCCGATGCGGCCGCGTCGCTGGCCATCGATCCGATCACCCTCCGTGCGGCTGCCCGTACGGGAATAGATCAGGTAGATCTCATCCGTCATTTCCGGCATCGGGGTCTTGAGCACTGTCTCGGCGGCTGCGATGACGCCTTTGCCCTCGCTCGTGGCGGCCAGTGTCTCCCAGGCGGCCCGGTCGGTGATGGGCCGGCCGAAACAGGTGGGCCGCTCCGGCAGCATCGCCGCCACCCTGGCGATCTCAGTCTGGCTGAAGTTACTCGCCGATGCACCTTTCTTGTCCTGGGCCTGGGCGTTCGCCACCGTGCCCGCCACTGTCAAAAGAATGATGACACGCAATAGCTTCATGACTTTCACCTTTCATGTCTTCCAGCACACGTGTTGTCGTACGACGGTTGCGCGGCCCGTCTCTTCGTAGGGCGACCGTCCCCGCTCGCCTGAAGACGTCGTGCGAGGACGCACGACCTACGAGGAGATGCCTTCTGGGCCCGCCCACTATATTGTGGGGTATCCGGCATACTCCAGCCGGCAGCCGCCATTAGATTACCCGAATGTCTCGCACAGTTACAGTCAAACTGCGGGATCGGGATGTACGACCGTTCCTCCGCCCCACTGGCGTGAGGATGGGTCGTCCGCTTCGTTGGATTCGAAGATGGTGCGTTTATCGCTCTGTAACTACTGGCCGCCGTTCCTGAAGAGACCGACCACTCGGTCGTCGAATTCCGCACCTTTATCAATCAGCAATTCCATGAAGGCCCTGTGCTGCCTTCTAGCCGCGACATGGATTGGCGCGTCACCGTCCTTGTCCCGGGCGTTGCTGTCCGCGCCACCGACGAGCAGCAATTCTGCAATGCCGGTCTGTCCGCAGTAAGCGGCCGTGTGAAGCGGCGTGAAACCGCTGCTGTCTCTCGCATCCATGTCGGCACCGCCGGCGATCAGGCATTGCACGAGCTCTCTATTGGAGCGGGTACCCGCCTCATGGAGCGCAGTCCATCCCCTACCATCTCGGGCGTTGACGTCGGCCCTGCTGGCTACGAGGAGCTTCGCCATTTGTGTCTGGCCGTATAGAACCGCCCGGTGCAATGGCGTGTTACCTTCCTTGTCAGGTACCTCCACCTCCGCCCCGTGATCGATCAGGGTCTTCGCCACGAGTACCAAGTCGCCCTGTACCGCGTTGCATAAAGGTGTTCGACCGTCGTTGTCTCTGGCGTTCACATCGGCACCGGCGCGGATCAGGACCTCTGCCAAGGCCGCACGCCTGTTGTCGCTGTCTTCGGAAGGCTTGAATGGGCCAATGTCCGTAAAAGGGTTCGGGGGAAATGACGTCAGTCCGTGCAGCGGGGTCTGACCATCCTTGTTCTTCGCATTCACGTCGGCACCGTGAGCGATGAGGAGCTTTGCGACTGCAATCGGTTCCGTCCGAGTCTCCTCCCCCGTCCGGGGGTGATCCGGTGCCATGTACTTCCGGATATCGATGGCGTTCTGAGAGTCTACCACGAAATGGAGGGCTGTTTTCCCACGATCATCTCTCCCATTGACATCCATGCCGCCGGCAATCATCCGCTGGATTACATCCACGTACCCTCGGGACGCTGCGGTGTCGAGGTCTGTTGGCTTGCCCGTGACCTTCGCACCACGGCCAATAAGCAGGCGAACCAGATTCTCATGCCCAGCCTCAATTGCGTGGGATAGAGCGGTGCTCCCATAGCCGTCGGACGCATTGATGTCTGCGCCAAGATCCAGGAGCATTTGCACGATCTTGGGATCGCCCGTCCAGATGGCCCTGTGCAAGGGCGTGCAGCCATTGGGATCCTTCTCGTTGATGTTCGTGCCGCTCTGAAGGAGGCTTCTGATCCTCGGGACATTACCGACAAACGCCGCCAGATGGATATCAAGAGAGGCACTTTCTCCAACAAGAAGCCTTGCGACTTGACTGTCACGCATTTCGAGAGCAACACTCAGAGGCGTCTCACCCTTTTGATTTGCGATCTTGGCGTCGGCTCCATGAGCCAACAGCAGCTTCACCATGTTCTCACGACCGTACGCCGCGGCACAGAACAGCGGCGTCTCGCCGTATTCACTCTTGGCGTTCGGGTCCGCTCCGTGATCCAGGAGCAGTGCCAGCGCACGGTCGTTCTCAAGTTCCACGGCTTCATGCAAAAGGGTACGGCCCAGGGGCCCGAGTCCATTGACGACAGCCCCGCGTGCCAGGAGCAACTCCAAGATACCAGTATCTTCCCGGAACAACGCATTATAGAGGGCCGTCTCGCTCCCGTTGTTTCGTGTGTTGATGTCGGCGCCGTGATCCAACAGCGATCGGACGATATCCCTTCTGGAGTGTGGTGATTCATCCCCCTGCACATTGAGAGGGTCTGAGGCTTCGAGCAAAGGGGTGCTACCCTCTGAGTTCTTGGCGTCGACCTGTGCCCCCTTGCGAAGAAGCAGTTCCACCAAATCCTTCCGGCCTGCCGTCGCCACCCCGTGCAGGGGTGTCGCGTTGGTGAAGTCCCTCACGTGAATGTCGGCGTCGCTTTTAATGAGCAACACTGCTACATCCAGGTGGAACCCCTCGCATGCCCACGCCAGGGGTGTATTGCCGTGCTTGTCCTTGGCATCGACATCGGCGCCCGCAGTAATCAGCAGCTTGGCAATGTCGCAATGCCCCGCCTTCGTGGCCAGGCACAGTGGGGTCTCCTCTGCCCCGTTTCGGGCCTCTACAGCCGCACCGCGCCTCAGCAGCAACCGCGCGATGGCCAGTTGGCTCCGTTCCGCTGCGCGGTGCAAGGGAGTGGAACCGGCCCAGTCCTTTGCATCGACCGCCGCACCATGCCTCAATAGCAGTCGTGCGATGTCTGCGTGGTTGTGTTCGACCGCGTGATGCAAGGGGGTGCAATCCGCCCAGTCGCGGGCGTTGACATCTGCATGGTGGGCAATCAGCGAGCGAGCCCGGCGGACGTCACCCATTCTGGCCGCGTAATGCAGCGGCGTTCGGGGCCAGACAGCACTCTCTGTCTCTCCGGCCGGTTCGGTCCTGCAGCCCGCGCCTATGAGAGACAAGGCCGCCATCGGCAGCACGAACCTCTTTGCTCCCATATCCCATCACCTCCATCATAGAGAATCTCCTGATTCCCCGGATTATAAGGCATCTACAACGGCAACGGTAACGTCATCTTGGCGTGAGACCGCATTCAGAAGTCGCGGAAAGGACCGCGGGGCTCGGCTTCGTCCATGCGCTTCTTCCACGCGGCGAAGCGTGACTTCACTTGGGCGAGCATGTCGGGCTTGTCCTTCGAGAGGTCGTGTTTCTCCCCGAGATCGGTCGCGAGGTCGAACAAGCCGGAGCCGCGCTCCGATTCCACCCATTTCCAGCTGGCCCACGCGGGCCGCCTTGTCGCCGCGACGCTCCCAGAACATCTCTTCGCGCGGAGATTTCTGCCGGCTCGCCAGGACCGGGGTCATGTCGAACCCGTCGAGGACGATGTCCCTCGGCGGGGCGATCCCTGCGGCTGCACAGAATGTGGGGAAGATCTCCAGCGTCGTGAGGAACTCGTCGCAGACTCGGCCGGCGGGAATCACACCCGGCCAACGCACGAGGCAGGGCACGCGCAGGCCGCCCTCGAACATCTGGGCCTTGCCGCCGCGCAGCGGCGTGTTGTCGCCGATCCCGGTGCCGCCGTTGTCGGAGAGGAAGATCACGAGCGTGTTCTGAGCCAGGCCGAGTTCGTCCAGGAGGCTCAGCATGTCCCCAATCGCCTCGTCCATGTAAGTCACGGCGGCCATGTAGCGCTTACGCCGGGCCTCGCGCGTGTCGGCCCGGGCGGGATCGTAGTCGCTATAGTGCTTGCGGATATACTCCACCGGCGCCTGCACGCCGGGGCGGGGCCGGTCCAGGCTCGAGGCATCGTGCGGGGCGTTGAAGGGGACATAGCAGAAAAAGGGCCGGTCACGATGGCTCCGGATGAAGCGCAGCGCCTCCCGGCGAAACAGCTCCGTGGCGTACGTGCCCTTGTCCTCGACGGTCGGCACATTGCCCCGCCGCATGGAGGGCACGCCGTAGCGCTCGTGCGTCCAATAGTCGATCCCGGTGTTCGTGAAGCCGTAGAACTCGTCGAAGCCGCGTTGCAGCGGCAGGAAGCGGTGCAGTTGCCCCAGGTCCCACTTGCCGAAGATGCCGCCGGCATAGCCCGCCGTCTTGAGCACCCGGGGGATCAGGACCTCCCGCGTATCCATCCCGCCGACCATCTCCCACGACACCGCGTACTCGCCCGGCGGATAGAGATAATCGTAATCGACTTTGTCGTTGCGGAACATGTCGTACGTGCCGTTGCGCTGGGGGTAGCGGCCGGTGAGCAGGCTGCCGCGCGACGGCGTGCACGCCGGCCAGGTCACATGGAAGTCGGTGAGCCGAACGCCCTGGGCGGCCAGCCGATCCAGGTGAGGTGTCTTTATCTCCGCGTTGCCGTAGCAGCCCAGGTCGTGGTACCCCTGGTCATCGGACACGATCAGCAGGATATTGGGCGGACGTCGCGCCGTGGCGCGGGCATCTTGTCCTTGCTCTTTCCCTTCACCCCGCGGTCGAAACAAGGGCGGGACGCCCTCGCCACGACAGCCGGCCAACCCTGCCAACAAGGCCCCGCCGCCCAGGCCCTTGAGAAAATCACGTCTGCACACGCTCCCGTCCATGTGGTCTCCACTTCATCGAAGAATCTGGTTGACGACGCATCGGCACCACGGCCCGTACTCTACCCACGAGACGCCCCGGACACAAGCGCGCGACGGTCCGCTCGAGGGCTGCTGATCCGGAACCCGTCGGAGATTGCCTCGACAATAGACAAACGGCGGGGGTTTGGCGTATAATCGGGACTGTTATGGAGAGAGCTGCGTATCGAATTCTGGATGCGAACTTCAACCGGGCGCGCGAGGCACTGCGCGTGATGGAGGAGTACTGCCGGTTCGCGCTCAATTCGGGGACGCTGAGCGAGCGGGCCAAGGGACTGCGGCATGAGCTTTGTGCCGCGGTCGGGCGGCTGGATGGCGGCAAGCTTCTCGCCGGGCGGGATACGTTGGGCGATGTCGGTGTGGGACAGAAGGTCGAGGGACAGCTCCAGCGGGCGACGGTCAAGGACTGCTTCACTGCCGCCGCCCGGCGGTTGACCGAGGCGCTGCGGGCCCTGGCCGAGATGGCCCAGATCGAGGACAAGTCCGTCGCGGACGCCGTCGAGCGGCTGCGCTATGAGGCGTACACGCTGGAGAAGGACATCGTGCTGTTCAGCGAGCCGGTGGAGGAGTTCGATCGCGTCCGGCTCTACGTGATCATCACGAGCAATCTGCCGGCGGAGGCCCTGGCACTGGCGAGCCAATGCGCCACGGGCGGGGCGGACTGTCTCCAGTTACGGGCCAAGGACATCCCCGATGACCGGCTGTTTGCCCTGGCGGTCGAGTTCGTCGAGATCTGCCGGGAGATGGGGACGCTGAGCATCCTCAACGACCGGGCCGATGTCGCGACGGCGGCGGGGGCGGACGGCGTGCACCTGGGCCAGAACGATCTGCCCATCCCGCAGGTCCGCCGGCTGCAACTGTCGCCGCTGATCGTCGGCAAGAGCACCCACTCGCTCAAGGAATTGGAGTCAGCGCTGCCGACCCTGCCCAGCTACGTGAGCCTGGGTCCGGCCTTCGCCACGCCGACCAAGCCGGGCATCGAGATCGCCGGATCCCAGTACATTCGCCAGGGATTGGAGAAGCTCGCCGGGACCGGCATCAGTCACGTCGCGATCGGCGGCATCACGCTGGACAACGTCGAGCAGGTGATCGCCGCCGGAGCACAGCGCGTGGCGGTCTGCTCGACCGTCACGAAGACAGCCGATCCGGCGGAAGCATGCCGGAGATTGAAAGAGCGGATCGTCGAGATGATCGAGGAACGGCGAATGTGAAGTGTGAAGTATGATGGTTGATTGTTGATCTATAAATCAAAAATCAGAGATCAACAATCTCACTTCTCTCACGTGAGGCAGAGGTTATGAAACCAGCAAGTCCTGTGATGTGGGCAGTTATCACCTGCATATTGACTGTCGCTTCCGGCGTCCAGGCTCAGTCGCTGTGGGACCTGGCCAATCAGAACAAGGACGCCTTGAGGATTGCCACGCTGTTCACGGCCCAGGACGTGCGCGGCCACCTCTCGACCGAGAAGGACATCGACGACGCCATCGACTGGTGCAAGAAGACCGGCGTGACGCATGCGTTCATCGAGTCCTTCCGCGACGGCTATACGGCCGAGAAGCCGGCCCTGGAGCACGCCCGGGACCGGTTCCGTGCGGCGGGCTTCGACGTGTCGGGCTGCGTCACGACCACGAAGGTCGGCAAAGATTCCACGGGCTGGAAGAGCATCGCGTGCTACACCGATGAGCCGACGCTCAAGCATCTCCAGGAGATCTTCGAATACACCGCCTCGATGTTCGACGAGATCATGATCGATGATTTCTGGTTCACCGATTGCCAGTGCGAGGAATGCCAGAAGGCCCGGGGCGACCGGACCTGGGCCGATTTCCGCTGCGACCTGATGACGCGGGTCAGCCGGGACCGGATTCTCAAGCCCGCCCGGGCGGTCAATCCCAGGGTTAAAGTGATTATTAAGTATCCACAATGGTACGATCAGTTCCACAATCGCGGCTACGAGGTGGTGCGGGAGACGATCGATTTCGACCGCACCTGGGTCGGGACGGAACTCCGCGACTACGCCGACGAGCGGTGGGGCGGGAAAGTCCAGTACGAAGGGTACTACCTCATGCGGTGGCTGAGCGGGATCGGCCTCGCCAAGTGCGGCGGCGGCTGGTTCGACCCCTACGGCACGCACGAGGCCACCTACGTCGAGCAGGCCCGCCAGACGGTGCTGGCCGATGCGAAGGAGATGCTCCTGTTCTGCTACGGCTCGCTCCTGCGGGACACCGGTCCGGCCAATGTCGCGAAGCTGCGGACGGAGGTCCCCGGCCTGTTCCAACTGGCCAGGCTGGTGCGAGGCGAGATCCTCCAGGGGATCGCCGCTCCGAAGCCGCCGAACAGCGATGCCTTCAACGAGGAGTATGTCTATGACTTCGTCGGCATGCTCGGCCTGCCGTTGATTCCGACGGACGAGATTCGGACCGATGTGAAAGCGGCCTTCCTGCCGGTGCACGCCGTGAAGGACCCGCAGTGGCAGAGCAAGCTCGGCACGATGCTCGACGCCGGCACGCCGGTGCTCGTCACCGATGGCCTCGCACGGAAGCTCCCGCCGGTTCTCGCCGACAACAAGAACCTCCTGGTACTCCCGGTGAGCGGAAAGCCTAAAGGCCTGCTCGATCTGACGCGCGAGCAACTCAAGCCGATCCGCGACAAGCTGCTGGCCCCGCTCGGTATCCGGTTTGATGCGCCGAACAAGGTCGCTCTCTACCTAATTGGTGACCGCTGCGTTGCCGTGGAGAACTTCAACGATGAGCCCATCACGGCCATCCTGCAATTCGCGCAGCCGGTCAAGCCGGAGAAGGCCCTGGTGCTGCCGGTCGACGGCCAGGCCGAGTTCTCCAGCGAAGCGGGCAAGATCGACTTCACGAAGATCACGCCGCGAACGCTCGTGGTGCTGACGTACTGACGCAGACTTGTCGGGCGATCCGTTGCTTGTCATCCTGAACGCAGCGCAGCGGAGTGAAGGATCTGGGCCGGGAATTTGAGCTATTCCTATTCGTGAGCCAGATCCTTCGCTGCGTTCAGGATGACAATTATTGGCTGGCACAAGTAATCGTCAGGATTGAGGGGTGACACAGAATGGGCGAAAGAGCAGGGCGGTTTCTCGGGGTTGTGGCGTTGCTCTCTTTGGGAATCGTTGTGCAGGTGCAGGGGGTGGCATCGGCTCAGCGTCTGGCGTCCGTCGAGCGGCGGGTGATGGCGTTCTACTATCCGTGGTACGGTGTCCCGGAGGGTCCCGGTGGGGCGGGGCGGACGGTTCACTGGGGCAAGATTGATGCGGCCAACCACGACATCGCGGCCAGCACGCACTATCCGACGCTCGGCGCGTATGATTCTTACGATCCCAAGGTGATCGAGCAGCATTGCCAGTGGGCCAAGGCCGCACATATCGACACGTTCATCGTGAGCTGGTGGGGCCACGGCGACTACTCGGACCGGGCCATGCCCAAGATCCTCGAGGCCTGCGCACATCATGGCCTGGCCGCGTGCATCTACTACGAGACGGTGCCCAAACCGCAGACCGCTGAGGCCGCCGCCAAGGACATCATCCGGGTCCTCGAGAAATACGGCAGCCACAAGGCGTATCTGAAGGTGGACGGCAAGCCGGTAGTCTTCATTTACGGCCGCGCCGTCGGTCAGCTCGGCCTGATGGGCGGGCTGGAGGCGGTCAAGCTGGTCAACGCCGGCTATCGGGGTGGGGCGGTGCTCATCGGGGACCAATTCAGCTACGGGGCTGCCCGCGTCTTTGCGGGCGTGCACACCTACAACACCGCCGGCTCGCTGGCCGGCCGGTCACTCGCGGATGCCCAGAAGTGGGCCGCCGCCACATATCCATCGTGGGTGCAACTGGCGGATGGGGCCGAGAAGATCGTCGCGATCACTGTCATCCCCGGCTACGACGACACCAAGATCCGCAAGCCCGGCCTGGCGGTCGAGCGCCACGATGGCGAACTTTACCGCCTCCAGTGGGAGCAGGCCATCGCCGCCGACCCGCCCTGGGTCCTGGTCACCAGCTTCAACGAGTGGCATGAGGGCAGCGAGATCGAGCCGTCGCTCCAGTACGGCAGCAAGTACATCGAGCTGACGGGCCCGTTCGCCGCACGGTTCAAGTCCACGCCGCGCCGGCCCCACGCACCGATGGCCTCGGGCACGATCGCGCCGACGGAGAAAGAGCAGTTACGCCAGCGGCTGCAGAAGCTGCCCATCGCCGTGCTGCCGGAGGCGGAGTCGATGGCCTTCTGGTGGCTGCTCGACATCGGCGTCGAGCCGAAGCTCTTAACTTGGGAGGGGATTGTCGCCGATGGTCCAAGACCGCAGGACTACCCAATTGTCCTCTACTGTGCCGGCGAGACTTACCAACGGACTGTCCGCACGACCGACGATGTCGATGAGGCCCTGGTCCGCTACCAGCAGGCGGGCGGCTGCCTCGTGGCGCTACCGTCGCTGCCCTGGCCGTTCTATCGGGACCAGACCGGCAAACCGGTGAATCAGAGCCACCGCTTCGGCCTGACGCTGAAGATGGGCTGGGAGCACCCGCCGGCGGGCGTGGACCTGCGCTTCGTCCAGCCGGACCGCCGTCTGCCGCACGTGCCCGAGCGCTTCGAATTCCCCACCGCCGGCGACCTCCGCTGGCGGCCGTTCTACAATCAGAATCACGCCGAGTACGTCCCTCTGCTGCAACTGCGGAACCGCGCGGGTGACAACCTCGGCGATGGCGCCATCTACGCCAGACTGCCGACCGGCGGCCACGTCGCCTACACCTGGTTCGGCCTCTTGGGCACGCCGCAGGCGGAACTGCTGCTCTACGACCTGTTCACCTTTTTGGCGGCCCGATTGGGCCAATGATCGGCCCTACGCGTTCCCCGCGTCTACGAAAAGATCTCGCGTTCGACTTGGCCCAGGTAGAAGCGGCCGTCGTTGCGCATGAAATGCAGGATGGCGTCGAGCTGCTGATCGATGAAGGCCCGCTCGTTGGAGACGACCGCCATGCCCAGGACCGCGCTGGTGTGGCTGTCCTGGTGCTCGACCTCGGAGACCGAGACGTTGAACCGGCTTTGCAGCCGCCCGATCACCGCCTTGACGATGTGGCGCTTCTCCTTGAGCGAGCTGACGCCCGGCAGAAACATCTGCGCCTTCAGAACCCCGACCAGCATCGATCTTCTCCTCAACTATGCCCCGGCCCGACTCTCTTGACGTTATCCCCTGCGTCTCCCGGATCGGCTGACTCTCCGGCGCTTGGGCTTGGTCGCGGAAAGCTCTGCCTCGATTTCCTCAATGGAGGGCAGGCTGGATTTGAATCTCGCCGGCAGCGCACGCGTGAGTTGGTATTCGGAGACGCCGATGGCCTTATTAACACCCTTGAGTGCATACTCTGCCACAAGGCGGTTCTTTTCCTGGCAGAGGATCAAGCCGATCGTGGGCTGATCGGCCGGGTGGCGCAGGCGGTCGTCCACCACATTGCAATAGAAGTTCATCTTGCCGGCGTACTCTGCCTTGAACGGACCTCGCTTGAGGTCGATGACGATGAAGCAGCGCAGGCGAAGATGGTAAAAGAGCAGATCGATGTAGAAGTCCTGTTGGCCGACGTCCAGATGGTACTGGCGGCCGACGAAGGCGAAGCCCTGGCCCAGCTCCAGCAGGAACTTTTCGACTTGGGTCAGCAGGCTTGTCTCCAACTCGCGCTCGTGGAATGGTTCTTCGAGGGTGAGGAAATCGAAGATATAGGGGTCTTTGAGGGCTTGGGTCGCCAGGTCGGATTGTGCCGGAGGCAGAAGCTGATCGAAATTGGTGACGGCTTTACCTTGGCGCTGATGGGCGCGACCGTCGATCATCAAGGCCAGGACGTTGCGGCTCCAGCCCTGCGCGAGCGTCTGACGCATGTACCAGAATCGAGTGGGGAGGTCCTTGACCTTCTGTATCAGAAGGACATGGTGTGCCCAAGGCAATTGGGCAATCAATGGTTGCCCAATTGACGCGGCCTGGTCGGCCGATGATTTCGCCACCGCCGGTGGCGAAATCGCGATGATGGCCCGCGTATCGCTGTCGGTGTCAGACGGCTGCGCCACAGAGGCGGACGGCAATTTCGCCACCACCGGTGGCGAAATTGGCTCCAAGCCGGGATACTCTCGATAGAACGCGACCATTCGGTCAATGTTCCGCTCAGAAAACCCTTTCACCTCCGGCAACTCATTGCGAATATCGCGCGCAAGCGCGGGATCACTCTGCTGCCCCAGCCTTTGTGTTCCTGCTGTTGAGCGATGGCTCGGCCAATGTCCCAGTAAAGGTGGATCAACTCAGCATTGGCGCAGAGCGTAGCGCGGACCTGGGCGGTCCGGATGCGCTGCTTAATGTTCTCCAAGAGCGACGGATAGTCTCCTGGGACACCAGCTCGGGTCACGCGCCGCACGTTTGTTCTTTTGTCTGTCCTTCGTTCCTTTCGGCCCATGTTGTCTCTCTTCGTTTGGCTTTCTTGCCATCTTTTCCCGCGCAGGATACCGGCCCCGGCGCGACCGGTCAATCCTCACTCCGGCGGATGCAGATTCCCTCACCACAGAGACGCCGAGAGCACCAAGAACGGACCCGAGAGGACGGAGCGACCCGACGGGAATCATCAATCGTAAATAAGCCATCATCAATTCCCCGGCCCCGGGTCTTGACCCCGGTTAGGCGATGTGATATAGAGGGAAATTGAGCGGGCGGGCTGTGTTTCGGGCCCAGTCGCCGCCGGAATTCGAAGCAACGGGACGGAGGAATCACGCGGGTATGCAACCAAGTGAACTTCCGCTGTGAAGCGGCGGAGGCGTGTTCTGCCGCGTAGCCACAGCGGTTTGAGGCAACCTGTCATGAAGGAGGACTCCCATGCAGAAGCGATGTACGTGTTGCGTCTTACTGCTTGCGTTACTGGTGGTGATTCCGGGAAGCACTGCCTCCGGCGCGTTCGACCCCCTCACGGATCCGAACCTCCTCGGCTGGTGGAAATGTGATGAGGGCTCCGACACGGTGGTCGCCGACTCGTCCCCCAAGAAGCGTGACGGGACCTTCGTCACGGGCCCCGCGGCATGGACCGCCGGCGCCTCCGGCAGCGCCATCAGCCTATCCGGCGAGACGCTCGTCGAAGTCCCGGCTCTGAATCTGACGCTGACCCAGGCCACGATGGCCGGCTGGGTCCTGCCGAGCGGCACCCAGGTGGATTGGTCGGCGGTCCTCATGCACCGCCCCCTGGCGCACGGCCTGTGCCTCCTGGGCAGCCGGCAACTGGCCTATAGCTGGAACGATGACCCGGCGTCCTGGGGCTACCGCGGCACCGCCTACTACGCGTCCGATGAGTGGACCCACTGCGCGGTGACGGTCGAGCCCACCCAAGCGACGTTCTACGTCAATGGCGCTGCGGTCTGCACCAACACGCTGAATCATGCCTCCGCCCAATGGAACAGCCCAGTCTGGTTTGGGGGCGACCGCACCTACACCGGCTCGCGTCACATGAATGGCGCGCTGGACGACATCATGTTCTTCAGCCGCGCCCTGACCGCGGCGGAGGTCAAGTCCCTGGTCCCGCCGCAGCTCAAAGCCCGCAAGCCGAATCCGGCGGACAAAGCCGTCGGCGTCACGATGCCGCTGCTGCAATGGACCGCGGGCGACACCGGCTTGTTCCACAATGTCTACCTCGGCACGAGCCCGAACCTGACCGAGGCCAATCTCGTCGCGAGCCGCCAGCCCTTCACCATGTATTACGCCGTGACGGGACTCCAACCGGGTACCACTTACTATTGGCGGGTCGATGAGATCGAAGCGGATGGCACGACCATCCGCACCGGCGATGTCTGGAGCTTCCTCGCGCAGGACGTGAAGGCGTACTACCCCGCTCCGGCGGACGGCGCGGTGGGCGTCGCCGTGGCGCCGGTTCTGACGTGGCTGCCGGGCCAGGCCGCCACCAGGCATCATCTGTATTTCGGCACGAGCGCCGACGCGGTCGGCCAGGCAAGTGCGGATACCGACAAGGGTGAGCTGACCGACGCCACTTTCACGCCGGCAGCGCTGGAAAGCATGACCACCTACCACTGGCGCGTGGATGAGATCGTGGCCGGCGGCGCCGTCAAGGCCGGACCGGTCTGGCATTTCACCACGTGCCTGCCCGTGGAGGATTTCGAGAGCTACACGGATGACGAGGGCAGCCGCATCTACGAGACCTGGATCGACGGCTACACGAATGGCACCGGCTCCACCGTCGGCTACGTCCAGGCCCCGTTTGCCGAGCAGACGATCGTGCAGGGCGGCAAGCAATCGATGCCGCTGGACTACAACAACGTCAAGTCCCCCTTCTACAGTGAGGCCGAGCGGGAGTTTTCGCCCGTGCAGGACTGGACGGTCAATGACGCGAATGCCCTGGTTCTGGAGGTCCGGGGCCGGTCGGCCAATGCCGCCGCGACTCTGTACGTGGCGGTCGAGGACGCCTCCAAGCACCTCGCCGTGGTCGCCCATCCCGACGCCGCGGCGGTAAAGACGGCCAAATGGATCGAGTGGAAGATCCCGCTGAGCAGCTTCACCGGCGTGAACTTCGCGAAGGTTAAGAAGCTGTATATCGGCGTGGGCGACCGAGGAACCCCGGCGGCGGGCGGCGCCGGTCGCCTCTTCATCGACGACATCCGCGTGCTCCGCCCGTAACGCTCGTCCATCGTCAGGCAACGACCAAACCGAGGCCCGTGCCCTGGCAGCGAACCGAACGGCTGCCCTTTAACCGTGGGACAGGAGCCCTGTCTGCACGTAGGGCAGGTTCAGGAGTGAATTGACCCAGATGACGATCACGGCGGCGGCAATCGTCAGCCTGCCGCTGATGTGCTTCGACCTCGACCAGGAGAGCACGCCACACAGCAAGGCGACGAATCCCAGCACGTTGGCCACCGCCAGGAAAGCGGCGACGCCGTTGATCGTATCGGGCTCGGCGGGCGTGGCCATGGACCTCATCTTGACAGCGCTCTGGCCGATCATCTGCCACGGCACAGATGCGCTCTCGACGCGTGTCTCCGCACATTCGTAGTTGTACACAGTTCCCGCCGACAGCAGGGCCTGGCCGCCGATGAACATCCAGGCAAGCAGAACCGGGATCAGGCTCCTCCTGGGCGGCTGGTTGCGATCGTGATGCCAAATAGACATTTCCCCGCTCCGATCCTTGCGCGAGCATTCGCGAAACCGATTCGTGGTGGTTGGCGATACTGTCGTGAACAATCCGGTTTCGGTTACTTCTGATCGCCGCCTCTATCCAACTAAATCATGCCAATGCCGCAGGCACAAAGCAAATCGGACTTTCCCCTGGGGCCTCCTCGAACATCGGTCTTGATCTCGGGACCCGCAGAACCCTATAATGTTGTCGTAAGGCAAGCAAGAAGCCTCTGGGCTTGGGAGGTAGGTCAAATGAGCGATCCGTCATACATGCTTGCTCAGCGAATCGTCCCCGATCTGTTCTGGTTTGCCCTGGTCCTGGCCGTGATTCTGGCCCTTACCCATCGATTCCGGGGCTTCCGGGGTCGGACGTATGTATTTCACAGACGTGGACACTGACAGGTCCGGCGGCTTCTGTTTCGGTGGACACTTCTCCTCGTTTCCGATAGCAGGTGCTTCTGACAGGCCCCCAAAGGAGCAAAGAAGCATGCTGGCAAAGCTCACCCGGTTTCTGAATACGGACATCTGGAGAATCCGACTGGCGGAGTACCCGCGCCCCAAGTCCTTCCTGCTCCAGCAATTGCGCGTCCTCGCCCTGGCCGTGCGCGGGTACCACGAGGACAGTTGCAAGTTCCGGGCGTTGGCGTTGACCTTCTATTCGCTGCTGTCCATCGTCCCGGTCCTCGCGATGCTCTTCGGCATCGCCAAAGGATTCGGGCTCGAGAAGCGCGTGGAAGCAGAGATCCTTGAGAGCTTCAAAGGGCAGGTCACTGCCGCCTCCAGCCCCCGCCTGCGCGTATCGTTTGTGCAACAGTTGAAAAGGTAAAACACCTCGCGTGCGAAAAATTCGTTATTCCTTTGGGAGAAAGGAGTTGTGCCATTTTCGGGCGTTGTCTGCGCCACAGAATTCCGGCACGATTCGTGCAACACGGCCCCTATATGGAGGGACGGTGTGATTTATGATTGATGATTTACGATTGATGATTGGAAAGCGGAGGCAAGAGCCATGACGACACCTGTCAAGCCGATTTGCAGAGGTGAGCAACCGTGCGAAGCCGGGGACGGCTTGGCTCCGGCACCGGAGAGCGAAGTATGCAAAACAAACCCAATTGGTCGCCGGGCCGAGATACCCCCAGCATTCCAGTATTCTATCATTCCACCATTCCAGCCCGATGCCGATTGTACAAACAAAGCCAAACCTGGGCACCCTGGGGTATCTGGGGAATGACGCGCGGGACGCCGAGCAAATGCGCCAAACAAACCCAATTTCGGGCCGGGCAAAATGAAGGGCAAGTGCTGTGCGAATAAGGAGTTGCGACAAGTTGGCTGCGGGAGCGGCCCCGGAAAACAAAGCCAATTCGGTCAGGGGGCGGGTATCAGGGGCAGGGTTCAGCGGCCCGCGCCCCGGCGCCCGAACTCCGGGCCAGTTGTACAAACAAACCCAATTCCCGGCCTGGCCGGGTGGGGCGAGGCCCGGGGGACGGAGGGCGAGGGATCATTGCGCAAAACAAACCCAGTTTCCTGCCGGGGTCCCGTGGCATGGGGCCGCAGGGGCGTGCGACGCGGGGCAAATGCGCAAAACAAACCCAATTTTCCTTCGAGCAAAACGAACGGCAAGTGCGTTGAGGAAAAGGACTTATGGTTATTTGTACCTACAAGGGGCCTGGGAAAAACAAACCCAATTTCCCGGCGGGGCCGGGTGGGACGGGGCCCCAGGGGCGTGGGACGCGGGGGCAAATGTGCAAAACAAACCCAATCTCCCCCGCGCCGGGTCGCCGGGGCCAACCGATCGCACAGAACAAAGCCAATTTGGCCGGCCGAGATACCCCAGCATTCCAACCCGATATCGATTACGCGACATCGCCTCGATGCCCCGCTTCGGGCAACAAAGCCAGTCTCCATCCGACGGGGTGGTAGATTGCTTCGCTGCGCCTCGCAATGACATGGGGGCGGAGCCGTCGAATGACTTGGCGTTTTCCCGGCCACACCCGGCCGCCGACGGTGTTGACAGGGCGGGTGGCAGGCTCTATGATAGCGGCTGTCGTGAGTGTTGGCCTGGAACCACTGTGAAAACGATTGTTTGTATCCCTGCTCGCTACGCGTCTACACGATTCCCCGGGAAAGTACTCGCTCGTGATACGGGCAAGTTCCTGATCCAGCATACGTGGGAGCAGGCCCGCCGGGCGAAGCTGCCCCAGCGGGTGGTCATCGCGGCCGACGACGCCAAGATCGTCGAGGCGGCCCGCACCTTCGGGGCTGAGTGCGTCCTGACCTCGACCAAACATAACAGTGGAACGGATAGAATCGCCGAAGCCGTCGGGCAGACCGACGCAGAAATCGTCATCAACGTCCAAGGCGATGAGCCCCAGATCGACCCCGACCACATCGATTACCTCGCCCGGCTTTTGCAGGATAGCCCCGAGGCGCCGATGGCCACCCTGGCCACGGGTTTTGCGTCACGCGAACAAATCGCCGATCCGAACGTGGTTAAGGTGGTGATTGGGATTGCGGATTGCGGATTGCGGATTGCGGATTCGGACACGCGACGGGCAGCTACCGACCGACTGCCGGCCACTGACTACCGACTACCTGACCAGGTTGCGAGGGCCATCTACTTCTCCCGGTCGGTGATTCCGTATGACCGGGAACGGGCGGGCGTGGGTGAGGTGGGCCATTATCTGCGTCATATCGGGATTTACGCCTATCGCCGGGAGTTCCTGCTGACGATTACCGCGTTGCCGCAGACGCCCCTGGAGAAGCTCGAAAAGCTCGAGCAACTCCGGGCGATCGAGAACGGCTACACGATCCTCGTCGGCAAGGTGGAGCACACCTGCGAAGGCATCGACACGCCGGAGCAGTATGCGGCGTTTGTAAAGAGGTACTTGAGGCACACGGAAGATGATCATTCTGCAAGGCACGGAACACATTGAGGCCGGGATTCAGATGGCGGATAGCAAAGAGCTGTTGACGAAAATAAGCGATGCCTCGACGGAGAGCGAGTTCTTCTCGCCGATGCCGGCGGGCTACAAGCCGGGCAAGACCAAGTACGTGTTCGTCATGGGCACGGTGATGAGCGGCCTGGGCAAGGGGATCTTCTCCTCCTGCCTGGCCAAGCTGCTCCAGGACAAGGGCCTCAAGGTCGCCCCGATCAAGCTGGAGGGCTACCTCAACATCGACTCCGGCACGCTCAATCCCTTCCGCCACGGCGAGGTCTTCGTCCTCGACGACGGCATGGAAACGCGACATGGACCTGGGCACCTACGAGCGGATGCTCGACCAGGACCTGTCCCGGGCCAACTTCACCACCAGCGGGCAGATCTTCAGCTCCGTGCTGAACAAGGAGCGCCACGGCGACTACCTGGGCCGCGACGTGCAGATGATCCCGCACGTGACCGGCGAGGTGAAGCTGCGGCTGCGCGAGCTGGCCGTCAGCAGCCAAGGCCGACGTGGTCTTCGTCGAGATCGGCGGCACGGTCGGCGACTTCGAGAACGCCTACTACATCGAGGCCATGCGCGAGCTGGCCTACGAGGAAGGGCCGGGCAGCTGTTGCTTCGTCGCCCTGACCTACATCCTGGAGCCGCCCGCCCTGGGCGAGCAGAAGTCCAAGGCCGCCCAGCTCGGCATCAAGCAGCTGATGGAGCTGCGGCATCCAGCCGCACATCATCGCCTGCCGGGCCACGCAACCCCGTCAACGAGAAGGTCCGCCAGAAGATCAGCGTCTACAGCAACGTGCCGTTCGAGCGGGTCTTCAGCATGCACGACTCGGCCAGCATCTACCTGATTCCCGGCCATGCTCCGGGACAACGGCCTGGACTTCGAGGTGCTCCGGCTGCTCAAGATCGAGGACCGCATCAACCTGCGCCACGAGCGCAAGGCCTGGGCCAAGTGGTGCGACTTCATCGACAAGATCGGCACCGCCAAGCACGAGGTCACCATCGGCATCACCGGCAAGTACACCTCCGTGCGCGACAGCTACGCCTCCATCATCAAGGCCCTCGAGCACGCCGGCGTCGCCCTGGGCTGCAACGTCAAGCATCAAGTGGATCGACACCACCGCCATCACCGACGCGAACGTCGGCCAAGCACCTGGCCGACGTGGACGGCATCATCGTGCCCGGCGGCTTCGGGTCGCGCGGCACCGAGGGCAAGATCGCCTGCATCCAGTACGCCCGCGAGAACAAGCTGCCGTACCTGGGCCTGTGCTTCGGCTTCCAGATGGCGGTGATCGAGTTCGCCCGCAACGTCTGCGGCCTCAAGGACGCCAACAGCACCGAGATCGACGCCGAACACGCCGCGAGCCGGTGATCGACATCCTGCCCGAGCAGAAGAAGATCGAGGGCCTCGGCGGCAACATGCGGCTGGGCGGCCGGGACATCGAGATCAAGCCCGAGACGCTGGCGTGGGACCTGTTCGGCAAGAACGCCACGGTCCGCCTGCGGTTCCGCCACCGCTACGAGGTCGATCCGCGGTACATCGAGGCCCTGGAGAAGGACGGCCTGGTCTTCTCCGGCAAGGCCCCCGACCAGCCCATCATGCAGATCCTGGAGCTGCCCAAGCACCCGTACTTCATCGGCACGCAGGCCCATCCGTGCCTGACCTCGCGGCCCTTGCGGCCGCAGCCGATGTTCGTCGGCCTGGTCGCCGCCGCCATGCGCCGGCACCACCTGGACGGCGATCTGCCCAATTGCGTTGACGCAGTCAAGAAGGTCTGCGCCGCCGCGGAAGCATAACGGCACCCAGAGGGCCGGATTCCGCAGAACGACCGGGCTGTGGAGGGAATGATGTGCCGACGA
>CAVOUO010000004.1:0-17461 GCA_963699595.1 uncultured Planctomycetota bacterium
GACAGCAGCCACTGTGAACGCCACAACAGATTGCCAACACCACGTATGCGACGATCCTCATAAGTTGTCCTCCAGATTCAAGGGAAGCGTCACCGAAGGCAATACAATACCAGCATCGTCAGACTACGGGGGTCACACCTACACATTTCACTTTCCTCATAAGCTTATACCGCGGTCCTGCGGAGCCCTACATCGTTTACGCCACAACTCCAGAGTACCACCCGCGCCCCCCGAGCCGCAAGGCGACTCTCCCTCTTGGCCTGCCCCTCTTGGTCACGTCCATGGTACAGACAGATCGTGAGACCGCCCGGGCGCAGCCTTCCTGGGGGTTACGAGGGACAGACCCCTGGTTAGGCCCGGGAGATGGGGCCACTCCCAAGAGGACCAAGAGAAGAGGCGGTTCTGGGGTGCGGGAATGGGTCGGGGCCGGTCCGTCTATAGTGAGCCGCTAAGTCGGACGCGTCGGTCCCACCTGCGAGTGAGTTCACACGTGCCCGGGATGAGAAGAGACCGGGCACGAGCGGAGGCCGGAGAATCCGGAAGGCAAAGCCGAAGATAGACTCTTCCGAAGGAATCACCTATCACCGGTTTCCAGAGGGGTTCGGGCGATGAACCGTCACCTTTAGCCCACGAATTGGTTTCCGGAGGCTTGCCGCACACAGGTCCTTGGGATGCGGGCTCCCTGTCGGCACCAGCTTACCGTTCACTCCACTCAACCGCCCTCTTCGTCGGTGCGCCGGTGGGGGTCGACCCGTTGGCGGCGTATCGTCTGGTGGAGCAAGGAGGGGCTCCAGGGACGCACCCCAGTTGGCACGCGTTTCCCGCCACTATCGGCCACCATCATGCTCGTACGGTTGCCCACTCCCTGCCGGCCACGGGGATGGTCGCTGTTGCCCATCGGCGGTCTGACTGTCAACATTTGTGCAACAGTTGAAAAGGTAAAACACCCCGCGAGCGAAGAATTCGTTATTCCTTTCGGAGCAAGGAGTTCGCCATTTTCTGGCGTTGTCTGCGCACAGAATTCCGGCACGATTCGTGCAACACGGCCCTCAGGTAGAGGGACATTGTGATTTATGATTGATGATTTATGATTGCCGCGCTCTCTCCTAAGAAAATAGGTTTTGCCGCAGGTGGCAAAAACGGCTCCAAGTGTTGGAAACACCGAGACTTACGGACAAATCCGTATGAGAGCCCATTTTCTTCCACCTACCCGCCGCGAAGCGGCTTCGCGACTCGCAATGACATGTTGATGATTTGGGTCGGACGCCTGCGGCGAGCTTCTCTCGTCGGCGTGCGTCGGCGTTCATCCTTCGGCCCTGCTCAGAGCCTGCCCTGAGCCTGTCGAAGGGACGGCGTCTGCGGTTGAAAAGGCAGTAGTCGGTGAGTTAGTGCCGGTAGGCGGTTGTAGAAACGAACCCAATTTGGTGGGGTCAAATGCGCAAAAACGAACCCAATGTGCCCCGCCGTGCCTGGACCAGTTGGACCCATCGCGCCAAACAAAGCTAAACTTGGGAAGGATGGGGGACTTAGGGGATGCTTCATGGAGGCATATTGTGCGAAACGAAGCCAATCTGGGGCAGCATGGCTGGCGTCCAGAGGCGAACTATGCAAGACGAACCCAATCTGGTGCGGTCAAATGCGCCAAACGAACCCAATATGCCCGGTCGGCCGGGGCCCCGGAGGGCAAATGCGTAAAACAAACCCAATCTGCCCGGCGGTGCCGGGCGGGACAAGGCTTGGGGGAGCGTGGGACAAGGGTCAAATGCGCAGAAAACAAACCCAATTCGGTCAGCGATACCTGGCGGCCCTCCATCGCCCCTCAACCATCCGGCCTCGCCCCCGCCGAGCCGATTGCACGAAACAAAGCCAAACTTGGGCAGGATGGGTGGCTTGGGGGACGCTTTAAGGAGGCATATTGTGCAAAACGAACCCAATGTGCGACAGGATAAGCTTGGAAAGGAGGATGTTCATGAGTACTTCGTGAACGGAAACCTTGAGTGATGCCCAGAGGGTTCAACTCCCTCGCGGTAAAGGTTCACCACCAGCCGCAAGCGAGTCTTGCGTGGTCCGGCAGCAATGTCGGCTGCGAAGCGTAGACAGCAGGTGCTGAAGCCGTGTGATGGAGCCCCGAAATCGTTACCCGCGGGAGCCTTCGTCGTATTGGGTACGGGGGCAGTACCGAAGCACCGAGAAGGTGGGGTGCAGAGGTCCGGCCGGGGTCAAAGAGCAGGGCAAAGGCACAGAAGGGGCATCCCAGGAACCTGTGAGGTCCCCGTATTCCCAGTCGAGAACCACGGTCTCACGGCGCCGGACCGGAAACAAAGGAGCCAGGCGGCAGGCAGCGTCCTCGTACCTGACCGAGCGAAGACGAGGGCTGGGGCTGGAGCCGAGCGACGAATCCATAAGTCGCTGGGTACGGGTACGGGGAAGTCGTAGTGTCTTATAGTACCGCCGAACTTGGGACACCCCACCCAGGGGGACCCAGGGGAGGGAAGGAGACACCACATGGTAGAGCCGTCGACGGGAAACACGCCCGGTACTCTGCAACCGGAGACCGTGTCCACGAAACTGCGACGGATAGCTATGCGGGTCCAGCAGCCTCTTCGCGCGTCTGCGGCCCCGAGGGTCCGGACCGCCGCCGTTGGCGGGGGTATTCGGGAGCGAATCTGCCAGATGAAGAACCGGATGCGGGAAATCCGCACGTCCGGGTCCGTGAGGGGCGAGGGGGGTAACCCCCTCGCCTACTCGACCTTTCGATTGCGGACTGTGCAAAACGAACCCAATCTGGCCCGGCCTGGGCAGAGCCGGGTCCCGACAGGCGAAAGATGCGAAACGAACCCAATCTTCCGATTGCGGATTGCGGATTTCGGATTGCAGATTGGGGACAGCCCTGCGGCCTGTCGCCTTGGCTGGGCCAAATGCGCAAAACGAACCCAGTTTGGAGGGCCGATCGTGCAAAACGAAGCCAATTCCCGGCCGTCGCGGCCGTCGGGAGCCCCCCATTATTCCAGTATTCCATCATTCCAGCATTCCAGTCCTGGGGCGCGGGACGAGGGGTAAATGCGCCAAACAAAGCCAATTTGTCTCGGAGCAATGTGGAGGGCAAGTGCTGTGTGGAAAGGGAGTTATGACGAATTCAACCCGTGGATGGCCCCGGCAAAACAAAGCAAATTTCCGGTGGCGCCGGGCGCGGACGGGGGCTATAGGACCGTCCAGCGGTGGCGGCGGCAAAGGCGCCAAACAAACCCAATGTCCGCCCATCAGGGCGGTGCGAGGGGGCAGGATCGCGCCCACAGGCCGGCCACACACTTTCCCAGGCAACCCCTAATTATCGCTTGACTTTGTCTTGGGCAATCTGTATTTTCGCGTGTTTCCCGAACGTGGGGAAGGTACGGCCCTGTTGCGATTGCAGATGCGGGACGGCCCCGGCACCGTGTTCACGGCCGCTGGTCTGCGATCCTCCGTGTGCGATCCACATTACCGGTTGCGACAGCGGTAGCGAAATAGTCAAGAACAGCGGCAAAAGGAGAATGTCAGAATGAGTCAAGTGGCAGAATCAGAACTAAGGACCGATCAAGGTGGAGCCGAGCCTCGTGAGCCGAGCCTCATGAGCCGGATCAGGTCGAGGCTCCACGCCCCGCTGACCTCGCGGGACGGGGCCTATCTGGAACGCGGGTGGGTCATCGCCAACCACAAGCTGGTGTCCTTCCACGCCGCCTTCATTTCGTCGATCCTCAGCCTTCCGGCGGCAGAACTGGCCGAGCGTGGCCGCCGACGGGCGGCAACGTCAAGAGCGGCGTGCTGCAGTTCATGTTCGCGCCGTGGACATCCGGAACTGTGGATCTCCCTGATCGTTCTGTATCTGTCGTGGCACATCGCCATCGCGATCCACGAGATGGGCCACTTCCTGACGGCCGCCAAGCTGACGGCCTTGAACAAGGACTCCCAGGAGAAGGCCGATGCGATCCTCAAGGGCAGCGGCAGCAAGTTCGGCTACTACGCCCAGATGTTCCTGCTGATTCCGTGGGGCAAGTTCTACGGCGTCAAGAAAGAGAACGGCAACTTCGTGCCCGACGCCCCGTACAACCTGGCCGTCGCGGCCTCCGCCCCGGTCTGGAGCGGGTAGCTGGCCACGATCTTCCTGCCGGCCGCGATCGTCTTCATCGCCGTCGGACTGCTCGCCGACGTCGAATATCCTCGTCTACGTCGGCCGCTTCTTCCTGGCCCCCGGCTGCGTCGGTCTGCTGGACCGGCTGCTGGCCGACCCGGGCAAGCTCCGCGAGTTCCGCACCCGCGAGAAGATCGCCGCCGAGCAGGCGGCCCGCGCTGCCGCGGCCGCCTCGAAGGAGAGCTGGCCGGTGCAGGTCGCCGCGGTCAAGCAGAGGCTGCTGACCACGCGTATGCACGGAGATCACGCTCAAGGACGGCAACCGCGTCGCGGCCCCCTGGCAGTTCCGCAACTGCGCCATGGGCGGGCGGCACACCGAGAAGGAATACCCCGAAAGCAACATCTCCATGCAGGAAAGCATGTTCATGCCGCTTTCGCCGAAGACCTACGAAGACGCCCAGGAAATGACCGTGAAGCTCCAGTACCGGCTCAAGGAAATCATCGAGTCGGCCCCGGGCGCCAAGGTCATGGGCGTCGGCCTCGAAGGCGGCATCGCGCCGTACGTCGATAAGGCCGAGGGCGACAAGGTGCCCGAGCAGCGCATGTGGCGCTTCATGAAGCAGGCCATTCTCGACTGCGAGTGGGTTCCCGGCGTGGACGTGGCCATCGCCCTGGACCCGGCGTGCTCCGAGCTCGAAAACGCCTATCGCGAAGAGCGCGGCGAGCCCGATTCCGTCGGTATGTACCGCTTCTGGCGCGACAAGAGCAAGGTCGAGATGAGCCGCGACGACATTCTCAACCTCTACAAGCAGGCCATGGAAGAAGGCATCCCGATCCTGTCCATCGAGGACGGCTTCGGCGAGCGCGACCACCAGGGCTGGAAGAACCTGATGAAGGAGCTGGGCGACAAGATCTTCATCATCGGCGACGACCTGGTCACGACCAAGGACTCGAACATCGAGAAGTGCGCCAAGAACGGCGAAATCAACGCCTCGCTGATCAAGGCCAACCAGATCGGCACCCTGACCGAGACCGTGCTGGCCATGCTGACCTCGCTGGCCTACGGCGCCGAGCTGGTGATCTCGCACCGGTCCAAGAGCCCGAACGACCCGTTCGAGGCGGAAATCGGCACCGCGATGAACGCCCTGGGCGTCAAGTGCGGCGGCGGCGCCAACACCGAGCGGCTCCAGAAGTACGGGCGCATGATGGAAATCCTCGCCCTGGCCCGCGCCACGCAGCGCGAAACGACGCGCCAAGGAGCGCAAGGAAATCGAAGAGAGCGTCAAAGAGATCGTCCGGACCCTGACCGGCAGAGACGATGTGCACGCTTTCCCCGAAGGCGGGCGACATCGATATCACCAGCCTCCTGATGAAGATGCTGGCCATCGAGGCGGTCAGCGGCACCGAAGAGGCGACCAACGCCGGTATCCCCTCGGCGGCCGCCACGCTGTTCCTCGGCCGCAGCGGCATCATCCGCTTCAAGGGCTCGACGCCTCTGGGCACCTCCGCCGGCGAGGACGAAGCCATCCACTACGTGGACAGCATCATCGAGCCGTCGCGATACCGACGAAGAAGTATCCCGACCTGTTCAAGGCCGCCGGCGACGGCACCTTCCGGTTCAAGAAGGACGTCAAGGTCGACGCGATCCGGGCCAAGAACGATGAGAAGCTCACGGGCCTCTGGAAGAAGTCCCGGCGGTACGACGGCAAGGGCTGCATGGACGCCGTCCAGCACATCGAGACCGTGCTCGCCAAGGCCTTCGTCGGCAAGAAAGTCGGCAAGCTGGGCTCGCTGCTCGATACCGACCAGCAGCTTCTCGGCTTGGAGCTGGAGCAGGCGATCGCCGCCGGGCGGATCAGCCAGGAACGCCTCGAAAGAGGAGAAGATCCACGCCATGCAGCGCAAGGGCGTCCTCGGCATGAACGCCATCCTGTCGATGTCGCTGGCCCTGGGCCGGGCGGTGGCGGCGGCGGACGGCCGGGAGCTCTGGCAGCTCATCCGGGACATCGCCAGCGACACCATGGCCAAGTTCATCGTGGCCAACGGCGGCAAGAAGAACCTGGCGGAGCTCAAGAAGCTGGACTTCGACGAGCTCACCCGCCAGTACCGCCAGACCGCGGCGGAGTCGGTCAAGAGCGGCAAGACCATCTACGAGCTGCTCCGGGCCCAACTGCCGGTCTACCCGGTGTAGGCAGTCTGATGGCAGATTGATGATGCCGCGGATCGCGTCCGGAGTGACAGGTTGCGGATTGCGGATTCGGGTCCTACGACCGATCCGCAATCCGCAACTTTCTTTTGGTCCGGAAAACGTTCCAGAAAGGTCACGACGGTTGCCGATAAAGCAGGTACGTCGCAGGGTGCCTGGTCCCAGCGGGGAGGCGGCACCCGGTCCATCTGTCCCGTGATGGTAGATTGCGGACGGAGGGTTGCGGATGAGACGCGACGCCTCGAATCCGCAATCCGAAATCCGCAATCCGAAATTGTTAGTCAGGCCATGCTCAGGCAAGGGATCTTCCACCTGTTCTTCTTTGTGGTTTTCTTCAGCATCGGCGCCGTGGCGCTCGGCGTGGCGGTCCTTTGCGATGATTTCGTGCAGTATTGCCACAACAAGCATCTGGTGAAGCAGGCGGAGTTGTCCGTCCAACGTCTCAAATCGCTCAACGCCGACTACGATGGGCTTCTCGAACAGCTCGAGAAGAACCCCGACCTGTTGAAACGGATTGCCCCGGTGACGCTGGGAACCGAGCCGGCCGATCCCTGTGCCATCTATCCCAAGGCCCGCGCGGCGGAGTTGGCCGTCGCCCGCAAGGCCCTGGTGGAGCAAACCGATCAGGAGCCGGCCCAGACGCCCATCCCCGCCTGGCTGCAGCGGTGCAGTGAGCCGACGAAGAGGATCGCTCTGTTCATTGCCGGGGCCGGGCTGATCCTGATCTCGCTCGTCTGTTTCACGCCGGAACCGGAGCCGGAGGAATCAGGCCGGAGATAGTGCCGCCTGGCGACGGACAGCGGCGAGGAACATGGTTCCGGCCCAGGGCGGCGGAGATCGTCGGACGACAAAATTGGCGGCTGGTCACACGAAATTGCTTGCAAAGTATCAGGCATTTGGTAGACTCAAAACTGTCCGAACGGCTGAAACCGGGCAGGTAGCTCAGTTGGTAGAGCAACGGACTGAAAATCCGTGTGTCGCTGGTTCAACTCCAGTCCTGCCCACTTCTTTTCCCCCCGTGCCAACCGCTGCCAATCGGTGACGATCTGTGCCTAAATGCCCGCCTAGAATGGAGTTACGATTCACCTGATCCGCAGTGGTCTTTTCCCTCATTGTGCCAATCGCTGCCAGTCGGTCATTACCGGGGAAAGCCGCAGGTGTCACATCAGGTGTCACTTTGGGTGTCAATTCCCGGCCAACCCCCATCGAGGCCCCGTCGTAAGTTCCGGTTGCCTGTGCCTGCTGGCTCTGGATGGGTGGCAAAGACAGATCGGGTAGACTTTCGACAGCCTTCGCCTCTTGGCCGGTCAGCGTGTGGGTGTACTTGGACATCGTCAGGCTGATGTCGCTATGACGCATGAGGCTCTGGGCGATCTTCGGATGGACTCCGCTGGCAGCCAGCAAACTGCCAGTGGTGTGCCGCAGTGAATGGAAGTCAGCGTATCGCCCCGCCTCGTCGATGTACGGGATCGCATCCTTGATGGTCTTGCCGTTCTGGTCCTTTTCCTCCGTCGCGGCCAGATCGGCTTCGAGCATGTCTGCCGTCCGCTTCGTCAGCCGTTTGTAGGTCCCGCCGAATGCCTTCGCAGTAGGCAACTTCGCGGCAAAGAACTCCTTGAGAAACTGTGCTGTGTCTGCCCGAAGGGGCAGGCTGTCTTCGCGTCTGTGCTTGCTATGTCCGGCTTTGACGGTGACTCTCAACTGATCGAAGTCGAAACCCCGTACCGTGAGACTTCGGATTTCGTTGGCACGCAAGCCCGTTTCGGCGGCAAACCGATAAAGCAGATGCCGTTCATAACCGCTCATGCCGTAACGTACAGGGCCTTCAGCAGCCGCTTTAGTTCATCCGGCTCAAGTCGAGCGACGGTCTCGTCTGCGGTCAACCCGTGCGTTGATGCTCTTCAAGTGCTCGATGGGGGATTCAGCCGCTCGGCCGTCCTGTACCATCCACCTGCCGAACTGCTTCACGGCCTGGCGGTAGTAGTTGTAGGTTTGTGCTCCAGTGCCCTTATCACCGGCATGGAGGCTTGCCAGGTGCCTTTGCAGACGGCTCGCCTGCATGTCAGACCAGACGATGAACCCACAGCCGGTGAGAATGGTTTCGATCCGGTACCTGGTCTGCCTTGCATGATCGACGGTATCTCCCTTGGCCAGGAGGCTCAGCCGGAAGTCCTCCAGGTGCTCCAGTAGGGGCCGTTTGCGGTGCTCTTTGTATCGGTCCACCACTCCCTCGTCAGCCAGGGCAGCCTCCCTTTCCAGTCGGGCAGCCATCTGCTTCGTGGCCTCTTTGTCTGTGTAGCCCCTCACCCTATGCTCTATGCCGCTCGCATCCCGGTATTTCACGTACCAGTACCTGGACTGCCTCTTCACTTTCTTGCTGTTGCTCGTTCTGTTGCACTTGCGTCTGTAAACACTGGCCATGTTGCACCATCATCGGCGTTTCGCCCGGCATTGGTCCGTCCCCCAGATTCGGGCCGAGTTGCGCGACAGTTATCAGGTGGAGATCTCCGCCGACGCGATCGAGGAGTATCTCGCCCGGTATCAGACGATGGTGGCGGCCCGGCACCAGGATCCCACGCAGATGGCCCAGGCGTATCGGGGCGTGCCGGATCTGATCCTGTCCATCGACGGACTGTAGCCGGAGAAGGGGCACGAGACCCTGTATGTGGTGCGGGAGCTGCGCTTGCGGCGTGTCTGGTTCGCCGAAGCGCTGTTGTCGAGCGCCGCCGGGGAAGTGCAGCGGCTGTTGGAACAGGCGCGGCAGTGGGCCGAGCGTTTGGGCTTGCCGGTGCGGCTGTGGATCAGCGACAAGCAGGAGGCGTTCGTCTCGGGCATTGCCCAGGTGTTTCCCGGCGTGCCGCATCGGTACTGTGAGAACCACTTCCTGCGGGACCTGGCCAAACCCGTTCTGGAAGCGGACAGCAAAGCCAAAGTGGCGATGCGGCGCAAGGTGCGGGGGCTGCGGAGTATTGAGCGGGAGGTGTTGGCGGAAGGTCCCGAGCCGGTCGAATCGAGTGGCCAGGGGGTGGTGCTGGACTACTGTGCGGCGGTCCGGGGTGTGCTCAATGACGACCACGGCGGTCCCTTGCAGCCCCCCGGACTTGAAGATGGCCGAGGCGTTGGGCCAGATTCGATCCTCCCTGCAGCGCAATCTGGAGGCGAAAAAGGGGGTCGACGCCCGCGCGATTGCAGCGCCTGGCGAACGCCATCGACCGGGGCCTCGCCCAAGTCCAGCCGCAACAACAAGCCGTGAAAGAGCGGGTCGAGGACCTGCGCCAGGTGGCGGCCACGCTCGATCCGAACCGCGGCAACGTCAAGAAGCGGCGGGCCTCCTTTCGGTCGCTCCAGCGACGTTTCCACCGTTCGGACCAGCCGCTGCGGCAGGCCATGGCTCAGACCATGAACGCCTTTGCCCCCGGCCTGTTCGTGGGCGAAGATGTGCCCGATTTTCCGCGGGACAATCTGGATCTGGAACGGTTCTTTCGGGGCCCCAAGGGGCACGAGCGTCACATTCACGGTCACCAGCGCGCCGGCATTCGCATCGTCTTGGAAGGCCCCACGTTGGTCGCCGCGTTGGATGCCCATCAGCATCATCCCAAGGTCTTCCGGGCCGAGGACCTGCGGCCCTACGCGCAGGCGCCGGTCCCCGCGTCCCAGGGGCAAGCCCTCCAACGGCGCCGGGTGATGCGCCAGGCACGATCCCCTATCCAGCGGCCGCTTCTCCTCCAGCAACTGGAAAAACGCTATCAGGATTCACCTTAGCCTTTGAGCGGATCATTGTTTCTGATCGGCCTTACGACGGAACCGCTGCTGCATCAACCGCCGGTAGTGCGTTGAGGCCGGTTGGGCGGTGGGTCGTCCCGCGTCCGGCGGGATGATCGAACGCACGCCCAAGTCCTGGCGGGCCACGCGATGGTTGGCCTCGGAGTCGAAGCCGGCATCGGCCACGGCCGCGCGAAACTTGGCCCGCTGGTGCGCTCTCCCGCAACAGTGGCTCAAAGAACGGCTGATCGCCGCCACTGCCGGTGGTGGCCCGGGCCGCCATAATGATATGCGCGGCACTGGCCACGGCCAAAGACAGCTTCGGCAGGCGTTTGTGCACCGCCCGGCGGTGCCGATTGGCCCGGTTTCTCGCGGTTTTCTTGCGGTTCTCATGGGCCGTTTGCTTCTGGCGTTTCTCGAAATGCCGGCTGACATGGTGGGATTCGAACATCGTGCTGTCCAACGCCACCGGCTGGAGGCGGCCTCGAATCAGTCCCCGGCGGTTGGCCTCGGCCACCAGGCGGTCGAGCATCCGTTGAAAACCGCTGGGCTTGACCAGATATTGAAACGCCCGCCAGAGTGTGTTGCTGTCGGGCGTGCGCGCCAGGCCGATGGCCGCCCGCCAACCCGGGCTATCTTCCAGCAGGGCCTCGAGGCCCAAGTAACTCTTCTTCTGATGTTCTCGCAGGACCAAGCAAGCGAACAATTGAGGGAGGGTGAAGTCTTTGCGGCTGAATTTGCTGCTATAGTCGGGCAGCGTCAGTTTGGCCAATTCACAGGCCGCCACTAACACCTTCCGTGGTGATTTACATGTTTTCATCCTCCAGCATATACCAAACTCAGAGCTATGGCGCTAAGGGTAATTCGCTCCGTCAACGAGGGTCGAGATAGAGCAGGACCGACCCGGTTCCTCCCATGGAGAATCCTGCCAGCGCACGTGACTGCGGTTTGGCTATGGTGCGGTAGTCTCCATCAATGGCAGCGATCAACTCTTCCGTAATCATCCGCTCCACCTCCCCGCGATATCCGCTCATCCCTCCGTTGGGGAAGACACACAATGTGGGAGGCAGCGAACCGTCGGCAATCGCTCGGGCGGCCCAACTCGAGAATCCACGGGCATCAGCCGATTCATTTCCTCCGGCTCCATGCGAAAAGTAGATCACGGGAGAGCGTGTGCTGACTTTTGCGGCGTAATCCGGAGGAGCCCAGACAACGTAGCCAACCTCATGCCCCAACGCTTTGCTTGTCAGAACGTGATGCGATAATCCCGGCATCGGTTGAATATCCGGATTGACCCATTGCGCAGTTCCTCCTCGGACGTTGATCTTTGGGGTCGGCATCCGGTCTTCGGTCAGGCAGCGGTTTGGCAACCTGAATCAGCAGAATCCAGTCTTTCTCTTGCCGGACAGCGGGGAAATCCTCTGGTGCATTAACCACATGAACAGCGCCTCCGGTGAGTTCCTTGAGCTCTTGTGTCTTTTCCATAACGAGGTCGATCCACCGTCGCGTGAAGGTGGCGCTTTTATATGGGGTCAAGTCTATCTTTACCGCACCGCCCCAGCGCAGGAACATGAGGTAGGTTTCGCCGGGAACGGCCAGGCAGTACCTGGAAGGGTTCTCGACTACAAGCTCCGGATGGGGTTCGAGACGCCACCATTCGATGCTTCGCAGAATCCTGGCCATGTGGGCCATCCCTCGCGCCCCAGGGTAGTCGAGGGTGTTGGTCTCGAAGTTGGGATCGAGGGGCCACGACCCGCCGCTACTGCGCCTGGGCTGTGAGACTTCCGGCAAGTATGCCAGCCAGACGTGTCCCCCGCCATAGGTGTGTCCTGCCGCACCGCACATCAGCGCGGACCAGGCACAGAACCGGATCTCCTTGGCGGCCGGCGCGTCGCGCGCGAACTCGTACCAGGGCTCGGTAATGACGATGGGTTTCCGTGGGCTCAGGGCATAGGCCTGGGAGACCACGGTGGGCGCGTACTCGTTTCGCCAGCGTGCATGAGCTGTCTGGCTCTGGTTATAGTCCAGCCACGGTTCATTGTGGAGCACTTCGGCCGTGGACCACTGGGGCGCCTCGGACCCGCCGGCCCACGCGGGCGGGGTGGGATGCGCGCCGAGAATATGGTCGAATGGATCTTCCGCTGCGACCATCGCACCGAGGTCCTTCCAGAAATCCAAGCCGAGTCCCCCGTAGTTGTTCATGTTGTATTCTCCCGCCAGCGTCCAAATGACATTATAGGCGGCCAACCGATGGATGACGTAGCGCCACCAGCGGCGAATCTTCTCCGGGCCGGCTGTTTCGTTCAGGCGCGCGCAGCTCCACCAGGGGTGGATCCATACCGTGATACCCCGTTCATTCGCATAGGCAATCCACCGCTCGATGGATTGGATCTGCTCAAGATCCGGCTCGTTGTAGTCTGCATCGAGCAGCGAACTGCGCCGACTCCAACCATTGGCCGGGAAGAAGAGCTGTCCCACCGTGAAGCCCTTCTGCGCACGGTCATCGACCAGATTCTTGAACGTTTCGAAACGGATCCCCCGCTGGGTCCAGTTCCACCAGGTGTCCCCTATCCAAAGGAAAGGTGTGCCGTCGGCATATTCGAAATAGCGGCCCGCGCGCCTCTCCGTTCGTGTGGACGCGTACAAAGCCGCGGCGGGTGGGATTGACCCTCTTCTCGTCCTGGGTCCACGGGGTGCAGGTGAGCTTCCCGGTGACGCCATTCAGACCAGGATCCTCCGAGTGGCTCTCGAATACCCACCCGCCAGGCGCGGGCGGGGCGAAACGCGCTTTCCAAGCCGTGCCCCCGTCCCAGAATCCGGCCACGGTCATTTCCCGGCCGGCGGCTTCTCCCGAGACGCCGGTGAAGCGGACCTTCACCCGGGCCGGGCTCTTCTCCTGGAGGTAAGCGACATAGGGGTTTGCCTTGTTGAGCACGGCGGTCAGCTTGACCTCGAAGACTTGCCACTGCTTGACTTCGGGCGAATCCTGAGCGTTCGCAAGACATGTGGCCATCACAAGCATCGCTGGCGTCACCAGCAGCATACGATAGACATGCACTCCGGTTCTCTTCATGATGTCTCCTTTTGCAGGCTTCGGTCCGGTCTCTACGCCACTTTTCTCCCAGTTCTTCAACTACGATCACAAGGCTTCGAAACAGGTTCCGAGGACAAGGGCCAGTTTCGCCGCGTGGGCCTGTCGAAGGACCTGATCGAGAGCCTGCTGGGTCGCCGCACTATTGAAATCGGGCGTGTAGCCGGAAAGGGAGCCTTCCGGCGTGACGAGGACGTTCTGCTTTCTCCCGTGCGGCGTACTCGATCGCCCGTGTGAGCGTCTCTACGTTCTTGGCGATGTCGCGTACCACGGGGATCTGTGCACCCGCTACCCGGATTCGGACCTTCTCTCTCGCCAACGAACCCGCTTTTCTGGTTGCTGGACTGGCTGGGGGCCGCAGTGGGAGGCTTCTGAGCGACACCCGTTCGCACCATCGGCTGAGCAACAACCACCCAAAGGACTGCCCATGCCATTCCTCCTGTCGCTCGACATCGAGTTTCTTCCATCCCTTGTTCCTCCGGGCAACCACGTGTAACTGAGGGGATAGGTGCCCCTCATCACTTCGCCTTGACGAGAAAGACCCAGTCCTGAGTGTCGGGAGCAACCAGTCGCACCACATCTCCGGCCGTGGCGGGTAGTTCTGTGGATTGGCCTGTGCGGGGGTCGTAGCGCCAGAGCGAATGCGCGCCGTCGTCGGTCTTCAAGTTCGCGCCTTGGCCTCCAGCGACATAGATCGCATACGTCCTGCCGGTGTCGGCCAAACAGTGCGCATAGCCATTGTTGGCCTTCACCCGTTCATCGTGCGGTTCCAGCAGCCACCACGGCAACGATGTGAAGAACTTGTGCAGGTGGTCCAGGTCGGAGACGGCGTCCTTGTGCTTGGGGTTGTCCACCAGGAACGGCCCGACCTCGCGGCGGCCCCCAAAGTAGGTCGTTCCGAACCCTGTCACAAAGTACCCGCCCCCCATGGCGATCGCCCAGGATGCACGCCGGAAGGACTCCCGCGTGTGCGAGTGGGGCTTGTCAACGATCCCATCGTAGTCCTGGTCCCGCAGGAAGTAGGCGTACTCGGCATCTACGACGGGTTTGTTGTGTTTCCGCGCGGCGACGATGAACTTGCGCAGGCTGTCACGATTGGCGTCCGTCGCCTCCTGATTGTGGGGGGCAAAGTACGCCTGGGCGTATTCTCCGAAGCTCATCCAGTCGTCCTCGGCAAAGTCCTGGGACGAAACCCCGAACGACTCCGGGCCGGGGTGGATGCCAATCATCCGGTGGTACGGGTCCGTCTTGAAAATCTCCCGACCGATAGCGCGAAACAGGTCGGGTTGTTTCGCCATGAAGTGCCACTCGCCTGCCACCAGAAAGACGATATCAAACGCGGCGTACCGCGCCACGACGTAGCGGGCGAACCGCAGGCGGGCCTCGTGGTCCGGCAGTGACTTCCAACACGGATCGCCCTTGGCATATAGAAGCACCAAGCCGCAAATCATGCCCTTGTCATTGATGTGACGCAGGCGGCTATCGACCTCGCGGAAGAACGCAGGGTTGATGACCTCCTTGCCGGTGTCGAGGAACATCTCGCCCCCTTCATTGCCGCCGGAGGTCAAGCCGCCGGTGCCGGCCAACTCGGTGTGCAGATAGTTGAAACCCTGCCCGGCGCGAGCGTCCACATGATGCATGGCACTGGCGTGGTCGAGCTTCTCGGCAGCGTCCGTCTGGAAGACCCGCCAAGCCTTCTCGCCAAAGAACCAAAACGGTGTCCCGTCCTGGTATTCAAAGTGCAGCGGATGGTCGCGCATGGGCCGGATGCTGCCGTGTCGGTTCGACTCCACACAGCGGAAAGAGCCGGTCTGGTTGTTCAAGCCGGCGTTGGGGGAACGGATCGAATAGGACCACTCTCCGACCGAGTCGGGCGAGACACGGAGTCTCCAAGCCGCCTGACCGTCCCAGAACAGAGGCATCATCCACTCCTCGCCATCGGGACGATGGAGAATGGCCACTGCCGTCAGGTCCTTGTATGGATTGTCGTAGGTGCCCGAATGACGGAAGCTCGTCTCGAACATGCCGAACCGGGGAGTGCCATCAGCCCAAGTCTGCACCGCCAGTCCCAACACTACTGCCGATATCAAGGCGAAGAGCCGCATGACGTGCGCTCCTTTCTTTTACGGAAATATCTTCAGTTCGTCGCGGGGGAGCGTCCCCGGATCTTCGAGCAACTCTGGGACACCGTCGTGGTGGTTCGGGATGTGGCCCTCGGAACTCATCGTGCCGCCTCCAACAGTTTCTTGCCCACATCCTGGCCGTCAATCTCCAGAATTGCGCTCGACGAGGCCGGTTCGAGCCGTGTCGGCTTGGTCCATACGTTGGTCCATGGCGCCTCGGCATGGATGGCCAGGGTCTTGCCGGCCGTGATTGCGGGCGATCGAACCGAGATCTTGTCCGGCTCGAGCGACACTTCGCACTTGGCCGCCGCGAAGGCGCGGCGGAAATCGGCGAACGCCGCTTCGCTGAGCTCGCTGCCCACCCGCACCTGAAACACGGCCGCGGCAGTGATCTTCGCCGGCCGCTCGCTCTTGAGATGATCCACAGTCAGCCGGATCGCATCCCATTCGTTGCCGTCCCACACCAAGGCGACCGGCGCGGCGTCTCCGTCGAGCGTCCGGGCCGCCGGCGCGACGCACACCGACCGCGGCAGTGCCCTTACGCAGAAACACGGCTTCACCGGTTCTAACCGCAACGCTCTTGGACGCGCCCGGCGCGAAGTCTATCTTTTGTTCCCCAACGTAGATGGCATCCACCTTCCGCGGCATGACGAAGTGCGACTCGAGCGTCTTGGTCTCGGCGGGCACGTCCGCGTCACGATACACCGCCAGCGCCAAGGCGTCCTGCGTTTCCTGGACGCCGGCAAAGAATGGTTCGAGGTGAACCGTTTTTTCGTGCTCGCGATAAAGGATCTTCGCTTTGCCGTAGGGATCGTGCCGTCCATCGGGAATGAAGTAGCACCGGACGTCCTGGCGGGAACCGGCGAAATCCACAGTCAACGGAACATTCATCACGCCAAAGCCGGTCCTGGAGATGCCGAGCGTGACGTCCTTGGCCAGCCAGTGCGTATAGGATTGCCGCCGCACCAACCGCGGCAGTTTCGTCTTGCTCATCGCCATCATTTCCTCCGAGGGCTGCCAGCGGGCAAACGCCAGGATCAGCCCTGGGCCCGCATCATTGCCTTCGAGGAATCCTGCCGCCGCCAGATGGTTGTCCAGCCCGCCGAGGCCGTGGAGATAGTCATAGTCGCGGCTGTGCGGTCCGCAAAGCCGCTGATTGGCCCACCAGAAATTCGCGGCGATTTCCGTCCACACGTACTCGAGCAGCGCGCGGGCCTGCTTTTGGCCCGACGGTCGCTGAATGAACGCGTCCATCAATTGCAGTGCGTTCAGATCCACGCCGTAGTAGGTGGGGCTGAGGTACTCCACGATGCCGGTTTTGGCCGTAAGATCGACGATCTCTTGCAGCCGCTGGTAGCCCTCGTCGGCCACCTCCGGCCGGTTCAAGCCCTCGCCGAGCACGATCAGGTTGCCGGCGCTCGATCAGCGCGATGTTGGTGTAGCCGGCGCGGACGTGGTGTCGCAGAGCGGCGATGACGGCCGGATCGAGTATGGCGCGGAGCTTCTCTCTCGCTGCCGGCGGCATGCTGTCGCGGTGCCGCAGCCAGAGAATCGCCGCCGGCTGCATGTTGAACTCGATGGCGTTTTGGTCGCCCACCTTCTTGTCGTTCCAGTTCCAACGGAAGCTGCCGTAATCCGGGCTTTTCGGATCGCGATCCTGCAACTGGCAGGCGCGCTCCATGAGTTTCTCCAGGCGCTCCGGATGCATCTTCGCCTCGCACAGCGCCAGTGCATAGGTAAAGAAGGCGCTCATCCCTGGATTGTACTTCTCCGGCTCCAGCGCCGCCGCCCACGTCTTTTCCCCGCTTTCGGCCACGCGCCGGAAAGTGGCAGCGCGGTCGAGGCGCGCGCCGGCCGTTGAGCTCGTGATCGCGCCCGAGGAAGTCTTCTTCTTCAGGCGGGCGGGTGAATCCGCCGCATAGCTCGTTTGCACGGCTGCCAGCATGGCCAACCCCAGGGCACAAAACACCCACTTGGGGCCGGTGATATACTTGATGGCCCTCCGTTCGGTTTCGCACAAGTGTTTCATTTCTTGTTCCTCCTCATCCGGTGTCGGATTGTGTGGGAACGGAACCGATCGCTCCCCTTGCAGTCACTTCTCGTTTGCCGCCTTTCCTTTGGCCGCGGACTTCGAATTGGCCTCTCCGCGGCACTCCAGCACCAAAACCCAG
>CAVOUO010000005.1:0-73607 GCA_963699595.1 uncultured Planctomycetota bacterium
CCTCGGAGGGTGCAGGAAGGCCATTCGCCGAGGCGGACAGACAATTGCGGTCGCCGACGGCGCCGGCCCACCGCCGTCCCGGGTAATAGCCCTTGCGGATGATCACGGCCTTGGACTTGACGGCGCCCGCTCCCAACGCGCTCTCCATAGCGGCGGTGTCCTTGTCCTCGATCTCCCAGGCTGTGATCAAAGCGTCATCCGGTTGTCCCTGCGCCTATTCTGATACTCGCGCCGACGGGCCCGGGGATACTCCATGAGAACATCGAAGTTGCCCAGCGCTTCCACGTCCGGATTGAGCTTGTACAGAGCTTCCAGCAGGGAAGTCTTGCCCGCCCCGTTCTTGCCTACCAGACAGGTTACCGGACAGATTGTGAATTCCGTCGAGTCCTCGATGCATCGAAAGTTCTTTACTTGAAGGCATCTGAGCTTCATGTCTATCCTCCTTCGTCGGGCTATCGCGGCGGCTCGAATTTGTAGCCGATCTCGCGGACGGTGTGGATGTAGATGGGGTTGTGCGGATCGGGCTCGATCTTGTTGCGGAGCGTCGTGACGAAACGGTCGATGCTGCGCTCGCCGACGAAGGAGTCGTAGCCCCAGACGGTGTTGAGGATCTCATCGCGGGTCAGGGCCCGGCCGGGCCGCTTCAGGAAGAGCTCCAGCAGCCGGAACTCCTTGGGCGACAGGACAACCTCTTCGTTTTTGCGGGTGAACCTGCGGGCGGGAATGTCCAGCCGGCACTCGCCGAACTCGTAGGTCTCCGGCTCCGTCTTGCGCGTCCGGCGCAGCAGAGCCTCGGCGCGGGCCAGCAACTCCTTGATGCTGAACGGCTTGGTGACGTAGTCGTCGGCCCCGAGGTTCAGGCCGAGAATGATGTCCGATTCCTCGCCCTTGGCCGTCAGCATGACGATGGGCATGGCGAGCTTCTCCCGCCGGATCAGCCGGCAGACCTCGTAGCCGTTGATCTTCGGGAGCATGATGTCGAGAACGATCAGGTCGGGCTTGGCGTTCAAAGCCGTGTTGAGACCCTCTTCGCCGTCCTCCGCGGCCAGGATCTTGTAGCCGTGGAACTCGAAATTGTCCTTCAACGCCCGCAGCATGGTCGGGTCGTCTTCAACTATGAGCACTGTTTCCATCGGTTGCAGGCGGCTCGGGGTCCCCAACGCGATCTTTGGCGTTGGGGGGCCCCTGGAATTTGTACCCGATATTCGGGATCACATGGATGAACTGCGGCCGAGCGGGATCAGGTTCCACTCTGGCCCGCAGGCTGTCGACGGCCTTGTCGATGTCGCGCACGGAGATGAAATGCGAGTAGCCCCAGACGGTCGTGCGAATCTCCTCTTGGGTGAGGGGACAGCCGCTCTTGCGCAGGAACAGGTGCAGCATCTTGAACTCGCCGGGGGTCAGGGTGACCTCCTGGCCGCTACGCTGGAGCGTATGGGCCGCGATGTCCACGCGGCAGTCGCCGAACTCGTAGACCATCGGCTCGGATTCCTTCCGCCGGCGCAGGAAGGCCTCGGCCCGGGCCATGAGCTCCTTGATGCTGAAGGGCTTGGTCACGTAGTCGTCGGCGCCGAGGTTCAGGCCCAGGACGATATCCGACTCCCGGTCCTTCGCGGTCAGCATGATGACCGGCATGTCGAGGCCCTTTTCGCGGACCTGCGAGCAGACCTCGTAGCCGTTCATCTCCGGCAGCATGATGTCCAGGAGGATCAGGTCGGGCTTCTCCTTCAGCGCCGTCACGAGCGCCTTGGCGCCATCCATGGCGGTCAGGACGTAATAGCCCTTCATCTTGAAGTTGTCTTCCAGGCCCCGCAGCATCGCGGGGTCGTCCTCGACGATCAGAACCGTTCTCATGACCCCTCTTACGAAGTCGTTGCACCTTGCCCGGCCGGCCCTCGGCCGCATCGACCCTATACGATAGCCGCAAACGGCCCTGCTTGTCAAACGCAACCGCTTACGATCCCACTGCCACGTCCCCCAAGCCCCGTCCCGCCCGGCACCGCCGGGAAATTGGCTGCGTTTGGCACGATTGGCTCCGGCCAATTGGGTTTGTTTGTACAGCCGGCCCAGATTCGGGCACCGGGGGGCGGGCCGCTGACCCTGACCCCCGATACCCGCCCCCTGACCGAATTGGCTTTGTTTTTCCGGGGCCGCTCGTGCACCCAATTGGTCGCAACTCCTTGTTCACACGACACTTATCCTCCAAATCGCCCGCGTCCAAAATTGGGTTTGTTTGGCGCAGAAGCCCTGTTCGTAGTGACGCCGCAGTGTGTCCCGTAGCATGGGCGCGAGCGCCCATGAGTGGCGCACCCAAGCGCGCGATCCGGAAATTGGGTTTGTTGGGTCGCCCGAGCAGGCCGGAGGCGGCAGGTCTGTCGCCAATCCGAAATCCGCAATCCGTAACCCGGAAATTGGCTTTGTTTTTCCACAGCCTCTCCCGTGTCCCATTCGTCGCAACTCCTTATCCACACGGCACTTGTCCTTCCTTCTGGCCGGCCCGAAATTGGGTTTGTTTGGCGCGGAATGGTGGAATGATAGAATACTGGAATAGTGGGGTATCTCCCGCAGTCGGCCTTCGGCCGAGGGAAGGGTAGGGGCGGCCCCCCGTGGCCGCCCTCCGGACGGGCAGGCACGGGGTGGGGACCCCAAACGCGATATATCGCGTTGGGGGCTCCGGGAACGGCCGGCGGGCCCTGCCCCTACAGCCTTCAAACTTGAAACTTCTTCGATCATAAATCACTGTGTCCTTCTATATAGGGGCCGTGTTGCACGAATCGTGCCGGAATTCTGTGCGCGGACAACGGCCGAAAATGGCTCAACTCCTTGCTCGCAAAGGAGTAAAGAATTTTTCGCACCCGGGGTGTTTTGCCTTTTCAACTGTTGCAGAAACGTGGTCACAACCAAGACCTGTCCTCGCGCCAAGCACCGCCCTGAGCAGAGCCGAACGGGACGCAGAGATCGCCAAGGAGAACCGAATCGCAGAAGAAACCCTGGTGAACCACTGAGCACACGGAGGCCCCGGAGGGAAGATGGAGGACGGAGAGGCAGGGGTAACACAACCGCAGATGAACGGGATGAACACGGATGAGAGGATCGCGCCGCAGGCGTTCGATCCAAATCATAAATCCAAGCGCCGCAGACACGCTTGCCCCTGCGAAGGCAGGGGTCTACGCTGATGAACACGGCCCCCTGCTTCGCACACCACGATGGTTGCCTCACACTTCAACGCCCCATCTGCAAAGCCGCACACAAGGGCGGTTCAGGGGCGTAGACGCTACGCACGTACCCGCCGCCGGTCCAGCATCCCAACAACGTCGCGTTCCCTTCCGCCGTTCTCCGGAGGCGGTTCATGGGCCGAACCCCTTTGGAAGACGGCCCATAGGCGGATTGGGTTCCCAAACGCGATGCATCGCGTTTGGGGTCCCTTTCCTACGGAAGGAGTCCGATTCAGGGCTTCGCCTTCTTGATTCCGGCCTCTTCCGCTTGTGCCCGGTCTCTCCTGGTTCCGGGCACGTGTGATCTTACTCCCAGACGGACCGACGCGTCCGATTCCGCGGCTCCCTGTGCGTGGAACGGTCCCAACATCCCCGCACCCTGAACCGCCTCTTCTCTTCGTCTTCATTGCGGGGACATCCTACCTATTTCGGCCCCCAATTGGGTATGGTGTCCCCCGATTCCCCATTACGATGCCCTCGGCAACCGTTGGCGGACGATCAACGGCGGCACCGTCGATTATCAGACCAACAGCCTTAACCAGTACACCTCCGTCGGCGGCACCGCCTATACCTACGATGACAACGGCAACCTCGCCTTCGACGGCCGGTTCCGCTACTACTATGACTGCGAAAACCGCCTGCTCGACGTCAACGACGCCGCCAATGCCCGCGTGGCCTCCTACGCCTACGACTACCTGGGCCGGCGGATTTCCCGGACGATCTACGGCTCGCCCAACGTGACGATCCGCTACGCCTACGACGGCGATCGGATCATCGCCGAGTACGACGGCTCCGGCACGCTCCGGCGGAAATTCGTTTATGGCCCGGGCCTCGATGAGCCGATATGCCTGATAGATGTAGCGAATGGCAACGCGGCGTATTACTACCACCTGGATGGACTCGGAAGCGTTGTTGCTCTTTCCAATGTGAATAAGGTGCTCGTGGAGCGCTATGCCTACGATGTCTTCGGCCGGCCCACGATCCGCGACCCCAACGGCGTGGTGCTCGCGGCCAGTGCCTGGGGCAATCCGTACCTGTTCACCGGCCGGGCCTACGACGGCGAGTCGGGCCTGTACTACTACCGCGCCCGCTACTACGACTACGCCACCGGCCGGTTCCTGCAGCCGGACCCGATTGGGTATGACGACGGATTGAACCTGTATGCCTACGTAGGCAACAGACCATGCGGTTTCGTGGATCCTTCGGGGTTGTGCAAAAAAGACTCCGTGCTTGCGCAGCGTGCGGATCGCAGCATTCGTTCGTTGTACGGATTTACACTTGGAGTTGGCCAATCACTTTCTGCCTTCAAGGAGGGCCTGACGCAACTCTTCATTGATCCGCTGGGCACACTAGAGGGAATCCCCTCCAGTATCCTCGGTATACCGGATGCGCTCCAACAATTCTATGCAGACATAACCAGCCCGGACCCCTTCGTGAATGGCAATGCAGTTGGTAGACTCACAGGGTCCACAGAAGTGGGTATCGTCACCTCGGCGGTGGGAGGCAGGATAGTACGGGGTCCGGCGCGGGACTTCGGCAGTACTCCAGGAGGTAGGCCATTCACGAAGCACTACGCGTTGGACACCGGACCGCAGCGAAATATACCCATGAGCGTTCTGGACAATACAATAGACACGGTGGATGGCCTTCCGATAGAAGGGCAGAAAGTTGTGTACTATGATCCCGTTAACAATGTTACGGTTGTAACTGGCCGCGGGAATTCGATTGTGAGTTCCCGCAAAGGCCCGCCACGTGCAAACCAGCGTTAAGTGAATTCAGTGCGACCAATGCGCGGAGTCGTGAACAATGCGTGAAGATTCCTTGGCTATAGTCGTTCGTACGGGCGCGACAGTTGAGAAGACTGTAAGCATCGATTTCGTCCTCGATTTTAATGGGTTGGGAAAGATAATAGGGATTGAAATAATAAACTTGAAACTCGTCGTGGGACGGAAATGCCTGGATGGCTTTAAGGAGGCGATTGCAGGTCATCCGCAGGTTCTCTCAATACTCATACGACAGAGAAGTTGACGCCTTTACTCTTAAGATGAGTACGGAGCCTTCGGCGGACCAACGCGTTGTTGCTGGCCGTGTAATGCTCGATGCAAACGGCCGCATTGTTGCTTTTGGGCTGATGTGAGGGGGACTAACGGGGACAGCCACGAATGGCGGTTCCTTAAGGAGTAGATAGAAAGAGGTCTCCTGGCCGATAGAGGTTATCATCTGGGGACACCATACTTATTTCGGGATTGAATTTAGTATGGTGTCCCCGGAATTCATGGAGGATAGTAAGGGGAACCAATCCACAAAGGGAGAAAATCCATTCGCGTACGTCAAGCTCGGGGCTTCAGGCAAAATGCTCTCCTCGATCGTCAAAGCATACGATCCACCTTATTCCAGCAGCAGGTACGTTTATGATCACATCAAGACGAACCTGGCCGACTGGATTGAGCAGGCAATCTCCATTCGAAATCGATCGTAGGTCAGGTAATCAGGACGGTAATGAGGGGACAGCATATTCAATTCGGGACCGAAATAGGTAAGCTGTCCCCGGAAATATCCAGGTTCGAGCGGCTCCTAATCGCTCATCCTTCCGTATCGCAAACCCTCCTGGCAACTCCGCAAACGGGCGATCTCGGCTCAAGGGTAGGCAAGGTAAGGGTCGGGGTTTTTGGCAGATTATCCTTGTGGTTTGCGAACGGAATATCACAATACGGTGAACGCAGATGACCGTATTGTGTTGGAGGCATGGAAATGAAGCTACAAGAATTTGTGAATGAGACTGTGAAGGAAATCATAGCCGGTGTGAAGGAGGCACAGGCTTATGCAAAAGCCAATCATGCGGAGGTCAATCCGCGGGAATCTGGTGGAGGCCAGGAGAAGAAGGCATATGCCGACATCTTCGTGGGCCGGGAACGTTGGGTCACCGTGCCTATCAAGAATATAGATTTCGATGTCGCCGTGACCTCCACCGACACGTCAGAGACACAGGCAGGCGTGGGGATCTTCGTGGCGGCGCTTGGCCTCGGCGTGAAGGACAAATCCGACACCCTGAACAGTTGTGTAAGTCGCGTCAAGTTCAGCGTGCCTTTGTGCTTCCCGCGAACAGCGACGAATGATACGGAGGCTCGAAAATGGCAGAGGAACCTGCCCGGCCAGGGCATGCACTTGATCAGATCTTCTACGTAAGTCCGGAGCAATGGAAGAAAACCCAGGAGGAACTTGCCGAGGCATTGAAGGCCCGGGAGCGGATCGCGGGAATCGTACAGATGTGCTACCTGGACAATGCCCTGGAACGGCTGCTCAGGACTGTAATGATTGAGGATGAATCCGTTATCAAGCAGTTGATGAAAGATGATCGACTGCTGGGCTCATTCAGCAGCAAGCTGAAATTGGCCTATGCTCTAGGGCTGATTCCGGAGTTGGTTAGAGAAGACCTGGAGTGTCTCAACGCCATCCGCAATAGGTTTGCCCATGAGGCTACAGTAATGTCATTCGACCACGCCCGTGTTTGCGGTTTATGTAAGAACCTATCGACGGCGAAACAAATAATAGATGGGGAGGCGCGACCGCCAGCATCCGCCCATGATGCAGTCTGTTGTTGACAGCTGGCTCTTTCTGGAAACGGAAATCCAGCGGCGAGAGGACGACAGGAGATCGCGTCCCAGCCCACTTGGTGATCCGGTCGAATGGTTAGAACGGTTGGCTGCCTACATGAGGCAGGGAATTATCTCACGAAAACAATTGTGTGAGTGACGGAAAAGGTCTCCCAAAAGAAATTCCCGGAAATTATCCCAAAGAAGAAAAGCCCCAATAGAAGACAGCCGTAAAGACGAAGCAGGAATTCCGGGGACACCATACTCAATTTGGGACGGTAAAAAGTGAGGTATCCTCGGAATTCCCAGACGTGAGAAAGCACGTTTGGGGACCTTACCCAGCAATTACCGAGGCTGCTGGTCAGAACTCATTATCCCGCTGGCCCACCGCCCCGACCCTCACAGACCCTGGTCGAGGGTCACGATCGCCGCCAAGGTGGCCTGCACGGTCAGGGCGGCGTTCTTCACGTCGCACCGCTCCGGGACATCGCCCTCCGCGTGGTACTCCGGGTCGCCGTAGGGCCAGGACCCGATGTTGATGATGGCCGCGGGGTAGCCGGCCAGGACAAACGAGCCGTCGTCGTCGCCGGGTCGCGTCCTTTCTACCATCCGCTGCTCCAGACCGATGGCATAGCGCGTGTTGACCTCGGCCATCAGTTCGGCCAGACGCTTGCCCTCGGGCTTCGTGTACGCGGTCACGTTGGTCTTCTTTCCGGCGGCGGTCTGCTCGGCCGTCTTGACCCCGATGCCGTCCGTGTTGAAGACCGCCACGATCTCATCGCCGCGTGCCTTCGCCTTCTGGGCGGCAGTCTTGCTGGTCCAGGGGGTATGCTCCTCGTTGCACCAGAGGAACCGGATGGTGCACTCGGGGCTGTACTGGGCGAGGACGCACGCCATCTCCAGGACGCCGACGGTCCCGATGGCGTTGTCGTTCGCGCCCGGGGAATCGATCCAGCTCTGCGAATCCTTGTGGGCGCACACGACGATGATCTTTTCCGGATGCGAGCGGCCCTTTTTCTCGGCGTAGAGGTTGTACGCCGTGTACCAGGGGTCTTCGGGCTTGGGAGGGGAGTACTGCGCGTTCTTGGGCTTGGTGGTGTCGCGGCGGAACGCCTGCACCTGAACGCCCTCGCGCTCGACGCGGTATCCGGCGGCCTCGAGCTTGCCGGCCAGGTAATCGTCGGCCTCGTAGAGCGTGTTCTTCGGGTGGCCGGGCAGGGTCAGGTTCAGCTTGCGATAGGGCAGCGGATCCTTCGCGAGATAGAAAAGGTGCTTCGACATCCGCTCGGGATCGACGGCCTTGATGAGGCCGCGTATGCTCGCGTCCACCTTGTTCTGGTCGCTGCCGCCCTCCGGGCGTGCCTGGCCCGCGACGAGAAGACCCACGGAAAAGAGAAAGGAAAGCCCGATCACACAAATTCCCGTACGTCTCATAGTCTGTCCTCCACTACACTGAGCCATCCTTTACCGCAGCACGGCGGACCGAAACGGCTTATCGTTGGACATTGTATGACCCGAGGCACCCCTCTGCAATCAGAATGAAGGCGACTGAGGCATCTGGGTGCAGCTACGTCTTGTGGCGGCCCCGAACCCTTGTCATGCTGAGCGAAGCGAAGCATCTGGCCCACGAACGTGACCAACGCTTGTTCCTGTGCTCGGCCCAGATTCCTTCGGCAAGCTCAGGACAGGCTCTTCGCTGCCGCTCAGAGCCTGCCCTGAGCGTAGCCGAAGGGATGACAAAAGAGGTAATTGACGCACCAGATTTAGTCATGCCTGCCGTTCTCGGGGGCACAGGATGGGACGAGGAATCGGTCACGCCTTGAGATAGATCCTGTGCCGGTGGAGGAAATAGAGGAACAGCCATTTGAGCAGCAAGACCGAGAAGGCGGCCAGCATGGGTTTGAGCACGCCCGCATATGGGAGGAGGCCGTTGAAGAGAAAACCGGCGGTGTAGCCAAAATCGATGCAGCGCTGGCCGACCCAGATCGTGATGGAGTTCATGCCGATCACAATCAGGAAGAAGGCCCATTTGCGATAGCCTTTCACATCGATGACCCAGTAGAACAGGGCCAGCAGCAGCAGGCTCCAGCCCCCGGCATAGAGGACAAAGGAGCTGGTCCAGATATTACGGCTGAGGAAGAAGAACTTGCCCCAGAGGTGGCCGAGGATCAGACAGGCCACGCCGGCGGCGAGAAGTCCCATGGTCTTGCGTCTCGGGGAATGTCTGGTGCGCAGCCAGTGCCCGGTGAGCACGCCCAGGAGGGTCGTGGCAAACGCGGTGAAGGTGGACAGGATTCCCTGCCGGTCGTAGAGCCCCAGGCCCAGCTTGCCCGGAATCAGAAGTTGGTCCACGTAGGTGGTCAGGCATCCTTCCGGAGTCAGGACCCCCGGCCCGTGGCCGGGAACAGGGACAAACAGCAGTGCCGCCCAGAACAGGAACAGGATCGTTGTTCCCACGAGGGCCTGTGTTCGCCAGCCGGTGTGCATGACCAGCAAGGCCGCAAAGAAATAGCAGATGCCGATGCGTCCCAGAACGGTGGACCAGCGCATCTGGGCCCAGTCGAAGCGCAGCAGCCCGTAGTCGACCAAACCCAGAAGAATCAGAATCACAGTCCGCTTGGCGACGTGGATGTAGAGCGTCTTGCGGTCGGCGCCCTGTTCCACCCGCCGGCCGATAGTGAAGGGCACCAGCACGCCCACCAGAAACAGAAACAGCGGAAAGACCAGGTCGAGAAACTGAAATCCCTGCCAGCCGGCATGGTCCATCTGCCGCGAGAGCATTTCGGTCACCGGCGTGGTCCGGACTTTGGAGAAGCTTTTGAACAGGTCACCACCGCCGATGATCCAGAACATGGCGAACCCGCGCAGGGCGTCGATGGAGGTGATTCGTTGGTTGGTCGCGTTCAGAGGATCGTGCTCGACCATGAGCCTCCCTTAATACGGCAGCACTCTCTTCGTGTTTCTGTTCTTGCCCAGGTATTTGCACGGGCGAGCCGACTTTACGCGACGATCCGCCGCCTGTCAACGGCCCTCGTCGGACCGAGCCGCCGGACGGTGCGGCCGACAGTACGGTGGGCGGATTCCGACAGCTCTGTCATCGCGAGGTGCGCCGCGGCGAAGCGGAGTCTTCGCAGCCCGCCGGGTGGTCCATCGCATTCGCAAGCGCATCGGCAAGCTGACATTGCCGATGCACAGGAGCCCAATTGCGGTGGCTGCTCTTCCTCGCGTCGCCTCTGTGGGACTTTCGATGGACCGCGTGTCCACCGTAGTCGGGGCCTGCACCGCCGCCGGTCCAAAAACAGCGGGGCCCGCACCACGAAGGTACAGGCCCCGAGTCGCTTGCTTCATACGTTACTTCAGATGGCGTTCTACTTGCCGGCCAGGGCGAGGATCTCCGCCGGGGTCAGGACGATGTCGTACAGCTTGACCTCGTCCAGGGCCCCGTTGAACGGATTGCCGCCGCCGGAGCTGTCGCAGCCGATCTGCAGCGAGGCTTCCCGGTCGGGACCGAAGGACCATGCCCCGGAGCCGGTCTGCACGCCATTGACGTAGAACCGGGCCGTCGTCTTGTCGAACGTCACGGCGATGTGGGTCCATTCGCCCACGGTCAGCACTTTGTTGCCGCTGCCGACCGAGATGTTGTAACGCCCCAACGACAGCACGCCGGTGGTCTGGCTGGCCTCGATTTGCCACATGGTCTCCCCATCCGCCCAGGTATCGCGCTTGCCGATCAGGCCCTGCCACTGGGTGGTCAGGCCGTTCCACTTGGCCCACAGGGAAACCGACAGCATGCCGGTCTTCTCCGAAGGATTGAACGTCCCCAGGTTGACGGCATTGCCGGGGGTGCCGGGGAACAGGATTCGCCTTGCCCTTGCCGGTGGGTCCATCCACGTAGGTCGGCGTGCCCAGGAGGGTGCCGTCATGGCCGTTGCCGGAGCTGTCTTTGACATCGTTCTCGAACGAGTAAGCCGCTACCAGACCAATCGGCAGGATGGGCTTGCCGAACAGGATGTCGTCGATGTACAGCATGCCCGCGGCGCCCGCTTTCGGGTTGGCCTTATCGCCGACACCCAGCGTGAGCTTCTTGACGGCCGCCAGGTTGACGCCCGCCAGATCGCTCAGGGAAATCCGCCATTCGGTCCACGCGGCTACGGTAGTGGCCGTCGGATTCGCGTTGACCGCCGTCGCCTTCTTGCCGGCCTTGTCCTCCACCACGAGGTACAAAGGAGCCGGGGAATTCGCCCGTTGCGCCGCGCCGATAGCCAGGGCCTGCCACTGCCCGGTGACCGTGCCGGTGGTGGAGACATTCGAGATCTCCGCCGTCGTGGTGGCGTTGGCATTGTGGCTGGTCACCGCCATACCGATGTAGACGTTGGCCGCCATCTGCACGGTCGTGTCCACACCCTGCTGGGTCCAGGTCTTGCCGTCCGCCGAGCGCTCCGCCTTGAAGACGTTGCCGGTACGCGTGAGGCGGACCCAGTACGGCGCCACCAGCCCGGTGGTCTGGCTGTTGGCCGAGGTCCCGGCCAGGGCACTACGCCACTGGAACGAGACGCCGCTGGCCGGGGTGACCGCGATGTACGCATTCCTGGCCGTGTCGTCCAGAGTCTCGCGAATCATGGGACCCGCCTTCGCCCAGACGTTGGTGTTGGCAATGCTGTCGACGCGCAGGGTGAGCGAGCCGTTGCCGCTGAGCTGCTTATAAACAAAGCGGAACTGATCGGCGTTGTTCCAGATGTCGGTGCCGCCGCCGCTGACGGTGAAGGCATTGTTGCCCTTGTCGACAAAGCCGGCCGGATAGCCCCGGAAGTACAGCACCAGAGTGTCGGCGCCGTTGGTCGTCCAGTCCTGGAGCGGATCGAAGGTCCGTTCGGTCTCGGAGTAGAAGGGCGTCTTGACGTTGTTGTACTCCAGCGGCATGGCCTGCTTGCCGCCGTGCACGATCGTCGTCTCGGCGAACGGGGCCTGCAGGTAGCCGACCACCGAGCCGGTGCTGTTGGTCCAGCCATCGACCCAGGTCTCGTAGATGCGGCTGCCCTCGGCATCCGTGTAGGCTTCGAAGTCCTCGACCACGGCAAACTGCTGCGTGGTGAAGCTCCAGATGCTGCCGGGATAGGTGGCGGTGCCGACCTCATCGACCTTCCAATAGTACATCGTCCCGAAATCCAGGGCACCCGGCGCAAAACCGTGCTGGGTCACTGTCTTACTGGTCGCCGTGCCATCGGCTACCGCCGCTTTGTTGGTGCCGAAGACTACCTGATGGGAGGTCGCGTCGCGGCCGGGCCGCCAATCCAGGGCACTATCAACCGCCACGCCCTCGGCGTTCTGCGCCGGCTGCGGGGCACGGGCTTCCACCGGCACGTAGAAGAACCGCACTTCCGCCAGGCCGAACTGCTTGAGGCCCATCATGCTCCAGTTGCTCTTGGCGGTCAGCCGGACGTACCGGGCCATGGCTCCGCCCAAGTCCACGGTCGTGTTGTGGGCGTACCCGGCCGTTGCCGGTGACTGGGCAAACTGCACGTCTTTCAGCAGCGTCCAGTTCGTCCCGTCGGTGGAGGTCTCGATGGTGACATCCTTGAAGCCGTAGCCGAGGATCGGCTCAAACTCCGTGTTGTGGTTCCAGACCCACAGCTCTTGCAGCCTGTAGACCTTGTCGAACTGGTACTGGATCCAGGTCGGCTGCGGGCCGGTCATACTGCTGGCCCACATGGTGTCACTGACCGTCGAGTGCAGGTCATTGGTCAGGCCCGCGCCATTGACCGTGTTGGCCGGTCCGGTCGTGGACTTGTCCTGACTGGACGCGGTAGCCGTCACGCCCGTGATCGGATAGGTATAGGGCTCGACGGTGAAGCTCCACACGCCGCCCTTGTGAACCGCACTGCTGGGCGGGGCATTGACTTCATCGACGCGCCAGTAATACGTCTTGCCGTATTCCAGGGGCGTGGACACCTGGTACGTCAGCCCCGTCTGGGCCTGGCTGACCAGGACGCCGCGGCTATCCGTACGGCTGGCCTGATCGACGGCCGCGGAATCCGTGCCCAGGTAAACATCGTGGCTGGCCGCACCCTCCCCGGCCGCCCAGGAGAGAAGCGCGTCGCGCGGCACATCGGTCGCCCCCGTTACCGGCTGGGGCGCGCCGGCGGACGTGGTGTCCCCCGTCATGGCCTTGTCGAGTTCCGCGGCCGTCAGGGCGGTGTCGTAAATCCGCACCTCGTCAATGCTGCCGACAAAGCTTTCGTTGTTGGTGGCGGACACGCAACCGATCGACACGACGGTGGCATCGGCGGCAGCGCCTCCCAAGGTGGCACTCCCGCGGTCGGTTTCCTTGGCATTGACATATTGCACGGCGGTGCCGTTACTCCAGGTCACGGCCACATGAGTCCATTCATTGGCATAGGGGACGAGCCTCGCATTGCCCCACCACAAGCCCGTACCACCCTGGGCCGTATCGGCTCGGAACACGAGTGCGCCGGTGGGTTGGGTCTGCCAGAACCACTTGATACCGGTGCCGGGATCCCAGCCCTCTCGTTTGCCGACGATGCCCTGCTGTTCGATGCTATGGCCCTGGCCCTCCCAGTTGATCCAGGCCGCCAGCGTCATGGCATTGTTCCGGGCCGTGGGATTGAGGCCGGTGGTCACGATTCGTTCCCCGGCCGTGTCGAAACGCACGGCCCCGCCCTTGACGCCGGTCACCCACTGCACGCCGCTGCTGAGGGTACCGTTGTTGCCGCTGCCGGTAGCGTCGGCAGTCGTGGTACCCTGCCCTTCATTGAGAGGGTAGTAGGCGATCATCTCAGCGGAAACCCCGGCACAAAGGCCAACAACCAGAAGAAAACTCAACCATCCTGCGCTGCGTGACATTTTGACACCTCCGTCAAATACAACCTGAATCTTGTTTGCCACTGGTACCAAGAGGTACAGGCCCTGCCTTGCCTGTCTTGTACGCCGAGGGCGACCATGCCGCTTTTGACATCTCCAGCTTCAGGCAAGGGCACGACGAGCTCGGCTCTCTACTTGCCGGCCAAGGCGAGAATCTCCGCCGGAGTCAGGACGGTGTCGTACAGCTTGACCTCGTCCAGAGCCCCGTTGAACGGATTGCCGCCGCCGGAGTTATCGCAGCCAATCTGCAGCGAGGCTTCCCGATCCGGACCGAACGACCACGCGCCGGAGCCGGTCTGCGTGCCATTGACGTAGAACCGGGCCGTCGTCTTGTCGAAGGTCACGGCGATATGGGTCCATTCGCCGACCTTCAGAGCCGGGGCGGTGCCCGCCGTGATGTTATAGCGCGAAAACGACAGGTTGCCCGTGGTCTGGGCGGCCTCGATCTGCCACATCGTTTCGCCGTCGGCCCAGCTATCGCGCTTGCCGATCAGGCCCTGCCAGTAGGTGGTCAGGCCGTTCCACTTGGCCCACAGCGAGACCGACAGCATCCCGGTCTTCTCCGAGGGGTTGAACGTCCCGAGATTGACGGCGTTACCCGCGGTTCCGGGGAACAACATTCCCTTGCCCTTGCCGGCGGGTCCATCCACGTAGGTGGGCGTGCCCAGGATGGTGCCATCATGGCCGTTGCCGGAGCTGTCTTTGACGTCATTCTCGAAGGAGTAAGCCGCCACCAGGCCGACCGGCTTGATGGGCTTACCGAACAGGATGTCGTCGACGTACAGCATACCGGCCCCGCCCGCCTTGGGATTGGCCTTGTCGCCCACGCCGACCGTGACCTTCTTGACGGCGGCCAGGTTGATGCCTGCCAGGTCGCTCAACGGAATCCGCCATTCGGTCCAGGTGGATACGGTGGTCACCGTAGCGTTGGGGTGCGTGACGGTCTTCGTCTTGCCGGCCTTATCCTCGACCACCACGTACAGCCCGGCCGGACCATTGGCGGGGTTCGCTCCCGCCGCAGGCCCCCGGAACCACAGACTCAGCGTATCGGCCCCGCTGACGGTCCAATCCTGCGGTGTGCCGAAGGTCCGCTGGGCTTCCGAGTAGAAGGGCGACTTCGCGTTGTCGTACGCGAGAGGCATCGCCTGTTTGCCGCCGTGGACGATGGTCCGCTCGGCAAACGGGGCTTGCAAGTAGCCGACGACCGAGCCGGTGCTGTTGGTCCAGCCATCGACCCAACTCTCGTAGATGCGGCTGCCCTCCGTGTCCGTGTAGGCCTCGAAATCGTCCACCGCCGCAAACTCCTGCGTGGTGAAGCTCCAGATGCTGCCCGGATACGTGGCCGTGCCAATCTCATCGACCTTCCAGTAGTACGTCGTGCCGAAATCCAGTACGGCGGGAGCGAAACCGTGATCGGTGACCGACTTACTGGTCGCGGTACCATCGGCCACGGCTGCCTTATCCGTGCCGAAGACTACCTGATGCGAGGTGGCCTCGCGGCCCGGCCGCCAATCCAGGGCACCATCCACTGCAATGCCTTCGGCGTATTGCGCCGGCTGCGGCCCGCGGGCCTCCAGCGGCACGTAGAAGAACCGCACTTCACTGAGGCCGAACTGCTTGAGACCCACCATGCTCCAGTTGCTGTTGGCCGTCAGCCGCACGTACCGGGCCATGACGCCGCCCAGTCGACGGTCGTATTGTGGGCGTATCCTGCCGCAGCCGGCGCCTGGGCGAACTGCACGTCCTTCAGCAGCGTCCAAGCCGTCCCATCGGTCGAGGTCTCTATGGTCACGTCTTTGCAGCCATAGCCGAGAACCGGCTCGAATTCCGTGTCGTGGTTCCAGACCCACAGCTCATGGAGCTTGTAGATCTTGTTGAACTGATACCGAATCCAGACCGGCGTCGGGCCGGTGGCACTGCTCATCCACATGGCATCGCTGCCCGTAGAGTGCAGGTCGTTGGTCAAGCCGGAGCCGTTGATCGTGTTCGCCGGCCCGGTCGTGGTCTTGTCCGAGCTGGAGGCGGTAGCTGTCACCCCTGTAATGGGATAGGTATAGGGCTCGACGGTGAAGCTCCAGACATCGCCCTTGAAGACCGTGGTGCTCGGCGGGGCGTTGACTTCATCGACGCGCCAATAATAGGTCTTGCCGTACTCCAGCGGACTGGCCGGCTGGAAGGTGGTGTCGCTCTGGCCCTTGCTGACCGCCTGGCTCAGATCGGCGCTGTTGACGTTTGCAAAGGACGTGCCCAAGTACACGTTATGCGTCTGGGCATGGATCCCCGGCTCCCAACTCAGCGACGTATCGATGGGTACGTCCGTACCTTTGTCGGCGGGAACAGGTTTGTCGGGGCGCGCTAAAATCGTCTTATCGAGCGGCGGCGCTGGCTCCGTAGCGAACCAGACCCGATCGACGTACACATCCGTGCCGTTGTTGGCGAGGTTGAAATGGAAGTCGATGTCGTCGTTGAAGACCCCCGTTCCTCCGACCGTCGCCCCCGTGTGGGTATACTCGAAGTTGAACGTCTGGGGCTCGGTGGTCAGTTGGATGGTCTGGGACCAGTACACCTGCCAGTTGTACAGCGTGCGGGCCTGGACTATGAGCCCGACCGACCGCGGGGCGTCTGCCTTGGCTATGAAGCTGATATAGTGGATCTTGCCCTGCTCGAGCTTCAGGTAGGAGCGGAAGACCAGCAAGGGATCGAGATCTGTGCCCGCAATGTCGATCTTCATCGCGTTTCGGCCGGACAACTTGGCGTCCGGCACGATGCTCAGGCCGGTGAAGTTCGGGCTCTCCCACAGATTCCAGAGGCTGGTCAGGGTCACTTGCTGATCGAATTCCCAGTTGGGGATTTGGTTCTGGGCCTGGGCTGTGACCGTTGCCAGCACGACGACAGCGACGAAAACTATCAACTTGTTACGCATGGTATGACTCCTCACAAACGTTCACACGAGATTCATATATTTATTCTCACCAGTCAGCCGAAGTACCCGGGCCGCGACCCGCGGGCGCTCCGGCGGTAGTGACCACCTTACTTGCCGGCCAGCGCGAGAATCTCCGCCGGGGTCAGGACGGTGTCGTACAGCTTGACCTCATCGATGGCCCCATTGAACGGGTTGCCGCCGCCGGCGTTGTCGCAGCCGAACTGGAGCGAGGCTTCCCGGTCGGGACCGAGGGACCACGCGCCGGAAGCAGTCTGGACGCCGTTGACGTAGAAGCGGGCCGTCGTCTTGTCGAAGGTGATCGCGATGTGGGTCCATTCGCCGACCTTGAGCACCGTATTGCCGCTGCCCACGGAGATGTTGTAGCGTCCCAATGAGAGCACGCCGGTCGTCTGGTTGGCCTCGATCTGCCACATCGTCTCGCCGTCGGCCCAGCTATCGCGCTTGCCGATCAGGCCCTGCCACTGGGTACTCAGGCCGTTCCACTTGGCCCACAGGGCGACCGTCAGCATGCCGGTCTTCTCCGAGGGGTTGAACGTCCCCAGGTTGACGGCGTTGCCGGCAGTTCCGGGCAGCAGGATTCCCTTGCCCTTGCCGGCAGGTCCATCCACGTAGGTGACGGTGCCCAGCACGGTCCCATCGTGGCCGTTGCCGGAGCTGTCTTTGACGTCGTTTTCCAGCGAGTAGGAGGCTACCAGGCCCACCGGCACGATGGGCTTGCCGAACAGAATGTCGTCGATGTACAGCATGCCGGCCCCACCCGCCTTGGGATTGGCCTTGTCGCCCACGCCGACCGTGAGCTTCTTGACGGCGGCCAGGTTGATGCCCGCCAGGTCACTGAACGGAATCCGCCACTCGGTCCAGGTGGATACGGTGGTCACCGTAGCGTTGGGGTGCGTGACGGTCTTGGTCTTGCCGGCCTTGTCCTCGACCACCACGTACAGGCCCGCGGGACCGTTGGCGGGGTTCGCTCCGGCAGCAGGCCCCGTGAACCACAGACTCAGCGTATCGGCCCCGCTGACGGTCCAGTCCTGTGGTGTGTCGAAGGCTCGCTGGGCTTCCGAGTAGTAGGGCGACTTCGCGTTGTCGTACGCAAGCGGCATCGCCTGCTTGCCGCCGTGGATGATCGTTCGCTCGGCAAACGGGGCTTGGAGGTATCCGACGACGGAACCCGTGCTGTTGGTCCAGCCATCGACCCAACTCTCGTAGATGCGGCTGCCCTCTGCGTCCGTGTATGCCTCGAAGTTATCCACGACTGCAAACTCCTGCGTGGTGAAGCTCCAGATGCTGCCGGGATACGTGGCCGCGCCGACTTCATCGACTTTCCAGTAGTACGTCGTGCCGAAATCCAGCCCGCCGGGCGCAAAACCGTGATCGGTGACCGTCTTACCGGTTGCCGTGCCATCGGCCACGGCCGCCTTGTCCGTGCCGAAGACGACCTGATGCGAGGTGGCCTCGCGGCCCGGCCGCCAATCCAGGGCACCATCCACTGCAATGCCTTCGGCATACTGCGCCGGCTGCGGCCCGCGGGCCTCCAGCGGCACGTAGAAGAACCGCACTTCGCTCAGACCATACTGCTTGAGGCCCACGGCGCTCCAGTTGCTCTTGGCGGTCAGCCGGACATAGCGGGCCATGACGCCGCCCAGATCCACGGTCGTATTGTGGGCGTATCCTGCCGCGGCCGGCGCCTGGGCGAACTGCACGTCTTTCAGCAGCGTCCAAGTGGTCCCATCGGTGGAAGTCTCGATGGTCACATCTTTGCAGCCATAGCCGAGGACCGGCTCGAATTCCGTGTTGTGGTTCCAGACCCACAGCTCGTAGAGCTTGTAGACCTTATTGAACTGGTACTGGATCCAGACCGGCGTCGGGCCGGTGGCACTGCTGACCCACATGGCATCGCTGCTCGTGGAGTGCAGGTCGTTGGTCAGGCCGGAGCCGTTGATCGTGTTCGCCGGTCCGGTCGTGGTCTTGTCCGAGCTGGAGGCAGTGGCGGTTATGCCCGTGATCGGGTAGGCGTAAGGCTCAACCGTGAAGCTCCAGATATCGCCCTTGAAGACCGCGGTGCTCGGCGGGGCATTGACTTCATCGACCCGCCAATAATAGGTCTTGCCATATTCCAGTAAATCGGTCGGCTCGAAAGTGGTTTCCGTCTGGCCTTTACCGGCCGCCTTGGTCAGATCCGCGGTGTTGACATCGTCAAAGCTGGCGCCGAGATATACATTGTGCGTGCCGGCGAAGGGGCCCGCTTTCCAGCTCAGCGTCGGATCGTGCGGAATGTCCGCGGCCTTATCGTCCGGCGTGGGGCTGTAGGCCCCGAGCTTGTTCTTGGCGCTGGTCGGGACGTAGTCGCCTTCGTAAAACTTGCAGTCGTCGACCCAGAACTCCTGCGCGGCAAAGCCGATGTGGAATGTGAGGGAGGCCGGGGTCACGTTATCGGCGAACACGGGTGTCGTCACGTGGTATTCGGCCCATTTCTCCGTGGCGGTGATTGTCGTCTCGCCGTACCCGGTGTACGGATCCGCGCCGTGTTCCGGCTTGAAATTGACCCGCGCATCGCCCGACTTGCTCTTGACCCACAGGGCCAGGGTGTACTTCTTGCCTTTTTCAAAGGGGGCGGGATACGTGAGCGAGAACGAGGCATTCCACCAGTTAGGGCTGCTCGGCGCGGTGAGCTTTATATTGAGGCAATAGCTGCCCTCGATGGGGCGTTCGGGCACGGCGGCGTCGACACAGTCTTTCACCACGGTGGCCGTGGCGACTCCGCCCGCATTGAAGCCCCACGGCGTCCGCACGCCGGTCTCGAAGCCGGGGTTGCGGTTTGCAATCAGATTCGTGATTTGTTGTGCCTGGCTGGAACCGGACACGAGGCATCCGATCAGCAGGGTCCCCATCAACCAGACTACTCGATTGCTCATGGTACGTCCTCCTTAGGCTTGGTTGCACTCTTTTCCCGATGCGCAGCGGCGCTGCGGGCGATGCGGGTATGACGATAGGTTGGACCGGCCGTTTTCCGTTGTTGTTCTTCGGCCGTGTTTGGCTCTTTCTCCGATGCTCCTCCACAAAACGGCGTCCGTCACCAATGCAGTGCCTCTTCAACAACACAGGATATCGCTCTGTTACCCCCGCGTCAAGGGCAAATCACGCCCCGGCCAATCCCCTTCGCCCCGGCGGGCATATTCCGCGTGCACTCCGGGGCCGGGATGGCTATATTCATGCGGTGGTCTGGCGCGATCTTGGCAGGATTTCGCCGCCTGCGAAGGGCGAACGACCACCGGCGCCGGACCGCTGGGATCGTCTATCAGGGGAAATGTCTATGCCGCTCATCTTCAGCCATCATGCCGAGGATACTTCTCTTCATTCGTTTGTCTATGCCGCCGCCACGCTGTTAGTGCTGGCGACGAGCGCCGGAGCAAACGCGGCTGGCGCTGCGGCCGGTGCCTTCGGGATGCGCACGGTCGGCGGCTTGGAAGGCCGAGTGATTCGGGTGACCAGCCTGGAACGGGAGGGCCCGGGTACCTTGCGGGCCGCTATCGAGGCCAAAGGGCCGCGGCTGGTCGTCTTTGAAGTGGGCGGGATCATCGACCTGGCGCGAAAGACCATTCGGGTGACGGAGCCTTATCTGACGATGGCAGGCCAAACGGCGCCGCATCCGGGCATTACACTCCTTCGGGGCGCCTTGGCGGTCGAGACCCATGATGTCGTCATCCAGCACCTGTCGGTGCGGCCCGGCGATGCCGGTCAGCCCCGCAAAAGCGGCTGGTCGCCTGATGGCATCGCCGTGAATGCGGCCGCCAATGTTATTATCGACCACTGTTCCGCGACCTGGGCCGTGGATGAGAATCTGAGCGTCTCGGGTCCGCGCTACCAAGGTCCCGCCGCGACGTCGCACGATGTGACGATTCGCCACTGCCTTGTCGCGGAGGGGCTGGACAACTCCAGCCATGAGAAGGGGCCGCACTCCAAGGGCTCGCTCATCCATGATTGCTGCCGGAATATCGCGATCATTGCCAATCTTTACGCCCACAATGCGGATCGCAACCCCTATTTCAAGGCCGAGACCACCGGCATCATCGTCAATAACCTCATCTATAACCCAGGCCGGGCCATCATCCGCGTCTCGTTCCCCAAGAGTGAATGGCAGGGACGGCCGACTGCCGGCGGAGGGACGCGTCAGCGTCATCGGCAATGTTCTGATATCCGGCGCGAGTACGCGGTCCTCCTTGCCCATGATCGCGGGCACCGGTGACGTTCATGAGCAGGACAATGTGGCCCAGGGCCGGGATGGAAAACCCGTTCTCGTGCTGGACCCGCAAATTCGGAAGCTGCCGGAGAAACCGGTCTGGCCTGCGGAGTTGCGTGTGCTGCCGGCCGGCGAAGTGGTGGATTACGTGGTGCGCACCGTGGGCTCGCGCCCCTGGCAACGGGACCCGATCGACCAGCGGATTGTCGATTCCGTCCTGAAACGCGAGGGACGAATCATTGACAGCCAGGAGGAAGTGGGAGGGTATCCGCGCCGCGAGTCCACGCGGCGTGAGCTGGGGATCATCCCCGAAGGGGCCGAAGCACGCCGTCAATGGTTGGACCGCATGGAGCAGAAGCATTCGTAAGTACCGATGGAATGTGACGGGAGATGCATTGAGAATGGAGAACTCGTTATGAGACAACAATCTCGCACATCAAGTCCAGTTCAGCAGAAATCCTCACGCCGCGACGTCTTGAAGTGGAGCGGGCAGGCGGTCGCTGCCTCTGCGCTGGCGGGAGTCAGCATCCCGGCGGTGCATGCGGCGGGAGACAGTACCATTCGACTGGCCCTGATCGGCTGTGGCGGGCGGGGCTGCGGGGCGGCGGGGCAAGCGTTCGATTCGCCGAACGGGCCGGTCAAGCTGGTGGTGATGGCCGACATTTTCGAGAATCGGCTGGCCACCGCCCACAAGGCTCTGAGCGAGAAGTACGCGGCGCAGATGGACGTGCCGCCGGAGAGGCGGTTCGCCGGCTTCAACGCCTGGCGGCAGGCGATTGACTATCTTCGTCCGGGGGACGTGGCGATGCTGACCGGCTACGCGGGCTTTCGTCCGCAGCAACTGGAATACGCGGTCGAGAAGGGGATCAACGTATTCATGGAGAAGTCTTTCGCGACCGATCCGCCGGCGGTGCGACGGGTGATCAAGGCGGGCGAGGCCGCCGAGAAGAAGAATCTCAAGATCGCTGCCGGCCTGCAGTGCCGTCATTCGCGCAACCGCCAGGAACTGATCAAACGGATGCGCGACGGCCAACTGGGCGACATTCAGCTTATCCGCGCCTACCGGATGGAACCGTGCGGCTGGCTGGGGCCGCGCCCGGCGACCGAGAAGGACCTGTACTGGCAGATTCGCCATTTCACTCATTTCCTCTGGGTCTCGGGCGGATTGTTCGCGGAGATGGACATTCACCAGATCGATGAGATCTGCTGGATCAAGGATGCCTGGCCGGTGTCGGCACATGGCGTCTCCGGGCGGGCGGCCAACAGCACGGACCGCGGCCAGAATCTCGACTCGTTCACCATCGAGTGGACCTTCCCCGACGGCACGAAGGCGTTCGATATCGTGCGCTGGCTGCCCAAGTGCCACACCGAGTTCGCCACCTACATCCATGGGACCAGGTGTGCGGCCCAGTTCTCGGGCAGCATGCACGAAGGCACGGTGCACACCTACAAGGACCAGCGCTGCGCGAACGACAACATTGCCTGGCGCGCCGCCAAGGAGCCGATCAGCCCCTGGCAGGCGGAGTGGGACGTGCTGCTCGATGACATCCGCCGTGACCGCCCGCACAATGAGGCCAAGCGTGCGGCGCTGTCGAACCTCGCCGATATCATGGGCCGGGCGGCGGCCCACTCCGGCAAGATCATCACGTGGGATGAAGCGATGGCCTCCGACTTCCGTTTCTGTCCGGACATCGATCAGCTGACCGACGACAGTCGCCCCCCCGATCCAGGCGGACAGCCAAGGCCATTACCCCGTGCCGGTCCCCGGGCAGTGGACGGAGATCTGAGCCCGACCCCCAGCCCGAAGGGCTGCCGCGCCTCGGGGTTCGTCGTGTGCCAAGGTTTGCGACCGCCGACGTGTTCGGGATAGGGCGTGGCAACGGCGTCTTGTCTTTTGGATGCCAGGCGGGTATCTTAGCGGCATGAGAATCACTGAGTATGGGCAAGATTCCGAAAATCGATTCCATCGAAGAACTCGCCAGGTTCTGGGACACGCATGACTATTACTGACTTCGAGGATGAGCTCGAAGAAGTCAGAGAGCCCGTCTTTAGCCGGGATAGGCAAGCCGTCGTGCGGATTCGTCTTCTCCCCAAACAGGCTGAAGCGGTGAAACGCATTGCTGAATCCAGAGGGATGCACGAGGAAGACCTCATTGAGGAATGGGTGAACGAAAAGCTGCAGGCATCGCTGACTATCGCTCGATCAGGCTTTCTTCGACCTTCATGCCGAAATGGCGGCCGCTTTTCTCGATGTGGGCGAGTACCTTGTCACCGGGCTTCAGATTCGTGACCGAGATCGCTGTGCCTTGCGGGTCCATCAGGCGGATCGTCTCGGCGTTTTGCAGGACCAGGCTGATCGGCTGGCCTTCGGCTTCGGCTTCGATCAGCAGCATCGGGCGGCGCTCGATTTTGTTGCGGCCCAAGTAAGCGGTTTGAGTGCGGCCTTCGTTGTCCACCAGCATCACCTCGTCGCCGGCTTTGAGGTCCGCGAGATACTTCGTCTTGCCGCCAGGGGTAAGGATATAGGCGTGGACCGCGCCGGCGTTGACCCGGAAGGGGCGCGAAGCGACGTAGGGGTTGTCAATGGATTCCGAATGGACGAGGAAGAAGCCGGAGGCCGTGTTGCCGACGAGCATTCCCTCGCCCAGGGTCATTTGGGTGCAGGTGTCCAGGCAGGAGCGGTCGCCCATGCCGAGCTGTTTCGTCGCCGTGACCGTGGCGGCAACAAGGCTGATCCGCGCGCTGACACCGTGGATGATCTCGGCCGTCTTTTTGATCTCGTTGATGTCAGTCGTGTCGAGGACGACGCCATCGACGCCCTTTTCGAGAATCTCAACCATGAGCCTCGCCTGCTGGCTGTTCTCGACCTGGACCATGAGGTTCTTGCCGCGTCGGGCGAGCAGGTTCTCGATGGGGATGATCGTCCAATCGAGCATCTTCAGTACGACAATCCGTCCGTCGGCACGGCGGCGGCCCGGTCCTCATCCGCCTTGCCCGCGATGTCGATGAACTCGACGTCCACGCCGGGCTTGAGGTCGCCGTGCTTCTCGACCGTCTTGATCCGGCCGAACTGCCGAACTGTCTCGCTCTGACCTTCCGGCAGGACGACCGCCTCGGCCCCGCTCTCCAGGGCGGCGATGGCGATCTGCTTATGGTACGGAACGACGTTGACCCATAGTTTCTTCATGATGCTAAGCCAATCGGTTGTGTCCTTGCGACTCCGGGGCGACGCGGAGCTTGCCGATCGCCTTGTAGATTTCGGTGCCCCACAAGGGCAACGACGAGATGACGATCACCAGCACCCAGTCCAGCAGACCCAGCGGCTCGGTCTTGAAGACGGTCTGCAGCGGCGGAGCATACACGACCGCCATCTGCAGCGCGAACGAGATTCCGGTGGCCAAGAGGAGGTGCCGGTTCGTGAACACGCCAATCTTGAATAATGATTCGGTCAAGCTGCGGCAGTTGTAGGAGTGGAAGAGCTGGCTGACCGCCAGCACGACGAAGCACGCCGTCCTGGCGCGGGCAGGGCCTTCGTTCTCCACGTAGAGAACCAGCACGTAAGCGCCCAGGCTGCAGGCCGCGATGAAGGCTCCCTGTGCCAGCATGAGAAGCCCGCGGCGACGGGTCACAACCGGCTCATCCGGTGGGCGGGGGGGTCGTTTCATGATCTCGGGGTCGGTCGGGTCCACGCCCAGGGCCAAGGCGGGCAGGCCATCCGTCACGAGGTTGATCCACAGGATTTGGATGGGCAACAGCGGCACGGGCAGCCCGAGCAGGGAGCTGACGAACATGACTAAGATCTCGCCCGCGTTGCACGAGAGCAAGTAGTGTACGAACTTCTGAATGTTGTCGTAGATGCCCCGGCCCTCCTCGACCGCCGCGACGATGGAGGCGAAGTTGTCGTCCGTGACCACCATGTCCGAGACCTCTTTCGTCACATCGGTGCCGGTGATGCCCATGGCGACGCCGATGTCCGCCTCCTTCAGCGCCGGGGCGTCATTCACGCCGTCGCCCGTCATGGCCACGACATCCCGGCGGGCCCGCCACGCGCGGACGACCCGCAGCTTGTGCTCCGGCGAGACGCGGGCGTAGACGGGAATCCGGTCCACCTGCTTTTCCAGTTGCTCCTGGCTGAGCTTGTCCAGCTCTTCGCCGGAGAGGGCGAGGGAGTCCTCCTTGAAAAAGCCCAGTTGTTTGGCGATGGCGGTGGCCGTGTTCTTGTGGTCGCCTGTAATCATGACCGTCCTGATGCCGGCGCTCATGCACTCCCGGATCGCCTGCCTGGCCTCCTCACGCGGCGGGTCGATCATGGCGATCAGGCCGACGAACGTGAGGTTCTTCTCGACCGTGTCCACCTCCAGCTTTGCGGCGTGGCCCTCGAGGTCGCGATAGGCCATTCCCAGGACCCGCATCGCCTGGCCAGTCAGGTTGTCGTTGGCCGCCGCGATCTGCTTTCTGTCGGCGGCGGTCAGAGGCCGGACAACTCCCTTCGTCTCGATATTGACACAATCGGCCAGCAGAACATCCGGGGCCCCTTTGACAAAGGCGGTGCGTTGGTGGTCCATCTGGCGGACCACCGTCATCTTCTTCCGCTCCGAGTCGAACGGCAGCTCATCGATGAAGGGCGATTTCCGCTCCTCCTGGCTCTTCCAGATGTCCGCTTTGGCCGCCGCGGTCAGCAGCGCCGCCTCGGTGGGATCGCCCACGATCTTCCAGGACGATTGCTCCTGCACAAGCTGTGCGCCGTTGCACAGCACCCCCACGGCCAGGGTCTTCATCAAATCCGGGTGGTCCTGCGGGTTCACGGTCTGGTCGCCGGCGAGGAAACTGCCTTTCGGAGTGTAGCCGATCCCCGTCACCCGGAACAGTTGCCCGCCGGCAAAGACGGCTTGCACCGTCATCTCGTTCTTGGTCAGGGTGCCGGTCTTGTCCGAGCAGATCACCGTGGCGCTGCCCAGGGTCTCGACGGATCGCAGCTTGCGGATCAGGGCGTGACGCTTCACCATCCTCTGGACGCCCAGCGCCAGGGCGATCGTGACGACGGCCGGCAGGCCCTCCGGGATGGCCGCCACCGCCAGGCTCACCGCCGTCAGGAACACCTCGATCATCTTGCCGCCCTGAATCCATTCGAGGAGGAAGACCGTTGCCACGAGCACGAAAGCCAGATACACGATCCATTTGCCGAACTGCTCCAGCTTCTTCTGCAGGGGCGTGGACTCGTGCTCGATCTCCTGGATCAGGCCGGCGATCTTGCCCAGTTCGGTCCGCATGCCGGTTTCGGCCACGAGGCTTTTGGCCCGGCCCGACGCGACCGAGGTGCCCAGGTACACCATATTGGCCCGGTCCGCCAGCGGGACCTCCGGCTCGTCCAGGGCTGCCGCGGTCTTGACCACCGGCGTGGATTCGCCCGTCAGGCTGGCCTCCTGGACGCTGAAGTTGGACGTGACCCACGCCACCCGGCTGTCGGCCGGCACGCTGTCGCCCGCCTCCAGCTCGATCACGTCGCCGGGGACCAGCTCTTCGGAGGGGATCAGGCCGTGCTGGCCGTCCCGAATGACCTTGGACGTGGGCGACGACAACTTCTTCAGTGCGGCCAGCGACTTCTCCGCCCGGTATTCCTGCACAAAGCCCAGGATGGAGTTGAGGATGACGATCGCGATGATGGCGACGGCGTCCACGACCTCCTGCAAGACGCCCGAGACGATGGCGGCGCCGATCAGGATCCAGATGATGAAGTCCCTGAACTGGTCGAGGAAGATCGCCCACGGCGGGCGTTTCGGAGCCTCCTTCAGTTGATTGCGGCCGTACCGCTCGAGGCGGGCCGTCACGGTGTCGGAATTCAGGCCTGAGGACAGATCGGTCCCCAACTCCTGCGCCGTGTGCTCGACATCCAGATGCCACCATGAATCCATCCAGTACCTCCCATAAATCTTCACCATAGGGCGAGCCTTCCCGCGCGCCGCGCTGGCCGTGCAGGAACACACGGCCAGCGAGCAGTCTATTGAACGCTTTTCTGCAAGGCAAGGAAATCCGGTCCCAGCTTTGGGCAGAAAACGCACGCGAATCGCCCTCGTGGCATTGCCCCGGCAAAGGTACTCTTGAGTACACGATGCCGCTGCTGTCTGTGCACTGGTACCGCGATTGGGCAAAATGAGGCAGCAAAGGAGACAGGAAAATGGGAATGATGCAGGAATTTGAGGAGTTTGCCGTCAAAGGGAACGCCATCGACCTGGCCGTGGGAATCGTGATTGGTGCGGCGTTCGGTCGAGTCGTGAATTCCCTGGTGAATGACGTGATTATGCCGCCCATTGGGCTGCTGATCGGGGGCGTGGACTTCAAAGCATTGGCTGTGGTTCTCAAGAGGGGACCCGATGCGGCCAGTACGGTCACGTTGAACTACGGCAACTTCATCCAGACGATCATCGAGTTTCTCATCATCGCGTGGGCCGTCTTCCTGATGGTCAAGGGGATCAACCGACTGCGACGGTTGCGGGAGAGGCCACAGCCGGTAACCAGCGCGGCGGGGGGACCACGGAAGTAATGATAATGGCCCCGCGCGGGAATCGACCCACGGTCCTCCTGCCTGACCTCCGGGTCCTGCCCATGCACCCCCGTCACAAGCTCCTGGCCATTTACCGTCGGCGATTTCCCAGGTACGATTAGATGCTCGCCCGTCGCAGGCGAAGGGAATCGTAAATCGTAGATCCCAGGAGGTGGAAAATGAGTGTGCTGAGCGAATTCCGGGAATTTTCCGTCAAAGGCAACGTGATCGACTTGGCCGTGGGTGTCGTCATCGGCACCGCGTTCGGCAAGATCGTGAATTCCCTCGTGAACGATGTGGTGATGCCGCCCATCGGGATCCTCATCAGCGGTGTGAACTTCAAGTCGCTGGCCCTTACCCTCCAGCACGGGCCGGACGCCAAGAGTACGGTCACGCTGAACTACGGCAGTTTCATCCAGAACGTGGTCGAGTTTCTCGTCATCGCCTGGTGTGTCTTCCTGATGGTCAAGGCGCTCAACCAGATTCGACGGTTGGGCGAGAAGCACCCGCCGGTTCCCGAGAAGAGTGCGACGGAAGGACCGCAGAAATGACGGTGCGTCGGCGTGAAGACGGGCCGCGACCGTTTTTTCTTGCGTTGTCCGACAACCGGGGCGATGATGGGGCCTGCCGTGCGGCCAGGGGCCCAAGCCCGTGGACTGCAAGCGAGCGGTTTGTTGTCCAATCATCGTGAGAAACATGGATGTAGGGAGTAATGCCATGCAACGAAGGGGAATGATCCTTGCTGTCCTGCTGGCGAGCGGACCCGTGTGGGGCCAGGCGCCGGTGGGACCCTCCACCGCGGTCCTGAGCGGGACCCGTCTCGGCCTGTTCGCCGAATACGGTCAGGCGGACACGGACATCATTTTCGTCGGCGGGCTCAAGGAGAGCTTTGACTTCCAGACCGCCTTCGCGGGCTTCGCCGCGGCGCTGACCGAGCGGTGGGACTTCTTCGTCCGGGTGGGAGCGTCGCAGGCCGAGACCGCCGGCTTCGACGGCGATTGGAACGTCGCCTGGGGCCTGGGCACGAGGATTACCGCGCTCCAATGGAACGACTTTAGTTGGGGCGTCATGGCCCAGTTCACGAATCTGATCTCGCGGCAGGAGACGGTCATACTACCCGCCATCCCCGAGGCGCCTCCGGAGCAGGCCAAGGAGGAGCTCAATATCGCGGAATATGTGTTCGCCACCGGTCCGACCTGGCGGCACGGTCCCGTGTCCCTGTATGGCGGCTTTCTCCTTCGCCTCGGCGAGGGCGACTTCGAGATCATCGCCGAGGGTCGAAGGGACGAGTTCGACATCAATGACCGCTGGGACTTCGGCGGCTATGTCGGCGGGCAGGTGACGCTGTTCAAGACCGACCCGGGGTGCACGAACGGATTCAGCCGGTGCGATCTGACGGTCGAGGGCCGGTTCACCGACGACAGCAACGGCTTCAGTGCGGGCCTGCTGTTGCCTTTCGGCGGCGAGTATTGAGCCCGGCGCGGGAATTTGCTGGACTGGCGCCAAGGCGGCGGTATCCTGTCGGCTGTTGCAGTCATTGGTATCCATCTGAAAGGGTGAGTCTCATGAGTAAGGGCACGCGTCACACGTTGGTTCTGGTCGCTCTGTTCATCACCGCCACCTCCGCGCTCGGCGCCCAACGCGCCAATCCTTTCCTCGGACGCTGGGCGTTGACCATTCCCGGCGGCAGCGCCGGCTGGCTGGGCGTGACCGAGAAGGACGGCAAACTCTCCGCCAGTATTCTCTGGGGCGGCGGCAGCGTTCTGCCCGTCAGCGCGGTCAAGGTGGAGGGCGACAAGCTTGTTATCACACGCCTCCAGGAATCGCAGCGGGGCGGCAAGAAGACCACCGCCACGGAGACCATCACGGCGACGCGCGCCGGCGACAGCCTCAATCTCACGACGGTCACGAAACGCGGCGACGGCTCGGAAAGCAAACCGGCGAATTTCACGGGCAAGCGGATTCCGCCGCTGCCCGGCAAGCCGGACCTGACGAAGGTGAAGTTCGGCGCGCCGAGCGTGCTGTTCGACGGCAAGAACCTGGACGCGTGGAAGTTGACCGACCCGCGTGCCACGAGCGGCTGGTCGATCGAGGACGGGATTCTCGTCAACAAGCCGGTCCAGCAGGAGGGTAAGCCCCACATCAACTACGGCAATCTGAGAACCGTCGCCGAGTTCGAGGACTTCAAGCTGAAGCTGGAAGTGAATGTCCTGAAGGGGGAGAACAGCGGCGTCTACCTGCGCGGCATCTACGAGGTGCAGGTTAGTGACTCCTATGGCAGGAAACTCGACTCGCACAACATGGGCGGCCTCTACAGCCGGATCACGCCGACCGTCAACGCCGAGAAGCCCCCGGGCGAGTGGCAGACGATGGAACTGACGCTCGTGGAGCGTCACGCGACCGTGGTTCTGAACGGCACGAAGATCATCGACAACGAGCCGCTGCTCGGCTGCACGGGCGGCGCCCTGTGGTCCGACGAGTTCAAGCCCGGCCCGATCTACCTCCAGGGCGACCACACCGGCGTCAAGTACCGCAACATCGTCATCGCCCCGGTCGTCAAGTAGTCCGCAGTCACGAGACGGTCGGCCGTATGTAAACAAAGGGGCTGTCTGCGCAGGCAGGCAGCCCCTTTTCATTAGAGAACAGGTCGTCACGCGGCTCCCAAACCGCCTTCTGAGACGCATCGCAATTGACTCTTGCGCCCTGTCTGTCATCCCTTCGCTACGCTCAGGGCAGGCTCTGAACGAAGCGCAGCGGAGTGAAGGATCTGGGCTGCGAAAGAGAGAAACCTCCCATTCGGTCGGCCAGATCCTTCGGCTGCGCCTCAGGATGATAGGGCCCAAACCGCGCATGGACTTCTCCGAATCTGTATGATCCGTTACGATTGGGGACCCGTCTTCACGGGAGATATCGCGTCTGCGGGATCTCTTTCCTGTGGCCCCGCCGCTCGGGGCTGGGAAATCGGAATGATCACCCGCGGGGGAGAGTCGCAGTTCCCGGCGCGCTCTTGGGGGGCTTGCGCGGCCCGGTGCCGCAGGTTCGGGGCCGCGGCCCAGAGGCGCCTTTTCGAAGGACGCCGCGATCATCCGGCATTGGCTGTTGAACCATTCACCCTTGAGCACCCGGTCCACTTGGATGGCGAGCCCGGTCTCCTCCAGCAGGGCGAAGAAATCTCTCTCGTAGATCGCTCGGCCGAAATCGATCGTGGTCAGATACTTGAGCTTGGGCTTGACGAGGTCCACGAGGCGGGACCGCTTCCTGAAGATGGCCTGGGCGAAGATCAGTTGCCCGCCGGGCTTGAGCCAGTCTCTGGCACGCTGCAGGACGGCCCGCTGGTCCCGCAGCAGCATGAAACTCAAGCAGAATAGCACGTTATCGAAGCAGCCTTTTTGCGGGGGGCGGTAGCTCTCCGCCGCGGCGTGACAGACGTTCGATGGAATCGGCGAGCTGATGCTTGCGAATCAGCTCCTCGCAGTGCTTGAGATAATTGGCGTCGATGTCGATTCCGGTGATCCTGAGTCTTTTGGACTTGATGAGCGGGTGGAAGCTCTCGAGCATGATGCCGTTGCCGATTCCCACGTCCAGCAGGCGACTGCCGTTCGGCACATAGTTGAGCGAGTTGCGGTAGCACTCGTTGGTGGTCCGATGAACAAGAACCTGGTACGCCCAGTTCTTCACGCGTATGACTCCCCGTCCGTCGATAATCGTAAAGCGGTTGCACAGCTCGTTCGTAGTGTGCTCGTAAGAGCATATTGAAGATAACGCCTGACGGCGTCACTACGAGCACCAACGAGCCTGCGCCACCATTCGACGCGGCACGATCCTTTGTCCCCTTTCTTCCGCCCTTTGTCAATAGTCCAGAAAGATGATGTCCTCGGGAATCGCCACGACATCCCGGTGCTGCGGACCGAGCAGTTTCTTGATCTCGGTGCTGTGCTTGCCGGCAAGGGTCCGCAGTTGCGCGCTGCCGAGACTGGTGACGGCCTTGGCGGCACTGTTGAGCAGGACCACCTCGCCGGCGTCGAAGGCGCCCTCGACGCCGGTGACGCCGCTGGGCAGCAGGCTCTTGTGATTGCGCAGGGCCTTCAGCGCGCCGTCGTCGATCTGGATCGTGCCGGCGGGCCGGCTGTTGAGAATCCAGCGGGCGCGGTTGCTGAGCTTGCGCCGGGGCATGAAGATCGTGCCCAGCGGCTCGCCCGCCAGGATGCGGGTGATGACGTTCTCCGCGCGGCCGTGGGCCAGGACGATCCGGCAGCCGGCGTTGGCGGCGATCCGGGCGGCCTCGATCTTGGTCTTCATGCCGCCGGTGGAATGGTGCTGCCCCGGCCGCCGGCATTGCGGACGATCTGGTCGGTGATCTCGAACACCGCGGGGATCGGCTGGGCGTCCGGGTGCCGGCGCGGGTCCTTGTCGTAGAGGGCGTCGATGTCCGTCAGCATGATGAGCAGGTCGGCATCGATCTTGCTGGCCACCAGGGCGCTGAGCCGGTCGTTGTCGCCGAAGGCGGTGCCGATCTCGGCGGTGCTGACGCTGTCGTTCTCGTTGAGGACCGGGACGACGCCGAGATGCGAGCAGCGTCTCGATGGCGTTGCGGAGGTTCAGATAGGTCTTGCGGTTGCTGAGGACCTCGGCGGTCAGCAGGACCTGGGCGACCTGGATGCCGTGCAGTCCGAAGGCCTTGCGGTACTCCTGCATCAGCAGCGGCTGGCCGATCGCGGCGCAGGCCTGCCGCATCTTCATCTCCCGGGGCTTCTCCGACCAGACCCAACTGGCCGGCGCCCATGCCGATGGCCCCGGAAGTGACGACCACGATCTGCCGGCCGCTGTCGCGCAGGGCCTTGATCTGCGCGGCCACGCCCGCCGAAGTACGCGGTGTCGATCCCGCCGTCCTTGGCCAGGGTATTCGTGCCGATCTTGATGACCACCCGTTTTGTCTTGCTGAAATCACGCATAACTTTTCCCACAGCGCCGCTGCGCGTCAGGGATCGGTCGCATTATACGGCCTGCCGCCGCCCCTTCAAGGCCAAAACCGACCCATGGTCCGCCGAGCCTGCCCGACTTAACACCTGACACTTCATACTCGAAACTCCTCTTCGAATTGGCTTTGTTTCGCACAATCCGCCCTGGCGGGGAGCCGAGGCCGGAGGGGCGAGGGGCGAGGGAGGGCCGCCCGGCCCCGCCGGGCTGAATTGGGTTCGTTTTGCGCATTCGCCCCTCGTCCCACGCCCTCCAAGCCTCGTCCCACCCGGCGTAGCCGGGAATTGGCTTTGTTTTGCCAATGCCTGTGAAGTGTGCAATTCACCATAACTCATTTCTCGCAAAGCACTTGTCTCTTCTTTTCCCGCTGCCGAAATTGGGTTTGTTTGGCGCAATTGACCGGGAGAGCAGAGGGGTGAGAGGGGAGCCCCGAGCCCCAGGCCCTTGCGAATCCGCCGTCCATCTGGCCCGTGTCCTCATGACTCTTCCTTCCGCCTCCAAATCATGAATCATAATGCATAAACATGTCATTGCGAGCGAAGCGCGGCAATCATGACTCCGAGGGGCTCCGCCTCGGACCCGAGCGTCCCTCTACCTAGGGGCACTGTTGCACGAATCGTGCCGGAATTCTGCGCACGGGCGAGGCCCGAAAGTCGCGTAACCCCTTGTGCGGGAAGGAATAAAGAATTTTTCGCACGCGGGGTGTTTTACCTTTTCAACTGTTGCACAAAGGTTGACAGTAAGACCACCAATGGTCAACATAAGGAGTGTCATCCCCGCGGAGGCGGGGAACGCTAGCTAGATAAGTGGGCAATCGCACGAGCATGATGGTGACCGATAGCGGCGGGACGAGGGTGCACGTGTACACGTACGACAACATCTACCAGGTGACCGGGGTGGATTACCCGCCGGAACTGAGCTACCCTTCGGCAGGCTCAGGGCGGGCTCTGGCGACCGATTCCACCTTCAACGAAGCCTGCCCTGAGCGCAGCGAACGGGACGCCGCCGGCAACCGCAGCAGCGTCATCGACGGCAGCGGCACCTGCACCTACACGACGAACAACCTCAACGAGTACACCGCCGCCGGCACGAGCAGCTACGAGTACGACGCCAGCGGCAATATGACCGCCGACGGGACCTACAGCTTCTTCTACGACCCCGAGAACCACCTGATCCGGACCACGAAAGGCTCGACGGGGACGCGGACGCTGGGCCAGGCGCTGGATTCGGGCCTGACGTACACGACGGGCGGGGCGGACGACTGGCGGGTGGACTACTACGAGGACTATCAGGGCATGTGCTCGGCCCGCAGCGGGTACATCGGCGACGCAAGAGGAAAGCTACCTCCAGACGCAGGTCCAGGGGGCGGGAACGGTCAAGTTCTGGTGGAAGGTCTCTTCGGAAGACGACGATTACCTGGAGTTCTGGATCGACACCACGCGGCAGGACCTGATCAGCGGCAGCGTGGGCTGGCAGGAGAAGACCTTCACCGTCAGCGGCACAGGCACCCACACCCTCAAGTGGCGGTTCGTCAAGGATGGCAGCGACTCCGAAGGCGACGACTGCGGGTGGGTGGACTGGGTGCAGTGGTCGGGGTCCTGTCCGCCGGTGCCGGAGCCGGCGTCGAACAATTGGGGGACGCTGCTGTACCGCGCAGCCTGCCCTGAGCGCAGCGAACGGGATGCCGCCGGCCGGCGGATCGAGAAGCAGTACGACTGGGAGACGATCACGAAGTACGTGTACGACGGCGATCACTGCATCGCCGAGTACGATGTCAGCAACATCCTGCGGCGTAAGTACATCTATGGCCCGGGTGTCGATGAGCCGATCGCGATGATCGAGGCGGCGGGCAGCTACGCGGGCACGTACTACTATCACTGCGACGCCCTGGGCAGCGTGGTGGGCCTGACGAATGCCAGCGGCAATACGGTCGAGGTCTACGAGTACGATGTGTATGGCCGCCTGGGGGCCAGCGACGCCAGCCACCCGAACCGCATCCTGTTCACCGGCCGGGAGTACGACAAAGAGACGGGCCTGTACTACTACCGCGCCCGCTACTACAACCCCCAGATCGGGAGATTCCTGCAGACTGATCCCATCGGCTACGACGATGGGATGAACTGGTATGCTTATTGCGGAAACAGCCCGGTGCGGAATACTGATCCCAGCGGATCATTCCGGTACATATGGGGTAAGGGCGTGACCGACAAAGAGAAGGAGGCCATCGAAGCCAGCTTCAAGAGAGTGGGGCAACGGTGTGGCGAACTAATGAAGTGGATAGACGACACGACGCGGGCGCTCGCAGTGGAGTGGGGTATGCAAAAGGGGGACTTTCTAATAGACGAACTCCAGGAACTCAGGTACACGTTGCGAACCGTGAAAATGGGTGTGGACTCTAATACAACTGGGCTGAAAGTGGGCTTCAAAGACACGGGTGGCGACTACGCTATGTACCAGACAACGCTTCTTTCGCGGTTCCCCGGGATCTACCTCGACTCGAACACCCGAATCCCTGACGACCAGGTGACTATGGATGAGACTATAATGCATGAACTCGGTCACTGGGCCGGTCTACCTCTCTTTGACCGGGTGCTGCCGAATGAGTCATGGATGAACGCCTACAGATTTGACGAATTGATGACTTTGTTGCCCAACCAGACCAAGCCCTGGAACCTGAACTACTACGCATCTGCCCTTATGGCCTTGAACAGGAAGTACCCGGATCCAATTGTAGCGGAGCCGCCGCCGCCATCGAACGATCCATCTGATGTCCCATCCTGGATCATTGATCCTGAGCAGTAGGATCCAGGAGCGCGGGTCGCGCAACAGGCCAAGAACCACGGCGATACCCAGTGCTCTCAGTCAGTTGTCTATGCCATTGTCCCAGTATGGGGATTGCCTCGCACGACTCTCAGAGAAGAGCAACAGACATGAAGCCAACAACGACATTCACGGCACTGGCCCTGGCAATTGGCGCATTGGTATGTGTCTTGTGCGCGTGCTCACTCTTTGGCAGCCGGTGGATATTCAGCGAGCACATGGACATTGACATCAACAGCGGAGATACAAGATGTCAGGTCCGTGTATGCTCTTTGAAGGTAATAGATCGGGTCGACGAGTCTCTCCTATCTCGCGAAGCTCATAGGTTGGGGATAGACGTGCCCGCAACGCGTGAATGGAAGAGCGCAGGTACAAGCTTCTTCGGCGGTGAGGGGTACAGTCCCTATGGCTTGGTACTGGGTGCAGGCGATCAATTGGTGAAGCGTCTGAATGAGACCAACACCTCCGACCAGGATCGCCGGGTCATTCTCGCGAAATTCATGAGAATCCTGCGCACGCAGGTCCCGCACGAGATAGACAGGGAACTGTGGAGGCTATTGGAGAATAATGGCGGGCTTCGCGGAGGGGGAATAACGGGGGGAAACGGGGACGGGAAACGGGGACAGGCACCAATTAAAAGATGATACACGTCCTACACAATAGTGTTTCGGGGCATGCCGCCGGCAACCGCACCGAACGTTAACGACGCCAGCGGCACCTGCACCTACACGACGAATAGTCTCAACCAGTACACCGCCGCCGGCACGAGCAGCTACCAGTACGACGCCGGCGGCGGCGCATTAACATGCGAAGTGCAACACGGCGTGACATTTACGGGCCGACCGGTCGTCTCTTCACTTGTGGGCGTTCTGGGGACGCTGTCCCCAGACCCCTGGGATTTTCCGCTTTGGGCCAGAGACAGGATAAAGGGGATAAGGCGACGTAGTATAGCAACAACATCGCCCCCTGCCCCTGGGCCGCAGCGGCGCTCGGGTTGCTTCCCAGCAGCGCCCTATCCTCCGCTCCGGCGCCGGGAGTATATCGCAGGTGGGTGTCACAGGCAAGGGCTATTCCGGCGGCGGGGCGTGGAAGACCTCGCAGGCCGTTTGGAAGCCGAGGCATTTGCGGGGCCGGTGGTTGATCTGGCGAACATAGACGCGGAGCTGTTCGGGGGTGACCTGGCTCAGATCGGTGCCTTTGGGCAGGTACTGGCGCAAGAGGCCGTTGGTGTTCTCGTTGGTGCCCCGCTCCCAGGAGTGATAGGGAGGGGCGAAGTAGACGGGCAGATCCAGTTTCTTTTCCAGCTCGAGGGGGCGGGCGAACTCGCGGCCGTTGTCCAAGGTCAGGCTCTGGCGTTTCTCGGGCGGTAGCTTACGGATCGTCTGCTGAAGCTGCACGGTCACCGGCTCCGTGGCACAGGTCTCCACCTGGCGGGCGATCAGGTAGCGGCTGGCCCGATCGACACAGGTCAAAACGAAGCCCCGCTGGCCTCTACCGACGATGGTATCGCCTTCCCAATCGCCCAGGCGGGTGCGTTCGTTGGCTTCGGCGGGACGCTCGTCAATGGAGCGTTTGCCGAGAATCTGGCCCCGGCGGGAAGGTTTGCCATAGGGTTTGCGCCGGGGCTTGGAGGCAATCCGCAGGAAGGGGCGGAACTCCTGGACCCGCTCGGGATCGCTCCAGATCGAGCGATAGATGGTCGTATGACTGAGGGAACATCCTTCGAGGTCCGCCGGGGGCTGGGCGGCCAGTCGGCCGGCAATTTGCTCGGGCGACCAGCGTTCGCGGAGCCGGTCCTCGACATAGGCCATCAGACGCGGATCGCCCGTCTTGGGCTGCCGCAGGTGCGCCCGCCGGCGGGCGTTCGCCTGCGTTTGGGCGGACCCGGCAAAGTACCGTCCGTCCGGGCCGGCGTTCCGTTTACACTCCCGCCCGATGGTACTGCGATGGCAACCCAAACAGCGGGCGATTTCGGCGTCCGAATGGCCCAGAAATCGCATTTGGTAGATGACATTCCGTTCGTCCACGCTAAGATGGTTATACGACATCGCGGGCACTCCTTAGCCTTGAAGTCCTTGAACAACTCCAAGCTACCGGATGCGGCTCGCGATGTCGCTCCTATATTCTTGTTGCACTTACCTTGTTAATTCGCCGGCAATATGAAGACAACAGGGGACAGCCACCTATTAAATAAGGATAGAGCGACTACACAATAGCGCCTCGGCTGAGTGCGGCGTCCTGGGGAGAGAAGCCCTCTTCCTTTTTTTGCGAGCTTTTCTCGTTTCTTTCGGCTATGATGGATCTCGTGGCGCCAGATGATTTGTGTGTGCTCGGTGTTCTCTGTGGTGAACAGGAATCGGTGTGCATCCGTGAAGGCCGTGTCGGAAAAGTCGTTCCTGGCGGACAGTTGGGGCCAGGCCCTGGATTCGGGTCTGCCGTACACGACGGGCGGGGAGGACGGCTGGCGGGTGGACTACTACGAGGGCTATCAGGGCATGTGCTCGGCCCGTAGCGGGTACATCGGCGATGCGAACGAAAGCTACCTCCAGACGCAGGTAGAGGGGTCCGGCACGGTCAAGTTCTGGTGGAAGGTCTCGTCGGAAGAGGGCGACGATTACCTGGAGTTCTGGATCGACACCACGCGGCAGGACCTGATCAGCGGGACTGTGGGCTGGCAGGAGAAGACCTTCACCGTCAGCGGCACCGGCACCCACACCCTCAAGTGGCGGTTCGTCAAGGACGGCAGCGACTCCGAAGGCGACGACTGCGGGTGGGTGGACTGGGTGCAGTGGTCGGGGTCCTGTCCACCGGTGCCGGAGCCGGCGTCGAACAATTGGGGGACGCTGCTGTACCGCGCAGCCTGCCCTGAGCGCAGCGAACGGGATGCCGCCGGCCGGCGGATCGAGAAGCAGTACGACTGGGAGACGATCACGAAGTACGTCTACGACGGCGATCACTGCATCGCCGAGTACGATGTCAGCAACAACCTGCGGCGTAAGTACATCTATGGCCCGGCGGTCGATGAGCCGATCGCGATGATCGAGGCGGCGGGCAGCTACGCCGGCACGTACTACTATCACTGCGACGCCCTGGGCAGCGTGGTGGGCCTGACGAACACGAGCGGCAATACGGTCGAGGTCTACGAGTACGATGTGTATGGCCGCCTGGGGGCCAGCGACGCCAGCCACCCGAACCGCATCCTGTTCACGGGCCGGGAGTATGACAAGGAGACGGGCCTGTACTATTACCGTGCCCGCTACTACAACCCCCAGATCGGAAGGTTCCTGCAGACCGATCCGGTGGGATACGATGCCGGTATGAACTGGTATTGGTATTGTCGGAACAATCCTGCGAATATGAAGGACCCATCAGGTTTGCAGGACATACGGTCAATCCAGGAGGCAGCAATTCTGGATCCAACGGAAGTGGTCAAGACCATAGAGCTGTACGGGTCAGGAGTGGAGGGGGTGGAAGCAGCGATAGATATCTATGGAAGAGCCTTCATAGCTAAGTGGCTCGCCACACAACAGGCGGCAAGGATGGTAATTGGCGATTTCCTAACCTATATTGGCGAAACAGGGACCACCAGGCTCATCAAGCCGATGCTTGATAACAAGAATCTCTGGGATCTCAGTGACGGGCTCCAGAGAATCATGGATGATGACAAGGCGAAGGACGCGTTCTTCAAGCATCGCTTTCCCCAGGATGGAAAGAGGTACGACGTTCCTGACTCATTACGAGTGTTCTTGGAGTCCTGGAACAAGTACGGCGCCAAACCGCGCGTAGAGATAAGCAGCCCGGTAGACAAGTGGTACTGGCACATACACATAAACCCCAATGAGGAAGGTATCCACTTCATTATCACGAAAGATGCGTACAACTACATCAAGTGGTTGTTCTTTAGGAAAGATGAATGATGAGGTTCTTGTCGGGCAATCATAGATACAGAATAATGATCGATAGGCTTCAACCGCGGGTGTTTTGTGCTCATGAATGAGCATCAGGATGCGTATAATGGTCATCGCATCACAGAGGTAATTTGCACTGCTGTCAGGGTAGGTCATGCATGAAAACAGAGTTACCTCAGGCTTTCTAATCGAGAAGACTTTTGGACGCATGTACCGCGAGTTCTTGCGCAGCGCAGGCGATTTCGACCGCATCTTCTGAATACCGGCGCTTATTCCACGCCGCGTACGGATGTCCCACCAGAGCAGGTGACGAAACAGTATCGTGGTCTTCAGAGGGAGCCGATGCAGGGTTGGCTGGAGCTTCTTCGTGGTTCCGGAGTTGAGGAGCCTACAGATCACGAGCTGGCCGCCAGCCTGTTTATGACCGAGCTTGAGAGCGCGGGAAAGGTCTCGGATGACGTGATCTTGGCTCTGAAGGACGCCAGAGAGGTGCTGAAGAAGATTGAACCGCCGGTCGAGCGGGAGATCATCTGGGCTCGGCGCATGGATGCCGACGATGAAGCCCCGCCGGGGACGGTGCTTCTGGGCTATGAGCCCAACACGTTCTATTCACCCACCTGTGGCTCCCCGATAGCCGAGGGTATGTTCTTCACATATCCGGGAAGCTACGATGAAGAGGGATCGCAATTCAAAGTGTACCACGATAAGCTCAACAGGTGGGGTCTGTTCAACACGGCATCGGACGCCGAACAGTATCTCAAAGCTTACTTATCCTTTCTTCCGCCCGGTTGGGACCAGCACCGCTACAAGTATTACACTACGGAGATCAGAGAGGCGGATTAAGCAGGGGGAGGGATGGGGGTCATCCATATAGGGTTCCTGTCATCCAAAACCGGGAAAACCGGGGGACAACCGGGGACAGCCTCCAATTATTTTGTTGACGGCAATTCCCATTCGTACCTGACACCTGCAATTCTCCGGAAAGAGAAGAGGCGGTTCAGGGTGCGGGAAGGTTGGGGCCTGTCCAGCTACAGGGAGCCGCTGCATCGGACGCGTCGGTCCGTCTGCGAGTAAGAGCACACGTGCCCGGAACCAGAAGAGACCGGGCACAAGCGGAGGCGGAGAGAATCCGGAAGGCGAAGCCGTCCAGGAGACTCCTTCCGCAGGAATCCGCCTATGGGCCGTCTTCCCAAGGGGTTCGGCCCATGAACCGTCGCCTTTCGTCCGCAAATGGCATGGCGAGAGGCTCCGACGCTCGCAGGTTGTCAAGATCCTGGACTCTCGGTGGGTACAAACGCGATCCCCCGCCCCACTGAACCGCCTCTTTCGGTGGTTCGGCGCATTAACATGCGAAGTGCAACACGGCGTGACATTTACGGGCCGACCGGTCGTCTATTCACTTGTGGGCGTTCTGGGGACGCTGTCCCCAGACCCCTGGGATTTTCCGCTTTGGGCCAGAGACAGGATAAAGGGGATAAGGCGACGTAGTATAGCAACAACATCGCCCCCTGCCCCTGGGCCGTAGCGGCGCTCGGGTTGCTTCCCAGCAGCGCCCTATCCTCCGCTCCGGCGCCGGGAGTATATCCGGGGCGAGGGGGCCAGCCCTTATTTTAAGCTTTAACGGATTTCGGGCGTGTCGTGGAGTGCGGATGGCGTAGGGTGCCTTCCCGTCAGGCAGCATCCGGTGGGCATGACGCAGCAATACCCGCAGGGCAGCGAGGCCGCCTTGCTGGCGAGTCCCGCCGATTGGATCTCGCCCGGCGCGAAGCTGTTCGTTTGTAGTGTGCCCGTAAGAGCATATTCAGACGAGCCAGAAACGCCTCACGGCGTCACCGGGGCCCCCAACGCGGAATCCGGCGTTCGGGACCCCGCTACAAACTGTAAGGTGGTTCTCAACGACACCGATCACTCCTACTTCTGGATCGGCCTCAAGCAGGACAGTGTGGCGGCCCAGCGGGCCTGGGTCTGGCAGAATTTCACGCGGGGCAACCAGTGTCTGTTCATGGACCCCTACCTCGATCCGAGCCACGAACCGGGCCGCAACAATCCGGCCGGCGACCGGCCCGATCCCTACTGGGACACGCTGCGGGAGCACTGGGCCGGACACGTGCCTACGCCGAGCGGATGAATCTGGCCGCCGCCGTCCCGCATGGCGAGCTCGCCTCCACCGGATTCTGTCTGGCCGATCCCGGCCGGGAGTATCTCGTCTATCTGCCGCAAGGGGGCGAAGTGACGGTGGACCTCTCTGCTGCTTCGGGATCTCTCCCTACCGAGTGGCTGCACCCGGTCGAGGGGACGACCGTCCGTGCCGAGCCGACCGCCGGCGGCGGCCGCCGGACTCTCCCATCGCCTTGGCCGAACGATGCCGTCCTCTACCTGGGGAGCAAATGACCGCGGCGCTGAGCTGTCAGACAGCCGTTCTGCACAGGAATTGGGATTGGAAAAAAGCGAGCGGGTACAGAGGAGTACGTCCTGTGTGCATACGCAGACACCTCAGGAGGCGGTCTGTGATGTGCGCCGCCCCATCGTTTCGTGCACTCGACTCTGCCCCGCTCGACGATTCTCCGCACACCTCTGACTGCGGCCGGGGATCCTATCCGGCTCGACACCACCCTCAGGCGAGCATTGCCCTGCATCCTTCGACTCTATCAGGCCGCTCACCCGGTCAGGGGTTCGTCTTGTCATCATTGTGAATGACTGTATGCGAAATAACAAGGCGTGCAACTGAGCGAAACACGCAATGTGAGGCTGCCAGAAGCTTAGAGCGAGCATACGATTCGCTGCGATGGCTTGCTTGACGGGACACGCCGGATTATCATCTTCACTCCGGCCCGGCAGAATCGAGGTCCGCATTGGGGAGCATCGACGAAGCCGGCGATTCCGGACGCGGGCCCTGGTGAGAAGGTAGAGATGAGCAAGCGAAAGGAGAATTCGCGGCGTAACCGCGCTGTGAAACGGTGCACGTGCTGCGGGCACGCGTGGCGTACGCTCGATGCGCTGCTGGGCGACCCCCAGCTTCAGATCGTTGGATATCAGGTCAATTTCGACGACCTGCTCCTGGGCCTGTTTCTGTTCAATCATCTGAACTGCGGCTCCACCATCGCGGTGCCGGCGGGACTCTTCGAGGATCTGTATGACGGTCCCATCTACGCCGCGCGAGCGACCGGCACGGCGGAATGTCCCGAGTACTGTCTCTATGCATCGGAGTTGGGGCGGTGTCCGGCCCAATGCGAGTGCGCCTACGTGCGGGAGATCCTGCAAATCGTGCGCGGGTGGCCCAAAGTCGAAGGGAACTCGAAATGCTCGAAGACCTGCTGAAGAAAGCGGTCGAGATGGGAGCCGATCGGGTCGAGATTGAATGCAGGGACCGAGCCCGACTCGTCAGTGCCTTCTGTGGGCCGACCGGTGTGGGTATCGCCTGGCTCGATGCCGCCCAATGGGGCGTTGTCTACGAGCAAATGAGAGCGCTGAAGAGGAGGAGAAGGATCGTGCTCGACGGCGCGTCATGCCGTCTCGCTTTCTCGCAGTACCAGAGTTTTGACGAGTGGGTGTTTGTGATTCGGATCAAGGAGGTTGAATGAGCAGGTCGCGGAGGCACCGGTTGACTGAGATCGAGTGGCCTGTGTTCGGTGAGGGCGGACCGCCGCTACGACCGCGTGTTGAGGAGTTCGAGTCGCGGACGGAGGCGGCTCGGGCGGCAATGGACCGGCTCGGGCTGACGCACCTGGTCGTCTACGGCGACCGGGAGCACTTCGCCAATCTGGCCTGGCTCACGCGGTTTCGATCCGCGCTTCGAGGAGGCGGTGCTTATCGTTGCGTCGCCGGGGCAATCCGCTGCTCGTCGTGGGCAATGAGTGCGAGGGATACCTGCCGGTCAGCCCGCTGTACACGGCGGGCAAGCTGCGCCGCGAGCGGTTTCAGTCGTTCTCGCTGCTGAATCAACCACGGGGTGACAGCCGACTGATCCGTGACATCTTCGCCGATGAAGGGATCGGCAGGGGGGCAAAGGTCGGATGTGTCGGCTGGAAGTACTTTGCGGACTGGGAGCATCCGGACAGCGCCCATGCCATCGACCTGCCCGCGTACCTCGTGGACACGCTGCGCGACTTGGCCGGCCGGGAGAACGTGACCAACGCGACGGCCATCCTGATGCACCCGGACAACGGCCTGCGGACCTTCTGCTCGCCCGCCGAGATCGCCTACTTCGAGTACACCAACGTTCTGGCCTCGGAAGGGATGAAACGCATGCTCTTGGGCATGCGCGAAGGAATGACCGATCACGAGCTGGCGAAACTGGCCGGCTATAACGGCGTGCCCCTGGGCTGTCACATGACCCTGGCCACCGGCGATCTGCCGGGCCTGTCCGGACCCGTGGGCGCGACGCTCCAGCGCGGGACGCCTCTTTCGACCAACATCTGCTACTGGGGCAGCAATTGCTGCCGCGCTGGGTGGATCGCCGCTTCGGCCCGCGACCTGCCGCCCGAGGCACAGGACTATGTGGAGAATTTCGCCGGCCCGTACTTCGAGGTGATGACCGAGTGGTTCGACCTGCTGCGGATCGGCACGCCGGGCGGCGAGATGGCCCGGCTCGTGAGCGAGAAGCTGCCCTTCGAGAAGTTCGGCATCTTCCTGAACGCGGGTCACCTGATCCACCTCGATGAGTGGCTCAGCTCGCCGATCTACCCCGGCTCCGTTGTGCCGCTCCATTCGGGCATGGTGATGCAGGTGGACGTCATTCCCTCGTTGCGCATCTACTCGTCCACGCGGATGGAGGACGGGGTGGTGATCGCGGATCAGTCTCTGCGTGGACAGATCCGAACGCAATTCCCCGACTGCTTCGCCCGCTGCCGGAAGCGGCGCGAATTCATGACCGACGTATTGGGCATTCCCTTGCCGGAAGAGATCCTCCCCCTCTCCAACATCCCAGCCCTCGTGCCGCCGTTCTTTCTGAATCCCAGCACGATTCTGGCCATGGAGCCGTAGGATGGCGTTCCCCCTCGAACTCGCTGACAACTTGCCCTCGCGTCGCGGGCAGAGCCTGCCCTGAGCCTGTCGAAGGGATGCCCGCGACACGCAAGGGCGGGACGCCCTCGCCACATGCAAGACGGGCGCTGAAACCGCACTTGACACTGCCATCGGGAGAAAACGGGGCTTCTCACTTAGACGTGCCCAAGCGCCCCCGGCCTGGGCCATTGCTTCCTCCCAGGAGTCACACTATCATGAAAGACATGGACGACTTCTTCGACATGGTGACGCGCTCGTTTGCCTTTCTCGTGGACCAGTACGGCTTTCAGTTGACCTCCGGGCCGGGGCGGAGTTCTCTGGACTCGATCCGATACGAGAAGAAGCCGCTGGTCATTGAATTCAGTTGGTACAAGGGAGAAATCGATATCATCTTCTCATGTCGATCTCGAGAACGAGGTTTTCCGGCCGTATATTTCCCGCATCTTCGCTTTGAGTGAGATCGCACGGCGGTGCGACCGCAACGCTTACAGAAACGCCCCCAGGTTCCCCAACTACATCACGACACGTGAGGAGGCCGAAGCGGCCGTTCAGTTCGAGGCGCACGTCATGAGAAAGTGCTGCCAGTCGATCCTGCGCGGGGACCTCAGCCTTTTGGAAGAGATTACCCACGAGAGGAGGTCCGGCCGATAGGCGGTTGTTCCCGATCGCGCGTGGCGTACCAGAGGCGCCATATGACGATCCTGCCGAGAGACTTGGTACTCCTACCGGCGTGACCCGAACAGGAGAAGAAAATGAACGCCAACGATGGACTGCTCCCCGACGGCTGGCTGATGGCCGTCAGAGACCGAAGGTGAGTTGAACTGTCAGGACCCGCACGAAAGGACGTATGATGACAACGACCAGACAATCTTGGACTCGCCGGCAACTCCTTGGTGTTGCGGCCGCTTCGGCGGCTGGGACGCTCGCACCATCACGCCGCGCCGATGCCGAACGTTCAAGTAAATCACAAAACCGTAAGATGATCTTGTCCTTCTATTGCGACGACACCAGTCCCCATGTTGCTGGCGCCAAGGCGTTCGAGACCTTCCTGGACTACTGTAGCAGGCAGGGCCTCGCGGGGGAGGCCAGCGCCATCCTGGGCACGGGGGGCCATGGCATGTCCCGCAACCCGGACGACCAGGAGAAGACGTTTCTCCAGCAGGTCGCACGGGCCTGGGAGTGCGGCATCGATACGCACATGGAGCTGATGACGCACCGGGGCCTGTTCGATTTCGACGCCAACCGCGAGAAGGAGGCCGCCATCCATGAGGGTCTGTGGCTGCACGAGCCCGGCGTCACCGTCCAGGAGTACCAACGCTACTTCGCCGGCATTCTGGCCGAGGGACAACGCGGCGGCGTCCGGTTCACGGGACTCACTTGGCCGGGCTGCGGGTGCGAGGCCTGCACGAAGCGGTACGCCGAGCTGCGAGCCGGCGGCCACCGCGCGCCCAACCCCGCCCTGTGGCAGGCCCTGCTCAACCTGGCCAAGGAAGGGAAGTTCCGCGGCCGGACGGTCCCGTGCTTCTTCGATTCCAGCGAGAGCGAGGGCGCCATTCATCGCAAGGCGAGTGACGGCGAGTACGGCGTCTACGACCTGATGCCCAACGCGGGCGACCACTTCGGCATCTGGGAGAACAACCCCAAGCGCGTCGATCCCGACTACTACATCACCGCCGACGGCAAGTCGGGCATCCTCGTTCGCCACCTCCAGTCCGGAGCGCCGTACTGCATCTGGTACGCCCACTGGCAGGGTCTGAACCCGGCCAAGGGCGTCGGCTGGCCGGCGTTCACCACGGTGGTCGAGCGGATCGGCAAGCATCTGCGAGAACAGGTCGTCTGGATGCGCCCCAGCGACATTACGGATCGTTATCACGCCGGAGGATGGAGTTTCTTGGAGAGGCCGTAGCAAGGCACGCGTTCGTAGTGTGCCCGTAAGGGCATAGAAGACAGTCACTTCTCACTTCAGACTCACTTGTATGCCAGGGCGGCGGCACCGAGGACGGCCACCGCGCCGCCCACCAGAGAGCGAATGGTCGGCCGCTCGCCGTCCAGGAGCATCGTGAAAGGGATCACGACCAGCGGGGTGGTGGCTACGATGGAGAGGACGATGCCGGTAGGGGCTATGGCCAGCGCCCACTGGTAGAAGGCCACGCCGAGGGTGGGACCCGCCAAAGCGTTGGCGATGACCCAGGGCCACGCCTGCCGCCAGGGCCGGTCTGCGGGCGGAAGTCCCTCCGGCAGCGCGGGGAAGCACTGGCGCCCGTGTTTAATGAACAGGAACACGGCCGTCAGCAGGAGGCCGCCCAGGATTCGTTGATAGGCGGCGGTGCCGCCGTCAATGCTCTGGCCCGCCAATCGGGCCACGTCAAACGCCTTGCGCGTGAGCACGGCGCCGCCGCCTTGTCCCAACGCCGCGATGGTGCCCAGTACGATGCCGGTGCCCCATATTCGTGGCCCGACGGCGGCGCGGGTGTCCGGCGCCAGCGCGGCGAACACGCCCACCAGGATCGTCAGCGCCCCACAGGATCTGATGGAGCGTCAGTTGCGTGCCGAGCCACAGCCATTCCAGGAGTGCCCCCAGAGGGGCGGCCAGACACAGGCACAAGAGCACGCCCAGGCGCGGGCCGATGCGGCAGTAAGCCCCGTACAGGGCAAGGTCGCCCATGCCGAAGCCGACCACCCCGCTCAGAAAGAGCCACGGCAGGCCCGCGCCGGTGAAACCACCACCGAAGGTGTGGGCCCACAGGGCCAAGCAGGCGGTGGCCAGGATCAGCCGGCAGAGGTTCGCCGTGCCTGCCCCGAGCAGACGCGTGCTGCGCCCGCGCTCACGGCGGACATGGCGAACAGAATCGAAGTGACTATCGCTTGGATCATTCAGGGACGGCTCAGTCTTCACACGGTCCTACAGTTCGAAACAATACAGGAGAACCCACGCCCGGTGGGTTTGTCAATAGGCCCTGCCGAATGAGCCAATCCTGTTGCCTCACCTGTCGTGTCATGTTATGATTTCTATTGCCCCTGGGTCTCAGAGCAGAGAAAGGCAAGCAGTGAAGCAGATTGACAATATCCCGATCACGCCGGAGCAACTTGCGGCCTTGCGGGAAATCAAACGAAGGCTGTCGGAGACGTGCGAAATCAAGGCTCTCGTGCTGTTTGGCTCGTTGGCCCGAGGTCAGGCCGATGAAGAATCGGACGTGGATCTGCTGGTCGTCGATATGGAGTCGTGGGAGACGGGTATCGCCTCGGTCCTGCCGATACGGGATGAGATCCTCCGGGATGGCATCCAAGTATGACCGCCAAAGACCGGCGATCCAATATGGTTCAGTACATCGACAATTCATCAAGCCGGGTTTGCTCGACATGAAATGGGGCCGTCTGTACGATCCACTCTTCGAGGACCGTCAAGAAGGCGACTACGTCGTGTTCGTTTCTTTTGAGCCGGAATATGTGCGGATGCAGTTGGAGCAGGGTTCGAAGTTCCTGGAGGAACTTCGAACCCTTCTTTCTTCCCCGGGCGAACGCCAATAGTGGCGTGCGCGACACCGCATGACTGTCAGTCGAAGTCCGTTGGCAAGGCCCGGTCGCGGTAGTGCTCGAACATGCGGGCGATCTGGAAGGGGAGGGTGCGCGAGATGGAAAGCGGTTCGGGGAGGCCGTCCTCGGCGAAGAAAGCGACGCCGGTGGTCTCGTAGCTCTCCGTTGCCTGGCCGCCGGTGATCTCGCAGAGGAAGAAGAGCTTGTAGAGGTGGAAGGGCATCGGTGGTTCGTGGGGGTGCTTGCTGCGGTCGTAGACGGCCGCGAGCTTGACCACCCGGACCTCAAAGCCGGCCTCCTCAAAGACCTCGCGGGCCACCGCCTCGGAGGGCGACTGGCACGGGTCGGCCCAGCCGCCCGGCAGCGTCCAGCCGCCGTCGATCTTCTCCTTGACCAGGAGAATCTTGTTGTCACGAAAGACAGCGCCCCGGACGTCCACCTTGGGCGTGGCGTAGCCCTGCTCCCGGGAGAACAGTTCGACGAACGCCTTGGCGTCCAGCTCGAAGCCGGCGGACATCATTTCCGCCGCGATCCGCCGGATCTGCTGGTAGCGGTCGATCTCGTACTCGTTGTCGGAGTAGGTCAAGCCGTCCTGTGCCAACGCCGCCAGTTGCTTCGCCCACTTGAGCCAGTTCGGATCCATTCGTTCACCAAGTCTGAAGTTGCTAGAAGTTTGAAGTGTAAAGTCCTGAGTGTCAGAGCAACCGTGTAGGGTCACACTTCCACGCCACACTTTACACTTGGCGGACGACATCGGTGGGGCAAACTTCACCCAACTCCAAAGATCACACTTGCGAAAGGTGGCGACGGCCGGTGCGAATTCCGCGAGGTTGCCGTTTGACGGGGCAGGGGTGGTTTGGTATTGTACCCGGCTGAATTGGTGGTTCGGATATTTCTGTGCGAAGGGAAGATCATGAGAACGTACCTGTTGATAGCGGCCCTGGCTCTGGTGACGGTTTGGGCAACCGGATGCATCATCATCGATGCGGATCGGATGGAGTCGCACAGGTCCGCGACGGTCCGGTCCGAGGAGTGCGTGGTCCGCCAAGGCGTCACGCGCGGCAGCGCATCGGACCTGCGTCTCGGCGCGGCAGATACGGAAGCGACATCGGTAACCTCCGTCGAATAGGAGACTCCCTCGGGATAAGGCTGGTGCTACAGCGGCGCTTGCATTGCGGCGCCGGGATGGTGGAATCCCCTGCTTTCTGTGCGTGTTTAGGCGTAACGGCACATGGGTTGGGACAAGGTCTGCCACAAGAGTGGAGTATAGGAGGCCATATGTGCCTGTCAAGCGCCGGTCGGACCGCTCTGGAGCGGCTGAACTGGGCCTCAAAGGGCCTTCAGGAGATGGCACGTGTGGGACAGGGGGCGCTGCGTCGCTCCACAGTCATTTGCGTTCTTGTCGTTTGTGCTGGCCGTTGGCGTGAAAGGCGGGGCTAAGGAACCGGCCGGCGAACAAACGAAAATGCGACTTCCGCCCTGGTGGGTTTGCCCTCCACTTCCAGTACGGGATAGGCGAGAAAGTTGATCGGCCCAGAAGCGGGAAGCGGGTCCACCACGAGGTCACGCCCATGGCTGAGTTCGAAGCGGTTGGCCGGATGGTGGCCGAAGTAATACGTCGACAGGCTGGAGTACTTGTCGCCCTCGCTGATGTCAACGGGCCACCACTTGCCGTCGGCATAAAACTCGGCCCAACAGTGATAGCCGTCAATACCGCCCTCGTTGCGCTCCGAGGGGATGCCGGCGCCGATGGCGAAACGCGCAGGGATGCCGACCGACCGGGCCAGCGCAATGAAATAGGAATGGAAATCCGTGCAGTTGCCGGTTCGCGCGTCGCAGGCGTAGACGGCGTCGCCCTTGCCCCAGCCGTCACCGTATTTCATATAGCGCATCCGATCAATGACGTGATCGTAGAGGGCCCGTGCGCGAACCAGATCCGTGTTCTTTCCCTCGACAACCTGCCGTGCAACTGTGCGGAACGTGTCGGTGACGGGCACAAACCGCTCCGGCTTGAGGTATTGTCCCGGCGTGGGTGCGGCCGCCTCATAGGCGGCCTTTTCGCATCGCTTCACCTGAAAGAGGATTTCAATTGTCTTGGCGCTGTCCTGGGGCTCAAGCTCCAGGAAGAGAACACGGTTGCCCTGTTCACGCTCCTGGAGGATGCGCTGTCGGCCCGGAGCGTTGACGGACTTGACTTCAACCGTCTGAAAAGCATCCGTCTCGGGCAGGGGCAACCACATGCGGGCGGGAGCCGCCAGTTCGGGCAGTTTCGCCCAATACCGGAACTCGAACGAATCGCGATTCCGGATGACCCCGAAGTGGCTTTCCGAAGCCCGATCCACCGGAATCCGATGCCAGGTGCCGTCCTCCTGCTGATCCCAGAGATAATAGGGTTGCCCATTGATCTTATGAACGGTCGTTTCCGTGACGGTCATAGCCCCCGGGTCGCCCGACAGGAAGAAGTCAACGTCGTACACATCCCCGCTCACATCGGCCAGATCCACGCAGGCAAAATGGCGGCGCGGTCCGAGATTCGAGAGGTACTCCGTGTGGACACGGACCAGCTTGAGTCGGAGATCCTTATCCTTGAAGGCAAGTGTGAAATAGCCGTTCCCCGAGCGGATCTGCTCCTCCACGTGTTTCTCGATACCGGCCTGTATGTCCGCGGTGACCACGTTGGGCAGGGGGACGGTGTCTCCTCCGTTCCCATGACTATAGAGAACACCCCCCGTGACCGGAATGCATAGTGCAACCATCACAGACCAAAGCCGCTGCCAGCCTGGGATGCGCGTGACCGTTTTTATGGCGCATCTTTCCATGGGCGATACTGCCGCCGGGTGAAAGGCGAACACTATTTCGGATGATCGGGATGTTCGCTACGGGTGGCGGCCGGCTTGCTGTTCATGCCCGTCATGCCCTGCATCATCGGGCACTGTGACAGGGAATCCTTGCCCATCTGCATGTGCTGCATCATATGCTGCATCATCGCCTCCTGCATCTTTTCCAGGCGCAGATTCATGCTGGTCCGCTGCTCCACCATCCGGGTGATGACAGCGGCCATCAGGTTCATCTTCTTGTCAACCGGCGCACTGTTCATCTGGGCGACCTCCTTGGTGAGTTCAGCGTCCTGTGCTTTCATGTCCGCCATCAGTTTCTGCTTCTCCGCCATCAGGGCCCGGCAGTGTTCCATCATTTTGCCTTCCGTCATGGCCTTCCCCTCCGCGGGCCGCGCGGATTGCAATAGGACGGGAGACCCGAGGGCCAGAGCCAAGGCCACTGTCAGGATTGACCCGATGAGGAGGCTCCTATTTGTTTTGTTTTTCATGTCTTGTTCCTTTCTTTTTGTTTTGTATGCTCTTACGAGCACACTACAAACGAGCCACGTCACCGGTTGACAGAAGCGCGGGGCTGTGACTTCCGTCCGCAGCCCCGCGCTGGAATCGTCGCTGATAAGGTTGTGTCAAACAGATCCTGGACGATGCTCCGAGTTACTTCAATGAGCCGCGAATCTCGCCGGCGGGGAATTGTTGGGTATGCACGTTCACGTACGCCCGGTTCTCGCGGATCGCGGTCATCAGATCGGCCAGTGTCTTGCCGGCCAGCGGACCGACGAAATTGGCGGCCGTGAAGGTGCCTTCACCCAGCACCCCGGTGAACTCGCCCGGAATGGTCGCCGCCGGCGGCATGGCCGGATACAGCCAGACTGCCGGTGAGCCATTGGCGGCGGGCGTGCTCGCGACGTGGATGTGTGCCTGCGTCACGTTCGCCAGACCCTGCACTTTGAGCTCATACGAGAGCGTGTTTTGATCGGGACCGGGTTTCAGGATGGCCAGGCCGGTGGCCGCGGAATTCGTGCCCGCGCCGGCTCCCGTCAGCACGGCGGCGATCGGCAGTTCGGCGCGTGCCGCCACGATCTTCTGGACGACACCGGTAGTGCCCACCGGACCGCCCGCCGTGCTGGTCAGGACATAGACCTCGCCGTCATGGTCCTGCCCGAATCCCTTGATGAACAGGCCCAGCGGGTCGCCCTTGGGACCGATCAGCAGCTCCTGAATCTGCCCCTTGAACAAGTCGGCCACGAACAAACGTCCCCCGGCGCGGAGAACTGGCGGGACCAGTCGCCGCAGACATACTGACCCCAGAGTTCCGGCACTTCCTTGCCATAGTAGGTGTAGCCTGCGACTACGGCCAGCCCCTCGTCGTGGTCGTACTCCACGACCGGATCCGTCAGACGCGGATCGTCGAGCGGCAGCCCGATGAGTACTCCCGCCGGATCGAACATGAACGAACCTTCCTTCAGGTTCCACCCGTAATTGCGTCCCTTGCGCCCGAAGTTGATCTCCTCGACGCGATTCTGTCCCACGTCGGGGAGAATCAGCGCGCCGCTGCGGGCATCGAAGCTGTAGCGGTACGGATTGCGCAAGCCGTAGGCGAAGATCTCATCGAGGCCCTCGACGCCCACGAAAGGATTGTCCAAGGGCACCCGGTAGGCGCCATTGGCGCTGACGGGGTCGGGGCTGCCCGGGGTCAGGGCCGGCAGCAGCGGATCGATTCGAATGATCTTGCCGAGAATCGTGTTGATATTCTGACCATTGCCTTGCGTGCCGTGACCAGCCCCATTGTCGTTGGCTCCGCCGCCGTCACCGAGGGTGAGGTATAGATAGCCGTCGGGGCCGAACTCGAGATGTCCGGCGTTGTGGTTGGACTGCGGCTTGTCGATCCGCAGCAGCAGGCGGGAGGACGTCGGATCGATCGTTTCGCTGAGGCCGTCCCAGCGCCATTCCCGGACCGCGCTCTGGTGATTCATCGTGGTGCCGGCCGGCAGCCCGACGGTGAAATCGGCCGGTCCCTGGACCGGCTCGCTCGTGTAGGTATAGAAGCGCCCCTGTCCGGCATGGTTCGGCTGGGCATAGTCCGGATGGAAGGCCAGGCCCAGGAAGCCGCGCTCGTCGTAGTTGGCCCCCAGAGGCACCAACAGTGTTGTGACGTTCAGAAGGGGCTTGTCCCGGAGTTGACCGTTCTCGATCACGCGCAGCGGGCCGGCCTGGTCCACCACGTAGAGGCGCGTCGATGGCCCCGGTTCGGGCACGAGCAGGACCGGTGCCGCCAGCCCGGACGCGACCGGCTGCAGGCCGACGCGGAGGGGCGACGGCACGATGTGCTCCGCGATGGGGATACCCGCTACAGTGAATTCACCCCGCATGACGGCCGCATGGGGTTGGCACCGATAGCCGGGTTTTCGACCTCCCTCGACCATGGCCTGGTAGAGATCGAGCGTGAGGGTGAAGCGAACGGTGCCCTTGCCGTCATCGGCCCAGGCCACGCCGGGATCGGATTCGAGCGGACCCGCCGCGGCCATGGATAAGAGCACCTTATCCTGTGACGCGGAAGCGGCCATGCCGATGATTTCGAGGGGGTGAACCGAGTAGTTGGTGACCGTGACTTGATAACGTTTGCCCAGTTCCAGGGGCAGGGTGGGATTCTGGCTGCCGAGCGGGGCAAACTGGATGCCCGCGGGCTCAAAACTGTCCAGACGGTAGGAAGAGAAGTCCTCATTCCCGAACGTCCAGGCGACGTCGCGCAGTTGCGCGTGGGCCGCCGGTGCAAGCACCAGCATTCCCAGGAGGGGATACATCCATCTCGTGACTTGGGTTGCCTTCATAGCATTTCTCCCTGAAAAAAGTTGGTTGGAATCTGTGTGTCAAAGAGCTCGTGGAACAGCAAACCTGCCCTCGGCTGATACTTGTTACTTCGAGAAACGGCCCCGGTTCACGGCGCGTGACTTTTTCGCATTTCCGGATCGCCGGAGGCGTCACTCGTACGACACGCGCTGACTTCGGATGCATTCCTCGTTGGTCACGCGTTTCTTTATGCCTTTACGGCCAAATCGCAGGTCCGCTCTCCATTCCCGTGCCACCCGCACACCGCGTGACCTCTAACCCTGTGTAGGCAAAATCCGCGTGCCGAATTACGGAAAAACCTTATTGGCACTCGACTGCCGGCCTGTGCGACGATCTCGGCCTGTCTCTGATGTCGTGGTTCAGGAAAGTCGTGACGGGGAGAACATTGACATGGACACGCCTCGCAAACCGATGGTCATCTCGCACTGGTGGGCCCAGATTGCCATTCTGACGTTTCTCGTTGGCTTCGTGGTGCTGGGGATCATGGCCTACAAGGTCTATACCCAGCATCCACCCATCCCGGAGAAAGTCGTGAACGAGGCGGGCGAGGTGGTGTTTACGGGCCAGGACATCCAGTCGGGCCAGCAGGTATTCCGCAAGTACGGCCTGATGCAGCACGGCACCATTTTCGGCCACGGGGCCTACCTCGGACCGGATTTCACCGCCGATTATCTTCACCGGGCTTCGGAGGCCATGCTGGCGTTCTATGCCGGCGCGTCCGGCGCACAGGCGACCCCGGCGGTTCGTCAGAGGGTCACCGATGAATTGAAGCGTAATACCTGGAACCCGCAGACGCGGACCATCACGTACAGCGCAGGACAAATCCATGCCTATCAGGCCCTGGTCGCGTACTACACGGGCTGGTTCGGCGTCCTGGCGCAGCAGGAGGGGCTGAAAAGACCCCAGATCGTCGATCCGCAGGAGGTTCGCGACCTGACCAGCTACTTCTCGTGGGCCGCCTGGGCCTGCACGACGACGCGGCCGGGCACGAACTACTCCTACACGAACAACTGGCCCGCCGAGCCGGCGGCCGCCAATGCACCCACAGGCGATGCCGTATTGTGGAGTGCCCTGAGTCTGGTGGCCCTGCTCTGCGGGGCGGGGGTCATCTTCTTTGCTTTCGGCCGGTACGCCTGGCTGGGCTGGCACCGCGAGCCGGCGGATCAAGAGCAGAAAGTGGTCTTCAGCGATCCCACCCGTGTCGCGCTGACGCCGTCGCAGCGCATGACGGCCTGGTACTTCCTGGTCGTGGCGGGACTGTTCCTGGCCCAGGGACTCCTGGGCGGGGCGAACGCCCATTATCATGCGGCGCCGGAAGGCATCGGCGGCTCGGCCATCGCCCAGTGGCTTCCCTACAACCTGACGCGGACCTGGCACGTCCAACTGGCCCTGTTCTTCATCGTGGCCAGCTTTCTGGCCCTGGGCATCTTCATCGCCCCGCTGATCGCCCGGCGCGAGCCGAAGCATCAGGGCACGCTGGCCCTCGTGATGTTTGTCGCCCTCGTGGCGATTGTCGTCGCCAGTCTCATCGGCGAGGCGGCGGCGATCCAGGGCTATATCAGCCTCAAGGGTCCTTGGTTCTGGATCGGCAACCAGGGCTGGGAGTATCTTGATCTCGGTCGGCTGTGGCAGCTCTTACTGATTGTCGGGATGGGGATCTGGTTGGTAATCGTCGCCCGGGGAATCTGGCCGGCCCTGCGCGGGGAGCATCCGGGCAATATGCCGTACCTGTTCCTGTACAGCGCCCTGTCCCTTCCGTTGTTTTATGCCGTGGGGCTGGCCATCGGGAAAAACACCTCCTTCGCCGTGGCGGACTTCTGGCGGTTCTGGGTCGTGCATCTGTGGGTGGAAGACTTCCTGGAGCTTTTCACGACCATTATGGTCGCGTACATCTTCGTGCTGCTCGGCGTGGTGCCGGTGATCGTGGCGACGACCGTGATCTACCTGGACATCATTCTCTACTCCATCGGCGGCGTCATCGGCACCCTGCACCACGTCTACTTCAACGGCTCGCCCGCCTCGGAAATGGCGTTGGGCGCGTTCTTCTCGGCGATGGAGGTGATCCCGCTGCTCCTGCTGACCTATGAAGCATGGCGGTTCATGCAACTCGGCACACCGCCGGAGAGAAGGACGATGCTCGGCACCAGCAGCCGGGCGTTCCCCCACAAATGGGCCGTCATGTTCCTGATCGCGGTCGGCTTCTGGAATTTCCTGGGGGCCGGCGTCTTCGGCTTCCTCATCAACCTGCCGATCGTCAGCTATTACGAAATCGGGACCCAATTCACCGCCAATCACGGCCACGGGGCCCTGATGGGCGTCTACGGCATGCTGGCGATGGGCTTCCTCGTCTTCGTCGCCCGCTACTTCATCCCGCAGGACCGCGCCAGCAACTGGGCGATGGGGATTTCGTTCTGGAGTCTGAACCTTGGCTTAGCCTGCATGGTCTTCGTCAATCTCGTCCCGGTCGGTTTCCTCCAATTCCAGGACAGCCTGGAAAACGGCTACTGGCACGCCCGCAGCCCGGAATTCTTCGCCCAGCCGCTGGTCCGCGCGTTGGAATGGGCCCGCCTGCCCGGCGATATCCTTTTCATCGTCGGCGGCATCCTCCCCATCGTCTACCTGGCCCTGCGGACCTTCTACTGGCGCAACCGCCCGGCCGCCGTCGGCGCCGAAGAACCCGCCGGTGAGTTCGTCACAAGACCATCGTAGCCTACCGCATCCACCCCTGCCAAGGTGAGAAACATGGGTGGCAGCGGCAAGCGCAGCTTGCCGATGGCTCGTGGCAGATGTGTCAACACCATCGGCAAGCTCCGAAGACTCCGCTTGCCGCTGCCACCCGGCGCAGGGTAGCTCACAACCTGCCATCCCACAGGCAGGTTTCGTTCGACACCAAGGGTCGAATGTGTTACCTTCGATTCATCCGGCGGCCAGGATTTGCCGCCTGATGTGAAGGTGAATGCATGACCAGAGTGTCTCGTGAGTTCCAGGTTTTCGTGAAGCCGGCCGGCCCCGTCTGCAACCTGGACTGCCAATACTGTTATTACCTCGACAAGCAAAGGCTGTATCCCAAGGGTGAATCCTTCCGTATGCCGGAGGACCTGCTGGAGGAGTACGTCGTCCAGCACATGCGCGCCTGTACCGAGCCGGTGATTCACTTCTCCTGGCATGGGGGAGAGCCCACCACGCTGGGGCTGGATTATTTTCGCAAGATCGTGGCACTCCAGCGGAAACATCAGCCCGCGGGCCGCGAGATCCGCAATGGGATCCAGACCAACGGGACCCTTCTGGATGATGCCTGGTGCCGGTTCTTGACGGCGGAGGGCTTTGCGGTCGGGATCAGCATCGACGGCCCGCCCGAAGTGCACGACCGATACCGCCGGACGAAAGACGGCCGGCCGGTCCATGAACAAACGATGCGAGGCTACCGGCTTCTGCAGCAGCACCAAGTCCCCTGTGAAATCCTGTGCGTGGTCGGCGCGCACAACGCGGGATTCCCGTCCGACGTTTACCGGTTCCTGCGGCAATTGGAGGCTCCATACCTGAGTTTCCTTCCTCTGGTCGAGCGGCGGCCGGAAGCGGCGGACGGCGTGAGCGAGCGCACGGTGCCGGCGGAGGCCTGGGGCACTTTTCTCTGTGCCGTCTTCGACGAATGGGTCGCGCGGGACATCGGGCGGGTCAAAGTCCAGATCTTCGAGGAGGCGGTCCGGCCGGCCTTCAAGCAGGAGCACACGTTGTGCATCTTCAAGGAGGTCTGCGGCGGCGTCCCCGTGGTCGAGCACAACGGCGACTTCTATTGCTGCGACCACTTCACCGATAGCGAGCATCGCCTGGGGAACATCCGCCAGACGCCGCTGGCCGAATTGCTGGACAGCCCCGCGCAGCAGACGTTCGGGCTCGCCAAGCGGGACACGCTGCCGCGCTGCTGTCAGCTCTGCGAGGTCCGGGCCATGTGCAACGGCGAGTGTCCCAAGAATCGCTTTCTTCGTGACCCCGGACGGCGAGCCGGGACTGAACTACCTGTGTGCCGGCTACAAGCGTTTCTTCACCCACTGCCGGCCGTTCGTGGCCCAGGTCGCGGCCTTGTGGCGGCCGCCGGAACCGCCGGCGGGACCGGCTGTGGCGCCCGAGGCCGCATTGCGCGTCGGCCGCAACGACCCTTGCCCCTGCGGCAGCGGCCGCAAGTACAAGAACTGTTGCCTGGGGCGGTGATGCCTCGTTCGGAGTTCCGCCTTTAGGCGGGTCCACAGTCCGCTTCGAGGATTTGAAGTGCCACCGACGCAGGAAAGCGAGTGGAAGACAAGACGGAATACGCCGCCTAAAGGCGGAACTCCAAACCGTCGCGTAACCGCGGTATTCCCAACAGATGCGTCACGTCTGGAGCTTCTCTTTGAAGAAGGCGATCGTGCGCTTCCAGGCCAGCTCGGCGGCCTCCTTGTTGTACCGGTCCGGGCTGGTGTCGTTGTTGAACGCGTGCCCCGCCCCCTCATAGATATAGATCTTGTACTCGACCTTCGCCTTCTTGAGGGCCTCCTCGAACGCCGGAATGCCGCGATTGATGCGTTCATCGTTGCCCGCGTAGTGAACGAGCAGGGCGGCCTTGATCTTCGGCACGTCTGCCGCAGCCGGTTGGCGCCATAGTAGGGGACGGCCGCCAGCAGATCCGGGGAGCGCACGGCCACCTGGTTCGTCATCCCGCCGCCCCAGCAGAAACCGGTGCAACCGACCTTGCCTGCGGAGAGCGGATGGGTCTTGAGGTATTGGACCGCCGCCACGAAGTTCTTGGCCGTCGCTTCGCTGTTCAGCTTGCCGAAGAGGGACGGGACTTGGGCCGGATCCTCCGGAGTCCCTCCCAGCGGTGAGAGGGCGTCGGGGGCCAGGGTCAGAAACCCCTCCAGGGCCATACGCCGGGCCACATCCTGGATGTGCGGCGTAAGACCGCGATTCTCGTGGATCACAATCACGGCAGGCCGCTTCTTTTCCTCCTTTTGCCGGGCCAGATAGGCCCGCATCTCGCCCGAGGGGGCGGGATATCGAATCCATTCCGTGTGGAGGCGTGGGTCGTCCTTGGCAACGATCTCAGCCCGGGCGTTGAGCGTGGGCAGCAGGGCCCAGGCCACCGCCGCACCGCCGACGAGATCGACCGCTCCCGTGACGAATTCCCGCCGTCCCACCAAGCGGCCGGCGCCGTATACGTTAGTCCCTTGCGTGTTCATGACCTGCTCTCCTTTTCTCCAAACACCGATCGATTTCCGAACATCCTCGGCTCCAATTGGAACGAATCCCCGAACCCGTGTCAAGACGTAGAGAATGAGGGGGAGCTTTGGGGTCAGAGCTTGATTAGTGATTAGGGATTAATGTTCCCTTCCCCTTACCCCGGCCGGTCCGCCAATTCGGACATGGCCTTTCAGTAATCGCCCCGCGATGCCTGCTTAATCACTAATCAAGCTCTGACCCCAGGGCGGACCGGCGGTCGGGGGGCTTGCCCTGATGCGTCTTGACGAGCAATTCCGACAATGGCACTGAACCATAGGTGGGATCAGCCCGTAGCCTTGTTCGGTCTTGACATTGGATGCAGAATCGTGGTACCATAGGAGCGACATTGTGTAGGAGGACTGTCCATGAAATCAAGTCGAAGATCCCGGATCGACACACCCGACGAACTGGCGAAGGCTTATTTGAATCGCCGCGGATTCCTCAAGCAAGTGGCGCTGCTCTCCGGCGGGACGGCGGCGGCCTCGGCCTGGCTGGCGCGATGGGGGGGCAACGTCGCCCTGGGCGACTTCGTGCCGAAGGATGACCCGCGCCTCGAGATAGGCTACATCACCTATCCCGGCGAAACGGGTGACATCCGGGCCTACGCCGCTCGGCCCAAGGGCCAGGAACCGTGTCCGGCGGTCGTCATTGTCCACGAGAATCAGGGCTTGCAGCCGCATTTTGAAGACGTGGCGCGACGCTTCGCCCTGGAGGGATTTCATGCGATTGCCCCCGATGCGTTGTCACCCCTGGGCGGGACGCCCGTCGGCAATACCAGCCAGGCGACCTCGCTGCTCAACCAACTGAACTACCAGGCGACCGTCAAGAATTTCGTGGCGGCGGTGCAATACCTCCAGACGCATCCGCTCACGACGGGAAAAGTCGGATGCACCGGTTTCTGCTGGGGCGGGGCCATGACGAACCAGGTCGCCGTCAACGCGCCGGATCTGGCGGCGGCGGTCCCGTTCTATGGCGCAGCGCCGGCCGCGGCGGATGTGCCGAAGATCAAGGCGGCCCTGCTGTGCCATTACGGTGCCCTTGACAACAACATCAATGCCGGCATGGTCGGCTACGAAGCCGCCCTCAAGGCCGCCGGCATCGACTACGGAATCTATGTCCACAAAGGGGCCGGCCATGCCTTCTTCAACGATGTCGAAGACGGCGTACAACAAGGCCGCGGCCGAGTTGGCCTGGCGGCTGACCCTGGCATTCTTCCAGGTGAAGCTCAAGGAGGAAGGCCTGGCCGCCCACTACAAACTGGACGAGACGGAGGGCGGCGCCGCCAAAGACAGCGCCGGCGGCAACCACGGCCTGCTGCACGGTGCGCCGCTCTGGCAGCCGGGCGGCAAAATACAGGGGGCCGTGCAATTGGATGGCCTCGATGATTACATCAGCACCGGCTTTGTCCTGGACCCGGCGGCGGGGCCGTTCAGTGCCTTTGCCTGGGTCAAGGGCGGGGCGCCGGGACAGGCGATTGTCTCACAGATCGGCGGCGCGAATTGGCTCGCGACGGACGCCGGGGGGAAACTCACGACCGGCCTCGTAGGACCGGCCGGCGGCCGGCAAGCTCCCACGCCCCTGGTGGCCCCGTCCAGTATCGTCGATGGCGGCTGGCATCGGGTCGGCGTGGTCTGGGACGGCATGACCAGGGCCTTGTACGTGGACGACGTTCTCGCCGGCCAGGATGCCCAGTCGGGTCTGGCCGGTTCCAGCGGCGGTCTGAACATCGGCTGCGGCGCGGGCCTCGAACCCGGCACCTTCTTCTCCGGCCTGATCGACGACGTCCGCATCTACAACCGGGCGGTGAAGCGGTAGCACCTGTCACGTACCCTCAGCGGAGGGACAGGACGTCTTCGGGCCGGTGTTTGGGCTGCGGCGGCGCCGGGATGGGCGGCAGTTCCGGTTGCACTCTTTGTACCGGCCGGCCGCTCAGGACCGCTTTGAGGTTCTCCGGAATGAATTCTTTCAGGAAGCTGTTCGAGTGGTAGACGGTGCCTACCTTCTCGCCTACCAGGAGCGCCAGAAACACCGGGAACACTGCCATTGCCTCCGCGCTGCCGAGCAGCCCGTTGGCGAAGCTCACCAGGTTGAGAATCACGAGCCAGGCCTCTCCCAGGGCGTCGCAGGCCCCCAGGAAAGGATGCCCGGTGTAGAAGTACCCGCCGCCCGGCAGGAGGATGGACCGCGTCAGGGCCTTGGCCCGGCTCTTGAATTCGAGTCCGCAGGAGGGGCACGTCACGACGCGGGCGGGCAGAACCTGCGTGCAGTTCGGGCACAGATGATTCCGCTGCGGATTCTCGCTGCGCCGGTCGGATTCGCCGGTCGCAAATTGGAAATGCTTGATGATCTTGCGGTCCGGGCGCGGGATACTGGCGAATCGGTCCTTCTTGCCGGTGTGGTACTCCGCTACGAGTCCGGAGCCGCTGACCTGCAGCCGCTTGCAGTCCTGGTACAGGATCTGTGCAGATGGACCCGCGGTAGTCCAGTTGCCAGGTGGTGGGAATGTGGAGCAGACGCTTGTTCGTGAACACGAACAAGGACCGTTTAAGCACAGCGACCAAACCGCCCCGACGGTCAGTTGTTCGAACGTCGAATAGGGGGAGCAGCCGGCCGTGACGAAGACGATCTTCTCGTCGGCGTCCAGGAAATTGGCGAGAAAACCCAGTTTCTTCAGCAGTTTCGTCTTGTTTTTCTCGATGCCCGGCTGGTAGACGCCTTTATGGTTGGAGAAAAGAATGCCGGTGTCCACGGGCAGTCCGAATATCGGACGCTCTGTCGGTTTCGCTTCGACCTTTTGCTCGACGTGCATACGATAATCCTCCCGAAGGGGTTGCGAAAATGAGACAGAGGATTATCGGCAGATTCTACGTGCTCCTTGACTCGGACCCTCCGCATCGGGTACACTGTCGGTAGAGATGCGGAATATCAGCGCTTGTCGGAATCGGCTAGGCCGCGCAGCGGAATCGGCGAAAGGCCTGAGGGTCATTGGGCAGGTGGAAGCTGGGGGGCGGAGGGCACGACATGATGGCGGTGCGACGTGTCGAAACTCGGCGGACAGTCTTTCTTGTAGCCGTGATGTGCTTGGCCGGCATTCCGGCTGAGGCGAAATACGGTGGCGGTAGCGGGACGGCCCAGGACCCCTACCAGATCCGGACGGCCGGGCAGATGGACACCATCGGCACCGAGCCCAACGATTGGGACAAGCACTTCCGACTCATGGCGGATATCGATCTGAAGGACCTTCCCGGCGGGGCGTTCCACCTGATCGGCAACATCATGCGACCGTTCACGGGTGTGTTCGACGGCGGCGGTCACACGGTCGCGAACTTTAGCTACGCCGTGACGGGGACCGAGGTAACGACTGTCTTTGGTTCCGGCATGGGGTACGGATTGTTCCGGTTCATCGCCGACCCGAACGCCGCCGTTCAAGACCTGGGGCTGTTCAACGTCGATATTCGGCCGGCCGCCACTTGCTCGATGCCCGTACACGGTCTAGGCGCCCTGGCAGGCTCCCTGGAATCAGGGTCGATCCGCAACTGCTATGTTCAAGGTGGGCAGGTCCAGGCAGAGAAATACGTGGGTGCCTTGGTCGGGTACAACTATGGGCATATCAGCAACTGTCATGCGACATGCTCGGTGGGACTGGCGAGCCAACGATCCCTGCAGAAGACCCTCGAGCCGCGGACGCGTACGCACGCCTTCGGCGGCTTGGTGGGCTACAGCGAGGGGCAGATCTCGGACAGCTACGCCACTGGCACGATCACGGGACCACAATCTGTGGGCGGTTTGGTGGGACAGATCTGGGGCGGTGTTGTCTCGAATAGCTGGTCCGCGGGTGGCGTGTCCGGCGACATGAGTGTCGGAGGGCTGATCGGCAGGGGCCACGCAGGCAGCGTTTCCCACTGTCGTGCCGGGGCCCTGGTTTCGGGAAAGAACAATGTGGGCGGGCTCATGGGGAGCAATACGAGAGAATGCAGCATCAGGACTCGTTTTGCCGTCGGCGAGATCTCGGCGGAACAGGTGGCGGGGGGACTGGTGGGAGGCCACGAGGGAAACATCTCCCAGTGCTATGCGACCGCATCGGTCCGCGCGAGTTTGTGGGACGCTGGCGGGCTCGCCGGGGCCAATCGCGGCCGGATCTCCGCCAGTTGGGCGGGCGGCAGCGTAACCGGAAAAAGTCGGGTCGGCGGGCTGGTCGGGACCAATTTCCGAGGAGACTACAACCAAATTGTGATCGACAGCTATGCCACGGGACCCGTGCGCGGCGAGACGATCATTGGTGGACTGATCGGCGGTAATGACGGCGGGGCGGTGCAGCGATGCTACGCGGTCGGCAAGGTGACCCGACTGACGAATGACGGTCTCGCCGGCGGCCTCGTGGGTACTAACGACGACATTCCCATGGAGGATACCTTCTGGGACATCGAAACGAGCGGTCAGGCCAGCAGTGATGGCGGTCAGGGCAGGACCACGGACAGGATGCAGAAGGCGTTGACGTATGTCGGCACCGGCTGGGACTTTGTGGGGGAGACGTTCAACGGCACCGATGACCTCTGGAAGATGTGCGGCCGGCCGATCTATCCGAAACTGTCCTGGGAGCCCCTGCGCATAGGCGATTTCCTCGACCCGGAGGGAGTAGGTCCCGAAGACCTGATGTTTCTGGCCCAACACTGGCTCAAACCGGCGTCTTACCCGTGCGACGGCCCGAATCTGAATTTCGATCTTCGCATCGACGGGGAGGATCTCGCCGTGCTGGCCCAATCCTGGCGGGGCGGAGTGAGAAATGGCATCTTCGAGACGAGGCTCGACACGCCGCCGGCCTGGACGGCGGACGGCCAGTGGCAATTCGGCCGGCCTGGCGGTCTTGGCGGCACCCAGGCTGGCCATCCCGATCCGACCGGCGCGCGCCACGGGCGACAACGTCTTCGGCGTGAACCTCGCGGGGGATTACGCCGCAGGCGCCGACGGCCTCCACTGCCTGACCGCCGGCCCATTCGACTGCCGCGGCTATCGTGACGTGAAGCTCCAATTCGCGCGCCGGCTCAACACCGATGAGGCCCGCTACGTGAAAGCCGCCGTCGAAGCCTCCCCGGATGGAGCCACGTGGATCGCGCTATGGGAGCATGAGGGTGCAGAGGTTATGCTGACGGATGACGCCTGGCAGACGGTTGTCTACGGCCTCGGTCCCATAGCGGACCATCAAGAGAGTATCTACATACGGTGGGCCTACGAGGTCAAGGATCCGCAGGCTTGGCCCATGTCCGGCTGGAATATCGATGACGTTGTGCTGACAGGCATAGAAGATTGACCCGCGGGTTGCGCGTCAAGGTGGACGGGTGACCGATGACATGGCGTGTAGGGTGGGTTCTTGACCCACGCATCGAGTGCTCACGGATCGGCGATCATACGTCACACAGCGTCACGGCCTGCCGGAGTCCCTCCAGCGGGTCGCGCGTTGGGATGAATTCGTGACCGACATAGCCGGCATAACCGCTGCGGGCGATCTCCTCCATGATCGGGCGATAGTTGATCTCCTGCCGGTCGTCCAGCTCCCGGCGGCCCGGGTTGCCGGCGGTGTGATAGTGCCCGATGTAGTCCTTGTACTGCCGGATGCGGGCGATGATGTCCCCATCCATGATCTGCACGTGGAAGATGTCGAACAGCAGCTTCATTCGCGGTGAGCCGACCTGCTGGACGATCTTCATGCAATAGTCCGTGTGATCGCCCTGGTAGCCGGGGACGCCCACCATCTCGACCGCCACCCGGCTGTTCAGCACCTCCAGGCAGAGGTTGACCTTCTGCTTTTCCGCATAGCTCATGATCTTCTTATATCCGGCGACGCAGTTCCTGATCCCCTCCTCAGGCCCGATCCCCTCGGCCAGCCCGGTAAACGTGATCACATTGGGAAACCCCGCGTCCGCCGCACGCGTCAATGCTCTCCCGCAGCTTGCCCAGGCACATCTCGTGGTATTGCGGGTTGTTCCTGCCCTTGTCGAACCAGTGACTATTGGCGATGGCACAGACCATTCCGTACTTCTTGAGAGTGGGCCAATCCTTCGGCTCGACCAGCTCGACGCTCCGGCAGCCAAGGTCCCGCGCCACCTGGCAGGTCTTCTCCAGACTCCAATACTTCTGCACGCACCAATAGGCGATCGATTGCTTGATCCGCCCCGCACCGCCAGCCCGCTCCCCGCCGGAAGCCCCGACCCCGCCGGCCATCACGGCGGCCCCCGAACCGCTGATCACCCGCAGCACCTTCCGACGGGTGACCTGCCGCCTGGCGTCTCCCTGATTGTTGATCCTCGTATTCATCTCCCACGTTATCCGGTTGTTCGCCTCGGTCACAGACTCTTCTACCTTTCCTCAATCCGCCGTGCGGAGGCACTTTCCGCAACGTCATTTTGGCCCGAGCACGATACCCTGCGAATCCATAGCAGTATTGTAGAGGCAAGCCGCTGGCATGGCAAAGGGGAAAGCGGAGCCAGCGGCAAGGGATAAGCGACGGGTGACGAGCGGTAGGGCGGTGTGGGGCGACGTCAGCGATCCCGTAGGGTGGGCTGTGCCCACCAATCCCCAAGGAAGTACAGCGAACGAAAAATGGTGGGCTCAGCCCACCCTACGGATGCTTCTCGCGTCTGTACGAAGTGGCCACGTTTGTGCAACAGTTCAAAAGGTAAAACACCTGCGCCGCCGAAAAATTCTTTATTCGTTTGGGCACAAGGAGTTACGCCATTCTCGGGCGTTGTCCGCGCACAGAATTCCGGCACGATTCGTGCAACAGTGCCCCAGGGTAGAGGGACGCCCCTCGGATTTATGATTTATGAATTACGATTTATGATTTGAAAGCGGAAGGAAGAGACATGACGACGCATAGCAGGCCGAGGCCCGAATCCCCGCAACCGACCCGGCAGACATGCGGCGGCTTCATTCTCCGTGCCCCCGGTGTCTCTGTGACAGGCATTCGTAACAAACAAACCCAATCCGTCTCCGCACCGATCGGCAAAGGCGCCGCCGACAGGGCCGGAAGGGTTGCCGCTGATCGGGCCGAGTCGTACAAACAAACCCAATTTGACCCGGACCGACCGGAAGGGGCGCCGGCAGGCGGGGCTTGGAGGGCTGCCGCCGGTGGGACCGAGTTGTACAAACAAACCCAATTTGCTCATGGCGATTTTAAGAGTTAAGTGCTTTGCGTAAAACGTGTTATGACGAATTCGATGTGCCTGGGGCCGGGGGAAAACAAAGCCAATCCCCGCCCATCAGGCCGATGCGAGGGATCTGGAACAGACAATTGCGAGCGGAGCGCGGCAATCCGCCCCCGGGGGGCTGGCTATCCCCTGCGTGCGCGTGCGGCTGAATCTCGTGGCGTCCGTGCACCCCGCCTGTCATCCCTTCGGCCACGCTCAGGGCGGGCTCTGAGCGGCAGCGAAGGATCTGGGCCGCGCACGGTAACAGGCGTTGGTTCCATTCGTTGTCCAGATGCTTCACTGCGTTCAGCATGACAAAGGCGGGGAGAGCGCCACAAAGCGTAGTGGCACCTCTGTGCGCGAAAAGTTGGCAAAGGGCTTGCATTTGGTGTGCTATCTGGTACAATATTGGGCTTGTAGCTGGGTTCAGAATCGGCTGGGCATTTGTAGCCCGTCAAGGCACGTGAACACTGCGATGCCGCATCCAGTATGGCGTATGCGAGGTTGCAGGTATCATGGCTCCCCCGATGGCAAGAAGACCCGCCCCGTGCAGGGGCAGGCCCCCGTGCCTGCCCAAGACAACGATGGGGTAGGGCAGCCACAGGGTCGGTTTCCCAAACGCGATAAGATGGCGTTTGGGGTCCCGGTTGCCCCTACAGAAATGGTCTGACCCATCGACTATTATAGAGGGTGGGAAGATTTGTAGGGGCACTGTCAGGTGTTTCTTTGTAGGTCGTGCGTCCTCGCACGACTTGTTCAGGCGAGCGGGGACGGGGACCCCAAACGCGATGTATCGCGTTTGGGAGCCCAGGCTCGCCCTACGAGGACGGATCGAAGGATGTAGAGAACTATGTTCGCAGAAAACGTACGCAATGTGGCGATTATCGCCCATGTAGACCACGGCAAGACGACGCTGGTGGACCAGCTTCTGTACCAGTCGGGCATGTTCCGGCAGGAAGAGCTGGAGAAGATGTCCGGCGGCGACCACAGCCTGATCATGGACTCCAACCCGCTCGAACGCGAGCGCGGCATCACGATCCTCAGCAAGAACTGCGCCATCCAGTACAGCAACGGCGACGGCCGGCAGTACAAGATCAATATCGTCGATACGCCGGGCCATGCCGATTTCGGCGGCGAGGTCGAGCGGGTGCTCAAGATGACCGACGGCGTGCTGCTGGTCGTCGATGCGTTCGACGGGCCGATGCCGCAGACGCGGTTCGTGCTGACCAAGGCCCTGCAGCACGGGCTCAAGCCCATCCTGGTGGTCAACAAGGTGGACCGCCCCGATTCCCGGCCCGAGGACGTGGTCAACGAGGTCTTCGACCTGTTCGTCGAGCTGGAAGCCAACGACGATTCGCTGGACTTCCCGGTGATCTACGCCTCGGCGAAGGAAGGTTGGGCGACGATGGATCTGTCGAAGCCGAACACGCAACATGAAGCCGGTCTACGAGGCGATCATTCACAGTATCCCGGCGCCGAAGGCCGATCCGGACAAGCCCCTGCAGATGCTGGTGACCTCGCTGGAGTATTCCGATTACGTCGGGCGCGTGGCGGTCGGCAAGGTCTTCGCGGGCAAGCTCACCCAGGCCCAGCCGATGACGGTGATCGACAAGCAGGGGAACCACACGCCGCAGAAGGTGGTCCAGTTGTACGAGTTCGAGGGCATCGCCAAGAAACGGGCCGACGAAGTGTAGGCGGGGGATATCTGCGCCGTGGGCGGTCTGGACCCGGTCGATATCGGCGATACGATCGCCTGCCCGGATGAGCCCAGCGCGCTGCCGATCGTGGCCATCGACGAGCCGACGATGAGCATGACCTTCCAGGTCAATAACGGTCCGTTCGCGGGCCGGGATGGGCGGTATGTGACGTCGCTGCAGATTCGCGACCGGCTGGACAAGGAGCTTCAAACGAATGTGGCCCTGCGCGTGGAGCAGGGGCGGACCGCCGACGAGTTCATCGTCTCCGGCCGGGGCCTGATGCACTTGGGCATCCTCCTGGAGAACATGCGGCGGGAGGATTACGAGATTTGCGTGGGCAAGCCGGAGGTCATTATCCGGATGAAGAACGGCGTCAAGCAGGAGCCGGTCGAGCGGCTGGTCATCGAGTGTCCGGCCGACTGCCAGAGCGCGGTGATGAGCCTGATCGGCACTCGCCGCAGCGAGCTGCTCAAGATGGACACCAAGAGCGGCGCCAGCGACTATGTGCACATGGAATTCATGATCCCGTCACGGGGTCTTTTTGGACTCAACGCACGGATCCTGACGGCCACCCAGGGCCGGGCGATCATGCACCATACGTTCGAGCAGTACGAGCCGATGCGGGGCTCGATCCCCGATCGGCAGGCCGGCGTGATGATCCAGAGCGAGACCGGCAGAGTGACCGCCTACGCCCTGGACGCACTCTACGAGCGGGGCCTTTTCTTTGTCCGGCCGGGCGATGAGGTCTACGAGGGCCAGGTCATCGGCGAGCACTGCAAGGATAACGACATCGTGGTCAACGCGGCCAAGGCCAAGCAAATGTCGAACATGCGGACGTCCAGCAAGGATGAGGCGGCCCGGGTCCGCCCGGCGCGGCTCTTGAGCCTGGAGGCGATGCTCGAGTACATCCAGCAGGATGAGCTGGTGGAAGTCTGCCCGGGTTCGCTGCGGATGCGCAAGCGCCTGCTCAAGGAAGGCCAGCGCCGCCGGGCCGAGCGCTTGGGTCCGCAAGCGGTCTTGCGGTAGAACGTGAATCTCGCTCTGGGTGGCACGCCCAAGCGCCGCTTGAGCGTGCTCTCCGTGTGCGAGGGAGCACGGTCAAAGGGACCTCAAACGCGACCCATCGCGTTTGGGAACCCATGCAAGTTTGGCCGTGCCACCCGAGCCAAGCTCGCGCTCCTGTCCGGGCTGTGGCGTGTCTCCAATTGCTCAATTCTCGTGGCGTGGTCCATCGCATAGAATGGTGAGCGGATCGCGTGCTGGAAACCGCAATGAGCCAAGATGCCATCATTCGCAAGTATCGATCCGAGGACCGGGAGGCGGTCCGGGAGATCTCCTGGAATACCGCCGACAAAGGCCGAACGGTCGATCTGTACTTCCACGACCACGAGGCCGTCGCGGACTTCCTGACGCGCTACTACACAGACTGGGAGCCGCAATCGCTTTGGGTGGCCGAATGTGATGGAGTGGTGGTCGGCTACCTGACCGGCTGCCTGGACACGCGCCGATGCGACCGGGTGATCGAGAGGAAGGTCGTGCCCGCGGCCGTATTCGGCGCGATCCGGCGCGGTGCGCTTTGGCGGGCTGAGACGTATCGGCTCCTGGCGGCCTTTGCCAAGACGGCTCTGGCCGGGGGCAGGCCCAAAGTGGACCTGAAAGAGTACCCGGCCCATCTTCATATCAATCTGCGGCAGGGCTTTCGCGGGTGCGGCCTGGGGCGAAAACTGGTGGAACAGTTCCGGCGGCAGGTTCAGGAGCAGGGCATTCGGGGCATTCACCTGATCGCCTGGGGTGAGAATGAGGAGGGCCGCCGGTTCTTCGAGGCGATAGGATTCCGCCTGCTCCGGCAGCAGCCCCTGGTTCTGCCGGAAGGGAGAGGTTTCCGCAAGACCTCGACCGTCATATATGGCTGGACAAAGGAGGATTGAGATGAAGCGACCGCCCCAGGCAATGGATCTCTCACCCGATCCCGCGAGGCGCGGTCCGCCCCTCAGAACCGGTCGCCGGCCTGCCGGGGGCCGGGCCAAGGCTCCCGGTCCTCGGCCGCGTCCATCGAGGCGGCCAGGTCCGCATAGGCCTGGTCCGGATAGGACCCGCCCGCCGGTGCGGTCTCCCAGCCGGCCCAGGGATCGACACTCACGTAGCTGCCCGGCAGTTGCAGGTCCATGTCGGCCACCGTCGTCACGATCACCACGAGCATGACGATGGTCAGGGCCGACATGGACAGCAAGGTGAGCACGGGTAGCACCGGATCGAGGAAATACTGTTTCATAAGGGTCCGAGAATGGATAGGGTCCGAACGCGGTGCATACAGGTCACACGCTTCGCTCGGCTCCAGCTCGCACACACTGTTGGTTCCCTGGCTCATATGTCACCCCCGGCCTCCCCCTCTACGTAAACCATGCGCTATTTTTCCGGGTGTGGCGGTAAAAACCAGTCGGGAGGCACAGATTTCCGCCGGCCTTCTCCGCGAAGGATCCGACGGGATCATACCGAGAGACATGAGTCAACGCGTGGGTTAAGAACCCACCCTACGAACCGCAATTCTCTTGCCGGAAGATTGACCCCTATGATCATTCGTCTCTTCCTGACGCCTTTCGCAACTCTTCAAGGAGTTCCGGGTCTATCGCCAATCCCAGACTCTCAGCCTTATGCACATCGACCCAGGCTTTGTCGTACTGTCCCAGCGCGGAGTATGTGTGGGCGCGATTATGGTAGATTTGTGCGTCTTGCGGGCGGAGGGAGACAGCTTGATTGATGTCGGCTAAGGCGGCTTCGTAATTCCCCCGTTCGTGCTGGACTGCGGCCCGACTGTGGTAGGCGTTGCCGGATTGCGGGTTCAATTCGATGGCCTTGGTGAAGTCCGAAATGGCCGACTCATATTCCCCCTGCCGATAGTGGACAAAGCCGCGGCCCACGTAGGCGTCGTCACAGGTGGGATCGATGTCGATCGCCGTCGTGAAGTTGCGAACCGCCTCCTCGAACTCGTTTTTGTCGTAGTGAGTAACTCCATGCCCGTAGTAGGCCTTTGCGTTCTGCGGTTCCTGGTCGAGGACCGTGTTGAAGTCCGCGCGGGCTCGTTCATACTGCCCGCTTTGGCCGTAGGTCATGCCACGCCAGAAGTAGTTGTCCAGATCGTGTGGATCCATCTCAATGGCTTTTGTGTAGTCTGACGTTGCCAGATCGTATTGGCCTTCTTTGCGGTAGGCCAGCGCTCGCCAACTATAGGCGTCCGCAAATCTCAGATTCAGTTCGATGGCCTTGGTGAATTCCGGTATGGCTCGTTTGTAGTCGCCCCGGAAGCTGTGGGCGAGCCCGCGCCCATAATAGGCGTTAGCGTGACGCGGGTCGATCTCAATCGCTTTCGTGAAATCCAGCAGAGCTTGGTCGTATTCGCCTCTTATGCCGTATGTCACGGCTCGATTATTGTAGGCGTCGGCGTGGCTTGGAGCCAGTTCGATGGCTCTGGTGTACTCTGCGAGGGCTCGATCATAATTACCTTTGTCGCTGAAGACCGAGCCACGACCGAAATAGGCACCCGCGTATTGAGGATCGACGTCCAGGGCGCGGTAGAAATCCGCGATGGCCTTGTCGTATTCGCCTTGGCGATGGTGGGCCAATCCGCGATTGTAGTAGGGGCTGGGTTCCTCCGGGTCTATGTCGGCGGCCTTCGTAAACTGCAAAATGGCCTCGTCGTAGCGGCCTTTGTTGAGGTGACCGAGCCCTTCCTTGTTGTGAGTGAATAGCGGGTCTATGAACCTTGCCGCCCACGCGATACCACGGATGCCGAGCAGCAGCAGAATCCCGCCGATGAGGCCTGCAATCAGATTGTCCACGACAACATACCTCCCGTCACTACGATCATTGTACCATCATGCGACAAGCGTGTGAAGTTGACTGATCGAAAGTCACGCAAGCAACGGGATTGACCAGCGTTCCTGTGCTGGAGATACTGCTGATGGCTCTGGATGGACGAGCCGACGCAGGAGTGATTGCGATGGCGAAGAGTCTCAGAGAAACAGACGAACTGACGAGCTTGCCGAATATCGGGGCGGTCGTGGCTGAGAAGCTCAGGGCGGCGGGAGTGACGACGGCGGAGCAACTGAAGACGCTGGGCAGCGTCGAGGCGGCGTTTCGCCTCCGGGTTTTGGCAAAGAGGCCCGAGGATGCCCCGTGTGCGAGCATGCTGAGCGGCTTGGAAGGGGCCATTCGGGGCCTGCGGTGGCACGCCATTCCCAAGCACGAGCGCGAAGCCCTGTGGCGACGGTATCAAGACCGCTGCAAAGGCGGAAAGGTTCCACGCCCATGAAGAGAAACGTGGAGATCAAGGCACAGGTGGCACAGCCGAGGCCCACAGTTCGGTGCCATCAGTACGTCAGCAAAAGACGATCATGAACGACCTCGTCCTCAAGCGAGAGCCCGTTCATCTGGAACCGCTTCAGCATCGATCGCCCGCAATCGAGCAGTATTTCCCGTTCGAATAGTCCGTCGGCAGGGGGGAGTCCACAGTGGAGCCGGCCGGACCGTTTCGAGCCGTCGATGCTCAGCGCCACGAAGACCCCGCGAGATTTGCACTCACCAATGACTCTGAACAGCCGTTCCAAGCTGAAGGATTGTGCGCCGTAAAGGATCGATTGGGTGTGACTGTAGGGTGGGTCGCAGTATACGAGGTCGCCCTTTTGGGCCTTACTCATGGTTTCCTCATACTCTGCGTGCAAGAAGGTTGCCGCCTTCACGCGGGCATACCATTCATCCACCCTTCTTGAGAACGCCTCAGGCGAGATCGGTGTGTGGATCCCGCACGGCGTTGACATGTACCCGTCTGCCTGGCGGAATCGGACGACGCCTCCGTAGCAAGACCGGCACAGAAATAGCAGGTCAGGTGCCGGGTGGCACCAACCGAAGGGACTGAACCAACTGCTCAAAGGTGGCAGGGCTGGCCTTCATATCCAACTGATCCCAGCCATACTGAAGCGCTGTGATTCCGCTGTTGCCCAGTTGCCGCAACGCCTTGCGAGGGAAGCCGCTCGCGATCAGTGCCGCGCCCATGCATTCTTGGCCGATGGTTGTCATATAGTAGCGTAGCTGCTCAACATCACGCGAGCTGGCTGTGTTGGTCTTGACCTCCAGGAGAATCTTGCGCGACATGCCGGCCGGTGTTGCCTCCTTGATCAGGAGATCGGCGAAACCTTCTGGTAGCGCCTTTTCCCCCAAGACCTCGAATTCATCTGGCGCCACGTTGACGTTCATCCAGCCCAAGAACTCCTGCAGATGCTCTATTTGGCTCAAGTAAGCGCGAATTGCGCCCTGCAAGGTGAGTTCTTGGAAGGGGAACACCTCCGGAGGGTGCAAGAGGTCACGATGCTTCGCAAAAAGGGGCGTGTAAGTCTGGGCGTCAGGTATCTCCAATCGCTGTGCAGACGCCTGCCACAGCTCCCCCATCTGGGAAACTGCTTGAAGGGTAGTCTGGTCTGCTTGAAAGTGCGTCCTTCGATATCCTCCACGCAGAAGAAGATTCTCGGCCACGTAGCTGAATTCGGCACGCACGAGGGATTCCTGGAAGCGTCGCACTGGCCTGAGCTGCAATCGGAACGGAAAATAATAGGTCTTCCCTGACTGCTTGAAGTGAACGGGCGGCCAAGGCGGTGCGGCTTCGGCGTCACGCAGCGACGCTTTGCCCTCGACGAGATACAGGTTGTGAGCCTTCGCCCCGTAGAGGAATGAGACGAAATCTCCCAGCTTGATATCAAGGTATGTCCAGACGCCGTTGATGCTATTGGTGAAGCCGGCCAACGCATACTCAATGCAGAGGTTGAGGTTCTCCCTATTCGACACTGAGACCAGAAAATACGAACTGCGTCTTGGCATAGCGCAGAAACACTCCGACCCGAAAGCAAGCCCTTTTTGTGTAACGTTGCGCTCATTATATGCGTACACTGGTCGGGTACAAGTGCCGATAGTCCAGTAAAGCAGGTTTCTGCTGTTGCGGCTCAATGCCTCCGCGATCCTCTCCAAATTCCGAACGCCGATGTTCTTTTCGCCACGACTTTTGGCAGTCGTGTGTCTGGTGGAGTCTACGAGAGCCTTCTTAATGGTATGGAGCTTGAAGAACTCCGCGTGGGCGAAGGGGTGGACGTCAA
>CAVOUO010000006.1:0-263615 GCA_963699595.1 uncultured Planctomycetota bacterium
AAGCGGCTCGCTTATATATCGAACGCCGGGATCGGTGGAACAGGATCTTCGCCTTGGGAGATGCTGTAGCCAAAGACAAGGGGCTGTCCGAGCAGGACGTCGTCGCCGAAATCCAAGCCTATCGCAAGTCGAAGGCTGCCACGCGATGAAACGGCCGCACATCGTCTTGGATACGAACGTCTTGGTTTCAGCCCTAATCTCCGGCGGCCCCCCGCGGGAAATCCTGAACATGACTGTCGCAGGGGCCGTCAATTGCTCGCTCTCTCCGTCCATTCTCGTTGAACTCCAAGACGTGTTGCAGCGCCCCAAGTTCGGCTTCTCATCTCAGCAAGCGATGGCCGTTGTGGAAGATCTGTCCGCTCTGTGCACAATCGTCAATCCCCTTGAGCAAATCAGCGTCATCGGCGCTGATCCAGATGATGACCGTATCCTGGAGTGTGCTCTCGAAGCTCGGGCCGGCATCATCATCTCCGGAGATGCTCACTTGCTCGACCTCGGCGCGTATAAGGGCATCCGCATCATGAACCCTTCCGAATTCCTTTGGATGGTGCGCGAGCATATGCCAGTGCCCAAAGAAAGGCGAAGACGCAAGCGGTAGAGTGGGGCTTGCCCCACCGGTTCTTCTATACGGGCAGGCGGAGGCAGGCGCGGCAGCCGGGCTGGCCGATGTGGTTTTCCAGGGTCAGGGAACCGCCGTGGGCTTCGGCGATCTGACGGCTCAGCGTCAGGCCGATGCCGGAGCCGTGGTCTTTGGTGGTGAAGAAAGGCACGAAAACGTCCGTGCCGCCGGGCAGGCCGGGGCCGTCATCGTCCACGTGGATCTCGATTTTGTCGGCGTCGATGCGCCAGCCGACCAGGACCCGGCCATCGCCGGCGGGCCGGCCTTGGAGGCTCGCCTCCACGGCGTTCGAGACGACGTTGATCAGCAGTTGCTCCAACTGATCGCGGTCGCCCTGGACCTGAGTCTCGGGGCCGGCCAGGACCGTCACTTCCATCCGGGTCTCCAGGTCGGCGACGCGGCGCAGCAGCCGGGCGACGTCCACCGGCGAGAGACTGGGTTGCGGCAGGTGCATCAGACGGGAATAGGCGCCGGTGAAGCGGTCGAGAGCCTCCGCCCGCTCGGCGATCAGTTCCAGACCGGTGCGGACGTCCTCCTGCCAGTCACCCGGCAGCGGCTGACGGCCGACCAGCACCCGCAGGCTTTCCGCCACCGACTGGATCGGGGTCAGGGAGTTGTTGACCTCGTGGCGCACGGTTCGAATCAGGCGTTTCCAGGCCCGCCGCTCCTCCTCGTGCAGGGTGCGGGTCAGGTCCGACAAAAAGACCAGCTCGTGCGGCACGCCCTTGTCCCGGTAGCTGCCCCGCCGCAGCTCCCAGCGGCCTGCCGCACCCGGAAACGCCGCATCCAGGACCCGGGGCGTGTCCCCGCCCAGGCATCCGGCCAGGCCCAGATCCTCCGCCCGGCAGCCGAGAATCTCCTCATCGGTCCGGTTGAGCAGGCGCCGGCCGCTGTCGTTGATCAGTTGCAGCCGGCCGTTGCCGTCGAAGCCGAACATCGCCACGTCGATCTCCGCGAGAATCTTGCGGAGCAGGGCCATCGCCTCCATCGCCCGCAAGCGCTGCTGCGCGCAGCGACTCCGTCAGGGCATTGGCCTCCCAGATCACCTCGCCGAGGGCATCGTCGAAGCGGGCCCCCCGGACCCGTAGCGAGTAGTCGCCCTCCCGCAACGCTCCCAGCAGATTCGACAAGGTCCGCAGCGGAAAGACCGCCTTGCTGCGAATCGTGAACGCCGTCGCCAGCCAGAGGAACAGGATCAGACCCGCCAGTGTCAGACGCGTCTGCGTGGTATAGTCGCTCTGCCACAGCAGGAAGAAGGACATCCCCGAGCCGGCCAGCCCGGCCGTCAGCCCCAGCGTCAGGATGCGATGCTCGTACTTCATCATTTATGATTTACGATTTACGATTTATGATTTGTGACCGCGGAGGGTTGATTTCAGAGGCGTGGCGGGCCTCTGAAATCATAATCATAATTCATAAATCATAAATTCCTTACCCAATCCCATGCTTCTCCAGCCGCCGGTACAGGGCGGCGCGGCTGAGACCCAGGGCCTCGGCCGCCTTGCTGACATCGCCCTGGAAGCGGGACAGGGCGGTCTTGATCAGCACCTCTTCGGCCTGGTCGATCGTCATCTCTTCGAGCCGCGGCCCGCTCTCGAATTTCGGCTCCAGCCCCAGATCGCTCGGCCGCACGAGGTTGTCTTGCGCCATCAGCAGGGCCCGCTCGACCGTGTGATCGAGCTCGCGGACGTTGCCCGGCCAGGGATAGCTCAGGAGAATCTGCAGCGACATCGGGTCGAAGCCGGCCAGGTGCTTGCGATACCGGCCGGCGTGTCTCTGCAGGAAATGGGCCGCCAAAAGGGGGATATCTTCCTTGCGCTCCCGCAGCGGCGGGACCCGAATCTCCACCGTCTTAAGCCGGTAGAGCAGGTCCTGCCGGAACCGGGAGGTGGCGACCTCCTCCGCGAGATGGGCGTTCGTGGCCGAGAGAATCCGCACGTCCACGCGGAGCGTCTTCGAGGACCCGACCGGCTCGAACTCACCGCTTTCCAGGACGCGCAGAAGCTTCGTTTGCAGGTTCGCCGGGATACTGGCGATCTCATCGAGAAAGAGCGTCCCGCCGTCGGCCAGCTTGAAGCGGCCGAGCCGGTCCGACTTGGCGTCCGTGAACGCTCCAGCCACGTGGCCGAACAACTCACTTTCGAAGAGGGTCTCCGGAATACTCGCCGTATTGACGGTTACCAGGGGCTTATCCTTGCGGGTCGAGGCGGCGTGCAGCACCTGGGCCACGATCCCCTTGCCCGCCCCGTTTTCGCCCGTGATCAGCACGTTGGCCTGCGAGGGCCCCACGCGGGCAATCGCCTCCAGCACCGGCTGCATCGCCCGCGCCTCGGCGATCATGAACGGCCGGCTCTCGCCCCGCAACAGGATATTCTCCTGCTCCAGTTGCCGCCCTTTGCGCAGGGCCCGGCCCAGCTCCACCTGGGTTCGCAGCACGGCGAGCAGCCGCTCGTTCTTCCAGGGTTTGGTCACGAAGTCGCGGGCCCCCCGCCGCATCGCCTCGACCGCCAGCTCAACGCTGCCCCACGCCGTCATCACGACCACCGGCAGCGTGCTGTCGATCCGCTGGATCTTCGACAGCAGGTCCAGCCCCTCCTGCCCCGAAGTGTTGCCCCGCACATAATTGAGGTCCATCAGAACAACGTCAAAGTCCAGTCGCCCAATGGCCTCCAGGACGAGTGCCGCCGACGCCGCCGTCTCGATCTCATACCCCTCGACCTTGAGCAGCAGCCGCAGGGCCTTGAGCACGCTCAGTTGATCGTCCGCCAGCAGAACCCGCGGCGGCACAACTCCATTTGCATCCATCGATTACTCCCCGCACCGGAGAAACTCTATCAGTTTGAAGTTCCAAGTGGGAAGTTTGAAGGTCGGTTGTGGATTCGCCCATCCCCAATCAACCACCCAACTTCCCACTTCGCCGCCCATCATTGTATCAAATTCAAGGTCCTCGGTCCATGCGCTCGTGTCGATCGCGGCCTTGCCGAACAAAGCCAGTTTGATTCCGCGGCCGCGTTCGGCGATAATGCCGCCGGACTCGGCCGGAGTTGGGACATAGAGAACCAACGAGTTGGGGCAAAAGAGGTGAATAAGACCACGATGGCGAAAGTGTATGTAGCGGCGTGCCTGGCGGCTGTTGTCCTGGGTGGGCCGGCACGCGGGGCCGGGGCGACGGCCCAGACCGTTCTGGGCAAGGCCACCTACACGGGCCTGGAGCGGGAACGGTTCATGACGAAGTGGCTCCTGCTGGGGCCCATCCCCATCGGCAAGGATCCGTCGGCGAGCAGCGACGGGCAGGAACAGAAGAAGGCGTTTGGGATCGACCCGTTCTCCACGGAACAGTTCCAGGACAAGGTCAAGATCGGGGAAAACCAGTATGAGTGGATGGCCTTCACGTCGCCAAGCGACGCAGTCGATCTGACCCGGCTCTTGGGCGAGAAGACTTGTGTGGCCGCGTACGCGTGGGCGTGCATCGACATGGTCGGGGAGAGCCGGACGATTCTGGGGATCGGCAGCAACGACGCCGTGAAGGTCTGGCTCAACGCCCGGCTCATCCATGAGAATTGGGTCCAGCGTGGCTGCACGCCGGACAACGATCTGGTGCCGGTGACGTTCCGCAAGGGCCGTAATCACCTGGTCCTGAAGATCCAGAATGGCTCGGGCGATTGGGCTTTCTCATGCCGGGCCATGGGACAGACGGCGCTGATCGAGAAGCTGGTCTCCTCCGTTCAGAGCGGTCGGCTCGACCCCGTGGAGATGCTCCTGGAGCAAGGCGTTGACGTCAACGGGCAGGTTGGCCCGGGTCTGACCGCGCGTGCATGCGGCGCAGATTGCCGGCCGGGACGATGCCGTCAAATTCCTGCTGGCCAAAGGCGCTGATCCAAAGATCCTCATGCCTTCGAAAGAGAAGATCGTCAATTGGCTGTTCGCGCATGTGATCAAGGAGGGAGATCCGGGGGCGGCGGTCCTGGTCGCCCAAAACGGCAGAATTCTGTACCAGAATGGATATGGGTATGCGGACATCGGGAACCGGGTGCGGATCACGCCGGAGACGAAGTTCCGCATCGGGTCCATCACCAAGCAGTTCACAGCCGCCGCGATCCTGAAGCTGCAGGAGGACGGCAAACTCAGCGTCGACGATAAGCTGTCCAAGTATTATCCGGACTTCCCGCACGGCGACGAAATCACGCTCTATCATCTGCTGACGCACACCTCCGGCCTGGCCAATTACACCAACAAGCCGGACTTCCTCAGGAAAGTCATGACCGAGACCACGCCGGCCGAGATCGTGGAGGCGATCAAGAAAGACAAGCCCGACTTCAATCCCGGCGAGAAATGGGAGTACTGCAACTCGGGCTACTTTCTGCTGGGCTGTATCGTGGAGAAGGTCAGCGGAAAATCGCTGGAGACGTTCATCCAGGAGACCTTCTTCGACCCTCTGGGAATGAAAAACACCGGCATGCACCACTGGAACCGCATTCTCGAACGTGAGGCGACGGGGTACTCGTACGTCGGCGGCAAGGTCCAAAGATCCATCGATTGGGACATGTCCTGGGCCGGCGGGGCGGGCGCCTTGTACTCGACAGTGGGCGATCTGTACCGGTGGAACAACGCCTTGTTCAACGGCAAGGTGCTGACAGCGGCAAGCCTGGAGGCGGCCTTCACGCCGGCCCAGCTCAAGGACGGCAAGGTTGCTGCGGCCGTAGGCCAGGGCTATGGCTTCGGCTGGATTGTCGGGAAGCTGCGCGGGCTCAGATCACTCGCCCATGATGGCGCGCTGCACGGATTCGTCAGCTATCTGATGCAGCTTCCGGACCAGAAGTTCACGGTGGCGGTGCTGGCGAACAACGACCCGCCGATTCCGGAGCTGACCATCACGGAATTCGCGCGCCGCATTGCCCAAGTCTACTTGTATGAGAAGATGGAGCCGCAGACGTCCACCCAGGTGGACATCACCTTCACCAGGAATTCGGAGGGGAAGGTCACGAGTCTGACCCGGAAGCAGTCCGGCCTGACCTTGATGGGACAGAGGGTGAAGTGAGCGGGCCGGTATCAGCATTTCGGAAGGCCCGATTGGGCAACTCTCCGATTTCTCCCGGGCGAGCCCTGCGCTATCTTCATGGTAGTAGATATTCCGACCCGAAAACAATCTTTGCAGTAAGGGCATTACCATGCTGGCTCGCGTATGGATCAGTGTCATCCTGATAGGTGCGACGGCCGGGCTCGTGACGTCCTGTTGCCATCGGCCGAAGGAGTCAGGGATTTCCTATGCCGCCTGGATTCCGCCGGGCAACGTTCCGCCGGCGCTGCGGGAGATCGGCGCGACGGCGGTGGATATCATCGACTTGGCCGCCGTCGGCGCCTGGCCGCAGGTGTACGCGCATGTCCGGGACATCGACAACACCTGGTCGGACTATAAACATCCTACCGTCGTGCCGCCGCCCGAACCGCGTCCTCCCGAGACGCTTCTCTACCGCCCGCTCGACACGGCGATGGCCCGCCTGCGCGAGGCGGCCGCCGCCCGCCATGCGGCGGACACGATGGCTGCCGCCAACGACGTGAGCGCCGCGGCCTTCGAGCTGATCGAGTACTACAATCCGAGCGTGCCGCCCGGCCTGGCCCGACTGGCCGTGCTGGAGAGGAAGATCCTGGTGGACTCGTGGGATGGCCGGATCGATACCGCCCCGAATACTCTGGTCGAGGTCCGCCGCACCTGGGAACGCGTGCGGCCGGCGGTCGTGGTCCGCTCCAGCGAGAGAGTGGCCCAGGCCTTTGAGAAGAATCTGGCGGACCAGCAAGCCGCGCTCGATGCCCGGGAGAGCGCGCAACTCGGGGCCTACACCGAGAACGCCCTCATCATGCTCAACGAAATGGAGCAATTGTCGTATCCCAAGAGGGAGAAGGGCAGGAGCGAGAAAATCTTCTCTTCACACGCTTGTGACCCTTCTTCTCATCGGCCGCGAATGGCGGCCAGCAGCTCATCCGAGGGCGCCGTCTTGAGCAGGTACGTCTCGGCCCCGGCCTGACGCATGGCCTCGGCCATGTCGGCTTCCTCAAACATCGATAGCGCCACCACCCGGATGCCGGGCAGATGGTGTTTGATCTGCCGGGTCGCCTCCTCGCCGGCCATCAGGGGCATGGCAACGTCCATGACGACCACATCAGGCCGAAGCCGATAGGCCAGATCGACCGCCTCGCGGCCATTGCCCGCCTGGCCGACGACATCGAGATCCGCCTGCTCGGTCAGCAGGGCCGCCAGTCCTTCCCGCATGACCTTGTGATCGTCGACGAGCAGCACCCGCAAAACGGAAGACGGAGCACGGAGGACGGAGGACAGCGAGGCCCTCGGTTGTCCGTCCTCTGTCGTCTGTCCTCCGATCTCCGGTTTCCGGCCGTCCGGCACGATAATGAGGAAGGTGCTGCCGCGGCCTTCGGCGCTGCGGATCTTCATCCGGCCGCCGAGCAGCTCGACGCGCTCCCGAATGCTCAGGAGCCCGAAACCTCCCGTCTTGCCCAGCGACCGGGGATCGAACCCCTGCCCCTGATCCGAGATGGTCAGCCACAGGCTCCTTCGCAGGCGCTGGATCCGAAGGCGCGCCTCCCGGACACGGGCATGCTTGACGACGTTGAACAGAATTTCCTGGGCCGTCTTGAAGAGAAAGACCTTGAGCGCCTCCGAGGGTGAATCGATCCGGCCGCGACTCTCCACGTAGACGGTCAACCCGTGTTTGGTCTTCAACTGACGGGCCAGCCACTCGAAGGCCTCGCCAAGATCGCTCTGGTACAGCACCGCCGGACTGAGCTCGTGCGACAGGCTGCGGGACTTCTCGATCGCGTCCTTGAGAATCTGGTCAAGCTGGACAATGGCCTCGTGGACCCCTTTGTCCTTCGGGACCCGATGGCCCAGCAGGCTCAGGTGGAATTTCGCCGCGGCCAGTTGCTGCTGCAGATCGTCGTGCAGAATCTCCGCCAGGCGTTTCCGCTCGCGGTCCTCCGCCTGTGACAGCTCCAGCGTCAGCTTCTGCAACTGGCGGGCCCGATGCTCCAGCTCCTGGAACGCCTTCTGCCGCTCGGTGACATCTTCCAGATTGAGCACGAGAAACTGCACGTCGCCCTGTTCATCCAGCAACGGCGTCAGCAGCCAATTCCAGTAGGTGACCCGGTGCGGAGCATCCGGATAGGTGAAAGGCTTCGCGAAGGCGAGGTACGGCTGCTTGGTCCGCGCGACCTGCTCGAAGATCTGCCGATTCTCGTCGTGCGGGTACAGCGCGAAATGATTCCTGCCGGCAAAGTACTCCGGCTCCTTGCCATCCGCCTGGGCGTAGGCCCCATTGACGCGCACAAAGTTGAAATCGCGGTCCATGAACGCCAACGGCGTGATCGTATGCTGGAAAAATGCCTCCAACATCTGGGAAGCGCCGGCGGAGCATGCCTTCCACCCGCACTCGCCGGTTCACTTCCTCCTGCAGCCGGCCCACCGTGTCTTTCAGCTCCTCCGTCTGGGCCTGCACCTCCTCCTCCAACTCATCGTTCAGCCGGCGCAACTGCTCCGTCATTTGCGCATGGGCCGCCCGCAGTCGCAGGGAGGTGATCCCCTGGGCCAGGTCGCCCGCCAGTTCCATCAGCAATTCGATCTCATCCGGCGAGAAAGCATCGGGCTGTCGCGAATAGATGGTGATGGCGCCAAAGGCTTTCCCCCCGGAAAGCAGGGGAAGGACGATGGACGAGACGTACCCCCGCTGGAGGGCCTGCTCCCGCCAGGGGGCAAACTCGGGATCCGTAAGCATGTTCCGGCACTGGGCCGGCTGGCCGGTGCGGATCGCCGTACCGGTCGGACCGCGGCCACGCTCCGTATCGGCCCAGGTGATCTGCAGCGTCTCCAGGTATCCTTCTTCAAAGCCCGCACAGGCCACCGGCCGCACGCGTTTGGCTTCATCTTCTTCGGCGTAGCCGATCCACACCATCGCGTGCCCGCAGTCTCCGACAACGATCTTGCAGACCTCCTGCAGGTAGGCCGATTCCTCCGTGGCGTGCATCAAGGCCTGGTTGCTCTTGCTGAGCGCCTGGAGCGTGCGATTGAGCTTGAGAAGCTGTTCCTCGGCGCACTTGCGCTCCGTGATGTCGTGGACCATGCCGACGGATCGAATGATCCGGCCCGAAGCAGCGCGGAAGTGCTCACATTTCTCGTGGACGATCCGAATCTCCCCCGTGTCCTTGCGGACCACCCGGTGGTCGATCTCGTAGGTGTCGCGGTTCTCGCGCAGCGAGCCGGCATAGGCCGCGTCCACCGCGGCCCGGTCGTCGGGATGCACGCGTTCGAGAAACGCCTCATAGGTTGCGCCGAACTCCTGGGGCTGAAGGCCGAAGATGCGATAGACTTCGTCCGACCAGGTCAGCTCGTTGCACGCCAGATCGAGCTCCCAACTCCCCAGGTGCGCGATTTCCTGCGCCCGGTTCAACCGCTCCCGGCCCTGGCGCAGCGATTCCATCAGACGGTCGCGTTCTCCCAGGGAGCGCACGAGCTGAATATTGCCGTAGCTGAGCTGGGAGATCATGCGGGCCAGCTTCATGAGGAACGCCATGCCCGTATCCACGGACTCCCGGCTCAGCCGGGGCACAGCCTCCAGCGCCGCCAGATATCCCTGCTCGTCGAACCCGTAGCGCCGGGCCTGGGCGCGGAACAACTCGCGCTCCAGCGGCTCGTCGTCGAAGAAGAACTGCCCCGAGAAGAGGTTGCCGACGTGCTGGCCGGCCACCATGAGGGGCGTCGCGATATCCCACATGTGGTTCTTGCATTTGTACAGCCGGAATTCCCCCGGCGCCACGCCCACGGTGAGCTGGGTATCGCTTTCAATACAGTACCGGCAGGTCTCCGGGTGAACCCGGTGGAACTGCGTGCAGATCGCCTGCCAGCCCACCCCGACCAGCACCCGGCCCTGGAGGTCGATGACGGCCATGGGAACGTGAGCCAGACGATAGAAATCATCCATGAGAGACTGGATCGCCGGAGCGTCGATGATGTCGGCCAACGCCAGGTTGCCCAGATCGCCTTCCGGAGAGAGAATGCTGTCCAATTTCAGCCGGACGTGTTGCTCACGGCTCCGCAGGGTTTGCTCGTTCCGGAGAAGCTCGTCATTGGCGGCCCTCAGTTCCTCCGCCTGCAACAGCAGACGCTGATGCGCTCGCGCAATCGTTCCTCCGCCTGCTTGCGTTCCGTGATATCCGTGAAGACCACGGCGAAATGGCCGGGCGTTGTCTGGTGCGCCCGCACGTCGTACCAGCGGCCCAGCGACCCGCTCCAGGATTCGAACTGATCCGGCTGCCCCGTCAGGGCGACCCGGCCGTACCGCTCGATCCAGGTCGGCTCGATCCCGGGCAGCACCTCCCGCACGGTTCGGCCGACCAGATCGGCAGGCTTCAGACCGGTTTGCCGCTCGAACGCGGGATTGACCTCCAGGAACCGGTAGTCGCACGGACGGCCAGCGCCATCGCAGAGGATCTCGTGCAGAGCAAATCCCTCGTTCATCGTGCTGAACAGGGTATGATAGCGGTGCTCGCTCTCTCGAAGGGCCGACTCCGCCGCCTTGCGCTGCATGCTCTGGATGATTTCCCACTTCTCGCCGTGACGAATGAGGGCGAACTGGTGGTTGCGGACCACGTCCATCACCTGGAAGGCGCCGCACTTGTCCAGCGAGTAGGTGCATAGGGCGAGCATTCGATATTGGCCGATCACGCTGTCGACAGCCGCTTCGTAGTTGGAGAAGTCCTTCCAGAGACGGTCTTCCAGCCAGAAGGTATTGCCGGTGAGGCGCAGGCCCTCGAATCCCCGTTGCAGCCCCGCCTCCAGCTTGTCCACCCAGCCGCGCAGGACCCGGTCGGCATCGAACCGGCCGTCCAGGACGTACCACTGATGGTAGTCCAGAATCTCGATCTGGCCTGCGGCAATCCGCCGGTCGAGGTCCGGAACCGCCAATGCCAAGGCGATCTTCGCCTCCGCGGCTTGCAACGGCTGGGAAGCAATCCACATGCAGAACTCGTTGTTCTCCAGTCCGGCGCGAAATAGGGAACGAGGATGTCGAGCAGGTCTTCTCGGGTCTGGTAGAATTGGCAGAAATGCGCCCCCCAAGGCACCTCGCCTATGAGATCGAGGCCGCTGTCCCTCAAGGCATCCCTCTGCAAAGCGCCACCATCGCCGGGAGGCCTTTGGACTTCGGAGGCAGGCCGCTCCTGGGCACCCAACCGTTCGCCCGCGCGGGGATCCCGGCCCGCCGCACCGGCCGGGTCGTAATTCGAATGGCTATCCATGCTTACGTTCGCCAAACCGTCCCTTCGAGGAGCCACAAACATCGGCCGGTCCCTTAGAGCAAAATCCGCAGCCCGTCGCCGGCACAGCCACCCACATCGTGCGTATCATATTACGATATGTCACACAGAAGTTCAAACCCCGCGCCGTCGGGCGTTGGGTATTGTTGTTACGGGTGTGAGATTGAGAGGGTTCGTCGGGAGGGCAATTAGGAGGGGTGTGGAGATCGACCATGCGAGTTCTGGTTGCCGATGATCACGCCGCGATGCGGCAGAGTCTGGTCCAAGCATTGGAGACTGAGCCGGATTTGGAGGTGGTGGGTGAAGCCTCCGATGGGGGTGCGGCGGTCCAACTGGCCAAACAGCTTCACCCGGACGTGATCCTGATGGACATCGTGATGCCGCAGCTCAACGGAATCGAGGCCACGCGCCGAATCACGGCAAGAGTGCCCTCAAGTCCGGGTCATCGGCCTGTCCGTGCATGACTCCAGGGCCTATGCCGATGGGATGCGCCGGGCGGGCGCCTGTGCCTACGTTCTCAAGGACTGCGATATGGAGGATCTGATCCGGGAAATTCAGGCCGTATCCGACGTTCTGTGACGGCGGCGCAAGCGAAGAAGCACCTGTTTCCCGCTTGGGCCTTTTTTGACTTCCCGCTTTCCTGCCTCTTGCCAGCGTTCTGTTCGTCCGGTACAATACTTTGCACTGCTCATTCTCGTGATGAGCGCCGGTGTGGTTCTCAGACGCCGTCTGATCGAACCTTTTGGAGGTGAGGCAATGACAATGAAACGGCATGCCTTTACGCTGATCGAACTCCTTGTCGTTATCGCGATCATCGCCCTGCTGATGTCCATCCTGATGCCCAGCCTGCAACGGGTCCGCAAGCAGGCCCGGGCCGTCGCCTGCTTGTCGAACCTCAAGCAATGGGCCGTCATCTGGCAGATGTACACGGACGACAGCAACGGCAGGTACAACAGCGGCGGCACCGCCGGCGGTGATGCGGCGAATGACTGGACGGTCGTGCTGATGCCCTATTACCAGGATCGGGGGGCGCTCACTCTCTGTCCGGCCGCCACGCGACCCATGGTGGTGGCCGGCGATTTCGCCACCCGCGCCTGGTCGTGGGACCGCCAAGGCTGGGCCAACCTCAAGGCGAAGGAAACGATCGACACGGGCAGCTACGGCGAGAGCGAGTGGATCTGCAATCGCCCGGCGGAGCAATACTGGCGCAATCGCAACACGATCAAGGACCCCGCCGCCGTGCCGCTGTTCTTTGACTGCGCCTATGTGGACGCGTGGCCCTATGCGACTTCCCCCCCGCCCCCCTTCGAGGGGGATATGACTGGCTTCAACGAGTGGACTCTTGTCTGCATGAACCGCCATAGCGGTTACGTGAACTACCTGTTCGCGGATTTGAGCCTCCGGAAGGTCGCTCTCAAAGAGCTCTGGACCCTCAAGTGGAACCGGACGTTTGACACCTTCAATGCCTGGACCAAGGTCGGCGGTGTCGTATCTTCCGACTGGCCCCAGTGGATGCGCGGCTTCAAGGACTTCTGATCGAGGCGTAGCATGGGCATCTTGCCCATGAGTATCACGGGCGTCTCGCCCGTGGGCCGGCTGCAACTTTTCTTTATTGCGCAACTCTTGTTCCCAACAAGATTTGCGCGAGCGTGCCTTGCCACGTCGCCCCGGCCGTCAAAAAGCGGCGAATTCCCTGAAATTCTCCCACGGCTCGCCCGACTACGAGGGTGAGTTGTCTGGGAACCGATTTCAGGAGTGCCTTACCATGAGCAATCCGTCCTACATCACGCTGCGAAAACACACGTTCCTGTCGAGTGTGGCGCTGGGGTTCAGTGCCATCATCATTACCCTGATGGTCAGTTGCACCGCGGTGCTCCTGTATACCGTGCATCTGGCCAGCGACAAATCCGAGCAGGTCATCACGCTGGCACAAAGCGCCCTCAAGGGATTGCCCGAGCTGACGCACTCTCTGCCGCCCGCCCTGGCGGACATGCTGGACGACCAGCGCCGGCCGGATTACTGCAAAGAACTGGCGATCTCGGCCAAGGCGACTTCGCAGCCGGATTCCCGCGGTCGCGTGCGAACGACCGTCGAGGTCGTCAACAATGGCCCGGAAGTGGTTTCCCTGTTGTCTCTCCGCATTCTGATCCTCGATGAGCAGAATCAACCGCTGTGCGAGTCCCAGGAATGGGCGGCCACACCCTTTGCGGCCGACGACGGCTGGCGGGGCCCGATCATGCCCGGCTCGCGCCGCCACTTCGTCTGCTACCGTAGCTGCGGGCGCAGCGCCGACTTCATGACCGATCTGACGACCGAGGTCGAAGTCACGGAACTGCGGGTCTGGAACAACCCAAAGGACGGCACGGCCATCCAACAAACCACCGCCTTCTCTCCCACCCCAGCCAGGCTACCCGAGCAGGGATAAGACGGATCGGTGCGTGGTACGCACCCTACGAAGAGCGCGTGCTTCATGGTGTCTTGTAGGGTGCGTATCACGCACCATCTTCCTTCGATCGCAGTAGTCCCCAGGCGAGAAGGCGATTACCCTGCATCTATGGCTCGGGGGGTGACACGCCCGGCCGGCTCTGGTATCATGCTCCTGCGACTCGATTCCGTCCCAACGCGGGAAGGGATCGGTCGATGTCCAACCTGGAGGTGCAGTATGAGCAGCCTGGAGCAGGATCGTGCGAACCATCCGCCACACAGCAGTCGGACCACTCGTCGTGCGTTTCTCACGGGCGTAAGCGTCTTACCCGTCGCGGCCGCGATGGCAGAGCAGGCCGCGGCGAAAGACTCCGCCAAGCCCGCCGATTCCAGGCTCCCTGTTATTCCGTTCGGCAAGTATTCTCTCTCCCGGCTGATCTGCGGGGCCAATCCGTTCAACGCCGGCTCGCATCTGTCCGTGTTCGTCAACCACGCCATGCGGGATTACTACACGCCCGAGCAGATTCTCAAGACCCTCCGCCGCTGCCAGGACGTGGGCATCAATTGCTGGCAGTCGAGCGGCAAGAACGCCGAGTTGTACCGGCACCTGGTCGCGGAGGGCCGCCCCCTGCACTATCTGTCCCTCGGTTCCGAGCCGGATGATGTGAAAGAGCTGGCCGGGGCCGGCGCCCTCGGGATCGCCCATCATGGCGAAACCACGGATCACCTGTTCAAAGCGGGCCAGTTGGATGCGATCCACGATTATCTCAAGCGCGTGCGGGACGCCGGCCTGATGGTGGGCGTCTCCACGCACATGCCCGCCGTGATCGACGCCATCGAGTCCAAGGGCTGGGACGTGGATTTCTATATGGCCTGCGTCTACGAGCGGCATCGTAGTGCCCAGGATTTGGAGAAGCTGCTTGGGCAGGTGCCCATTCCGGTGGGCGAGGTCTACTTGTCCCACGACCCGCCCCGCATGTTCAAAGCGATGCGCCAGACACGCCGCCCGTGTCTGGCTTTCAAGATCCTGGCCGCCGGCCGGCTGTCCGAGCGCAAGCAGTGGGTGGAGCAGGCGTTCCGCCAGACGTTCGAATCGATCAAGCCCAACGACGCCGTGATCGTGGGCTTCTACGACCGCTACAGCGACCAGCCCGCGGAGAACGCCGAGTACGTCCGCCAATTCAGCCGGCTCAGCCGCCCGGCCTGAGTTCGAAGGCACGACGGTTCGGAGTTCCGCCTTATGAGTTTTGACGAAGGTGGGCTAACACGCGAAGTGCAACATGCCGCGACGTAAGAGTTGCCCCTCCTTCTCCACCGGACCCGCCGCACCCTGTCGAGACCGAATGTGAAATGTGCAGGTGCGAGCCCATATTCTCGGGCCGGTTCGCCAAGCTTGGTTTCCCGGGCGGTGATTCATATAGTTTATAGAGAGACTTGCACCGCCCCTGCTACTCTGTCTCCATCATAGCCATGGGGAGTGATGAGCGATGAAACCGAAAAGGTGGTGGGTAGTACTTTCGGTCGCATTTGTCGTGATGGTGTTCTGTGCGGTTCGTGACGTAAGGAGGTCCGCTGCCTCGAACGCAGCCCAGAGGATCGAGGTCCGTGCAGGCCGCGCCCCATCGGACGAGAAGGAGACGGACGCACGGTTCAAGAAGGCCATCGAGATCATAGATGCGAACGATGCCAAGGCCGCCAACGAATTACAGCTTAGGCAACTGGAAGCCGCCAGAGAAGCACAACGGATGAGGCAACACCCCGATGGTACACCTGTCGGCAAGACGCTGGCCCCTCCGGCCGGTCAGTAAACGGAAGACTCTTATGAGACTGTTTATCTTGTGGGTGGGGGTGCCTGCGGCAGCAGTAGCCGGCGGTATAGCGTGGGCGTGGCTTCTCGACGCAATTGGTCCCACCTATGTCTGGAGTATCGGGGTCATCCTGATCGGGGCCTACTACTGGTGCCGAGCCCGGACGCAATCCGACAGGACCACCACCCTCACCGTAACCGCGTCCGTCCTGGGGATACTTCTGGCCGCGGCGATATTGAACGCGGTGGGGTGAGCCGCGCACCGCCTACCACCTGCACCGGAGAGAAATCGACCACGACATCGCAGACACCTGTTTCCACTGACGCAACGGGACTCTGATCCGTGGTCTGACCTTTCGGTCACATCTGTCTCGCACTCCCAAAGTACCGGAGATCTCCAGAAACCCATCCGCGTCAGGTCCGCCCTCTCCGCCGGCACCCCGAATGCGATAAACGCGATGGATCGCGTTTGGGGTCCCCCACCCGACGAACGACCACATTTGTGCAACAGTTGAAAAGATAAAGCACCCCGGGTGCGAAAAATCTCTTATTCCTTTGGGCACAAAGAGTTGCGCGACGCGGCGGCGTCGTGCGCGCGCAGAATTCCGGCACGATTCGTGCAACACGGCCCACAGGTAGAGGGACACTCGGGTCCGAGGCGGGCCCTCGAATTTAGGATTTACGATTTATGATTCAAAGGCGGCAGGAAGAGACAGGATTGGATACAGAGTTGCAGCGGGACCGCCCGGCCTCGGCCCTACGGCCTCCGGCCGTTCCCGGGGCCGGTTGTACAAACAAACCCAATTTCCCGGAGCGGAGGTAAAAGGCAAGTACTTGGCAGAAAAGGAGTTATGATGAGTCTGACCCGTAAAGAGCCTTGGCAAAACAAAGCCAATTCTGAGCAGCCCGGCCCAGACCTGGAGGCCAAGTTGTGCGAAACGAAGCCAATTTGCCCAGGGACGGCCTTCCAGCGTTCACGCTTGACTATCGACATCGATTCAGGTACATGAGCCGTTGGCAGGGTGCCGGAAAGTCACGACAAGCCAACATTCGGAAGGACATGGACATGGCAGAGAAACTCGCAATCCAGGGTGGACCCAAGACAGTGACCAACAAACTGCCCCACTGGCCGAGCTTCGATGAGAAGGCCATCAAGGCGGTGGAGGAGGTCCTGCGGTCGGGGAAGGTCAACTATTGGACCGGGCCACGCGGCATGGAGTTCGAAAAGCGCTATGCGGCGTGGCAAGGGAGCAAGTATGCCATCAGCACCACCAACGGCACGGCGGCCCTGCACGTCGCCCTCAGCGCCCTGGGGATCGGTCCCGGCGACGAGGTCATCGTGCCGAGCTACACCTTCATCGCGTCGAGCTTTTCCATCGTCCAGGCCGGAGCGGTGCCGCGCTTTGCCGATGTCAATCTCGATGATCACTGCATCAGTATCGAATCGGCGGAGAAGCTCGTCACCAAGCGCACCAAGGCGATCATGCCGGTGCACCTCTACGGCAATGTCTGTGACATGGACAAGATCATGGCCTTCGCCAAAAAGCACAGCCTCTTCGTCGTCGAGGATAACGCGGAGGCCTTTGGCGGGGTTTATAAGGGCAAGAAGACGGGCACCATCGGCCACGTCGCCGCATGCAGCTTCTGCCAGAATAAGACCTTTACCACGGGTGGCGAAGGCGGCATGGTGACCACGGATGACGAAGAGCTGGCCTGGCAGGCGCGGAGCTTCCGCGACCACGGCTACGACGTCAAGCAGCGGCTGAGCCTCCTGGAGCTCGAACAGAGACTTCCCTACATCCACAACCTGGCCGGCTGGAATTACCGCATGACGGAAATGCAGTCGGCCATCGGCCTGGCGGAGCTGGACCGGATCGACACCTGGAACCTGCCCACCCGCAAACGCAACGGCCGCATCGTGATCGACGCGATCAAGGACCTGCCCCAGGTCAAGTACAAGCCCATCGACACGCCCGAGCGGCAGAACGGCTGGTACGTCATGGCCTTCTCGCTCGATATGGAGAACATGACCTGCAACATCAATCAGTTCGTGGATGCCTGCGGCGCCGAGGGCGCCCCGTGTTGGAAGGTGTTCTGGCCCCTGTGTCACACGGAGCAGGCCTACCGCGAGCACAAGTCCTTCGGCCGCAGCGGTTTCCCGTTCACATCCAAGGAGTACGCCGACCCGCAGAGCGTGGATTACAGCAAAGTCCAGGTGCCCAACGCGGTCTGGCATCAAAACCATACGTTCACCTGCTTCGCCTTCCCCACGTACAGCGAGGAAGACTGCCGCCAGATCGGCAAAGCCCTGGCCAAGGTCATCAGAGCCTACTCGAAATGAGATTGCATATGGATGGCAAGAAAGCCAACGCCGGGTGGCACGGCCAAACTCGTATGGGCTCCCAAACGCGACGTATCGCGTTTGGGGTCCCTTTGACCGTGCTGGTTTGACTTGCTTCCATGCGTGTGAAGACACGCTCAAGCTGCGCTTGGGCGTGCCACCCGGCGCAAGTAGTGCGTTCGCGTCAGATAGACGCCTGCGAATGAGGTCATTGTATGTCTAAAAAGATTCGATGGGGTGTGATCGGCTCCGGGGGCATCGCCCGCAGACGCACGATTCCGGAAGGCATCACCAAGGCGAGCAATGCCGTATTGTCGGCAGTGTTCGATAAAGACTCGAAAGCCAACGCGGAAGTCGCGAGGCAGTTCAAGACCAAACCTGCGGCGAGTCTGGACGAGTTGTTGGCCACGAACATAGACGCCGTTTACGTCGCGACGCCGGCTCACCTGCATTACGACCACGTCAGGGCGTGCGCCCAGGCGGGCAAGCACGTGCTCTGCGAGAAGCCCCTGGGGATGACTGTCGCCCAGGCCGAAGAGATGATCGGATTGTGCGATCGCGGCGGCATCAAACTCGGATGCGCCTTCATGATGCGGTTCGTCGCCCAGCACCGGGAGGCGCTCCAGCTCATCCAGCAGGGCCGGCTCGGCCGGCCGGTCTACGCCCGGGCCCAGCTTTCCTGCTGGTATCCGCCCCTCGAGAACGCCTGGCGCCAGGACCCCGCCACCGGCGGGGGCGGCTCTCTGATGGACATGGGCGGGCATTGCATCGACCTGCTGGAGATGTTCTTCGGAAAAGTTGCCAAAGTGTCCTGCCTGATCGGGAACACGATTCACAACTACCGCTCCGAAGACAGCGCGGTCGCGACGCTGTTCTTCGAGAATGGCGCCCTGGCCACCGTGGACACGTTCTTCTGTATCCCTGACAACGGGAGCAAGAATGCGCTGGAGCTCTACGGCTCCAAAGGCTCCATCCTGGCCCAGGGAACGATCGGGCAGGGTCCGGCCGGCAAGATGGTCGCCTTCCTGGAAGGGGACGATCGCACGTACGATGCCCAGCAGGCGCGGGCCGCCGATCAGGGCGTGGCAATCGAGCCCAAGCCGGTGAACACCTATCAGGCCGAGATCGAGGAGTTCAGTCAAGCGATTATGGAGGACCGTCCGCCACGGATCGACGGCGAGTTGGGCCTGCGCAGCCAGAAAATCCTGGCCGCCTGCTACGAGTCCGCCCGCTCCGGCAAAACCATCGAAGTGATTTGAGGCATGTCATTGCGAGCGAAGCGAAGCAATCTCCCACCCATCGGATTGAGATTGCTTCGTCGCTGCGCTCCTCGCAATGACATGAGCGGCCGGGTGGCAGCGGCAAGCGGAGTCTTCGGAGCTTGCCGATGGTCTTGCCCGTTCGCCATCGGCAAGACCTGCGCAAAGCCTGCGGCCTTGCCGCTGCCACCCATACTCTTGAGATAGTCGAAGTAGGAGGGTGGGCCCTGCCCGCCAGTCACTTGCCCATGGATTTCACCGATTCCATCACAGAAAATACGCTTCGGGCTATCCGCTTCGAACGGCCCGAGCATGTTCCCGTCGTCTTTTGGATCAATCCCGCCTGCTGGCATCACTATCCGCCGGATGCCCTGCGGGAGCTTATATCGAGGCACCCGCTGCTGTTCCCCAGTCCCCCGCCGTGTCCCGCTCTCGCTCCCTGGGAGCGCGCGGGCCAACCTTACGTGGACTCCTGGAGCTGCACTTGGCAAACCACCGATGACGGCATCACCGGCTCGGTCACCAGACATCCACTCGCCGACTGGGATGCCCTGGAGGATTTTACGCCTCCCAATCCGGACCAAGCCAATGGCATGGGCCCGATGGATTGGCGCGACATTGAGGAGAAGATCGCCGACATCAAACGCGGGGGGGAGCTTCCTGTCGGCAGTCTGGAGCACGGTCATGGGTTCCTGCGGCTGAGCTATCTGCGCGGATATGAACGGCTCTTGTATGACATGGCCGATGACGATCCCCGGCTCGGGCGGCTGATCGAGATGGTGGAGACCTTCAGCCTCGGGATCGTGCAGCGCTACATCGATCTGGGTGTCGCGATGATGCGTTACCCGGAGGACCTGGGGATGCAGCGCGGGCCGATGCTCGCGCCGGGGCAGTTCCGCAAGTACATCAAGCCCGTCTATGAGCGGTTGATGGCCCCGGCCCGCGCGGCGGGCTGTCTCGTGCACATGCATTCCGACGGCGACATTCGGGACCTGGTGGACGATCTCGTCGTCAGCGGCGTGGACGCCCTGAACCTCCAGGACCTCGTCAACGGTATCGACTGGATCGCGGCCCGTCTGAAGGGGCGTGTCTGCATCGACCTCGACATCGACCGCCAGTCCGTCACGCGTTTCGGCCGCCCGGCGCAGATCGACGCCCTGATCCGCGCGGAGGTCCAGAAGCTCGGCAGTTCCGAGGGCGGCCTGATGATGATCTATGGCCTGTATCCCGGCGTCCCGCTGGAAAATGTCACCGCCCTGATGGACGCCCTGGAAAGATATGCTACATTCTATGCGTGACGCGATGACGAGTAGATATGGGTGGCAGGGCGTCCCGCCCTTGCGTCGCGAGGCCATTTGGGCCTCGATCTCGGGTCAGGACGCGACCGCCGCGTCGCACCGAGCAGGGCAAGATGCCCTCGGCACGAAGGAACAAGGGCGGGACGCCCTCGCCACGAACGAATGCAAGAAAGGAGACGAACATGGACAAGCTGGGTGCGGCGATTATCGGTTGTGGCTGGGTGGCGGAAGAGTACGTCAAGGCCTTCCAGAAGGATGAGCGGTCCGAGATCCGGGCCCTGGTCAGCCGGAACTGTGCGAACGCGGAACGCTACCGGGACCGATACCATCTCAACTGCGCCATCGAGACGGACGCCGACAAGGTGTTCAAGCGGAGCGATGTGGATGTCGTGGTCGTCTGCACGCCGCACAATGTCCATACGCAGTACGTAGTCGCCGCCGCTGAAGCGGGCAAGCACATCGTCATCGAGAAGCCCCCGGCGCTGACGCCGGAGGATGTCCGCAAACAGCGTCGCGCCGTCCGCAAGGGCAAGGTCAAGACTGTGGTCGGCTTCGTCCTGCACTGGAATCCCCTGCTGATGACGATCGACCAGCTGATCGAGCAGAAGGCCTTTGGGGACATCTTCATGATCGAGGTCGATTACATGCACCACATCTGGATGACGACGGACATGAAATGGTACGGCAGCCGCGAGATCAGCGGAACCGCCCTGCCCACCGCCGGTATCCACGCCGTGGACGCCCTGCGCTGGTTCGCCCGCAGCCCGGCCGAGGAGGTCTTCGCCTACCAGACCAAGACCGACAACCCCGTCGAGTATCCGGGGACGATCTCGCTGAGCGTGAAGTTCAAAGACGGCAAGATCGGCCGCAGCCTGACGACCTTCGACGCCAAGATGCCCTACCGCTTCCCCATCGGGATCTACGGCACGGAAGGCTCGCTGCGCAACAACGAGCTGTTCGCCCCGAAGCTCCTGCCCGGCCAGAACGAGTTCGCGAAGATCCCCTGCATCCTCCCGGAAAGTGGTGACGTCACCCACCATCCGTTCCAAGGCGAGGTCTCGCACCTGCTCGACTGCATTATCGAGGACCGCCAGCCGTTCCCCGACCTGGAGGACGCGGCCCTGACTCAAGCCGTCTGCTTCGCCGCCGACCTCTCCGCCGAAACGGGCAAACCCGTCCGCGTCAGCGAGTTCGAAAAGCAGATGCGTCCCTGAGCCCGGGCAGCAGGATGTCCGGTGTTACGTGACCACTGCCAAGGTAAAGAACAGTGGGTGGCAGCGGCAAGCGCAGCTTGCCGATGGCTTATGGCGTACGCGTCAAAACCATCGGCAAGCTCCGAAGACTCCGCTTGCCGCTGCCACCCATCACAGGCTTTGAATGCAAGACAAATCACGCACCACTTGGACAGGTGCCGGGTGCCATGCCTACGCTCGCGTAGGCATGTCGTGGGTGAGACGCATGTCTACGAGGCGTAGACATGGCACCCGGCTCAATCAAGAGTTTCGGCCCGCAAACGGCCGCATGGGCTGAAGCCCATCCTACCTGACTCGCGTAGACATGGTACCCGGCTTGTCATCCTGAGCGCAGCGAAGGATCTGGGCTGCGAGCGAGAGAGACCTTCAATTCGGGACCCAGATCCTTCGGCTTCGCCTCAGGATGACAAAGTCCATGATGCGCACGAATTTCCTCGAGTCTGTGTCACTTCTTCTGTGACACGAGGACCGTGCGGGCCTCGGCGTGGGTCAATTGCTTTTCGATTTCCAGGAGGTCGCCATAGTTCGCCGGGTCCAGAATGAACGGATTCAGATCGACCTCGTGCGTGAAGGTCAGGACCGCCGGACCATCGCTTCCGTTCCCAGCCGAGGGCGGCTGGGCTACAACGCGGACCCGCGCGGTTCCGCCGTTGACGGGCAATTTCCATTCTTTCTGGCCGGGGGCGAGCACTATGTTCGAGAATCCTTTCGGCAGCTCGACGATGGTCGTGATGCGCAGGCCCTGATCGCCGGCCTGATAGAACGGGTTCTCGTGCGTGTCGGAGCGCAGGCCGAATGGATGACTGAGCGAGCGGGGCAACTCGAAGTACAGGTAGTCGCCGTCGCGGACGGCGTACTTGTCCACCTGGACGCTGTAGGACTCCGTGCCCGGATAGGAGTCGAAGTTGGTCACAAGGTTGCTGTCGGCGACCGCCGCCTGCGCGATCTCCGCGACCATCTCCTGATAGAAACGATTGCGTTCCTCCGGCGGCATCTCGTCGAACATCTTATGCCGGGCGGCGAACCACTCGCCGTAGTTCTTCCGCGTCACCGCGATCCGCGCGTTGCCCTCCGGCGTTAGAGTGATCCGGTACTCGTATTCCCGGACCGTCTTCTTCTGGGCGCTGACGGCGATCGTTTCCAGCTTGCTCTGGTCCAGGTCCAGGGCCAGATGACCGTCCGCCGCTGTGGTGCCCAGTTGGGCGTACTGGTTCGTGTCGTTCAGGTAGATGTCCCTGGAACCGTCGTGCAGGCGGACCAGCACGCTGTCGAACGTATGGGCGGCCGGATACCGGGTCTCGAATTGCTTGAGGGACTCCACCGGGGAGCCGTAATCGACCAGCACGAATTCGGGGCTCAGCCCGATGGCCTGGAGCATGGCATGGAGCAGAACCGCGCGATCCGTCATATTACCGTAGCCGTCGGCCAGGGTCTGATCGGCCTTGGTGACGGTGCTCAGCGGCAGATCGGGCAAGCTCGGTCCCGCGCCGCGGATATTCTTGACGATGAAGTCGCGGATCGCCGTGATCTTCTCATCGGGGCCCTTCGCCTGCTGGACGATCTCTTTGGCGCGCTGCTCGGCGGCGGTCTGCCCGCGCGACGCCTCGTTCAGGGCGGTGAGCACCTGCTGCGAATAGGCCTGCCAATTTCCGGCCGTGATCCGCAGGACGGGATTGAAACTCTGCATCGGAGGCAGCGAGTCCTCCGGCTTCAGCGGCGTCTGCTCGAGCACTTTCCATTGCCAGGCGGCCTTGCCATTTTGGCGTTGCGTGGTCTCGGCAATCACCGCGCCGGCCGTCGTCTCGTCGGCCACGGCCACGCCGTTGTCGTCCCTCAGAACCTGCAGGCCCAGCGCGGCCGGCGCCGTCAGCTTCACCGTCTCCTGGTTGATCGGATCGAACCCGCGAAAGATGTGCGTCGCCGCGAAGAATGGGCGGTCGCGCTTGGTCCGCTCGAACTCGTATTCGATCACACTGCCGACCTCGACCGCCGGCAGACTGGCGACCAGCGTCTTGGCGGCGGGATAGCGCGGCGCCGAGGCCACCCAGCCGGCGTCCATCAAATTTGTCTCCTGCTTGCTGACCGCCTTGACCTGGTCGCCGTTGGTGACGGTCGCCTTGAGCAGCTTCACATCCTCCCAGACGGGATTGTAGTCCAGCTTCAGCTCGGCGTTGTCCTTCTTGCCCTTGTACGTGAGGACCTTCTTCGTGACGTGGTGCCTCTCGATCCAGTTGTGCGCGTCCGTCAGATCGTACTCGACCTGGTAGTCCAGCAGGGTCACATCCGCCGGAGAATCCGTGCCGGCCTTGCGGGCCAGGACGGGCATCTTGCGGTCGTTGTACTCGATCTGCTTGAGGGCCTCCTTGAGCTGCAGATACTGCGGTGGGCTGAATTCCACCACCTTGATCAGGAATTCACTTTGCCCCTGGACTGTAGCACCCCCAGCCGTGGCGAGGGCGTCTCGCCCTTGTTCTTTCGTGGCGAGGGCATCCTGCCCTTGTTCTTCCCTGCCCGGGGGAGCTTGCCCTTGCGTCTCGGGTGCGACAGGAGCATTCTGGCCCGAGGAAGCAAGGCCAAGATGGCCTCGCGACGCAAGGGCGGGACGCCCTCGCCACGAAGACGAGGTCACGTCGAGGGTCTGCTTCCAGGAGATCGTCTTCTCCTCGATGGGTGTGTACTGGGGCAGGCAGACAAACGAGCCGACGGCGGGGTCGAGCTGCAGGCTCAGCTTCTCCTGCACGCCGCAGGCATACTCGGTCTTGAGCGGGAAGCGCCGTTTCTTGAGGCCGGTCTGGCCGATGATGAAGTTCACCAGACCCACCCGGGTCCCCATGTGCGGCACGGGCATCATCACCGTCTCGCCGTGGCCGACGAGAATGTCCTTGGCCGTGTACTTCATGTGCACGGACAGATTCGCCGACGTGTCCTGCATGTCCGCCGGCCGCAGCTCGAAGTCGGTCAGCGTGGCGGTCGGCATGGACGACTTCAGAACGCCCTCGAAATAGCGGCGGCGTTCTTCCGCCTTGATTCGGACGAAATAGCCGCGATACGCATTGTCGTTGATCCCGTTGAACTTGATCTCGCTCTCGGCGGTGAGGGTGCCCTGAGCATCGATCCGGCCGGTGGTCTCGACCAGCACCATGTTCTCCTGGCACGGCACGATGGGAGAGGTTTGCAGGGTCTCGCCCTGCGGGTGCGCGACCAGGTAGCTGCAATCGCACAGGTAGCTGGGCAGCAGGTCCTTCGTGCTCTCGTCCGTGCAATCCATCAACTGGTACGAGCCGTCGCCGCTGCGAACCGCGGTGATCGCGTGATTGAACTGAACGTTGGGGACCTCGCCGTCCTTTTTGGGGCCGGCCTGGATGAGAACAGGATACGCCTCGAAACCGGCCAGGCGCAGCATGGCCGCCAGCAGAGCGGCCTTGTCCCGGCAGACACCGTGGCGGTTTTCAAAGGTCATCTTGACGTCGTGCGGCTCCCAGCCGGGGGAAGTGCCTTCCGTGGTGATCCCCATGTAGCGAACCTGCTGCGAGGCCCACTTGAAGATCGCCTCGATCTTTTTCTGGCGGTCAGTGATGCCTTCGGTCAACTTTTCCACCTGGGCCTTCATTTCGGGCGTGGTCGCCTCGAGGTGCGGCTGGCACAACTGCCAATACCAGCTCGATACCGCCTTCCAGTCGGGCAGCGTGCTGACCAGCAGGCGCTGCACCACCGTGTAGGCCGGCGGCATGCCCGGCTCGGCGTAGAAACGCGGCACATCGCGGACCTCCCACCGGTGAACGGTCTGCCCCTCGCGCTGCTGTTTCTCGTACTTCACCGTGCCCTCGACAGAGTCCTTCAGCATCGTATGATAGAGAGGCCGGTCCTTCGGCGCCCGCACCTCGTATACCCCATGCTTGATGCATCCGGTTGACTCGAACACCTGGTAGTCGTCCCACGTGTCCGGCATATAGCGCCTCAGGGTTTGCTGCTGCATGACGGTGTGAACCACATCGCCGATCTCCACGCCGGGAATGCCCACTTGCAGGATTTTGCTGTTCGGATCGTAAATGTTGGCGGACATCTGGCTGCGGTCGATCATCACCTTGCTCTGCTTGGCGATATCGACCGGCACGACCGACCCATCCGACTTGACCAACTCCAGCACTTGCACCGCCACCGTGTTGTAGGGCAGCATGAAGCCGAGGGATAGCCCCTGCTCATCCCGGCGGCCCTTCTCCGTGAGCACTTTCATGTAATTGTCGGACCACGTGGTGCCCGTGCCGTCCGGCCGGTACTCGCAGACCGTGAAATCATCGACCTGCACGAGATCGGCGTTGGGATACACCTGGCTCGTTACCTCGGCCGCCGACTGGATGACCTGCGCGGTCCAGAATGCCTTTCGAGTAGTCAGTTGTCAGTTGCCGGTTGTCAGTTGCCGGCGTTGCGGAACCGGCGGCTGACACCGGATGACCGCCAACGGCGCCCCAACAAAAGACCAAAGCAAGAATTAGAGCGGTGCGTTTTCGCCTTTCCATGTCGAACCCCCTGTTGTGCAAAGCGTCTTGCGTGGCATGGGCATCCTGCCCATGGATTCAAGATCACAGGCAGGATGCCTGTGCCACGTCGGATCGGGATCTTCAAACTACCAAGCGAGCAGCGTAACGGCCGACCCGGTCAAAGTCAACCCTTCTCGGCAATCCATTCGATGATGGAGATGACGGCGTTGGAGCCTTGGCGCAGATTGCGGGCCCGGATCAGGATCTTGCCATCCGCCGATTCATCGGAATTGATGGCCCGCTCCAGCCAGCGGCCTTCCTGAAACTTCTCCACTACGCCAAGGGATTGGCCGGCCACGATCACTTCCTCCTGGCGGCCGCCCTCGAAATTGTCCGGGTCAATGACGTACGGGCGAACGGTGCCCTTAGCCCCCTTCGGCACACTCAACTCGATCCGCAGTTCTTTGTTATCCGCACGGCAGTGATAGACCGGCAGGCCCCAGCCATTCCAGGCGTACCCGGATACCGCTTGGGCGGCGAAGCCCGGCTGGGCATAGATGATTTCCTTCTCCGGCCGGCCGCAAAGCATCAACAGTTGCACGCCCCGGCTTTTCAAATCCTCCGCCGTAGGCAACTTCTCCTTATCGGGCCAGAACGCCACTTCCGGCGCCGGGGCCCGATCCGCCGTCTTGGGCATGATGGGCAGTGGTGCGTGCGGCTCGGTCTGATACCAATACACTGTGCTGGACAGTTGCAGCGTGCTGCCCGGCTTGCTGAACTCCCGCCGGAACATCGGGTCCTCGTTGACGCCGAAACCGATCTTCACATCCAGCGACTTCTCGAAACTGATCGCATCGCCGGTGAAGAACCGGTACCCGCACGCGCCCTTCAAGAACGGGAACCAGCCGGTCAGCGGAAACATGCTCTCGGTCGGCGGAAAGCCCCAACTGAAGCCGAAGGAGTCCTCCAGGCCCTGGAATTCAATCGAGGCCGTCTGTTCGCCGTCGAGGTAGAACTTCTCATTCCCATCGACCGGGTAGCTCGACCGCCCCGGCTGGCGAATTGTCACATTCCAGCCGACGAACTTGCCCCGGCCTTTGGCCTCCAGGGCCACGTAATCGCGCGTGCCCAGGAGCAGGCCTTCCTGACGCCAAGAGGCATGGAAGTAACCGCTGTCCTGCGGAACCTCCCTCAGCGTCCGGTACATGACATAGCTATAGCACGGCATGGCCTTCCACAACTCCTCTCCCGGCGCCATCGGTCCATCGTACACCAGCTCGATTTTCGCCGAGGTCCGGAACGGCATGGGGAAGTACGCATTGAAGCCCCGCCGCTTGTTGACGAGGCTCGTATTGACCTCATCGCGCAGCCCCGCCGGATCGCAGAAGAAATCGACCAGCGGGCAATCGATGCTCGGCACAGTCTCCCCGTCCCAGTACGCCTTGAGCAGCACATCGCGATTGAGCTTGAGCGTCTGCGGCATGGCGAAGTGGATCATCGTAATGACCGCCGGCCCCTTGATCTCGGCCACCGTAACCTGCTTGGCCGAATTGAACCGCGCCGTCAGCGAATTCTCAATCCAAAGCGCATTCTCCGCCCGCGTCCGCCCCGAAACCAGTCTCGGCAGATCCTCAATCCCCGCCACTTCGCCCAGACCCGCCGCCAAGCTCAACGTTATCATCTGCACCGCCAGACACCACGTCATCATAAGCAACCTCCGTATCGGAAACCTGATTTTGCCGTTGGAACTGAGGCATAGGACAACGCTTTGGTCTGAGACATTGTCACCCGAATAGAAGCAGACAGCAAGGCAAAACAAGGCTGGTGCAAGCGGTTTTCACGCATGGGTCAACGCCGCAGGTCTCGAATCGTGCGGCCGGTGGTGACAGACTCGCCTTGGTCCTCCAGGCCCTCAGAGAGAGAGCCGACGTAGCCGTCTTTGAGTTTGATCAGGAGCCAGTTCGTTTTGTCGGTGCGCGAGCTTTGCATCTGGACCAGGGCGTAGCCGCCTTTGATCTTCTCGCCCTCGAAGGAGACCTTGACCTTGACTATGGTACTGGCTGTCATACCTGTAGTGGCTGCGGCGTTCACTTCCTGGGCGGCGAGACCGCCATCACCTGATCGATCTGGGCCATGAAGGTGGTGCTCGTCTGTTGGAGCGCCGCTCCACTCTTATGAGCGTCCTCGAACGCAGGCTGCACGACCCGCACACCCGGCGGGGTCAGATCAAGCAACAAGGTCTTCTGAATGTTGCGCAGTTGGGTGAGGAACGGCGGATAGGCCTGCTCCATCGCACCGGCCGCGTCGCGCAGGCACTCGTAGTTCTGCCGAACCGTCCGGCGGCGCTCGGCCGCCCCGGCCCGCAGCTCGGGCGTGGAAAGCCGGCCGATCTCTTTTGCCCAACTGGTGATGTACTGCTGCCACTGCGTCAGCATCCGGCCGGCACACTCACCGGCCCGAATCGGATCACCGCTTTCCAAATGGCCCGCACCACGCCAAACCCCCATTACTTGAGACTGCCGACCGTCCGTTCGTCCGTTTCTATTCTCGAAATCCGTCCCCAAAAGGGCAGTAGGGATTCTGTGAGGATGGCTCAAAGGAATTGGCTTACCTGCGATGGGACAACTCCGGCATGATGCGAGCTCTGTCATCCTGAGGCGAAGCCGAAGGATCTGGCCACGGAATGGAAGCGTTCTCTTATTCGCAGGCCAGATCCTTCACTTCGCTACGCTCCGTTCAGGATGACAAACACAGCCCACTCTACATCGCGCGGTTTTGAACCGCGACCTCAGCCCCAGACAAACCGTCGCTCGTGGCGGTCACGCGGATTGGGCCGCCTTCACCGGCCTTCGTGCGGAGGATCAGCATGGCCTTGCCGTAGAAGAGCTTGCGGTGGTCCGCCTGGAAGGGTTCCAGCGCGAGCGGATTGCCGTTGCCGACGGCGGCGATCTCGGCCGGGCCCTCGACCTTGAAACGCACGAGGTTGTCCGCCAGCGGACAGAGCGTCCCCTTGTCATCGCAGGCCTCGATGAGAACGTAGCAGAGGTCATCGCCGGTGGCGTTGAGGTCCTTGCGGTCCGGGGTCAGGCGAATCGTCGCCGGCTTTCCCGCCGTACGCATCGTCGCTTCGCCGATCTGCCGGCCGTCCTTATAGGCGACCGCCTTCAGCTCACCCGGCTCGTAAACGACATCGTTCCAACGCAGCCGATACGTGTAGGTGACATCGTAATACGCCGACTCCGCGGCGCCTGGGGATAGACGGCGAATTCCTTGATGCTGGCCCAGGTGCCGCTCAGCATCTCGGTAAACTCGATGCGGACATACCGGGCCTTCGCATCCATATCGTGAAAGATCTGGGTCGGGCCGCCCCAGCGGGGATTGCGGCTCGTGGGCTTTGTCACAACGGTTTGCCACGCGGAGGCATCGGTCGAGACCTTGATCTGATAGCCGCAGTTCTTCTCCTCCCGCTCGAAGTCGATGGCCAGGTAGCGGATGGACGGAATTCCGGGGACGCCATACCAATTTCGACGGGTACTTGGAGGCAGGTAGACTGCAGAGGAGCCGAAAGGGAGCGGATGGTGTGCCTGGCACACCCGACCCGCCGGAGGCTCGAAAGCGGTAGACTAAGGTCTTGTTAGGAGATAATACATAACCGCAGAGGACGCGAGGGTACGCGGAGGTAGACCTGAAGGGATAGACCGGATTGATGTGCACCGGCATACCTTAGGCGCTATCACCAAGTCCGTACCTGCGCTGCCGGATCGTGTCCTCGTCGATCACCGTCAAGGCGTGAGAGAAATCGATTCCCGTGCTCGTTAAGAGTTCGGTGAGGTATCTGCCCGGATCCTCCGGGCCGAAGTGTTTCCACCGGAGGTAGATCACGCCGGACGCGGGCCGGTAGCCATGCCGGAAGATCAGTTCCCCGTAATGCCGGTCGAACGTCACAATGGTCCGCTCCTCCCGGATGGCGATCTCCATGACCTCCCGATCGGTGATTCCGGCGAATTCCACGCCCACGACCTTGATGTCGAATCCTCCGGCTCTCAGGACATGGGCACTCCCCAGGGGGAAGTTCTCATTTGCCAGCAATCTCATCATCGGTCGGTCTTCGGTGAAGGACTGATCAGCAATCCATCCTCAAGGCATTCCTGAACGTAGGCAAACACGGCTTGCAGGTGTTCGGCCGTCAATCGCGGATAGTTTTCGAGCAGGTCACTCTGGGTCCAGCCTTGGGCAAGGCGTTGGATGATGAACTCCACCGAGATTCTCGTGCCCTTGATGGTCGGCTTACCGCCCAGAACAGCGGGATCGGCGACAATGTAGTCTTTCCAGTCCATAACTCAATTGTACGGGATTCAATCCAATCTGTAAATGCCTGCGCAACAAAGGCTACGGATTCAAGACGGAAACGACTGTCTCGGCTGCCGTCAGGCCGTCGCTCGTAGCGGTCACGTGGACTGGGCCAGCCTGGCCCTCTTTCGTGCGGAGGATCAGCATCGCCTTTCCGTAGAAGAGCTTGCGGTAGTCCGCCTGGAAGGGCTCCAGCGAGAGCGGATTGCCGTTGCCGACGGCGGCGATCTCGGCCGGACCCTCGACCTTGAAACGCACGAGATTGTCCGCCAGCGGACAGAGCGTCCCCTTGTCGTCCAGGCCTCGACGAGAACGTAGCAGAGGTCTTCGCCGGTGGCGGCGAGATCCTTGCGGTCCGGGGTCAGGCGAATCGACGCGGGCCTTCCCGCCGTACGCATCGTCGCTTCGCCGATCTGCCGGCCGTCCTTGTAGGCGACCGCCTTCAACTCGCCCGGCTCGTAAACGACATCGTTCCAACGCAGCCGATACGTGTAGGTGACATCGTAATACGCCGACTCCGCGCGCTGGGGGTAGACGGCGAATTCCTTGATGCTGGCCCAGGCGCCGCTGAGCATCTCCGTGAACTCGATGCGGACATACCGGGCCTTCGCATCCATATCGTGAAAGATCTGGGTCGGGCCGCCCCAGCGGGGGTTGCGGCTCGTGGGCTTTGTCACGACGGTCTGCCACGTGGAGGCATCGGTCGAGACCTTGATCTGATAGCCGCAGTTCTTCTCTTCCCGCTCGAAGTCGATGGCCAGGTAGCGGATGGGACGAACCTCGCCCAGGTCCACCTGCCACCACTGATTGGCCCCTGCTTGCGACGGCCGTCCAGCGGGAGTCCATGCCGCCGTCGTTCGCATGAGCGGGCGCGTGCTCCGGCTGGTTGGAGCTGGCCGTGGCGGGCTTGCCCTTGGCGAAGTTCTCCGGCTTGGCGGGCACGACGCCCTTCTGCCGGCGGCCGAGCGACTTGCCGTTGAGGAATAGTTCCGCGGAATCGCCGTTGGTGTAGACGAAGACCGGCACGTTCTGGCCGACGCGATCCGGCCAATTCCAGTGCGGCAGGATGTGCACCGTGGCCGTGTCCGGCCGCCAGTAGCTGCGATAGAGATAGAACCGGTCTTTGGGAATGCCGCACAGGTCCACGATGCCGAAGTACGAGCTCTTCGCCTCCTGGCTGAACGGCGTCGGCTCGCCCAGGTAGTCGAAGCCCGTCCAGACGAACTCGCCCGCGACGAAGCTGTCGTCCTTCATCAGCTTGAACTCGCTGTCGGGGATGTCCGACCAGTCCGCCGCATTGAGGTCGTAGGAGTTCACCTGGAGCTGCTTGGAGTACTCGTTCTTGCGATTGGGCAGCGGCAGCTCGTAGAACCCGCGCGTGCTCAGGGCCGAGGCCGACTCGCTGTAGACGATCGGTTTGTCGGGGTAGCGCTGCCGGTAGGTCGCGTACCGTCGCATGTAGTTCCAGCCCGTCAGGTCCAGGGCATCGAAGTTCGGCTGCTCCGCCAATCCCGGAATGTGGCAGCCCATGCCGACCGGTCGCGTGGGGTCGTACTTGCGAACGAAATCGCTCATGAACTTCACCCGCTCCGGCGTGATGCCGTCCCGGCCGCCGCCCCCGATCTCATTGCCGATCGACCAGACGACGATCGAGGGATGATTGCGGTCCCGCATCACGAAGTTGCGAAGCTGCTTCTCGCCGTACTCCTGCAGCGGCGGCTCGCCCTTGACGCGGTCGGCCGTGCCGTCCCACTTGTCGAACGCCTCGTCCCACACGACGAATCCCATCCGGTCGCACAGGTCGAGCAACTCCGGGGCCGGCGGGTTGTGGCTGGTGCGGATCGCGTTGACGCCCATGTCCCGCATGATCTCCAACTGCCGCTCCATGGCGCGAGGATAGAAGGCCCCGCCGAGCGGACCCTGGTCGTGGTGGAGGCACACGCCGTAGAGTTGTACGCGCCGGCCGTTGAGATGGAAGCCGTCGTTGGCCGTGAACTGGAACGTCCGGATGCCGAACGAGGTCGTATCCGTGTCCATCACCTTGCCGCCGGCACGCACGAGGACTCGGGCCGTGTAGAGCTTCGGCCGGTGGATGTCCCAGCGCTGCGGATTGGTGACGGCGATGGTCTGCTCCACGTCGCGGGAGCCCCCGGCCGGTACGTCCTCGGTGCTGCCGGCTCGACCGATTGGCTTGCCGTCCGGATCGAGCAGCGTGGTCATGACCATGACCTGCGTCCCGGCGTCAAGGTGATTCTCGACGGTCGACCGCACCCGGACCGTGGCCGAGGCGTCACTGACTTGGGGCGTGGTCACATACAGTGCCCCAGTGCGCCACGTGCACCGGCTGGCAGATCGTCATCGTCACCTTGCGGTAGATCCCGGCGCCGGGGTACCAGCGCGTGCCGTGGTTGCGGGTGTCCACGTGGACCGCGATCGTGTTGGTCTGCGCCGAATTTCACGAAGGGCGTGGCATCGACGCGGAAGGACATGTAGCCGTAGTCCCACTGGCCGGCCAACTGCCCGTTCACGTAGACCTGGGGAAAGGCCATCACGCCGTCGAAGTCGAAGTAGACCCGCTGACCGAAGGCTGTAGGCTGCAGGCCGGAGGCTGGAGCAGTTCCTGGGGCCTGCGGCCTCCCGCCTCCCGCCTCCTCCAGTGTGAACGTCTTGCGGTACCAGCCCTCGCCTCTCCAGGGCAGCTTGCCGGCATAGCCGTTCTCGTTGGGATTGAAAGGACCCGCGATGGCCCAGTCGTGCGGCAGACGGACGGTTTGCCACGCCGAAGCATCAAAGCCCGGCTTCTCCGCGCCGGATTGCGCGCCTTTGGCGAAGCGCCAGTCGCCATCGAAGTTGACAACCCGCCGGCCGCTCTCCGACTCGCCGGCAGCCATCGACACCAGCATCCCGATCAGCGCCGTCATGACCATACCTCTGCGCACGTCCATCCGCCTGACCTCCCAATCGTTGCCCAAGATCCAGAGCCGGTTCTCCCGGGAATCCGGCCCCAGCATACTACTCTCGTGCAACGGATGCCAAGGTTTTCAATTCGGCGCGCGTGACCGAAGAGACCCATATGCTCTATGTCATTCCCGCGAAAGGGAGAATCCCTGTTGCGCCGTGGCCGCGGGCGAGCGGCTCACGCGAGGCGCAGAACGTGAGAATTCTCCCCCTTTCGCACAGATTCTTGAGGAAAATCTGCAGATGATGTCCACCGAGTTATGGGGGCTAAACCGGGCAAGCAAGCGGGACAGGGCAAGCAACGGCAGTTCGGTCTGCTGTCGAGTGGGGCGACCTGGGATTGGCCGGAAGACTCCGAAGTCGCAGCGCTGCCGACCTCCTTGAAGACCCCCGGCTTGGCCGCTGCCAGGCGGGGCGAGAAACACTGATGTGCCGTGCGGCGATCTGCCGATGGGTACTCCTGTATGAATAAGAACTGCGTTGTCAATACTGGCAGTGATGTTTTCCGGGAAGGGGACAAGAAGACATAACGTGACATATTGATCGTCGATTTGAATGGTCGCCCCTGGGCTGTGCGACAGGCGGGTATTTCAAACATTTCAATTGAATTGACTTTGGGAATAACCTCGCTCTGCCTCCCCAGGGGTTTCTTTTTTGCGCCGCAGCGCGGCTCATGAGCCTTGGCAGCGTCGGGCGGACGATCATAGGATCGTGCAGGAGGATCTGTGCTCGCTGCGGAGCGAGGCGCACGGAGCCCACGGTTAATTGTCCTGGCATTTGATGGGGGAACGTGGCTAAAATACCGGGATATGGTGTCGTCCTGAGAATCGTAAGAAATACGGCTTGCGGTAGCCGAAGCTTCAGGAGGGTCCGGAAATGTCGTCGCCAGCAAGAGAATACACAAGGCTGACATGCCCCCAGAAGAGTAACCTGCCCAAGAACCAGAATGGGTGTCGCTGGTCCACGTGGATACTCCCGGCCGGTGGACTGTCTGGCGCTGCTATGGTTCCTGCTTCGGGTGATCCCGAAACCGTCACGGGCAGCGTATCCCTGTCAGCGTGCGGCTTTTCCGCTGGCGTCCGGCTTTGTCATTTGGCTCGCCGGGGCGCTCGGCTCGATCGCATTCATGCGCCGCGCCCAGCACTGTCTGGCACAATCGCGCTACGTACTGTGCGCGGTGCTGGTTGCCGTCAGCGTCGGATCGGTGTGGTTCGCGCAGAGCATTACGACTGAAGAGCGCTCCTGGCCGATGAGCCCAGCGCCAATGCTCCGATAGGAAATGCCCAGGGGATTCATCCCGGGCGCGTGGTGTGGGTGCATGACCCCCAGGCAACGGATTGGGCCGGTCCCGGAAATGGCCACTGGTGGGAAAGCAGCCACACCAATCAGGCAGTGGTCGATACGATGATGAGCAGAGCCATCCAGGGGCTCAGCGGCGAGTCCAGCGATGCGGCCGCGTGGGATGCGCTGTTCCGATATTTCAATGAGCAGCACGGCAAAGGGAACGTCGGATACAAGTCAGGCGAGAAGATTGTCGTCAAGGTGAATTTCGTCGGGTGCATCCGGATTTGGAACAGCAGCGCCACGGCCACCCTCGCCGACTACAATCTGAGGAACGCCGATTACATGAACACCGCGCCGCAGATGATCCTTGCCGTGCTGCGGCAGTTGGTGGACAAAGCGGGCGTGAACGAGGCTGACATCACGGTCGGCGACACGCTGTGCTACTTCCCCAACGAGTTCTACGACCTGTGCCACCAGCAGTTCCCGAAGGTCCAGTACCTGGAATACCTGGGCCGGTTTGGCCGAACGGCCACCACGCCGTCCTCGGTTCCCCTCTACTGGAGCACGCCGGCGGCGGCGGGATCAACCACGGACCATATACCCGCGTGCTATGTCGAGGCCGAATACCTGATCAACCTGGCCAATCTCAAGAGCCACGGCGACATGGCCGGCGTCACGCTCTGCGCCAAGAACCACTATGGGTCGCTGGGCCGCAAGCCCGCCCGCATAACGGACTACTACGATTTGCACAAGGATCTTCCATTTGCCACGCCCGGGATGGGGCATTATCGGCCCCTGGTGGACCTCATGGGACATAAGCAACTGGGGGGCAAGACGCTGCTGTACATGATCGACGGGCTTTATGCCGGCAAACATGCGAAGGAACCGGCGCCGCGGAAATGGAACAGTCCGCCGTTCCACGGCGACTGGACTTCCAGCCTGTTTGTCTCCCAGGACCCGGTGGCCATCGATTCGGTCGGCTTCGATTTTCTGTGGGCCGAGTGGGACGATGCGCCCCACCAGAGCGGCACCAACGATTATCTGGTCGAGGCGGCCCTGGCGGACAACCCGCCTTCGGGCACGTTCTATGACCCTGACCACAAGGGGCACGTGACTCGTCTGGCCAGTCTGGGGGTTTATGAGCACTGGAACAACCCGATGGATAGGCAATATTCCCGCGAATTAGGAACGGGCAAGGGCATAGAACTGATAAAGCTGATCAAGGCCGGCCAGAAGGAGGTGGCCAGCCTGGCTCTCGGCGCCAAGTAAACCTCCCTCTGGCGCCGGAGTATTCGGGGGTAAGCCGTACTCTGTCCTGCGCCTTGTGTCTTGCGTCCTCCGATCTTTCCCGGCGGGTTCCGTTAGTTCCGGCGGGACAAGGGTTCAGCAAGCAACAGAAGAACGGCGGATGTGGTCGGAGTTCGGTGGCAATCCCTGCCCCTTGGAAACCCCTGTGATGTTCCTGTTCGTGCAACAGTCCAGAACCTAAAACAGGTCGGCACAAAGATTTTCTTTATTGCCGTCAGGACAAGGACTTATGGCGATTTGGTGGGGGCGGCGCAATCCATTTTTTTGTACAGATTCCTGCAACACGGCGGGTAATAGGGGGAGATGTATAGATTTAGGAGAAGTTTGAAGTGTGAAGTTTGATGTTGGTAGCAGGAGACGAAAGCGAACCTATTGTGCGAAACGAAGCCAATTCCGGCGACGGAGCTTGGCGAGGGCCGGCATAGTTGCCGGGGCCGCCGAGCGGGAACGATTGTGCGAAACAAAGCCAATTTGGCCGATAGGGACAGTAGACGAGCAGTGCGAAAGCAAGGCAACTGTGCGAAACGAAGCCAATTCGGCGACGGAGCTTGGCGAGGGCCGGCATAGTTGCGGGGGCTACCGGCGGGAACAGTTGTGCAAACAAAGCCAATTTGCCGATAGGGACAGAGACGAGCGTGCGAAACAAAGCCAATTTGGCCGTGGCGATTGGAAGAAGCAAGTGCCGTGTGGAATAAGAGTTATGACGAATTCGACCTGCCCAGGGCCCGGATAAAACAAAGCCAATTTCCATCCATCAGGGGAATCTGGAATCCGCCATCGTACGCCGGGCACAGGCGGGCGGGGTGACAGGGACAATTGGCTTGCGGTTTCGCGTGGTTGGCAGTAACGTGGCACAGCTTTGGTTTGGAGACCCGCTTATGCTCGCAACGAGATTATTCGGTCTGATTGTCGTTATAGGTCTGGCGGTCGGCGGCTGGGCCGGGGCACAGGGAGCAGGAGCCGCCGGCGGCAGCGGGAGTGCGAGTCCCTCCCCGGCGGGCGGCATTCGGGCCATCACCAAGCCCAGTGCGGATGTGACGCAATCCTTCGTGCAGCCGGGCCGGATCGCCGGCGTGCACTTCAAGGAGGGGGACGCCGTCAAAGCCAACCAGGCCCTGGTGCAGCAGGATGATGCCGCCGAGCAGGTCCTGCTGGCCCAACTCAAGGCCCAAAGCGAGGACATCACGCAGATCCGCGCGAGCGAAGCCTCCCTGGCGCAGAAGAAGGTGGACCTGCAAAAGCTGGAGAAGGCGGCGGCCAGCAATGCCGCGACGGCCCTGGAGGTCGAGCACGCGAAGCTGGATGTGACAATCGCGCAGCTCTCGCTGGAGCTGGCCCGGTTCGAGCATGAGCAGGCAGGCCGCAAGTACCAGGAGCAGAAGGTCCGCGTCGAGAACATGCTGCTCAAGAGTCCCATCGACGGTTACATCGAGAAGATCGAGGTGGAGGTCGGCGAGTCGGTCAACACGACCATCGAGGTCATTCGCGTGGTGCAGGTCGATCCTCTGTGGATCGATGCCCCGGTCCCGCTGGCGCAGGCCGTCGGCCTGAAGGCGGGCATGACCGCGCGGGTGGAGCTGGCCGAGTCCGGTAAAAAGGGCCTGATCGGGGAGGGGCGGATCAGTTTCGTCGGCGCGGTCGCGGATGCCGCCAGCGGCACATTAAGGGTCCGCATCGAAGTGCCGAATAAAGCCCGGAGACCGGCCGGGGAGCACGTGCTGGTCAGTTTCTGAAGTTGGGTTGGGTTCCCAAACGCGATCTTTCGCGTTTGGGGTCCCCTTTAGCAGGGCAGCCATGATGCGAAAGACTCTCCCCCTCCTCGATGCACAGCGCGGTTCTGTGCTGTCCGCCCTCTGTCTGCTGGCCTCCGTCCTGGGGCTTGGCGGTGTGGGCGGCTGCGTGTCCGATGAAGTCGGCGATGGCACGACTCTGAGCGCCTACCAGGAGAAGCTGGCGCGGGAAGGGCCGCAGCAGCGCCAGTCCATGGAGGGCGAGGAGCCGTCGGAGGCCCTCGGATTGCTCAAGCCCATCGCACCCGAGGAAAAACTGACCCCCGACCTTGAGATCGCGGTCGATCCCAATACCGGCCAAAAGAAAGTCGCGCTGACCCTCGACCAGGCGATCCTGCGGGCTTTGGCCAACAGTCCCGAGATTCGCGTCCTCAGTTTCGATCCCGAGATCGCCCGCCAGGACGATCCGCAAGGCCGCCGGCGAGTTCGATCCGACCGCGTTCGGCCGGGTGTTTTATGAAGACCAGAATGCGCCGCAGAACAGCATCTTCGAGGCGGGCCAGGCCACCAACCGCCTGTTCGAGTCGGGCCTGCGCCAGAAGCTGGTGCAGGGCACCGAATGGTCGGCCAGCTACGCGCTGAGCCGCAACTGGGACGATCTTGTCGGACGGGCCATCCCGACGCGGTATGAGCCGATGCTGATCTTCCAGCTCAAGCAGCCGCTGTTTCGGGACGCCGACCCGGAGCTCAACCTGGCGGGAGTGAATATCGCCAAGCTCGAGCACCAGGTGGCCCTGATCGGCTTTCACGATAAGGCGGAGAGCGTGTCCGCGGAGTTGATCGCGGCGTACTGGCGGCTGGTCCAGGCCCGGAGGAATCTGGAGATTCAGCAGGACCTCGTGGCCGAGACGAGGCAGACCCTGCACAAGGTGGTCAGCCGGCGCGAGATCGACGCCACGGATGTCCAACTGATGCAGGCCCGGGCCTACGCCAGGATTCGCGAGGCCGATCTGGTGGAGGTGCAGAAGCAGTTGCTGGATACGCAGGACGCCCTGGCCCGTTTGCTGGCCGATCCGCAGATCAACACGACGACCGAATTGACCCTCGTGCCGGCCACCCTGCCCGAAGTGCCGCGGGAGCCGCCCGCGCTGACGAAGGTGCTGGACACGGCCCTGACGACGGCCATGCTCTGCAATCCCGCGGTGCAGGAGGCGAAGGTCCGGGTCCAGATCGCCGAGATCAACGTGCGGGTAGCGGAGAATCAGAAGATGCCCCGGCTGGATCTGGTCGGCTCGGTCCGGAGCCAGGGTCTGGCGAAGGGCCTCAGTGAAGCGCAGGAGCAGTGGCAGGAAGGCCAGTACATGACCTACGGCGTGGGCCTGACATTCGAGTATCCGCTGGGCAACCGCCAGCGGGACGCCGAGTTCCTGCGCCGGCAGTTGGAGCGGCGCAAGGCGGTCTCGTTCCTGCACAATGCGGCCGATCAGATCGCCGCCCAGGTGAAAGAGAAGGCCCGCAAGGTGAAAACCACGATGGAGGAGACGATCCTCCAGAGGGAAGCCGCGCAGGCGGCCCAGGCCCAACTGAAGGCCCTGGAGGAGTCCGAGCCGATCCGCGAGAAGCTGACGCCGGAATTTCTCCTGGTCAAGCTGCAGGCCCAGGACACCTATGCCCAGACGCGGCGCGCGGAGGCCAACGCCCTGGCCGAATTCGGCATCTCGCAGGCCGAGCTGGCGCGGGTCACCGGGACCGTGCTGCGGATGCATCGCGTCGAGAACGCCCTGACGACGGTCACCGACGACAAGTCCGAGGGGAGTGAAATCGAGAAGAAAGAGGGTGAGCCCCAGATCGAACGAGGACTGCCGGGCCTGACGCCGGCGGGATTCCTCTACTCCTTCCCCGCAAAGGACAAGTGATCGTCGAGCCAGTGGTCCGACTTGATCACCGACTTGCGGCGCCGCAGGGCGAGGCGGTCGGCCCGCCACTGCACGTAGCGGAAGGCACTGCGAGTTAATGGAGAGGAAATATCGTGTTCGTCTTTTCCGTGCCGTCGCTTCAGGGAGCCGACCAGGCTCCGGGCGTAGCGGGAGACAAACTCGTCGTCCAGGGACACGATGGCCTGGGCGCTGCCGGGGTCGCCCTGGCGGGCACAGCGGCCGAAGAGCTGCCGGTCGATGCGGCCGGACTCGTGCCGCTCGGTGGCGATCACGTGCAGGCCGCCCATCGGGGCGATCCCCGGGCCCAGCTTGATGTCCGTGCCGCGGCCGGCCATGTTCGTCGCCACGGTGATCCGGCCGCGCTGGCCGGCCTGGGCGACGATCTGGGCCTCCTCGCGTGGTGGACGGCGTTGAGCACCTGGTGCTCCAGGCCCTGCTCCGTGAGCAGGCGGCTGAGGTGCTCGCTGGCCCGCACGCTGCGGGTGCCGACCAGGATGGGCCGGCCCGTCGCGTGCACGCGGACGATCTCCGCGACGATCCGCTGCCACTTGGCGGCCTCGCTCGCGAACACCCGGTCGGGCAGGTGCTGCCGGATGCAGGGGCGGTTGGTCGGGATCACGACCACGGGCAGATGGTAGATCTGCCAGAACTCGGCCGTCGCCTCCTGGGCGGTGCCGGTCATGCCGGCCAGTCGTGCCGTACAGCCGGAAGAACCGCTGGAAGCTGATGCGGGCGTAGGTCTCCTTGGGCGGCTTGACCTCGATCCGCTCCTTGGCCTCGACGGCCTGGTGCAGGCCGTCGCGCCACTCGCGGTCGGGCATCAGGCGGCCGGTGAACTCGTCGACGATGACGACCTTGCCGTCCTCGACCACGTACTGCTGGTCCCGGCGATAGAGCTCCTGGGCGGTCAGGGCCTTGACCGCGAGCTCCTCGCGGCGCCGGGCGCCGCGCCACAGGCCGCCGAGGCCGGCCGCCAGTTCCGCGAGCCGCTGCTTGCCCTCGTCCGTCAGGTCGACCTCGCGGTAGCGCAGGTCCACCCGGTAGTCGTCGGTCGCCTGCAACTCGGCGGCCAGGCCCGCGGCCTGGCGAAAGGCCTCCGTCTGCTCGGGGTTGGGGCCCGGCCCGGAGATGATCAGCGGCGTCACCGCCTCGTCGATCAGGATGGAGTCGGCCTCGTCGACGATGGCGTACGGCAGACCGCGCTGCACGAGGCTGTCCATCACCGGCCGGGACGTCCCGGCCACGCGGTCGAGCAGCGCCGCCGACAGGCCGCCGCAACGGCCCAGCACGAGCCGGTCGCGCAGGAAATCGGCCGTGACCTCCTTGTTCGTGCAGTAGGTGATGTCGGCCGCGTAGGCGGCGCGCCGGTCCGATCGAGCATGCCCTGCTCGACGTGGGCAACCTTCAGGCCGCAGAAGTGATAGATCCGCCCCATCCACTCGGCGTCGCGCTTGGCCAGGTAGTCGTTGACGGTGATGATGTGGCAGCCATGGCCCCGCCAGCCGGCGACGGTGGCCGGCATGGTGGCGGTGAGGGTCTTGCCCTCGCCGGTGGCCATCTCCGCCACGCAGCCGCTCTCCAGCGCGAAGGCCCCGGCCACCTGGACGGGGAAGGGTCGTTCGCCGATCTGGCGCATGGCGACTTCGCGAATGAGCGCAAAGGCGCGGTCCAGGTCCTCCGGCGTGTCGCGATGCCGGCGGAAGATCTCGCGCAGCGGCTCGATGGCCTCCCGAAGCTGGGCATTGGACATGTCGGAGAATTGCTTCTCGAACTTCACGACCGCCTCGGCGCGCTCCAGGAATCTCCGCAGCCGGGGCACGCAGCGCTTGGCCAGACCGACCCCCGCATCCCACGCGGCGTCCAGGCCCCGGGCCAGGGGCTTGTCCGCGACCCGCTGGTCCAGCATCCGCCAGATGTGGCTCGGTACGGCGGCCATTTAGATGTGGAACCTCCGCTGGAAGAGCTGCCGGCCGTAATGGTACACCTGGGCCGCCAGCGGCTTGGGCCGCAACGTGACCCGCACCACCACGCGCTGGCCGGCCCGCCATTGGTCCGGCTCCTCGAGGTGGGGCCGAATGCGAATCTCGAAGAACTTCTCGGCGGTCTTGGTGCCGCTGGGGTCGCGCACATCCACCGCCATCCATCCGCCCACCGCGTAGCCGAGGGCCTGCGAAGGCAATTGCTCCTGCCCCGCCGGGAAGATCCTCTCGATGGTCCCCGTGACGGTCGGATCGGGTCGCCCATTGGCGCGAATCTCGACCTCCGTGGCCGCCTGCTCGATCAGCAGGGCCGCGACATTCTGGCCGGCGGTGGCCCGGACCAGCAGGTCATCCAGATTGGCCACCACGCCCAGGCTCTCGCCGCGACGGACGAACTTGCCCTTGGTGAACTCGATCTCGGGCGAGACCCACATGCCGGAAGAAGGCGCCGTCAGATGAAGGAACGAAAGCTGCTGTTGGACGCGGGCGATCTTCTCATCCAGGGCCGCCAGTTGCTCGTCGAGGATCTGGGCGGCGGCCACTTCTTTGAGCACCGCCTGTTGCCGTCGGACCTCCAGGACGCGCCGTTCGGCTGCCAGGCTGCGCCGTTCGGCCTCCAGCGCCGGATTCATTGCCTGGACCAAGGCAGGCTGTGTCGAAGGCGTCCCGCCCTCGGGTTGCGAAGAAGAAGCCGGCGATACAACCTTGGTCTGCGAGGGCAGATAATCCGTGACGAAACCATCGGTTCCCGCGTGGATCAGGGCCAGTCCCTCGGGCTCCACTATCCCCTCGACTCGGCGGTGATCCGGCAACCGCAGCACCCCCAACGCCACAATCAGGATCAGAGCGACCGCCGCCGTCGTGCCGACCGCCCGCGGCCGGTTGCGAACCAACTCCTCGCTGGTCGCGAGGTAGTAGAGGAATCGGCCGACCGGGACGAGCAGCCAGCCGACAATCCCCGACAGCGCCAGGATCGGCACGATGATGAACAGCGCCTCCGGCAGCCGGCTGTTGAGGAACAGAAGGATCCGGATCGAGATGTAGAGCCGATAGACGGCCGAGGTGGCGCCGTAGCCGACGAACCAGAAACGCTCCCCCACCGTGTACGCCGGGTTCCACACCTTCTTGAGGCCCCACACGTACCGTCGGCCGAGATAGGAGTAGTACTGCCGGCAGCGCTGGACCAGGTTGGGGATCTCGATCAGGTCGGTGAGCACGTAATAGGCATCGAACCGCAGCAGCGGGTTGCCGTTGAACAGGACCGTCGAGACACTGGCGACGAAGATGACGTTGTAGGCGATGATGTGGGGCGTGCCGGTGGAGGTGTAGGCCCAGACCACCGCCGCGATCGAGGCGATGGCCAGCTCCGCCATCACGCCGGCCATGCCGACGATGGCCCGGTGCCACTTGTTGCGAAACGCCCACGCGCTCGAGGCATCCACGTACGGCAGCGGGAACAGCACGAGGAACATCACGCCCATCTTGTGGACTTCGCCGCCGCTGCCGTTGAGCCGGCCGAACCGCTTGCAGGCGAACGCATGGCTGAACTCGTGGATGATCTTGACCACGGTGAAGCACAGGTACAGGAAGACGAGGTTCTCCGGGTCCAGCACATCCGAGCTCTGGCTGATCAGGTCCGCGGCATCGCCGATCACGAAGTACAGCCCCGTCCCGACCAGAGCCAACCACAACACCAGTCCCACCCAACTGAACAACCGGCCGAAGATCCCGACCCAGTGGTCCAGGAAGCGGTCCGGATCCAGCAGCGGAATCCGCAGGAACAGCAGGTTCATCAGGTAGTTCTGCACCTCGCGCGTGACCCGCTTGCGGTAGCGGGTGAACAGGGCCTCGCTGTCCGGCGCCAACTCGACGTACAGCAGATTGGCGGCGTGCAGTTGCCCCAGAAGCTGGATGGCCTCGCCCTGGGTGGGGGCGCGGTCGCCAAGCTGCTCGTTGCAGATCCGCCAGACGTCGGACACCGTCCGGCGGCCGTTGAGCAGGCCGATGAACCGGTAGCCCTCTTCGCTGATCCGCGAGTACTGATCGTTGGCCGGGTTTTCCAGGATGTACCAGGGCTGGCCCCGGAAGTGCTGGCGATGCACGCGCACCCCCGAGAGCAGCCGGGGCCGCAAGCCGGCCACCCGGTACCAGGCCTCATGAAATGTCGGTCGGTCCACAGCCATTTATGATTTAGATCTGTATTCATGATTCAGGAGTTGCGCCTCATCCTCACAACGCGGCCGTAATCGATGCTGGAGCGTCGCCAGACGGAGCCCAAATCATAAATCGAACATCATCAATCTCTACAGCCACAGCTTCATGCGGACCCAGTTGATGATCTTGCGCGTCCAGATCCAGGCATAGGGCCGTTTGGCCAGGTCGATTTTGGCGACCCCCTCCATGCCCGGCCGCATCCAGGGATAGAGTTCCAGCAGCCGCACGCGAACCTTGAAGACGTTTTTCTGCTTGACGACCTCCGCGATCGGATTGACCCGCTCGACCTCGAACGCAATCCGCTGGCCGGGATACGAAGCCGTCGCCAGGCGCCCTGCTGGCCCACCTGGACATCGGTGATCTGGTCTTCCCGCACGTGCAGGACCGCCCGCAGGGACTCCAGAGGCGTGACCTCGAAAAGGACATCGCCCATCTTGACCGGGGCGCCGATCTGCCGCTTGAGATCGCCCTCCACCACCGTCCCGCTCAAGGGCGACAGGAGCCTGGCCTGGCCGATCATGTAGTCGAACAGATCGATCTGCGCCTGGGCCTTCTGGGCGTTGGCTTCGGCGATCTGGGCCTGGGCCGTCTCTCCGTCCCGCATGGCGGCGTCCATCTGCTTGAGATAGCCCGCCCGGTCGGCCTTGGCCTCGGCCAGCTTCAGGCGCAGCTCCGCCGTATCCAGCTCACCCAGGGAGGTCTCGCTGGCGCGGATCGCGTCGCTCACTTCCACGTTGACCGTCTTGAGATAGCCGTCGAACGGCGCGGGCACGATCTGCCGCTGCGTGCCCTCCAGCACGAACGAGGCCTCGGCCCGGTAGTTGCCCTGCGCGAAGATCAGAAACAGCGTGGCGGCGACGACCAGGATCGCGATGATCTTGGCCCAGGTATGGCGCGGTCCCACGATCAGGGCCAGGATGTCGCGCAGACCGGCCGCGAGCTTGGCGCCGATCCAGCGGTCGTGCTCGTGCAGGGCCGCCAGCCGTGCGGTGCACAACTCCAGGGCCAGCCGGACCGCCTCGACTTCATCGGCCGTGAACGGCCGATCCGCGGGCGCTCCAGGGTCAGCACTCCCCAGACCTTCTGAGCGTACCGGATCGGCAGACTGGCAATCGCCAGCGGACCCTGCCGCTTGGACATCTCCGCCGTCTGGCGGCTGATGTACGTGGAGTCCGGCGCGGCCGGATGAATCACCTCGCAATCCTGGTCCAGACACTCCTCCATCGCGGATTCGAGGTCCTGCACCACCTGCATCTTGCGGCTGAAGCGCTCGGTATGGCTCAGCGCCTTGACCAGAACGTAGCGGCCCTTGAGGACACCGAGACTGACACGATCGCATTGCCACTGGGCGGCCACCTCGTTGCACAGGGCCATCGCCGTGCTGCCGAAACGCCGGTGGCTGTTGACCGCCGAGAGCGTCTCCATGGCCTTGTGCAACCGCCGCAGGTCCAACTCCTTCTTCTGCAAAGCTTGCCGCGACTCGGAAAGAGTCAGCAGCCAAAGACCCGCCTCCAGCCGCTCCCGGACCGCCCGCAGGGCAGCCTCATCCCGCGCCTGGACCAGGAATGCCGTCGCCGCCGAGGGCAGATCCGCCAGCTTCATCGGGATCGCAAGGATCTGCTGCTCGCCGGGTGGCCGGTGGCCGTCGCCCTGGGACCACGGGGCCGTCGCCGACCGGTTCGCCTGAATGCTGTCATGGGCAACCTGGGCCGCCGTTCTCAACCAAGCCGGCGGCTCCTCAGAATCCGCCATTTGCGGATGCACGGCCAGCACGTCGACCCGATTGCCCTCCTGGTGCCGCAGGACCACACCGGCCTGGGCCGGACCCAACCGGCACGTCGCCACAAGCAAGCCCGACAGAAACTCCGCGAGCGAGCCGTCGCGCCGGCCGCGCCCCGGCACAGCCTTGCCTGGCACCGGCTCACCGGTGGACGGAATCGGACTCGGATTCTGCTGAGACTCCACGTCGTCACCTCATTACGGACAAACTGCTCACCTCCGGCGTCCTTGAACAACGAGGGTGTTATTATACCCATTTGCGGGGACTCCCGCAAGAGGAATGGAAGGCTGGAATGATGAACGGGGAGAATGGAATGATGGAATAGTGGAAGAATGGAATGATGGGGGTCAGGGTCGCCCCAAGCCACGAATATTCCATCGTTCCACAATTCCAGTATTCCAGGGCTCCCGTATTCCGCCACTCCATCGGCTCGGGATGGGTGCTATGGGGTCTCGGTCACGAAGGTCCGCACATCGTCCGTCAACTGCCGCAGTGCATCCTGGGATGTGTAGATCTGGTGACCCGCGTGATAGCGTCGGAAGGTGATGTTCTGCTCCAGGCCGGGAGGCAAATCAAGATGGTTGAAGACGTACTCCTGGCTCAAGTAGGGCGTGGTGAGATCGTAGTATCCGGCGGCGGCAAAGACCCGCAGCCGGTTGTCCAGTCCGATAACCTCCGCCAGGACCGGGGCGATATTGAAATAGCCTTGCCGGCCGGGCCCCCAATTCCAGGATTCGTTCGCTTTGTCCGATAGGAAGATGTAGGGCCGATCAGTCTTGAAGCCGAGTTGGGTTCTGACATAGCTGTTGAACGTGGCGGCAAACGGCCCTTCGACGATAAAGAGCGACGGGTCGATCCAAGGCCGGCGCGGGAGTTTGACACTGGAGCCCGTCACCCGGCCGTCCAGCAGGCCGAGCACCCGGTTTTCGCGCCCGAGCAACCCCTGGGCAAAGTCGGCAGAGCTGATCCGCAGACGATTCTGGATAATCTCGTCCTCCCGCAGTCCAGTGTATTCGGCGAGTCTCCTGGCTATCTCGCGAGAGTCGGCCGGGGAGAGCAGTCGGCCCTGGGCCAGGGCGGCGAGGTAGTCTCCCAATGCCCACGCCTGCACTCTTTGCAGCGACCGTTCCAGATCGGAGGGGAACCGTTCCCGCAACTGGCCGTGGTACTGTGCCACCGCCGTGTACGAAGGCAGGCTCAAGGCATAAGGCAGATCGTTGCCGGGATCGAAAGAGATCACGCCCAAATTCAGGGCCGAGGAAAGAAGAATGAGGCCGCTGACATAGAGACCGTACCGATCCTGCAAGCGTCTGGCCATGCCCACAGCGCGGGCGGTCCCGTAGCTCTCCCCCACGAGAAACTGCGGCGACAGCCAGCGCTCGTGTTGCGTCACGAACAGGCGAACGAAATCCGCCGCCATCTCGATGTCTTTCCGGACCTCGTAGAACTGATCGACATCGACCCCAGCCGCCGCCCGGCTGAAACCGGTACCAACAGGGTCCACAAAGACCAGATCGGTGAACTCCAGCCAGGTGTGCTCGGTCACGGAACATTCCGGCGCGGCCGCGCTCCGGCGTGGCACAGCTATGGCGTCGCGGACATCCTGCCCGCGATCCGAGGGCGGGACACCCTCGACGCGGGGGCGGCGTTCGACGCGGAGCGGCCCGGCCGCCGTTGCGGCAGCCGAAGCCGGCGGGATAAGCGCCAACAGCAGGACGAGTGCACCATACTTCATGGCAGGGGCTCCCCCGGTAGAAGGGTGGAATACTGGAATGTCAGGGACAAGGCTGCCACGGCCCCGGTATTCCATCGTCCCATGCCTCCACAGCGCCTACGTCAGATATGGCGCCACGACAATCGCCAGGAAATCCTGAAGGAAATGCAGGACGATGGGAGCGACAAGGCTTCGGCTCCACAGGTAGACCAGACTGAAGATCAGTCCCATGACGCCAACGGCAACGACGCCCAGGGGGCCTTCGTAGCCGTGCCCCAAGGCGAAGACGACCGCCGCGAGCAATACGGCGGCCGCGGTGTTGCCCGTGGCCGTCTGCAGGCGACGAATGAGGTACCCGCGAAAGATCGTCTCTTCCGAGACGGCCACGACGATCACCAGAACCACCGCCAGAACCAGCTCCCCGTGGCCGCCCACACGAAAATAGGAGGGGCCGGGCTCCGAGGATTGGGACAATCCGAGGGCCGTCAGCAGTCGCGTTATCAGGCCGATCACAAACAGAAATGGAATATACAGCGCGAAGCCGAGGAGGATGTTGCGATCGAGGTCCTTCGAGGTCAACCCCAAGCGGCTCACCGGCTCATGGTTGCGCCAGGCGAAGAAGAGGACCAGGCTGAGCAGCGCCAGGTCTCTGGAGATCGCGGAGAGCGCCAGAAGAACGAAGCCGGTTTTGTCCTCGCCCCCCACGAAGAACGAAAGCACCATCGACGGCACGATGAGGAATAAAAAGACACAGACCTCCAGGGCAATCGCCTTCCGGGAGGGTGCACACGGAGCCTCGGCGACATCATCCTGGATCACGAGATCGTGCTCTTGCATCATAAGGTTTTGCCCATCTTACAATAGATGAAGCAAGGAATGTCAGACCCTTTACGCGGAACCAAGGCGCACCGCAAGACGTGGGCCGGGCCGGTATCTCTCAATGTATGGCCGCCAGACGAGCGGGTCCCTGCCTGATCTTCTTGAGCAGAAACATGGCGGGGATGGGCGCGAGGCAGGTGATGCCCAGCAGACGAAAGACATCGGTGTAGGCCTGGATGGCGGCCTGGCTCAGGAGCGCGTTGTAAATGGTCCGCAACGCACCGGCGTGTGCCTGGGTCCCCCCAGCGCGGGGCTCGGCGGTGGAGACTCGCTGGCGTCATGGCGGTCTGAGGATTCCGTTTGAGACGGCACAGGCATATTAGAGGCCGGAGGGTACAAGCACGGGTAGTGCTTGTCAAGAAGTGCAATGGATTAGTATTCCTCGCTTCCCGGTTGGACTCGTCCGACAAAAGGACGATGCGTGACGAGCGTGTAGATGCCGATCAGTCGCCAGTCCGATCACGAACCAGATCAGGGCCACTTTCAGACCGTAGGTGGAGGCCGAGGCGTTATGGATCGTCAGACTGTAACGCGGGTCGGGCGTGGCCGGCAACAGGTTCGGGTACAGAGCCACAGCAATCGAGGCCACGGCTCCGACAATCAGCAAGCCGGAGGCCCCAAACGCGGCGAGGTCGCGCCCGAGCACCGCCAGAAGGACTGTGGCAACGAAGGCGCCGGCAGTCAAAGCGGCAACCAGATACAGGCCGGGGTGCGCCGCGTAGTTCGTCAGGAGCACAGGATTGATCCGGGGAGCCAGGAGGAAGCTTGCCACGCCCAATGCGCCGGTCGGGTAGCGCCGCATACCGTGCCATTCGCCGCGCCCGTTGACGCAGTTCGTGCGTGGTTTTCAGGGCGACATAATTCGCTCCGTGCAGGGCAAAAGCGGCCACCGCGAGAGCGCCGGTGAGCAACGTATACCAGTCGAAGATCGCCGGTCCGGCCTGGAGCGACAGATTCGTCCAGAGGGGCAGAAACAGTTGCCCGCGTTCCTCGAGGAGCGGAACGCCCCGGACCACGTTGCCGGCGGCCGTACCGAGCGCGAAGGCAATCAGGAAACTGGCGATGGGAAACAGCATGTCGCAGGCGGCCCGCCAGACGGGTGAGCCGAGATGCGAACGGACCTCCAGCGCCAGGCCGCGTCCGATCAGGCACCACAACAGGATCATGAACGCCAGATAGAAGCCGCTGAAGCTGACCGCGTAAAGCCTGGGAAACGCCATGAAAAGCAGCGCGCCCAGCACGATCAGCCAAACCTCATAGGCCCGCCAGAGATGGCTGATCGTCGCCCGCACCGTGCCTCGTTCCACGTCATTTCGCCCAAGCAGCGGAAACAGGATACCGATCCCCAGGTCGAAACCATCCGTGGCCGCATACGCGGCGGTGGCCAGAGCAACGATGACAAACCAGACTGTTTCCATCTTTGATTTACGATTTAGAATTCATGATTTACAACTCTTCGCCAGCCGGGCTGGGTGGTGCTTGCGAATACTCCGGGACTTCCACACCAAGCTTCGGCCCACGGCCCAGGAGGCCAAGCATGAGGACGATATAGGCGAGCCCCAGCAGCAGATAGAGGCCCAGGAAACCGAGGTACGTGAACCAGCCGTTGCCGGAGGCGACCATAGGCGAGGGTCCGTCGGCGGTGCGAAAGAGTCCGTAGACCAACCAGGGCTGGCGGCCGACTTCCGCCGTGACCCATCCGGCCGTAGTAGCGATGTAAGGAAACGGCGTCGCGAGCATTACGATCCACAGCATCCAACGGCTTTCGAAGAGCCGTCTCCGCCACAGCAGGAAGACCGCCACGAAGGTAATGGCGATGAAGATCGATCCCAGCGTGATCATGATATGGTACGCATAGTAAATCAGGGGGACCAGGTCCGGCCATTCGTCCCGCGGAAACGACGTCAGGCCCCGCACCTCGGCGTCGAAACGACGATACGTGAGGAAGCTCAGCAGGCCGGGGAACTTAATTGGATTGTCGATGGTCAGTGTCTCCATATTCGGCTGCCCGACAATCGTGATGGCCGCCGGCTGCTCCGTGTGAAACAAGCCTTCCATGGCAGCGCCTTTGACTGGCTGGTGCCGCCATACCTGGAGAGATTCACGATCCCCCGTGGGGAACAGCAACAGGAAACTGGCCACCGCTGCAACGATCAGCCCCACGCGCAGAAAGAGCTTGCCCTGTTCCAGATGCCTGCGCGCCAGCACATAGTAGGCACCGGTCCCCGCGACCACGAAGGAGCCGGTGACGACTGCGGCGCACTGGTTGTGCGTGTACTGCCAGAGCAGCCAGGGATTGGTCAGTAGGCGAAAGAAGCTGTCGAGCTGGACGGTGCCATCTGCCGCGATGCGGTAGCCGACCGGGTATTGCATCCAGGCATTGGTCGCCAGGATGAAATACGCCGAGAGCCACGCCGCGAAAAAGACGATCAGCGAAGACGCCCAGAAAAGCCGCGGGCCGACGCGTTTTTGTCCCGCCAGCATGACGCCCAGGAAGGACGATTCCAGGAAGAACGCAAAGACCCCTTCCAGTGCCAGCGTCTGCCCAATCACGCCGCCGGCGAACTGGGAGAAGTTCGCCCAGTTCGTGCCGAACTGGAACTCCATCGGCACACCGGTAGCAACACCGAAGGCGAAGGTGATGGCGAAGATCGCCGTCCAGAAGTGCGCCGCCCGCGTGTAGTTCTCATCGCGACGCCGGGAGCCGAGAATGCCGAACAGGACGATCAGGAAGGCCAGTCCCATCGTCAACTGCGCGAACAGGTAGTGGAAGGTGATGGTGGTGGCGAACTGGAGCCGGTCAACGGTCAGGGCAGGGGTCATCGCAGCACGCACGATTCGGGCAGAGTCAGGCCCAGGTCCTCCAGCGACCGGCAGGTCTTCTCAAGGTCCTCGTGATGAATGCTGTGAATCCCCATCCCTTGGGCCACTTCCACGAACAATAGCCTGTCGTCAATGTAGATCGCCTGCTCCGGCCGAACTTGGGCGATGTCCAAGGCCAGCCGGAAGATGTCCTCATCCGGTTTCCGGAAGCGGACAAACGAAGAGATGATAAAGAAATCCATGAAATCCGCAAGGTGGAATTTGCGGATGCGGTGCATGGCCAGCTCACGGCCTTCGTTGCTGACCGCCGCGACCCGGAGACCATCCGTGTCGGCGATCTCTCGAAACAGTCTCAGGTTGTCACCCAGAGGCTGCGATTGCTCGAACATGAAAGACTTGAACTGCTCCGGCGTGAAGGACCTCTCCTGGTGAAAAACAACCCGCTGAAGGTACTGATCCAGGCTGAGCAATCCTCGCTCGTAGGTGTCGAACGTGAGATTATGCCGCTCGTTCATCTCGTCGAAGTCCAGCCCGAAGATCTCTGTGGCCCGCCGCCGCATGGCGCGATCCCAGCCGTTCGTCAGAATCAGGCCGCCAATGTCGAGAAACAGCACCGAGATGTCCAAAGGACTCTCCATGTGTTTTACCTCCGCACAGGCCAGGCTTTGGGTGGCACGGCCAAACGTGTTTGACCGTGGTTTTCCGCGCGTGCGGAGACACGCTCAAGCTGCGCTTGGGCGTGCCACCCAGCCGTCTACCTCTGCACCAGCGCTCTTGGCGTGGTCGACGATGTTCTCTACCGTGAAGCCGTAGTGCTTGAAGAGCTCCTTGGCCGGGGCGCTGGCGCCGAATTCATTGATCGTGATCGTGCCGCCATGATCGGTGATGTATTTGCACCAGCCCAGCGCCGCTCCCGCCTCGACCGCCAGGCGTGCCGTCACCTCGGGAGGCAGGACTTCATCGCGGTAGCTCCGGTCCTGCTGGTCGAACAGCTCCCACGAAGGCATACTGACCACACGAGCGTGAATGCCCTGCTTCTTCAGCTCCGGCTGGGCCTGGAGGATGAGTTGGACCTCGGAGCCGCTGGCGATGAGGATCACATCGGGTTTCTCGGCCTGCTCGCGAGAAAGGATATACGCGCCCTGGAGCAAGCCCTCGGCGGAACCGAGGTTCGTGCGGTCGAAGATCGGCACTTTCTGGCGCGTCAGAAGGAGCATCGTCGGCCCTTTGTCGCGCATCATGGCGACCCGCCAGGCCCAGGCGGTCTCATTGGCGTCTGCCGGCCGAATCACACACATGTGGGGCATGGCCCGAAACGAAGCCAGGTGCTCGACGGGCTGGTGCGTGGGACCATCCTCGCCCAAGCCGATGGAGTCGTGTGTCATGATGTAGATCACCGGCAGCTCCATCATCGCCGCCAAGCGAATCGAGGGCCGGGCATAATCGGTGAAGATGAAGAAGGTCGCGGCATACGGGCGGATTCCACCATGCAGGGCCAGGCCAGAAGAGCATCCGCACATCGCGTGCTCGCGCACGCCCCAGGCAATGTTGCGGTTCTGGTACTGTCCCGCCTCCAGGTAATCCGAATCCTCAATCAGGGTTTTGGTGGAGGGAGCCAGGTCCCCGCTGCCGCCCATCAGCCAAGGCACCTTGCGGGCAATGGCATTGAGCACCTTGCTGCCGGCATCACGCGTGGCCATGGGGCTCTTGTCCACCTTGAATTCGGGAATATCGGCGGCCCAGTCGTCGGGCAGGTCCCCGTGGAAGGATGCTTCAAACAGCCGGGCCAGGTCTTCGTTCTGTTGCTTGTAGTCGGCAAACATCTGGTTCCACGCCGCCTCAAGCTCCCGGCCGCGGTCTACGGATCGGCGCATGTGGTCCAGCACTTCCTGCGGGACATAGAAGTGCTCATCCTCGGGCCAGTCGTAGGCTCTCTTGGTCAACTTGACTTCGTCCTCGCCCAGGGCCTGCCCGTGCGCCTCTTTGGTGTCCTGCATGTGAGGAGCCCCGTAGCCAATGTGGGTGCGAATGATGATCAGGGAGGGCCGGTCTTTTTCCTGCTGTGCTCTATGCAGGGCCCTCGTGATGGCGCCGAGGTCGTTGGCCTTTTCGCCCAGGTTCTGCACGTGCCAATGGTAGCTTTCGAACCGCCGGGCCACATCATCCGAGAAGGCGATTTCGGTTTTGCCTTCGATGCTGATGTGGTTGTCATCATAGATGAAGATGATCTTGCCCAGTTTCAGATGTCCCGCGATGGAGGCGGCCTCGTGCGAGGCACCTTCCATCAAGTCGCCGTCGCTGCAGATCGCGTAGGTGTAATGGTCCACGATATCGTGTCCCGGCCGATTGAACACCGCGGCCAGGTGCGCCTCCGCCATCGCCATGCCGACCGCGTTCATGAACCCTTGGCCGAGGGGCCCAGTGGTCGTATCGACGCCCGGCGTACGCGCGTATTCCGGATGTCCCGGCGTCTTGCTGCCCCACTGCCGAAAGTTCTTGAGATCGTCGAGAGAGAGATCGTAGCCCGTCAGAAAGAGCATGGCATATTGCAGCATGGAGGCATGGCCGGCGGAAAGGATGAAGCGGTCTCGATTGAACCACGGCGGGTTCTCGGGATTGTACCGCAGGAATTTCGTCCAGAGCACGTAAGCCACGGGAGCCAGGGCCATGGGCGTACCGGGATGCCCCGAGTCGGCCTTCTGAACCGCATCCATCGCGAGGGTGCGGATCGTATTGATGCACAAAGTGTCCAGATAGTCCTGAGCCTTCTTGCTCCTTTTCGTCTTCGGTTCAAGCGCTGTATTCGTTTCCATGGGATCATCCTTGTATAAACCACGGCTACAAGCTGAGAAGGGTGTCGATCCAGTGGATCACTGGACCCGGATAGACACCGAGCCAAATCAGACAGACGGTAAGCACGACCAGAAGTACCCCACCAATAACGGACGCGGAGGGCGCAGGTAGATATCGGTAAGGGGCCTGGGACTCCTCCGGAGTCGATGGAATCGGCTGATAGATCGTGATAATGACGCGCAGATAGTAGAATAGGCCGACCACACTGTTGGCGATGAGCACGAGAACGAGCAGCCACAAGGCCGACCGCACGCCCGCAAACAGCACGTAGAATTTGGCGAGGAAGCCCGCCGTCAGGGGAATCCCGGCCAGAGAGAACATCATCATCGCCAGTACCGTGCCGAGCAGCGGATGGCGAAAGATCAGCCCGCGATAGCCGGCCAGGTGGCCCAAGTCGGTGTCTTTATTCGATAGGGCCGTGAGGACGCCGAAAGCACCCAGCGTCGTGATGAAATAGGCGAGGAGGTAGAACGTCACCGCCGTGACAGCCAGCGGACCACCCGCCAGGAAGGCCACCAGCAGATACCCCATGTGGGCAATCGAGGAATAGGCGAGCAGACGCTTGAGGTTGCTTTGGAACAGGGCCAAGTAGTTCCCCAGGAACATCGAGGCGATCGCGACCACTGTGAAAATGACAAAGAACGGCTCGCGCACCTGGATGCTCATCCCACTGAAGTAGCGCAGCAACAAGGCAAAGACCGCGCCCTTGGACGCCGTGGCGATCAGGGCCGTCACCGGCGCGGGTGCTCCTTCGTAGACATCCGCTGCCCAGAAATGAAACGGCACCAGGGCCAACTTGAATCCGATGCCGATCAGAATCATTCCCAGGCCGACCAGGGCAATCAGACCGCTGCTTGGCCTCATCCCGATGGCAAGCTGCGAGAGTTCAGATAGCTCCATTGTCCCCGTATGCGTGTAGACCATGGCCATACCAAACAGCAGAAAGCTGCTCGATGTGGCCGCCGGAATGAGGTACTTAAGACCTGCTTCGATATCGGTCGGCTGGGAGCGAAGATAAGCCGTCAGGGCGTACAGCGAGACGCTCAGCACTTCCAGCCCCAGGAAGAAGGACGCGAAATGCGTGCTCGAGACGAGAACCGAACAGCCCAGCATGGCGATCAGCAGCAGGACATAAAGCTCCTCGCGAACGACCGCCCGCCCCCGCATGTAGCCGTACGACATCACCGCGACGGCCATGGCCGTCAGAAAGAGCAGCCCCAGGAAGAAGAGGGCGTAGCCATCAAATCGGATCAGCGGCGTGATGTACTCATCCGGCGCATGCAGCGGGAACCGCAGCGTGACAAACGAACCGATCAGTGTAGCGAGCGTGATGACGAGGGTCAGGACATGACTGCGGTAGACGGCGATACCGAGCATCCCAACGATAGTCCCGCCGGCCAGGATGATCAGAGGCAGAAGATGAAGCACATCAGCGCCCGTCATACTTCCCCTCCAGCGTCCTGTCTTCCGTGGCGAGGGCATCTTGCCCTTGTCTTCCTATCGCCGGCAGGATGCCGGCGGGACGCAAGGGCGGGACGCCCTCGCCACGCTTCACATCCGCAGCCGAGCTCACCAGAGAGTCCACGGTGGGTTTGGACGTGTTCAGCACCGGCTGCGGATACAGCCCCAGCCAGCAGATGACGGCAATGATGACGCCAAAGATCGCCATTTCCCGTCCGCCCAAGTCCGTCGCCTCCTCTGGCCGTCGCTCAGGGCCCTGAAACAAACGATAAATCAACCAGAGCGAATAGATGGAGGACAGAACGAAACCGAGTGCGGCAATCGATGCCAGGACAGGGCTCACCGCGAACGCGCCCGTCAGCACGAGGAATTCGCCGACGAAATTGGCCAGCCCGGGCAGGCCCAGCGAAGCCACGGCAAGAAACATGGCGACACTGCCCAGGCGAGGCATGGAGGCCCAGAGCCCGCTGAGCTCGCCCATTCGACGCGTGTGAAAACGCTCCTGCAAGGCGCCGACGACAATGAAGAGGCCGCCCGTGCTCAACCCGTGCGCCAGCAGGACCACGATCGCCCCCTGCAAGGCCAGACGGTTGCCCGCGTAGATGCCCAGGAGGGCAAACCCCAAATGGCTGACGCTGGTGTAGGCCACGAGCCGCTTCGCGTCCACCTGCGCGAATGCCAGGAAAGCCCCATACAGGATTCCGATCGTCCCCAGGATCATCGCCGCCTTCGCCAGTTCCGCGCTCTGGCTTGGGAACAGCGGCAGGGCAAATCGCAGAAAACCGTAGGCCCCGGTCTTGAGCATCAAGCCCGCCAGTACCACGCTTCCGGCCGTCGGCGCTTCGGTATGGGCGTCCGGCAGCCACGTATGCAAACCGACCACCGGGAGTTTGACCGCAAATCCGAGGAAGAAGCCCAGCATGAGCCAAAAGGTGAGGGACGACGGCGCTACGCCTTGCAGCAGGTCGCGGTACTCGAAGCTGTAGACCCCGGTGCTTCGACCGTGCAGGAAGTACAGGCCCAGGATGGCCGCAAACAGCAACAGGCCGCCGCCCTGCGTGAACAGAAAGAATTTGTAGGCCGCCCGCACGCGGCCCTCGTGGCCCCAGATGCCGATGAGAAAATACATCGGCACCAGCATCAGTTCCCAGAAGAAGTAGAACAGGAACAGATCGAGGGCCATGAAGACCCCCATCGTGCCCGCCAGCGTCCACAGCAGCGTCAGGTGAAAAGCCGGTACATGCTCCCGGATTTCGGTCCAGGAGGCACCCACCGCCGCGATTCCCAGAAACGCCGTCAATGTCAAGAGCAGCAGGCTCAGCCCATCCATCGCCAGGTGGAACCGGATGCCGAGCGGGCCGATCCATGGGTAATCGACCTCCATGAGCCACGGCGGCTCCGTCAACGCACCCCCGCCCGCTCCATAGGATACCCAGACGAAAACCAGCAGTGCCAAGTCAAGGCACAGAGCGAACAGAGCCACCCAACGGCAAGCCCTCTCGCTCCACGCGGCCGACGATCCAGGCCAGGATCCCCGCGCCGGCCGTGATGAGGAGCAACCATACCAGGATCATAGAATCACCACGAGTCCTACCACGATCACCGCACCGCCGGCCACCGCGGCGACGTACCACCGCACGTTGCCGTTGACGGTCGAGGACAACAGGCCGCTGATTACCCGCGCGACCAGCGCCAATCCCCGATAAAAGAAATCTACGAAGTCGCTGCGATTGATCCGGGCCAGCACCACGTAAGGTCCGACGAACAGCTTCTGATACAGCCAGTCGAACCCCCAATCGGCGAACCACCACCTATGCAAGGGTGATCGGGCGAAGACCGACAGAACCGAACGAATCCCCTCCGAGGCACGACCGTAAAGCAGGTAGGCCAGCGCGATTCCTGCCAAAGCCACCGCGACGTAGATGCCCTGGAAGATCCATACGTCGGCGGCCGAAGCAAAGTCCCGGGGCTGCTCGGGCGTGGTCGATTGCAGGAAATGGTGGAACCCCTTCACACCGAAGATCGCGCTGAGCAACTCAGGGAATCCGACGCCGAGCCCGAGCAGCGTCAGCACGGCGAACGGAACGACCATCCACGGCGAAAGCGATCCTGTCGGCTTCGTTTGCTCCGGACCGAAGAACACCGCGAAGATCATCCGAAAGGTGTACACGGCCGTCAGGAACGTTCCGACGACCGCCAGCGTCCAGAGCGTGCGGCCGCCCGGTCCCGACAGCCGAGACGTCGTTGAGGATGAGATCTTTGCTGTTGAACGTGATCGTCACCGGCGGCACGGCCGCCAGGGTCAAGGCCGCGAATACGAAGGCCCAGAACGCGCGAGGATACCGATGTCGCAGGCCGCCCATCTTGAAGATATTATGCTCTTCGCCGAGCATCTTGATGATCACTCCGGCCCCGAGGAACAGGGCGGCCTTGAAGAAGGCGTGGGTCACGAGATGATAGATGGCGGCTGCCCAGGCGCCCACGCCGAGGGCCAGGAACATGTAACCGATCTGGCTGATGGTGGAATAGGCGAGGATGCGCTTGATGTCATACTGGGTCAGCGCGCTGAAGGAGGCCACCAATTGTGTGACGGCCCCGATGATCGCCACGGCCAGCAGAACGGCGGGCGCCATCGAGAAGAGCATGTGCATCCGTGCGATGAGGTAGACGCCGGCGGTCACCATCGTGGCGGCGTGGATCAGGGCGCTGACCGGCGTGGGACCGGCCATGGCATCGGGCAGCCACGTCTGCAGGGGAAGCTGGGCGGACTTGGCCATGGCTCCCACCAGCAGCAAGGCCGCCGCCGCATTGGGCAAAGCCGATCCGCGCGGGTACGCGGAAATCTCGTTGAGAATAGCCGGAATGTTCAGAGTGTCCAGCGACGTGAACAGCAGGAATATGCCGACGGCGAAAGCCGTGTCTCCGATGCGGGTCACGAAGAAAGCTTTCAGAGCGGCCCGGACATTGTCCGGCTCCCGGTACCAGAAGCCGATCAGGAGATAGCTGCACAGGCCCACGCCCTCCCAGCCCAGGTACAGCAGAAGCAGATTGTCAGCCAGGACCAGGATCAGCATCGAGCCGACAAAAAGATTCATGTAGGCAAAGAACCGGCTGTACCCCGCGTCCTCGGCCATGAAACCGGTCGAATAGACATGGATTAGGGCGCTGACGAACGCGACGACGACCATCATCGTCACGGAGAGCGCATCGAGGTGCAGGGCCACCGCGGGCGCGAAGTTGCCCACGCGAATCCACTGCCAGAGCGTCTGGGAATACGCGGTACCGGCGGGCGCGGTGACAGCATAGACTATCGCTATCAGGATAGCGATGACCGCCGACAGACTCACAGAGCCGACAGCAATCGTCGAGACCGCTTTGCGCCGCAGTTGCCCGGCGGTGACGGCCAGGACGACAAAGCCCGCCAGAGGCAACCCCGGCACCAGCCATAGCAGACTCAGCATCTTAGCCCCGCATCCTGTTGATCAGATTGACATCCAGCGTGTTGAACTTGTGGTACATCTGGAGCACCAGGCTTAATCCGACCGCGACCTCGGCCGCCGCCATCGTCAGCACGAAGAAGTACATCACCTGGCCGTCCGGCTGTTGCCAGTGGGCGCCGGCCACGACAAAGGCCAACCCCGCGGCATTGAGCATGATCTCGATGGCGAGCAGAATATAGATGACATTACGCCGGACCAGGACCCCTATCAGGCCCAGCAGAAATAACAGGCCGGCGATGATGAATCCCGCCTCGACCGGTATGGTCGCCATCAAGGCTTCCTCTCCATGAACGTCATGACTCCCCGGCCAAGATGGTACGCCCCCAGCAGGCCCGCCAGCAGAAGCATGGACGCCAATTCGACCGCCAACAGGTAAGGACCGAACAAGGCCGTGCCTACCTGTTGGGGTCCTACCGTCTGTCCGCTGGTCGCGCCCGTGTCATAGCGCGCGAGGCTGTAAATCAATTCGATCAGCAGCAGTAGGCTCAGCAGCCCGGGGCCGATCCAGACATGCGGCCGCAGCCGGGCTTTCTCCTGGTCCGCCGACTGCGGCCCGACGTTCAGCATCATGATGACAAACACGAACAGCACCATGATCGCGCCCGCGTTGATGATGACGACCAGGGCCGCCACGAAGGTCGCCCCGAGGACAAAGAACATCACCCCGGTAGCCAGCAGCGAGCAGATGAAGTACAGCAAGGAGTGCACCACGTTCACGCGCGTGATGGTCAGGAAAGTCGCCACTATGGCGATAGCGGCCGAAATGTAGAAGATGGCGGTCATGTTCACGGCAGGAGGGTGCGCAGGTCCACGGGCGGCCGATCTTCCTCGCCCTGGCCTTTGTCCTTTCCACCGATGGCCAATCCGGCCACCTTGTAGAAGTTGTAGCCGTGGTACTTGCCCTGCCCGCTGATCAGCAGGTCCTCCTTTTCGTAGACCAGGTTCTGGCGGCGGTATTCGGACATCTCGAAGTCGGGCGTGAGCTGGATCGCGTACGTCGGACACGCCTCCTCGCAGAAGCCGCAGAAGATGCAGCGGGAGAAGTTGATGCGAAACCATTCCGGATACCGGCGGCCGTGCTCATCCTGGGTCGCCTGAAGGGCGATGCAGTTCACGGGGCAGGCGACCGCGCATAGATAGCAGGCCACGCAGCGCTCCCCGCCGTCCGGGTCGCGGGACAGGATGATACGGCCCCGCCAGCGCGGCGGCAAGGGCGCTTTGTGCTCGGGGTACTGGATCGTGACGCGCCGGTGAAACATGTGCAACAGGACCAGCCATACCGTTCGGATCAAACTGAGCATGCTTTCGCCTCTCTACGTGGCACGAGACACCAGAATTGCCCCCGTCACCAGAAGATTCAGCAACGCCAGCGGGAGGAGCAGTTTCCAACTAATGGACATGAGCTGGTCATACCGGGGCCGGGGCAGCGCAGCACGCAAAGCGATGAAGAGGGAAATGAAGATCCCCGTCTTGATGAAAAACCATAGGAGGCCCGGCAAGACCGGCCCCAGCCAGCCGCCGAAGAAGAATGTCGTGATCATCGCGGAAATCAGGGTGATGCCAATGTACTCGCCCAGGAAAAAGAGACCGAATTTCATCCCGGAGTACTCGCTGTGATAGCCGGCGACCAATTCGTTGTCCGCTTCGGGAAGATCCAGAGGCAGCCGGTGCGTCTCCGCCAGCCCGGCGATGAAGAAGATCAACAGACCCACAATCTGCGGCACACAGAACCACAGAGGTCTCTGGGCTTCCACGATGTCCGTGATATTGAAAGAGCCGGCCAGCATGACCACGCCCATCAAGGAGAGGCCGACGAACAATTCATAGCTGAGCATCTGGGCGGCGGCCCGCAGCCCCCCCAACAGAGCGTACTTATTGTCCGACGACCATCCCGCCAGCGCCAGACTGTAGACCCCCAGCGAGGACATCGCGAGAAACAAGAGCACCCCGATCCCCAGATCGACCACGGTAACCCCCGGGGCAAAGACAATCACCGAGAAGGACATCAGCGTGGTTATAACGGTAATAGCGGGAGCAATGACAAAGACCGGCTTATCCGCAAAGGGCGGAATCCAATCCTCTTTCATGAAGATTTTGATCACGTCCGCCAGGACTTGCAGCAGCCCGAATGGCCCCACTCGGTTGGGTCCGTAGCGGTCCTGCCACAGGGCCAGCAAACGGCGCTCCAGCCAGATCAGACCCGATGCGACGGCAAAAATGCCGGCGAGAACGACGAAGACGATCAACAGAGATATGCCGACACTATGCACCATCCAGCGATCCTACACTCGCAGCAGCTTCTTCCAGACGGGTTGGCCGTTCCATTGGAGTCCGGGCAGTCCCATCGGAACCACCGCCAGGCCCAGGGGAACCGCCGGAGCAATCCGGACGGGCAGGTAGTGGGACGTAGTGGAGAGGGCGACGTCCACCAATCCGTTCTCCCGGACGATGAGTTTCCCGGCGTCCTCCGGATTGACGGCGATATAGGGCATAGGCGCCAACTCGGCAATGCCCGAAGACAACATGCTCAGCTCTTCCGAGCCGAAAACATGGTAGCCGGGGACCACGAGCAGGTAGCCCTCCCGCCGCTCAAACGCCTCCGGAATCTCCGTAAAGTACTCGACCTTGCCCCCCGCCTCGGGCTCGATCAGGCGCTTTCCCGGGTTGCCGCCGCGCAAAGGGCCGGCCACCTCTTCCTGGAATTTGTTCACCGCCTGGACCGAGTTCCATTGCGGCGTCCAGAAGCGGGGAATCAGGGGCGAAGGCGGCTGATTCTGGTAGCCTTCCATCGAGAAAGCCAGGGGCGAATCGCGATCCTCCGGAGGCGGCGGCTCATGGACGCTGGCGGCGGCGTGAATCGCCGTGCGGCCGCTGTAGCGGTGCGGCTGACGCGGGATCCGCTGTCCCGCCATCCGAAAGCCCGACGGCGGCGCGGCTTGGGCGACGGGCGCGAAGACCGGCATCGTCCGCACGAGGTCTCCCACGATATCATCCAGGGTCGGCCAGGGCGCGGACGGGCGCGGACCCGCGGCCCCGAGAAGGTCGCCAATCCAGCGCCAACTTTCCTGCACATCGCCGCCCGGCGGAAAGACCGTGAAGAACCGCTGCGCCCGGCCCTCATTGTTCACCAATGTCCCGGTGGATTCGGCAAACGTCCCGGCCGGCAGAAGGAAATCCGCCTTATCGGTCGTCTTGTTGTGAAGATGGTCAAGGACAACAACGTGGTTGGCGGTGTTCAGCAGGCTGTTCGCCGCCGCAACGTCGAGATGGCGATAGAGGTCGTTCTCCAGAACGATCAGGGTGGTTGGCCCTGCGATGCCGAGAGCCTCCAGCGCCGACTCGATGCTCTTGCCGCCCATCAACCCCAATCCTATGCTGTTGCACCAGGGCACCGCAAAACAGATACGGGTGTTCTCGTTCTTTTGTTGCAGGGCATAGGCGATGTTGGCGGCAGCCTGAAGGATCCAGCCGGTCCCGCAATGGACTCCGGCCACCACGAGGGGCCGCCGGGAGTCCGCCAACTGGCCGGCGATTTGCCGGGCGAGGGAGGCGGCCGGCGCCGCCAGAGCCGGGGACGGAAGGTGCGTTCGCATCCAGCAGGTTCGCCACCGCGAGACCCAACCGGGCGATGTCCTGGGGTGCGGCGTGGTACACCTGCGTGGCCGAGGCATCCAGATCCGTGCTGTGGGTCGTGGCGATGAACAAGGGCCCTTTCTCCGTCTGGATCGCCTGTCGAATGGCGGCATCATTCCACGGCTCGATGTGGAGCTCCTGGGCGATGTCGCTGGGTTTGCGGAGGGTGGATTGCCGCAAGGCCAGCTCCAGCACCGGCGCCACGTTGGGCACATCTTCCCCCAGCACGAAGACCGCATCCGCCGAGGCCGCCTCATGGAGCGAAGCAGAGCGGACGGGACCGTTCCGCAGGATCTCGAGCGCGGACGAGACCCGCTGCGCTTCGGCGTCGCAGGTTCCCAGGTGGAAGTTCTCGGGTCCCACGAGGCAGCGCAGGGCGAAATTGGCTTCCAGGGAAGCCCGCGCCGAGCCGATCCCGATGACGCGACTGCTCTGGCGAAGCAGGCCGCCGATCTGGGCCAGGGCCGACTCCTTCGACACCGGCGCCAGTCGCCCGTCCCCGTTGCGCAGGAGCGGCCGTCGGATCCGTTGCAGACTGTTCACGAACTCGTAGCCGTACCGGCCGCGGTCGCAGAGCCAGTAGCTGTTGACGTCCCCGTTGTAGCGGTTCCGGATGCGGCGCAGCATGCCGTAGCGCTCGCCGGGGATCGTGTTGCAGCCGAGCGCACAATGCACACAGATGGAAGGGGCCGTCTGGAGGTCCCACGGGCGCACGTAGTGCCGCGCCAGGGTCTTGTCGTCGAAGACCCCCGTCGGGCAGATCTCCACGAGATTGCCGCTGAACTTGCTTTGCAGGACCCCATCCTGATGGCGTCCGAAGTAGACACCATCATGCCAGCCCTGCGCGTGAAAGTCGCGGCCGCCGGCGTAGCCGCGATAAAAACGGACGCAGCGATAGCACTGGATGCAACGGTTCATCTCATGCGTGAGAAACGGGCCGAGGTACTGATTGCGATGCGTGCGCTTCTTGAACCGGTTGCGGCGATAAACGTGGCCGCACATTTCGGTCATGTCCTGCAGGTGGCATTCCCCCCCCTCATCGCAGACGGGACAGTCATGCGGATGATTGAGCATGAGCCATTCGAGCGCCGCTTTGCGGAACCGCACGGCATCCGGGTCGGCGATCGAAATGCGGGTCCCATCCCGGGCCAGGGTCATGCAACTCATGACGATCTTGCCCTTGGTGTCGCTCTCGTCTTTGAATAGTTTGACCGCGCATTGACGGCACGCCCCGACGGAGTGCATCGCCGGGTGCCAGCAGAAATAGGGAATATCGAACCCCAGGGAAAGACAGGCGTGCAGCAGGTTCAGACCCTGGGAAACCTCGTAGGGTTGGCCTTCCACGTAGATCGTGGGCATGGGAGGATCTTCTATTTACGACTTAAGATCTGAGATTTGAAATTATTGAAAACACTGAATCGTCAATGCCGGTAGGGGCACCGGTGCTGGCGGATATGGTTCTCGAAATCCTCTCGGAAATACTTGAGGGCGCCGTCCAGCGGCATCACCGCGCCGGGGGCCAGGGCGCAGAAGGTATGACCCAACTGGAGCAGCCAGGTATGCTCCTGCAGGATCTCCAGGTCGTCCGGGACCCCCTCGCCGCGCTCGATCGCCTCCAGCGTATTCCGCAGCCACGGCAGGCCTTCGCGGCACGGGGTGCACCAGCCGCAGGACTCCCGCGCGAAAAATCGCTCCAGGTTGACGAGCATTCCCACCGGACAGGTTTGATCGTCGAGCACGATCATCGTGCCGGTGCCCAGTCGGCTGCCGGTCTTGTCCATGGAGGCGAAATCCATCCTGGCATCAAAGTGCTTCTCCAGCAGGAAGCTCGTCGAGGCCCCGCCGGGCAGCAGCCCGCGGAACTGATACCCGTCGCGCATTCCGCCGCCATACTCGTGGAAGATCTCACCCAGAGTGGTCCCCATGGGCAGTTCCCAAACTCCGGTGCGTTTGACTCTCCCGCTGATACCGTAGAGCTTCGTGCCCCCTTCCTCGGTGTAACTCAGGGCCTTGTACGCCGCCACCCCGTGGCGGACAATGTAGGGGACATTAGCCACCGTCTCCACATTGTTGACCGCTGTGGGTTTTCCCCACACGCCCACTGTGACCGCGTGGGGCGGCCGGGTGCGCGGGATGGGCCGTTTGCCTTCGAGCGCGTTGAGCAGGCCGTTCTCCTCGCCGCACATGTACCGGCCCGCGCTCGTGTGCAGGTACATCTCCAGGCTGTAAGAGGAGCCCAGGATATTCCAACCGAGATACCCCGTTTCGTAGGCCTGGGCGATGGCCTTCGTGAGCCTCTGCGCCGCCAGTTTGTAGTCCCAGCGAAGAAAGACATAGGCCACATCCGCTTCGATGGCATACGAGGCGATGATGGCGCTTTCCACCACCAGGTTGGGGTCTCCCTCCATGAGCAAGCGGTCTTTGAAGGTGCCAGGCTCCATCTCATCCGCATTGACCACAAAGAACTTGGGACGTCGCGCCTTGTCTCCCATCGGCATGGCGCTCCACTTCTTGCCCGCGGGGAAACCGGCGCCGCCGCGACCCCTGACGTAAGCATCGGTGACCATCTGCTGAATCTGCAAGGGCGACATCTGCAGGGCCTGGCGCAACGCCTGATAACCACCCGCCCGTTCATACTCCCGGATGTCCAACGGCTCGCGGTCGGGCTGAATATTCTGGGTGAGAGGTTTTTCCATGCGGCTATCGATAGGTGTCGAGGATCTCATCCACTTTCGCAGGACTCAACTCGACGTAGAGCTGTTCATCGATCATCATCACCGGCGCGCGGTCGCAAGCTCCCAGGCAGGCGGCGGGCAACAGCGTGAAGCGTCCATCCGTCGTGGTCTGCCCCATCTGGATGCCCAGCCGGTGCTGGAGGTGCTCGCGAATGCCTTCGTATCCGACGATCCAGCACGTGACACTGTCGCACAGGATGATGATATGTCTGCCCACGGGCTTGCGGAAGATGAAGTTGTAGCAGGTCGCAACGGAGTCCAGCTCCTCATCACTCAGCTCCAGGTACCGCGCCACGTCCCGCAGGCTCTCATCGGAGATCCAGCCGCGGCGCTTCTGGACGATCTTGAGGGCTTCCGGGCCGGCGGCCCGCTTCGTGCGATACTTCGCCAGTTCCTCGTCGATCTCCCTTCTCTCTTCGTCGGTCAGCATTCCAGTATTCCATCATTCCACTATTGCACTTGTGATCCTCACCGGTCCACGTCGCCCATGACAAAATCCAGGCTGCCAAGGATGGCGATGAGATCGGAGACCATCAGTCCGCGCGCCAGCCGCGGCACCGTCTGGATGTGCGGGAACGAGGGCGTGCGAATCCGGGTGCGATACGACATGGTATCGCCGTCGCTGATCAGGTAGTAGCCGTTGTTGCCTTTGGTGGCCTCGATCCCGAAAAACGCTTCGCCGGCGGGAATGGGCGGCCCCCAGCTCACGTTGAGGAAATGGTCGATCAACGTCTCGATATCGTACATCGTCCTTTCTTTCAAGGGCGGCGTGGTCAGCGGATGGTGCGACTTGTAGGGTCCCGGCGGCATGTGGTCCACGCATTGCTGAATGATGCGCAGGCTCTGGCGCATCTCCTCCACGCGCACGGCGGCGCGATCGTAGCAGTCCCCATGCTGACCGGTCGGGATATCGAACTCGAACTGGTCATACCCGGAATAGGGCATCCTTTTTCGAAAGTCCCACTCCAGGCCGCAGGCGCGGAGGTTCGGACCGGTCACACCCCACTCGATCGCTTCTTCGATCGTGGAGACGCCAATGCCTTTCGTCCGGGCCTGAAAGATCCGGTTCTTCATCACCATGCCGTCGTATTCCCGCAGACGCGCCGGCATGTACCGGAGAAAATCCTTCACCAGGCCATCCCACCCCTCGGGCAGATCCTGGGCCACGCCCCCGATTCGAAACCAGTTCGGGTGCATCCGGGCGCCGCAGACCGCCTCCACGATCTCGAGCAGCCGCTCGCGGTCCGTAAACATGTAGAAGACCGGCGACAGGGCGCCCAAATCCTGGGCAAAGGTCCCGTAGAAGACCAGATGGGAGTAGATGCGGTACAGCTCGCACAACATGACCCGGATCACTTTCGCCCGGTCCGGCACCTCGATTCCCGCCAACCTCTCCACCGGCAGCAGGTACGCCAGATTGTTGACGACACCGCCGAGGTAATCGACCCGGTCTGTGTACGGGATATATGTATGCCACGACTGCCGTTCACCCATCTTCTCAGCGCCGCGATGATGGTAGCCGATGTCCGGAACCACGTGCACGATCTGCTCGCCGTCCAGTTGGACGACCAGCCTCAGGATGCCGTGGGTGCTGGGATGCTGGGGCCCGAAGTTCAGAAACATCAAGTCGGCGTTATCGACGTGCTCCGCCAGCCCCCAATCTGTGGGGTGGAATTCCAATTGCTTCTCATAGTCGAGGTACTGATCCTCCGACATGGTGAACGGCGACATGTCCGTCGCGCGGGCGGGATGGTCTTTCCGCAGAGGATGCCCCTTCCACCACGGGGGCATGAGGATGCGCCTCAGGTGAGGATGGCCCTCCACCGTGATGCCGAACATATCCCAAAGCTCGCACTCGTACCAGTCGGCCGACGGCCAGAGATCCGTGATGGTGCGGATCGACGGCGACTCGCCCCGGAGAGCCACTTTGATCCGGAGGTATTCGTTCCGGTCGAACGACAGAAGCTGATAGACGACCGTGAAGTCACTGTCAGGCTGACCGGGGCGATTTCGGCGCGTCCGCTCGTCGATGGCGGTCAGGTCGTACAGCATCCGATAGGGCCGGGAGATCTCACGCTTCAGGTGGCGCAGAACCGCCCCGACCCGGTCGGCGTCAATCCAGACCGTCGGCACCCCGTCCCCCGTTGTCTGCACCAGAAGAGTCTCGGCCCCGAACCGGTTTTGCAGTTCCTCAATGATACCGGGCTGATCGCTCATGGTTCAGATGGTGTCCGGCGGGCGCAGGTACGTTTCCTTCTGGCGCTGGGGCCGCTTGAGATCCCTCAGACTTGGCGGAGAGGGCCGAAAGACCCCTTGCGGCCCCACCACCCAGCTCAGCGGCCGTTTCTCGGTTCCCACCGCCTTCTGCAGCAACAACAGCCCTTCCATGAAGGCATCGGGCCGGGGCGGGCAACCCGGCACGTAGACGTCCACGCCCAGAAACTTGTCCACGCCCTGGACGACGCTGTAGATGTCGTACATGCCGCCGGAGTTGGCACACGAGCCCATGGAGATGACCCAGCGCGGCTCCATCATCTGCTCATACAGACGCCGGATGGCAGGCACCATTTTGATAAACACCGTGCCGGCGATGACCATCAAGTCCGCTTCGCGCGGCGTGCCCCGGATCACCTCGGCCCCGTAGCGGGCGATGTCGTACTTGCTCGTCAGACTCGTCGCCATCTCGACGTAGCAGCAGGACAACCCGAAGTTGAAGGGCCAGATCGAGTTCTTACGCCCCCAAGCCACCAGCGTCTGCAAGCGGCCGAAGATCACGCTGCGTCCGATGGCCTCATCGAGAGAACCGCCAGGAGGGCCCGGGGCAGGAACAGGCGCTGTCCTCCGTCCCGCGTCTTCTGGTTTTTGTCCCGGGCCCTCCATCATAAGTTCCCTTTCTTCCGGCGTGCCGGTCGTGCCCCAGTCCAGGGCGCCGAGCCGCCAGAGATACACCAAGGCGGCCAGCAGAATCCCAATGAAGATCAACACTTCGATATAGCCGGCCCACCCCAGCTCGCGCCAGGCAATCGCCCACGCAAAGATGTAGATCGATTCCACGTCGAAGACGACGAAGAACATCGCCACGAGATAGAAGCTGATCGAGATCCGAAGGCGGGCCGAGCCGGTCGGAGGGCTGCCCGCCTCATAGGGTCGGATCGTCCCCCACCCCCGGTGGCGCTGACCGAGCAGGTAGGAGACCCCGAGCACGGCCGCGACCAGGACCAGAACCGCTATCGCATAGACGACCAGGGGCCAGAGCGGGCTGTCCATTATCCTTGACCTTGGCCGCTGAAGCGCACGACCACAAACTGGGAGGCCTCACCGCGCCGGACGAGCAGGAGAGCCTGTCCGCTCTTGCGAGCCGCCCGGACCGCCGCGGCGAACCGGTCCACCGACGGCACCGGCTGACGGTTGACGCTGACGATCAGATCGCCCGGCCGGATTCCGACGTTGCTGGCGGGGCCTTCGGGAGTAACCGCCGTGACGATGACACCTTCTCCCGGCTGGTATCCAAACCGCTGGGCCAGATTGCGGGTCACGTTCTGGACCTCAACGCCGAGGCTTTGTCGGGCCTCTTGAGGAGTCTGTGGCGACGGGGGCTGCTGCTTGGCTTGCCCCGGCTCCGCGGGCCGCTCGCCCAGAGTGACGGTCTGCTCGAAGGTCTTGCCGTCGCGCCAAATGAGAAGCTGGACCGCGGTGCCGGGCCGCAGCGCGGCAATCGCGTTGCGGAAGGCATCATAATTCTCGATCGGATTGCCATTCATCTCCAGGACTACGTCGCCCGGCTGCAATCCCGCCTCCGCGGCAGGAGAGCTCCTCTCCACCTGAGCGATGAGAGCCCCCTGCGGGCGTTGCAGACCCAGAGATTGCGCGATCTCCGGCGTGACATCCTGGCCATAGAAGCCCATGTAGCCGCGCACGACTTTGCCCGTCTTGCGCAGTTGGTCCGCGACGGTACGGGCCATGTTGACGGGAATGGCGAACCCGATACCCATGTAGCCGCCGCTCTCGCTGACGATGGCCGTGTTGATGCCGATGGCCCGGCCGTTGAGATCGACCAGGGGCCCGCCCGAGTTGCCCGGGTTAATGGCGGCATCGGTCTGGATAAAGCTCTCGTAGGCGGCGATGCCGATGCCGGTGCGTCCCACGGCGCTGATGACGCCTACGGTGACGGTGCCGCTGAGGCCAAACGGATTGCCAATGGCCATCACCATGTCGCCGACCTCCAGCCGCTCGGAATCCCCCAAGGGCAGGACGGGGAAATTATCGCCTTCGATCTTGATGAGGGCCACCTCGGTAGCGGGGTCGGTGCCGATGACCTTGGCGTTCGTGAAGGTGCGGCCGTCCTGCAGCGTGACCGTCATCCGGTCCACGTTGCCGACCACATGGTTATTCGTGAGAATGTAGCCGTCCCGGCTGATGATGAATCCCGAGCCCTGCCCCCGCTCCAGATACCTCTGCGGAGAGCGTCCCTGGGGCGGTACCCCGAAGAATCTCCGGAGGAAATCCTCCGAACCGCTCGTGTCGTTGGAATCGCCGAATCCCGGCCGGGCGGTCACGATCTTTTCGATCTTGATGGACACCACCGCGGGCATGGTGGCCTTGGCCGTGGCCGCAAACGCTTCGGACAATTCCCGCGCGACCTGGGGCGGGGAGATCGCCGTCTGGGAGAACGCCGGAGCCGACAGACTCGCCAAGAGCGCGAGCAGCAGTACCGACAACGCGATGCCCTTTGAGGGCCGAATGCTTCCTACCTTGCGACTCATAGTACAGCTCCTTCTGTATGGGTGATTGGTGCTTCCTGATCCAACGGATGATCAGTGTCTTCGTCGTCAAGATAATAGGCGCTGCACTGAAGTTCGCGGCATTTCGTCACGTACTCATGGACCGCCGGCACAAAGGTCGAATGACTCCAGGTTAGCGGACAAGCCGACAGCAGCTTATCCCCGGGCCGCCACCCGGCACGGAGATGAAGACTGGCCCCAGTTCTGGGCCGATTGCTCGACCGCCTCGCGCACGATCATTCTCGGCATTTCGAGCAGAGCGGCTTTCATGGGCGTCGGCCGGACATCACCCAGAGCCTCGACCGCCCGGTCCGTGTACCCGCCGATCCGGGCCAGCACGTAATCGGTGCTGCCGCTGGCAGCGAGCACGTCGAGCAACTCCGATCGGCTTACGGAATGCCTCTGGAGTGCCAACCGCAGAGAGGTCTTGCGGGGCTCGGCGAGGATGCGCAACGCGTGAATCAGCGGGAGCGTCAGCTTGGCGTTGTGCAGGTCCGTCCCCAACGTCTTGCGCAGCCGCTTGCCGTCGCCGACGATGTCCAGCAGATCGTCCATGATCTGGTAGGCCATTCCCACGTTGTACCCGAAGCGGGCCGCCAGGCGACATTCGCCGGCGGCGGCTTGTGCCAGCCGGGCCCCGAGATGGCACGCCCCCCGGAACAGGGCCGCCGTCTTGCGGCCCACGATGGCGAGGTACTCGCGCTCGGTCAGCGTGAAGCAGCCGGCGCGTACGGTCTGGCAGATCTCGCCGTCGCACGTCCGCCGGATCATCCGGCCGAGCGCCGCCCGGATGCCCGGCTCCAAACCGGCGTTCCGCTCGAACACCTTGCCCAGGAGAACGTCACCGAGCCGCACGGCTACTCGATTGCCCCAACGCCGGTTTACCGTCGGCACCCCACGGCGAACGGCCCCTCGATCCAGGACGTCGTCGTGCAGGAGCGTGGCATTGTGGATAATCTCCAGGATCGTCGCGACGCGGAGGTGATCCGGCCCGATCGCACCGAACGCTCCTCCCGACAACAACAGGAGAATCGGCCGCAGCAGTTTGCCGCTATCCAGCGCACCGTACTGAACCAACGGCCGAATGGATTCATCCAGCTCGTTCGCGAGGTCCCGCAACATGACCCGGACCTGCTGCAAATCCTGCTCGATCAGCGGTAGAAACGCGGCTCTGCAAGGATTCCTCAAGTTGATCATTCAGCCACGAGCCTCCGGTATTCCTCGGGTGTCAGTTGGGACAGTCTGGCCTCGGGATCCATAATCCGTCATCAATGATCAATGTCCCCAAGGGATCGCACGTAGTGGATGATGTACCAGGGTGCATTTGGATCGACCACGTAACCCAGCACGGGTGCGTGTCCGACGCCTGTCAGCATGTCCCCGTACAGAGCGCCATCGGAACGGCCCCGAACCACCGGGGTAGTCAAATCCGTCGGCGTCGGCACGTAGCTGCGGCCGACCGGCCCGTCGCCGTGGCCGTCTTGCCCGTGGCAGAAGGCGCAGTAATCGCGGTAGTACGCCTGGCCGATTCGGCGCATGGTTTCCGTGTCAGCCACAGGATTGCGCATGGATTCGACAGTAGGCGTTTGCGTCCAAGCCACGGGCATGACACCCTCCGGCACCGCCGGCAACCGGGCTTGGTACGGCAGAATCTTCGGCTGAACACGCATCCGCGGGCCGGAGAACATCAAGTACAGCACGTATCCCGCCACGGCCAGGACGATGACGAGCGCGACAACGATCGTCACCGGCCCCATGCGCCGCGCCGGGCTTGCCGGAGACCGGCCACAGAGCCAGCCGCAGCAGATACAGGGCCGACGTGACACTGGCGAGATAGGCATCTATGCGAATCCTCCTCATCCATCCCTCGAGGGCGGAAGATTGGAAATCTGAGATTTGAGATTTGAGATTTCGGAGCCCGGCGATTGCCTGATCTTGATGCTTTCCTCGGGCAGATCGATCTGCGGCGGTACCGGCGAAACCTCGGGCGGCGGCAGCGCGGAATAGGGAGAGATTCCCGGCGTGTCCGGCAGGACGCCGAAATCCCAGTGGCGCACCACGTCGGGGATGGCCATGTGCGTCACCATCCCCCAGGTTCCCGTAAGGATCGCCAAGAGAATGACTGCCAACCACGACCGGACTGGTCCGACCGGTTTGTACTCTTCGTATTGGTGCGTGATCATCAGTAATTCGGCGGATGCATCGACTTCCACGTGATGTCGATGATGCCATAGACGAAGGTCCAGACATACACCAGGATCAGGATCAAGGGCATGTAGCTCCAGACCTCCCTCCAGGTGAACGGGCCGGGCGTCTCGTCCAACTGGAATCGTTCCGGACTTCGGGGCCGCTTCATGGGCAGATACGCCAGAAAGAACGACAGGACCAGCACCAGACCCGTGCCGACGGTCAGAATCAATTGCCGATTTTGCAGGACGTAAAGCTTGAACATCGTGTTACGCCGGTAGGGTTAGGGGTTCGGACCGGTCGGTCCCGGTGGTTTGACGGGCTCTTCTCCCAACTGTTGAGGCGTCCGGTAGGGATTCTCCCACCGATTCTCGTAGGACGCTTCGATTCCCTTCGGCTCGATTCCGGCGTCCGTGTAGCCGACGAAGTTGACGGCCAGGTAGTTCGAAAGGTCCCAGATCTTCTCCGATTCGAGGGCCCGCTTGAAATAGGGCATCGCCGTGCCGGTGATGCCGTTCATGATCTGATAGTAGAAGATCCCGCCGATGTACTTGCCCTGGACGAGGTTGCGCCGCAGGGTCGTGAAGTTCAGGGGCGGCGGGTCCAAGTACGCGGCGGCGGGGCCTTCTCCGTCTCCGATAGAGCCGTGGCAATGGATGCAGAACTCCTGGTACATTTTGTGGCCGCGCAGAACCCCCTCCGGCGAAGCCGGGTACGGATTGGGCATATTCCGCCAGACCTCGGGGACATGCCCGTGCAGCCATTCGATGTTCTTGTCCGCCCCGGACCGATAGGCCGCCGTCGCTTGCGTCTTCCAGTAGTTCTGGCGGCTCGCGCGGTAGTCCGCCCCCTTGAGGCCCTCCGACTGCATATAGCTGATGAGCTTGGCGATCTTTTCCTGGCCCAGAAATTCCCAACTGGGCATGAGCGAGGTGGGACTGGTAAAGCGGGGATTCACGAAGTGCGCGACGTGCCAGTCGTCCGGGTGCTCGCCCCCTTCCTGCGAGAGGTCCGGACCGGTCCGCTCCGTGCCCAGGATCGAGGGTTGGCGATCGATGTAGTCCCCCGCGTCCGCAATGCGCTGCGCCCCGTGGCCCCAGTCCGTCACGCGGATGTACTGGGAATGGCAATAGCTGCAGCCATTCCTCACGTAAAGCAGATTGCCTTCCTCCTCCTCCGCGGTCAATGGTCTCCAGATTTCCGACGGCAGCGGGTGGAACGACAGCGCGGGCATGACGGTCATGATGGAAATCGAGGCCCAGAAGACCAGCAGACCGCCGATAATCAGCAGTGCAGGAGTCATCTTCACGCGAAGTAGTCCTCCTGCTCCAACTCAGGATCGAACGGAACTCCTCGACGCAGGGTCATCACGAGATTGTACAACCCGATCACGGCGCCGCTGATGATCGACAGTCCCAGGGCCAGCCGCAGGATCATGTAGGGGTGGATCTCCGGCAGCACGCGAACCACGACCTCCCCGTTGTACCAGGCTTGGCCCTGGATCAGCCCGGCGATCGTCAGAACGACAAAGAAGCCCACCAGGCCGAAGGTGACGAGCCAGAACTGGGCGAAGACCAGCTTGCCGGAATAGACCCTGCGCCTCGTCAGTTGCGGCAGAACGAGCCACAGTCCGCCCAGGGCAATGTAGCCGCTGAATCCCAGCACGGCGATATGAGAATGCCCGATGGTCCAGTTGTTGAAATGCGTCACTTTCTGCAGGGCCGGGATCGATTGCAGCGGCCCCTGGATGCAGGTCAGGAGGTACCAGACCGTCCCGGCCAGAACGAATCGACCCGCCGGATGGCGCAGCAGCGCCCCGCCGCGACCGCGGGACGTCAGCCACAGATTGGCCAAGACCGTGAAGACCGGAATCATCATCGCCAGGGAGTCGACGACCGAGACGGCTTTGAGCCCGTTGGGAATCGGCGCTTGCAGGATGTGATGGGCCCCAATGTGCGAATAGAACACAACCAAGGTCCAGAACCCGATCAGCGAGAGCATATAGGAGTAGATGGGGGTGCTGGTAATGAACGGAATCACGTAAAAGGCCGTGCCGACGGAAAGAGGAGTGAGGATCAGGCCCACCAGATTGTGGCCGTAGAACCACAGCAGGATCGAATCCAGCAGGCCGCTTTCCGCTCCCGTCGTGGGATGCCACATCACGTTGCCAATCGGGTAAGACCCGGCCGTCCACAGGAACGTGCCGACAAAGTACCACACGGAGATGTAGAGCGTGTCGATCTTTCGGTGCAGGATGGTCATGATCGCGTTGAGGAGCATCGCGAGGACCGCCAGCACAATCGCGAGGTCCATAAGCCAGATATACTCTGCGTATTCGCGGCCTTGGCTATAGGCGAAGGCGAAGCCAAGGGGTCCGCTCAGGACGGCAAGATTCCACAGGACAAAGGCAACCCAGCCGAGGGGTTCCGACCACAGCTTCGTGCGGAGCAAAGCGGGAACGTAATAGGCGCCGCAGCCGATCAAGGTGCCGGAGACGAAACCATAGATCACCGTATTGGTGTGGACCGGACGCGTCCGCCCGAATACCAGCCACGGGATGTTATTGAAGAACTCCGGCGCGACGAGGTGGATCGCGGAGAACAGGCCGTAGAAGGTCCCGATGACGAGCCAGACGGCCCCCCCCACGAGGAAGGCCAGGGCGGCACTATTCGGACGGCGGAAGTAGTCTAAGCTCATACGGAAGCGGGAAGTTCGAAGTGTCAAGTTTGAAGTGAAGGATCCCCCCGCTTCAAACTTGAAACTCTTTCAATAATGGCACGCGAAGCAATCCCGCGTGGCGTTGTTCTCCCGGTGGCACTGCATGCAGAAGCCCATCGTGAACTTGGGAGTCAGGACGATCCGGTCCATGCCTTTGACGTTGCCGTGACATTTCCCGCAATCGACGCCCGAGGCAATGTGCATGCTGTGGTCGAAATGGACGAGGTCCGGCAGGTCGGTGACCCGGACCCATAAGATGGGCCGCTTTTGCTCGTCATGCTGGCGAACCTTCTCGATCTCGGGATAATGAATGATAATCCGACTGTGGCAAAGCATACAGGTCTCGACCGGAGGCACCCCCGCTACGGGCGTTTTCAAGGCACCCGGGTGGCACATCAGGCAGCCGATTTCCTTGGTTCCCGCGTGGACGCGATGGCTGAACGAGATGGGCTGCCGGGCCCCGAGGTTCGCCGGGTAGAGCACGGCACCAACCACGGCCAGCACGGTAACAACCACAATGCCGAGGGTCAGAATCCATTGCATTCTCGGCCCATAACGTCCATTGTTCATCGATCAATCGACCCGCCGACGGAGACTGGAGGCAAACCAGAGGTACCCCGCCAGCAAGGCCGCCACACCAGTGATTTCTGAAGCAGTCAAGGCCAGAGGCTTATGCAGGCTCGGCATGACCAGCCACCAGCGTTCGAGCCACATCGCGATCAGGACCAGGGCCGCCACGACGGCGACGTATGGACGGCTCCGCTTGCCGCGCCGGGGCAGGAACAGCACCAGCGGTCCCAGATAGACGACGATCAGCAGGACCACGCTGATAGCAGGCCAATTCGTGATCCAGTTGAGCCGGGGCGTGAGAAAGCGGGTTTCTTTCGGCATGTTCTCATACCAGATCGGCAGCAGTTGCGAGTACATCATGTAGGTGGTCAAGAGGCAGAAGGTGATCATCAGTTTCGCCTGGTCGTCCCGTTGGTCGGGCGTTGCCCGCGGGTCAGCCAGCGCGGTAGTGAACGCCCACGCCGCGGCGGCAATGTACATCCCGGAGATGAAGAAGTAGATCCCGAATACCAGGCTGTACCACTGCGGGTCCAGGCCCATCGCCAGGTCGATGCCGAGAAGGGAGTAGACAATCGTGTAGACGAAGATCAGCCAGCCCGCCAGCTTCGTGGGCCGTGCGCCGCGGCGCATTGCGCCGACAAACCACAGCGCCAGACCGCTGAAAATGAGCAGGCCGACGATGTCCCGCGTGAACAGAAACGGGGCGTTGAGCCACCAGGCGTTCGCCACGTTCTGATGCAGCCAGGGCGCCCACGCCGAGGCGCCGAGCGCCAGCACCGCGAGAATCACGATGCTTATGGGCAGCAGGAACACGCCGGAAAGGGCGATGTTCTGAGTTGAGCCCATCCACTGCCCGCGGGAAGCCACAACAATGGCCGGCCACACCACCAGACCGCCAGCCAAGCAACTCAGGAAAAGAAAATCCGTGAGCAGGATGCCCCAGGCCCGTTGCCGATCGCCCCAAATGGCCACGGCGATCCAGCCCAGCACCGCCAGAACCACAATCCCGGCAAGAGCCAAGCTCAGGAGATAGGACCGATGGGACCTGTCGGACCAATAGGAGTGTTCCGCAGGTTGGCCCGTCCCATAGGTCCTATTGGCTGGGCCTTCTTCACTGGACGACATAGACTCTTTCCGGGTTCGTGGACTCCAGGATTTGACGCGTCACGTCGAAATGGTCGGCCGGGGCGGCGACGAACAATCCGAACCGGTCCTGGCTGAATTGCCAGTCATAGCCCGGCGGCGTTCTCCAGCGCGGCAGGCGTGCATGGACGAGCATGCCGATCAGGTTCGCCAAGGCGCCCAGCAGGATCAGCCCTTCAAAGCCGGCGATGCAGTAGATGGTAATGGACACAGGATGCTTGCCGCCGACGATCAGGCCCTGGACGAGGGCCGTGCCGATGGCCAAGGCGAAACCGCCCGTGACGCCGGATAGGGCTCCCAAGAGGGTCCAAACGCGCACGGGGCTCTTGCCCCGGCCCAGCAGCGGCACGAGTTGATCGATCCGCACCGGCGTGTAGGTGTCCAGACCGTGAGACGCGAGGTCCCGCATCTTCTCGACGGCATCCAACAACTCGCCTGGCTGGAGGTAAACGCCGACCACCCCCGTCCGCATCCCGGATGACGGAAGACGGATGGCAGAGGATGGGCGGGTTCGAGTTGCTGTCCGCTGTCCTCCGTCTTCTGTCCCCTGTCTTCTGTCCTCCGTCCTCCGTCTTTCCCGCTCCTCCTCCAGGTCCAGCTTGATATCGCTGACGGGCGCCGCCGGAAGGTACTTGGCCAGCAGGAGGAAGCCCAGAAACAGGAGGCAAATGGAGCCGTTGAGAATGACAATCTCGGGCCACCGGGGAAAATACCAGCCCCAGTTGTGGGGAAGGAAATCGTGTGCCGTCGACGAGATCACGATCCAGAGCCGCTCAAACCACATGCCAATGTTGACAGAGAGGGAAATAAAGAAGAGCAGGGTCAAATTGGCTCGTACCCGTTTGAAGACGAACAAGAGCGGCAGCAGGACGTTGCAGATCACGATCAGGGGATAGAACCACCACAAGGACCCGGTCAGCCGCCACTGGGCGAATTGCTGCTCGAACAGGTCACCGGAATACCAGGCCATGAACAACTCCATGACGTAGGAATAACCGATGATCAGCGTCGTGACGATCATCACCAGGGCTACGTCGTTGAAATGCCTGGGCTGGATGATATTCTCCAGGTGCAGCAGCCGGCGCATGGGAATCAGGAGCGTCAGTACCATCGCGAGCCCGGAATGGATCGCCCCGGCGACGAAGTACGGGGCGAAGAGAGTCGAGTGCCAGCCCGGGAGTATGGCCGTGGCAAAGTCCCAGGACACGACCGAGTGCACCGAGATCACCAGCGGCGTGGCCAAGGCGGCGAAGAACAGGTAGGACCGGCCGTAGTGCCGCCATTGATCGGCCCGACCGTGCCAGCCGAGCGACAGCCAGTGATAGAGCCTCTGTCGCAGCCTTTGCTGCGCCGGTGTGCTCCAGATAGTCGCGCGCCGCCGCCAGATCCGGCACCAGACCCACATAGAAGAAGATCACACTGACAATGAGGTAGGTGGTGATCGCGATCAGATCGTAGAGCAGCGGGCTCGTGAAGTTGGGCCAGATTTGCCGTTGGGAGGGATACGGGAGGATGTAGTAGAACACCCAGAAGCGGCCCAGGTGAATCAGGGGGAACATCCCCGCCGTCGCGATGGCGATCACGGTCATCGCTTCGGCCGACCGCGAGATGGCGGTCCGCCACCGCGAGCGCACCAGAAAGAGAATGGCGGAGATCAGCGTCCCGGAGTGGGCGATTCCGATCCAGAAGACAAAGCTGCCGATGTACACCCCCCAACCGACCGGAAAGGAGATGCCGGCCACGCCCATGCCGGTCCGAATCTGGTAGACCCAGGTCCCCAACAACCCGAGGATCCCCAAGCCCAGGAACGCCACCGCACCTTTGTAGGTCCAGCCGGGGGGCCGCAAGGCCTGGTAGACTTGTTGATCGACTTGTTGGTAGTCCGCCATACACCTTACGGGATCTCGGGCTTTTGCGGTTTGATGCGCTGGAGGTAGAGGACCGCCGGCTTGGTGTTGAGTTCTCTCAGGAGTTGATAGCGCCGCGGGTGCTCGAAGAACCTGCTTACCTCGGAGCCTTCCTGCATCAGGTCCCCGAAGAGGAATGTCTTCGTGGGACAGGACTGCACGCAGGCCGGCTGGACCTCGCCCTCCCGCAGGGGCCGGCCCTCGACCTTGGCCTGCCGGGCATGATAATGGATCCTCTGGATGCAGAAGGTGCATTTTTCCATGACGCCGCGACAGCGGGCCGTGACATCAGGATTCAACTGCAGGTGCAGCGGCTCGCGCCAGTGGGGATCGAACCAGTTGAACCGCCGGACCTTGTATGGACAGTTGTTCGAGCAGTAGCGGGTGCCGATGCACCGGTTGTAGATCTGGGCGTTGAGACCCTGATCGTTGTGGACCGCGGCGAACACCGGACACACCGGCTCGCACGGGGCGGCATCGCAGTGTTGGCACGGCAGCGGCAGAAAACCGACGCGCTGCGGCTCTTCCGGATGCCGGTACGGCGGCACGCGCAGCCAGGCCAGCTCCCGGGTTCGGCCCAGCCCCAGCGGCCCCGGCCCCACCACCGGGACGTTGTTCTCCGCATAACACGCCACTTCACAGGCCCCGCAGCCGATGCAGCGGTCCAGGTCGATGACCATCGCCCAGCGGTGCTCCGGATACTCATGGGGCGTATACAGGTCACGACGCGGGTCATAGCCGCGCGGCCCCGGCCAGATGATCTCCTCAATGTCGTTCTGGGTCCTGGAGCGGAGGTCTTCCGGCGTGGTCCAGCGGACGATCCCCCGCCCGTACTGATCCTGGGTCGCCGAGAGATACGTCAGCGGCATTCGCGCGCCGGTCTTACGAAGCGCGACGGTGCCGAACAGGGAATCGGCCTGTGGCCGCATCCGCAGAAGGAACGCGTTGACGCCGCGCCCGTCCGCCGTTTCGCCCAAGCCGGTGTGCCCCTGGCCAAAGGCCAAGGCGACCACATTGTCGGCCACTTCGTTCGTGATGCGGGCGGGAGCTGTCACGCGGCCCGACTCGTTGGCGACCTCCACCGCGTCGCCCGCGGCGATCTTCAGCCGCCGGGCGGTGGCCGGCGCGAGATCGACCCAGCTTTGCCAAGCGATGGTACTCATCCGCTCGGGGACCTCCTGCATCCAGCCGCGGTTCGCCAACCGCCCGTCGAACAGCTTGATCGACGGCCAAAGCCACAAGTGGATCGCTTCGGGCGAAGCTTCTTCCGTAGGCCCCGTGGGAGGGACGGCGATCTCCGTCTCTCCGACCGGCCTTACCGACACTTTCGATTCTGCTCCTTGCTCTGGGCGCATCGGCTCTTCGAAGACTCCCCCGCGCTGCAACGATTGCTGCCAGAACGTCTCGAACCCTGTGCCGGCGGCGACTCGCTGGTGCACCTGCCGCCAGTCGAGCCTGAGCCAATCGTGGAACGACACCAACCGCTCACCGGCTTTGGAGAGCGGTCGGCCGCACTGCTCGGCCAGCGTGAGGAAGACATCGCCGCTATGCCGCGTGTCGTGGAGCGCCCCCATCGTCGGCTGCATCAAACAGTGGGTGCCGGTCCACGGCTCGTAGTCGCCCCACGCCTCCAGCGGCGAATGCACCGGCAGGACCCACCGGGCCATCCGGGCCGTCTCGTTCAGCATCGTGCCGATGTACACGAGATTACCCACCCGCCCGAGGTGGGCCGCGAGATGAGGAAGAGTGTAGGCCGGGTTGGTCTGATGGACGATCAGGACATCCTCCGGCGTGAGGTCCGCGAGCATTTGTTCGAGCTGAGCGACAGGAGTTGTCCGGCTCAGGGCATGGGTCTGGGAGAAATCGATGGTCTGGTTGACCGCCCCCCCAGCGCGGTTCAGCAACATGACCGCCGTCGCGAGATTCTCGGCCGCCGGACCCACTGCGCCGGCCGGGCCGCCCAGGGCCACGGCGTTCTTGGCACCCGCGAAGCGACGCGCCACCTCTTGGAGTTGCGGACTGCGGCCCCCGGTCGAAGCCGGGGGTGACATGATGGCGGATTGCGGATTAGATTCCGTAGCGCCGGCCGGAACCGGCGCACTGCGCAGCCGTGTCACCTCCTGCAGAATCGCTGCCGCCGCGCGGTGCTCCTGCCCAGCGGGAATCTGAAGAAAATGGTCGGCGTTGGCGGCTGTCATGGACAACTGGGGGCCGACGTAGACCATCTCACCGCGATACTCCGGCCCGCGGTGATGCATCTGGGCGAACTGCCAGGCGAATTCCACGTTGGAGATCCAGGTTTCGAGAAACTCGGCCCCGAAGCTCAGGATGAAATCACACTCCTGGAGCCGGTAGCGGGGAAGAACTGCTTGGCCGAAGAGCTTTTGGTTGGCCGTCCGCAAAGGCTCGTAGTCGAATGCTTCATAGAACGCGATCGTTCCCGGCAGACCCAGCGCTCTCTGAAACTGCTGCATGATCTCGGCCAAGGTCCCCGTCTGCAGGTCGCTCACAAGGAAGAGCCGCTTGGCGTTCTTCAGAGCCTCGGTCACCTCCGCCAGGGCCTGGAACCAGGAAAGCGGCCGATGGCCGCCCATTTCGGATTGCGGATTTCGGATGTCGGATTTTGCGGCCGAAGGCCGCCCCAGCGGTCCGCGCACGCGGTCGGGGTCATACAGCCCCTGGGGCGCAGACTGCCCGCGTGGACACAATCCACCGTGGCTGACCGGATGATCCGGATTGCCCTCGCACTTGATGACGCGGCCTTCGCGGATTCGCACGTGCATGCCGCAGCCCGCCGGGCATTCCCGGCAGGTCGTGGCGAAGATGGTCCACAGGCCGGGCCGGATGTACGGCTGCTCCCGTGCGGAGGAAATCCACCGATCCGGCAACTTCTGCCCAATCCGGCTTGACTCCGCTTGCTGTGCGGCATCCCGCGGCTGGGCCGGACCCATGTGACGCATGAACCCCAGACCCGCGCCCGAAGCACCGGCTCCTGCCATCCAACGAAGAAATGTCCGTCGATCCATTCGCGCAGATCGAGAATCTCGAATCGCGGGTCCCTCCGCGCAGCCTCTGGTCCCGTCGGTCACGTCAGGACGGACCGAAGAGGGCTCCCAACGCGATTCATCGCGTTTGGGGACCCAACGCAGGGGTAGGTGATTATTCGCCCGCACGGGCGTGGGTTTGGGTCCCCACCAGCCCTATTCCGCCGGTGGGAGCCCTCTCGCCCCTACGGGCCCCTCCCCGTACGGGCAAGTCAAGAAGCTACTGAGAAGGTACGGAGGAAGGGTGCGTACACGAATAGGCAATATTCCTCAACATACCTGCCAATTCGCGTACGCGTCACTCGACGGAGAGTTCGCAGAAAGTCATTTTGCCGGACGAATAGGCAAATCCCGCAACATGACTCCAGATTTCGCTTATCCTGCGTCGACGGCCCGCCCCAGGCCCGAAGGGCCCCGGTGCAGCCGCCCCCGCGCGTCAGGGCGTGAGAGCAATTTGAGGGTCGAAAGTGGTGTCCGGTTCGAAGGGAAAGAGGGGCTTGCGGCGGCGTGTGTAAGTTAAATGCTCAAGGCGCATGTCTCCGGCACCGGCCGTCAGGAGCATGATGTAGCGCGGGGCGATCCGGGTCAGTCCCGGAAAGAGATAGCCTTCCTTGACGACGACGATCTTGCGGCTTAAAGGATCGATGCCGCAGGGCGCGAATTGGCCGGGATCGGTAAAGGCCATCGGGCCGTCCGCCAGAATCGCCTCAATGTCTCCGATCCGGACCATCGCCCTGCGCGGGTTCTGGATGAGGCGCACGACCTGGGCCTCGGCTTCCAGCGGAGGTCCGAACCGCTTCTCGATGGTGGCGCCGATGGAGAGGAGCAGTCTCTTCCCTTCGCCCGCCTCGAAGCAGCGGTTTACGGCCGGCGTGTCATTGATGCCGGCGACGACGGCACTCTTGGCGTTCCTTTCCACCAAATGGCGCAGCACTATCGGAAGGTCGCCGGGCGTGCTGGCCGTCACGTTATCGCCGCTGTCGGTCAGGAAGACCGTCGATTCCTTCGCGGCGAGTGCCCGACTGACGCCCTCCTCCAACTCGGCGGTCTCGCAGCCGTAGGCGAACTGATGACGTGCCTCCCAGACCTGGCGTGCAAGATGCACCGCGGCCGCTTGCGCAGCGGCCCGCGACTCCGTCGGCGGTAATCATGATGGACATTCCCGTATCCGGCGAATCCGTCCAGGCACAGCCGACAAAGATCGTGGCCGCCAGGATCTTCGCTTCGTGACCGGGCACGCCTTCGCGCTCCAGTCTTCGCGCCTCTTCGACGAGGGATCGAAAAGGCTCGGCGGTCGTCATCGCCTTCTCGCCCTGCAGCATCATCGGGATCGGCAGCACATACGAGACCGGACGCACTTTCGCCGCGAGCGTGTCCAACAGGATGCGTCCGGCAAGATCGGCGGTTTGGGCGCCATCGGTATGGGGAGCAGTTTTGAGGCCGACAAGAATATCGCCAAACTGGGCCAGACGAGCCGGGATATTGCCGTGCAGATCGAATGTGCAGGCAATGGGGATCTTCGGACCCACGAGGGAACGAACCTCGCCGACGAGGACCGTCTCCGCCGGACCGATCCCTTCGGCGTACATGGCCCCGTGGAGGCGCAGGAATACGGCATCGACGGGCAGCGCGGCTCGCAACGAATCCAGGACCCGGTTCATCGCCTCCCGGCAGGGCTTCTCCTCGATCGTCCCGCCGCCGTTGGGATGGGCCTGGACACCGGGAACAATGGTCAAACCAGCGTCCTTCCAGACGGGAAGAGGGTTGCGACTGACCTGTACAAAACCAAATGACGTCGTCTTGACCGGGTGGAACGTGTTGGTCTCATGGGAGAACCCCGCAACGAAGACACGCCGCCGGTCGCCGACGCGCAGCGTCCCGGAACCGACAACGAAACCTGCCGCCAAGGCCCGCTTGAGAAACTCCCTGCGATTGCTCATGATTGCCTCCGGTATGTCAGCACCGCCACGCTCGGCTTGGCCGGCATGGTAACCGCCAATCCGTTATCCAGCAACTCTCGATCGCAACGCAGCGGACCTGCAAGCCTGTGGTGGGGTCAGCGTAGATCAGGGTATGCTCAGTCCGCAGAGCATCGAGCTTTTGAGCGTCATGCTTGGTTTGCCAATCCTTGAGCAACTCCGCGAAGGGTTTGCCGTCGTAGACGAATGAGAAAGGTGGATTGGCGGGAGTCGAACCTGCAAGGCTCATCCGGCCGGGCCACTCGTCACGTAGACGAAAGTCCTCGGGGCTGTGGCGTCACCGCCTGCTTGTTCGTAGTGACGCCGTCAGGCGTTTCTTTGGAAGTCTGAAGCGTGGAGCGTCCCGCTGAGATTTCTGACTGCACACCTGCAGTCTCTGGATATGCCCTTACGGGCACACTACAAACCAGCAGGCTGGCAGCGATCAGGACCTGAAGGCGAAACCGCTTCTCCATGGGTTGTCCTCCGATCAAGGGTCTATTCGGTCGCAATCTCGTAGTAGACCGTCTTCGACTCCGGCCGCAGGCTCAGAACGACAGCGTCCGACTTGGCAGCCAGAGGGACTTCGCGGACCCGGTTACCGACCACATCGAGCGTCCAGGCTTTGAGCTGACCCGCCAGACGCGAGCGAATCTCGATCTGACCGGTGACGACTTCGAGCAGGGCCGGCGCCTTGCCTGCCTCGCGCAGATGCGAGTAGGGCACACCCAGCGGCGACGACTGCGAGGTGGTCTCGTATTCCATTCCCGTGTTCTTGGCGGGCCCTACCGCCGTCACGAGCAGGCGACGGGCCGATTCGATCGGTGCATCTCGCGTCCATCGCCGTGACGTAGACGGCCCCGAAATTCGTGGGGCTGCGCAGCGTCACCGTGGCCAACGCGTGCGGGCCGGTGCCGAGGAAACCGATCACGGCCTGCGTTCGCGGCGTGTCGACGGTCACGAAGCCGTCCGAAGCGTTCCAGATGAGTTCGCCCGTGGTGGAACGGGCGATGCGCTTGTCCGGGTCCCAGTAGGGCCGAATGTCCTTCACGACCGGCTCACGGGGCTGTGAGACGAACCGATAACCGACCTTGCCGATCAGGGCCGCCGCGATGGGGACGGGCTTGCGGTCGTCGTCGAGGCCGAAGACACTTTCCTTGTCGTAGAGCGACTCAGCGACAAGCTCCGCCTCGCGGACATCCTGGCGATGCCACAGGGCGGCGACCGCCGGGAATTGCAGGATCTGCGGCGGATTGGCCAGCATGTCGAATGAGCCCGATCCCAGAGCCCTCGCGCCAATCGGGGCTGAAATAGCCGAATTCGAGCAGGCCATCCCAGCCTTGCAGCAGGCCGTAGACCACCATCAGGCCGGTCCCTTCGAGCGAGTACTGGTTGGGCAGGCACGTGTTCCATTCGCTGATCGTCATCGGCAGGCCCAGGACCTGCTCCCAGGCCTTCTCGGTGACCAGGTTGCCCCGGCCCAGGTAGATCAGCGTATCCTGGTCGGGCTTGACCGCCTTGACCATCGGTTGATTGTGGAACAGCGCCGTCGCGATCCGCCATTTCAGATTGCCTTCGCCCTGCGGGTGGTCCCAGTACCCGTGGCGGTCGATGTAGTCGAGCCGGGATTGGCCCAGCATGTGGACGCGGGTCGCGAAGCCGTGGGCCTGCCAGTTCGTGGCACTGATCGGCACCTTGACGCCCGCCTTGCGCATCGCGGCGACGCTGGCGGCCCAGTACTGGTCCTCCAGTTCCAGGCAGAACCGCATCTGGTCCTGTCCGCGAACCGCCTTGTCCGGGTTGGCCTGGAAGTACTTGGCATTGAACAGCCCATTGCTCAGGAGAGCTGAAGTGCTGGCCGGGACCGAGTCCTTCGCCTTCCGCCAAAGGCGATTTACCGCTCACCGTCCAGGCCTTTCGCAGGCCGGCGTCGTCGCCGTACTTGGCCCGCAGCCAATCGGCGAATTTCTGCTCCAACTCCTGCCGGAACGGCTGGGCGATGGTGCCCCAGAACAGGGAATCTTCGTTGAGGATCTCGACCGCCGCCAGCGTGGGATCGTCACAGTAGCGCTTGTTCGTGTAGGGGTTCAGGTGCGTGAAGACATCCGCCATCCGGCGGTGCATGATGGCCGCGACCTTCTCGTTGAAGAACTCGGCGTGGGGGGCCGGTCCCCCCTGCGGCAGCCCGGGGATTTCATCGCCCGGCTTGAAGCGGTACGTGAGTGGATAGTGGACGTCGAGGATGATGTAGATGCCGTTTTCGCCCAGCTTGGCGATCAGATAATCCAGCCGGTCGAAGCCTTCCTTGCTGTAGTCGAAGGAGGTCCGGCCGCTGCGGTCGCTGAGATTCTCCAGCCCGTGCATCCGGGTGACGTTGATGCCCTGGCGGCGCATCCGCCGGACCGCATAGTCGAGCTGCTCCCTGGAGAAGCTCCCGATCTGGGCTCCGAAGAAACGGACCGGCGTCCCATCTTCGAAGACGAACCGGTCTCCCTTGACGGTGACGAAGCCGTGCCGGCCGGCCGGGGCCTCGACCCACCGACTGCAATCCAGCACGCTCGGTCCGAAGGTGTCCTTGGCCGGTAGGAGTGGAAACCAGCTCGATTCGGCCGGCGGCTCGGCGCCGACGCTCATCCGCGCGAGCGCGAACAACATGGTCATTGCCAGTGCCACAGAAAGCGGGGTTTGGTGAAGCACACGAGTCAGCGCGGTCATCAGAAGGTCTCCTCATGAACAGGCAATTGGCGGCCATGCCCATCGCGGGCATAATCCTGGCCCATGGTACCCGGCGAGCCTCGCGCGTACAAGTGAAACGGGACTCCCAGCGCCGTGCTTGGCGCTGGGAGTCCCGTTCTTCGACGTTGCGACAAAGCCTCGGGTACGGGCGAATAACTATTCGCCCCTACGGCCGGTTGGGTTCCTCGCTTTTCATCGCGTTCATGTGCCTCCGGTAAAGCTCCGCGGCATCCTTGTCGGTGCTGAAGGTGCTGCGCTGTTCCTCCGTGTTGGACATCTTCGTCAGGTCCTTCGGTTCTTTGGCCACGTAGGGTGTCAGGAAGATCAGCAGCTCGATCTTGGACTTCGAGACGATCGTGCGTTTGAACAGGTTGCCGACCAGAGGAATGTCGCCCAGCAGAGGGACCTTGCGGACGGTGTTGCTGCTCTGGTCCTGGATGAGGCCGCCGATCACGATGGTCTGGCCGTCGTGGACCGCGACCCGGGTGTTGGCCGAACGGGTGGAGAACTCCACGGCCTCCAGGTTCTCGGCCACCTGAACCTTCCCTTTTTGCGTCGTGATCTTGGGGGCGACAATCATGTTGACCAGTCCGTCCTCATTGATCGAAGGCGTGACGTCCAGCACGATACCGATGTCGTTGCGGTAGTCAAACGTCGTGGTGGTGCCGATCGTTCCCTGGTTGGTCGAGCCCGTGGGGATGGGCACCTCGTCGGCCACGGTGATGGTGGCCAACCGGTTGTTCCGGGTCAGGACATAAGGCCGGGACAGGACGTTGAGCTTGCCCGTCTCCTGGAGAGCGTGCAGGGTGATGTCCAGGTCCCCCTGGAGAGCCCGGACCGACAGGCCCTCGGGTGCGAGGACGCCCGGACCCAGGCTCCCCACGCCGGGCGTCGTCAGAGCGAGGGGCTGGCCGAAGACCTGGGTCGATTGCACCCCACCATGATCGTTGAGGTTCAGCATGGAGAACTCCACGCCCCAATCCACGTCGTTCGAGTGGGTCAGCTCGGCGAACAGGACCTTGATCAGGACTTGGCCGACAGGCTTGTCCAGCTCCGCAATAATCGGCTTGATCTTGTCATAGTTCTTGGAAGACGTCATGCACAGGAGGGAGTTGGTGTTCGGATCGGCTTCGAAGTAGGTCTCTTCGGAGAGGGTGTCGCTGCTGGAGGAACTGCTGGTGGAGGCCGCGCCCCCGCCGCCGCCCGCCATCCCGCCGCCGGCCGCGCCGCCCCCGGCGGCCCCCGCGTTCCGCGCCCCGCCGGTCGTCGTGCTGCGGGTGCCGGTGGCTCGCTGATTCAGGGTCTGCATCTGCTGGAAGAGGTTGTTCAGGATCGTCATGAGACTGCTGGCCGTGCCGTTCTTGAGCGCGTAGACGAAGATGCGGCGCTCGGCCGCCGGGTTCTCATCGAGGTCTTTGATGATCTGGGCAATGACCGTCAGCGTTTCCTGCGGGCCACTGACCACGACGGAGTTCGTCCGGGTATCGGCCGAGGCGATCACCGTGACATCCGCCGAGGAACCCGTGGTCTGGCCGCCTTGGCCGCCCATCATGCCAAGGCCCCCAGGACCGCCCCGGAACTGAATTTGCTGCGTCTGTTGCGAGCTGGACCGCGACCGGCTTGAGGTAGAGGACGTGCGGCTTTGCCCGAAGACCTCGTTGATAAGCTGGGACGTGTTGGAGGCATCGGCGTATTCGAGATGGAAGACCTTCACATCGGCGACGTTGGCCAGCGGCGAGTCCAGCTTCTTGATGACCTCGTCCACGACGTTCAAAACCGACTCTGGCCCGGTGACTACGACGGTGTTCGTGCGGCTGTCCGCCGCAGCCGTCACGGCCACCATGCTCGTGCTGCCTTCTCCCTGCATGGCCCCCGGGGGACCGCCCTCCCCGAACGGGCCGCGGAACATCATGGGACCGCCGCCCGGAAAGCCGCTCTGACCGCCGCGGCCTGACCGAGACCGGGACGAGGAGGAAGACTGCTGGTTGAAGAGCTGATTGATAACGTCAGCCGTGTTGATGGCATCCGCGTAGCGAAGCTGGAAGACCCGGACGGTCGCAACTTTGGCGCCGGTATCGTCCAGGGCCTTGATCACGTTGGCCACGAGCTCCAGCGACTCGGCCGGTCCGCGCACAACGACGGAATTCGTCTGCGTATCGGCGGCCGCTACGACCTGCACGTTGACGTTGCCGCCCCCCTGCTGACTGCTGCCGCCCTGCGAACCGCCGCGGCCACCACCCTGCTGACCGTTGCGTCCACCTCCACCAGGGCCGCCCATCCCTCCCCGCATCTGCATCATCATCTGGAACGGGTTGGCGCCGCCGATACCGCCGCGGCCTCCGAATCCGCCACGGCCACCGGCCTGGGCCTGCTGCTGAAAGATGGTGTTGATCAGAGTGGCCGTGCTCGTGGCGTCCGCATTCGTCAGCCGAAAGACCCGGATTTCCGCAACCGTGGCCATGTGGGTGTCCAGGGCTTTGACGATCTGCATCAGACGCCGGATGTTGGCGGTGGTGTCCGTAATGATCAGGGCGTTGCCATCGACGTTGGCCGTCAGATAGGCGTACTCTGGGAGCAGGGCCTGCAAGTTCTGCACCAGGGCCATCGCGGTGACGTGGCCGACGGGGATGATCCAGGTCTCCACCGTGTCGCTCGGCTGGCACATGTTCGGGTCCGCGCCGGTGCGGACTTTGATCATCGCTTCCTTCGGTGCGTTCTGCAGCGAGAAAATCTTGAGGTTCTTGCCTTGGACGGCGGCCGTCAGTCCCTTTTCCTTGAGCAGGGAGTTGATCACTTCCATAGCATGGTCCAGCGTCACCGGCTGGCGGCTGATCACCGTGATCCGGGTGCTGGCGATCGGCTCACCGGAGACAATCGTCAACCCCACGGTCTCGGAGAGATACTCCAGGACCGTCTGGAGCGGAGCGTCCTGGAAATTGAGCTTGAGCTTCAACTCGCCGTTCTTGACCACTTCGATAGGCTTGGCCTCGGAGCCGGCGGAGGAAGAGGCCGCCGGGACCGTCGATACATTCGCCACCGGTGTCGCGGTCGGCTGGGGCGCCGCCGGTGACGCATCGGTCGCAGGAGCGGGGGCCGGCGTCTCGGTCTGCGGCGCGTCGGCGGGCGGCGCCGCCGGCTCAGGCGCGGTCGTCTGCGGAGGGTTCGGTTGCGTCGCGGCGGTGTGCCCGGGCAGCGGGATAATGGCCACGGCCAGGATCATGCCAACCAGAATCGTTTTGACAATGCGCATCGTAAGTTTCTCCTTCTTCCCCTTCCGAGTGCCGGGGAGGGTCCCCAAACGCGATACATCGCGTTTGGGAGCCCGGACTACTGTCCCAGTTGTTGTTGCCGCTGCTCCATGAGCCGCTTGAGAATCTCGGCCTCGTCCGCCGAGGGGGCCGACGAGCCCGTGGATGAGGCAGCCGGTGCCGCCATCGATGAGAAGTTCGCCAGATCCCCCGCCGTGATCGCGCCGCTCCCGCCCTCCAGGTCGGATCCCATGCTGACCGGGATCGTCTTATCCTGGAACTGGTACTGGAGGCCGTCCAGGGTCAGGGCTTTGACCATGCCCCGCGCGACGGTGTCGCCCTCCCGCAGCCGCAGGACGGTGCCGGTCCGCTTATCCTCCACAAACGCAATGAACTGGTTGTTTTCCTGGACGACTCCCTTGAGGAGAAGATAAGACTCGGGGTTGGGCACGACCCTCGGCCGTTCCACCGCCACCTCTTGGGGCCGGGACGGCACCCGCTGCCGGGAGAACATATTGCGATCGAGGATGATGTTGTACTTGGCCCATTGCTCGCCGCGCTCGCTCCGAGGACGGCGTGCCAGAGGCGCAGGGGCCGGGCTTGGCTCGGCCTGCTTCGTGATTCGGCCTGCCTGCCCGTCTTTCGATGCGGCGGGGACCGCCGGAGTGGTTCCGGGAGGAGCAGTCTGGGGCTTGGCCGGACCCGGTTGCGTCGAAGCCCCTGGACGCGACGCATCCGGCCTTGTCGGACCCGACTGGCGCCCCCGTCTCCGGTCGACCGGTCCCGGTCCTCGTCGAACGACTCCGATCCGTGAAGTCTCGACGAGACCGATCCCGACGGGACGGGTCCTGGCTGCGACCGGTCGTCGGCCAAGCTCCCACGACCAAGGCGGCTATGAGCGTCAAAGCGGCTGTCTTGTTATAGAAGTTGCTCTTCATCGGTCTTCCCTGGTTGTTTCGGTTGCGGTTGCTTTAGGGATGACTTGTCATCGGCCGCCAGATAGAGGGTCGAGATACGCAGCTCCAGCGACATATTGTCGCCGGCCTCGCTGGTCGAGCCGAGCTGCATGTGCTTGACCTTGATCGGCAGTTCCGAAGTCTCCACCTGATAGAGGAACCACGACACGGCGTCGAGCGAGCCCTTGCCGGCGATCACGAAGAGAATCTCCTTCAGTCCCTTGTCGCCGCCGGTCATACGGTCCGGCTTGACGGACGTGAGCGTCAACCGGGCATCTTGGGCCCACTTGTCCAGCGCCTTGGCGACCTGGCTTTCCGCCTCCGTATCGCTGCGCAGGCTCGCGAATGATGATGGCTTCTTCTGTTCGAGCTGCTGTTTTTGCTGAAGCCGGCTCTTGGCCGTGGTCACCTCGGCCAGCGCCTTGTGCCGCTCGGCTCGGAGCTCCCCCAATCCATTCGCGATGGGCGCCCGCACGAACTTGTCGGCGACCAGCGTGCCCACCGCCAGGAGGGTAACAAGGACAATCATGCGTTCGCGTTTCGACAGACCCATGGTTATTTCCCTGCTTGGAATTTGAAGTTGAAGCTGATGGCGAACTCTTTCTCGCGGGACTCCCGGCCGCCCTCCCGGATGTACATTATCTTGACGTCGGGGAACTCTTTGGCATCCTGCTTGATCTTGTCGAACATCTCATAGAAGCTCGTCTCGCTCGTCATCTTGCCGACCACGGAGCCCGTGCCGTTCTCGTTCAAGGCCAGACTGCTGGCCCAGAGGTAGGGCTCTTCGGGGAACGCGGCGGTCAGCCCCTTGAGACATTCCAGGAACTGGGGCTCGCGCGAGACCCAACTGCCGGCATACTTGTAGCGGTCGACCAACTCCTGGGCGGCGGTGATCTGTGCTTCGTTCTCCTTCAACCACGCGTTGCTGGTGATGATATCGCTGCGGTACACGTGCCAGATGGCCAGCAGGACGACCAATCCAAGGACACAGGCCGCCGCGATGCCGGCGCCCCAGACGACCACGCGTTTGTGGCTTACGATCTTCTTGCCCCCGACGCGGGGATGGAGGAAATCGACCTGAGGCCTCCGAGGCCCGACACCGGTCATGGCCACCGCGGCGGCGGCGATGGCACGGGCCTCGTCCGGGTGGTCCTGCAAGCCAAGTCCTTTGGACAGGAGTCCGGCCCGCCCGTTGGACACTCTGATCTGGGATCCGAGCCGCTTGCCGAGCCCGTCGATCACCTCATCGGACAGACCGCAGGCATCGTACGCCGCAGTCGGGTGCGGCGACAACCGGCCCGGCGCCGGCGAGAGCAGCACCAATCGCTCGATCGTAGAAGCCAGCATCTCCACATACCCGGCCGGCGTCCCGTTCTTGCCCATGGGCACGTGCTTGATGAATCGGGGACTGCCATCCAACTGGGCCCAGAACTCGCAGTACGTTGGGCGGGCATACACCCCGTACCAAGACGCCAGATCGCCTTGGGACAAGGCGTTGCCGCACGCCAACGCCGAGAGCGTGATGGCTTGCACCTGCAGACCGGCGGCGTCCATCATCTCCCGGATCTGGTGGACGATCTGCCGGCGGGCCGCCAGCAGGAGAATCGGGCTTTTCTCAGACGTGCTCGTGCGGCCGCAGTAGTCGAAGATCAGATCATCGGCGTCCATGGAGAACGCCCGCTCGGCCTGGATGCTCAGCAGGCCGGCCAAAGCATCAGCGCTGGCCGGCGGCGCTTCGACCTCTTTCGTCAGCACCCACTTGGCCGCCAGGCCGACCACCGCCCGCTTCGAGGTGAACCCCTGCTCCCGCAGAAACTGCCGCAGCCGCTGGCCCAGGGGCCGGGCGCTGTCCGCGGTCAGCTCCTGTCCCCACAGCAGCTCCCCGGTCCGCCGCACTTCGGCGCGGCCCGACTGCACGCTCAGCTCTGTGGCGACGACTCCGGCGTCGTCGATCGCCAATCCCAATATGTGGCGTGTGCCAACCATCGTCGCATCCCATTAACGTTTGCTTGTGTTCAGAACCACGTCTGTCAGAGGCTTCCCCTTCCGCAGGGCCGCCACAATCTCCGAATCCAAAGGCCAGCCGAAAGTCGTGACCTCCCGCCAATAGACCACCCGCGGCGTCGTTTTCTGGGTGTCGAGGACCGCCTTATACCGCTTGTACGCCCGCCCGTTGCCGGACAGGGCGATGATATCGGCGGAGTACTGATTCGAGTGCACGGTGGTGTAGCGGCCGATACCGACCGCCTTGGTCTGCGTCAGGACCTCTGTCACCCAGGCGACGGAGTTGGGCTCCTCGCCCGAAGCGCTGGTGTTGGTCGTGCGATAGGCAATCAGGTCGTCGACGTCTTTCTCCTCCAGACCCGGCAGGCACATCAGGACCTCCTTGCAGGCCGTGTTCACGTTCACGAGGCCCGGTAGGGTGGTCTCGCTGCTCGTCGTCAGCTTATCGGCGATCTGGGAGAATTCCTTGTAGGTCATGCCCGACTGATAATAGAACTGCAGGATACTGGTGTAGGTCGCGCTGGCCGAGAGACGCCCCATGATCTCCAGCGCCCGGTCTTCCTTGAACGTCTCCTGCAGCAGCGTCTGCAGGTCCGAGCGGGCGGCGGCGTCGCCGACATTGATGCGGGTGTTGCCTTCGCTGTCGACGTTGGCCTCCGTGCTGTAGACGGTGACGTAATCATAGAAGCCGCGGTCGAGCCGGCCGTCGGAATTGTCGGGCGGCTCGCTCTCGTCGCCGTCGTTCTCCTGAGGATCCAGGAGGCCGTTGAGGTTGGTATCCTCGCCGTAGAGCAGGTCTTCCGAGGCCCCTTTGACCAGGAGGATCTCATCGACCGTCTCGAAGGGACCGTTCTTGCAGTGGTAAGGGGTCGGCTGCAAGAGATAATACTCGTCCTCGGCCCCGCCCGCCGTGACATCGCTGTCGGTGTCGCGCCAATCGATGATCGAAGCCGCCAATTCCGCGGTCATGCCCGGCAGCTTCAGCAGCATCTCCTCCGAAGCAGTATTGAGGTTGATCTTGCCCGCCTCGTCAGTCAGCCCGTAGCGATATTCGCGATCATCCTCCAGGTTCAGTTGCAGGACCCAGAAATAGCCCTCGCCCACCTGCATCTCTTCGTAGTACGTGGTTGTCCCGGACGTGCTCGTTTGCGACGTGGTCGTCTGCCCCTGCATCTGCTCGGTAAGCTTGGCCACGACGTACTCCAGGGCGCCGGCGGCCACCGATTCGGCCTGCAGGGAGGCGATCTGATTGGCCGAGACCGCCGCCGCCACCCGCACCGAGCGGGCAAAGACCAGGGCCAACCCCGCCAGGACCAGGACAACCCAGATCGTGACGATCAGGACCGTGCCCGATTGCGGACTGCGGATTGCGGATTGCGGATTAGACGCACGGCCTGAATCCGCCATCGGCGCTCTGCCAGCCGCAAGGTTCGCGCGGTGCTGCGTTCCAAGTTGTCCCGTTGTTCGATACATCGTCATGATCCGCTTGTCTTGCTTGTTGATGTGCCGCTCGTCTTGCTCGTTGCCGTTGTGCCCGTCTTGCTGGTGGACGTTCCGCTGGTCGATGTCCCCGTGGTTTCGCTCTCCGCAGTTTCGGTCTTGCACGGGATGGCGAAGCTCTGGACGAGCCGTCGCTTCAGCATCTCCTTGCTGTACTTGTCCTTGTGGCCGATCTGAAGATCGACCTCGACGGCCAGCGGCAGGCTGTTCGCATCGGCCGTCGAGTCCCATTCGTCGACCCAGCCGGAGCCGTCGAAATAGCGGAGATTCAGGGAGACCACATTGCTGCAGAGAACCTGCTCTTCCGGCTCCATCTGCTTGGGGGCCAGCAGATCGGTCGTCACCTGGCGCAGCAGCAGGTACGTGCCGTCTTTCTTTTCACTGTCTTCCTCCAGGAGCAGGGCGACCTTGCCGATTCCCCCGACCAGGGGGGTGGTCGTGGTGGTCCGCCCGTTCAACTGTGTATCGTCCACGTACACGTGGGTCGTATAGAACTCCAGGCTGTCGGCATCCACACCTTTGAGGCCGCCCGAATCGGTGCCGATGAACGCCCCGGCCAGGGTGCCCCCCGGAGGCAGGACGCCGCCAATGTCCTGTTTGAGCAGCTCGATCACGTTGATCGCCGCGGACGTGGGGTCCACCGCGGCCTGGCGCTGCGATAGGCCCGGAAGCCCGTATACAGAGCCGTGTACAAACACGAGGACACGACCACCATGAGCGACATCGCCACAATCAATTCGAGCAAGCGTGAAGCCCTCGCGAGATTGCGGATTGCGGATTGCAGATTGCGGATTGAGACGGCGCGCACCTTCTTCAATCCGCAATCTGTAATCGGCAATCCGAAATAAGTCATTACCTGCGTCACGTCATTGCTCCTGCGGGTACACCAGGGTGCTCAGGGTAACCTTGCGCTGCCGGCCCACCGAGCGCCAGGATACGGTCAGATCGAGCTGGCGAACGGAGGCGTCCTGGGCCCAGGTGGCCAGCGTCATGGTCCACTCGTAGCCGGGCCAATCCGTTCCGAAATCCCCCCGGCCGCTGCCGTTTTCCCAATCCTGGGCGGCCGTCAGCTCCGTGAGCTTGGTCTTCGCCAGGCAGACCGCCTCGACCTGCCGGCGCGACTGCCCCGCGACCTGCGTACACAGGCCGATCGACCGCATCACCACCGGCATCACGATCGAGATCAGCACGATCGTGGCCAGCAGCTCCACAAACGTGAAACCGTGCGAAGAGTGGGAAGTGCCACGAATGTCATTGCGAGGAGCGCAGCGACGAAGCAATCTCAACCTCGGCACAGGAGATTGCTTCGCTTCGCTCGCAATGACATGCTTCAGATTGTTCTCATCGCGACGCATATCGGCCACTCGTCAGTTTGGGTGCCACGATGGAGAAGGTCTCCGTCATGCTGGGGCAGCTCACCTCCAGGACCCGCCCGGAGCGGTCGGTGAGCCGGATCAGGCCGGCGGTCACCGTGCCGTGCGGCGTGAACGCGAGGAACACGTCCTTGTCCTTCTGGTCCATGTCCTCCAGCTCCAGCTCGATGTCCTTCGGCAGCGTGTAGACCTGCCCGAACTCGGTTTCGAGCGTCTCGAAGACGCCGGCCTTCTGGGCCGTCAGCCAGTAGGTGCGGTCGCGGGTTTCGAAGTTGATCCGGTAGACGATCCCCTCGCTGATCGCCTGGGAGCGGGCAAACTGGGTCAGGGCCAGGATCTGGGCGGCCGCATCATCGATCCGGCGCGAAGTGAAGAACCCCCGCAGCGACGGCGCCGCCATCGCCAGCACCGTGGACAGAATGAGCATCACCAGGATCAGCTCCAGGAGCGTCATGGCTCGGCGTCGATCATGCTGTCTTCTGTCCGTGTTCATGCTTCCCACTATCTTCTGACCTCTTCCGACCAGTTGCTGATGTCGTCATCGCCGCCCTGCTTGCCGTCCGGGCCGTAGCAATACAGATCATAGCCGTCCGGGTTGTATTGGCCCGGGCACCGGTATTGGTATTCGTTGCCCCAGGGGTCGAGAGGTACGACGTTCTTGTTGAGGTACGGTCCCTGCCAATCCTGGGCCTCCGAGGTCGGTTGCTGGAGTCAGCGCCTGCAGCCCTTCGACGGTCGTCGGATAGCGGCCCACCCCGATCTCGAACGCGTCCAAGGCGGTCCCCATGTCCGCGATCTGCGCCTGAGCCGCAATGACCTTGGCGCGCTTGGACTGGCCCGTGAGCCGGGGCGTCACAATCGCCGCCAGCGTCGCCAGAATCACGAGCACCAGCATCAGCTCGATCAGGGTGAAACCCCGTCGGGATTGCGGATTGCGGATTGCGGATTGCGGATTATGGATTCGCCCTTGTACATTCCATCCGCCATCCGAAATGCGACATGTGCCATGCATGTTTTGCACCTGCACTTTCATATCATATCCTCACACATTTCAAGTCGTGGATTCCCGGTTGCGAATCGATGCTTCGCATCGAATCCGCAATCCGCAATCCGAAATCCGCAATCGATCCGTTCAGCGAATCAACTGTTGCAGACTGAAGATCGGCAGGAGCATGCCGATGACGACCGTGCCCACCAGAGCCGCCATCACGAACAACAGGGCCGGCTCGATGAGCGTCACAGCCATCTTCAAATACCGATCCAGCTCCTGTTCATAACTGGCGGCCAGACGCACGAGTTCCTTGTCGAGGCGGCTGCTCTCCTCGGCCACGCTGATCATCTCGATGACCGAGCCCGGGAACAGGATGGAACAGCCCTCGAGACTGCGGGCCAAACCGGTCCCGCGCTGAACGTCGTCAATGGCGCCGCTGACCGTATCGGCGAGGACCTGATTGCCGATGGCCTCCTTCGCCACCCGCAGGGCCGCCACCAGCGGAACACCGGACCCGACCAGCGTCCCGAGCATGCGGGAGAACCGCACCAGGGCGAAGCGCGAGATGACGCGGCCGAACAGGGGCAATTGCAGCGTAATCCGTTCCAGGACGCGCCGGCCCTCCTGCGCTCGACAAGGCCCGCCGGATCCCGAAGACTCCGAGGGCGATGACCAGCACCAGCACGAACCAGTACCGCACGAGGAGCCGGCTGGCCGTCACAATGGTCCGGGTCAACACCGGCAGCGAGCCGCCGAACTCGGCGAACATCGTCGAGAAACGCGGGATGAAGAAGGTCAGCAGAAACACGATGACGCCGCCCGCCAGCACCGCCAGGATCAGCGGATACAGCAGGGCCGACAAGACCTTGTTCTTGAGATCCTGCTCGCGGGACCGAAACGTCGCGATCTGCTCCAACACCACGTCCAGGAACCCGCCGGTCTCCCCAGCGCGCACCATCGCGACGTAGACGGGCGAGAACACCCGCGGGTGCATGCTCAGGGAATCGGCCAGGGACATGCCCCCGGCCACCTGATCGTGCACGGTCGCCCAGAGTTTGCCGGCCGCCGGCTTCGAGGCCTCGCGGCTGAGGATGCTCAGGCCCCGGCTCAAGGGAACGCCCGCCGCCAGGAGGTTGGCCAACTGCCGGGTGAACGCCTCGACCTCGCCCTTGGAGACGCGGCCGACCCGCGTCAGCAGTCCGCCCGTGGGATGTTCTTCCTGCCGCTCGATGGAAACGGGACTGAGGCTCCGGCCGCAGATCATTTCGATGGCCGACGCCCGGTCGGGCGCCACCACCGTGTCGGCTACCTGCCGTCCATCAGGATTGATCGCTTTGTAGACAAATGTTGCCATAGAGTTTCAAGTGTGGAGCGGGAAGTTTGAAGTGGCAAGACTCGGCACTTCCAACTTGAATCTTCAAACTTCCAACTTTCCATTGGATTCCGGCGTCAGTTGCTCCAGGCCCAGCAGGCCGTCCAGGTCGAACGTCTCATCCTTCGTCACGCGGAGGATCTCCTGCACGGTCGTCCGGCCGCTGTGCAGTTGCCGGAAGCCATCGTCGCGCAGACTCTTCATGCCCTGCCGGGTGGCCACCTTGCGCAGCTCCTGAGCCGAGGTGTTTTCGAGGATCATCGAGCGAATTTCGTCCGTCACGATCATCATTTCAAAGATGCCGATACGGCCGTGGTAGCCCGTCCCCTGGCAGCGCTCGCAGCCGACGGTCTTGTACAGCACGGCGGGCAGTTGGTCCCCAAACCGTCGCCGCAGGGGCATCGCCTCGCTGTCCGTCAGCGGTTCCCGGCATTCCGGGCAGACGACGCGCACCAGACGTTGGGCGACGATGGCTTCGAGCGACGAGGCCACGAGATAGGGCTCAATCCCCATATCCACCAAGCGGGTGAGCGCGCTGGGGGCATCGTTCGTGTGCAGCGTCGAGAAGACCAGGTGCCCGGTCAGCGAGGCTTGAATCGCGATCTCCGCCGTCTCATTATCGCGAATTTCGCCGATGAGGACGACGTTGGGGTCGTGACGCAAAATCGATCGCAGGCCGCTGGCGAATGTCAGTCCCGCCTTGGTCGAAATCTGAATCTGGTTGACCCCGTTCAGTTGGTACTCGACGGGGTCCTCGATCGTGATGATATTGCGCTGAACGTCGTTGATCTGGGAGAGGGCCGCGTACAACGAGGTGGTTTTGCCGCTTCCGGTCGGGCCCGTCACCAGGATGATGCCGTGCGGCCGCTGGCAGATCATGCGCATGATGCCCAGGTCGCGCTCGGACATCCCCAGCTTTTCCAGCCCCAGCAGCACCGAGGAGCGGTCCAACAAACGCAGCACGATGGCTTCGCCATGGATCATCGGAATCACCGAGACGCGGACGTCGATCTCGCGGCCGGAAATGATGATCTTGATGCGGCCATCTTGCGGGACGCGTTTCTCCGCGATGTCGAGCTTGGCGAGAATCTTCAGGCGCGAGATGATGGCCGCCTGGAATTGCTTGATCTCCCGGGCAATTGACGCTTCCTGCAGAACGCCATCGACGCGGTACCGCACCCGCAGACTCTCCTCGAACGGCTCGATGTGTACGTCGGTCGCCCGCAATTCGATGGCCTCTGTCAGAATCTGATTGACGAAGCGGATGATGGAAGCGCCCTCGGCGGCCTGCGTCAGGTCCATGTCATCATCCGCTTCCGTGTCGATGACCTGCAGGCCGTTTTCGCCGGCCTCCGAGATCATCGACTGTACCGTGTCGGCGCCGACGCCCAGATACCGCTTGATGCAGCGGTCGATCTCCGCCTGCGGGGCCAGGGCCACCTGGAACTCCCGGCCCGTGGCCAACCGCAGCTCGTCGATCGCGGAAGTGTCAAACGGATTGCTCGTGACCGCCAGCAACTCGCTGTCGTTCCCTTGGACCGGTACGATATGCTTATCCAGCAGGATGCGGGCGGGGAATTGGGCGAGAAACTCCTTGGTAAACTCCTGCTGCTCGAGCTCGACAAACGTCAGTCCCAGCTCCTTGGCCAGGAAGCGCAGCAACACGTCATCGGCGACGCCGCACGTGGTAAAGGCCCGGGAAGGCGGCTCGCCCTCGGCGAGCAAGCCGCTGATTCCCCGGGCCGCGGATTCGTCAATCAGACCCTGATCCACCATTCTGTTGACAAGCACGTTCATGGGTCGGGCCATTCCTTATTCGAGCATTGCCATTTCGACCAGCGTGGCTTCCTGACGCAGGGTGAGGATCTTCTTGAGATCCTGCTGGGCCACCGCCAGTTCCTGCTTGGCCTTCTCCCGGGCCTGGCGAACGGCCGTCAGTTGCGTCTTGATGTCCTCGGGCGAAGCGGACTGATTCTCCAACGTGGTGCGCAGTTGGGCCATCGCTTTTTCCAGGGCCGTTTGTTCTCCCTGCGGGCCCCGTCCCCGCCTGTCTGCCTGCGGGCCCTGGTCGCCGCCCGGGCCACCCGGACCACCGCGACCGCCGCGACCGCGACCGAACATGCCGAGCATCATGCCCCGGCCCCCGGCGCTAGCCTGGCGATTGAGTTCCATGACCTTCATGAGCCGGGGCTCCATGACCTTCCAGGCCTGGTCGTCGGCGCCCAGCATCTCTTTCATGCGCTCGGCCATCCGCTGACGGGCCTGAGCCGGATCGAAGCCCCCAGGACCGCCGCCCGGACCACCACCCTGGCCGCCTCTGCGACCGCCGCCCTGCCCGCCCCCGCCCTGCTGCGCCAGGGACAGCCCTCCGACCATCAGGCCCAGGACACAGGCCACAACACCGATTTTGACCATTCGTCTTCGCATCTTGGTTCTCCTTTTCACACCAGCAAGACCTTACCTTATCGGATATACGCCGGGCCACGCCCGAACTTTTCTCAATTGGATGTATAGGACAGATAGGACTTATAAGACCTGTCGGAGCAAACGGAACGCTGGACCGCCCTATAGGTCCTCTTGGTCCCATCGGTCCTGATGGTCCTATGGGAGCCTCGGCTGTCATGGCGAGGCCATCCGCGCCACCCTTCCCGCAACCCCTGGTTGACGAATATCTCCAACTCGGTTCTCATCTCTTCGGAACTCATGGCTACCACTCCTGTCTTGACCCTCGAATCTGCGAGGCCGTGATACATAGCTGTCGTCAAGGCCGCCGTTTCTCTTACACCTGTCTTCATCCGCTAATCTCCATTGCGATGGTGCTGTCGCATTTCACCCTGTAAGTGGAACCGGGTCGGGGACGGTTACAGGAAAATGAGGGGGAGGGCCGAAGTTGGGCATTTCCCGCAGCCGGTTGCAGTAAGAAGCCCACGAGACTTGTGAGACCTATCTCCTCGTATGGCGTTCCCAGGCACCGGAGGAGTCGGCCCTCGTCCTGCTCAGCATGACCCAGTGGTTGTTTTCAGGTCCGGGAACCCTCAACGAGGAAGAGGTCCCAAACTCGAAACTTTACGTGCCGGAACCCAATTTCCTGCCACCGGTGCGTTTCTCGCTCCACTAATAGGATGAATAAGAGATGGGCAGCCAGATGACGAATGCAGGGTGTCAATGTTGGCCGGTTGACGGGACGATTGAATCCCCAGGGGCCATTTTGTACAATTCATTCGTGGAAAATGCAGATTGGGCGGATGTGGCGGCCTCGGTCCGGGGCGACGATGAGGCGTATGGGCGGCTGGTGCAACGGTATGAAAAGCCGATCACCGGCCTGCTGTGGCGTTTCACGCGCGATCCGACCCAATGCGAGGAACTGGTGCAACAGGTGTTTGTCGAAGCGTATTTCAGCTTGAAGACCTACCGGGGCGACGCCCCCCTGCTGCACTGGCTGCGTAAGATCGCCACCCGGACCGGTTACCGGTTCTGGCGGGAGAAGGCGAAGGAGCCGCAGGAGACCTCGCTCCCCGAGTTCGACGTGCTCGAGGAGATCGAGGCGGCGGAAGAGGATCGCATCGATCCGGCCGAGGCGGCCATGGTCCTTCAGACGCTGCTGTCCCGGCTGCCCGCCGACGACCGGCTGGTCCTGACGTTAATGTATTTCGAGGAGTGTGGCACGCAGGAGGTCGCCGAGCGGATGGGATGGACCCGGGCGAAGGTCAAGACGCAGGCATTGCGGGCCCGCCGAAAAATGAAGGAAATTGCCGAAAGAGAACATCTTTTGGAGAGACTGGGATGGACGCTTTAGAGGGTTTGGCCAAATTGGCGCGTAGAGCTCGCGAGGAAACGACGCCCGTGTTCGGGGTGTCGGAGGCCGTGCGGCTTCGCATCCTGTCCGAGAGAACCGAGACGGTCACGCTGATCCCGCTGGGCCTGTTCGGCGGCCTGTCCGCCCTGGCCGCCTCGGTCATTATGGTCCTCGCCATCCAGTTCTGGAACTACATGACCAGCCCCGTGATGGAGCTGGTGGCGCCTCTGCCGGAGATACGGTTATGGTAGGCGAAACAAAACCAGAGCATCCGCTGCACCCCCACCGGCCGCCGTTCAACCGTCGCCAACTGCTGATGCAGGTGGTCGTGGCCGCCGTTATCCTCGCCTCCGGTGTCGGTATCGGCGCCGGCGGCACAATCCTCACGCTTCAGGATCGGATCGTCTGGCAGGACCCCCCGCCTCCCCCGGATCGTGGTGGCGAACGAGGCCGAAGGCCGCCTAATCCCGTGGAGGAGATGAAAACCAAGTACAACTTGTCCGACGAGCAAGCCCAAAAGGTCAAAGCCTTGTTCGACGCGCGTTTTGAGGCCGGCCGTCTTCGTTGGGAACAGTTGAGGAAGATCGAAGCGGAGCAGCGGGAGCAGTTTGTTACGGACATGAAAGGCATCCTCACCCCGGAACAGTTCGAGCCGTGGCACGTCGATTATCTGCAGAGGATTGCCGCGATGGAGAACCGTCCGGTCTGGGGTCCGCGCGGCGATCACCGGGGGCCGTCGCGTGGCGATCGGGGTCCCGGCCCGCGCAGGGGTCCGGATGGTGGCCGCCGTGGGGACCGGCCGCCGCGACCGCCTATGGGTCCTGATGATCACCACAAGGGAGATAGGCCGCCGGACCAGCCTATCGAGATTATGAGTAGTCGACCCGGCGAGGTGAACGCACCAAAATAGAATTCTTCCGCAATCCGCCACGAATAGTCAGCAGGGCGGGCTGGGCTTACGATCTTTCGCACCACGGCGAGGAATTCGGTAAGCCGAGCCCGCCCTGCGGCTTTTCCGGGGTCACGGAATCTGGTACACTCGACGCCCATGATATCCGTTCGATCCATGACGGCTGCCGACATTCCGCTGGGGCTCAAGCTGGCCCGGCAGGCGGGGTGGAACCAGATTGAGTCGGACTGGCGGCGCTTCCTGATCATGCAGCCGGATGGGTGTTTTGTCGGCGAATTGGACGGAGCAGCCGTCGCGACTACAGCGGCCTTCATCTTCGGTTCCGTGGCCTGGATCGCGATGGTCCTCGTCGATATCGACTCCCGCCGCAAAGGTGTTGCCACCACCCTCCTGAAGCACGCCCTCGATTTCCTCGACGAGCAGGGAGTAAAGACTGTCCGTTTGGATGCCACGGCCGCCGGTCAGCCGGTCTACGAGAAGCTGGGCTTTGTACCGGAATACCCGTTGAGTCGCTACATGGGGACGGTAGTGCCGTCGCCAAGGCCTTCGGCCTTGATGCTGCCACCCACCATCGGTCAGCAACTGAAAGCGATCGTGGCCTTCGACCGTGGAATGACCGCCACACCTCGCGAGAAAATGCTCGCCCGGCTGTTCGAGGAGTCGTCCGACCTCACGCGCGCTTTGTACCGGGATGGCCAGGTGGAGGGGTACGTGACCGGCCGTCGCGGCGCGAATGCGACCCTGATCGGACCCTGCATTGCTACGGCTTACGCCGGGCCGATCCTGCTTGGCGATGCATTCGGACACTGTGCCGGCCAGCCCGTGTTTGTCGACGTTCCGCGAGACAACGCCCCCGCGATAGAAATCGTCGAGAAGAGCGGGCTGACAGTCCAACGTCATTTCACGCGGATGTGTCGCGGCGAACGGATCAAAGATCACGTGGAAGCGATCTGGGCCAGCTCCGGCCCGGAGAAGGGATGAGTGGGCGAGCCCAAGTCGCAGGGCCATCTTGGCCCGCCCTCGGGCGACGCCCGGGATCATGGGCAACATGCCCGTGCTACGTAAGACCGTAGAATCTTCACGGCATTGTCGTGGAAGAGCTTGCGCTGGTCCTGTTCGGGCCGCTTGGCGACCACGGCTTTCAGGAGTATTGATCCAGTCGCGCAGAGGCATCCCGCGCAGGCATACGGGCCAATCGCCGGCGAAGACCACGCGATCCGGTCCAAAGGCATCGAGGCAATGATTGATGATCGGGGCCAAATCCTCGGCCGCCAGCGGCGTGCCCGGAACCCGGGACACGATGCCGGAGATCTTGCAGATGACGTTGGCCTTGGCGCCGAGCCTGCTCATATCCTGTTTCCACTGCTCGGGTGAATGCTGGGGCGGTCGGGGCGCGACGCGACCGGCCGGGAAGAAGGCGACGGGATCCGCGTTGCCGCAGTGGTCGAGCACAAACCGGGTGTCGGGGCATTGATCCACCAAGCGCGCCGCCTCCGCCAGGGACGGCGGCGACACGTTCAGGTCGAAGCGCAGGCCGAGGTCGCTCAGAGAGGTGCAGATTGCGGACCACCTGCTTATCGTTCATCTGTTTGGCGGACGAGAAGCTGCCTCGGACACCTTTGATGTAGGGACTGCCTTTGAAGCGCGCGATGTACTGTTCGAAAGCCCTCCTCCGCGGGCGAACCGGCAATGACGGCCGCGCGCGTTACGCTGCCGGGCTCCTGGCACAGTGCGATCACGTACTCCGCCTCCTGCAATCGCTGTTCCGGCGGGACGGCCACCTCCATGTAGACCGCCTGGACCACGTTGAGGCCCTGGGTCGCCTCCAGGTAATCCTTCGGGGTGAAACTGCGATCCAGGGGCGGACTCAGCCATCGGAGCTTGAACTTGCTCAAATCCCACAGATGTTGGTGTGTATCGACAATCGGCAGGAGCGATGCGCCGCCCCCGTTGCTCTTCGACTCCACACCAGCGGCACGCCGGGCCGACATCAGGCTCGCCGCGATTGCGACTTGGGATGCTCTCTGGAAAAAACTCCGGCGGTTCATAGCCATGATCGGGTTCTCCTACGGGCCACGGATTCCTCCCTTGACCTCAAGACAGCGCTCGGATGTGGAACAGGATAGCGCCGCCCGCGGTGACTGTCAATTTTTCCCGGAGGCGATCAGCCGTTTCGCCGGGGCCCGGCCGGCTTTGGGTCCGGCGCGAGCGCGAGGACAAATAGGCGAATCCTCTTGCCACCGCCGGGGGAATCTTGCTACCATGCATATGGATAGGGAATCCGCGCCGCATCGATCCGCCCCGGATCCACGGTGACCGTGAAGGCGCGGAGTCTCGGCCGGGGACGTTCCTCCGCGGTCGAGCAGCAAGAGCATTTTTCAGCGAGAAGATGAGGAGTGGGTTATGACAAGCGGAACCGGGAGACATGTGAAGAACTGGTTGGCGGCAGCGGTCGTTGCGCTGGCCACCTTGGCTTACGGCGACGATCCCATCATTTTGACCGAGGGTGTGCCGGTGACCGGGCTGGCCGGCGCCGCCGGCAGCGAGGTGAACTACCGAATCGTGGTGCCGCCCGGCCAGGGCGAGTTGAGCATCAGCATCTGGGGCGGGACCGGCGACTGCGACCTGTACGTCCGCAAGGGCGCTCCGCCGACCTACGGCGGATTCGGCTATCGGCCCTTCCTGTTCGGCAATGACGAAACGGTCACGATCGACTCACCGGCCGCCGGCAATTGGTACATCCTGTTGCGGGCCCGCGACAGCTACAGCGGAGTCACTCTCCTGGCCACCTGCTTCCCGGCCACGCCCAAGATGGTGGCCAACGGGATCACGGTCAGTGATATTTCCGGCAGTTCGGACACCGAGCGGCTCTACGCCATCGACGTTCCCGCCGGACAAATCAGCCTGGATATCGAGACCTCGGACGGCGTCGGAGATATCGATGTGTACGTGAAACGAGGATGGCCTCCCAGCTTGTTCGATTACGACGGCTCCTCGGAGGCGGACGGGGCCCAAGAGAACGTCCATATCAGCTATCCGACCGCCGGACGGTGGTATATCATGCTCCACGCGTCCACCGGCTACAGCGGCGTGACGCTGCGGGCGGTTTACAGCGATGTCAGGCCGGCGCCCTGCGCCTCGAAGGAGATGGTCGCCACGGGTCTGTCCGGCGCCCTGGGCAGCCACGCGGTCTACAGCTTCGACGTATCGTGCGGCCTGGGCGGGATCGATTTCGCAACCTCCGGCGGCACCGGCGACTGCGATATGTACATCAAGAAGGGAGCCGTCCCCACCCCCTCGGACTGCGATTTCGATTCGACCGGCCCGGGCACCAGCGAGAGCATCTATCTCACCACCGATGACATGGCGGGAGAATGGTACATCCTGCTGGTGGCGACGGAGGCATACAGCGACGTGACGCTGCACGTGGAGTTCATCCCGTCGGAGCCGCCCCTGGAAGAGCCGCCGGCGGAGCCGGCCCCGAAGGTGACGCCGTTGGCCCCGGGGATTCCCGTCACGGATCTCAGGGGCGCGGCCGGCAGCGAGCAGCTCTTCGGCATCGAGGTGCCCGCCTATGTCGAGATGCTCCAGATCACCCTGTCGGGCGGCGCCGGCGACGCCGACCTTTACGTCCGCCAGGGACAGTCGCCGAGCACCGAGCAGTACGACTTTCGACCGAACCTGCAGGGCAACCAGGAGCAGGTGACCATCGCGAAACCGACTCCCGGAATCTGGTACTTCATGATCCGGGGCTATCAGGCTTTCACCGGCGTCAGTCTCGTGGTCGCCTTCAAGGGCGGCAGCCCCGACGTGGCGGCCATCCTGGAGAACTGCGTGCCCGTGACCAACCTGTCGGGCGATGAGGGCCGCACCGTACTCTACAAGATCGAAGTCCCCGCCGGCCAGGGTGTGCTGAGGATTGACATCTCCGGTGGCATCGGGGATGCCGATCTCTACGTGAAGGAGGGCGAGCCGCCGTCCGCCCAGAGCTGGGATTACCACCCCGGCCTGCACGGCAACGACGAAACGGTGGAGATCCAGAACCCCGTCGCCGCAACGTGGTATATCCTGGTGCGCGGATATCAAGCCTTCGCCGGCGTGGCGCTCCAAGCCTGCTACAAAGCCCCGGCGAAAATCTGAGACCACGACGCCCGGGTGGCAGTGGCAGCGTGCGTACCATGCACCGCCGCACAACAGAGCGTCGATGTTCACATCCTATTGCCCTAGCCGGGGATTCCGTGCAATTTGACAGCCTGCGGGAGCGTCGCTATAGTATCAGAGCAAATCGGCCCAGCGCGGCCGACGCATTTCCATTGGTGAAAGGGGATACGATGAAGAGGGTAATTGTCAAAACCTGCCCCAGGACCGGCAAACAGTTCACCGTCGAGCAACCCGCCCGTAGCATGGGCATCTTGCCCATGAGTCGCAGGGCCATCTTGGCCCTGTCTTCACGGGCGAGGGGGGTTCCCCAAACGCATTCGTTCGCGTTTGGGGGCCCCAGTCGCCCGTGGTACTCATGGGCGGGACGCCCATGCTACGTGCTCCTGCCCATCACGGGCTTGGTCGCCCTGGTCTGGTTCCTGCTGAGGGTCATCCCCAAACCCAGCCGGGCGACGTATCCCTGCCAGCGGGTGGCGGCGCCCTTGGCGAGCGCGTTTGTCATTTGGACGATCGGCCTATTTGGCTCAACGATGATCTGTCGCAAAGCCAAGTATCTGGTGGACCGGTCCCGGTACGTGCTGGCCGCGCTCTGTGCGGTCGCGGTTGTCGCGATCCTGTGGACCGCTATCAGCGCCACGGAAAACAATCCGGCCGCCGCGGCGTTCTCGCCCAGCGAGCCGGCGAACAGCCCGATGGGGGTGGCCAAGGGAATTCATCCCGGCCGGGTCATCTGGGTTCGCGACGAGAACGCCACCAGTTGGGACGGCTCGACCGGCAACTGGTGGGACGACAAGAACACCGATCCCAAGGCCGTCGATGCGATGGTGTCCTCGGCTCTTAAGGGGCTGACGGGCCAAGCGAGCGATACCCAGGCCTGGGACGCCCTGTTCCGGTATTTCAACAAGACGCACGGCTTCGGCGACGGCGGCTACCAGAAGCCGGAGAAGATCGCCATCAAGATCAATATGAACCAGGAACGAGGCGGCGGTGGCAACTGGAAACCCGACCAGGGCATGCCCAGTCCGCAGGTCGTCTACTCGGTCGTGCACCAGCTTATCAAAGTGGCGGGCGTCCCTGGCTCGGCCATCACGATCTATGATGCCTCGCGGGACGTCGGCGACCCCATCTACAAGAGGATCCACGGTGATGCCGATCCCGAGTTCCAGAAGGTCGCGTTCGTCGTGGCGCCCAAGAACGCCAAGGAGGGACGAAGCGGGGCCGTGCAGGATACCGCCAAGCCGCTCAAGACCAAGGCCGGGACCGCCTACCTGCCGACGTGTCTCACGGAAGCCAAGTACCTGATCAACCTGGCCCTGCTCCGGGGCCATACGCTCTGCGGCGTCACCCTCTGCGCCAAGAATCACTTTGGCACAACCTACTTCGAAAAGGAGGGCTGGACGCCCAGCCCGCTGCACAACACCAGCAGCCGCAAGAGCCCGATGGGCTCCTACAACTGCCTGGTGGACCTCAACGGCCACCAGCAGACGGGCGGTAAGACGCTCCTCTACATGATCGACGGTCTCTACACCGCCAAGAACCAGACTGCCACCGTGATTCGTTTCGCCTCGTTTGGCAACGACTGGTTCTCCGGCCTCCTCGCCTCGCAGGACATGGTGGCCATCGACTCGGTCGGCCTGGATTTCCTGCGGAGTGAGCAGGCGGTCAATCCCGTCATGGTGGACGTGACGGGCAACCCCGACAACTACCTGCACGAGGCGGCCCAAGCGAACAAGCCTCCCTCCGGCACGGCCTACGATCCGGAAGGCGATGGGACCACCCTCGAAAGTATGGGCGTCCACGAGCACTGGAACAATCCGAAGGACCGGAAGTACTCCCGCAATCTCGGCACAGGCAACGGAATCGAGTTAGTCCAGATGCATTAGGAACACGCACCAGAAACCGTGCGGTTGTAGATTGCCGCGTCGCTGTCCTCGCAATGACATGATCGGCGTTGGATGTCATTGCGAGCGAAGCGAAGCAATCCCAGGCCCGCGATCGGAACTGGTGAGCAATCCCGAAGGGACAGTCTGACGGACATACTCAAGAAGACAAGGTTTGTCGCAGTAGCTTGGCGGTTTGTGCGCAGGCCAGCTTCGCCGGCCAAACACTTGCGCCGACAGCATCCGGAAGCTTCCGGATCGATCTGCCGCCGCACCGCTTTGCCGCCGATTTGCGCCCCACTTCGCCGTTCGGGATCAACACGGCGTTGCGGCCCGGCGCCCCGGACCTGGAGGTCCGGCTGCGTTTGATGCAGGAGGCCGGGATCAAGTGGGGCCGGCAGGACTTCACCTGGCGACAGATCGAGAAGGAGCCGGGTTCCTACGACTGGAAAGCCTATGATGATCTGGTGGAGGCGTGCCGGGCCCACGGATTGACCCTGTTCGGCAATCTGGCGTACGCCCCTTCCTTTCACGATCCTCTGACGCCCGAGGGCATCAAGGCCTATTGCGCCTTCGTCCGGACGGCGGTGCAGCGATACAAAGGCAAGATCGACCATTGGCAAATCTGGAACGAGCCCAACGGCGGTTTCTGGAAGGGCACACCCCAGCAATACGCGCTTCTGCTCGCGGCCGCCGGCCAGGCGATCCACGCGGCCAGTCCCGAGGCGAAGGTCCTGGGCCTGAACATGGCTTTTTGTGATGTGCGGTGGGCCGAGACTATTCTGAAGGCCGTGCCGTACGATTGTTTCGACATCGCCTGCTTTCACCCCTACCGACCGCCTTCAGCACCGGAAGAACGTTTCGACTGGTGGGAGCTGGACCAGTACGTCAAAAGCTGGCATAAGAAGGACTTGGACGCGAATTACCCGCTCATCCGCATGAGCTTTCCGGAGCAGACCGAAGAACTGGTCAAAGTCATGGCCCAATTCGGCAAGCCCAAGCCTCTCTGGATCACCGAAATCTGCTGGAACACGCACATCCACCCCTACGGGACATCGGAGCTGCGGCAAGCCGATCTGCTGGTGCGGTTCCACGTGCTGGCGCTGGCCTCGGGCCAGGTGGAGAAGGTGTTCTGGTGGACGCTGAAGGATGGTGGTTCCAGACAGTTCGATCAGGCAGACATGGTCGGCCTGGTCCGGGCGGACTTGACGCCGAAATACGCCTACTACGCCTTCGCATGGATGACCCGGATGCTCGAAGGCAAGAGACTGTTGCGGAGCGATTGCTCCGGCCCGGACGATGTACGCGGTGATCTTCGGCGAGGATGGCTCCGACGAGGATATGATGGTCGCCTGGAGTACCAAGCCCTATGCCTATATTCGCGTCAATAACCCCAAGGGACTGACGTTCTACGACATTTTCGGGACCCGCCGGTTCGTTCCCTACGACCCGGTGCGAACGAAGAATTTGAGCGTGCCCCTGGGAGAAAGTCCGATCTACATTGTGGGTCCCAAAGGGCTCAAAGCCGAGCTTCGAAAGGACCCTGGCTGGTGAGGCCATGAAAAGACGAGAATTCATCGCGGCAACAATGAAGACGGCGGCGGGGCTGGCTCTTACGCAGATCCCGGCCGTCGGTGCGAGTTCACAACGGCGACCCAACATTCTGTTCATCATGACCGACCAGCAGCATGCCGGCATGATGAGTTGCACGGGAAACCGGTGGCTCAAGACCCCCACGCTGGACCGACTCGCCGCTTCGGGGACCCGATTCGAAAAGGCCTACTCCGCCAACCCCGTTTGCGTCCCGAGCCGGTTCAGCCTGCAAACGGGCCTGATGCCCAGCACCATCGGCATGGGCCAGAATGAGGACTCCCCGCAGGCAACCGTGACGGACACGATGGTGCAGCAGTCCCTCGGCAACCTCTTCCAGAAGGCGGGCTACGAGACCGTCTACGGCGGCAAGGTCCACCTGCCCCCGAAGATGAACAACCTGCGGAATATCGGCTACCGGAACCTGACCGGCGATTCCCGCCAGGGACTGGCAGAGGCCTGTGCGAAGTTCCTCCGGGGACCCCACACGAAACCTTTCCTTCTCTTCGCCTCCTTCATCAACCCGCACGATATCTGCTACATGGGCATCAATGCCCACCAGCGGTCCACTGGAGGAGCCGCCACGGACAATGTCGATTCGAGAACTTGTGAGGCGGTCCTCGACCGCGCCCGGCAAAGCTGGGGACCTCGCGGCCTTCGTGCGCGACCACTGTCCCCCGCTGCCGGCCAATTACGGCATCCCCGACCTCGAACCCGAGTGCATCACCCGCCGGTTTGTGGACATACGTCCTTTCCGGGCGTACATCCGTGCGAACTGGAGCGACGACCAGTGGCGGCTGCACCGCTGGGCCTACTGCCGATTGACCGAGATGGTCGACGAGCAGATCGGGATCGTGCTCGACGCCTTGCGGGAGGCGGGCCTCGAAAACAACACCCTGATCGTCTTGACCAGCGACCACGGCGATATGGACTCCGCCCACAAGCTGGAGCACAAGTCGATCCTCTACGAGGAATCCGTGCGCATCCCCTTCATCATGAGCCTGCCCGGCGCGATCCCCAAGGGAGCGGTGGACAATACCCACTTCGTCTCCAACGGCCTGGACCTGCTCCCTACGTTGTGCGACTACGCGGGAGTAGAGGCTCCGGCAGAATTGTCCGGCCGGAGCGTGCGGCCGTTGGCAGAGGGCAAGACCGCAGAGCCGTGGCGCGACTTCGTCGTCTCGGAGACCGAGTGCGGCCGGATGGTGCGCACGGACCGCTTCAAGTACTGCCTGTATAATTCCGGCGCGCACCGCGAACAGCTCACGGATCTGAAGGATGATCCCGGCGAAATGAAGAACCTCGCGGAAACACCGGCTTTCGGGCACATTCTGGATCAGCACCGCCGGCTCTTGAGAGGCTGGGTGGACAAGACGGGCGATCGGATCGCCGCCGGCTACATTGACAGGAAATGAAATGGCGAACGTGCAATTGCCCGTCGGCAAGATCGGCAAGGTCACCATCAGCCGGCTGATCTGTGGCGGCAACCTCATTATCGGTAGTTCCCACGATCGCGACCTGATCTACATGGCCGCCCTGATGCGAGCCTACTTCACGGACGCCAAGATCCTCCAGACGTGGCAATTGTGCGAAGAGTGCGGCATCAACACGATGATCGGGCCGGTCAACAGCCCGTACGCCTACGGCGAAGACCCGACCCTGCGCGTCCTGAAACGCTACCGCGAGGAATTCGGCGGCAAGATTCAGTGGATCGCCCAGACCTACCCGAAGAGCGACGATCTCACCGGCTCGATCCAGAAGGCCATCGACAACGGCGCGGTCGGCGCCTTCGTCCACGGCAACATCGGCGATAATTGGGTCAACCTCAACCGCATCGACCTGCTCACCCAAGCGTTCGAGTTCATCAAGAGGAACGGCCTGATCGCCGGCTGTGCCTGTCACAACCTCGAAGTCCCCATGGCCCTGGAGAAGGCCGGCGTGGACCTGGACTTCTACATGAAGACCTTCCACAACGACAACTACTGGTCCGCCACGCCGAAGGCCGAGCGGCCCGCGACGGGTCTGCCCCGCCACGACAACATGTGGTGCACCGACCCCCAGAAGACCGCCGCCTTCATGGCGACCGTCAAGAAGCCCTGGATCGCCTTCAAGGTCCTGGCCGCCGGGGCCATCCATCCGCGCGACGGCTTTCGCTTCGCCTTCGAGAACGGCGCCGACTTCCTGAACGTCGGCATGTTCGACTTCCAAATCCGCGAAGACGCCATCCTCGCCCAACAGATCATCAAGGATATCAACGCTAAAGGCCGACAACGATTATGGATGAGATGACAAAGACAGATACGGTGCAGCCTCGTGGCGAGGGCATCTTGCCCTTGTACTTCAGGCATGACCCGTCCGCCGCGACTTGTCCAGGCAAGGCCAGGATGGCCTCGCGACGCAAGGGCGGGACGCCCTCGCCACGACGGCTGGGCCACACGTGGAGTTCACTTCTTCTGGTCATTGCTCTATGGGCTGGGACTGGCGTCGCAACGGGGGACGACCAGACTGTTCCTTGGCCGCATCAATACAAGATCAGGCCCGAGCAGAAGGATCGTCTGACGGCGGCCGATGTCGTCGGGCCGGACGGGATCGTCTACCCCAACTGGACCCAATGCGGCGTGCAGGGAGGCATCCCCACGGTCAATGTCGTGGCCAAGATCGAGGACTTCGGCGCCGTGGCAAACGATGATCGGGATGATTCGCCGGCCCTGCAGGCGGCCTGTGAGGCGGCGGGTCGCACGGGCGGCGCCGTCCTCATCGGGGAAGGGACGTATTACCTGGATCGGCCCGTGACGGTTCGCCAGGACAACGTGGTCATCCGGGGCAAGGGAGCCTCCACAGACCCGGTTGATCTTCCGCTACGCGATCCCGCCGGAAGGGGTGGCCTTCTTCTGCCCGGCGGCAAACTCGCGCGTGGGTCCGGACACGCGGATCGAGATGCACAGCAAACCCACCGGTCTTGTGAAAATGACACTGGTGATCGACGACAGGACCATCGACGCCTGGGCTCCCAGCCAGCACTCGGGAAATACCTTCGCCTTCGCCAAGTCCGGCAGGGACATCCCCAAGGAAGTGCCGGACGGGCCGCACACGCTCAAAGGCATCGCTCAATACAAGGATGGCTCCCAGCGTATGACCCAAATCCCGATCCTCCTCGACCGGCGGTTCAAGGACCCGCAACTGGTCCCGGATTCGCGGGCGGCCATCACGTTTGCGGGCCCGGGAACTGTCGGCGCGAGGCTCAAGCTCGAAAGAGACGGGAAACGAGGCGACACCGAGTTACATCTGCAGAGCACACAGGGACTGCGAACGGGCGATTTCTTGTTCGTCGACGGCCCGGCGACCGACCGCTGGAAGAAGCTGACCCAGAACGCCTGCCTGTGGGGCTCGTACCGCAATTACGAAGTCGTCGTCACGGGTGTCACGGATCGATCCATCACGATCGGTCAGCCGCTGCGGATCGAATTCCCCATTGTGGACGGCTCCTACGTGCAGAAGGTCATCCCGATTCAGCGCTGCGGCGTCGAGGACCTCTATCTCGAGCAGACGGAGAACCTGTGGATCACGAGCGTGCTCTTCTCGTACGGCTGGAACTGCTGGGCCCGCGGCGTGACGGTCAAGAAGTGCGGCCGATTCCCGGTCTACGGCTCGGCGGCCAAGTGGTGCGAGATTCGGGACTGCGTCTTCGATGATGCCTGGTTCAAGGGCGGCGGCGGCACCGCCTACGCGGGCTGGGACCGCTGCTGGGACTGCCTCATGGAGAACGTCGAGACGTTCAAGCTGCGGCATGGCCCCTTGTTCCAATGGGCGGCCAGCGGCTGCGTCATCCGCAAGAGCATCTTTCACGAAAGCGACGCCCAGTGGCACTCCGGCTGGACGAACGAGAACCTGATCGAGCAATGCGTGGTGGAATCCGTCCAGGGCAATGGCGGGTACGGCTACGGCATGTGGGCCTCGCCTCCCGCCGACACCGCCCACGGTCCCAACGGCCCGCGCAACGTTGTCTACAACTGCGATATCCGCTCCCAGAAGGCGGGCCTCTGGATGGGCGGCATGAACGAGAATTGGCTGATTCTGCACAACCGCTTCGTCGTCGACAGCGGCCCGGGTATCTGGGCCAAAACGTTCAGCTTCGACCATATCATCCGGGGGAATGTCTTTGTCCTGAAGGACGGCAAGTCCGCGATGATCCAGTTGGCTTCCGCCGATTGCACCGGGGTCGAGGCCGCCGGCAACAGCCTGTACGGAGGAAATGGCCGCTTCGTCTCGGGCCAGGCCGCCCTGCTGTCCTCCGAGGCCAATCAGGCATTTCCGCTCTCTGACGCCCCAAGGCCGCAGCCTCGAATACCCTCAATTTTCGAGTGGCAACGGCAACATGGCATAAATTGACGCCATATGATATAATACCGGGAGCACGGCGGTTCTCAATTACGGCATACATCGGATATGGCAGGTGAAGGGTGGATCGATGAAAACGAAAGCGTTTACCTTGATCGAGCTGCTGGTGGTCATCGCCATCATCGCCATTCTGATGGCGATCCTCATGCCGGGGTTGAGTCTGGCCAAGAAGAAGGCGGCGACTACCGCGTGCCAGAGCAATACCAAGAACCTGGCCCTGGGCTGGTTCATGTACTCGGGCGACAACGACGGCCGGATTATGAGCGCCGACGACGGCGGCACGGAGCGCAGCGGCAAGTGGATCGGCTGGTGCGGGATACCCCGCAATGCCACCGGCGCCATGATGGGCAACACGCAGGCGGACCCGCCCGTAACCGATGAGGACGAAATCCGGGGGATTCAACTGGGCCTGCTTTTTCCCTATGTCAAACAGCCGATGGCCTACCACTGCCCCGGCGACAATGTCCGCAGGAGCATTTACGATCAGACGAAGGTTCTCGTCACCTATTCCATCGCCATGTGCCTGAACGGATACCCGGACGATCGCAGCTCCGGCTATGGCACCGAGATCCATCGCTTCGGGGAGATTACCTCACCTTCGCGACGCTACGTGTTTGTAGAAGCGGCCGAACCGCGCAACTGGAACTCCGGTCACCACTTTGTCATCGGGTCCCCCGAGGTCACGGGGACGACCGAATGGCAGTGGTGGGGACCGATCGCGATCAACCACGGCGACAGCAGTGTCCTGGGTTTCTGCGACGGTCACGCGGAAGTCCGCAAATGGCGGGATCGCTTCACCATCGAATGGGTAGACAAGATTGTCCGAGAAGGGGTGACCAACTACGGCCGCCAGGCCCCTCCCCTCGATCAGACGCTGGACCTGCAATACATGGCCGACGGCTGGGCCTACCGTCACAAAGGCGCCAGGCAGAAACAGGGTTAGCTGCGCCGCTGCGGAGAAGAGGGTCAAAATGCACACCGGCGTCATCCTGTTCCTGCAAGTCTTATGCTGGGTCCCGCTGCTCACAGGCCCGGCAGAGCCAAATCGGCCCGCGAATCAGAGCATCGACGATGCCAACGCGCCCGGCATCCGCATGATGGTTCGTGATAGCTACCTGCCCGGCGTTCCGGTCCTGGTGCGGGTGGAAATCACGGGACCCAACGGTGTGGTGAATCGGGACATCTGGGACGCCAATGCCGTGCTCGCCGTGTCCGGCAATCCGACCATTCGTGCCTCCGTCAACCGGTTCGCCCTGTACAACGGCCTCGGCAGTGCTCTCGTGACCTTCACAGGCAGAGGTGATTTCGAGCTGACGGCAAATGTCAACGGCATGGAAAAGACCGCCACGCTCGCCGATTGGACCGGTCAGCCGGTTCCCATCGCATCGGGTATTCTGAGACGCTCGCAGACGTGGAGCGGCGTGTACCGCATCACAGGCGGCGACTTCACGATCCCCGCCGGCTACACGCTCACGCTGGAACCGGGCACGCTCGTATTGATCGACGGTGTACCTTCCGGAAGCGACGGCACAGACATCGACGTACAAGGCAGCATCCAATCCCTCGGCACCGCTGCATCGCCCGTCACGTTCACCGCCTGCCACCACGGGCCGGAACTGGGGCGAGCTGCATTTCGCCGGGGCGCAGCCTTCGCTGTTTCGCTACACGGAAATCATGCGGGCCGGAAGATCGCCCGGGGCCGGCCATACCGGCACCGGTCCGGCGATTCGGGCCTCGAAATCCGCCCTCACGTTCGACCATGCCTCCCTCACCGACAACGCCGGCAAGATCATGCAATCCGACTCGGGGACGGAGCTGACCTTCACGGGAACGTTGTTCAGCCGCTCGACTATGGGGCCGGAGATCACGGGCACCTCGCTGGTGTTTGAGGACGGCTGGATCATCGACATGCGCAACAAGGACGATGCCGACGGCATCTATATCCACGACCAGGGCTCGAACCGGGCGTGTACGTTCACCCGTAGCGTGATCGCGGGCACGGACGACGATGGAATCGACACCCTCGGCTCGGATCTCGTCGTCCAGGACTGCATCGTCCGCGGCTGCCGGGACAAGGCCGTCAGCGTGTATCGGCGGCGAGACCACGCTCCTCCACTGCCTTCTCGTCGGCAACAACCTGGCGCCCGAGGACCCGACCATCGCCGCCATCGCCGCCAAAACCCTTGAGAACGGCGACCGCCATCGTCAACCTCGATCATGTGACGCTGGTCGCCACCCGGGCGCCGGGCCATGTCGATGCGGGAATCCAGTCCCACAACAAGTACGGCGTGAAGAAAGGACAAGATCGTCTACAACGTGACCAACTCGATTGTGGACGCCACCGAGCCCGTCAGTACCCAGGCCCCCTACCTGAAATCCGACATCCACATCGGCTATTCGCGACATGGTCGGCCTGGCATGGCCGGGGCTGGGCAATTTCAACGCCGACCCGCAATTCCTCGACGCCACGCACAACAACTATCGCCTGCGCGACACCTCTCCCTGTCGCGGCCAAGCCAGCCCGGACAGCCCCCTGCGGGATCTGGGTTACTACCAATCCGCTCCCAAGTAGAGTAGCCTGGGTTAGAACCCATCCTACACGACTCATCTCTTCGTGATGACATCAACGCTCGCCTGAGTCTGAAGAAGTCGTGCGAGCGAAGCGAAGCAATCTCCTTTCGGGTCGTCGCTACGGGACTGTCACCGTGCTATGGCGTCTGGTCCTCGACGGCGTGCCGAGAGTCTTCGTGCGAGCCAGACCGAACAGATAGCTGAGGGTCATGGTGAGCACCGTGCCGATGACGATCAGCCAGGTCCAGCCGAGGCGCAGCTCTTCGTGTTGGATCAGCACCAGCAGCACGGTGCAGATCGCGGTGCTGACCAGCATGGCCGGGATGTTCGCGCGATTGGCCTGGTGCCGCGTGAGCAGACCCAGAAGGAAGACGCCGAGCATGGGGCCGCCGGTCAAGGCGAGAATCTTGAAAGGCGAACCAGAGGATGTTCTCCACGGGGGCAGCAGGCCGCGGCGATCGCCGGCCAGCAAGAGGCCGAAGGCGATCACACCCGCACGAGACACCCGCAGATAGTGTCTGCTCGGTGGCCTGCCTTGCGGATCAGCGGGCGGTAGATGTCGCTGACGAAGGACGCGGTCAGCGAACTCAAGGGCGAATCGATGCTCGCCATGACAATCGCACCGAGGACAAGACCTTTGAGGCCCGCGGGCAGGATCGTCCGAGCGAAATGAGGGAAGATCTCCTTCGTCTCCTGCGGCAACGGCAGAGTGGGGTTCTGCGAGTAGAAGACATAGAGAAGTGTCCCGATCGACCAGGTACAGCCAATAGACGGGCAGCACCGTGACGATGGTTGCCACAATGGTCTTTTGGCTGCTTCTCCGGGTCTTGACGGTCAGGAGCCGCTGCACCATTTCCTGGTCCGCGCCGAAGGAGACGAGGCCGGTGAAGAAGCCGCCCGCCAGCCCCGCCCAGAACGTGCTGGCGTCCTTGAGGTCCAGCCGGAAATGGAACGGTGCTCAGCCGGCCGGCCTCGTGGGCCGTCTGGAGCGCCGTAGCCACGCCGCCGTCGATGTGGCCCAGCAGATAGCCGACCACGAGCGTGCCCGCCACCACGAAGAAGAGGGCTTCATACGCACCGGCCCAAACCACCGCTTTGATCCCGCCAAAAGCGATGAAGAGGATGCTGACCACCGTGAACAGGGCAATCGTGGCGGCCAACGGCCAATCCATGATCTTGCTGACCGCCATGCAGGTCGCGTAGAGCCGCACGCCGGAAGCGAGCAGACGCGTGACCAAGAAATAGATCGAGCCGGTGTATTGCGTCGCCGGCCCGAAAGCGATGGCCCAGGAACTCATAGATGCTCGTGCACTGGTATTTGTAGAACGCCGGAATAAAGAGGAATGCCACGATCAGCCGAGCGAGGGCCAAGCCGATCAGGAACTGCATCCAGCGCCAGTTCTCAATGAACGCCGTGTGCGGCATACCGACGATGGTCAGGGCACTGATCTCCGTGGCGACAAATGACAGGCACGCGACCAGAGGAGGCACCCGCCGGCCGCCCAGGAAGAAGTCCTCCGTGTCCCGCTGGCGGCGTCCGAAGACATAGGAGATGATGAAGATCAGCAGGACCGCCCCGGCCACGATGAGTCCATCGAGCCCGCTGAGCGATCCGGCGAGTGGTTGGGAGATTATTGCTTCGATCGTCCTGGTCCTCTATTTGTCATCCTGAGCGACAGCGAAGGATCTGGGCAATGAATTGGAGGCTGCCCTTGCGTACTGTACAGATGTCTTATCCGCAGGCCAGATGCTTCACTTCGTTCAGCATGACAGCAGCCCGGTAGGGTGCGTATCACGCACCATTCCCCTTGCGGCCGGAAGCGGTGCGTGATACGCACCCTACGGCTATCGCTTGGCGCAAGGACTGGTCGCAGCCGTCGAGAATTCGCAAGGCGCCGGCCAAATCCACTTGACGAAAGTGCATCACGATGGCGGCTTTGACCTTGCCTTCGGCCCGTTGCAGCAGAGCCTCGGCCCGGCGGCGCGACAAGTGTGTCAGTTCCATCACGATTCGCGCGGAGCGGTCGCGCAGCTTGTTGTTCACGGCCCGCAGATCGACCATGAGATTGCCGTGAACCTTGCCCAGCTTGATCATGGCCGTGGTCGTCAGCAGGTTGAGCACGAGCTTGGTCGCCGTGCCCGCCTTCATGCGCGTGGAGCCGGTGATGACTTCGGGGCCGACGACCGGGTTGATAATGATGTCGGCCGCCAGGGACTTCACCGCCTCGGGCGCGCACGTTACGAAAACGGTCGCGGCGCCGATCTGTCGCGCGCGCTGCAGGGCCCCGTGCACAAACGGCGTCATTCCACACGCGGCCAATCCCACCACCACATCCTTCGAGCTCACGCGTCTTTTGTCGATGGCCGCGGCACCATCCTCCGGGTGATCCTCCGCCCCTTCGATGGAGCGGACCAGGGCCCGTCGGCCGCCCGCGATGATTCCCTGGACCAGCGTGGGCGGGACACCGAATGTCGGCGGACACTCCGAGGCATCGAGCACGCCGAGCCGGCCGCTGGTGCCGGCGCCGACATAGAAGAGCCGACCGCCCGCGCGGAAGCGGTCCACAACGAGATCGATCGCGGCGGCAATGCTCTCGCGCTGCGAGCTGACCGCCTGCGGCACCGTCCGATCCTCGGAGTTGATCAGGTCGACCATTTCCAGGGTGGATAGAGTATCGATGTGGGTGCTTTTCGGATTGCGTTTCTCGGTGGTTGGCAGGCACTTGCGCGTGGTCATTTGAACTTCTGCAAAATGGACATTCGGCCTACCCCGGCACAATCTTTCCCATAACGACCGGTTCGCTCGCCCCCGTGGCCGCGGGGATATTGTTGGCGATCCCTTTGATCGTGGCATACGCGAGCAGGGCGAACGAGACGGCCTCCTTGGCATCGACGCTGATCCCAAATTCGTCCGTCGAGCGGATTGTAACGCCTTCCAGCCGCGGCTGCAACATTCGCACGAGCGTCGTGTTGTGCGCCCCGCCGCCGCACAGGATCATCTCATCCGGCAGTCTCGGCAGGAACTTGCGATAAGCCAAAGCGATGCTCGACGCGGTAAAAGCGGTGGCCGTCGCGACCATGTCCTCGGGCATCAGCCTCTCTTGACAAGCCCTGCGGTAGAACCACTCGCAGTATGGCTGCCCGAATTGCTCCCGGCCGGTCGACTTCGGTGGTCGACGCCGAAAAAAGGGATGCCGCAGCATCTCTCGCAGAAGCCCCTCGTGCACCTCCCCTTGCGCCGCCATCGCTCCATCCCGGTCGTACTGACGCTTCCCTTTCGTGACTAGGCGCATCATGCCGTCGATGACCATATTGCCCGGCCCCGTGTCGAACGCCAGGACACCAGGAAAAGGGGACATTCTACTTTTCCCGTATGCTCTGGCGGGCGGTCTTCGGGCGAAAAAGTAGAATGTCCCCTTTTCTTTCGTGAACGGGGGAAGAAAGGTCAGGTTGGCGATGCCGCCGATGTTCTGCACGGTCCGGCACAAGCGTTTATCGCGAAAGAGCACACAGTCGGCATAAGGCACGAGAGGCGCTCCCTCGCCGCCGGCGGCCATGTCGCGCGGCCGGAAATCCGCCACGGTCGTAATCCCCGTGCGCTGGGCAATCCGGGAGGGCTCGCCGATCTGGAGTGTCGAGCCTATCACCTGACCGCCGTATCGGCCGCCTTTCGGATAGTGGTAGATCGTCTGCCCATGTGAGCCGATGATGTCGATGGAGCGAAGCGGAATGCCGCTTTTCTCACAGAGCCGAATCACGGCGTCGCCAAAGACCTCGCCGAGAACATGATTGTAGTGGCAGATCTGATCCAGTCTGGCCGTTTCCGGCCGGCAGAGGCGGAGAATCTCTCTTCGCAAGGCCGAAGTGTAGGGAAACGTGTCGAACGCCACGACGCGGACCTGTCGTGCGCGGATATCCACGACGGCTACACCGACGCCATCGGCGGATGTACCGGACATAAGTCCGGCCACACGCAGTTTGTCTCTGGATGCCAGTTCTGCGATCAAGCTGCCCATGGGAGCAGGATTATAACGACCGTGTGGCAGGCCGAGAATCGCAATTGCTCTCCGCGGACCGAATCCTCGCGCTGAACCGCACCCCAGCGGTGCCAGTAAAGCTCACGTGAGAATGCCGGCATCTGTGAGACGGAGAAATTGCCATGGGCGGGAACGATACGGCGAACGCCGAGATGAATCGGCTGCGAGAAGATACGCAGAGGATCAAGAACTGGAAGCGCTGGGGGTCCTATCTCTCGGAGCGGCAATGGGGCACGGTGCGGGAAGATTACTCGGCGGACGGGTCGTGCTGGGAGTATTTCCCGCATGACCAGGCGCGCAGCCGGACGTACCGCTGGGGCGAAGATGGCATCCTCGGACTGACCGACCGGGAGTGCCGGCTGTGCTTCGCCCTGGCCCTGTGGAACGGCCAGGACCCAATCCTGAAGGAGCGCATGTTCGGCCTGACCAACCACGAAGGCAACCACGGCGAGGACGTGAAGGAGCTTTATTATTACCTCGATGCGACACCCACGCACTCCTACATGCGCGGCTTGTACCGCTACCCCCAGAAGGCATTTCCCTATGCCCAGCTTGTCGAGGAGAATCAACAGCGGGGCCGCGATCAGCCGGAGTTCGAAATTCTCGATACCGGCGTGTTCGATCACGGCCGATACTTCGACATCTACGCCGAATACGCCAAGGCCTCCGACAATGACATTCTCATCCGAATCACCGTGGGCAACCGGGCCGGCCGGGAAGCCACCTTGCATCTCCTGCCGACGCTGTGGTTTCGCAACACGTGGGTTTGGGGCTGCCGCCACGAGGAGGACTGCCCGATCAAGCCTGTCATCGAGAAGACAGGCGTATCCACCCTGCTGGCCGAGCACGAGACGCTCGGCCGGTTTCTCTTCGCGATCGGCCCCGACCCGGCGGGACGCCCGCCGCAGGTGCTGTTCACCGAGAATGAGACGAATGTTCACCGGCTCTTTGGCGTGCCGAACCCTACGCCTTACACGAAGGACGCCTTCCACGAATACGTCATCCACGGCAACAAATCGGCCGTCAACCCCGCGACGCAGGGGACCAAGGCGGCCCCCTACTATCGCTTGAAGATCCCGGCGCACGGGCAGGTGCAGGTGAAGTTGCGCCTGTATGAGCAGGCCGAGCGCATCGGCGAGCCGTTTGGCCCTGGTTTCGATGAGACTTTCCAACAACGGATCGCGGAAGCCGAGGCCTTCTATCGGCGCATCATTCCCGAGGCCCTGAGCCCGCAGGCCCACACCATCGCCCGACAGGCGTACGCCGGACTACTGTGGAACAAGCAGTTCTACTACTACGTCGTGGAAGATTGGCTTGATGGGGATTTACAGATGCCTCCGCCTCCACCCAGCCGCCAGGAGGGACGCAATTCCGAGTGGAGGGACCTCTTCAATCGCGATGTCCTGTCGATGCCGGATACGTGGGAATATCCGTGGTATGCCTCCTGGGACACCGCCTTCCACATGATCTGTTTCGCCCGGCTCGATCCGGAGTATGCCAAGAAGCAGCTTCTCCTGTTCCTGCGGGAATGGTACATGCACCCCAGCGGCAAGATCCCGGCCTACGAGTTCAACTTGTCCGACGTGAACCCACCTGTCCATGCCTGGGCCTGCTGGCGGGTCTACAAGATCGCCTCCCCCGAAGGCAAGCGCGACCGGGCGTTTCTGGCCAGCGCGTTCCAGAAGCTGCTCCTGGACTTCACCTGGTGGGTCAATCGCAAGGACCCGACCGGCCGGAACATCTTCTCCGGCGGATTCCTGGGTCTGGACAATATCGGCCTGTTCGACCGCTCCCAGCCGCTGCCCAGCGGCGAATATCTCCAGCAGGCCGATGCGACCGCCTGGATGGCGTTCTTCTGCGGCACCATGCTGTCGATGGCCCTGGAGCTGGCCCGGGAGGACCCGGCCTACGAGGACATGGCCTCCAAATTCTTCGAGCACTACGTCTCCATCGCCAGCGCCATCAACACGCTCGGCGGCAGCGGGCTGTGGGACGAGACCGACGGCTTTTATTACGACCAGATCCGGTGCGGGCAGGAGATCTGGCCGCTCAGGGTACGATCGCTCGTGGGACTGTTGCCGCTGATCGCCGTCGAGATTATCGAGCAGGAGGCCATCGACCGGCTGCCCGGCTTCAAGAAGCGCATGCAGTGGTTTCTGAAGAACCGCCGGGACCTGGCCCAGTTCATCTCCTACATGGAGTCCAGGAAGAAGGATGGCCCGGAACAGCACTGGGCTCCCAAACGCGAAGAGTCGCGTTTGGGGACCCACTACCTGCTGGCGATCCCCTCGCTTGACCGGCTCCAGCGGGTGCTGCGATACCTGCTCGATGAGAACGAGTTCCTCTCGCCGTTCGGCATCCGCTCCCTGTCCAAGTTCCACCAGGACCACCCCTTCTCCATCTGGATGGGAGGCGCGGAGCACCGGGTCGAATACTGGCCCGGCGTGTCGGAAGGCGGCCTGTTCGGCGGCAACTCCAACTGGCGCGGCCCCATCTGGTTCCCCGTCAACTACCTGCTCATCGAGGCCCTGCAGCGCTACGATCACTACTACGGCCCCTCCTTGCAGGTCGAGTTTCCCACCGCCTCCGGCAACAAGAAGACCCTCGGGCAGATAGCCCTGGAGCTGTCCCGGCGGCTGACCCATCTGTTCCTGCCGGATGAAGCAGGCCATCGTCCCCCGCGCCCCCAGCCGCCCCTGCCGTGCGAGTCCGAAGAACCCGTGCTCTTTCACGAGTACTTCCACGCGGAGACAGGCGAGGGCCTGGGCGCGAGCCACCAGACCGGCTGGACCGCCCTGATCATCCGCTGCCTCGAAGACGTGGCCCGCGCCGCCGCCACGTGACATGATGCCTGGAGATTGCTTTTTCCCTCCGGACCGCTATCCTGTGCCGTGTAACCGTGTAGGATGGGCTTCAGCCCATGCTGCCCATGCTCGGGTTCAGGCGGATCATCCGCATGGGCTAAAACCCATCCTACCAACGGCCGACTGAGGAGAGCCACGTGAACGCAACCACAGCAAGTCGAACGCCTCGATCAGGGACTTGGATTGAGAGCACCTGTATGATGCTTTTGGTCGTATCCACGAGTGGAATCGCCGCGACGGAGCAGGGTATGTATTTCGCGAAGAAGCGGTACGAGCCCAGGCCATTGCCGGCATTTGCGACGATGAGGGACAAACTGCCTTCCCCAATCTTCGACGAGGACCCTGACTACGTCAGATGCTACTGGAAAGCGTGGGAGTTGGCGTTCCGGAACTTCCATGAGCCGGCGACCCGGCAGCGGGTTCGTCTCGCCGTTCATCGACGCGGCGTTCAATCAGAACATCTTCCTCTGGGACACGTGTTTCATGACGATGTTCTGCAATTATGCCCATCCGTATGTCCCCGGCATCTGCTCCTTGGACAACTTCTACGCCAAGCAGCACGCAGACGGCGAGATCTGCCGGGAGATCAACCGCACCACGGGCGGGACTTCGAACCATGGGTGAATGCGAAGAACGAGCCGCTCTTTAGCCGCTGGGGGTACACGCTGGACACGGGGCAAAAGCGCGTCAACGTGGTGTATCAGGATCGGCTGGTCCCAACGCCCAATCCGAAGTTGACGCTGGATGCCCTGAATCACCCGATCTTCGCCTGGGCCGAGATGGAGAGCTTTCGACTGACCGGCGACAAGGACAGGCTGCGCTTGGTCTGGGAGCCTCTGACCCGGTACTACGCCGCCCTCCAGAAGTACCTCCGGCAGGGCAACGGCCTCTATCTGACCGATTGGGCCAGCATGGACAACTCCACCCGCAATCCCTACCTGGAGACCGGGCGGCGCGGGAATCGATATCTCGTGCGAAATGGTCCTGTTCGCCCGGAACCTCGCCCACATAGCCACGATCCTGGAAAAGGAATCCGCGGCCCGGCAGTACCGCCAGGACGCCGAGGAGCTTGCCACGCTCATCAATCGACTCATGTGGGACGAGCAGCGGAGATTCTATACTTCGATTGACCCCGAAGGGTAAATAAACGAGCGAGCCCGGGTAGAGCAGTCGCGGGTTCTGGGCGACGTCTCGCATTTGACGAAGCCCGCAACGGGGCGAGCGAGCCCCGGTGAGAAGCATCGCGGCGTTCTGCTCTGGTCGCCTGCTGGCCAAGTGGCTTCGAAGACCTAGTCCAAGCCCAAAGAGGCATCGCGGCGGAACTCCGGACGTCGGGAAAGCCTTCAACACGCCTCATCGCGTGCCCACCCTGGCAGCGAACGAGCCCGGCTTCGATCCCAAAGGCGGGTATTGGAAAGGAGCTGTCTGGGTGCCGACGGACAAGATGGTGATCGCCGGCCTCGAGAACTATGGCTATACGGACCTGGCCAAGGAGATCGCGCTGAACCACCTGCGGAACGTCGGCACGGTCTTCCAGGAAACAGGTACCATCTGGGAGAATTACGCCCCGCAGAGCGTTGCTCGCGGAGAGCCAGCCCGACGGGACTTCGTCGGCTGGAGCGGGCTGGGGCCGATTGCTTTTTTCATCGAGTACGCGGTCGGGATCAGGGCCAACGCCTTGGCCAACCAGCTAACGTGGGACATCCACTCCCCCAAGCGGGTCGGGGTAGAGAAGTTGTGGTTCGGCGGCAAGACGGTCTCGCTCATTTGCACTGAAGCCGACGCAACCGGGGCTCGGACCATCACCGTCAAAAGCAGTGCTGCGTTCGATCTGACGGTCTATTGGCAACGTAGAACGAAGACCGTGCAGGTCCCCGCCGATAAAGAGATCCAGTTGCGTCTGTAGTTCAGGACATTGACAGCGGTAGGGTGCGTACGACGCACCGCCTCCCGCTCATGGAATGGTGCGTGATACGCACCCTACGCGGTCCATGATCACGAACCAAGGGTCGTACGCGTCTCAATAGTCTTTGAACCGTCGCATCCAGACGGGCCAGTCTTCGGCCTGCATGCCGGCGGCGCGGGTGAAGGGACCGTTGACGTTGAAATCGGGGTTCCAGGCGAGGGTCCAGAGTTCCTTGAGGCCGAGTTTGCGGACGGACCAGTCCATGAAGACCCCGTGGACAAACTCGCCGTGACGGGGGATGCAGAAGGGTCTCATGCTGTTGGTGAGGCTGACGTTGGGATTCGTGGCGGCCTCGTTCTCCGTCTGCGGCGGCGTGTCGTAGTGAGTCGGGTAGCCGGCCCACAGGGCGCAATCGAGCATGATCGGCACATTGCTGGTGCTTCGGCTGTAGATGCTCTTCCAGCGCTTCTGCCCGGCGGCGGGCTGCGGGCCGGTGCCTTCGCCGCCGTCGTAGGCCGGGGTCCAACCATTGATGCCATAGCTGCCCGCGCGATATGGATGACGGGGGCAATACCAAGCCAAGTCCTTGCTGCCGACACCGGTCGTACTGACTTTGCGCGTCGCCATCGGGCAGAAGTCTTCGAACGTGAAGTTGTCGAGGTAATAGGCAAATTGCTGAGTCCGGCAATGGTCCCAGGCGTCCCGGTCGCGCAGGCGGCCTTCGTTGCCCTCGCCCAGCGTCGCGAAGAGCATGCCCCACTGGTGCAGATTTGCCTGGCAGACGGTGGCTTTGCCCTGCTTCCGCACGTTCTGCAGGACCGGCATCAGGATCGCCATCAGCAGTGCGATGACGGAAATGACGACCAACAATTCGATGAGGGTGAAGCCGAGGGCATTTATGATTCTCGATTTATGACTTACGATTTGACGAGTATCCGCCCCGGCGCGGGCGGCGCCGCGAAGGGAAGACACCCGAGATGTCCTGTTGTCGATCATCCCTTATCCTGCCCAGATCGACTTATTGTACCGCGCGTGGTCCGGTAGTGCAAACGCAATCCCCACGAAAACAAAACGCGCGGTGCTGGACTTAGAATTGGAAGTACACCCAGGAGCCGAGGACGTTGGTGTCGTGCCAGTCGTCATCCTCTTTGTCGAGCTTCCAGAGGTAGAACAGTTCCAGGCGGACCTTCTCGTGCAGGGGGATGTAGACGCCGCCGTAGAGGCGCTGCTGATTGAAGCCCTCGCCGTCAAAGCTGTAGAAGACCTCGCCGGCCGTGTACGGCTGGATCTTCAGCGGCGTGAACGTCACGGGCAAAGCGATATTCAACCGGTGGCGGTAACGCCAGAACGGGCCCTCGTCCTGGGGCATGCGGTACTCCAAGCGCGACCGGTTCGTGACGCCGAAGCCGTACACCTTGCTCTTGACGGCGGCATTGAGCATCGGGCGATTCTCGATCTCCCACTCGTCGCCGGGCTTCGCGTAGACCCGCTTGTAGCCGAGCCCGACGCTGAGCCAGTCGGCCAACCCCAGGTAGTGAAGCCACAGGTCCGTTTGGGTGTCCTTGAAGCTGCGCGGCGTTGTCCGTGAAGGAGAGCCACTCCTCGAAGCCGAACTGCCACTGCTCGTTGATCCGGACGGTCACGAAGGCCTTGGGCCAGTACTCAAACTCGAAAGCCGAGGCCGCGGACGTTAGGCCCCAGACAACCGCCGCCAACAGAAGCACAGTACCGCGCTGCGAGGCGAAGAGCGTCTTGACGTGATGTTCCATGACCGCGTGATCCCTGGCCGGTCCGACCGATCAAGCAAAATCATAATGCCGGCCTACGGAGGGAGGGACCCGAACGCGACATCCCACCAGCGGCTCGTGCACAGAACTGAGGGGATTATACTCGTTGCCAGTCCGGCTGCAATGAGAAGTAGCATGGGGCGCCAAGTCCCCATGCTACGGGAGGCTTCGGAGGAACTCGAGGGCCTTGCGGCTGTCGTTCGGGGCGTCGACCTGAGTGTCTCGGTAGAGGACCTTGCCGTCCTTGCCAAGGATGAACGTCCAGCGGGCGAGGGTGTAGGGCCGCTTGAGGACCACCTCCTTGCCGTCGATGGTGGTCTTGAAGGTACCGCCCTTGGTGACAGGCACGCCGAACTTGCCGGCAATGAAGCCGTTGACGTTGGAAAGCAGCGTGAAGTTCAGATGATGAGCGTCCCGGAACAGCTTGAGGTTGTTCACGGGATCGGCGCTGACGCCGATCACTTCGACATCCAGCCCGCTGAGGTCCGCCGCCTGGTCCCGATAGCTGCACGCCTGCTTGGTGCATCCGCCCGTCAGCGCGGCCGGATAGAAATAGATCACCACGTACTTGCCCCGGCCGACCCGATCCTCCGTCTGCCACAGGTCGCCCGCGTCGGTATTGGCATTGAACTGGGGGGCCTTGTCCCCCACGGCCAGCACCGACCCGGTTTTCTCGGCTCCCCACGAAACCGCCCAAAGCCCCACGACGAAACAACCCAATAAGCAGATCACCCAAAATGACTTGGCCCGCATGGCACAAACCTCCTGTTGGGACTCATTTCATCGACCGCCGATCCGGCGGTCCCATTTGCCTGATCGTACGCACCCGCCGGCCGGCAGTTCACGCTGCACACCCGGGTGGGGCGGGAGTTCGGCGGCGTTCTGTCCCGGTCAGGGTGCGGCCGGAATACGGTGGCAATCCATGCCGATCTGGGCGACAAAAATCCCCGGCAAATCCGTAGGAAACGACCACGCTTGTGCAACAGTTGAAAAGGGGAAACACCCTGCGCAAGAAATCGTTTATTCCTTCGGGCGCAAGGAGTTACGCGACTTCCGTGCCCCGGCGCGCACAGAATTCCGGCACGATTCCTGCAACACCGCCCCAGGGTAGAGGGACGCTCCGGTCCGAGACGGACCCTCTGATTTATGATTTCTGATTCATGATTGATGATTGATGATCTGAGAGCGGAAAGAAGAGACATGTCGACGCGTGCCAAGCCCAAACTCGAATCGGCGCAAGCGCCCTGGCAGGCATACCTCGGCTTCCTTCTCCGTGGCCGCCGTGTCTGGGTTCCCAAACGCATAATTCCGCGTTTGGGGGCCCTCTCCGTGGTGAGTATTCGTGCGAAACAAACCCAATTTGCACCGGAGCGATGCGAGGGGCAAGTCCTTTATGGGCAAAGGTTTATGGTCAACTGGACATGCAAGGGACTTCGGCGAAACAAAGCCAATTCGCCGCGATGCCGTGGGGGACGGGGCCTGGAGGACGAGGGCCAATTGTGCGAAACGAACCCAATCCGGCAGGTCGGCTGCCACCGCCGGGGACAAACGCGCCGAACGAAGCCAATTTGCCTCGGAGGAATCTGTCCCCGGCAATAGACAGTGGCGAAATGCCGTCTCTTGATGTACTGTCTTACGGATCGCACATTACAGAGGCAACTGGGAGTCCATTATGAGCAGACAAATCCTTCACGCGGTCTCGGGTCTTATCTTGCTGGCAAGCATCGGCGGCTGTGGCGCGATGAAAGGCCCCAATCCCGAGGCCGGGGCGACGGTCTCACAGGCACGGGACGAGGGCAGGATCGAGTTGCTGCGGGACCGTTGGGGTGTGCCGCATGTGTTCGCCCGGACGGACGCCGGAGCGATGTACGGTTTGGGCTATGCCACGGCCCAGGATCGCGCCTTTCAAATGTACTACAACCTGCGGATCATCCAGGGCCGGCTGGCGGAGCTGGTCGGCGACGTGAAGGTGGGCGTCAGCCGCGCCGCACCCCAAGGCAGGACCTCGGCGCTGCGCAGCGACATCCAGATGCGGACCATTGGCTACTGGCAAGCCGCCCAGGAAACCGCCAGTCAACTCGACCCTGAGACCCGCCAACTCCTGGAAGCCTACAGCCGGGGCGTGAACGACTACGTCGGCGGTCACCCCAAGGAGTTGCTCTATCTGTTCGAAAAGTACGATCTGAAGCCGGAGCCGTGGACGCCGGCGGCGTGCCTCGCCTCCTGGTGGCGGCTGGGCCTGTTCTTCGCCGGCGACGGCCTGCGCGAGATGCTGCCCTACTACGAGATCAAGGATGCCGCCAGGGACCCGAGGGACCAAGCAGCAGGCCAGAGGCCCGCGGGGCGTGGGGCAAGGGACAACACTTCCCCCGGCCCTCGCCCCCCAGGCCTCGCCCCTCGCTCTGCGGGTCTGCACGTGCGCGACGATGCGTCCGTGATTCAGCGGAGCGATGTCAGCGAGGCGTGGGTACAGCAGGTCCTGGACTACGCGACGGGGCACAACCTGATGCAAAAGGTGGACGTACCCGCAACGGAGGTCCCCCCCGGACCAAGGTTCAGCCATGCCTGGGTCATCGGCGGCAAGAAGACTACCACCGGCTCGACCGTACTGATCAGCGACCCGCAGACCCCCGTCCGCAATCCGTCGCTGTGGTATGAGTTTCACCTCAGCGGCAAGACCTTCAACGCCCGCGGCCTGGGCGTGGCGGGCAGCCCGAACATCCTGATCGGCTTTACGCCGAATGTCGCCTGGGGTCTGACCGCCCTCGGCGCCGACCAGGCGGACCTCTTCGTCCTCAAGACGGACCCCAACCACCCGAACCAATACCTCCTCGACGGCCAATGGCGCGACATGGAGGTCCGGACGGAGACCATCCAGGTCAAAGGCGGCGAGCCCAGGACCCTGACGTTCCGCCGGACGCAGTATGGCCCGGTGGTCACATCGATTGCGATGGGGATCCGCCGGGGCGATGAGGTGGCGCTGAAACGCGTTCCCCTGTGCGAGCCGAAACGGGATACCTCCCGGGGCATTCTGGACATGATGCGAGCCCGCGAGGTGCGCGAGTTCCAGAAGGCGCTCGGCGGCTGGACCTTCCCCAGCGCCAACTGCGTCTTCGGCGACAGGCAGGGCAACATCGGGTACAAGACGATTCTCAGCCTGCCGGTCCGCTCGTCCCGTGCGCTGCTGGACGACCGGGCCGCCCACGAGGGCTGGGACAGCGCCAACGATTGGCAGGGCTTCCTGCCCCACGAGCTGCTGCCCCAGGTGATCAATCCCGCGCAGGGCTGGCTGGTCAGTGCCAATCACCGGCCGATCGCTTCTTTCTACCCCGTCTCGCTGGGCATCTCGACCGGCAGCGCCGGCGACACGGACCGCTCCTGGCGATTGAAGGAGCGTGTGAGGAGCAAAGAAGGCAAGTTCACGCCGGAAGATGTGCTCGACATCCACTACGACACGGTCGCCTCGATCAAGCGGGATCTCGTCAAGCTCGGCTACCATCTGCGTGACGTGCAGAAGTACTCCGCTGGAGGAAGAGACCCTCCTGGCCCTCAAGTACCTCGAAAGCTGGCAGGCCGCCGGCTCCAAGCTGGAGATGTCGATCAAAGGCACGGAGATCCTCAATCTGATGCCGATGGCGTTCCGGCAGAATTTCGCCGCGGCGGTCACCTACGGCGGCGGCCTCTCCGGCCTGTGCAACATGCTCCAGACGATCAACGCGCGAATCGCCGCCGATCCGAAAGCCGCTTTGACCGAGGAGGAGGCGGACTACGTCAACCTCATCGTGCGGGCCGCCTGGCGCTACGGCAAGGCCAACTACGGCGACGACCCGAACCAATGGAACGAGCGCGGCAAGAAGGCCCTGCTCGAAACGAAGATGCCCTACATGTCCACGCTCGACGGCTTTGGCTCGCTGGATCCCGAGAAGGACCTCACCTTCCCCGCGCTGCGCTGCACGGATGGCGGCACGATCCTCTCGCAGCAGGCCCAGTCGTACACGCAGTTCGTCCGGCTGGACGATGCGGACAAGTCCATGTCGATTCTGCCCATCGGCCAGTCGGAACATCCGGACAGCCCCTACCGCCTGTCCAACTACGAGCTGTGGGGCCAGGGCCAGTTGCATCCGGCCCCGCTCTCGCGGAAGGCCGTGGACAAGCTGGCCGAATCCCGAACCATTCTGGAGGCCAGGTAGCCATGAGGAGAAACAGCTATGGGAAGGCCCATCCACACTCGTCGTGATTTCCTCCGGCTCGTCGGCGATCAGCTGCCGCGCAGGCTCGCCGTGCACGAGAGGACAGGCGTTGCCGCGCAGGGCAGACCAAGCCGAATGTCCTGGTGATCCTGGCGGACGATCTCGGCTATGGCGACCTGTCCTGCTACGGGGCGACGGACCTGAAGTCGCCGAACATCGACAAGCTCATCGCGGCGGGGATGCGGTTCGACAACTTCTACGCGAACTGCCCCGTCTGCTCGCCGACGCGGGCGGCGCTGATGACCGGGCCGGTATCCCGACCTCGTCGGCGTGCCCGGCGTGATCCGCACGCACATCAGGGACAACTGGGGCTACCTGTTCCCGCAGGCCGTGCTGCTGCCGCAGATGCTCAAACGCGCCGGCTACCACACGGCTCTCGTCGGCAAGTGGCACCTGGGCCTGGCCTCGCCGAACACGCCCAACGAGCGCGGCTTCGACCACTTCCACGGCTTCCTCGGCGACATGATGGACGACTACTACAACCATCGCCGGCACGGCTTCAACTACCTGCGGCTCAACGACAAGGAGATCGATCCCCAGGGACACGCGACCGACCTGTTCACCCAATGGGCCATCGACTACCTCCGCGAGCGCTCGCAGAAGAAGGACCAGCCGTTCTTCCTGTACCTGGCCTACAACGCCCCGCACGCGCCGATCCAGCCGCCGCAGGAGTGGCTCGACCGCGTCAAGCAGCGGGAGACCGGGATCAGCGAAAGGCGGGCCAGGCTCGTCGCCCTGATCGAGCACCTCGACGCCGGCATCGGCAAGGTGCTGGACGCCCTGAAGGAGACCGGCTTGAGCGACAATACGCTCGTGATCTTCACCTCCGACAATGGCGGGCAGCTCAGTGTGGGCGGCACGAACGGGCCGTGGCGGGCGGGCAAGGGCGACATGTACGAAGGCGGCATCCGCGAGCCGACATGCGCCGTCTGGCCCGGCCGGATCCAACCGGGCTCGCGCAGCGACCGCGTCGCCCTGACGATGGACCTGTTCGCAACCGTCTGCGAAGCAGCGGGCGTGCGCATCGAGCACGAGATCGACGGCCGCAGCATCCTGCCGACCCTGACGGGCAGGGAGCAACCCGAGGAGAACCGCACCCTGTTCTGGGTCCGGCGCGAGGGTGGCGGCCAGTACGGCGGCCGGGCCTACTACGCTGCCCGCCAGGGGGATTTCAAGCTTCTGCAAAACAGCCCGTTCGAGCCGATGGAGCTTTATAACCTCAAGGACGATCCCAAGGAACAGAAACCGCTCGGCCGCAAGCACCCGATGTACAACAAGCTCTTCACGGCCCTCCAGGGCCACATCACCCAAGCCGGCGCCGTCCCCTGGCAGAGGTATCCTGTGGATCTGAACCACGCGCTCAGCCCGTAGGGTGCGTATCACGCACCATTCCCTCAGCGAGGCGGTGCGTGGTACGCACCCTACGTGACCCTCAGGCATAACGGAGACATGGGCGTCTTGTTCACGTCTTCGGGTGGCATCGTCAAGGCCGAAGGCCTTGCCGATGGCTCTTTCACAACTGAATAAGACCATTGCCAAACGTTGCTTGACGATGCCACCCAGATGGATCCTCAATCGCCGGGTGGCAGAGCCGTTTCACTGGTCCTGCCACTGGCATAAACGATGCTGATCTCACCAGCCACTGAGGAGACGCGCGCCACGCGGTCCTCTTTGCCGTCGCGAAGGGGTTGAAATACCGTCAGCAGCGTGACGGACTCTGCCGATTGACATTCGTAGACAACAGTTGGAATCGGCCGGACGCCGCGAATGCCGTGGCCCAAGGGTATCCAGCCTTGAACGGTGGGTGTTTCCTGCCCCTTGACCATGCGCGCCTTCAAACCCTTGTCACACGAGGACACGATGCGCAGATTGGCTCCGGCGTCGTGCGTCTCGACAATCCCCTTGTCTGCGTCCGCATCCACCGCGTTGGCGTCCAGGTGCCACAGGGCCTCGTAGGAGTGCGGTTTGCCGTCGAGCGATTCCAATACGTCGCGAACAACGAAGAGCCGCTCCGGCTTGAGGAACAGGACTTCGCGTGTCTGGCGGATGGGGTGCTGGTCGCGCTTGCCGAATCCCTCGTCGTAGACACCGCGGGCGTAGTCGTACCGCTCGTTCGAGCGGAAGGCGAGATCGAGCGGCTTGTCGCTGACATAATTTTGACGCGGCTGCCCTCCGCGCGCCTGGCCCTGGCCGTCGACGAGAACGACGTTGTGAGCCGCCGAGGTCAGGACGTAGCGCCGCCACTTCGAGGCGTCGTAGGCATAGCTGCCGCCTTCGACGAGGAGGTCCTTGCCATAGGCGAAGATCACGATGCCCAGCTTGTCCTCATGCTGGTGACCATAGCCGAAGGGGCCCGCTTCGAAGCCCAGAAAGAGGGCCTCGCGATCCCAGCCGGAGCGCATGACTACCTGGCCTGCATAGGGGAACAAGTGCGACGTGTGGTCGGGCGGCGTTCCCTCTTTGCCGTCCGTGACGACCCACTGGAAGTCCTTGCGGCCGGGAAAAAGCGACAATCCCTGGCTGAGCGTCCCCATGACATCGACGCCCCAGGAATCGTTCCAGCGGGGGGCATCGCGATCCGGCCGCATGATCCACAGGTTGTAGGCGAACATCTTCTCGAGCTTGGCCCTGTACCCCTCCGGCAGCGAGTACCCGTAGGCTGCCGCCGTCTCCACCGGGCCGAGGAAGCTGCGCAGGGCCACGTTGTGGTAGCCGGGCGTCAGCTCGATCTGGGCTCCATCCGGGTAGACCTGGGTATCGAGCTCCTTCAGGAGCCGCGAACTCGCGAAGTCACGCCAGTCCTTCGCCTCCTTCACGAAGGGCAGCAGGGCGCCGACGTGATAGAGGCCGTCCATTTCCATCGTCAGCCAGTTGCCGGTCGTGGGGTGACGGCGCAGGTACCGGCCGTGCTCGATCATCGACTTGACCATGGAGAGCAGGGTCTCGTCCCGCGCCGAGGGCGAGGTGCGAAAGATGATGAAGGCCGAGGGCCACGAAGAGAACATGCGAATGCCGGCCTCGATCGTGCGCCACTTCGAATAGGGCCGCTGGTCGGCGGCGTCCACCGGCACAGGGCATTCGCTTACCCAGTCGGCGAACTGCGCATCGAACTCTTTCGCGAACCGCTCGTCGCCGGTCGTCCGATAGGCCCGGGCCAGAGTCGACCAATCGCCATGCCGATTGAGCTGCCATGTCCACTCATGGTCCGCCTCATACTTCGATCCCGGCGCGGTGGTCGGGTTGAAGCCCCAGTCGATATCCGGGCCGAAGGCGTGCGTGATGCCGCCGACCGCAAGCTGGTGCTTCAGGACCCGGTCGGCTGCCGTCGTGCCGGACTGTCGATTCCGCCTCGCCCGCGGGCCGGAGTCCCCCGGTTCCTGGCGGGCACGAACGAAGCCGGCCAACGCAGAGAGAGCCGACGAGGTCTGGCCGGCGTCCCGCGTGGCGATCACCTTGCCCAATCCGGGGAAATTCGGTTCGAGGCTCGCGAGCAATTCCGCATCCGACAGGCGCGGGCCTTTCGCGCTCTCTCCAGCCAGCACCGCACCCACAAAGAACATCACACAGAGCACGAACATTGGCAGCAGTCGATTCATGGCACCGGTCCCTGACATACGAGATTCTCGTCGAACGACTTCATCGCACGAACCTGCGACGTTATCATATCCATCGGCTCGCATAAGGAAATCCTGCAAACGCCGTTTTGGAGGAGATCACCGAGAATGAACACTCACCTGAGAGACGTAGCGGCAGCCGTGCTTATTGCCATAACAGCTTCCTTCCCGTGTCCCGGCCAGGGGGCGGACATGATCCGCAACGGCGATTTCGAGCTGGATACGAATGGCGACGGCATGGCCGACTCCTGGCAATTCTCCGGGGACAAAGGGGTCATCGTGAGTTGGACGCGTGACGCAGGCTTCACGGGACAGTTCAGCCAGAAGCTCCAGTGCACCCAATTCACGAGCACTTCCTCGGCCAGCCACGCGATGCTCTGCCAATTGAACACGCTGCGGCTCGAAAAGGGCCGGTGGTACAAGATCTCGTTCGCCGCCAAGGAGCAAGGCATCGCGGGCGGCGGGGTTCACGTCGCGATCTCCGACACCCAGGTGTGGCAGAACTGCGGACTCGATGAGTCGTTCCGGGCCCGCTTGGCCTGGCGGGAATTCGAGTTCGTGTTCCAAGCCACCGCGACGATCTCCGACCATGTCCGGCTTCAGTTCTGGTACACCTCGACGGGCATGTTCTGGCTGGACAACGTGCGCCTGGAGCCGTCTGCACCCGTGCAGCAGAGATACACGGAAATTCTTCCACCGGCCTCCGGCGTGAATCTCCTGCGCAACAGCAGCTTCGAGTGCGGCACCGGCGGCTGGGGCAGCATCGGCGACGTACCGGGCTGGGCGGGCAATCTGAACATGCTCGTGGGCTCGGTCGATAGCACCGCCGGGAAGTTCCACGGGTCAAGCTTCAAGATCGCGCTGACGCCCGAGACGATCCCTATCTTTTACTTTGATTACTTCGCCCTCTACCGTGCGCCGGTCAAGGCGCCCCTGCTCGCCAACCAGGGCTGGATCGCGGTCGAGCCGGACACAGCCTACACGTTCTCCGCCTATCTGAAGGCCGAGCCAACCGACCTGGTTGGAGTGCTCTCGATCCGGCAGGCCTTTCGAGGGAGCTTGCGAAAGCAGGTGACGCTCTCCTCTTCCTGGCAACGCTACAGCTTCACGTTCCGGCCGCAGAGTTCTCAGGTGTTCGTGGCGCTGGGCCTGGACCTGGAGGCGTCGAAACGGGAAGCGGGGACAATATGGATCGACGCGGTGCAGCTTGAGAAAGGCGGGCAGGCGACGGACTACCAGGCGCGCGCCACCGTGGAGGTCGGGGTGGAATCGACGCAGGTGGGAAACTTGTTCCAGGACGGCGGTGAGCCGCAGATGTCGGCGCACGTTTTCAACGCCGGCCGGGTCCCGCAGTCCGTCCGCCTGCACCTGACCACGACCGATTTCGACGACACCACCGTTCACCAGGACGACGTGAGCATCCAAGTCGGCCCATCTGAGCACGCGACGGTCCCTCTTCGTCCCGGCGTGACACGGAAGGGTTTCTACCGCCTGCACGTCGAGAGTCCGGATGCGGAGGTCGCGCTGACCCGCCCCCTGCGGTTTGCGATCGTCACGCCCTACCCACACTCGGACAGCGTGTTCGGGATGAATCACGCCTACGCGTGGCCGCACCTGCTGGATTTGAGCAAACAGATCGGCCTGGGCTGGTTCCGGGACTGGTCGCTCAAGTGGCACGATGTCGAGCCGCAGCCGGGCCGGTTCGAGTTCGCCGAGCCGGACCGCCAGATCGATCGCGTTCTGGAACGAGGGCTCAAGGTGATTGGTTTGCTGCCCTTCCCCTCGGCGAATTGGTCCTCCAGCGCGGGCGACGACGTGAAACCCATCCGGGCCAATCCGGAGAACCGCCGGCGCGCCGCCTACATGCCGCGTGACCTGAACGCCTTTGCTTCGTACGTGCGGCAGACCGTGCAGCACTACCACGGGCGGATCAGTGTATGGGAAATCCTCAATGAGCCCATCTACACAGACTATTCTCTGCCGCGCACCTATGGCTATCAGGTCACAGACTACGTCCGCCTGCTGAAGGTCGCTTACCAGGCGGTGAAAGAGGTCGATCCCAGCGCCCTGGTGATCGGCGGCATCGCCGGCGGCCCGACCACGTATACCCAGGAGTTCATCGACGCCGGGGGCTTGCGCTGGGCCGATGCCCTGAACCTGCACATCTACCCGGGCTTGACGGCCCCGGAAGCGTACGAGGAGCCTTTGCGGCAACTGCAGGCGAAAATGCAGGCAACAAGAGTGGTCCGGCCGATCTGGTTCACCGAAGGGGCGTACTACGCGGACGACGATAAGCCGTCGGAGCCCTATCACAACTGGCTCAAGCCCCTGGACAGCGAGGTTGAAGCGGCCGAGTGGCAGGTCAAGTTCGACACGCTGCTGCTATCCTGCGGCGTGGAGCGGATCATCTATCATTCCGGCACGATCGGCAGTCTCAACAATGTGGACCTCGCCGGTATCTTCTTCGAATGGGCGGGCACGCCGCGAAAGATGCTGGTGACGCAATCGGCCCTGGCGAACCTGCTCGTGCCGCCGGTCCGGTCACTCGGCCGCCTGGCATCTGGGCAGGATACGGCGGCCTACGGCTTTGAGAGCCAGGGGCGGACCATCATCGTGGTCTGGGCCGTCGAAGAGGCGAAGCCGGCGACCGTCTCCATGCGCCGGCAAGGGCTGGAAAGCCGTGGACCTCCAGGGCAACCAGTTGAACACAGAGAGCGTCATCGTGACCGAACGGCCCGTCTATTTCGTGACGGAAAAGACCAAGCCCGAGACGCTGCCCTGGCAGTAGAAGCAATCTTCACCGCTTCCTCGGGACTCCGACGCGGAAACGAACGCTCGCTCCGCTCGCAATGACATGTGACACCCCTCATGTCAGGCGAGGAGTCGCAGGAACGTCAGCAGATCTCCTCCCGTACCATGCGCGGGACTCGCACAGGTCGCAGCGGCTGCCGACGGGTCATCAGCGGTAACGCGGCACGAACTTCTGCGCCCGCTGGCCCTGGATATCGCCGAGGTAGAGATTGCCCTGCGAATCCACCGCGATGCCGTGGACCCAATCGAGCTCTCCGGGCTTTCCGGGCGAGGTCGGGGTCTTTACCAGCGGCACGCGCAGGAGCACTTGCCCTTGAAGGTTCAGCTTCATCACGACCTGGTCCGGCGGCGGGAGGACCGCCCATTCACTGGTCGTCTCGCGGGCTTCCCGCTGAGGCTCTGCGGGTCGAACGGCCTCGACCCGCGGATCGACCGCACCTTCGCGCGAGCCGGAAGCCCGCAACGCAGAGGAGCCGCAGACCCAAAGCTCGTCGTTCTTGGTCATGAAGAGACCCCAGGGAGTGATGATGTTCGCCCAGACGGCGAGCAGCTTGCCGCTCGTGTCAAAGACCTGGATACGGGCGTTCTCGCGGTCGGCGACGTAGAGACGTCCCTGGGTATCGGCCACGATCGAGTGGGGCAGGGCAAACTGCCCCGGTTTGGAGCCGGCCTCGCCCCACTGGTTGATGTACTTGCCCGTCTTATCGAAATGGATGATGCGCCGGTTGCCGTAACCGTCCGAGACGAAGATGTCACCCCTCGGCAGAACTACCACGTCGGTGGGCCGGTCGAAGTGCTTCTCATCCGTGCCGGCCCGGGCCGCTTCGCCCAGCGTCAGCAGCACTTTGCCTTCGGGGCTGTGCTTGCACACCAGATGGCTCTTGATATCCGTGGTCCAGATATTGCCCTCGGGGTCGACCCGGATGAAGTGCGCGCCGGCAGCATCCTTGATGTCCCAGGCCCGCACGAAGGTCCCATCGGTCCGATAGACCTGTACCGCCGGGGTGCTGCGGGTGGAGACATAGACCCGGTCCTGGCCGTCCAGAGCGATGCCGGGTGTCTGACCCCACGTGAAGCGCTCCGGTTTCCGGGGCCACGTCGGATCGACGACGTAGTTCGCCGTCGCGACACTCGGCTGACCCGAAGCCGTCAACATGCCCGCAAACAGAACCACCGAGAAAACCGCTACCGTGAAACCACGCAGATTCGGATCCATGACACTCTCCTTTCCAGATGTCCCGTTCGTGACTCTTCGTAGGTCGTGCGTCCCCGCACGACTTCGTAGCATGGGCGTCCCGCCCATGAGTATCACGGGCGTCTCGCCCGTGCAAGCAGAGCCAAGATGGCTCTGCGACTCATGGGCAAGATGCCCATGCTACGGGCGAGGCCGTTTCCATCCCGGTCCGCGCACGACCTGTCCCGGCTTGGCGCCGGTGTGCTCACCATCTTTGAGGACCTGGGTTCCGTTGACGAATACATGAATCACGCCTGTGGCGTACTGGCGCGGCTTCTCGTAGGTCGCGTGATCGATTACGGTGGCCGGGTCGAAGACAACGATATCTGCGGCGTATCCTTTTTCGAGCTTCCCGCGCCGGTCGAGCTTGAGGTTCTCCGCCGGCAGGGCGGACAGCCGCCGAATCGCCTCTTCCAGCGGGATGACCTTCTCTTCCCGGACGTATTTGCCAAGCAGCCGGGCGAAGGTCCCGTAGGCACGGGGGTGCGTGCTCGATTTGAGAAAGGCTCCCTCGGGGGCGAGGGACCCCGCGTCCGAACAGAAGCTGACCCACGGGAGCTTGATTTGTTTCTTCACGTTCTCTTCCGACATCAGGAAGTAGACCGTGTTGACCCGGCTGTCGTCCTCGACGACCAGATCGATCGCGGTCTCCGGCGGCGACTTTCCTCTGCAGCGCGGCGACCTGGGCGAGCGTCTTGCCGATCAGCGGCTTGAGCTTCTCATTCTTGAAGCCCACGAGCAGGATGTTCTCCGGGGCGCCCGCCAGAAGGTAGAAGTTCTCCCACCCGCCGCCCGGCGTCGTCATCTCTTGGACCACGCGTTGGCGGATCAGCGGGTCGCGCAGCCGCGCCACCCAGGCCCGGTGTCCCCCCTCCTGGACCCAGGGCGGCATCGCCGCATCGAGACCTGTCGCAGCGGCGGTGTAGGTGTACATATCCGCCGTGATCCGCAGACCTTCCGCCCGTGCCTTCTCGATCTTCTGGATCATGGCGTCGCACTTGTCCCAGTTGGACTTGCCGGCGGCCTTCATGTGATACAACTCGGCGGCAACATTCGCCTTGCGGGCCGTGGCGATCAAATCGTCCAACGCCTCCAGCAGGCGGTCGCCCTCGCTGCGGAGGTGCGAGATGTACAAACCGCCGTACTGGCCCGCCACCTCGGCAAGGGCTGTCAGCTCATCGGCACGGGCATAGGCGCCGGGAGCATAGATCAGCGCGGAACTGACGCCCAGGGCCCCTTCCTGCATCGCGGCACGAACCAATTCGCGCATCTTCTGAAGTTCCTGGGCCGTAGCGGGACGGTCTTCGTATCCGACGGTATGGACGCGGGCCGTGGTCGCACCCATGAACGAGGCGACATTGGTCGATACTCCCTTGCGCACCAGGCACTCAAGGTACTCGCCCAAGGTGGTCCATTCCACGCGGAACTTGAGGTCGCCCTGCGCTTGGACCATGTCCCGCTTCATCACCTCGTTGAGAGGCCCCATGGATTCCCCTTCCCCCATCACCTCCAGAGTCACACCCTGGCGAATATCGCTCTGGGATCGCCCATCCACCAGCAGACAGTCCGTCGCCCAGCTTAGCATGTTGATGAAACCGGGCGCCACCGCGAGGCCCTGGGCCCGGATGATCTGGGCCGTACCCGGTTGAAGTTGCCCGATGGCGGCAATGCGGCCCTCCTTGATCCCGACGTCCGCGACATAGGACGCTTTGCCGGAGCCGTCATAAATCCGGCCGCCCGCGATCACCACGTCGTAAGTCTGCCCGCGACCAACGACACCCATACACACCACGAGAACGGCCATGTAGAAAACCAACGCAGCTTTTCGCATGTCATCTACTCCTTCCGGGTGGCACGGGCAGACTCGTTTGCCCGTGGGGTCCCGAATGAACCAAGGTCGACACGCTCATCCGGCAGAGCGATTCGCAGATCGAACGGCGCGTATTGGATCGAGTCGAGAACCTGGACCTCGCTGACTGTCAGGATGCGTTGCGGCGTGATCTTGTACTGCACATAACGCGCCTCCACCGGCTCCGGCGGCAGCAAGGCATAGAGGAATCCGGTCGCCGTTTCGTCGTCCGGCAGCATGTGGTTGATCGGGATGTCCTTACGCCGCAGGTTCAGATCGAAGAAGCCCCGGCTGGTGTACTGCTGCGCGTCCGTCGACGTGAGGACTTCGATCGTGTCCTTGACCTGACCCTTCAGGGCATCCCACCAGGGCCAGCCCGCGCTGAGATGGATGCGAAACGCCCCGCAACGCTGGACCGTGCCCAAGTCCAACGTGACGACCGGGTTCGTTCCTTTGTCCCAGCACAGGCCGAAACCGGGCCCGATCCCGCCGGCGTAGTTCGGCCCGACCACACCGTTCGTGAGCTTGGTCCCGTCCGGATCGCCCGCCCCCCACTGCTTGCTCGAAGGAACGGAGACTGTGTAGCTCTTGCCCTCGGCCAGATTCTTGCCGTACCGGACCCAGCGGCTGACATGCTTCTCGCCGCCGGCGTCCTTGCCGTCTGTAGGGGCAGGCCCGCGTGCCTGCCCTTGTGATTCAGGGCGGCCACGGGGGGCCGCCCCTACGAGATTCACTTGCAGCGAGTTTACGACGGGGTGGTCCGCGCCGCCGACGTTGATCGTGTAACGGGCGGGGACTTGCCCGATGGGTTGCGTGTGACTGCGTTCGACAAGAGAATAGTCGCTCTGCACTTCGCTCCAGTGGAACGTGACCTCCATGGGCCGGAACGTCGCCACCAGCGGTTTATGGTTGACTTCCATGCGCACGCTGTAGAGGCTGCACGCATCCGTTCCGGCGGCGGAGCCGTTGAGCAGGTACTTGAAAAGCACCGACCTCATACCTGCTGGAATGTCCGTCACCGTCTCATAGTGGATCACGTCCCAGGGCGGCGTGGTCGTGTCGAGCGAGTAGCTGCGCTGCCAAGTCTTCCCACCGTCAAAGGAGTGCAGCAGATCGATGTGGGACTTCGGCGCCCGGTTGTAGAGGCGACCGCCGTAGTTGACGCGCGTGATGTCCGTTGGGGCGTCGACCTTGAAGACCACGTAGGCATCTTCCTTCGCTTGGGCCGCGTACATGACGCCCTGGTAGCCGGGGTGCTTGGCCTTCGTCACGATGTTCTTCTGCTCGACCACACAAGGCTTGTAGTTTTCGCCCTGCAGGTCCGGCCAGACCACGATAGACTCGGTCTGTTCGCCGGCCCCCACATAGATCGTGTTCTTGCCCACCAGCAGTTGCGGTTGGGTCTTGCTGTTGAGCATGGTGGTCGTCTCGAACTCGATCTCCTTAAGGCAGGCGTCTCCCGGATCAGCTTTCCCGTTCAACGATACCTTCACCAGAACGTCGTACGCGCCGTTAGCCTCCTGTCCCAGGGCCAGGTCCAGCGGGACATCCCCCACACCTTCACCCTTCCACGCGTCCTTCCACCTGAGGCCATTGGTCGTGCTGATTGAGACGCTCACCGCATCTCCGGCGGTTTTTCGCATGAAGCCGGCCTTGATCCGCAAGTGCGTAATGACGTTGGCTCCCTGAACCTTGAAGACGATCTCGCCCGGCGCACCAGCTTTCGAGGGAACGATGCCGCTCGGGCTGATAGCCTTGCATCCCGAGGTGCTGTAGGACGCTTCCGGAAGGCCAGCCTCGGTCAACGCAGGCTTGAACACGCGGACGCCGTTGCCGCGAATGTGGTAGCGCGTGTTGGTCTTCTCGGGGTCCTTGCCGTTGTTGGGCACGTAGTACTCCGGCGTGTCCCCCAGACTCTTGTAATAGCGCGTGTAGACCTCGTTCTCCCGGAGATTGAGGATGTAGCGGTGGCCCCGGTCCCAATTGTAAGTAGTAGTAGCGGTATTTCAGGCCGTTGGGATTGAAGCAGCGAAATTCCTGGGCGAGGTCGCGGGGACAGTCCGCGCCGGTGAGGAAGCTGTTGTTGCCGTTGCTGTTGAGGCAGTGATAGCGGGCGATGTGTCCCGGCTCCACTCGGCCGCCGGAGGCTGTGCAGCCGCCGGGCTTGCCGATATCTTCGACCCCCGCGACCGTCGTGCCGTCGCACAGCGTGTACAGGGCGGACATGCTGTTGTCATACATGTGCCAGCGGCCGCCGTACTGCACGTCCGGGACGGTGTGCAGCGAGATGTCCCAGAACTTGGTCGGGTAGCCCATGGCGTCCCAGATCGAGCAGTTGATCCCGGCGACCGTGCTGCACATGGTAAAGCCGTAGTCGTTGAATTGCCGGATCGGGTCGGTGCATTCCACGCCGTGGACGTCCATAGGCATCGTCTGCCGCCGGGCGATATGGGTCCAATAGAACATGGCCCAGCACTTCTCCTCCGGAGTCGGCCACGCGGCCGTGATGCTATGGATCATGCTCTCCATGTCGGAATAGTCCGGCGAGGCATCGGTGACCACCTTGAGATTGCACACCTCGCCCCAGGCCATCGGGGCGGCAAGTGCCATAACCAAAGAAACACTCACCGATACGAGCTTTGCTTTCACTCCCATACGTGTCACCCGTTATCTTGTAAGCGTGATGGATGTACTCCGGGTGGCAGCCTCAAGCGCAGCTTGGGGATGGTTCTTGTGAACGGTCTGCCATCGCCAAGGGCTGCGCCCTTGACGCTGCCACCCGCAGTCTTCTGTTTTTATTCCTTTATTTTTCGTTCTTTCCACCCCTCACGGTCGCACGATGGTGCCGTCGAGCAGCCGATCCGTGCCGCGATTGCGGCCGGGCGTCTTGTACGGGAACTTCGCCGCCAGCTTCTCGTCGATGTCGATCCCGAGGCCCGGCTGATCGTTCGCGTACAGGTACCCGCCCTTGATCTCGGGGCAGCCAGGGAAAACCTCGCGCAAGGTTTGCGAGAAGCGGGTCTCCTCCTGGATGCCGAAGTTGTAGGAGGCCAGGTCCAGGTGCAGATTGACCGCGTGGCCGACGGGCGAGACATTGCCCGGGCCGTGCCAGGCGGTCCGCACGTTGAACAGCTCGCAGCAGGCGGCCACCTTGCGGGCCATGCTCAGCCCGCCGATCGCAGAGATATGGCAGCGGATGAAATCGATCCAGCGGTTGGCCACCAGAGGCAGCCATTCGTGGCGATTGACAAACAGCTCGCCCATCGCCAGGGGCGTCGCGCACTGCGAGCGGATGTGCTGGAACCACTGCACGTCCTCCGGCGCCAGGGCATCTTCCAGGAAGAAAAGCCGGAACGGCTCCAGCGCCTTGGCCAGCGCAATCGTCTGCACCGGCGGGATGCGCTCGTGCACATCGTGCAGCAGCTCGACCTCGAAGCCCAACTTGCTGCGCAGGTATTCGAACATCTTGATCGTGTTGTTAACGTAAGGCGTCGGCTCGAAGACCGGCGAAGGCCCGACGCCTTCCGGCCGCATCTTCTGCACCTGGTCCGAGGTGGGATTGGACACGCCGTAGCCCGAGAAGCCGGGGACGGCCAACTGCACACGGATGTGCCGGTAGCCCTGGGCCATGTACTTGCGAACCTGGTCCTCCAGTTCCGGCAGCGTCCGAGGCGCTGGCGTGGGTGTAGAGCGTCGCGGCGGCACGCACCTTGCCGCCAAGCAGCTTGTATAGCGGCATGCCGGCCCGCTTGCCGAGAATGTCCCACAGGGCGCCATCGACGCCGCTCAAAGCGTTGTTCAGCGTGACGCCGCTGCGAAAGTAGGAACGTCACGTACTGCGTCTGCCAGATGTCCTCGATATCTTCGACGCTCTTGCCGACCAGCAGCGGCTTGAGGTATTCATCGACCACGGCCCGGACCGCCAGCGGCCGCTCACCGTGTGTGGCGCAGCCGACGCCATAGAGCCCCGGCTCGCTCGTCTCAACCTTGACAATGACGAGCCAGTCGCCCGGCTGCGTGAGAATCGTCCGGACATCCGTGATCTTTACCGGTGCCGAGCCGCGACGCACCTTTTCTTTCGCTTCGGCCACTTCCTTGGCTTCGCCCACCGAACTCAGCCCCGCCATCAGCCCGGCGCCACCGGCCAGGGTCTTGAACAAATCCCTGCGATCCACGGTCCAAGTCATCGTTGTCTCTCCTTGTGATTTGCTCCCACGATACGCTGCGCGTGCGAATTGTACAAGCCCACACGCACATCATTTCGACCGATGGCACGTAAAGCGGGGGTCGTGGAAAACCCATGCCGTGGGAGTTCCCTGGTTTGTAGTGCGCCCGTGAGGGCAGATGTAGGGGTAGGCCCCCGTGCCTGCCCATCCCGGAAGGGCAACCACGGGGGTTGCCCCTACAGTGTCACTACGAGCTTGCGCTCGACTCGGGAAAGGTCTTGAATACGATGGCGCGTGGGGCGCGGAAGATCGTGCCGTGCATGGCCTGCGGCGGAACCGTCAGATCGCTGGTCCGGTCGGTCCAGTGGATGAGGTCTGCTGAGGTTGCCAGGCCGAAGCGATTGGTCCGCAGGCGGAACCGGTCGAAGTAGAGCCGCCACTCGCGATCGACTTTCAGCAGCGTCGGCCCTTCCACCCACTGACTCGCCTGGACGCTCGAAGCGGGCCCCGCCACCGGCTCGCTCCATGGCCGTGGCGAGGGCATCCTGCCCTTGCTCTCCACTCCCGAACGCGATGCATCGCGTTTGGGCTCCTCCCGCCCCTGCAATACGTCCGGCGCACGAAACTGCGGTGGGAAGGGCTTCGTCAGTTCGGCCGGGGCGGTGGCCACCCGGATATTCTTGCCGCCCAGTTCCGCCATCTGCTCATCCTTGCAGACCAGCACCCAGCGGTCGTCCGAAGGGTCTGAGGTACCCCTATCATCAAACGCCATCATCGCATCGATCTCACTGACCCCGGGTGAGAAGAACACCTTCGCATCGGTGAAGCTCTGGAAATCCGTGGTCCGCGAGATGAAGGTGCGATGGTGACGCAGATCGGGTTTGACCTTGCGGGCCGGGTCCTTCTCCAACCCGCCCGAATTGTGCCCGCCATCGCCCTCCACACCCGCGGTGGCCGAGGACCAGAGGATAGCGTAGTTCTTCTGCACCGGGTCCCAACAGACTTCCGGCGCCCAGGTATTGATGGGCCGGTCGTTGGCAGGCCAGTTCTTGAACGGCTGTACTTGCACCGGCTGGGACCACTGCTTCAAGTCCGGCGAAGTCGCCGCCCCGAAGCACTCCCCGGTCCAGCTCGAAGTCCAGACCATGTGGAACAAGCCGTCGCGATAAACGATGGAAGGGTCCCGCGTAAGGTTCTGCCCCGGCCACTCGGGTGGCGTGAAGATCGGCCGACCCTCATTGAGATCCTTGAACGTCAGACCATCCTCACTGCACGCCAGATAGACGCCCGTCTCACCGTTACCATTGAAGTAACTCAGTAGAAAGACATCGTTGCCCGCGAATGATGCGGAGCAAAAGCAGGTTGTCGCGGCAACAACATAGCAGACCCAGACCTTCATCAGGTTCTCCTATCGGTAGTCCTTTGCAGAGAGCTATTTCAGACGTTCTCCCTTCTCTATCCTCGCCACGATCTTCTCCAGTACATGCTTCTTCTCCGCCGGAAGTTGCGCGTCCTTCTGCATCTCCGTGAAGTACTTAACATCCTGTCCCGACTTTTCCAGTATCAGTAGGGCAATCGTGTACAATGAGAACTGATGATAGGTGCTCGCATACATCAGGACCTTCTTCTTGATGGCTTCATCCGCCAGGAAGAAACCCGGATGGGAGAAAATCTCGTCCAATAGTTCATGCTCCGCATTCACATTGGTAAGTTTCTCCAAAGGCAGTCTCTCCTCGTCCGGGACGGAGAATACGTTGCTCTTGAGCAACTCTCCCACAAGCTGGCGGTAATCCTGCCTCTTCTTCAGGGTTGGCAATAGCGCCTCAAAGACCATGCCCCCAGGGTTCGCCTTGTGGACATCCAGTGCTATGCGATCCAGCTCCTTGTCATTACTGACGTACAGTGCGCGGACCGCCGTAGCAGCATCGTAGTCCATCGGAATTCCCCGGAGCAGCGCATTACTCAAGAGCCGATTGGCCCCCGGCACATCCAGACAGACAAGGGCCTGTAATGCCAATAACTGGGCCACGGGCCCCGGGTGAAACACGAAAGCCTTGATCTGATCCGTTGCCTCCAAAGCAAACAGCGGATACCCCAGTGATCCCAGAGCAGACCCCTGTTGGTTGATGTCAGAAGAACCAAGCTGCTTCAACAGAACCTGCACGAGAGCCGAGTAGTCCTCCTCGCCCAGAGTGTCTTTCACCAGTCTTTGGCGTTGGGCTGCCGTAAGCCCCAGGATTCTGTCCTGAATCAGTCTTTCGATTCGTGTCTGCAAGCTCGATTCGTCCGGGATGGAAACAAACCCCCGTGCCTTCAGCTTGCCGATGAGTGTGTGGAGGAACTCGATGTCCTTGGCACGCTGCGATTCATTCGCCTTCGCAATTGAATTCGCAAGGGCGGTATCCGCAGACGTGGATGTTTTTTGTGCCCAGGCAGGATCACCAGCAACGCAGCACAACACCGTCACGGCAAAAACAGGGACTACAATTCTCATGGCATCACCTCGACTTGAAAGATCATACGACCTTAGGCCGTTTCAGCGGTTTCGGCTGTCGGCGAACAAGCCGGGTACCGTGCTTCTTCTGAGCTTCGTATACGTGATCGAGGTACTTACCGGGGTCATGATCGAACTCTGCTTCAATCTGCTTTCTTATGTCGCGTATTTCTTTGACAATAGCGTCCTTCATACTACGTCTCCATCAACTCCTCCGGCGTATAGATGTTCCTGTTATGCACCACGAGGCCATTGCCGGATGCGGTGACGGGACTCTTCCACCACTACGATTGCTCCCTGTTCGAGGGCCCGAGCGGACTCTTTCAGGACCCTCTGCAATCGGTCCACCACATGTGGCGTACGCGTGTTGCGCAACCGGAACGGAACAACGCCGGTTCGCCGGCCGCCCGAGAGGGCAATGATCTCGCCGAAGTCCAGATCAAACGTCAGAACGATCCGCCCCTCAGATATCGCCTTTTCGAAGATCTCGCCGTTGGGCATCCGCTGGAGGCCCTCGTCACGAAGGTGAACCGCATCATGCCCCTGGTCACGGAGCCATTCCACAATCCGCTGCGCCACTCCCATGTCCGCCAGGAATTGCATCCCTCACCTCTACGCAGTATGCACTTCCTCCTGGGCCAACCAAGCGGCATATTCCAGCGCCTCCTGTACATCTTCGCGTTCGAGGTCCGGATAGTCCGCCAGGATTTCATCCGTCGTTGCTCCGTGAGCAATTTGGCCGACGATCACCGAAACGGGAATCCGCATCCCGCGAATGCAGGCTCGTCCGCCCATGATCTTGGGATCAAACGTAATCCGCTCGAACATCTCCATACATGCACTCCTGAGGCAATGGACCCATTCTACCATAGACCCCGCGTGGAGTTCAAATCTTCCCCTCCGGCCCATTGATGCCCGCCCATCTCCTATTCGGCCTTGAGCCGCAGGATCGTTACGGAGTTGCCGGGGAAGGCGTGCTGGAAGCTGGGGCCGTTTACGTCGACGGTCTTGGTCACCGGGGCGACCTTTGTGGGCTCCGTGAGAGAGTTTTCATCCGTGGGTTCTCGGAAGTCAGCACGAGCGGCTTTGGCCGGACCTTGCACGGTCTTGACGCCGTTGAGCTTGATGTCGGTGGAGAGTTCCGATTTCGATGTGTTGACGACTTTCAGGATGACCTCGCCGGTGTCCTTGGTCACGGCTGGCGGAGGCGTAGAGCGACTTGAGCACGGGCGGCGTGACGTCGTGGATGAGCTTGCCGTCGAGATAGCACTTGATGGTCTTGCCGGAGGTCTCGATGCGGATGTCGTACCAGCGGCCGGTCTCGATGGAGCCGGGCACATCCTGGCCGACGAGGCCGCCCATCTCGATGGCGTGCCGCTGGTTGCCCCAGCCGCCGAGATTCCACCAGCTCTTGCGATTCTCGTCGCGCACGTTGAAGAGGATCAGGAAGCCCTCGGCGCCGCCGAGCTTGCGGGCCTTGAGGCTGTAGGTGTAGTCGGTCCAGGACTTGTCGCCCGCGATGGCCCGGACGTTGTCGGCCGAGCTGTTCTGGCGGAGCACGCCATCCTGTGCTTTCCAGTCGCCGCGCAGCAGTTTCCAGCCCTTGGTGCCTTCGGCGAAGTCGCAGGAGAACAGTGACGTCTTCGGTCCGCCCTTGGTCACTTTGATGTCCTTGAACTCGGCCTGCGTGAGCCACGTGCCGACGCCGATGGCGCCGCCACGACCTTCATCGGAAGAGCTCTGCTCCATGGCCGGCGCAGTTCACCGTCACGGGCAGTACGACATCGCCGCGGTTCTCGGCGAACATCTTCTGTACGTAGTACGACGGCAGGCCGTAGACGCGCGAGCTGTCGAAGCAGATCAGGTCCGGGTTCCACCGCTTGTAGTTGACGTTGGCGAACAGCGGCGCGTACGAGGCCATCACGACGATGTCCGAGTTGCGTTCCATGCCGGTCATGAAGGCCGCTTCGCCGATCGCGCCGCGCAGGTTGCCCTGGCCGCAGCCCTGTGTGACGGCGTACTCGCCCACGTAGATCTTCGGACCGTTGCGGTCGTACTTGTCGTAGCGGTCCGCCTGCTGCATGAAGAATTCGGGATTGCTGTAGTAGTGCTCGTCCACGATGTCGCAGGGCCGCTGACGGGTCGGCTGGTCGGCGATGATCGTCATCTGCGGGTACCGGGCGCGGATCGCGTCATAGAACAGAACGTAGCGCTCCTGGTACGGCGGTCCACCATTCTCGTTGCCGATCTCGATGTACTTGAGATTGAATGGTTCGGGATGCCCATTCTTCGCCCGCAGGACACCCCAGATCGAATCGATCGGGCCGTTGGCGTACTCGATGGCGTCGAGGGCGTCCTGGACCCACTGGCCCATCTGGTCCATCGGTATCACCTCACGATGCGACATGCCGACGTTGATCACGAACAGCGGCTCGGCGCCGAGGTCCTCGCACATCTGGAGGTACTCGTGATAGCCCAGGCCGTGCGTGGCCCAGTACCGCCAGATGTTCCACAGCGGCTTGCGATGCCAGAACTCGCCGATCGTGTTCTTCCAATGGTACATGTGCGCCATGTCGTCGCCTTCGACCCAGCAGCCGCCGGGGAAGCGCACGAACGCGGGCTTGAGGCCGGCGAGCATCTCGCACAGGTCCGGCCGCAACCCGTGGTTCTTCCAGGTCTTGGCCGGCATGACACAGACCATGTCCAGCCAGAGCGTGCCCTTGCCCGAGATGGCCAGGCTCAGTTGGGCCTTGGGGTCGGTGTCGGCGGCCGTCAGATCGAGCGAGAACCCCTTCCACTGGTCCGTAAAGCCGGTGATCTCGCCTTGGGCCAGCGCGCTGCCGTCCGCCTTCTGCAGCGACACGGCGATGGGACCTTTGAAACCATCGCCGGCCCGGGCGGCCAGACGTACCTGGTAGCTCTCACCTTTGACCACGTTCATGCCCCAGTACCCTTTGTTGGTGAGGGTCAATGAACCGTCTACCCTCACCCGCAAGCTTTGGCGATTCATCGGGTCGAGGGGCCGGCTGGTGTCGATAGCCACTTCACTCTTGTCATTGGATGCTTTGTTGACGGTCCAATGGTCCGGCTGGTCGGAATCCTCGAAGGACCGGTTCCGCACGAATTCCGGGTAGATCCCGCCATCGGCGGAGAGGTTGATATCCTCGAAGAAGATGCCCCAGAGCGTCGGGCTGATCTTGACGCCCGGCTTATCGACATCCACGGTCAGGGACGCCGGGGCGGCGTGAAGTACGCCGATATTCGCAAGAGCTACGATGGTGAGAAATCGGATGGGATTCATGATTGTCATTCTCCAAAGTTGCCTGTGTTGCCTTCTGTCATTCCCGCGCAGGCGGGAATCCATTAGCGCCGCGGCTTTCCTGGACCCCCCGCTCCCGATCAGGTCGGGAGCAGGCTCTGCGCGGGGTGACAGAGCGGGCTCGCTGGCGTTCACTCTATCAGGGGCTCTTGACTTTCAGAATAGCACAGCCATAAGACCCGCCGGCCATCTGGCCGGGATGTGCCTGGAATCTCACTGTCACACTGATCTTGCCTGCGGTCAGTTCCTTCGGCAGCGGATACACCTGGTCGTGGAACTCACCCGGCCAATTGTTTTCGAGCTTCTGCGTGGCGAGCTTCCGGCCGTCGACGAGGATGTCAAACTCGCGTCCGCCGGCGTCGCTGCCCCAGTAGGTCACAAGCAATTCCTGCGGCTGGTCGGGCAGGACCTTGAGCGTGTAGGAGAACCAGCCGCCGTCCGTCGCATGCCGCCAGCGGCGGTCGTTGAAGACCCCGGTATCCATCTTCTCGCCCCGCAAGCCATGCCGGCGTTCTGCATCCTGGTCCGCCATGTTCACGCGGTCCACGGCACGGGCGTTGAGTTCCTTCTCCTTCGCCAATTCAGCCTGGTACTGCTGCTGTCGAGTCTGCCACTGGGCAGGCGTGAGGAGATCCCAGTAGACGACGTAGCGACGATTGCCGTGCATCTTGTAGAAGGGCTCGAACGTGATTGGTCGACTCGAGTCCTGTCCGACAACGCGGAAGACGTCCGGGGAGCCCGTGAATGTGCAGGCTTTGCCTGAGACGGGTTTGAGGCTGTCGAACACCCGGCCCTCCTCTGCCACCACCGCCGGCAGCGGTCTGGCGGCGTCCACTTCGGCGGACAGCACAATCGGGCCATCCAGGAAGGCCTGACGTTTCGGGTTGTCGCGGAACCCTTCGCTACGCACGCTGAAAGGCATCGTAACGTCAACAGTAACGCCCGTCTTCCACGTGCCCGACAGCGTCACGTAACTGCCCGGCGCGGCGGAATCGGCTACCTTCGCGCCGTTCACCTTGATCTCGAGGCCGGAGACAGCCCAATAGGGATGGCGAATCTTCACGTCCAACTTCACCGGCTGATCCGCATGGAACACTAACCGACTCGCGGCTTCTTCGGGGTACTGGGTCTCCTGGCGGACCTTGAGGCCCTTGGCCTTCCAATTCAGCTCGGAAGCGATGAAGAGATTCACCCAGAGCGTGATGTCGTTGTGGAAGTAGATACTGTCGCCGTACTTGGCATGGTTCTCAACGCCGGTGCCGGTGCAGCACCAGAACGAGTTCAGCGGCGTGTTGTACTCCTTGTGCGAGCCGGACCGCAGGGGCACGTAGTAGCACATCATGCCCGTTTCCGGATTCTGCGAGCACAGAATATGGTTGTAGAGGGCCCGCTCGTAGTAGTCGGCGTATTCGGCTTTCGGGTCCCAACAGAACAGATGCCGCGTCAATTTGAGCATGTTGTACGTGTTGCACGTCTCGGTCGTGTTGGGACCGAAGGCCTCGGAGAGCCTCTCTTTGGGGGAGAACCCCTCGCCGTCGCTGTGGCCGCCGATGACATAGGAACGCTCTTTGACGACCGTGTCCCAGAAGAAAAGGGACGCCGTCTTGAGCCAATCCTGCTCGGTCAACTCATACTGGCGGGCCGTACCGACGAACTTGGGGATTTGCGTGTTGGCGTGCAGGCCGGTGAGCTTATCTTCCCGATGGGAGGCCGGGCCGAGGACGGCCATGTGATTGAAGCACTGGGCGATCGTCAGATACTTCTTCTCGCCGCTGAGCCCGTACAGGTTGGCGAGGACCTCGTTCATGCCGCCGTGCTCGGTCTCGAGCATCTTCTGCATCTGCTCGTCGCCGAGCCGGGCGTTGCGGGCGATCACCCAGTCGGCGAACCTCTTGCACACATCGAGGGCCTGCTGATTGTCGCAGTACACGTACATGTCAAGCAGGCCGGCGTAGATCTTGTGCAGGGTGTAATATGGCGCCCAGACACGCCGCAGCGATTCAACCCGGTCGAAGAACTCCTCCGGATAGGCGCTCAGGTACCCGGTGCCGATCTTCGCCTGGCACTCGGCAAGACCTGAGACGACCGCGTTGCCCTTGTCCTTGATCCGTTCATCGCCCGTGCTCGCGTACATCAGCGCACAAGCAGTGAGGTAATGCCCGACGAAATGGCCGCGCAGCTCGCCTTTCGGCTCCTCCCAACCCCCGAGCGGCCGGGCCGACGAAGACAGGCCGGCGTTGACCCGGAAGTTGTGCAGCAACCGATCCACCTCGAGTGACAGCAGGTATTGTCGATCCAGGTCCATTGCATGCTTGAAGGGACCGTCGAGCAGCCGCACATCTTCCAGCCGGAACGCCCGGGCTTGGAGCGGAACGACCGGCTCGACCTTGACCTTCGACGGCCCATCCGCCAGCGCATCGGCCCGGGCCGAAGAACTCGACAGGGCCAACCCAGCGGCCGCAATGAGGCACCCCAGCACCCAACTCGCCAATCTCATGTTCCACCTCCGAAGCAATGCCGTTGGAATACTGGAATGATGGAATAGTGGAATATTGCGAAGCGTGAGAGTCTTTTGCCCATTATTCCAACATTCCAATATTCCAGCATTCCATTCCTCCTATCGCGGGGCGTGGCGCTTGCGGTACTCGCGCAGGCTTGCGCCGGTCTCCTTGCGGAAATAGCGTGCGATGTGCTCGACGCCCTCGAAGCCGCAATGGGCGGCGATGTCCGTGACGCTCAGGTCCGTGCCGACGAGCAGGCGAATGATGTTGTTGACGCGAATCCGCCGGATTTCCTGGTGCACGGACCGATGCAGGATCGCCTTGAAGCGTTTCTCCAGCACGCGCCGCGACGCCGCGGTCGCCTCCACAACATTGTCCACCTGGATCAATCGATTCGCATTGCGGCGGATGAACCCCAGGGCGGCCGCTACATCCGGGTCCGTGACGGCCAGCATGTCCGTGGACATCCGCGTCACGATGTGCGTGGGCTGGACCGGGATCACCTGTCCGGCCATGGCGCCGCCCTTCATCAACTGATCCAGCAGCCGCGCGGCTTCGTAGCCCGCGCTTTCCGTATTCAGCGCGATGCTGGAGATGGGCGGATCGGCCAGGTCGCAAACGAGGACATCGTCATCGACCCCGAGGACCGCGACGTCGTCGGGCACGCTGCAATCCGCCAGCTTGCACGCCTCGATCACCAGCAAGGCCCGGTCGTCGTTGCAGCACATCACCGCCACGGGCTTGGGCAACTGTCGGACCCAATCCGCGATGTGGCTCTGTTCGTTGCGAATCGCCCGGCCCCTCTTCGATGCCGGCGGCCGGTACCGACTGACCTCGAAGCCGGCCTGCTCCAGCCGCTGCCGGAAGTACTGCGCGCGGCCCCGGGACCAGGCGAACTCGTCGAGTCCGCAGTAAGCGAAATTCCGGAAGCCACGATCGAGGAAGTGCTCGGCGGCCATCTCTCCGATCAGAGCCCCGTCGGTAATGATGGAGGGAAACGGGGCATAGCTCTCCTTGTTATGCTGGGCGAAAATCACCGGGATGCCCGAATGCGCCAGGCGTTCCACCACCTTGACATCGCGGACGATCGCGCCGTCGATCTTCAGGGATTTCCATTCCGGCAGAGACGAATCCAGCGCGCCGGGCCAGCGGTACACGCGCCAGGGACCATGCAGCCGCGAATACCGCGCGATCCCATGGAGCAGGCCCCGCCCGAATTCGCGCGAGGTCTCCACGAACAGCAGCACAGAAGGCGTTGGTGCACTGCCTTGCTCAGACTTGTCCTGTGCCATCCTGTTGGTCATTCTACCCCGACTTGCGGATGGGCGAAGCCCTTGCGGATTGCGGATTTCGGATTACGGATTAAAGAAAAATGCGTGATGCTAATCCGCAATCCGCAATCATCAATCCGCAATCAACAATGCTCGTACACGTCCCAGGCCAGGTAGTTGCTCAGGGCCTCGGCAATGGGAGCGGCCGTCTGCGAGAGATTCACCGCCACGTGATGCTCAAAGCCCATGCGGCAGATATAGCTTAAGAGCGTCTGGAGGTTCTCGATCTGCATCACGCCGTAACCGCCGAAGGTCTCCAACTGGTCATCCGTGAACCGGCCTTCCCCTACATACGCCCGGATCACACCATCGACATCGTCCGTCATCGTCCGGCAGAAGGTCGCCGGGCCGGCCTTGATGCGGCCCACGATTGTGCCGTAGGTGTTCTCCTGGCCTACCGAGCCGGCGATGATCGCCTGGTAATCCATCTTGTCCGACGTGAAGAAGCTCTTGGGTAAGTTACTGCAATGGAACAGCACGCACTTATCCGGGTCCTCTTCGAAGTTATTGTTCCAGTCCAAGAGGGCACTGGGCGTGCCGCTGGCCAATTGCAGGATGTACATGGCCAGAAGGCCCGTCACATCGACCTCGCAGGCACTGGGCAGCAGCGCCTGGCTCATCATGCTCATCAGCGTGCACGGCACGATCCCGAAGAATTCCTCCAGGGCCGTCCAGCACTGAATGGCAGTCCCGGCCAGTTGCTTTTCTTTGATCCAGCCATCGACCACCGCCCCGAACTTGGCCATCTTCAGCAGCCCCTCGGCCGGGATGGCTTCGGTGTTCGTGTAGCTGGTGAGGGCAGCCAGCTTGGCCTTGACCTTTCTATCATTATCCGCCAAGCGGCCGACTTTGCCCAGGATCTCGAACAGGTCCACCGGCTCAATGCCGATGCCGGCATACTCCAGGATCTTTTCGCTGTAGCGGACGGTGTTGAAGGCCGCCGGGCGGCTGCCGATGGCCCCGAAGCGCACGTTCTTGAGCCCGCGCACGATCCGGCAGACCGCCGCGAAGCGGTCGAGGTCCTCTTTGAACTCGGGTGAGGATACCTTGACCGTGTGGGACTTCGTCAGACTGAAGGCGATCCCCGCCTGGCGCAGGTTGTTGCAGACGCTGATTTTGCCGCAGAAGGAGTCTCTCCTTCGGTCGATCTTCATCTGGCCGCCGACATCTTCTTCCGCCTGGACCAGAATCGGCACATCCAGACCGCTGCGTTTGATGGTCTCGGCGACCCCGCGCTCATCGCCGAAGTTCGGCAATGTGACGATGATGCCGTCGATCTGGCCGGCTTTGGAGGCAAAGAGCTCCGCACACTTCTGGGCGTCTTCGAGCGTCTCGACGGCTCCATACTTCGTGTCGGTCATGGCCAGGGCCACGGCCCCGTAGCCATTGTTGCTTGAGCACATCCAGGATGTCTTTGCGTCCCTCTTTCGCCAGGACATCCGGGAAGAACCCGCGATTGCCGACGATCACACCAAAGGTCACTTTAGCCATGCATTGTCTCCTTGCCATCACTGAGGTTGCCACAACTCAGGAATGCTGGAATAACGGAATAGTGGAATGATGACGGGACCGCCAAGCCTTCCAACATTCCAGCATTCCGTCATTCCATTACCCCATACCTCGTTCCATTCGATACCTGTTTTCCCTATGAAGTCACAGGTCATTTTGCGCATTTCTTTAACCATAACGCGAATAGCTTTGCAAGGAAATTGTCACGCGGATGCCGACTGTACCCGTTCGCAAATTGGCGGAAGAAAAACGCAATTATGTATTGTCCGGCAACGAACTCGTCCGCCGATAATACAGGTTGGCGCTTTGGGGTCCGCAGGAGGGGCCCTGCGCGGTGCAAGGAGTGTCGTTGCGCCAAGAACGCCCGTTTGCGGCAACCGAGCAGCCTCAATAGAGGAAGATTCTGGAGTGATGGTAATGAAAGTCAAGAACACGAACGGCTTCACTCTGATTGAGTTGCTGGTCGTCATCTCCATCATCGCGATCCTGATGTCGATTCTGATGCCGGCCCTGACGCGTGTTCGAGAACAAGCCCGGCAGAAGTCTTGTGCCTCGCGACTGCGCCAGCATGTGCTCGCCTTGAATATGTATGGTGACGAGAACCAGTCCAAGCTGCCGCTGCCCAACACCGCCGGAGGCTGGCTGCAGGACGTCGCCATCAACACGGTGCATTTCATGCTGCGGACCGGTCTGACGCGACCGATGTTCTATTGTCCCTCCAACGCCAATCACCAGAAGTTCAACGACTACTTCTGGATGTTCAACAATCAATCCTGGGACGGCAGCAAGTTCCTCAATGAGAACGGCTTCATCGTGTCCGGGTACGTCTATCTGCTGGAGTTGAACCCTCCCGCGAAACGGCCGGAAATCCGCGCCTACCAGAAGGACTCGGAGAAGAAGGTCTGGCTCAAAACGACTCTGCAGCAGCAACCGGCCACAAAGGAGGTCGTGGTCGATTCGATCATGGGCAACGCCAAAGCCGGCACCAAGTACGGATGGGATTTCCGCCAGGTCCCCGGCGGCATCTACTCTCAACATGGCGTCTACGACCAGAGCAGCCATTTGAAGAACGATTTCGAGCCGGCAGGCAGCAATGTCAGCTTTATGGACGCTCACGTCGAATGGCGCAAATTCGAGCCGGACGTTGACGGGAACGGCACGGCGGTGGCCCGTTATACTATGGGCCGCGCATTCTTTTGGTGATCCGGCGGCGATCGGGTAGAATCAGGTGAGGCTTCGCTTGTTGGAGGCAGGATTAAGCCCTTCAACAGAATGCAGGAGGGTCACGGCAGGATGGGTCCTAAATGATCGTCAAGCGGTTGCGCAGTTCGCGTCGTGAGACGTCTGACGGTGACCGTAACGAGCGGCGCAACCGATTTACCGAGTGACGACCTTTTCCATGTATGGAGAGCCCGATCACGTTTCATGGCCCTGCTATCGGGAACTGTCAGGCCGGTGCAAGACATCGGCCTTCGGAGAGATATGCCGCTACCGTGCAAGAGGAGAAACGTGATGAGTAAGAAATGGGTGTGTCTGGTTTGGGCGTTTCTGATTCTGGGTCCGGTATGGGCGGCCCGAGCGGCCCTGTCGCCCGTCGGCTGGTGGTCCTTCGATGAGAACACCGGCACGGCGGCGGCCGACCTGTCCCTCAACAAGAATAATGGCACCCTGGCGAATGGCCCAGCCTGGGTCGCCGGGCAGATCGAGGGCGGCGTTCGGTTCGACGGCACGGATGACTACGTCAACCTGCCCATTGGCTCGCTCCTGAGCAAGCTGACCAACTCGACATTTACCATCTGGGCCAATTACTCCCAGCAAGGCGGGGCCTGGCAGCGTATCTTCGACTTCGGCACGGGCGAGACCGTGAACATGTTTCTGACCCCTGCCATCGGCGGCAGCAACACGGGCCAGATGCGGTTCGCCATCACCATCAGCGGCAACGGGGCCGAGTCTCAACTGACTGCTCGCAACCGGCTGGCGACAGGCTGGCACCATATCGCCGTAGCGATCAACGCCACCAGCATGAGCATGCAGCTTTTCCTGGATGGCGATGTCGTTGCCACAGCCACGACACAGAGACTGCCGAGTCATCTCGGTAACACAACCCAGAACTGGCTCGGCCGGTCGGAATATGCGGCGGATGCCTACTATGTCGGCGCGCTGGATGACTTCCGCATCTACGATAAGGCCCTTAACCAGCAGCAAATCCAGGATTTGATCACCAAGGGCACAGTCCTGACGTTCGAACAAAGCGGAAAAACCCAATCCGGCCGACGGCACCGTGGGCGTGGCCATGCCCTTGCTGCAGTGGAGCCAAGCGGAGACCGCGATGTTCCACAGCGTGTATCTGAGCACAAGCCCCGAGTTGACCGAGGCGGACCTGAAAGCTGCTCGCTCCCCCGTGACGATGTACTACCATATGGCGGGGTTCCAGCCCGGAACGACCTACTACTGGCGCGTGGACGAGATCGAGAAGGACGGCGTCACCACCTACACAGGCGACGTTTGGAGCTTCGTGGCGCAGGCACCTACAGCCTATTACCCCAGCCCTGCGGACGTGAGCCACACCGCCTCGACCAGCCCGACGCTGACCTGGATGGCGGGTACCGGGGCCACTCAACACCACGTCTACTTCGGCGACAACCTCGATGCGGTGACCCAGGGAACCGCCGAGACCGACAAAGGTGCGCTGGACATGACCACAACGAGCTTCACGCCGCCTGCCCTGGAAAGCCTGAAAACCTATTATTGGCGTGTCGATGAGATTCTCACCGGCAACGTGGTCAAGACAGGACCGGTATGGTCGTTCACGACCGTCAAACCTGTGGATGACTTCGAGAGCTACACTGATGACGAAGGCAAGCGCATCTACGAGGCGTGGATCGATGGTTACACCAACAATACCGGTTCCACCGTAGGAAATGCCCAGGCCCCCTTCGCCGAACAGACGATAGTACATAGCGGCCTGCAGTCCATGCCGCTCGACTATAACAACGCCGGTACCCCTTTTTATAGTGAGGCTCAGCAGGATTTCGGAACGGCACAGGACTGGACCGCCGGCGGCGTCGATACTCTGGTCCTCTTCGTTCGGGGCAGGCTTATCAATCGCGCGGTCCCGGTGTATGTAGGGCTTGAGGATGCCTCCAAGAACGTGGCGGTCGTTATCCATCCGGACGCCGCCATTGCCGCGGCGACCAAGTGGATCCAATGGAAAATTCCGCTGAGCAGCTTCACCGGCGTCAACCTGGCCAAGATCAAGAAGATCTACATTGGGGCAGGCGACCGCCAGAACCCGGTCAAGGGCGGTACCGGTCGCCTCTACATCGATGACATCGGCCTGGCAAAACCCTGAGAGTTCAAGGCGTACACCGATGAGTGGAATGGTGCGTGATACTGTGCAAAAGGAGAAACGTTATGAGTAAGAGATGGGTGTGTCTGTTTTCGGCGTTTCTGGTCCTGGGTTCGGCAGGGGCTGCCAGGGCCACGGTGTCGCCCGTCGGCTGGTGGATGTTCGATGAAAAGGCCGGCACGACGGCGGTCGATTCCTCGTCGAACAAGAATCACGGCACTTTGTTCGGGGGCGCCACGTGGGTGACCGGGCAGATCAAGGGCGGCGTCCAGTGTGACGGCACCAACGATTACGTGAACCTGCCCATTGGCTCGCTCATCAGCAAATTGACCAGCGCGACGTTCGCCATCTGGGCCAATTACTCGCAGCAGGGCGGCGCCTGGCAGCGAGTCTTCGACATCGGCACCGGCGAGACGGTGAACATGTTCCTCACCCCGGCCATCGGCGGCAGCAACACGGGGGTCATGCGGTTCGCCATCACCACCGGCGGCAGCGGGGCCGAATCCCAATTGACCGCTCCCGCCCGGCTGGCCACGGGCTGGCACCATATCGCGGTGGTGATCAACGGCGACACCAGGGCGATGCAGCTTTACCTGGACGGCGCGGTGGTCGCCAGTGGGACGACGGCGGTGCTGCCGAGCGCCCTGGGGAACACCACCCAGAACTGGCTGGGCCGGTCGGAGTACGCGGCGGACGCCTACTACCAGGGCGCGCTGGACGATTTCCGGATCTACGACCGCACGCTCACGCCAGGATGAGATCCAGAAGGTCATGCTGGGCGGCGGCTTTGGAGCGGCCGGCGTGCCGCAGCCTGCGGACAAGGCAACGGATGTGGTCCGTGATGTGACTCTGAGCTGGACTCCGAGCGAAAGTGCCAAGACACACAACGTGTACCTCGGGGCCTCGTCAGCGGATGTCAACAACGCCAGTGTGACCAACCCGCTCAATGTGCTGGCGAGCAACAGGCCAGGACGCCAACAGCTATGATCCTCCCGCTGTCTTTGAATTGGGAAAGACGTATTACTGGCGCGTCGATGAGGTCAACGGGGCACCCAACTTCACGGTCTTCAAGGGAGATGTCTGGAGCTTCACGGTCGAGCCGATCTCGTATCCAATCAAGAACATCACGGTTACCGCGTCGAGCGCCTTGAGCAAGGACATGGGTCCGGAGAAGACCATCGATGGCTCGGGGATGAACGCGGCCGACGAGCACTCGACGACACCGGCGGACATGTGGCTCAGCGCCAAGGGCGGGCCGCAGCCGACCTGGATTCAGTACGCCTTCGATAAGGGATATAAGCTGGACAAGATGCGAGTCTGGAATTCCAACCAGCTACTGGAATCGATCCTCGGCTTCGGCGCCAAAGACGTTGTGGTGGAGTACTCTACCGACGCCGCCACGTGGAAGACACTGGGCGAGTTCGCGTTCGCCCAGGCCCCCGCCCTGCCTTACGCTTCCGATATCACTGTGGATTTCGGCGGTACAGTGGCAAAGTACGTCAAACTGACCATCAAGAGCAACTGGGGCGGCATCCTGCCTCAGTACGGCCTGAGTGAAGTGCGCTTCCTTTACATCCCGATCTGGGCTCGCGAGCCGAATCCTGTCTCGGGCAGGACCGCCGTGGACCCACAGACAGCCCTGAGCTGGCGTGCCGGACGCGAGGCGGCCTCGCACCAGGTCTACGTCAGCACCGACAAACAGCAGGTGATCGACGGCACCGTTCCCGCGAGCACGGTCTCCGGCACCTCGTTTGAGCCGCCGGTCGGCCTGGGCCAGACGTACTACTGGAAAGTGACGGAAGTCAACGACGCCATGACGCCCAAGTCCTGGGACGGAGACGTTTGGAGCTTCACCACCAGCGCCTCGTTGGTCGTCGATGACTTTGAGAGCTACACGGATGAGAAAGACCACGAGATCTACGGGATCTGGATCGATGGCTTTACCAGCGGCGCCTCCGGCTCGCAGGTCGGATACTTGCAGGCCCCCTTCGCCGAACGAACAATCGTGCACGGCGGCCGCCAATCCATGCCGCTATTCTACGACAACAGCAAGGCGCCGCGCATCTCCGAGGCGGAGCGGACCTTCCAACCGCCGCAGGATTGGAGCAAGTACGGCATCACCACGCTGGTGATCTGGTTCCGGGGCGATCCGAACAATACCGCGGCCCCCTTGTATGTCAAGATCAACGGCACCAAGGTCCTGTTCAACAACGGCGCTCCCAGCACGGCCTTTGGGCTGTGGAAGCAGTGGAATATCGATCTGGCTTCCCTGGGCATCAATCTCAAGAGCGTCAAAACCCTGACCATCGGGGTAGGCGACGGCGCCGCCGGCGGGACGGGAACGCTCTTTGTCGATGATATCCTCCTGTACGCGACCGCGCCGCAGGCGGTTATCCCGGCCGATCCGGGGACCAACGGCCTGGTGCTGCTGTACGCGATGGAAGGCAATGTCCAGGACACTTCCGGCAAGAGCAACAACGGCACGGTTTCGGGCGATCCGCTGTACGGGCCCGGACCGAAGGGCTATGGCCAGGCCCTCACGTTCGATGGGCTCAATGATTACGTCAATGTGCCCATTGGCACGCTCCTGAGCACTTTGAGCAATATCACCGTCGCCAGTTGGATCAACTACTCCGGCACCGGCGGCGGCTGGCAGCGGGTCTGGGACTTCGGCACGGGCACCACGAATTATATGTTCGTGACGCCGGCCCAGGGTACCACCGGTCCGATGACCTTCGCCATCCGGACCACGGCCGTGGCGGAGAAACGGTTTGCTGCTCCCAGCAGTCTGCCCACGGGCTGGCACCATGTGGCTGTCGTGATCGAAGGCACGGCGATGACCGCCACGCTCTACCTGGACGGCGCGGTCGTTTCCACCAGTTCGGTGGCGGTCCTGCCGAAGGATCTGGGTGTGACCAACCAGAACTGGATCGGCCGCTCGCAGTTCACGGCGGACGCGTTCTTCACCGGCGCGGTGGATGACTTCCGTATCTATAACCGGGCCATGTCGGCATCGGAAATTCGTTATCTCGCCGGCGACCGTTAGTGCCGGTGTGGGTTTGGAGTGTGGTAGGATCTTAACTGAGTGAGGGCAAGAAACCATGTGCAAGCGATTGATCTGTTTGACTTCGGTGCTGTTGCTGGCGGGCTCGGCCGTCGTATGTGCGGCCACCCCCGGACCGGTCGGCTGGTGGAAATTCGATGAGACCTCCGGCACTACCGCCGTCGATTCCGTGGGAGGGCGCAACGGCACGCTGCTCCCGGCCGATCCGGACGGCAAGGGCCTGGGCCCGAAATGGGTGCCCGGCACAATGGGCGGCGGACTGCAGGTCGACGGCGGTGCCGCCGGCACCACCAGCGACTACGTGCAACTGCCGATCGGGGACCTGATCAGTACCCTCGAGAGCACCACCTTCGCGGTGTGGGTCAACTGGGCCGGCAGCGGCGGGGACTGGCAGCGGATCCTCGACTTCGGCTCCGGAACAACCGTTTACGCCTTCCTGTCGGCGAACCGGGGCGGGACGGCCTCGCCGCGATTCGCCATGCGCACGGCCACGGTCGGCGAGCAGATTGTAACCGCGCCGGCGACTTTGGGGACCGGTTGGCATCATCTGGCCGTGGCCATTGACAGCGCGACGATGACGATGCAGATGTACCTGGACGGCGCTCTGGTCCGCAGCGCCGCCACGACGATCTTGCCCAAGGCCATGGGCGTCACCACCCAGAACTGGATCGCCAGATCTCAGTATCCGGCGGACGCCTATTACAAGGGCGACGTGGATGACCTTCGCATCTATGATCGGGCGCTGTCCCAGGACGAGGTCGCCAATGCCATGCAGGGCGGTTTGGGCTACGGTGTCGCCAACACGCCGAGTCCCGCCACCAAGGCGGTCAACCTGCTGCCCGATGTGAGCCTGAGCTGGAAGGCCGGACAACTCGGACAGACACACGACGTGTACTTCGGCATGATTGCCGACGATGTCGCCAATGCCACTACTGCCAAGCCGCTGGGCGTTCTGGTCAGCCCGGGTCAGCCGGCGGCCACGTACAAGGCCGGCCGGCTCGCCTTCGGCAAAACCTATTATTGGCGTGTCGATGAGGTCGGCCCGGCTCCGGACTTCACGGTCTACAAGGGCAACGTCTGGTCATTCACGGTCGAGCCGGTCGGTTACACGATCGGCAAGGCCGGCATCACGGCGACGGCCTCCAGCTCCAACAGCGCGGACATGGGACCGGAGAAGACCATCAACGGCTCCGGCCTGAACGTCGGCGACCAGCACTCGGTCAAAGAGACCGATATGTGGCTCAGCGCCAAGACCGGGCCGCAGCCGGCCTGGATTCAGTACGCGTTCGATAAGATCTATTCGCTCAACGATATGCTGGTCTGGAACTCCAACCAGGCGTTGGAGGCGGTGGTCGGCTACGGCGCCATGAGCGTCACGGTGGAGTACTCCGTCGATGGCGAGAAGTGGTCGGCGTTGGGCGAGTTTGAATTTGCCCAAGCCTCCGGCGAAGGCACCTACATGGCCAACACCACCGTGGACTTCGGCGGCGTCGCCGCGAAGTTCGTCAAGCTGACGATGAACAGCAACTGGGGCGGCCTCCTGCCGCAGTACGGCTTGAGCGAGGTGCGCTTCTCCTACGTCCCGCTGGCCGCCGTCAATCCGAGTCCCGCTTCCGGCGCGGTCGAGCTGGAAGGACCGATAGCTCTAAGTTGGCGTCCGGGTCGCGAGGCCGCCTCCCACGAGGTATACCTCGGGACCGACAAGGACAATCTGCCGCTCGTGGCCACCGTCTTCAAGACGAGCTTCGAAGCCAGCGTCGAGCTGGACAAGACCTACTACTGGAAGGTCGTCGAGGTCAATGAGGCCAAGCCGACGGCACGCTGGGCGAGCAACGTCTGGACCTTCAAGACGAAGGAATTGCCGAAGGATGCCGGCGTGGCCAATCTGGTCACCTTATACAACATGGAGGACAATATCAACGACAGCGCGGGCAGTGGTCTCAACGGCACACTAACCAACGGGCCGGTGTTCATCGACGGCATGGCCGGCCTGGGCAAAGCCCTGTCCTTCGATGGCACCGATGACTACGCCACCCTGCCGATCGGCAACCTGCTGAGCACCCTGTCGGATACGACGATCGCCATGTGGGCGAACTACTCCGGCTCGGGCGGCGCCTGGCAGCGCATGTTCGACTTCGGCTCGGGCACCACGGCGTATCTGTTCCTGACGCCGAACATGGCCTCGAACCAGATGCGCGTCGCTCTTCGGACGGCCACCGTGGGTGAGCAGATCATCACAGATGGGGCGCTGCCCACCGGCTGGCACCATGTCGCGGTCACCATCGACAGTGCGACGATGACGATGAAGCTCTACGTGGACGGGAACCTGAAGGCCAGCGGCGCCACGACGCTGCTCCCGAAGAACATGGGCGTGACCACGCAGAACTGGCTCGCCAAGTCGCAGTACTCCGCCGACGCCTACTACAAGGGCGCCCTGGATGACTTCCGCCTCTACAACAAGGCGTTGTCCAAGGGTGAGGTCATGTACCTGGCCGGCTTAAGGTAAAGACACAGTGGAAGGCTTGACCGGCCCTGGGAGTCCTCAAGAGACAAGACGCAGAGACGGACAAACGCAATGTGAAGCAGTTCGGGGCCTGCACCAAGCTGGTGCAGGCCCCGCGTCTTTGAAAAGCATCGCCCGGAAACCTCGGAGCAGGGGTGTGAGAAGCGCGCAGCCTCCGGGTGGCAGCCTCAAGGCCGAAGGCCTTGGGGATGGTTCGAACGTCGGTTCCCGGCATATCCCCGTCAACACGGCAAGCCATCCCCAATCCTTCGCAAGGCTCAGGAGAGGCGCTGCGCTTGAGGCTGCCACCCGTTCTCACATGCCCTCTGAGCGGGACTGATTCCGACTGAGGTCGGGCATGACCTGCAGATTCCGCCGGATCAGGTCGATGCGTTGCTGGACGCAGGCGGCGGAGCGCAGCGGATCGCGTCGGCGTGTGCATGCAGTAGTCCACCAGCTTCTCCACCGTGGTCGTGGCGACGTGGCAGCGTGTGTCGCTGGACGCATAGTAGATGAGGACCTGGCCGTTGTCGCGGGCGATCCAGCCGTTGGAGAACGTGACGTTGGAGACATCGCCGACTCGCTCCTCGCCGCGCGGGGCCAGCAGGTAGCCGCCCGGCTCGTGGAGGACCCGGCTGGGGTCGTCGAGGGCCGTCATGAAGGCGTAGAGGACGTAGCGCAGACCCGCCGCCGTGTTGCGGACGCCGTGCGCGAGCTGGAGCCAGCCTTCCGAGGTCTTGATCGGGGCAGGTCCCAGGCCGTTCTTGACTTCCATGATCGTGTGGTACTTGCGGTCGTGGACGATCTTCTCCGGCCCGATGACGGCGTGCTCGATGCTGTCCGCCAGGGCCCAGCCGATCCCGCCGCCGGAGCCGGCCTCGATGAAACCGTCCTGCGGGCGCGTGTAGAAGGCGTACTTGCCGTGGACGAATTCCGGGTGCAGGACCACGTTCCGCTGCTGGGGCGACCGCGTCTTGAGGTCGTCGAGCCGCTCCCAGGTCTTCAGGTCCTTCGTGCGAGCGATGCCGCACTGGGCGATGGCGGACGACAGGTCGCCGCGCGGAGCGTTGGGGTCCTTGCGCTCGGTGCAGAACAGGCCGTAGATCCAGCCATCCTGGTGCCGGACCAGACGCATGTCGTACACGTTGATGTCGGGGTCGTCCGTTTCTGGCATGACCACCGGATAATCCCAGAAGCGGAACCGGTCGACGCCGGTCGGACTCTCAGCGATGGCAAAGAAGCTCTTGCGGTCGGTGCCCTCGACGCGGGCCACCAGGTAGATCTTGCCGTCCAGCTCGATGGCCCCCGGGTTGAACGTGCTGTTGATGCCGAGCCGCTCCATCAGGTGGGGATTGGTCTGGTAGCTCAGGTCGTACCGCCAGAAGACCGGCGTATGCTCAGCCGTCAGCACCGGATACTTGTAGCGGTCGAACACACCGTTGCCGCCCTCCGCGATCCGGTTCGGTCGATTGATGAGAGCCTCGTATTCAGCCAACAGCTTCCGCACGCGTTCATCGAATTGCTCGTGTGTCATGCTCAGTTCCCTTGTATGGTAGTCAGTAGTCGGTAGCCGGTAGTCGGTTACTGACCTACCGGCTACTGGCTACCGGCTACTGAGCGCCGGATGATTTCCAGGCAGCAGCGGCTGTTATGGTACGGGCATTTCCAAGGCGAGACTTTGGGCTGGGAGGGGTCCGGCGTCCCGTCGGGCCGGATGCACCAGAACCACTCGCCATGCTCGTGATCCACGACGCGGTCCTGGATAAACTGCCAGCAGCGCACGGCGGCCTCCCGAAACGCGTTGTCCCCGGTAAGCTGCCAGGCATTGTAGAATCCGACGACCGCCTCGGCCTGCGGCCACCATTCTTTGTTCGAGTTGACGATCCGGCCGTTCCGGCCTTCGTAGAATAGCCCGCCGTCCTTGTCCAAACCCTCCACCAGCACCGCCCGTGCCATCCCGACCGCCGTCCCTTGCACCTGTGTCACCAGGCTCGTGGCGAGGGCATCCCTTCGGCTTCGCTCAGGGCATGCCTGCCCTTGCTCCTGATCGAGGGCGAGACGCCCTCGCGACGCAAGGCCGGGACGGCCTCGCCACGTCGGAACCGCAGCCAGCACCTCGGCGGCCTCGCACAGGAGCCAACTGGCTTCGATGTCGTGGCCGAAGGTGTAGCTGTCCGACTTCGGGGTCCACGCGTCATCGAAGAAGTGCTGCAGATGGGTCTGCTCGGCGTTGAGGATGTGCCGCTGGAAGATGTCGATCAGATCGCGCAGACTCGCGGCGAGGGCATCCCTTCGGCTTCGCTCAGGGTGTGCTTGCCCTTGCTCCGTGTCGCGGGCATCTTGCCCGCGATCCGAGGGCGGGACGCCCTCGACACGAGGACGGCCTCGCCACGGAAGAGCGCGCAGCAGGTTCGTGTAGCCCTCCAGGATATGAAGATGGTTGTTCATCGACTTCTTCTCGTTCATGTCCTTGTCGCTGAGCCGCATGTCCTCACACGGCTGCCAGTCGCGCGACATGACCTCGAAGTAGCCTCCGTACTGATCGTCACGGGCGTGAGCCTCGATGAGTTCGAAAAGCTGCGCGGCCTGTTCGAGAGCCTGGGCTTCGCCGAAAACGCGATAGTACTCGGCCAGGGCGTAGAGGCAGAACGCCTCGCCGTAGATCTTCTTCTTGTCGTCGCAGCACGGCCCCGTTCGGATCGAGCTCCCAGAAGTAGCCGCCGTGCGTCTGGTCGACGAAATGGTGCGTCAGATATTCATAGGCCCGCTGGGCCAGCGCGCAGTCCCTCTCGTCTTGCGTGTAGGCAAACGCAGCGGAGAACGTCCACAGAATGCGGGCGTTGAGGATCAGGCCCTTGGGGGCATCCTCCTGCACGCGCAGGTCGTTGGACATCTGGCCGATGAAGCCGCCCCGCCGCTCGTCCACGGTGCGCCGGCGCCAGAACGGCAGGATATCTTCCAGCAACTCCCGCCGGGCACTCGCGGCCAGTTCCTTGTCACTGAGCACGGTCATGATCGATCTCGACCCTCGAAATCTGTGCCTCCGCCAGGAACTCGATCTTCACGTAGTCGTCGCCCGACTCGGCGGGACTGGCCGAAAAGCGCAGGGCCTTCCAGAAGCCATACGCTTGCTCACCATGAGTCGCCGTCCGGGCGACCGCCGACTCGACCGGCCCGAACGTCCGGCCATCCTTCGAGAAGGAGAATGCGGATCGCCGGCTGATCGGACTGGCTGAAGAGCAGGACCCTCACCGCCTCGATGCCGCCCGGAGGCGCGGTAGATGATCGCGCTCTTGCTCTGGCCCGCGAGGCGGTGGCAGTCCTCCTTGAACTTGCGGGCCTGGTTCTCGGCGAACTGCAGATTGCCCTCTTTCAGGAAGATCCGCGAGTCGTTCCACAGCTCATCGACCAGCGTGCGATGCGTCACGCGGACGGGACCCACCACGTTCGAAGGCTCCGAGACGCCCGGATGCGTTGCGGGCGACCACGCGGTAGTAATACGTCTTGCCCGGCTGGGCCGACTCATCCACGAACAGCGGCCGGTACTGGACCTGGGCATCGGATACGCCGGCACCGACGATCGTCCAGGGGCCGCCGGCTGCCTCGGCTCGCTCCACATCGTAGGAACCCGCTCCGACGGAGCCTTGCCAGGTCATCTGGCCACCTTCGGCTGACAGAGAGCAGTCGAGGCGGCTTCGGCTTCGGCAGCGGCGGCACGGTCAGGCCCTGAATCTCAAAGGCCCGCTCCCGCACGAACTGCATCAGCCGGCGCTCGTCGTACTTCTCGCCGCTGGGAAAGCCGGGCCAGTGGTACGCCTTGAAGTAGTCGCCGCCGGCCGGCTCGTGGTGCCAGTAGAAGCCGCCGTCCCGGCTGCGATACCGCAGGCTCCACAGCAGCGCCCCCGTGAGCTTCTGGTCCCGGACCGTGTCCATGACCGCACAGAGGGCCTCGGTGCCGAGGAAGCCGAACTCGCCGACGAAATAGGGCTTCTTGCCCTTGGCCATCTTCGCGCTTTCGACGATGTGGGCGATCATCATCCGCGGGTCTTTCTCGTAGTGGTGGGTCTGGACGAAGTCGATGTTCGAGTCCTCCAGCGAGGAGGGCAGCAGGACCTCGCGGTGCGTGCCGTCGAGGACCAGGTGCTGCGGGTCCAGGCTCTTGATATGGGCGGCCATCTGTTTGGTCCACGCGGGCGGGCTGTGCAATTCGTTGCCGGTCTCCCAGGCGAGGATCGCCTTGTCGTCGCGGTAGCGGACGCCCGTGACGGTGTTCACGCGGCTGACGACGAAGGTGATGATGTTCTTGAAGTCCTCGATCACCTGCGGGTCGGTCCAGACTTCTTCGGGCTTCTTGCCCCGGAAGGCCGCCAGCTCCGCCGTGCCGCCCCACCAGCTCCACTGGTCCACGAAGGGGATGATGAGCCGGACGCGATGCCGGTGGGCTGCCGCAATCACCGCATCGAGAGTCTTGAACGCCTCCTCGTTGAATTGTCCCGGCCCCAGAATGTAGCGCGGCAAGTCCGGCGGGTCATCCGCCTTCTTCACCGCGAGCGTGTACGTGCGAACGACCTGCCCGCCGATCTGCTCGATGGCTCCCAGCGCATCGTCGATCTCGAACGCATCGGGCAGGCGAAACGGCATGGTCTGGTCGAAGCGCATGTCGTCTTCGACGTAGTGCAGGTTGGGAATGTTGAACGAGAGGAAGCGGAACTCGCGGTCCCCATCCTTGAGCACGTCACCGTCGCGACGAACGAAGTTCTCGAATCCCTGGTTGTCCGCCCCCCGGGCGGCGTACGCCAAGCATAAGGCAATGAGCACACAGCATCCGCCCAGGAACCGACTCACCGGAAAACGCTCAGAAACCATAGGTCTCTCCTCGAACACAATCGTCTCATGCCCGTCAATGGCGGCGCTCGTTTCGTCTGTTTGGAGTACCACCTTCAGGCGGGAAAGACGAGTCCGACCCGCGTAAACGCGGTACTCCGAACGGCTCAGTCCGTGGCGGCGCCCAGTCCGCCGCCGGCGACTTCCGGCTTCACCGTCTCCGTGACAGCTTCTTTGTCCAGCGCGTCGTACCAGCTCTTTTTGAGAATCCCGGAGGTCAGGACCACGACACCGACCACAAGCGCCGCCGCCCGCCAGTTCAGCAGGACCACGTACATGGGCAGCAGCACCAGCGCCGTCTGCCAGGCGGTGCCCACCACGACGTTGAACATGTCCCGGCGGAAGTTGCGATTCTGCTGGAAACCGGGATCGAGGGCGATGACCTTCCGACGGATCGGTCCCCAGAAACCCCACGGCCGGACGTTGCGATAGAAGGAAATCAGCGTCTTCTCGTCCGTCGGCGCGCTGGCGTACGTGCCGATGAGGCAACCGGCCAGCGCCAGGGCGAACAGCACGGGGAAATAGTACAAGGCCAGCGTGTCCGGGAAGATCCTGGGGAAGATCAGGGCCGGGACCAGGCCCGCGACCATGCCCCAGAAATACCCGTGTCCGTTGAACCGCCACCAGTACCATTTGAGCATGTTGGCAGCCACGTACCCGCCGTACAGGCCCGAGACGATCCACTGCAGCAGACTGTTGACATCCTGCGCGAAGATCCCGAGCACGACCGACACGACCACGATGACAACGCCCGTCACGTAGCTGATGACGGTGGTCTGGCGATTGCTCGCGCCGGGCCGGAGGTACTTGAGGTAGAGGTCGTTGACGATGTACGCCTGGGCGGCATTCAGCGTGCCGGCGAACGTGCCCAGGAAGGCGGCCAGAAGCCCCGCCAGCAGGCAGCCCAGCAGGCCCACCGGGACAAACTGGTTGATCGCCGAGGGCAGAATCTGCTCGAAGTCGATCTTGCCCGCCACGATCAGGTTCAGCCTGTCGTAGTACAGAAGGCCCAGCACGGCGAAGCCGACCACCATCAGATACCGCACGGGAAACAGCACGACGGAGACGAAGCCGCTCATCAGGGCCGCTTCGCGCGGGCTGCGGGTGGCCAGGATCTTCTGCATGTCGTAGTTGGGGGCCGGTCCGGCGGCGCTGGCCGCCGATCCCTTTGAAGAGCATCAGCATCATGATAATGCTGAACCACGAGAACTGATCGCTGGTGATCTTGTCGTTGACCTCGCGCGATGATGCCGGTCCAGTCCAGACCGAGTTTCCAGCCGAAGAACGGATTGCCCCAGCCGGCCGGCACGACCAGCGGGTGCAACGCCAGCTCGTGCATGGCAATGCCGGCGATGATGACGGCTGCGACGGTCATGATCGCAATACTGCACCAGGTCGGCCAGCACGATGCTGGTCATGCCGCCCAGGATCGGTGTAGAACACGGCCACGATCGTGAACGCGATGCCGTACACGTGCGGCACGTACGTCGGCCGGCACGTCGAACGGCACATAGGGCGAGACCATCTCCCACGGGATGAAGATCTGCATGAACTTGCCCAGCCCGACGAAGCCGTAGACCATGAAGCCCAGGCAACCGATGATGGCGAAGATCACCACGATCATGTGGGACAATCGCGCCCCGGCGCCGTTGCCGAAGCGGGTGCCGATCCACTGGGCACCGGTCGTGACGTTGGACCGCCGCAGCCACGCGGAGAGGAAGACCATCAGGAAGATCTGGTTGAACGTCGGCCACAGCCACGGCAGCCAGACGCTCTTGAGGCCGTAGACGAACATGATCGTCACCAGCCACATCGTGCCGGAGATGTCGAACATGCCGGAGGCATTGGACAGGCCCAGGAGGTACCAGGGCAGCTCTTGCCGCCCAGCAGATAGGAGTTGAGGTTCTTCGAGGCCCGCCGGCTGAAGCAGACGCCGATCAGGCTGACGGTCAGCAGGTATCCGACGATGATGGCGACATCGATCCCGTGCAGCTTCATGCGATGACCCTCGTAGTCAGTTGGCGGTGTGCGGTGCACACCCCATCATTCCATACCGGCCTTGACGTCCGGCGTCAAGGCAGACCGTTGGTAGGGACGCCGTGAGGCGTTTCCTTTAACACCCTTACGGGCACACTACAAACCTTGAGACGGTTCAGTCCGCCAACGTTCTTGTCGCCGGCACAATAGGCCAGGAGCATCCGGTCTTCCAGGAATGTAATCGACGTGTAACAGTACCAACCGTCCGGGTCGCCCTCGAGAATCTGGGACCGGCTCCAAGTCCTGCCTTCATTTTTGCTGATCGCCAGGCACAGCGGCGTGCGGCGGAGCGGCGGATACGGATGAACTCCCGAATGATCGTTCCAGACGCAAACCAGGTCGCCTGTCCAGGGGACTCGTTTGATGGTGGCGGGACTCAGGGGCGAGGCCAGGGCGGAGGGCTCGGCTTTCGACCACGTCTCGCCGCCGTCTCGGGAATAGCAGACGTACTGGCTGCCGGCGTTGGTCCGGATGTACATCATCAGCCGGCCGTCTTTCAGCTCGACGACACCCGGCTCCTGCACGGTGATACGCTGCCCGCCGGGAGCGTAGCCCTGGAACGAGTCCCGGCTGCGTCGCCAGGTCTTGCCGTTGTCATCGGAGAGATAGCACATGACCACGCCGGCGGTATCGCGCTTGCGGCCCGGCCCTTGATGCCACGCCACCGGCAGGACCAGGCGGCCGCGGTGCAACTGGACGGCACGGTCGTTGTTCAGAACGTAGTAGCCCACCTCATCCGTGATGCAGACGGTTGGCTCGCTCCAGGTCCGGGCCTCATCGGTCGAGATGCACATCAGCGGCCGGCAATCCTCCTGGGAGGTCTTGCGCAGGTAGAACAGGGCGATCTGGCCCGTCGCCAGCCGCAGCAGTGACACTGACATGACGTTGAGCCCGCCCGTGTGCCGAACCACGATCCTGTCGTCACTCCAGGTCCGGCCGCGATCCGCCGAGAGGCGCATGGCCAGATCGGCCGCCGCATCGTCGCCCCCACCGCCGGTGAATCGGGTGTAGATCAGGCACAATTGCCCGTCCTTCAACTCGATGATATCCCCCTCGGAGTTGCGCGGGTTCTCCTTGCTCGGCTCGATGGTCAGCAGGGTCTGCGTCCCCGCGTCAACCGCCAGGACCTTGTCAAAGGAGAGCCCCACGAGGGACACCGCCAGGCACAGCCGCATCCAGATTGTGAATGGGTCTTTGAACATCCGGCCGCTTATGCTATCTTCTGGATCGCCCGAACTCAACAGGCGTTCGGGGAATCGTGAATCGCTTGAGGAGACGGCCCGATGATGCCACGAGAGGTCCGGTGTTTCGCGTTGATCCTATTGCTGTGCGTGAGCCTCCGGGCGACCGGTCAGCCGGCCTCCAATGTCTCTCCCGAAAGCCGAGTGGAATAGCGCGCGTCCACGCCTCTTCTTCACGCCCGAGAAGTTGTCACGGCTCCGGCAGCGCATCGAGCAGGACGACCGGTTCCGGCAGGCGTGGCTTCGACTCCAGGAGCGGGCTAACCGCCAACTGAAGGACAAGCTGGTCACAAAAGAACACGCGGAGGGAGGAACCGGTCAGCACGGTAACTACGGCGCCCCCGGCAGTCAGATCGCCAGTATGGCTCCCACGCTGGGCCTGGCCTATCGCATGACGGGCAACAGGGAGTATGCGCAGAAGCTCAAGGAAGCTCTCCTCTATTACGGCGAACTCACTCGATGGGCCGGGGACGCAGGAAACGTGCCGCCCTGGCACTCGGAATTGAATACCGCGAGATTCTGCTTCGGCTATCGCGGTCGGCTATGACTGTATCTATGACTACCTGAGCGAGACGGAGCGGGCCTCCATTGCACAGGCCATGATCCGGCTGGGGATTCTCCCGACCCTCAACGATTGGGTGCTGCCGGGCGAGCGCATTCATGCCCTGGATTCGATGGGGCACAACTGGTGGAGCGTGTGCGTCTCCATGGCCGGTTTGTCGGCGCTGTCGCTCCTGGGTGATGAGCCTCGCGCGGAAGGATGGGTACAGGAAGTCTCGGAGGCGTTCCCGGAGTGGTTCTCCTTCCAGGGAAATGTCCTCCAGAATAAGTCGCTGAACTTCGACCGCAACGGCGCCTTCTATGAGAGCGTCGGCTACGCCGATTATGCCCTGTCGGAGTACCTGCTGTTTCGCCTCGCCTATGCGAACGTGTATCGGGACAGGAAACCGCCGGAGGTCCCGGTGCTGAAGACGGCCGGCGATTTCTTCGTGCACGCCAGTTACCCGACCGCCGGCGCCCTGCTGTCCGTCGATTTCGGTGACAGCAGCCTGCGGACGAACGGAGCGAAGACAATGCGTTTGCTCCTGGCCAACGGCTTCCAAGCCCCAGCCTACGATTGGTATCTCGGCCGCACGAATGCGGGGTTGGACGACCCGATCGGGCTGGTCTGGTACGAGGCCCGGCCCATGCCACAGCCGCCAGAGAGCCTGCCCAAATCGGCGCTCTATCCCGACATCGGCTGGGCGGTCCTGCGGTCCTCGTGGCAGGACAACGCCACGATGCTGGCCGTCAAGTCCGGGTTCACCTGGAACCACGCCCATCCGGATGCGGGCTCGTTCCTCCTGTTCCACGAGGGCAAGCCCGTCATCATCGACTCCGGCACGTGTTCCTACAGTCGGCCGGAGTACACCAGCTACTACCGCCAGAGCAAGGCCCACAATGTCGTTCTGATTGATGGCGAGGCCCAGAATCCCGAAGATTGCAGCCGCGGTGACCGGGGCGTGGTCACACCGGGGCAATTGTCGGATCTGCTGGATTTGGCGGGCATTCGGTACGTCTTCGCCGATGCCACCGGGCCGACCTCCTGGAAGTTCTCGCGGAACTACCGTCACTTCGTGTGGATCGACGACGTTCTGCTGATCTTCGACGATATCCGCACGCACGAGCCGGGCCAGCTCGAATGGTTGCTCCACTATGAAGGCACGAGACAGGCAAACGGCTCGGATCTGATCCTGTCCAACGAGGACGCCAAAGTCATGGTCCGTCCGCTGTTCCCACCGAGCATGCAGGTGGTAGACAAAGAGGGTCTGCGGGATCACAATCCCGATAGAAAGGTGACGTACCTCGCCTTTTCGCCCGAGGGCAAGATGCGGGAGGCCAAATTCATCGTGGCTCTGGTGCCGATGCGAAAGACCGATGCCGCTCCCATGCCCCGCATCGAATCGCGAACGGCGGACAATGCGATCGGTGTGCGCATCCGCGACGATAAGACGATCACTGATGTCTGGCTGAATCTGATGGCCGACGGTCGGCGCATGCACCGCAACAGCAATAACGTGATCGAGGGCTGGGACACGGATGCCTATCTGCTCGCCCTGACCCGCCCGGCTGACGCAGACGAGAGCGATCCGGATTCCGTCACGCGCTGCTTCGTGGCGTGCGGCAGTTACCTCCGCAAGAATGGAAAGGTCACACTCCACTCACTGTCGAAAGTGGACGCGGTGTTTACCTGCCGAGACGCAGATATGAAGATCGCTCTGCACGGCCAGCCGATCACGAGAGCCGCCATTCGATCAACGGCCAAGCCGCACTCGGTAAACCTCAACGGGCAGCAGGCCGATCCTGCCTACGATGCGGAAAACAAGACCGTCACCGTCCGGGTCACAACACCCAAATGACACAGGTTGGGATTGGTTTTTGCGCCCCCGTTTGTCATCCCTTCGCTACGCTCAGGGCAGGCTCTGAACGGAGCGTAGCGGAGTGAAGGATCTGGGCTGCGGAGGAGAGAAACCTCCCATTCGGTGGCCAGATCCTTCGCCTTCGGCTCAGGATGACATAGTGCCATCCCCCGAAGAATCCTCCGGAGACGTTACAACGTCCAGCCTTCGCGGTAGGTGGTTCGGACGTACTTGTTCGCCTCGGGCAGGTTCGTCACCTTCATGTTGGGGCCGTCCCACTCGATCCGGGTGTCCATCCGCTTGGCGATGTTGCCGAGCAGGCAGATTTCCGTGAGCAGGCCGGAATACTCGAAGTCCGCGCCGGCCGCTTTCCCGCTTTGCAGGCCCGGACCCAGTCCTGCTCGTGCGAGCCTTCCACACGCGGGATCGTCTTGGCGGGCAGCTTGTACTCCTTCATCCGGCTCTCGGGGATCAGCCGGGGATCTTCGCCGTAGACGCCGCCGACGAGCTTGCCCTTGGTGCCCTTGAACAGCGCGCCGCCTTCGGCGTGGCCCATGCGCCGGCCGTCTTCGAGTTCCAGCGGCCGGGGCGCGCGAACGCCCTCGTACCAGGTCAGCTTGACCGGCGGCAGATCCCCGCGCGCCGGGAACTGGTACGTCACGACGGAGGCGATGCGGATGGATGTCCGGATTCAGGTCGAGCGACGTGGCCTCGATGCTGGTCGGGTGCCCCAGCTTCAGGGCCCAGACGACCGGGTCGAGCGTGTGGGCGCCGCGGTCGCCCATCATGCCGCAGCCGAAATCCCACCAGCAGCGCCACACGGCGGGGTGGTAGGCCGGATGGTAGGGCCGCTGCGGGGCGGGCCCGAGCCACAGGTCCCAGTTCAGCGTCGCCGGGACCGGCGGCGTGTCCTGCGGCCGGCGGCTCCACTTGGAGCTCCAGTAGGCGTGGCCCGAAGGGATAATACGACAGATTGCACCAGGCATCGACCTCGCGGACCTCGCCGATCGCACCGTCCCAAATCCACTCGCAGATCAGCCGGCCGCCCTCGCCGGAATGACCCTGAATCCCCATCTGCGTCGTCACGCCGGTTTCGCGGGCGGCCTTGGCCAGCATCCGCGCCTCGTAGACATCGTGGGTCAGCGGCTTCTGGCAGTAGACGTGCTTGCCCCGCCGCATCGCTTCCATCGAGATGACCGCGTGCGTGTGGTCGGGCGTCGCAATCATCACGGCGTCGATGCTCTTTTCCTTGTCCAGCATCTCGCGATAGTCGCTGTACACCTTCGCCTGGGGATACTTCTTGAACGTCCCGGCGGCGTATGTGTGGTCCACGTCGCACAGGGCCACGATATTCTCGGTTTCGAGCTGGCTCAGGTTGCTCTTGCCCATGCCGCCCACGCCGATGCCGGCAATGTTGAGCTTCTCGCTGGGGGCCGTGCGCTGCGCGCCGCCGAGAACGTGCCTGGGCACGATGGTGAAGGCCGCGGTTGCTGCGGTTGTGGCAAGAAAACGACGTCTGGTTGATATGCGGTTGTGACATCGTGACATCTCCTGAGATTGCTGTGCAATTGCTGCGCCGAGCACTCACTGGTAGTATGGTACTACATTTTGGAGGTTTGTGCATCGTATGAAATGGCAAGCTCGCTCTGTCTTGTTCGTGCAGATGATCGCGGCTCTCACCGTCTCAGCAATCTCGGGCGCCGAGTTGCGCGTTCCCGGTTTCACCGCCTACGTCGACCCGGATGGCCGCGGGGCACGCGTCTCGCAACGTTCCGGAGTCGTCGGCTGGACCGATCCGGCGACGAAAGTGCTCTGGTTCGGCGAGATCAAGACGCCGGGCAAGCTCGATTGCTCCATCGTGCTGCGGCTGCCGGCGGACGTGACTTCCAAACTGCGTCTGACGCGTTGCGGGCCAGTCGCATGAGGCGACGGTGAAGGGTGCGGAAGCCGGCCCAGTGACGGCCGACTTCGGCTCGTTCGACATCGCTCGAGGCGGGCTATCAGCGTTTCATTCTGGAATCGCTCAATCCGCCGGGGCAGCCTTTCGGCGACATTGACGCTTTGGTCCTGAACGGCCCGGCGACGCAGGAGGCGCATTTCAATCTCAAGTCCCGTCGGAACGCCGCCTCGGTGCACCTGATGTATCCGGTGGACAAGGATACCAAGGTCGAGGCCTTCTACTGTGAGATGACCGGCCTGGAAGACCCCGTCGCGACCTATTACATGGCCTGTGGCTGGCATCGCGGCTACTTCGGCATGCAGGTCAACAGTCTCACCGAGCGGCGGATCATCTTCAGCGTCTGGGACAGCGGCGGCGAGGCGGTCGACCGTGGCAAGGTGGCCGACGAGAATCGGGTCAAGCTCGTCGCCAAAGGTGAAGGCGTCGTAGCGGGCGACTTCGGCAACGAGGGCACCGGCGGCCACAGTCATCTCGTCTACGCCTGGAAGACCGGCGAAAAGCAACGATTCCTCGTCACCGCCAAGCCCACCGACGCCACGCACACGATCTACGCCGGCTACTACTTCCACCCGGACAAGAAGCAATGGGTCCTGATCTCCAGTTGGAAGGCCCCGAAGGAAGGCGGCTACCTGCGCCGGTTGTACAGCTTCAGCGAGAACTTCGGTGGTAGCAACGGCCATCTGGTCCGCAAAGCCCTCTACGGCAACCAATGGATTCGCACCGCCGAGGGCCAATGGATCGAGTTGACGACCACCAGCTTCAGCCATGACGCGACGGGCAAAGCTGATCGGCTCGACCGCTTCATGGGTGTGGAGAACGGCCAATTCTTCCTCTCCCACGGCGGCTTCGTGCCAGGCTTCACGCCATACGGCGAGAAGTTCACCCGCCCCGCCACCGGCAAGCCACCATCGGACATCCTGCTCCCGGAATGACCTTTCCGAAAGCCCAGCGACGCTCGAACTATGCCCTCACGGGCACACTACAAACGGGGCTCGCCGCCCTTCAATCGTAAATCATAATTCACAAATCATAAATTCAAAGCGTCCAGCCTTTGCGGTACTCGCGCCGGAGCAGCGCGTCCGCTTGCGGGCAGTTCGTCGCTTTGAGACTCTTGGGATCCCACGTGAGCTTGTTGCCCGTGCGCAAGGCGACGTTGCACAACAGCGCCGCTTCCGCCAGAGCACCCGAGTAGTCGAAGTTGCAGGTGGTCGGGCCGCCGGTCTTGCAGGCCTCGATCCATTCCTGGTGGTGGCCGATGGAGTCCGGGATGAACGGGTCGGGCCGCTGGAAGTCCTTGAACTGCTCTTCCGGCAGCAATTGATGCTTGTTGTAGTCGGCCATCAGCATCCCCTTGGACCCGAGGAACAGGACCGCGCTGCCCCACTTATCGGTGGGGATATTCTTTTCTTTGACAAAGGCCGGATAGCCGCCGCCGTTGTACCAGGTGAGCTTCACGGGCGGCAGCTCGCCCCGGGCGGGGTACTCCTGCCGGGCAATCGTCCAGCGGGCGGCGCTTTCGGGATGCACCGGCCCTTCGGCCTCGACCGTGGTCGGATACCGCAGTTTCAAGGCCCAGAAAGGCAGGTCGCAGTAGTGGCAGAAGAAATCGCCGAGCTGGCCGTTCGCAAAGTTCCACCAGTAGCGCCACTGGAACGGGGCATAGGCCGGGCTGTAGGGCCGATAGGCGGCGGGTCCCAGCCACAGGTCCCAATCGAGGGTCGCCGGCACGGGCGGCTGCTCTTTCGGGGCATCGGGCTGTGACATGTTGGTCGGCCGGGCCGGGCCCTTGAAGTTGGCACTGAGCCACACGTGGACCTCGCCGATCGAGCCGATGGCCCCCGTCTGCACCAACTCCACCACGCGGCGATAATTCTTCTCCGCGTGAATCTGCGTGCCCATCTGCGTGACCAGCTTCTTCTCCCGGGCGACGTTCGGCCATGACCCGGGCCTCGTACACCGTGTGGGCGAGCGGCTTCTCGCAGTAGCAGTGTTTGCCCAGCTTCATGGCCATCACGGCCGGCGGAGCGTGCGTGTGGTCCGGCGTGCCCACGACCACCGCGTCGATCTGGTTGTGGATCTCGTCGAGCATCTTGCGGAAGTCCTTGTACCGCTTGGCGCTCGGGAACTGCTGGAAGGTCTTGGCCGCGTGGAGGTCATCGACGTCGCACAGGGCGACGAGATTCTCGCTCGCGACGCCCCGGACATCGTCGCCCCCGCGTCCGGCGACGCCGATCCCGGCGATATTGAGCTTCTCATTCGCCGCAAAGCCGCGCACGGACCGTGGATTGGACAAAATGATGAGGCCGGAGCCGGTCAGGGCCACATGGCGGAGAAACGTACGACGGGTCACAGATCGGGACATCGGACACCACTCCTTTCTGATAGGTCTATGGCTGCACGAATGCGGCCATATTATCAGCCCTTTTTCTCGAAGTCAATCTCCCTTCGAAAGAAGTGACCGCCGTCTTCGCCGTTGCCGCGACCGACGGGGCTTGTGGTATACTGTAAATATTGGGTGGTAGCATGAAGGCTCGGCACGCACAGGGTCGTACGCACCTGTTTTTCGCGCTCCACGGAGCTTATCGGGCCAGGAGTTCAGGGTGATGAAGCACGCAAAGTCGGCCACGGCAGCCGCGCCGTCCGATTCATTGTCATTGGGCGTTCCGGAGGCCCTGCGAAGTCGGATTCGGGTCCCCACCGGCTTTCTTGCGCCGGATGGGATGCCCAGTTCTGCGCCGGGCCGAGTCCACCCCGGCGTTGCTGTCTGTGCCGCTGGAGCGCGTGGCCGGCATCGATCTGCTGCGGATCATGGCCGCCGTGGGGATCGTCTGGTTCCACATGCCAGGGGCACCGCACCGGGGGATCGGCTATGCGGGCCTGCCCGTGTTCCTGCTGATCTTCTTCTCTCTGGTCACCAAGCAAAGCCCGGCGCGCACCACCGTGGAGTTCGTGAGCCGGCGCTGGCATCGGCTCCTGAAACCTTGGCTGTTCTGGTCGCTCGTGTACGGCTCGTGCAAGCTGGCCAAAGCGGCCGCCACCGCCGACTGGCATCCGCTTGATGAGATCCTGTCCGTAAAGACCTTACTGGTCGGCACATGGATCCATCTCTGGTATCTGCCCTATGCCTTCGTCCTGGGACTATTCATCCATGTTCTCAACAAGCGGATCTCGGCAGCCAACCATGTGGTGGTCGTGTTCACGGCCACCGCGGTGGGCGTCGTCACGCTCGCGGCGTGCACGGCGCACATGGCCGGGCGCGTGGTGACGCCACCGCTGTCCGAGTGGGAGTTCGGGCTGGCCACCCTTCCCCTCGGGTTGGCCGTGGGACGATCCCTGGCGGTCCCCTCTCGTCGGACGCAAGTCTGGCTCCTGTTGATGATTTCCGGCGCGACGGTCGGGGTGTCCGCGCTTCTGATTTCGCTCGGTTTGCGTTCGACGTCCGTCCCTTACGGCTTGGCCGTAGTGCTGGTATGCCTGGCGTACTTGTGGCCCGTGAAAGGCAATGGTTTCCTCAGCGCGGTGGCCCCGCTGACGTTCGGGATCTATCTCATCCACCCACTGGTCCTCTACGGCCTGAAGCATTCGTTTCTCGCCCACGGACACTATGCCGTCGCCGTCATTCTCACGACCTGTCTCGCCGGCGCGGTCACGTGGGGTCTGACGAAGACACCGCTCAAGGCGGTCGTGTAAGTGCGCGCTCGCCGCGATCTACCGGGAGGCACACATGCCAGGAAAGGACGGGATGGCAGTGAACGGGCATTACGGTTGGAAACTGGGGGTCGTTCTCCTCCTGGCCGCCACGGTTTTTGCCTTGGCCGTGCTTGCCGTGCGATCCTGGGCGAAGCAAGCTTATCTCCAACCGATGGGACAGCCTGTCACGTCCTCAATCAGGTAATCTCACTCACATCCCCTTGACATCCGCCATCGGCGCTGCTGAACGCCGTTCGACCAAGGTCACTATCTGCGAACCCTGTGTACTATGTTGGGAAAATTTTGTCACAGGCCTTGCCATCCATGCGAGTAGTTGGTACATTATTGACATGACTCGCCTCTGAGAGTCATTCTACGGAGACCTGTACCATGCTTTCGGTTCGTGAGGCCGCTGACATACTGGGACTTTCGCAGAAGACCGTCTATCGCTGGATACAAGACGGCCGGTTGCCGTCCCACCGCCTGGGGGGGCAGCACTTCCTGGAACGGTCCGAGGTCAATAACCTCGTGATCCGGGAGGGGCGTCGTCCCCTGTCTGATGCGGCGGATGAAACCGAGGACAACGAGGATATCTCCCTGCTCGAAACGCTCACCAAGGGCGGGATCTTCTATCGGATCAGTGGCGCAACGAAGAAGGACGTGCTCCACAACGCGTTGAATATGATCAAAGGGGTGGACGAGAGCGTCTCGGATCCCCTGTTTCAGATGTTCGTCGCACGGGAAGAACTGGCGTCCACGGGCATCGGAGACCACATCGCGATCCCCCATGCCCGCGGGTCGCTGGTCGGCTACATCAGCCAGCCGATTCTTTCGTTGTCGTTCCTGGAGACGCCGATTGACTACGGCGCCCTCGACGGCAAGCCCGTGTACGCTTTGTTCTTGCTCGTGTCACCCAATGTCCGCACGCATCTGCGCATCCTGGCGCGGTTGTCCTTCTGTCTGCACGACCCGGAATTCAAGCAAGCGGTCTTAAGCCAAGCCCCACGAGAGACGATTTTAGGTACTCTCGCCCAGACGGAAGCCCGTCTGCAGCGAGATTCATGAAAGACCGCGACATGGAAGTATTCATCCTGGGTTGTCTCATCCCGCTTGTGCTGGGGGCCTTCGCTCTTGGGGTCCGCCGCTCGAAGGCCGCACCATGGATCGCCGCTTTCGGCGTCTGGCTGGGTTGCGGCATCGCGGCAATCCCGGTGATTCGAGCCTTGACGGGCAATGTCCCTCCGTCGCTCCAAATCGCCTGGAACATGCCCGGCGGGTCGCTCAGCTTCGGCCTGGACGGGCTTTCGGCCTTCTTCTGTCTGCCCATCCTGCTCGTGTCCCCTCTGGCGGCGCTCTACGGCTGCCAGTACCTGGCCCGCGAGAAAAAGTCGCTCGGGCCGGTGTCGTTCTTCTACAACGTGCTGACGGCCAGCATGCTCCTGCTCCTGGCGGCCCGCAACGGCCTGTTGTTTCTGGTGATCTGGGAGGTCATGGCGATCAGCTCGTTCTTCCTGGTCGTTTTTGATGATGAGCACGCCCACGTGCGCCAGGCAGGCTGGACATACCTGATCGCCTCCCACATCGGGACAGGAGCATTGCTCGTGTTGTTCGCCCTGTTGGGCCGGCAGGCCAATTCGCTGGATTTCGACCTGATGGCGAAAGCCGCCCTGTCCCCGACCATGGCCGGCATTCTCTTTGTCCTGGCCGTGATCGGATTCGGCACAAAGGCGGGTTTCATTCCTCTGCACGTCTGGCTGCCGGAGGCGCACCCGGCCGCGCCGAGCCATGTCTCAGCCCTGATGTCCGGCGTGATGATCAAGACCGGCATCTATGGCCTGCTTCGCATCCTGACGATGCTGGGCCACCCCTCGGCGGCCTGGGGCTGGACGCTGGTGATCATCGGGCTGGTCTCGGGCATTCTCGGCGTGGCCTTCGCCCTGGCGCAGCACGACCTCAAGCGGCTCCTGGCCTACCACAGCGTCGAGAATATCGGCATCATCGCCCTGGGCCTCGGAGCCGGGCTCCTGGGACTGGCCTGGAACCAGCCGGTACTGGCGGTGCTCGGATTCGGCGGCGGCATTCTCCACGTGCTCAATCATGCGGTATTCAAGAGCCTGCTGTTCCTCGGGGCCGGCGCGGTGGTTCACAGCACCGGCACGCGGGACATCGACCACCTCGGCGGCCTGATCAAGTCGATGCGCTGGACCGCCGTGACGTTCCTGATCGCTTCGGCGGCGATCTCCGGGTTGCCTCCGTTCAATGGATTCATCAGCGAGTTCCTCATCTATCTCGCCGGCTTCAGCGGCGTGCGGGCCGGACGCACCCGGGACGGTCATTCTGGCCATCGCGATCGGCGGCGGCCTGGCCCTGATCGGGGGCTTGGCGGCCGCCTGCTTCGCCAAGGCGTTCGGCGTCGTGTTCCTCGGCGAGCCGCGCAGCTCTCATGCAACACATGCAGAGGAAGTGGGCGCCGCGATGCGTTGGCCCATGGCGGTCCTTGCCGCCGCCTGCCTCGGCATCGGTTTGTTTGCCCCCGCGGTGGTAAAGATAGTACTGCCCGCCGTCCAAGTCGTTTGTAGTGTGCCCGTAAGGGCATATGAAGAAACGCCTTACGGCGTCACTGCGAACCTGTCCGTGACAACCGCAATGGGAAGCTTGATGGGCATGGTTCATGTATCGACAGCGCTGCTCCTGTTGGCGATTGGTCTGTATCTGGTCCGCCGCTATCTGCCGCGGGGGAAAGAAGAGACGGCAACGGGGACATGGGACTGCGGCTATGCCCGGCCGACGGCCCGGATGCAGTACACGGCGTCCTCCTTTGCCCAACCGCTGACGGATTTGTTCAAGATCTTCCTCGGGACACGCAAGCACGGCGCTGCTCCCGAGGGCTTCTTCCCGCAACGGGCGACGTTTGAGACGCAAACGCCCGACGCGGCCCGCGAGCACCTGTTCGCCCCGCTGTTTCGGCTGATCGACCGGGCGCTGTCTCCGATCCGCCGGATGCAGCATGGGCGCATCCATGAGTACCTGCTCTATATTGCGATCGTCCTGGTGCTGCTGCTCATCTGGAAGGCGGGAGGCCGATCATGAACGCGCTACGATGGACACTTCCGTTGGCCGCCTGGGTTCTCGCGCCGCTCATGCTCGGCATCATCAACCGGGTGAAGGCCTTCTTCGCCGGCAGGCAAGGACCCTCCGTGTGGCAGCTTTACTACGATCTGTTCAAGCTGCTGCAAAAGGCCTCGGTCTACAGCCGCTCGACGAGCGCCGTAATCCGCATCGGACCCTCGGTGGTGCTGGCGTGCATGGCACTGGCTACGACGATCCTCCCCTGGGGCGAATTGCGGGCCCCGGTGACGTTCGTCGGGGACATCATCCTCCTGGCCTATCTGTTGGGCCTGGCCCGTTTCGCCACCGTGCTGGCGGCCCTCGACACGGGGTCGAGCTTCGAAGGCATGGGGGCCAGCCGCGAGGTCCAGTTCGCGGCCCTGGCAGAACCCTCGTTCTTTCTCGGGATGCTGGTCCTCGTACTCCATTTCGGATTCTCCGGACTGTCGAAAATGGTCTCCGAGATCTCTTTGGAGACCTGGCGGACCTCCGGCGTGCTCCTGATCCTGGTCGGCTGCTCGTGGTTCGTCCTGCTGCTGACGGAGAACTCGCGCATCCCGGTCGACGATCCCAACACGCACCTGGAGCTGACGATGATTCACGAGGTCATGGTGCTCGATTACAGCGGGCCGGACCTCGCGTTCATCCTGTACGCGGCTTCGCTGAAGATGTGGATCTTCGCCGCCCTGGTGGTGAATCTGGTCGTCCCCATGCACTCCCTGACGCCCTGGCTGCAGGCGCCGATCTTCCTGCTGGGCATGGTCTTCGTCATGATCCTGGTGGGAGTCGTCGAGTCGATCCTCGCCCGGCTGCGGCTGCAACAGATTCCGAAGGTCCTGATCGGCGCGGCCCTGCTGAGCCTGATCGCCCTGATCGTTCGATTGATGGGTTAGCAAACCATGACTATCATCTCCGTCCTGCTCATCCTCTCGTGTCTATGGCTGCTGGGCTCCAGCCGCCTGCACGTGGCCATCCGCGTGGTGGCGATCCAGGGCATTCTGCTGGGCGTGCTCCCGCTCGTCCGGTCGATCGGGGACATCGGATTCGGCATCTGGCGTTCTGGGGCTGAGCACGATCATTTCCAAGGGCATCCTGCTGCCGTGGCTCATGAACACGTGCCTGCGGCTTTCGGGAATTCGCAAGGAGATCGAGCCGTTCGTCGGTTTCGGTCCCTCGCTGCTCTGTGGCACGGCCCTGCTCGGTCTGGCCGTCTGGATCACCGACCGCCTGCAATTGACCCAGGCCCAGGTCCCCCAGGTGCTGCTGATCAGCTCCTTCTTCGCGATTCTCGTGGGCCTGTTCCTCATGGTCACGCGGCGCAAGGCCATCACGCAATCCCTGGCCTACCTGGTCATGGAGAACGGCGTCTACGGCGTCGGCGTCAGCATGAGCCTGGACTTCCCGTTCCTCGTGGAGCTCGGCATTCTGCTGGACGTCTTCGTGGGCGTGTTCCTCATGGGCAACCTCCTGTTCCACCTGGATCGCGAGTTCGAGCACCTCGACGCGGACAAGCTGACGGAGCTGTCCGATCTGTCGAAATCGGCCCCGGTGGCGGCGGAGGTCGCGGAGGAGAACCCATGATGCTCCTGCTGCTGACGATCCTGCTTCCCGCTACTGCCGGGACGGCGTCGTACTTCATTCGCCCGCACCGCTGGCGACGCTTGCTCTGGGGCACGGCGGCCGCTGTGCACCTGGCGCTGTCGATCACCGCGGTCCTGACGATCCAATCACCGCCGCTGGATCACTGGATCGGCATGGACGCGCTCAGCGCGATCTTTCTCGTACTGACGAGTCTGCTTTTCCTCGGGGCTACGGTGTACGGCATCGGGTACGTGGCCCGGGAACCGGTCGCGGGACAAATGGATTTCGAGGACGGCAGCCTCTTCAAGAACGAGCCGGAATCCGTCTTCACCGGCGGCATCCTCCTGCTGCTGGCCGCCATGAGTCTGGCGATCCTGAGCCGGCACCTGGCCCTGCAGTGGGTGGCGATCGAAGCGACGACGCTGGCCAGCGCCCCGCTGATCTACTATCACCAGAACCGCCGATCGCTGGAGGCCGCGTGGAAGTATCTGATTCTGTGCTCCGTCGGCATCGCCGTGGCTCTGCTGGGGATCTTCTTCCTCCGCATGACGATCCAGGATGGCTCCCACGATCTGACCCTGGCCGCCCTGCTGGAGCAGGCCGGCACCTTGAACCACAAATGGCTGAGCACGGCCTTCATCTTCATGCTCGTCGGCTATGGCACGAAGATGGGCCTGGCGCCGCTGCACACGTGGCTGCCCGACGCCCACAGCGAAGCGCCGTCGCCGGTCTCGGCGCTGCTCTCCGGGGCCCTGCTCAACTGTGCCTTCCTCGGCATCCTCCGCGTGCAGCAGATTTGTGCGGCGGCGGGGATGGCGTCCTTTGGCGGCGACCTGCTGATCCTGTTCGGTCTTCTGTCGATGGGGCTGGCCGGAGCGTTCATCTTGAGACAGGCCGACTACAAGCGCATGCTGGCGTATTCCAGCGTGGAGCACATGGGTATCCTCGCCTTGGGCGTCGGCCTGGGTGGGTTGGGTCTGTTCGGCTCGTTCCTGCACACGGTCAATCACTCCATCGTCAAGGCGATGCTGTTCCTCACGGCGGGCAACATCCTGTCCCGCTTCCACACGAAGGACACGATGAAGATCCAGGGAGCCTGTGACGCTTTGCCGATCTCCGGCGCCCTGTGGATCGCGGGATTTCTCGCGGTGACAGGCTCGCCTCCCTTCGGGACGTTCATCAGCGAGTTCACGATCCTGCGGGCGATCCTGGAGCAGGGCCGGTGGGTGACCGCTGTGCTTTACGTGCTGTTTCTGCTGCTGGCGTTCGTCGGCATGGCGGGGATCGTGCTGCGGATGGCCTTGGGAAAGTCCGAGGTCAACCGGGTCCGCGAGCCGCTCACCGCCGTCCTGCCGCCCCTCGTGTTCGCGGTGCTGGCGCTGCTGCTGGGCGTGTATCTGCCCGGTCCGCTGGCGGACCGGCTGCACGAGGCGGCGCAATTGCTGGGAGGAGCGGGAAGATGATCACACTGCCTCAAATCCATAACGGCCAGGCGCTGCCGTTAAAGGACGTTCCGGAACTCGCCGTGCCGGATTTTCGCAGCCTGATTCTGGAGCGGGTCCGCCGGGGCAGGCGCATTTCCTCCCTGTTCGGCATGCCGGATGGCGACCAGATCATGATCCTGGCCGTGCTGGCCCATGACAGCCAGGGCAGGCTGGAACTGTGCCGGATGCGGGTCCGCGACCGGTATCCCGCCCTGACACCGGATGTACCCCAGGCCCACTGGTTCGAGCGGGAGATCGCCGAGCAGTGGGGCATCGTGCCGGAGGGACATCCCTGGCTCAAGCCTATCCGGTTCCACGCCTCCTACGTGCCCGGTCGCGATGCATGGGGTCGGGACAAGGCGATGCCGATCGAGCCGTGCGTGACCAACTACTTCCGCGTCGAAGGCGAGGAGATCCACGAGGTCGCCGTCGGCCCGGTGCACGCCGGCATCATCGAGCCGGGCCATTTCCGTTTCCAGTGCCACGGCGAGAATGTCCTGCACCTGGAGATCGAGCTGGGCTACCAGCACCGGGGCATCGAGCGTGCCCTCATCGGCGGACCCCATCCACGGACCGTCCACTACATGGAGACGCTCGCCGGCGATACCACCATCGGACACGCCACCGCCTACGCCTCGATCCTGGAGGCGCTGGGCGATATGACACCTTCGCCGCGCGCCCAGGCGCTTCGCGCGATCGCCCTGGAGTTGGAGCGCTTGGCGAACCACACGGGCGATCTGGGCGCGCTGGCCGGTGACGTCGGTTTCCTGCCGACCGCCTCCTACTGTGGCCGGCTCCGGGGCGACTTTCTCAATATCACCGCCCTCCTCTGCGGCAACCGTTTCGGCCGCAACCTGATTCGTCCCGGCGGGGTGCGATTCGATCCGACACCGCCCACCGTGGACGATCTTCTGATCCGTTTGGACAAGACTTTCGAAGCCGTGCAGAACGCCGTGGACCTGCTCTGGGAGACACCCTCCGTCATGTCGCGCTTCGACGGGACCGGAACGGTTTCCCGGCAGGATGCGGCCCGGCTGGGTCTCGTCGGGCCGGCCGCGCGGGCCGCCGGCGTCGATCTCGACGTGCGCAGCGATCTGCCTTGGGGCATCTACCAGTCGCACGAGCTGCCCTCGGTCACGTTCCAGACGGGCGACGTCGCCGCCCGGGCGTACGTGCGCTGGTTCGAGATCCAGAAGTCGATCGAGTTCATCCGCGACATGACGGCCGCGTTGCCGGGCGGACCTGTTTTGCAGGAAGTTCCCGGGCCGGCGCAGGACCACGTGGCGGTGGCCTTGGTCGAAGGGTGGCGCGGCGAGATCTGTCACGTCGCCGTCACGAACGAGCACGGACGGCTGCGGCACTACAAGATCACCGATCCATCGTTCCACAACTGGTTCGGACTGGCGCTGGCCCTGCGCGGCCAGCAGATCTCCGATTTCCCCTTGTGCAACAAGAGTTTCAATCTGTCCTATTGCGGACATGATCTCTGAAGAAGAACATTGGAATGATGGAATGTTGGAATACTGGAATGAATGTCGACGGCCTACCCAGTATTCCATTATTCCACTATTCCATCATTCCAATTCTGCTTGGAGCTGTGCGTCATGTTGAGAATACTGCGGGCCAGACTGAAGCAGGGATACCGAACGATCCGGTTTCCGGATGAGCCGCCGGTCCTGCCGGAGAAGTACATGGGCCGGCCGCAGTGGGACGCCGGCAAGTGCCAAGGAGACTGCACCGCCTGTATTCAGGCCTGCCCTACCGGGGCCTTGAGCAAGTCCAAGGGCGCTGTCGCCATCGATCTGGGACGGTGCTTGTTCTGCACGGACTGTATGGACGCCTGTCCCGCCCAAGCGATTCAGTTCACGGCCGAGTATCGCCTGGCGACTCGCACCCGCGAAGCACTGGTCGTGGACAATCGTCCCTACGCGCTGGCCAAGGCCCTGGACGAGAAGGCCCGCAAGCTCTTCGGCCGCTCGCTGAAGCTGCGCCAGGTCAGCGCCGGCGGCTGCAACGCCTGCGAAGCGGATACCAATGTGCTCAATACCGTGGTCTTCGATCTGGGCCGGTTCGGCATTCAGTTCGTCGCCTCGCCCCGACACGCGGATGGCCTGCTCATCACCGGTCCGGTCCCGAAGAATATGGAGCTGGCCCTCAAAAAGACCTACGACGCCACCCCTTCCCCCAAGATCGTCATTGTCGTCGGTGCCTGCGCCATCTCCGGCGGCGTTTTCGAGGGTCATCCGGAAGTGAACAACGGGGCCGCGTCGCATCGTCCCTGTGGACCTCTTCATTCCCGGCTGCCCGCCCCACCCGATCACGATCCTTGACGGCCTGCTCCGGCTGCTGGGCAGGATCGAATGATGCGAATTCGGAAGAACTCGTGCACGGCAGAAACCCCGTCATCCTGAGGCGAAGCCGAAGGATCTGGCCATCGAATTGGAGATGTCTCTCACTCGTGGCCCAGATCCTTCACTCCGCTGCGCTCCATTCAGAGCCTGCCCTGAGCGTAGCGAAGGGATGACAAGCGGAGCGCAAGAACCCGTTGCAGGCCGTATCAGAGGAGGACCCGGTCGAACCGCATTTGGCTGTGGTCCGCGTCGACGAATGTGCCGTAATAAAGCTCGGCTTTCAGGCCCAAATGAGAAAGAAGGCGGTCGAATACTTCCGCGATCCGGTTCATGTCTTCGCCGGGGCGATCCCGGATCTTCGACGCGGGGTCCGTCAGGAAACCGGGAATCTTCTCCGCGAGCAGCCGGTAGTAGATGCAGTCCTCGTGGTTGATCAGCACGGCCCGCTTGACGGATGGGAAGGCCCGGTGGATCAGCTCGAACCGGTCCTTCATGAACTTGAATTCCTTCGGCAACCGCTCGGGGTACGCGAGCGCCCCTGCCCCGCCCCCCACCACCGTGGGAATGTACTGTCCCTTCGCCAAGCCCAGTCCATTCTCGATGAACGGCACGAATGCCGTCTGGAGCCGCGGGTCGCCGCAGTAAACCACAACTGCCTCCGGATGGACCTGCGGCATCGCTTCGTACGCGTTCGTGCTGCCGCCGGACTCGGACATGGCCCGACCCTTTCAGGAAGTCTGCTTGTCCTGCGCTCTTCACCACGTGTCCGGGTGGCACGCCCAAGCGCAGCGCCCCTCCTGAGCCTGCCGAAGGATTGAGCGTGTCTTCAGGACCCGGAACAAGTCCGAGCAAGCACGGCCAAACGAGTTTGGCCGTGCCACCCAAAGCAATGCCCGTCACACCTTCTTGCCGTCAAGATGCGCGGCGGATTCTTCCACGATCGGCCGGGGTGATTTCAGTTCCACCGACTTGGCGGCGACCGGCTTGGTCTCGGGCGACTTGGAGGTCAGGAGCTGCTCCAGTTCCTCGAGGTTGACACCCAGCCTGGTCAGCAGCGGCTTGAGATCGATGCCCTGGACCTTCAGGGCCGAGAGGAACTTGAAGACCGTGTTGGGCACGATCGAGCCGAACTGATCGAGTCCCCGGCCGTTGCCGCCCATATCGATGATCCGCACTTCGTCGATCTGGCCCAGCGGCGCGGCCACGCTGGAGAAGACGGAGGTCGCGACCTTGCTCATCGCATCGCCGCCCCGATCCAGCAGGACCGGCAGCCGGTCGAGAACCAGGATCATCTTCGCATCGGTGGTCATCTTGGCCAGGGCCTCGGCAAGCTGCTTGGTGCCCTCGGCTTCCGCCTTGAGGACCATGCCCTTCTTGGCCGCTTCGCCTTCCGCCTCGGCCAACAAGGCCTGCTTGGTCTTGGCCGCTTCGCCTTCCGCCTGGGCCAGCATCACCGCCCTGGTCTTCGACGCCTCGCCCTCGCCTTCGTAGACCCGGGCCTGCCTCTCGCCTTCGGCCCGGCGGATCGCGGCTTCGCTGGCCGCTTCCGCGTTGGTCACCGCCACCTGCTTGGCGGCCTCCGCCTCGATCACCTGCTTGGTCCGGTTGGCCTGGGCCAGTTTGACGACCGTCGCCTCGAGCTCCTGCTCCTTGCGGGCGGCCTCCTTGCTCTGGACCTCGATCTGGGCCTCCTTCTCCGCGGCATCGCGCTCGGCCTGGCGGACCTTGAGCGTCTTTTCCTGCTCCGCCAGGGCAATTCCAAACGCCTGCTCGGCTTTGGCCCTTTCCGTGTCGGCAATGGTCTTGAACTGGGCCTTCTTCACGTCGCGGTCCCGCTCGGCCTGGGCCACTTGGACCGCGTTGCCGGCGACCTGGATATCCGCCTCGCGCGTGGCGTCGCTGACCTTCTTCTTGGTCTCCGCCTCGGCCTGGGCGGTCTTGATATTGGCATCCCGGATGGCCTCGGCGACCGACTGCTTGCCGAGCGCATCGATGTAGTGGAACTCGTCCGTCACCTCCTGGATGACCAGCGTGATGATCTGGATGCCGAGCCGCCGGAGCTCTTCCGTGGATTCCTCGACCACCTTCTTGTTGAAGGCATCCCGGTCCCGCAGAATCTCACTGATGTTCAGCTTGCCGATGATCGACCGCAAATGGCCCTGGAGGATGTTCCGGACGATCCGCGCCAGCTCGTCCTCGGTCTTGCCGAGGAAGGCGGCGGCCGCATTGTGGAGCGATTCCTGCGTCGTCTCGATCTTATACGTCGCCACGCCCCTGGCGCTGATCTTGACGTTGTCCTTGTTCGGGATGTCGTGCTCGTCGATCTCGACCTGGGAGACCCCGGTAGACATCGGCTGAAAATGCTCGATGATCGGCCACAGCAGCGCGCCGCCGCCCGCGACGACCCGAAAGCCCCGATGCTGCAGCTTGCCGTCGGCATCGAGGTACTTGTACTTGCGGCCATAGAAGATGCCCACCTGGTTGGGCGGAATCTTCTTGTACCGGCTCGCCATCGCCCAGACCACCACGACGAAGGCAACGGCGATCAGCAGAATCATCCCCGCGATCATGGCTTGGCCACTCCGACGCGGCAACCACGGTAGTGCGTTCATTCTTGCCTCTCCTGTGTAGTAGGTTATCGTCTATCGTCCCGATGGGTCTTCGCGGTTGCGGTTCGCCTTCGCCCAGACCACGCCGTGAAGGCGATTGCGATCTGAATCATGCTCGATTACGAGCACACTCACAAACGAGCGTCGCAACCGCTCTCACGATCATTCGGAGCCCTTGTCCTCATCGACGGTGAGCACCGGTCCCGCCACGTTGACGATCCGCACGGCATGCCCTTTCGGCAGGGCGCTGGAGCCTTGCAGGCGGGCGGCGTAGGTGCGGTACTCGCCTCTGACGCTGACGCCGATCTCTCCGATGGCATCCTTGTCGATCGGCACGGTCACGGTGCCCGTGCATCCGAGAAGAGAGTCCGCGCCAATGACGGAGTTGGACTGCTGCTCGGTGAACAGCAGGATGATGCCATACATGATGGTCGCCAGCACGATGCCGGCCACGATCCCGACGAGGGAAGCGATGGGGTATCCGGTTCCGTAGGACGACGCGATGGCCCCCGCCGCTCCGAAGCCCATGATGAAGGTGAAAATCACCTTCGTCGAGAAGATGCCGACGATCCCGTGGATGTCCGGGCCCATGTCATGGCTGAAGTCATGGTCGAAATCGCCGCCCAGGTCGTGATCGTGTCCGAACAGGAAAGCTCCCGCCACGACGATGAACGCCCCTAGCGCTATCGCTGCAAAGATAACCATAACAGTCTCCTTCGTAGCACGGGTATGGGTCCCCATCTTGCCCGTGAGTATCACAAGCGGGGCGCCCATGCTACTGTAATAGACGCGAATCTCCTCCCAATCTTCATTCGAACCGCGCAAAAATATACCGGTCTTCGAGGGGTCTGTCCATAGTTGCCCAAGTCCTTTTTTTATCTCGACTTGCGGCGTGTCCCAGGGCACAATCACGCACGCGTTCTGGTGGAAATGTCGATACGTCGGATAATCTGCCGCGAGGAATACGAATCATGGTCGTAGTGAAGTCGTTTACCACGCCGCTGATCTGGGTCCTGGTGCTATTGGCGTTGAGTCTGATCCTGACCCGGCCCGGGCGAAAGAAACGGCTCCTTGCCATAGGTCGATGGTCGCTGCTGATCGGCACGGTCCTGCTGTTTGCTTTCAGTCTCAATCCGGTGGCAAACGTGCTCGCTTATCCGCTGGAGTCCCAATACCAACCCCCGACGGCGGACATCTTGGAGACGCTCGATATTGTCGTGGTCCTGGGGGGCGGCGCCTACCCGCCGGGGCCCCTGCGGCCCCAGGCAGAGCTGAGCCGCTACTCTTACCCGCGCTTCTACCACGGCGTGCGCATCTTTCAGCAGAGCCACGCGCATCTGCTGGCCTTCTGTGGCGGTCCGATCCGGGAGGGCGTCGTGAGTGAGGGCGAGACGATGCAGGCCATGGCCGTGGGTCTGGGCGTCCCCCAGGAGAAGATCCTCGCGGAGACGACGTCGCGCACCACGTTCGAGAATATCACCAACCTGAGCCGCCTGCTGCCGGCCGGACAGAACCGGCGCATCGGGCTGGTCACTTCGGCCGTCCACATGCGGCGCGCGTACGGCGTCTTCTGCCGACAGTTCCCCCACGAGATCGTGGTGCCGATCCCCGTCCAGACGACGTACGATCCGCGCGGCTGGGATTATCGCAGCGTCGTGCCCAACGCCAACAACCTGGATCGAAGCACCATGGCCCTGCACGAATGGATCGGCTTGCTCTGGTACAAGCTCCGCGGCCGGTAGCGTTTGTGCAACACAGGCGCTGATGGTAAAATGAATCACTCCATGAGATTTGGCAGATTCATAATAGGAGCGGGCACCTCGGTGCTGCTCTTCGCGACGGTCGTGGCGCAGGGCCAGCCGGTGGCGATCACGGAGTTTGTCGCGTCCAACGATCACGGCCTGATCGATGGCGAGGGAAATGCCTCGGACTGGATCGAGCTGTACAACGGCGGCCCGGCCCCCGTCTCCCTGGATGGCTGGTGCCTGACCGACGACCGGGGCGATCTGCGGAAATGGTCCTTTCCGCCGGGCACGGTCCTGCCGGCCGGCAAGTACCTGGTCATCTTCGCTTCGGGACAAGCGGCAGCCGGAGGCGTCTACGTGGATCGCCAAGGGTACCTCCACACGAACTTCGCGCTGGACAAGGACGGGGAGTACCTGGCTCTGGTCGCCCCCAACGGCACAGTCGTCCAGGAGTATACCCCGCGCTTTCCTCCTCAGCAGACGGACATCTCCTATGGGCTGGGGCAGGGTACGTTCCGCTATTTCTCACCGCCGACACCAGGACAGGCCAATGGACTCGGGTTCCTCGGCCTCGTGGCAGTCGACCACTCACAGCCACGAGCGGGGATTCTACGATCAACCGTTCGAGCTGCGGATTTCCTGCGACACGCCGGATGGCCGAGATTCGGTACACCCTGGATGGCTCGGAGCCGACGGACCGGCACGGCATCCTGTACGATCCCAGCACAACGATTCCCATCATGACAACAACGTGCGTGCGATCCGCTGCCTTCAGGACCGGCTGGATACCCGCGCAGGTCACGACACACACGTACATCTTCGTTGACGATGTCGCCCGACAGCCGGCCAATCCCCCTGGCTGGCCGAGCAACTGGGGCTACGATACGGAAGTCAAAGGCATCGTCCCGGCCGACTACGCGATGGACCCGCGCGTCGTCAACAGCACCCTGCCCGGCTACGCCGTCCGCGAGGCCCTTCTCGACATCCCGACGGTGTCGATCGCAATGCTCCCCGACGACTTTGTCGGCACGGCCGCGGGTATCTGGAGCCATCCTTTGAGCCGCTGGGAACGCAAGTGCTCCATCGAGTATATCCTCCCGGACGGCGCCGAAGGTTTTCAGCACGACTGCAAGATCGAGGTCCACGGCAACTCCAGCCGCCGGCCTTGGCGGATGCAGAAGCACTCCCTCCGCCTGACCTTTACCAGCCAGTACGGTCCCGCCAAGCTGCATTATCCACTGTTCCCCGGATCGGACGTGGCCCAGTTCAATCAGCTCATCCTCCGCGGCGGCTTCTGCGATTCCTGGGCTCTCGTCTCCTGGGATGCCTCGCGGTACCGCCCCAACGATGCCCAGTACATCCGCGACACCTGGATGAAGGAAAGCCTCCGCGACATGGGCCAGCCTTCGAGTCACGGCTCCTTCGTGCACCTCTACGTCAACGGCCTGTACTTCGGCCTCTACAATCTCAGCGAGCGCCTGGGCCAGGACTTCCTGGCCGACCATCTCGGCGGGCAACCTGAGGATTGGGAAGTCAACGAGGATTTCGGGACTCCCGGCGCCCGTTGGAAGGCCATGATGGCCATCGACCCCTCCACGCCCGCCGGCTACACCCAGATGCAGCAGTATCTCGACGTGGAGGACTTCGCCGACTACATCCTCCTGCACCTCTACGCCGATGCGGAGGACTGGCCCCACCACAACGGGTACGCCGCCGCCAATGCCAAGAGCGGCGATGGGAAGTTCCGGTTCTTCGTCTGGGACCAGGAGATTGTCCTGGACTACCACGGCCGCGCCGCCAGTCGCATCGACAACCCGAACGGGGCAGGCGCGGTCTTCCAGAAGCTGCGCACCAGCGAGGAGTTCCGCCTGCTCTTCGCCGACCGGGTCTACCAGACACTGTTTCAACGATGGCGCCCTGAGCCTCGCCGCCGCGCAGGAGCGCTACCGGCGCATCGCGAGCTGGATCGACAAGGCCATCGTGGCGGAGTCCGCCCGCTGGGGCGACGTCAAGATGACCACCCCCTACGGCAGCACGCTCCAGCAGCCCAGCCCGCTCACGGACATCAACCACATCATGTACCCGCCCGTCCCGCACGGCCCCAACTACTACTTCACGCGGGAGGACTCCTGGCTCGTCGAGCGCGACAACGTCATCAACAACTACATCCCCGCCATCCACAATCCGGCCAACTCCTACGCCCTGATCCCGCTGCTGCGCACGAGGAACCTCTATCCGGACCTCGATCCCCCGGTATTCCAGATCAATGGCGCTGCTCAGCATGGAGGCCAGGTCCCCCCGGGCGCGGTCCTGACGCTCGTCAATCCCGCCGGGCGCGGGACGGTCTACTACACCCTCGACGGCGACGATCCCCGCGTCCCGGCCGGCGCCGCTCCCTATGTCGGCGGCATCTCTTTAACTCAGAACACGCACCTCAAGGCCCGCGTCTGGAACGGCAGCAAGTGGAGCGCCCTGCACGAGGCGACGTACGACATAGCGGCAGAGAACTGATACCGCCAAAACTGAGAAGATGCGGAAGCAAGACCGCTCTTACGCGTTTATCGCTTTCCGGGTACCAGCGGAGAGCCGGCGGGACGTGCCGCCGCAACGAATAGGACGCGCACCCCACAAGTCCATGGAACGGTTCCTGTCCCTGGTATCCCTCAGCAAGGTCTACTGCCCGGTCGCCAAAGACCTGCTGCGCCAGGTCCGCCAGCAGGCGCCGAACAGGACGTGTCCACCGAGACGCTGATTAACCTCTGGCTGCAGGAGAAGCTTCGCGCTTCGGCGCAGCGCCCGGGAGTTCCGGCACTCGCCCTCGTCCATCCTCAGTCATCCGCCTGCGGTCCTCTGGTCCCCCTTTGACCTTTTCACTCTTGCCCTTCTACTTCTGCCTTGCCTCTTCCACCCCTTTTCGCCATAATTGTCCCCAGAGAAGCACCTTGATAAGGCTACGACGAATGGTTGTACGACGAATGGTTGGCGGTTCTGGTACGCTGGACGGGTTTTATGAGGTGGAACTGAATGGGATGGCGGCGGAAGCTTGAGCGGCAGGCGGTAAAAGAGACAGAAGCAGGCGATAATTGGTGGCTGTCCCCATTATTAGTCATTATTCAGGCTATGCGGGACCAGTCCCGGTAATGCAAATGAAACTCAACACCGGCATGAGCATGGTTGAGTGAAGATTGGGGGTAATCTGTCGAAACCGGTAGCTGTCCTGAGTCTCAAGCCGGCTACGCCGGCAAATCGTCTTGATCATAGAAACAGGAAGGGAGGGAATGTCTCACCACTTCTAACCATGCCTCTCGTTGATGGTGTTCATGATCTGGGACATCCGCATATCCACTCTGCAGAGCTGCCCATTCCGCATACCACACAGCGGCGACAAAATTCATCTGAGATGGAGGCACATCGTCCAGCAGTCTCTTACCCTCCATCGATAACCGAATAGCTTGGAGGGCATTTTCTATGAGGCCGTTACGAAAGTCCGCGTCCTCAGATAGTGGATGGCACCAGTAGCGAAGCATCAACTCAATCAGAAGTTCGCCCTCAAAGGCGTGACAGAACCTGAGGGCATCCTCAGGGGTCGACATAAGTGACCTTTCACCGCTTGATATTGAAGATAGGCTGCCTGGAGCGGATCAATTCAAGCTCAAGAGCCTTTCGGACATGAACTTTAGTCTGAGCTTCAAGAACCTGGATTTCAAGATGCAGGCTCTCGGTCCCAAACTCCCAAATCCAACGGGCCAAGCCTTGGTTGTCCGAATGTTGAAGGTGCTTCTTCAATCGCTTTCGCAGGTTCTCCGCCTCGCCCACATATAGAAGCTGTTGTGCAGCAAAGAACAGATACAAACCCTGGGAAAGCGGAAGCTCATCTGGGACAATATCCCTCACCGAGATGTTGATCACTCTCACCGGCGAGGCAACTCTTCCCAGGATCTCCGGCTCAAGGTGTTTCGACTTGCGCAAGTTCAATGCTGCCCAACGATACTGAAGCGGGCTGTATCCGGGCGCAATGCGCTGAGCTACGAGGTCAAATTCAGCGGCTTCATCAGGATTGCAGATGATTGCATCAAGGCTGATTCTGTCACGACGTTCAAGAAAACGCGCCGCAATTTCAGCGGCAAACCGGTAGTCATCCTCCTCGGGAAAATGGGTGCGCTTCGAACGCGCCCGACCGGCAAGTCCTCCTGTCTTCCGAAGGTTCAGTAGCGTCCGGTTCAGATCGCCGGCAGAATCCTGTAAGCCCCGTTGGCGGCACTCGACAACGAAACGAGAGTTCAATTCCGGATCAGCAACGACGCGGTCCGCTGAATAACCTTCAGAAACCGCATTAAAGGCATCTGCAATCGTGCTCGTCATGAGGCCGACCGAAGCTCAAAGCAGTTCAGACACGGCTTGAATTGCCGGACCAGACAACTCTGCCAGGCAAGCTTGCCTGCCGTTGACCAATCCATCGCCAGCGTTTTCACAAAAATTGAATTCGGGAATGGCTCGTTGCGCCACCATGCCTTAGTCTGGCGGCAAGTGAACCGACGGCGGAGGTTCAGCGTCTCGCCTGCGTAGAGATTTCGAGTCCGATTCTCGTCTTCGCTGAGCACAAACAGGCCGGGCTTCTCGGGCAAGCTCTTCGCGCCAAGCTCGTCAATAGGCAACATCTTGCCAAAAAACCGATCCGGCGGCTTCAGGATCGTTGCCCGACTCCTCGCATATCTTGCCTCTTTACGGAGCTTGAGCGCGCCCCAGCGATAGTCGAGTGGTTTGTGTCCCGGCGCAAAGCGGCCGGCTATCCCATCGAATTGGGCTGCTAGCTCCGGATCACAGAGGATCTCGTCGAGGCTCCTGGCGGAATGGTCATCCAGCATCATCTGCCATGCTATCTCACTTGCGAACAAGAATTCATCGCATTCATCCCATGGGATGCTGGTGCGACGAAGTGTCTCAATGTGCGATAGTCTGCCGGCCTTGCGAAGTCGAAACAGCAGCATGTTCCAAGTGCGCGCATCGCCGGCCAAGCCGAGATTCGTGCAGGCCGTGACGAACTCTTTATTGAGGTCCGGGTCGGCGACAATACGATCCATCGAGAACCCACTGTGTGTTCGCTCGAAGGCCTCGATAATCCCGCGCTCCGTCATCTCAGATTGGGTCTTGGCGTGTTGCTTCTCTCTTAGAAGAAGATCGTCCGGCAAGAATGCGGCCGGTTCAGGCCGTCTCGGCCGACCTTTCTTTCGCATTACCCACAGTGCGAGGAGCGCTCTTCAGGGGCTCTGGGGAACCATCGAGCCGATCACCAACACGTATGGCGTTCAGCCTTTCGCGGCCGTAGCGTACGTATTGTTCGGATAGGTCGAAGCCAATGAACCGGCGTCCCAACTTCTTCGCGACGGCGAGCGTCGTGGCGCTGCCCGAGAACGGATCGAGTACGATGTCTCCCGGATTCGAGCAGGTTCGAATGATGCGGCCCAGCAACTGCTCCGGCATTTGACATCCGTGGAACCCGGCTCGCTCGCGGAACGTTCCTGCCACGCGAGGAAAGTACCAAGTGTCCTCGGCTGGACTGAAGCATTGACCTATGTCCTGTGGTCGCAACGTGAAAGTCCGATCCGTGTCAACCGGCGGGGCAAATAGTGGCGGGGCCCAGGAATCCTCGGCGTCACTAACAAATTCTCCGACAGCACCAGCAGGGCGAATGATCCAAGTATCATCAGGGAGCCGGCCCTTCGGATTCGCTCGATTGTCATCGTAGACGAGTTCTCTCGCTGATGGGATGCGATTGTCGAGGTCCTCGTCGCGGAACGTGAAGTCCTTTGGGTCCTTTACAAAATAGAGTAGGTGAGTGTGGGACCGCGTGAACTTCCTGGCGCAATTGACGCCAAACGTGTAGTACCAGATGACCCAACTGCGACAATGAAATCCGACCTTCTGGCTCGCGATTTTGAGCTCGGCAGCATAATCGTCACCGATGGCCAGCCAAAACGTTCCATTCCGCTTCAAAACGCGGTGAGCGGACGCCAACCACTTGGCTGACCAGTCGATGTACTGCTGGCGATCAACAGAGTCGTCGTACACATCGTAGGTATAGCCGATGTTGAAGGGTGGGTCTGCGAAGACGAGATCAGCGCTTCCCGGCGAAAGCTGATTCATTGCCTCAACGCAATCAACACACCGTATCGTGTTGAGGATCTCATTCATGGTTGCGAACTCCGTTCCGAAAATGTTGCCCTCCGAACCATACGGAAGACAACCTACGGGCGTTCTGACAACTCCCGTGTTACCTGACACCGCGGCCTAACCACGCCCCGTTGATACGAACGGGGACTTGTATCTTCGTCTGTTGCCCTGTGCGATTCTATACAGGGTACGGCTCTAAATCAAGGACGATCAGATGCGATCATCACATTTCTGGAAGCTCAAACAGTGGCATTCGGATCTGTCCCCACGTGAGGATCACCGGCGTCTGGGGAGTTGCCGTACCAATAGGCGATGACTCGGACTTCTTCTTGGGTGACGAGGGGCTCCTGGACGACTTCGTCGGCGGATTTCGGGGACGCCATGAAAGCGCCGGTCAAAGCCGGCGGAGAGTAGCGGATGCAAGAGCCGTACAGGAAAGGAGTAGCAAACCATCTTGACCCCGAGTCATGCGCCGAGACGGGCAACCGTCTGGGTGAAGCGTTGACAGGGGCACACGCAGACCTGCCATCGCAGGCAGGGTCGTCTTCATTATTCATTATTGCGGGCAGGCGAATCTGGGGACAACGTACTGGAAGAGGCGGTTCAGGGGAGTGGGGTAACGTTTGGGCTGCTTCCGCGTTTCGCATGTCTCGGGCCTCTGGCCTGTGCGTGGGGTTTCCGGAGGCGGTTCATGGCCGGAAACAGGAAGAGACCGGCCATAGGCGGAAGGGAACAGGAGGATTGGAATAATGGAACAATGGAATATTGGAACGATGGGTTGGGGGATCGACCGCCTTCCCCAGTATTCCAGCATTCCAGTATTCCATCATTCCATTGGTCCGCCGGAGGCATCCGCTGGTGGGCGGTCTCTTCGTCTTTCTGCCCACTACCAGGCATAGTCCGAGGCGCGGGGTACCGTTCACTCCCCTGAACCGCCTCTTCTCTTCGGGAGGCAGGTAGGGTTTTTTGTATTGCCGAGGATACATGGGACCAGTATGATCACGGTATGGTTGCCTTCAATGAGATTGAAGATGTTGCCCGGAAGATCGGAGAACACACCCGGGCCAAGTCGGTTATTTTGTTCGGCTCACACGCCCGCAATCAGGCCGGAGCGGACAGCGACGTTGACCTGCTGGTAGTTGCCGACAGCGATCTGCCGAGGTACAAGCGCAGCCGGCAACTGCACCTGATGTTCAAGCCGTATCCGTTTGCCATGGACATTCTCGTGTATACTCCCGGCGAGGTGGAGAAAGAGCGCGAATTGGAGTCTTCCTTTATCTCCAGAGTATTGCGGGAAGGCAAAAGACTGTATGGACAGCCGGTCTGAGCACGCCAGGCAATGGGTGGCGAAGGCAAGAAGTGACTTGCTCAATGCCGACAATAACCTCGCTGCGCACCACGTACCCTACGATACAGTCTGCTTCCACTGCCAACAGGCTGCCGAAAAGCTTCTGAAAGGCTTTCTCGTAGCGCACGGTTCTGAATACCCGATCACGCACAATCTGCTGGTCCTCTTGGAGAAAGTTCTCGATTTCGACCCGGCGGCAGAGTCTCTGCGCGAAACGCTTGCCCTGCTGAATCCCTACTCCGTGGAAGTTCGTTATCCAGGCGATGCCTGGATGCCCACGCCGGACGATGCACAAGAAGCCAGACAGGCGGCCCAGGAGGTCTTCGAATGGGCCAGGGCGAGACTTGGAGGCCTGTTTGATTGATAGAGACAGTTAGGCGGCCAGGAGAGTCACGCGGGCATAATTGACAAGGGGGACTAACGGGGACGGCCAACTATTATAGCTCTCCTTTGTCTCCTCTATCGCCTGCCGTTCTGGCTTCTGCCGCCACTGCGTTCAGTTCCACCTCATCAAGCCCGTCCGGCGTACCAGAGCCGCCAACCACTGTTTCGCAGTTTCACAGGAGCAAGAGGGCGTGGAAAAGACGCAGAAGAAAAGAGGCGGTTCAGGGGAGTGGGGTGACGTTTGGGCAGCTTCCGCGTTTCGCATGTCTCGGGCCTCTGGCCTGTGCGTGGGGTTTCCGGAGGCGGTTCATGGCCGGAAACAGGAAGAGACCGGCCATAGGCGGAAGGGAACAGGAGGATTGGAATAATGGAACAATGGAATATTGGAACGATGGGTTGGGGGATCGACCGCCTTCCCCAGTATTCCAGCATTCCAGTATTCCATCATTCCATTGGTCCGCCGGAGGCATCCGCTGGTGGGCGGTCTCTTCGTCTTTCCGCCCACTACCAGGCATAGTCCGAGGCGCAGGGGTACCGTTCACTCCCCTGAACCGCCTCTTCTCTTCGGGAGGCAGGCTGGGTCACGATTCATTATTGGGGATAATTCCGGGGACTGCTTACTTATCTCGGGCCGCGGCGTGTTCGCTGGGGCAAAGGAGAGAGTTTGTGAACCACGGAGGACACGGAGACCACGGAGGCAGAAGACAAGACGGCGGAGGGAAGAGACTTGGGCCTTCAAGAAGGTTGGCGTCGTCCGAAGTCCTGGAGGGGGAATCCCTCCTTTCTCCGTGTCCTCCGTGCTCTCCGTGGTTCAGAATCGTCCTTTTACCACAGACAAGCATTGATTAAGAATTTCTGTGTGATTTTTGGTTTTTGAACAACATACGTGCGTCGAGAAGCGTCTTCTTATACATGAGCGGCCGCCCGCGGCGGCGGCCGCGACGAGAGGTTGGGGCGAACGAACGAGCCTTCGCCCAGCCCCCTGGTCGAGACGGTGTCAAACAAAGCCAATTGGGGAGAAGTTTGAGGTTTGAGGTGTGAAGTTTGAAGTGCAAGACAAAGGCAATTCGAACAGGGATCGGGGTTCGGCGGTCGGGGGTCAGCGACCTCGGACCCGATGCTGCTCCCCTGTCCCCTGGGCTTTCGTGCGAAACAAACCCAATTTCGGTGGGAGCGAAATCGAAGCTAAGCCGTTTGCAGGAAAAGAGTTGTGTTGTGTTTAGCCGCCTTATCGGTTCAAAAAAACAAAGCCAATTTCCGGCGTTGCCGCCGGGAGGTTCCTCCCTCGCCCTTCGTCCCTCCGGCCTGCCCGGTGGTGGTTGTACAAACAAACCCAATTTCGCCCTTATGCCGATCCGGAGATCGGCGTTCCCGGGAGGGCAGATCATGCGAAACAAAGCCAATTTGGCGCGGGCGCCCAGGAATGGGCGCGGGTGGCCGGGAGACCCCGACGGGGAGCAATTGTGCGAAACAAAGCCAATTTCCGCCAGAGCGACGGGAGGGACAAGTGCCTTGCAGAAAAGGAGTTATGGTAAATCGTACATGCAACAGGCTTCGGCAAAACAAAGCCAATTCTTCGATTGCGGATTGAAGACGGAGTTCCGGAGGGACAGCCCGGCTCGCGACCTACGGCCTCCAGCCTCTGGTCCTGGCTGGGTTGGTTGTACAAACAAAGCCAATTCGGCGGGAAGAGGGAAGCCGGGCGGGACGCCCAACCCATTCGCTATCGCTCTGGGCAGGCTCTACGAAGAGCCGATTCTGCGAAACAAACCCAATTTCGGAGAACCGGGCGGCGGGCGAGGTATCCCATTGTTCCAGTATTCCATCATTCCACTATTCCAGTCTCTGCCGATTGTGCGAAACAAAGCCAATCCCGAGAAGGCAGGCGGGCGCGGCGGAGTTGGAAGCCGCCACCGTAAGGCGGCCACGCCCATCGGATCAGAATACCCGGCCGGTGATTTTGATTTACTATTCACGATCTGCGATTTATGATTCGACTCTCGCACGGCCGCGAGCCAAGAATCGTAAACCATGGATCGTAAAGGATATATGTTCGAGGTTTCCCGTGAGTAATGGTGCGGAAAAGATCATCTATTCGATGATGCGGGTCAGCAAAGCGTACCACAGCAAGGTGGTGCTGAAGGATATCTCTCTATCCTATTTCTACGGGGCGAAGATCGGCGTCCTGGGGCTCAACGGCTCGGGCAAGAGCTCGCTGCTGCGGATCATCGCCGGCGTGGACCGGGAATATGCCGGCGAAGCCGTGCTCTCGCCGGGATACACGCTGGGATTCCTGGAGCAGGAGCCGCAGCTCGAGCCGGATAAGACGGTCAAAGCCGCCGTGGAAGAGGGCCTGCAGGCGGTGGTGAGCCTGGTGCGCCAGTACAACGAGATCAGCGACAAGTTCGCCGAGCCGATGTCGGAAGACCAGATGAACCAGCTCCTGGAGAAGCAGGGCCAATTGCAGGAGCAGATCGACCATCTGGATGCCTGGGATATCGACTCGCGTCTGGAAATGGCGATGGACGCCCTGCGCTGCCCGCCGGGCGATACGCCGATCCGCGTCCTCTCCGGCGGGGAGAAGCGGCGCGTGGCCCTGTGCCGGCTCCTGCTGCAAAAGCCCGACATTCTCCTGCTCGACGAGCCGACGAACCATCTCGACGCCGAGACCGTGGCCTGGCTGGAGCACCATCTCCAGCAGTACGCGGGCACGGTGATCGCCGTCACGCACGACCGCTACTTCCTGGACAACGTCGCCGGCTGGATCCTGGAGCTGGATCGCGGCGTCGGCATCCCGTGGAAAGGCAACTACTCGTCCTGGCTCGATCAGAAGCAGGCCCGGCTTCAGCAACAAGAGAAGACCCAGTCTGAGCGACAGAAGACCCTGCAACGGGAATTGGAGTGGATTCACATGTCGCCCAAGGGCCGCCAGGCCAAGGGCAAGGCCCGCATCAACGCTTACGAGACGCTCCTCAACCAGGACAGTGAACGGCAGGACAAGGACCTGGAAATCTTCGTCCCGCCGGGACCGCGCTTGGGGACCTCGGTAATCAAGGCGGCGAACGTCTCCAAAGGCTACGGCGACCGGCTTCTCTTCGAGAACATGTCGTTCGACCTGCCCGCCGGCGGGATCGTCGGGATCATCGGCCCCAACGGCGCGGGCAAGACGACCCTGTTCAAGATGATCGTCGGCAAGGAAAAGCCGGATTCCGGCACGATCACGATCGGGGAGACCGTCCGCCTGGCCTACGTGGACCAGGACCGCGACACGCTCGACCCGAGCAAGAGCGTGTGGGAAGTGATCTCCGGCGGCCTGGACACGATCCGGCTGGGCAAGCTCGACGTGAACTCCCGGGCCTACGTCGCCCGCTTCAATTTCCTGGGCACGGACCAGCAGAAGAAAGTCACCGCCCTCTCCGGCGGCGAGCGCAACCGCGTCCACCTGGCCTGCCTGCTCAAGGAAGGCGCCAACGTCCTGCTGCTGGATGAGCCCACCAACGACCTGGACGTCAACACGATGCGCGCCCTGGAGGAGGCGCTGGAAGCATTCGGCGGCTGTGCCGTCGTAGTCAGTCACGACCGGTGGTTCCTGGACCGCATCGCGACCCATATCCTCGCCTTCGAGGGCGACAGCACGGTCCGGTGGTTCGAAGGCAACTACTCCGATTACGAGGCGGACCGCAAGCGCCGGCTCGGCAAAGAAGCCGATGCACCGCATCGGATCAAATACAGGCACCTGGTGCGCAAGTAATATAGAAAAAGTGATATTGTACTGATCTTTGATTTTTGATTTCTAAATCAACAATCAACCATCACACTTCATACTTGAAGTGGTAATCCGAAGGAGAGAAATGATGTCGAAAGTCGTCTTAACCGTTTGTGTCGTCCTGATGCTGCTTTCGTCAACCCAGGCGCAAGAGCAGAAGACGCCGGCAAGCACAAAGGATGATTCCTCGTACAAGCTCGTCTGGACCGATGAGTTCAACTACCAGGGGCGCCGGATCCGAACAAATGGACTTATGAGAGAGGGTTTGTTCGAAATCAGGAGTTGCAGTGGTACCAGCCGGAGAATGCCCGGTGCGAAAACGGCATGCTCATCATCGAGGCTCGGCGTGAGCGCAAGCCCAATCCCGGATACAAACCCGGCGGCAGCAACCGGCGGGGCAACCGGGAATTTGCCGAGTACACCTCGGCGAGCGTGACCACGCGTGGATTGCACAGTTGGACCTACGGCCGCTTCGAGATGCGGGGCCGAATCGACACGCGGCGCCGGCCTGTGGCCCGCCTTCTGGGCACTCGGCGTCCAGGGCCGCTGGCCCCGAGGCGGCGAGATCGACATCATGGAATACTATCGCGGCATCCTCCTGGCGAACGTCGCCTGGGGAGGAAAGCAGCCGGGGCAAACCAGGTGGGACGACAGCAAGAAGCCCATCACCGAATTCGGCGACCCGGACTGGTCCAAGAAGTTCCACGTCTGGCGGATGGACTGGGACGACAAGAGCATCAAGCTCTACGTGGACGACCTGCTTCTCAACTCCACCGACCTGAAAGACACGGTCAACGAGGACCAGGAAGCCAAAAATCCCTTCCATCAACCCCAGTACATCATCCTGAATCTGGCCATCGGCGGCACCTCCGGCGGCGACCCTTCCGGCACGGAGTTCCCTGCACGATTCGAAGTGGACTACGTGCGCATCTACCAGAAGAAGACCCAGTAGGAATCCGCTTGTTGTGACGCCGTGAGACGCTTTCGTGGCATGGGCTTGGGGTCCCCAACGCATAATTCCGCGTTGGGGTCCCCTTCCAGCCCATGAACCATCGGCAGGATGCCGATGCCACAGACTGCACGGGCAAGATGCCCGTGCTACGTGAGCACACTACGAACCGCTCACCAGCGGAAGAACCGATACGGATCGTCCCACTCTTGCGGCTGGTCAAGATAAAGACCGCTTGACCAGCGTTTCTCCGGTTTTGCCGCCTCCACTGGCTGGTGGAAGCGATCCAACAGCGGCGTGGAACCGGACACGCCCAGATTTCCCAGTAGGCGCGAGACCAAGAAGGACACGTGCCGATGCGTTCGCCTGAGATTAGACTGCTCACCTTCGAATTGCCAGGGCGCGAGTTGACAGAAGACGACATTCGCGTCCTTCGCCTTGGCAAGCACACCGTCGCCGATCACCTGGGCTCCTCCCGAGACAAGCGGCAACTGACGCGGGTCGCGGTTGTGAACATCCGCTGGTCCGATGCCCGCCAGCGGCGAACCCATACCAGAGGACTCGAAGCAGGCTGCGATGTGCTCCGCCTTCTTCATGGAGACCTTGAAAGGCAGCCACGCGTTGGTGTCCGCCTCGTCCAGCCCGATCGCCAAGGCGCTGCCACCACTCTTGATCCAGTCCGCGATCTGGGGCGCCAATTTCGGCCCGCCACCGGGGCCCACGACAAGGACTTGATGGGGCGACAGACTCCCGCCCTCATAGGAACTCAGAGATACGCCCGTGGATTCGAGATAGCTCTTCCCCGCCGGATCGCCGACGTAGACGGCTTCCCGTGGCGAGGGCATCTTGCCCTCGTCTCCTGTCGCCGGCAAGATGCCGGCGGGACGCAAGGGCGGGACGCCCTCGCCACGCCCCGGCTTCCAGGCCGAGACGTACCGCAGGAGATTGCGAACCAGCGTGTCGGCCGCCGGCTCGGACTCCGTCCGCCCCGTCACGTCCATCTGGCAGAAGAGCACCATGCCCTTGCCTTCGCGGTACTCCAGGAGCGGGCTGTACTGGAGGCTGAAGCCGCCGTCGAGGATCGGCAGGAAATCGCCGCGCGCCGGCTTCTCGATCAGCACGCGAGGCCACGTTGCCGCGATTGCCGCAGCGCCACAGCCGCGTGACCGGGATGTCGCACCACTGGACGGTCGGCCCGTCAGCGCGGCCGCATCTCGTACTTCAGCCGCGGCGGGAGGATCGTCGCCTCGCCCCGCCAGTCGCGCAGGTATTCTCGGCCGATTCCGGCCAGAAGCGGATGATCCGGCACGCGCGGGAAGACCTGCCGCAAGCCGTACTCCTCCACGCGGAAGCCGAACCGCTTCTCCAGGACGTCCGCGGTTTGCTCGAACACGATCACCTTCAGGCCCTCGCGCACGCGGCCGATATCCGGCGCCGGCCCGTCGACCGTCAGCGCCGCTTTGCCGACGATGAGCATGTCGTACGCCGGCCAGGTCGGCACCGGCCTCGACGGGTTGACACTGCACTCCCAGTCCTTCAGCAGCTTGCCCGGTCTCGCCCTTGGGGTCGAACAGGGCGATCTTCGCGCCGGTCTCGCAGCGGTCGCCGGCGGCGGCAGGACGTCGACGGTGAAGCGAGTCCTGTCTGCGTCTCACCGTTGCTGAACCTGACGCTCGCGCTGAGTTCGTACTCTGCCGGGCGCCAGGCGTGGCCGGCAGCTCGAAGCGCAGCGGAATGCGTTCCTGCTGACCCGTCGCAACGGTGACCGTCTTGCTGCCGGTCACGGCCTGCGGCAAGGCCGCAGCGACCATTGGCACTCGCAGGTCACGGTCTCGCGGGAGTTGTTGATGACGATGAGTCTGCTTCTCGACCGTTTCGCCGGGAAGGAAGTTGTGGTCCTTGCTGGTGAAGCGGCCGGGCTTGCCGGCGATGTAGGCCAGGAGCGGCCGGTTGTTGCGGATCAGGGCCTGGGCGGCCGGCCGTCGCGATCCAGTCGGAGACGCTCGTAGGCCAGGTCCATCCGCTCGTAGCGCTGGTCGATGTAGTCCGGACTGAACCCCGGCCGCTGCAGGTTGTCCCAGTCCACCTTGAAGTCCTTGCGGCGCCGGTCCACGCCGTCGCGCAGCTTCCAGAAGTGCCCGTACTCCCACGGGGAGATCGCGGAGACGCCCCACGTGCGGAAGGCCCGCCAGTTGTCGGTCAGGTACATGGCGAAGACCGGGTAGCGCTCGTCGAAACGCGTGGACCCGACGTCGACAGGGTAGTCCCAGCGGTGCCAGACCCTGCCGGCCCGGAACTGCTTCGCCTCCCAGCGCAGGTTCGCCTTCTCCGCCTCGCTGATCTGGAAGGCCCGGTCGCCGAGGAACTGCGCGTTCCACTCGGCCAGGCAGAACTCCCACGGCACCGCGGCGCTGCCGAACTCGCGCTTGCCCTTGTACCAGCCGCGATACATCGTCCAGTCCCAGGTGAACGGCGCGCCGTACTCGCACAGGAACGCCGGCTTGACGCCCTCGGTCGCCCAGTGCTCGAACCAGTCGGACAGTTCCTGGATCGGGACGAAGTTCGGGTAGAAATTGATCGGTGTGCATCGAGCCGAGGTTGCCCGAGGCATGGTGATAGACGATGCGGCTGGGGTCGAGGCGCTTGACGATCGCCTCGGCCCGCAGCGCCTGCTTGACGTTCCTCATGCCCCACGGGTCGCGGGCATCGTGGATGCCGTCGATCATGTCCGGGTTCATGTCCTCGCTGTAGCCCGTGGCGTTGTGGCTCATCGAGTACATCACGACCGACGGATGGTTCTGCGCCGCGCGAACGTAGAACTCCGCGTGACGGGCGTAGCCGTTGTTGCGGTCGGCGTCGGCGGCTTGCCAGTCGTAGTGGCTGAAATGCGGCTGCGAGAAGGAGACGAGCATCCCCACGTCGTCCGCGGCCCTCAGGATCTCGGCGAAGCCCAGGTGCGAGCCCGGCTCGCAGCCGTAGTTGTGCGTGTAGACGAAGTTGATGCCGAAGCTCTTGCAGCCGCTGCAGGCTCTCGCGGGCCGCCTCGTAGTTGGCCAGCGCGGCGCCGATCTGGGCATTGTCCAGCGGCACGGCGGAGAGGAAGATGCGGGTGCCGTTGAGGTAGAAGTCCCGGCCGTCGATCCAGAACTCGCGGAAGCCGAAACGCACGGTGCAGCCGGTGTCGAGCACCTTGCCCCCGGCGTCCACCAGCGAGACCTCCACATCGTACTGGTTCTGCGGGCGTGTGAATGTCCCAGAGCTTCTCGGGCATCCATTTCTCGGTGAACGCGATGCGGCCTTCCTTGAGGTCGCTCGCCTGGAACGTCCGGCTCGTGAATTCCTTGACACTTGCGGCCGTCCTTCAGTGATCCGCGCGCGAAGGGCGTACTGGGCGTCCGGCGCCAGTCCCTCGAGCGCCGCATCGAGCGTGATCTCCCGCTTGCGCACCGAGGTGTCCACCCTCACGTCGGCGATGCGCGGCGCCGGCGGGCGTGCTCACCAGGTACACGTCGCCGCACAGACCGCGCCGCGCCACGGAGCCTTTGACTTCGCGGGCGGAGGCGCTGTCCGTGTACGAGAGCATGACGCCCTTGAGCGGCAGGGCGACCACGAGCAGACTGAGCACTGTGCTTGCTGCCCGGACGGCACAGCGGACGTGAGATCGACCTCGCCCCCCGGGAACCGGACCTCGCCCGCCTTCTCGCCGTCCACGTACACGGCCGCGTAGGAATTCAGATATTCGATGTTGATCGCAACGCGACGGCCGGCCCAACCGGCAGGAATCGCGATCTGTCGCTCATACCACGCCGCGGTGACGTCGCGCCAGTCGGCGTTCCTTCCAGCTTGGATGGGCGTAGACCGTCTGGCTGTCTTTCTGCATGTAGTCGCCGATGCCGGGCCAGCACGCCGGGGACCTTGAAATAGCCCCAGTTCGCCGTGGGCGTCTGCTCCGCTTTGGCCTCCGCCGGCTGCCACCGCCACAGCCCGTTGATGCAGATCCGCTCGCGGGTGGGCGTCGTCTCGTGGTACGCCTTGTCCAAGTCCCAGACCGCCTTCACCCCCGGCGGCAAAGCCACCGCGGACGGCTCCGCACCCATTCCCAGATTCCCTGTCATCAAAAGGAGGCTGATCCAAATGTGCCGATTCATGCTTCTCGATCCTTTCTCTTGCTGCCAAACCCTATCAATACGTGTTATTGGACGGGCGCCAATTCGAGAATCTCCTGCCCATACACAGGCAGGGTCACTTCCACACCGGTGGATTGCAGTTGGCGCCCGGTGAAATCGCCCAGCCGCCGCTCGCTGAACGAAGCGGTCACCGCGTACCGGCGGTCCGGCTTGACCCACGGAATATTGATCGCCCGGCGCTCGGCGCCGCCGCTGCCGCGCACGACGACGACCGCGCCGCAACCCTCGTCGTTGAGCTTGCCCCACCAGTGCCAGTCGTCATCGTTCGGCGCCGGCACGCCGCTGAACTGGAAATGATGATAGATATCCCAATCTCGATGCAGGCGATTGATCAACGCGAAACGCTTCTGGTAGTGTGCCAAGTGTTCCGGCGACAGCGTGCTCAGGTCGCCGGAGAAGACCAGCGGAGCGCCCAGCAGCCAACTGACCACCTGCCGATCCTGAACCTCGGCAGTCAGACTGCCCTCGTGGTCCTCGGTGGCAGCGCCGTAGAATTCGAGGCAATACAGCGGCAGGCCGCGATGCGAGTAGAAGATTTGCCGGGCCTGGTAGCACGCGGCGAGCAACTCTGCGCGAAGCTTCTGCGGATCGACAACCGGCGGCTTCTGGCCCGGCCTGGGGCGAGGGACGATACCGCGACAGGCATTCGGCGAAACGTGGTATCGCGCCGCGTGGTGGAGCGCCGCCAAGTCGCACGGGGCCCCAGGCGTGTCCCAATAGATCTCATGGGTCATCTCGTTCATCACGTCCGGCGCGAGGGCGCGAAGCCGGTCCTGGGCCTCGAGCAATCCCCGCAAACCGCGCAGCAGCGACTCTTTGCGCGTGCGGTTCGGATGGTCTTCCGCCAAGTCGCCGTAGAGAATGTTGCTGAAGTCCTGCTTGAAGTAAACCGCGCCGTAGCGCTCGTGCAGCCGGGCCAGGTCCTGGGCATAGAACTCGCGCCACGGCGTCGTGAAGCTCATCGCGATGCCGCCCAGCCGTGTGACCACCGGCAGCGAACGGGCCTCAGGCCAGTGCTTTCAGGTCGGGCGAATTCGCATCGCGGAAACAGGACAGCCACAGCCCCAGCTTGAGACCGCGGGAGCGAATGTAGTCGGCGGTGGCCGCGAAATCGGGGAACTTGGCCCGGTCCGGCTCCGTGCCCAGCCGGTCGCGCTGCCAGCCATCGTCCATCAGGAATTGCACGAAACCGGCGCGAGCGGCGCAATCGGCCTGCTGGCGAATCATCGTGTCGTTGAGGTTGGGACCAAAATTGGCCCAGGTGAGCCACTGGGGCGCATCACACGGCAGCCGCTCACCCGCGATACCGATATGCCGCGACAAAAACCGCTGGAACGGACCTTCGACAGTCCGGTCCAAAGGCATCGAGCGGGCGGAGATCGTCGGTTCGACCGGGCCGCTGAAGGCGTAGAGGAACACCGGCTCGGAGACGAACCGCTCGCCGGGCCCCAGCACCCACTCGAACCTCGCAGGGTGATAACCCAGCGATCCGGTGTCGGCGATGGTCCTCAGCCCTGAGGGGATTTCGTTCGCGGCAATCACGCCAAAAGTGCCGTCGGATGAGACAAAGCCGATCATGCTCGTCCCCACGCCATAGCCGGCCGGCGTCAGCGGCACTCGCTCGGAAACGTTCTCAGCGAGAACGAAGTCATCAATCGTCAATTGCTCGATTTTGCACCAAACGCCGCCTTCATTGGCGATCTCCACCCACTTGCGCGCGACCGGCTCGCCGCGATAGACCTCATAGACCACCGCGAGGGCCAATCCATCCAACGCACTTCCTTGTCGAGCGAGAGCACGAATGGTCAGACGGGACACGTCGGCAGCCGGTGTGGAGACTTCAGGCTTCACGAGCGTAAAAGTATCCGCCCATTGGCTGGCTTGGACGCGAACCGGCTCGACCCAGCGCGTCGTTTGGCCGAGGGCCGCGTCGTCGTAAGTGCCGGGATCGACGTGCCGGCCCGGACTGAAGGTCTTGACGCTGTCGATGGTGCCGCCTTCACCCGGCTTGAGCCCCTTCGGCTTGGCGTTGGGCTCGGCGCGCGTGACGGTGAGGGACAGTTCGCCAGCCGGTCCGGCCAGCAGCTCGTGGTCCTCGACACGAAGAGAGGTTGTGCTCAAATTCCCGTTGGTCAGACGCATCACGCGCTCCAAGACTCCCGCCGAGATCCGCACCTGGCGGTCGGAGATTTCGAACGGCTGTGCGGTATCCGTTTTCGGCAGTGCGCTGCGAAATTCGTGAAACAACTTCTGTGCCAGGGGAAACGTCGGGCTCTGCGACCGCTTGTCCAGACAGTACGTGACGACGCCGTCGCATTGGCCCTCGCGCCAGGCTTGCAGGGACAGCCGAAGCTGCGCCGCGACCCGTTCGGGTGTCGCCGGGTCGCCATGGCGCTCGCCAAACTCCCGTATGTCGCCCGCTGTCATGGAGATGAACGGGATATGAAAGCGTCGCCGACCCTCCTTCGTCGAGCCGCCAAAACCCGCCTCGAAAGCCCCCTTCCGATCCGTTTGCCATCTGGCTCGGCTCGGTCAGGACCGCCGCGAGTTGGAGATTTTCCGCGCTCCAGTCGCCCAAGCGCCAATGCACGCCGAAATTGCTCACCCCCTTCTTGTCGAGAAGCCGAAACGCCACTGTCACGCTGGTCTTCCCCCGCACCTGCTCGGTCACATCCACGACGACCCGGCGCCACCCTGCCGGACCGCCTGCCACATCTTGTTCCCAAACAACGGCTCCATCCACGAGGACCTGCTTGAAGTGATAGCCGGCGGTCGGGCCGGTGAAGTCATCCCGCTCGCGAAAGGACAGCACATACCGGTCGGCGGGCAGTACCTGCGCGGATTGGCTCGCTATCACGAAGTCGCCCGCCTGCGAGGGTGTGTCGCCCGGGAAGCTCAGTTCGCTCGGCGGGACCACGGCCGCATCGTTGAGGATGGCCCAAGCTGCCTCGATCTCCTCGCGGTCCTGCAGATACGCCACGACCACGCCGTCAATGACTTCGCGGTAGTCCTCGGCAAACTTGGCTGTGATCTCGTTAAAGTACATCAAGGGCAGAAAAGCCAGGCGCGGGTTGATGCGTTTCGAGCGTGTCTGCATCTCGCGCAGATAGGCCGGCGTGAAGAAGGCGTGGTTGGCGTAGAAATCGTCGATCACCCACGCGGTCAGGTTGGTATGCTGGAGCGACAGCTTCGCAATCTCTTCCGCCCAGCGCTGGTAGTCCAAGCGGAATGGCTCGGAATACTGGCTCCCGTACTTCGGCGGGCTCTCGGACGGCGGCACCAGATACACCCAGACCTCGATCCCGGCCTGTGCCGCGTTGGGCAGAAACAGCTTCAAGTCGTCCCAGTCCGTCGGCGCGTGCCAGATGAGCCAGTAGTAGGTGGTGACGCCCAACTCCTTCAGGCGTGTGACCATCGCGTCGCTATCCACACGACCGTCCGGACGGCGGAGTTCCGAGTCATAATCGGCCAGGTGCTGCCGGAAGAGCCCCTGGGCCTGCGGCTGAGGCACCTGTGCCTGGCTCACCATCCCGGCCCAGACGACCAGTGCGATCATCCACGTCTTCATACTCTGCTCCTCAACGATTATCGACGTAGTATACACTGTCTCCGGCCGGCCAACTATGATAAGCTAATACTGTGTAGCCCGGCATCGTGGCGAGGGCATCTTGCCCTTGCGTGTCGCGGGCATCCTGCCCGCGATTCGAGGGCGGGACGCCCTCGACACGAAGAGAAGGGCGGGACGCCCTCGCCACGGCGGGGGTGCCACCTGATTGGTAACAAACAGAGGAGACCTCCAATGAGAGCAAGACGATCCTTTGGTTTCAGGCTGGCGCTATCGGTTTGTGTAGGGTGGGCCTTGGCCCACCAAATGGGTTCCGGTGAGGCAAGCCCCACCCTACAGGCGGCCAAACCGCGACCGGCGTCAATCTCGCCGTCGTGGCGAAGCCGTCCAGTTCCTACGTCTCCGGCGACACGACGCTCGGCGGCCCTCAACGACGGTTACGATCCTCGCAGCTCGCGTGACAACCGCCGCGGCTCGTACGGCAACTGGCCCCGGAGAGGCACCCAGTGGGTGCAGTACGACTGGAGCCAGCCGATCAGCACCAACAAGATCGACGTGTACTGGTGGGACGATCAGCAAGGGGTCCGCCTGCCCAAGGCCTGCCGCCTGCTGTATTGGGACGGCAACGCCTTCGTCCCGGTCGCCAACGCCGTCCGGTCTCGGCGTCGCCGGCAGCCAATACAACACCACGACCTTCGACGAGGTCCGGACCGCCAAGCTCCGGCTGGAGATCGACTCGAACGAAACGTTCTCGACCGGCATCCTGGAATGGAAGGTCTATGACTCCGGCAAATCGCCCGATTTCCCCCCGACGGTGACGGCGGGCGTGGATCGCGTCGTCGTGCTGGGGGGCAAGACCTATCTGAGCCGGGACGATCAAGATGCTCGAAAGGTGAGGCCGCGCCGACCGTGACCTGGAGCAAAGAATCCGGCCCCGGCGACGTCACGTTCGAGAACGCCCAGGCGAGCCGTCACGACCGCGACCTTCTCGGAGCCGGGCGAGTACGTCCTGCAAGCTGACGGCCGAGCAAGGTCCCGCTCAGTGCCTCGTCCACGCTTGGCTGTCAAGGTAGTCTCAGCCGCCGCCGGCGGACCGCTTGGACGTCGTCTACACGAAGAAGTACAAGATCGACAGCCCCCTGTGGAACGCGCGGGCCAAGGCTCTGATCGTCAACTGGATTCCCCACTGCATCGACCAGATCAACGATCCGAATCTCAAGCAGGGCCAAGGCGGCATCGACAACTTCGTCGAAGCGGCCAAGGCCCTGCGCGGCGAGGCCGCACGGGCGCCACAAGGGCTACGTGTTCTCCAACGCCTGGGTCCACCAGACGGTCGAGTCGATGTGCATCGCGCTGATGGTCGATCCGCAGGGCGATCCGGAGATCATCAAGGCCCAGGAGCGGATGCAAGGCGACGCTGGAGGACTGGATTCCCAAGATCCTCGCCGCCCAGGAGCCCGACGGCTATCTGCAGACGGCGTTCACGCTGGCCGACCGCAACCGCTGGCCCGAGCGCTGGTCGCCGCGCAATCGCGGCGATCACGAAGGCTACGTCGCCGGCTACTTCATCGAGTCGGCGATCAACCACTACACGCTGACCAACGGCACGGACAAGCGCCTGTACAACGCGGCCAAGAAGCTGGCCGACTGCTGGGTCGCCAACCTCGGCCCGGCCCCGAAGAAAGACTGGTTCGACGGCCATCAGGAGATGGAACAGGCCCTGGTGCGGTTCGGCCGGTTCGTCAACGACATGGAAGGCCCCGGCAGCCACGGCGACAGCTACATCAAGCTGGCCAAGTTCCTGCTCGACTGCCGCCGGGACGGCAGCGAGTACGACCAGAGCCACGTGCCGGTGCAGCAGCAGTACGAGGCGGTCGGGCACGCCGTCCGCGCCGTCTACACCTATTCGGGCATGGCCGACGTGGCCGCGGAGACCGCACGACCTCGATTACCAGAGCGCCGTCATGTCGCTCTGGGACAACATGGTCAACAAGAAGTACTACGTCACCGGCGGCATCGGCAGCGGCGAGACCTCCGAAGGCTTCGGCCCCAACTACTCGCTGCGCAACAACGCCTACTGCGAATCCTGCTCGAGCTGCGGCCTGATCTTCTTCCAGTACAAGATGAACCTGGCCTACCACGACGCCAAGTACGCCGACCTGTACGAGGAGACGCTCTACAACGCCCTGCTCGGCTCGATCGATCTGGAGGGCAAGAACTTCTACTACGACAATCCGCTCGACTCGCGCGGCCCGCGCTATCCGTGGCACGTCTGCCCGTGCTGCGTCGGCAACATCCCGCGGACGCTGCTGATGCTCCCGACCTGGACGTACGTCAAGGGCAAGGACGGCCTCTACGTGAACCTGTTCATCGGCAGCACGATCAAGGTCGAGAACGTGGCCGGCACCGACGTCGAGATGGTGCAGAAGACGGATTATCCCTGGAGCGGCAAGGTCTCCATCACCGTCAATCCCGAAACCGCCAAGCGATTCACCGTCTACGTCCGCGTGCCCAACCGCACGACGAGCGAGCTGTACACGCCGCACGCCGCAAGTCGAACGGCCTGACGTCGATCTCGGTCAACGGCGCAGCCATCACAGCCCACGATCGACAAGGGCTACGCCGTGATCACGCGGGACTGGAAGGCCGGCGACAAGATCGACCTGGTCCTGCCGATGAAGGTCCAGCGCATCAAAGCCAGCGACAAGATCGCCGCCGACGAGCGGCCAGGTGGCCCTGCGCTACGGGCCGCTGATCTACAACGTCGAGGCCACGGATCAGAGTCTCGACAAGGTCCTCGGCCCCGAGTCCGCCTTGACCACCGAGTGGAAAGGCGATCTGCTCGGCGGCGTGATGGTCATCAAGGGCACCTGGGCCGACGGCTCGGCGCTGACGCTGGTCCCGAACTACGTCCGGGACAATCGCCTTCCGAAGAACGATGCCGGCTCGACCGCGCCGTCGTCCCGTCGCGGCCCGCGTGCGGTCAGTTCCATCGTTTGGCTAAAGGATCAGTGAGCAATGGTCATTACCCTTGTCCTTCTCAACATCTGCCTTGGTCAAGCTGTCTATCAGGTCAAGCCCGCTCATCCGAGACTCCTGATCGAGGATGTAGGAGAGATGGCTCGGCGTTGTGACGGCCCACTGGCCGCCGATTACGCGATCGTCAAGCAACGCGCCGATGCCGCCGTGCAACGAGGCGGCATCCAGTACATCACGAACGCGTGGTCCATTCCGGAAGACCTGATGAACTGCGGTCTCGCGTATCTCATCGAGCGCCAAAGGGGACGCAATGCCCGGCCGTACGCCGACGTCATCATCAAGCAATGGGGTGACGGCAGCCTCATCGCCAACCGCCAGGGCAGCGCCTTCGGCTACCATGCCCTCGCCTACGATTGGATCTACGATGCGCTGACGACCCGAGCAGCGGGTCCAGTTCGGCGACGCCCTGGGCTCCTGGCTGCGCTACTTCACCGATGAGCCCAGAATCCTGCTCAAATGGGGTCATTGGGAATACAACCAGACGTGGGGCCCGATCCATCTGAACATCGGAAATACCCGCGATGCGCTCACGCAGAAGCTGTTCATCGCCCTGACCATCAGCGGCGCGGGCACGAAATTCGAAGCGGACGCCAAGACCTTCCTCGATTCGTGGGACCAGCGCGTACCGGCGGAGTGCATTCCGGCCTTCAATCGGATGGGCGGCGTCTGGTCCGAGTCCTTCGGCCACGGCGGCTACGGCCCGGTCACGGTCATCCCCTACGCCTTCCATGCCTGGCGGACCGCCACAGGCATCGACTTGTTCAAGCAGGTGGAGCCCTGGGGATACCCGGTGGAAGAGCCGCGCTGGGTAGCCTATACGATGATGGCGCACAACGACCGCACGGCCTGGATCGACGATGGCGACGGCTCGCGCCCCGCTGGGTTCGCCCGCGCGGCGCCGATGCTCCACGACAGGCTGTCGCAATGGTTCTGCGACCGGGGGCAGGAGTGGCTGCTGGAGCGCTGGCAGCGCGTGGCCTGCTATGACCCCTCGATCCAGGCAACACCACCGTATGCCCTGCCTCTCGGTTATCTGTTCCCTGGCGCCGGGCACGTCTATATGCGCAGCGCCTGGAATGACCCCAATGCGACCTGGGCGTTCTTCGGCTGCGGGCCGCAATTCGCCGGCCATTCGCGGGACGACGAGGGCCACTTTCTGATCTGCAAACGCGGCTCGCTGGTCTCGCGCCAGGGCGGGCAGGGTCACAACGATACCGACTATTATGCGGGCGGCTCGTTGATCTACAACATCGTCACGATCTTCGATCCGAGCGAGAAATTCCGCCGGGACAAGGGTAATGAGAATGACGGCGGCCTGGTACGGCACGTCTATGAAGGCGGCCCCTTTCCCCGCGAGCGCGGTCACATGGTGGCCTTCGAGCACACTCCGAGCTACACCTACGCCGCCGCCGATATCACCAAAGGCTACAGCGAAAAGAAGGCCCGCGAGGTGACACGTCAATTCTTGTACCTGCGCGGCGAGCGGGAGTTCTTCATCGTCTTCGACCGCGTGGAAGCGACTCGCCCCGACTTCGCCCGGCACTTCTTCCTCCACGTCCCGACCGAGCCACAGTGTAAGGATGGCTCTCTCACTTGGCTGAGCCTGCCCGAAGCGGACGGCGGCAAAGAGGTCTTCTCCCACGGCCGATCGCGGACGTTCCTGCACACGTTGTTGCCGCAGAACCCCGAGATCGTCCTGCGCGGCGGGCCGGGCCAGGAGGCCTGGGGCCACCCGTTGGAGAAGACGGCCCAACACAACCACATGACCCAAGGGCGGCTGCGGCCTCCGATCTGCCCCTGGCGGATTGAGGTCGGCGACCTTGCCACCGGGACACGGTCACTATTCCTGCACGTCTTCGAGATTGCCGGTGACGAGGTTCGTCAGCCCCTCAACGTCAGTTTCGTGGCGCCGGCCGGGATCAATATCGCGGATCGCTGGCAGGTGCGCCTTAACGCCACGGGCGAACTCGGCGGCACCGTGAACGACAAGCCTCTGGCTACAACCATCCAAATCGAATCTCAGTATCGCTTGTGAGAAGGAGTGGACCTATGAAGACTCGTCTTGATTTGAACCGACGCCAATTCATCCAAACCGCTGCACTCGCCGCCTCCGGACTGTCGCTGCCTGCGACGGCGGCGCAACCAGCATCGTCCGGGCAGGGCAAGGTCAAGGTCGGCTGCCTGAGTTGGTGTTTTCACCCCCTGAGCGCCGGCGCCGACCCGGAGCCAGCCCTGGACCTCCTCGGCGAGATGGGCTTCGACGGTGTCGAGCTGATCGCGTCGGCCCCCCAGGACCTCAAGAACTTCTGGACGGACGCCAAGATCGAGCGGGTCAACCAGACGCTGCAGAAGAATAAGCTGAAGGTCTCCCAGTTCGTCATGTTCCAGCCGGTGGTCGAGGACCTGTCGAGCACGGACAAGACCGCCCGCGCGCAGGGCTCTGGACAACTTCGAAGCGGGCTGCCGGATCGGCAAAAAGCTGGGCACGCCCATGGTCAATATTGTCGCCCCCTGGGCCCGCGAGTTGAAAGGACCGACAACGTATCTGCCCCGCTACTACGAGATCGCCAATCCCAAGCCGGGCCAGAAGTATCACATCGATATTGCCGAAGGGTTCGACTGGGACCGCGTGTGGAATGCCTACGTGGAGACCACCAAGGCCTGTTTGGCAAGGGCGAAGGCCCAAGGCATGAAGTTCTCCATCGAGCAGCACACGCACTGCCTGGTCCCGGACGCCGCGTCGTTCCTGCGGCTGTGGGACCAGATCCGCGACGACGATCTGGGCTACAACATCGACGTGGGCTGGACGCTGCTCCAACGGGAATACCCGCCGCTCGCGATCCACAAGGTCGGCAGGCACCTGATGAACGTCCACATGCGCGACATCGACGGCGTGATGCGGCAATTCCCCGCTTTCGGCCGGGGCGTGATGGACATCCAGGCCATCGTGACAGCGTTGAGAAACGTCGGTTTCAACGGCTTCGCCTCCATCGAGCAGGACCGGCATCCCGGCGACCCCGACATCCGCGACACCTGCCGCGAGTACCTGCGCATCATGCGCGAGTGCCTCGGCAAGTGAGCCTCGTTGCGACAACGCTGGAGATTACTTCGTCGTTCCACTCCTCGCAATGACATGATTGTGCACCATATGTCATTGCGAGCGAGGCGAAGCAATCTCAACCACACGGATTGTGAGGTGGGATAGGAGCGCATATGGAACATCGCATATTCTTATCATCCTTGAAATGTCTGGGGCTAATGCTTTCGCTGCTAATACCGGCCGACTGCGGGTTGTGTGCGTCCCAAATCCGCAATTGGGAGCCCCTCGGTCTCTCCGGCGGAGGCGGCATGTTCAGTCCCGCGATCTCGCCAGCCGACCCCAACCTGACGATGATCAACTGCGATATGAGCGCGGCCTATATCTCCGAGGACGGCGGCCACAACTGGCGGATGATCCACCAAGCCCAGTTGCGAACCGACACGCAATGTCGGCCCGGCTTCCATCCATCGGACTCCAACGTGATCTACGCTTCCTCGGGCGGCAAGCTGAAGGTCAGCCGCGACCGCGGTCGGACCTTCACACTCATCGGCGATCTCAAGGACTCCCTCTCCGGCGAGGTCGCAATCAGTCCTTCCGACCCCAGCCTCATGCTCGTCGGCACACGCAATGGCCAATGCCGGCTGTCGCGCGATGCCGGCGTCACCTGGACCGCCTGTGCGGGCCCGCAAGGCCGAGTGATCGGATTCCATTTCCTCCGCGTAGGGCGAGCGTCCCCGCTCGCCTCGAATGTCGTGCGGGGACGCACGACCTACGAAGAACGTCATGTTCGCTGCCACGGACAGGAGTATCTGGCGATCCGATGATGGTGGACAGACCTGGACGGAGAAGACTGATGGTCTGCCTTGGAAAGAGATCAAGGGATTCGCCGGCGGCTCCGATGCGACCGGCACTGTGCTCTACTGCACGATTACCAGCAAACTGGAGAACGGTGTCTTGAGCGGAGGCGTCTACTGTTCCCGGGATCGCGGCGAGTCTTGGCAATCGGCGATGGGCCGGGGCATCAATATCGACACCACAAAAGCTGACCAGTGGTCTTACGGCCCGATCGCCCAGTACAAGCAGGTCCTGACTACCGACGCCAGACCACTGACGGTGTACGTCACGAATACGAGCACCGGCTTTCATCCGCCGCAGCATGAGACCGTCTATCGCAGCGATGACGGCGGCGCAACTTGGCGTGCAACGTTTTTCCAAGACCCGCGTTTCAAGGAATATAACGTCGCTCCCAATTACGTCACCGCCTCGGCGGGCCAATCCTTCAAGGGCGGCGATACGCCCTTCGACGCGGCGATCTGCAATAGCGACCCGAGCCGGCTGATCTTGGTGTGGAGCCAGTCCTACATCACCCATAACGGCGGCCGCACCTGGTTCAACGGCGACACCTACCCCGCCCCCGGCCGGCAGCCCGGACCCGGCAGCGCGTGGGTCTGCACCGGCCTGGTGGTCACGACGACCTGGAACTACTACATCGACCCGTTCGAGGCCAACCGCCATTACATCGCCTACACGGATATCGGCTTCGCCCGGTCCCTCGACGCCGGCAAGACCTGGATCTGGTGGGACAAGAACACCTGGGCTCCGTGGCGGAACACCTGCTACGAGATCGCATTCGATCCCGAGATCCCAGGCAAGATGTGGGGCGGCTTCTCCAACGTCCACGATATTCCCAACGACAACATCATCTCCGAGCGTCACGGCCACAACGGCCCCGGCGGCATCTGCATCTCGCGCGACTTTGGCTCCTCCTGGAAGCCGGAGGCCCGGGGTCTGCCGCTGCGTCCGGTGACCTCCATCGTCCTCGACCCCCGCAGCCCCAAGAATGCCCGCACGCTCTACGCCGGCGTCTTCCTGGAAGGCGTGTACAAATCGACCGACGACGGCAAGACCTGGACGCTCAAGAAGAATGGTCTGGGCCACTCGCTGAACGTGCGCGTCTCCCGCGTGATCCTGCACCAGGATGGCACACTCTTTGCGATGATCTGCGCCATGCGGCCCGCCCAGGGCAAGCCCCTCATGAGCGAAGGCGTCGGCCTGTATAGATCGAGAGACAGGGCGGAGACCTGGCAAAAGGTCAACGCCTCGCAGCTCTTCCTGTATCCCAAGGACTTCTGCGTCCACCCGCAGAACAGCAACATCATCCTGGTCGGCGTCTGCGACGCCGGCGGCGGCGACCAGTCCGGCGGCCTTTGGCGGACGCAGGACGGCGGGCGGACCTGGCAGCGCATCGGTCGCCAGGCTCGGCAGACGTTCGGCGGCTATTTCCACCCGAAGCATGACGGCTGGATCTATATGACGCTCACGGAGGGTGCTCCCGGTGCTGGTCTTTGGCTCTCGCAAGACAACGGCCAAACCTGGCGGCCGTTCAACGAGCTGCCCTTCTCGAATATCCAGCGTCTGACCTTCGATCCGGCTGATGACGCCGTACTCTACGTCACCACCTTCGGCGGCAGCATCTGGCGCGGCCCCGCCGTGCCACACCCTGGCGGTTCATGATATAATGCTGGTGTCCGCCCAATCACTGCCTGGCCACGGGGAGATGCACGATGGAGAACAAGGCGAAGGGCAACAGAATCTGGATATCTCTGATGGCGATCGGCCGTGTGCTGGTCCTTGGACATATAGCCGCCGGTCGACGTGGTATTTTCTGCCCGTGCGTTTCTCCCCCAAGAACGAACTGATTGAATACGTGCATGACGATCTTCCCGCCACCCCTGTTGACTCGCCCCGCATGCGACACTATGATCACCATAGTTGATGTGCTGCAGGATGGACGCTAAGTACGAATGGCGTTATGTATGCCTACGGTCAAAGGTATTCCCGGTCCGCACCGGTTCTTCTTCTACAGTTTCGACTGTAATGAACCGGCGCACGTCCACGTTCGAAGAGAGAGTATGGTCTGTAAGTTCTGGATCGAGCCTGTCGCGCTGGCCCAGAATCATGGCTTCTCCGCACAAGAGTTGAACCGGATTCGGGCGGTCATTCAGGCCAACTTGAGAGAGATTCAGGAGGCATGGCGTGAGCATTGCGGTTAGCACAGATAATCGGGTCAAAGAAGTGTCGGTGACCGAGGAGCTGATCACGTTCCGCCTCGTCGACGGCCGGATCGTGAGTGTTCCGCTCGCGTGGTCGTGGCGCTTGAGCGAGGCGACGCCGGCCCAAAGGGAGCATTTCGAGATCATCGGGGACGGCTATGGAGTCCATTGGCCGGATGTGGACGAGGACCTCAGCGTCGAAGGAATGCTGCACGGAGTCCCCGCCCGACGTCCCAAGAAGTAGCCCCTGTGACACAGAAGGTCACTCGCGCCTCGCTGGAAGGAGCCGTCCTTGAGGAAGATAAGGATCGCAGCCCTGATCATTCTGGCAGTTGGATTTCTGGGGCCCTTATCTGTCTCGGTTTATCTTGGTCGGAGAGGGATCTGCTTCGTCCGAATGGCCGATTATCGCGTGTCCGTGCCGGACAAGCCGGGAGCGTCGGGTGTGCTCTATTCGCTGGACAAAGGGGGCTATCTCCTCGTGCTTGCTGACGGATCGTCGCGGCACTGTGAGGCTTACTATGTGGAGTTGGACCGCAGGGCGATCGGTCTTCCGAGCTTCGATCCATCAAAGTACAGCCCTCGTTCCGATGGCGCTTTCGTGGACGAGTTGGTATTCGAGAAATACCCCGTGATAGGAACGTTTGCGGCAGACTGGCGCGTGAACGAGAACAACGTCAGCATACGGATTCCTGGTCGCCCTCTCTAAGTCGCAAAATGCGACCCTAGTCAATACCTCCACCAGAGGTGGAGGCTTGTAATGTGAACCGCTCAAAGCGGATTGTTTGGGAGCCGCCTACGGCGGCGGTTAATCGAACATCTTCATCTGGTCCAGCCGACGATCTTCCTCTTCCTGCCGCTGGATGTATTCCCGAATCGCCTTCTCGTCGCGGCCGACGGTGGACACGAAGTACCCACGGGCCCAGAAGTGCTCGCCTGTGAAGTTCCGCTGGCGTCCGCCCACGGTGCGGGCGATATGAATCGCACTCTTGCCCTTGATGTACCCCACCACCTGGGCCACGCGTACTTGGGCGGAATCGAGATCAGCATGTGCACGTGATCCACCACCAAGTGCCCTTCCAGAATCTGGCTCTCCTTCTGCTGGGCCAACTGGCGAAACACCTCCCCAAGGTCCTGCCGCAACTGCTGGTACAGCTTCTTACGCCGACACTTGGGAATGAACACGACATGGTATTTGCATTCCCATTTCGTATGGTTTAGGCTCTCATAGTCGTCCATCAGATCTCCTTTCTGTGAAACTTTGAGCGGTTCACAGTCCGAGAGTCTGGTGGACGACTCCTGTATCTGTCAAACTTTGGGAGTCCCCCGGCAGAGCCGGGGGTTTACCCATGATAATTAGTGATTTCTACCAACGGAGAATGCCCGTAGCGTACATGACTGAAGTCGTTCTTAGCAAAACCCGGTAGGTACAATAGCCAAGACCAAACAACGAGGGAAAGGAGGATCGTTCATGCGATTCGGATTGATGGTTTCTTTGATCATCGGGATGTGTGGGGGCGGGGCGGCGTGGGGGCGGAGAAGCCGCTCGTGGTGGAGATTTGGCCGGGCACGCCGCCGGAGGAGCCGGGCACCATCGGCGCGGAGATGGTTCGGATGTCGCCGAAGCTGGATCGTAAGCAGGTCGAGGTCAACGAGTCGACCCGGTTGGTGACCAACGTCACCAAGCCGACCCTCACGATCTATCGGCCTCCAAAGGACAAGGACACCGGGACCGCCGTGCTGATCTGCCCCGGCGGCGGGTATTGGGACCTCTACTGGCAACTGGAAGGCGAGGAAGTGGCCGCGTGGCTGAACTCGCATCGGCGTTACCGGCATCATCCTCAAGTACCGCGTGCCGCGACGGCCCGATGAGATCAAGGGCGAGCCGGCCCGACGTCCGCTCCAGGATGCCCAGCGGGCCGTCCGCTTGGTGCGGAGCAAGGCCAAGGACTGGGGCATCCAGCCGCAGCAGATCGGCATGGTGGGCTTCTCGGCGGGCGGCCATCTGGCGATTGCGACCGCGACGAGCTTCGAGCAGAAGACGTACGAGCCGATCGACGACCTGGACAAGATCAGTTGCCGGCCCGACTTCGCCATCGGCGTCTATTCGGGGTACCTCAAGGCGAAGGACAAGGACGAGGTCGCTCCCGGCCTGCACATTCCGGCGGGGACGCCGCCGATCTTCCTCGCGCACGGTGGGGCCGACATCATCAGCCCGCCGGAGCACAGTGTGCTCCTGTACCTGGCCCTGCGGAAAGCCGGCGTCCCGGCGGAGTTGCACGTCTACGCCACCGCCGCCCACGACTTCGGCGTCCGCCCGAGTGACCATCCGTGCTCCACCTGGACGCAGGCCTGTGCCAACTGGCTCCGGTATCAAGGCTTCCTCAAGCCGCCTGCGCCGCCGCAGTAATTGGTGAGTCCTTCTGTCCATTAATGGGATTATGCGACCAGCTTTCTTACAGGCTTGGCCCCGTGCTGTCCCTGATATCGCGCGCCCTCCAGCTCCTTGCCGCTGGGAAAGCGTCGGCCGTCCGCCCAGGGGACGCAACACACAGCTCAGCATCTGACGCGTCTCATCGATCGCTCCCCCTCACAGGGTCCAGGGCTTGCGATACTGGTACTGGAGCAGCTTGTTGGCCTGCTTGTTGTTCGTGATGCGCTCGGCCTTCGGAGTCCCAGTCGAGGCGGGACTTCGTCGCCATGGCCATATTGGCCAGCAGAGCGAAGCTGGTCGAGCGGTGCCCGGTCTCGATGTCGCAATGGGGCTTCTGCCGCGACTTAACGCAGTCGAGGAAGTTGCGGATGTGCAGAACCGTCAGGTCCTGCCCGCCTTTGCCCGGCGCTTTCTGCTCCGGCTGGATGCGGGGTTTCGAGGGCTGGAACTGCCCGCCGGGCGAGGGGACCACCTTGTAGCCGCCGCCCTCCGAGCCGGAGTACAGATTGCCGAGCGTCCCCCGGAATTCGATCTCGCCGAATTCGAGGGGAGCGATCCCGTTCGCTTCGTACTGCCCGAAGACCAGCAGCACGCCGGAAGGCAGCTCGAAGATCACCTCCATCGTGTCCGGGATCGTGCGGTCGTCGTCCACGGCGAACCGGCCGCCGTGCGCCGAGATCGAGACCGGCGCCTCTTCGTTCAGGACCCAGCGGATCGCATCGAAGTAGTGGACGCCCCAGTTGCCCACCTGCGACGAGTACGCCTCCCACCAGCGGAACTTGTACTGCGCGATGTTGTTCTTGTACGGCCGCATGGGGCGGGGCCCGAGCCACATATCCCAATCCAGCTCCTTCGGCGGCGTCACGTCGGGGTACTTGCCGATCCCGACCGGGTGCATGTTGCTGACCCGATAGGCCCGGGCGACCGTGACCTTGCCGATCTTGCCCGCCTGCATCTCCTTGGCCAGCTCGGCGTACATCACCGACGACCGGCGGTGCAGGCCCACCTGGACGATACGGTTGTACTTGGCGGCGGCCTCGACCATCTTGCGCCCCTCGTGAATGGTCACGGACAGGGGCTTCTCCACGTAGACATCCTTGCCCGCCTGGCAGGCCTGGATCATCTGAATGGCGTGCCAATGGTCCGGCGTGGCAATGACCACGGCGTCGATATCCTTGCGGTCGAGCACGCGGCGAAAATCCTTGTACCGGGCGACCTCGCCGGGGAACTTCTCGCCCATCTTCGGCACCCGCTCGCCGATCGAGTCGATCACGTCCTTGCCGACCTGGCTGTAATCCCGATTCAGGTACGGCTCATAGACATCGCACAGCGCCACGATCTGGACATCCTCCTGTGCCATGAACCCCGCAAGCAACTGGCTGCCGCGATTGCCCACGCCGATGAAGCCGACGCGGATCTTGTCGTTGGCGCCCAAAACCGAGCGCATCACAGGCATGCCGACCAGGTTCAAGCCCAGGGCCACTCCGGCGGCGGTCGTGGTGGATTGGCGAAAGAACTGACGGCGGGTCGTCGGGCGGGAATCGATAGTCATGGCAGTACCTCCAAACAGTGGGCGATATAGGATTCGGACCTATGACCTCACGGGTGTGATCCGTGCGCTCTAACCAGCTGAGCTAATCGCCCCAGGCGGAGCCTATTAGAACTTATCGTGCCGCACCCTGTCAAGGGAGATTCGCCCGCAACCGGAAATCGGCCTAACCTTCGCACCATCAAGATCTTAGCACTCATTCGACGTTCCCAACATTGGGTATGTTTGTACAGCCGTCTACTGACTACCGACCACCGACTACGGCCAATTGGCTTTGTTTGTACAACCAGTCCCGCCGGCGGCCGGCGGAAGTTTGAAAGGACCCCCAAACGCGGAATTTTGCGTTTGGGAACCCAAGTGTGAAGTCCCCCAGGGCTCGCCGCAAGGCTCCCCAACTTCGAACTTGAGACTTTACCCTGAACACTCCTGTGCAAATTGGGGCTCATCCGGTTTGAGCGTACTTTTAGGTTGAAAGAGTGGACATGCTGACTTATCCAAAGGTTTTGCAAGGACTTAAGGATAGGAGTCAAACATGTCCACGAGCTTATTGTATCATGGGTTTGGGATTCGCGGCTACACCTACGTGCGAACGGAGTATGAAGGGGGCACCGTGATCTTCACGATCCGCCAGGAACGGGGCGACCTTCGCTGTGCGGCGTGCGGCTCCCGGCGGGTCGTCCGTCGCGGGGCCCAGGAGCGTCGGTTCCGTAGTCTTCCCATTGGCTGTCGGGCCGTCCAGATTGCCCTGGAGATACCCCGCGTGGGCTGTGCCGACTGTGGCGTGGTGCGTCAGGTGTCCCTCGACTTCGCCGACGAGCGCCGCAGCTACACCCAAGCCTTCGAACGGTACGTCCTGGAGTTGTCCCGCCATATGACCATCCGAGACGTGGCGCGGCATTTGCAGGTGGGTTGGGACCTCGTCAAGGACATCCAGCAACGGTATCTCAGCCGCAAATTCCGCCGGATCAAGCTCCACCACCTGCGGCAGATCGCCATCGATGAAATCGCCATCGGCCGGGGGCAGCGTTACCTGACGGTGGTCCTGGACCTGCACTCGGGGGCGGTGGTGTTCGTGGGAGACGGCAAGGGCGTCGAAGCCCTGAAACCCTTCTGGAAACGCCTCCAACGCTGCCGCGCCCAGATCGAAGCGGTGGCCATCGATATGTCGCCGGCGTATATCAGTGCGGTCCAAACGAATCTGCCCCACGCCGTACTCGTCTTCGATCATTTCCACATCCTGCAACTGTTTAACGAGAAACTCTCGGACTTGCGGCGCCAGCTCCACCGGGAGGCCACGGAACAGTTGCACAAAGACGTTCTCAAGGGGACCCGCTGGCTGCTGTTGAAGAACCCCGAGAACCTCGACCGGACCCGCGACGAATCCAAACGTCTGCACGAGGCGTTGACCCTCAATCAGCCCCTGGCGACCGCCTACTATCTGCGGGAGGACCTCCGCCGCGTGTGGGAACAAGCAGACCGCGCGGCCGCCCAACGCGTGCTCGACGATTGGATTCGCCGCGCCGAAAGCTCGGGCATCTCCCTGCTGATCCAGTTGGCCCACACCTTGGCGGCCCATCGCAGCGGCATTCTCAACTACTATCTCCACCGCCTTTCGACCGGGCCGCTCGAAGGAACCAACACCAAGATCCGGGTTCTCCAACGCCAAGCCTACGGCTTTCGAGACCCTGAATTCTTCAAGCTCAAGATCTACGGCTTGCACCAAACCCGCTACAAACTGATCGGAGGAGTCCCATGAAAGTACGCTCAAACCGGATGAGCCCAAATTGGGTTCGTTTCGCACGATTGGCCCCCCGGCGGCACTGGAATGGTGGAATGATGGAATATTGGAATCATGGGGTATGTGGGAAGACTCCCGGAACTCAATGCCGGACGCTCCGGCTTGAAACTTGAGACCTGCCACTTGAAACTTCTCCGAAAGTGGGTTCGTTTTGCATCTTTCGCCCGCCGGGGACCCGGGTCTGTCCAGGCCGGGCCGAATTGGGTTTGTTTGTACAAGCGGCCCGCGCAGGGCCGAGGCGGCAAGCCGCAGGGGGCGTCCCGCCCCGGGTCTGTCCCCAATCCGCAATCCGCAATTCATCTGCCCCGACTCCTCATGTCTCTTCCTTTCGCTTTCAAATCATGAATCGTAAACCTGTCATTCCCGCGAAGCTCCGCCCTGAGCGCAGCCGAATGGGGCGGGAATCCTAAATCCGAGCGTCCCTCTACCTGTGGGCCGTGTTGCACGAATCGTGCCGAAATTCTGTGCGCACACGACGCCCCAAAATCGCGTAACTCTTTGTGGCCAAAAGAATAAAGAATTCTTCGCACGCGGGGCGTTTTGCCTTTTCAACTGTTGCAAAAACGTGGTCGTTTCCTGGTGATTCGCCAGGGATTCCTGCCACCGAGGGCACCGAGGACACAGAGATAAGGAAACCGCAGATGAACACGGAGGCCGGAGGACAAAGGAACGGGGATAGACTCAGCCCGGCCCCTTCGACTTCGCTCAGAGCCTGCCCTGAGCACCGGCGAATGGGGCAAGCTCTGCGGCCCCAACCGCGGCGTTTAGTGCTTTACGGGTACCAGCGGGGAGTCGTAGTCGTAGCCACGTAGGGTGCGTATCACGCACCGTCCGATTCGTCCGGGCGTGACCAAGACCACGTTAGCCGAACGAAATGTGATCCCCGCACAGGCGGGGAAACAAAGGAAAGCGAAAAAAGGTGCGGCCCAGCGGTGTCATTCCCGCGCCGGCGGGAGCCCAGGTTTCCTCGGCTGGGGGACCCAAGTCTGGAGTACCGCCTTCAGGCGGTCTGGTTCGAACCGGCTGAAGCCGGTACGTCCAACAGGCGGCTGTGCGACAAGACACCCGTCCCCTTTGGGCGTCTTCTTTCGTTCCTTTCGGCTCCATTCTCCTCTACTGACCACGGCCTCCGGCGTGTCCCCTCTCTCCGGGGCTTGAGGGTCTCCAGACGCTCGTGACCCGCCCCAACCCATACCCGCTAATTCTACTCGATAAATGTACCGGACACGAATGGCATGAAGATAAGCCATAAGTCTTTATAGAATAAGGGGTTGACAAAAAGGCCTCCTGGGATTGAGTTGGTCAATTGGCTATAAGATCAACTCGAACACAAGGAGGCCACGGATGGCCAGTATCGCACGTTGTCGGGATGCTCTCAAGAGCGAACCGTTGGACCAGAGCGAATTTGTTCGCGGGTATCTGTCGAAGGAAGATTTGACCGAGGCCGCCACGGCGGCGAAGTATCGGTGGCGCGAACGTGTTTGGACGCCGGCCCAGACGTTCTGGACGTTTCTGCTGCAAGTGTTGCATCCCGGTTGGGTCTGTCGGGAGGCGGTGGCCCACATTCTGGCACAGCGTGAAGCGGCAGGTACTCCGTTGAAAGCCTCGGCGGACCCGTCGGCGTACAGTCAGGGACGAAAACGCTTGCCCTTGTCGCTTTTTCAATACGGCCTGCGGAAAGTAGCCGAGACCCTGCAGGCGAAGGTCGGCGACGGCTACCGCTGGTGCGGTCGGCGGGTCTGGGTGGTGGATGGGTTCAGTTGCTCGATGCCGGATACCCCCGAATTGCAGGAAGCCTTCGGGCAGCCGGGTCGGCAAAAGCCGGGCTGTGGCTTTCCCGTGGCCAAGCTGGTGGCGATGTTCTGCTGGGCCAGCGGGGCCGTTCTCGATGTGGCGATCGCGGCCTATCGCAGCAATGAGTTGGCCTTGTGGCGGCAGCTTTGGGACCAGTTGGAAGTCGGCGATGTGGTCCTGGGAGACCGGTTCTACGGTGCCTATGCCGACCTGGCCCAACTGCAGGCACGGGGCTGTGACGGCGTATTCCGCTTGCGGGGTTCGCGGGCCCGCACGATCAGTTTTCGTCAAGGCCAGCGGCTCGGCCAGAACGATCGGCTCTTCACCTGGTCGCGGCCGCCGCAAGGTCCCCGCACGCTCACGCCGGAAGAATTCGCGCAACTGCCGGCGACGTTGACGGTACGGGTGCTGCGTTTCGACACGCGGATCAAGGGTTTTCGCAGCCGGCGAATTCTGGTGGTCACGACGCTGCTGGACCCGAAAGCATTCCCGCTGGAGAAGATCGCGGCTCTGTACCGCGACCGCTGGACCGTGGAACTGCGAATTCGCGAAGTGAAGACCACCTTGAAAATGGAGATTCTACGAGGCCAGAGTGAGGACGTCGTGCGCAAGGAAATCTATCTGCATTTCCTCGCTTACAACCTGATGCGGGCCCTGATGTGGCAGGCGGCCCAGACGCAGGGGCAGCCGTTGCATCGGCTCAGCTTTGCGGGGACGCTGCAACGCTTTCAGGCCGTGGCTCCTTACTTGTGTCTCTTCGCCGGCACGCCTCACGCCGTCCAACTATACCAACTGCTGCTATCGTGGATTGCGCGGGACCGCGTGCCGGAGCGTCCCAACCGCGTGGAACCGCGTGCTCTCAAGCGAAGACCCAAACCGTACGACCTGCTCACCCGACCGAGAAAGGAGATGCAGAAAGCCCTGTTACGGTAAAATCGCTATGGCTTATCTTCATGCCATTCGTACCGGACCCCTTTAATTGCCCCCGGACACCTTTAATTGCCCCGGTTGTTCCCGGTTGTTGCGGCGATTCGAATGCCGTTGCGTTGCCATACGCGACCTCCTTGCGCATCACAATCCTGCAACGCATATCGATACCGCGCGGCTAACGAGGCCCAAAACCGGCGAATTCCTGCATTTGAACTTACCAATATCATGAGGTACTACCGATTTCTTTCAAGAAATCTTTCCGGCCCTTGTCCCGTCAACCAACCTCAGCTTTGCGGACATGCTGAAAAGGCCGACAAAAACGGTCGACCTCGCCGAGCGTCACCACTATAATAGCTCGCCTGGGTTCTCAGGATGAACGGTTGGAAGGTGAAAGGTCGGAGTGGTGATGAAGGTAAAACCCATGGGCATGCTCCTGATGATGGTGGCTGGGTGGATCAACCGGCATCAGCAGGATGTGATCGTGTACCTCAAGGAGGAGAGCAAGGTCCTGCGGGGGAAACTCGGCAAAGGAGTCCCGAAAATCCGTGTGTCGCTGATTCAAGGTCTATCAGAGGGAACTTGCGGCGGAAGGTGAACCATGAAGAAGTGGAATGTCCTTGTATGCATGTTGCTGTTGACTGACGTCTGTTCTGCCACGGCCATCAGGTCCAACGGGACAGGAGGGGGCACGTGGTCTACACCGGGAACCTGGGCAGGGGGAGTTGTGCCGAGTGATGGCGATAGCGTGACCATCGCGGCCAACGATACCGTCACGTTCGATGTAGACATGTCAAGCTGGCCCAGCGGCATTGCGGGCTTGACCTGTGCCGGCACCATGAATTGCAGCATCTCGGCTGGCACGTACCATCTCAAGACCGGTGCCGACATTGCAGGAAGCGGCACGATCAATTGTGGGTCATCTGAGACGGCGTATCCCTCCAACTGCACCATGATCTTCAATTTCGATTCGAAGCCCAACAGCTTTGAGTGTGGGTCGGGCTTGACCCTCAAGCTGTACTGCACCGAGCCGATTCATCCGGTCATTGCCCTGTCCGAGGCCGAAGCGGCTGGAGAGATAGAATTATCCGTTGACACGGACGTGAGGGACGACATGTGGGCCGCAGGTCACACAATTCGGATTGACGACGTCTCCGGCAGCCTGCCTGATTCGGAGGTCCGGGTAATCGCACCGGCTGGGGTCACATCGACCGCGGTCACGGTGGAGGCGGCCTTAGCCAATACCAAGGCTTTCGGGGCCAACGTTGTCCTCATCACGCGAAACATCCGGATCATCGGATCGACTGACTATGCTGTCAAGTCTCCGACCGGTAGTGTGCTGGGTTGCGAAATCAGCAGTTGCGCTCAGGGTGTCTCCTCCACCAGCAATTGTACGATCTCCGGCACGATCTCGGGGTGTACCTACGGTGTCTCCTCGACCTTCAGCGGTACGATCTCCGGCACGGTCTCGGGGTGCACCTGTGGCATCATTTATAGTTCTGGCGGTACGATTTCCGGCCTAATCTCAGGCTGCAGCTACGGTGTCTATCATAGCGCTGGCTGCATGATTTCCGGCACAATCTCAGGGTGCAGTAGTGGCATCTATGCTGGTTCCCACACTATCCAAGATGCGACCTTTGGTGGGAACACCTACGATTTGCGGCGAGTGGTTTCGGTCTTTGCCGACCATACCATATTCGGCAGCGCAATCGAGAATCATGAATACAACACCGACAAAGTGCCACCGTGGGCGTACGCCGTCAGCTACGACCACGACGGGGTGCCCGGTGCCTTCCAGGTCTGGACACAGGGCGGCGTGATTATGTCGGATGTGAATGTGACGCCGGATGGATACGGGATCTCCTACAGGCACATGTGCGAGAGCTCGGCGATGCCGTGCTTCCGGCAGGAATCCGTCACAATTGAGCCGCAGCAGACCCTGCGCGTAAAAGGCAAGATCCTGATCCTCGACGACCACAGCGCGTGGGCCCCTCGCCTGGAGCTTATTGATGCGGGAGCGGACCCGCTGGTTGACGCGAGCAAGGTAGCCTTGGCATCGAGTGCGATTTCTAAGCCCAGTCGTCGTTACTACTGGCAGGATGTGACCGTCAGCTACACCAATACGGGCGTGCTCGGCAAACGAGTCTGGATTCGATGCTCAGCCCAACGGTCTAGGGGTAGTATCTATGAAGTCTGGAGTACGGAGATGGAGAAGCAGGGCTCGACTTTATGGCCCTACTGACATCATCCTGTCTGTCGGGGGCTCTTAGACCAAGACCGATGAGAACTTCGTCAGGCAAGTCAGTTGCCATCTCAATAGTGGAAACGGGGGACAGCCTCTGATTATTTTGTTGACGCGGGCGGGTGCGCTGCGGTAGATTGGCGGTATGCCAAGATTAGCCAGAGCCATTGCCGTGGGGTGTGCCCATCATATTACGCAGCGCGGGAATAACCGCCAGGATGTGTTCTTCGTGGACGAGGACCGGCGGGTGTACTTGGAGCTGCTGCAAGAGCAGGCCCAGAAGTACGGCCTGGAGATCCTGGCCTACTGCCTGATGAGCAACCACGTCCATCTGGTGGCGATTCCGCACGAGGAGGAGTCGCTGGCCCAGGCCATCGGCCGGACCCACCTTCGCTACACGCAGTATGTCAACCGCTTCCACGGGCGCAGCGGCCATTTGTGGCAGGGACGGTTCCATTCTTGTGCTCTGGACGGACGGCACCTGTGGCCGGTGCTGAAGTACGTGGAATTGAACCCGGTGCGGGCGAAGCTGTGCCGGCGGGCGTGGCAATATCCCTGGTCCAGTGCCGCCCTGCATGTGGACGAGAAGGCGGAGTCGGAGTTGCTGAACCTGGCCCGCTGGTATAAGCGGATCACCGCTGACGCGTGGCGGAAGGAGCTGGCGGAAGGATTGACCGACGGGGAAGTGGCCCGGATTCGACTGCGGACACACACCGGCCGGCCGCTGGGCAGCGACAGCTTTGTGAGCAAGCTGGAGACCCTGCTGGGCCGGCGGCTGCGGCCCCTGCCGGCGGGCCGACCGAGAAAGCCGCCAGAGGGTGGTAAGAGAATCAAAGGAAAGCGGAAGTAGATCGGCTCTATTCACGTCATGGGTGTCGAATTCATCCCCTCGAAGGCCCGTTACTGGTGAGGGTCACAAGCGGCATATCCGCAGAAATACAGCGCCGTTGGAACAAAAATCGGAGAAAAAGCTGTAACAGCCCGCCTCTTTCGGCGTCAGTAATAGTGAGCTTATCACTCTCCTGAGCAGGGCCGACACGGCGGAGGCCGGCCCGTTTTCTTGCCGAGGGGGCAAGAAGAGAGCAGGCGATCAGGCGGCAGAGGGATCGTTGACCTGCGACCGCTTGATCGCCTGCTCCGCTGATTTGTCTCTTGCTTGCCGGCCGGATCGAGCATATTATAATAGCCATGCGAATTCCATTGACCAGGTACGGGCTGCCCGAGGTGGTTGTCTATCCAGCGGTTATTGCTGGACTTATGGCCGCGGCGGCCCTGCTCGCCCCGTTTCTGCCGACGGGCGTGATTGTGGCGGCGGAGGTCATTCTGGTCCTCATCCTGGCTTGGGCCTTGCTGTTCTTCCGCGACCCGCAGCGGCGGACCATCCAGGATGATGACCTGCTGTTGGCACCCGCCGATGGGCGAATCGCGGATGTCGAGACGGTGGAGGAGAAGGATTTCATTGGGGGACCGGCCCTGCGGATCGGTATCTTTCTGAGCATCTTCAACACGCACATCAACCGGGCGCCCTGCAGCGCCAAAGTGGAGAAGATCACCTACCGGCCGGGCAAGTACCTCAATGCGATGAACCGGCAGGCCGGCAAAGTCAATGAAGCCAACAATCTGGCGTTGCGGCGGACCGGCTCTCCGCAAGACCGGCTGCTGGTCCGCCAGATCAGCGGGGCCATCGCCCGGCGGATCGTCTGTGCCGCCCGCGAAGGTCAACAGCTTGTCGGTGGCGAGCGGTTTGGCATGATTAAATTCGGGTCCCGGACCGAACTCTACCTGCCCGCCAGCGATAGGATCGAATGTATGGTCCAAGTCGGAGACAAAGTCAAAGCGGGGCTGACGCCGCTGGCGAAGTACCGAGGCGAAAAGTGAGCAGATCTCGGATTCCAGATGACAGGTTGTCGCGGCCTCGGCCGCACAAGGGGAGACTCTTTCGTCGCGATCGCAAGCAGCGCGTCAAGTACATCACCATCTTGCCCTCGCTGATCACCGTCTTGAACGGCGTGTTCGGCTTCATGGCGATTGCCTTGGCGAGCAAGGAGGTGAAGCCGGAGGCCGGTCAGTGGTCCTGTTTCGTCGTGGCAGGCTACATGGTGCTGGCGGCCATGTGCGCGGACATGCTCGATGGCCGGCTGGCCCGGATGAGCCAGAGCACTTCGAGCTTCGGCGGTCAGTTGGACAGCCTGTGCGATATGGTCAGCTTCGGCATCGCCCCGGCCTTTATCATGCTCAAACTCGTCGAGTACAAGCTGGAGCTCAGCACCGTGATCATCGGGGGCTTTCTCCACCGGTTCATCTGGCTGGCGGCCTTCGTGTATATCGCGTGCGCCGCCATTCGCTTGGCGCGGTTCAACGTGGAGAATGAGGAAAACGAAGCGGCCCACATGAGCTTTGTGGGTCTGCCCAGTCCCGGGGCGGCCGGTGTTATCGTCAGCCTGGTCATCTTCCAGCAGGCCGAGGCCCCGACTCTCAATATTCTCGTCTATGCCCTGCCGTTTATCACGCTGGGTTCGGCACTGCTCATGGTCAGCCAGATCCCGTATCCGCACCTGCTGAACGTGTATCTGACCGGCAAGAAGCCTTTCAGCCATCTCATTTGGATGCTCTTCCTGCTCGGCCTGGCCTGGTCGCGCCCGGAGATCGCCCTGGTGCTGTCGTTCGGCAGCTTCGCGGGTAATAGTTTCCTGAGGTGGCTTTACAGCGCGGTGGCAAGCCGTTGCGCTCACGCGGTCCCGACAGCCCCGGATCTGACGACCGGAACCGAGCCCGGCCCCGTCACCCACAATTGACAGGCTGTGGACCATGTGGATGTGGCGGACGTGGTGGACTGGCAGGGCTTACTCTGCCTCGCAGGGGGCGCGGAAGAGCGTGGCTGGGGCTTGGATGGTCGTCTGCGGGATCCGCCCCTCGGATTGGTTGATCTGGTGGTAGCGCTCCACGACCTGTGCCAGACGGCTGAGTGTCTGCCGGCCGTCTTCGCTGGCTTCCAAGCCGACAATCTGCAGGCCCAGGCACAGGCCCGCGTGGTCGGCCGTGGGCAGAACATTGCGAATCTGCGCGTTGAACATCAGCGGGACCTCGTAGGGCATCGGGGTGAACCGTACGCCCAGGAACTGCCCTTTGCGAAAGTCGGCCGTGCCGGCGGCGCTCGCACGCGGCGCGGTCATCCCGGTCGGCGCCGGGGCCGTGCCCATTAGGGGCTGCAAGGTCCCCGCCAATGGGGCGTTCGCCGTCGGCGAGCCTGAGCCTGTATCGAAACCGGCTGGGCCGCTCGCGGCGCCATGCTTCAGGGGAACGATGACCTGAGCGCCTCCGGCGGAGATGTCGATCAGGCGGCCCTCGCAATAGGCGTGCGTGCGTTCGTCCGCAGCGCGATGGCCCGTGCGATGCCAAAGGACCACATTGACCCGCAGCGACGCGGGGACGTTGACGCGGAAGTAGCTGCGTCTCTGGACCACGCCGATGCACTGCGGCGACGCCAGGACGATGGTCCCCCCGGCTTCGGGATCGGCGGAAGGCTCAAGGCCCACCACGGTGGTGTCGAAGACGAACTTGCCATAGGCATGCTTGAAATTCACGCCCACCGGCTGCTCCAGGCGGATGTTGATCGGGTGGGGTCTGCCGACGGTGTGACAATTCTCGACGTACAGTCGATCGAGGCGAAGATCTTTCATGATGACCTTGGCGACGTGCCATTTGTCCTTCGAGAGATAGGACATGATAGCCGGCGCCTGGCTCTGCACGACCATTTGCAGTACAGTCTGCGACTCCGGCCCCTGGAGCATGACGATCTCACTCATACCAACCTCCCTACGCCTGCCATAGCACGCTTGTGGAGGAAGTGTCGCAGAGGGGGCCCCCAACGCCGTGTACCGCCGTTGCACCCCAGCTACACCCTCTCCGTCGTCGCCGGTACTGTGGCCGGAAGGCCTACCGCGACGGGTCCTGGTAAAGCATAGAATATGAATCGACCATCCACAAAGGGGACATGAGGCAATGTCACGATTGCCGCCGCCGCGGGGATCGAGTATGCTGGCCACAGAAATGTTCGGGCAGTAGCTCCTTGTTTCTTCGTCATTTTATCGGGCCACGCGACTGTTTGGTTCGCCCGATGCAGGAGCACGTGATGTCGCCACAGCAACTCGGACTTGGACTGCTTTGGTATGCCGTGTTCGTCATCTCCACGACGTTCCACGAGGCGGCCCACGGTTTCGCCGCCCTGCGGTTCGGCGATCCGACCGCGCGGGAGGCCGGCCTGGTGACGCTGGACCCGCTTGCCCATATCCGGAGGTCGCCCTTCGGCATGGTGATCATCCCGATTTTCTCCTTCCTCCTGGGCGGCTGGATGGTCGGCTGGGCCAGCACCCCTTACGATCCTCGTTGGGCGTACCATAACCGGCGGCCGGCGGCGCTGATGGCCTTGGCCGGTCCGGCAGCGAATCTCGCCCTGATCTTCGTTGCCGCCGTCCTCATCCGCGTCGGCATGCTGCTCGGCATCTTCGCCCAACCCGAGCAAGTCACCTGGACGCGAACCACGGTGGCCCAATCTTCCGGCTTCGCCGAGGGCGCGGCGATTGCCGTGAGCATCTTGTTTTCCCTGAACCTGATCCTCCTGGTGTTTAACCTCCTGCCGGTGCCCCCACTCGATGGCAGCGAGATCCTCACCCTGTTCCTCAACGAGAGCACCGCGCAGCGCTACCGGGACCTCATGGCTCAGCCGACGGCCCAAATGGTCGGTCTGGTCGTCGCCTGGAACCTCGTGGGCGTCGTGTTGAATCCCGTGTACACCGCCGCCCTGAGCCTCCTCTACCCCGGCAGCAATTACCGATGAATCGCCGTGCATGACAACATCAAGACAAGCGACGGATCGGGACTACACGTAGATCGGCAGGATGACGAAGGGGATGCCCAGGCGGTGCAGCCGCTTCTGGATCGTGAAGACAAGCTGGTTGTGAAGCAGCTTGTTGATGAAGTTCTCATTGAGGAAGAAGAGTTGGCCGCCGAAGAATACCGCGCCAGGGTACTTCTTGATGATCGTCGGGACGATCCGCGTGATCTGCTCGGCGGCATCGACCCCGATGTCCCAAACTGGTTCCGCGTAGAAGCCCTCTTTGTTCATCAGGTCCACATACCGGTTCAGGTCGCTCTGGACCCGGGTTTGCAGGTGTTCGATCTCCTGGGGACCCTTGAACGTGCCCACGTCCAACTGGCCGACTTCCAGGAAGACGAAATTTCGGAACGTGGTGCCAAACAGCCGCATGATGGCCAGGAGGGTGTGCAGGCCGGTGCCGTTGAAGCCGCTGACCAGCAGCACGGCGGTTTTGGCCGTGGACTCGAAGACCGGCTTGCCCTTCGCCGCTCCGGTTGCCTTGGCCGCGGATTGCTGAATGTGGGATTCCGCGCGCTCCGCCAGCTCGTCGAGCCGCCGAAGCTGCAACGCCACCTTTTGGTAGTGCCGTCGCACCAGGATCGCCAGCACGATCAGCGTCCCGGTGATCAGGAGGGTGACCCAGCCGCCTTCGAAAAACTTGAAGGCCACCATCGAGATCAGGATGAAGCTGGTGAGCACCAGGCCGACGCCGTTGATCAGCAGCTTACCCAGCCAGTCTTTGGTCCGGTGGCGGTCGAGCCACCAGTGACGGACCATACCCAACTGCGACAGGGAGAACGTGATAAACACGTTGATACTGTAGAGAACGACCAGGAACCGCACCGAGCCCGCCGTGAGCAGGATGATGACGATGGACAATCCGCCCATGATCAGGATGCCGTTCTGAATCACCAGCCGGTCGCTGAGAACGGAGAACCGCGTCGGAAACCAGCGGTCCAGCGACATGTTGGCCAGCACGCGGGGACCGTCGAGAAATCCGGTCTGCGCGGCGACGGCCAGAAGGATCGCCTCCGACAGAAGACTGACGAGAACAAAGACATGCGCGGCATCCCCGCTCCAGCCGGCCGTAACCCGGTCAAACAGGACCGCATTTAGAGTCTTTCCAGGCTCCGGTCCTACGCCGTACAGCAGATAGACCACGAACAGACCCATGACGATGAACGCCAGCGAAGTCGCCATGTACCGCATCGTCAGTCGAGCCGTGTGCACCCTCGGCTCCCGCAGAACCGGGATACCGTTGCTCACGGCCTCGATCCCGGTGTACGTGCCGGCACCCATGCTGTAGGAACGCAGTACGATGAAGACAAGGCCCAGGAAACCGACGCTGGAGGCCGTGTCGCGTACATCGGTCTGCACGGAATGGGCCAACATGCCCACCTGGGGTAAGTGCGTGAACAGCCCGTACAGGATCACGAAAACGTGCGTCACGAGAAACGTCAGGAAAACCGGGACCAGGGGGATCACCGATTCCTTCACCCCGCGCATATTCAGGATCATCATCAGGATGACCATTACGATGGCCAGTTCGAGTTTGTACTGGTGCCATTCGAGGGGCAGAAAGCTGAAGATCGCGTCGGCACCGCTGGCGATGGAAACCGCGATGGTCAGCACGTAGTCGATCAGCAGTGCGCAGCCCGAAACCATCCCCACCCAGGGCGACAGCAGCTTGGTGGCGACGAAATATCCACCGCCGCCCGTGGGGAACAACTCGACGATTTGAGAATAGCTGGCGGCCACGACGAGGATCGTAAAAACGGTGCCCAGGCCGACGAAGACGCCCAGATACGGGTGGTTGCCCAGTGTCAGGAACGCTTCCGGCGGTCCATAGCACGACGATGACAGGCCATCCGCTCCCAGGCCCACCCACGCAAAGAACGCGACGAGGGACAGATGGCGAAAGACAGCGACATCCCGAGGGTCTCGCGACTTGCCGAGAACCAGCCGCTTCAGAGTCTGCCCAAACCTGCGTTCGGATTGCGCCAAACTGACATTCTCCAGGGTATCCAACAGAGTCCTATGATACAGAATCGAGAGGGGTATCATTCTACCCGGTTTGCGGTTCTACGACAATGAAGCAGGAGGGTATTGATATGCCGGAGAATGCCCTATATCCTATAGAGGAATCCGCAACTGGCGGGGAATGTACCTATGCAGACGAGAAAACTGGGGTCGACGGACCTGGTCCTGACGACGGTGGGCCTGGGCACTTGGGCGATGGGCGGGCCCTGGCAGTATGGCTGGGGACCGCAGGATGACGGCGAGGCCGTCGCGGCGATCCTGACCGCGCTCGATTTGGGCATCAACTGGATCGATACGGCCCCGGCCTACGGTCTCGGGCACTCCGAGGAGTTGGTGGGCCAGGCCCTGCGGCAGACAAAACACAAGCCTTTCATCGCCACCAAGTGCGGCATTCTGTGGAATGAGCGCAAAGAGAAAGTGGTGCACCTGAAACGGGACAGCGTCCGCCGGGAGTGCGAGGCCAGCCTCCGGCGGCTGGGTATCGAGCGGATCGACCTGTACCAGATGCACTGGCCCGACCCGCTGGAGGATATCGAAGAGGCCTGGGAAGAGATGGCCCTGCTGGCGGCCGAGGGCAAAGTACGGTACCTGGGCGTCTGCAACTACAACGTGGAGCAGATGGAACGGGTCCGCAAGATCTATCCGGTCGCCTCGCTGCAACCGCCCTACAGCATGCTGCGCCGGGAGGCAGAGAAGGAATTGCTCGGCTACTGCGCGGTGCACAACATCGGCGTGGTCGCCTACAGCCCGATGCAGCGGGGCCTGCTGACCGGCACATTCAGCCACGAGCGGCTGGCGGCCCTCGCGCCGGACGACCACCGCCGGCGGATGCCGGAGTTCCAGGACCCGGCGTTCTCGGCGAGTCTGGAGCTGGTGGAGGGCCTCCAGGAGATCGCCCAGCGCCACGGTCGAACCGTCGCCCAGTTGGCGATCAGTTGGGTCCTGCGCCGGCCGGAGGTCACGGCCGCCATCGTCGGCGCCCGCCGGCCCAGCCAGATCCGGGAAACCGTAGCCGCCGCCGACTGGAACCTGAGCAGGCAGGATCTTGCCGAGATCGAAAAGCTCCTCGCGCAGCGAGAGAGAAAACTCGCGGGAAGCTCTTAGGTCCTTGTGGTCCTTTGCTCTTCACGGACCGAAAGGACGAGAAGGACCTGAGGCGAGCCCGCCTATGAGAATAAGGAAAGAAGATGCCGCAGGAAAGGAGCATTTACACCAGTCCGCTGGTCGAGCGGAATGCCTCGCCGGAGATGGCAGAGTTGTTCGGGCCCCAACGGAAGTTCAGCACCTGGCGGCGGCTCTGGCTGGAATTAGCCAAGGCCGAGAAGCAGCTCGGCCTGAATATCAAGCAGGGCCAGATCGACCAGATGGCCCGCCACCTCGACGACATTGACTTCAAGAAAGCCGCCCGCTACGAGCAGGAGCTGCGCCACGATGTGATGGCGCACATCCGCACGTTCGGCGATGCCGCCCCCAAGGCGGCCCCCATCATCCACCTGGGCGCGACGAGCTGTTACGTCACCGACAACACCGACCTGATCCTCATGCGGGAAGGTCTGAAGCTGATCGCGGGCAAGGTCGCGGCGGTAATCGATCTGCTGGGCCGGTTCGCGGCCGAGCACCGCGCCCTGCCCACATTGTCCTTCACGCATTACCAGCCGGCCCAACTGACTACCGTCGGCAAACGTGCGACGCTCTGGGCGTACGAGTTCGCCCTGGACCTGGAGGAGATCGAGCACCGGATCGCGACGCTGCTGCTGCGGGGCGTCAAGGGCGTCACCGGCACGCAGGCCTCCTTTCTGGAGCTTTTCGACGGCAACCATGCCAAGGTCAAGCGGCTCGACAAGATGGTCGCCGAGGCGTTCGGCTTCAAGAGAGTCTGCGCCGTCACAGGCCAGACCTACCAGCGCAAGATCGACACGACGGTCGTCAACACTCTCGCCCTGGTCGCCCAATCGGCCCACAAGGTCTGCAACGACCTGCGGCTGCTGGCGAATCTCAAGGAGATGGAAGAACCGTTCGAAAAATACCAGGTCGGCTCGTCGGCGATGCCCTACAAGCGAAACCCGATGCGCTGCGAGCGGGTGACGGGCCTGGCCCGGCTGGTCCTGAGCATCGCGACCAGCCCGCCGATGACTGCCTCCGAGCAGTGGTTCGAGCGAACGCTGGACGATTCGTCCAATCGGCGGGTCGTCCTTGCCGAGGCCTTCCTGGCAGTCGACGGCATCCTGCAAATCCTGTTGAACGTCTTCGACGGCCTGGTGGTCTATCCGAAGGTGATCGAGGCTCACGTTGCCGCCGAGTTGCCGTTCATGGCAAGCGAGAACATCCTGATGGCGGCCGTCAAGGCCGGCGGCAACCGCCAGGAGTTGCACGAGAAGATCCGTCTGCACGCGCAGGCGGCCTCCGCCGAGGTCAAGCGTTTCGGCCGGCCCAACGACCTGATCAACCGGCTGCGAACGGACATCTCCTTCGCGAAGATCGACTTCGCCAAGGTCCTGGACCCGGCGGCCTACGTCGGCCGCGCCCCCCAGCAGGTCGATGAATTCCTCCGAACCATCGTGACCCCAATCCGCAAACAGGTACCACAAGGATTTAGGGCGAAAGGTTGAGTTGAAAGTCTAATGCGAACTTTGTCATCCTGAGCGTCAGCGAAGGATCTGGCCACCGCATACAGGGGACCGTCCAATCCGCGGGCCAGATGCTTCACTTCGTTCAGCATGACAAGTAATAAGGATGCTGTCATGACGCGAAACGAATTGATCAAGCGTATCAAGGAAACCGCGTATCTCGAGGGCGATTTCATCCTGCGCAGCGGCAAGCGCAGCAAGTACTATCTCGACAAGTACCTCTTCGAGACCAAGCCCGATGTTCTCAAGGCCCTCGGCAAGGAGTTCGCCAAGCACATGACGGACGATGTCACGCTGATCGCCGGAGCGGAGCTGGGCGGCGTGGCCCTGGCGGCCGCGGCGGCGATGCAGACCGGCAAGAACTGGATCATCGTCCGCAACAGCAAGAAGGACTACGGCACGGGCAAGCTCGTCGAGGGCACGCTCAACGCGGGCGATGTCGTGCTGCTCGTCGAGGACATCGCCACCACCGGCGGCCAGGTCCTCGAAGCGGCGAAGGTCATCACGGACGCCGGCGCCAAGGTCAAGAAGATCGTCTGCGTCATCGACCGCAAGCAGGGCGCCCGCGAGAACATCACCGCCGCCGGCTACACCTTCGAATCGATCCTCACGAAAGACGACCTCGGGATTGCGGATTGATGATTGCGGATTGCGGATTCGCGGTTTATCGTTGCTTCTAATCCGCAATCCATAATCCGCAATCCACAATTGAAAATGGGGTGAACATGATTATCGGCGTACCGAAGGAGATCAAGAAGGACGAATATCGCGTGGGCCTGCTCCCCGTCGGCGCGGAGCTGCTGACGAAGGACGGCCACACCGTGCTGATCGAGAAAGAGGCCGGGGTCGGGCAGCGGCTTCGACGACCGGCGGTATTCCTGCCGTCGGCGCGAGATCGTCGAGACCGCCGACGAAGTCTATCGGCGGGCCGATCTGATCGTGAAGGTCAAGGAGCCGCAGCCGCCGGAGATCGCCCGGCTCCGCGCGGGCCAGATCATGTTCTGCTATTTCCATTTCGCCGCCTCGCGGGAGCTGACGGCCGCCTGCTTGAACGCCGGGATCACGGCGGTCGCGTACGAGACCCTCAAGGACCCGCAGGGCCGGCTGCCCCTGCTGACGCCCATGAGCGAGATCGCCGGCCGGATGTCGATCCAGGAGGGGGCGAAATGCCTCGAACGGCCGATGATGGGCCAGGGCATCCTGCTGGGCGGCGTCCCCGGCGTCGCCCCCGCGAATGTGCTGGTCCTGGGAGCCGGGATCGTCGGCACGAACGCCGCCCGCATGGCCGCCGGCCTGGCCGCGAACGTCGCCATCATGGACATCAATCTGGACCGCCTGCGCTACCTCGATGAGGTGATGCCCGCCAACGTGACGACGATCTACAGCGATCCGCACACGGTTGAAGATTATGCGATCCGCGCCGACCTGATCGTGGGCGCTGTTCTCATCCCCGGCGGTCGCGCTCCGATCCTGATTCCCCGCGCACTGCTCCAGAAGATGAAGCCCGGCAGCGTGATCGTCGACGTCTCCATCGACCAGGGCGGCTGCACGGAGATGTCGAGACCCGACGACGCACAGCGACCCGACCTACCTCGTGGACGGCGTCGTCCATTATTGCGTGACCAACATCCCCGGCGCAGTGAGCCGGACCTCGACCCTGGCCCTGTGCAACGCCACGCTGCCCTACGTCCGCCAGCTCGCCTCGCTGGGGGTCAGCGCCTTTGCCGCCCTCGACCCCGGCCACGCCGCCGCCCTCAACATGGCCGACCACAAGCTCACCAACCAAGCCGTCGCCCAAGCCTTCCCCGACCTGCCGAGCTCCTGAGACAGTCTCTGGGTGCCATGCTTACGCTTGCATAAGCATGTCTTCCATACAGTGGTCGTGGTAGAATGGAGGTGATGGACCGGTTCTTTGAAAGGGAGTTCTATGGTTTCGACGATCGTGGGCGTCGTTGTCGCAATCGTGTTCCTCTTCTTCATCGCGGGCGTGCGGATCATTCGTCCGACACACCGGGGCCTGATTGAAAGGTTCGGCAAGTATCATCGGTTTGCCCCGCCGGGGTTCCACTGGATCATCCCCGGCGTCGACCGCATGATCCAGATCAATACGACGGAGCAGATGGTGGATGCCCAGCCGCAGGAGATTATCACCAACGACAATCTCAACGCGCGGGTGGATGCCCAGGTGTACTTCAAGGTCAAGAGCGACGAGGAGAGCGTCAAGAGCTCGCAGTACAACGTCAACAACTACCAGTATCAGATCGTCAATCTCGCCCGCACGACCCTGCGCAACATCATCGGCACCCTGACGCTCAAGTCCGCCAACAGCGAAAGGGACAAGATCAACACCTCGCTGCTGGAGACCTTGGCCCGGGAGACCAGGAACTGGGGCATGGAGATCGTGCGGACGGAACTGAAGGAGATCGACCCGCCCAAGGATGTTCAGGAGACCATGAACAAGGTGGTGAAAGCGGAGAACGAGAAGGTCGCCGCCCTGGACTTCGCCAACGCGATGGAGCGGCAGGCGGACGGCAAGAAGCGGGCGGCCATCAAGAAGGCCGAAGGGATCAAGCAGGCCAAGATTCTCGCGGCGGAAGGCGAGGCGGAAGCGATCCGGCTGGTCAACGAGGCGGCCAACACCTACTTCGTGGGCAACGCCCAGCTTCTCCGCAAGCTCGAGGCCCTGGAGAAGTCCCTGGGGCAGAATGCGAAGATTGTCGTTCCCACGGGCACGGAGCTGGTCAACATCATCGGCGAGATGGCCGGCGTCCTGCCGCTCGTCCGACAATCTCCGGACATGGGGTCGAAAACTAAAACCACACAGTGACATGCCTTCAGGTGATTGCGGCCGGAATACGGTGGCAGTCGCCGAATGGCACTGCCGTGAGTTTTGGGTACTTTGCGGGCACGCAAACACTCCCGGGGCATGAAGGGAATCATGTCGATCTCTGTTCTGCACGAAGATCTTGCTCCGGGCCACCGGATCGGTATCATGGTTTTGGCCTTCCTTGGCCGATAGTTTATGCCCTCCTTGGCTAGCCTGCCCAAAGACCAGGGAGGGCATTGTCATGACCAGCCTATCCACGCACCAGAGCACACGGCAAGAATGAGTTTTCCGTGATCGCCGATTCCTTTCTCGACACGCCGGGTCTGCCGTTCGCCTCCGTGTTGGACGCCGAATCGATCGCAGCAGGTCTTCCGCGACGAGGAGGCGCTCTTCGGGCAGGAGGACATGTTCTCGACCCAGATTGTCTTGTGGGCCTTTCTGGCCCAGACGCTGCGGGACGGCAAGGGGGTCGCCTGCGCGGCCGCCGTGGCCGACATCGCGACGTATCTGCTGCAGACCGGTCGGCGTCCCCCGTCCGGGGACACGGGCGCTTATTGCCGCGCCCGGGCGAAGCTGAAGCTGACGGCGTTCCAGCGTCTGGTCCGGGAGGCCGCCGGGGACCTGGAAGACCAGGTCGCTCGCTCCTGGTTGTGGAAAGGGCTGCACGCCAAGCTGGTCGACGGCTTCACGTTCACGATGCCCGACACGCCGGAGAATCAAGCGGCCTTCCCCCAGATCGCCGAGCAAGCGCCGGGGGTGGGGTTGCCCATCGCGCGGGCCTGCGCCGTGCTCTCGCTGGCCACCGCCGGCGTTTGTGACCTGGCCGTCGGGCCCTATGAGGGCAAAGAGACCGGCGAAACCGCGTTGCTCCGTGAGCTGCTGGAGACCTTCGACGAGAACGACGTGGTCGTCTTCGACCGGTACTATTGCTCCTTCATGATGCTGGCCCTGCTGTCCCTGCGGGGACTCCACGTCTGCGTCCGGCTCCACCAACGCCGCCGCAGCGACTTTCGGCGGGGCCGGCGGCTGGGCCCGGGCGACCACCTGATCACGTGGACGCGCCCCCAGAGGCCGACGTGGATGTCCCCGGAGCAGTACGACCAGATTCCCGAGACCCTCACGCTGCGGGAGGTGAAATTCGACGTGACCGTCCCCGGCCGCCGGATCGAAACCCTCACGATCGTCACGACCCTGACCGACCCCAGGCCTACTCCCGAGAGGACATCGCGGAGCTGTACGGCTTTCGCTGGAATGTGGAACTGGATATTCGCCAGATCAAACAGACGCTGCACCTGGACCACGTCCGCTGCAAGACGCCGGAGATGGTCCGGCGGGAACTGTGGGTGACCTTGTTGGCCTACAATCTGATCCGCAAGGTGATCGCCACGTCCGCGGCGGTGCATGAGAAACAGCCTCGTCAGTTGGGCTTCACCCTGGCCTGCCAGAGTATCCTGGCGTCCTGGATGATGCTCTCGACGGGGTCCTGCCGCGATCCGCGTGCGCTGTACACGATGATGCTGGCTCACATCGCCGCCAACGAGGTGGCGAACCGGCCCGGCCGCATCGAGCCGCGGGTCCTCAAACGCCGCCGGCATCGCTATCCGCTCATGCAACGGCCCCGCGCGCAACTACGAGCCGAACTGCGAAAAACCTAAACCCAGGCCAACCAGCGCTTGCGGACGGCAGTGCCATTCGGGCCTGCCATCTTCTGCACAGCGCCTAAACCCCCGGTGAAGAAGCCGTGTATGTCCTGTGGCGAAACGATCCGAGAAACATCAGGGGGCAGGCTACGGCCGTTTCAATTCCGGCGCTCGGCATTCTTCCAAAGTCTTCTGGTCAACGGATTCCCTGCTTGGAAGAGAATCCGCCGGATGCCGCATTTCTTGAGTCCACTCTTGACTTTTTCGTGACCACCTGGGACGACTGTGCGGGTCGTAGGACAACATAGAAGGCTCATGGTGTTAAGGAGTTGGAGCCATGAAATGCAGGACGCTGCACGCTATGCGTCGTTGTTGGTTATCGCATTGGGATCAGGGTGCCAGATGGCCGGGGCGATTCGAGGGAATACCGAAGGAATCCAGACCACGAACCAGGCCATTGCCCGAAACACGACGGCGGTGGAGGCCACAACGCAGACCATGCAAGGCCTCGAATCGACCTTGCAGCAGGTGGGCTCCCTGAAAGAACCCATGCAGGACCTGGCGGCGCTGGGTCCGACGTTCAATAAGGTTGCCGATCTCGAAGGCCCCCTAAGGACGTGGCCCGCCTGCGGGACCTGACGGTGCTGCTCTCGGCGTTGAAAGTCTCGCTCGAGGAGTCTGCCAAGCTTGAGAAGCCGATGCAGGACCTGGCGCGCTGGGTCCGACGTTCCAAAAGGTTGCCGATCTCGGGGGCCCCATGCAGGAAGTGGCCGGCCTGCGGGAGCCGATGGTGCAGCTCTCTGTTCTCAGAGCCCGATGAAGGAACTGGCCCGCCTGCGGGAGCCGACGGTGCAGCTCTTCGGCGTTGAAAGTCTCGCTCGATCAGGTCGCAAAGCTTGAGCAGCCGATGTCGGACTTGGCCCGGCTCCAGGAGCCCCTCCAAGCGGTAGGGCAGCTCGGCCGGCCCGTGTCGGTCCTCGCCCGTCTTACTCCTCGCGGCTCGCCGCCTCGGTGATTCTCACCATTCTCGTCTTCTTCGTGCTGCTTTTTCTAACGATATGGGGAGCGGTCCGGCTGGCTTTGCGGCATCGTTTTGCTTGAACGAGCAGAAGGTAAAGACGTGCTGAAATCTGTCAGAAAGCAGATTACCAGCATGGCGCGAAGAACGAGAGCGGGTGGCTCGGCCAGCCAAGCGAAAATGGCAGCGGCAATTGCCACGGTCAGCAGGAAGCCAAACAGCGTGCGGAAGACAGGAAGACCGCCCGCGTGCTCTATGGCGGACGCGACTGGCACACACTCTCAACCGGGATCACGCTTTCACGACCAGGGTCACCACGTGGAGGGTGTTGAAGCCGGTTCTCGGCAGCGTGCGCGGCATGGGTTGAGCGATGCCGTTGCCGTCGATGGTGCGGCAGCACAGATCGTAACTGCCGGCAGGCAGGCCGGGGAGCAACGCCGCCCAGTGGGCGATCGTGTAGCGCAGCGGCCATTGGAGGGGCTTGCCCGTTGCCGGATCGGTCTGGGCCGTGGGCGGCAACTTCCCGCCCGGCAGACCTCCGCCCCAGTCTGCCGGCGGCGGCAGGATCGCGGCGTCCTTCCAATCGGCCTTCGTCCAGTAGGGATCGTCCGCCGGCCACGGCTCCTTTTGAGAATGCACGCAGTACTGAACCTTGCTCGAGCCCCGATACGCCGATCTGCGCCATGCCGGTCAAGGCCGCCGGTTTTCCCGCCGGAATCTCCTTCGGCGCGTTGATGAACCGGGCCCGGGTCTTCAGCGGGTTTTCCGGATCGTTGTTCAGCTCGGCGTCGGAATCGTTGGACTTGTAGTCGTTGGTCAGGACGACGCGCTGCACCCACTTGATGGACTTGCTGCCGTAGGCGCCCGGAACGATCATCCGCACGGGACCGCCATGCGAGGCCGGAATGACCTGGCCGTTCATCTTGTAGGCGAGAATGACCGGCATCTGCCCCGGCGGCTCTTCCAGAATCTGACCCAGCGGCGAGCGAACTCTGAAATGGAGGCAGGTTCTCGGGGTGATAGCTTTGATAATAGACCCGGCGGACATTGTCCTTGGGCCTGGTCAGCCAGATGACTTCGCGGAGGGGGACACCCTCCCACAGACTCATGTGAAAGGGATCCGCGCCATTGGTGCAGGTGCAGACATGCATGAAGCGGACCGCGTGCTTCTCCGCCAGACTCATCAGACCCTTCCAGTCCAGGGCATTGCCCAGCGCCCGCGAGAGCGGCTGCTCCACGACGCTGTTGCTCGCCGGGTCCGGGATCACCTCCAGCGACCAGGTCTCCGGAACGAGTCCGATCTCGCGCAGCTTCTCGGGCGGAAGTTTGGCCACGCCCGCCTTCCCTTTGTCCAGGATGAAGGCGCGGTCCAGCGGAGTCAGGTACTCCAGCTTGGCGATGGCCTCCTGCAGTTGAGGGTCCGTGTCGGCCTCGGCGGCCGCGAGCGGGGAAACGCTCCAGGCGGCGACCGCCGCACTGCCCAATTGCAGGAAGTAACGCCGCGTCAGTTGGCAATGCTCCTGCCCTCGTCGATCCACATGTACCCATTCCATCCTCCTGCACGAATCGGAGATGTTACCATGATCCTGCCAAGCCGGCTTTTCTCCTTCCGCGAGGCCGACGCATCGCGTGGCCTGGCGAGTGTGAGGATAGTGCAGCCCCCATGGGATTTCAAGCCCGAATGCCGCGCCGCCAGATCAACTCCTGCCGAGCCCATTGAAAGGTCCGGTAGCCCGCGGCCGCGTCGGATTCTCCGGGCGTGCGCGGCCCCGCCTCGCTTAGGGCAGAACGTGACAGTGGGTCCGGAGTATGGCCCGTACGTCGAGGAGGCCGTCCTCATTCGCGAGATACCGGCGGAGGGAATCGACGATGGCGTTGGCCTGGGTGTCACCCGTCGGATAGGCGAACAGGTATTTGATGCCATTGTCCAGGGCCCGAACGGTATCGCCGGAGGCCTCGGCCCGCTGCATGGTCAACAGGAAACGCTGCCCGTGTCTGGCGCACGCCTGGCTCAGGGTCTGCCGGATCTTCACGAGGGCGGAGTTGGCGGCGGCTTCGAGCAGCGTGGAGGCGCTCGGCAACACCAGCGGATCTTCCGGCACGTTGCGCGAGGGGTCCGCCGCCACCGTGCGGTCCGACCGGCTCTCCTGGCCTTCCACACGCTCGGCGCAGAGCACCTCGCCCGTGGCCGTGTCGACCATCTTGATCATGCAAACGACTTTGGCGGTCCAGGTGAACGTCTCGATCGGATACTGGTGCTTGACCATGTTGGGCACGAGCACCTCCGGCGGGATCGACGCCAGCCGGACCTTCGCGGCCCCCACGTCTTCGGCGGCGTGCACCAAGTGCCGTTTGGCCTCGTCGACCTGCGCCTGGGCTTTGCGCCTCCTGGCCACCTCCTCGGGATTGCGCGGATCGATGCGCTGGAAACACTCCAGCCTTGCCTCGGCCTCGGCCAACTGGTGGCGGCAACGCTCCAACTCCTGCACGGCGGCATCGAGCGCGCTGGCGGCGGGCACACGATCCGGATTGGGCTGCCGCCGATATCCATCCTGGTAAACCGATTCTCCGTGTCCCGTCCGCTTGCTCTCGGAGGTCACTTTGCCTTCGAGTACCTGTCCGACGATGACGGCATCGACGTCCTGCTGCTTGCCGGTTGCCGCGCGCAAGGGCGGATCGGCCCGTTCGATGGTATCGGGAATCTCCTGGTCGGGGATGCGGCGGCAGATCGGCCCGCTCCACGATCATCACGTTCTGGGGGTGTGTCCGAGTGAGGTGTTCCAGCGCCGCGGAGGCCAGCAGGGCGGCCAGTGACTGCTGTGCCGGGGCCGACTCAAAGCCGGTGAAGGCGACCGTGTACATGACATCCTGTCGGACTTGCCCGGCGCACTGTCCGAGCTGACTCTGCGCGGCCGCATTGCCCGGGAGATAGCTCAGCGCCGCCCCGGCGTGGAAGGTAGCGATGCCCGCGGCACCCTCCTGCTGATACTGCCGGGACAGCTCCAGATGACGTTCGGCGAGACGGGAACGCACCTCCGCCAGCAAAGCATCGACGCCCCCGTATCCTTCCAGCAAATCCCGGCTGCTCTGGAACAGACGCAGGGCGGCTGCATAATCGCGCGCCGCCAGGGCGGTGCGACCTTGCTCCAGCCGGCGGTCGCAGACGGCCCGTTTCGCTCGTCCCAGCAGGTCCGCCAGATCCGGATGCGAGGGATGGAGTCGAGCCGCCTGTTCGAGCATGCGCAGTGCCTCTTCGGGCTGGCCCTGCCCCAGCAGCGTTTGCCCCCGCGCGATCAACTCCCCGGCCTCGCGTCGGTTCTTCACCGTCTCGATAATAGCCATCGCCTCGCGTCCGAACGCCTGGTACGTCAATGCGGTGGTTGCCTCTGCTTGTGCCGTGGCGAGATCACCCGCGCGCAGCCGCTCGTCGCCGCGATCCACGTAGTACCGATAGGCACGATCCCGAATCCGCTGGCGATCGGCCTGGCCGCCGGGCATGGTGCGGTACAGGGCCAGGGCCTCGTCCATCCGTTGTCCGGCGGCCTGCCACTGCCTCTGCTCGGCCAGGGCCAGGGCGTCCGCCCGGACCCGCTCGGCCTCGGCGATCGCCTGGAGTACGCGCTGTCGCAGCGCCTCATACGTCGGCTCCTGCGGACAGAACTTCACGCACCGCTCGATGGATCCCTGGGCCCCACCGAGGTCCGCTTGTGCCAGCCGGTCCTGGGCCTCGCGATAGAGGAACTGGCCCGCCTGCACCTTGACCTCGGCCAGCTTGTCGCGATATTTCTCGGCGGCCTCGCGGTTGTGGTGTTCTTCGGCCAGCCGGATCGCCGTTTCCAGTTCCTCGACCGCCTGCTCGTACTGCCCCTCCCGCGACAGTCTCTCCCCGCGCTGGTACGCCTTCTCCTGCGCACAGCCCGCCAGCAATGTCAGGACCACTACGAGGGCACTGAGTCGACACGCCCACGCCATCGGGCCCGTCTTCGCCAGCCATCCAGTTCTCATTTGTCCGCCTCATCCATTCGCAACCACGTGCATCTCCTGCCACCTGGATTCCCAGATCGGCGCACGGCCCAGATTGTACCGTGTTGCGAGCACAGCACAACGGTTTCTGGGAACCCTTCTCCCAAGGGCTGCCCACAATAAGAGGCCGCAGCCCGGGCCGGCGTCACGAATTTGTCTCACCATTCGGAGCGGTTCGGACAACATGAGCAAGGGCAAGTTGCTCCGGACGCTGTTCGGTCTCTCAGGTCTGTACATGGTAGGGCAGTGGACCGCACCGTTCACGGGCGCCATCATTGCCGCGCTCTCGGGCCGCCGACTCATCCAGTTGCTGTGCCAGCAGGATAAGAGGGCCTTCGCGACATCTGTACCGAAAGAGCGAAGAATGCCCGGGAGTAATTCCAGGACATCTTGCTTACCTCGGCCTTGAATTTTCCGGGGGAAGGATGCTACATTGGCACGTCAGGAGACCGGCGCGTTTGCCGGGCGATGGTCTGTGGGAAATGTCAGATTGCGCTTCTCGCGCAGGGCGCAAGGGACGGGAGAAAGGGTTCGCCTTGGGAGGTGTGAACGATGAACACCCGAATCAAAACGACGGCAGCAGAACGTGGGACGAGGTTCACCCTCATGGCGGTCTTACTGATCGGGGGGCTCTTGCCGGTCCGCACAACCGAGGCCGACATCAACGAGCAGGTGGGGCGGCTCGACCTGGCCACGGCCACTCTCGACGATGTCATCCGGATCTTCGGCGCGCCCCAGAGCTATGCCTGGGAGGGCAAGACCTTCACCCGGGACAACCTGCCTGGAATTTACGTCGTCACGTATCCGAACGACTTCGGTGTGCTGATGAACGGGGGCCGGGTGGGCGAGCTGCGGTTCGGGGGACCGGGGGCCGGATACGCGTATCAAGGCAAGCTGCGCGTAGGGTCGTCCCTGGAAGAAGCTCTGGCCGTTCTCGGCCCGCCGGCGAGCACAGTGGAAGGGGCCCAGATCGGTGGGAAGGACGGGGTGCTCTACCAGGACGTGGACGGCAAGAAAGGCTACTGCTATTACAGCCGGGCGGACCACCACATCCGGTTGTTCTTCCTCGATAATAAGGTGGCCGCCCTCTGCGTGATGGCCGGCCGGCCCCAGCCGCGGGGCGAGTTGGACGCGGGTGGCAAGCTGGCCAAGCTGAGCGAGCAGCCGGCCGGGCCGGTGACGTTTCCGAAGATCGACCGACGGCCCGCCCCGTGGGATCCCGGTCGCGGGGCCCTCGAAGCGGTGCCGAAATATGATCCCAAGAACAGCAACGCGTTCCAGGTGGACCTGCGCAGCTATAACCTGTCCGGACTCGATCTGCGCGACTCCGGCGTCGCTCTCGTGCATGCCAACTTCGACGATCGCACGGTCTGGCCGGCGCCGGATCGCCTGCCCCAGGGCTTCGACCGGCAGCGAATCATGGAAATGGGCAAGAACCCCGGACTCGGGGTTCGCTCCCTGCACGCCAGGGGGATCACGGGCCGAGGCGTAGGGATCGCGATCATCGACAATCCGTTGCTGGTCGATCACCAGGAATATGCCGAACGTCTGCGCCTCTATGAGGAAGATAATGTGGCTTCCGAAGAGCAGGCCCACCTGCACGGGCCCGCGGTGGCGTCCATCGCCGTGGGCAAGACCGTCGGGGTCGCACCGGAGGCCGACCTGTACTACCTGGGCCGCTGGGCGTGGGATCGGGAGGGCGGCCAAGGATGGTAAGCCTGCCGTGACGTTCAAGTATGATGCCGAGGCCATCCGGCGCATCCTCCAGATCAACGAGCAGCTTCCCGCCGACCGGAAGATCCGGGTCATCTCCATCTCGTATGGGTGGGAACTCGGCCAGGGAGGCTTTCTGGAGGTCACCCAGGCGGCGCAAGCGGCCAAGGACGCGGGGCTGCTGGTCATCTCCTCGTCCGTGGAGATGACCCACGGCTTCAAGTTCCACGGGTTGGGGCGCGATCTCGGTGTCTTCTCCGGACGACTTCGCCTCGTACCGGCCGGCGCGGTGGGGGGACGTTCATGTATGCGCAGCACGATCACCTGCTGGTCCCCATGGATGCGCGCGCTGACGGCCAGTCCCACCGGCAAGAACGAGTATGCCTTCTACGCCGAAGGCGGCTGGAGTTGGGCCATTCCGTATATCGCCGGCACGTTCGCCCTGGCGGCGCAGGTGGATCCTAAGATCACGCCGGAGCGGTTCTGGAACCTGGCCCTGAAGACCGGCCGCACCATCGAGGTAAAAGACGCGCGACAAGACCACCTCCCTGGGTCCCATTCTCGACCCCGTCCGGTTGATCGATGCCCTCGCGACGCCGTGAATTGCGGGGACTCGAATTGAGTATGGTGTCCCCCGAATTGCCAAAGCCAGCGGGAGTATCCCGGCTTGGCCGGCTTCTCGCGTGGCAACATCTACCGAATGCGTGCTTTTTACCTTGCCTTTCCACTAACCTCCGCAATGTTGCGGAAGCCTCGCGACAAATGAGACGCAGAATTGTCTCGCAGCCTGCGAGACAAACAGACGCAAGCATGCCGCCCGCGCAGTCGGACTTGGCCGCGGAGGTGATCAAGGACCCCTACAGTCTTGACTTCCTCACCCTCGCGCCCGATGCCGCCGAACGCGACTTGGAGCGGCTCTGCTCGACCACATCCGCCAATTCCTCCTGGAATTGGGCGCGGGCTTCGCCTTCGTCGGCCAGCAGGTGCACCTGGAAGTCGGCGGCGAGGACTTCTACCTCGACCTGCTGTTCTACCACCTGCGGCTGCGCTGCTTCGTCGTGATCGACCTCAAGGCCAAGCCCTTCAAGCCGGAGTACGCCGGCAAGATGAACTTCTACCTCTCGGCCGTGGACGACCTGCTGCGCCACCCGGACGACAAGCCCTCCATCGGCCTGATCCTGTGCAAGACCCGCAACAAGATCGTCGCCGAGTACGCCCTGCGGGACGTGGCCAAGCCCGTCGGCGTCGCCCGCTACGTCACCCGGCTGGTCGAGAAGCTGCCCGCCAACCTCCAGGACGCCCTGCCCGCCCCACGCGACATCGAGACCGAACTTGGAAAAGCCAAAAAGGGAATCGGAAAAGGTACCTGACACCGTCCCGGTTCTCCCCGGATCGGTGCGGGGACCGCCCGTAAGGGCGGTCCCCGACGCGACACCTATCTCGGTCTCGAATTGAGTATGGCGTCCCCAGAATTCAGAATTCTGGACCCCCGCCTGCGCGGGGGTGACACAGGGGGGATCGGGCATTCATCCTGTTAGAGGCTCTCAACCTTGTCTGTCTCTCACGGGCCCTCCTCCCAGGCCAACTTCGGGTAGACCGGCGGGTTGCCGGTCATGCTCCAGAGGTCCTCTGTGCCGTTGGCGGTCTCACACAATCAATAGTCTTTGAACTTCCGCATCCAGGGGGGCCAATGTTCCGGCTTGACGCCGCCGGCCTTGGTCCAGGGTCCGGCGGTATTGAAGTTGCCATGCCACTTCAACGTCCATAGCTCCTTGAGCCCGACGGGCGGACCGACCAATCCAGGAACAAGGCGTTCATGGTCCCGTCGTGGCGATTGATGCACAGGTTCGTGTGGTAGAGGCCCGCCCAGGAGGCTAACGGTAGGAGCCGACGAGGGCTCACTTCTGGGGGGCGGCTCATCCTCCGTCACCATCCAGACGTGGGACCGACCGCATCGAGAAGGACCGGGATGTTGGCGCGTCGCTTGAGCGTGTACACGTTGATTTCCTTCCGGCAACGGTCCCGAAGAAGACGAAGACCGGCGAACAGGCTTGGACCGAAGAGATTGCGGTTCAAGCCGTAACTTCCGCGAAACGCCGGAGCGGGCGTTCAGGATCTCCCACGCCAGGAAGGTCCCCCCGCGCTCATCTCCAGGTAGGTCCCGCCACCGCTCGCGGCCCCGCCGCTGACCTGGCCCGTGGTCTTTGTGGCCATCGGACAGCAACTGATGTCGCGTGTCTCGACCGCGTGATACCGTTTCGGCGCATTCGGATCGGTCTTGCGAATTGATGTGCAGACCCCTCAGGAGCGACAGGCCGGGAAGGATGTCCACAGAACGCGCGAAATGGCCCTGGTGATCCTCCAGGTACAGGGCCAGGGTCGTTCCCCACTGCTTGAGGTGGGTCCGGCAGACCACCCCGCGCGCCCGCTTTCGCGCCCTTGCAGCGCCGGCAGCAGGGCCGCCATCAGCAGCGCAACGATCGCAATCACGACCAGCAACTCAATCAGCGTGAAGCCGCTGGCCTTCGCGCTCGGCGTTTCCCTGCCGGCCGTTCTTTGTCCGCCGCTTTTCACTTCTTTTCGTCCTCCTTGTGCCCAATCCGCAACTCATCGGTCCTTCATGATACCCCGGCAACGTGCAATCGTCAACCGTTTCCGTACTTCGGGACACCCTGCTTATCGCGCCCGTGGTATAATGTGGGAATGCGCAAGACGGTTCCATACCCGGTGGTGGGGGTGTTGTCGTCCTTGGCGTCGGGGCCGTCCTCTGGACCTGTTGCCGGTCGGTGAGGGTGGACGAGGTGCTGGCGGCCTACGCGAAGCAGCCGAATTGCACCCTCGTCAAGATCGTGTATCCCCAGGATGGGACCCTGTTTCCGCCCGAGATCGTGCCGCCGACGGTCCGGTGGGAGGATGAGAATGCGGCGGCCTCCCTGTGGCTCGTGCGGGTGGAGGTGGCCGACGGGCAGGTGCCGATCGATTGTCTGAGCCGCGAGCGGCAGTGGACGCCGACGGAGCAGGAGTGGGAGCGGATCAAGAAGGGCTCGCGCGAGATCGAGGCACGCGTCCTGGTCCTCGGCGTGCAGGTCCGGGCTGCGCGCGAAGGTCGTCTCCGCGGGCGCCGTCGCCGTGCGGACCTCGGACGATGAGGTGGGGGCGCCGCTGTTCTACCGGGAGGTGAATCTGCCCTTTATCGATGCCGTGACGGACCCCTCGAAGATCCGCTGGCGGTTCGGGTCGATCTCATCCCCCCAGCCGCCGCCGGTGGTTCTGACGGGCTTGCCCGTCTGCGGGAATTGTCACTCGTTCACGCCGGATGGGCGGACTCTGGCGATGGACGTCGATTATGCCAATAGCAAAGGGTCGTACGTCATCACGCCTGTCAAGAGCCAGATGGTCCTGGCCACGAGCGACATCATCACGTGGGATGACTATAAGAAGGGAGGATGGGGAGCAGACGTTCGGGCTGCTCTCCCAGGTGTCGCCGGACGGCCGGTACGTGGTCAGCACGGTCAAAGACAAATCCGTTTTCGTGCCCATGCCGGAGTTGGCGTTCTCGCAACTGTTCTTCCCGATCAAGGGGATTCTGTGCGTCTACGACCGGCAGACAAAGGTCTTCCGCGCCTTGCCCGGCGCGGACGATCCCGCCTACGTGCAGAGCAATCCAAGCTGGAGTCCGGACGGCAAGTACATCGTTTTCGCCCGCGCCAAGGCCTACGATCTCCAGAACACCAAGGGACAGGGCAAGGTCCTGCTGACGCGGGAGGAGTGCAAGGAGTTCGTCGAGGACGGCAAGCCGTTCCTGTTCGACCTGTGCCGCATCCCGTTCAACGACGGCAAGGGCGGCGTGGCGGAGCCGATCCCGGGCGCGTCGAACAACGGCATGAGCAACTACTTCGCGCGGTATTCGCCCGATGGCCGCTGGATCGTCTTCTGCAAGGCCAAGAGCTACATGCTTCTCCAGCGCGACAGCGAGCTGTACATCCTTCCGTCTGAGGGTGGCGAGGCCCGCCGGCTCGGCGGCAACACCGGCCGGATGAACTCCTGGCATAGCTGGTCGCCGAACGGCAAATGGCTGGTCTTCTCGTCCAAGGCCTGGTCGGACTATACGCAGCTTTGCCTGACCCACATCGACGAGAATGGCGAAAGCAGCCCGCCCGTCCTGCTCGACCACCTGACCAGCGTCAACTGGGCCGCCAATATCCCCGAGTTCGTCAATGCCCGGCCCGACGCCATCGCGAAGATCGACGAGCAGTTCCTCAACGACTACTCGTTCGTCCGCGCCGGCAATGAGTTCTATCGCAACGAGGATGCGGACAATGCCATACGGGAGTACACCAAGGCGGTGCAGTTGAACCCCAACAACGTCGAAGCGCACCAGAAGCTGGGTTTCCTGCTCGGTCGCGTCAAGGGACAGGCTGCAGGAAGGCATGCCCCATCTGCTCAAGGCCCTCGCCTTGGAGCCTCACAACGCGCGAGCGCATTACGATCTGGGGATGATCCTGATCCATCAGCGCAAGATCGACGAGGCCGCCGGACACGTGGCGGAGGCGCTGACCCAGATGCCGGGCGGGGGACTGGACCGTCAGTATTCGTCCAGCCGGTTGCATCTGGACTTTGGGGAAGCCTTGTTGTTGGCTTACCGGTTGCCGGAGGCGAAGGCGCATCTGACGAAGGTCCTGGAGCTGGACCCGGCGAACCCGCAGGCGCACTACTGGCTGGCCCAGGCATCGGCGGGCCTGGGGGACATGGAGCCGGCCCTGGAGTACTACACCAAGGCCATGAAACTCGACCCGAAAGTGGACGATTCGCCGTGGCTGCACCACGTCCTGGCTCAGAACCTCGTGCAGAAACGCCAATTCCGCGACGCGATCGGCCATGAGGAACGGGCCCTGGCCCTGGCGCAAACCGAGCATGACGATGCCCTGGCGGCCCGTCTCCAGAAGACCCTGGACTACTACCGCCGTCTGGAGCAGGCGGCGCCGCGGTAGCCTGCCTCGGGCCCCGCGATCCGTTGAATGCCCCTATCCCTTCGGATCGGTCCTCGGAACAAGGCCAACCTGCCATGCTTCAAAAGGGTCACCACAGAGGCACAGAGACCACAGAGATGATTTTAGATTCATGTGCGGAGATGATCCCGCCTTCATTTTCGTGTCCTCCGCGTCTCCGTGGTGAGCGTTTGTGCGGAACAAAGCCAATTCCCGCGTGGACAGGAATATGGTACCATACTCCTGGGGGTAGGGTGGTGGTGTGTTGGAAACGGATAACTTGGAACCTGTGATGGGTAACTGATGGTTGGTAACTGGCCCAAGTCTTGCGCGGCCAATGCGATCAGGAGCATCGTCTTCTTCAGCCTGCTCTACCTGTATCTGTGGCTGGTGGTCGAGCCTTGCCTGATCTATAGTTGCGCGACGATCACGAATTTCCCGGTCTTCTACAAGGGCTGGCCGTTCCTGCGCGAATGCCTGTCCTATCCGGGCGGTCCTGTGCGCGATATCTCTGCGCCATTGCCCCAGTTCTTCTATTATTCCTGGGCCGGGGCTCTCGTCATCACGGGACAGGCGTGGGCGATCTGGGCCTGCACCGGCTGGTTTCTCCGGGCCCTCGCCGTGCCCGGCTGGCGGCTGCTGCGCTTCGTCCCGGCTCTCGTAGTGCTCGTCCCATACGCCCGGTACAGCTACCATTTCCCGACTATCACCGGAGCTCTGGCTTCACTACTGTTTGCGTGTCTCTACGTCAGCGTCGTCTCACGGGGCACGGGCATCCCTTTGACCGGCTCAGGGCAGGCTTTGCCCGTGAGGCCGAATTCATGGGCGGGACGCCCATGCTACGATGTAGTCGTCTGCCTCGTTCTATCGGTGGTTTCCTACGTAGTCGGTGGGGCGGCTTTCCTGCCGTTCGCTTTGCTGTGTGCGATCTATGAGCTGCTCTACCTGCGCCGATATGGCGTTGGCTTGGTTTATCTGCTGGGGGCCGCGGTTCTTCCGTACGCGGTCGGCGTTCTCGTCTTCCACGTCAGCCTCGTGAATGCCTATACAGATATGCTGCCGCTATCCTGGCAGTTGTGCGACTGGGTCGCACGGCGGAGAATGCTCGGAGCGGTGTATGTGCTCTGTCTCTTCCCGATGGCCGTGGCCCTGGCCTGGGGATTGGGGCGGGCCCTCGTGGCGGGGTGGACCTCGCGCAAGATCGATGCGCAGGCCCAGCCTGGGAAGAACAAGGCAGGCTCTGGCGGGGCGAAGCCGCATCTATCTGGCTCCGCGCTCCGGGCCGCCGCTGGACGCTGGAGTCAGCGCTGCTGCTGGCGCCGGTGCGGCGGTGGCGGTCGTCTCGCTGGACGGCTCCCAAAAGGCGTTACTGGCGGTCCACTACTATGCCTGTCACGCCAGTGGCCCCAGGTCCTTCGGGTGTCGCGCGGCTGTATGGACAACTACGCGGTGATGAACGCGGTCAACCGCGCTTTGTACCACACGGGCCGTTTGAACCAGGACATGTTCGCCCACATGCAGCATCCGGATGGCCTGATCTTCACCGGCGCGGACCATGCTCTGTTCTACTGGCACAAGCTGGACACGCTGATCGATCTGGGCCTGCTCAATCTGGCCGAGAAGAACTTCACGGAATGCATGGAGATGTTCGGCGAGCACCCCATGATCCTCCAGCGGCTGGCGCTCGTCAATTTGGCCAAGGGCAAGGTGGCGGCCGGCCGGATCTATCTTGAGAAATTGCGCCAGACTCTGTTTTTCAGCGGCTGGGCCCGGGACTATCTGAAGCGCCTCGCCGCCGACCCGACCCTCGCCGCCGATCCCTATCTGCAGCAACTGCGGGCCCAGGCTCTCCGGAAAGACTCCACCGTGTTCTTCTATGCGCCGGAGCCGATGCTCCTGGCTCTGGTGGAGCAGGGCAGTCAGAACCGGATGGCCTTCGAGTACCTGATGGCCTGGTACATGATGGAGAAGCGGTTGGACAAGTTTGTGAAGAACCTCGGCGGCTTGCCGGAGTTTGGCTACACGGCCCTGCCGCCACTGTACCAGGAGGCGACCTTGATCTATGCCACGAAGTACCCGGTTCCTCTGGGCGACTTTTCGATCAGTCCCGAGGCCAAGCAGCGGATCAAGCACTTCAGCGATATCGTCAACCGCTACGGCCGGAACAAGGAGGCGGCCTTCCCCGAATTGGCCGGCAACTTCGCCGGCAGTTACTTCTTCTACTTCTTCTATGCGGCTTCATCGGCACAGAAATGAGTACCTACAAACGACATCTGATCGTGGCGTTGGTTGCGGCACTGGCCGTCACGCTGGTCTGCCTTCTGGGTCTTGGTGCTTCCGGTCCGGCGGGGACGCCGGAGGGAGGCGCAGGCAGCGGGCCGCATGCCGCAAATCCACCCCGATTTCTCCGGGGCCGTCATCCCCCCGAATATCGCTCCCGTGAACTTCCTGGTCCGTGAGAGTGGGTCACGCTACTTCGTGCGCATCCGGTCGCAGCACGGCCGGCCCATCGAGGTGGCGAGCCGGTCCGGCAGGATCGCCATCCCCGAGACGCCGTGGCATGAGCTGCTCGACGCCAATCGGGGACGCCTCGAATTCGAGGTCTCGCTACGGCCTGACGGCGGCGGGGTGTGGCAACGCTTCGATACGTTTGGCTGCACCGTCGCGCCCGAGGACATTGACGGCTATCTGGCGTATCGGAGGATTCATCCGGTCCATTCCGCCTGGCGCGACATGGGCATCTACCAGCGCGACCTGCACGGGTTCGGGGAGTCCCTCATTTTGACCGGCGAGTATTTTGGCGGCGGCTGCGTCAACTGCCATACGTTCTGCAACAATCGCACGGAGACGATGCTGGTCAGCATGCGCAGCAAAGGGTACAGGAACGCCGCGATGATCGTCCACGACGGCGCGGTGGAGAAGGTGGACGCCACATTCGGGTACAGCGCGTGGCACCCCTCGGGCAGGATCCTCGTGTACACTGGCGCCAAGATCGCCATGTTCCAGCACGCGGCGGGCGCGGAGATTCGCGACGTGATCGATCTGGATTCCTACTTGGCCTGTTACGATGTGGGCTCGCGGCAGGTCAAGACGACGCCCGCCCTCAGTAAGAAGGATCGGCTGGAGACGTATCCGGCGTGGTCGCCCGACGGTCGTTATCTCTACTTTTGGAGTGCGCCCCTGACGTGGACGCGGCGCGACATCATCCC
>CAVOUO010000007.1:0-190075 GCA_963699595.1 uncultured Planctomycetota bacterium
TACGAACATCAGGGACAAATATACCGTCTGGCGGCGCACCTCTGCAACCACAGGCTTGCGGCGCCGTCTGCAGATGACCTACCGGGCGGATGCCTCTGCCATTCTCTTGTCCAACTCATCGAGACTGAAGCCTGTAGCGACGACCAGTGTGCTTCTTGTCCATCAGGATTAGCCAGGGCACAGATTTGATGCCCCAGGCGGCCTTCTGGGCGACGAAATCTCCGCCGGCGGACATGCGCGAGGGGAAAGGCGGTGCAGTGGGCGTCAAGTTGGGCGTGGAGCTCACGGGTGCCCCCTGAGGAGGCTTGCAGCACGACCGTGATAATGCCCTTGGCCACCAGGGCATCAGCCTTCCTGGTCAACTCCGCCACGCATTGCTGGGACGACGGCTGGCGGATATCGATGAAGCACAGGAGGACCGGTCTGCCCTCGGTCAGGGAATGTGGCAGATAGGAGCCAAGGTCAATCGGTTGAGTCGGGACCAGAGGTGGAATCGAGGGTTCGGCATCTTGAGGAAGACCCTTGCCCAGAACGATCTTCACGTCCCGGGCCGGCAAGCGGGTTCGCAGAAACGTGGCACCGCCAGGGCTGTTTCCGGCATTCGCCTGGAACCTGACGGGCCCCGGGCACAGGCGGGTAAAAGTGAATTCCCCCCTCTCGTTTGTCATCGTGTCCTTGGAAGGCTGATCGAGAGTGCGCTCATCGCCCACGAAGACCGGGACCCGTGCCGCCGGCCTTCCTTGGGCGTCCACGACCACCCCGGACGCGGACACCGTGGCCGGCGGCAGCCGAATCGTGCCGAGGTCTACCGACGCCCCCGCCGGACCGTAGGGAAAGATCTTCAAGAACCTGATCGGGCCGTAGCCCGCCGCGTTGACGGTGAGTTCGTACTGCAGACACCTGTGCGGATACCTGGGAAGCCTGGGAATCGCCTTCATCTCGAACCGGCCCTGCGGATCGCTCAAGACGTCCACGCCCGTGTTGCTCAGGCAGTAGTCGATCTCAAGCGTGAGAGACACCCGCGCCGCCGGGATTGCGGCCCCGTTGGGATCGCTGATGCGACCGGTCAAGGTCCAGGCGGGTCCCAGCGTGAGGTCCACCGGCCGCAGCGAACCCTCCACCATCGCCGTGGCGACCCGTCCACTCTCCGGGTCGCGGGCGACCACGAGTTTCTGCTCTGGTGCCAAAACGCGGGTCGTAGCCCAACTCGAACCTTCCCGGGCATCCGTCGGCAGGTGGTCGCCGAAGGGGTGAACGGTCACCACCACGTTGGCGGCCGCCCGGCCCTGCGGGTCGAGCACGCGGCCGGATACCCGCGGGAAGATCGTCAACGGGGCTTCACATCGAACCGTACGCCCATCGGTCACCTGCACCGTGCCCTGCCATTGGGACAATGGTCCAGCCACGACAGCGAGCCTGTAAGTATCCGGCGGGACGCGGATGCGTGCCACGCCCGACGCGTCGCTGGTCGCAAATTGGCCGTGGTTCCACAACTGTCCGCCGGCGCTCTGATTGGGCGTCGGCCACAGGGCGCCGGGTGCGGCATCCAGGGCCGTCACCTCCAGGACACCGCCCTTGTCCACGCGAACCGTGGTCTCCACGGTTTGGCCCACCTTGACCGAGACCTTGCTTTCCAGAGCGGTCCACAGGGCAACTCCCTGCTCGGGAGGCAAGACGTTGATCCGATGCGGACCCTCCGGAAGGCCGGCAAAGGCAAACGCCCCCGTTCGATCCGAGGTGGTTCTGCGGCGAACATATTGGCTCGTGCCACCTGCGCCCTTGTCGCCGGGGGCAGACGCTGCCCGCAGCGACGGAGAGAGCACCGGGTTACGGCTCGTGATCTCCTCGCCCTGGGCGGAGCGAACCATCAAATCCACGCCACCCACCGGCCGGCCCTGAGCATCGACCACCCGGCCGCGGACCGTGCCTTCCCAGGGCAGCATCAGGCGAATATCCGGGCACCACACTTCGTATCGGTAGGATTTCCATTCCGGCGAGGGAAAAACGGAGCGACTTTCGCCGCCCGGGGCCTGCACCCACAAGCTGGCGCTCCCATCGGCGGTAAATTGCTCAAACCGGAACCGGCCCGTGCATCGGTCGTGGCGGTGAGCCATTGCCTGGGCCATGCACAAGGATCGCCTGGACTTCGGCCCCCACTACCGGTCTGCCCTCCAGATCGACGACTTGCCCTGTCATGGTGCACGCCGGCTCCAGGACCAGCAGGATATGCTTCTGGCTCAGCGTGCAGAGCTCGCTGTTCACCCACTCCCAAGCATAGGCCAATCCGGGCTTTCGAGCCACGACTACGGCCTCCCGCTGCGTCGTCACGTCCGCCTCGAGAGCAAACCGGCCTTGGGCATCGGTCTTGACCACCGGGCTGACGATTTTGGCGTCCTGCTCGAAGCCGCGAATTCGATATTGCTCGCACACGACCACTTCCGCCCCCGGGACCGGCCGGGCCTTGCTGTCCACAACTTGGCCTGTGATGGTCATCGCCGCACTGGACGCCGTCCAGATTCCCAGGACAATCCCAACACACATCCCAATGGTCGCTCGCATGGCCGTCTCCTCGAAAAGGGTCCGTGGGTCAGACCCCGTCCCGTCGTTCCGCCGACTGGCCGGGTCGGGGCTATCTCGCTCTTATAGACGCTGCCGGCCACCGGCGATGCAGAAAAACTTTTGTGAAGACGCGGAATCCACGTCTCTACCTGGATTCCACCACGCCCCCTTCGAGACCGGCGGGCGCTTCGCGCGGGCGTTCCCGTGGACCTCGTTGACGCCGAGCAGTGCAGCGTGGACCTCAAGAAGACCATCGAACAAGAGGGAGTAGAACTGTGACCCCTCCCCTCCCAGACGACCAAGAGAAGAGGCGGTTCAGGGTGCGGGAATGGTGGGACCTTTCCACGTACCGGGAGCCGCGGAGTCGGACGCGTCGGTCCATCTGTAAGTAAGATCACACGTGCCCGGAACCAGAAGAACCCGGGCACAAGCGGATGGGGCCGGAATCAAGAAGGCGAAGCCCTCAATCGGGACTCCTTCCGTAGGAGGGACCCCAAACGCGATGCATCGCGTTTGGGAACCCAATCCGCCTATGGGCCGTCTTCCAAAGGGTCCGGCCCATGAACCGCCTCCGGAGAACGTCGCAAGGGCACGCCACGTTGTTCAGATGCTGGACCGGCGGCGCGTACGTGCGGAGCGTCCACGCCCCTGAACCGCCCTGGTGCGCATGTTTGCGGGTGGGGCGTGGAAGTGTGAGGGAACTATCGTGCTGTGCGAAGCAAGGAGGACAAAGGGGTCAGCCTTTGGATATTCCTTTCCTCCTTTTTACGCCCCCCAAATTCAGTATGGTGTCCCCCGGTCTCCCCGCTGGCCCCCTATACGCTTGACCCCGTTGGCCGCACGCCTTCGGGGTGATTTACACAGGTTTCGTGCGGAACTCGCGAATACGCGTGTTATCCACGAGACGGTCCAGGGTCCTCACGGTGAACACTTTTCCTCTCGTGTGCATTATGAGTCTCCTCATGTCCTCGCAACGGACCCCAAAGCCGCGACCTCCAATGCAGGCAACCACTTCGTATTTTGGACTGCCTGTAGTCCCCGCCTCGAGACTCAGCGAGCAAAGACGCAGAATGCGTGTGACTTTGTCACGTGCTGTCCCGTCGTCCTCGGTTATCTTTGCTTCTATGACTACGCAAGGATTGAACTCGCTCGGAATGATGAAATCCGGCGTTTGATCGAAGCCCTCGATTCGTTCGGCACGTTTCGTCTTCCGGTAGCTGATGCCAGCGCGTGAAAGTACATCCTCAATTGCCGATTCGAGAGTATCGCCGACTAATTCGCTGACGGAATCTCGGTGGCCCGCGAAGGGCCTCCCGAGAAATCGTTCATACAGCAGCATCGCATACGGAACACCCAGCTTCGCAGCATTCTCCAGGCTCCGAGTACCGGTTCTCGTATCAGCTTTGTCCAACCGATGAATCTGGTGATCTGCCACCTCGGGAGCACCCTGCTTCAACAGGTCGCAAGCAGTGACAACCAGTGCCTCCAATCGCTTGCCCGTGAGGTCTTTCACGTGCAATGGCTTCTGCGGAGCCATCCGGACTCGACGGTCGAGGGTCCGGGTGAAGCCCTGGGGTATTTCAATACACGCGCGTTGCGAAGCAAGATATCCCCACTCTGGCGGAGTGAAACCAAGGATCGGTGCGCAGAACTACCAGCGAGATCGGCTCCTTGACGACCGTAGCCAATACTGAGCCTGCTTCAACATGTGAGAAGCTTTGGGTGGATGCTTTGAGAGCTTCGTAACCCCGCTCGAAAGTGGGGTATGCAATGAAGCCCTCGCCTTTCGGCATAGTCAGGAATTCTGATTCCAGGCAAGAAAAGACCGCCTCAACGTACTGATCCACGTTCTTGACGATCTCCTCGTAGGACACTTCAAAAGGATAGGTCGGCATGCTGGATCGCGCCCTTCTCTCTGGGGACATGTCTCTCGAATAATGGTGCGTCGAGATGCACTGCTATGTCCTGGCCTAAGTGAGCCTCGACTGTCTGAAAATCGCCAAAGGCGGAAATCCAAGCTCCGATTCTTGAGACGCGATTCATTGTTTCTTCGTCTGCGTCCCATCCTTCTCGGAGAGACCATATTGCGAGGCGTATCAGATGGCCGAACGTGATGCACCGTATGTCTCCGCGCCGTAGGTCGCACGCCCCCGGTCTTCAGCATGGCCAAATCCTGCTTCACGACGCTCGCAAGCTGCTTGGGGCCACTCGCAATCCACTTCGCTGGGCATGCACCCGTTGCCCTGCAAACAAACACGGTGTCGATGATCGACGAACCTGTTCCGTTAATGTGGATGGACGCGCTCATCTCCGCCGGGCAAGGTAGAGATGCCGAACACGTCAAACCGGCATCCAACACAGCGACGGCCAAGGGATAGTAAGCGGAGAGATCATTATGATGATATGTGAAAACAAGGGGTCCGCCGGATTTCAATCCGCGAGCCATCTTCCGGAATACAGCCGAGAGACCGTCAGCAAAGTGTGCAAGGCCCCTGCCCATATCTTCGTTTGCCGTCAACTCCTGAGGATCGCGGGTAGACGGCTTGGAGAAACCTGGTGTTGTTCCCTTCAGCAACTGTCGCAGCCAGACATAGCAGAAGTCCATCAATTCGGCATACTGCACATTTCCGAAGTAGGGCGGATCGGTCAAAACGGCGTCGAAACTGGAAGGCGGGATTTCAACGGTGCCCGCATCTGAGCAACGCAAGTCCACAATGCGCACCGTGTCGGAAGTCCCGTTCGGAACAGAGCCAATCCACTCCCCGTCTATGGGCACAATCTCCTTGTGCCCTTGGTGATATCGCACTTCGAATGGCTTAGCACAGTACAATTTGGCTTTCGTGAACTTGCCGATCACGTTGGCCCAACCACCGCTCCCAATGCAGGCTTTGGTTCTCGGGTTCAAGACTCCCAGGAGGTTTGATTCACACTGCGTAAGACCAACAGGGAAACCGTGCACAGAGAAGATGTCCAGCGATTTGAGTGCCATGGTGTCATAACGGCAGAGCATGTTTTGGTAGCGCAGCAAATCGGACAGGTTTGTCGCCAATGCGGCATGCACGCTTGCATTCTTGACTTTTGCGATCAGTCTGGCGGAGAGTTCCAATCCCATGAGCTGCCGCGCGTCGAACATCTCTGCGTAGCGCGTATATCCCCAGCGATGCAGACGATCGGTCTCGTCGCCTGGCGGTATGGAATCCTGAGGCACATACTTCAACCGCATTCGCGGCACCTTCCGCTCGGCCTGAGCAACTCGGGATTGATCGTCCGCATCAGGACACTTGAAGAACCTGCCACTGTGGTGGCGGCGCAGCTTGGGCAAAAGTACTCAATCGCAAAGAGTCGGTGGCGAGGTGCACCCAAGTCTGGTCTGGGGAACGAATTCATCGCGCCGCATTGTGCGCACTGGCACCGGTTCCGGCTCGCGCGATGACCGGCCGTCAGGTCTGCCTTGCAGTGGTCGCATAACCCCGGTTTCTCGCGGTCTCGGACTTCGGTTAGCTGGTGGCATGCGTGGCAGACAAAGACATTCCTGGGATGTCTGGCGTCAGTGGCAAGGAGATAACCGGGAAAGAGGTCAATATCCTTGTGGCACTGTGAGCACTCGATGACTTTCACCCAGAGGAAGTACTTAACATGCGCGTCCTTGGCACCGCACAGCGTGCAGCGCGTACGGTAAAGACCGCCGATCTGTTTCTCGAGGCTCTCTCGCACCGAGTGTCGCCACGAGTGTACTCCTGAAGGTCCAACTGCTCGATCTCTTGCTTAACAATCCAGTGGGCCATGGGATTGATATCCAAGCCCAACACATCGCAGCCTACGCGATTTGCCTCAATAACCGGCGTCCCCCCGCCCATAAATGGGTCGGCAATCCGCACGCCCGTGAGGCGGTTCGCTTTGTAGAATACCTCGCGCACAGGCTTGTTGGAGAACTCAGACAACAGGATGCCACGAAAGAGCGTACCGGGCCTGCGTGCAAACCATTTGTGCACAGCAATGATCGGTCGGTAGTTCTGTTGAATCTGCTTCTCGCGAAGGGCAAGGTCCGCGATGAACGGTATATCGAAATCGCGCTCTATCATTTGTCCTTGGATCGATAAATCGGGTAGATCTATCAGAGAGAAGCACAGCCATCTTCGAAGGCCGCCTGAGTCTCTCCATGAGTAGCTGACGGTACCCGGTCAGGCCCTTCGTGTCAAAGACATTGTTGAGAACACCGGGCCGGCGCCGGGTACTCTTTACCGGGAAAGCCGTGTTCCTCTCGCGTGAATCCGTGTCGGAAGAAAGAGCACAAATGACATGTGATAAGGAGAGCCGTAACCGGTAACGGGTCCGTCCTCCGCTCTCCGTCACCTGTCCCTACGGCCTGCGGCCTGCCGCCTCCGCCCTTCTCAGTATTCGCGTCGTTCGCGTGGTTCGCGGTTTAGAAGCAGTAGCCGGTAGTTGGTAGTCGGTCTCTCGTCCGCCCTCTGTCTTCTGTCTCCGTGGCCTCTGTGTCTCTGTGGTGAATAAGGTAGCAGTCGGTAGCCGGTCCGTCCTCTGTCCTCCGTCTGCCGTCCTCTCTCCGTGGTCTCTGCGGTGCAGATTTCTTTCCGGATCTGTCCTTACTCTCGGCGGGACAAGGGTTTAGGAAATATTAAACTTAGCGCATTTTGTTGTAGTTTTCTGTTGACACACGCGTATGGTGCATGTATCATAGCCCCAGCGTGACAATGACAAGTCAACAATGGAGAATCGAGGGTCACGAATCGGATCGTGTCAGCCACCGATCCAGAATCGAAGATCCTGCTTTTGGAGGGGTCCCGTATGGCGACCGAAGCACAGATTCAGGCGAATCGTTTGAATGCCCAGAAGTCCAGCGGGCCGCGTACGGCGGCGGGGAAAGCCGTCGTCGCGCAGAATGCGGTCAAGCACGGATTGCTGGGGGAACAGGTCGTCGTCGAGGGCGAAGATCGGGCCCGGTTCGCACGGCATCGCGACGCGATGCTGCGGGCCCTGGTCCCGGTCGAGGAGGTGGAAATCACGCTCGCGGAGCGGGTGATCGCTCTTTCCTGGCGGCTGCAACGGGTCCAGCGGCTCCAGGTCCAGGCCTTCGAGGCGCTGTGTGCCGGGCCCGGGGCGGGTCCCGCGGACGAGGGGTCGGACGAAGAGCTGGCCCTCGGGCGGATCGTGGTGAAGGACTTCTCGGAGGCCCGGGTCCTCGATCGGTTGCTGATGTATGAGCGGCGGCTGGAGCATAGTCTGTGCCGGATCCTGGGCGAGTTGCGGAAGGAGCATCTGTTTCACAATTTGGAAGCCCGGACGATGGACGAGGGCCAGCCGCAGGTGTTGCTGGAGCGTCTCATGGGCAAGCTCCGGGATAGTCCGAGCGCCACGCTGCGCGTGGAACGGGGATCCGCGGTTTATGAAGAGACGCCGCCGTACGATTCCTGGGACGAGGCGGCGGAGCCAGCGTGGGAAAAAGTGGCCGGCGGGAACTGTCAAGCTTCCGATGGCAGAGCGGCCCTGGAAACGTCCAACCTCACACCTGCGGCTCCTGAAGAAGCACCGGCCGGCGGCGCAGGGCTCCCCCACGCGACTGCGCGCGTTGGCCAAGCCGCCAGGAACGCCACGCAAATGCCCCGGCCTTCCTGCGAAACGCACCCCGTGGGCGCAGGGAGCGCAACTGGGCTCCCAAACGCGACAAGTCGCGTTTCGGGACCCTTTCCGGGATCGGGGTTCCGCGGCCCGGCACCTGACCGGCAGCCCCTGGTCCCGGAGTTTTCGTGCGAAACAAACCCAATTTGGTCCGATGCGAAAGGGGGACAAGTTCTTGATGAGAAAGGAGTTAGGAGCGATGTAGTGCAGAACAGGCTCGAAAAAACAAACCCAATTTTCGCGGAGAACGAGCGGTGCCAATGTCTTGTCGAACCGGCCGGCGCGGGCCAAGCCCTTGCCGCCGGCCCCGCCAGGTAGGAGCCTGGGGGAATTCCGGGGACATCTATGAGCAAGCCGTTCCAGAAAGTACCGATGGCCCATTCCTACGAAAGCTCGGGTTTCGGGGCGGGGGCTGCTTTGTGACGGCCGAAGATCGTGTGGGGCATCAGGGCACCGCAGGGGCAGCGGGTGCATTCGAGGCAGCGGATGCAGCGCAGGTCGTTGGGACTGTCTTGGGGCTCGATGTTGTACTGGCAGAGCTTGTGGCAACGCTGACAATCGGTGCAGGCGCTGCGATCCGCCCGCAGGAAGAAGCCGGAGACCCGATTGAACGAGGAGAAGATCACGCCGAGCGGGCAGAAGAGCCGGCACCAGGGCCGTTTGAAGAACAGGATCGCTCCCACGAAGGCCGCGAGGATGCCCAGCTTGACCGCGTTGGGCCAGACGATCGGTTGGCCGGTCCAGGCCTGCTGGATCATGTTCGGGATGGCCCCTTCGATGCCGCCCGCCGGACAGAGACGGCAGATGAAGAGAGGATGGTTCTCGCCGAAAAGGTAGGGGATCGCCAGCACAGTCACACCCAGCACGACAAAGCGAAAATGGCCCGTCCAGCGGGGCAGCTCGAACTTGCGGACGGGAATCCTGGCGGCGAGGTCCTGGAGCCAGCCGAAGGGACAGGCCCAGCCGCAGAACAGGCTGCCCACCAATGCGCCGAACAGGACGAGCAGGCCAATGGTCATGAAAGGGATCACGTGCAGGGCGCTGAAGTTGGCCAGAACGCCGATGGGACAGGCAAATGTCGCGAGCGGGCAGGCGTAGCAGTGAAAGACAGGGGCACAGACGCCGTGATAGCGCAGAGCGAAGACGTCCAACCAGACGAACAGAAACGCGGATTGAATCCAAAGGCGGTACGGTTGCAGTCTCGCGAAAACACCTGCGAATCTGGTTCTCTCGACCATGCTCACCCGAAACTCAGAAAGAAATCAGCCACAGAGGGCACAGAGATCACAGAGATACTGCTGATCCATCGACACACCTGCTCTTGGTTTCACTCTCTGTGCCTTCTGTGTTCTCGGTGGCAAGAAACATTCGTGATAAACTGGCGATGATGGCGGCCGGCACGGCCGGAGGTTACTTCACTCAGGTCGGACAGGCCTTGGGGGCCGCGGTTCCTTCATAGGTCTTCTTGATCTGGCCGGACTCGTCGCGGGTGACGCCGCCCCGGGCCACCTCCTGCGTCATCGCCGGCTCGGAGACAAGGTCGGTCCGGGCCGCGACCGGCATCGTGGGCGGGGTCGGCTCGCCGTCCAGCGCGGGTACTTCCGGCACGGCCGCAGGTTTGGAGGATACGGCGATAGAGTTATGCAAGAAACCATACGCCAGCAGGCCGGCCCCGGCCGCGATCAGCAGCAGCGCGAAGATCGCTCTTCCCTTTTCCATAGCAGTCCACACTCTGAAATCTGAAATTTGAGATCTCAAATTCAAAAATGGCGGAGGCGAATGGGAATCGAACCCACCCAGGACCTTCTCGGCCCTACGCTGGTTTTGAAGACCAGGGGCACCACCAGGCACCAGTCACCTCCGCGTCATGCCTATTCGTGCCCTGACGTGAACTATCGTAGCAGGGCGCCCGGCAAAAAGCAAGAGCAACCGCACGAATCGTCTATCGTCCAAGGGTGGCGCGGCTCGTGGCGAGAACACCGTCCGGTTTCATTGCTGGCTCTTGATCTGCTCGTAGAACACCATCGCCGGCGAACCGGCGAAGCTGATACCCATCCAGGCGGCTTCGTCGATTTCGTCCTGCGAAAAGCCTTTGCTTCGAGCGTTCTTCAGGTGCATTTTCAGACAGGGCTCGCACCGCAGGGCCACCGAAAGGGCAATGGCCATCGCCTGCTTCGTGTAGGCGTCCAGATGCGTGGGGCGAATTGGCCGCCGTCAAGGAACTGCTTGAACGTCGCCTTGACCTGGTCCGTTCCATGTGGCTTGGCCGCCCTGGCGAGGGCTCGGGTCCAGAGGATCTTGGACCCGCCCGAGGGCGGGCGGTGTCTGACATCGCGCCAACGGCATCCGCACAGCAGGGAACCTCTGGGATTGATGATTGATGATTGCTGATTGATGATTGGGATGGCTCAGTCACTTTAACGGGGGCAGGCGTGGGGAATCTCACGTTTGCCGGTGGTTTCAAGATGGATCACGGCCAGACCCTTGGCCCAGGATCTTGCCGATGATCGTCGCTGCCGATAGGCCGCGGTCGTGGAGGGCTTTGAGCAGATCGCCAGCCTTGGCCTGCTCTATCGCGATCAGCAATCCGCCGGAGGTCTGGGCATCGTAGCAGAGGTCCACCATCTCCGGAGGAAGAGCCGAAGGCGCCACGACCCGATCGCCGCACGATTCCTTGTTCCGCTCGATGGCGCCGGGCAGAATCCCGGCGGCGGCGTATTCGAGCACGCCCTCAAAGAGCGGCAGATCGTCCCACGTGATCTGGACATCCACGCCGCTGGAGCGCGCCATTTCCGCCAGGTGGCCCATGAGACTGAAGCCGGTAACGTCGGTGCAGGCGTGGGCGCCGAACTGGACCATCAGTTCGGCGGCCGTCTTGTTCAGGGAGACCATGGACGCAGCGGCGGCCTTGACGCTCTCCGGCTTGGCCCGGTCGATCTGGGCCGCGAAGGCCACGATGCCGGTTCCGAGCGGCTTGGTGAGGATCAGCACATCGCCCGGCCGCGCCGCCGCATTGGTGACCACGCGATTCTTGTCGATCAGCCCTGTGACAGCGAAACCTGCCTTGATCTCGGCGTCGTTGATGCTGTGGCCGCCGACAATGGCGCAGCCCGCTTCTTTCATCTTGTCGATGCCGCCGGCGAGGATCTGGAACAGGGCTTCATCCGGAACCTTGCGCGCTGGAAAGCCCACGATGGAAAGCGCGGTCAGCGGCGTGCCGCCCATCGCGTAGACATCGCTGACGGAATTGGCCGCGGCGATCTGGCCGAAGGTGTACGGGTCGTCCACAGCGGGCGTGAACACGTCCACCGTCTGGACCAGCGCCTGGCCGTTGCCCATGTCGTAGATGCCGGCGTCGTCCCCCGCCGGCACGCCCACCAGGACACGCGGGTCGTCGATGGCGGGCAGGTCGGCCAGCACCTTCTTGAGAAAGGCCTGGTCGATCTTCGACGCACAGCCCGCCTTTTCCACGAGCTTCGTCAACCGGACCGCGCCGGTCGGGCTCTGGAGCCGCTCACCGGCACAGTGGCAAACGTTCTTCTCCTTGAACAGCGGGCAAGGACACGGCTGCTTGGGATCGCAAATGCAGTGCCCCAGCCGAATCGAGCGCTGCATCACCCGCTTTCGTCGTTCCATGTTGATCATTGGCAAATCCTCAATAACGCTCCGGAGGAGCGTTGGAATGATGGAATAGTGGAATGATGGAGAGCATGGAGCCACCCAGTCATCATCCCATTATTCCAGTGTTCCATTATTCCACTATTCCATATGATTCTTGCTGTCGTCGTGCCAGCAGTGCGGCGCCGAGCGCGCCGGTCATCTGGGGCTCGGGCGATACCGCGACCGGCCGGCCGAGGGCCGTTTGCAAAGCCGTCTCCATGCCCGAAATCCGAGCCACGCCACCCGTAAAAACAATCGGCAGCTCTACGTTCCGCCCGGCCATGGCGACGATTCGTGCGGCGATGGCCGTCTGGACCCCCGCGACAATGTCCTCACAGGCCCGGCCGGCCGCCAGCAGACCCGTAATCTCCGTCTCCGCGAACACGACGCACATACTGCTGATGACCGCGGGGCTGCGACTCCGGGCCGCCCTCGGTCCGAGATCGCCCAGGGACAGACCCAGCCGGTCCGCTACCACCTCCAGGAACCGCCCCGTCCCGGCGGCACAGCGGTCGTTCATGGCAAAGTCGCGGACCCGGCCGTTTCCATCCAAGCGCATCAGCTTACTGTCCTGGCCGCCGATATCAATGACTGTCATCGCGGCGGGCACGAGCTGACGCACTCCGACCGCATGGCACGTGATTTCCGTGATCGTCGTGTCGGCAATCGACACGGCGTTGCGGCCATAGCCGGTGGCGATGATCCGACGGACTTGGGACCGGCCCACGCCGGCCTGGGCCAGGACCTTCTCAAAGAGCCGGCACGCGAGTTTGTCCTGCTCGACCCCCTGGTCCACCTGCCCCTTGGCCACGACCTCCAGGCCGTCCTCACCGATCAAGACCACCTTGATCGCCCGCGAGCCGGCGTCGATTCCTGCATACATCATCTGCTTCTCCGATTCACAACGGTCTCCACCAGCGCCTCCAGCCGCGTGCGCAGCGACGGATACACGGCATCGGTCAGCGGCGGCACCTCGATCTCCAGCACCGGGACCCCACATTCCGCCCGGACGATCTCGCCGATGATCTCGCCTTCCAGGGCGCAGTGGCTCGCGCCGGAATGCGCGAGACAATCACCGCCTCAGCGCCGAAGCGGCGAATGTCGGCCACGATGCGCGCTGCCCGGTCGGTCGCCGAGCCCACCATCGGATCGGCCAACGCCATGCGTGCCAGCGCCTCCATCGGCGGCACCTCCAGCGGGATCGGGTCGAGGGCATGGGCAAAGAGGTACTCCGTGCCGCAAATCCGCCCGCCGCAGTCTTCCAGAAGGTTCATGACCTGCAGGTCCGCCACAGGATTCACCCAGAAGATGCGGGCCGCCTGGGCCGACGAATAACCGACCCCAGCCGCCACCCGCCGGTTGACCTCGTCCAGCATTTCCTGCAATACGGCAGTCGTCTCCTCCTGATCCGAGCAGAAATGGATCGCCAGCATCTCCGCAATGAGCATCTCCAGAGCCGGCATGGGACAGAGCGTCGCCGTGAAGACCGCGTCCCGAAGCCGGGCCAACAACCCGCGGACGCGATTCGCCTTGGCAATTCCCCGCGCGAGAGCCTCCGCATCGAGAGACCGTCCAGCCAAGTCCGCCAAAGCAATTCTGACTCGTTCCAACTCCGATTTCACGAACTCGATCTGGCTGCGTGGTGCCAAGAACCCGCCCGGCAGGTGCACGCTGCCCTCATTGTCCTCGGGTGGACGCCGATGTGGAATCTCCCACCAGAGGATCGGATAACCCAGGCCATTGAGACGCTGGGCGATGGCGGAGAAATCGTCGCAGGTCGCCCCGACACTGCACGTCAGCAGATCGGGAATGGGGAAGTGCGCCTCAGTCACGAACGCGCCGAGCATGGCACGCACCGGACAGAATGACTCGTCAATCCCGAGCGAGTCGGCGATCTGCAGCAATCCCGAGTTCACCTCCATCACGCACGGAATCCACCAGGCGCCATCAGGATAGAAGGCCACGAGATTGTCCAGACTGTAGGCCATCACGGGCACGGTGCCCAGGTCCTTCATCGTGCCGACCAGCTTCTTGCCGGCCTCCCGCGCGGCCCGCAGGCGGTCTTCTTCCGTCAGCAGGAAATTCCACAGGCGCAGGGCCGCCGGCGAATTGTCGAAACGCAGCTTCAGCAGACGCGTGTCGCCGTCCGCCACGTGCCGGCCGAGCGGACCGCTATGCGCGGGCTGGGGCACGCGCTCCGTCTGCCAGCGCTCGTACCGGTCATCCCATTCCTGGAGCGTGATTTGTCGAGGCGTGTCGCTCACATGAAGGTCTCCAGAAACGCGCGGACCCGGTTGCGGACTCGGACCACATCCATTTCGCCGTGGCCTTCGCTGTCCAGCCGAAGGACCGGCAGTTTGGCCCATTCCTTCAGTCGCGTGAACTCCGCATGCCATTTGTCGCACCACACATAATGATGGAAGAGGATGCCGCGCGCGCCGGTCCGCGCCAACTCCTCCCGGAGCCATTGGTATAACTCGCTGTTCGGCCGCCGGGAGCTGTCCGGGATGTGGAAATAGGCTTGGGCGAGCTCCATCAACGGATCTTCGGCCAGCCGCCGGCGGTCAAATGCTCCGGGCCGCCCCCGCTGCCCGGTTTCCGTAGCGTCGAGCACGATCTGCCCGCCGCACTCTTCGACAATATCGAACAAGACGCGGTCCCGTTGCATCAGAGGGCCGCCCACAATCGCGAGTGGCACGCCTTCGGCCGGGTGGCAGCGGCAAGCGGAGTCCTCGGAGCTTGCCGATGGTTGCAGGCGTACATACGAGCCATCGGCAAGCTGGCGCTTGCCGCTGCCACCCACCAATTCAGAGTGGCTGGAGCAGCAGGATGTGCCGTGCACATCATCTTCATGGGTTTGACCGAGCATCATGCGCACAAGCTCCCGCTTGTCCGGCTCATGGCCACCGAGCCGAATCAGGAACCGGCCGAGGCGCTTCAACTCGTCCCAATACAATCGCTGGGCGGCGACGGTCTGCCAGGTGCTCGGCACATTCAGCAAGAAGGCCGGCACATTGACCCGGCGGACCAGCAGATCGAAGATGCGGCGCATCTGATCGCACATCGTCGTAACGACAACGCCATCCACATCCTTGCTCGCCGCCACGTCGTTGACAAAGGCGCGCGCGTACGGACAGAGACCCTCGATGCGCGGGATCGTCGAGGCCCCCTCCACCGGCAGCGGAATCAACCGTCGCGGACGCAGCCCGTGCGCGGCGATCCATTCGGCCGGCACATAAGGACATGTATAAACGATGGTCTTTCCTGGTTCTATCATACTTGGACATGCACTCGGGTGACATGGTCAAGCCCGTTCGCAGTGACGCCGTAAGGCGTTTCTTGATATGCCCTTACGGGCACACTACAAACCAGGCCCGCGGCCTTGACGCCGCCACCCAGACAATAGACGTTTATGGTCCGAGACGTGAACTCCATCGACACATGGGCAACATCTCTCATAACTCTGTACCCGCCCTTTGACGGACGGTTTCGAACAGGGCCTCGACCCGCAGGGCGATCCGCGCGGAATCGGAAGGCGAGTAGTCCGTCTCGATCCGCAGGTACGGCAGGCCCAGTTCCTGCTCCGCCAGCCTCTTGACGAAGTACGACTCGACGTCATACGTGAGACACGCCTGCCAGATCAGGTCGATCACGCATTGCACGCGGTATTCCCGCGCCAGATCCCGCAGGATATCCAGTCGCCGGCTGTTCTTCGTCATCACCGAGCACGGCAGACGAAAGTACTTCTCGGCCAGGGCGACGATGGGGTCGGCCGCCGTCTCGTCCACGTCTTCCAGGATCGGCTTGAGTCCCGTGCAGTTGTCCATGCACACAATCAGCCCACCGTGCGACTCGATGATCTCGACCACCCGCTCGGCGCCGTGCACCACCGGCACGCCGGTCATCAGAACCCGGACCTTGTAGGGTGGGGCTTGCCCCACCGATTTCTCCGGCTCAACGGGGTTCTGGTGGGGCAAGCCCCACCCTACATACAACTCCAACGCGCGTGTGTATTGAGCGAAATCGGCGCAGATGCCGGAGATATTGCTCTTGAATTGGAGCAACTGCCGGCCGGTCAATGGCGGATGGTCCGATTTCATCAGTTCCGCCAACTGCCGTCGCAGGGCCCGCTCGCGATTCATCGTCTGGATCGCCTGCCGGATCTTCTCGTCCGTGATCGTGACGCCAAAGGCCTCTTCGAGTCGGGCCTTGAGCTTGCGCAGCTCGCTGATCCAGTGCGCCAGGGCATCGGCATCGTCCGGCTTCTGCGGCAACTCCAGCACGTACATCGGTGCGGGTCTCGGCCATCAGCTCGTACATCTTCTTCTTGCCGTCGCAGGTGGTCTCGGCGACGACCATGTCGGCCATTTCGAGAAAGGGGTTCTGCCTTCTGCACATGATAGCCGTAGGTCGATTTGATGAGGGGACAGAGATTGGCCGGCAGGTGTTCCTCGGCCGGCCCGATCATCTCGGCCGAGCCGCCGCACAGGCAGACCGGCACCGCGTCGGCCGCCATGATCAGCTCCCGCGGCGTGTACTCGCACATAATGCCAACAATGTGCTTGCCCTTGGCCTTGGCGTCGGTGGCGTACCGCAGGCAATTCGGGATCATATCATCGAACCAAGCCAACGGCTGGGTGGCAGCCTCAAGCGCAGCTTGGGGATGGCATAACGCACCAGCACTTCGACCATCCCCGAGGCCTTCGGCCTTGAGGCTGCCACCCGGGCCTGCCGACCCGCACGTCGGTTGTGGCGGACAGCACGGATCGGTCGCGTTGATCTGGATGTCTTCACTCTCGTGGCACTTTCCCATCCCATCACCTCTTTCGTGCGACGAACAGGCCCTGGGCGATCTTGCCCGCGTGGGCCAATTGCTGCATGAAGGCCATCTCCCCCGCCATCGCGTGCATCAGATCCTGGTCGAAGCCGATGATCTTCAGGGCATCGTAGGTCAACTGCATGCCGAGCATATTCAGATACAGGTCCACATAGGGTGCGAAGCGGCCGGTGTCCTTGGCGACGAGCACCTCGCAGCCGTTGGCCTTCAGCAGGTCGCCGTAGCCGTCGATGGTCTGGACGTTCGGGAACTTCATGAACTGCAGGTACCGCTCGGCCTCCGATTGCGACAACTCCTTGTCGCCCTCGACCCAATCGGTGAACGCAATCGTCCCGCCCGGCTTGACGATCCGCGCCGCCTCGGCGATCAGCCTGGCCTTGTCCACCACGTAGCACCACGCATCTTCGCCCCAGACGAAATCCGCACTGCCGCTCGCCAGGCCGCTGCGGCACACGTCGGCCAGAGTGAACTGAATCCTGTCCGCCAGGCCGGCCTGCTGGCAGCGTTGCCGGCCCTGCTCGACGACCGCCTCGGTGGCGTCCACGCCCTGCATGCGGGCGACGTTGCGGAAGCGAACGAGAAACCGCATCCCCGCCCCGTTGCAGCAGCACAGATCGACGCCCTTGGTCCCGGCCCCAATGCCGGCGGTCTCGGCCAGATCCATGGAGGAGGCAAAGCCTCCGATATGGATCTGCTCGCCCATGATCAGCTCCCACAGCCGCCCTTCCGGCCCGCCGTATACCGCCTGCACGTCGGCCAACCCGATTCCCGGCACGCTCTTCATAGTCTTGTCTCCACACGCGGCCAATAAAAAAGGCGGCTTCAGAGTCATCTCTGAACCCGCCGGTACACGCTGAACTCGCGAGGTCTCTACTCGATGGAGTGCCACGTCCTTTCGTGCTGGACTTCAAGGGACCCCAGGTCAAGCTCGGTCTGCACCTGGAACCTGCCCTTGAAACCGGATGGCACTCGCCACGAGTACCGGCAGGTGCCACCTCAGCCATACTGGAACTTGTCGGTCACCAATACAGTTCCTTTCTCATCGGTGTCCGCGCACAGGCGCGGCTTCGTGGACAGGTTCATCACCAGCAGCGCCTGCTTGTCGGCGCTTTTCATCACGTAGTAGCAGGGCCGCTCAAAACCGGTAGGAAGGTCTCGCACCAGGTGCGGCTTGCCGGGTTGAGGCGACAGGCTCCGATACGCGAGCCCGAGAAAATGACTGGACGGATCGAACTTCGCGGGGATCAGCGGGCAGCGGCTTTCCTCCAGGGACGCACGGCCCAAGAGCACGCCACGCGTCCCTCCGCCAAGGACGATAAGCCCGATGAGGATAGCCCAATGGGGCTTCCTTATAGCCATACGTCCCCTCCGCTACGGCTTGGTCGGCCGCTACAGGGAGTGCCAGGTCTGGTCTTGTTTGGCCTCGATCGGACCGAGGTCGACGTCCACCAGGACCTGGAACTTGCCCGAGAAATCGTTGGGTACGCGCCACGCGTACCGGCAGGCGCCACCTCAGCCATATTGGAAATCACCCTGGGTCACCACCTGGCCCGCTTCGTTGAGGATCCGCAACTTGGGGGCCGCGACGGGCGTTCCGTTCTTCTTGACGACCGGGCGGTATTGCTCGCCGGCCTGACCCTGCAGGACGAGCCCGATCGACACCTCGCGGTCCGCCACCCGCTGAACGTCGGCCAGCACCAGGATCGGCGGACCCGCTTTCGGGCCGTTGGGTTCCGTCGAGACGATGCCCCCACCGGCCTGATCGATCGTCCAGGCCACGCCGTTCGCATCGGTGCGGGACACAGACGAGGACGGCCCGCCCGCCGGTGCGGAAGCTCCCTGCCGGGACTGCGAACCCGGCTTGTTGAGGAAAAGATAGATCAGGATGATCAGCAACACGGCGAGGCCGGCTGCACGCAATAGATCGGTTCTCTTCATAGTTCAATCCCTCACAATTTCACGGGTTTGTACCGCGCCCGCGGGCAACTGTCAATGAGCAAACGGACAAAATCAACTTGTCTGCCCGCCCCCGGCCGGTACAATACGGACAGCCTGTGAAAGGCGGTGCGGAGACAGCAAAAACGAGGTCCGGCTCGCCGATGGAGGGCTGGACCGGCTCTGATGAGGCTTTGGAACAGGTCATGGATGCACAGACTCAACAACTGCTGCGCCGGGTCCCCTCCGTGGATGCCGTATTGCGGGAGCCGGAGTTGGAAGCCCTGGCAGCCGAGTACGGGCGAAAGCCGGTCGCGGATGCGGTCCGTGAGGCGGTCGACGAGGTCCGCCGGCAGCTTCTGGCCCAGCCCGTACCCGACGTGGATGAGCCGGTCATCCAAAACCGCGTCTTGGCAGCAGCAAAATGCCAACTCGAAGCAGTAATGAAGCCGTACTACCGCCGGGCGGTCAATGCCACGGGAATCATCCTGCATACCGGCCTGGGCCGGGCGGTCCTGCCGGCCAAAGCACTCGAGCAGGTTCAACAGACGCTGCAAAGCTACTCACTGATCCAGGTGGACCGGGAGACCGGCAAGCGGTCCCGGCGTGATGAGCGGATCGAAGAACTGCTCCGGCGGCTGACCGGGGCGGAGGCCGCCACAGTCGTGAACAATAACGCCGCCGCGACCGCGATTGTGCTCAACACGGTGGCCAAAGGCAAGGAAGTGATTGTCTCGCGGGGCCAGCTTGTCGAGATCGGTGGGTCTTTTCGCCTGCCGGAAGTGATGGCGTTCAGCGGGGCCAAGCTGGTCGAAGTCGGCACGACCAATAAAACCCACCCCCGCGACTATGAAAACGCCATTACGGAGGACACCGCCGCCATCTTGCGCGTGCATCCGAGCAACTACAAGATTCAGGGGTTCTCCGCGGAGGTCCCACTCGATGAGATGGTGGCAATCGCGCACAAGCACAACCTTGTAATGATCGACGACGTGGGCGCCGGCGCCCTGGTCGATTTCTCGCAGTTCGGGTTCGAGCCGGAGCCGATGCTGCCGGACTCGATTCGGCAAGGGGCGGATATCGTCACGTGCAGCGCCGATAAGCTGATCGGCGGATCGCAAGGGGGCCTCATTCTGGGCAAGAAGACCCTGATCGACGCCGTGCGCAAGAACCAGTTCGCCCGGATCGTCCGGGTGGGAAAGCTCACGTTGGCCGTTCTGGAGGCGACGCTGAAGCTGTTCCTGGACGAGAGCGTCGCCCTGCGTGAGGTGCCCACGCTCCAGATGCTCCGGCGCAGCGCCGAGGAAATCCGGGAGCACGCCGAGCGATTGGCAGCGCAGATTCGCGACAGAAACGTCGCCGCCGCAGTGGGCACCGCGAGCGGTTTTTCCGAGATGGGCAGCGGCTCACTGCCCACGCAGAACCTGGCGACCACCCTGGTGGCGGTCACGCCGGAGAAGATCAGCGTAGATGTGCTCGCCCAGCGGCTGCGGCTCCACGAGCCCCCGGTCTTCGCCCGGATTCAAAACGATCAGGTCCTGCTCGACCCCCGCACGCTGCGGGCCGACGACGATGAGATCGTGGTCGAAGCAGTGACGGCGAGCCTGGCGAGCAAAGAATAAATCCCACTCGTCCTGTACGTCCTATGGAAGTTCAGCAACATAACGTGACGCTCGGCACGGCCGGGCATATCGACCACGGCAAGACCGCCCTCGTCAAACTTCTGACCGGCTGCGACACGGATCGGCTCAAGATCGAGAAGGAACGCGGCATGTCCATCGAGCTGGGCTTTGCCCCGTGCGTCATCTCCGACATCGAGGTCGGGATCGTCGATGTCCCCGGCCATGAGAACTTCGTCAAGACGATGGTGGCCGGGGCCACGGGGATCGACGGGTGCATCCTCGTCGTGGCGGCCGACGACGGCGTGATGCCGCAGACCCGCGAGCACATGGACATCCTCACGCTGCTGGGCGTCGAGCACGGGATCGTGGCGCTGACCAAGGTCGACGCAGTTCCGCCGGAGCGGACCCAAGCGGCGACCCAGGAGATTCGCGGTTTTCTGACCGGCACGTTCCTGCAGGATGCCCCCATCCTGCCGATCTCCAACATCACCGGCCAGGGCTTCGAGGAATTCTACGAGGCTCTCAAGGCCCTGGTGGCGGCAATCACGCCGAAAACAGCCCAAGGCATTTTCCGCGTGCCGGTGGAGCGGGCGTTCTCCGCCAAAGGCTACGGCACGATCGTGGCGGGGATTCCCGCCTGCGGGTCCGTGGAGGTCGGCGAGGATCTGGTCCTGCTGCCGCAAATGACGAAGGGGCGTCTGCGGTCCGTCCAGGTCTACGGCCGGGACAGCACGCGGGCGATGGCCGGCCAGTGTGCCGCTCTGAACGTCCCGCAGTGGGACCCCAAAGCGGTCGAACGGGGCAATGTCATCACGATCAGCGATTACTTCGCCCCGCACCAGTGGTATCTGTGCGACTTGAAGCTGCTGGACCAGGAAAAGGCCGACCTCAAGAACGCGGCCCAGGTCAAGTTCCACACCGGCACCTCGGAAACGCCCGCCAGCGTCTACCTGTTCCAGGAGGGTGCTCTCAAGCCCGGCCGGCAATGCCTGATCCAGGTCTTTCTGGACCACCCCGTCGTCGCGGGACCGCGCGATCACTACATCATCCGGTCCCTCTCCCCGACGCGCACCCTCGGCGGCGGCCTCATCATCGAGGCCATCGAGAAACGCCTCAAGCGCACCCATCCGGATGTTCTCCAGGAAATCACCGAGCGGGCGAAGGCTGTCGCCAAGCCCAGGGACTTCGTCGAATACTGCGTCAAGACCGCGGAGGCCTTCGCGGCGGATGAGAGGCAGATCTCCCTGCGCAGCAAGATGCCGCCCAAAGAATTGGCGGCCCTGCTCGCGGAACTAGTCCAGGGAGGTCGCCTTCTGCCGCTGAGTGGCAAGACCTACACCCATGTGGACACCGCCGCGCGTGTCCAGCAGCATTTGCTCGATATCGTTCGCGCGTTCCACAGCAAAAGACCCGAAAGCCCCGGCATCGGCCGCGAGCAGCTTCTGACGGAATCCGCGGTCCGCAAAGACGTATTCGAGGCTCTGCTGGCGCGGATGCTGCCGGCGGGCCAACTGGTCGAGCGCAAAGGTTTTCTGGCCCTGCCGGAGCATCGCGAGCAATTCAACAACGCCGAGCAGCAACTGCTCCAGAACGTGGAGTCGCTGTTTCGAAGCCATCTGTTCGACCCGCCCGGCCCTCAGGAGATCGCCGACCAGATGCGCGTGCCGCCGCCCCAGGTGCAGCGTGTCCTGCGGATTCTCACGGAGCAGAAGCAACTGGTCCGGGTCGATCAGGACCTGCTGTTCCACGCGGAGGCCGTGGCCACCGCGAAAGAGCGCCTCGTCGCCCATATCCAGCAGAACGGCGGCCTGGAAAGCGTCAAGTTCAAGTACCTCCTCGACACCAGCCGCAAGTACGCGATTCCCCTGCTGGACTACTTCGACAAGATCGGCGTAACGCGTCGGGTGGGTTATACGCGTCACCTAAAGTAGGGTGGGGGACCCCAAACGCGATCCACCGCGTTTGGGAACCCTGCGCTGTGCCCACCATTCCAAGTGATCGCTCATGTGAGGAGACGAATCTGCCGAAAGAACAAAGCATGCACTACGGAAAGATCTCTGCGAAGATTTTTGCGGTTCTGGCCGTGACGGTGTCACTGCAGATCCTCCTGCATCCGACCTGAGGCAGTCTGCTTTCGACTTTTGTAAAGTCGTCCATCCTCCTTTGCCCCCCTTTGGCCCTCGGCTTCAGCCTCGCCGGCATCCTGCGCGACGACCGCAAGCACTATGCGGCCCTCATGCTGCTCGTCTCCGGGGCCTTCACGCTCTGGCTCGCCTGGGCCTTGTTCGCACATTGATGAGGCGATTGCGGAAAAACCTGCTTCGTCCCCCGGCGGCGACGGACTTAAGATAGCGGAAGCTTCGCGTATCCGTGTTTTCTGACCGGGGGTGCTGATGCGATACCGGGAAATCGAGTACATTCTGCTGCGAATCAGTGTTGCACTGCTCCTGCTGCTGGCGCTGTTCCAGCCGGGGTGAATGGCCTGAAGCGGGCGGTCCTTGCAGGATCGTCGTACAAGGCGAGCGCATGAGTCCTATCCGGCCGATAGGTCCTATAGGACGAACGGGACCACGCGAGAACCCAGGGGCAGACCACCCAGCCCACACACATCCCCAGCCCTGACATCGTCCGACTGGCGCCATCGCTCTTTCTCCAGATTGCTCTTCCAGAATGGTTGTCACATCGGCCCTTCTATCCTGTCAATGAGACAGGGAATCCTCGGCCGCACTTGATTTCGAACGGTTTTTGTGATAGGGTAGCCACGGCGTAGTAGCTTTTAGCAATGGCTGTGGCCCTTGGAGGGAATGCCATGAAGAAGCGAAGAAGCGATCATAGACACGTCCGGGCGGGAATTCTCTTGTCCTGCGTCCTGCTACTCCTCGCCTCCGCCGGGATGGCCGGCTCGGAACCGGCGGGGCAGACAGCGATGGACGGCCAGACAACGGCTGCGACGCCGCCCAACGAGATCACCGTGGCCCTGAAGGAAATCTCTGTCTGGGAATTGGCGACGGAGCGGGTTCGCCCCAGCGCCAGACCCATCCAACCGGTTACGATTGAGCGGCATGGCCGTTTGCTCGTTCTGACCTATGGACCCAAGCCCGGCGCGGGCGGATTGATGCCCTCCACAGGCGTACGCGGCGAGCCGCCACGGTTTGCGGTCTACCAGGGCCAACGGCAGGTCGCCTCCGGACAATTCGAGTATGGCTGAAGCGGCGTCTGCTCGTACTCGTGGCGGGTACCTCTGACAACGTTTGGCGACTTGCGCATCGTAGCTTCGGCCCGAGTCGATGGGGCCGGTCCCTTCGAGGGTCAGCCGGTCTTCTTTCACTGGCCGTGGTATTGGCATCTTCCCCATCTGGGTCCGTGGGCGCTGCTGGTCCTCGCCGTCGCGGTACCGAAGCGCAATCGTGATCGCCGGGCGCTTCTCATTTTCGTCCCGCTGGCGATCCTCAGCCTGCTGTGGCCGGTGGTTACCAAGCGTGTGAACTTTCCCTCGGCGAGCTTGGACCAGTTCAACCTCCTTTTCGAGTCTCTGGTCGTCGGCATCGCCCTGCTGTGGCTTCACGCGGACCGGCTCCGTGGATATCCGGGATGGGTGCGAGTCCCCCTGAGCCTTGGCCTCATGGTCCTGGCCGGTCTGATAGCTTTCGTATCTGCGGGCCGAGAGTTCTCCGACCCGATGGTCATCGCCCTGCCGATCTTCGTCGTGGTTCTGGGAGCCATCCTGCTGGCGGCGCTGGCCCTCGCACGCCGAATCACTCAGGGCCGCTATGTTCCCCTCTTGTTCATGGGGTGGCTGGCCGTCTGGAGTCTGTTGTTCACCACGGTCAGCGAGGCCATCCTGGCCGGCGTCCCCCAGCTTCTGGCCTCCGGGGACACAATGGATTTCCGCATCCTCCTCTGGCAAGGCGTGGCGGGCCTGGCGCTCGGCGTGTGTCTCTACGCCATCAATCTGCCCTATATGCTCCTGATGTTCCGCAGTTCGTTCTTCCGGCAGCGGTTCCAGGTCTGGCTCGGCGTCGAGCCATCCGACATCTCCCCGGCGCTCCCGTGACCCGCCAGGCGAACCACAGGAAATGACGATCACCGGGATAGCCGTTGCCACCTCCTTCCCCCTCGGATATAGTCGCAGAGCCGTGGCATAGCCCTGCGCCGGCCAATCCGGTCGGTTCTCATGGCGAAAGGAGGACACGTCATGCCACACCGTCTTGCCCTTCTCGTGTTCCAGATCCTTGTGCTCTGCTTCGCGGTCGCGCGGGCGGCTCCGGCGGCCCAGCACCCTAACCTCCTGCTCAATCGTGACGAGATCGAGCAGGTGAAAGCGAAGGTCGCCAAGTACCCTTGGGCCGCGGCCGCGCTGGAGAAGACGAAGCAGCATGCGCTCAACGGGCCCGAGCACGAGAACGCCTTCCTCAATCAGGCGCTCTACTACGCCTTGACCGGGGACAAGAGCTTCGCCGACCGGGCCCGCGGGCAGTTGTTGGGTTGGGCCAAGTCGGAGCTGCCCGAGTTCCAGAAGCTGGATGTCGCGAAGAACCCGGAGTTTGGCTCCTGGAGCAACTGGGGAGCCCGCGCCTGGGCCTACGATCTGGTCTACGACACCTGCTCGGACGCCGAGCGTGCCCAGATTGAGGAGTGGTTCCGCGTTTCCTGCCGGGTGCTGATCGATACGTGCCGGCGCTGGACCACCACGCCGAACCTGATGTTCGGCAAGCACGTGAACATCGGCCTGGTGGGCTACTGCCTGGGCGACCGGGAGATCATCGATTGGGTCCTGAACGATCCAGGAGCCTTCGGCCCGCAGCGCGGCGGCTTCTACCCGGTCATGGACACCATGATCATGGACGGCCGCTTCTGGGCCGAGGCGCCGATCTACGCCCTCGTCTACGACGTGCCCAACATGCTGGCGCTGGCGGAGGCGGCGCGGCATTACGACGGCACCGACCTGTACCGGTACGTCTCGAAGAAAAGCGGCGCCGGCATCAAGTCGGTGATCGACGGCTACCTGCTGATGGGCTTTCCGCTGGAACGGACCGGCGTCGGCCAAGGCCGCGTGCGGCAGGCCACCTTCGGCGACGGCGGGACCTCGTACAATCCCAGTGGCACGATGGGCAAAGATCCGGAGGACTTGACCAATCCTTCTTACCTCACGGTCCTGGAACTCGCCTATGCGCGCTACCAGGACCCCGGTTATGCCTGGATGCTGAGCCTGCCGCCCGATCGCAATGCCCCGGGTTGGATTGGACGATCACCCTGGGGATACACCGCCCTGTCCCATGGTCAGCCGCTCCCGGATAACCCTACTCCGCCGCCCGCGCCCGGCGGCGTCTATGCCTCCCAGGGGTTCGCCCTGCTCCGCGCCGACGAGTCGCCCGACATACTGGACCTCCGGCGCGCTCGCGGCGCTGGTGACGTTGGGCAAGACGGTGGGGCACGGGCACAACGACCACTACGAACTGGTGCTGCACGGCAAGGGCCGGCTGCTCTACCCCGACCTGAACGTCATTCAGTATGAGCCGACGTATCTGAGCTGGACACGCGAGGGCATCGGGCACTCGACCCTGCTGGTCGATCACCAATCGCCTGCTTCCGGCGACTTCACCACCAGCCACGACTTCACCCCCGAGGTCAAGTTCTTCGCCCTCAGCGGCAGCGCCTTCAAGAACATCCGGCAGACCCGCCGACTGTTGCTCACCAAGGAGTACCTCGCCGACCTCTTCCACGCGACGGACCAGCAAGGCCTGCCGCGCACCTTCGACTGGACCCTGCATGGCCTGGGGCGCCTGTATCCCACGAACCCGGCGGCGTACCGCCCTACCGATGCCTTGGTGCCGTATTACTGGTGGGTGTTCAACGAGCGCGGCCGGACGGTGGACCATACGTTCCAACTGGACTGGATTCAGCGCACGGCGGGCTTCAGCGAGGGACGGCAATTCGCTCCGGAGTGGTTCCAGCATGAGGTGGGTTCGCGCACGACCGTGCTGGGCGTGCCCGGGACCGAGGTCTACTACGGCGACGGGCCCATCACGTCCGGCGAGCCCTATTGCTTCCTCGATGGCAGCCCGGAGCCGGCCGCGCCCGTCGCCGTGGTGCGCCGCCAGGCCTCGGCCGCCACGTTTGCCGCGGTGCATGAGCCTTACGAGGGGGCGCCCGCCATCGTCCAAGTGCGGCGCCTGGCGGAGGATGACGGCGCGATCGCGCTGGTCGTGGAGGCCCCGGGGTACACGGATTATGTCTGTGTCGGCTTCGACGACCGCGAGCACACCCTGCTGGCCGGCGGGGAGGCCTTCGTCTTCACGGAATACGGCTATCTGCGCGCGCAGGGCGGCTCTGTGACCGCGCGCGGGAAGTTCCGGGCCTTCAAAGTGCCGGCGCCTCCGGCCGGCGACGCCGTCGTACTGAATGGCAAGCCGGTCAACGCCCGCCGGGAGGAACAGTCCCTGGTCTACGGCGTACCTCCCACTGGCGCGCCGCTGGCCACCGGGCCCGCCACGCCGCAGGACGATCCGCGCGAGCGGAGCGCCGCGCTGCACTACTGGTGGCTGCCCCAGGAAGTGCATTTCTCGGCGCTCGCCGAAAGCGACGCGCGGGAGGTAGCCGTGCACCTGCGAACCGTGGGTGCGGGGCAGGCGTCCGGCCGCCTGCAGATCGTGGTGCCGCAGGGCATCACCGTTGATCCGCCTGCCATCGACGTGCCGCCCCTGGCGGCCGGCCAGGAGCGAATCGTCAAACTGATGGTGCACAAGGCCGCCAAGCTGCCGAACGACCTCTACCCTCTGCGATTTGTGCCGGCCGAGGGCACACCGGCGGCCCCGCAGACGCTCACCGCATCCGTGGGAGTCGTGATGACCACGGACCGGCGTCTGCCCTTGAGCACCCAGTACGTGATCCGGGCCCCCGGCTACACCATCAACGTGGACGGTTACAGCGGCGTGTCCTTCTACCTGCTCGACGCCGAGGGCCATCGCCGCCACGGCCGGCTGTACGGCGGCAACTTCCAGTACGGCATCCCCAGCGTCGAGGGCGCCTCGCGCTGGCGCACCCCGGCCGGCTTCATCTGGACGGGCGACAACAACCTGACCATCGGCGCGGACCCGGCGCGGCTGCGCTATACGTTCTATGAAGACCGCATGGTCTTCGCGCTCACGGCCCCGACCGATCCCACCAAGACCTGGAAGATGTGGCTGGGCACCTTCGAGGGGCTGGGGACGCCGATTCACACCGGCAAGCAGGAGCAGCCGTGGCTGCCCATCGTCGCCGATTGGCTCTTCTTCCCGCATCCGGTCTACGCCGAGGGCGTTCTCCTCTTCCCGCCGCCGCAAGCGCCGGTGAGCTACTGTCGCCGGCGAGGCGGTGAACTTCCCGATCAAGACCGGGCAGGAGGTGGCCCTGCAATTCGCGACCCAGGCACAGGTCGAGGTTCTGAAGCAGTCGGGCCGCCTGCCGCCGCGTGGGAGAAGAGTCATGAGTCCCGAGTGATGAGACGGCGTAAACGCGGTACTCCAAACTGCGATTGCCCACCTTGTCGTACAGGTAGGCATTCCCCGCCGCCGCGAGGAAGGTTAGAATACCGTCGTCGGTCGATAGAAAGCTGATTGTCCTTGGAGACAGATTGGGATGGTTCGAAGTCTGAGCAGACGGGGTTTTCTCAGGTCGGCCGGCGCCGGCCTGGCGGCTGTGACGCTCACCGAACGTACCGGACTGCGCAGCCAAGTCGAGGCCCAGGAGCCGGCGGATAAACCGAACATCATCTTCATCCTGGCGGACGACCTGGGCTACGGCGACCTCGGCTGCTACGGCCAAAAGCAAATCCAGACGCCGAACCTCGACCGCCTGGCCGCCGAGGGGATGCGCTTCACCGACCACTACGCCGGCACCACCGTGTGTGCGCCCTCGCGCTGCTCCCTGATGACCGGCCTGCACACGGGCCATACGTACATTCGCGGCAACCACGAGGTCCAGCCGATGGGCCAGTTGCCGCTGCCGGCGGATACGGTGACGCTGCCGAAGGTGCTCAAGAAGGCAGGCTATACGACGGCCCTGATCGGCAAGTGGGGCCTGGGCGGACCCGACAGCACCGGGACGCCGAACAAGCAGGGCTTCGACTACTTCTTCGGCTACCTCTGCCAGCGGCACGCCCACAACTACTACCCGGAGTTTCTGTTCCGCAACGACCAGCGGGTTCCGCTGAAGAACAAGGTCCCCGGCGGCCGGCTCGACGGCGCGGGCGTGGCGACGGAGAAGGTCGAGTACTCCTACGACCTGATGGCGCAGGAGGCGCTCCAGTTCGTCGAGCAGAACAAGAAAGGGCCCGTTCTTCCTGTATCTGGCCGTGACGCTGCCGCACGCCAACAACGAGGGCGGCAAGAACGGCATGGAGGTGCCGGACTACGGCATCTACGCCGACAAGGACTGGCCCGAGCCGGACAAGGGCCGCGCCGCCATGATCACGCGGCTGGATCGCGGCGTGGGCCGGGTCGTGCAGAAGCTCAGAGACCTTGGCCTTGACGGACAACACGCTGGTCTTCTTCACCAGCGACAACGGCCCGCACCGCGAGGGCGGCGCCAACCCGGCGTTCTTCCACAGCAGCGGCCCGCTGCGCGGGATCAAGCGCGACCTGTACGAAGGCGGCATCCGCGTGCCGCTGATCGCCCGCTGGCCCGGCCGGATCAAAGCCGGCGCGGTGACCGATCACGTCTCCGCCTTCTGGGACTTCCTGCCGACGCTGGCGGAATTGGCCGGTGCCCCGTGCCCCTGCCGACACCGACGGGATTTCCCTGCTGCCGACGCTGCTCGGCAGACCCGCGCAACAGAGAAAACACGAGTTCCTCTATTGGGAATTCCACGAAGGCGGCTCGATCCAGGCGGTGCGCATGGGCCGCTGGAAGGCGGTCCGGCCCTTCGGCAAGCCACTGGAGCTGTACGATCTGCAAACGGACAGGGGCGAGACCCGCAACATCGCCGACGACCATCCCGATGTGGTGGCGAAGATCGAGAAGTACCTGACCACGGCCCGAACCGAATCCAAGTTCTGGCCCCTCAAAGGAGGCAAAGCATGAGAGAGAATCCCGATATGATGGCACGTCGTTCCTTTCTCGGTGGTGCACTGGCGCGGCCGCCGTTGGTAGTGTGCCCGTAAGGGCATCCCGAAGAAACGCCTCACGGCGTCACTACGAACCCCCAGACTCCCGGCGGCGTCAGTCTGCGGGAGAAGTTCTTCGGCTGCATTGCCGGTTGTCACATCGGCTCGGCGATGGGCGCCCCGGTCGAAGGTTGGCCCTATGAGAGAATCGAGCGCGAGCACGGCCTGCTCGACAAGCCGCTGCCGTACTCCCACTATGGCAAGAAAGACTGGGTGCGCGAGCCCGGCACGACCGAGGACGGCGTCGAGCGGCAGAAGCTGATGATCACCGCCATTATCGAGAAGCAGGACCGGATCAACGCCGAGGACCTGCGCCGGGCCTGGGTGGACCACATGAATCCCAACGCCGCCGGACTGGTCTCGGAGCCGTTCGAGGGGCCGCTGCTGGCGATGGCCAAGACGCACATCGCCGCCTCCGATATCGGCAAGTACTGCGACTACTCCGGCCTGGTGTCGCTTTCCCGCTCCTGCCATCCCATCGGCCTGATCAACGCGGGCGACATGCGCGGGGCCATCGACGACATTCGCCAGGTCGGCCAGCTCTACAACACCGCCAACAGCCGGGGCATCCTGTGGGCGGAGGTCACGGTCGTCGCGATTGCCGCCGCCACCAAGCCCGGCGCGACGGTCGATAGCGTGCTCGGCGCGGTCTTCGACAACTGCGACAAGGTGGACACACGGTTCTTCCGGCCGGCCGGCATCCGCGGCGAGCTCGACCGGGCCCTGAAGCTCACCGCCGAGCTGCACCGACGTCCGCGACATGCGGCGCAAGTTCGACTCCGTCTACAGCGGCACGGGACTCGTCTACGCCCAGAGCTACGCCAACGAGATCGTCACCAAGGCGATCTGCGTCCTGCGGATGACCAAAGGCAACACCTGGGAGGCCATGAAGGCGGGCGATCAACATGGGCCGGGACACCGACTGCCTCGACCGCCGTCGCCGGCGGGATCTCCGGGGCCCTCTCGGGCGGCGCGCTCGATTCCGGCGGACATCGTCAAGCAGGTCGACTACGCCACGTCCCTCAACCCGCACACGAACTCCCAGCGGACGCTGCGCGAAAGCTCCGATGGCCTGTACAACGCCTTCAAAGCCCGACTCGCCCGGATGAAAGCGTACGCTCAAGAGATGGACGTTTGATTGTCGCGTATTCAATACCCGTGTCCGGGTGGCAGCCTCAAGGCCGAAGGCCTTGGGGATGGCAGACGCAAACAGATGCAGCCATCCCCAATCCTTCGCAGGGCTCAGGAGGGGCGCTGCGCTTGAGGCTGCCACCTGTTGAAATCCGAAATCGACTATGGTCGGAGCTCGCCCTTCACCCAGCCGGCTTTCTTCTCAGCGAACGCCCAGTGAGCGCGGAGGGCAAACGTCTCCAGCGTCTACAGTTGCGCGATCTCGGAGAGGCTCTCGACCTGCCGTTCCGTGATTGTGCGTATTCTGGATTCTAATTCTCCCTGTAACGAGGCCGTTTCACGTCGGAGGGTCTGCTCCAGGCGGTTCTGGAAGTCCGCCCGCAGGCTCACGATCCGCGACGGCATCAGGACGTTCTTGACCACCCAGGGCGGCGCGTTCCAGGTGTCGGCGAGCTCTTTGGCGCGGGCGGTGCCGTAGCGGACCGCCAGGAAGGCGACCACCGCCGCGATGACGGCGCCGATAATCAGGCCCGCCGGCCCGGCAAAGGCCAGCAGCGCGATCCCGCCGCCGCCGCTGAGCGACGCGCCGACCGTGGCCGCCAGGGCGACGACGAACCAGCCGACCGCCTCCATGATGCCGCCGTAGAGGTCCGGCGTGCTCGGCGGCAGCCACTCCTGCCCCGCCGCGGTCCGTTGGGCCTCCTCGAGGGGTCTTCTCGCCCACGCTCAGGCCATAGGATCCGAACCAGTCCCGCAGCAGCTCGTTGAGCTGGCCGGGCAGACCCAGCCGCAGCGTGTGCATCCGCCCTTCGATGATCTCCCGGAGCTTGGCCTCATTCGCCTCGGACCTGGGCCGCGATGGAGTCCCGCAGGCTCTTCACCGAGCCGCCCTTCTGCCGGAACTCTTCCAGGATCGGGCGGATGATCTTGTCGAACAGCTCCGTCGTCACGTCCGCCGCCACGCCGGCCACGTAGCTGTCCGTCACCTTCTCGACCAGCGGCCGCACCTGCATCCGGCAGAACCGCGGCAGATCGCGACGCAGCTCTTCCCGCGTCTCCTCGAACTTCTTCTGCAGCGCCGGCAGGATGGACAAACCCTGGGCAATGACGGCGTAGGGCCGGTCGCTCCGCATCAGGCGCGACCGCTCGACCCCGAGCGTATCCGTCACCACGTCGGCGACGAAAGGCCACTGGCTGCTGCCGCCCGCGAGGATCACCCGGCTGATCGTGCTCGGTGTCGATGCCCTGCTCCGTCAGGCCGTGCGAGAGCGTCGTCCGGAACCAGTCGATCAGATCGATTGCGGATTGCGGATTGCGGATTGCGGATTCCAAGTGGCATGGGCTTCCAGCCCATGAATCATCGGCAGGATGCCGATGCCACCGCAAGCCCATGTCCTCCAGATGCCGAACGAACGTCGGGCTGGGCGTATAGCGCTGGGCGCGGTCGAGGAAGCTCGGCCAGTCCATGCCGCGCAGGCTGCCGTAGCGGCCGACCGATTTGCTGACCTTCTCGAAGCGGTCCCGCGCCATCGTCAGCGAGAAGAACTCCTTGACCTCCCGGCACAGGTACGAGTGCACGTAGTACGTGTCGCCCGCCTTCTCCATCGCCTGGCAGGGCCCCCGGATTCTGTTCGAGGAACCACTGAAAGAACAGGTCGTCGAACAGCCGTCCGCCCAGCTCCATATCGCCCCAGGAGTGGCTGACCTGCAGGCTCTGGAGGAAGGCAAAGTCGCAGGTCCCGCCGCCGAAGTCGATGACGAGAATGCCCCGCCGGGCCTCTTCCGGCGAGAAGTCCTTGTGCCAGAGGTGATGGAGCAGTGCCCCTTTCGGCTCATCCATCAGCCGCACGTCGCCGTAGCCGGCGGTCCTGGCGATTTGCGACAGCTTCGTGCGGAATTCCGTCTGCGCCTCGCTCGGCACACCGAAGATGACGTCGTACTGGGCCGGGTCCAGGGCGATGTGCTGCCGCTGCGCCTGGAGGACCACGCACCGCAGGAAGTCCGTAGCCGCCCGGGCCGCCTCTTCGCTTTCGACGATGTCCGGCTTGAACTGCGTGTGCAGCCGGTAGCCCTCGCGCTCCTGCGGGGAGGCCTCGCCGTACTCGTGCAAGGCCGGCTCCCCGACGAGCGGCTCGCGCTCGCCGCGATAGAGGATCGCCGTGGGCAGGCCGTCCCGCCCGGTGCCGAAATCGACTCCGACCGGCGAAATCTGGTCCGCCGGACACTTGCAGAAGTACGTGTTCGTCGTCCCGAAGTCGATCGCCAGTATGTTCCGAGGTCTCCATACTACTCGTCTATCGTCCAACGGTTGCACCGCTCGTGGCGCCCGTTCGGAGTACCGCGTTTACGCGGATCCGAATCCTCTTAGCCGCTCAAAGACGAGAGAGGCGGATAAGCAGAGTTTGACCCGCCTGAAGGCGGCACTCCGAACAAACGAGCCTCGCAACCGTCACTGCACGTCTCTCGTCATTCCACCTGTCCACGCGACGTCCTGTCTCGAACCTTTCTCACGAGTCCGCGCTGCACGACCTGGCCGCCGAGGATCACGGCCTCGCGCTCGACCACCACCTGGATCGCCCTCGACAATATGCCCGAAGGCCTCGTACTTGCCCTGGAGGTCCGGCTTCCAGGTCAGAACCTGCTTTTCCTCGCGGGCACTATCCAGAAATGCCGGCAGGCCCTCCAGCCCCTCGAAGCCGCTGTTCTTGGCTTCCTGAATCAGCTCGTGGGCCACGACGGGCAGCGACTCCGGGCCGGTCCGGTGCAGGGCATAGATCAGCTTGCCGATCTTGCGCAGGGCCTTGTCCCGATCGGTCCCGGCTTGGGCCGCACCCGGCCGGTGGAGGCACAGCACCGCCAGCATCGGCACCGCCCAGTCGATCCATTGCTCGAGGCAGGCGCGCACGGTCTTTTCGTGTTCGCTGCGTACAGCGCCCCGCGCAGGCCCGCGGCCGGACGAAGAGCCAGGGCAGGATCCTCGCGAGCAGCCTGATCCGGGCCAGCCGGTGCACGATCAGCACCGCCACGCAGCGCCCCCAGCGGCGCGCCCAGCACCAGTCCCAGGTCCTGCATCTGGAACGCCAGCCGCATGAGCGGCGCTCCGGCGAACATGCCCCCCACCGCCCCCGCCGCGGCGGCCACAGCCAGCGTGAGGGTCTTGGCCTCCGCACTCGCGGCCGGCCCCGGGATGCGCACAGGCCGCGCGATGGCCTCGAAGCTCAGGGCCACCAGCGCCAGATCGCTCTCCTCGAGCTTGGTCCCGCCCTGAATCAGCGCAACCGCGTCCGCCGACAGGATCTCCTGCTTGAGGATCGTGTTCGCGCGGGCCTCGGCGGCCTGAAAGTCGCCGGCCGCAGGGCTTCGGACCAAGTCCAGGACGCCGAAGTACTCCCGCGTCGCGGAATCGACGAGCTTGCGGCGTAGTCCGGCCGTCGCGGCTTGGGCCTTCGCTATATTGTCCTGGAGTTCGAGCATAGGGTTCCAACTATATACGATAGTCGCTGCCGCCAACAGACCATTGCCGGAGAATTCCCGCCCCGGCCCTAACCGCTCTTACTGCCAAGAACCCGTCCTGCGCCGGCACTGGACGAAATTGGCTTCGTTTTTCCGGGCCTGCCCTGAGAGGGTGTGTGAGAAGCCAGTTCTTCGTGGCATGGGCTTCCAGCCCATGAATCATCGGCAGGATGCCGATGCCACAAGACCTCACGGGCAGGATGCCCGTGCCACTTTTCACACGCCCTCTAAGCCGAATCGCTCCTAACCTCTTTACTGTGAAGAGTTTGCCTTTCGCCCGCGCCGGATGACCTTGGCTTCGTTTGGTCCGCCGGCATGTTCGTAGTGACGCCACCAGGCGTCTCTTGAGAAGCAGGAAATGTCAGGTCTGAAGCTGCAAGGGCAGGCTCATCGCCCCAAACCTCAGACTCTCCCGTGGAAACTCCTTGCGAAATTGGCTTTGTTTGGCGCCGTTGTTCCTCAGCATCCGGCCGATCCGCCCTGGGACCGGAACGCTGACAGGAGAAGACGCCGGGCGGGCGGGTCCTGCGGCCGAAATTGGCTTTGTTTCGCACGCTTGCTGGGCTTGCCCGTCCTTCTTCTCCCACGGTGCCGGCGTCAGCAGGGCTTCCAGAGCCGCCTCTTGGCGCTGATGTGCCGCCTGCCGCAACTCGTTGAGGGCCTTGTAGAAACCGCTCTCGATCCGCCGTTCGTACCGCTGCAGCCGCTCCAGGACCGCCTGCCCGCAGAAATCCTCCACGATCATCCGCCCCAGGGCGGTGTGCCGGGCGTCCGGCTCCTGCGGCTGGGGCTGGCCCTCCATGTACTTCTCGTACAGGGCCGCATAGGCCACTTCCTGGTCCCGGGCGGCCCGCTGGAGCCGCCAGGAGAGATCGACGGCCCGCTCCGCCAGGACCTCCTCCAGCGGCGTGCCGGGCCGCAACTGCTGGAGCAGCCCCTCCCGGTGCGCGGCGAATTCGTGCGCATCTTCCCCCGGAAGGACGCCCGCGCGGGCCAGCAGGCCGTGCGTGATGGCATTCTGGGAGACGATGGTTTTGCCCTCCGGTGTCCGCGGCCCGGTGGACTTCTGGGCGTTGATACGATTGGCTTCGATTTGGGCTTCCGTAGCCATAGTGTGACCCCTCCACATCTGTGGGTGTTGATTGACCATTCTGCCGTTCGCTACCGGCAACGCTGGGACTATGATACAATGACCATTAAACTGTGTCAACAGAAAAATACAACAAAATGTCACGGTTGCACGATTCCTAAACCTTTGTCCCGCCGGGACTAACGGAACCCCGCCCAGAAAATCCTTCCCGCCACCGTCCTACCGGGAACTGGGGCCGGAACCGGGATGTGTGCGACTAATTTTCGTGGGGACCAAACCCGCGTTTGTCATGCTGAGCGAAGCGAAGCATCTGGCCAACAAGGAACCTACGCTCCCTCGTAGCGGCCAGATCCTTCGGCAAGCTCAGGGCGGGCTTTGGCGAGAGCATAACGCTCTTGTCACCAGGACTTATGCCGGCCCCGGAATCAAAGAGATGGGAAATGCTGCTAAAGAACGCTGCCCTAAAGGACGAAGAATCTGGTTATGATGAGCGGGAGTACCTCAAATCCCCCCATAGACTAGGCGAGTCCACGCGATGTGGAGAAAGACGAAAGGGGAAACAATGGAAGCCAAGGAGTTTTCCAAGGTAACTGATGGCAAGGGATATTATTTCCCGGCAAAAAGGGCGACATCAGTCTCTGTGGGTGTTCTTCTGGTGACGGTACTTGCTGGTGCCGGTGAACCTGCCGGAAGAGATCCGAACAGCAGAGCCATTGTCTCCGCCCGGCAGGCCGACAGCAGGGACGGCTCCGCCCACAAAGACGCTGCTGAAGTCTTACTCGGTCGGCGTGACGATAATTCCCTTGGTGGGGTGCACATTCGTACCGCTACGGGTCTGAGCGGCATAACCGGCATGAAGGTGGCACCGCAAGATGCGGAAACCATCATTCGGCATTGCCAGAGCGCCCTGGCACTCGGCGTCAAAGATGCGGAAGTCTACTGGATGATGGGGGAGGGGTACTTTCTCCAAAAACAGTACCGCGAGGCGATCGACGCTGGTCTTGGGGCACTGCAAATCAAACCTGATTTCTATCCCGCCCTGCATTTACTGATCCGATCGCACAGTCGAGCAGGCGAATACGAGAAGGCACTGGACTATTGTGTGAGCGCCCTGGCGACCCGCCCCCGCGCGATTAGCGACCCCTCATCTCTCCTATTTCTATTCCCTTTGCAGAAGGTTGATGGCGGCCGGCAGATATGCCACCGCGCTGTCCTACTACGAAAAGTGGGCAGAACTGTTATCCGAGGAGGAGATCGAAAAACACCGGCGCCAATATGACATCGAATACGATATTGCGAAGGAGAAGTCTCACGTAAGGTACTACCTCAACAGCCCGATCAAGGGCTATCCTCCCACCGTTACGTTTCCACGAACCCCACGACACGGACTGATTGTCCGCCGAGGAAAAACAGAGGCTGATGGCGCCGCTGAATCAGATCGCCGTGTCTTGCAGCTCGCCCCATATTACGGTGACCGCTGTTTCCGTCGAGAAGAAAGGAATACTCTCCCAGGTGCGGATTGTACGAAACCGGGCGGGTGCGCTCATGGGCGAAGTTGGCGCATTTGAGATCGAGTTCAAAGGGAAATTGAAAGAGCGAGTGGATAGAAGAGGCGATTTTGACCCTGCCGATCTTCGTTACGAGATCAATCAAACCAAGGCGGAGGCGATCAAGGGCTTTCTGCAACAGGCCGCACCGCACCTCGGCATACCGGAGCACGTCCTGGGAGACTTGGACGTGTCCCTTGAATGGTACCTGCTCACGTACCGTCGAGAGCTGACGTACAAAGGTGTCCCTTTACGATTCGATGATCTGGACCGGCCGCGCTTCACGGTCGAATGGGGCAGCGGTGACCTCAGGAAGCGAAACGTCTTCTCAATTCATAGTACCCTATATACCTTACCGACGGCGGACATCCCGGTAGAGCCGCTGGTCACCGAGAGGCAAGCCAGGGAGACAGCCACGCAAGCACTGAAAGACAAGTACCCTGGTGGCTGGCAGGAGAGGCGCGAAGTCTCCGATAACAGCGCTGCCAAAAGGGGATTCACGATAGACGAGATCTCGCTCTGCATCCAGCAGGAGTTCCTTTCCTTTGGCAAAACCATAGACGCGGATCTGTTCGATCCTGTCTACGAATTTGCGGAGTACCGCTTATTGTGGATCGCGCTCGACAAAGAGGCATTCTTTCTGGTTAAAATGGATGCCATAACGGGCGAGATTCTCGCAACCTATTACTACGGGGGTATTACCTGACGGCTGGGTTTCAGGAGAGAAGACGCGGTGGAATTCGAAAGAAATGTGGTGATGAACGTCAACTATTTGTTCCCTTCAGCGACAATTATTTTCTTCCGTCCGGGGAGCCCCCTATAGGGGGCTCGATTGTGGATGTTACGTATCGCTATTCTTTCGCTTCTTGGCCTCCTCGGCCCGGTAGCTGGGGACGTTCAGTTCCAGCACCACACTGTGGTGGATCAGCCGGTCGATGGCCGCCGCGGTCGTCATCGGGTCCTTGAAGATCACCTCCCACTTCGAGAACGGCAGGTTGCTGGTCAACAGCACGCTCCCGCGCTCGTACCGATAGGCCAGCAGGGTGAACAGGACCTCCATCTCGTCCCGGTCCTGCTTGACGTACCCGAAGTCGTCGATCATCAGGGCATCGTACTTCGAGAGCTTCTTCAACAGCTTGTCCAGCTTCAAGCGCCCGCTTGGCCCGCAACAACTGCTGGACATCACGTCGCAGGTGCTGAAGTACACCCGCCGCTGCTGCCGGGCCAGCTCGTGGCACAGACCGCAGAGCAAGTGCGTCTTCCCGCTCCCGGGAGGGCCGAAGGCCAACAGATTCTCATTGCGATCCACGAAGGAGCCCTCCAACAGGATCTTGACCTGCTGGCGGATCTTCAGGGGCATCCGTTTGAGGTCGAAGTTCTCCAGGTCTTCTCCAGCGGCAGTCCGGAGCTCTTCACCAGCCGGGCGATCTTGTTGACCCGGCGGGCCTCGCATTCCCGCTGCGCCAACTCCAGCAGGTACTGCTCATAACTGAGTTCCTCCTGGACGGCCCGCCGGCCGCATTCGGCGTAGTACTCTCGGAAGGTCGGCAGGTGCAGTTCTTTGAGCAGGTCCGTCAATTGCTGCTGCAAATTCTTGTTCATGGGACCAGGACCTCCTGATACTCCAACAACTGATCGTAGATCCGCAAGTCCACCGGCGCGATCTCGATCTGGGTAACCGCCGGCGGCCGCAGCCGGGCTTTGACCCGCTCTTCCACGACTCCCACGTCGAGCGGGCCGGCCTGGCTCAGGAGAAACCGCAGGGTCTCATTGACCAGCGTCTCGTTCTCATGGGCCGCCAGTTCCAGGAGCTTGAGGTACTGCTTGTTGCCCTGCTCTGGCCCGGCCTGCTCCCGGAGCAGATCGTAGGCGATCCGGAACTGACTCGTGGGGAACAGGTCGTCCTTGTACCGGTAGTTCTCGAACGCCCCGGGCTTGCGAACAAGCCAGTCGATCACGTGCCGGTAGTTGATCCAGTGGCCGTTCTCCCCGCGTAATCGAGGCAGCACCTCGATCTGCCGCTGGGCGTACCAGACCTCGATCTGCTCGGCATGGATGCGGGCCTTCACGCATTCTCCCGCCAGGCGGCTGTGCAGCGAGTACGTGTTCTTGAGCACGCGAATCGTCCCGAAGACGCCCACCCGACATTCGACCTCGCGGAAGTCCTCGTGCCGCCGGACCGGCAGCCGACCCAACGCCTTCAACTCTTCCCGCAGCCGTTTCTGGCGACCCGCATTGAGATGCTCGAACATCTGCTCCAGGAACTGCTCGTACTCCTGCACGGCTGAGGAAATCCCGGCTGCCCCGCAGCATCAGGGCCTGATCCACCGCCTTCTTGAGCCGATAGTGACGCTGCTCGACATCCCCGTTCTCCTCGGGCTACGCGGCTGGATCTTGCCGCTCTCAAAGCCATAGTGATTCGCCAGGCCCCGATAGTGCGCCGTGAACGTCTCCGGATTGCCGATCCGATTGACCGCCGACGTCAGATTGTCCGTCCGATGACGCTTCGGCACCCCGCCCAGCTTCCACAACGCATTCTGCAGCCCCTGACTCAGGCTCTCGTAGCTCTCCGAGAAGCATACCGTCCCCGTCTCCCAGTTCGACCAGCACAGCACAAAATGGTACAGCAGGTGGGGAAAGGGAACCCCGCCGATCGTCACGCCCAGGCTCCCCATATGCGTGAAGTCCGATTCACACCACTGGCCGGGCTGGTACACCTGGGCGAAGAAGATCTCCTTGCCAGGACCCTCCAGGGCCCGCCACCGCTTCACCCGCCGCTGGAACGTCCGAAGCTGACCGTCCTGGTACTGGCCCGGCCGCTCCCGCTGCAACGCCTCAAACAGCGTCTTGGCCTCCAGACCCGGATGATTCTTCAGCAGTTCCTCGGCCCACGGCCAATCCTCCGCGAACGCATCCTCCCGCGTCTTCCAGTCGTGAACCACCCGACACTGGCTCGGCAGCTTCCCCAACCGCCGATACTTCCGCGCCGTCTTGTCGGTCATCCCCGCCTTCGCGGCCGCTGCCTCCAACGTCTTCTCTTGGTTCATCCGTCGCATCAACATCCTTACCTGACCATCCTTGACCATCTGGACCTCCTTGTCACCAAAGGATATCCAGACAGCCTATAACCGGTTATCCACAACCGGTAATTCTAATTGTCGTCGACCGGTAAGAATGATTGTCGCTGATCAGTGGGCACCGCACGGGCTAAAGCCCATCCTACAGGCTCCCGTGACCGTCAATATCCATCCGGAAAATTGGGGGACGGCCTCAAGGCGCTGCCGACAATAGCCGATATTCGGGGTAGCGATTTGGAGGAGACACCATGAGAACAAAAGTCGGGTTTGCCGTCGTTGGCGCAGCCGTCGTGCTCGCGGTCGTCGCGTACGCGTTATGGAGGCCCCCGGCCCCCGCCCCGGCCAGCGGTGGGGAGCCCCCGAAGACGGTTGTCGATCAGGTGGCGGAGGCCCGCGCCATTGTGGCCCGGCTCAACGCGCGATCGAAACTGGCCGCCTCGGGAGAACCGATCTTGCCTATGCCGGCGCTGGCCGGCGTGGCCCCGAGGGGCAGGGGGAAGTGGATGAGCAAAAAGCGGCGGCCGCTTTGCAGAAGCTGCGCGCGCAGATGGAGTTTGAGCGGCAAACGGCCCAAGAGCCAATCCCGAAGGTGGGGGCGATTATGGGGGGTGCCGCCGGCCGGTTCGAGGCTCTGATCGGTGATGGTTTCGTATCCGAGGGGGACGTGGTGAAGGGCTACCGGGTGAAGAAGATCCAGGCCGATAGCGTCGAGTTCGAGAGGGACGGTCAGACGTGGGTGCAGAAGGTGAACTGATCCGCGTAGATGGCTGAATCCCGGTGCCGGAACAACAGCCTGGATGCCTCCGTATCACGCCGATCGTGTCAGGTTGCCAGTCTCTCCGTCAACTGAGCGATCACCCCATCAATCAGAGTCGTCCCCCGCCCGGTCTGGACCGCTACGCAGTCCAGAATGGGAATCGCGCTGACGCGCTCTACCCCCAAAGGCACCGACAGATACTGGTTCAGAACCTGCCGCACCGCTTGTCTCAATTCGTCCGACTCCCCGCTCTCGATCTGGTCCCGTTTGTTGAGGACTACCACGAGCGCATCCAGCTTTCTGGCCGCGTAGGATCCCCTGCGCAGCACCGTGTCCAGACTGTTGCAGAAAAGGCCAAGCCATCTCACCGTGGCGGATAGGCTAGTGCTGCAGTCCAGCATGACGACCACCGCGTGCGGTTTCCGGCGGCCCACCAAATTGGCATGATGACGGGGACCCACCTGGCCTGGTGTATCCACCGCCCTTCGCACCCTGACCAGGAAGCCCTGTTCGCGCCCGATTCCCATGACAAAGGCCGGCGACTTGGTGATGCCATAGGTCATGGCCCGCTGGCCTTCCGGATCCAGAGCGCCCCAGCGCAGGTATTGGGCCAACTTCGTCTTCCCGGCGCTGCCGGGACCCACGATAAGGATCTCTTTGCCTCTGGCATACGTGGTCAGGCGGGAAAACCACGCGACCAGGGTCCGCCTCATCATCTCCACACTCCATTCCATACCGACAGTCTGGGCTTCGGCATCCATAACGATCTCCCCGGCAGTATAGCCCGTGTCGATTCAGCTCCCAGCTTGTCAGCCCGCCGCGGCAGCGCATCTCTTGCGCCTCGTGGGCCGGACTCGTACGCGCTCCGCGCGCCTGCGCGCGGCCGAGAAATGGCAGGGGCATGCGTCCCCTTCGCCCGAAAGCCATTCTCGTCGCGCAGAATCGCCTCGATGCAATGATCGAGCAGGACGGCAAGGATTCCCGGGTCATCGTAGAATCCGCGCTCGATCAATCCCCGTATCTTCTCGATTTTACCCTGGTCCATTCGCTGCTCCGGCCCCATCCGAACCACTGCACCGTGAGGTGCGCATTTTCTACTATTATATTATCGGCCCTTTTACCCCGCCGGCTTGAGGAAAAAGCTGGTGGTACGGCGTCCATACTGACAAATGGCCACGCGAGCCCCTGGGCCTTGTCCCAGGCCCTGCCGCGCATCCTCGTGCGAGCGTCCCTCTGACCGTTCTATTTCGACAGGCGTTGGTACGCCAAGGGAACCAGTGACAAAACCGGCCCCAGAGGCGCATGATGACATACCCGCCATCGCAGCCTTCCCATCGTGATCAACGGTTCGGAGTAAAAACGGCTCATCTGGTTTGAGCGTACTTCGAGGCCTGTTGGGGCTCCGCCCCAAACCCCGGCATTTGTCGCTTTCCCCCAATAGGCAACTGGGGGTCAGGCATTCACTCTTCACTTTCCGGTCGTGGACGCTCTCGTGCCATCGGCTCGGGAGAAGATTGCCGCGCTTCGCTCGCCATGACATGAGCGACAGATGCCCAGGGGCTTGGGGATGGGATCCCCAGAGAATGTGACGTTGTCAGGTCAACTGTCCCAGGGTTGCGCGGCTCGTTTCGTCGGCCGGTTGCGTCGGGCGTGCTGTGCACCGCTGGACGTTCTGACGTCAACCGATACGAGCCTCGCAACCGCTCCACGCGCCTTCCGGGGTTTTCTCTTGTGTTTGGCTCGGCCTGGCTCTACCATTCTCATGGTGAGCCGACAATGACCAGAAGTAAACATGGCCAACCCCACCGAAGACGCCGGAATGTTGCCGGGCGGCCGGCAACGGCGCCCAGGGCACGACGCTCAAATACGTCCTGGCCCGGGTGGCGATTGCTGCTGGGATCGTTGGTCCTGTGCCTGGCGCTTCTGGAAATCGCGCTGCGGGCGGGTCTGTTGGACCAGGCGACGCGGGAGAATCCTACCTGGTATGCTCCCCGTCTCGTCGCGAAAGACAAAGAGATCACCCTGGCCAACTACCAGTTTGCCCAGGGGAACCCTTATCGGTTCACCGACAAAGTCCGCACGCACAACCGTCTGCCCGGGACGAAGCGCCTGGCCGTGCTCGGCGACTCGTTCATCTGGGGCGATGGGCTGCCGTATACGGAGACCTGGAACCACAAGCTGGAACGCCTGTTCCAGAACGACCCCAATGACAAAGTGGAAGTGATTAGTTGGGGCCGCAATGGCTGGTCTACCGTGGATGAGCTTCGTTTTCTGATTACCGAGGGAAGCAAGTTCGAGCTGGATGGACTGATCGTGGGCTACAGCACCAACGACCCGGATATGGGTCTGTTCCAGAGAGTCGATCTCAAGTGGCAGGATGCCGCCCTGTGGCGGCCCGTGAAATGGGCACTGCCTTATACGTTCGCCTTTGTCTCGTCGGGCGTGAATCGCTTCCTGTGGAAGCACACCAAGTACGGCTACGGCACCTGGCTGGATCGCCTGTATGGCGAAGACAACATGAAACAGTATCGGGAGGTCTGGCGCACCCTGGCTCAGGTCGCCAGAGACCGCCAGTTGCCGCTGGTGGTCGTCATGACCCCGAACAATCACCGCGAGCAATTTCGCCGGTACTTTGACACCGTCATTCCCTTATTCGAAGAGCTGCAGATTCCGTACCTGGACCTGTATCCGATGGTCAAGGAGGAGTTGGGGAATGTGCCGACTCGCGCACTCTGCGCCAACCCGGCGAACGGTCATCCCGGCGTACTTCTTACGGACCTGTTCGCCCGTCACACGTACGCGTACGTGAAAGAGCACTTTCCCTTGAAGTGAGCCTTCGCACGTTGGCTTTAAGAGCCAAACACCGCGTGCTCACACCGGTTTGATGTCCAGTTCCACGGCCGAGACGGAGGCGGGCGGGAAGGTCCAGAGACCGTCCGGCGGCAGGTCCTTCTGCACGGGGACGATCTCGCGGGCCTGGGTTTCGATGATCTCGAATTCAGGGTCGGCGGCGAGTTGAAAGACCTTGCCGGAGCGGATGGTCATGCCATCTGCGGCCAGACGGGTGGTGACGGATCGGTCCCGGTTCGTGTTGACCACGTGGAGGAAGAGGCGGTCGCCGCGTGCGGCTGGCCGTCACGTCGAGAGCTTCGGGGGCCTTCGTCACGCGGACCGCCTGCTCGCCCGTGTGGTGGCGGTAGAGGGCCATGACCAGGGCGACCGGCATCATGTACGACTTGCCGCCGGGGGTCGGGATCATGATCGCGTTGACCTGCCAGCGCGTGCCGCAGAAGTCGGCCAGGGTGGCGATCTTCAGCACGTCGCCGTGGCGCTCGTGGACGTTCAGGAGCCGGGCGTTGGCCACGCCCGCCGCCCAGGTCGAGAGGACCTCGCAGCGGTTGCGGCCGGGCAGGGCGAAGTGGCACTCCGTCATGGCCAGCGGGATCGTCGTAGCCGCCTGCCTGCTCGCGCATCTGGCGGATCCGGGCATCGTGGACCTGGGCCGCATTCATCAGGTGCTCCCAGGTGCGGGCCGGGTCCTTGCGGTACTCGATCCCGCGCAGCGGCGAGTCGGGCGCGTTGCCGTCCGGGTTGAACATGTGGTGGAAGGCGAGGTACTGGAGGTGCTCGCCGGCCACTTCCATCATGCGCTCCGCCCAGCCGCTGTCGCCCCAGCCGATGAGCTGGATGCTGGGGTCTTCCTTGCGCATCGCCTTGGCGAACTCGACGGTGCGTCGGGCCGCCGTCTCGCAATCGAAGCCGTTGCGGTCGTAGGAGGTCTCGTTGCCGATCTGCCAGAGCCGCACGTGGTACGGCTCGGCGCGGCCGTGCTCCCGCCGCAGCGGCGCTGTCGGCGGCGTTGCAGTAGCGGACCCACTCGGCCGCCTCCTCCGGTCCGCCGGACCGGACGTCGCCCTGCGGCGAGCGCTGCCATTGCTTGCGTCCGTCGGACTCGAAGTTCACGCACGAGCAGCGGCTCCGCCCCGACCTGCCGGCAGAAGTCCACGAACTCGTGCGTGCCGACCTGGTTGGTCTCCACGCCGCCCCAGAGCAGGTTGAGCATGGGCTTGCGCTCGGCGCGCGGGCCGACGCCTTCCTTCCAGCGGTAGTAGGAGCTGAAGCAGCCGCCCCAGCGCAGGAGGGTCGGCGCCAGCTCTTTCGTCACGTCGATCACATCCTGCCGCCAGCGGTCCCGCAGCGAGTCCCACGCGGCGGCCACGGAGCCGTCCGTCGTGCCCAGCGGCTCCATGAACTGCATGTAGAGATACGGCGAAAGCGAGAAACGCGGCGTGGGATCGACCACAACGGCCGGAGGATTTTCCTCCGCCACCTGTCCGCCCGGCCAAGCTCGCCACAGCTCCCGCCCCCACGACCTTCAGGAACTCCCGACGCGTCGTTCGTGTCGATCTCTTTCCATTAGTTCCTCATCAGTATCCAGAAAGCCATCCACGGGACGCGAAGCGACCTGACAGAATACTCGCGCAGCCCTAATGTCTACGACAGATCAGCCCACTGGATGCCGATCTTGCGGGTGGCGTAGGCGAGTTCTTTCAGGTGGTCGCCGTAGGCCATCATCCAGTGCGAGTCACGGACCTCGTTGACCAGCTTCTTCCAGTCGCCCTGGATCTCGACGTCCTGCTGGGAGCGGCAGATCTCGTAGGAGGGGTTGCTCTTGACGATGCCCGTGAAGCCGAGCCAGCGGCCGGTGCTGTACTCGGGGTCGAGGAACGTCACCTGCTGGCCGATGGGCATCTCGACCTTCGGGGCGGCCCCGTACTCGGACTCGTAGTGCGTCACGATCGGTCGTCGGCTCGTAGCGGCGGCCGTCCAGCCGGCGCGGGCTGCTGCAATGGGCGCAGGTCACGATCCCGCCGTGCGGAAACGTCGAGTTGTGCAGGAAGACCGGCTTGCCCGAGATGTGGTGCAGGAGGATGCCGGCGGGGATGATGACGAAATCGGACTCGCAGAAGGCCATCAAGCCCTCGTCGTTGAGCAGACCCAGCGTCAGGCAGGGCGTCGTCTGCGCGATCGGCATGATCGTGCTCATGCAGTTGCGGATCGTGAAGGCGGATGCCTCGTGCTCCCGCATCAGGTCCTTGAAAAACGCGTAGCAGGAGGAACGCGTTGGTCACGAAGCCCTTGTCGGTGGCCAGGGTCGTGTGCGGCAGGGACAGATACGCCTCGGCCCAGCGCTGGGCGGCCGCCACCGCATCCGGGTTCTCCCGGGCGGCTTTGATGCGCGGGGCGACGGTTTCGTAGGAGATGTCGATGATGTTGAACCGGTATTTTTCGCGGGCGACCTGGGGGGCCTCGGGCGAGTACTTGCCCCAGGGTCCGCCCAGGGCGATGATGCGGGTGCCGAGGAAGTTCTTGAGACCGTAGAGGGCGCGCAGCCGCCAGAGCAGTTCGTCGTAGTCGTCGACCACCACGTCCTCCACGTGGACGCCGCCGTGATCGAGGTACGAGTTGCGCCCCGGCTCGGGCCGGCCGGTCTGGAGGTACCGGGTGCTCAGGGCCTCGTACCAGTAGTACGCCGTGCCGGAGCGGTGCCGGACGAAGAGGATGGTGTCCCTGTCCTTCTGCGGGGCAAAGCACGCCCGCAGCAGGTCGCCCGAGCCGGAGGCCGCGTACACCACGATCGCATCATATTCTTTCCGGTGTACGTCCGCCGCGTCGGCCGCGGTCTTGATTTTGACGATGGGCAGAATCTCCAAAGGCACACTCGCACGGGACGCCAGAGCGCTCAACTCCTCCGTGATCTTCTGGGCCTCCGCCGTGGCGGCCGCATCGGTCTGCACGCCGCCCCACGATTTCCACGAGGTCTGGGGCCTCTTCTGCGCCACACTGTACATCAGCACCGGCTGGACCGTCAGGGCCTTGCCGGTTCGGACCAGCGGTCGCGACGCATCCCAGCCGTCACGGCCGACGCCGGCCGATGCCGATGTGCCAAGACCCAGTGTGCCGCCGGCAATGCTCGCCGCGGTCATGCCGATGAACTCCCTGCGATTGACCCGATCTGAGGACATGGCTGTCTCCTGCACGGAACCACGAATCCAGCACGCGGGGTGTACAAGAACTGCTCACCCGGGCCGTCAGTGTACCGGAGACGATCGCAGTGCTCAAGGAGAAGTACATGGGACAAACGCGAGGGGCACTACCGAGTGGCCGGGACCGATGGGTGCTTGGGCAGCAGGTAAATCTGCATCACCCGGCCTTCTCGGAAATACAGACCCACGCCCTCGGGTTGGTTGCGATAATAGCCATTGCCTGCCGCGCCGCCAAGGTCTTGGAAGAAGACAGGGTTTTCCGGAACGGTGCGGATGTCGAAATCGCCGGCTACTTCCATCGTCTTGCGGGGCGGCTCCAGTACCTTGAAGACATCCTCCTTGGAGGTACCCACCTGGATCGCGCCACGGAAGAGATAGCCGGGTGTGACAATCATAATTTGCCGCACGCAGTCGTCTGAGACCCAGACCTGAACGTTGCCGGGATAGAGCATGACGAACCGGCTCGGCAGATTGCTCGCCTCGAAATGCTCCTTGCCGAGGACATAAGAGACGGGCTCGCCGAACAGAGCGATCACGTCCCGCCGCGTTGCGCTGCCGATGGCGAGCTTGTCGATCCGGGTCGCGAGGTCCTTGGGTACATACGGTCCCTCCCCCTCTGTCGAGTGCGATGGTGGTGTTCCCGGAGGATAATACTTCGCCAATTCGGCGGCCACGGCCTCCTTGTCGCTCAGCTCACCCCGTCGCAGAGCCGCTATGAGTCCCGCCGCATCCAGGATGGGGCCGAACCGGCGTTCCCCGCCGCCGCGGTGCAAGTCGATGGTTCGCCCCGTCCGCAGTGACAGTGCCCAGAAGCGGTCGGGAGTGATCTTCGGCTCTACCTGGGCCGCCAGGGCATAAACGCCGGCGATGTAAGGGATCGACCAGCTCCACCCGCCTTGAGCATAGAACACGTACTCGCTCGCCCCCGTTGGGCTGGCGGTGGTCCTTGCATCCATCGGCACGAGCAGCCGGTTCGATCTGTTGGCGAACGACTCACCTCTATAGAACGCACTGGCCCACCACGACCCGGGCTCGCAGGAGTTGACGTCGTCAGGGTTGGCCAGGGCGGAGCGGCCCAGGCCATGGAAGGCGAAGCCGTGGACCTCCTCCACCGACGAGCAGATGACGAGCAGGCCGGCGGCCTTGGCTTTGTTCACCGCTTCGGTGATCTGCTGGTAGCCTTTCTGCGACGGGTTCCAGCCGACCGAGATCGAGATCACGCGGATTTTCCGCTCGCCCGGCAGTTGCTCGTTGATCTCCAGAATCCTTTGCACGCCGCGGGCGAGGTACTCGAAGTTCCACGTGAAGCCGGTGTCATTCCAGTCACCGTTCCACTCGCCGATGTAGTAGAGGTCTGCCTCCGGGGCCACGCCCACCGTCTTGCCCACGGCGATGGAGGCCACCGCCGGCCCGTGCATCTGCGACTCCATTCCGGGGCGTATGTTGATCTCCTCATAGAGACGCAGGCGGTCCCTGTATTCCTGGTGCTCGACGAGGAGCGGCTGGTCGCAGATCGCGATCCCGACGCCCCGCCCCGTGATCCCTTGCCGGTGGAGTTCCCGGATGCCCAGCGCGGGGTTCTTGCCCAGCTCCATGATTTGCTTGTAATCGTAGCCTTGCGGCATTTGCGCCGGCCACTTCGTGCGGTCATCGAAGTCGGCGTGGAGCAGATCCTCCAGACGACCTGTCAAGTCCAGGCCGGTCAGGTCGCGGCTGCGCAGGTCCGCCTGGAACGGCTTCGTCGAATTGGGGTCATAATGGGCAAGTGCGTCCAGCTTGCCCCATTGCCAGTTGGCCGCCGCCGGCTGGCGGTCGATCTTGGGAAACTCCAGCGCCAACGCCACCGTCGCCAGCCCCAGGCTCAGCACAATCACCGACAATATCCCCTGCCTGCTCCGCAACATGACTATCTCCTTTCCGCTTTTTGGACCCTGCAACCGGTCTTTCAATTGACTGGCCGCATCTGGAAGTATTGTACGGCCTGTTTGTCGGGACTCAAGAGAACCACGCGCTTCTGGTCCTGGGCCGACGCTCCGATGTATTCCTTCGATTCGACCGTCACGTTGGCCGTGCCCGCTTGGGGGATACTTTCGAGGCTGTAAAAGCCGTTGGCGTCGGTGCGACAGTGGTAGACGCGCGGCAACGAAATCCGCACGACGGCATCCTGGACTGGTGCTCCCGTCTGAATATCGGTGACCAGACCGCTGAGCACTCCCTTGGCTTGGAACTCGAACGGCTTGGCCGGACTCGGAGCGATTGGATCCGGCTTCGCCCAGCTCGCGAACAGGCAATGGATCATTGGTTCTCGCCACCAGGGAGGCCAGCGCGGGCACGCCCGGGCTGGGCTCTGCCCAAGGCGTCGCGTCCGGCATCGTCCCAACGGCCGCGAAACGCGTGCTGGGGCGAGCTTCCCTCGGAGACTCCCCCGAGGTGGTGGCCGCCGCGAGGTCCGGGCTGGCCGGCTCTGCCGACTGGACGAACTGCCGGTAGGCCAGGAAACCCGCCGTGACGAGCGCGAGGGCGGCTGCTACCGCCGCGATCTTGGCGGTAGCGCCCGACAGCAGCGAAGCGAGGCCGGCCGATTTGCCCGCCGCCGAGGCCGCCCCCACAACCGCGACCGCCGCGGAGCTCTTGCCCGCGGTGCCGGCGATACACACGATCACGGCCGTCGTGAAAGCCTTGCCCGGGCGGGTGCGCGCGATCGTCGTTTCCACCATGTGGGCCACCTGCCGGCGCAGCAGGCTTGCGCCCGCGCGAGATCCGCTGCCGGGCGGTATTCTCCGTCAGGCCGAATTGCTCCGCCACTTCCTGGATCGACTTCTGCTCGCGATAGAAAAGAATCAGGGGCTCCCGCAGGGATTCCGGGATCTCGCTCAAGGCTTGGCTGACGACGGCTCTTTGCTCTTGGATCATGGCGGCCTCTTCCGGTCCGGATTCCTCCGACGGCTTGTCGGCGACGGCGTCCAGGGGAACCGCCCGCCCTACTACATCCCGCTGGCGGTCGCGGAACCAGTTTTGCACGGTGCTGCGGGCAATGCTGCACAGCCAAGCCCGGAATTTGCTTAAGTCTTGGAGCTGGCTCAGGCTCCGCCACGCCCGGAGAAAGACCTCCTGGGCCAGCTCCTCACTTCGTTCCACACTGCCGGTGGCACTATAGGTGATGGTACATACCAGGGATTGATACCGGCCCACCAGGACCCCGAACGCCTTCGGGCTGCCTTGGAGAGGGACCCCAAACGCGTCTTTTTGCGTTTGGGAACCCAGGCTGGCCCGGAGCAGGTCGTTGTCGTTTTTCGTTCTCTCGAACATCGCAAATCCCCTGTCACGGCCCTGACTATTGTAACCTCTTCTCCATCAAAGAAACCGGGTGAGCAGAAATGTGACAGCAATTCTTGGGCCAAGAGTCCTGGAGGAGCAGAATGGAGGCAAATGTGTGTGTTTCGGCCAATGGCGCACGAAAAAAGGCCGGGCGACAGAGGCGCGCGGCCTTGATGAGGATCTTCGTACTGCCAAATTGTCAGGAGGCGGGAATGGTGCTTCGGATCTCGGGTTTCCCTTCTCTGGGCCTCGCGACTCCTACTCGGTTGGGGCGGGCTCGCCGACCAGGGTGTCGGCCAGTTGTGGCAGAGGCATGCTCCTCTGTGTCTCGGCCGCGACGAGCAGATCGTTCGCCACGAGGCGCTCCGCGGCGGTGCTCAATCGTCTGGCCACCTCCTCGACCCACGCGGCCAGCGCCACCACCACGGTCAGGTCGAAATCGTAGCCGCAGGCATCTTTCAGCAGGTGCAGGGCTTCGGCCACCGTGCGCGAGCAGTGATAGGAGCGATCCGAGGTCAGGGCGTCAAACGTATCGGCCACGGCGACGATGCGGGCCCCCAGGGGAATCGCGGTGCGGGCCAGGCCGTCGGGATAGCCCTGCCCGTTCCATTTCTCGTGGTGGTGACGGACAATGGCGATCTCGTTCTCCAGAAAGCTCATCTTCTCGAGGATGCGCACGGCGATGAGGGGATGCTGCTCGATGATGTGCCGTTCGTGGGGCGTCAGATGGTCCGGCTTGAACAGGATCGCGTCGGGGATGCCGATCTTGCCGATGTCGTGGATCATGGCCGCGCGGTGGATGAGGTCCACGTACTTGGGACCCAGTTCCATCGTCCGGGCGATGCCGACGGCGTAGGCGACGACGTTCTCCGAGTGTTTGCGGGCGTAGGTGTCCTTGGCCTCCAGGGCCTGGACCAGGCTCCAGATGCTCTCCATGAAGACCTTCTCCGCCTTCTCGGACAGCCCCATGACCCGCCGCTGGAGCCTCTTGATCCTCTCGATCTCCAGCTCGCCGGCGTTGATCAGCCGGGCCATCCCCTGGTCCCAGATCTTGACGCAGTTGCGGCCGCCGTTCTTGGCCTCGTACAGGGCCAGGTCGGCCCGCCGCATCACGTCGCCGGGCGCTTCATCCGTCTCCGGAAAGCTCTCGGCAATCCCGCAGCTCACGGACAGTGCCATTCCCTGGTCCAGGCAGATCTGCTGGACCTTGGCCCGCACCCGCTCCAGCAGGATGCTGGCCTCCGCCGCCTTGGTCTCCGGCAGCAGCAGGACGAACTCATCGCCGCCGTAGCGCGACAGGATATCGGGGGCGCGTTTCTCCCGCCGGACGCCATCCGCCAGCTTGCGGATGGCCTCATCCCCGACGGCATGTCCCAGAACGTCGTTGATCATCTTGAAGTGATCGACATCGATGATCGCCACGGAGAACGGCCGCTTGTACCGCTTGGCCCGGTCGCATTCCTCCTGGAGCTTGTCCTCGTGCAGCCGCCTCGATCCGACGCCGGTCAGGGGATCGGTGAGCGAGGTGAGCCGGGCCTGCTGGTAGCGCGTCGCATTCGTCAGATGGGCGATGACGATCTCCCGGGTCAGCTTGGCCTTGTAGAGCGTCAGTTCGCGGTTGGCGGCGTTCGAGGCGGCAAGGCCGCACATGCACAGGTAGCCCGAAAGCCGCTTCTCTTTGCCCGAGGCCGCTTCCGGCAGACCCACGATGTCGAGCGGCAGGACCAGTCGCGGCGGCTGACCGCCGGCGCCGCGACATTCGGCCGGGATCTCGGCGTCGTAGTAGCCGTCGTCCGACGAGACGTCCTCGACGCCTTGCGGGCTCTTCATGCGGCCCGCCACGCACGGGCAGCGGTTGGAGCTGACCAGTTCGGGCTCGCGGCTGCGGTCGCCCTGCGGGATAGAGGCACAGAACGCAATTGCTGGCGTCGAACAGCTTCGGCGATTCCGTCGGCCACGATCTCGACCGCTTCCGCCAGGTCGATGCTCTTGAGGCACTTGGAGAGCATGGCGACCTCTTCGGCGGCCGCCCGGTCCTCCAGGAGCTGTTGTCCCATAATGTCGCGGGCCGACAGGATGCCAACGACGGCCCCGTTGGCCACGATGGGCAGATGCCGGATCCGATGCTCCGCCATGATCTTGCGGGCTTCGCCGGCCGTGATCCCCGGCGCGCACGAAACCACGTGATCGGTCATGATCTGGGCAACCTCGACCCCCGCACCGCTCTCGGGCGAGACGGCGACGTGGCGGGCGATGTCCCGTTCGGTCACGAGTCCGATAAACTTGCCCTGATCGTCGTTGACGATCAGACAGCCCACGTTATGGGAGAACATCTTCGCCGCGGCTTCTTTGACGCTGTCGCGATGACCGACACTGACGATCTTGGCCTGATTGCCTTCCAAGCTCAGACATCTTCGGCCCTCTTGCAGTGATACGCATGAACGATTCAACGACCCAGATTATCACTATCGACAGGCTTCTTGGACCACTTTAGTCGTCCGCTCGTCCAGCGACTGGGTGCGGCCGGAGTCGCCCAACGCGGGACGGTAGCCATCCCGAGCAGCGCAATCGACATGCCTTCGCCGATCCGTGGGGCACGGCATGGTTCAGAACAAGGTAACACCTTCAGAGAACGACCAAAGATGCGTCGGTGCATAAGTATAATCAATGAAATGACTTACGATTCTGTCTCGGCCAGACGGATTCGAGCGCACGTTACCCTGGCCTGCGACTGCTTGAACCATGCCTGGGGCACCCGGATGGCAATAGCCGTAACCGCTGTTTTAACAAGCATTTAGGGCGTCACGACCGGAAAAACCGACGGTCCGGACGGAAAAAGTGTTACACTATGAGGAGCTTCCGGCACTTATTTACACAATGATTGCGATGGAAAACACAACGAAGCTCAGTATGGATAGGCAGGCAAGTGAAGGGGTTCCCAAATCCGGCCTCGCGGATTGGCAGGCCCAAGCCCAGGTCGAGTTGGTCGAGCGGGCCCGGCAGGGAGACAAGCCGAGCTTGGAGAAGCTGGCGGCGATGGCCAGGGAGCGGCTTCGAGTTTACGTCTATCGCCTGACGCAGAAAGATGATCTGACGCAAGAGATTGTGCAGGAGAGCTTGTTAGAAATGTGCAAGATACTGGGCAAGCTGCAAAAGACCGACCGGTTCTGGCCGTGGCTGTACGGGATCGCGACCAACAAGCTGCACCGTCACTACAGGACGGAAAAAGCGATGCGACACGCGGCCGCCTCGGAGGAGCGACGCCGGCAGACCATCAAAGAGCGGGAAGAAGGCTTCGAGGGTCTGGTCGGCGAGGAACTCAAGCAAATCGTATCCAACGCCATGCAGAAGCTTCGAACCCGGCACAAGGCCGTGCTGGTCATGCGGTGCTACGACGGTATGTCCTACGGCGACATCGCCGAGTCGATGGGCTGCAACGAATTCAGCACCCGCATGCTGTTTGTGCGGGCCAAGAGGGCTCTCCAGAAGGAGCTTCTGAAAAACGGCTTCGGCCGAGGGTCGCTGCTGGCCGCCCTGATCGTTTTCGGCAAGATGACGGCTCCGAGCAAGGCGGCCGCAGCCCAGCTCACGGTGCCGGCGGCGGCCCTGAAGGTCGGGCTGGCGGCCGGCGTGGCGGGTTTGGCCACGAGTGCGACGGGAATCGTTTCCATCGCCGCCGCGGGCGCCCTGACCGTCGGCACGGTCGTGACGACTTCGAACCTCCGACCGGCCTTCGCACCCGACGGCACGGTGAGCGTAACCTCCGGCGCCGTCAGTCCTTATGCGACCTCCAGCACGGCCCACGAGCAGTTCTGGTACTACTTCCCCGATGGGCCCCAAGGGCCGTTGATGCTGCGGGCCCAGTCGCGGACCTCCCCGGCTCGCGTCCTGCAGAACGACCAGGCCAATTACACCTTCGCGGACGACACGGTTCACATCAACAACTACCGGATGTGGCTGGACGATCTGAGCGTGTTCAAACTCCCGACGGACGGCACCGAGATGCGGGGCTTCCTGGCGCAGGTGGAAGGCATCCGCAACGATATCCAGCCCGTCTCCGCCGGCAGGGGCAAGGGTCTGCTGGCCGTCGTCGAGCGCCAGACCGAGAACGCCGGTGTCAGCCGGCCGTGGACGATCAGCAACTCGAACGTCCTCGACGGCGACTACTTCCAGAGCGATTGGCCGTCCGATGCCCGGATCGTGGATCACCGCGATGCCATGCACCAGCGGGGGTGGACCTAGTTCCGCGTGCGCGGCAGCGTTCGCGACCAGACGATCACCGGCGCCGGCAGGATTCCCTTCACCTACGCCGCCGCCAGGCAGCACAATGCCTGGATGAGGCTGAGGATCGGCGACACGGTGTCCGTCCTCGACGGCGGCGCCGGCGCCGTCCTGCAGGACGCGCAGGGAACAGCTCTGGGCAAGTACCCCCGGGGGAGCTTCTTCAAAGGACTGTCGCGGCCCTGGATGGGTCTGCATACGATCGACTCGGTCCGCCGGGATGCGGCCGAGCAGAGGGCACGCTTCGAGACCCAGGTGCTGACCGGCGGCCGCCAGGCCCGAGTCACGGTCGTCTCCGGCAAAACGAAACTGGTGTACCTGATCGACATCGAGGCGGATCTGGTCCGTCAGATCGAGCCTGTGGGCCGGCGATGCGCAGGTTGGCACGCTGGAGTTCGAGTACCTCCAGGACGTGAATACCAGGCTCGATGAGTTCGCCGCCCCGTCGACCCGCAGCGAGCGAACGACGTTGCGGGAGAGCTCGGGCCTGCTCTGGCTCGTCCGGCTGGCCGACGGCAATCTCGGCGGCTGAAAGCACAGATCCCATGGTTCTCATATGTCTTATACGTCCTATCTGAACTGAATATGGCTACTGTGGCAAAAATGATGATGGGGGGTTCTGTGCGGAGGATCGGGAACGATGTTCTGGCTTCGCCGAGGGCTTTTTTAATAGGCGCCCCAATCGAAGGTCGTGAGAGAACAGCCATGATCGGGGCGGCTGAAAACTTCCCGCGTGCCCAGGGGACCTTCGCGAGTCCCGCCGGCGCGCGGATTACCATAGCTGCGAGGGTATCTTTCCCTCGTCCACCAGAGCCATCCACCCAGACGAGGGATGCTGCCAGGGAAGGGGGTGCCGCTCCATCAGCGCTCGACATGGAGGTTGTCCTTACCAAGATTCACGTGGTGGATGACCCGAGGGACTCCGGGGCCGGAAGACTCGGCCCCGGAGTCTTTTGTCAGCGCACAGGGTCGGCAACCTTGCCGGCCCCGGAGTAAAGGCGTATTGGCAACTGAAGAGTTGCTGGTTGTTTGGCGGTGGGTCTTTAGGTGGGTGCCTCATCCACCTAAAGATCCTGTATTCTTGTGGCAGCATCGTGTATACTGTAACGTTGTGAGAGTGATGAATCTGGTGCGCTACATCCTGTTGGCCTCCGTGTTCTTGACGCTCGCGGCGGGGTCCGTGCGGGCACAAGGGGTCGCTCGAGTACACGGATGATTTCTCCACGGAGAAGGCTCGGTCCGACTGCTATTCCTCGTCGATCTTCTGGCCCAGCGACATCAACTGTCCCCCGGCCCGTCCCTATCTGTTCTACTACGGCACCGAGGACGCCCGGGGGCTCGCGTTCATGGACTACGGGGAGGAGTTGGCTCAATTGGTGTATAGTTTCGTCGTCGGCCCGGCGCCGACCGGCATGCAGGTGCGGGGCACGCTCCGGCTGGACGTCTCCTTCCCGTGCAACACGGAGATCTCTCAATTCCCGCCGGGACAGTTGTTCTACTCGACCTCGGGGGATGGGCTGGCCTGGTCTGCCCCTCAGTCTCTCCAGGCCGGGCACTACGACATCCCTCTCCAGTCCGCCAAGAGCACGTGCTATGTCCTGCTCGGCGGTACCCACGCCGTCATCGACAACCTGCGGTTCTCTCCCGCCGCACCGGGGGCGACGGTGCGCATCGTCTCCAGAACGGTGACACAGAGTCTGCGTAAGCCAGTGCCGTCCTCCACGTGGATGGGCAATCCGGGTGGGACTGGAACGACGGCCACAATCGAGCCAATGCGTTTGCGACCGATACAACAGGCGATCAATATGGCCCAGGACGGTGACACGGTCGTCGTCTGGCCGGGCGTGTACCAGGAGGAGATCCGGTTCAAGGGCAAGGCCATCACGGTCCAAAGTGCGGCCGATGCCGCGGTGATCACGGCTCCCGTACGGGTACGCCTTCTCCTTCTACGATGCCGAGGGCCCCGAGACCATTGTGACGAACTTCGTGATCACCGGCTGCGGCATCGCCGGCATCTTCTGCGACTTTGGCTCATCCCCCACCCTCCGGAATCTGACGATTACCGGGAACCAGGCCGGCATTGTCGCGTATGGCGGCGCCAATCCCTACGTGGTCAACTCCATCATCTGGGGCAACACCAAAGGAGCACTGTCCGCGTGGAAAGCGAATTTCAACTGGCAGGTCTACTTTAGCTGCATCGACCAGAGCATCCCGAACAAGCGGCGGGCAACATCAGGGTCGATCCGAAGTTCGTCGATTCTCCGATGCAGACTTTCATTTGAAGTCGCAATGGGGTCGCTACGTGCCGTGGACCGATACGTGGGTGACCATCGACCGTGAGACAAGCCCGTGCATTGACGCCGGCGACCCGGTGGACGGTTCGCGCGCGGAGCGGGTGCCCAACGGTGGACGGATCAACCTGGGAGCCTACGGCGGTACGCCGTATGCCAGCCTCAGCAGTGGACCCTTGTGCAAGTAGACATGGATTCAGCCTCGGACGAGCCGGGGTCGGTTCGGTAAGCAAGAAGGAGCATGCAGAATGTAGTGACACAGTAGGTGTGGTGTACAACAGGTAGTATTTTGGGGGGATCTGGAAAAATGGAGAAAAATCACACCTGCGGCGCGGATTTGGCTTGAACCGCAGGCGGCGAAGTCATATAATAATGGCCAAGCCGGTGACTCGGCGGGCAATGATGCCTTAGGTTATGGAGGGTTCGAGAAATCGACACGAGATGCCAATCCATCTCTGTGCGAGTGTGGTGGGGTGAAAGGTTTCCAGAGCGCGAAGGGGCGCGGTTGGGAATCCGGGGAGAGCGTTTACTCTCGTCGAGCTGCTCGTGGTCATCTCCATTATCTCCGTGCTCATGGGAATTCTCATGCCGGCGCTGAGCGGGGTGAGACGCCAGGCGACGGCGCTGACGGGCATGCGGAATCAGCGGGAAGTCGCCACCGCCGTCAACCTCTTCGCCGCCGACAATGATGACCTTTATCCGCCCTCCGTCGCCACGCTGGGTATGGCGAACGACTGGCACTGGTACGACCCGACCGTGCTCATCGGCAAGGCGGAACGCAGCCCGCAGATTCACCGCTCGATGAGCGCGTACCTGCACGCTTACATCGCAGACGCCCGAACGGTGTTCTGCCCGGCCGCCCCCAAGCAGTACACGTACCTCCAGGAGTCCTGGGACGCCGGCGACGCCTGGGACAATCCGGACAATGAGCTTCCCTTGGACCCGGTCGACGGCACGTACTGCTTCCTCTGGAACTACATCGGCTACCTCGGCGGGCCCCGCGCAATTGTTCAAAGGGCCGCGCGGCCCGGCCAGCGGCGGCCTGGTCAGCCAACTGCTCGTCAGCGACTACTTCGGCTACGGCCACTGGCGAACGCCGGAGTCGTTCGCGAGCTGCGAGAAGCTGCCGGGCGGCGACATCCTCGCCGAGCAGTGGCTGGAAGCCGCCTGGTGGAAGGCCGACGGCAATCCGGGCACCGGCATGCCCCAGGTCAAGCTGCGGGCCGCCTACACCGACGGCCACGTCCAGACCTACTACCCCAACGAGGTCTCGGCGATGCGGGTCTCCATGACCCCGGACGGCGTGCCGCCCTTCCCCGACGGCAGCGGCAGCCGCGGCATCTTCTACATCCCCCGCAACGCCGTGCGGTAATCCCCACCGTACAAGCTCACGATTGGTTCTGCGCTCCTTTGTCATCCCTTCGACTGCGCTCAGGGCAAGCTCTGAACGGAGCGTAGCGAAGTGGAGGATCTGGGCAGCGATGTGAGGAACTCCAATTCGGCGGCCAGATCCTTCGGCTTCGCCTCAGGATGACAGAGCCGGTACCACGCGAACCTTTCCGAATTCGTATTGTCCGTAGCCCAGTTCTACGCCCTCAGTAGGGCGGCCAGAGCCAGGCCGATGAAAAGATGGATGCCGCAAAAGAGGATCAGAATCGTCTTCATCCGTCGATAGCGCGCGACTTCGACCGTCCGATCCATAACCACCATGCTGTAAACCGGGTAGAAGAAGACGAAAAGTACAGCAGATTGGCGGCCACGAGGATCGCTTGCCGCACCAGCTCGTCGCTCGAGTTGGAGCCCCAGGAAACCGCCGAGGAGAATCTGGACAAGGAACGTGGGTTGCCAGATCAGAAAGGCGAAGGGGCCCAGGCTGGGCACGATCCTGTACCCCAGGCCGGCCAGCAGCCCGATTCCAATGCCGACTCCCAGGTAGAGCGACCAGCGGCACCAGGCGTCTGCGCCGCCGGCCTGCCGGTGCCTCCGCGGCCTTCGCAGGGCGCGGCTGCCGCCAGTGCCGCCCGGTCAGGAATAGAATGGCCGTCCAACGCCAATAGTGCTCCGGCCAACAGAAGGCCGCCTTCGGCCACGGCGTGACGGTCCGACGTCGGATAGGTACGGCGCATCTCCACGATGGACGCACCCGTCATCAAAACCGCCCCCGCCGCTCCGAGCACCGCGAGTCCGATGAGCACATTTCCCGCGATCTGCCGCATCGAACAATCCTCCCGATCCCGCCCCTCATGTCCAATACACTCGTATTGGCCCCTCCGTATTTGTCATACCGTGTGCTCTGCCGTTTTCGTGGCAGGCAGGCTGGAGAATGCCGCCCGCGTGCTTTGGGTGCCACGCCCGAGCATAACGCAGGGATGTTCTTCTACGTGGCGCGGGCATCCCCCGCCTGCGCGGGGGCAAGCTCGTGCCCGCGATTCGAGGGCCAGAGGCCCTCGCCACCAGGGAGCAAGGCCAAGATGGCCTCGCCACGAAGGCCGGTCACGTACGAGGCCGTTCTCCCAGAACAACCGACTGGAGCGCCTTGAGGTACTGGCCCTGCGGATCGCCCTTGGTCGGCGCGATGTAGCCGCCTTCGCCGAACTCGTTCCAGGCATACACGAGGACCAGCCGTTCCTTCGTCGTCTGCTCCGGGTGCTTGTCCATCCAATCGATGGCCGATTGCACAAACCGCCCGAACGCCGCCGGCGTGCGATCGGGGAAGTACCATCCCGGCTTTTGGTTCAGCCCCTGCGGCCCTTCCCACGGCCGCTTGTCCCAGCCCGCCGTCACTTCCGGGATGTACGGCTGCTCCCGGGAACCGGACCAGGCCTTCTGGTGGGCCGCGACCAGTTCGGCGTACGGATGCTCCTGCGAGCCGTCGGCGTAGCCCGGGACGATGTTGTAGTGCGTCCGGTGCGTGTAGCCCAGCTTCGGATCGCCCCTGCCACAAGCCGCCACGGCCACGCCCGGCAGTCCCGCCTTCTTCGCCGCCTCCTGCAACGCCGCCAGACCGTCGCTCTTTCCATCGGCCGGATTGAAGATGATCACCAGCGGCTTGCCGTCCACCGTCACATGCCGCTTGTCCGTGAGATACGGCATCCACCGTTCGGCCGCCCGCCTCCAGTTCTCGGCATTGCCGATCAGGAACCCCTCATGATTGGCGACCAGCAGGCAGTACTTCATGCGGTCCTTGTTCCGGGCCTTGAGGAACAGATTCAACCCGGTATGTTTGGGGTCCTCGTCGATCTGTTGTTGCGTGGGGTGCCAGTACCAGCAGAAGGCAAAGAAGGCGATCCCATGATCGGCGGCCAGGTCGATCTGCTGCTCGACGATCTCCTGCCGGTCGTCCCGCCAGCCCCAGATCGGCTCCCGCTCCGGGAACTCCTCGAGCATCCGCTTGGTCAGGTGCGTCGGCGCCTCCTTCGCCCACGCCTCCGTTCCCGCCAGCCGATGTTTCCCCGCCCACCCGTCAAAATAGTAGGCCCCCACCACCGCCCGTGGAGCCGGAGCCTGACCGGCCTCCGCCGCACCCGATGGCCGTCCACCCACTCAACAGAACGAGCCCGACGACACCAACGATCATCGAACATTCGACCCCGCAACGAAGTCGATTGTGTTTTCACTTCTCAGCCCTCGCATGGAAAGAAAAACCAACTTGTCCATCGCCCGTTCATGCGCTCATGGTACTCATCCCGCCGGGAACGCACAAGACAGCGATTCGTGATCATTGACCTCAACAGACGCTCGAAATGTCATTCCCGCGAAGGCGGGAATCCAGGATTTTGGACCGCGGAGGTCGCAGAGGTGCACAGAGGAAATCAACTGACCATCGATACGGCGAGAGCTGGTAGGGTGTACGCCGCACACCGCTTGTCTCTTGCGAATATGATCGCCAAGATGGAAAAAGGCGACCCGAGCGTCTCGATTGACCTGCTGATCAAATCCCTCCTCGCCCTGGGAACCACCCGCCGCGAAATCGCCAGGGCTATTGCGTAAGACAGCAGTCGCACGCACTGGAATGTGAAGTGTGAAGCTGCGAGCCCAGAGTCCCCGCGGGATGTGCTGCGGCGTATCGTTTCCCCGGATTCGCGAAATCCACGGCTCTCGTGGCCTTGACGGGGTCGTGCGCGAGAACGAGAATACGCTCCAATCGTAGTGAATAAGGACCCGATCAAGTTGGCTGGTGTTCCTCCGATTCAGAGACGGGTTAGCCGAGTACGCGTTGGAGTGCAAGAAAATCCAGGGAAGGATCATATGCTGTGGCAGACTATGTAATCAGAATTCCTTCTCATAACATGGCGGGCGGAGCCAAGGATATGCGGTCTTGGCTTCAGACTTGGGAATGGCGTACCAGGTTGTCTCGTGAGACAGATCGGCTCGTTCTGGATTTCACCAATACGAGGTTTATCGAACCCTGGGCTCTCGCCTTGCACACAGCCTACGCACTCAAGGTCAAGCATGACAAGGGAATTAGCGTCTGTGCCAGCCTGTCACCGACCAATCCATCGAACGTATACATCGGTGAAATGGGTTTGGAGTACGTTCTCGATACAGGGACTTCAACGAGAGACTGGGATGCCTCTTTTCAGAATACCGGCCTTCATGTACTTCATACACATACGGACGTGTCCCGTTTTGTCCAAAGTGCTGCGAATCTGGGCCTGGGCCAGACTAACGAAACGATGGACGCCTTGAAGTACGGCATGGCTGAATTGGGACGAAATGTAATTCAGCATTCATCATCGCCGACCGGCGGTGTTGCCATCGCTCAGCTTTTCCCCGACAGGAGGGCCATCCAGATTTCCATCGCGGATGCGGGCATGGGCGTTTTGCGATCTCTCCGCCGAACCTATCCTGAACTGAGGAATGACTTGGAAAGCCTGAAGCTCGCTGTCTTGCCTCACGTGTCAGGTGCGTTTCGGAATGGTATGTACTCCGCTTCGGAGAATGCTGGCCTTGGATTGTTCTTCGCCAAAGAGATCTGTTGGCGGGCTGGTGGTAGCTTCTGGATGGCCTCTCATAACGCCCTGCTCGGAGTAGTCGGTCGGGAGGACGTATCAATGAATAGGGTGTACCGTGACATCTCTGAATGGCACGGTACATCCGTCACAATGGATCTTCCAGAAGAGGGGGTCGGTGATTTTGGTGGCTTGTTGGCTGTGTGTCGCGACCTTGCAGCGCAGGCGCGTGGCGCGTCTGGTGAGGCAGGTCTTGACTTCCTTGATGAACCGCAGGAGCTCGAGGGCCTCACAACTGCCAAAGTTGGTGATCTGAACGAAGATGTGCAGGCCGCAGCAAGACTGAGGGATTCCACCATCCTGCCTGCAATCCAAGAGGGCAATTTGGTTGTGCTGGACTTTGCTGGAGTCCGATTTGTCACGCAATCCTTTGTTCATGCGCTCTTGAACGATGCGTTTCGGGTTCCAGGCAGTCTTGTGCGATTGTCATTTCTAAACTGCTCAACGTCAACTAAGCAGGCAATAGCCGCCGTTGCTGCTTATTCGGCGTCATATCGGCAATGCGTCTGAGTCAGAAAAGACTGCCGGCTCGCGCCGAAGCCGCATCCAGTTCATTTCCTCTGCGTGACTCTGCGACCTCTGCGGTTGAGAATCATGGATTCCCGCCTTCGCGGGAATGACAAGTCGGTCACGCCTTGCCGGGTGGGCGGCGGCCTTTGCCTGGCATCTTGCGGGCGCCGTCGCCGAGGTCCTGACGCATTGCGTCGGCGAGTTGCTGGAGTCGCTTCACGATGTCCGGATGCTGGTCGGCGACGTTGTGCTGCTCGCTGATGTCGTTCTCCAGGTCGAACAGGGCCAGGTCGATCTTGGCCTGCTCGTACTTGGCGGGCTTGCCGCCCGTGCCGCCGGGACGGCCGGCCAGCGTGCGGTAGGCGTGCGGGAAGTGCAGCTTCCATTGGCCGCTGCGGACCGCCTGCAAAGCCCAGGCGTTGTAATAGAAGAAGGCTTCGTGCGGGACTCTTCGCGCCGGCTCTGGCCGCTGATCAGCGGCCAGATGTCCTTGCCGTCGATCTTGTGGTCGGGCAGCTTGGCGCCGGCGAGGCCGGCGATGGTCGGCAGCATGTCGATCGTCATGGCCGGCTCGCGGCAGACCCTGCCGGCGGGGATGTGGCCCGGCCACCAGATGAGCGTCGGCTCGCGCCGGCCGCCGTCGAACGTGGTGCCCTTGCCCTCGCGCAGCGGCCGGGCCGAGCCGGCGTGGTCGCCGTAGCTGAGCCACGGGCCGTTGTCCGAGGTGAAGATGACCATCGTGTCCTTGTCGAGGCCGAGGCGGCGGAGCGTGTCGAGGATCTGGCCGACCGACCAGTCGATCTCCATGATCACGTCGCCGAAGAGGCCCCGCTTCGATTTGCCCTTGAACTTGTCCGAGACGTGCAGCGGCACGTGGCACATCGAGTGCGGCACGTAGAGGAAGAACGGCCGGTCCTTGTTCTTCTCGATGAACCGCACGGCCCGCTCGGTGTACCAGGTCGTCAGTTGCGTCTGGTCGGGGTCGATGGCGATGGTCCGGTCGCCCTCGATCAGCGGCAGATCGGGATAGTCCTTCGGGGCTTCGGGGTGCTTGGGCCACATGTCGTTCGAGTACGGCAGGCCGAAGTACTCGTCGAAGCCGTGGTGCGTCGGCAGGAATTGCGGCAGGTGGCCGAGGTGCCACTTGCCGATAGCAGGCGGTGGCGTAGCCGCGCGGCTTGAGCATCTCGGCGATGGTCATCTCGCCGTCGCTGATGCCGATCTGGGCCTTCGGGCCGAGCACCTGCGGCAGGCCGACCCGCTGCGGATAGCAGCCGGTCATCAGGGCCGCCCGCGACGGCGAGCACACGGCCGCGGCGGCGTAGAAGTCGGTGAACCGCATCCCCTCGGCGGCCATGCGGTCGAGGTTGGGCGTCTGGTACCCTTCGGCCCCGAAGCAGCCGACATCGGCGTAGCCCATGTCGTCGATGAAGATGATGACGAAGTTCGGCGGCCGTTTCTTGCCCTCGCCGGCTGAGGCACTCACAGTGCTCCGGCACGCGGGAATGGCCATCCCAGCGGCCGTCAAACCAATTGCCTTGAGAAATTCACGTCGATTCAATCTTTCCATGTTGGCCTCACTCAATTCACTGCTCTCGAAAAATCGAGTCTGCTGTGTATAGACGGGTGGCAGCCTCAAGCGCAGCTTGGGGATGGCTGCCACGCATCGACCGTGTCACGCCATCCCCAAGGCCTTCGGCCTTGAGGCTGCCACCCCGCCCATTTATGTCACTGCATCTCATCAATTCTTCTGCTTCTTCTTTTGCTTTTTCTTTTCCTGCTGCTGCCCGGGTTTCTTCAGGGGCCAGGGCTGGACGCCGCAACGCTGGGCCCAAGCCTCGTACAGCGATTTCAACTCCTGCACCTTGTCCGGATTCTGGGCGGCCAGGTCGTGCATCTCCGTGCGGTCGGCGTCGATGTCGTACAGCTCCCAGCCGCCGGGATGCTTCGCGACCAGCTTCCACTTGCCCTGGCGGACGGCCCGGTTGCCTTCGTGCTCCCAGAAGATCGCCCGCGTGCCGAGCGACTTGCCCTGGAACGCCGGGGCGAGGCTGACGCCTTCCCTCGGCTGAATGTCATTGCCCTGGTACTGCGTCGGATATTGTGTCCCCGGAGACGTCCACGCAGGTCGCCATGATGTCGATCAGATGGCCCGGCTCGTGGAAGAGCGTGCCGCGGGCCTTGATGCCGGCGGGCCAGTGACAGATCAGCGGCGTGGAGATGCCGCCCTCGTGGACCCAGTGCTTGTACTCGCGGAACGGCGTGTTGGAGACGTTCGCCCAGTTCCGGCCGTAGGCGATGTAGGTGTCCGCCGGACCCGGCATGACGGTCGGCCCACCGCGTACCGGCCGGCCGTCGCGCGTCTGCATCGGCGGCGAGGTCTTCGGCTGCAGCTCATCCGGGGCCATCGGCTGGAGGTTCTGCAGGGCGCCGACCCACTTGTCGTTCACGTTCGCCTGCCGGCCCATCTCCTCCGCGCAGCCGCCGTTGTCCTGGAGGAAGAAGATCAGCGTGTTGTCGAGCGTGCCCTGCTTCTTCAACTCCGCCACGACCCGCCCGATGCCCTGGTCCATCGTGTCGATCATGGCGGCGTAGACCTCCATGCAGCGAGCCTCCCAGTCCTTGTTCTCGACCTTCTCCCAGTCCCCCGCCTGCGGGCTCAGGTCCCAATCCTTGTCGGATCAGGCCCATCTGCTTCAGACGCTCGAAATGCTGCTGCCGGTAGTAGGTGTAGCCCTCGTCGTACTTGCCCTTGTACTTGGCAATGGCCTTCTCGGGAGCGTTCAGCGGCCAGTGGGCCGCGGTGAAAGGCACGTACAGGAAGAACGGCTTGTCCGGCGTCTTCTCATGGTGCTCCCGGAGGAACTTGACGGCATTGTCGCTGAGCGCATCGGTGTAGTAGTACGACTCGGGCTTGTACTCGGGGTCGTTCAGCGGCGTGATGTACGTGTTGTCCCGGCAGAGCGTTCCGGGATCGAAGTAGTTGGCGGCGCCCTGGATCGTGCCGTAGTACCGCTCGAACCCGCGTTGCAGCGGCCAGTTGTGCTTGGGGCCGTCCTTGTCCGAGAAGCGCGTCACATGCCATTTGCCGGTCATGTAGGTGCGGTAGCCCGCCGGCCGAAGCACCTCGGCAATGGTGACGCAATTGCGGCTCAGGTCGCCCCGGTACGAGGGGAAGCCCGAGTCCCCGACCATGTGTCCGATGCTCGCCTGGTGCGGATACAGGCCGCTCATGAGCGAGGCCCGCGTCGGGCAGCAGCGGGCGGTGTTGTAGAACTGGCTGAACCGCAGGCCGTTGGCCGCCAGGGCGTTCAGGTTGGGCGTGTCGATATCGCCGCCGTAGCAGCCGAGGTCGGAAAAGCCCATGTCGTCCGACATGATCAGAACGATGTTCGGCCGTTTGGGCTCTGCCGGCGAAGGCTCTCGCACCGGGGCGATTCAGCGCCACCGCCCCAAGACCCAGCGTCTTCAAGAAATCGCGACGCGTCCAGTTCGACTCAGACATATCGACTCATCTCCTTTCTCATCACCGTGGTAGGGGCAACTCCACTATCAGACGAGCACGGTCACGAGCCTGTAGGGTGCGTATCACGCACCATCCCACCGCGGGCATAAGGCGGTGCGTAATACGCACCCTACGGCTCCGCAAACATTCGCGTCACATCGGTCGGCTGTAACCTTGTTGTCGGTAGCGTTCGAGCAGAGCCGTGAGCCGCTCGACGATCTCGGGCTTTTCCAGCCAGAGGTTCTTCTGCTCGCCCGGGTCGTCCTGGAGGTTGTAGAGCTGGCCCTGCGGCCCTGCCGGCTTGGGCTTGACCTGGGCCGGGGCGGTGAAGCCGCCGGAGCCGAGGCCCTGAATCAGCTTCCACGGGCCCTGGCGAATCGCGAACACACCGTTGCCCGAATGGTGCACGGTGGCCTCGCGAATCGGCTTCTCCAAGTCCGGATTCAGCAGGGCCGGCAGAATATTGTAGCTGTCCTGGCCCAGCGCTGGCGGGCAGCGAGTCCCCGACGACCGCGGCGAACGTGGCCAACATGTCGGTCAGGCAGATCGTCTGGCGGCTCTGGGTGCCGGGCTTGATCCGGCCGGGCCAGCGGCAGATGAACGGCACTCGGTGGCCGCCCTCGTGGATGTCCGATTTCTGCCCGCGCCACGGACCGTTCGCCCGATGATTAAACTGCTTGATCTGGGCGACCGGCCAGTGCGAGCCATTGTCCGAGGTGAAGACCACCAGCGTGTTGTCCCTGAACCCGGCGTCGTCCACCGCCTTGATGATCTGCCCCATGGCCCAGTCCACCTCGGCGACGAAATCGCCGTACCAGTCCACCTTCGTTCTGCCCCGGAACTCGTTCGTCGGCATCCAGGGCGTGTGCGGCGCCGTGAGCGGCACATAGAGAAAGAAGGGCCGGTCCGCCGTCTGGCGTTTGATGAAGTCCACCGACTTGGTCGTGATGGTGGGCAGGACCTGGTAGAAATCGAAGGATGGCGCGATCGGCCCTGCCCGCCAGAACCCGCCGCCGCCGTCCCAGCGCCGCTTGCTGCCGGGGGTGTGCGAGGTCGCCGGCTCCACGGTGCGGCCGTTCTCCAGCCAGCAGTACGGGTCCATATCCAGTGACGCCGGGATAATGTAGCTGTAGTCGTAGCCCAGCCGACTGCGGCCCGTGCGTCACCGGCTTGAGCCAATCGACATTGCCTTCCTTGGGCTTTTCGGCCGAGTCTTTGGCGACCCAGCCCAGGCCCAGGTGCCATTTGCCAACGCAGCCGGTGTTGTAGCCCTGTCTCTTGAGCAGTGCGGCGATGGTCAGGCGGTCCGTCTCGATCAGCGGCTCGCTGTACCCGTTCAACACGCCGCTCTTCAGAGACGACCGCCAGCAGTACCGGCCGGTCTGGAGGCCGTACCGCGTCGGCGTGCAGACGCCCGACCCCGTATGGGCGTCCGTGAAGCGAATCCCCTCCTGGGCAAAGCGGTCCATCTGAGGCGTCGGGATCTTCGACTGCTCGTTGTAGCAGGTCGGATCGCCATACCCGAGATCGTCCGCGAGGATGAAGACGATGTTCGGCCGCTCGCGCTTTCGCTCGGCCGATTGCACCAGCTCCCTCCCGCCGGCCAGGGCCAGAGCGGCGGCGCCGCAACCGAGGGTTTTGAGAAGACCACGACGTGTATACTCATGGGCGGTCATAGGGTGACTCCAATCAACGTTCATGTCACGCTATCATTATGAAGCCGCCCCGGTCAACAATCAAGGACACTTTGTCTGCTGGATGTCGGGTGGCAGCGGCAAGCGGAGTCTTCGGAGCTTGCCGATGGTGTGGAGACATAAACACGGACCATCGGCAAGCTGACGCTTGCCGCTGCCACCCACCGCTTCAGGTGAGCCGAAATAGCGGGGTGCGCCGTACACACCTTCTGTATCTATGCTCTGCGGAGAAGCCACTGATGGACAAAGGCCCCCAGCCAGCCAGACCGCGAAGCTGGCGCTGAGCACCGCCCATAGCGGCAGGTGCCGGCGAAAGCACAACAGGGCCGTGACGAAAAAGAGGATCGTCGGCACAATGCCGAGCAGTGCTCCCTCGCAGTAGCCGATTAGGAGCGAGGCAGTCGCCCGGACGATCCCAGTAGAGCCAAAGCAGCACGAGCAAGCCGGTCAGCGGCATGACCGCGATCAGACCCGCCAGGGTCGGCACTTTGCGCCCGATCTGGGTCGCCAGCAGGATCACGAGCAGGCTGATCAGCAGTTTGAGCGTCAGGCGCAGCATCTATTTGATGAAGCGGATGATCAACGGGTAGGGATAGCGATAGTGATAGCCGTCATTGGCCTTAATGGCGGCAATGATCGTACCAGCACGACATCCACAATGCCTACCGCCAGCAGCAGGAGGATTCCGATGCACAGGAGCATCAGCAGGGCCGCCACCACGCCGTAGATGAGCATCGTGATCTGAAAGTTGAGAGCCTCCTTGCCCTGCTCATCGACGAAGGGGTACTCGTTCTTTCTTGATCAGCCAGACGATGAGCGGACCCAGGACGCTGCCGAAGGCAGGGACGACGGGCAGAATCCAGCCAAGCCCGCCAGATGACAGAACATGGCCCACATGCGGGCTTTCGGATCGGCCTCCCGGCCCAGGGGGCCGAACCGATCGATGATGGGCGGCACATCCGTCGGGCCTTGCGGCCGGCCGGTATCGCGTTCGGGGTTCTGTGGCGTCTCGGGGGCTCCCTTTACATTTGCCATGCTCTGACTCCCTTCAATCAGGACAACGAATTCCGCTACTTCCGTTTGCCCGCACCCGCGGTGGCCGAAGCGGTTGTTCCACTGAGCCCGCCGACCATGCCTCTTTTAACGTAGAACGGGCCGCCGGTCAAGGCAATCCTTGACGGGTCCAGGCCGGCACGCGACAATCCCGGAGCTATGCAGGAGATTGCTCTATGCCAGGTAATCAGGCAGTTGGACAGGTAGGGGCGCTCTCGATCGGCTGGTCCCGCTGGGGCATCTGTGCGCTGCTGTTCTTTGCCACGACCCTCAACTACATCGACCGCCAGGTCATCGGCATCCTCAAACCGGAACTGTCGAGACAACTCGGTTGGAGTGAGATCGACTACAGCAACATCGTTTTCGCGTTTCAGGTCGCGTATGCCATCGGCTACGGAGGGGCCGGGCGGCTCATCGACCGCATCGGAGTCAGACTGGGATACTTTCTGGCGGTCTTGTTCTGGAGCCTGGCGGCGATGGCCCATGCCCTGACCCAATGGATCCCGCCCGAAGCGACTCTGGGCAACTGGGCGGCGCCCATGGCCCGCATCGTGGGCGACTGGCTTCTGGTGATTCCCGATGACGGTGCTCGGCTTCAGTGCGGCACGCTTTGCTCTGGGACTGGCGGAAGGCGGCAACTTCCCGGCGGCGATCAAGGCGGTCAGCATCTGGTTCCCCAGGAAGGAACGAGCCCTGGCCACCGGCATCTTCAACGCGGGCACCAACGTCGGCATTCTGATCGCCGCGCTGCTGGTGCCTTGGCTGACTCTCGCTTTCGGCTGGCCCATGGCGTTCCTGATGACGGGCGTGCTGGGCTTTGCCTGGTTGGCCGCCTGGAGGCTGTACTACCGGGATCCCGAGGAGCATCCGCACCTGTCCCCGGCGGAGCTGGCCCACATTCGCAGCGACCCGCCGGACCCCGTCGTCAAGATTTCCTGGCTGGCGCTCCTGCGGTATCGCCAGACGTGGGCCGTCGCGGTCGGCATGTTCCTCTGCGCGCCGATCTGGTGGTTCTACCTGTACTGGGTCCCGGATTTTCTGAACAAGCAGTACGAGTTGGACCTGCTGCACCTGGGTCCGCCGCTGGTGGTCATCTACCTGATGACGGACGTGGGCAGCATCGGCGGCGGCTGGCTCTCGTCCTGGCTCCTCAAGCGGGGCTGGAGTGTCAACGCCGCCCGCAAGACGACCATGCTGGTCTGCGCGCTGTGTGTCGTGCCGGTCTTCATGGCCGCGCGGGTGTCCGGCCTCTGGACGGCCACCCTGCTGGTCGGCCTGGCCGCCTCCGCCCACCAGGGCTTCTCCGCCAATCTCTACACGCTGGTGTCCGACACCGCGCCGCGTCAGGCGGTCAGCTCGGTCGTGGGCATCGGGGGTATGGCGGGGGCCATCGGCGGCATGCTCGGCGCCAAATTCACCGGCTATGTCCTCCAGTGGACGGGCAGCTACGCCGCTTTGTTCGGTATTGCCGCCACCGCGTACCTGGTGAACCTGGCGATCATCCACGCCCTGAACCCGCGTCTCGAACCGATGCAGTTCGACACGTCACAGACTGCCAAACCGTAATGCCGGCAGAAACTCCAAATTCGAAATCCGAAATCTGAAATAAGGCCCGGCTTGGCACCATGTTTACGCACCGATCTCGTTTCTCCGCGTATATATGGCGTGAAAACGCGGTTTTCGGACGGGGAATGACGTGGACGCACCAGGAAACGTAGGGATCGCTCTGGGACTGACGCTGCTGGCGGGACTGTCCACCGGCATCGGCAGCACGATCGCTTATTTCATCCGGCGGCCGAAGGTCGTTTACCTGTCGTTTTCCCTGGGGCTGTCGGCGGGCGTGATGGTCTACGTGTCCTTCATGGAGCTGCTGCCCAGTGCGTCCCGCAGCGTGGGAGAGCCGCTGAGCGTTCTGTTCTTCTTCATCGGTATTGCCTTCATCGGAATCGTCGATCTGCTGGTCCCGGAGGTGGAGAACCCGCACAACTTCGAGGGGCTGGAGGCACCGAAGGACCCGGACCGGACGCATGCTCTCATGCGGACGAGCGTGATGACAGCGGTGGCGATCGGGATTCACAACTTCCCGGAGGGACTGGCCACCTTCGCCTCGGCGATGAGCGACGTGCGGCTGGGCCTGTTCATCGCGATTGCCCTGGCGATCCATAACATCCCCGAGGGGATCGCCGTGTCGATGCCCGTTTTCTACGCCACGGGAAACAAGAACAAAGCTTTCGTCTATTCCTTTCTCTCCGGCATCTCCGAGCCCGTCGGCGCCCTGATCGGGTACCTGCTGCTGATGCCGTTTCTGACGCCCGTGGTGCTGGCGGGGACGCTGGCCTTTGTCGCCGGCATCATGATCTACATCTCGCTGGATGAGCTGCTGCCCATGGCGCACAGTTACGGACACGGGCACCTGGTCATCAGCGGCGTGGTGCTCGGCATGCTGGTGATGGCCATCAGCCTGCTGATGCTCTGAATTTATGACTTATGATTGATGATTTATGATTGGGGATTGGGGACCGCTCACCTTGTAGGGTGCGTACTACGCACCGCCTTCCGTTGCGGGCGTAACGGTGCGTGATACGCACCCTACCTCGGCTGTCCGAACACGTGGCCGCCGTTATCGCAGAACTTGGCGTCGGGGCCTTTTCCCTTCCTATCACTTCTGTCTGGTCCGGGCCTCGATCCATCGGGCCACGGTTTCCAGGGCCACGGGTGACATCGTCTCTTCGATCCGGGCGTACTCGTCGCCGTTGCCGGTCTTGGCGGTCTGGAAAAGGTGATTGAGACCCGGCAACTCCTTGACGGTGAAGTCGCGGTTGCCCCCCTCGCGCAGGGCCTGCTCGATGGCGGGCAGGTTGTCCCCGGGCAGAACCTGCTTGTCGAGCTCCCCATTGATGGCCAGGACCGGGCACTTGACTTGGCGCAGGGTCACTTTCGGGTCGTGCGTGATGAAGAAGCGGAACCACGGGGAGGCCGCCCCCTGGGCCTGGGCGTCCGCGGCGGCGTCCGAGGATTGGAGGGCCTTCTTCTGCTCTTCGCTGAGTGCCTCGACGGACTCCTGAATGATCTTGCGGATTTTCTCCTTGGCCAGGTTCGGGTCCGTCTCGGTCTTGAGGACCTCATAGACGCGTCTCTGGTTCCGGATCGCCGCGTCGATGGCGGCCTGGTCCGTGCCGGCCGCCTGGAGCAGGCCGGCGATTTGCTTCTCGACGATCACATCGCCCGGCACGCCGGTCCCCGCCATCAGGACGATGAACGCCACGTCGCTGGACTGGGTGGCCGCGATCGGAGCAATGATGCCCCCTTCGCTGTGGCCGATCAGACCGATCCGCTTGGGGTCGATCTCCTTGCGGGTCTTGAGATACTCAATCCCCGCGAGAACATCCTGGGCAAAATCCTCACTGGTAGCCCGTGAGGCATCCCCTTTGGAGCCGCCTACCCCGCGATCGTCGACACGGAGCACGGCGATGCCCTGGCGGGTCAGGTAGTCCGCCAGGATCAGGAACGGGCGATGCCCGAAGACGGCTCTCATCCCGGTCCTGCTGGCCGGAGCCGGTAATCAGGATGACGGCCGGGAAGGGTGAGCCGGTCCGCGGCATCGTCAGCGTCCCGGCCAAGGCAAAGCCGCCCTTGACATTCTGGTAGGTCACTTCCTCATCGATATAGGGATACGGCTTCTTGGGTTCCTGCGGCCGCACCGCTTTCGGGATCTCTTTCACGCGCTTCATCACCAGGTCCAGCGACGCGCCGCCTTGCGTCCACTTCCCGCTCATCTCGGAGCCGTCCGCGTTCAGCGTCCCCTCGAAGCGGCCCCCGATGCTGCTGACTTCCGCCGTGACCCGCTCCTTTTCGACGCGACCCGGCTCATGGGGATGCCGGCCGTACCTTGGTCGGGACTGTCGAGGGTGCCCGAAAACGAGCCGTCGGGCTTGGCGCTGAAGTTGAAGACGATCCGCAGCTCGATGGCCGACACCTTCAGCGTGCCCAGCCAGGTGCCTTCGACCGATGGCGTCTTCACCCCTTCTTGGGCGGCATCCGCCGCGAACACCAACGTCATAGAGCCGAGCACGGCGGCCAGAAGAACACTCGTTCGCATCGCTTTCATCGGTATTCCTCCCTAAGCGACTGCGGTTTCCTATTCGACCACCACCGCCGTGCCGTAGGCGAGGATCTCGGCGGCGTGCGTCGCTACCTCGGCAGTCGAGAACCGCACCCCAACTATTGCATTGGCCCCCAATTTTTTTGCCTCCTCGATCATCCGGTCCAGCGCCTGTTCCCGCGATTCGCCCAGCAGCTTCGTGTATTCGGTGATCTCCCCGCCCACGAGGTTCCGCAGGGCCGCCAGAAGGTCTTTGCCCACGTGCCGGCCGCGGATCGTGTTGCCCCGCACCAGGCCGAGGCACTTCGTGATCGTCTTTCCGGGTATCGTATCTGTCGTTGCCAGCAGCATGGTTTATCTCCTGACGTCTTTGTATCGGTCCCTGCCCCAGAAGTATACCCTCTCTCGCGCCACGGAGACAAACAGTATTGCCAGGCCGCCGAGCAGGGCCAGCAGGCCGACCTTCGCCAACACCCCCACGGTCCGGTCCTCAATGATCCCCTCGATCAGCTCAAAGCCGCCGTAGATCAGCAGCGAGATCGCGGCCACCGAGAACAGGATCCACCCGGTGCCCCGCTCGATCCGGTTGTAGACGCCGCTCCAGTACTCGTTCCACACCCGGTCCTCCGGCTCGACGAAGGCCACGCCATCCGTGATTTCTTTGAGCTTCCTGAATTCGGCCAGGTCTTTCGTACATTCGGGACAGGACACCAGGTGCTCCTCGAAGGCGCGCCGTTGCCCCTCGTTCAACTCATCGTCCAGGTACGCCATCATGAGGTCCTTATGGTCCTGGCAGGTCATAGCATCTGACCTCCTTTCCGTGGCTCCCCAGATTCTCTCAGCCGAGGGCGGCTGAGCTGCACGATCTGAGGCACCACTGTCTTGCCGGGTTCCCCCACCCGATACGGCCGGTTTGGGGGCCCCTTCCAGTATTTCTTTGAGCCGTTGGCGGGCGTAGAACAGCCGGCTGGTGACCGTCCCCCGATTGCAGAAGAGCAGCTTCGCCATCTCCTCGTACGACAGGTTCTGGAAATGCCGCAGGATGATCACCTCGCGATGTTTCTCATCGAGCTGGCCGATCGCCCGCCAGATGCGGTCCTTGGACTCGTTTCTCTCCGCGACCACCTCCGGGTCGAAATGATCCGCCACGTCGTCGGCACGATCGCCGCAGGCCTCGCCGTCCTCCGTCCTCTGCCCGCCGTCTTCCGCACGCGGAGCCTCGTGGGCCCGGCGGACCCGCCGCTTGCGCAGGTGGCTGAAGCACAGATTCCGCAGGATCTGGTAGAACCAGGCGAAGAACTTGCCCTGGGCCTGGAGCTGGTCATAGTGCTGGTAGGCCCGAAAAAACGCCTCCTGCGACAACTCCAGAGCATCTTCGCGGTTGCCGACCAGACCCAAAGCGGTCAGATAGGCAGCTTTCATGTGCTGCTTGACGAATGCCTCGAAATCATCCTTCGAGCGGATGTCGGGGCCGCAAAGCGGTACGGACTGTCCGCAGGCACTTTCCAATGGCCGGCTCCCAGCAGCCTCCGGACTCCCCCGGAGGTCTTCTGCTGTAGTAATAGACTACTCGGAGCGAGGCGTTTCTTCAAAGAGCCTGCACTTTTTTTTGGCGTGGAATTCTCGCGAATGCCGATAGGCCCCAAGTGTACCGTGTTTTGGGAATTATCGGTCGCTTGCGCGGCTCGTTGCCGTTTGTAGTGTAGTGACGCCGTAAGGCGTTTCTTCTTCTATGCTCTTACGAGCACACTACAAACGAGCCACGCCACCGCTGGACGATTATCGTTATGGTTTCAAACATGACACATCTGCGACAGCCCGTGACGGCCATCGCCCGCAAGGACTTCGTCGTGCTGCGCCAGGACCTGATCGTCCAGCAAGCTCTCACCATCATCCGCCGCAGCGACCTCGGCGAGAGGATCGTCTATTTCTACCTTATTGATGAACAGGACCGTCTGGTGGGCGTGGTCCCCACGCGCCGGCTGCTCACCGCCGGGCTGGAGCAGGCGCTTTCGGACATCATGGTGCGTCAGGTCGTCACGATTCCGCACACGGCCAGCGTCCTCGAGGCCTGCGAGTTCTTCGTTCGGCACAGATTTCTCGCCGTCCCGGTCGTAGACGAGCAGCAGCGCGTCGTGGGCATCGTCGATGTCAGCATGCTCACGGGCGAGGTCTTCGACAGCGCCGAACGGCAGAAGGCGGACGAAGTGTTCGCGACCATCGGGTTTCGCCTGTCCCAGGTGCGGGATGCCTCCCCGGCCAAGGTCTTCCGCTACCGGTTCCCGTGGCTGGTCGCCACGATCAGCAGCGGCCTGTGCTGCGCCCTGCTGGCCAGCGTCTTCGAGACGACCCTGGCGCAGAGCCTCGTGCTGGCGTTCTTTCTCACGCTGATCCTGGGACTGGGGGACAGCGTCAGCAGCCAGTCGATGACCGTGACGATCCAGGCTCTGCGGGCGAGCCGGCCGAAGCTGGATTGGTATCTCAAGACGCTCCGGCGGGAACTGAGCACGGCCGTACTGCTCGGTCTTGCTTGCGGCGCCGCCGTGGCCCTCATCACGCTGGCATGGCGTCGGGAATCGGCCCCGGCGCTGGTCATCGGCGTGAGTATCCTTCTGTCGCTCTGTTCCGCATGCCTGACGGGCTTGAGCGTCCCGACGCTGCTGCACGCCCTGCGGCTGGACCCCAAGATCGCCGCCGGACCCGTCACCCTCGCCTTGACCGACATCTTCACCCTGCTATTCTATTTCGGCCTCGCCTCCGTGTGGCTGTGACGCAGCCATCGTGGCCCTCTTCGTAGGTCGTGGGCTGTCGCTGGGGTCAGAGCTCGATTAGTGATTCAGCCGGCTCATGAGATGCATGCAAAAAGACGAGGAAAAGCAGAGGGAGTGAGCCCTAATCACTAATCAGGCTCTGACCCCATGCGATGATCTTGAGATCATGCTCTTACGAGCGAGCCCTACGAACGAGGGCCGCAATAGGTGCAGTAGGTCCGGTCGGATTCCCAGACGGTGACGCAGTGAAGTTGGGCGGGGTCGAACTTGCCGGCCAGATGCTCCCAGGCGAAGACGGCGATGTTCTCGACCGTCGGGACTCTCTCCTGGAAGGCGGCCACGTCGAGGTTGAGGTTCTTGTGATCCACCAACTGCATCAACTGCGAGTCCACGACGTGCTCGAATTGCCCGATTTCCAGGGCCGGCCCGCCGGCAGGCGTCTTGACCGTGACCTCCACGAGGTAGTTGTGTCCGTGGCCGGTCGGGTTGGCGCATTTGCCGAAGACCTTGAGGTTCTGCGGCTCGGAGAAGCGGTCATTCCACAGCTTGTGCGTGGCGGCGAACTCGAATTTCTCGCTGAAGTACAGCACGCCCGGCTCTTTCGTATCCATCGCCAGTTTCCTGAAGGGGTCCAGTTTCAGAGCGAGTCGCTCCACGTGGGCCGGCCCGAACTTGTCGCGGAGGTGTTCGCGGGCGGCGTCGAGCAGGGACGCGATTCGAGGCAAGCCGATGTGCTCGCCCCGGCGCAGATGCTCGGCGATCCGCTCGATGAAGACCGGCACGGCGTAGCGGCGCACGGCCTGATCGATGTCGCTGACATTCACCAGCAGACCCGTCTGCGGCTGCGGCGGCCCCACCAGCTCGACGGCCAGCTCCAGGAAGAGGCTCAGCCCTTCCCCGGCCGGCTTGGACGCGTAGGAGTTGAATCCCGGACTATGGCGGTCGAGAAACGGATTGACCGAGAACCGAACCAGACGCCCCAACCGGACCATGGTGTCACGACTGCTCATCCTCATTTGTCGTTGTGCATCAGTTGCAGCACTTCGGCGCGGGTGCGGGCGTCCTTCTTGAAGCTGCCGCGCAGGGCCGAGGTGACCATCATCGAGCCGGGCTTGCGAATGCCGCGAATCGTCATGCAGCTATGCGAGGCCTGCAGGACCACCGCCACGCCCAGCGGCCGCAGGTTCTGCATGAGGAAATCGGCGATCTGCCCGGTCAGACGCTCCTGGGCCTGGAGCCGATGGGCGAAACTGTCCACGATCCGTGCCAGCTTGCTGACGCCCAGGACCTTGCCGGTCGGCAGGTAAGCCACGTGCGCCTTGCCGATGAACGGCAGCATGTGGTGCTCGCAGATGCTGTAGAACGGGATATCCCGCAGCAGCACGATCTCGTCGTATTTCTCGGTGAAGACGCTCTGCAAATGGAGGTGCGGGTCTTCGAGCGTGCCGCCGAGCAGCTCGGTGTACATCCGTGCGACCCGGTCCGGCGTCTGCCGCAGTCCTTCCCGATTGACATCCTCGCCGACGGCCAGCAGGATCTCCTGGACCGCCTTGCGAATGCGCTCAACATCGAATGCTTTTGGTTCTTCGGCCATGATGTCCGCTCGTTGGGAACGATTCTGAACCTCCGGCCGCACAGGCCGTCGTATCATTTTCGTTCCACCAGATTCATCAGATAGGTCGTGAGCAGCCGGACCCCGAAGCCCGTCCCGCCCACACAGCCGTACTCCGTCGGCTTGAGGAAAACGTCCATCCCGGCGATGTCCAGATGGGCCCATTTCGCCGCGCCGACGAACTGCTGCAGGAACGACGCCGCCGTGCAGGCGCCGCCCCAGCGGCTGCCGGCGTTCTTGAGGTCCGCGATCTTGCTCTTCATCTCCTCGGCGTATTCGTCGCCCGTCGGCAGACGCCAGACACTCTCGCCGCTCTCTTCGGCCGCCTGCTGGAGCCGGCCGACCAGGTCATCGTCGTTGCTCATCAACCCGGCCTTGTACGAGCCCAGCGCCACCATGCACGCGCCGGTCAGCGTGGCGATGTCGATGATCACGTCGCACTTCTGCCGGGCGGCGTAGGCGAGCGCGTCGCACAGGATCATCCGGCCCTCCGCGTCCGTGTTGAGGATCTCCACGGTCTTGCCGCTGTAGGTCGTGATGATGTCGCCGGGGCGATAGCTCGACCCGCTCGGCAGGTTCTCCGCCGCCGGGATCAGGCCCAGCACGTTCACCGGCAGCTTCAGCTCGGCCACGGCCCGGATCGTCGCCAGCACGGCGATGCCGCCGGTCTTGTCGAACTTCATCTGGTCCATGTCCTGGGCCGGCTTGATGCTGATGCCGCCCGAGTCGAACGTGATGGCCTTGCCCACCAGGGCCACGGTCGGCAGGCCTTTGGCCGGCTTGCTGCGCCGGGGTGTATTTCAGGAGGATCAGTCTCGGCTTGCTCTGACTCCCGGACCCGACCGCCAGAATGCCGCCCATCCCGCTCGCCTGAAGCTTCTTCTCGTCGAAGATGGTGCAGCGCAGCGACTTGAGACCGCGGGCCAGGTCCTGCGCCGCCTGGGCCAAAGCCGGCGGATTGATGACATTGGCCGGCCGGTTGGCCACGGTCCGCGCATAGCTCTGAGCCTGCCCGATGACGATGCCGGCCGAGACGCCCGGAGCCAGGCTCTGGATCCGCGCCGGCTCGGGGTCCACGATCTCCACGTCGAGCGAGCCAAGCCGGCCGTTGCCGTTCTCCGAGACGTACTCGTCGTAGCGGTAGCTGCCCAGGTACACGCCCTCGGCCATCGCCCGGCCCAGCGCCGCCGCCGCGAAACCGTCGCCGAACGCGCGGTGCAGGGCCAGCGCGATGCGCTGGACCTTCAGATCGACGGCCCGGCTCGCCGCCGCCGCCGCGGCCCGGCGAATCGTGTCGAGCGTGGCCTTCTTCCGCTCGCCCAGCCCCAGGAGCAGCACGCGCTGCGCCGCGATCTTGCCGTCGCTGTACAGGAGGGCATGCGTTTTGGGCTTGCCCGTGAAATCGCCCAGCCTGGCCAGCCGGTCGATGCCACCGCCGAGCTTCTTGTCGAGGGCCTGAATCACCTCGTCCGGCCCGCCGTCGGCAAACCGTCCCACGACGAGCATGTCCGTCTTGCACTGCGGTAAACTCGACTCTTCGCGTCTTGACCTTGACGTCGATGATCTGCTTCATGCTGTTCTTCTACTCTGCTCTTCGCAGGTCGTGCCTCGGGAGCACGACTCTTCTGCGCGAGCGGGGCCACTCGCCCTACTCTTTCATTCTTTTCTTGGCGCGTTGCCGCAGACAGCTCTCGATGAACGGCTCCAACTCGCCGTCGAGGACGGCGTCGACGTTGCCGGTCTGATGGTCGGTGCGATGGTCCTTGACCATCTGGTACGGCTGGAGCACGTAGCTGCGGATCTGGTTGCCCCAGGCGATCTCGCCCTTGTCGCCGTAGAGCTTGTTCATCTCCTTGTCGCGTTTCTCCTGCTCCATCCGGTCGATCTTCGACTGCAGGATGGCCAGGCCCATCCTCTTGTTCTGCACCTGGCTGCGCTCGTTGACGCACTCGACCATGATCCCCGTGGGGATGTGCCGGATGCGGACCGCCGTGGAGACCTTGTTGACATTCTGCCCGCCCGCCCCGGAGGAACGGCGGAAGAACTCGATGTCGCAATCGCTCTCCTTCAGCGTCAAGTCCGTCTCGGGCAGTTCCGGGAGCACGTCGACGGCGGCAAAGCTCGTGTGCCGGCGCTTCTGGGCATCGAACGGGCTGATCCGCACGAGCCGGTGCACGCCCGTCTCGCAGGAGAGCTTGCCGAACGCGAACGGCCCCATCACCCGCAACTGGATCGAGCGAATGCCGGCCTCTTCGCCCGGCGTGATGTCCAGCTCCTCGTATTTGTACTTGTTCATGTCGAAATAGCGGGTGTACATCCGCAGCAGCATGCTCGCCCAGTCGCAGCTTTCGGTCCCGCCGGCCCCGGCGTGGATGCCGAAGAAGCAGTTGCGCATATCCTCCGGCCGCGACAGCAGCCCCTGCAGCTCGACCTGCTCGCAGCGCCGCTCCAGGACCTTGATATCGTCCTCCAGTTGCGTCAGCTCGTCGGCATCCTCTTCGTCGGCCGCCAGTTCGTAGAGCTCCGCCAGGTCCTTGACCTCGCGCTGCATCTCCTCCACCGGCTCGACCAGGGCCTTGAGCGCACTCAACTGGCCGACGACGTTCTGGGCCGATTCCTGGTTATCCCAGAATCCCGGCCGGGACATCTTGTTGCCCAATTCTTCCAACTGCTTTTTCTTCGTCGGCAAGTCAAAGCCAGTCCCGGATGTTGTCCACCCGGGCCTCGAGATCGCCGATCATCGTCTTCAGTTCTGCTACTTCCATAACGCCTTCCAATCATCTGTTCATGCATGTCAGGGAAACCACACACAGGGGCTTATACCACATCCTACTCTCTATATGCAACTTGGCATCTGCTCTGTTCTGCGAGCGATGCCCGTACTCGTCCTATCCTGCGGCCGGAGGCTTCACTCCGCCGACCTGCAGTGGCATCGTTGCAGCGTTGCCTGGGTCCGGGACGCACGGTACAATCCTCGGCCATGAAGAGATTGTACTGGACGCAGCCGGATGTGTTTGAGACCGAAGTGGAGGTGGTGACGGTCGGGCCGAGCAAGGTCACGATCGACCCGATTCTCTTTCATCCCGATGAGGGCGGGCAGCCGGCGGACCGGGGCACGATCGGCGAGGCGGTCGTCAACGATGTTCAGGTCGTGGACGGCAAGGTCGTTCACACGCTGGATCGGCCGCTGGCGGATGGAAGGTACGTCGCACGCCTCGATAAGGAGCGCAGGCTCTATACGGCGACGCAGCATACGGCACAGCATATCCTGTCGGGAATCGCCGCCGCGCAGTTCGGCTTGGAGACGGTGGGCGTGCACATCGGTCTGGAAAGCTGCACGGTGGACTTCGACAAGAAGGTCGAATGGGAGGTGGCGGAGCAGATCGAGCGGCGGGCCCTGGACGTGGTCACGCTGGATATCCCCGTCGAGACGACGTTCAACGATCCGGATGCAGCAGAGCGACGAAGCCGGCTTCGGAGCCAGATTGAAGGCGGACGTGATCCGGGTGGTGCGAGATCGGCGACTTCGACAAGTCCGCCTGCTGCGGGGCCCACGTCGCCTCCACCGGCCGGATCGGCGTCATTCGCATCTTCGACCTGGAGACGAAGAAGCAGGGAACACGAGCGTCGTTCCTCGCCGGGGCGAGGGCCCTGGAACGATCTCAGGCCGAGACGGCCATTCTGCGGGAGCTGCGAAAGATGGCCGGCTGCGCGACCGCCGATTTGCCCGCGACCTTCCAGAAGAGCCTGGAGCGATCCAAAGAGCTCGGCAAAGAAGTGGAACGAATCTGGTCGCTGCGGCTGGCCGACCTCGTGAAGTCCGCCGAGACGGTCACGGTCGGATCGTCGCACGGTCGGCGTCTACGTGGGCGAGTTGCCGAGAGAGCTGGCCGCCGTCCTGGCCGGCATGATCGCGGAAGCGACGAGCGGCGCCGGCGTGGTCGTCAGCGACACGAATATCGCGATCAGCTCCAAGACGCTCGACGCCGGCGGTCTGCTCCAGAAGATTCAGAGCGCTCGTCGGCGGCAAAGGCGGCGGATCGCCCAAGTCGGCCAACGGCAGGCTCAATCGGCCCGTGACGATCGAATGAGCTTGGGGATATCCTCAGGAGAGAATAACGACCGGCGGGGGATGGAGGTAAGGATGCAGCACGTGGGGCCTTCGCGGTTTCGTGACCATTTGCGGGTTGAGCGTTCTCGGCAGCCTTCCTTCTGGGGCCAGGACCGAGTCGCCCTCGGCCGAGGGACGCACGTACCCCGGCAAGACCTGGGAGACCAGAACCCCGGCGCAGGTCGGTCTGAATTCGGAGAAGGTCGATGCGATTGCCCTGGCCCTCGGAGGCCGGGGTTGCCTCGTGCGGCACGGGTACGTCATCCGAACCTGGGGGGACCAGGCCCAAGAAGCGACTGGATGTCATCGAGCAAGCCGCTGCTCAGCACGCTCTTGTTCTTCGCCATCCAGGAGGGCAAAGTCCCGAGTGTGAATGCCAAAGTCAAGTCCTACGGCTGGGACCTCCGCGCCAAAGATGAGGCCATGACCTTCCACCACCTGGCCAACATGATCAGCGGTTATGCCCGCCCGGAGGAGCCGGGAGCCGCCTGGGCGTACAATGACTATGCGATCAATCTCTACCGTCTCACCCTTTTCGACCGGTCTTTCGGCAGGACCCGGCCCGGACGTCGTGACCGCCCCGGAGCGCCTGGGGAGTCTGCAATTCGAGGACGGCCTGTCTTTCAACGACAGAGGCCCGCCTGATCGCTTCGACCCGCGACTTTGCCCGGCTGTGCTGGTTCTGGCGGAACAAGGGCCAGTGGCAGGGAAGGAGCCTCCTGCCGGTCGAGTTCTTCGATAACTACTGCAAACCCCAGGTCCCCAAGGACCTGCCTCACACAGCCAAAGCCCAAACGGACGACTACCTGAAGATCGGCACCTACGGCGGCGACTCCGACCACTTCACGAAGTATGGGCCGGGAATCTACGGCTACAATTTCTGGTTCAACGCCACCGGCCGGGACCATCCCAACGGATCTGACGTGGCCGGACGCCCCGCGTGACGCCTTCATGACGATCGGGGCCGGCGGGAACTCGGCGGCGATCCTCCCGAGCCTGGACATGGTGATCGTCGCGGCGAAAGCCAACTGGGGTGATCCCAAGCCGGGGACGACACGTCCACGATGAACCAGGTCATGAAATTGGCCGCCGAGGCGGCGTCGGGACGACAAGACACACAGACCGGCGCATCCGGCGAGGCCTGCACGATCACAGGCGAACGGAGGAAATGGCACACCGTCACGATCGACTTCAACGGATCCCGAGACGAGCGAGACCGCCACCAATCCCAACCCTTTCCTGGATTACCGCCTCCAGGTACGCTTCACCGGCCCGGACGGTCAGGTCCGCAACGTGCCCGGTTTCTTTGCGGGCGATGGGAACGGAAACGGACGAGGCGGCATCTGGCGTGTCCACTTCGCGCCGGACCAGGCGGGCGACTGGTCTTTTCAGGCGTCGTTTCGACGCGGCGCCGAGGTCGCCGTGAGCTTGGACACAGAGGCGGGCAAACCGGCGGGTTTGACGGCTGCCGAGGCTCGTTCCGCATCGAGGATCGCGACGACAAGGCGCCCGGATTTCTCAAGTGGGGACGATTGGAGTACGCGGGGAACCATTACCTCAAATTCCGCGACGGCCCCTACTGGATCAAGGGCGGGACCGACAGCCCGGAGGACCTCCTCGCCTACGAAGGTTTCGCCAACACGCGGTCCGGCAGCCGGTTCAAAGTGAAGACCTACAGCAATCATGTCCAGGACTGGCACGCGGGCGACCCGGATTGGGATAACGGCAAAGGCAGAGGCTTCATCGGGGCGCTCAACTACCTCGCTTCGCAACACGTGAATCTCATCTATTTCCTGCCCATGAACATCGGCGGTGACGGCCAGAACGTTTGGCCGTTTGCCGGTCCCATCAAGCCCGCCGGGGACGAGGCGAACGATGACGTGCACTATGACGTTCGCAAGCTCCACCAGTGGGAGATCGCTTCGAGCACGCCCAGAGAAAAGGGATCGTGCTGCACTTCGTGCTTCAACGAAGCGGAGAAAGAGAACAAACTGGAACTGGGGGCGGACCTCACCACCGAACGCAAGCTGTTCTACCGGGAGATGGTGGCCCGCTTCGGCCACCACAACGCGATTCTGTGGAACCTTTGCGAGGAGTACAACATCGGAGGACTCGAACCTGGGGCCGCAGAATGTCAAGGCCTTCGCCGGTTACATCCGGGAGTTGGACCCCTACGACCACCCCGTCACCGTTCATCACGCCGGCGACCCGGTCAAGGCGTGGGGGCCATTTCTGGGCGATGAGCGGTTCAGCATCACGTCCCTGCAGATCGGCAACAGGGACATCGAGCCGGTCATCGAGACCTTCCGGAGGCTGTCCCGCGCGGCGGGCCGGCCCCTGCCGGTCGCCATCGACGAGTTCACCGTCACGACCCACGACAAGCCGTGGCTGCCCGAGTACGATGCCGACGCTCTGCGACGGGAGAAAGCTCTGGCCCGCCTACCTTTCCGGCGGCCAGGTGGAATTCATTCTGAGCGAACTCCTGGACACGCAGGACTTCCGCAAGTACGAAGACCTCTGGCGATACACCTGGCAGGCCCGCCGTTTCCTGGAGGAGAATCTGCCCTTCTGGGAGATGGAGCCCGCCGATGATCTGCTGGAGGGCGAGTCCGTGTTCCAGGGCAGGACCTCCTACTCACGATGGTCAGGTCTTCGCCAAGCCCGGCGACTGCTACGCCCTGTATTTCCCGACCGCCGAGGAAACGGGCACGCTCGACCTGACGGATGCCCCCGGCCGATTGGTGCAACAGTGGTACAACCCCAGGACCGGTCAGTTCGCGGGGTCGCGCGAGATCAGTCGCCGGCGGCGGCAAGGTCCGGATCGGACCGCCCCCGGAGGATCGAGAGAAGGATTGGGCCGTGCTTTTGAAAAGAGAATAGGAGGCGCCGATGAATCGACCCGCACATACCGCCGTAGTTCGTCTGATCGCGGCAATCGTCTGCCTGTGCCCATGTATCGAAGCACTGCCCAGCCGGCGCGAGTGAGGCGATCCATGTCATTCCCTTACCCGTCTCTGTCGAAAACCGCGCAGGGATCGTTTCTCATCACGCCGACGACGCCCGTTGTCGCACCAGGCGCCGCCGCACCGGAGGCGGCCAAGCTCATGGACGCCCTGGCGCCTGCGATGGGCTATCGGCTGAAGCCGGCCGAAGATGCCGCCGTCGGAAAAGGCGGCATCCAACTGAAGATCGAGCCATCGCTGCCAGCGCGGCTCGGCGCAGAAGGCTATGAGCTGGAGGCGACGACCGGATGCCGTCACGATTCGTGCTGCCGCGCCGGCCGGGCTGTTCTACGGCGTCCAGACGCTCCGGCAACTGCTGCCGCCGGCTGTCTTCAGCAGGCAGAAGGTCGATGGAGTCCAGTGGTCTGTGCCCTGCGTGCGCATCACGGACTCATCCGCGTTTCGAGTGGCGCGGCCTGTTGATCGACCCAGCGCGGCACTTCATCCCCGTGCCGGACGTGGAACAATACCTCGACACCATGGCCCTGCACAAGTTCAACCGTCTGCAGGTGCACTTCACCGACGATCAGGGCTGGCGGATCGAGATCAAGAAGTACCCGCAACTGACCCAGACCGGCGCGTGGATGGACTTCACGACGATTGTCCGAAGGGCGCCAGACGGAGGGTCAGCGGCCCGGCGGGTTCTACACCCAGGATGACATCCGCCATCTGGTGCGTTACGCCGCCGAGCGGTACATCACCATCGTGCCGGAGATCGAGATGCCCGCCCACACCGGGGCCGCGATCATCTCCTATCCGCAGATCGGCCTCTACCCCTCGCGGCTCAGCGCCCTCCCCCCGGAGAAACGCTGGACCACCCACGAGGGGGTCCTGGCGCCGCGTCCCCAGACGGTCGCCTTCATGCAGGATGTACTGACGGAGGTGATGGACCTGTTCCCGAGCAAGTACATCCACATCGGCGGCGATGAGGCCAATATCGAGCACTGGAAGAAATGCGAGGAGATGCAGGGGCTGATCCGCGAAATGAAGCTCAAGGACGAGGCGGAGCTTCATAGCTGGTTCATCCGGCAGATGGACGCTTTCCTGACCTCCCACGGGCGGCGACTGATCGGCTGGGACGAGATCCTCCAGGGCGGCCTGGCGCCCGGGGCGGCCGTCATGAGCTGGCGGGGCGAGGCAGGTGGTATTACCGCCGCCCAGGCCGGACACGATGTCGTCATGGCCCCGACCTCGCATACCTACTTCGATTATTACCAGGGTCCATCCAAAACCGAGCCCAAAGCCATCGGCGGCGACCTTCGCCTGGAGAAGGTGTACCAGTACGAGCCGATCCCGGCGGCCCTCAACGCGGACCAGGCCAAACACGTGCTCGGCGGGCAGGCCCAACTGTGGGGCGAATACATCAGCAATCAGAAGCATCGCTTCTACATGACCTACCCGCGGCCGCCGCGATGGCGGAGGTGGTCTGGTCGCCGCACGAAAGCCGCAATTGGGATCAGTTCCTGACGCGCTTGAGCAGCCATCTCGCACGCCTCAAAGCATCGGAGGTGAACTACCGCCCTCTATGAAACCAACGCTATTAGTTCTGGCCGCGGGTTTAGGGACCCGCTACGGCGGGCTCAAGCAAATCGACGCGATCGGCCCCTACGGCCAGACCATTATCGACTATTCCATTTACGACGGTATTCGCGCCGGATTCGGCAAAGTGGTCTTTGTCATCCGGCACTATTTCGAGGAGGCGTTCCGGGAGAAGGTCAGTCGCAAGTTCGACGGCTTTGTCGAGGCGGCGTATGCCTACCAGGAGTTGGACGCGGGCCTCGGCAGTTTCACGTTGCCGCCGGAGCGAGAGAAACCCTGGGGCACCGGCCATGCCGTCCTGGTGAGCCGGGGGGCGATTCAGGGACCTTTCGCCGTGGTCAATGCGGACGATTACTACGGACGCCGCTCGCTCCAGGCGATGGTCGGCTTCCTGACCAGGCGCTGCCGGGCCGAACGACTATGCGATGGTCGGCTACACGCTCAAGAACACCTTGAGCGAACACGGGACCGTGGCACGCGGCGTCACCGAATGCGACGAGCGCATGCTTCTCCGGCGGGTTATTGAGCGTAAGAAGATCGAGAAGACAGTGGACGGGATACGGTACCTCGATCCTGATGGAACGCCGCACGCTCTTACCGGAGACGAGCCCGTCTCGATGAATCTGTGGGGATTCCAACCCTCGATCTTCGGCCACATCGAGTCGCAGTTCGCGCGGTTCCTCGCCGAGCACGGCCACGAGAAGAACTCCGAGCTGTACATCCCCTTCGTCGTCGATGAGCTGGTGACCGGCGGAAAGGCCACCGTGAAAGTCCTGCACACCGAGGAGCCGTGGTTTGGGGTCACGTACCGCGCGGACAAGTCCATCGCGACCGCCAGCATCCGCCAGTTGATCGACCAAGGCATCTATCCGGAAAGGCTCTGGAACCGCTGATGGCATACGATCTCCAATTCATTGCCAGGCAGTTTCGCACGCGGGGCGAACCGATGGATATCGCGCCCGTTCCGGTCGGGCACATCAACGATACGTACATCGTGACTGCAGCAGAGGGCACCTGCAGTCCGGCCACCGCGGCGGGGGCATCTTGCCCTTGCACTTCGGGCGAGACGGGTACGTCGTGGCCTGACAGAGCGAGGCCAGGATGGCCTCGCGACGCAAGGGCGGGACGCCCTCGCCACGATACTACACGATACGTTCTCCAGCGGATCAACCAAATCGTCTTCACGAAGCCGGTGGAGGTGATGGCAAACGCCGTCCGCATCACCGAGCATATCCGCGCCAAGATCGGGGGGAAAAAGGGACATTCTGCTTTTTCGCCGAAGGCCGGAAATCTCGCTGGAAAACCAGCAAATGAGGAAAAAGTAGAATGTCCCCTTTTCTGGCGACAACTGGTTGTGGTGGCAACAAAGGACGGCAGCGCGTATTACCAGGACGCCGCCGGCAACGTCTGGCGGATGTACAACTTCATCGAGAACGCGGTCACCTACGACTCGCTCCAATCCGCGGCGCTGGCCCGCGAGGCGGCGCGGATGTTCGGCTGGTTCCAAAGCATGCTGACCGACCTGCCCGGGCCGCCTTTGTACGAGACGATTCTCGGCTTTCACAACACGCCCCGGCGGTTCGAGCGATTTCAGGAGGTCGTCAAGGCCGATGTCGCCAACCGCGCAAAGCAGGCCAAGGCCGAGATCGACTTCGTGTTCGAGAACGCGGCGATTTGCCACGTCTTGTATGACCTGGTGAAACGAGGCGAGATTCCCGTCCGCGTCGCCCACAACGACGCCAAGATCAACAATGTCATGTTCGACACGAGCACGAGCAAAGGCGTCTGCGTGATCGATCTCGACACGGTGATGCCCGGCCTTTCCGTCTACGACTTCGGCGACCTCGTCCGAACGGCCACCTGTCCGGCGGCGGAGGACGAGCGGGACTTGTCGAAGGTCGCAGTCGATACCCAGTTGTTCGAGGCCCTGGCGCAGGGCTTCGTCGAGGGGGCGGGTCCTTCCTCACGCCGGCGGAAAGGCAGCATCTGGTCTTTGGCGGCCTGCTCATCACGTTCGAGCAGATGATCCGGTTCCTGACGGACTACCTCGCGGGCGACGTCTACTACAAGGTCCATCGCGAAGGCCACAACCTCGACCGCACCCGCACCCAGATGAAACTGGTGCAGTCCATCCTCGAACAGGAAGACGATGAACCGGCTGGTGGAGAGAGCTTTAGGTGCGTACGCCCATCCCCGGACACAAGCGGTGCGTGATACGCACCCTACGAGAAAGGAACGACCCATGACAGGAAGAAGCTGGAAGCACGATCTCGTCGGGTGGATGATTCTGGTCGGAGTGCTGGGAGTTGGCACCATGAACGTGCAAGGTTCCGTCGAGTATCCCGGCCCGGCGCCGGGAGAGGCAGAAGGCTTCGTGCTGGACGAGGAGCGTTTCCGTTTGCACAACGATATCCTGGAGCTCAGAGGGATTCTGCGAGTGGGCAGTCTCGGATCCTTGCTACATCGCGGACAAGGCGGTCTTCCCTCGACTTGTGGCACGAAGGCGAATGGTTTCAACTGCTCTTGGCGGACGGGGCAGACCCTGAAAGCATCCGCTCTCAAGATCGTGCAGGGGCCCCAGCATCGACAACCTGAGCCAGATCCCGAAGGCCCAACGTCTCGCAGCAAGAGAGGGCGGCAAACAGATCCGCGTGACCCTGGCGACGACGGATGGCAACCTCACGATCCAGTGGTCGCGTCGAGTTGCGCGACGGCTCGAACTACGTCCGTCAGTACGTGTCTCTCACACCGAAGAAGAAGCGACATCGATCTCCGTGAAATCGTGCTCGTGCAGACGTGGGCGGGAGAACTTGCCGGCGTGTTGGACGGCTCTCCCGTCACGGTTGGCGATTTCTTCGTTGCCTTTGAGCACCCGCTGTCCAAGACGTCCGAGCACTCGCCGCGGATTGTGCAGTGCAATCTGCCGCGGACTACGCCGCTGAAAGTGGGCGAGGAACAGACGTACAGTTCGGTGATGGGCATCGCTCCGGCGGGCCAGCTTCGGCGGGCGTTCCTGTACTATGTCGAGCGGGAGCGGGCGCAGCCCTATCGGCCCTTCCTCCATTACAACAGTTGGTACGACCTCGGCTACGGGCTGGGCAAGATACTGGAGCCGGATACTCTGAAAGTGATCGACCTGTTCGGCAAGGAGCTGATCGAGAAGCGCAAGGTCGTGATGGATTCCTTCGTTCCGGACGATGGCTGGGACGATCCGGCGACGCTGTGGCGCTTCCACGAGGGCTTCCCCCACGGCTTCGCCGCCCTGCAACAGACGGCCGAGCAGTACCAATCGAGCGTGGGGGTGTGGCTCTCGCCCTGGGGCGGCTACGGTAAGGCCAAAGAGGAGCGGATGAAGTACGGCCTGAAGGAGGGCTTCGAGACGAACAAGAACGGCTTCTCGCTGGCCGGGCCCAAGTACTATGACCGGTTCCGGGACGCCTGCCTGGGGATGGTCCGTGACTACCATGTGAACTATTTCAAGTTTGACGGGATCAGCTCCGGCGGCGTGCCGACCGGCGCCCCGGCCGAATCGGCGGCGGATGTCGAGGCCCTGCTGCGTCTGATCGGCGATCTGCGCAGCCAAACCGGACCTCTTCATCAATGTCACGACCGGCACATGGTCTTCGCCCTACTGGCTCTGGTACGCGGATTCGACCTGGCGGTCCGGCCGGGACTGGGGCACCTGCGGCTGGGGCTCGCAGCGGCAGCAGCAGGTCACCTACCGCGATGCCCAGACGTACCAGAACGTCGTCCGCCGGGCGCCGCTCTACCCGATCAACTCGCTGATGACCCAAGGTGTCATGTTTGCCAATCATGGGCTTCCCAAAGACACGGACCGCATCGTCGAAGACATCCGCGACTTCTTCGCCAGCGGCACGAACTGCCAGGAATTGTACCTTACCCCATCCCTGCTGGACGCCAAGACCTGGGACGCTCTGGCCGAGGCGGCGACCTGGTCCCGCAACAACGCGGATGTGCTCGTGGACACCCACTGGGTCGGCGGCGATCCGGCCAAAGGCGAGGTCTACGGCTGGGCCTCCTGGTCCAAGCGCAAGGGTATTCTCGCCTTCCGCAATCCGAAAGACGCATCCGGCACGATCACGATCGACATCGGCAAAGCCTTCGAGCTGCCGCCGGGCGCCGCCCGCCAGTACTCGCTGAAAAGCCCCTGGAAAGACGACGCATCGACGCCGACGCTCAGATTGTCGGCGGGCGAAGAACATACATTCGAGCTAAAGCCTTTCGAAGTTTTCGTGTTCGACGCGACGCCGCAGTAAGCGCGTTCGGAGTTCCGCCTTCAGGCGGGTCAAGACGGCGCAGCGGCTCAAGACCGTATTGACGTGGAACGACGGACTATTCAGACCCGCGTAAACGCGGAACTCCAAACGGTAGCAGACTCATGGGCGCTGCGCCCATGCTACTGGTACTCCGCCAGGCGCACCATGGTCTCGTAGTTTTTCAGTATTCGCGGCGTGATCTGCCGGCCGTTGGGGGCGGCGGAGGGCATCAAGACAAAGCCCCGGCCCTGCCCTCGCGTGCCGTCCGCAAGCGTCTGCTGGATAAGCCGCTCAAACGCTGCCGGTTCCATCGACTCGATGTCGGCCAACTCGATGTTGCCGAAAAGGACCAGCCTGTCGCCGTACTTGCGGCGCACGTATTCGAGACTGACATCGCCGTGCGGCGGCGGCTCGATGGGATCTGTCGCGTCGGCATCCATCTGACAAATAAGGTCCAGAATGGCATTGAGCCGACCGTGACAGTGCACGCGGGCGAAACCGCCGTGCTTCCGGATGGCCCTCACCATCGGCTCCGTGTAGCGAACAACGTACTCCCTAAACAAGCGCGGAGGCAGGAACGGCTCGGCCGCATATTCGGGACCGTAGATCCGCCAGAGGTGCCCCGGGAAAGCGTCCGCCACGCGCTCGGTCCGCGCATACAGAGGACGCGCGAGCTTCTCCAGAAGCCGATGGAGCAACGCCGGCTCCGTCAGAGCGACCGTCAGGAAGTCTTCCATGCGAAAGAGCGACGCCGCCGCACAGATGGGGTCCTCGGTGTCCACCATGACAATGCCGCGCTCGCCGACCTTGGCGTCGTCCTCGCGGAGCCTGGCCACGTCGATCTCTTCCGCAAAGAACTCATCCGGCAGTTCCAGATAAGCCTTGAAATCGTCTACGTTCTTGAGCAGGTGCTCCGTCGTCCAGATTGTGTCCACCTCGGGACTGCGGCGTGTGGTCGAGGACAATATCCGGCCGCCAGTCCGGATGGTCGTACGTGTGCAATGCCACTGACCCTCCAGGTACTTGTACACCTGCACCAGATTGGCCTCGGTCTGTCCTGCAGGATTTGCCGTCTGCGGGTCCCAGGAGCGGGACCGCACGGCGCTGCGCATTCGGATCAGATCCGTGCGCTGCTCGGCCAGGTCCAGCAGCGGCCGCCACGAAGGGTCGTGGTAGACGTTGAACTCATCCGGATCGGAGGGGTCCACATCGAATCCGCCGATCTCGTAGAAGTTGACCGCGGGCCGATCCACCGGCTCGCCGCGCAGCGTCGCCATCAACCGCTCACGTGAAGTCATCATAGGAAAATCCGAAGCACGAAATCCGACAACTCCGCCCCAGGCGGACGCCTGTTGCCCCGTGTCGTTCGGGCAATCCGAAACAAGCACGAATGCTCAAAATCCAAAACGCGAAACGGGTCCAGGCACGGCACCACGTTTTGGTCATTGGTGCTTGGGGTTTTGAATTTGTTTCGAGTTTCGAAATTCGGATTTGTCGGTCTATTGCTCCAAAGCCTCCTGGCAAAGCTTGCGGTACTTGCCCTGGTCTCCCCGGCCACCGCCCGGACCGGCGGCCCCTTCTTTCCAAGCGGCTTTTGCCTCGTCCGTGCGTCCGAGAGATTGCAGCGCCTTGCCGCGCCAATATTGAGCGTCGGCTTCCAGGGGCCGGTTCGACCGCCCGACCCCGATATTCTCCGGATAAGTCAGCGCAGCCTCGAAGTCCTTCAAGGCGCCGGCAAAGTCCTTGGCCTCCATACGGCTTTGCCCGCGCTTCATGTGCGCTCCATGGAACAGGTTCCACGTGATGGACTGCCCTTCCCAGTTGACAAAGTACGGCGTGGCCTCCAGCAGGTGGATCGTCTCCTCATACCGCTGCTCATCCGAGTACGCCTGGGCGAGCATGATGAGGATATCCGCCCGTCGCAGACCGATGGAGGGCATCGACTCCAGGAGCTTGATCGCGTCGGGCCGCTTGCCCTGGGCCATGATAATCTCCGCCAGATCGCGGTACAGTGTCTGATCCTTGGGCCGGGCGTCAATCGCCTGGCGGTACAACTGCTCCGCCTTGCCCAGATCGTTGCCCTGCCCCCAGGCATAAAGCCCGAGGTTGCGGTAAGCGATGCTGAGCCCCCGGTTCAGATCGCCGGCCTTCTGCCAATGGTCCACCGCCTCCGCCGAACGCCCCAGATGGGCGTACAGGTTGCCCAGGTGCAGATGGGCACAGGCATCCTTGGGATTCTCCTGCACCGCGTATTTCAGCACCTCCAGTTCCTCCGGCCGCGAAGGGAAGACGAAGTCCCGGTACGTCACGGCCGCCCGGCGCAGCCAATCCTGGGCCGTCGCCGCATCTTTCTGCTGCCCCGCGAGCCAGGCCAGATAGTACATCGGCAGCGGACTGCGGTGCGCCTGCGGCACCGCCTCCACGCAGACCGCGTAAAGCAGCCTGGCCGCTTCCTTCATCAGGCCCAGATCGGCAAAGGTCAAGCTCGTCTCCAGCATCTCGAACTCATCCTCGCCGACAAACCCCCGAGCCTCCGTCACGAAAGCCTGCATTTCCTTCTCGCCCCGCAAGGCCAGCAGGGCCCGGGGCACCAAGTTCGTCGGGTCCTGAGAGACGGCCTTCCGGGCGTACACGGTCGCCGCGGCGGTATCACCCGAGGCATATAAGGCCAGCAGCCAGTGGTCGCCGGCCAGGGCGTCCCTCGAATTCAGACTGGTGGCCTGCTGGAAAGCATTCAGGGCGGCACGCCGCTCTCCCAGCACCATGTGAGCACGGCCGGCCAGGTCGAACGCCAGCGAGCCGGTTCCAGCGCACCGGGTCGCCTCGCGGGCACAGCGCAGCGCCTCATCCGGTTTGTGCGTCCGGAGGTAGTTCACGCCCAGGAAGTACCAGCCAACGCCATCGCCGGGGTCCCGCTGAACCGCTTTTTCCAGGCGTTTGATGGCCTCTTCATACAGCCCGGCCTCGGTATCGAGCACGGCCAGACCTCGCAGCGCCGGCGCATAGCCGGCGTCATCCGCCAGGGCCTTCTCGTAATACTCGCGGGCCCTCTTGCGATTGGTGCCCAGGTCGTGCTTCTGAGCCCGGAGGAACTTCTCCTCGGTCGTCAGTTGCCCATCGGGCTTGTTCATGTAGTCGGGCCGCTGCGGCGGGTCTTTCTTGGGAATGGGCAGCGGCGTGGTGAAGGCCGCCAGGATCTCGCCCTTGGCGGTCTTGACCGTCACGTCCACCGGGACTTTCGGGTCCGGCGACAGAGTGACAATCTGGGGGGCCTTCGGGGACAAGTCCAGCTTCTTCGTGACCAGTACCTCGCTGGCCCTTCGCGCGTCGGCATCCTGCGATGATTCATCGGCTGGAAGCCGTGCACGGCGCGACACCGCGGGAACTGGCCGGTCGCCAGCAGCCGCAACTGCAGATCGCCATTTTCGCGAATCGTCTGCGCCGCCAGATCCTTCGTGGCGAACTCGAAGCCCTCGCCCAGCCCGTGGACCGGATACCAGTATTCCCGCCACGAGACCTGCTGTCGCGGCACCAGCATGCCGTAATCGGATTGCGTCGGCAGCGGCCCGCTCTGGATCTCGATGTACGGCCCATCGTCATCGGTCAGGTTCTTCTGGCAGACCAGGGCGAAATCCGAGGTCCCCCACGTCCAGGCCTTCTTGCCGCTAAGCTCGTAGTGGTCGGCCACCTGCACCACGCCCCGGTCGGCGTCCACATCGTAGCCCCCGAAGAAGTCGAAGACGCAGTCCACCGAGAAGATCGACGAGGCCTCCGGGTAGTTCTTCAGCCAGGACAGGTCCCGGCCCTCGTGGACGGGCCAGTTGAAGAACCGCACGCCATTATGGTCGGTCCCCAGCGTCATGGGATAGATGAAGCGCGTGCCCTCACGACATGGAAACGCCGTGCAATTCCAGAAGTAGTAAGGGTTTACGGCATCGACCGGGTTGAAGATGCGAATCTGCTCATCGAGGTAGGCCCGGCCGGGATGCAGCGTCACGCGGACGGTCCAGCGGGTCCGCAGGGTCTGCTCCAGGTTGCTGACCTCGATGTAGGCCGAGCCATCCGCGTTCGTCCCGGTCAAGGCATCGACCGGCGACATGATGGTCACGGTATGCACCTGCGGTCCGGCGTTCCACTCGACGCCGCCGCTGATGAAGCCCCCGCGCATCGCGATCATGCTCGGCTTGATGACCTTATTGGCGTGAAACGTCTCTTCGTTCGTGGTCTTGTCCAGAGACCGAGTGCAGCCGCCCGCCCAATTCCGGCAGGCAGGTCACCTTGAGGTACTCGTTCTCCAGGAACAGGGCCTTGTACGTGCGGTTCTCCTTCGTGCGGGACAGGTGGTCCTGCATGGAGTAGGGGTACACGATGGCCCCTTTGACCGTCGTCGAGAGCTTGACCTGGTCTTCCAGGGCCCAGAACTTGGGGTTCACATCGTCCGACCAGCCGTAGGTCGGAATCGTGATCGTCCCCTCCCAGGCCTGGGCCTTGGCCCAGCCCATCCTCGGCATGGCCAAAACGAACAAGGCGCACACGACGAAAACCAGCAGTTTTTGTTTGGAATTACTCATAGCTCCTGCCTCCAATCTTACGGGCGTTCACGGATGCACTTTACTGTTCAAAATGGTACCTCGGATCGGCCGGGATGCAACCATTTTCGCCATAGCCTGCTCCCGGCCAGCACCCACCTGGGTCCGGATCGGCGGATTGGGTTCGTTTGGCATATTTGACTCCACCAAATTGGCTTCGTTTCGCACAATTCGCCCCTCGTCCCACGCCCCGGTGGCCTCGCCCCTCCCGGCCCCGCCGGAAATTGGGTTCGTTTGGCGCAATTCGCCCGAACGACAACTCCGTTCGTGACTCTCTCCGGCCCGCCTGCCGGACACCGCCTCGGTGCCCCGCTTCGGGCAATTGGCTTTGTTTGTTGTTTGACGACACCCACGCCCCTCGTCCCCCAGGCCCCGTCCCATCCACCGCGAATTGGCTTTGTTTTTCCAATGCCCCTTGTAGGTGCAATTCACCATAACTCCTTTTCCCCAAAGCACTTGCCCTTCGTTTCGCTCGAAGGCAAATTGGGTTTGTTTGGCGCAATCAGCGCGAGAGAAGGCCCCGCCGGTGAGGTCCCCCGGCCTGTGCCCACCTGGGCCCGGATCGGCCGATTGGGTTCGTTTTGCATAATTCGCTCCCGCCAATTGGGTTTGTTGCCGGAACGGCACCGGGCAACGAGGCGTTGTCGCACGATCGGCCCGCCGGCCCCAGGGCTGTCCCCAATCCGCAATCCGACAACTCCGCCGAAGGCGGACGCCGGTTGCCCGGTGCGGTTCCGGAAATCCGCAATCGAAAGATTGGCTTTGTTTCGCACGATAGGTCCACGGCCGCCTCTTCCTTCCAACATCAAACTTCACACTTCAAACTTCTCCTATCTATATGCGTCTCTCCCTATTACGCGCCGTGTTGCAGGAATCTGTGCGGAAAAATGGGTTGCGCCACCCTCCGAAATCGCCGTAAGTCCTTGTCCTGACGCCAATAAAGAAAATTTTAGTGCCGACCTGTTTTAGGTTCTGGACTGTTGCACGAACAGGATCATCATAGAGAACATGTTGGCCATCTTTGACGTGCCGACAGACATGGACACCGGGGAGCCGAACGGGGTAGAATCGTCGGCAGGTTTTGGCGGCACTATGGGAACACGAATCGGAAATAATGGGACAATCATTGCGCCGCGAAGGCGCCAGCCCAGCTTCCGTAGGGTGGGCAGTGCCCACCAACTCCCCAGGGACAGACCGGACGACGAATGGTGGGCACAGCCCACCCTACGTGACTAACCTCGAGGACCGGAGGTCAACAATGAACACGCGGCGAAGAAGACTCATCATCGTGGCCAACGTCTTTCTGTGCGTGCTCATACAGCCAGTGCAGGCCAATCCCAACCACCTTGAGCCAATCGTCCCTTACGCTGCTACACGCTACGGCTCTCGTCAGGCCATCTTTACGGCTCTCCTTGGCAATTCCATCGGCAAGGAACGGCCGGTCTTGTGGATGATCGAGTGGCCCACCTTCTCCCTGCCTGCCGCCGTGATCCTGCGGCACGAGATTGAGTACGATCCCAATGATGATCGTCCCTACCACGTGCGCAGAGTGAAACGGGAAGAATGGCTGGTCGCGCACGCGGCTTTGAAGACTCCGAGATGGAAGACGCGTGACGATGGCAGCAAGGCACTCGATATCAAGCCCGCGGAGGACGTGGAGACACACCGAACCTCCGTCACAAAGGACTTTGCGGAGGCGGTAAGAAGGGCTTGGCTGAGCACTCTGCAACTTACCCGATATGCGGAGGATCGCTCGCTAGGACTGGATGGGACAACCTTCGAATTCCACTGCGATTACAACTACTCCGGTCAAACTTGGTCGCCAGACAGCGGGCTGCCTGCCATGCTGGTGGACCTGGGCGGCAAGCTTCGCGCGATTGCTCAATCGGACGAGAAGAGTAAAGGGCGCGGCTAAAGAAGCCGACAAGCTGGCCCGCAAGATCGCAAAAGAAGCAGAGGCAGAGCAAAAAAGAGTGTTCGGCAAGAAGATGTCCCGGCCCTGCGCTGCAACTGAAATGATCGTACGCCTAAAGCCGGAGAGGCGCGTTAACATGCGAAGTGCAACACGGCCTGGACGATAGCGAGTCGACAGACATGGACGCCCTGGGGCCGAACCAGGTAGAATGGTCGAGGGAATCGGTGGCTGTGCTCGTAGTTCGAGTCCGGGAAAGGGTATCCGCAATGCGATCATTCAGGAACGTGTGGCTACTGTAGCTGCAGGGCACGCTCGCGTGTCTTGCCATGGCATCATGTGCACCAATAGACACGCAGACGCCTCGTGGAAGCCCGGCGAAGAGCCAGTTCAGACAAACAGGTGGATACTGCGAAGACCCAACTCACAAGAGGAACAGATCCTCAACATCACAGACACTGTGGTGCGCGAGCGTGGCTGGCTCCCCCAAGAACGGCGTACCTACGATGAAGGCAATGTCACCTGGAGGCTTTGCTCAAATGGCAGGACTTTCGCGGACTCGAGGGTCGGGATTATCAGGTGGTGTGGTATGGACGAGTAGACGCTATTTGTGATGGGGACCTGGCTGTTGTGGTCGATAGGAACACGGGCGCGGTTCTGAAGGTGAGGGAGTGGCCGTAGGGCGGATTAGGCGGATTAACACGCCAAGTGCAACACGGCTTGGACGATGGCGGGCCGGCAGAGATGGACGCTCTGGGGCCGAACCGGACAGAATCGTCGCGGGAATCGGTGCCTACGCTCGTCGTTTGCGGAGATAAACCTATGAATGAGGCCGAGTACGATGAGAAGATCGACGCGTCCTTTCCGTACGATGATGAAGAAGCATGGAAGGCGGCAATCGACGAAGGTATCCGTATATCGGACAACGGCGCGTACATCGCGCTTCACGAGATATGTGGTGCCCCGCCGGAGATACCACAGACAGACCTCGTGAGGATGATTGAGTATTGGGCATCCCGATATGACCATCCTACAAAGCCTATCATGCTGATAGCGGCACGAGCTGTCGTTCGCGGCGAGGCTCTTCCGGAACCGGACGTTCTCAAGTACCTGGACGAGGTTGCACGTTATCCCGGTCTTTACGCCGCGGCGGGAATCCTCTGGGGGGCCGGACCGAGGGAGGAAGGTTCACCCAGCAGGTCCACCGACAGAATCGAGCAGAAATACCAGGAAATCCGGAATCGATGGGCGGCACATTAGCTTCCGTAGGGTGGGCAGTGCCCACCAACTCCCCAGGGACAGACCGGACGATGAATGGTGGGCACAGCCCACCCTACGTGCCTTGGCTACAGCTCATCAGGCTCTTACATATACTTGGGTCCAGCGTCGTCCGACCACCAGGGGCTCTGCCCTGTTGTGCTACACATCTTTGACGTGTGGCTGTTTGCGTGAATATCGGCGTTTCTTGTGGCTGAAACGGGGTCTTCTAATGATCTTATGACTTCCAGGGTCCAGATTGACCGTCATAGTAGAACACCCGCAAGCCCGTTTTCTGAGCCAAAACCGGGTATCTGGTTCTACCATCCCGAGATGTGTAGACAACGAGGGCTCTGCCCCGGACCGGGACCCCAAACGCGATAAATCGCGTTTGGGAACCCGACCCGGCATTTTCCGCCTTGCGCCAATAGCATGGTAGGAAACCCAGGCAGTGCCCAATGCGCCAGAGTCCCCCTGTCGGCGTTGGCGGAGCAATGTTCTTACCAGCTTACCAGCCGCGAGGGGCCATCTTCCTCCGATCATGCTATTGGCCGAAAGCGCCAAATGCCGGGGCTTGGGGGCAGCGCCCCCAATCAGCACCGTTGGCACACGTAAATGAAGCGTCCAATTCACTGCCATTTCGTCATGTGCAGGTCCCGTCACGCGGGTGACGTTTTCTCTTGCAGGGACGGGCGGGGTCATGTATAAATACACCTCAGAGGCACTATGCATTTCGTAGCTTGACACACCTGTGCCTGGAACACGTTGAGATTCACATATCGTCGAAGCGCAGCCGTGACGACGCCGGATGTTGGCGGTGTCCGTAGCATGGGCATCCCGCCCATGAGTATCAACGGGCCCTCGCCCGTGAAGGCAGGGCCAAGATGGCCCTGCGACTCATGGGCAGATGCCCGTGCTACTAACGACATAGTGGGGCCTATCTTTGAAGGAGGACGAGTATGTGGAAAGCACCGTTGTACGCAGTCTGTCTGGTTTCCGTTCTGGCCGTCACCGGGGGTGTACGGGCCGAGATTCCCCGGGATCCGAATCTGGTGATCTACTACTCCTATGAGACGGTCGGCGCGATCGTCCCCGACGAATCGGGCAAGGGCCACAACGGCACCGTCTGCGGCGATGTCTCCGCCGCTCCCAGCGGCATCAAGTGGTACGGGGCGGCCAAATTCGAGGGCGAGTGGGGACCGACCAAGTACAGTTATCTCGATCTGGACAGCCCGCATTATCCGGCGGCGGATATCCCCAAGTCGGCGATTACGCTCTCCGCCTGGGTCAACTGCCGCAAGACCGGCAAGGATCACGCCATCATCAGTTGCCGGGCCGCGGACAACACCTGGGTCGTTCACCCGCAGATCAATGATAACGGCACCTTCCGCTGGCTGCTCCGCGCGAAAGGCTCTTCCGAAATCTTCAATCTCAATGGCGTAGGTTCCCATGGGTGGGATGACTGGCTCCATTACGCCGGAACCTATGACAGTGTGACCGGCAAGGGGATCCTGTATATCGACGGCCAGGTGATCGCCAAGATCGATGTGACTCCCGGTCGACTGATCGCCGATTGGGGGACGGGGGCACGCGTGGGATACAATATCGACAACGCCCGGCCGTTCACCGGCCTGATGGACGAGCTCTACCTGTTCACGCGGGCGCTGTCGCAGGCGGAAATCAACGATCTGCTGGCGTTGGAGGCACTTGCCTTCCGAAAAGGCCTCTCATCCCAACCCGAGAAACGGCGCGGAGCTGGAGACCACCTCGACGGTCCTGGAGTGGCTGCCCGGCGCCAACGCGGCCTCCAATAACGTGTACTTCGGCACCAGTTTCGCGGATGTCAACAATGGCACCGGCGATACGTTCAAGGGCAACCCAGACGGAGGCCAAGTTTGCGGCGACCGATCTGGTCTGGGGCACGACCTATTACTGGCGGATCGACGGGGTGAATCCGGACAAGCCCGGCAGTCCGTGGAAGGGCGATGTCTGGAGCTTCCTGCTGCGCCCCGCCACCGCCTGGAACCCCACCCCGGCCGACGGCGCCAAATGGATCGACCCCAATGCGGACCTGAGCTGGAGCACGGGTCGGGGTGCGGTGATGCACTATGTGTACTTCGGCGACAATCCGGACACGGTGACCAATGCCACGGGCGGACCGCCGCAGACCAAGACCACCTTCGACCCCGGCGCGCTGGGACTCGAGAAGACGTATTACTGGAGGGTCGATGAGTTCGACGGCTCCGCCACGCATAAGGGCAACGTCTGGAGCTTTACCACGATGCGCGCCGGCAGCGGCCTCAAAGGACAGTACTACAAGGACATGGAATTCAAGACCCTGGTGCTGCACGCGTACCGACCCGGGCATCAACTTCAACTGGGGCGCGGCGGCGCCGGATCCGAAGGTCCCCGCCGAGACCTTCTCCGTCCGCTGGACGGGTGAGCTGGAGGTGCCGTTCACCTCGTCCTGGACCTTCACCGCCAACTGCGACGATTGTGTGCGTCTCTGGGTCAATGACCAGTTGCTCTTCGACAAATGGGGGCAGCAGTCCGGCGTGGAATGGATCGGGACCCTGGACCTGGCCGCCGGGCAGAAATACGGCATCGTCATGGAGTACTATGAGAATACCGGCGATGCGCGGGCGATCCTGTACTGGAACAGCCCCTCCTGGCGGAGTCCCTATCAGCCCAAGCAGATCATTCCGCAGGGCGCGTTCTCACTGCCGCTGAGGGCCCGGAGTCCCGAGCCGGCCACTGGTGCGGTAGATGTCCGGCACGCACCTACCCTGAGCTGGGCCAAAGGAGACAACGCGGCTAAGCACGATGTGTACTTCGGCACGGACCAGGCCGCGGTGGCCGCCGCCACGACCGCGACGGCCGACATCTATCGCGGCCGGCAGGCTCTGGATGCCACCACCTACACTCCGAAGGAGCTTCCGCTGGAATGGGGCAAGACCTATTACTGGCGGGTCGATGAGGTCAACGACGCCGCGGCGGACAGCCCGTGGAAAGGCTCCGTGTGGAGCTTCACCACGGCCAACTTCCTCGTCGTCGATGACTTCGAGGGCTACAACGACGATCTCGACGCCAAGACCACCATCTTCGATACCTGGATCGACGGCTACACCAACAAGCTCAGCGGCTCCATGGTGGGCAACATCGTTGCTCCGTTTGCCGAGCGGACGATCGTCCACAGCGGCAAGCAGGCCATGCCGATGGACTACGACAACAGCAACACGCCGTACTTCAGTGAGGCCGAGCGCGAGTTTGCCGCCGCGCAGGACTGGACGGTCAACGGGGTCAATACCCTGGTCCTGTACTTCCAGGGCAACACGACCAACGATGCGGCCGCGCTGTACGTGGCGGTCGAGGACAGTGCCGGCAAGAACGCCGTCGTCGCGAACCTCGATGCGAAGGCGGCCACCAAGCAGACCGACGTGGACCGAGTGGAAGATCCCCCTGAGCAGCTTCACCGGCGTCAATCCGGCGAAGGTCAAGAAGCTGTACATCGGTGTGGGCGACCGCAGCAAGCCGGTCAAAGGCGGCGTGGGCCGCATCTACGTCGATGACATCCGGGTGGTCAAACCCTGACGCACCAAAGTCCGCTGCGTCCCGGTTTTCCAAAGCGGGACGTTGCGGATATACTGGGGTGACCCATGCAGGAGGGTTACGAGTTCGTCTCGTAGCCCTCCTGTTCTTTTCGCGACATCCGAAGGGAGGTCACATGGCAAGCAGGAGACACATTTGGTGATTTGGGCGGGCTGATTCTCGTCGCGGCCATCGTCTGCAGCGCCGGCACCAGCGTGCTGCCTACGGGCAGCAGTCCGGCCCCGATCGAGTTCAAGCACTTCCCGGATCGCCTGCATGCCTTCGTCTGGCGGAACTGGGAGATGGTGTCCCTGGAGCGGATGGCCGAGGTCCTCGGCACGACGCCGGAGAAGGTCCGCCAAGTGGGAGAATCGATGGGCCTGCCTGCCCACCGGACGCCGCCGGCCGAGTACCAGCAGCGCGGCTACATCACGATCATCCGGCGCAACTGGCACCTGCTGCCCTACGAGCAACTCTTGAGGCTGCTCGATTGGGACGCCGAGAAGCTTGCCTTCACGCTCCGGGAAGACGACTTTCTCTGGGTCAAGCTCGGCAATCTCAAGCCCGCCTGTGCGACGCTCCGTTACGCGGAGCCGAACGAAGCGGTGGTCAAACGCTGCGAGCAGATCAAGGCCCTTGTCTCCTCACACTTCGCGGACGAGTTCGCCACACCTCCCGTGCCAAGATTCGACTTCATTCGTTCGGAGTTCCGCCTTCAGGCGGGAAAGACCAGTCCAACCCGCGTAAACGCGGAACTCCAAACGGGGAGAATTCGTTTTCTGTACTCCTATTGCGGCGTGTTCGGGGACCCGCTGCTGACGCCGGAACTGGACCCGTACCCGGATGGACTGCTGCAACGGCTGTCGGACCTCGGCGTCAACGGCGTCTGGCTGCACGTGGTGCTCCGCCAGTTGGCCCCAGGCTCGATCTTTCCGGAGTTCGGCGCGGGCCACGAGCGGCGTATCGAGAACCTGCGCCGGCTGGTCGAGCGGGCAAAGAAGTACGGCATCGACATCTATCTCTACATGAACGAGCCGCGGGCCATGGAGGCCTCGTTCTTCAAGAACCGCGAGGAGATCAAAGGGGTTCAGGAAGGCAGCTTCCACACCCTGTGCACCTCCGCGCCCGAGGTGCGGCAGTGGCTCACGGATTCGCTGACCTACGTCTTCAAGGAGGTGCCCGGCCTGGGCGGCGTCTTCACGATCACCGCCTCCGAGAACCTGACCAATTGCTATAGCCACAGCCGCACGGCGGCGGGCTGTCCCCGCTGCTCGAAGCGGCCGGGGCCGGAGGTGATCGCCGAGGTCAACAAGGCGATTGCCGCCGGCGTCTGGGCGGGCAATCCCAAGGCCAGGGTCATCGTCTGGGACTGGGGCTGGCCGGATGCCAGCGATACGAAACAGAACAACTCCGGCTGGACCGAGCAGATCATCAATGCCCTGCCGGACAATGTCTACCTGATGAGCGTCAGCGAGTGGAGCAAGCCCATCGTTCGCGGCGGCGTCGCAACGCACGGTGGGCGAATACTCCATCTCCACCGTCGGGCCCGGCCCTCGTGCGACGAAGCACTGGGCCTTGGCCAAGAAACGCGGGCTCAAGACCCTCGCCAAGATCCAGGCCAACTGCACGTGGGAGCTTTCCGCCGTGCCGTACCTGCCGGTGATGAACCTCGTGGCGCAGCACTGCGCCAACCTGGCGGATGCCGATGTCGACGGCCTCATGCTCAGTTGGAGTGTCGGCGGGTATCCCTCGCCGAACCTCCAACTCGTGCGCTGCTTTCGACGCCGAGCCGAGGCCGACGGTCGAGCAGGCCCTGGCGAAAGTGGCCGAGGCCCGCTACGGCCCGGACGCCGCTCCCAGTGTCCTGACAGCCTGGTCGAAGTTCAGCACCGCGTTCGCCGAGTATCCCTTCCACGGGAGCCTGGTCTACAATGGCCCGATGCAATGCGCGCCCGCCAACCTCCTGTATCCGCAGCCGACCAAGTACCGTGCCACCATGGTCGGATTCCCGTACGACGATCTCGATGGGTGGCGTGCGGTCTATCCGGCGCGAGGTCCTGGCCGGCCAATTCGAGAAGATCGCCACCGGATGGGACGAGGGTCTTTCCCTTCTTCACGCCGCGGCCGGAAGGCGATGCCCCCCAGCAGCAAGTCTCCGCGAAGATGCAGGTCTTGCCGAAGCGGCCGGTCTCCATTTCCGCAGCACCGCCAGCCAGATTCGTTTCATCCTGGCCCGAAACGCCTTGCTGTCCGGCTCTCTGAAGGGGAATGAGCGTCAGGCTCAGATCGACGGTATCAGGCAAGCCGCCACGACGGAGATCCAAACCGCCAAGCGGCTGTTCACACTCGTCTGCCGGGACTCGCGCATCGGCTTCGAGGCCTCCAATCACTACTACTATCTGCCGCTGGACCTCGTCGAGAAGGTGATCAACTGCGACTACGTCTTGAACACGTGGCTGCCGCGTGTGTCTGCCGCCGGGCATTCGAGCGGCCAATGACTCGTGGCCGCCTTTCGCCAGTCCCGCGAGCCTGCGGGCAGGGCCATCACCCGTTGCCTTGTGGAGCACGGCCGTTGCATGAAGATGGTGCGTGGTACGCACCCTACAAAGAACGCATGACCTGTGGAGCTCAGCCGTAGGATGCGTATCACGCACCGCTCAACTGAGGTACGAAGATTCATTTGGAAGGGGCAGCGATGGTCACGGAGACATTCTCCGGGTCACCGTCGCAGGAGATGGTGTAGGCCGCCGGTTCCGCCAGGTCCACCGTCTTCTCGTAGCGCCGGCCGTCGATGTCGTACGTGTGTGTGATTCGGACACCCGTGCTCGGAGGGTCCTTGGGGAGCAGGTGCAGACAGGCTCGCATGGTGTTCAGGCCGGGGTCGCCGTGGAACTTGACATAGACCACCTCCGCCGGCTGGTCCAGCCGGATGTCGGTGTCCCAGTTGTAGCGCCAGTGGCTTACCCAGGTCGGCACCGCCGAGCGGTAGATTTCCTTGAAGTCCCTCGGCTGCGCCGACGGCGTAGGCGATCCGGTTGTTCGTCTTCGACGGCCTGCTCGCCCTGATGGGTCCGGAACGTCGCCCCGACGCTGAGCCACGCGATCTTCATTCCGGCGGGGGCCGCCAGACGCAGGGTGCGTCTCGCCGACGATGCGAGAAGTGTGCCGCTGGGGATCGTAGTCTTGCGGCATGGCCACAACGTACTTCTCCAAGTCCTTCGGATTGGACGTGTCGGGGCTGACCAGCATGGGGATCGTCTGGAGACCGTAGCGGTCGCCCACCTCGTATTGAAGATGATTCTCGCCTTTTTTCAGTCGCGGCAGGCTGATCGGCGCCACCTGCACCCACGTGTCGATCGATAGCGATTTGATCGCCGTCTGTTTCTCGGCGCCCGAAGCAGACAGCCGCAGCAGGTAGCCATAGGTTCCCTTGACGAGGTTCGTCAGGTCGACCGCTTTCTTGCCGCTCGGGACCGTTTCCACCGGCTTCCACGTCAAGCCATGATCCAGCGACACGGCAAGGGTCACGGGCAAGGCCGCCTCCAGGGTCACCACCGAAGCCTCCGCATCGTCGGCAGGATTGTCGAGGTCGTTGATCTTGGCCACGATGATGTAAGGCGTGAAGACCTCGAACACGACCTCGGCATCGCCTGCCTCGATCAGATGCAGCCCCTGTTCGCCCGGGCGCCAGGTTGCGCACGGCGTACACCCCATCCTGAAAGTCGGTCGATTCGGCTGACGAGGTTGGGAGCATAGTGGAACAGGCCGTTGCCGTGATTCCAGCGGGTGAAGTCGCGATGGTTCGGCTTCATCCCGACCGGCGGCGTCAGGATCAGGTCCCGCACCCACTTCTCCCGGCTGTAGCGCGGCAGATGGTTCCAGCGTCCGCCCTGGGGCGTCCACCAGCGGGTGAACGACTCGCCCTGCCGGAGGTAGAAGTCCATCGTGTGCGTGCCCTCGAACCAGCGGTAGTAGCAATAGACAGGGCTGTCGTGATAGATGTCGAACACCCTGCCCTTGTCGGCCTCGTTCGGGAAGAAGGGCTCGATCCGCTTCGGCGGCGTCACCCACAGGCTGCGGTTGTTCTGCGCCTCGGCGAGGCTGACGACCGTCCCCGTGCCATCGAGCAGAACGCCCCGGACATCCATGTCGAAGTAGTGCCAGGCGTTGTCGTACCAGACTTCGGTGGCGCAGTGATTCCAGCGCACCAGTCCGAAGGACCGGCCCTGCTCGAAGCCAACGCCCTGGAAGATGCCGTCCAGCACCGGGCCGAAGATGCCGCAGTAGCCCATGTTGTAGACGTTGAGGATCTTCAGCGGGTCGCGGACCGTGGCGTACTCGTCGAAGGAATCGGTGCCGTCGAGGACCTCGTTGAAGTGGTAGACGCCGGTCTCGTAGTCGCACAGGTAGCGCCAGATCGCGAGGGCCAGATCGTTGCCGGTCTTGTCCTTCCACGGGGAGAATTGCCGGAACCGGCCCAGGTCGCTCGTGTCGGCGGTGTGCTCGCTCGTCACTCGGACGCAGACCACCTTCGCAAGAGCAATGGGCGCGCTCATCGACAACAAAAGGAACAAAGCTGCGGCACGCAGGAGCACGAGGTTACGCCCGCCTTGGCAGATCAACATCCGGACACCTCCAACGGCGAAACCGGTGGGCACAGCCCACCCTACTATCGCGACTACTCTAAACTGGCGGGTGGCAGCGGCAAGCGTCAGCTTGCCGATGGCTCGTATGTACGCCCGCCAACCATCGGCAAGCTCCGAAGACTCCGCTTGCCGCTGCCACCCGGCATCCACCAAATTAGGGTGGGCGGGGTACTACGCCTTCAGCCGCAGCTCGGCATTTTGGGAGAGGAGCAGCTTCTGCAGGGCCTTCACGTCGAGTTGACGTGGGGTGACGTTGCCCTTGGCCGCCAGAGCCGCCGCACAGCCGGAGGCGTGGCCGACCGCCATCGCCGGCGCCATGGAACGGGCCGACTGGAACGGCCCCTGCTCGCAGGAGATGCAGCGGCCGGTCAGCACCAGGCCCTCGATCTTCTTCGGGACCAGGGAACGATAGGGAATGTCGAAGCCTTCGTGCGCGAAGAAGAACCGCTGGCCGTGATAGCTCGGCATGGGATTGGAGCTGATGGCGACCACGTCGGGGAAGTGCGTGCCCTTGATCGCATCCTGCTCGGTGACGGTGTACTCGCCCAGGATCCGCCGGGTCTCGCGCACGCCGATGCCGGTGGCGATCTGCGACAGGTACACGGACTCCCGGCCCGGCCCTTTCTTCAGATTCCGGACCTGGTCCCACAGCTTCAGCCGGCTCTCCACCTCCGCCTTCGTCAGGTTCTCGACGTCCAGCCCGTCGCCGCCGAAGCCCGGGCCCCACTTGACCACGCGGTCGCCCAGGCGAATCCCGCCGGAGAAGTCTTTGCTGTTCGCGGGCAGCCCGCCGAGGATGTACATCAGGCTCATGCCCATGCGGTCGCCTTTGTCGGCGGGACCCATGAACGGCGCGCCCGCCCGGGCGGCGATATCGCCGTCGCCGGTGGCGTCGATGACGATATCCGCCGCAATCGCCTGCCGGCCCGATTTGGACTCCACGATCACGCCGGTGACGCGCGCGCCGTCCAGCATCGGCCCGACGATCCAGCTATGCAGGCGCAGCGTCACGCCCTCTTTCTGGAGCAGGTTGAGCGAGGCGATTTTGGCCGCCTCGGGATCGAAGCCGATGCAGTACGGCAGGTCGCCTTTGGCGGTGTCGTGCTTGCTCTTGGGATACGGATCGTCTTCGGCGATGCCGCCCAGCCGCACCAGCTCCGCGATGTAGTCCGCCGGGATGCCCTTGACCGTCTGCAGGGCCTCGGGCGGCCGCTGATTGCGAAAGCCGTTGTAGCAGGTCATCAGGCCCGCCGTGCCGTTGCCGCCCAGGAAGGGATACCGCTCGATCAGCAGCGTGCTCGCCCCGCTGCGTGCGGCCGCCGCGGCGGCGATGACGCCGCTCGGCCCGCCGCCCGCGACGACGACCTGGTACCGCGCCACGATGGGCGTCTCCAGCCGCTCCGAATACGATTTGGCACCCGCTTGAGCGCCGGCGCCATCGGCACCAGTTGCCACGGCGACACCGAGCGCCGATCCCAGAAACTCACGACGACGCATGCTCATGATCGTGCTCCTAACGCAAGGCGATGAAACAATTGCAGCCACATTTCGCAAGTTCTGCAACAATGCGGTGATAGATTGCTTCGTCGCTGGGCTCCTCGCAATGACATGGACAACCACTGTATGTCATTGCGAGCGCAGCGAAGCAATCTCCGACCGTACCATTTCTGACCTGCGGCACTATTCCAATACAACTAATGTCCACAACTTCAATTCGGGTACCCGCACGCTGACAGAGCTTGCATTTTGCACCAACTGTACCTCCTGCGGCGGCTTGTCATAAGAGAGAAGCCTGGCATAGGGCTTTGTCGGCGCGATCAAGCTCCTGTCGAGCGCCATCTCCACATTCGACAGCGGCTTCATGCTCTTGGTCTGCGCATCGTAGTCACGATTGAGCACGTGCAGCACGACTTGGTTGGACGCGCTGTTCTTGCGGACCGTGACCAGCACGTTCGCCGGAGCGCTCGGCTTGTGGTCCTTGACATCGACGGCCTCGAAGCCGTCGAAGCAGCCGGCGTTCGCGCGAATGAAGCGATACAGGGGTGCGTATGCTTCCACCGGGGCGGCGTACCAGTGCGTCCCCAGTTCGTTGTTGAAGCACCACTGCCGCTGCGGATGCGGCGTCATGAACCGCTGCCCGTGGGCATAGGCCAGGGCGATCCAGAAGCGAACCAGGTCCTCGCACTTGTTCTGCTTGACGAAGGCCCAGTCCTGGCCCGAGGCGGTGGCGGCCAGGGGCTTACCCAGCGTCGTGGCCAGCTCATACGCCTCGATGGCATGATCGATCTGCTTCGTTCCCGCCCAGGCATCCTGGCCCACCTCGCAGATGACGTGCGTGAGGTACTTCACGACGTAGGTGTGGGTCTTGTTGGGCAGACACGCGTTGGCACTGAGCAGGACCGGATGGCCGACCGCCTCCGCTGCCAGTTGCCCCAACTGCCGCGTATGCTCGGCGGCCGCCTCCGCGTGAAATTGCAGGAACAGATCCATCAGCGGGATCTGCCGCTGGACTTTCTTGTACTCCTGCGCGGGTCGTCGCGTACTTGCGCACCAGGGTGCGGTAGTCGAAATCGTCAAGCGGCTCCGACGCCGGCCTGCTGCAACTGCTCCTTCGTGGCATGGCTCTTGAGGTACTCACGAAAGCCCTTCATGCAGTAGTCGCAGAACCCGCCGCCCTGCCACCAGGCAGCGCCGGCGGTCCCCAGGTGATCGTCGACGTGCAGGCCATCGGCCTTGCCCGCCATCGCCTGCCGGACCCGCTCGCGGCAGAGTCTCTGGAACTCGGGATGGTTCGTGCAGCCGAAGTAGGTCTTCGTCCCCTGGTACGTGTGGTCGAACTGCCAGGGCACTTCCACGGGATTGCCCTCGATATCGACCGCACAGGCGGCCCGCAGCTTCGGGTCCTTGTGGATGTTCTCCGCTCCCGCGGTCAGGCACCACATCGAGCCGGTGCAGCGAATGCCCAGATCGTGATGGCGTTTGACCTGTCTCCGCCGTCTCGGCTCCGCCCCAGGCGACGAACGTGGCGTCATAGGCCCGGTACGCCTCCTCCGAGGCCGCATACATGAAGACCACCTCAGAATGGCGCAGCACCGGCTCGGAGTTTGACGCACCGGCCCACAGAACGCCGGACAGGGAACAGATCACAAGGCTGGCACAAAGGGCGGACACCATTGCCGACTTCGTTCTCGTCTCGTTCACACAGTACATAAAACTCCTATCAGACATCTGACGATTCAGAGGCAGTGTCACCGTATGTCATGGTATCTTGTCATCATCCGGGTGGCAGCGTCAAGGGCGCAGCCCTTGGCGATGGTCTTGGGCACGAGAAACCCGCCATCGCCAAGCTCCGAAGACTCCGCTTGACGCTGCCACCCGGACCCAGGGCCATCCCTTCGGCTTCGCTCAGGGCAAGCGTTGGCCCTGCTCTCACGGGCGCTCGCGCCCGTGGTACTCATGGGCAAGATGCCCATGCTACTATGCCCTTACGGGCACACTACAAACGACTGAAGCCTTGTTCGCGATACTGGTTGAGCAGTGCTTCGAGCCGCTTGGCCACTTCTGGATACTTGTCGAGCACATCGGTCTTCTCGGCGGGGTCTTCCGCCAGATTGTACAGTTGCGGCTTGAACTCAACCGCACGCATTTTGAGTGCACCGGGCAGCGTGTCGGGGTGCGCTTTGCCCTCGATCCATTTCCACGGCCCCTGGCGAATCGCGAAATTGCCGTCGGCACTATGCACCACCAATGCATCCCGGATGGGACGGTCGGGCTTCTTGCCGAGTAGCGCGGGCAGAACATTGTAACTGTCCTCCGCGGCCACTGTCCTGGGCGGCAGCGGCTCGCCCACGAGCGCCGCCGTCGTGGCCAGCAGATCGGTCAAGCTGATCGTTTCATCGCTGGTGGCGCCTGCGGGAATCCGGCCCGGCCAACGGGCCAGGAACGGCACACGGAAACCGCCCTGATAGACGCTGTGCTTACGGCCGCGCCAGGGACCGCAGATGGCGAGGCCCGCCTTGGCCGCCTGCCCTTCGGGCTCCGCCGCCTGGGCCGGCGGCACGATAACCCCGCCATTGTCGCTGGTGAAGATAACGAGGGTGTCCTTCACCAAGCCCTTGCGGTCGAGCGTCTCCAGAATGCGTCCTACGCTGGCATCCAACTCGTGAATCCAGTCGCCGTACGGACCGGCGGGGCTGCTGCCTTTGGCCTGGGAAGGCGTCACCGGTCGATGCACAGTCACCGGCGTGAAGTAAAGGAAGAATGGCTTTCCCGCCTCCTGCTGGTCCAGCCACGCGACCGCCTTGCGTGTGAGCGTGTCCATGACATCTTCATTCACGCGTTGCGGGGCGTCGAGGCCGAGGAACGTGCCCGGCCATTCCACATCTTGCCGTACTTCGATGGGTCGAGCTTGTTGGAGCGCAGTCCGACGACGCGCCGGTTCTCGACGAAGACACCTACATTGTCACCGTGATTGGAGGGGACCGCGAAATGGTAGTCGAAGCCGATGTCCAACGGCCCCGGCGTCAGCTCCGCCGTGTAATCGCACTTGGGCGAGGACCCGTAGCCCAGGTGCCATTTGCCCACCGCCGCCGTGCGATAGCCATGTTTCTTGAGCAGCGACGCCATGGTCAGGCGGCTGGTCTCGATGTGCAGCGGCGCCATCGTGCCGAGCACTTCGTGTTTCAGCGAAGTCCGCCAGCAGTAGCGGCCCGTCAGCAGGGCGTAGCGGGTGGGCGAGCAGACGGACGACGCCGTGTTGGCATCGGTGAACCGGATGCCCTCGCGGGCCAGCCGGTCGCAGTGGGGCGTGCGCACGAGGTTCGTCGGCGCACCGTAGCAGTTGAGGCTGCCCCAACCCAGATCGTCCGCCAGAATGACCACAATGTTGGGCCTGGAGCCAGCCGGCCGCTCCCCCGCCCGCAGCACCGGGACACCGACCGTCGTTGCCACGGCCGCGCCCGCCCATCTCAAGAAATCCCGACGCGTACCCCTCTTCGTCGCTCATGTTCCGACATCTCCTCTGGGAACGATTCGCCCATCGTCAAGCGGTTGCGCGGCTTGTTTGTAGTGTGCTCGTAAGAGCATAAGAAGACAACGCCTGACGGCGTCACTACGAACGGGACAAGCCGCGCCACCGCACCCGCTCGACGATCATCAAGGCTGGGCCTGCTGATTCGCTTTGGCCTTCTTCTTCCTTACTTCTGCCCCTGTTTCTGCCCCTTCTTCTTCGCCTTGTTCTTCGCCGGCGGCTTCCTGCTCGGCCGAGATCGTCTTGCCCGTGGCAGGACTGAGTTTGTCCAGTACGGCCTGGAGCCGCTTGCGGGCGGCCACCGCCGCGTCATTCTTCGCGTCGGCCGGCACAAGCTCCTCGACGAAGGGCGAATCCTTCATGTCGAACAACTCGCCGGCCTGATTCAGTTTCCAGCCGTCATCGCGCACGTACCACCGGCTGCCCAGTTGCACATAGATCCACTCGCGCGGCTGACCCTTCTGGCCGCGAAGCTGCGGCGCGAAACTGCGGCCGTCGATGGTGACGCCCTGGGGCAGCTTCGCCCCCGCCACCTCCACGAACGTCGGCAGGATGTCGCTGAAGTCCACCAGGTCCTTGAGCACGCGTCCGGCCGGCGCCACGCCCTTCCAGTTGGCGATCAGCGGCACGCGGGAGCCGCCTTCCAGCATCGTGCCCTTCACGCCGTTGATCTTCCGGCCGCCGATGGTGTTCGGCTGTCCCACGGTGCCGTTGTCGGTCGGAGAAGACGATCAGCGTGTTCTCGCGCAGGCCCAGCTTGTCGATCTCGGCCACCAGCAGCCCCACCTGCTTGTCGAGGTAGGCGATGTTGTCGTTGTAGAGAGTCACCGGGTCGGTTTCCCCCGGCTTGCTGTCCGGCGTGCGGAGGATCGGGCCGTGGCACAGGTGTGACGCGTAGTAGAGATAGAACGGCTTGGCCGAGGCCGAGCCCTTGGGGCCGTGGCGTCGCAGGAAATCCACCGCGAAGCTGTGGTAGACATCCGGGCAATAGACCTCTTCCGGCGTCTCCACGAGCTGCCCGTTCTTCGTGTAGTTCTTCTGCCAGTACCAGCCGCCGGCGGTGTTGTCGGTGATGTACTCGCCGAAGCCCCAGTCGCCCGGCGTCTCGCCCATCTGCCGCCATTTGCCGACGTGGCAGGTGTCATAGCCGGCCTCCTTGAGGATCCGTGCCACCGGGTATTCGTCCTGCGATTTGGGCTGGCCGGAGACCGGATTGGTCAAGCCGCCCGTCCGGAAGGCATACCGGCCCGTGTTGATCTCGCAACGGGTCGGCCCGCACAGCGGGCGTCGAGTAGCACCGCTCGAACCGGAGGCCTCCGGCGGCCAGGGCGTCGATGTTGGGGGTGCGATTCTTGTGACGGTCGGAGCCATAGCACCCAGTGTTGTCCAGGCCCCAGTCGTCCCCCAGAATGAAGACGATGTTGGGCCTGGCTCGTTGGCCGCTCAGGGCGACACTGCCCAGGGGGCCACTCAATGAGGCCACCGCTCCCGCCGCCAGCCCCGTTCTCAGGAATTCTCTGCGTGACAGACTGCTCATGGTCTTCCTCCTATTCATTTGCCCCTATAGACCCCTCGCCCCGAACCCGACCTCCGCCAACCAGCCATCCATCTTACCATTTGCGTATCGGACGATCAATCGCTAAAACAACCCTGTCGACGGTATACGATGGCTTTTCGTTCCGCCAAAGGAAGGGAAAACCGATGCGTACAAGGCACTTGTTCCACACCAGGGTCTGCCGTGGTTCTCGTTCTCTTGGGATGGTCTCTGCTGGCAGGTAGAGCCAGAGCCAGGGGTGCAACGGACTTTCATGTCTCGCCGTTCGGAAAGGACCAATGGTCCGGCCGTCTCGCGTCACCCAATGGCGATGCCAGCGATGGACCGTTCGCCACCTTGCAGAGGGCCAGGGATGCCATTCGGCAGTTGAAGAAGTCGGCCGGTCTGCCGGAAGGTGGAGTGACGGTCTGGATCGCCGCCGGGACGTACTCCCTGGAGCAGGGATTGGAACTGACGGCGGAGGATTCCGGCGCGGCCGGTAAGCCAATCGTCTACCGTGCGGCCGAGGGGCAAGTGCGCGTCACCGGAGGGAAAACGGTCACCGGATGGCAGAAGGTTGCGGACGCGGCCGTCCTGGCCAGGCTCGACGCCGCCGCACGAGGAAACGTCCTCCAGGCGGACCTCAAGGCTCAGGGTATAGCGGACTACGGCAGGCTGCGGTCCAGAGGCTTCGGCCGCCCGACGGTGCCGGCGGCTTTGGAGTTGTTCCTCAAGGACCAGCCGATGACCCTGGCACGCTGGCCGAACAACGGCTTCGAGAAGATCGCCGGGAGTCCCGATTCCGCTCGTGACGAGCACGGCGGAACCCTGGGCAAGCTGCCCGCCGGCTTCCACTACGAGGGAGACCGGCCCCAGCGCTGGGCGGACACCGACGACATCTGGATTCATGGCTACTGGGCCTACGACTGGGCCAATTCCTACGAGCACATCGCCAGCCTCGACAAGCAAAAGCGCCTGATCAAGACCAGCCCGCCGTACGGCAACTACGGCTTCCGGACGGGCCAGCGGTTCTACTTCCTCAATATCCTCGAAGAGCTGGATGAGCCGGGCGAATGGTACCTCGACCGCAAGACCGGCATCCTGTACTTCTGGCCGCCGGCTCCGCTGGGCGAGGGCGACGTTACCGTCTCGCTCGCCGAAAGCCCTCTGATCCGCATGAACAATGCCTCCCACATTCAGATTCGCGGGCTGACGCTGGAAGGCGGCCGCGCGGATGCGGTTCAGATCACCGGCGGGAGCGACAACCTCGTCGCCGACTGCACGATTCGCGACATCGGCAATTCCGGCGTCACGGTCGAGGGCGGCACGAGCCACGGCGTCGTGAATTGCGTCATCTATGAGACCGGCGACGGCGGCATCTCGCTGACCGGCGGAGACCGCAAGACTCTGACGCCCGCGAATCACTACGCCCGGAACAACCACATCCATCACATCGCCCGCTGGTCCCGCTGCTACGCCCCCGCGATTTCCATGACGGGCGTGGGCATCCAGGCGTCGAACAACCTGATCCACGACCACCCGCACTGTGCGATCCTGTTCTGGGGCAACGAGCACCTCGATCGAGCTCAACGAGATCCACCACGTCTGCCTGGAGACCGGCGACGTGGGGGCGATCTACACCGGCCGGGACTACACCTTCCGCGGCAACGTCATCCGCCACAACTTCATCCACCACACCGGCGGCGTCGGCATGGGCTCCATGGGCATCTACATGGACGACTGCGTCAGCGGCACGCAGATCTACGGCAACGTCCTGTGGAAGCTGCACCGGGCGGTCTTCCTCGGCGGCGGCCGCGACTTCAAGGTCGAGAACAATATCTTCGTCGATTGCGATCCCGGCCGTCGAGCTCGATGGCCGCGGCCTGAGCACGTCGCCCGTCTGGCACGACATGGTGTACAAGACGATGAAGCAGAGGCTGGAGGAGGTGAACTGGCGCCAGCCGCCCTACGCGACCCGCTATCCGGAACTGGCCGACCTCGAACCCTACTACGCCAAGGACGATGGGGTCCCGCCCGGCAAGAATCTCGTGGCCCGCAACATCTGCGTCGGCAGCCAACTCCTGAAGATCACCTGGGGCGCCAAGGAAGGCATGGCCGAGAGCAAAGACAACCTCGTCGACGCCGACCCGCTCTTCGTCGACGCGGCCCAAGGCGACTTCCGTCTGAAGCCGGACTCCCCCGCCTACAAGCTGGGTTTCCAACCGATCCCGTTCGAGAAGATCGGCAGACAGCCCTCGCCGCAAGCCGCCAAGTGAGCGAAGGCGGGGATCGGCATGCTTGGTTCGCTCGGTCAGGACCTGTGGCCCCGGGGCCATCAGTCGCAGGAATTCCTCGCCTCCGCAAGGGGCAAAGCAGGTTTGTAGTGTGCCCGTAAGGGCATATCTTCACGACATGTAGGGGCGAATGATTATTCGCCCCTACGAGCCGCTCAGTCGCTGAGGGACATAGAGGGCGGTTTCGCAAACAGGTCGTAGGCTTCCGGTACCTTGCCTTGCTTGGCGTCACCGTCGTGGACCCAGACTCGGAAGCGCAGGGTCAGTGACTGTCCCGGTATAAGATGGATGACCTCCACGCCGGGCCAGGAGACGCCGATGAAACCGTAATGCCGCAGACACCACCCCGCGGGAAAGCGCGGATTGCTCGAATGCTGGAAGATCGCCGCCCCGCTCAGGAGAGCAGAGCCGCCGAAGTTGCCCGTTTCATCAGCCCATGGGAGCGGCTTCAGATCGCTGTCGGCTGCCTCCACGCCCTGCGGCGTCGTGATGATCGTCGTCTGGCGCGGTCCATAGCGCAGGCCGAAGCCGCTGTATCCCTTTTCCTTTCTGCCGGAGAGATCCATCGGCTCCAGGGCTTTCAGGGTCAAGAGCACATCGATCGCCCGCCCATACTCATTGGCGGGGAAGGCTCGGATCCACACCCATTCGTCCATGATCTTTCTTTGAGCGGTCCACCACGCATTCTTGACGCCAATGGTGGCACAGACCGGCCCAGTCTCCCTGGCGATCCACTTCTCGAACACCTGCCGAACGCCCTCGCCAGCCCACAGGTCGTGAACCTCGCCCCCAACGCCGACGTGCGCCCACGTCCAGGACAAGCCCCGATGATGAACATGGTCCTTGGGGAAATCATCGCTGATAACATTACCGCGCAGATCGAAAAGCGGATGAATGTACGTGGCCCGGCGGTACTTCTCAGGGACACCTGGCGCAAGCTGCTCCTTGTGCCGGTAGACAAACACCGGCCGCCCCTGCTCGGACAGAGAGAGTCCATCATCGGTCTCGGCGAGCGAGAATCGCTCCTGGGCCGAGGGCTCCGCCGCCAGGGCGAATCGGCCCGAACGGACATTCTGCCCCAAGACGGAGCAGTACGTCCTCGATGACCTTTTCGGCGCTCTGGGAGAAGAACAAGGAGGGGCAATCTTGCAGAATGATCTTGTCTCCGCCCGCTTCCGGCGTGCCGCCCAAGGACAGCGCCGGACAGCGTTCGCCCCTCCGGCTGCATCTCCACCGGGACATCCATGGAACGGTCCGGGACATTCACCACCAGAGTCTTGGCTGTCCCGCCGGAGGCAGTACCGAGGAGCGCTGTGGCGACCATCAGGAAAGCAAATCGATTTCTCATGTCAGTCATATCCTCCACACACCTGTGCGTTTGGCCGTGGCATCTCCTCGTAGGTCGTGCGTCCCCGCACGACTGCGTGGCATGGGCATCCTGCCCATGAATTCAGGATCACGGGCAGGATGCCCGTGCTACTCATGGGCAAGATGCCCATGCCACGGAGTATACCGTCGCGACGGCCAATCGGCGATTGCATTTTGGGGGCGGGTCTGGTATCGTTGGGGCGACAACAACCAGGGTGAACATGGAGATCCATCATGGGAGCTATCACACGCCGAGATTTCATCAAGAGTATGGTTGCGGCCGGGACCGTCATGACCCTGCCCTCCTCGCATGTCCTGGGGGCCAACGACCGCCTTCGCGTCGGTCTGATCGGCTGCGGGGGTCGCGGCACCGATGCGCACCTTCCCGGCTTTGCGAAACAGGCCGGCGTGGTCGTGGTGGCCGTCAGTGACCCCGACAAGAATCGCACGGCGGCGGCCGCCAAGATCCTCGATTCCAAGTACGGCAGCCAAGTCGAGCAGTACGCCGACATGCGCAAGCTGCTGGACCGCAAGGACATCGACGTGATCGCCAACGCCACGCAGAACTACTGGCACGGGCTGAGCACGATCTGGGCCTGCCAGGCGGGCAAGCACGTCTACGTGGAGAAGCCGCTGTCCCACTACATCTGGGAAGGCCGCCAGATGGTCAACGCCGCGCGGAAGTACAACCGCATCGTCCAGTGCGGCACGCAGCACCGCTCCGAGGTCCACTTCGCCCAGAGCATCCAATGGATTCGCGAGGGCCATCTCGGCAAGATCAAGTACGTCATGGCGTTCGCCAACAAGCCCCGGTCCTCCTGCGGCAAACGCGAGACGCCCCTGCCGATCCCCGAGAGTGTCGACTACGACCTCTGGTGCGGCCCGGCCAAGAAGGAGCCGATCTACCGCGACCGGCTGCAGTACGATTGCAGCTTCGACTGGAACACGGGCGACGGCGAGTCGTGCAACCAGGGCGTCCACGAGATCGACGTGGCCCGCTGGTGCCTCGGCGAGAAGGGACTGCCGCGCCGCGTCATGAGCATCGGCGGCCGGTTCGTCTTCAACGACGCCTGCGACGTGCCCAACACGCAGATCATCTACTACGATTTCCCGACGGCGCCCGTCCTCTACGAGGTCCACAACCTGACCAGGGCCAAGGACTCGAAAGAGATGCCCGACTTCCGCGGCGAGGGCGTGGGCGTGATCGTCGAGTGCGAAGGCGGCTCGGTGAGCCTCTATCGCGGCCTCGCCTGGGACAAAGACGGCAAAGAGGTCCAGAAATTCACCGGCGGCGGCGACCACTTCGCCAACTTCATCGCGGCCGTGCGAAAGAACGACCCGAAGGAATTGAACGCCGAGGTCGCGGAAGGCCATGTCTCCACCGCCGTCTGTCACACAGGCAACATCTCCTACCGCGTCGGCAAGAAAGCTACACGTAAGCAGATGCAGAAACAACTGGCGGAAGCCCCTCTATTCCTGCCGGTGTTCGAGCGATTCATGGAGCATCTCACCGCCCACGGCATCGACGTTGATGCCAGGACCGTGACCCTGGGTCCGTGGCTGACGATCGATGCGAAGAACGAGCGTTTCCGGGGCAATGCGCGACGCCAACCGTCTGGTCCGAGGCTCCTATCGAGAGCCCTATACCGTGCCGGAGATCACCGTATGACGATGACAACCTTACTGATTGGAATGCTGGAATGTTGGAACATTGGAATCATGGGTGGAGGGCTCGTCGCACGTCCCCAATATTCCAGCATTCCATCATTCCATTATTCCAATGCTCGGTGACGGCCACGAACCGTCCGATGCGGAGTCCACAGACCTTTGTCCTGACCGTCGGCCAGACCGAGAGGCGACTTGCGGGGCACAGACGACAAGGTCATCCAGGCCGGCATCGAATATCTGCACCGCCTGGGCGGCGGCACGCTTCGCATCCTGCCGGGCACGTACGCTCTGCAGAACGCCATCTACCTGCGGCCCAACATCACCCTGCAAGGCTCAGGCGAGACAACGATCCTGCGGAAGGCGGATGGCGTGGTGACGTCCTTGGCGCAGGGATTCCGACTGGTTCGAGTATGGCGTTGAGGTGAAGGACGCCAAAGGGTTCACGCCCGGCGGCGGGATCATGCTGCGCTCCAAAACGGGGCCCGGCGACTGGCAGTACGAGGTGGTGCGCGCGACCGTCACCGCCATCGAAGGGAACGTGCTCTTCATCGACCGCATCACGCAGAAGGACTTCTGGACCGACAAGAACGCTACAGCGGCCACGGCGTTTCCGATCCTCACCGCGGAGAACGTGGACGATGTGACGGTGAAAGACATCGTCCTCGACGGCAACCGCGACAAGAACGAGCACATCAACGGCAACTTCAGCGGGGCCGTCTTCATCCAGCAGTGCAACCGCTGGCGCTTCGAGAACGTCACCGCCCAGAATCACAACGGCGACGGCTACAGCTTCCAGGTCTGCGACGACATTCAGTTCCGCAACTGCCGGGCCATGAACAACGCCGATCTCGGCTTCCATCCGGGCAGCGGCTCCCAGCGGCCGGTCTTCCGGGACTGCACGGCCAAGGGCAATAGTCTAGGACTCTACTTCTGCTGGGCCGTCTCCGACGGGATTGCCGAGAACTGCACCTTCTCGGAGAACCAGCGGTTCGGCGTCAGCATCGGGCACCGGGATACGGACAATCTCATCAAGAACTGCACGATGGAACGAAATGGCGAGGTGGGAATTCTCTTTCGCAACGAGGGCGCCGAATTCCGCGCCGGCCATCGCAATCGGATCGAGAACTGCACGATCCGCGACACCGGCAAGGACAAACCAGGCATCGGGATCGATATCCAGGGCAAAACGCAGGACATCACCATCAGCAACACAAGAGTGGAGAACACGGCGGGCGGGAACCAGAAGACAGGTATCCGCATCGGCAAAGAGGCTCAGCGAATCGTCCTCCAGAGCAACACGTTCGAGGGCTGTCCCACGCCGGTCGAAGACCTGCGGCCGTCCGAATCAAGATGATGAGACGACCCATCCGTACTCCCGGTAGCATCGGCGGGATTCAGGTGAGGCCAGAAAATTCATGAACTGCTCGGCCACATCGGGCTGTTTGGCAAAGGACAGCATCCCGACACACGTTCCTCTGAGCACCTGCTGCTCTTTGGGCATTTCGATGATTTCGATCCGGTCGGGTTCAAGGTGCTTGAAGGTCGTCCAGCCGAAGGCGGCATCGACCTGCCCGGTGGCCACCGCCTCGACAATGGCGATACAGCCATTGGCATGGTACGTGATGTTGTTTTGAATGGGCTCGATCAGTCCCAGGCGGCCGCAGATGTCCTCCCACAATCCCTTGAGGCAATCGAGCACCGAGACGGCGATTCGCACGCCGGGCTGGGCCATGTCCTGCACAGAATGGATGTTCTTCGGGTTGCCGGCCGGCACGAGAAGCGCCGAGGTGCGGTAGCCAATGGTCCGGCGTTTTCCTTTGCGGACGATTCCCCTCACCTCGCCGTCATCGAGCAAGTACTCCGCACCGCTGATCGCCAGATCGTGAATGCCCTCCTCGGCAATCTCAATGAGAAAGTCATCGCCCCCGGTCGCGCCGGTAGCCTCTTCCGCCACGGGCCGGGCACAATGACGATTGCAGACGCTGATCTCCACGGCGATACCCGTGGTCTGCTCGAAGAGCTTCGCGGCCTTCTCCAGCGGGGCCGCACAGGCCCGGGCACTGAAGATCCGCACCAAACCATTACTTTTGTGCTGCTGAGTCATTTCCATGTCCAAGATCGATCGCCTTTATATCTGTCTGATCGCGAAGGGGTATTCTCTCCGAGCGCGGAGAGGCCGTAAACATCCGGACCGCGACAATCACCAAAAACACGGCGAAAGATTTCCGCAGGATGCCGGCGGGCAGCCGCGCGGCCAACTCGGTTCCCGCCAGCGTGCCGGCCACCGCACCGAGTACGATCAGGGCAATGACCCAACCGTGGAGGTCGATCTCAGGATTCCTCCAGTACCGGAGGGCCCCGATCAACGCCATGGGCACCATCGCCGCCAGGGCCATCCCCTGCGCCGACTTCTGCCCAATTCCCCAGAGCAGAACGAGGGCCGGAATTATGACCGTTCCACTGCCCACGCCCAGGGTGCCGCTGACGATACCGGCGCAAACCCCCAGGATCACAAAACCCCACCATTCACCCGGCAACGAGACCACAACATGCCTCCCGCAAGGACCTGATTCTGTCCAACGACGCACAGCAATCGCAGTATAAACTATCGCCCAGGGGAATGCTATGTCATTCGCTCCCTGAAACCAAACCGAGGTTGCGCTGAATACTCCTCTTCCCTGAGCAGAACCGAGCGTCACTCTTGACTTGCCGGATGGCTGCCAACTACTATAGCGGTCTGAACTTGGTATGGGGTCCCTACGACGTGATCAAAAGACAACACATGGTGAGCAATAGCGGCACGAAGAACCTGGCAGGGGCCGCGGTGCTCCTGTTGCTGGCCTGGCTTGGCGGGTGTGGGCGACCGCCGGAGGCCATCCATCTGCGGCTCTATACCGGCGCGGGCCTGCGGGAGGCGGTGGAGGCGCTGACCGCGGCATTCCAGCAGGAAACCGGGATTGCGGTGGATGCGGACTATGCGGGCAGCGGCGTGCTGATCTCCCGGGCCAAGGGCGATCCCCAGGCCGATCTCTTCATGCCGGGCGATGTCTGGTACGTCGATCGTCTGGCGGAAGTGACGGACAACGTCGCCGAACGGGTCCAGGTCTCCTATTTCGTCCCGACGATCATCGTGGCCAAGGGCAATCCCAAGAAGGTGTCGTCCCTCCAGGACTTTGCCCGCCCCGATCTGAAGGTGGCGCTGGGCAATCCCCAAGCCTGCCAGATCGGGCGGCTCTGCGTGGATATCTTTGCCAGCGCGGGGCTCAATAGCGCCGCCTTGAAGGCCAAGGAGTCGTTGACGGTGAACGAGCTGGGCCTCTGGGTGCAGATGAAGGACGTGGATGCGGCCGTCGTGTGGGATGCGGTGGCGGAGGGTATCCGGGAATCGGTGGATACGGTCGAGATCCCCGCGGCGGTGAACAAGATTTCGACCGTGGTGTGTGCCCGGCTCAAGAGCGCCCCCCATCCGAAAGAGGCGCAGCGCTTCCTGCAGTTCCTGGTCAGCCCCACCGGCCAGCGCCTTCTGAAAGAGAAGGGATACCGGACGGAGCGGCCCTACCAATGAACAGATCCCGTGTCGAGGAGCAATTGCGCGTCGTGGGGCGGCGGCTTAACGGTCTCTCCGTGCTGAGCAGCGGGATGCTAATCCTGTGCATACTCGTCGTGGTGGGGCTGGTGACGGCCGATCTCTTCTATCTGGCGAGCAAGGACCTTCCACTGGCCGACATTTGGAAGCTCTTCACCGCCAAAGCGGTCGTGCGGGCGCTGAAATTGAGCCTCATTACGTCGCTGGGCACGCTGGCGCTGGTGATCGTCACGGCCACTCCGGCGGGTTACGCGCTGAGCCGCTTCCGCTTCCCGGGCCGCGCGCTGGTGAACGCCCTGGTGGATGTCCCGATCTTCCTGCCGCCCGTGGTCGTGGGGGTATCGCTGCTCGCCTTTTTCGGCTTCGGTCTGGGCGGCAGCATCAAGCAGGCGCTGAACGGTGTGGGGATCTCCCTGGTCTCCTGGATCGGCATCGTGCTGTGCCAGTATGTGATGACGATGTCCTACGGGATCCGCTCCATCAAGGCGGCGTTCGATGCCGCTCCGCGGGATCTGGAGCACGTGGCCTACACCCTGGGCTGCTCGCCGTGGCAGGCCTTCTGGCGGGTCTCGCTGCCCCTGGCCCGGCCGGGCGTGATCGCGGGCTGCATTCTGGTCTGGGCCCGGGGGATCGGCGTGTTCGGCCCCCTGATGGTCTTCGTCGGCACGGGCCCGCGCGTGCAGGTGATGCCGACGATGATGTGGCTGGAGCTAAGCGTCGGCAACATCGAGGTCTCGCTGGCGATTGCCCTGATCATGCTGGTGATGGCCGGCACCGGCTTGACGGCGGTTCATTTTCTGCTGCGCGACAGGAGTCTCCCATGAACGCGCTGGAAGTCGTCGATCTGACGCTGCACGCCGGTTCGTTCGCCGTGCAGGATATCTCGCTCACCGTGGGCGAGGGCGAGTATTTCGTGCTGATGGGCATGACCGGCTCCGGCAAGAGCCTGTTGCTCAAGGCCGTGTGCGGACTGGCCCAAGTCTCCCGAGGACGGGTCCGGCTGCACAGCCGCGATATCACGGCTCTGGAGGCCCGCTTCCGGAATATCGGCTACGTTCCGCAGGATGGGGGCCTGTTTCCGCACCTGGATGTGCTGCGCAACATCCTCTTCCCGCTGACCGTCGCCGGCATGAAGGCGGCCGCGGCACGTTCTGCCGTGGAAGGGATCGTGGCCTGTCTGGGGCTGGAGAAACTGTTGGCCCGCTCCGTCGCCTACCTGAGCGGGGGCGAACGGCAGAAGGTGGCCCTGGCGCGGGCCTTGGCGCGCAAGCCGGAACTGCTCGTGCTGGATGAACCGGTCTGTGCGCTCGACGAGCCGACCCGGCGCGATACCTGCCGCGAGCTGCGGCGGGTGCAGAAGGAGTTCGGCGTGGCCACGGTCCACGTCTGCCATAGTCGGGATGAAGCGGCGCTGGTGTCCGACCGCGTCGGCATCATGTGCGAGGGCCGGTTGCTGGAGATCGGCACGCTGGAGGAGTTGACGACCCGATCGGATCATGGGGCGGTGCAACGCCTGTTGAACTGGAATTGACAACTGGACAAGGAGACGACAATGAAGAAGTGGATGGCAGTCCTGTTGTTGGTGGCCCTGGCGGGCTGTACGAAGAAGGATGCGGCGGGCCCGCTCCTGTGCCACGTGGGCGGCACGATGCGCCCGGTCTTTGAAAAACTGGTGGAACTCTACCAGCAGGAAACCGGGCAAAAGATCGAGATCAATTCCGCCGACTCCGGGGAACTGGTGGCCCATATCGAGCTCCAGGCCCAGGGCGACCTCTACGTGTGCCACGATCCCTTCCTCGACGTAATCATGAAGCGCGGACTGGGCGTGGATGGCTGGACGCTGGCGGAGATCAGCCCGGTCATCATCGTACAGAAAGGCAACCCCAAAAACGTTCGCGACCTTGCAGGACCTGGCCCGCGCCGACGTGCAACTGACCGTGACGGACCCCAATGCCTCCACCCTCGGACGCATGCTCCCCACGATTTTCGCCAAGGCCGGGATGGATTTCCCGGCGCTGATGCAGAAGAAGAACATCATCGTCCACCGCAGCGGCTCCTACGTGGCCAACCTCGTCCAGATGAAGAACGCCGACGCCGGACTGGTCTGGGGGGCGGTGGCCTTTCTGAGGGCGAAGGATCTGGACAGCATTCCGATCGTCCCCGAGTACCTGCCGGTGCCCTACGTGGACGCGGTCACCAGCGCAACCGGAAAGACCTACAAGCTCACGCCGGTGCGCGTCACGATCTGCTCGCTCAAGTGCAGCGACCAGCCGAAGCAGGCGCGGGCCTTCATGGAATTCGTGGCCTCGGACCGCGCGCGCAAGCTGCTCGAAGAGTATGGCTTCCGGGTCTCCGAGCAACTCCGCCGGCAGGAGTACCTCAATGGGCAACCGCTGACGACGCCGAAAATCACCCCGTAGGGTGCCGTTATTGTCACGGCTTCGTCACTTGGATATCATCGATGTAGAGGCGACCAGTGCCGCCCGCCACCGGGTTTTTGCGGTCCCCTACCCCAAGGTACATCTTCCTGACCTGGGCCAGATTCACGTCGGCAAAGCGGCTCAGCGGGACCTCCCAGTAGGTCCATCTCGTCGCACCGGTAATGGCGGTGTCGGGGTAGGCGACAACGCTGATATGCTGGGAGGCGTCCTCCACCGCGAGATACAACGCCGCGGGTTTGTTCCCGGCCTCGCCCCGGACGTACAGGACCAACGTCTCGGCGCCATTGACCGTCCAGTCCGCCACGGGCGCGAACTCCCGTTCGGCCTCGCTGTAATAGGGCGTGCTCACGTTGTTGTACTCCAGGGGCATGGACTGCTTGCCGCCATGGACGGTCTTTTGCTCGGCAAACGGGGCCTGCACGTAGCCGACGAGGGAGCCGGTGTTGTTCGTCACGCCGTCGATCCACGTGTCGAAAATCGTGGTCTTGGCAACGAGATCATTCGTGTAGCCCTCGAAATCGTCTGCCAACAGGCAGGTGGTGAATTTCCGATCCACATAGGTGACTTCGACGTAAGGACGCTCGCTGGCCGCGCCCTCCCTGGACGTGAAGGGCGCACGTGGCATGTTCGCGGCGCCCGGGTAAGACTCGTCATTCATTCGGAGCATGGCCCCGAACGAACGCAGATTCGTGTTGTTCCACAACGGGGTGATGTCCCAACTGAACCAGTTCTTTGACTCCACGGCGTCCACGAAAGCCCTGGGGTCAAAGTCACCCCCCGTGCAGGTCCACGGCTTCTTGCCGTCGCAGGTTTGCCAGGTCGCTCCGTCGCCCGAGGCTGTCCCACTGCCTTTGCCTTCGGCGAATCCTCGGATCAGCGGATAGAGGGTCACAGTCCGGTCGGCGGTTCGGTCCTGGAACACATAGAACCAAACCTTTACCGAGATCAGTTGGTCTTCGGGAATCGACCAGAGGCTGTCGGGCAGTTGGAACAGGGCTCGTGTCAGTGACTCATCCGCACCGTTGACCACGATCTTGGCGCTCGTGCTCACACCGAAGTTGAACGTCGCATCACGACTGTCAATGTACGTGTCCACATCGATGGGGAACTGCTTTACCGCGTCGGCTTTTACCAATGTAGCAAGCACAGACAGGCCGGTCGCCACGCTGAAGGTGGCCCAATACAAAGCTCGTGCGTTCATCATTTCCTCCTCCTTTCCGGAGTCAATAGGGAAACCAGGTCAGATCGTGTTCTAAAGGTATCCGGGGATTGCCCAGCGCTTCATCCCACAAATCGTTCCGCCACTCTCGGTGGCCATCCAGCATGAGAACGTTGCCGCCGAGTCCGCCCCGGAGGTGGGCGTGTCGCTCGGTGAAGGCGCGCGCATCCTCGGCAGTGTATCGACCGGCCATCGACTGCCCTCCTTGCTGGCCGTACCCTTGCTGCGGGTCGAGCGTCTGCTCGAACATCAAAATGGTTCGTGACGGCACCCGGCACGAAGACAACTTCAAGAAGCTGGGGTACGGTTTATACCGCCCAAACTCAAAATCGTGCTCCAGGTACGAATTCATCGCGTAGCTGTGGTAGCCCTGCACCGAAGGTTGATAGTCGGGACTGTAGGCCGAGTCCGGCAGGGGCTTGGCTTCGGGGCATTGCCAGATATCGCCGACCGGCTTGGACCCGTTGGGAAAGTCCCGCCACGCCCGTCGGCCCATCAGGGGCGGCAACAGGTCGATGTAGCAATACTCGTGCTCGGGGTGGGCCGAATCATAAACGTCCGCCGGACGATTACGCGCACGGTCGTCGGTGTGAGGCAGGGTGCCCTCATGGTCGCCAGCATAAAGATGAAACGCCTGTCCCCAGGTCCGCAGATTCGCCGCACAGGCCATCTCCCTGGCCATGGACCGAGCGCGAGCCAGGCAGGGCAGCAAAAGGGCCAAGAGAACTCCCAGTACGGAGATCACCACCAACAACTCGATCAACGTGAAGCTGTCGTGGACAGACCGCCCCCCATGGCAACCACGGAGACCTCCGCGCTGGGTTTCGGCCAACAAAGACTGCCTCCCCCGGCGGGAATCAGTTCTTCTCGCTGCGTTGCCGATTCTCATAACGCATCATCTCAATGAACTTCTTGCCGCTGCGCAACCCATCCTTTCTCGCCTGGCCCACCGTAAGAAACTTGCCCACCAGCAACAGGTGCGCATCGGCAGGAACGTCCTTGAGACTGATCTCGTCGAAGAAGCGTCCGAGGGTGCTGGTCAGCACTCTCTGGCGCTGCCGGTCGCCCGCATAGCAAACGATGGCCACCGGTGTGTCTTGCGGGTAATGCCGTTTCAGCTCTGCGAAGACTTTGGGATAGTCCAAATGCATGGTGTAGAAGACCATGCTGGTCCCAGCCTCCATCAGCTTCTCGTTCGTATCGGTTCGCCCCTCCCAGTCGGACATCGTCAGGATCACCGCGTTGGTGTCCCAGCCATAAACCGGACTCATCTTCACGACGGCACTGGCCGCCTGAAAAGCCCCCACGCCGGGTATGATCTCGGAAGGAAGATCCTTCGGCAACTTTTCCAGATAGAAAGTCACGCCATACATCATCGGATCGCCTCCCTCCAAGACCGCCACGATCTTGCCTTGTTCGACCGCCGAACGTACTTTACTGACGATCTCACGACGAGCGGCCTCGAGCTTCTGGGCGAGGGCTTTTTCGGAAGGGTCTGACAGCGTATCAGGGTTAATCCCGTAGAACATCAGGTTGTAACGCGGGAAGACCCAGGCTTCTTTCTTGCCGATGAGGTCCTTCCAATCCGCAAGTCCCTGGGGGTCGTGCACCAGAACGATGTCGGCCTTTTTGATGGCTGCGAGGGCACGCACCGTGATGAGGTCCGGAGCCGTACCCATGCCCACGATATAGAGTTTTCCGGGGCGTTTCCCGACAGTGCCAAGCCTCCCCGAGGTTTCCCCGACAGTCGCACACCCCGTCAGGAGCGCTGGAACAGCCAGACACACAGCCACATTCCAAAGCATCGACGGTGTTTTCTGCATTTTCATTGTCCCTTGGCATCCAACCGGCCGCAACAGGCCTGTGGCAAGAACCCGAGCGTGTCCAACCACGCACCGGCACCATAGTATAGACCAACGCCCGCGGACATGCCACCCTGTTCTGTGTTGACTCCATGCTGATCCACTTGAAGCAAAGCCTCCCTTCTCCTACAATGTCCGCGCTTGTCAACGGGAATGGTTTGGAGACAGCTATGAAATCCGCCAAGCTGTATGTCGTTCTTGGAAGTGCGGTGGCCTTCGCGGCCCTGGTCTTCCTGCTGTTGTGGAAACCTGGCGGTCATAACCAACAGGTTTCCTCACAGCCGCTGGTGCTCTACTGTGCGGCGGGCGTAAACCCGCCTGTCGCGGAAGTTGTGAAGGACTATCAGGACCAACTCGGCGTAACCGTCAGCGTGCAGTACGGCGGCTCGGGAACGCTGTTGAGCAACCTCCGCGTGGCTCAGACCGGGGATTTGTACCTGGCGGCCGACGCCAGCTACATCGAGATCGCACGCGCGCAGGGTCTGATCGCCGAGACGATCCCGCTGGCGACCCAGCGGCCCGTCATTGCCACGGCCCGAAGCAACCCCAAGAAGATTCAGTCGGCGCAGGACCTGCTGCGGGCGAATGTGCGGGTTGCGCTGGGCAATCCGGATGCCGCCTCCATCGGCAAGCAGACCGAAGTGGCGCTGAGAAAGGCCGGGCTGTGGGAGAGCCTCAAGCAGGCGGTGCAAACGCGGGGCGTCTTCAAGCCCACGGTCAACGATGTCGCCAACGACATCAAGATCGGCACCGTCGATGCCGGCGTGATCTGGGATACCGTCGCCAGGCAATACCCGGAGTTGGAGATCGTGGCGCCCCTGACCGAGGACCCGAATTTCGCCGTGGAGATAACCATCGCCGTGCTGCGCAGCAGCCGACAGCCCACAGAAGCCCTGCGCTTCGCCCGGTACCTGGCCGCGCGGGACAAGGGCGGGAAAGTCTTCGAGCGGCATCATTACGCGGTGGTCGAGGGCGACGTGTGGGCGAAAGAGCCGGCGCTCCTGCTGTTCAGCGGCGGCGTGAACCGCCCGGCCATCGAGGATACCCTCAATGCCTTCGAGCAGCGGGAAGGGTGCAAGCTCACGCGGGTCTACAACGGCTGCGGGATCCTCGTCGCCCAGATGAAGGCCGGCGAAAGACCGGATGCGTACTTCGCGTGTGACGTTTCTTTCATGCACCAGGTGCAGGACCTGTTCTTCGATCCGGTGAACGTTTCCGGGACCGACATTCTTATCGCCGTGCCGAAAGGCAACCCCCGGGGCATCGCGTCGCTCCAGGACCTCACGAAAGAGGGGCTCAAGCTCGGCGTGGCAAACGCCAAACAGAGCGCCCTCGGCGCTTTGACGGAGCGGATGCTCGAAGGCACCGGCTTGCTTCAGGGCGTGATGACCAACGTCCGGTCGCAGACGCCGACGGCGGACATGCTGGTCAACCAGCTCCGTGCCGGCGGTCTCGACGCTGTGATTGTCTACGAGGCCAATATTTCGCAGGTGCGGGAACACCTCGACATCGTGCGCATCGATCTGCCCAGCGCCAAGGCGGTGCAGCCGTTTGCCGTGGCCCGGGACTCTCCGAGCAAGCACCTCGCCCAGCGTCTGCTCGACGCCATCGCGTCGGCCGAGTCGCAAGAGAAGTACAAAAAAGCAGGATTCCAGTGGCTCTACCCGTCGAAAAAACCGTAGCCGCATCCCGTCGCACCTCGGGCAGAGCTCGCACCTCCTCATCGCGTCCGCAGCGATGTGCCGTTTGTGGTCGGTCTGTGCCTCCTGGGCAGCGTGTACGTTCTGCTCATCGCGGCGATGCTGCTGGCGGACCTGTCGTTCACGACGCCGGGCAATTTCCTGGCCGCGCTGCGCAGCGCGGAGATCCGTTACGCGATTCGGCTGAGCCTGATCTCGTGCAGCATCACGGCGTTGCTGTCGCTGTGGATCGCGGTGCCCATCGGCTACCTGATGTCACGGTATCCCTTTCGCGGCAAGGCGATCCTCGACGCCATGCTCGATATCCCGATCGTTCTGCCTCCGCTGGTCATCGGATTGAGTCTGCTGATCCTGTTTCGCACCGCCCGGCGGCCGGCTCATCGAACGGTTCATTCCGGTGACCTACGCCGTGCCGGGCATCATCCTGGCGCAATGGATGGTCGCCTGCGCGTTCGCCGTGCGGACGATGCGCACGACCTTCGATCAGATCAGCCCCCGCCAGGAGCAGGTGGCGCTGACGCTGGGCTGCTCGCAGAGCCAGGCCTTCTGGCAGATCGTCCTGCCGCAGGCGCGTCGCGGCGTGCTCGCCGCCGGCACCCTCGCCTGGGCCCGGGCCCTCGGCGAGTTCGGACCGATCCTGATCTTCTCCGGCGCCACCCGCATGCGCACGGAGGTGATGCCGACGAGCGTGTTCCTGGAATTGAGCGTAGGCAATATCGAGGCCGCCGTGGCCGTGTCGCTCCTGATGGTAATCGCCGCGATGATTGTCCTGCTTCTGGTACGGATCTTCGGGCAGACGGAGTTCTTGAAGGCCAACCGAATATGATCGCTTTGGAGAACGTGACCGTCCGTGCGGGGACCTTCAGCCTCGGCGGCATCTCGCTGGAGATTCCGAAGGGACAGTATGGCGTGCTGATGGGCCGCACCGCCTGCGGCAAGACGACCATTCTGGAGACCGTCTGCGGGCTCAAACCCGCCCGGGCCGGCCGCATCCTGCTCGACGGCCGGGATGCCACATCCCTGAAACCCGCCGAGCGCGGTATCGGCTACGTGCCGCAAGATGGGGCGTTGTTCTCCACGATGACGGTCCGCCGGCACCTGTCCTTCGCCCTGGAGATCCGCCAGGCCTCACGAGAATTGATTGAAGCGCGCGTGGCCGAGTTGGCCCGACTGCTGGGAATCGAGGGCATTCTGGACCGCAGGCCCCCGGGCCTCAGTGGGGGCGAGCAGCAGCGGGTGGCGCTGGGCCGGGCCCTGTCGGCGCAGCCGAAGATCCTCTGCCTCGATGAGCCTTTGGGCTGCCTGGATGAGGACACGCACCACGAGACCTGCGAGCTGCTCAAGCGGGTCTGCCGGGAGGTGGCGGTCACCACGCTGCACGTCACGCACAGCATGAACGAGGCGCGCAAGCTGGCCGACTGCATCTTCCGGATCGACGGCGGTGCCGTCATCCGCGTATCAGGGTTCCCCAACGCATGATTCTGCTCATCGTCAACGAGAAAGCCAACTGGGGGTCGGGCCGATGGAAGGTCCGGCAGGTGATCGCCTTTCTGGATGAGCAGGGACTCCCCGCTTGCGTGTCTACGACCGAGTATCCCGGTCATGCGAGGGAGTTGGCCGCCACGGCCGCGGCGCAGGGGATCGACACGGTCATTGTCGTCGGCGGGGATGGCACGGTCAATGAAGTGATCAACGGCCTCTTGGCATCAGGCCGGAACCACCGGCCCAACATTGCGCATCATCCCCGCAGGCTCCTCGAATGACTTCTCCAAGAGCCTGGGGATTCCTCAGCGTCTGGCAGGAGGCGTGCGAAGTGATTGTCAGGGGAAGGGTCCGGGAGGTGGATGTGGGACAGGCCGGGCCGCACTACTTCTGTTCGGCCTCGTGCCTCGGTTATTTCGCCGAGGTGGCGGCCAGGAGTCTCGCGATGAAGAAGCTGCGCGGGTCCCTGCGCTATGTGATCCCGGCGTTGGGCGTGATCAGGAACATGACCGAAGGGTGGGAAATGACGGTGAAAGCCGACGGGAGGGTGCTGCACGGTAACTACGCCGTGTTGCTGGTCGGCAACGCGCCGCGGTTTGGAGGACTGACGATGCTCCCCGGCGCCCGGCCCGATGATGGCCGGTTGGATTGCCTGTTGATCGAAATGGCCGGCAAGTGGGAGGCTTTACAGTTGATCCCGCTGGCTTACCGCCAGGCGCTCGAGCGTCACAGGAAAGCCACGCGGTTCCAGGCCGCGTCTCTTTCTGTCGCCCTCACCCGGCCTACCCGGGTCTGCAATGACGGCGAGATGGTTCCCAACCTTTTCGAAAGCCTCGAATACCGCGTGTTGCCGCGGAGACTACGGATTCTCTGCTGAGTGAGGAAACAGCCTGCAAAGCAGTCTTCGGCAGGCTATCCGGGTGTTCAGAATGATCCACTGCCTGAGATTCGGCAGGGTATAGACCTTTCCGAACTCCTGGATGGGGACCGGCGTGAAGTCCGGATTCGCCATTTTCTTCAGGGCGGCGTATAACATGCCCTCATCCTCCGTCTTCAGCCTTGCTGTCAACGTACCCAAGGTGTCGTTCGGGTAGATGGGAATGTGTTTCTCTTCGATAGGAATGCCGTGATCCAGGCCACCGGCCATCTGCTGCACGGTGATCCCGATTTCCCTCTCGCCGTTGTACAACTCCCACAATCCCGGCGGCATCCCGCGGTATTTCCTCATGTCCCCGTGATGGTAGGACAGGATTCCCTTGGGGCAGACGTTGAGCAGCGTCCCGCGGATGATCCCAAAACCGCTCACTAACACCAGAAGATCGAGGTTGTGCTCCCGGATCTGCGCACTCGCTTGGGGTGAGTACGGACTGGCGATCTCCAGGCGCTCGATGCGATTGGCCCGGCAGAACTCTTCGACCTTCATGCCGTGCGCGGGTTTCACGAAGCACTTCTGGACCGCCATGACGAGGACGTACCCGCCCCGGCCTCGGCGAATGTGGTCGATCACCTTCCCTCCGGTACTCTTGGGCGGTCGGCTGTCGACGACGAACAAGGCAACCTCGAAGTCTCGGTCCGCGAGGATCGGCCGCAATACCCTGAGATTGTGTTCGCTGAGTGTTCGGCCCGCCAGGAGTCCGATGCGCATGACTATCGTCCGACGAGTATGCCTCGGATGCCGCTCTGGAGGCAGTGATAGCCGTTGGCCACCCCGGGGACCGGATCGCGCCAGTACTGCCACTGCCCCACGTGCGGGTGCCTCAGATGACGAAGGTAAAGCAGACCCAGCGAGGCCAGACCCTGTCGATCCGACAAGCGCCCGCGCAGGTCGAAGAGCAGGTTGATGAACATCACGTCGTTCCGCTGCTGCGGCATCGCCTCCGGCAGAGCCCGGCCCAGGGCCAACTGATAGGCGGCATAGACATTGTTGATGCCGCACCACGTGTCGAAGAAGTTGCATTGCCCGATGCGCGGATTGGTTTCAAAATACTTGTACTGACCATCCCGCTCGTCGTACTTGAATTCCATCATGGCCGGTCCGGTGTATTGCAGCGCTGCGCCGATCTGGCGGACCAGGGCCACGACCTGGTCATTCGGCCGGCTCTGCGCATAGCTGGTCTGGCCGCGGTGGGGCGGATAGAGGGAAAGCCTCTGAAAGACGAACGCTTGTGCCAGCCGGCCGCCCCGATCAAAGGTACAGTTGCACACCCACTGATGGCTGTCAGGGCCGGGCACGATCTCCTGCGCCAGGAGCCCCGGCAGGAGATCGCGCTTCGCGGCGACAAAGTCCTGCAACCGGGCCGGCGAGCCCACGATACGGTTCTTTTCGCCCCAGTCCCGCAGAACCTGGGGTGTCGTCGGCTTGATGATCACGGGCAGCCGCAGGGAAGCGATAATCTCCTCCACCGGTCGCGTCATAGGGACTGTCTTGGGGACGGGGATACCAAAGCGTTGCACGGTTTCCACCTGCCGGGACTTGTCCAGAAGCGACGCCAGCACCGGGTCGCTCGGAATACAGAAACGAAAGGACTTCTCCAGGCGCGTCCGCTGGGACGCCATCCACTGGACGGCGACATCGGAGGTGGGGATTAACACCGAGCCCTCGGGAAGATGCGCCTCCAGAAAGTCACAGAACCGGGGGCCGGCGGTCAGCGCATCGCCGGGAAAGACGTGCTTGTGTCTGGCGTAGCGCGAGCGCATGACAGGATCAGTCGCATCGGATGACACCACGGCCACCGGCACCCTCTCAAAGGCGAGGCTCCGGATGGCCCCGAGAGCCGTGGGCCCTTTGCCTATCACGATTGCCTCCGGTACTCGCCCGGCCGTGGTTCCGTCACGTCTGCTCATGGCTCCACCTCATCGGTCCACCCATATTCGTGGTTCCGGCCCAGGGTCCTCTTGAGGAACTCCCACAGACCGCTGGCTTTTACGATCAGCTCGTTCATATCCTCCGTGTCGTTGACCGGCAGGCGTTTGAGCCGCAGGAGGTCGGTCTCGACCGTGTTGAAGCCGCCATCGACCGTCACGCCGCAGTCGTAGCCGGCCTGCCGGCACAACTCGAGGTCCCGATCCGAGTAGTCGCCATGGGGATAGGAGATGGCGTTGACCGCCAAACCATACTCCTGCCGCAACCGCTCTCCGGAACCGCAGATCTCGTCCCGGGCTTCCGCGAAGCTGCACCGGGGCAGGCAGGCGTGAAACAGCGTATGCGATTGGAAATCCACCCAGGGCTTCATCTCCTCGATCTGTCTGCGGGTCAGGGCCTGGGGCCGGTCATGCTCCATTTCCTGCGTGAAGCCCATTTCCTGCAGCAGGCGCCGTCGCTGGGCACTGGGCACGCCGCACAACTGGGCGGAACGATATCGGGGCGCGGTGTGCCGGAACCAGAAGTGCCGTTTCGTATCGATGATCCCGGCGCAGAGGAAGATCGTCACCGGAATCCTCTTCTCCTTGAGCAGCGGCAGGAGATCGTAGTTTCTGATGTGCCCATCGTCGAAGGTCAGGATCAGACTCTTGGGGGCCAGGCGACGATCGTGGGCTTTGCACCTGCGAATGAAGGTCTGCAAATCGAGAAGATGGTATCGCGCGGCGAGACAGTCGAACGTTCGGGCGGCGGTTTCCCGGGAGATGTCATGGAAGAGCAGGATGGTGACGCGGCGCCTTTGAATCAGCTCGCGGACCAGCAGCGGCAAACCGGAGAATCTCAGGATCTTGAAGAGAAGCGCGCGTTTCGTCACGGTTTCGGGGTCCTCCCCGGCCCCCGCTCAGCCGGCCACCGGCGGCTTGCTCAGAACACACTCTTCCGCCAGGCGCAGAAACAAACCCGCCCGGTGGTTGGCGGATCGAAGCGAGCCATTCACCAGGACGGCGATCTCAAACGCCACGCATTGTTTGCCGGCGACGTTGTGAATGGGAAAGCCCAGAGTCATGATGCGGGCGAAGTGCGCCGGGATCAGCTTGCCTTCGCCGCCGGTGTCCGGTCGGCGCCAGATCCACGTTTCCATGCCGCCGTCGGTGGCCGTGGCCTGCAACGAGACCCAGGCCAGCTCCAGTTGCTCGGCCGCCGCGCAGACCACCTGCCACCAGGGAAAGGCCGAACGCTCTCCCCCTCCGTCTTTCGTCGGTTCTGCCGGGAAGCCGACGGGCAGGGGAGGAAGATGGTCCCTTCTTCCTACCGCGCGCAGGTACAGTTGCAGGCGTTCGAACGTCAGTCGCTCGTCACGCTGCCTGCCGCGAGTGCGCGTATTTCTGGTGCAGGCCCGTCAGCGTCTGCCGGACGTGGATGACCCCGACCACCCGGAACAGAAGCAGAATCAGCAGCAGGACGCCGCCGAAGATGGCCAGCGAACCAAGGTCGTCGTGGACCAGCATGAACAGCCCGAGACCGGCGGCCAGCAGGGTCGCCAGGTAGATCAGGATCACCGCATGGCGCTGCTGGAGGCCCAGTTCCAGCAAGCGATGGTGGAAATGGCTGCGGTCCGGGGCAAAGATCGACCGGTCTTCCAGGAAATCGACGCAGGGCGGAGAACAGCGTGTCGAAGATGGGAATGCCCAGGGCCAGGGCCGGCAGAGCCAGGCCGACCAGCGCCGCGGATTTGGCGACGCACATCACGCTGCACGCCCCGATGGTAAAGCCCAGGAACAGACTGCCGCTGTCGCCCATGAAGATGCGGGCCGGATTGAAGTTGAAGATCAGGAAGCCGCACAGGCTGCCGAGCAGGGCCAGCATGAAGATGGCCAGGACGATTTGCCCGCTGCGGAGGGCGAAGATCACAATGACGCCGCAGGCGATGGCGCATACGCCGGCGGCCAAGCCATCGAGACCATCGCTGAGATTGACGGCGTTCGTGATCCCGACGATCCACACCACCGTCAGGAGCCAGCCCCAAGGGCCCAGGTCCAGCACCCCCCATTGGCCTGTCAGAGCGATGCTCGAGACCCGCACTCCGGCACAGCACAGCAGACCCGCAATCAAAATCTCAGCCAGCAATTTCCGCCGCGCGGGCACATCTTTCAGGTCGTCCGCCAGTCCGACCAGGAACACCAGAGTTGAGCAGCAGAGCAATGCCGTCAAGTGCCTTTGCACATTCCGAGACGTTTCGCTGATGGGGTTGTCCAGCACCAGGACCGCCACGATGGGGCACATGGCCGACAGGAAGATCGCCACTCCCCCGATCCGCGGAATGGGCCGCCGGTGCACGCCCCGCAGGCCCGGCTGATCCACCGCTCCGATCCGGCGCGCCAGCCGGATCACCCAAGGGGTCAGCACAACCGCGAGAAGAGCCGAACCAAAATAGGTATAGAAGAATGTATTCACGTCAGTTCCACCTCAAGCCCGAGGGCCAGGGTTGCAGTTCCCCCTGTTAAGCAGAAAGACTGGCCGCCTCCAACTTGGTGCTTCGCACTTCAAACTTCGCGGCCAACTCTGCCATGGTCCCGAACCGATGATGCTCACACAGCCACGTCAACTTGGGCAGAGTCGTCGCCAGGTTGTTGTAGCATTTGAAGTTGCGCCATAGTCCGAGGGGCAGACGAGGGTGGTGCGGATCGATCTCCCGCGGGTGGACGTAGACAATCAGCGGCCGCTTCTCCTTCTGGAGAACTCGGGCCCCCCAGCGAATGACGGGCAAGGGGGAAATCCGCAGATATCCGCCGCCGAAGAAACAGAAGCGGCGGCCCAGAAGGCGGACCGTCGAGACCGGAATCTCGGCGAGGGGTCCGCCGGAGGTCGCGAGGAGGTGCGGCCCCGGATCGATGCCGGAATACCCCCCATGGCCGTGGCGCGCCGGAAACACGCTGGCATCGTAGCGGTAGCCCGCTTCCGACACGACGTCGAAAAACCACGTATTGTTGTTCTTCACACTGAAGCCGGGCGACCGGAAGCCGATGACCTCGCGGCCGGTGATGTTTTCCAGAATTCCCTTCGCGCGCACAATGTCCTCGCGAAAGGCGGCCCGGTTCGTCGCACACGCCATGAGGTGCGCGTACCCGTGGGAGCCGATTTCATGTCCCGCCGCCTGGCAGCGTCGCACCACCTGCGGCATGCGTTCCGCCATCCATCCCAGGCAGAAGAACGTCGCACGAACGTGCGTGCGGTCGAAGAGATCAAGGAGCCGCTCGACGTTGCGTTCCGCGCAAGAGGCAGCTGGCCCCACTCTTCCAACTTCGGAACTCGGTCGCTGTCCAGAATGTGAAACCAATCTTCCAACTCGCAGGTCAAAGCATTCGGCAGCTCGCGCGGGGCTGCAGCTTGCGCGCGCAATCGCATTGTCAGTTCCCCCCCATGGAACCCGGTGACATTTAGGATTTAAGATTTACGATTTTTAATCTACAGCGGATGTCCCGGTAGTGAGCGTTGGACGTGAGACAAGGGCACGTCGCGAAACCGTAACTGGTAAATGATCCATCCTGAATCGCAGACGCCTTACGGCAGGGCCGGACTGATGACGGGGCCGAGCACGCGGCTGACCCAGAGCGGCATTCTCTTCCACAGCTCGACTTTCCGGCGATATTTCGGGTCTTCCGGCCGGGCGAACGACGGCTCCTGGCCGCCGGGCGTCCAGTATTGCCAGCACAGGTGGATGGGGTCGGCGCCCCAACGTTCCTTGAAGGTGTGCTGACCGCTGCCCACCGTGCTGCGCCCAAAATCAAACCACTTCATGCCCTCCTGGCAGTAGTGCTCGATGGCCGCCCAATTGAGAATGTAGTTGGGCCCGATGTCGTCATACTGTCGCAGGGCGGCGCCCCAACTGCTCTGCACCCAGCCTTTGAACGTATAGGCGAACAGACCCGCCGCGGTGGCGCCGTTGAGCCGGGCGAGGAAGATCCGGGCCATCTCCGGAAATGTCTCCAGGATGCAGGTGAAGAGCTTGCGCGGATAACAGGGCGTGCCCAGCTCGTGCATGCGAATGGTCCACATGCGGTAGAATTCGTCCAGCAGCTCCAATCCTCCGGAAACGACCACCAGCCCGGCTCCCTGGGCCTTGCGGATGCGATTGCGCGTCTTGTGTCGCAGCCCCTTCCACACTTCCTGCGGGTCGGCGGCCAAGGGCAAACACATGGAGATCTTGTCCGTGCGAACGTGCAGGTCATAGGGCAAACGGACGGTATTCCTCAGTTCCATGGACTCGCATCCACACTCCCGCGCGATGGCCACGGCCCGCCGGTAGAGGGCCTCCCGTGCCTCCGGGCTCGCGGCGACCGGCCCGCCGTAGTCACTGAAGGGCTGCGAGATCAGCCGGTCGCCAAAGAGCCGGCTGCGCACGTGGGTCAACGGCAGCACGCCACAGACACGGCCGGCCGCGCGGGCGACGAGATAGAGGCCCTGGTGGCCGAACGCCCGCTCGACCATGCAGGTCCAAGCCGGCGCATGACACAGCCGGGCCCCCTCTTTCTGTCGCACGAAGCTGTCACACTCCGGACTCGGGGCCTCGGTGACGACGATCTCGGTATCGGCCCTCATGACGGAATCCTGCGTAACCATGCCTCCCTCCAAAAATGAAAACAGCAGCGGTCGCAGCCGCCGAACTCCCGGCCGTCACACAGGACGCCGTCCAGCAGAACCGTGTCTTTCATGTTCCGCAGTTCGCCGTTGCTTTCCAGGGTGATTCGTTGCACCCTCCGGTAAACCCGGTACCGCCGGCCACAATATTTTTCCATTCCGGTCATCCAGAGCAGGCCCTTGTGCCGTCGATGGTGGTCGAGAGTTGCCAGGATCTCCTCCACGGATCTCACCTCGACCAGCTCGCCCGGCTGCAAATTCAAGGTCTCCTGACTTACGGCAGGGCTTCCTTGATTCTCCTCGTACAACAGCCTCTTTCCCCGGCGCCAAGGGCTCAGACACGCGACCTTCAGTCCCTTCCACAGGCCCAGATTTTCGAGGTGCCAGACCAGGTAGCTTCTCAACTTCTGCCAGGGTTTCGCCACCGGACTCAAGACCCAGCGCTGCGACCCGCAGCGCAGACATTCCACCACTCCGTGGCAGGATTCATTCTTCATGCGCGAAGCCCCTGCGCCTGGTGCCGACATGGACGGGGATTTTGCCTGCGGCGCCGTGCGCCTGGGGGACCACGATGGACGTAAGAATCTGCTCCCACAGATCGATGCAGCTTCCTGCCTGGTATTCGGCTTCATAGAGAGCCCGGGCCCGGGCGGAGATTTCCTGCCGGAGAACAGGGTCGTCCCGGAGCCTGCGGATGGCGTCGACGAGGTTCTGCACATCGTCCTCCTGGATCACGAGATCCGAGCCGGTGGTCGCGGACCAGATCGGCGACTTCGCAGCAGGGCTCGCCGATGTAAAGGATGGGCCTTCCGACCGCCAGGATCCCGTAGGTTTTGCCCGGAACCCTCAGGCCGCCCAGACCCTTCTTGTTGGTGACGATGTGAACGTCGCCGGCGCTGAGGCTGTAGGCGAGCATGTCCCGGTCCTGGTAGGGCAGGAACCGCACGTTGGGCAGCGCGGCGCGTCGCTCCTCTCCCGGAACTTCTCCACTCTTGGGCCTTCACTGATCAAGACAAAAAGGATCTCCCGGTCCTCACGCAGCTCCGCGAGCGCTCCGATGAGGGTATCCATGTCGCCGCCCAGCTCGAGATTGCCGCTGAACATCACGATGAACCGGTCTTCCAGCCGGTGCTCGCGGCGAAACGCATTGGCTGGGCGTGGGATCGGCCCGAGGTCCGTGCCAACCGCCCACACCGGGACCACATGGATACGGTCCTCCGCCACGCCGTACCGTTTGATCCGCGCAATCATGTACGGGCTGATCGCGACGATCCCGCGAGCGGAACGCAGGTAGCGGCGGGTGAAAAACGCGCAGAGCCGATGCGCGAGCCCATGCTCTTTCACGATCCCGAAGAGGACCCCCGTGTCCGGGAACAGATCCATGCACCAATGGACGTGTTGCGCGCGTTTCAGGCCGGCCAGCAGCCACCCCAGCACGCCGACCAGCAGAGGCGATGTCAAGGTTACGACCGCATCCGGCGACGGCAAGCGCACGCCTTTGAGCAGAGCCATGAAATGGAACGACAGATAGTCCAGCATGCGACCCTTGATTCCGGATTTTTTGCCATATCCCAGCGTGGCTACCCGATGGATGAGGACCCCCTGGTGGTATTCCTGCCGGGGGAAGACCGACCCGCCGCCGACGTACGGATTTCGGGAGCATAAGACCGTGACGTCGTGGCCCCGCGCGGCCAGTCCCTCCGCGAGGTCCGTGAGATGCTGCGCCGTGGAGGCGTGGTCAGGCCAGTAGCATTGATTGAGGAAAAGGATTCTCATGACAACTCATGGAAGCTGATCAGTTGGACACCCGCGTCTTCGAGATATCGGCGTCCTCGTTCCAGCACGGGCAGGGTGTCGAGCCGTCGCCAGGGCTCATCCCAGCCGGGATGGATGCCAATCTCCGTGACCCCTTCGGGGAGCCACTCCAGGCAACGTTCCCACCAGCACGTGTCGCTCTCGTCCAGAGTCCCTGCGACCATCAGGAAGTAGTCCGTGGTCCGGCCCAGAAGGCGAATGAACGTGTTCGCCACGAGGTTGAAGCAGCGCCGCGAGAGGCGCGGTCTCTTGTAGAAGAGATTCTGGGTCCGCCGCACGGTGGCGATGCCGGAGGCACCGAGCACGCGATGCAGCGCGCACGGCACGAGGGCGGCTTTGTGCACGTGCCCGTGGGCGTCGAGATGGCGGACGGTGAGGCCCCGCTCCTGCATCCGCGTCAGTTGGGCCAGCGCTTCCCGGCGAATGTCGGCGCCGGCGATCCTGCCGGTCAAGGCTCTCTGGAAGAATTCGGCGGTCTTCCAAAAGCAACCGTCGGGGGCCACCAGCGTGGGAATCGCGGCCGGGTCCGATACCGGCCGCTCGTCGGTCAGGCACAGGTGCAGCCCGTAGCTGAATTCCGGGTGCTCCCGCGCGAAGGCCGCCGCGCGCGCGAAGGCCGGCATATTCGGCATCATCGTGGCGCTGGACAAGATGCCCCTCCGGAAGCACTCGATGGTCGCATCCACCGTATGATCGGAAAAGCCGAAGTCATCGGCGTTGACGATCAGCCGTCTGCCGTCCGTGGGGCTATTCCGTTTCAGACCGGCAGCCCCTCCCTGCGTCGGCGCAGCTCTTTGATTTTCAGATCGATCATGTATTCATAGATCATCCGCAGCCGGCAATAGGCCAGGCCGGCGGCGCCGTCCAGAAATCCGAGCCGAAGAAGATACAGGTAGAAGAACACGAGGGCGGGCCGGCACGGCAGGCGATACGCCAGTTGTTTCAGCGCCCGCCGGCGTTTCGCCGGCTCGCGGGAGAAGAGGTCCCGCAGGCACAGACGGCCTTGGGTCTCTCCCACGAGCGCCTCCGCTTCCATGGAGGAATACTGGTTGTGCCGATGGAGCCAGTGGGCGACCCCGCGCCGGAAGGGGTGGTGGATGAAATGGCCCTTGAGATACCCCTTGTTGCCGGTCGTGAGGTACTGTTCGTTGATGGCCCGCGCCACGGTTACGTCTCCCAGCTTCAGCAGCCGCCCCGCCCACGTCGGGTATCCCGTGTGACGCAGCCAGCGGCCCAGGAACATATCTTTGCGCAGAAAGTAGTAGATCGAGATAGCGCCGTTATGGGAGATCGCCTCTTGGATCTCTTCGTAGATTTCCCTCGGCCAGCGCTCGTCCGCATCAACGAGGAGCACCCACGGATGCTGGTACTGCACCTGTGTCAGTGCGGCGTTTCGCTGCGAGGCGTAATCGTCAAACGTACGTTGAACGACGTGGGCGCCCGCCGCCCGGGCGATCTGGACCGTGCGGTCGGAGCTGTACGAGTCGAATACGACGATGTCATCCGACCAGCTTACCGACTGGAGGCAGTCCGGCAGATTCGCCTCTTCATTCAACGTCAGGATGAGTACCGACACGCCCATGACTTCCAGTCGCCGAAAATGGCATCAACTGCCGCACGGACGGTCCCGTCGTTCCTCACGACGACGACCTCCGGACTTTTCTCCAGCCTCCGGTACAACTTCCTGCCGGAAGGAATGACTCATATCCTGCAGGACATCGGGGCGTGCAGACACAACGCGGTGGGAGTCCCGCACGATCAGGTATTGTCTGGTCCCGGGCGGCAGAATTCGTGTGAATCTCGAATGCCAGGTCCCGGCGAGAAGACTGCGCCGCCTCGTGTCCACCGCCAGATCGACCAGGATGTCCTGAACCCACCGGTCGCACACCACAAGATCCACGTCTTGGGAGCTGAGCCTGGCCGCCAGGATCAGCCGGCCCAGCCAGACATCCAGCCAGGTCAGCAGAATGTAGAACGAGCAGAACAGCCGGCTCCGGTAGAATTCGTGCCGCCATACGGACTGGCCGGCGGTTCGGTAGCGTCGGCTCAGGCCGACCAGTCGCGACAAACCATGGACCGGACGCACCAGCCGATGGTTGTAGCGCAGCCACTCATATCGTGTCGTGAGGCCTTCCTGTTCGAGCCTGTTTCTCAATCCCTGGATGAGGGTGGTCTTGCCGCACCCATCGATGCCGCTGATGACGATGAATCGAGTCACTTCAAGAGACTGACGCAGGATCGACCTGGGTGGCGCATTGGATAGCGTGGGCGGCTATCGACAACCACGAGCGTGCCACCTCGTCCCAGGTCGGATGTGTGGCATAGATCCGCTGAGCGGCGCCGCACTTGTCGGCATGAAGCTGTTTGTCCTCCAGCAGCCGCAGCATCGCCTCCGCCAGAGCCTTGCTTTGCCCCGCTGGCACGGCCAATCCAAATTCCCGGACAAAATCGGCGGTGCCGCCCGGCCCCGTGGTGATGACAGGTTTGTGGTGGCCCGCCGCTTCGATGATCGCCAAGGGAATCTCCGAGGGCACCAGGAGAAAAGGCAACACCACGGCGTGGCACGCCTCGAGAAAAGCATTCAGATCGGCCTTCGCAACCGACTCCCACACGCAGAAGATGCGCTCGGCGTGGGATCTGCCCTCCACCATTTTGCGAACCTCGGCGATGTCCGTCTGGGGATCGGACCGGAACAGACAGACCAGACACACATCCGCGCGCCGCGCGCCAGCAGGTCGAACGCCTCGAAGAGTTGCCGTATCCCTCGGATTCGCGTAGGCGGCCCGAGGTACAGGTAGAAGGGGCGTCCCCCAAGCCGGCTCCTTATGGTATTGAAAACGGTCGGCTCCTCCCCGTTCGCGGACGCACGATCCGGCGGTTTTCCCGGCGGGACCACGAATACATCTTCGGCGGGCCACCCGGCCCGGCAGACGGCGGACCGGTTGAACTGAGAGACGGTGATCATCAGACTTGACGCAGGACTTCGGAGCCTTTTGACGAGTTGCCTTTTCGGGTAAAGCGATTGCAGCAGAAAAGGGAGAGTCGACTCTGACGCCCAAATCCCGCATCGCGCGTACGGCCTGACGCGGAAGGTAGCAGGCGCCGGGAACGTACCAAACGATCGGGATGGAGGTCCTCCCGAGCAAGCCCCCCTGCCGCCGGGCGCCGCACCACGCCACCGGCCAGAACAGGACATCAAGTCCTTCCCGATGGATGATCCGCTGGAAACTGTCCATCGGCCCGTTCGAATAGGGTTTCTCGATTTCTTCGACGAGACAACTGCCATACGCCCAGCGATCCCCGGTCGGATGACGTCGGCCCGAGAGAACCTTGGTCTCGTGTCCGGCTCCACAGGCCGCGTTGCCGATCTCGAGCACCATTCGCCAAGGCATCAGATGCCGGTTCTCTTCCAATAAGTCGCTAGTGTATATCGCCATTCGCATGAAGTGAGACCCGGGTCGAGACTACCGCTCCGCCCACCTGAAACGGGTGGGTGGCAGCGGCAAGCGCCAGCTTGCCGATGGCTCGTGTATATGCCTGCACGCCATCGGCAAGCTCCGAAGGCTCCGCTTGCCGCTGCCACCCGGCCCACCAAATTAGTGTGGTCGGAGTATTACGGTGCAGGGACGCGCGGCTTCAACGGCACACAAGGATGTCCGACACAGACCATGCCCCTGGGCATGTCCTTGAGCACGACCGACCGGACCCCGATCACCGCATCCTCCCCGATCGTCACGCCGGGACCGATGAAGACATCGGCGGCGATCCACACGCCCCGCTGAATGGAGATCGGCTTGCGGATCATGTCGAATTCGGGACGCGTGTAGTCGTGGGTGCCGGTGCACAGGAAGACACGCTGCGAGATCGTCACGTAATCGCCGATGCGGACCTTGCCCAGGCTGTGAACCCAGGTTTTCTCCCCGATGGTGCTGCCGCGGCCGATCTCGAGATTCCAGGGGAATTCGATCCGCGCACTGCGCTGAATGCTCGCCTTTTCGCCCACCTTGGCTCCGAACAAGCGCAAGATCCAGCGTCGCCACGCATACATGGGACGGAGCGAGCACTTGAACAGCGGCAGGCCCCCCAGCCACCACAGAACGCGTCCGATCTGCTCGCGCCGGGAGAACGGCACGCGGACCTGGCGGTCATAGCCCCAGCCGCGCGAATCTGCCGTGATGCCGCTTTCCATACGTCCCATCAATTCTTGTCGGTTTGGGCGCCGCCGGTTTCGGCGGTGAAGGCCGGCCAGGCGCGCCGCAGTCTGTCCCACAGAGATGACATGGAGTAGTTTTGCACCGCGAGCTCGCGCGAGAATCGCTCCGCCGAAGGCAGTTCGAGAACGTCCAGCATACGCCGGGCGTACGACTCCACATTGCGATCCGGTAGAATGAATCCGTTCTTGCCGTCCACGATCAGATCGTGCGCCCCGCTGACATCCGTGCTGAGGATGGGCCGGCCGCACGCCAGTTCCTCGATCATGGCTACCGAGAACCCCTCGTCATAGGAGGCAAACAGACCGGCGTCCGCGGCGGCGATGTAGGGCGCCAGTTGCTCCGGCAGCAGCATTCCGAGGAATCGAACCGACGCAGCGATCCCCAGGCGCTGCGCCAGTCTCGTGAGCCTGGATCGTTCCTCGCCATCGCCGGCGATCAAGAGCAAGGCCTCCGGGCGCGAGCCCTGGACGATCTGGAAGGCGTTCAGAATCAAGGGCACTCCTTTGACCGCCGTCAGCCGCCCGACATAGATGTAGACGGGCGTCTTCAAGGGCAGGCCCAGTTTCGGCCGGAGCGTTTCCTGGGGCTGGGGTCGGAACAACTCCACGTCCGTCGCCGTCGGCAACGGGTGAATCTCGATCCTGGCGCCCAGCCGCCGCAGATGCCTTTGGTGCCGCACGATGGCATCCTGGGACGCCGCAGCCAGCACCAGGTTGGCCTTGCGCACGGCGAACGAATGTACCAGCGCATAGGGACCGGCGCAGATCGGCCCCAGGAGGGGGTGTCGCCCGTGCAGGATGGAGTTGTGCAGGCCCGGATAATAATAACAGAGGTCCCAGCGGCCGGGCCAGAACGCGAAGAACCACAAGACCGCCCAGGTCTGCGAAAAAACCGACTCGATCCCAACCTCTCGCAGCGCCTTGCGGTGCTCGGCCAGCGCTATGGCGAACCGCAGATTCCGGGAGATCAGCACCGTTTGCTCGATGCGGGCGCGGTCCATGACCGGCAGGAACAACCGCCGGCGCCCATAGATATCGGCATAGGTCCATTTTCCAATCGTGTGACGGTCCGAGGTCATGCCCACCACCGCCACGCAATCGTCGCAGGAGCGCAGGATCTGGGACACGACCACGGCCCCTCCCCCGCCGTACAGCGGCCGGGTAAAATCCTCCGGTTCCACCAAAAGCAATGACACGCGCATCTCCATCCACCCCTCAGGATACCGTCACAACTCTGTGCCCCTTCTCAGCTCCTCGATCCGGGTTTCCTTTCCGTTCGGATAGGCAAGCTCCAGTCGCGGATCGTCCTTTTTCAGGAAGACCGGCCGCTCATCGGCACGCATCTTCTTCAGGAACGGGATGCCGTCCGCGAGATAGATGTCCAGCGGCTGGCGGGACCACAGGGCAATCCACCGCTCGCGCAGGAGAATGAGGACGCCCGTCACCCCGTTCCCTACCCCCGGCCGTCGGAGCAGACGCACATCCAGATCGCTGCGCTCATGCCACTGACCCCGGGCGATGCTGCCGAAAATCATGGCGCCCGCAATGGAGCGATCCCGCCGCAGCCGATGGGCCATCCGATTGAGGTACGCGCAGGTCGCGCGATCCCCCCGGTTGCGCAGGCTCGGGAACGCAAACAGCATCCCCGCCCACCAGTTGCCGTTGAGCACCCAGTTGAGGGTATGGGCGAGGAACAGGCTGGCACACCAGAGCCAGACATGGGACAGCGGTATACCTCCGATTCTTCCGATCAGTCCCGCCAGGATCACCGTCGGGACAATCTCGAAGACCACCCGGCCGATGCGCTGCGTGCGATCGAGGTAAAAGAAACCTTGGTGCGCCCATCCGCGCGGCAGGTTCCACAGTCTGGCCCGCCCGCCCGCCAAGGCCTTGCGATTGGCTTTTCGCGCCAGACGGTCCATAGCTCCGTTTCAGTACGAAGGCGAGACATCACGCCGGCGGTCCAGCAGCAGTCCCTCCTGTTCGGCGGGCGTAAGCCGTCTCACGACGTAGATGACGACCCCGGCCATGATCAGCATACCGGCATCGAGATAGACGAACACGGTAGCCGCCAGGGCTTTCATCAGCAGGAAGATCATCACCCCGGTCACCGCGATGAGCTCGTAGTCGATGGCTGTTTGCGACCGCAGCAGACGATACAGGCGATGGCACACACTGCCGATGAAGAAGAGCCACACGGCGACCCCCAGCAGCCCGACGTTGAAGTACAATTCGACGAGGCTGTTGTGCGCGTGGCCGACGACCAGGCTGTCATCGTAGCGAAAGCCGGCGGCGTGTCCTCGACCGACGATGGAAACGCCGTAGTCGTGCAGCACACGGTCCCACATCTCCAGGCGGTGGCTGAAGAAGGTATCGAGACTCCGGTCCTCCTGCCCTCGTGCGAGGTGCTCGACGGCGAGAGTCCGAACCTTCTCACTGGTGCCCAGGAGCAACAAGCACAGGATCATGGCCCATCCCAAGGCATATTTCTTCAGCAGCAGCAGCGAACCGGCGGTGGCCACGGCCAGACCAAGCAAGGAGACTCTGCTGTAGCTGCAAACGACCGACGCCAGTCCGATCACGGCCGGCAAGACACGGCCGGCCGTCCAACGCGACGGGTTCGCAGAGCTTGGGTAAATAGGCGAGAAACAACACGGCCCCGAAGAGTCCCACGGTGTTGCCATTGATGACGGGGAAGACGCCGCTGAGGGCATGCCCGAACAACGGGGTCTCGCCCCGCAGCGGGACCCAGGCCAGGCCGGGAAACAGCACGCTCTCCACCCAGACAATGACGTTGTACAGCAGAACGATCTTGATGTTCAGGTGGAAGAAATCCGACGGCCCCCCGGCCGCCGACGTGATCCCGATGAGGCACACCAGAACGACCAGGCCGATCTCGCCGGCCTTGAACAGGCTCAAGAGCGGGTAGGCGGAAAACGGCACCGATAGGACACAGCAGCAGAAATACAGCGTGAGGGGGAACAGGACGCCCGCCAGACAGACGGCATAGGGAATCCTCCGCCTCATGACGGTGGACAGCGCGAATAATCCGCCGAGGAGGATGGTCAGGACCCTGATCCCTTTGAAGATCAGGGGATCGTCCCGCAGAATGGTATTGGTGTCGGTCCCCTGCTGCACGTTCGCCAGGAATCCGCACGTGATGATCAAAGCGATGACATTCTCCGGCCGCGACAGGCCTTCTCGCAGACGCCATCGAAAGCTGGTTCCATCGAAATAGTCGCGTAGGTGCACCTGTGTCCATCCTATTCATAACGACGCCGCAGGGGCTGTGGGAAGCCCGCTTGCCACGTCCACCGCTGTCGGGGCCGGCGTGGCACGCAGGGAAGACCGGATGTATCGGCGGAATGCCAGCGCGATATACACGCGGCTGAACAGTCGGGTGAGCAGGAAACCCCAGGCCACGCCCCAGACGCCCAGGAGGCAGGTCAAAGGCAATCCGAGGAGCGCCGTCAGGATCAGGGAGACCATCTCCGACTTGAACACGGCGTAGGCTTGCTTACAGACGATCAAACCAACCGTCAACGGGATGGCCGTCACAATCAGATAAGTGCGCAGGGCGAGCAGCGCCACCAACCAGCCGGAAGGATTGTATTTTCCCGCGAACAATAGGTTCATGATCGGAGCGGCGAACCATCCGAGAACAATCGGAAAAGCGATAAACGTCAAACCGATGATGATGCTCGACCGAAGCACGATCCGCTGGACGTGGCGCATCCCGCGCTGGACGGCGTGCGAGGCCTTCGGCAGGAGCAAGGCATGGAACGCCTGCACGACCGGGGACATGACAGACCCGGGCAGCAGGCATGCACCCAGCAAGCCCACGGCGGCCGCCCCTCGGGAAGACGCCAGGACCCAGCTATACACCGGTCCGGAGACAACCACGAGAGCCGCCTGGGCGAACAGCCAGCGACCGACGCGCCAATGATCCAGGAACTGGCCGGCCAGGCCGCCCAGGTCCAGCCGCAGGCGGCGTCTCTGGGACACCAGCACGAACAACGTGGGCACCAGGGAACAGCCGGCCACGGCGGCATAGGCCGTCCAGGCGTCCAGGTGTCCCATCAGGAACAATCCCACCAGCGCCGCGATGAGGGACCCGTGCGCGACGGCCCCGAACGCCAGATTCCAGCCGACCTTCAGGTCCGCCAGCAGAACCTGCCGGAAGAACTCCCGGAAGAGCACGGCAAAATAGGCGGCGGCAAACGCCGGAACGATCCAGGGCGATAGAGCGCCGGAGCCCGGCAAAGGAAAGGCGTACAACAGAGCGAGCAGAAGGACCGCGGTGCCCGCCGCCACGAGAAACTGAATCAGGACGGCGTTGCCCAGGTAGATCTCTTTGTCCCGGCCCGCCTTGGACGGGCTCTGCACGACGTAGGGCGTGCTCACAAGGGCGGCCTGAAACGCCTCGGCCGTAACCAGCAGGGTCAAGAGCAGGGTGTAGAAACCATATTCGACCTGCCCGCACGCCCGCCCGACCAGCATCGCCGACAGAAAGGTCGAGGCACTTCGAAAGGATTGGTCCCCGAGTACGAGCAGGCCTTGCGCGACGGCGGAGGTCCGGACTATGAGCCTGAGATTCACGTTCCTCGCTCACGGGAGCCCCGCGCCGATCGTTGCCGGAGTCTCGTCGGAAGCCCCCAGGTATTGGGCGGCGGCGCGCTGAAACGACCGCTGGGGATCGTACCGCTGCGGCGCCCAGGCGAAATCCGCCGCCGTGCGCCACGAGATCAGGGCGGCGTCTTCCCGTTGCGGGATCTTGGGCAGCCACGTGAATCCGGCGATTTTCGACCGGATGGCGGAGTCCTGCCAATCGATGAAGCTCACGAAAGGAACCGCGTACTCGTTGCGATCCTCGATCCCTTCCGAATAGAAGTTGGACACCACCGCCACCGTGGGGCGCCCGGTCAGGCAGGTCGCGGCCAGAATGTCCTCATCATAGTAGGAGACGGAATAGATGCCGATGTCGGTGGGCAGCTTCCGGTATTGCCGCAGCCGCGCGCCTCCCCGTGTCTGGCCCCGATGGTTTCCCGTTTGGTTGTAGTCCAGGGGCACCACCATGAACTTGATGTCCGGATGGAGGGATTTCAAACGGCTGTAGACCTCATGGATGAAGTACACCTGGGCCGCACCGATGTCGCCATTGAAGGCGCTGATATCCTGGGGGACCAACAACCGGTCTTCCCCGAGGTTGCCCAGATCATCGAATCGCAACCCGAAATTCCGCAGGCCCAGGGTATAGAGCACATCCATTTTGTGGACGATGGTATCGATATCGGCCGCCGCAGAATATTGCAGGGGCGGGTTCTTCCCCCGCGGCCCCAGCGCGATCCAAACGTCGATAAAGTTCTTCTGGTACAACTCGATGAACTCCCTGAAGGCGGCCTTCTGGGAAGCCGTGAAGTCCAGCCTCCAGTTATCGGTGCTCAGACAGTCGTTCAAAAAGGAGCCCTGCGCCCAGACGAAGTTGAGCTTCAGTTGCGTCATGCGCCTCAGAGCCTCCCCGCTGCGCTGCTCGAACCATTGCAGGCCCATGGGGATGCCGCGGCAGGTGACGGTGGGTTTGTCGAGAATGTCGGCGACGTAGATGGACCTGTCTTGGATCAACTGCTTCAGCGTCTGAACGGCGTAGAACCTGCCGATGTGGCTGTTGGCCCCCAGGTAGATCAGGTTTTGCTCTGCCCCTGGGACCACGGCGAGAAAGTACCCTTGTTCTTCGAGGTCCGCCCACGTGGTGTTGGGGAAGCGCAGGTAGAATTCCCGGGCGAGCGCGGGATGGGCACTGTCCCCCAGGATCAACTGGGTGGCGTAACGGCCCGTCGGCGGGTCGTTTCCCGCGAGGAACTCATGGACAATGCCGATGCCGGAGAAGAAGGAATCGACCGCGTCCCGCAGGCGCGGGTCCGGACACTGGTTCGCGATGGAGACACTCCGCAGCTCGAATTTGTCGCCGCCGAGCCGGGATTGCCAGGGGCGGGGAATCAGCACGGGATTGTGGATGCCGTCCAGATTCACGAGGGGCAGCTCTTCCACCACGCGCACGTCCGCATCATCGATCCAGACGGTGCCGGTGCAGGTCGTCATCTTGATGGACAGGTCCATCATCATCGTTCCCTCCGGAACGATCATGCCGCCCTGAATCTTCTTCCAGGAAAAGGAGCCTTGCTCGTTCATCAGGTCCCGGTGCTCAATCTTGACGCCGGAGGCGCTGCGCGCCGTCAGAGTCACCCGCAATCCGTACCCGCCGGCGTCCTCCTGCGTCGCCACGTCGCTCGCCTTCAGCCATACGGAGACTTCCACGCGGGCATGGGGCAGCACCCGCAAGGGGTTGGTGGTCGCATCCATCGAGCGGTCCGGCGCAGGCTCGCGCAGCGCCTTCATGCGCAGCGACCGGGCGCCGGAATGGACCTCGTCGCCGGCCTGACCGTTGGGGATCCAATCGAACGTGTTCCCCGGGGCCCCCTCCGACAGACGCCAGGCGGCCGGAGCGTTCCAGCGGGCGATCTCGAAGCCTGGATTGGAGACCAGGTTGTCCCCCGGCACTCCGCCGGCGGCGGACGCGCAACCGGCGCCCACGCCGAGAAGCAGGATGCCTCGGCCGATCGTGAAGGAAAGCTTGTTCATGGCAGACTCCGTCCCCGTCGGCGCACTGTCGGTGCGCACCGACACATCCTCCCGGCCCCTGACACTTATCGTGCGGCACAAATCGAGGCAGATGATGTACAGCACACGGCCCCAGCGCAGTGGGCTTCACGGCGACTGGGTATGCCACCCCATTTTGCACTCAAGCGATATCACCCGACCTCCCGTCGATTCCGCCGGCAACGGGGGCGAGCTTCTCTCCTCGGATCACCCGCGCCGGGTTCTCCACACAGAGCGAAAAGGCCGTGTCGTCGCCCCAGCGGACCGCCACGGCTTCGAAGGCTTTGGTCATGCCGGGGGACTGCGCCATCGTGCGCGTCCGTGGCGATGCAAGTCCGCCCTCCTTGCGCCAGCAATTCCCAGGCGGCGCGTTGGACATAGCGTCCCCAATCCCCCGTGAGACTGCCGGCGGTGACTTGCAGCCCGACCCCTAACGCCATCCACCGCTCCAGCATCTGCGGCCGCTCCAGCAACGGACCATTCCGCTCGGGATGCGCGAGGATGGTCTGCACCCCTCGTACCGTGAATTGGACCAGCAGGGGCTCAATATCGATCAGGGCATCCCAGGGAAGTTCCAAAAGAACGTGGCGGCCGGCATCGGCCAGCGTGAGAATCTCCCCGCCGGCCAGCATCCCGGCGATCCTCTCATCGACCCGAACCTCGGCGCCGGGAAGCACCGCCAGGTCGATCCCCCGCGCCACCAGCGCACGATTCAGGACGTCGACGCTCCGCCGGATCACCTGGGCCTTGGTGCGGTCCTCGAAGCGGCCGAGCTGGTGCGGCGTCGCCACCACGGTCGATACGTTGTCCGCCGCCAGCACCCGACACAGCGTGATCGCCTCCTCCACGGATTCGGGCCCGTCATCGAGATTCGGCAGGCAGTGGCAGTGCACATCCACGAATTTGACCGGCGTCTCCGTGGGCGGGCCGTCCCCGGGACCTCGGTCCTGCTTTGCACGCGGTATTGTGCCGGATCACCATCATACTGCCTCGGAGGTCGTCTTAGCCGGCGCGACCGTGGGGTTCGGGACCACCGTGATGCTGTTCTTGGGCCTGCCGTCCGGGCCTTTGCTGCGACCGCTGTAGTATTTGCGGTAGCGGTCGTAGTAATAGCCGTAGCGGGTGCCGCGTTTGCAGACTTCATTCACCACGACTCCCAGCAAATGAGCCCCCACGCTTTGCAGGGAATCGATGGCATGCTGGGCGACCTTCCGCACGGACTTATCCGCTTTCAGAACCAGCACGGTGGCGTCACACAGGGCGCCCAGAATCTGCGCATCGGTCACCACCGTAACCGGTGGGGCATCGATCACGATGCGGTCATACACCTCGGCCAGACACGTCAGCAGATGGGCGAACTGCGGACTGTGGAGGACCTCGGCCGGATTGGCGATTTGATATCCGCAGGTGAGGACGTGCAACGTCTCGATGCCGGTCGGCTGGACCGCCGCGCCCAGGGCCAGGATGCCCGCAAACACGTCGCTCAGACACCGCTCCTGGGGGTTCAGCCGGAAGATGATGTGCTGCGTCGGTTTGCGGAAGTCGGCATCGAGGATCAAAGTCTTCTGCCCGGCACAGGCCATGGCGATGGCCAGATTACTGACGAGCGTGGACTTGCCGTCGCCGGCGACCGGCGAGGTGATCAGGATCGTCTTGACTTCGTCGGAGGCCCCGAAGAGCACCGCCGTACGGATGGTGCGAAAGGCCTCCGCTTCGCGGGAATCGGGCTGCAACAGGACTTTGCGGCCCCGCTCCGACATTCTCTGCCGGCGCGACATGGCGGGCACCGCCCCGAGAACCGGCACGCCCAGCACGGCGGCGATCTCGTCCGTGGAGCGCAGCGTCTGATCGCGCCAGTCCCGCGCCACCGCGGCCCCGCCTCCCAGCAATAGCCCGAGAATCACGGCCATCGCCATGATTCTTCCCTTCTGGGGCTCCGACGGCAGGTCCGCCGCCGTGGCCCCCTCCAGGACGGCCATACGCAATTGGCCCGTCTCCTCCCCCACGATCTGGCCGATTTGCCAGACCTGCTGCTGCAAAGCCTGGGACCGCGCGATCAGTTGCTCCACCTCCAGGCGCAGCGTCTGGCATTGCGCCGCGTCGGCGTTCAGCATCATTGCCTGTTTCTCTTGTTCGCCGAACGACTGAGCGAGGTCCTGCTCAGACTCCTTCGCACGAATGTAAAGCCGCTCCGCCGCCGCCATCGTCCCCTTGACGTACCGGTCATCGATCTCTCGGACCTGGGCCGCGATCTGACTCAGTTCCGTGCCCAGACCGGCCACCGCCGGGAGTTCCTCCGTGTACATCTTGAGCAGACTATCCTTCTGCCCCTTCTTCTCGACGGCCTTGGCCTCCAGCAGCGATTTTTGCTGATCGGCCAGCGCGTATGTGCCGACGTTCCCTTGCAGGTGAATGAACTGTCGTAGCGCGACAGGGTCCGGCGCCATTATCCGAACGGCGTCGCGAAACGCCTTGGCCTCCAGCGTTTTGAGCCGGGCCTGCGTCAGAGCACTCTGAAAGTCGTAGTACGGCTTCATCATGGCGTCGCCCTGATCCGAGCCCAGGGCCAACGGCATGTGCTCGCGCTTGAACTTGTCCAACTGCTGCCGCTTCTCGGCCAATTCCGTTTCCGCGCTGTGCAATTGATCCTGGTAAATCTTCAGCACTTGGGCCGAGCTGCGCTGCTCGTGCTCGGACCGGTAGGCCATGTAGGCATCGACCACCTGATTGACGATTTCCGCGGCCTCGTCGGCGTGGGGCGAACGCAGGGCCAGGGAGATGACCTCGTCTTTTTTGCCGATCTCGACGGTCATGTTTTTCTGCAGGTGAGCCGCGGGGGCTTCCACCGCCGCAAATGTGCAGAACCGCCGATACTTCAACGAGTCCGTGGCCGACAGCAGGATCGGCCGGGATTTGATCAGTTCCGCCTGGGTGGACAGATACTTGTCGGTCTGCGGACGGCTGCCCGGCTCATAGGGGTTGCTGACGCGGATGCCGGCGTAGTCCAGGTAGAGCTTGGCCGTGCTCGTGTAGATGGGAGGGGCGATCTGAATGTAGGTGGCGCCGCTGGCGACCGCCACCAGAAAGCACAGCAGCAGGATGCCTCGACTGCGCCACAGGACGACCAGCAGACTGTCGGCGGTGGCCGACGACGACACGGCGGCGGGCAGCATACGAGTCGGCACGCCGGACCACGAGGTGAGGGCCGGAGGACGCCCAGCGAAGCCTGGAGGACCGAGAGCGGAGGACGAAAGATGATGGGGTCGTCGGGCCCCCGGCTTGTGTCTTTTGCTGTCGGGCTTCTTCTCACTCATTGCCAGATATCCTCCGGATTGAGATACAGGCCCAGGGTGATCCGGAAGACCCGGTCCAGGAAGGTATTCATGCGGGTGCGCGGGGTGTGCTCGACCGAGACCACGTCGCCCGGCTTCAGCGGCAGGGCCAGGGTCCCCGTGAGCTTCTGTTGACGATGCGGGTCCACCAGTTGGAACGTGACGCTGGCGATTTGCCCGTCCGGGGCCAGCCGGTAAACGCTGACATACCGCGGATCAGCCACCAGGTCCAAACCGCCGGCATAGGCGATGGCCTGAATCAGGTTATATCGGGTGCCGGGCGGATAGGGCATATTGCCCGGCTTGGCGACCAGACCCACGACGGCGACAGACTGCTCCTGCGGCGGTTCTACGACCACGGTGTCCCCCTCCGCCAGGATCACGTCGGCAAAGGGGATATTCAACCCACGAACCGGCAGGACCAGGGTCTGGGTCTCCACCGGCAAAGCATCGGCTGGGGAGCCCCGATCCATTTGGCGCACCGGTCTGGCGGTCTCTTCATCGCCCCGCGTCTGGGAAGCGGTCACGAAACGGCCGTGGTCCAGAATCAGCCATCCGGGCGGCGGGTTGGGAATTTCGGATTGCGGATTGCGGATTGCGGATTCCTCAGGTACAGTCCCCGCGCGTCCGAAATGGTCTTGCGCTCCAGGTACGCGCCCAGCCGCGCCAGTTGTTCCCCCAGGTCTGCCACGCCGGGCCGTTTCGCCTGCGCGGTCAGGGCGCTGATGAACTCACGCCGCTGCGGCTCGTTCCCCACGTCGAGCCACTGGCGAACGCTCACCCGGCCGCTCTCCTGGGTCACGCTCAGCCAGCCCGTCGTCGGCAGGGGACCCTCCCGCTCGAACACCGCGTGCCAGGCCGGAGCGCCGATCTCGGAGGACCGAGAGCCGTAGCGCCGCAGCGCATCGGGGGGTCCGAAGATCGAGGACGGCACCACCTTGAGCGTTCCATCACCCGTCGGTTCCCGTTCCTGCCCATTCGCCCGGGTGATGCGGATCACCGCCGCGCCCTGCGTGGTAATGCCTCCGGCCTGCATCAGGAGCGCTACCAGCGACATTTGATCGTGCCGCAGGGAATGGATCCCCGGCAGCGTCACGGCCCCCACGATGGAGACCCGCCGCGTCTGGTATTCCGCCACGCTCACATACACCGGCAGCGGCGCCGCCACGTACTTCGGATAGTATTGGGCGGCAATGGCCGATTCGATCTCCGTCAGCGACTTGCCCCCCACCGCGAGCGGTCCCACAATCGGCAGTATGATCATGCCGTCATCGGCAATCCGGCAGTTGTAGATCTGGCGGTTGTCGGCGGTGGCGGCGGTATCGGTGGGCCGCTGTTCGAGGAAGCGCAGCATTTCCAGCCGCAGCACGTCTCCCGGCACCGCGCGGTAAGGCCCCGCGACAATCTTGGCTTGCAGGACCCGGCTCATGTCCACCATGGGGCCCGCCGCGGCCGGAGACCCTTCGCCGTCCGTGAACTCCGGCGGCGGGTCGGCCGCCTGGAACCGGGCCAGCTCCTCGGGCGAGGGGCGGCGGATCTTATCCCCGCAACCGGCCAGGACCAGACAGGCTCCCAGGAGGAGAAGGACCCCAAAGGCGAAACATCGCGTGGGCAAACCCGGATACATGGGGAACGGAGTTCTCCCCGGGTACCCTGGGCGTCTTGGGAGCTCCGGTGATCCACATGGGCTGATCTTGTGCTCCAACACAGGCTGCTCACCCCGCATGGAGCACGCAACGACTCCGTGTGCGTACCCTTCTTCGTGAGTCATGATTCCCTTCCACAATTCCCCCCTCGACGATTCCCCGCGTTTGCTGGTAACTACCCCCCGTGATTCCTGTGCTCTGCGGCGGTCGGCTCTTTCGGCCGCCCCCGTTGGTTCCGGTGCGCCTTGTGGACGCAACGGGCCTTGCTGGCCTCTTGCCTCCAAAGGCACACCCGGCACTCACTGCGCCATCATGGGCGCCATCTCCCTTCACTTCAAGTCGTCATTTCAGTGGCGTCAGGACCGACGATAACCGAGGAATCGCCTTCGGCTCCTCGGAGAGAGCGAACGCCGGGCTAATTCGCTCTTGTCATCTGCGCTTGCGGAAGCAGTAGACATGTGGTACTCTCTCGTCAACGTGGTTTCGCCCTGGCGTAGGCCTTGCCGGCGACCGCGTGCAGAGAGGAGAAATGAAATGCTGCTTGACTCGCACATCATTCAAGAATCGGCAGGCAAATGGGTGAGACTTGTGGCCGGCCTGGTGCTGCTCATGAGCATGACCTCGCCCTCTCCCGCGGCAAGCTCTTTGCCGGAATTGACGATCCCGAACGGTTTCGGCGTCAACATCCATTTCACCGGCGACCCCCGGGACCTCGATCTCATCCGTGACGGCGGTTTCCGGGTCATCCGCATGGATTTCGGCTGGTCCGGCATCGAGCGGCAGAAAGGCGTCTATGACTTCGAGACGGCGGGGTATGATGCCCTGACCGCCGGCTGCTTGAAACGCGGCCTCCGCATCCTCTACATTCTTGACTACAGCAACCGGCTCTACGAGCAAGAGCACTCCGTCCGCACGGAGGCAGGCCGGAAGGCCTTCGCCGCCTTCGCCGAAGCGGCGGCCCAGCGCTATAGCGGCAAGGGCATCCTCTGGGAGTTCTGGAACGAGCCCAACATCAAGCAATTCTGGTCGCCCCAGCCCGATGTCGAGAATTACTGCAAACTCGTCGCAGAGGCGGCCCCGCTCATCCGGAAGGCCGATCCTTCCGGCATCCTTCTGGCGCCGGCGACTTCGGGCATTCCCTTCGACTGGCTGGAAAGCTGTTTCAAGCAGGGCCTGCTCCAGTGGATCGACGCTCTCAGCGTCCATCCGTATCGCCCCCAGCCGCCGGAGACGGTCGGTAAGGACTATGACAGGCTCCGTAAGCTCCTCGAACAATATGCCCCCCAGGGCCGGCAGATCCCCATCCTCTCCGGCGAATGGGGGTATTCCAATATCAACTGGGACAAGAAGCGGCTGTCGGATGAGCAGCAGGCCCGTTACCTGGCCCGCATGTTCCTGATCAACCTGTACCAGAAGATCCCCGTCAGCATTTGGTACGACTGGAAGAACGACGGCGCCGATCCCAACGAGCGCGAGCACCACTTCGGCACCGTGGAACGGGACCTCACAACCGAAAGCCGCCTATCGCGCGGCCCGGTCGCTTTCCTCGACTCTCGGCGGATACACGATCGAAAAGCAGCTCGCGCCCGCGAACGAAAAGGACATCGTCTACCTGCTGAGCAAAGGGAGTCACCGGGCACTCGCCCTGTGGACCACGGACGCGGACCACGAAATGACTCTCCCCTTCAAAGCCGCCGAGGGAACTCTTGTCGATATGCTGGGCCAAAGCAAGCCCATCTCCTGGCAAACCGAGCAATTGAAACTGGCTGTCTCCGGCAGTCCACAGTATCTGCTCCTCGCAGATTGAGTGGCACGGGGGAGGAATCACCCATCAACAAAGCACTTGTACGATCGGTAGTCAGGGACTATGATAGTCCTGCAATGCAAGCGGCGAGGACAGGACGCTGTTGCGGCCCGCCGGCTCGCAGAAATCGTTCTGTCATAATGGAATCTCATCTCTACCTATCAAGAGGCAACATTTTGAAAAGGAGGACTGCCATGAGGCAAGCCACACGTCACAAGAGAACACACCTGGTCGGGAGCATCCTGATCGCTTTGGCGCTCGCGGTTCCGCAAGCCTGGGCCGCCGAAGACATCAGCGGCGAGTGGGAGATCGCGTCGGAGTTCAATGGCCGGCAGATGCTTTCCACCCTGACCCTCGCCAAAAATGCGGACGGAACGCTCACCGGCAAGTGGGGCAGCACCGATCTGTCCAATGTGAAGTTCGACGGCCAGAAGCTCACCTTCGTCCGCACGATGAAGTTCGGCGACCAGGAGTTCACCATGAACTACACGGGCACCCTGAAGGATGGCAAGCTCGCCGGCACGGTCTCCAGCGACCGGGGCGAGTTTACCAACACCGGGACCCGCCGCAAGCCCGAGCCCCCCGCCGTGGGCCAGTGGGACCTCAGCTACCGCGTCCAGGACCGGGACATCACGGCCAAGCTGGTCGTTTCGCAGAAGCCCGACGGTGCGCTGGACGCCAAATGGACCAGCCAGATGGGCGAGAGCACGATTTCCAACGTCAAATTCCAGGACGGCAAGCTCAGCTTCAATCGCAAGGCCAAGTTCAATGACAACGAATTCGAAATGACCTTCGAGGGCACCGTCCAGGACGACAAGCTGACCGGCGTGAGCAAGAACGACCAGTTCGAGGTCGCCGTCGCCGGCAAGCGGTTCGGCGGCGCCCTGATCGGCAAGTGGGAACTGACCACCACCACCGATCAGGGGACCCGCACGAGCGCTCTGATCGTCCGTGGCGATCTGAGCGGTCGGTACGAGTCCTTCGGCGGCGAGATTCCCGTCAAGGACCTGAAGCTCGAAGGCAATCAGGTGAGCTTCAAGGTGATGATGGGTTTCGGCGATCAGGCGCAGGAGAGGGAGTTCAAGGGAACGCTGGACGGCAAAACCCTGAAGGGGCAGATTACCGCGCAGAACGGCACCCGTGAGGTGACCGGCAAGAAGATCGAGGCCGCTCCGGCCCCGGCCCAACAGGTGGTCCTGAAGGAAATGCGGCAGCCGGACGTGATCTTCGTGCCCACGCCGCAGGGGGTCGTGGACAAGATGCTGGAGCTGGCCGAGGTCAAGCCGGGCGATGTGGTGTATGACCTCGGCTGCGGCAACGGCCGCATCGTCGTGACCGCGGCCAAGAAGTACGGCGTGAAGGCCGTCGGCTTCGACATCAACCCGGTGCGCGTCAGGGAATCGCTCGAAAACGTCCGGGAGAACCACGTGGAGAACCTGGTCACGATCCGGCAGGACGACATCTTCACGCTCGACCTGAGCGAAGCCAGCGTGATCACCCTGTACCTGCTGCCGTCCCTGAACGTCAAGCTGATGCCGCAACTGGCGAAGTGCAAGCCCGGCACCCGCATCGTGTCGCATGACTTCGACATGCGCGGGGCCAAGCCCCTGGTCACCCTCAACCTGACCGTCGAGGGCGACGACTCGGATGAAAACACCAACTACGGCCCCAGCCACACCATCTACAAGTGGGTGGTCCCGTGGGAAAAGGAATAGTGTGGGGCTCCGCAAGTTCCACGACTATGGCGAGTAGATTGCTTCGCTTCGCTCGCAATGACATACAACGTTCGATCATGTCATTGCGAGGAGCGCAGCGACGAGGCAATCTCCTACCCGTAACATCGTGAAACTTGCGGAATGCAGAGTAGTGACTGTCCAGTTCGTCAAGGCTCGGCTCGCCGTTGGCAAGAACACGTCAACGGCGAGCCGATTTATAGGAGGTTGCCATGAGAACACCCATGGGATGGTTGTCTCGACGTGATTGTTTGAAGCTGGCCGGGGCCGCCACGTTCGCGACACCGCTCGCCGGCCGGGCAGCCGACCGTTCCCGCGTGAGCGGGAACGATGTCACCCCCGCGGAGGCGGGGGTCAAAGCCAAGGCGAAGAAGAACCTCAAGCTGGCCATCTTCACGGGTGTCTATGCCGGCCTGCCCCTCGAAGAGGCCGCCAAGAGAATCAAGGGCGACGGCTTCAGCGCCGTGGTGCTGGAGGGCATCTTCGCCGACGTTCGCTTCGACCCCCTGGCGCCGGATTGGAAGGCCGCGGACAAGATCACAGGCTGCCTGGACCGCAACGGGATCAAGGTGGTCGGCCTCTATGGCTACTACAACGTGGTCGCGCCGAATCCCGAGACGCGTAAGCGAGGCGAGCAGCGGATGCAGTTCCTGATTGAGAACTGGAAGCGTCTGGGTTCCAACAACATTTCCACCGAGACCGGCTCGCGCAATCCCCAGTCCGAGTGGAACGATTCACCCGAGAACGCCACGGAAGCGGCCTACCAGCAGTGCCGGGCCTCCCTGGAGAAGTTCGCCAGGCGGGCGGAGAAGACCGGGGCCGTGATCTCTATTGAAGCGTACTGGAAGAATGTCATCGGCTCCGTCGAGCGCACCGAGCGGCTGTTCCGGGATATTCCTTCGCCCGCGCTCAAGCTCGTGATGGACCCGTGCAATTACTTCCGCAAGGATCAGCTCGCCCAGATGCAGCCGATGCTCAAGGAGATCTTCCAGCGGGTCGGCCAACAGACCGTCATCGCGCACGCCAAGGACGTCAAGGCGGCGCCCAATGCCGATGACACCGAACTGCCTTACGCCGGTCAGGGCGTGCTCGATTACCCGCTCTACCTGCGTCTGCTGGCCCAGCTCGACCGCGAAATATACCTGGCCGTCGAGCATCTGACGCTCCCGGACGTCCCGGCGGCACGAGATTACGTGCTGGCCCAGTTCGAGAAGGTCTGACAGATGGCGCGGGGAAGCAAGTCTCTTTGTCATCCTGAGGCGAAGCCGAAGGATCTGGCCACCGAATGAGAGGTCTCTCTCGTTCGCAGGCCAGATCCTTCCCTTCGCTACGCTCCGTTCAGAGCCTGCCCTGAGCGCAGCGAAGGGATGACACGCGGGGCGCAAAATCAAACATAGCAGGCATCATTCCCACGAGGCGCGGATTTGGGTCGCTTCCGGCCCATAGACTTCACATGCCTGCATACCGCTGGACTGGGCCGTGTAGAAGATCCGTCCGTTCGAGACGGCGGCCCCCACGCACTCGCGCGGCTCCAGGCTCGGGCCGGAAGAAACCAGTTCGACACCTTTGGTCGTGTCGAGGAGGTCCAGGTTGCAGCCGACGAGGTACGGCTCGGACAGCGTGAAGCGCGTGCAGGCATACTTCATGTCAAAGGTCGTCAGGAGCTTGCCCGTGCCCTTATCGATCAGATAGCTGGGACAACCGCTCGAGCCGTGGGCGAAGAGAAATCTCTGCGCCAACCGTGACGACATTGACCGCCTTTGCCACCGGCTCGGATTGCCAGATCAAGGACCCGTCTTTCGCGTTCAGGCACCACACGTGGCGTGTCTTGGTGTCCGCGACGGGAATGTTGTACCCGCCCAGGTACAAGCGCCCGTTTTCGCCTGACATGGTGCAGCCCGCCGTCACGTAGTAGCGCGTTGTCTGCCAGATCACGCGCCCGGTGGCAGGCTCGATCGCGGCGGTGAACCCCTGCGACTTGGGCTTGCCATCCTTGGCCTTGGCCGCGTAGCCGAAGAAGGTGGAGTAGTACAAAGTCCCATCCATCAGGCACAACCCCACATCGTTGCCGCCGCAGCCGAACTCGGAGAAGTCCTTCTCCCACACCACCTTGCCGGTATCCAGGTCCCAGGCCCGCAGGAAGGGCTTATTGTCCTGCGGGTAGTAGGGGTTGTCGTGAGTGTACATCCAAGCCATGATCTCCGCGCCGTCGGGGGCCGGCTCGGGCTTGGCCCGGAAGATGTACGCCGGCTCGGTTCCCTGCGGCGCGTACTTGCCCGAGCCGAAGCCGTAGATCGCCAGATTCTCGAAGATCACCGGCGGCCCTTGCCGGCTCCAGCTTGGCGAACCCGTGAACGGCGCTTCCCAGAGCAGGTCTCCCGTGGCCGCATTCAGGCAGCGCACAGAGGACCTCTTGATTCCCCCCTGCGGGACGAGCAGAAGCTCCTTCCCGCCGCGTCGGCAGTAGATCGGGCTGGTGAAGGACAGATGCACATCCGGCCAGTACCGCCGCCACAGCAATCGGCCGGTCTCCTGCTCCAAGGCGAAGATCTGGCCCTCGCCCGTATGCGTGTACATCCGGCCGCCGCCGCAGATTGGGATGTGTTTGAACGTCCCCGCATACCGGGTCACCCACTTGAGCTTGAAAGGCGGCTTCACATCCTGATCGTTGGCGTTGGTATTGGCCAAGTTGCCGTAGTTGGTGAACCAGTCATATTTCGCATCTGTTCGTGCACTGGTCAGAGGGCTACGGATTCGGCCCAACTGGAGGTCTTTGCCAGGCAGTTTCGCCGTGCCCTGGGGCCCCAGGATATACAGGTACCCGTCGTCGCAGCCGAAGTAGATTCGACCATCACAAACCGCTGCGGGAGCGGTGATGGCCTTGCCGAAGGCGGTCCGGAACGACCACGCCCCGCTTTTGCCGGAGAGCGGCACAACGTACAGCTTGCCATCCAGCCCGCCATAGACCCCGTGCTCGCGCAGGAGAACCGGAGACGTGATGGACCCATCGACGTTCAGGACCTGTACGGGCAAATGATTATTCGCCCCTACCGACGAATGCTTGCAGAAGCCAAACTCATGTTCCGGGCTGCACCGGAAAACGTCATTGCCGCGCACGCTCACGGACGAGAAGCTCAGCAATCGCGGAAGCTGGATCGCCGTCTCGGTGTCGGGCACGGAACTGGTCTCGGCCTCCTTGCCCCGCAAGCGGATAATCTCGACCCGGCCGGCATTGTCCCGCCGGTGCCACTGCTGAAAGATCGTTCCATCTTCGGCCAGACTCGTTCCGAAGAGCGCGGGGTACTCGGAGCCGTTGAGCGACGGGATCGGCTTTCGCACCTGCACCTCGGCCCGCGTGCCCAGGTCCCGCAAGACCAGCGCGGAGCCGCTGACCGGGAGAACGATCAGATCGCCCTGCGCCGCCAGGTCCTGCGTGCAGAGGAACTGGTCCCGCCAGGTGATCCGGCCCTGCTTGTGCTTGAGCCACTGTTCGCCGCTCCAGCGATTGCCGGGGAACTTGAGCACCTCGTCGACGAAGTCCCAGGTCCAGGCGATCGTGCCGTCCGCCTTCAAAGAATAGACCTTGGAGCCGAGGGTCGCGAAGTACACGCGCTCCCCCACTACTACGGGAGCGCTCAGGATCGGCTCGCCGCACGGGATTTCCTTGACCACGGTGCCCTTGGCGCAATCCAGCACGTAGTATTTCCCCGCCATCGTCCCGACGTGGAGGAAACGACCAGCAAGGGCAGGTGATGACATGTTGTTGCAGTTGGCCTTGCCGCCCGCGGTCTCGAACTTCCAGAGGACTTCCAGTGAGGAACCATCGATGCAGAAGACCACCCCCGCGCCATCCACCGCGTAGACCCGACCGTCTTTGACGGCCGGCGCGGTGAAGATCGCATCGGTCAGGGGCACTGCGGCAACGAGGCCCAGAGGCATAACAACATCTCGATCAGGCACATTGCCTGAATGCCGGCTGTCATATTTGTACTGCGGCCAGTCTTCCGCGAAGGCCGCACTGCACAACAGGACGTAGGCGAAACACAGACTCAGGCTGATTCTTACTCTTGAAGCACGCATAGTGTTACAACCTCCATTACCAGTCCACCACGGAGCCATCATCTTTGTCGTACGTTTGCGGATATCCCTGGGGCTCGCCGACCTGAGCCATGAGCTTGTCTTCGTCGATCTCAATGCCGAGGCCCGGCCCCTTCGGCAGCGGGAGGTACCCGTTCTCCACTTTGAACGGCACCTTCAGCAGGTTCTCGTGCGTGCTCGTGCCGCGCTCCTGGATCAGGAAGTTCGGAATCGCGGCGGCGATCTGGCAACTGGCGGCCAACGAGCACGGCCCCTGCGGGTTGTGCGGGGCGATGGGGACGTAGTACGCCTCGGCCATGCCGGCGATCAACCGCAGTTCCGTGATGCCGCCCGCATAGCAGACATCCGGCTGCAAGATGCTGGCGGCCCTCTTCTCCAGGATCTCGCGGAAACCCCACTTGGTGAAGACCCGCTCGCCCGTCGCGATCGGGATGTGCGTCTTGCGGGCCAGGTCGGCCAGGACATCCACATTCTGGCACTGGACCGGCTCTTCGAAGAAGAACGGCTGGTACGGTTCCAGGGCCTTGATCAGCAGCGCCGCGGTCTGCGGCTCAACGGCCCCGTGGAAATCGATGCCGATATCCACCTCCGGGCCGAGCTTCTCCCGCAAGGCGGCGAAGTCCTTCGCCACCTTCTGCACAAACGCCGGACTCTCGACATACTTGTATGCTGCCCGGCCTTCCGCTCGGGGCGAGACCTTGCAGGCTTTCGCCCGGCCGCGCGTCACGTCGTCGCTGCTGCCGTAGACGCGGATCTTGTCCCTGGTCGGGCCGCCGAGCAGCTCATAGACCGGCACGCCCAGGGCCTTGCCCTTGATGTCCCACAGCGCCTGGTCGATGCCGCTCACGACGGCGGTCAGAACCGCCCCGCCGCGATAGAAGGCATGGCGATAGATCGCCTGCCAGTGCTGGACCACCTGGCGCGGGTCCTTGCCGATCAGGTAGGACTCGACTTGGTGGGCGCCGGCGGCACAGGTCTTGCTCTTATCTTTGAGCATCTCGCCCCAGCCGGTGATCCCCGCATCCGTGGAGAGCTTCACGAATACCCAACTGTTCCTGAGGACGAACGTCTCCAGCTTCGTGATCTTGATCGACTCCCGGGGCGAGATCGGTGCTCGTGCACCGGCGCCCGCCTGGGCCTCGCGATTCATTTCCAGCAGGCCCGCCAGCCCGGCCGCCGCCGTGGCGCGGGCGACGAATCCCCGGCGTGAAACGGTGTGTCTGTCTGTGGGAGTCGATGTCGAAGCCGGCTGGATCGCGTTGCTTTCGTCATTCACGTTGTCTCTCCTTAACTGGCGACCTGTAGGGGCGAATGATTATTCGCCCTACGAGACAAATCATACTCATAAACCACCTCCAGAGCAATCCTCGTCGGCGCTTCCGGAGTGTGCGACTACGTTTTGTGGAGGCCCTCTCCGCATTTGTCATGCTGAGCGAAGCGAAGGGCCCCCAAACGCGATTTATCGCGTTTGGGAACCCAAGCATCTGGCCAACGAATGGGGGCAACGTTTGTTACCATGCCCAGGCCAGATCCTTCGCTGCGCTCAGGATGACAGGTGGGGGGCATAGGCGCCACGAAATTTAGTCGCGCACAGCCGGCGAGAATGTTCCTTGACGGGCCGCAACGATGCAGTGACAATTCCTGCATGAGCGCTCCTGTGTATGACATCCTGCAAGACGATTTGAGCGGATTCGACCGGCAAGGACCGGCATTCGTCACGTTCGGCGAAGTGATGGTGCGGGACACACCCGCCGATCTGGAGCGTCCGGAGCGGACCCGCCTGGTGCATTTGTCCATGGCAGGCAGCGAATACTCGCTTGCCATAGGGCTCGCCCGTCTGGGGATTCCCGCGGCCTACGTCACCCGCGTGCCGGACAATCCCTATGGGCAGGCCGTGCGGAACATCGCCCGCGAGAATGGCGTCAACACGGACCACTTCGTCTGGGCACCGAAGACCGAGCCGATCGGCCGGATGATTTACGAGATTGGGCGCACGCCCCGACGCAGCGTCACGGTCTATCAGCGCCAGTATTCCGCCGCCTCCCGGCTCGCCGCCGGTATGGTCCACTGGAAAGAGGTTTTGAGGAACGCCCGGCTGTTCCATACTTCCGGAATCACTTTCGGCCTGGCCGCCCATAGCAGCTACGACCGGAACTACTGTCAGGAGGCCTTCCAAGAGGCCCTCGCCGAGAAACCCGAAGGCTGCTTGGTAGGGATGGATTTCAATTACCGCAGCGCCCTATGGACGATGGAGCAGGCGCGCGATGTGATGACGCCGATCGTGACCGAACACGTGGACGTGCTGGTCACGACGCTCGGGAACATGGCCGAGTTGTACGGCATCGGCTGCGGCCGGTATTCCGCCCGCCAGATCCTCGCCGGCGAGATCGGGCCTCTGGAGGATGACGACCTGCGCCGCTTCGCCCAGCAGGTTCACCAACAATTCAAGACCAAAATCGTCGCCGTCACGATACGCCATGCAGACTCGTCGGAGCAGCACCGGTGGGAGTCGGCGGCGGTCCATGCGGACGGCACGTTCTTCCGATCCCCTGCGGTCAAGCCTATCACTCTGTGCGACCGGCTGGGCGGCGGCGACGTCTGGACCGCGGGCTTCTACTACGGGCTGCTCACGGAGGATTTCGACAGCAGAGGCATCCCCAAAGGTGTGCTCGTCGGTGACGCCGCCACGCAACTGAAGCAGACCCTCATGTTCGACCTGCCGATCATCGAGAAAAGCGAAGTCCAAGCCTTGATGACGGCTGACGTGGCCAAGGCGAAGCCGTAAACGTCACAAGTCCTGCCGATAGAAGAACAGCAGCGCCAGCGCGACCGCCATCAGGGTCGGCACACCATAGCCCAGGATCACGCGGGGCAGGGAGAAATCACCGAACCTCCCGCCCTCGAAGAAGTCCGGCCGGGCAGCGGCCGACGGCGCTTGGCCGTTGGAAAAGACGCTGAGGAAATGGTTCACTTGTTGCGCGAGCGCTTCCATGTCCTGGGCAGAAGCCCTGTCCCTGGCACTCGTGCCGGCCGTGCGCCACGGTCTGGCGCAGTTGCGTGGACAAGGCCCGGCTCAGACTGATCGGCGAGAACTCTTCCAGCGAAAAGACGTTCAGCACCGCGCCGATCGGATACCACACGAAGACGAGCACGACGGCGGCCAGCAGCGGCTTGCGGAGCAGGGTCCCCGCGAGAAATCCCAGGGACACAAGAAACGTGAGCACCAGTCCCACCACGCCCAGCGCGCTGACGATGCCAAAGAGGGTCACGGTGTCCTCCGGCACGGGACGCCGGGCCCACGTCACGACGGCAAGCGCCGGGACGGCCACCACCAGATACACGCCCCACACGAGCAGCACCCGCGCCAACCAGGCGGCCAGCAGGTACTCGCAGCGACTCACCGGCCGGCTCAGAATGCCGTCGGCCAGCACCTCGGCCCGGGCCCCCGAGACCGGGCTGACCCCGAGCACCACGACCACGAAGAACCAGGGGAACACCAGGTAGGGAAACAACAGCGAGGCAATCAGCGGCGCATCCTGGAACTTCGGCCAGTTCGCGGCGGCCAGCAGCAGCGTCAGCAGCGCGGACGCCGCCAACCAAAGCCGGACGAGCCGGCCGGCCCATAAGCCCCGCAGATCGTGCTGGAGAATCGCCAGGAAAGGCATCCACCTGGGGCCAAGTCTGCAGGGTGGGCACTGCCCACCATTCTCATCAACGGAGCCTATGTGGTGTGCGGTGCACACCCTACCGGTGGAATCCATGCGCCTCGTCCTCTTGCAGCAACTGCAGATAAGCATTTTCGGTGGCATTTTGCCCGGAATGAACGCCCCGCAACGACAGGCCGCAGGCCTCCACCAGTTGCAGGACCTCGGCCAGCGCGCGAGCGCGGCGGCGGCCATCCGTAACCCGCACGACCACGGCCTGACCGTCCCGGGTCCGGGCTTCAATGCCTTCCAGGCTCGCCGCGTCGCGGACCAGGCGACCGACTGTCTCCGGATCGCCCTCCAGCTCCAGTGTGAAGTCGTCCCGGCAAATCCGCCGCTGGACATCCTGCATCGAGCCGGTGAAGATCATCCGCCCCTCGTGCATCACGCCCAGGTGATCGCACACCTGATCGATGTCGCTCAGGATATGGGTGGCCACGACGATGGTCTTGGTCTTGCCCAACGCGCGGATGAGGTCCAATGCGAAGCGCCGGGCGGAAGGGTCCAAGCCGGCCGTCGGCTCATCCCAGATCAGCAAAGGCGGATCGCCGACGAGAGACGCCGCGATGCCCAGGCGGGTACACATCCCGGTCGAAAACGTCCCGATTTTCTGATCGGTGGCGTCGAGCAGCCCTACGGCCCGGAGCAACGAGGCAATGCCGGCTTGCGAACCTCGCGCGGCAGCCGAAACAGCCGGCCGAGCAGGTCCAGATATTCGATGGGCCGCAAGTCCTCGGGCAGCTTCGGATTGGTGGGCAGGTAGCCGATTTGCGAGCGGACCGCGACCGCGTTGGGTCCGCACGGCCTGCCGAAGACCTCCGCTCGGCCGGCCGTGGGGCGTTGCAGCCCCAGCAGCAAGCGGAGCGTGGTCGTCTTGCCCGCCCCGTTGGGGCCGAGCAGTCCGAAGACCGAGCCGCGCGGCACCTGGAGATTCATGTCGTTGACGGCGATCAGTCGCTGACCGTAGATCTTCGTCAGATGTTCGGTGTGAATCGCCAGCTCCACCGCAGGCTCTTCCGCCCTCGGCTCATCGGGCACGCGATTCGCGTCTTGTATCACTGACACAGATATCGTTCCATGCTATAAGGTTCGCGTGACGCGCCGATCTGCATTTCGCACGGCGCGACGCACACAGCTATCATACAACGACAGCAGCAGATAAACCAGCATTCAGAACGGGATAGGGAGGGGTGCGGCCGCCATACGGTGGCGGATTCCGCCCGCTGTGGTCCGGGTGGCAGCGGCAAGCGGAGTCTTCGGAGCTTGCCGATGGTCCATCGCATTCGCAAAACCATCGGCAAGCTGCGCTTGCCGCTGCCACCCGGCACCATGTCATTGCGAGCGTAGCAAAGCAAGCCACCGTTCCCCTTGTCATCCTGAGCGCAGCGAAGGATCTGGCCTGCGAGCGAGAGAAACCTCCCACCCGGTGGCCAGATTCCTTCGCTTTGCTCAGGACAGGCTCTTCGGCTTCGCCTCAGGATGACAAAGTCCGTAACGCGCACGGATTTCTCTGAACCCGTATCAGAACCGGATAAGGAGAATGAAGTCGAAGTGGTGCAGGCGCAGCAATCGCGTTCAAGGGGCGGAGAGGATGTCTCTGAGCAGCGTGAATTCGAGATCGTAGACGCGGCGTAATTCGGCGTCGGGCACAACGTCGCCGGTGACGCCCATGCGGGCATCGGCCCAGCGCGAGGCAAACCCGACTACGGTAACTGACCCTTGCCCGTGATGCAGGGTGGCGGCAATGGGCGTGCCATCCAAAGAGATGACCGGCGTGCCGCCGACGGCCCGATAAGCAGCCTCGATAGGAACGGCAGGCTGATTGCCGGTGGCCGGCAGCGAGCCGTTCAGGGTCCGGCTGGAGTCAAGGCTCAGACCGAAGGGGTACAGAAGGCTGTTGGCGGTCGAGCCGGTGTTCTCGGGCGAATCCAGGACCAGCACCTTCCCACCAGACTCCACGTAGCGTACAACGGCCGCACGGAATTCGTCGCTCACCGTTCGGGCCGGATAGGTGAACACCACCAGGTCCCCCTGGAGTGCGTCCAGGCCGCTGCGGCGGGAGGTGAAGTAGCCGAGACGCAGAATCCACCGCTCGAAGATCCCGAAGCCGTTGGCCTCTCCGGCGAGGAATCCGCTTTTTGACAGCGGCGTATCGCAGAGAGTGCGGTCCATTACGACGTGGACAAACGGCCGCGCCGGCTGGGGCAGCGGCATGCCATGATGGTGCACGGCTCGTGCCGCCACGGCCGCGGCGGCCCAGGCCGACATGCCGAGAGCCAGCAGAAGAACAAACGATTGCGGATTGCGGATTGCGGATTGCGGATTCGCAGCGCTGCCCTTCTTCAATCCGAAATCCGCAATCCGAAATCCGCAATTCAGGATTCGTTGCACGCCGACAAGACCGAGGACCACGCCTCCCAGCAACAGCCAGAGCCGCGGATGGAGCGGCACGTTGCGGTGGTTGAGCCATTCGAGCATGCCGAGCATCAGTTCCGACCTTGCCCGGCTCGAACGTCGAGAAGTTCGAGAAGATGGTGGAATCTCCGAACGCCGCCACCCGGCCGGCGCCGCGACGCGTGGTCCACAGTTGGACGAACGCCCCATAGCGGGCCTGCACGCGCGGTCCTCCACCTGCGGATAGAAGTTGCTCGCATGGTAGTCCGCCGGCAGATTCCGCAGGCCGGTGGCGCGAATGGCCGCCCGGCCGACGCTGAAGCCCCGGGATCGATGGAGCAGGAGACGGCGAAATCAAGCGGCGGCAGTTCTGGAACACGGGGTGCGCCGCCACGAGCGGCTGCGTAGCAGCTGGCGGAACACCGCGTCGATATCGAACAGGCAGTCGTACCGAAAGCGAAAGCCGAATCGGTGGGCGATGTCGTTGAGGTGGTGCCGGTGTCGAAGACGTTTGTGTGCTCGCCGACGAGCAGCAGGCCGCCGCCTTTCGACGAACCGCTCGAGGGCCGCACCTCCTCGGGGACTGTAGCGGACGGTGGGAACCTTGGTGATCAGGACGTCGCAGTCCTGAGCGGCATTGGCGTCGATGGGCGTGTTCAGGCGGCCCATTTGTAGAAGCGGGAGCAGTAGTCATAAATACAGGCGTAGTTGTATCCGGATTGCTCGCCGTACCACTGTGTGTCGAAGGGCCGGTCGATCGCTCCCAGGTGGAGTGAGACTCATCGACCAGGATCCGACCCTCTTTGCGCCGGCCGGCCGGGTCCCACAACCACGCGAAACACAGCAGAAAGACCCCTGTGAACACCAGCGCGAGGGCCACGGCCCGGCGACGCGAGGGTAGGCCATGGCCACCATGAGCCATCGGCAAGCTGCGCTTGCCGCTACCACCCACCAGTTCAGGGTGGGCGGAGTAGTAGGGTGGGCTGTGCCCACCATTTTCTCCATCGAGCCAGCCCAGCCCGCCGATCCATCCAGACGCGCTGTCACGAAACGAATCACCAGCAGGACCGGAATCGCCAACAGTGCCAGATGCACCCATGGATTCCAGAATTGATTCATCAGCGCCAGCGGCGTGTCATATTCGGTCCGCAGCGCCCGATGCAGGAGCATCGCGATCAGCAGAGCCGCACGAACGGGCAACCAGAGGGCGACCAACACGATGAGCAGACCAGCCTGCGCCCACCAACTCCGCGAGGAGACAGCGTGCGATTGGTGGGCACAGCCCACCCTACGAACCAGCCCCAGCAGGACGAGCCACCCACGAGGAAGCACAGCGTGACCGGGTCCAGCAGCAGCTCCCAGGTGGCTCCGAGCCGATGCACGCGTCGAATGGAGTAAAGGGCCGATCGGTGCCGTCCAGGGTCGCATCGATGCCGAGCAGCTTCGCGATACCCACCAGAGGCAGCGACGAGAAGCCGGGCAGCTCGTGTGATCTGGCCGTGATGCTCTCGTAGGCAAATTCCGCAAGGCGCTTGGGCCGTCAGGATGATGCCCGCCCGCAGGGCCGCCGAGCCGACGCTTCTCTGGCGGCCCGGGACGGGGGAAGGGCACAGGGCCAGACCACCGACGATGAGCAGCGGTGCCACGCGGTAGGGCCAGGGAGCCACGAGATCGCCGGGATCATCAGCGCCGCCGGGATCGATTCGGCTCTGCCCGGCGGGTGCCGCCGGAGCCCGGTGAACAGCCGGTCCCGGCGACAACCAAGGCCGACCCGATCGGCCAAGTTCCGGCGTGATAGTAGCTGAGCCCGAACAGCCACGAGGCACTCAACAAGGCCAGAACCACCCAGCGCGTCTCATGATCCCGCCTCCTGCTTCGGCTCACCGGCGGGTGGAGATTCCTCGGTCGCCTCTCGCTTTGGAGCAGGGGGGCACCCACATCGGCTCGCCGCAACATGGTGAGGAACCATCGCCAGAAGTCGGCGTTCTCCCGCAGGCCCTCGAACGGCGCACCGTTCTCGTATTCGAGGTTCATGTTCGTCGCAAAACACGGGTCGCCGATCAGCAGCACCCTGCCCGCCCCGACGCGCGCAGGACGATCACCGGCTGATTGTCCCGCCCGTAGGCGATCACCTGCGCGTTCGGATCGCTGCAGGCGACGGGCCAGGCGGCATGAAAACGCACGTAGACACGCTGGTCCTCGGATTGGAGGTACGGCGACTTGAAGTGCCCCAGCGGCACGCTCTCCAGGGCATGAGCTCTGTCGCTGCCGACGCTGAAGCCGAAATCCGACAGCAGCGGCCGGCAGGGCCCGGCGTCGTCATCCGATCGTGAGAATGAACGTGCCGCCGTGATTCACGAAATCACGGTCGCGGCACGCTCGGACGGTGAAAAGCCCCGGTGGGGGCGATGGAGATGAGCAGGCCCGCACGTTCGAGCCGCGCGGCGTGAGCTCGGGCAGAGACAGTGTCAGGTAGCCATTCCGCATGAGGGTCGAGACGAGTCCACCGACGCCGTCCGCGCGCCAGGATTCGCCGCTGAGGCCCTCGAGGTGCGAGGCGTCGATGTAGGCCAGATTGTTGGGGTACCTGAGCCGGCCATCGGGCAGGATTCGCCAGGCGTGGCTCGTCACCGCTGAGGTGACTGCGAACGATCCGGCCAGACCGATCGCCGCAGCGCTGCCCATCCGCTCCTTCGGCCATCGAATCAGCGGGCCGAGGACCACTGCGCCGAGCAACAGGCCGAGGAGTTGTCGCCAGAGGGCGTGTGCCCGGGCGGCGCCGTTCGCGAGGTAGGCGAACAGCCGCGAGGTGAAGACGTGGGACCCGACATCGATGCCGTTGCTGAAGGCCGATGTGTCGCCGAACGCGATGACCTTTCCCTTGCCCACCGGCTGCTCCGCCGCCAGCAGGAGATCGCCGAGCTTCTCGCCGGGATCGTACCGGTCGTTGCCGATCATGCCCGGCTGCTGCCCTCGTCGCCAAGGTCCGACCAGCCCCACCGGCCGACCGCGATCGGGCGGGCCCGCCGGCCGGCCTGGAGCGAGGCGCCGATGACGATGCCCAACTGGTTGCGGTCGTCGGGGATGCCGACGGTGGTCGGATGAATCATTGCTTCATAGGATTGCAGCCAGCCGCCGACGGCGAATGTCGCACAATCGAACGCCACCCGCAGAACCGCGGGCCGAGCACATCGTTGAACCGACTGCTCCCATCGCGGTCGCGGGTCGTGTGCTCGCCCAAGACCAGCAGCGAGCCGCCCCGGCGGACGAAGCTCCAGATCCGATCGAGCTGCCCCTCGGCCCAGGGCTGGTCCGGGAAGATCAGGATCAGGGCGTCCGCCTCGTGCAGATCCTCTTCGGACAGGTCCTTCGAGATCACGCTCCGTGCCCCGAGGCTTTCGAGATAGACCGGCAGCATGCCGTACATGCCGCTGCCGAGACGCCCGTAGCTGCCGTGGGTCGGCTTGAGCCAATTGAGAAATCCCTTTTCGTAGAAGACGATCTTCTTGCCGTGCAGATCGGGCGGCGAAGGGTAGAGGGACGTGGCCACGGGCAACAGGACGGCGGCCAGGACGATGAGAGACGTAGCGATGGCGGATTGCGGATTGCGGATGGGTGGCAGCCTCAAGCGAAGCTTGGGGATGGCTCGCCGCGACAGCCATCCCCAAGGCCTTCGGACTTGAGGCTGCCACCCATCTGGCGGCGACCAGGCGGACCAGCGAAACAGGGCCGCGCCGATCAGCGCGGAGTGGACCGCACAGGCGAGCACGGGCACGTTCCACGGCACGGCTTTGTGGAAGAAACCCCGCCCACGACCAACTCTCCTGTGTGGCAGGCCGTGGCACCGCCGCGAGCAGGTCTGGCAGCGTACGACAAGGCGATGAGGTAGCCGAAATGACCTGCGGCAATCCCGATCAATCCGTAGGCGGCACGCCTGGCCGAGATCCGCCGGTCATGGTGATCCATGCGGCCCACAGGGCCAGCATCACGACCAGATAATCCAGGCCGGCGAAGGTGGCTCCGACGTTCAAGGGTCGCGCGGAGAGTAATCCCGCAAGGCGGCCCAGGCCGTACCCGAGGGAGTCCGCCGCCATCCCATACGAGCGGTATTGTGGTGAACATCAGCCGGTACAGAGCCAGAGCCATCACGCCCACAGATGCCGACAGCAGCATAGACCGATCCCGGCCGGAGAAGAGCGACGCCAGGAAGGCAAGCACAAGCGCCACGGCCGAGATGTTCACGACCGGCTGCGATGAGGCAATCATCAGCACAGCGACGCTTGCTGCCGCGGCCAAACGGACGAGGAGCGATCTTGTCCATTGGGGAGGGAAAGGCAACACCGGGACGGCAACCGCCAGCAATCCCAGGGTCAAGGCTCGCGTCAAAGCGTGCGCCAGCAGACCGACGGAACCGGCCGCCGCCCAAGCCGCGGCCAGACCCGCCAGGGCGGCGATCACTACCCGCACGTCGCCTGCTGCGACTTGCAGGGCATCCGCCTGCGGACGGTCATCCTTGGTTTGCATGTCAGAAAACACGCCGCGATTATTGTCGAGATAGACGCACTATGCAAACCGATTTACCGCTTCGCCACCACGACCGTGGGGCAGGACACCTCCAGCGCAGGACACGGCGCAACGCTCGCCACAGACGCGAAAGGTATCGGTATTATTATACAGTTCGGCGACAGAGGGCACCTCGTCACGGCCACGGGGCATTGCGTCACCACCGGCGGGCACTGCGTCGTCACGGCCGGGCACTGCGTCTGCACGACCTGGCACAGGGTCGCCGTCGGCGGACACTTGGTCAGCGACGCCGGACACTGCGTCACCACCGGCGGGCACTGGGTCTGCACGGGCGGACACTGGGTCGTGACGGGCGGACACCGGGTCGTCACGGCCGGGCACTGCGTCTGCACCGCTTGGCACAGAGTCGCCGTCGGCGGACACTTGGTCAGCGACGCCGGACACTCCGTCGCCACGGCCGGGCACTTCGTCTGCTCCGTCGGGCACCGGGTGTCCACCGGCGGGCACCGCGTCAGCAGAGCCGGGCACTGGGTCGTCACGGTCTGGCACAAGGTCGGTGTTGGCGGGCACCGTGTCAGCGTTGCCGGGCACTCCGTCAAAACGGCCGGGCACTGGGTCTGCACCGTCTGACATAGCGTCACCGTCGGCGGACACTTGGTCAGCGACGCCGGACACTCCGTCGCCACAGCCGGGCACCTCGTCTCCACCGTCGGGCACCGGGTGTCCACCGGCGGGCACCGCGTCAGCAGAGCCGGGCACTGCGTCGTCACGGTCTGGCACAGGGTCGGTGTAGGCGGGCACCGTGTCAGCGTTGCCGGACATTCCGTCAAAACGGCCGGGCACTGGGTCTGCACCGTCTGACATAGCGTCACCGTCGGCGGACATTTCGTCAAAGACTCAGGGCACTGAGTGGCCACGACCGGGCACTGCGTTGCCGCCCCCACCACCGAGCATTGGGTCGGCGTCGGCGGGCACTTCGTCGTCACCGGCGGGCATTTCGTCTCCACCGCCGGGCACTCGGTGTCGATAACCCGGCAGTTGGTCGGCGTCGGAGGGCACTGGGTCGTCACCGGCGGACATTGGGTGACCGCGACGGGGCACTGGGTCGCCGCCGTAACAGCCGAGCATTGGGTCACCGTCGGCGGGCACTTCGTCGTTACCGGCGGGCATTTCGTCGCCACCGCCGGGCACTCGGTGTCGATAACCCGGCAGTTGGTCGGCGTCGGGGGGCACTGGGTCGCCACCGGGGGACATTGAGTGATCGCGGCCGGGCACTGCGTCGCCGCGGTAACGGTCGAGCATTGGGTCACCGTCGGCGGGCACCTTGTCGTTACCGGCGGGCATTTCGTCAGAGATTCGGGGCACTTCGTCAGCGTGATCGGACACTTCGTGGCCACCGCCGGGCATTGGGTATCCACGACCAGACACTTGGTTACCGTCGGCGGACACTTCGTCAAAGACTCGGGACAACGGGTCGCCACGACCGGACACTTCGTCTTCACCACCGGGCATCTGGTCGCGGTCGTCGGGCACTTGGTCCTCACTACGGGGCAGCGCGTCGCGACCGTGGGGCACAGCGTCGGCACGGGGGGACACTTCGTCCGGGTCGTCGGGCACCGCGTCGCCACCATCGGGCACTGCGTCTTGACCGCCGGGCAGCGGGTCTCAACCGCCGGGCACCGGGTCTGGACCACGGGACACTGCGTCACGCTGCCCGGCCGGGTGGTCGGATGCTCGATGACCTCCTCCGTGTAGGTCAGAGCGAAGGCCAGGTCGATCGAGTTCTGCTCCCGGCAATCGTACGGGTGCTCCTTCGAATACCGCAGTTCCTTCCACGCGGCCGGCTTGTCCGCGGCCATGTCCCAGACCGCATCGTCCATGTAATGATCGGGCCAGCGGCGGGTCTTCCAGCCGAATTGGCCGTCCGTGGTCTCGACCTGCACCTGGAGCCAGTAGATGATCGGCTTGGCCGGCGAGCCCTGCTGCAGGAACGCATTCTGCGGGCTGATGGCCACGTCGATCTGCCAGACCTCCGTGTCCCCGCCGGGAGTCAACTGCCCGAGGGCCGGATCCCACCACCATTCGCCGGGATCGCGCACGAATATGATACGACGTCTCGGCAAACTCCGTGGGGCCAAAGGTCCCGGACCACAAGACCTCGGGGGAGGGCTTGGAGAAGCGATTCTGCTGGTCGGGTCCCGCCGCACCGGCCGGGTCGTCCGCACAGATGCTCAGATGAATCTTCTGAATCTTCCCCTGGCGGTCATTCTTCCACGAGCCCCAGAGCCGGACCTCCGTGATCCGGTTGGTGCTGGTGCACTTGAAGTCGTCGGCCAGCCACCGGGTCTTGCCGTCGCTGCTGTCCACGCGGATATCGATGCCGTTGGCCGTCAGGTCCGGCCATTGGACCAGCTTCAACTGGGGCGGCGCTGTCGCGGATCGATACATCGTAGTCCTCCACTTCGCCGTTGACGGCGGGACCTTCGGGATTCAGACCGCCCTTCGTGCTGATGCGGAACCGCGCGAAGCTCTGGCCGACCACCGCATCGGGAGGCACGAACACCGTGAGGGTGTGGGTGCCGTCGGGGAGGTAGCCGTCGAACACCTGCTCGCCGGACTGCCAGGTCATGTCCCCGTTGAAGTCGATCCAGGCCCGCAGGATACCCCCGCCCCCGCCGACCTCCACGGTGATCACCGCCGGCTCGCCCTGCACGAGAGGCGGAATCGTCACGCCTTGCTCATCATCGTTCCCATCGAGATCGTCGCCGAGAGCATTGGGGTCCGGTTGCCCATCGGCTTCCGCGTCCGCAGCGCCGGCCCAATCGCCCAGCCACGGGCCTGCGACGGCGTGACGCGCACCGCTGTGCGCCGACAGCGTCGCATAGCCGGCGACCGTCTTTTCGTCCGGGGCATCGCCCCAGTCGAGCGCCGCCGGCGCCGGTTCATTCTTTGGCACGAAGTAGTAATCCTCCGTTTCCCCGGCGCGATAGCCGTTGACCGGCCCAGCGCCGCCGGCGCCGAAGGAATCGTCCCACGGGCTGTCCGACAGGGTGATGCGCATCCAGATCGGGTCGAGATCGCCCTGCGTGAATTCATGCCAGGAGGCGAACGCAGGAGTTGTCAACGTATGGACGCCAACTCCGGAAAGAACCAGGGACTGATTCTGGACCGCCCATTCCGGGACCTCCGTCCCATCGGGAAGCGTGATGGTGTCATTCCAATCCCCATTGCGGTTCCAGTCAAACCATACGTTGGCGAACAGGCGGGTCGCGGCGGGACTGACCACCGTCACGACATAATCGAACGTGGTCTTCCGGCCCGAGGGCAGGACCAGGGGCACCGTCACGCCGTCATCCGAGCCATCGGCGTCCGGAGCATCGGCCAGCACATCAAGGTTATTCGTGGGGTCCGCATCCGGCCCGACATCCGCCTCGTTCTCCGGAGTCACACCATAGCCCAGGAAAGCCCGCCCCTTGGGGTCGAGATGGATCGGCCCGTAAGGTGGAGAGCCGGCCCGGTACACCGTGGGGAAATCAGCCGTCACACTGGGCGGACCGCCCTTTGGGTAGGCGGTCATCGGGACACCGAGACTGTTGGAACTGTCGGGCGCATCGCCCAGGTCATACGTAGCCTGCAAATCACGTCCACTGTCAACGACGAAGGCCAGATCGAGCGTTTGACCGGCATTCTCGTGGCCCTTCGGATACACCAGCGGCCGCCAACTGCCATCGGTCGCCTGATACACCGCATCGTCACTCCACCGCCACTCAGGGCAGGTGCTCTTCCATCCGAACTGGTAGGCTGAATTGGCGGGATCGAGCACCTTGACGGCCAACCAGTAGACCGTTCCCTCCTCTTGCACGAAGGGATCCTTGTCCACGCAGAAATTGTACTGATAGGCCTGTCTGTGATTATCCTGCTGGTAGGAATCTCTCAGCGGGTCAAACCAGCCTTCGGGGCCATCATGGACCATCCGGACGGAGTAGTCGCCCGGCGCGAAGGTCCGCGTCCAGAGGACCGTGCCCGGTCGGCTCGGCGCGTTCGCCTGCGCCGGGACATCCGAGTAGATCATGACTTCGAAGGTCACGGCGTCAGGTCCCCGCTCCGGCAAGATGTCGTCGAGAAATGAGCCCCAGAAGTGGATGCGCGAAATGGGCCCGCTGGCCGTACACAGGAAATCATCCGCCAGCACCGTTCGCGTGCCGCTGACATCGACGCCCGCGGGGCTCAGGTCCGGCGTCTGAGGCCAGTGCATCTTGTGCGACCCTCCCGCGAACCAATCGCAGGGGCCCTCCCCCGCCGCCACCGGCACCCCCGGCCGGTCCTCGTAGGCCCAGCCATCGATGACCACGCTGTGAGTGTCAGTGTCGATCCCGGACTGACCCTCCACGTGGAGCCAGCCGTAGCGGCCGTCCGGCGTCAGAATCCCGACAAAGCCGCCCTCATCGTCAATCCCGCCGCCGTCATACAGGTACGCCCAATCCTGGAAACCCGAGCCCGGGCCGATGATGTCGCCCAGGGACAGGCTCATAGCCTGATTCATGAAGCCGAGGATGCCTCCCATCCCCATTCCCATGCCCATCCCCATGCCGGTGCCCATCCCCATCCCTGCCGGCATGACACCGGGAGCAAAAAGGGCCAAACGGCTCGCCATGGTCATCATAGCCGGCGATGACCCCGGCATGTCCCCCATCATCCCCGGCATGCCCATCATGCTCATCGCGCCCATGTCGAGCCACAGTTCGACCCGGAAGTCATCCCGGCGCTCGCCCTGCTCGGCAAGGTTGATCCCCATGGACGACATCGGATTCATGGGGGTCAATTGGATCACCACATTCTGCGAGCCGGAATAGACAATGGCCCCAAAGACTTGTACGGGAATTGCCACGACAGCGATTGCGGCGGCCAACACCAGTCTTCTCATGACGTGATCCTCCACCCATGGCGCGTCTCGCGTGGGTCGCAGTCCGTCCCACGTCACGCGCGGGCCCAAGAAGGTTGCCCCCGGCAACCATTGTGTAGTGTACGCAGCATACCCCCGCCCGTTCATGAAAGTCAAGAAAAAAGAGATGTCCCGCCGACAAATATGTGCGACTACGTTTTGTGGGATCCGTGTCGTCCCTCCTGTCATCCCTTCGGCTACGCTCAGGGCAAGCTCGGAGTGCTTGCGGAGCTTGCCTGTCCTGCGCTTGCCGAAGGCAATCTTGAGGCCAGGCACGAGCCACAGACGCTGGTTCCCTTCGGGCCGCCGCAGATGCTTCGCTCCGCTCAGCATGACAAACGTGGGCAGTTCCCCCACGAAAGTTGGTCGCACCCGACAAATTGCGGGCCGCCTCCGGCCGCGGGGTCCTGCACCTTTCGTATTCTCTCACAAGGTCTTCAGCTTCCGTTCGATTTGCCGCCATACCTGCCCGAGGGTCTTGTCGTGGCGGAGGCTCTGGGCGACGCGGTCGCGGGCCATCGTCAGGCCGCTGAGCGAAATGCCGAAGCGCTGGGCCAACGCGGTCAAGCTCTCGCCACCCCGGCAGTAATGACAGACGCCGTAGACCAGAAGCTGGCGTGCCCGCCGATCCGCCCCCCGCAGGGTCAGGAGGCTGTCCGGCTTGACCCCGCAGACCTTACCCACGCACCGCGCCACCGCCTCAAACGGAACCGACTGGCGGGCCCGCGCGAAGGCGGGCTGCTCCCGCTTGTCGCCGTGGCGCATCAAGACGTAGGCCCGGCGAATCCGGTCGACGAACGGCTCGGTGCCCAGGATCATCTGGCCCTCCAGCCGGGCCAGCGGATTGCCCAAGTCCCGCAGCAGGCCTTCCTCGACATACTCGGCGTAGCGCCGCCTCTGCGTGTTTCGCCTCGTGCCCCAGTCCGACAGCAGTTCGGCCGGGTCAAACCACGTGGGTCCGGGCACCAGACCGAGGCACGCCGCGTAGCTCGACCAGGCAAAGGAACGCAGGGCCCGGCGTCGCGCGGCCACGGACGCCTGCCGCAGGGCCTTCGTCCGAACGGGATTCAGATGGATGTACCGCGAGACCTCGGCCCCATACGCCTCGTTCTCGACCAGATGGGCCGCGAATCGCCCCTGGAAGAGGTGGCCGCTGCGGTGGCGACGACGGTTCAGGGTGATGGTAAAGGACGTCAGCAGGCTCTGCATGAAGCGGCTGAGATTCGCCTGGTCGGTCCGCAAGTACAGATGAAAGTGGTTGGGCAGGCAGCAATAGCACAACAGGTGCACGTCAAATTGCCCGCTGAATTGCCCCAATCGCTCCAGGAACAGCTCATAGTCCCTCGGCTCCGTGAACACCGCCTGGCGCTGGTTGCCCCGATTGGTCACGTGATAATACGCGCCCGCATATTCGATCCGTACCGGACGAGCCATCGAATCCCCTTCCGAGAAAAGCCACCCAATAACGCCCGCACCCTACCGCCGCCCGGGGACCGTGTCAAGCGCAGAATGTGAAATGTGTATGTGTGACCCCTAAATTCTTGTCACACTTGCTTGTGTGCGTTTCAGTGTCATCACCCAATGAAAGGGTGGCTTATTCGAACCGTCGGGAACTTCACGCCGCGGCCGCGAGGAAGTTCATCACCAAGAGCACTAGGAAGATAACTACAAAGATGAAGAAGAGTGTCTTAGCGAAGTCTGCTGAGGTGTGCGCGATCCCGGCGAATCCGAAGAGGGCGGCGATCAGTGCCACCACGAGAAAAATAAGAGCCCATGCCAGCAAACCCATGGTCGCATCCTTTCCTATCATGTATCCGTGGCTCAGCTTCGGCCTGGTCGGCAGCCGCCGTGCTAATCGGCGGCCCTCTGGAGGGCTTCACCTCCAGCCTCAAGGTCCTTGCCGGCGCCCTTGATCGTATTGCATCCGGCTGTGAGGCAGGCGATCGTCAACATCGTCACGACACACATCCAGACTCGTCTAAACTTGGTCATGTTCGTGCCTTCCGATTCAACGTCACTGGTGTTCTCACCCGCCATCGGGGTGGCCTTTCTCAATTACCAAAGGACATAGTGCCGCACGTGCCGTGTTGTTGTAAGAATATGGCGTAAGGCCTGTAAGGAAAAGGCTCACGGGGCGGAATCCGGTCCCAGAGGCTCGCTGGGCGCACTCCTGCCACTCAGGTGTGACCCCTGAAGTTGCGGGGACGCGCCATGCTGCCGCAACCAGCACCCGGCACACAGTCAGGCCCGGCGGAGCACCTCCATGGAAGGGCTCCGCCCGAGGCATTTCGAACTATCTGACTGTTACCCATGACCAAGCTCTCACGCAAACCGACGCAGCTTCAAACCTGCCGCTCCCAATCCAAGGAAGCCAAGTAGAACGGCACCGGGGACAGGCACAACCGAGGTGTGGAAATCATCACTATAGCTTGGGTAAGTCCCGTCAAGGCCTCCCATGTGGTTGCCCTGGATCCTGAAGCCGATGTTCGATATGGTGCCAAGATCCAAACCGCCTCCCAGGGCCCCCGTACTCAGAACCGTAGAACTGTGGAGACCCGGCAACTCCACGAAAGCGCCGGAGTTGAATTCGGTACCTCCGGTGACAATACCATTCAGATCGACGGCACCTCCGATGGTGTAGAACAACTGGTAACTCCATTTGCTCTGATTATCATTCTGGATGTACAGGCTGATGCCATCATAATCCGTGCCGCTCAGTCCAGGGTTACCACCGTAGGAAATCTGCATCACCGCAGTCCCACCATAGTCAGGAAAGCCAACATCACCCACAACTCCGGCCTCGAAGCCGACTTGTCCGGACATCGGCCCGAATTCGTCTGGACCAGGCCCGTGTATCTTAGTAACAGGCCCGTCATACACGCTCAGGTTGTCCAGGGTCGAAGTACCTTGGAGCATCGCCTGGGCCGTGAACCCCAACGCGGTGGGCCTGTCCACTTCCCACAGAGCAGCAGATGCTTGCCCCGCGAACAAACCAACTACCAAACCAAGTAACAAAATACGTTTCATCGCTATTTCTCCTTCTATAACCTGTCAGCCGAACGACGTCCCATTCGATCGAGTACAATAGTCAATTCGATGATTGCTCCCGATTGGAAACACAGGGAGACAATCTGCGCTCAGGACATGCGCGGAGGTCCGCGAGAGGCGAGGGAGGTTGGGGTGAATTGGGATTTGCTCAGCAGGGCCGCAATGGTCCCGCTGAAATATTGCAGGGCGACGTTCTCCCTCTCGCCGGCCGGCTGGATGAAGCAGAAAACCGGTGTGGAGATGCGGCAGTCGGGGGAAATGGCGAAGCTGTGGCCGATCTGGGCGGGGCCACCGCTGTGGTACCAGTCGGGGATGCACCTGAAGTGGAGTTTCTTGACGAAGGGCGCCGAGCGGCACAGACCCAGGCCGAAGAGAGCGTACAGGCACAAGGTAAGGCTATTTTGCCGATCCGTCAGGATTGGCGCGGGCTTCGTCGAGCCGATATCCCCGACCTGCGACTTCACCTCGGGCAAGAACCCTACGGGCAAGAGATCCAGATCGACGGTGCCCTGGAACGTCAGGGACCCGTGGGAGTCACTTGATGGCTGGCAGACCGTCCGCCCGCACACAAAGACTGACCACCGAACTCCGCCCTCCGGCGGAGACATCGGCATCATGTCCGCGTGAACAACTGAGGCAACGGCCAACGCGACCATGACCGGTGAGATAGTCTTCTTGACCCCAGCCATAAGCGACTAACCTTGCACTCCAGCATAGAGTGTCTATGGTAGTACAGCGTTGCGTCATATTGGGTTGGGAAAATCAGAAAAAAATGTGCAAGGGCGCGAACGGGTGCGGCCGGCATACGGTGGCGGATTCCGCCCGCTCTTATCCGGGTGGCAGCGGCAAGCGGAGTCTTCGGAGCTTGCCGATGGTCCATCGCCTTCGCAAAACCATCGGCAAGCTAGCCGCTGCCACCCGGAGCCCAATTACGGCGATTCATCTTCCTACCCGTCAGTCACTTGTGTCTTTCGCTGGGTCGCTGCCGCCGTATTCCCCGGAATTCCCGCAGCGTCCGCGTCCCCGACGGGCCTTTCGTGATCCGGATCAGGCGGTTTTCTGAATTCGGGGGACATCTTACTTATTTCGGCCCAGAATTGAGTATGGTGTCCTCACATTCAAGGTCGGTCAACCGTGCTTCGGAACGCCTCAGCCGCGGCCTTTCTCCTGTGTCGATCCGGGTTCGGAGGTGGTCAACAGTACGGCGGTCTCATCGTGGTCGCCGACCGTGAACCTCGGGTTGCCAATCAAGGCGTTGTCCAGATCGACGAAAGCCCTGATCTTGTAGTCTGTCTTCAGGTCGAGGCGCTGCGACAGATCATCCCGCGCCTGGTTGAACGAGACGTAGCGGTGTTTCACTTTTTCCCACACGTCCAGGCGTTCCCGACTGAAGGCCGCGGTGAAGAGCCAGCCACCCTGGTGGGGATGCGGGCCGAACACCCGCCCGTGATTATTGTGCATCTCGAACGGTTCATTGGAGAAGGCCTGTTCCTTGCCCTCCGGAATCTGTTCGTACACGACGCCCCCGATGTAGCCGCGATAGCCCGTCGAATGTCCCTCCCGGACGCGATAGCCGGCGGCGGCGAAGTTCTGCCCCAGGCGTTCCCGTGCCGCGTCCGCCGACGGCGCCGCCGTATCCACGATGATGATATTGATCGGCTCCAGCAGATGCTTGCCGTCATACCATTCTCCCAGCCAGTGCGCCGGTTCATTCTGCGCATCGAGCATCCACTTGCCGATTCCCGGCAATCCGGGTGGATGGGCGATCGCTTCCGGCGGCCCCGGCCACGATTCCTCTTCCCTGGAAGGACACCCGGACAAGCAGGAACTCGCGCCCATCGCCCAACAGACCCACGCGTACCACAGCACCTTTCGCCCACGTGCTATCCGCCTGCTCTTATCCATTTGTGACACTCCTGCAACACGGAAGTTCTCGTTGAGAAACCATGTGATCATACATGCAGGCATACTTACCTTGCCCATTGGCGCATCTGTTGTCAACCAACAACAGCCGGCTGGCGGTGTCATATCCCTGCGTTCGCAGGTGTGCGACAGTTGAAAAGGTAAAACACCCCGCGTGCGAAAAATTCTTTATCCCTTTGGCCACAAAGAGTTGCGCGATTTTTGGGCGTCGTGCGTGCACAGAATTTCGGCACGATTCGTGCAACACGGCCCATAGGTAGAGGGACACTCGGGTCCGAGGCGGACCCTCGGATTTATGATTCCCGCCTTCGCGGGAATGACATGTTCACGATTTATGATTTATGATTTGAATGCAAAAGGAAGAGACATGAGGACGCGGGGCAGATGAATTGCGGATTGCGGATTGTAGATTGGGGACAGACCTGCGGCGGGACGCTCGCCCTCCAGCCTGCCGCCCCCGGCCTGCGGAGAACGAAATGTGCAAAACGAACCCAATTTCGTCCGGGCACCCAGGAATGGGCGCGGGCGGCCGGGAGACCCCGCCGGGGAGCGATGGCGCGAAACAAAGCCAATTTCTGCGCGAGCAACAAGAGGAGCAAGTGCTTTGCGGAAAAGGAGTTATGGTAAATCGTACATGCAACAGGCTTCGGCAAAACAAAGCCAATTCCTGGCGAGCAAGATACCCCACCCTTCCAGTGTTCCATCGTTCCAGCATTCCCGTCTTGTCCCTTTTGTGCGAAACAAACCCAATTTGTCACCTGGCGCACGCGGGCGGGCCGGAGGGATCGTGCGAAACAAAGCCAATCTGCTGCAAGCGCCCACGAATGGGCGCGGGGCGACAAGGTCGCCCCTGGCGGCACCGGGGATGGATATGCAAAACGAAGCCAATTTCGGCTACGCCGCGTGGCACAGGCAGGATGCCTGTGGTCCGGAATCATGGGCAAGATGCCCATGCCACGGGGACGCCGGACGGCGTCGCTGCGAGCATGTCGAAGATCTGGGGCCAATCGTCCAAAACGAAGCCAATTCCCGGCAGGGCCGGGCGGGTCGGGACCCGCGGGACGAGGGGCCACGGTCCCACGTCCCCCGTCCCTGGGGCCCCGTCCCTTCTCCGGGGGACAGCGTGCGCGAGGTATTGCCGCGGGGACGCCGGGAGGATAGGATGGTTAGGGGAGGGAGGTCGGTGGGCCCATTCTATGCGTGGAGTTGTTGCCGCTGTGATTGTCCTCGGAGCCGCGACCGGTGCGGCGTGGCCCGCGACTCATCCCCTTCTGGGGGAGGCCAATGACGTGACCCTTGCCCCGAACACCACCCCCTCCCCGGCACTGGACGAGAGGGCCCGCGCGGCGATTCTGCGGGCGATGAGGGAGGCAGCCACCCGCGAGGGTCTTGCCTCTTTGGCCATCGAGTATCCTCTGAATGAGGCGGTGTTTCCGCCGGACATGGCGGCTCCGACGTTCATCTGGAGCGACCCGGCGCAAAGGGCTGACACGTGGTTGATCGACGTGGCCTGCGGTGATGAAGGCGACCACCTCCGTGTGCTCACGCAAGGGGCCACGCCGCCGCCGGCGCGGGACAGCGACCCGCGGACCACCTCCGAGGCGGGGGCCGCCTACAAGCCGCCGCAGCCGCCGGTTGCGCCCAGGCGATGGATGCCCAGCCCCCAGGTCTGGGAGCAGATCAAGAGTCTGTCGAAGGGGCGGACCCTGACCGTCACGATCTTCGGCTTCCAGAGCACGAGCTGGTGCGCCGGCAAGATGCCGGCGCGACGCAAGGGCGGGACGCCCTCGCCACAGTCCTCTCGCGGGGCCGAGTGCAGTTCAGCATCTCTTCAGACCCGGTGGGCGCGCCGATCTTCTACCGCGATGTGCCGTTGCCCTTCCGCCATGTCCTCAAGAACATCGACTCGATTCGCTGGCACCTGGGCGAGGTCTCGTCGTACCGGCCGCCCGTTCTGCTCACCGGCATGAAGGTCTGCGGCAATTGCCATTCCTTCACGCCCGACGGCAAGACCCTGGCGATGGACGTCGACTACGGCAGCGACAAGGGGTCCTATGTCATCGCACCGGTGCGGCCGCAGACCATCCTGGGCAAGGACACGCTCATCTCCTGGAGCGACTACCGGCGCGAGGACAAGGAGCTGACGTTCGGCCTGCTGTCCCAGATCTCGCCCGACGGCCGCTACGTCATCAGCACGGTCAAGGACCGGTCCGTGTTTTCGCCCATGGATGATCTGTTCTATTCCCAGCGGTTCTTTCCGGTCGCGGGCATCCTGGTCGTCTACGACCGGCAAACGAAGCAATTCTCTCCCCTCAAGGGCGCCGACGACCGGCGGTACGTCCAGAGCAATCCGGTGTGGAGCCCGGACGGCAAGACGATCCTTTTTGCCCGCAGCGAGTCGTACACGCTCGCCGGCCTCAAGGACCCCTCGTCGGCCGTGGTGGAAAGGGATGAGGTCACCGAGTTCTTCGAGGGCGGCAAGAAGTTCCGCTACGATATCTACCGAATCGATTTCAACGAGGGCCGGGGCGGCGAGGCCGTGCCGCTGCCCGGAGCGTCCGGCAACGGGATGAGCAATTACTTCCCGCGCTTCTCGCCCGACGGCAAGTGGATCGTCTTTTGCCAGAGCGACTCCTTCATGCTCCTGCGGCCCGACAGCACCCTGTACATCCTGCCCTCCGCCGGCGGCACGCCTCGGAAGATGCGCTGCAATTTCCCCGGCAGGATGAATTCCTGGCATAGTTGGTCCCCGAACGGCCGGTGGCTGGTCTTCGCGTCGAAGGCGAACGGGCCCTTCACGCAGCTCTGGCTGACGCACATCGATGACCGGGGCAACGACAGTCCCGCCGTAGCTTCTGGAGCACTTCACGGCGGCGGACCGGGCCGCCAATATCCCGGAATTCGTCAACGTCCGACCCGAGCAGTTCGCGGAGATCCGGCAGGAGTTCGCGGATTACTACACGTATTACCGCATCGGCGTCGGCTACGAGCAGCGTCACGAGTACGCCAAGGCGATCGAGGAGTTCCACAGGGCCCTGGCCGAGGAGCCCAACCACGCGGAGTCGCTGTATCTGCTGGCCTCGTGCCTGGCCCGGCTCGACCGGCCGCAGGAAGCGATGCCCTATGCCCGCAAGGTCGCCGTGCTGGCCCCGAACAGTCCCGCGGTGCATGGCCTGCTGGGCGGCCTGCTCTCCAGCGCCGGTCGTTACGGCGAAGCCCTGGCCCACCTGGAAGCCGCCTACGCGGTGAATCCGGGGGACGTGACCATTGTCAACAATCTGGCCTGGCTGCTGGCCACCTCTCCGGAAGCGACGCAACGCGATGGCCCCCGCGCGGTGCGGCTGGCCGAATGGGCGTGCAAGGCGACGTCCTACAAGTCGCCCCCCCTGCTGGACAGCCTGGCGGCGGCCTATGCCCGGACCGGCCAGTTCGACCGGGCGATCCGCACGACCGAGCAGGCGATCGAGATCGTCCGCCGCAATCCCAAAGCCTCCACGGAGACGCTCGAATCCCGCCTGAAGCTGTATCGAGCGGGCCTGCCCTATCACAAAGCGCCGCCCCAATGAGCGTACCGGCGAGGCGCAGCGCGCCCGGGCCTGTCAATAATGCGTATTTTGCTCATTTGACACGGCCAGCCGACACCATAGAATCCCGGCGGTCCGGAAGAACACCGTTGATCCATACAAATGCGAAGGGGGGACAACATGGCAAAGAAATGGAGTGCATGGCTGGCCGCGGGACTGACGCTGGCGGGACAGATCTCCGCCTTCGGCGCCGTCACCGGCATCGATCTGCTCAGTGAGGAGCACTGCGTGTGGGGCTCCGCCGGCAGCGCCACGCAGTACTATCCGGGGGGAACGGAAGCCTCCTACAATCGAACGTCGTCGGATCCGCTGGACGTCTCGGTGAGCGGGACTTATATGGACCCCTACTATGGCGAGTTTCCTCTGATGGCGTCGAGCAAGGCCGGCGATTTCCGGGTGGAAACGCAGGGTGTGTATTGGTTCTCCGAGGCGTATGCCCGGTCGATATACGTTTTCGCGCCCCAGGCCGAAGTCAGTGGACTCGGGTCTGGAACTCAGCGGTTCGGGTTTCGGCGTCGGCCTTCCCAGCGAAACGAACGTCCGGTTCGCGCTCGACGATCTGACGGCGGGAGTGTCGGTCGTGTCTCTCGTGGCCCCGGATGATCCCCGTCTTCGGTGAAGGGCCGGCTGGGATTGGCCTCCAAGTCACTGGTCGTTCCTTGGAATCGGGAGTATGCCATCGATCCGACACACACCTACGCCATGACACTCTTCGCCTGTGCCGGCGGTGGGGACTCATACGAGATGCTCTCCTGGATGTCGAGGTGCGGCCGGTCATTCCCGCCCCGCGGGCTCTGATCCTGGCCGCCACGGGCGCCGCCCTGGTGGGCTGGAGGCGCAGGAGCGCCGCACGATAGTCGGCCATGACCTCACGAATATGGACGGGCTCGGACCAGCGCCGAGCGCCGTGAGGCGGTGAACCGATGGTCCTATCCCGACCCGCCATGGATATCCTTGCCGGATCGAGCCGGGCAGCGCCGGCACACGCTCCCACGACTCGTTCGGCCTAATCTATGGTTGGTTATACATATATCGCCGGGAGAAGCAAGCGTTTTTATGGGTCGCACAAAAGAAATCGCATGGAAATACAACGACAATACCTTCGCATTCTGTTGACACCCCGCCGGGATGACGATATATTATAGGGTGATCCTCAGGGAGGAGGTGAGGGTTCTGTGGGCAAGGGATGGCTTGGGGGCCATGGCTACCGTGGCCCGTGGATGGACGTGCGGTTGGGGGTTTGCACACTATGGTTCCGTACTATCTGCGCGAAGGGCACGAATCTCGCCAGAACATGCTGGAGATCGGCGCCGCGGTCGTAGGGGTGATCATCGCGGCGGCGTGCGCGATTTCGGATGCGCCGCGACCAGGCCTGACGACGCCGGTCGTACAGGGGAAAGAGCAGGAACACAGCAAGCAATTCATGGCGGAGCTGCAAACGGCACTGCAGCAGGCTCAGGAGCGGAGCAAGGCCGTCGAGACCGACCTGGCGGCCAATGCCCGCCTGTTGCAGGACCTCCGCGCGCTGAGCTGGCCAGCCTGAAGAACGGACACAGCTTGCTCGAAGAGCCAGGTTACTACGACGGTCGCCACGCTCGTTCATTTGGATCGTGTGCAGCTTGCGCTGGACGGTTTCGGCCGTGGTCGGCATGCGGCTACCGCCGGCAGGAACGGAGAGCAGGCTGGCCCCCGATCCGTCCGAGACCGCATGACGCAAGACAGAACGCCCCCGGGGCGATCGCTGGCCTGTAGCACGAAGGCGCCCGCCCCGTCGCCGAACAGGACGCAGGTGGAGCGGTCCTCCCAGTTGACCAGGCGCGAAAGGGTTTCGGCTCCGATGACGAGGGCGGTGCGCATCGAGCCGGTGCGGATCGCCTGGGCGGCCATGTTGACGGCAAAGATGAACCCCGTGCAGGCTGCGGAAAGGTCGAACGCGCCGGCGCGGGAGGCACCGAGAGCATCCTGGACTAGGCAAGCGGTCGCCGGGAAGATGTGCTCCGGTGAGGAGGTCGAGACGATGATCAGGTCCAGATCGGCCGGCTCAACGGTCGTCATCGCCAGGGCCTGGGCGGCGGCGCGCGTCGCCAGGGTGGCGGTCGATTCGTTGTCCGCGGCGATGTGGCGACTGTGAATGCCGGAGCGGGAGACGATCCACTCGTCGTTCGTGTCGACAATCTATGTTGTGGAATTTGCGGGTATGCGTTATAGCCCTGTTTGCTTTGACGGTGAATCGGAAGTTTTCGGGGGTTTTTTCATACCAGTCCTTGAGCATTTTTTCATTTGGAAAACGGTAAAATGTGTTGTTAACCTCTAATGTGTTGAATTTCTGTGCGTAGTGTTGGAGCCATTTTGCTTTAGCGAGTTTTTCAGGGTAAAACGGTCCTTTCCAGTGGTTATAGTTAGAAGCCGGCAGCCTAAGAAAAATTCAGTTTCCATCAGCAAGTCCTGCTGCATGTCAAAATCAATCAAGACAGCCAACGCAAATTAATCAAGGAACAATAAATATTGTTTTGTTATTACTAAAAGCAACTACAAAACCTAACTCCTGAAGTCTAAGCTTTCTCTCGAACACTTTCATTGAACCCTCCCCCACTCCGCAATGTCGCGTCGACACCCGCCTTTTAAGCATTATCCATAATATCGGTGCTAACGTGAATATGCATGAAACAAACAGAAATAGCAACCGAAGAAGACATCCTCGTATCCCTAACATTCCACAATTTCCCCGCCAAAATGCTAAAAGAATTCGCACAAAAATCGTTAAACCCTACTTTAACGGCAACATGAACCAAGCCCTACGAAGCCTAATGGAAAAATCCATCAACGAAGAAACAATAGTCAACCAAGCAATGATAGCGAAAAAACAAAACTTGACCTAGGAAAAAAATGACAATGATAAGCTAAAGTATTATGCAATTGTCTCTTATGCCGATGCTGTTGCCGCGCGCTGTTTTTTGGTTTTGCGGTGCACTAAAAAGATTATCAGGATGCTTCCCAAGACGGTTATAATTATTGAAACAAACAGATACTTACCAAGAGATGCTTCTGTTGAATTGCCGCTTCCCGAAATGTCAGGGTTTGTTGTGTAAGAGACGCTGACTTGGATCGGATCAGAGTGAGGCACGTCGTTCTCGAAGTTCAATGTGTAATTTCCATTCTGCTGGGTGATGAAGCTGAATGTGGCATCCCTATCAATCAAGCCCAGGTTAACGATTTGAGCTCCGTTGGGGTCGCTCACCCAGAAGCGAAGGGTGCCGCCGACGGAGATTGAGCCGTTAAATGTAGTTCCTGCAGGGAGCACAATTTGTAATTGTGATGCCGAAGAAACAGTGAAAGCTGGAACTGTGGTGGC
>CAVOUO010000008.1:0-19535 GCA_963699595.1 uncultured Planctomycetota bacterium
AGAGCCCCTGGTGGTCGGACGACGCTGGACCCAAGTATATTCAAGAGCCTGATGAGCTGTAGCCAAGGCACGTAGGGTGGGCTGTGCCCACCATTCATCGTCCGGTCTGTCCCTGGGGAGTTGGTGGGCACTGCCCACCCTACGGAAGCTAATGTGCCGCCCATCGATTCCGGATTTCCTGGTATTTCTGCTCGATTCTGTCGGTGGACCTGCTGGGTGAACCTTCCTCCCTCGGTCCGGCCCCCCAGAGGATTCCCGCCGCGGCGTAAAGACCGGGATAACGTGCAACCTCGTCCAGGTACTTGAGAATGTCCGGTTCCGGAAGAGCCTCGCCGCGAACGACAGCTCGTGCCGCTATCAGCATGATAGGCTTTGTAGGATGGTCATATCGGGATGCCCAATACTCAATCATCCTCACGAGGTCTGTCTGTGGTATCTCGGGCGGGGCACCGCATATCTCATGAAGCGCTATGTAGGCGCCGTTGTCCGATATACGGATACCTTCGTCGGTTGCCGCCTTCCATGCTTCTTCATCATCGTACGGAAAGGACGCGTCGATCTTCTCATCGTACTCGGCCTCATTCATAGGTTTATCTCCGCAAACGACGAGCGTAGGCACCGATTCCCGCGACGGTTCTACCCCGTTCGGCCCCAGGGCATCCATCTCTGCCGGCCCGCCATCGTCCAAGCCGTGTTGCACTTGGCGTGTTATACCCATCAGGAATCAGATTTCGGCGGGTTGTTCAAGTGTTTATTGGACGGTAGCCGAAATATCTGGTGATGGATGGATTCAGACTGACAACCGAGGAGATCCGTTGCTTGCGGGGTTTGCATCGCCACTGCAAAGACCGACAATTGGCCGACCGGATCAAGGCCGTTGTCCTGTTGGGAACAGGCTGGACGGTCCTCGATACGGCGGAGGCCCTGCTCTTGGATGAAGATACCGTTCGGTCGTATCGGCAAGCGTACCAGCAGGGCGGAACGGACCTGCTGTTGACGGTCCGTTACCAGGGCAGCGATCCCAAGTTGAGTCCTGACCAGATCCGGGAATTGGATCAGCACCTGTCGGCGACAACCTATCTTCGAGCCCAGGATGTTGTGGCCTACGTGAAAGAGACCTTTGGGGTGGTCTACACGGTGGCGGGGATGACGGATCTTTTGAAACGGCTGGGCTATGTGTACAAGAAACCGACCCTGACGCCGGGCCAACACCCGGATGTGGCGGTCCAACAGGCGTTCGTCGAGGACTACCAGAGGCTCAAGGAAAACAAGGGGAAAGACGATCCGATCTACTTCATGGATGGGGTTCATCCGCGACACAATCCCGTGGCGGCCTATGGGTGGATCAAGCGGGGAACCGACAAGACCATGGAGAGCAACACGGGCCGAAGCCGCGTGAACATCAACGGGGCGGTGGATGTCGCTCACCTGAAGGTCGTGGTGGAGTTTGGCGAGGCGGTCAACGCCCAATCCACGATCGCGCTGCTGCGGAGGCTGGAAGCCCGACACCCGAGAGCCAAGGCGATCTATGTCTATTGTGACAATGCTCGCTACTATCGCTCTCGTCTGGTGCAGGCGTATCTTGTGGGGTCTAAGATCAAACTGATCTTCCTGCCGGCTTACTGTCCCAACCTGAATCTGATTGAGCGGCTGTGGAAGTACTTCCGCAAACAGGTTCTGTACAACCGATACTACGAGCACTTTGCGGAGTTCAAGGCCGCGTGTGAGGGGTTCTTTCAAGGCATCGACGAGCATGTGACGGCTCTTCGTCGCCTCCTGACCGAGAACTTCCAAGTCATCACAGCGTGACACCGAAATCTCATTCAGGATGGGTATAATCCGCCTAATCCGCCCTACGGCCACTCCCTCACCTTCAGAACCGCGCCCGTGTTCCTATCGACTACAACAGCCAGGTCCCCATCACAAATAGCGTGTACTCGTCCATACCACACCACCTGATAATCCCGACCCTCAAGTCCGCGCAAAGTCCTGCCATTCAAGCAAAGCCTCCAGGTGACATTGCCTTCATCGTAGGTACGCCGTTCTTGGGGGAGCCAGCCACGCTCGCGCACGACAGTGTCTGTGATGTTGAGGATCTGTTCCTTTGTGAGCTGGGTCTTCGCAGTATCCACCTGTTCTTCCGAGCTACCCGTCACCAAGCTCTCAGGAGTTGTTTGTATGTCCGGTCTCTGACATGATGCCACACCTAAACAGACGAGTATGGCCAGTGGTAGCATGTGCATTGTCGTGAACGACCTCATTGCCAATACCCTTTCGATCCAAAGGACCTGCGTGCTGCCGGTCCTCATCCACGATGGCCCGCTATCGTCCAGACCATGTTGCACTTCGCCTATTAGTCCGCTTCATGGCATTGTCCGCTTCGCTATCCCCAATAAACGAGCAACCAGTAAAAGATTGAAATAGAAAAGGCCGAAGACTATCCAAGCCCAGGATAGAATGTGAAGGGCGACGCCAAGCCAAGTGCGCCACTTAAACACGCGCACAGCATGATCCAGATGATGGAATAGGAGCATGAGAATAAGAACGCCCATCGCAAAGCGAGCACCGTCGTATCCAGGCGGAAGGCTAAAGTACGATGGGATGTACCACGCAAGCAGCACAAGGATAACAACCAACATCTTGTAGTCATAAGCCGAATGTTGCGGTCCGGACGGTCCTGCAAATATGGATCGAAGATTCATACCTTCTCCATTCGGGCACACCCACTCACTTCCCATTGCGAAACATCTGCCGTGGCTACTCGCCTTGCCCGGGCTCGGGGGAAGCGGGGGGCAAGCGGCACCGAACACCGATTCCTGTAACGATTCTACCGCGTTGAGCCCCTCGGCGTCCATATCTGCCGGCACGTCGAAGATGGCCAACGTGTCCTCCTGGCTGTCTTCGAGGGTGTGGCCGGACTTCGGTGGCAATCCCTGCCACTCAATACCCTATGATACGAATTCGGAAAAGTTCCTGCGCGGCGCCGCCTTTGTCATCCCTTCGCTGGCGCTCAGGGCAAGCTCTGAGGCGCAGCCGAAGAATCTGGCCACCGAATGGTAGGTTTCTCCCGTTCGCGGCCCAGATCCTTCACTCCGCTGCGCTCCGTTCAGGATGACAAACGGGGCGCAAGAAGTAATCCTATATCCGTATGATGTTCCTGTTCGTGCAACAGTCCAGAACCTAAAACAGGTCGGCACTAAGATTTTTTTTATTGGCGTCAGGACAAGGACTTACAGCGATTTCAGCGGGTGGCGCAACCCATTTTTCCGGACAGATTCCTGCAACACGGCGCGTAATAGGGGGAGACATATAGATAGGAGAAGTCTGAAGTGTGAAGTTTGATGTTTGAAGTAAGAGGCGGCCGTGGACCTATCGTGCGAAACAAAGCCAATCTTTCGATTGCGGATTTCCGGAACGGCACCGGGCAACCGGCGTCCGCCTTCCGCGGAGTTGTCGGATTGCGGATTGGGGACAGCCCTGGGGCCGGCGGGCCGATCGTGCGACAACGCCTCGTTGCCCGGTGTCGTTCCGGCAACAAACCCAATTGGCGGGAGCCAATTATGCAAAACGAACCCAATCTGCCGATCCGGGCCCAGGTGGGCACAGGCCGGGGGACCTCACTGGCGGGGCCTTCTCTCGCGCTGATTGCGCCAAACAAACCCAATTTGCCTTCGAGCGAAACGAAGGGCAAGTGCTTTGGGGAAAAGGAGTTATGGTGAATTGCACCTACAAGGGGCCTTGGAAAAACAAAGCCAATTCGCCGGGGATGGGACGGGACATGGGGGACGAGGGGCGTGGGTGTCGTACAAACAAAGCCAATTGCCGAAGCGGGGCACCGAGGCGGTGTCCGGCAGGCGGGCCGGAGAGAGTCACGAACGGAGTTGTCGTTCGGGCGAATTGCGCCAAACGAACCCAATTTCCGGCGGGGCCGGGAGGGGCGAGGCCACCGGGGCGTGGGACGAGGGGCGAATTGCGCGAAACGAAGCCAATTTGGTGGAGTCAAATATGCCAAACGAACCCAATCCGCCGATCCGGACCCAGGTGGGTGCTGGCCGGGAGCCGGCCGAGCCGAAAATGGTTGCATCCCGGCCGATTCGAGGTACCATTTTGGGCAGTAACGTGCATCCATGAACGCCCGTAAAATTGGAGGCAGGAGCTATGAGCATTTCCAAACAAAACCTGTTGGTTTCCGTCGCGTGCGTCTTGTTCGTTTTGGCCGTGCCGAGGATGGGCTGGGCCAAGGCCCAGGCCTGGGAGGGGACGATCACGATCCCCACCTACGGCTGGGAGGACGACGTGAACCCGAAGTTCTGGGCCCTGGAGGACCAGGTCAAGCTCTCGACCACGGTCAAAGGGGCGATCATCTACCCCTACACCATGCAGGACCACCTGTCCCGCACGAAGGTGGACCGCACGTACAAGGCCCTGTTCCTGGAGAACGAGTACCTCAAGGTGACCTGCCTGCCGGAGTTGGGCGGGCGGCTGCACTCGGTCTTCGACAAGACCACGGGCCAGGAGATGTTCCACCTCAACCACGTGATCAAGCCGAGCATGATCGCCATGCGCGGGGCGCTTCATCAGCGGCGGCGTCGAGTGGAACGCCGGACCGCAGGTGCACACGGTGACGATCGTCTCGCCGGTCGATGCCCTGATCGGGACGAATCCGGACGGCTCGGCCTACCTGGAGGTCAGCAACCTGGAGAAGATCTTCCGCACCCGCTGGACCGTCCGCGTGACGCTGCATCCCGGCCGGGCCTATCTCGACGAGCAGATCCGCATCTTCAACCCGACCGACGCCGTAAACCCGTACTACTTCTGGAATTGCACGGCGTTTCCGTGCCGCGCGGGCACGCGGTTCATCTATCCCATGACGCTGGGCACCGACCACAACGGCGTGCGAGTTCTTCAACTGGCCGGTCCACGAGGGCCGGGACCTGTCCTGGCTGAAGAACTACCCGGAGGCCGTCGTCGGTCTTCTCCGTGGACTGCGTCGTTCGACTTCTTCGGGGCCTACGACGTGGACGCCGACCGCGGCATCGTGCAGGTGGCCAATCACTACGAGCTGAGCGGCAAGAAGGCCTGGACGTGGGGGACCTGGGAGTTCGGCCAGGTCTGCCAGAAGAACCTCACCGACGACGACGGGCCGTACATCGAGGTCCAGAGCGGGCCGCTGCCGACGCAGTCCGACTACGGCATGCTGCGTGCCGCGACAGCAGGTCGCGTGGCAGGAATGGTGGTATCCGGTCCACGGGCTGGGCGACGGCTTCGAGTTCGCCACGAAGGACCTGGCCGTGCAGACGATTCGCGAAAACGGCGATCTGCAGTTGCGGCTGCTGGCGACCGGCCGGTTCCCCGGCGCGTCCTGCTACGGTGTACGCGCAGGAGGGCCAGGAGGCTTGTCACGAAGAAGCTGGACCTGTCGCCGAAGGCCCCCCAGATCGTCACTCTGTCGCCGGACCCGAAGGCCCCGGTGGACGTGACGGTCAAGACCGCCAAGGGCGAGATTCTGGCGGCCTTCACCACGCCGCTGCCGATTCCCAAGAAGGACCCGCCGCACCGGCCCGACTTCATGAACAAGCCCGATGGGCAACTGACGATCGAGGAGAAGTTCCTCCAGGCCCAGAAGCATGACCTGGCGCACCAATCGCAAGAAGGCCCGCGAGTACTACGAGAAGGCCCTGGCGGACGACGCCGGCTATGCTCCGGCGCTGCGGGGTCTGGCCGTGCTCGATACCGAGGCCGGGCTGTACGAGGAGGCCATCGCGCGGCTGCAGAAGGCGGTTCAGCGGGACCCCGGCGACGGCGTCGCCTGGTACTTCCTGGGCGTGAACTACCTCCGGACGCACAAGCCGAACGAGGCGCTGCGCTGTGCCCGTGAGGCGACCCGGTGCACCGGGACCGGCTCGCTCGGCCTTCGATCTGGCCGGCCGGGCCCACATGGCGCTGGGCGAGCGGCGTGCCGCCCTCGATGCCTTCCAGCAGGCCACGCGTCTGAATCCGAGGGATGCCCTGGCCAGCGATCACTGGCTGCTGGCCCTGTATGCGGCGGGGGACACCGCCGCGGCGTTCAAGTACGCCCGGAAGGCCGTCTCGCAGGACCCGACGGACCTGGTGCCCCGGGCCCTGCTGGCCTTGCAGGGCGAGAAGGAGATGCAGGCTTTCGTGAAGGAGGCCCGGGATTTCGTCGGCGAGGACGACTTCGAGATGCTGGAGACGAGCTTGACCTTCGCCGAGCTGGGCCTGACGAAGGAAGCGGCCAGGCTGCTTTCCGCGGTCTGCGTGGAGGCGGTTCCGCAGGCGCACCGCAGCCCGTTGCCGATGTACTATCTGGCCTGGTTCGCGGCGCAGCAGAAGGATGCGGCGACGGCCCAGGATTGGCTGCGCCGGGCGGCGGCGACGTACCGGGACTTCGTCTTCCCGTCGCGGCCGGAGGAGGTGGAGATGCTGAAGTACGCGGTGCAGGAGAATCCGAGCGATGCCTGTGCCCATCTGCACCTCGGCAATCTGTACGCCCATCTCGGGCGTTCGGCGGAGGCGGTGGACCATTGGCAGAAGGCCGGCGATCTGAACCAGTCGCTCAGCGTGGCCTACCGCAATCTCGGGCTCTATGCCTGGGGGCCGGGCAACGATCTGGCCAAGGCGGAGCAGTTCTACCGCAAGGCGATCGACGCCCGGCCCAAGGACCAGACGCTGTACCGCGACCTGGCGGAGATCCTCATGGCCCAGGGCAAGCGGCCCGAGGCGATCAAGCTCCTGGAGTCCATGCCCTCCGAGGGCCTGCGACGGGCGGAGATCATCATCATGCTCGCCCAGGCGTACGCGGACGAGCAGCGGTACGACGAGACGATCAACCTGCTGGAGTCCACGCCGTACTTCGTCAACTGGGAAGGGCAGACCATCACGTGGGACCTCTTCCATCGGGCGCACATGAAGCGCGGGCAGAGCCGCTTCGAGAGCAAGGACTTCGCCGGGGCCTTGAAGGACTTCGAGGCCGCGTTGACCTACCCGGACAACATCGGCGTCGGCCGGTCGAACCGGCCGCAGGAGGCCGACGCCCAGTACTGGCGCGGCAAGGCGCTGCAGGCCCTCGGACGCCTGGACGAGGCAAAGGCCGCCTGGAAGGAAGGGGCGGCAGGTTCGGAAGGCGGCCGCGGAGAACAGGGCAAGTACCGGCAGCTTTGCCAGGAGGCTTGGAGCAAAACCGAAAAATCCGAATCGAAAGTCGAAACAAATTCAAAATCCAAAGCACCAATGACGAAACGTGATGCCGTCCTGGACCCGTTTCGGATTTGGAAACTGAGACACTCGAGCTTGTTTCGGATTTCGGATTTCGTGCTTCGGATTTCCTATGATGACTTCACGTGAACGGCTGATGGCGACGCTGCGCGGCGAGCCGGTGGATCGCCCCGCGGTCAACTTCTACGAGATCGGCGGCTTCGACGTGGACCCGTCCGATCCGGATGAGTTCAACGTCTACCACGATCCCTCGTGGCGGCCGCTGCTGCAGCTGGCCGAGGAGCGAACCGACCTGATCCGGATGCGCAGCGCCGTGCGGTCCCGCTCCTGGGACCCGCAGACGGCAGTACCGCCTTCAGGCGGACAGAGACGCAGGCCGACCCGGTACGCGGTACTCCAGACGCGACACCAGTACGTGGAGGACCAGTGGCACTGCACCCGTATGACGATCCGGATTGGCGGCCGGACGTTGTCCTCGACCACGCGCCGCAGTCCCGGCGGTGGACACGGTCTGGACGACGGAGCACCTGCTCAAGAACGTAGACGATCTCAAGGCTTATCTGGAACTGCCCGAGGAGTTCTTCGCCGAAGCAGATCGATGTGGCCAAGCTCATCGAGGACGATGCCAAGGTCGGCGAGCGCGGGATCGTCATGGTGGACACCGAAGACCCCATCTGTGCGGCGGCCTCGCTGTTCAGCATGGAGGACTTCCTGACCATCGCCCTGACGGAGCCGGCGTTGCTCCATCAACTTCTCGACAAGCTCTCCCGTCCTCTCTACGCGCAGGACCGAGCGCGTGTCGGAAGCCTTCCCGGGGCACCTCTGGCGGATCTACGGCCCCGAGTATGCGGCCGAGCCGTTCCTGCCCCCGCGCCTGTTCCGGGAGTACGTCGTTCGCTACACCGAGCCGATGGTCCGAGCCATCCAGAAGCACGGCGGCTTCGCCCGCGTGCACTGTCACGGCCGGCTCGATGCCATTCTGGACTCCATCTGTGCAGATGGGCGCCGACGCGACCGATCCCATCGAACCGCCGCCGCACGGCGATGTCAGTCTCGAATACGTGCGTCGCCAGTATGGCGACAGACTGGTCCTCTTCGGGAACATCGAGCTTTCCGACATCGAGTCGATGGAGCCGACCGACGTTCGAGCGACTCGTGGCGCAGACGCTCGCCGACGGCACGCGCGGCCAGGGCCGGGGCTTCGTCCTGATGCCTTCCGCCGCTCCCAACGGCCGGCAGATCACGCCGCGAATACTGAAGAACTACGAGACCATGGTGCGCCTGGCCGAGACGTAGCATGGGCGTCCCGCCCATGAGTATCACGGGCATCCTGCCCGTGTCTTCAGAGCGCGATCTTCATATTCCGTATCCGGGCCACGGGCAAGATATCCATGTCTCGGCCGGAGATCTCCGCGCATGCGTTTCGGTCACGAACTCGCGTTATGCATGGTTTCCAGTGGCATGGGCGTCCGACCCATGCTTCGCAGGGCCATCCCCGCCTTCGCGGGGCAGGCTTTGGCCCTGCCCGCCATGGGCGGGACGCCCGTGATACTCATGGGCAAGATGCCCATGCTACGGCGTGGCGTCGAACACGAGGACCTCGAAAGGCTTCAGCTCGAACGTGTGTTCCTCGCCCGCCGACAGAGTCAGCGTGGGCATCGATGCGTCATCTTTCCAGGGGCTCTTCAGCGCGTATCTCTGGGCGGCGCCCGGCGGCAGCTCGAAGGCTTTGCCGATGTCGATCGTGATCGTGCCGGATGCGTCTTTCGGATTGCGCAGGGCGAGAATGCCCTTGCGTTTGGACCAGGAGGCCCAGCCGTAGACCTCGCCTTTGGCCGGATCGCCGCCGATCCAGTGGGTGTCCACGAGCACGTCGGCGTTGTTGCGGGACCAGATCGCCGCCTCGGCGAGAGCATCCCAGGTCTTGGCGTCCAGCAGCGAGGGCGTGAGGTACAGCTCCTGGCAGTTCGTGCCGCTGGCGAAGAAGGCGCGGATGTCTTCGACGATACGGTCCGTGTCGTTGGGCAGGCCATGATTGGCGAACATGACGCCCTGGGTCATCAGCGAGTTGATCGGGTAGAGCGGCGCCCGGCGTACGACGTTCTGATAGGTCTGGGCGTCGCGGTAGGTGACCTGCTGCTGCCGCTTCGAGCCCCAGCCGCAGGTGCCCCAGTCGCTGCCGGACCGCCAGGTCGAGTCCGCGTACCAGAGCCAGTAGGGCGAGGACCACGTGCCGGTCGTGACGTTGATGAACAGGTCGGGTTTGGCCTGCGCGCAGGTCGCCGATCAGCCGCAGCAGGGCCTCGACGTCCGCCGCGAACGCCGCCGGCGCGCCGGTCGGGACACCGCCGGAGCTGATGCCGTCGAACTTGAAGTAGTTCACATCGGTAGTCACGGACCATCCCCAGGCAGGCGTCGCGGAAGCGGGCGTAGTACTTCGGCCCGGCCAGCGAGAAGCCGTTCTTGTTCGTCTCGAAGCCCTCCTTCAGGCCGTACTTCATCCGCTCCTCCTTGGCCTTGCCGTAGCCGCCCCAGGGCGACAGCCACGCACCGACTTCCGCATGGTACCGCTCGGCCGCCTGCTGCAGGGCGGTGAATCCGTGGGGAAAGCCCTCATGGAAGCGCCACAGCGTGGCCGGATCGTCCCAGCCGTCGTCCGGAACGAAGGAATCCATCACGACCTTCCGCTGCTCGATCAGCTCCTTGCCGAACAGGTCGATCACTTTCAGAGCATCCGGCTCCAGTATCTTGCCCCGCCCGTAGCCAAGGTCGTACCAGCTGTTGTAGTGGAGGAAGGGCCGATAGGGCTGGGCCCGCTCCCGCTCGACGTAGTACAGAAACGCCCGGCGAAGCTGGCCGTGCGGAGCGACGCCCACCACCGAACTGTACGTCTGCTCGCTCGCCCACCTTCAGCGGCGTGCTTCGTGGCAGGCAGCATTGAACCTCGGAGCCGAGCGTCTCGAATCTTGGACAGCGGGTGCTCGAAGGCGAAGAAGAACATGTCCCCTCGGATGACCGGGGAGCCGTCCAGCGTGCCGGCGGGTCTTCCCTTCCGGTACTCGCACGAGGACGATCTCGCGCACGTCCACGTCGGTCTTCTTCGGCGCGAGGGATACGTACTGGCGGACGTAGTTCGAGCCGTCGCGCAGCTCGACACGCCATTGGACCGCGAGATTGTCATCCGGCGGTGCAGGATCACACGAACCTCGCTTGCCGCCGCTCTTGCTCCGAGACGCAGGGCCTTGGGGTCCGGCCGCAAGGTCGTCGATCTCCGGTCCACGCACGATCTTGAGATCGGATGCCTTCAGAGTTTGCCCATCTGCCAGCAGCAGTTGAAAACACTCGCTCTGCCGCAGGGTCGACACGGGGGAGCTGCTTGTCCATGTACGTGAGCGAAGGGGTCTGAGGTGTCCGTCCGCCACGCTCCATCTGCACTTCAAGGCATGGCATTGTGCAGAAGGATCTGACCGTCTCCGGCACGCGCGGCTTTCGCCTCTCCCGGCGCCGGGCCGGGATACTCGACGGAACCTTGCCGCCTGCATGGCTCACCAGCTCCCAGCACATCCGACCATATCGATCCAACCGACGCAGATGGAGCCTCCAGCATCTTCCTGTCATGGCGTCGTTCCTTTCAGGGTCGTGCACTCCGGGACTGCTCTGAAACGCTCTTTCCACCAGCCGGTTCATTCGTTCTTCCTGCTCGATGATCGACTGCACCAGCTTCATCTGGGTGCGGCTGCGGTCGAGGTTGTGGCCTTCGCGGTGGACCTTGTAGTAGACGTCGCCCGCGAGATAGTCCGTCAGGAACCGGATCATCTGCTCGAACGTGATGAGCTTGCCGCCGAAGACCAGGTGCTGCCTTTCCGCCGGCGTCAGGAATCGGCCCGTCTCCTCGACGAAGCCCTGCGCCAGGGCCTCGAACAGGTCGATATCGACGGCGACCTTCGACAGGTCCCGCTCATCCTCCGCCGCCGGGCAGGTGGCCGTCCGGACGAGGTCGCCGAAATCGTAGACGGACAGGCCGGGCATCACCGTGTCGAGATCGATCACGCAGACGCCTTGGCTCGGTGCTCGTGTCGAACATGACGTTGTTGATCTTGGCGTCGTTGTGGGCGATGCGGACGGGAATCTCGCCCCGTTTCACGAGATCGGACAGGACGTGGCAAATCGCCGCGTTCTCGAACACGAATTCGATCTCGGTCTTGGCGTTCTTCGCGCGGTTGGCCACATCGGCCTTGACGACCTCCTGGAAACGCTCGAACCGCCGGGGCGTGTCGTGAAAGCCGAGGATCGTCTCGTGCAAAGGCGGCCCGGGCAGGTCGATCAGCATTCTCTGGAACCAGCCGAACATCCGCGCCGCCTCGCGGGCCAGCGCCGCGGATTGGAGAGAGTCGTACGTGACCGCGTTCTCGATGAAGTTGTACATCCGCCAGACGTTGCCGGCGGCATCCTGGTAATAGGCGCCACCGTTTCTCGTGGCCATGACCATCAGTTGGCGGCAGAGGGGCATTGCACTCCGCATGCGGTGGCGAGCGAGAAGGGTGGCAATGACCCCTAATCGGCTGCCGTCATCTTCGCGCGGATGTGCTCGGTGATGCGGACGATGTTCGCCATCACCTCGCACGGGCTTCGTGAAGACGATCTGATTGATACGCTGGAGGAGGTACCGGCTGTCTGGCGGTGGTCACGATGTACGTGTCGTTGATGTGCCCGACCGGGACGGGCGCGATCGCCACGGGCTCGCCCGGCGTGCGAAATTGCCTGCGCGATGAAGAGGAGATCGTACGCCATCACGGCTCCCAGAGCCTTTCCGGATAGACACCTGCGTCGATCAGTTTGCGGATGCACGCGGTCGCGATGGACTTGTCCGCGCGATACGTGACGCCGAACCAGGGCTCGTCGGTGGGCAGGACCTTGACCGTGGCCTGTCCGCCGGTGACCAGCTCGTCCACGACGAAGGGGATGTACAGCTCGGAATTCTTCTCGTGGCCGTGTTCGGCGAGGAACCGTCGCGAACTGCGACTCAAGGAAGCCGAAGATCGACGGCTGAAATCCCCAGAGATTCATCGAAACAGGCTCATCGCCGGTCAGCGCGTGCGGCGTTCCATCGGGATCGAGATACCGTGCGCCGTCCGCCGTCTTCTCGATCTTCTTGCGCTCGACGACCCGTTTCAGGAACATGTGCTCATCGCACTCGGCCACGCCTCGCGCCACGGTCCCGTGTTCGCTCAGGGTGTTCTTGAGCGTGTACCCGACCATCGCGTAGTCGTTCGGCGCCGGCGTGTCCCGTCAGAAAACCGGCCATCGCCTTGAGCGAGTCGCGGTCCGTAGTAGTCGTCCGCGTTGACCACGGCGAAAGGCTCCTGGATCACCTCGCGACAGACGAGGATGGCGTGACCGGTGCCCCAGGGCTTCTCGCGATCCGGCGGCAACGGAAAATCCCCGAGGCAGGCGTCCAGTTCCTGGTAGGCGTAGGCCGTCTCCACGAAGCCTTCGAACTTGCGGCTGACCTTCTCCCGGAACGCCTCCTCAAAGTAGTGCCGGATCACGAAGACCATCTTGCCGAATCCGGCCCGGATGACCGTCGTAGATGGAATAGTCGATAATGGTCTGGCCGTGAGGACCGATCGCGTCGATCTGCTTGAGCCCGCCGTAGCGGGTCCCCAACCCGGCGGCCAGGACTAACAACGTTGGTTTCATAGAGGGCGGTAGTTCACGTCCAACGCCTTGAGGCGTGCGAGATGACTGCTCAAGCGCGTCAGGAACTGGTCCCAATTACGGCTTTCGCGCGGCGACCAGACCACTTCCGCCATCGCGGCGGTGCGCGGGTAGGTCATGTAGAAGCGGTGCTTCTGATTGCTGATGTATTCGCCCCACAGTTGGGCCTGCCCGCCGAGCACGTGTTTGGCCTGGTCGGCGTTGAGGGCCGCCGGGATCGGTTCATACTGGTACACTTTCTCCAGGCGAAGATCGCCGCCGATGGCCTTGGGCTCGGTTTTGGACGGACCCTGGTAGTAATCGAAGTACGTGTGCGACGTGGGGGCCATGACGACATCGTGTCCCGCCTGGGCGGCGGTGATGCCGCCCGCCTCGCCCCGCCAGCTCATGACGGCCGCCCCGGGCGCCAGGCCGCCCTGGAGGATCTCGTCCCAACCGATCAAGTCGCCGCCCGTGAGAGGTCAGGAAGGCGTCCATCTGCCGGATGAACCAGCTATGAAGCTCCGCCTCGTCCTTGAGCTTCATTTCGCGGATCAGCCCTTGCATCTCCTCGCATTTCTTCCAGTGCTCGATATTGGCTTCATCGCCGCCGATGTGGATGTACTTGCTCGGGAACAGGTCCATCACTTCCGTCAGCACGTCCTGCATGAAGGCGACCGTCTGGGGCCGCGGCGCCAGGACTCCCTCGTGGGCGGTCCAGCGTTTCTCCGAGGGCAGGGCGCTCAGCCGCGACGGGTAGAGGCCGATCTGCGGGTAGGAGATGATCGCGGCCCCGGTGTGCGCCGGCATCTCGATTTCCGGCACGATGGTGATGTACCGCTCGGCGGCGTAACGCACCAGATGGCGGATGTCGTCCTGCGTGTAGAACCCGCCGGGCCGCTTGCCCTCCGCTTGGCCCTTCCGGACGATCGTCGTGAAGTCCATCCAGGCGCCGGTCTGGGTCAGTTGCGGGTACTTCTTGATCTCGATGCGCCAGCCCTGGTCGTCGGTGAAGTGCACCTGCAGGCGGTTGAACTTGTGCAGGGCCATCGCGTCGAGGTACTGCTCCACGTCCGGCACGGGGATGAAGTGCCGCGCTGGGTCGATCAACAGGCCGCGCCACGCGAAACGCGGATGATCCGTGATGCGCACGCAGGGCACCGTCCACGGGACTCCTTCGACCTTCTGCTTGCTGAAGATGGCCGGCGGCAGCAGTTGCCGCAGCGTCTGGATGCCGTAGAACAGCCCGGCCGGTGCGGCAGCACGAATCGTGACGGCCATCCGTCGTCGCCTCCAGCTCATAGCCTTCCTCGCCGAGCCGCGTTGGCAGCGATGGCTCGATCTTCAGTTGGATGCTGCCTTTTCCGTCTGCGGCATCTTCGGCCGGCTTCAGCCGATAGCCCATCGCAGGCGCCAGGGCGTCCATGAGCTTGGCCGCCTCCGGCGCGGCGGCGCCTGGTGCAACAACGGGCGTCGCCGGCGTGATGAGAAACGATCCCTCGCGGGTTTCGACAGAGACGGGTAGGGGAATGACATGGATCGCCTCACTCGCGCTGCTGGGCCGTGCTCCGATATATGGGCACAGGCAGACGATTGCCGCGATCAGACGAACTACGGCGGTAGGTGCGAGTCGATTCATCGGCGTCTCCTATTCTCTTTTCAAAAGTACGGCCCAATCCTTCTCTCGATCCTCCGGGGGCGGTCCGATCCGGACCTTGCCGCCGCCGGCGACGATCTCGCGCGACCCCGCGAACTGACCGGTCCTGGGGTTGTACCACTGTTGCACCAATCTGCCGGGGGCATCCGTCAGGTCGAGCGTTCCCGTTTCCTCGGCGGCCGGGAAATACAGGGCGTAGCAGGTACCAGCCTTGGCGAAGACCTGACCATCGTGAGAGGAGGTCCTGCCCTGGAACACCGACTCGCCCTCCAGCAGGTCATCGGCGGGCTCCATCTCCCAGAAGGGCAGATTCTCCTCCAGGAAACGCCGGGCATGCCAGGTGTACCGCCACAGGTCTTCGTACTTGCGGAAGTCCTGCGTGTCCAGGAGTTCGCTCAGAATGAACTCCACCTGGCCGCCGGAAAGGTAGGCGGGCCAGAGCTTCTCCCGCCGCAGAGCCTCGGCATCGTACTCGGGCAGCCACGGCTTGTCATGGGTCGTGACGGTGAACTCGTCAATGGCGACCGGCAGGGGCCGGCCCGCCGCGCGGGACAGCCTCCGGAAGGTCTCGATGACCGGCTCGATGTCCCTGTTGCCGATCTGCAGGGACGTGATACTGAACCGCGCATCGCCCAGAAATGGGCTCCACACCTTGACCGGGTCGCCGGCGTGATGAACGGTGATGGGGTGGTCGTAGGGGTCCAGCTCCCGGAGGTAACCAGCGAAGGCCTTGACATTCTGCGGCCCCAGGTCGAGTCCTCCGATGTTGTACTCCTCGCAAAGGTTCCACAGAATGGCGTTGTGGTGACCGAAGCGGGCGACCATTTCCCGGTAGAACAGCTTGCGCTCGGTGGTCAGCTCGGCCCCCAGCTCCAGCTTGTTCTTCTTCTCCGCCTCGTTGAACACGAAGTGCAGCACGATTCCTTTCTTCTGGGCATGCCCGAAGACGATCTCCCACTGGTGAAGCTTGCGAATGTCGTAGTGCACGTTGTCGTTCGCCTCGTCCCCGGCGGGATTGATGGGACCGGCAAACGGCCAGACGTTCCGGCCGTCGCCGCCGATGTTCATGGGCAGGAAATAGATGAGATTCACGTGTTGCGCCGCGAGATAGTTGAGCGCCCCGATGATGCCTCTGCCCTGGCCGTTGTCCCAGTCCGGGTCGCCGGCGCGCCAGTCTTGGACATGATTGCTGTAGGTCTTCACTTTGAACCGGCTGCCGGAGCGCGTGTTGGCGAAACCCTCGTAGGCGAGGAGGTCCTCCGGGCTGTCGGTTCCGCCCTTGATCCAGTAGGGGCCGTCGCGGAATTTGAGGTAATGGTTCCCTGCGTACTCCAGTCGTCCCCACTTGAGAAATCCGGGCGCGCTATCGTCGCGGTCCTCGATGCGGAACGAGCCCCGGCAGCCGTCAAACCCGGCCGGTTCGCCCGCCTCCGCCTCCAGGCTCACGGCGATCTCGGGGCCGCGTCGAAACGACGCCTGAAAAGACCATTCGCCCGCCTGGTCCGGGGCGAAGTGGACTCGCCAGACGGCGCCTCGGCCATTTCCATTCCCATCGCCCGCGAAGAAGCCGGGCACCTGGTACACCTGACCGTCCGGGGCGGTGAACCGTACCTGAAGGCGATAATCCAGGAGAGGGTTGGGATTGACGGCGGCCTGGTTCGTCTCGGGTCCGTTGAAGTCGATGGTGACGGTGTGCCATTTCCTGAGTGGGCCTGTGATCGTGTAGGCCTGGTTGGATGCGCCGGTCTGCCTCTCTTGTCGCCCCGTCGTCGCTTCGGCGGCCAGCTTCATAACCTGGTTCATCGTGGATGTCTCGTCCCCCGGTTTGGGATTGCCCCAGTTGGCCTTCGCCGCGGCGATCACCATGTCCAGACTCGGGAGGATCGCCGCGGAGTTCCCGCCGGCCCCGATTGTCATGAAGGCGTCGTTCGGAGCGTCCGGCCATGTCCGCTGGTCAGGATGGTCCCGCCCCGTGGCGTTGAACCAGAAATTGTAGCCGTAGATTCCCGGCCCATACATCGTGAAGTGGTCGGAATCGCCGCCGTAGGTGCCGATCTTCAGGTAGTCGTCGGTTTGGGCTTTGGCTGTGTGAGGCAAGTCCTTGGGGACCTGGGGTTTGCAGTAGTTATCGAAGAACTCGACCGGCAGGAGGCTTCTTCCCTGCCACTGGCCCTTGTTTCGCCAGAACCAGCACAGCCGGGCAAAGTCGCGGGTCGAAGCGATCAGGCGGGCCTTATCGTTGAAGGACAAGCCGTCCTCGAATTGTAGGCTCCCCAGCCGATGGGACGCGTTCACCACATCCGCCGGCTCCTGCCGGAAGACTCGGTCAAAAAGAGTGAGACGGTAGAGGTTGATCGCGTAGTCATTGTATGCCCAGGCGGCGCCCGGCTCCTCCGGGCGGGCATAACCGCTAATCATATTGGCGAGGTGGTGGAAGGTCACGGCCTCATCTTTGCCGCCCAGGTCCCAGCCGTAGGATTTGACCTTGGCATTCACACTCGGGACCTTGCCCTCCTGGATGGCGAAGAACAGGAGCGTGCTGAGCAGCGGCTTGCTCGATGACATCCAGTCGCTTCTTTGGGCCTGGTCCCCCCAGGTCCGGATGACGTACCCATGCCGCACGAGGCAACCACGGCCTCCGAGGGCCAGGGCAATCGCATCGACCTTCTCCGAATTCAGACCGACCTGCGCCGGTGTTCTGGTCTCCCAGGTCTTACCGGGGTACGTGCGTCCTTCGCCGGAGGGCGACTCGCTCATGGCCCCGGAAGGAAGGCTGCCGAGAACACCCAGTAGGCAAATGGTCACGAAACCACGAAGCCCCACGTGATGCATCATTACCTCCATCTCCGCCGGCCGTTATTCTCTCCCCAGGATATCCCCGAGCTCGTTCAGCGTCACAGGACGGTTGAGTCTGCCGTTGGCCGACTTGGGCGACCCGCCGCCTTTGCCGCCGGCAGCGACTCTGAATCTTCTTGAGCAGACCGCCGGCGTCGAGCGTCCGGGAGCTGATCGCGATATTCGTGTCGCTGACGACCACGCCAGCGCCGCTGGTCGCCTCCGCGATCATGCCGGCCAGGACGGCGGCAAGCTCCCTCGGCAACTCGCCGACATAAACGCCGACCGGCGACGATCCTACGGTGACCGCTTCGGCGGACTTCACGAGGTCGCCCAGTCGCAGCGACCAGATTCGTTCCACCTCTTTGCCGAGCTCTTTGGATCGCTCCAGGCCCTTTTGGAAGGTTGCGGGTAAATCGGTGGTCGCACAGCCGGCGAGCCTGCGCAGCTCCCGCAAAATGGCTGTCTCGGCTTGGGATCGTTCCAGGGCCTTCGCCCCGGCGAGGAACGATGCGCGCGTTCCCTGCTTCTTCGCTTCCAGGTCAAAAATGCGAATGACGCCGATCCGGCCGGTGGATGCGACGTGGGCGCCGCAGCAGGCGGACTTATCGAAGTCGCCGATTCGTACCACCCGGATCACGTCCGCTTCCATCTGCCCGAGCCGGCTCCGCGCTTGTGCATCCTGGTCATTGAACGTCGTCTCGACAGGAATATCCAGAGTGACCACGTCCAGGGCCCGCCGCTCGATCTGCTCCGCCACCTCCCATTCGACCTTCTTGTCGAAGTCCACCGTGCAGCTTTCCAGACCGATGTGTACGCCCACCGTCTCCAAGCCGAATTGCGCGGCGGCGATTCCCGACAGGATGTGCTGCGCCGTATGCTGCGTCGCCGTATAGAGTCCTGCGCTCCTTATCCAGGCGTGCCACGTACCTTCCATCTGCGAGCGGCCGATCCAGCGTGTGAACAACCTTGCCATCAACGACATGAACATCACGGACTGCGGCCTCGCCGACGCTGCCGGTGTCTGCCGGCTGCCCGCCCTCATCAGGATGAAAGAGGATGGGGTCGATCGTGACCTTGTTCGGCCCGACCGTCACCACCTCCACCTCGGTCTCGACACACGTCCGGCTGCGTCCAGTACAATCTCTTCATGGCCGAGATTCTACCGTGCCACCACGGCCCAGGCAACAGCGGGAACCGATGAACCGCGCTGGATGCCAATCTACAATGCCTCTCGTGAATCCACGCTGAGCAGTAGGGACTTTTGGCAGGTCTGACCTTCGTCCCTGCAAGTTCCTGCTTGTTTTCCAGACTGGCTGGGCCTACAATCCGAATTACTGGAGCGAATGTTGTCTGGGATGACTCTTCAATGAACCTGCCTGCGGCCGTGACCCCGTTTGGGCCGGCCACAGGCGAAAACAGAGGAGGTTCCACACATGACGATCACTGCTTGTCTTTTCGAAGCCCATCTCAAGTGTCCTACGAAGTGCTGGCTCCGGTCGCAGGGTGAGCCCGGCGAAGGAAACAGCTATGCGGCCTGGGTGCAGAGTCAGAACGAGATCTATCAAGGCGAAGGTATCAGACGCTTGCTAGAAGGCGTTCCCCAGAGTGAGCGTGTCATTGGCGCGCGCCGGCCCGGAGAATCTGAAATCAGCCAGATGGCGTCTCGCCGTAGACCTGTTGGCGCATACGCAGGGTCTGGAGTCCCGTCTGCATGCGGTGGAGCGCGTGCCCGCCGGAGGCCGACGCAAGCCTGCCCAGTTCATCCCCATTCGCTTCGTGTTCACCAACAAGATCACCAAGGATGACAGACTAGTGCTGGCGTTTGATGCTATGGTGTTCACGGAAGTGTTCGGACGCGAGGTGAGGCTTGGTAAGATCATCCACGGTGATGGCCACGCCTCGCTCACGGTGAAAATCTCGGTTTTGGCAAATGAGGTTCGGAGGTACGTCGAGAAGGTACGGGTCCTGCTATCGAATTTTTCGGTGCCTGACCTCATGCTCAATCGTCATTGTGGCGAATGCGAGTTCCAGACACGCTGTCGCGAAAAGGCAATAGAAAAGGACGACCTTAGCCTCTTGGCGGGGATGACGGAGAAGGATCGCACGG
>CAVOUO010000009.1:0-361747 GCA_963699595.1 uncultured Planctomycetota bacterium
GAGGCGCGGATCGTCGCGGAAGGCGACCTCGATGTGCGGGGCACCCTGGCGATTTCCAAGGACGTGCCGGTCGGCTTTCGCGAGATTCGTCTGCGGTTCGAGCTCGACTCCGATGCGCCGGACGAGAAGCTCGACAGGCTCATCGAAGCGACCGAGCGCTATTGCGTCGTGCTCCAGAGCCTCCGGCAGCCGACGGAAGTCCGATCCACAAGGGTTTCGCTTGCAGCGGCAAGCTCGACGTGAACTCGGCGCAATCGGCCCGCATCACGGCGTTGGCACAATGTTCAACGCGCCGTGGAACAGGTTATCCGGATCATACTTCGTCTTGATGGCCAATAGACGCTCGTAATTGGTTTCGTAAGCGCCCTGGAGAAGTTTGTCGGCGTCTTCCATGAAGCCCGGGAAATTCAGGTAGCTGCCGTGGGCGAACTGCTGCATATCTTCGAAGGCATTTCGCGCCCAGGCAAGGTTGGCGTCGGATTGCGCGGGGTCCATCCAGTTGGCTTCGATGCCGACCAGGTATGGCATATCGCGACGGGCAAACGCGGTCTTGTCGGCGGGAACCCGATTGACGGCGCCATTCAAGAAGAAGATGTCCAAGGAACTCAGCGGCGACGGCCGCGCGGCGGCGTGCCCGATCAACACATCGAGGGCCGGCTCATCCAGCTCGCGCAGGTAGGCCGATTTCCAGTAGTATAATCCGCCATCCGGGTAGTCCGCGTCGAGGAACGTCTGGACGCTCTCGAACGGCATGGGACGGCTGAGGTCGGCAATGGGAGTTGTAATCTCGCGCAGGGGCTGGATGACTTGCTCGGCGGTTTCCGGCGACCCACTGTAGCAGCCGGCCACGATAATCGCCGGCGTCTGGCGATACTCCTTGGGGACCGGCTCCTCGTTGGGGGCGTTCCAAAGCGTCGCCAGCAGGCTCAGGTCCTCCGGCGCCTCGGCCACGAAATCTCTCGTGAATTGCAGAACTTGCTTGGCCTGGGAGATGGGATAGATGGTCAAAAGAAACCAGACCTGCGGCCCGACGGGGTGGGCGCGAAACTCGAATGACGTGACGATCCCGAAATTGCCCCCGCCGCCGCGGATGGCCCAGAACAGATCGGCGTGTTCCGTCTCACTGGCGTGGCGTAACTGCCCGTCGGCGGTGACGATCTCCACCGAGAGCAGATTGTCGATGGTCAGGCCGTACTTGCGCATCAGCCAGCCGATGCCGCCGTGGAGCGTCAATCCGCCGATGCCGGTGGCCGAGACCACCCCGATCGGGACGGCCAGGCCGAACTTCTGGGTCTGGCGGTCGATATCCCCCAGCGTCGCGCCACCCTGCACCTGCACGGTCCGGCGGACCGGATCCACCAGAACCCGCCGCATCGGCGACAGGTCGATGACGAGCCCATCGTTGCAGACCGCCTGGCCGGCGACGTTGTGACCACCGCAGCGAACGGACAGGAGCAATTCGTGTCGGCGCGCGAAGCTTACCGCCGCGATTACATCGGCGGCACTGGTGCACCTCGCGATCAAGGCCGGATGCTTGTCGATCAACCCGTTCCAGACCCGCCGGGCCTGCTCGTAGTCCGGATCCTCCGGCTGGATCAACTCGCCGCGAAAGACGCGCGCGAACTTGTCCACCGCGTCCGCATCAAGAACGACCTGTCCTTCCGTGATGGTCTGAACCTTCAACGCCTGCATCGTCGTGCCTCCCGCGGCCCGCCGTTCCATAACTCCGTCGGCGGGCTTTGCGTTGGGCGAATGTTCGTCATGTGGCCACTTCGCTTGGCTCCTCCTGATGATGCGCCAGGATCTCCTCCATCTCGGCCAACGAGAACTTGTTCAACTGGGTGATCTTGGCCCGAGGCCGAAAGATCGAAGGAACGACGAACCGGGCCTCTTCCTTGGTGTCTGCCTCGATGATGACCCACGCCTTGTGCTCGCCGTCGAGGCACCCGAAATCCGCATGCGTCACGAAGTGGGAACCGCTGCTGAGCAGGATTTTGACGGCAAGAGCGCATTCCTGCCTCTTGGCTTCGTGCGGAACCTCAATAAGAAACCTTGCCATGATGCGAAGTCTCCTTGCCGGCGGGTCGGGTGGCCCGCGCTGCGCCTTGCCCATTGATGTTCCAGTTCACCCGGAACAGGTTGGCCGGGTCATATTTCGCCTTGATGGCCGCCAGGCGGTCGTAATTGCCCCGGTATGTTGCTTGGACGCGATCGGGGCCCTCGTCCATCATGAAGTTGACATAGGCCCCACCGGCGGAATAGGGATGCAGGGCATTCCAGTACTCTCTGGCCCACTCGATCATCTTTTCATTGTTGGCCGGGTCGGGGTCGACGCCGGCGATCACCATCGAGTACCTCGCCTCGCGGAAGCTGAAGGCGGTCGCGTCACGCGGAATTCGGTTCACCTGGCCGTCAATGGGGTACAGGTGCATGAGGGACGGCAGCGTCGGCAATTGAGAGCCATACTTGACGTGCTGCTCAATGGCGGCCTCGCTCAACTCCGTGAAGAAATCTCCTTTCCAATACCACTGCAATCCCGGTGGCATAAGGGCGTCGAACATGCTCAGCAGGGCGGTGATGGGCATGGGGCCGACCTGCTCGAACGCCGGTGGATGGGACTCCCGCACGGCATCCAGGTCTTTCTCCGCCTGCCGGCGCGACCCGAGATGGCACCAGATTACAGCGCACACGGTCCTCTTGTGCAGGTGGACGGGGAACAGCGGTATCGGCGGGACGTTCATGATGGCGAGGAAGCCGTATAGGTCCTCGGAGGCCGCCGGCAGGAATTGATCGTACCACCGCATGATCTCGGCCGCCTGCTCGAAGTCCCAGAGCATCAGGCCGGCGACCACTTCGCCCACTGGCCGGGCCTGGAACAGGAAACTCGTGACGACACCGAAGTTGCCGCCGCCCCCGCGGATGGCCCAGAAGAGGTCCTCGTTCTGCCGGGTCGAAGCGGTGACGAGCCGGCCGTCCGCCAGGACGACATCCGCCTCCAGCAAGTTGTCGATCGTCAGGCCATACTTGCGGGTCAAATACCCGTGTCCTCCCCCCAGCGTCAGACCGCCGATCCCCGTTGTTGACAGGGCTCCGACCGGTATCGCCAAGCCGAAAGGACTACCGGCGTGGCTGACCTCACGCAGAGTGCAGCCGCCTTCGGCGCGGATGGTGCGGGCGTCCGGATCGACGCGGATCCCGTTCATCAGGGACAAATCCAGCACCACGCCGTCGTCGCACACCCCCAGACCTGCCCCGTTGTGGCCGCCGCCCCGCACGGCCAGCACCAGGCCGTTGTCGCGGGCGAAGTTCACCACGGCCATCACGTCGGCGACATCCGCGCAGCGGGCGATCAGGCGCGGGTACCTGTCGATCATGGCGTTGTAGACCTGTCGGAACTGCTCGTACCCCTCATCTTCCGGCCCGATGAGCTCCCCGCTCATCGAGGTCTTGAGCCCTGCGAGGGCGTTCTCGTCCAAAGGAACCTCGTATTCCACCGTTGCCTTCATCGTCGCCATGTTTCAATCCCCCAATCTTCTGGCACAGACCATAAACATTCCATGCTGCATTGCTTGACCATACGGTCACGCGGCAACCGGGTCTGTGAGCCTTTTGCGGGACTATATATAGGCTTTTGCTGAGGGCGCACAGAAGAAGAGGCAATAGGACCTAGGGGACCTATAAGACGAATGGGACCTGTCCTCGCGCAGGCGGGAGACCTGCACCGCTTGGCCGTCCCGATCAGTGCAGGAAGTGGCGCTTGCCGGTGAAGACGATCGCAATGCCGTGCTTGTCGGCGGCGGCAATCACGTCCTCATCTTTCTTGGAGCCGCCGGGCTGGACGATGGCGGCGACACCGGCCGCCGCAGCCTGCTCCACGTTGTCGGCGAAGGGGAAGAAGGCGTCGGAAGCCATAGCCGAGCCTTTCGCCTCATCGCCTGCGTGCCGGATCGCGATCTGGCCGGACTCGACGCGGTTCATCTGGCCGACCCCGATGCCGAGAATCTTCTTGTTCTTGGCCAGCACGATCGTGTTGCTCTTGGCGTGCTTGGCGACCAGCCAGGCGATGCGCAGGTCCGCAAGCTGCTCCGGCGTCGGCCGGGCCTTGGTCGGGAAGGTCAGAACATTGGGCTCCCAGCCGATAAGGTCTCGCTTTTGCAGCAGCAGGCCGCCGACGATATGGCGCACATCGTACTCGTTGACGTCGATCCTGGCCCGGTCGAGCGGACCGGTCTCGATCAGGCGGACGCGGCCGCCCCACGTCTTAAGAGTCCGGATGGTCTGGACGGCCTCCTCGTCGAATTTGGGCGCCGACGATGACCTCGGCAAAGAAGCCCTCGGCGCCGAGGGCCTTGCCGAAGCGGCTGTACGATTCCATGATCGTCCGGGCGAGGACGCCGTCCACGGGCCGGTTCGCAGCGATAATCCCGCCGAACGCGCTGACGACATCGCCTTCATACGCTTTGCGGTAGGCGACGTTGATGTCCTCGTCGATGGCGCAGCCACACGGATTGAGGTGTTTGACGACCACGGCGGCCGGTTCGTCGAACTCCTTGACCAGCTCGAACGCCGCGTTGGCGTCGAGCAGGTTGTTGAAGCTGATCTCCGTATCGCCCGCCAGAAGCTTGCCGCTGCACGACGGATGGCTCGCTGCTGCCCGGCAGCCGGTACAGGGCCGCCGTCTGGTGGGGGTTCTCTCCATAGCGGAGGGCGGCCTCTTTGGTCAGGGCGAGGGCGACCCGGTCCGGGAACTCGATGCCGGCCTGGCCGTTGAGGTACTTCGCAATAGCGGCATCGTAACCGGCCGTCAGGCCGAATGCCGTGCGGGCCAACTCCTCGCGCAGCCGGCTCGTGACGGCGCCGCTATTGCCGCGCATCTGCTCGATGACCCGCGGATACTGGTCCGGATGGGTCACCACGGTGACGAACTTGTGGTTCTTGGCGGCCGAGCGGATCATGCTGGGACCGCCGATATCGATATTCTCAATCGCCTCTTCGAGCGTGCAGTTCGGCTTGGCCACGGTCTGCTCGAAGGGATACAGATTGACGCAAACCAGATCGATGGGTGAGATGCCGTGCTGCCGCATGGCTTCGACGTGCTCGGGCTTGTCGCGCAGGGCCAGCAGGCCACCGTGGATTCTCGGGTGCAGGGTCTTGACCCGGCCGTCCATCATCTCGGGAAAGCCTGTGACCGCGTCGATGCTCGTAACCGGCACACCCGCTTCCGTGAGATTCCTGGCGGTGCCGCCCGTACTGATGATCTTGACGCCCATCTGCGCGAGGGCCTTGGCGAAATCGGTAACCCCTCTCTTGTCGGAGACACTGATCAGAGCGGTCTTGATTGTGATATCCATCTCTGGCTACTCCCCTTGAATTTATGATTTATGATTTGCGATTTATGATTGGGAGCCTGCCATCGACAATGGAAGGCTGTCGATCTGTAAGGCTTCAACCGCAAATAGCAAATCGTAAATCGTGACTTGCGGACACGCTGTCCTCACTCCTGGGGTCCTTACGGCATTGGCTCCAGACAGGTGACCCGGCCGGTGTCGTCTGTGAGATAGATCCGGGCGTCCATTGTATTGGTCGCGTGATCGGTCACCGGGGCGAAGTTCACCGCGAACAGCTTCTTGCCCGCCGCGTTGTCCATGACGGCCAACGTATGATTCCTGGTGATGACGTAGGCCCGCGTGCCGGCCTCCGCCAGCAGATCGACGCCTTCCGGCAGCGACCAGGCCGCCTTGCCGGTCTGCCTGGCGATGGCCGTCAGGCCCCGCCCGATGGCATACTGATACACGAAATCCTTTGTCACTTCGGGCGGCCGATCCAGGACGGCCTCGGTCTGGTACTTCCACGTCAGGCCCGCGCTGCCGTCGTCCGCCACGTCGACTCGGTACACATTGGTGTCCTTGCTCGCGAAATAGAACGAGTTGCCGTCGCGGATCACCGGCCCGGCCACGGCCCGGGGGGCTTTGAACGCCCACAGCTTCTTCGGCGCATCCGGCATCATGCCCACCAGATCGCCCGCATCGGTCCCGAAGGCGACTCCGCTGTCGTCCGCCACGACCGTTGTAACCAGAGAATCGTCGTCGGCTGTCACCGGGAAGATTCGCACCAGGTCCTTGACGCGAACCACGTGCAGGCGGCGATCCGCCGCGCCAATGTAGAAGAACTCACCGTTGCGGACCGGCGGGGCCACGATACTCAACTCCAAGTCGCTGACCCGCTGCTCCTTGCCGCTGCCGAGGTCGAGCTCCACGAGCTTATTGCCGATCACCGAGATCAGGCTGTTCTCGTAAGGGGTCAGGCCCAGCACCGGGATGCCCGGCGGCGCGATGGAGCGGCTGAAGACCACCTCCCCCTTGGCGCGGTCCAGCGACCACAGGTAGTTCTGGTCGGAACGCAGGTACAGCCGGTCGCCCAGCAGCGTGATGACGACGAACTTCTCTCCCTTCTTCAGAGGCAACGTCTGCTCCCAGACAGATCTGAGATGGGCATGGTCGAGCAGGCTGGGAGAGAGCATGGAGCCGGAGCCGGGCGGCGCCGGATTGGGCGACACCCCCGTGGACGATTCCTTCGCGGCGGACGACCGGGTCGCCTGGCTCGATCCGCAACCCGAGACGCCCCATCCCGCCATCCCGATAACCAGAAACGCCGCCGCCCCATTTCGCAGCACCCTTCGCATATCGCAACTCCTCACAAACTCAGGAATCAACCATCCACGTATTCGGCCAGATTGATCTTGTGTTCGGCCTCGAACTTCTGCATCTCTTCGATGCGCTCGATATCGTCCTGGATACGGTGCACCAGCTTGAAGATATACGGCTTGCCGGCCAGGCGATGGCGCAAATCGTCGAGCATGGGCTCCCAGGAGCCGCCATACAACTGGGCCTTCAGGGCGACGAGCATCTTGTGCTCTTCGCTGAGTCGGCGGACGTAGTCGTCGACCGCTTGGGGTTCGGGTCCCCGCCGGCTCTCTTTCGCCGGTGGGAGCCCTTCCCCAACGCGGAATTCTGCGTTGGGGGCCCCGGGCCCTTCCCACACGCGCTGTTGAGCGTTTGGGGGCCCTTTCCCGACGTTCTTGTCCGGGCTGTTGCTCGTTTGGACCGGCTCAGCCATAGCTACCAACCTTGTCGCTCGACGCGGAGCGCTCGGAGGTCCCTGGGTCAGGAAGCTCTCGAGGGGCCGTCTGGGCCCATGTCATGGTGACTCAAGTCAAGGGAATGGTAATGCCCGAGCCGGGAGAATTCAACACATTTTCCTGAATTGACGGGGCCGGCGGCCCGGAGTTTCTCCATTTTGATGCCAGCGATCCCTTGGTACAGATCCCCAAGGGGGCCAGGGGGTGATGGCTTGCCGGGGACGAGGCCGGCGTGCGAAGGCTGCAAAAAAAATCTGCGGAGGGCGCTTGACAGTGTTGACGCCGTTTAGTAATATACAAGTGGAGAAAGTAAATAAGTCTTCAAGCCCCTGGGTAGTCTCGCTTCCTCTCCCTCCGTTTGCTCAGGGGCTTATTTTTTTGCGCATTTTGCCCGGACCTGTTCTCGAGCTACAGAGGGCCGCTGCCACCTTTCCCACCTGCCATGACCCGGGCGGATAGCTTGCCGCGTTGCACGCCCGAGAGCCTCTGGTACGGATGCAAAGAAATCCATGCGGCCTACAGCCGCTGTCATCCTGAGGCGAAGCCGCAGGATCTGGCCATCGCACGTGAGGTTTCTCTCGCTCGCAACCCAGATCCTTCGCTAAGCTCAGGATGACAACCGGGGCGCGCGAATCAGTCCGAATCCGTATAACAGAATGAAAGCCAGTGCACCCCTCTGTCGCGGCCGCCCGACTGATCGGGGGCGGGGGTCCAGGAACAACCGCAGCGCTGATGGATTCCCGCCTTCGCGGGAATGACAGGAGGCAGCAGCAGCCTTCCGGCAGACCCTCATCGTGTTAGAGGCTCTCCGCCTGCTTGCCGGTGCCTGCGGCGGTGACGGCCGCTTGGGCGTCGATCCGGCCATAGCCATAGCAGTCGTTGCGGCCGACGGGGTAAGGCTCGTCTCCGATCTTCCGGCAGGTCGGTCGCAGAATCGTGCGAATGCGGCTGGCCGTGAGATCGGGATTTCGCGACAGCATCAGAGCCGCCCGTCGGGGTCAGAGTCGCAGCGGCAAGGCAGCCTCGGGCGACCGTGGTACACGGCGTCGCCCGAGGCTGCCCGGATTGTCCATGAGGTCCGGCTATTTCGGCTGGTAAGTGATCACCAGCTTGGCGGCCTTCGCGGGATCCCCGTCGAACGACCAGAACATCCGGTCATCGGTGCGCTGATTGATCGTATAAAGAATCACGAGGGAGTTGTTGGAGGCCCATCCGGGTCGATTCACGATTTCCCGAACAACCGTGCTGATATCGGGGCTCTCATACCACTCGTTCGCCGACCAAGGCTGGTCCTGGGCCCATTTCCAGGCGGTCGAGGCCGTCGTGGTGGTCAATTGCGCGATCACCCGGCTGTTGGTGCCAAAGGTCGCCGCATCGTCGATGGCTTCCCCTTTGATGAGGCCGTCCACCTCCGCTTCCAGGCCATAAGGATGCGCAAATCTTCAGCGATGCCCGATTGATCGTGGACCCAGGGGGGATCGTGACGCCACTGAATCTCATCCCGACAAGGTGAAAACCAATGCCCAACGACTTGTTCGTCAGTGATTGATTTGTGCTCCCCTGCAAGCAAGAGACATCATCCGTGCTGCTGTTGACCTGGAGCTCGACAGTGATCTCCTTCACCACGGTGATTTTCACCGTGGCCGTATTCGAGTTTCCACCAAAGGGGGCGGTCCCGCCGTCATCGGCGGAAAACGTGAAGGTGTCCTGTCCCAGGTAGTTCGCCGTCGGCTTGTAGACGACCTTGTCGGCAGGCAGTTTCGTCGGGACGGTGGTGATCGCCGTGCCGGCAGGCAGCTCCAGGCTTCCGTGCGCCGGCTTTGACAGAATCGTGTAGCTGATGGCCCCGGGCGGAATGGGCTTGCCGTCGTCCGTGGCCTTCAGCGTGATCGTGGTGGAGGCGTTGTACGCGCAACTCACCTGCGCATCCACCGCAGTGGGCGGGCCCGCCTGGGTCGAACTCAGGGTGAAAGCTCCTGTTCCCGAGACCCGCTTGACCACGAGCAGCGCTGCCACATTCGCGGTCGGCGCGTAGTGGATGGACTCATCCGCCCCTTTGTCCACGGCCGTGCTGGAGGCCAGAATCACAGGGGCGCCGGTGTCGCTGGGGACCGTGCTGTACAGGTAGAGGTCAAAATCGGCGCCGGCGGGATTATCGAGGAGAACGTCGATATCGGAGCCGGCCTTGAGCTGGATGGTTCTGGCCCAAACCCGTTTCGCGTAGGCATTCCCGCCCAAGGTATCCGTCACGGTCGAGCCCCCGGCGTAGGTCTGGCAGATCGCCTCGACGGCGGCATCCGGGTTGATGAGGCCATAGCCCTCGTGCCGGTCCTTGCCCACCGGGAATCCTTCCGGGCCGGCCGCCGTGCGGTCCAGCGTCGGATTGAACTCTTTGCTCTCGCGGTTGGCGTTGGTTTCGCTGGCGGTCGCGCACAGGAGCATCTTGACATACAGCGGCTGGTCCTTGGAACCGAATTTCCATTTGATTCCTTTTGCCTCCATGGCGTTGATGACCAGGGCGGCACTGCCCGACACGAAGGGGGCCGAAAAGGATGTGCCCACCCCGCTGGCGTAGTCATCGGGCTCTTTGTCCACGTCCATGCCATCCGACGAGCTGCTGTCGGCGGACATCAGGGCAGTGTAGAGGAAAGAGCCGCCCGGGGCGATCAGGTCCGGTTTGAAGTCCTCGCCGATATTCGAGCGGGGCATGGTGAACCCGTACGTCGAGTACTCGGTCAAGACGTTCTCGTCGTTCGAGGCGCCGACCGTGATCGCCAGCGCGGCGCGCGCCGGATCGGCCATCTTCCGGAACACCTCGAAACCGTCATTGGCGCCGTTGCCGGCCGCGACCACGACGATCACGCCATTGTTCACCATCGTGTTGACCTTGTCGCGCAGCGACGTGCTCTCGCCGGGGATCCCCAGAAGATTATAGCCAACACTGATGTTGACGATCTTGATGTTCTTTTCCGTGCTCTTCTTGGCGAGTTCGTCCAGTCCCTTTGTCATGTCGCTGGAACTGGCACTGCTGTCATCTCTGCCGAACACCTTGACGGCCGCCCACTTGCAGCCCGGCGCCACGCCGCTGAATTTGTTGAGACCGTCCCCGACCCCCGGATAGGGCGTGATCGACGTTACGATCGTGACATTCTCCACGGGCTTCTTGGTGTCGTAATCCAGAAGCGCCGTGGCGTAAACGTCGGTGGTGGAGGCCTGGAACGTGGTCGTCATGACCGCCGGTGACTTGGACCGGATGTAGCTCCCCACCGACCTGGCGCTGGTGGCGCCATCCGTTCCGCGCGTCCAGCGGTATTGGTCCAGGACACAGGTCTGACCGGGGCTCCACCAGGCGGAGGACTTCATCGTGATCTGGCGCGCCGGCAGGGTAATGGGGTCCGTCAGGTGGCCATAGGTCGGGGCGAAAGCATTGGCGTAGGTGTAGGTGAAACGCAGCTCGCGGTCGTCGGCGCCGCCCGCTCCCCCCGTTCCAACGGCGATGGCCGCCACGAGGGTGTCGTGGCCGTCGTAATCGACGGGAGTTGGCTCGCTATCCCCTGTGACGTTCCATCCAATAGACGTTCCGCCCCTGCAGATCCGCGTGGGTGGCATCGACACCGCCGCCCAAGAAACCAATGGTGGTCTTGGAATCGCCGTGCAAGCCGTCCGCCAGACCCGCGAATCCTGCTTTCCAGATGGGGCGGACGCGCCCGACCTGCGTGGCCGTGTCCATGCAGTACTGAATCCGTTGAATCGCCTCCACTTGGACGAGCGCAGGCCCCATGGCGGAAGGCAACAAGCCGATGTTCTGGCGTGAGATGGAGCCGTTCCAGCCATAGGATAGGACCTCGTAAATGTACGTGATCTGGCCGCCCAGCCGGAGGAATTCATCGATCTGGCGCTGGGTGATGGGCTCGTTGAAGATCAGCTCCACCCCGATCATCTCCTCTGCGGCGATGGAGATCTCGCCTTGGGCCCCTGTGCCGGCCTCCAGGGCGTCGTCGATGCGGTTGCCATCCAAGTCCGTGGGGTAGCTCGCGCTGATGATGGGCGACACCTCCGGCACGGGTGGCGGCGTTGGTGTCCCGGCCTGTTCTGCGCCGAGTGTGAACGACGCCAGCAGCAGAAGAATCAGCGTCGCCCCGGCCGGCATGAGGGTTCTGGACGCGCGCAGACGGTGACTCTGGTGTGACCTTGACATACTCATCTCCCTTCCCTTCATGATGCGAACACTAGATCTCCCGGGGCCTCTTTGCAGGTGTCAACTGCCGTCTGCGTTGAGGGGGACGCAGGAGCTCAAGCATAGCCTCGCTGCAAAAACGCTCCACACGCGCTGCGGGACTCCCGCAGCAGTGCAACCACACAGGATTATACTCGCTCGTGCGGCAGAAATCCAGTGCAAAAGCACGCCTTTGTGACCTTTTTTTCTGCGGGTCCACAGGTATTTCAGGACGGAGCCGCCGGTGGGGATAACCGCCGCCGTGACGCCGACACCTCCGGCGGCGCGGGGCACCGGCTTCCAGCAAAGAACGTGATTTGGCCTTTTTTTGATTGTGGGTTTGTGCTACACTGTGCCGATGTTCTAACTATGGACGGGCCTGGAGTCCCGGCCGCGGCGTACCGCCCCCGGGAACCCTGTTGGATGAAAGGATGCAATGAGCCGCACCGTTATCAGGGACGGGACCGGGCTCCCAGGGGCCGAGAATGGCACTTGGGAAGCCGCCCCGATCGCGAAGCTTCCCGCGTGGGAACCTGACCATTCAACAATAGTCAAAGCGGCCCATCGATATGAGGTTGTGGAGACTATGAATCGACCCAGCATCGCAGGCGCACGGTACCACTTCATTGGGGCCGGAGGCGTCGGCATGAGCGGACTGGCCCGGTTTTTGCTCGAGAAGAAGGCGCTCGTGACCGGTTCCGACCAGACGGCCGGGGCGGTCACCGCACGCTTGAAGTGCCTGGGCGCCGACATTCACGTCGGCCATAGCGCCGAGAACCTGAGCCCCGCCACGGACACCGTGGTGATTTCGGCGGCGATCCGCGAGAGCAACCCGGAACTGCAATTGGCCCGCCAGCGCGGCTGTCATGTCTACAAGTACGCCCAGTTCCTCGGCGAGCTGATGAATTCCTTCGAGGGCATCGCCGTCAGCGGCACCCACGGCAAGAGCACCACCACCGGCTGGCTGGTCTACTGCCTCAAGCAGGCCGGCCTGGACGTGAACTTCGTCGTCGGCGCCGACAGCCCGCAACTGGGCGGCTCCTCCGGCAGCGGCGACAGCGAGTGGTTCGTCGCTGAGGCGTGCGAGTACGACCGCAGCTTCCAGAACCTCAAGCCCCGGGTCGCCTGCATCCTGAACATCGAACGGGACCATCTCGATTGCTACAAGGACGAGGACGACATCGTCGAATCGTTCTACCAATTCGCCTGCGGGACCCAGTCGGACGGCCTGATCGTGGCCGATGGAACGGATCCGAACGTGGCCAGGGTCCTCCGCCGGATGGCGGACTTGGGCAACGGGGACAGTCATCGATCCATCGTGACCTTCGGTCTCGATTCGGGATGCGATTTCTACGCCCAGAGCATCCACGAAACGGCCGGCTACTATCACTTCGATGTGTTCCAGCAAGGGCAAAAGCTGGGCGCGACCCGCATTTCTCTGCCGGGTCTGCATAATGTCCACAATGCCCTGGCCGTGATCGCGATCGCGGTCAGCATCGGCGTCGAGCCCCAACGGGTGCTCGAAGCGCTCGATGGCTTCCAGGGCATGGACCGCCGGCTGATGCTCAAAGGGCAGTTTGGCGGTATTACGGTGATCGACGATTACGCCCACCATCCGACGAAAATCAAGGCCAGCCTCCGGGCGGTCCGCGAGCGCTATCGGCCGCAGCGGCTCTGGTGCGTCTTCCAGGCCCATCAGTACAGCCGGACGCAGTCGCTTCTGGAGGAGTTCGCGGCCAGTTTCGCGGATGCCGACAAGGTCCTGATCCCGGAGATCTTCTTCGCACGGGACACGGAAGCCAGCCGCAATGCCGTCAACGCCAAGATTCTCACCGACAAGATTCGCGGGCGGGGAACTGATGCCGAATACATCGCCAGCTTCGGCGCCGTCTGCGATTGCCTGGAGCAAAACGTGCGTGCCGGCGACGTCGTCATCACGATGGGCGCCGGAGATGTGTGGAAGGTAGCGGATGAGTATATTCAGCGGCTTCGAAGAGATCGTTGAGCTGGACCATCCGCTGGCGCCGCACACCTGGTATCGGCTGGGTGGGCCGGCGGATTATTTCATCCGGCCGCGGAGCGTCCGCGAACTCAAGGAAATCGTCCGGCGGTGCAACGAGAACCACATCCGGATTCACGTCCTGGGTTTCGGGTCGAATCTGCTGGTCAGCGATGACGGCGTGCGCGGCGCGGTGATCAAGCTGCAGGGCGAGGAGTTCGGCCGGACCCAGTTCGAGGGCCCCAAAGTCACCGCCTGGGCGGGGGCCGAGCTCAGCAAGCTCGTCCTGGACTGCGTCGAGAAGGGGCTTTCCGGCGTCGAGAGTCTGACCGGAATTCCGGGCTCTGTCGGCGGGGCGGTCCGGATGAACGCCGGCGGCCGCTTCGGCGACATCGGCGCGGCAGTCGAGGCCGTGACCCTGATGGACATCCACGGCAAGGTCCACGAGAAGAAGAAGCCCGAGCTGATCTTCGATTATCGTTCCGCGAATATCCGGGCCAAGTTCATTCTGAACGCCCAGCTTCGGCTGGCGGAGGCCGATCCGGAGCGGATCATGCGCACGGTCAAGGAAAGCTGGATCTACAAGAAGAACAGCCAGCCCCTGAACACGAGGAACTGCGGCTGCGTGTTCAAGAACCCGCCGGGAGGCGCCGCCGGGGCCCTGATCGACCGGGCGGGCCTCAAGGGCCTGCAAGTCGGCGGGGCGGTGGTCAGTGAGAAGCATGCGAACTTCATCGTGGCCAAGGACGGCTGCACCAGCCGCGATGTCATGCAACTGATCGACACGATCAAGCAGAAGGTCCGCGAGCAGTTCGACGTCGAGCTGGAGCTCGAGATTGAAGTTTGGCAATAGGATTACCGAATAGGACCTATGGGACCGATAGGACCTATGAAATGCTGGAACAGAATGCAGATGGGCGAAATGGCAATCGGGCAGATCAGGACGTGCGGTAAGTCGCACGCTGACGAACAGATAAAAGTGGCGGTGCTGCGGGGCGGGGTGGGGCGCGAGCGGCAGGTGAGCCTGGAGAGCGGCCGCTGCGTCGCCGAGGCGATGCAACAGGCCGGACTCGATGTGGTCACGTCGGATATTCGGCCGGACGACATGCAGGTTCTCGACCGGACGGACATCGATGTCTTCTTTCTGGCCCTGCACGGCGAGTTCGGCGAGGATGGTCAGCTTCAGCGGATTTTCGAAGATCGCGGCTTGGTCTACACCGGCAGCGGTCCCGAGGCCAGCCGGCTGGCGTTCGACAAGATGGCGAGCAAACGGCTGTTTGCCCGTGCCGGCGTGGACGTGCCCGCGGTCGTGGAATTCACCCGCGACATGAAACCCGCGGAGCTGGAAACACGGCTGAAGGGACTTGGCGATCGATTCGTCGTCAAGCCGATCCGGCAGGGCAGCAGCGTGGGCGTGTCGGTGGTCGATAGCCGCACGGAGGCGGTTGCCGCCGCCGAGCAAGTCCTGGGCGAGTTCGGCGATTGCATGGTCGAGTCGTTCATCCCGGGCCGCGAGCTCACGGTCGGCGTTCTCGGTCGGCAAGTGCTGCCCATCATCGAGATTCGCAGCAAGACCGGGTTCTATGACTACCAGGCCAAGTACGTGGACGATCGGACACAGTACCTCTTCGATACGATCGAGGACCGGGCGGTGCAGGCCCGCATCCAAGGTGCGGCGCTGGCCTGCTTCGATGCCCTGGGCTGCCGGGACTTCGCCCGGGTGGATTTCATCCTGAGCGGGGACGGGACGCCGTATGCCCTGGAGGTCAATACGATCCCCGGCTTCACGAGCCACTCGCTGCTTCCGAAGGCGGCCGCTCGCGTCGGCCTTTCGATGAGCGAGTTGTGCGTGCGGATCGTCCGCACGACGTTGGCACAGCATCAGGGTCGGAGGAAATGAGCCGCCGGCCATGAATCGGTAAGGGTGCACTTGGAGTTGAGGCTTCACGTGGCGAGAAAAACGCAGAAGATCAGTTTGCCAGAGCGAATTCGCTCCTGGTGGAAGGCGCGGGCCAAGCGGCCGACGCTGCGGGACTGGAATTGGACGGCGATTCTGAAGGTGATCGCCGTGATCGTCTTTCTGGCGGCCTCGGGCGCGTTTCTGCGCTACGCCGAGGCGTACGTGAAGACGATCAGCCCGGCCGCCGAGGGGCCGCTGGTGCTCGTCGGGGTGCCGGAGTGGGTCAAGGGCGATCTGCGGGAGCGCGTGGCTCAGGTCGCCGGCGGCACGCGGTTCCCGCTGACGGAGGAGACGGCGGCGGTCCTGGCGCGCAACCTGGCGCCCATGGCCTGGCTCGACAACGTCGATGTCCAGGTGACCTACAATGCCGTCCGCGTCAAGGCCCGGTGGCGCAAGCCCGTGGCCCTGATTGCGGTCCCGGAGGACCGCTCGAAGATCTACGTCGATACGGACCTCGTCGTGATGGACTATATGCCGATGCCGCATCTGCCGATTGTCGAGCTCAAGGGCGTGAGTCTGAATTGGGTTCCCCTGCCCGGCCAGGTATTCGATCAGCAGGACGTCGCCGCCGGGGTCGCCCTGGCCTTGCTGCTGCACCGGATGGATGCCGAGGTGACGCCGAGAAATCCGCTCCTGGAGCACATCGCCCACATCGACGTGCGCAATTTCAATGGGCGCAAGAACAACCGCGAGCCGCATATCGTGCTTCGCTCCAAGGACGACACCCAGATCATCTGGGGCGCCGAGATCGGGGAGTGGACCAAGTACCTGGAAGCCACGGACGAGCAGAAGCTCGCCAAGCTCTACGCCTACTACCGGGACTACGGCTCGCTCAGCGCCAGGACGCCAAGTACATCAACCTGCGCGACCCCCAGGACAAGGTTCCGCGGCCGATCGACAAGTATCGCAATTGAACGCCGCCAGTGCCGCCCCAAGATCCTGATACCGGTAGGGGACTCCGAACTCCTCGCATAGAACCTTTAGTCTTCGCAGGGCTTCCTCACTCAATTCGCTCTGGAAATCAGGGTTGCCGTCGCAGCAGAAGATCCGGCATGCGGCGAAACGCTGCCCGTGGACCGTGCAGGCGGTGTCTTGTTGGTATGGGCAGCGGCCGGTGGTCATCGCCTTGAGCTTCTGCGTGCCGAGTTGCGCGGCCAGGTACGCCAGCTCGGGCGGCGTGACGAAGAGCCGGTGATCGTAGGCGGGGAAGTCACAGCACGCGCCGCACGCCTTGCATCGGCCGGCACGGGCGCGGTCCTGCTTCGCCTGCGCCTCGATCCAGTCATATAGCGCCGCTACCTCTTCGAGGAGCCGGCGGCGCCTTTCGGGCTTTCCCACCATGGTCTATTCTCGCGAATTCTCTCGATCTCTGCGCAGGTGTAAAGCCGGCCGCGATTGACGCCGGGACATCTCATCGCGGCCCGATTCCAGGCCTCGGGACTGGACAAGTTCTCCGGCCAGAACGGCCAAGTGCGGCACTGCGCCGGCCGAACCGCATAAATCGCACACTGCCTCGTGCCCCCGACCGACCGCAGGAAGATGCAGTCCTTGGTGAAGCTGTGCTCGACGATCGTGGTGCGCAGGCCCACGCGGCACAGGAATCGGCACCGAAGCTCCTCCGCCGTGACGCCCAAGTGCTCCGCGATCAACTCGATCTCCGGCCGGGTCACCCAGATATACCCCTCCCCCGGCCCCGCGCAGCACCGCCCGCACACCGCGCACTCAAAGTGCAACCCCGCCGCATACCATCTTGTCGAAACGTCTCGTTGATCACACTATCCCGTGGCGATTGGACGCAGGACCTCGACCACGTCACTCCTGCGATTCGTTGAGCCACCGCCCGATCTCGCCGATCTCGTTCATGCAGGGATGCCCTCCCGGCGGATGTTGATCAGGAGAGGGCTCTCCCTGTGGAGGTAGTCCTCTTCCGAGACGGGGTAGACAGACAGGAGTACGCGATACTCAAGATTGAGGTCCGTTACGATATCAATCATCCGATCGATCTCTTTGCCCGGGACAACCTCACCAGCAAGTACGACGGCCAAGTCAATATCGGAATCCGCCGTTGCCTCGTTTCGCGCACAGGAGCCGTAGACGACGACGCGCTTGAGCCTGTCATCATAGAGGGATCGTACCCTTTGCACGAACTCTCGGATACACTGCTTGATTTGCTCCTCGTTGTCCGCAGAGGTGGCGTACTGGAGGCAGGCTTGAATATCTTCTCGCGTCAGCGACGGGTATTCATGCAGGAGCCTCTCAATGGAGTCTCCGTTGGCAAGCATGTGCACGATCTGATCGACCGGGATCCGCGTGCCCTTCACGCAGGCCTGACCATGACAGATGCTCGGGTCAATCGCGATTCGGTCATTCACGGCGCGTACCATCATTGTCCGAGTCTCAACCACGTTGTGCTGCAACAACACCAGTATTGTACCGGATTCCGCCGTCCCATTCCAGACGCTCGGATCAGCATATCGCTACCACTTCAGCACGCCGCCGGTGTCGGCGCTGGTGGCCATCGCGGCGTACTTGGCCAGGCAGCCCGTCTTGAACCGCGGCTCGGGCGGCTTCCAGGTCTTCTTGCGCTGCGGCCAGTTCCTTCTCGGTGAGCTTGACGTTGATCTGGTTGTTCGGAATGTCGATCTCGATGATGTCGCCGTTGCTGGAGCAGGCCGATCGGTCCGCCGACCGCCGCCTCCGGGCTGACATGGCCGATGCAGGCGCCGCGCGTGCCGCCGCTGAAGCGGCCGTCGGTGATCAGGGCGACCGTTTCGCCCAGCCCCGCGCCCATGATGTAGCTGGTCGGGCTGAGCATCTCCTGCATGCCCGGGCCGCCCTTGGGGCCTTCGTAGCGGATGACGACCACGTCGCCCGCCTTGACCTTGCCGGCCAGGATGCCGTCGCCGGCCTCTTCCTGGCTGTCGAAGATGACGGCCGGACCGGTGTGCGTGAGCATCTCCGGGGCGACGCCGGCGGCTCTTGACCACGGCGCCTTCGGGGCGAGGTTGCCGCACAGGACGGCCAGCCCGCCGGTCTTGGAGTAGGCGTTCGTCCAGCGGGTGAATGACCTCGGGGTTCTTGATCGCGGCGTCGGCGATGTTCTCGCCGAGCGTCTTGCCGGTCACGGTGGGGCAGTCGAGGTTCAGCAGGCCCGGCACCTTGCTGATCTCGCCGAGGATCGCACTGATCCCGCCCGCCGCGTCCACGTCCTCGACGTGGTACCTTGCTGGTCGACGGCGAGACCTTGCAGATGTTGGGGCACTGCGCGGACGATCGCGTTGATGCCGGTCGAGGTCGTACTGGACGCCCGCCTCGCTGGCCATGGCCAGCATGTGCAGCACGGTGTTGGTCGAGCCGCCCATGGCCATGTCGAGGATCAGGGCGTTGTCGATCGACTTGCGGCTGATGATGTCGCGCGGCTTGAGGTCCTTCTTGACCAGCTCCACGATCTGCCTGCCGGCCGGCCTTGTACAGGTCCTGCCGCTTCGGGTCGACGGCCAGGATCGTGCCGTTGCCGGGCAGGGCCATGCCGAGGGCCTCGCACAGGCAGTTCATGGAGTTGGCCGTGAACATGCCGGAGCAGACGCCGCAGGTCGGGCAGCCCGTCGCTTCGAGCTCGTCGAGCTGCGGCCTCGGTGATCTTGCCGGTCTTGAGCTGGGCGACGCCCTCGAAGACGCTGATCAGATCGACGCACTCGGCCGTCGGGCGTCTTGCCGGCCTCCATCGGCCCGCCGCAGACGAAGATCGTCGGGATGTTCAGCCGCACGGCGGCCATCGAGCATGCCCGGCACGATCTTGTCGCAGTTGGGGATGCAGATCATCCCGTCGAAGCAGTGGGCCCGGACCATCGTCTCGACGCAGTCGGCGATCGAGCTCGCGGCTGGCCAGCGAGTACTTCATGCCGGCGTGGCCCATGGCGATGCCGTCGCGACGCCGATGGTGTTGAACTCGAACGGCACGCCGCCGGCCGCGCGGATGGCCTCCTTGACCACGCGGGCCACCTGGTCCAGGTGGACGTGCCCCGGCACGACCTGGCAGAAGCTGTTCGCCACCCCGATGAACGGCTTATCGATATCGGCATCGCTCACGCCGCAGGCACGGAGCAAAGCCCGGTGCGGCGCCCGCTGGAAACCCTTCTTGACCTCATCACTTCTCATAGCCAATCAACTCCAACCACGAATGTAAAAATGCACGTGATGCCGTCCGGCGGCAGCGCTACTCGCTCTTCGTAGGTCGTGCCCCCGGTCAAGCCGGGGGCAGGCTCGGGTTCCCAAACGCGACATGTCGCGTTTGGGGTCCCCCTCCCCCCGCGAAGGCGGGGGTCTCCGCACGACCTCGTGGCATCGGCATCCCTTCGACTTCGCTCAGGGCAAGCTTTGCCGATGGATTCCGGATCACGGGCAAGCCTGCCCTGAGCCCGCGAACGGGATGCCCGTGCCACTTTAGGCGAGCGGGGACGCTCGCCCCACGAAGAGATGCCCTGCGGCATCGCTGTCGTAGCCGACCCACACACCCTACCACTTGCCGCCGGATCAATAAAGCAAAAAGAGCGTACCCCTCGCCCGACAGACCGAAAATTGGCTTTGTTTCGCCGAGCCTCGTCAGGGGCCTGAACCGCCATAACTCCTTTCTGCCAAAGCACATATCATTCCGACTACGCGATGGAAATTGGGTTTGTTTCGCACATTTGGTCCCGCCAGTCCCTGCACCCCCGGTCCAAATTGGGTTCGTTTGGCAGAATATGCCTGAGCGACACCCCGGCGGCCCGCGCCCACTTCTGGCCCGGCCGGGAACTGGCTTTGTCTGTACGACCAGCCGCACCGGCGGAATTGGCCGTCCTGCCAGTTGCGGGCTCCGGACTTCGGCTTGGCACGCGTCGGCATGTCTCTTCCTTCCGCTTTCGAAATCATAAATCACAATTCATAAATCATAAATCGCACCGTCCCTCTACCTATGGGCCGCGTTGCACGAATCGTGCCGGAATTCTGTGCGCACGCGAGGCCCGAAAATCGCGTAACTCCTTGTGCTTAAAGGAATAAAAGATTTTTCGCACGCGGGGCGTTTTACCTTTTGGATTGTTGCAGGAATCTGGTCGCTCTTTGCGGGACGTGGATGCGTTTATCGCTTTGCGGGTGCCGACGGGGAGATAGCCCCATCGCGTGGCCCCCAGACCGATGCCCCAGGGCGACCCAGCGTGGGAGGCCCGCTCTCTCCGCCGGTACCCCGAATGCGATAAACGCCGTCTTCGCGACCTTCTGTGTCTTCTTTCGTTCTTATTGGGTTCAGTTCCTCTTGTTTCTTTCACTGATTGCCGACAGCCGGCTACAGAGAACCGGCTCGCTTCCGTTTGCCTTTCCGCCAGTTTGGTCCTACAATACGACTACGGATTCGCAGGGTACTCAAACACCGGAGGGCTAAGACTTATGAACTGGTATCAGTATTGCGAGTTGCAGGCCATCGCCCCCTGACCAAGGAACAGATGAAAGAACTACGCTCATGCTCTACTCACGCGGGTATCACCGGAACGACTTTCGTGATCGATCGCGCCTGGACACTACGGCGAGACTGGAGCCCCCGACCGTGAAATCTCTGCTGTGTACCGACGATTACGTCGCCTACCGCCACTGTCCACGAAAGGCTTTTCTCCTTCTTTCAGGTCATCCGGTCGGCCAACCGCCTGAATATGTCCAAGTGATTTCGGCTGCCGCCGCGAAGAACGCCGCCAGGTACCTCGCTGCACTCAGATCTGCGATCACCTCAGCCGGCGGGACAACTACACAAGATATCCATTCCGGGCGAAAATCGTCATACGTCCAACTCTTCGACACCAGGATCTCGAAGCGTGTTCAGATGCCCTGCTTGCCGCCAGGCAGACCGCTCGTCACGGAAATAGCCTGCGGCTACGAGCCAGTAGTCGTTGCTGGAACGTATCGTATTGATGATGAGCACAAGAACAAACTTCACTTCATCGGTTATGTGCTCAAGCAGCTTCAGCGAATGCCGCCTGCACGTGGCTTGTAATAACCGCGGGCGGTGATCGTCATTCAGTGAGGTTGGATGCTGCATATGCGTCAGTGGAATCAGTCGTCGCGACTCTGCGAGGGTGGACCTCGTCGGACTCGCAGGCAACCGAGCCAGGTGTACTTCTCAACGACCACTGTCCATATTGCCTCTTCCGTGCCGAGTGTGAGGAATCCGCACGTCAAGCCGACGATCTAACCCTCCTCGACCGGATTACGCCCAAGCTGCTGCGACGCTATCATCGAAAGGGCATTTTCACCATCAATCAGTTGTCATATCTCTTCCGTCCACGGCGATTTCGCAAGCGTCCTCCGGGCGGATCGGCACCCTTCAACGTGGAACTCCAGGCGCTTGCCATCAGAACCGGCAAGATATATCTCCAGCAGGTCCCGAAGATAGTCCGAGCCGATGTGGAACTGTTCCTCGATATTGAAGGGGTACCTGACCGTGGGTTCTATTATCTCTTCGGCGTATTGGTGGGCCGCGATCAGACCAGACGGTATCATGCGTTCTGGGCCGACGACCTGGAGCAAGAGCGAACTGCGTTCGAATCGCTCGTTAGCAGGCTGAACGAGCATCCCGACGCACCAATCTACCATTACGCTGCACTATGAGAAGCAAGCACTCGCAGTTCTCGAAAGGCGTCATGGCACCAACTGCGATTCGATCCGGAAGCGGCTTGTCAACATCAATACATCTATCCACGCCAGTGTGTACTTTCCAGTCAAGTCCAATGGCTTGAAGGAGATCGGTAGGTATCTTGGTGCAACCTGGTCTTCACCCGAGGCGTCTGGGCTACAGAGTCTTGCTTGGCGGTATCGTTGGGAGGAGTCCAGGGACAACCGCTACAAGGATTTGCTCATCGCATACAATGAAGAGGACTGTCGAGCGTTACTTCTGCTAACGGATGAACTCACGAAAATTGGTGCAGACTGCGGATTCTACCCTCAACAACATCGACTTCGCGGATCGCCCCAAGCAGCAATGTACGGAGGCGGCTGGGGAGATCCACAGGCGTTTCGACGCAATATTGAAGTCTGCTACACGCCGACTATCCCCAAGAAGAGAATCGCACTTCGGGAATCGCCGGGTGAAGGGGCTGGTGCGGTCAGAAAGCGCGGTGCGCGCTAAAGGCCACCAAGCATATCAGCGGATCGCTCCAGTGAAGGTGGGACGGACTATTCGCGTTCGCCCAAAGCGAATCTGCCCAAGGCACAAGGGTGAAGTTCTTGTGAAGACTGATCGCCAAGCACAGAAGACACTGATTGATCTGGTATTCAGCAAGGCAGGCTGCAAGAAGACCGTCACGAGGTACGTGGGACCGAAGGCATTCTGCCACGATGCACGGCTGACTATAATCCGCCTTCAATCGGTCGAAGTAATCAGCTGTTCGGCAGGGGTCTGCAGGCGTGGGCTGTTCACCAACGTATTGTTCTTCGCCTTCCGTATCGCGTGATCACCCAATGTATGGAAGATCTCTTCGGCGAGAAGACGACGCGAGGCGACATTGTGAATTTCATGAAGCATTTCGCGGAAGGAATACGCGGCTACAGAAAGGAGGGTTGTGCGTCACATTCTCGACGGTCCGTTTGTCCACGTCGACGAGACAGAGACTCAGTATTCAGGGTACAGATCATTACGTATGGGTCTTCACGGATGGCCCACACGTGTTCTTCAGACTCACGGAAAGCCGGGAAGCAGCCGTCGTACACGAACTACTCTCCGGATATGAGGGAGTGTTGATATCGGACTTCTATCCCGGCTACGATGGGGTGAAAGTGTAGACAGCAGAAGTGCTGGGTACACCTGATTGGAGACATGAACGACGATCTGTGGAAGGCTCCGGCCGACAGGGAGTTCGAATCGTTTGTCGGGCAACTGAAGGATCTTATTCTGCCCATTTTTGAGGTTGTGGAACGGTACGGACTGAAGAGTCGGCATCTACGCCGATTCTCAAATCCGTGGAAAAGTTCTATGAGGCCAGGATAATCGGAAGGGCATATGAATCCGAATTCGTTGTGAAGTACCAGAAGCGACTCGAGCGGTACCGAGATGCCCTGTTCCTCTTTCTCCAAGAGGATGGACTTCCCTGGAACAACAACATGGCAGAGAGGGCTATAAGGCAGTTGGCTGTTCAACGGAAGATATCTGGGTCGTTCTACAGGAAATCGGCCCTACACTATCTGCTTCTGCTGGGCATGGCGCAGACATGCAGATTCGAGGAGAAGTCCTTTCTGAAGTTCCTCGTGTCCGGGGAGAAGGACGTTGATCGGTTCAAGAGCAACAAGATGCAAGCGAATCTCAAGACCGGTGTTTCCCAACGGAGAGACTCGCCTGCAACCAACGGAAGACCCAGACACAGAGGGACCCGGCGGGGTCAGAGATGACTGATTCTGGAATCTTCTACACTGACAAGAAATGATGCCCCACGAGTCGAACGGGGTCAACAATGCCTTTCAGAGAAGCCCTTGTTTTGATCTTTAACGGATATTCTGCCTCTACCACCATCCGGCGAGAATTGCGGGGAGGTCTTGAAAACGCCGGTTAAACCCGGCCGAGAGTCGCGGATGCCAGAGCAGCAAAAGAAATGAGTCGCGAACCATCTTGACCCCGAGTCGTCGGCGGCGGTGTCTGCGGAGGGAAGGGGACGTCGCTCGTTTCCCTTGTCTTTCCGCCCGCTTGGCCCTACAATGCCCTCGTGGACTTGGAGACTACTGTGCTTTTGAAGTGGAGGTACATCAGCGTGCAACCGAATCGGTCGAATCTGTCGCGTCGTGATCTTCTGGCCACCACCGCCGCCTCCGTCGCCGCCGCAGGCATGATAGGGGCCGGCTGCATGGAACAGAACAAGCAAACAACCAAGGTTACCAAGACGTTGGCCATGTGCGGCTTGGATTGTGCGGCGTGTCCCGCCTTCATCGCCTACAAGACCAACGACCAGGCCCTGCGGGTCAAGACCGCCGCCGAATGGTCCAAGGGGTTCAAGGTCGAGCTCAAGCCTGAGGACATCAACTGCGTCGGCTGCCTGAAGCTCAAGGGGGTGCAGTTCCGCCACTGTCGCGAGTGCGACATCCGCAAGTGCGGCTTGACCCATAAGGTGAAGAACTGTGCCCTGTGCCCCGAGTACTCCTCTTGTGAGAAGATCGGCAAGTTTATAGCCGGCACCCCGCCGGCCAAGGCCAATCTGGAGGAAGTCCGGCGTGCTCGGCAGAGGTAAGTCTGGGACCATACCCAGTCGGAATTCGAGAAGGCAGGCGTCCGCGGTTCTCGGAATCCGATTCGCAGGGGGTAGGACCCCCGACTTGTTGAAAGGAGTTGCGGATGTGTGAGCCATGAGGCAGCCTCTGTTCGTAAGCAACGAGGGGAGGTTCTTGGCTCCGGCACGCTAACGGTATTGGCTACCGTGGTCTTCATCGGTGCACGGCTGCAGAGAGCCCACCGACGTGGTGCAGTCACAGAATCTAACTGGTGACGCCGCGGTGAATGCGTAGAGCACCCCGTGTGCGGGACCGCACCGAGGCAGGATGTCCACCGAACTGCTCGCTGAAGTCACGGCCCTGATGCCGGTCGTGATCTCAACGTATAGGATCGTCGACTGTACGTGGTTATCCAAAGACCATCCGATTCGAGACCAACTATGCAGAGAATCTCATCTTTATGCCGCGGAACGGAGTCTATGTTCAAGTGAATTCGAAAGGCAACATGAAAGCTCTGGACAAGATCTTCCGGGAGTACAAGTTTCCTCGGTCCGGTTTCGAGGACACCGCAAAGGTCCATTCGTCCGTGAGCTTCTTGGTGGAGGTATATGGCGACTTCACTTATTGCTTTGTGGGCTCAAGCTGGTTCGTGAAGTGGACCGAACAGACGGACGTAGAATACGGCGGCACTGCAGACTGGCTTCAGGGACCGAAAAAGACATCTCTCTTCTCGGACCTTTGCCGTGACCCGGTATTTGTCTTTCGAGACAACACTTGGACTGTCGTTTTCAATGTATTCAAGGGGTCGGGTAGCGTTGATCGCTGGCGTGTCACGGGCGAATTTGACCCCGAGAATGAGAGAAACAGCTTCCACGGGGTTGACATCACCAACATCAAGCCCAGAGGCACGTTTTCTCCTGTGATGATGGACTAAGGAGAAGAACGGGGATCGTCCATATGGACCCCGAACCATCGTCGGCGGAGTCTGCGGAGGGGGCCGCCCGCAAGGGCGATGCCTGCCACGGCACATTTCTCTCCGCCCGTTGAGCCGGGAGTCTTCTGCTTTGCTGTCGTCGCTGAACGTCGCTTCAGGTGAGATGCGAAAAAACGTTGTCTGCTCCAGCCGGGCCGCTCTATAATTGGACCGGAGAGGGGGGTGTATTAGAGCGTGGATTTGGCTACGGAGACCCGATGGTGCTGGCAGGTAGATTGGCGGGCGTTGTTTCAGGCGTTCTCATCTTGATGATGCTGGCGGCGGCAGGTTGCCAGGGGCAACGGGCGGAGGCTCCGGCGACGAGGGTTGGGGCAGACCGCGGCGCGGCCGCGGGGGCCGAGCGTTCTCCCTCGCCCGAGGACGTCGTGCGGGGACGCACGACCTACGAAGAGACGCCTCACGGCGTCAGCACGAACGACGCCAAGAAAGTCGGGCCGGAAGCGGGCAAGCCGGAGCTGTCCGGGCCGGCGGTGGAGTTGACGCTGAAGTTCGTGCCGGGACAGGCTTCGACCTACAAGATCACGACGGAGTCCTGCAAGAGCGTGGAATGGAAGGGCGCGGAGACGGCCAAGCCCGCGAAGTTCACCGATGGCCGCACGGGCAGTCATATCGAGCTGACATTCGAGCAGCGGGTGCAGCAGGTGCAGGACGACGGCAATGCCGTGCTGGAGATCACGATCCGAGGGGTGAAGGATGTGATCGAATCCGTGAACAAGGTGGTGCTCGATTTCGACAGCGCTCGGCCGGCAGACTCCGACAATCCCCTGGCGGCGCTCGTCGGCAAGAGCTACCGGGTGAAGATGTCCCCGCAGGGGCAGGTCCTGGAGATCTCCAATGTCGAGCCGGCGCGGCAGGCGGTGCAGGGCGTCTTGCCGCAACATCGTGTGGCGGCGCGGCTTCTCTCGGATGATGAGATTCGCAATCGGCACGAGATCGCGGCGCTGTCCGCCTTGAAGGACCGCCAGGTGCGGCCGGGACAGACCTGGAGCAGCATCAAGACCTTCTCCTTTGACGATCTGGGTGCGAAGACGTATGAGCGGGTGTACACGCTCAAGCAAGTTGGTAGGGTGGATCGGGCTCCCAAACGCGAGAATTCGCGTTTGGGGACCCGGCTTGCCCCACCGGAACCCGTTGGCTCAGAAGTCGGTGGGGCAAGCCCCACCCTACAGCCACCGACCGCCAACGCGGAAGATCGGGTGGCTATCGTGGAGATGAAGGCGATCCCATCCGCGGCGCAGGCCGAACAGTGGCAGAAGCAGCAGGCGGTTAATCCCTTTGCCGGCATGTCCGACAACACGGACAGCTACGAAGGCCGGCTGGTGCTCGATCTCGACCGTGGCCAAGTCCGCGAGTACGTCGAACAGATGGAGAACGAGTGGGTCATTGCCGACCCGACCGCCGTGCAGGCCGGGCAGCCGGCGGCGATCAAAATGGCGGCCCGACGGCTGCACCGGCTGGAACAGGTTCCATAGGCGGAGAGCGGGCCCATGTTTAACCCAAGCTCTCCACCCTGCTGGGTGGCACGCCCAAACTTGTTTGAGCGTGTCTCCCAATGCTGCGGAGTAGTCGAGGCAAACACGCTCAAGCTTCGCTTGGGCGTGGCACCCGGCGCGGCGATGCATTCGGCTGGAACACATGGGGCGATGGAGAATGGAATCAGATCATCGGGCTTGAAAGGATAGACGTGAGGATCATCGGAGCGGTTTCGATTGCGGCTCTTTGTGTCCTGCTGGCGGGATGCGGCTCGTCCGAGAGGGGGACCGGGCCGGTTGCGCACGCCGGGAAAGCAACGACCACCGGACGGGTGTTCTTTACGGTGGATTTCCAGCCGGGACAGACGCTGCGGTACAAGTTCACGTCGAAGAAGAACATCGCCGTGGACTGGGACCCCAACGCCGCCGCGAAGTCCAATCACGTCCAGGAGCAGTCTGAAACCTTCGAGATGACCGTCGCGTACACACCGGCCGAAGTGGACCCCTATGGGGTGAGCACGGTTCGCGCCACGGTGGAGTCGGTCAGGGCGGTGCGCAGCGGCGGACCCAGTGCCCGCAACTTCGGGACCGATGCCGTGGAGTCTGCCCAGGGCAAGAGCTTCACATTGAAGGTCGATCCACGCGGGAAGGTCGTCGATGCTTCCGAATTGGTGGCGCTGATTCAGGAGATGGGCAAGCAGGCGTTTCGGGCCGGCACGGCGATGGGGCGGATCAAGGAACCGGACATGATTGGGGATTTCATCGCGAGCCAGTGGTTCCTGTGGGACGCCCAGTCGAGCCTCGAGCGGCCTGCCGAAGGGGTGGCGGTCGGACAGACGTGGCGCTCGCAGCTTTCCGTGCCGACGCCGATGGTGATGCGCCAGGCCCGAACCGTGGTCTACAAGCTGGATGAGGTTCGTCAGGCTGCCGATGGGCCGCTCGCGGTCATCACGAGCACCTATACGCCGGCGGACTCAACGCCGGCAGGCTGGCCGATCCCTTATGCCGGACGGTTTCAGATGAGCGGCACCTTCGGCTTTCTCGGCCCGTATGAAGTGCTGGACTTGGCAGGGACCGGCACAGAGCTGTTCAACCTCAAGACCGGCCGCCTGGAACAGCGGCAGGAGAAATACGTACTGCGGGTCCGCGCTGGACTGCCGCCCCTGGGCATCAAGGCCAACCCGCGCATTACGATCGATCAGACGTTGACGATGGAACTGGTAAACGAGGAATAATGGAATATTGGAATGGTGGAATGATGGGTGAATGCCCCGCGTGCGCCGCAGTATTCCAACATTCCAGTATTCCATCATTCCAATAGTTCTTTCGGGAGGTGGCGAAATCTTGGGACAGAACATTCTATGGGCGCCGTGGCGTATTCCTTACATTCGCGGTCTCGAAAAAGACGATGACTGCTTTCTTTGTTATAACCTGGCCCATCCCGAGGGAGATGAACGGAATTTGGTCTTGTGGCGGACCGGCCGGAGCATCGTGGTCCTGAATCGGTTTCCTTACAACAACGGCCATCTGCTGGTGGCGCCCGCCCGGCACATCGCGGATTTCACCGAGACGTCGGAAGACGAGATGCTGGAGCTGGTCAAGCTCGTCCGGGAAGCACAGCGGGCGCTGTCGCTGACGATTCACCCGCACGGCTTCAACGTGGGCCTGAACTTCGGCCGCTGTGCAGGCGCGGGGCTGCCCGGCCACATGCACATTCACGTCGTGCCGCGCTGGGACGGCGACACGAGTTTCATGAGCGTGTGCAGCGATACGAAAGTGGTCAGTCAATCGCTGGCGGATTTGCTGGCGGAGTTGAAGAAAGCCGGCGCCGAGCACGGCTTGCCGAGATTGTGACGACACAGATTAATACCGATTTGGGAGACACGGATTCACACGGATTAACACCGATTTCTGGCGAGCAGACTCCCGCTTCTCAGAACCTTATGAATCCGTGTAAATCCGTGTTAATCCGTGTCATAAGAGAACAGCGTGAATCCGTGTCATGATGTCTGATGGATTGAGTCCTTATGCCGTTACGGAGGCGGTGAGCAAGGGGAGAGTCTTCCCGGAGCCGCCGCACGCGTACCGCTCCGACTTCGAGCGGGACCGCGACCGGATCATCCACTCCTCGGCGTTTCGGCGTCTGGAGGGCAAGACCCAGGTCTTCTCGCCCGGCGTCAACGATTACTACCGCTCGCGCCTCACGCACAGTATCGAGGTCGCCCAGATCGGACGGACCATCGCCAAAGTGCTCGGACTCAACGAGAGCCTCACCGAGGCGATCTGCCTGGCCCACGATCTGGGCCATCCGCCCTTCGGGCATACGGGCGAGGAAGTGCTCAACGACCTGATGGCCGATTGCGGCGGGTTCGAGCACAACGCCCAGACCCTGCGGATCGTGACGCTGCTGGAGCACCCGTATCCGGGATTCATGGGCCTGAACCTGATGTACGAGACCCGGCTGGGCCTGGCCCGCAAAGCCGTCGCCGCGCGGCGAAACCGAGGCGGGCCGATTGCGGATTTCGGATTTCGGATTGCGGATTCGAGTACACGGGCTCTAATCCACAATCCGCAATCCGCAATCCGCAATTCTTCGACGAGGTCAACTGTACGCTGGAGGGCCAGATAGCCGATGTGGCGGACCGCATCGCGTACAACTGTCACGATCTGGAGGACGGCATGCGGGCGCGGCTGGTCGACGGCAATCAGATGCGGCACCTGGACCTCTACGCCGAGGCGGCCCACCGCGTCGCGGTCGAGCGGATTCCCGACTGGACGATCCGCCGGACCCGGGTGGCCAAGACGATCATCGACCGTCTCGTCAGCGATTGCATCGACCACAGCCGCGCGAGGATCGCCAGGGCCGGCGTCAAGACGGCTCGCGAGGTTTGTGACAGAGCGGAAGATCTGATTGCCTTGTCGCCTCAATACGATCGATGGCTGGCCGATCTCGAACAGTTCCTGCTCCGCAATTTCTACCATCACGAGAGGCTGGTGGAAGCGGCAGCCAAAGTCAGACACTGGCTGCCCGAGTTGTTCGGGCAACTCTGTCGCGAGCCCGACCGGATGCCGAGCTACTTCCGAGGCTTCATCCCGGACTACGGCCTGCCGCGCGCCGTCTGCGACTACATCGCCGGCATGACCGACCGCTACTGCCTCAAGCTGCTCGGCGTCGCGAATCCGTAAGCCGACCTCTTGCCGCAACATCTCCGCGTCGGTAGACTTGTCATAGTACGCATAGTAGACAGGTGGCCTTGGAGTGCGGCCCGACGCATGATCGAGCAGATTACCATCAAGAACTTCAAGAGCTTCAAGGACGTGACCCTCAAGCTGGGTCCGCTGAATATCTTCATTGGCACCAACGCCAGCGGCAAGTCCAACTTCTTCGACGCCCTGCGCGTCCTGCAAGGCATCGGCTACGGGTTCACGCTCTCCGAGATTCTGGACGGCAAGCCCAAGAGTGCGACAAGCGAGGTCTGGGAAGGCATCCGTGGCGGGAGCAAGGGCACGCAGTTTGCTTTCGAGAATGCGAGACACAGCCTACGTTGTTCCAGGTGGCTGGAAAGCTTCCGAGCAGGGCGATAGCCGCTTTGAGTTCAGGATTGCGTTCTCGGCCAGGATGGACGCTTTTGCGAGGAACAGTCTGTCCGTCTCCGGAAACATCGTCTACGACTGCTCGCGTCGGAACGCGATGGCCGCGGACGTGTCGTACTACGCCACGGGTGATCACTGGGTGGTGCAGACCAAGTCGATGAGGCTATCCGGTGCTGCGCAGATGGCCCAGCCAAGCGGATCGCGTCATGACGGAAGTCACTCAGAAGAGGCCGAACGGGTGGCACGTGTCTTGGCGGATATGCAGCGAATTGATCCTTCGCCGGCACTTTTGCGCGCATACTCGCAGGCATATGAAGATCAAGCGGATGGGCGAGCATGGCGAGAACTTCGCCGCGTTGATCCGGATGATCTGTAGTGATCCCGAGACCAAGGAAGCTTATCTGAGTTGGCTGCGAGAGCTGCGACCTCGTGATGTGGATGATGTAGGCGTACTGAAGGGTGCGATTGGTGAACCGATGGTGATGATGAAGGAGCGGGGGCGTGAATGGCCTGGCACCGACTCTCTCGGATGGGACGTTGCGGTTTGCGGCGATTGCGGCGGCGTTCTTCCAGCCGGACATGCCCGGCATAATCACGATTGAGGAGATCGAGAACGGCATTCACGCCAGTCGGTTGCGGTTGTTGGTGGAATTGATGCGCAGTCAAACGGCGGCCGGCAAGACCCAGGTCATGGTCACGACACATTCGCCGGTCGTGCTGGCGTGGCTCAAACCTGAGGAGTACGCCACCACGTTCTACTGCAAACGCGATGAGGAGACCGGCGAGTCGCGGATCGTTCCTTTGAGCGAGATCCCGCGATTCAAGGAGATTGTCAGCAAGCAGCCGATCAGCGATCTGTTTGCCGAGGGGTGGTTGGAGGAAGCCCTGTGAGCTTTCGGGTGCTGGTCATTCCCGAAGACCCGACCTACAACGGCTACATCCTCCAGCCCATCGTGGAGCGGATGTTGGCCGAACTGGGCAAACCCAATGCTCACGTCGTAGTACTCCCCAATCCCAAGCTGAACGGCTATCCCCATGCTGTCAGCGCGATCCGAGGCGATCTCGTCGATCGGTACAGGCACTTCGATTTGTGGCTGTTTCTGCCCGACGGCGACCGTGCGAAGTGACTTGGGGCCTCTGGAGACGAATTGGCGGAACAGGGCGTGCACCTGTTCTGTTGTGCTGCTCAGCCTGAAGTTGAGGCGTGGTTGCTGGCGGGACACCGAGATGAGTTGCCTATCTCTTGGGGGACGTGCGTCAGCACCCTCGCCTGAAGGAGGATGTGTTTGAGCCATTTCTCAGGCAGTTTGGCGATCCTGCGCAGCGTAGGTGGCGGACGAGAAGCACTTGACTCGCCAGACGCTCACCAATTATCGCGGACTTCTTGCACGTCTGTCCGGAACTTGCCGAACTGGAAGATCGTCTTCGAGCGTTTCTTGCTCAGAATCCGTGATCCACGGACGTGCTGTTTCCTTTGACTTGATCCGGGCTTTATGGGGTAGTGTTTTGGTCTGATGAATTGGAAACGATGGATCGCGACGTGCTTTGGGCTGGGTTGGCTGCCGATGGCCCCGGGATCGTGGGGCTCGCTGCCGCCGGCACTTGTTTTTGGCCTGCTGATGTATGCCGGCGCTCCTGCTGCGGCGACAGTGGTAATGGCGGTGATGCTGGTCGTTGGGTGCGTGGCTTGCGTTCTCTACGCGCCGGCGTCCATCGCCGCCAAGAGGCGATGACGACCCGGGGGAGGTGGTCATGGACGAGTTTGCGGCCCAGGCACTGACTTTCCTGATCTTACCCCTGGTCGCGGCGAGAGGTTTCTGTGGCTGGGAGTGCATCGTGCTCGCCGGCATCGGATTCCTGGCCTTTCGCGCTATTGATATCGTGAAGCCTTGGCCGATAAGGAAGCTGGAACGTTTGCCTTCCGGATGGGGTATCTTGGCGGACGACTTGGCTGCCGGGGTCTGCTCGGCGATTCTCGTACTTGTTGCCATGAAGCTGTTGGTCAAGGTGTAGCCGGATGGATGACTACAGTACCGAAGTCTGCACAGAGCTTCAGGAGCGATTTCGCCGCACCGGCGTGCATCGGCCGATGCGCATCAGCCGCTACGAACCTGGAACCGAACAGACCTACCAGGTTCAGGGTTTCACGGATGACCGGACCGCGAGTGTTCATCTGGTAATCGAGCGATTCGTGGGGGGCGGCTTTGCTGGGCAGGTCTACCGGGTGAAAGTGCTCGGGATCGAAGGAGCTCCCATCGCCGGGTTGGAGACGGGCGGCTGCTATGCTATGAAGATCCTCGTCCCGCCGTCGGGCTTCTCCCGCCTTTTTCGCAATCTGATTTATTGGGTCGGCTTCCAAGGCCCGTTTCAACTCCAAGTCAATCCCGCGGCGGCTCGCGCTGGAGCCTTGTGGCAGAAGATCATCCGCCGGGCAGCGCGAATCAAGTTCGGCGATGAGCGGGCGGTCGTTGACATCTATGGCACGTTTGTGGACCCGCAGATTGGCAGTTGCGGCGAGTTGAGCGAATGGGTGGATGGGCGGACCTGGCGCCTGGAGGTGGATGACCGGCTCGATCTGTTGCGGCAGTGGCGCCAAGGCACAGTGGCGGACGAAAGCCGGCTCGGGTCGCCGGAGTATCGCGGGAAGAAGGCCTTCATGCACGAATTTGTCGGGCTGCTGCATGAGATGGGGGCCTACGAATTCGCGCGGCAATACGAGTGGTCCACCTGCAAGAGTCAACCCAACTGCCTGAAGCGGCAAGGTGTGCAAGACAAGCCCACGGAGGGATTGGTTGCCGTCGATTTTCGGGCGGGTCTGGCGCTGCTGCCGTTTCTGCCGATGAGTCCGGGCGACGTGAAGCTGATCTTTCAAGGTCTGGGCCGGGGCTCTCTGGTCCAGTTTGACCGCGGCAGTCTCGACCGGTTGGACCGCTTCGTCGCAGGGCACCGCACCGAATTTGCCGATATGCAGCGGATTTTGGCGGACTTGAAGGAGGCGGAACGCGTGTATCGCGATTCCGTTCCCGACGTCACCCACAATCACGTCCGGCTGCTCTACAGCGGCCGGTTGTGGGGCACGATGCTCGATAGCGCCGTAACCGGCTGGAAGGTCAGGGATCTTGTCGATGAGAACCACGCCCAGACCCTGCGAGGCAGCCGGCTGCTGGCGCTCGTATTCTTCCTGGTCGGCTGTATCCCCTTTCTGGGCAAGATATTGCGGCGCGCCTGGGGCCGGCCGGATTGGCGTGAGCACTATGCCCGGATGCTGAGCAGCGTGCCGTATTTCCGGCAGGCGTTCCGCGCCAAGGTGGCCGAGAAGCTCATCGAATGGCACCGAAAGGGGCGGGTCGATGCTCAGCGTGCCAGGAAGCTGGCCGACCAGATGTGGAGGTTCTTGGGGCACTGGCCTTTGTCCATCCTGCCGGCGGGGCTGCACCGGTCTGTGACCGATTGGCGGTTCGCTCGGGACAAGCTCGCTCATCTGCTGATCCGGCCGATCCGGCTGTACTTCGACGCCAAGCTGCGGGAGCAGTGGCTGCGAGATATGGTGGCCGAAGGGCGGAGCAAGCACATGCTCAGCGACGAGGACGCCGGGACGATTCTGTCCCAAATTCAGGAACCGTACATACAAAAGTACCTCAAGAGCCTCGCCGTGCACCTGTGCACGCTGCCCATGACGGAAATCACGGCTCTCATCATAGCTACGGTTTACATGCTGATGCACCCCGAGATGCCCAGGGCGCAGGCCTGGGGCACGGCCCTGGCGGTGATCATGCTATTCCAAGTTGTTCCTGTCTCGCCCGGGTCGCTCGTGCGGGGGTTCTACGTGCTGTATCTGGTCGTCCGCGAACGAAACTTCAAAGACTACAATATCGCCCTGTTTGTGGGGTTCTTCCGCTACATCGGCTATCTGGCATTTCCGATTCAGATGACCTACCGGTATCCGGTCTTGGCTCGCTTCATGGCCGCCCACTGGGCGACGGAAGCGGTACATGTGGTTCCGGTCTTCGGCGAGCACGGGGCGTTGCTGGAGCACTGGGTCTTCTACTTATTCTACAACTGGCCTTTGACCATCCGCCGGCGGATGCGCCGACGTGCCGAGGTGCGGGCTTCGGTGCAGCCGCGGTACTGGCACGTGGCGGCCTGTGTCATCGCGGCGACGGCCATATTCGGTCTGGTCGACTATCTCTACCTGGGTCGAGCCGGCCGGTTGCCGGGCTTGCGGGCGTACTGGTGGCTTCTGATCACCGTGCCCTTGTTGGGAGGCTCCTTGGCAACCCTCGGCTGCGGCGGGGCGGCTCTTGGGCGACGGATCGTTGCCGCCGCAGCGACCGGCGCACTGACTGCCTGGGTTGCCACGTTGGTGCTGGCAGTTCTGGGGGCGGCCAGTGGGCTGGCTGCTGTCGGCGCGATTCCCATAGCGGTCTGGCGCACTTTTCTGCTGACGATTTTGGCCACTCTTGGCGCCGTCTTCACGGAATTATCGCTTCCTGAGCCTCCGGCCGGATGATGGCGCGGGCGGCGGCCGGTCCGAGATCCCAAATTTAGCGTGCGTCTGTTAGATTTATCAGGGCTTTGGCGCAAAATGGGTGCCTTGAAGGCTGCCTCCGGGGCGGGATTGGAAAAAATAGGCGAACGGCGAAATATTTTGGACTGAAAAACGTTTGAAATGTGAAAAAAACAGGTTACAATTCGGCGGCTGCCTGAAAAAAGTTTAGGGTAATTACTGGTTGGGCGTATAATAGATTATGAACTGAGCCGGTATAGGCCCGAAGTCCGGGTGCTTCACGGCTCAACTGGATACGAAAGAATTCTGTGGAGGGTTCTTTCCCTCATGCCGGCGAACAGTTATAGCTCTCTGTGCGACGATTTCTACATCGACACGTACGTGAACACGGAATTGGATCTGCCCACGTCGCGCGATACGCTGCTGACGTTTTTCGAGCGCATCCAGAAGCAGTATCCGACGATGGGGAAGTTTTCCCGGCGGGACAATGGGGAATACTGCCTGGAAGACGATCCGGTGTCGGGCCAGTCCCGGTGGGTGACCCTGGAGACGGACCGCATCGGCTCCGGGCTGGTGAACCCGTCGAGCGTGGAGGAGGCGTATCAGCAGGACAAGCTGGTCCTGGAGCTCATGCCGTACATGCTCGGCGTGACCGCGCTCGAACGTCGATTCCATCGACGTAACGTTCGCCATGGATTTCGACTGCGCGGGCAATCACGATGAGGTCATTGCCGAGGCCCTGTTCGCGACCAGCGCCTTCGGCTGGCTGCTGGACTGGCCGCACGTCAAGCCGATCGTGTACTCGCCTTCGATGGTGATTACGCTGTCGGCGGACGAGTTCACGCAGGCCCGCGTGAACATCGAGTCCAAGACGAGCATCTTCGAGCCCGGCGAGAAAGAGCAGAACCGCGAGGAGGCGATCACGCTGTCGCTGACGGTCCGCCAGTACCCCAAAGCGAATGAGCGCTTCGATCCGGTGGCCTCTTTCGAGCGCCAGTGCCAGTTGGCCGAAGAGCTCATGAATGAGCGGATCATCAAGTACTTCGTGCAGCCGCTGGCCGAGGTCATTGCCCAGCGACGGTCTCCGTAGGATGCGCGCGGAAAGGAGTCCGAGTTCCTATGGCCCTTGAAGCTCCCTTGAGCAGGTACAAGCGGAACAACTTCATCATCGGCATCGTGGTGTGCGTCGTGATGGCGCTGTGGTTCGGCTACGATGGACGCTTCAACCAGGGCTTCATCGCCAAGCACACGACCGCGCAGGGCCAGCCGGATGGCGCGCTGGTCTTCAATCAGAAATCCCCACCGTTTTTTGTCGCAGGTGCATTGGTCCTTGGCGCGTACTGGTACGCGATCCGCAAGCGCAAGCTGGTGGCCGCGGAGGATGCCCTCGTCTTTGCCGGCGGCAAGAAGATTCTCTACGACGCCATCGAGCAGATCGACAAAACGCATTTTGAGACCAAGGGCCTCTTCACCATCACCTACAAGGCTGAGAGCGGCCGCCTGGTTCAGTACAAGCTGAGCGACCGCCAATACGACAACCTCAAGCCCATCCTGGAGCACCTCGTGGCCCAGATCTCCGGCCCGTCGGAGTAACCGTCATATCCGCGTTACGTCCGCCTGGCGGTTTCCCCCATGGGCCCAAGCCCATCCTACAAGACGCAGGCTATGGACTGTCGACAGTCGAATAGCCCAATCGGCCCCAGGTAGCCCTCTGCACTCTCTGGAGGTCGTACAAGCCATCCTCCGTCTGCGGCTGATAGTCCCCGTTTTCCATCCCTTCGCTGAACGTGTTGGGGACAGACATCAACTTGCGCAGGCATCTCCACCGTTTCACGGCTCTTCCACCTGATCGGCATAGGCGACCCAGGCCAGGGTGAGCTTGCCGGAGGTTGGTCAGGCAGACAGTTCGCTGCCCCCGTTCCCGCGCAGGCGCAGGGCGGGAAGGAAGATCGCCAGCAGGATCGCGATGACTGCGATGACGACGAGCAGCTCGATGAGCGTGAAGGCGGAGTTCTTCTTCATGTCAGTCGTTCGGGAATCCTCGCATCCACTTGGGCCAGTCCTCGGGCTTGACGCCGCCCGCTTTGGTCCAGGGCCCGCTCGTATTGAAGTCACGACGCCATTTCAGGGTCCAAAGGCCTTTGAGCCCGAGTTTTCGCACGGACGAATCGAGGAACAGAACGTTGATGGCTCCATGGTGCCGGTTGATGCAGAGGACCCCGCTGGAGCCGGGACGGTCCTGCATCGGCGGCCCCTGCTTCTCCGACATGAGATAACAGGTGGGCGTGCTCGCATCGAGGAGCAGCGGCACGTTATTCTGACCCCGGCTGGTGAAGACGTACGTATACGCCGGAGGCCTCCCATGTACTGGCGGCTCGTCGTACATCCAATTGAACAGGTACTCATTCAATCCATAGCTCATGCGAAAAGCCGGCGGGGGAGTGGTCATCTCCCACGCCGTGAAGGTGGAACCATGTGTGCCCGCCACGTAGATCTCCCCGCCGTGGCGGCCTGTGAAACCCCCGCGTCCTCCTGCCTTGGCGGCCATCGGGCAGCACGCGATTTTGTCCGTGCGCACGGGATCGTAGCGTCCGGGCCGGTTGGGGTCGATATCCCCGCCCATGCGTATGCCTCTGAGAAAAGAGAAGCGGATGTCGAAGCGATCCTCATTCAGCGTGCCCGCTATCGGTAGCCGGCCGTCCTTATCCTCCAGGAACAGAGCGACTGTCGTACCCCACTGCCTCAAGTGGGACAGGCAAACCGCCGCCTTCGCTTGTTCTCGCGCCCGCTGCAGGCTGGGCAGCAGAACCGCCATCAGCAGGGCAATGATGGCGATCACAACCAGCAGTTCAACAAGCGTGAAGGCTCTGCTCGTGCGCATGGCTATTTGTCCCGAACGTCTTGCCTACGGTGGACTTCGCTCGACCGAATACCCCAGCCGGCCCCAGGTAGCTCGCTGGAGCCTCTGCAGATCGTACAAGCCATCCTCCGTCCGCGGTTCGTATTCCCCTGCCAATATTTCGGCGGAGGATGTGCCTTCGGTGGGGATCAGCATCCGGGGCATTTCTACGGTCTCCCGGCCTTTCCATTTCCAGTACTCCGCGTGGCTGTCGGCCATCGAGAGCGATGTCCCGTCCGCGTGGCGTACCGGCGGCGGGCTGCTCCGCGCCACCGCGGGACGAGGTAGTGGAACACAGAAATCACTGCCTACCGGCGTTTGCCCCATATCGATGAACACCGCGCGCTCGGACGCCCCCGGACTGATGATATCGGTGAGATTGGTCAGCCTCAGCACGGTCCTGCCGACGCGTTCGCCGCGTTCGATGACCCGGTCCCGGTTGACGGGGCCGGGCACATACGTTCCCGGGACCTGCGTCAGGTTATTGGCGGATACGACCGTCGAGTACGTGATCGTATGATCCGTCCGACCCCGGGGGCAGCGGTAGATATCGACCTCCTTGAGATACGGCCAGAGGGGACCTTTGTCCGGGTTCCCGAAGAACGCGGCCCGGCTTGGAGGATAGTCAAAGGCCCGGCCCGCCCAGCCTTCCAGCTTCCAGCGGTCACCCACGATAACAACGCCAAGCGCGTGGCCGCCGACCAGCTTGCCGTCGTGCTCGTTGGCGTAGGTGAACCATGCCAGGGTCAGTTGCCGGAGGTTGCTCAGACAGACCACCCGCTGGCCCCGTTCCCGAGCCGCCCGCAGAGCCGGGATGAAGATCGCCATCAGCAGTGAGATGATAGCGATCACGACCAGGACTTCGATCAGGGTGAAGCCGCTATGAGTGGCAGTTGGGTTAGAACGCCCCTGTAGCCGACTCGCATCCGGCCTGGGGCTCCCGATCTGTCTGGCTCCGCAACCCACCGCTGATGCTCCCATCCGCTCAGACGGGAAAGCTCTAAGGCGGCAGACACCCGCTTTCCAAAGGTGCAGCGACCCAGGTCGGCCCGTCTCTTGTTGTCTCAACAGCCTGATTCCATTGTGCCATCTGGGGCCGATTTGTCAAGACCGGCTCGGACGAATAATTTGGTTGACCCGCGCGGGTTATGCCGGTAGCCTATGATGGCTTGTCTTGCAGCACGGGTATCTGGCCCGTGATCCTGAATTCATGGGTGCGAGTTTCTCGATGAATATCTGTGTAGTCGGTTTGCAGTGGGGCGACGAGGGCAAGGGCAAGGTCGTCGATATCCTCGCGGAGAACAGCGATATCGTGGTCCGCTACGGCGGCGGCTCGAACGCGGGCCATACCGTCGTGATCGGCGAGGAACGCTTTGCCCTGCACCTGCTCCCGAGCGGTTCCGTTCGGGCCGGCGTGGTCTGTATCATCGCCAATGCGGTGGTCGTGGACCCGGCGGTCCTGATCAGCGAGATCGATGGCCTGGCGCAGCGCGGCATCACGCTGAACGACCGGCTGCTCATCAGCGAGAACGCCCACGTCGTCCTGGATTACCACAAGCGCGAGGACCAGTTGCGGGAGGAGTCGCTGGGCAAGCAGAAGCTGGGCACGACGATCCGCGGCATCGGTCCGTGTTACGCGGACAAGGTGGGGCGCAGCTACGCCGTGCGCATGAGCGATTTTCGCGATTTGGCCGAGCTGAACAAGAAGCTCCAGACCATTCTCGAATATAAGAACAAGCTCTTCGCCGCCCTCTATGGGGCCGAGCCGATGAGCGTCGACGCGGTCATGGAGAACTGCAAGCAATATGCGGCCAAGCTGGCGCCGCTGGTTACCGATACGACGGAGTGGCTCCACACGGCGATTGGCGCGGGCAAATCGGTCCTCTTCGAGGGCGCCCAAGGCTCGCTTCTCGACCTGGACCACGGGACATTCCCCTACGTGACAAGCTCCAATTCGAGCTCGCTGGGCGTGCCTGCCGGCTGCGGCGTGCCGGCCCGCATGATCGACAGGTACGTCGGCGTTGCCAAGGCGTATACGACCCGCGTGGGGGCGGGACCCTTCCCGACGGAACTGGACAACGAGATCGGGCAGTATATCCGCGACAAGGGCCACGAGTATGGCACGACGACGGGCCGGCCGCGCCGGTGCGGATGGTTCGATGCCGTCGCCGCCGCTTACAGCGTCAAGATCGGATCGATCGATTCGCTGGCGCTGCTGCATCTGGATACGCTCGGGGGGTTGAAGGAGCTGAACCTCTGTTCGGCCTACGAGATTGACGGTCAAAGAAAGACGTTCTTCCCGGCCAATATCGACCGGCTGGCCAGAGCGCGGCCCATTTATGAGCACATGGCCGGCTGGGAGGAAGACATCGGTGAGGCGACGACCTTCAAGCAACTGCCGAAGAACGCGCAAGTCTATGTCCGGCGGATCGAAGAGATTATCGGCAAGCCCATCGAGATGATCGGCGTCGGGCCCAAGCGCAGCCAGACCATCCTGAGGCGATAGGCAGATATGAGCGATTCCACGGCGCAGGGAAAGACGATGGAGCAAAAGCTCGGCGAAACGGCCCGACGGCTGGGTCTGGAGCCGGAGCAGTTGCCGCGCAACATCGCCATCATCATGGACGGCAACGGCCGCTGGGCCCAGCACAAGAATCTGCCGCGCTACGAGGGCCACCGGCAGGGGGCCAAGACGGCGGAAACCATCGCCCAGTGCTGCGTCGATTTCGGCATGCAGTCGCTGACGCTCTATTCCTTCAGCATCGAGAACTGGAAGCGGCCCAAAGCCGAGGTCAACGCCCTGATGCACCTCTACGCGGACTACCTGGTCGCGATTCGGCCGAACCTGATGAGGAACAACGTCAAGCTGATCCATCTGGGTCGCATGGCGGGGCTGCCCGAGATGGTCAGCGACTCGCTTCGGGAAACGCTGGAATTGACTCGGAACAATACCGGCATGGCCCTGGCCCTGGCCCTCAACTACAGCGGCCGGGCGGAGATCGTCGATGCCGCGCGGGCGATTGCTCAAGCGCACCAAGAAGGGCGTCTGCGGCTGGAGGACATTGACGAGACTTGTATCAGCGCGCACTTGTATACGGCGGAACTGACCGATCCCGACCTGCTGATCCGGACCGCCAGCGAGCTGCGCGTCAGCAACTTTCTCCTCTGGCAGATCTCCTACAGCGAGTTCTATGTGACGGATACTCTCTGGCCCGAGTTCGATGAAAGGTCGCTGGAAGAGGCGTTTCTGGCCTATGCCCGCCGGGATCGGCGCTTTGGCGCCATTGACGCAGCCGCGCCGGGCCCCGGCCCAGTGGCCCACACGCTGAAATCCTGAACCGGGTGGCATTGGGGCCGGCATTCTGATAGGGCGGCGCATGGAGTTGTCGCATCCGGCAGACATGCTCAGACACAGACTACTTTTTGGGACTTTGATGATCATCCTGCTCGCCGGCCTTGTCGTTTTTGACGGCTGGCTGGATGGCTCCCTGACGGCCTCAACCTCCGACAACCGCCATGTTCAGGCGACGCTGCTGACGGCTCTGCTTGTCGTAACCCTCAGCCTCGGGGGGATCGAGCTTTCCCGGCTGGCTGCCGGCAAAGGACTCGCCGTGCTGAATCCCGTCGCCGCGGTCGGACTGGCTTTGGTCGCCACGACTTGGTACTGGCCCCAGTTCATTCATATTTCCCAAGGCGTATATCTTCTCCTGGTCCTCGCATTCACGCTGGCGGGCATGTTCCTGCAGCAGCATTTCCAACTTGGCAACGACGGCGCGTTGGGCAACTGTGGAATCAGTTGTTTCTCGTTGCTGTATCTCGGTCTTTTGGGGGCCTTCGTGCTCGGGATACGCATTGACGAGGGGCCTTGGGCGGTCCTGATGTTCATTTTTGTCGTAAAGTCTTCTGACATCGGGGCTTACACGTTCGGCAAGCTGTTCGGAAAGCACAAACTCTCGCCGCGCGTCAGTCCGAAGAAGACCTGGGAGGGGCTGATCGGAGCCGCCGTGGTGGCCATGATCGTAAGTATCGCATTTGCGCTGGTTCTTGGTATAATGAAGGTTTGGGTTGCCCCGATCTTCGGCGCGTGCATGGCTGTGATCGGGCAATTGAGCGATCTGGCCGAGTCGATGCTCAAGCGCGATGCGCAGCAGAAGGATTCCTCGAACCGCGTGCCCGGTTTCGGCGGTATACTGGATGTGATCGATTCGCTGCTGTTTGCAGCGCCGGTCGCGTATGTGTTCTTCAGACTGACGGCATGAGGGAGGCGGGCTGAAGAATGGATTCGATGGTAGTGTAGCGAGAGGCGAATTTGGAAGTAACGGTACAATTAGACCCTGACAAACAACTGGAGCTGTTCGGCCCCGCCGACAGCCATCTTCGTCTTCTGCGTCGGTCCCTGGGCGTGCAGATTACGGCGCGCCAGTCGGACCTGCATATCAGTGGAGCGGATGAGAGCGTCCACCGGGCGGCCGAGGTGATCGACCAGATGCAGAAACATCTGCTCAAACACCGGCGTCTGACGGTGGACGACGTCACGGAGTTCGTCGAGCAAGGACCTGTGCCGGGCAGGGAGGAGGGCGAGCAGGCCATCACGGTGTACTCCAACAAGGTGGTCGAGCCTTCGACCGCGGGGCAGTTGCACTACATCGAGACGATGCTCCACAACGATGTTACCTTCTGCACCGGTCCGGCGGGGACGGGAAAGACGTATCTGGCCGTGGCGGTCGCGGTGTCCATGCTCAAAAAACGCCAGATTCGGCGGATCGTGCTGGCCCGGCCGGCGGTCGAGGCCGGCGAGAAACTGGGCTTTCTGCCGGGCGACATCGCCGCCAAGGTCAACCCGTACCTGCGGCCGCTCTTCGACGCGATCGAGGACATGATGGACTTCGCCCAGATGCGCAAGTTCATGGAGCTCGATATCATCGAGATCATTCCCCTGGCCTTCATGCGCGGCCGCACCCTGAACGAGGCCGCCATTATCTGCGACGAGGCCCAGAATACCTCCGGCCTGCAAATGCTGATGGTATTGACCCGTCTGGGGCACGGCTCGAAGATGATTATCACCGGCGACGTCACCCAGGTGGATCTGGCGGCCAATCAGAAGAGCGGCATGGTCGAGGCCATCGAGATCCTCCGGCGCGTCGACGGCATCGGTGTGGTGGAATTGAGCCAACAGGATATCGTACGGCATCGGCTGGTCCAGAACATCGTGGAGGCCTATCGAATCCGGCAGGAGGCGAGAAGCCGTGCCGGGGAGCGCGAAAGGTCGTGATGGCATTCGAACAGACATGGATGGGCGGTCGGGCCGCGGGTCTCGGAGGCGGCTTCTCGCCGGGCGGGGGGTATGGCGCTTCTTAGAAAGACCAGCCCACGGCGGGACCAGGTCCGCCGCAATATCGCAACCGAGCGCTCGTTGTGGTGCTCCCAGCTGATGGATGCCGATGTGGTCATCTCCCTGCTGCTGTGGCTCGTATTCGTTGTCCTGTGCCTCGGCGTGTTGTCCTTCGGCCTCGCTCAGCAGGGTCGCTACCGGGCGCTGGCCGCCTCCGCGCTGATCGTGGTATTCGCGGCGATCGGGGGCGGTCTCTACGCCTACCATTATCAGAACCGGCTGCTGCGGAACCATGCCAAGGCCCTGTCCCTGGTCTTGCTGTTGCCCGCGTTGCTGGCGGTGACGAAGCTCGGCTCGCTCTCGAGCGGCAACGCCCTCTGGGGGCTGGGGTGGGGGGTTGGCACGGCGGTCCTCACCGCGATTATCCTGGTGATCGCCTATGACCAGCGTTTTGCCATCGGTCTGAGCGCATTGTACTGCGTCCTCGCGTCGCTGGCCGTGGGGCCCAAGCCGGACCAGGCCTTCCAGTTGCAGGGCATGCGGCTGTTCCTGACGATGATCGCCGGGGCGGCCGTCTGCTGTTTTACGCTCAAGGAAATCCGCACGCGGATGAAGCTGCTGGAGGTCAGTGCGTTGGCGGCGGGGGTGGTCTTCCTCACCGCCATGTCGGTGCCCTATCTGAATTTCCTGGGTGAGCCTCCGAAATGGATCACCGTTTTTCAGGCCTCGGGCTACTACGCGTGTGCGGCGTTCCTGGCCGGACTGTTGATGCAGAGCTTGTTGCCTTTGATCGAGAGGCTCTTTCGCATCGCGACGAGCATGACCCTGCTGGACTATTCCGACGCCAATCAGGCGCTGCTCAAGAAGCTGGCGATGGAAGCGCCGGGGACGTTCAGCCATAGTCTGCTCATCGGGTCGATCGCGGAAGCGGCGGCCGAGGCCGTGGGCTGCAACGGACTGCTGTGCCGGGTCGGAGCCTACTACCACGACATCGGCAAGATCAACAAGCCCAAGTACTTCACCGAGAACGAGATGGGCTCGACCAGCAAGCACAAAGAGCTCTCGCCCGCCATGAGTCAGCTCATCATCGTCGGTCACGTCAAGGACGGTCTGGAGATGGCCAAGGAGTTCGGCCTGCCCATCGTCCTGCACCAGTTCATCGAGACGCACCACGGCACGACGCTGGTGGAGCCGTTCTACCACGAGGCCCGGCGCAAGTACGAAGAGTCGGGGCCGGGAGGAACCGGCAAGAAGCTCATCGAGCCACCCCCGAGTGAGAGCGAGTTCCGCTACGCGGGTCCGCGGCCCAGGAGCCGGGAAGCCGCGATCATCATGCTGGCCGATGCCGTGGAGAGTGCGACCCGATCGTTGTCTGACGTGACGCTGTCCAAAGTCGAGACGGTCGTACACAACATCGCCATGAAGCGGCTGGAAGATGGGCAGTTCGATGAGTGCGATTTGACGCTCCGCGAGCTGAGCCAGATTGAAGCAAGCATATCGAAGTCCCTGGCGGCCCACTACCACGGCCGCATCGCCTATCCTACGGCGCCGGACGCCTCTTCCCGCACGTCCAAACCGGGCGTGGCGAAGATGGTGGAAACGTGAGTCTCCCCATCGCGATGATTACGGTACAGATCACAAATCACTTCGACAAGCTCCCGGCGGATGTGCCGAAATTGAAGAAGCTGGTGCGCACCATCTGCCAGCGGTTCGGGGTCTCCCAGGCCAGAATCAGCATCGGCATCGTGGATGATGCCGAGATCGGCGTGCTGAACCAGAAATTCCTGAACCAGGAAGGCACGACGGATTGCCTGAGCTTCGATCTGACCGATGAGACGGAGCCCGCGGGGCAGAAGGTCTTCGATCTGATCGTCAATGGCGAGCTGGCGCTCCGGGAGGCGGCCCAGCGCGGGCACGAGGTCCAGGCGGAGCTGGCGCTGTACATCACGCATGGGCTGCTGCACGATCTCGGCTTCGACGATGCGACCGAAGAGCAGGCACGCCGGATGCACCGGACCGAGGATGAGATTCTTCAACATTTGGGCTATGGATTGGTGTATAATCACGGACGTGCGGCGACGAAGAATTGGAATAATGGAATGATGGAATACTGGAATAGTGGAATGATGGAATGACGGGATCGGGGCGCCCCACGCCGCCCAATATTCCATTATTCCAGTATTCCATCATTCCAATTGATAAAAGGGAGTTTGAACGTGGGTTTTGTCGGGTGGGCTGTGCTGTGGACATGCCTGTGTGTGGGAGCGACCACTTTCTTTTCCGTCTGTGCCAATGCGCTGCGGATGTTCTCCCGCGTGCGGCTGCAGGAGGAGCTCAAGGCGGTCAACGGCCAGGAGCGGCCCCAACTCGTGGAAAAGATCGCGGACAACGCCGACCGGTTGATCATGGCCTGCGGGTTCTACCGGCTCGTGTTCAACATCGGGGCCCTGTTGTTGCTGGTGGCGCTGGTGACCCATTGGCGTGGGACGCTCGACGCGGCCGCCTATCTGCTGGTGTTCGTCGCTTCCGTGGCGATCTTCTCCGTGTTCAGCATGGCCATTCCGCTTGCCTGGGCGAAATACGCCGGCGAGAAGCTGATCAGCCGCACCTATGGCATCCTGCTCGTCCTGGCGATTCCGGCCACCCCGGTTCTCTACCTCTTGCAGCTTTACGACGTCTTCGTGCGCCGGCTCGCCGGAGTGCCGTGCTCCACGCCGCAAGAGCAGCAGGAGGAGAAACAGGAGGAGTTCCTCGAAGACCTGGAGCTGCACCGGATGGAAGGGACCGTGGATGAAGAGGAGCAGGAGATGATCGAAAATGTGCTGGAGCTGCGCGAGAGCACGGCGGGCGAGATCATGACGCCGCGGACCGATCTGGTCGCCGTCGCGGTCGATGCCGATCTGCCCACGGTCCTGGAGACCATCCGCAAAGTGGGACATTCCCGCATCCCCGTGTACGAGGAGAATATCGACAATATTGTCGGGCTGATCTATGCCAAGGACCTCCTGGCCGAGATCGGGCGAAATTCCCAGGACTTCCACGTGCGGGACCGGATGCGGGAGGTCTATTTCGTGCCGGAGACCAAGCCATTGCGGGCCCTGCTGCACGAGTTTCAGAATCAAAAGCTCCATCTGGCGGTCGTGCTCGACGAATACGGCGGGACGGCGGGCCTTGTCACACTGGAGGACATTCTGGAAGAGCTGGTCGGCCCGATTGCCGACGAGTACGAGAAGACCCCGCCGGAGTCGGTCCGCAAGATCGACGAGAACACGGTCGAAGTGGATGCCCGCATGTACGTGGACGATCTCAACGATGAGTATGCGCTGGACCTGCCGGAGGATGAGGATTACGACACGGTGGGCGGCTTCGTCTTCTCGCGGCTGGGATACATCCCCAAGACGGGCGAGCACTTCGACTACGACAATCTGAAGTTCACGATCGCGTCCGCCGAGCCGCGGTGTGTCAAGCGCGTCCGCATCCAGAAAGGGGGCGAGCGATAAGCATGCTGACCAAGGATCGGGCGATCTGTATTCGCGCGGTCGATTACTCCGAGACGTCGCAGGTGGTGACCCTGTTCGGCCGGCTGGCGGGCAAGATCCGGGCGATTGCCAAAGGCTCCAAGCGGCCAAAATCCACTTTTGAAGGTCCGATTGAACCGCTTTCGTTCGGCGCGATCGTCTTTTCGGGCGTGCACAAGGACCAGCTCGCCACGCTGACGGAGTTCCAGCCGCAGCCGGTGCGGGGCGAATTGCGGCGGAACCTCGCGGCGCTGCAAAGCGCTCTCTTGGCGGCGGAGCTGCTGGACCTGCTGACGGAGGAGTACGATCCGCACCCCGAACTCTTCGACCACTTCCTGAGCTTCCTGCAGGATATCGAAGAGGGCAAGGCCGGGCCGGACCGCCGGGACATCATGATCCGCCTGATCCTGTTTCAGTTCGTCCTGCTGCACGAGGTCGGGTTGCAGCCTATTCTGAGCTCGTGCGTGAACTGCAAACGGCCGTTCGGCGCGGATTGGCGCGAGAGCTATTTCAGTCCAGCGGCCAACGGGGTGGTCTGCCGGGACTGCGAGATGAACTTTCCCGACAAGATCCGCCTGGGTCCCAAGGCGGCACAGGCCCTGGCCGACATCAAACGGATTGCCCAAGCCGACCAGGCCACGCTCGACGAGATCGAGCAGGTCTTGATCCATCATTTCACCCACATCCTCGGCCGCCCGCCCAAGCTGGCCAAGCACGTGTTTTCCGCCTGATGCTGACTCGCACGAGTTCGTGCGCGGCACCGACTTTGTCATCCTGAGGCGCAGCCGAAGGATCTGGCCACCGCATGGGAAATCTCTCTCCTTCGCAGCCCAGATCCTTCACTGCGCTGCGTCGTTCAGAGCCTGCCCTGAGCGTAGCGAAGGGATGACAAACGGGCGCAGAGTCAGTCCTAATCCGTATGACTTGTCCCTTGGCGGGTGGTCGCAGCATCTCCTGTCTCCCCAGCTTGGCCTTTACTGACGTAAGCCTCGAAGCCTACGCTTCGTTGAGCTCGAACAGGTCGCCCTGTTCGGCTGGTTCCTCTTTCGGCTTGTGCCCCTTGAGGCCGAGATGCTCGCACGCCTTTTGGGTGATCTCTCGTCCGCGTTTGGTGCGCCGCACGAAGCCGATTTGCAGCAGGTACGGCTCGACCACGTCTTCGAGGGTGTCGCGTTCTTCGCCGAGCGTGGCGGCGAGGGCCTCAATGCCGGCCGGCCCACCATCATAGACGGTCGCCAACGCGCGCAGGAAGGACCGGTCCAGCTCATCCAGACCGAGCGTGTCGATCTGTTCCATCTTGAGGGCGTTGTCGACGATTTCCATGCTGAGGATGCCCGAGCCTTTGACTTGGGCATAGTCGCGGACCCGCTTGAGCAGCCGGTTGGCGACGCGCGGCGTGCCGCGGGACCGGGCCGCGATCAGTTCGAGCGTGCCTTCTTCGCAGATCAGTTTCAACAACTGGGCGGAGCGGCTGAGGATCTCCGTCAGCTCGCCGGTCGTGTAGAAGTCCAGATGGTAGAGCATCCCGAACCGGCTGCGCAGGGGGCGCTGAGCAGACCCGCACGGGTCGTGGCTCCGATCAGAGTGAACCGCTTCAAGGGGAAGTTGATCGTCTTGGCGTGGAGGCCGCTATCGACCGTGAAATCGACGCGGAAGTCCTCCATCGCGGGATAGATGAACTCCTCGACCGGCGTGCTGAGCCGGTGAATCTCGTCGATGAAGAGCACGTCGCCGGTGTTGATATTGGTGAGCATGCCCATGACGTCGCCCGCCTTGACCAGGGCCGGGCCGGAGGAGGACCGGATCCTCGCCCCCATCTCGTTGGCGACGACGTTGGCGAGAGTGGTCTTTCCCAGGCCCGGGGGGCCGTAGAAGAGCATGTGCTCCAGGGGCTCGCCTCTTCGTTTGGCCGCCGTAATGGCGATGGCCAGTTTTTCCCGGACGTTCTGCTGGCCGATACATTCCTTCAGGGACTTCGGACGCAAAGATACGTTGAACGTTTCCTCCGCCTCACTCAACGGTTGTGCACTAATGATTCTGCCTATTGCCATACCCTGAGCTTACTCATTTCCCGCAAGACTGCAAGGCAAACATGCACTTGGCGTGCGCCACAGAGGTGCCTATTGCTCCCGCGCGTCCGAGGCCTGGGTCAGCCGTAGGTTCGGCCGGTTTCGTCGACGTAAAGCTCGCTCTGAGCAAGGCTTATGACGTTCGGCCGCGTCGGCGACCTCGGTCAGATCGGGGACTTTGAGCAGCACGAAGCACTTGCGGCAGCGCAGACGACGGTCCGCGGCGGCGGCATCCAGCCACCAGCGATAGCCGCAACGCGGACACTGGGCGATGATATGCATCCGGTAACCTCTGCGTCAGACTGCTCGGAAGGCGGCTCCAACCCTTTGTATCGGCCGGGCGGCGAGAGAAGCGTGAGTCCGGCTCGCCTTTCTCACAATGTGCGGCGGGGTCCGGGCTCCGAGAAGGTGGCATTTGTCTTGATCGGGCCGGGCCGTTGTGCTAAAATAATAGTGAAAATCGGGGATGCAACTGATCATGAAGCTGATCGTCGGCAACGGCACTGATTTCCGGGGCTTGGATTACACCTCCAAGGTGTGCAAGCCTTTTGCGTCCGGTGCCGGCGATACCCAGCCTCAAGAGCCGATCCACGTCCAAGTCCGCATCCGGCAGTACGCCGATGCGTTGCCTGAACTCCGGCGGACACACGCGAGCAGCCCGAATCCAAGCCGATTGCCCGTCGGCATGATGCTTGACTGCTACCTCTGAGCGCTCCACAAAAAACATGGGGCCCTATTGCCATCCGTGGCGGGCCCCTCGGCTGTGGTCTCTCAAGATGTAACGCGTTCAGATGCCGAACGTTATGATATTCTCTGCGGCGGACCGGATGTTCTCCAAGCTCGTTAGTTGACCGGACTGGAGCAATGCCCGGGCCCTCTGGACGGCATCCTTTTCCGTCTCAGAAGCCTGGGTCGCTTGGTTGATCAGATCGGCGAAATCGGCCTGGAGTGTGGCATCCAATCTATCGGCCGCAGTCTTATTTGTGGCATCGGTATGGGGCACGGTGTTCCTCCCCATAGCCTGGGCGATCTGGCTGTTATGGACGTTGTCGATCATAGCGCAATTCTTTCAATCTCCGTTTGGGGTCCCCACCGGCTCTGTTTCGCCGGTGGGAGCCCTGCCTATTCTTGTTTTCGCATCGTTCTGCGAAATCTTTAGGTCTTGGCCCGGAAATTCGTCTCTCACTATTGTTATCTGCAATTTTCTCACGGACGCCATGCCTGCAAGCTACTTTTCTCTCACCCGTTCGAAGGTGCTGGCCACTTCGTAAGTCACGAATTTACAGAAGTTTAGAGGACTTACGACCACCAACTCTTCGCGGAGCGGAGAGTGCCCGGCCTTTCGATCTTCCTTGAGATATGTTTTGATCCTTTTCTGAATGCTCCTGTCCGAGCTGTCCCAGACCTGCTCCATGCCCCAGAGGAGTTGGCCGTCGGTCAGGTCGAGCAGCTTCAGACGCAGCCCGACGACCATGTGCGGATAGGGCTGGTACTTGGTGAGGGTCCCCACGAGCAGGCCGTTGCAGTTGAGGGCTTCGCGGGCGGCTGCCAACTGACGCAGCGTCTGCGAGGAATCGAGGTTCTCCTGCAGGTCCTGCCATGCCGGATCGCTCCGATGAACTACCATCACGCCGAATACCTGCTTCTTCTGTGCCTCCAGGAACATTGCATCCGTTAAGGTCGTCGCGATCTGGGGATCGTCGGACGTGCTGGCCATTTCCACCAGGGCCACGCGACCGATCCTGCGTAAATCCTTATGGGGGCTCAAGTAATAGGAATCGGCCATCGAGCGGTCTTCCTGGTCGGATTCGCAGCCACAGCCCAGCATGAGCGCAAACGCCGCCACCAGAGCCAGCTTCACGAGCAAGCTCGGCGGATTCTGATGGATGCCGCAAGTGGGCATCATCCCACCGCATCCGGCGTGCGACCTACTTGGCTCCATTGGGCTCTCTCCTGAGCGGCGTGGCAAGCCTGCTCGACACCGCCACATCATTGGCGTCCGCGGTCAGCGTCCCGGCGTGCTTGCGCCCGATCGCTCCCGCCTCCGCCTGGCCGCCGAGAATCTCCAGGACTTTGAGCAGTGCTTCAAGCTGTGCCTGAGCCGCCTGCCGCATCTCGCCCCGGAAGCCAAGAATATTGCTCTTCCAGTTGTTCAGCTCGGTCAGCATCTCGATCAGCAGGTCGTTGGCCTCGCCGAGCTCTTTTTGCGTCTGCTTGAGTCTCGTTTCGAGTGAGGCAACCTGTTGACGCAGGTTCTCGTTATCGGTCCCGACCCGCTGATTCTCCTGTCGCAAAGCGGCATTCTGATCGGAAAGCCTGGCGTACTTCTCCGACAGTTCGATCGCCGACTCCACCGCCGTGCGGCCTTCGAGCGGCGTGTCCTGGAATCGCTGGGCTGTCGCTTCTCCGGATTCGGCGCCGGCCGTGTCGGACCGGCTCGGGGGACTGGTACAGCCGCCGGCTATCCATGTCACCGCAAGCAACAACGCCGCGAGTCTCTTTGTCGCTGTCATATTCTTCCTTTGCCACTATCGTATTCACAGCGTATGTACGTTGTTTTGCCGCAGGGGCACGTGACCTCGATTATAGCGTACTGCGGATGATTCTGCGCGATCCGCACGCTCGGGCCGGCTCCGGCCGACGGCGCTTCCGCGCCGGCGGGCGGCCCCGCCGGGTCGAGGTCCAGGTGAAACGGGTCGCGAAAAGCCACCTCGTTGGCCTTCAAAATACGTCGTGCAGTCTTGAGCATCTTTCTTCCTTCGCCTTTGGCACTCTCTTGGGCGGGACCGGCTCGCGTCAAGCGCAGTAGTCAATCCTGTGCGAGTCGCTGTCATGTTCCGTTGCGGCCTTGTCCGGCGGCGTCTCACCGGACTGGGGGTCCCCAACACCTGATTTCGCGTTGGGGGTCCCTTCCTGGTCCCGGCGGGGCGGATTCTGCCGGCGTTTTCGCTCCTGCCGCTGCCCCGTGGGCGTCAGGCCGGCGACGTTTTGCAGGTTTTCCACGGCCTGGATCGTATTGAAATCGCTATCGGTCATCTTTCCACTGCTCCAATCTCGCGGCCAGACAGAAAAGGGCGCCGGCATGCAACTGGCTGACGCGGCTTTCCGTGATCTCCAGCACCTCCGCGATTTGTTTCATCGTCAGGTGCTCGTGATAGTAGAGAACGATGATCTGCAGTCGTCTCTCATCCAGTTCCCGCATGGCCCGGGCGAGTTCCTCGACCAGCTCGGCCTTTTCCAGGAGGCGATCCGGCGCATCGGTCTGGGCCATCGTCAGGAGGTCGCCCAGGGCCGGCTGCTCCGTATCGAGGGTGTCGAGGGAGACGAAATGCCGGGCCCGGGCGTTCTCGAACAATTCGTACACCTCGGCCACCGTGACGCCCAGCTTCTCCGCGAGCTGTTCGTCCGTGGGCGGAGTACCGGTTTGCTCCGCGATCTTGCGGCTGAGCTCCAGGGCGGTGCGAATCTGCCGATGGACGCCCGCGGGGAGCAGGGACGCCCGGCGCAGCTCGTCCAGCACGGCCCCTTTGATCCGGATATAGGCATAGGTCTTGAACTCGGCCTGGTGGGAGGCATCGAAGTCGCGGGCGGCTTTGAGCAGACCCACCGTCCCCGCCGACACCAGGTCCTCGAACGACAGCGGCGGCTTGAGGTAGCTGACGGCCCGGCGGGCGATCTGACGCACCATCGGCAGCAACTGCAGCATCTCCTCGTTACCGATCTGGCTGGGCCGGTGCCCGTTGTAAGCACGCAAGGCGACGGTTTTCAGGTGGTCGCTGTTGTCCAGGCTTCCCAGACCGTCAGACGGCGCCTCGGAGGCCGAACCCCCCATCTGCTCCGGGGCGACCTGCGGCGCACTGCTGAGCGGGATGTCTTTAGCCTTTGTTATCACCAGAGTTTCCCTTACGGATCCGGTCGGCGATCATCGCCTGGGTCAGAATCGCATTGACGGCACGCACGGCGACGCCCGCCACAAGATAGGCAATCGCGGCCCCCCAACACGGCCCGCTTGCAGCACGTATAGGGCGACAGGCCGCCCAGCGAGCCGACGATGCCGATCGCAAAGAAGCACAGAACGGCGCAACGGACTGCCATCGGTCGTATCTGCAGCAGCATGGTCATTCGCTCCTTATCGTCATTTCATCCGGGCTCACTGCAATCGTCTCGATGGGCTCGACCTGGGTTCCCAGGACGATCTCATCGTACGCCACGACGGGCAGCATCTGCAGGGTCCGCGACAGCATCTGCGCCAGCGGCGCGCGCAGCCGGGCGTCGCAGAGCAGGACGGCCTTGTCCTTGCCCTTGTCCATGGCCGACTTCCACGCTTCGGCGACCCGCCGGTTCAGCTCCATCGCCGTCTCCGCCGGAACGTTCAGGACCAGCTCGCCGCCCTCCTGGCGCAGCGCGGCGGTCAACTGGTGCTCGAAGGCGGGATCGAACGTGATGGCCGTCACCTTGCCGCCCGCCTCGCGGTACTGCTCGGTGATCGTGCGGCTCAGCGATTTGCGGACCATCTCGGTAAGCGTGGCGGCGTTCTTGGTCTTCGAGGCGCTCTCCGCCAGGGCCTCGAGGATCGAGGTCAGCTCGCGGATCGAGATATTGCTCTTGAGCAGGTTCCGCAGCACGCGTTGCAGCAGGCCGATGGAGACCTCGCCCTCCGTGCCGACGACCTCGCCGACCAGAGACGGCTGATTCTTGCGCAGCCGGTCGATCAGAAGCTGGACATCCTCGCGCGTGAGCATCTCATCGGCATGCCTCTTGAGCGTCTCCGACAGGTGGGTGATGAAGACGGATTCCGGGTCGATGACCGTGTACCCGTTCAGCTCGGCGGTCTCTTTCTTGGCCGGCCGCGATCCACAGGGCCGGCAGGCCATACACCGGCTCGGTCGTCTTGATCCCGTCCACCTTCTCCTGGACGGCCCCGGCGTCCATCGCCAGGAACATGTCCGGCTCCAGGAAGCCCTTGGCCACGGGGACCTCGGAGAGCCGAATCTCATAGGCGTTCGGCTCCAGATTCAGGTCGTCCCGCAGCCGCACCAGGGGGATGATGATCCCCATCTGCTGGGCGAATTGCCGGCGCAGGGCGCCGATGCGGTCGAAGATCGTGTTGCTCTTGCGCGGATCGACCATGCTGACCAGACGCACGCCCACGTGGACGGAAACCCGGTCCACGTCGAGCAGGTCCTCGACCGGCTCTTTCTCCGTCTTCTTCTTTTGGGTGGCCGCTTGCTTGGGCAGGGTCTTTTCGGCCTTGGTGGCCATCCGTCCGAGCAGCGCCGTGCCGGCGGCCAGGAGCAGGAACTGCACCTTCGGCATCCCCGGCACCAGCGCCATGGCCGCCACGATGAACGCGGCGGTCGTCAGCGGCGTGCCCGTCCTGAGGAACTGCTTGGACAAGTCCTGGCCGACGCTGTGATTGGACGAGATCTTGGTGACCAGAAAGCCCGAGCTGACCGAGATGATCACCGAGGGGATCTGGCTGACCAGGCCGTCGCCGATGGACAGGATCGAGTAGGTCGTGATGGCGCTGGTGATGTTCATGCCGCGGCGAGTAGCCCATGGCGATGCCGCCGATGATGTTGACCGCCGTGATGATCAGGCCGGCCTTGGCGTCGCCCCGGATGAACTTGCTGGCCCCGTCCATGGCGCCGTAGAACTCGCTCTCCTTGACGATCTTGGAGCGGCGCTCGTTGGCCTGGGCCTCGGTGATCGTGCCGGCGTTGAGGTCGGCGTCGATGGCCATCTGCTTGCCGGGCATGGCGTCGAGGGTGAACCGGGCGGCCACTTCGCTGATGCGCTCGGCGCCCTTGGTGATGACGATGAACTGGATGATGACGAGGATCAGGAAGATGACCAGGCCGACCACGAGGCTGCCGCCGGCGACGAACTCGCCGAACGTCTGGATGATCCGGCCGGCGTCGCCCTGCAGGAGGATCAACCGGGTCGAGGCGACGTTCAGGGACAGGCGAAACAGCGTCGTGAACAGCAGCAGGGAGGGGAACGTGGACAGCTCGAGCGCCTCGCGGGACGAGAGCGTCACGATGAGCACGGCGATCGACAGCGAGATGCTGCACGCCAGGAGCAGGTCGAGCAGCATCGTCGGCAGGGGCACGATCAACGTCGCCAGAATGGCCACCAGGCCGATCGCCAGGATGATGTTGGTGTACGAGGCGAACGGGAGGTTCAGAATCCCCTCGTCGCCGGCGAGGCCGGCGGGCAAACTGGCAGTCATTGCACGATCGGAAGCCATTGTCATTTATGATTTATGATTTACGATCAGATTCATGATTCACATTTCGCTGCTTGTGGACATCAGATACTTTGCCTCTTACGGATCGGCCGGCGTGCCGGCGCCGAGGATCTTCTTGATGCGCACGGCGAACCGGTCCTCCACCACGACGACATCGGCCTCGGCGAACTTGGAGTCCTTCAGGTACAGATCGGCGGGCGCCTCGATGGATTTTTCGAGTTCGAGCACCGAGCCGGGGCCAAGCTGCAGGAGCCGCCGGATCGGAATCTGGGTCTGGCCCAGCACGACCGAAATCGGGACACTCATGTCGAGCAGGATATCGAGTTGTCCGCCGGAGGCGGGTCCGCTGTCCGCCGGCGCCTCGGGAAGCTGGACCTCCTGGACCTGCGTCTTGGCCTCGGCTGGGGCTGCCGGTTCGCCTTGATCCTGTTGCTCATTCTGCGTGGGAGTGTTGATGGTTTCAGGCATCGCCCTTGCTATCCTTTCGCTGGCTCATTTGGGTGCTTTTGTGGTTGCTTTCTGCGGCTCGCCTCCGCCCGCGGATTCGATAACGACGACGGCATACCGGCCCTGCGATCGGGCGGGCCGGCCGCGAAACGCGGCGCGACCGTCGAGGATCAGCTCCGCCAGACCCTCGACGGGCTGGCCGAGCAGCAGGATGTCGCCCGGGCCGAGATCCAGGATTTCCTGGAAGCTGAGCGTGGTCGAGGCGAGCGTGGCTCGGAGAGTCACGGGCACCTCCTGCAGGTGCTCCATCAGGGCGCGGGACAGCTCCTGCGGCGAGACCTTCGGCGCCGCGGCGGTGGCGGTCTTGCCCGCCAGAGCGGCCAGACGGCTGCAAGGCAGAACAAAGGCGATTTCGGCCGGCTCGCCCGGCTCCGCGCTCTTGACCGCAAAGACCAGCCGGGCGACCTCCTCGGACCGCTCGAACTGGAGGTTGGGCTGGCCCTTGCCGCAGGAACCGGTGGGCCGGAGATTGTGCGCAGGCCGCAACGGGGCCAGGAACGCTTCGAGCACCGCCGTCACCAGATCCGACAACAGCGATTCTTCCAGCGAGGATAAGGCCCGCTTCGGATCGCGGGCCGCCGTCCGAGTCGCCCAGGAGCCACGTGACCCACGTGAGCGCGGTCTGGCGCGGCGATCGAGACAAAGCCGCACGGGAGCGCCCTTCTCCGGGCCGAAGGTCGAGACAATAATCCTGATCGAGCTCCAGGCGACGGCACAGATCTCCGGCGTAGTGTTGCGTGAAGGCCTTCAGAGAGACCTCGAAGGAACTGTGGCGGGATCGGGTGAAGATCTCCGCCATGCGTGCCGCGACCTGTCCCCAGACCTGGGCCAGCCGGCCGTGCTGGCTCGCATTGAAGAAGTGCGGGTCACGCCAATCGTACGGCGTGGCCTGCGGGGGCTTCTCATCCGGCGCATGCGCCGAGCCGACGGCCGCCAGAAGCTGACCGATCTTCGCTCTGCCAAGATGGTGGGCCGAAGGATTCATCACTGAATGGCAAACTCCTTGAACAGGATGCTCTTGATGCGCGGCTTGCTCCCGGGGAACAGACCGTTGTTGAGCGTGTCGGAGATCTGGCTCTGCATCCGCATCAGGTTCCTTTCGCCGCGGGAGTCCTCAATTGTCTGGTTGGACAAGAACAGCGTCAGCCAGTGCTTCATCAAAGGTTTCTTCTGGTCCAGGAAGGGCTTTCCTTCCTTTTCGTCCATCGTACTGCTGACTTCCAGGGTCAGGCTGATGCGGACATAGCGCGTCACGCCCGGGTCATTCAGATTGACCACGACCGGATCGAGATCGTAGTACCAGCTCTCGCCCGTGCCGGCCTTCAGAGCGGGTTCCTCCGGCACGGCCGCTTCCGCCGGTTCGCCCGTTTCGGCGCCGGCAGCGTTCTGGGCCTGGCCCCGCGTCCCGAACGCCCGGCCGACGAGGAAACCGCCGGCGGCAAAGACGATGACCACCACGGCCGGGACCAGCCACGGCAGGATCCGGGCGAGCGGCCCCTGGGCCTTCGGAGCCTCCAACACGGGGTCTTTGTTCTTTTCGACGTTTTCCTGTTCGGCCATCTATGGCTCTCTCCTTCCCACTCGTTCAGGACACCGGTTGCAGACATTCCCGCTGCCGGTACCGGCGCACCTTCTCGCGCAGCGTGCGGTCGCTGATGCCCAGAACCTTGGCGGCCTTCGTCTGATTGCCCGAGGTCTGCCGCAAGGTCTCCAGAATCGCCTGCCGCTCCAGCTCTTCGAGCGGAATACCGCCGACACTTGTCGCCGATTGCGGATTGCGACGGGTGGCATCGTCAAGCGAAGCTTGGCGATGGTCTTCCATCCGTGGGTACGAGCCATCGCCAAGACCTCCGGTCTTGACGATGCCACCCGTCGATGATTCGCCCTTGATGTTGTGTTGCGGCAGCGGTTGCAGCTCGTCGAACAGCCACGAGACATCGGCCAGCGACAGCACCGGTCCCGTGCCGAGCAGCAGCGACGTCAGCACGACGTTGCGCAACTGGCGAACGTTGCCCGGCCAGTCATAATTGGCAAAGATCTCCATCATCGTCGGATCCAGCTCGTCGATCCGGCGCTGCGTCTCTTTGGCGTAGAGGTTCACGAAATGCCACACCAGCTCCGGCAGGTCCTCGCGCCGGTCGCGCAGGGGCGCCAGCACGACCCGGGCGGCGCTGAGCCGATAGTAGAGGTCCTGGCGGAAGCGGCCCATCTGCACCTCGTGGGGCAGGTCGCGATTCGTGGTGCTCAGGAGCCGAACGTTCACCTTGACGTTTTCGTTTCCGCCGACCCGCTCGAATTCCTGCTGCTCGATGATGCGGAGCAGCTTGGCCTGAAAGCGCGGCGGCGTCTCGGTGATCTCGTCCAGCAGGAGCGTCCCGCCGTGGGCCATCTCGAACCGGCCCTTGCGCTGCGTGTAGGCGCCGGTGAAGGCGCCTTTCTCGTGCCCGAAGAGCTCGCTCTCCAGCAGGCTGTCGCTCAAAGCGGCACAGTTGACCCGCACGAACGGTCCCAGGGCCCGCCGGCTCTTGTGGTGAATCAGGAGCGAGACAAGTTCCTTGCCCTGTGCCGCTCTCGCCGGCTGATCAGAACCGGCACCGAGGTGGGGGCGATCCTCTCGGCCAGTGTGATGGTCTGGATGAGCTTGGGGCTTTGGCCGATGATCTGGTAGAGAGGATGATCTCCCTCCTGGGCCGACGCGGCGGTCGCCACCCGGCGATTGGGCAGCAAACTCTCCAGCAGATTGTCCACGGCCCGGCCGTCCAGGGGCTTGAGGAGGAAGTCGCGGCAGCCCGCCTGGATCGCACGAACCGCGGTCTGCGTGCCGCACTGGAGCAGGGACTCGGCGCCGGAGATACGCGGGCACGCGACCGCGTCGCAGGTTCCGCCCAAGCTGCCGACGCAAGCCGGTGCCGTAGGGGTTACGTGGCATCGGCATCCTGCCGATGATTCATCGGCTGGAAGCCGATGCCACCCGGCCATCATGATCACGGGCATCTCGGGGGCCGCCGCCCGAATCTCGCTCAAAAGCTGGAAGCTGCCGGCGTAGTCGGCGCCCGCGAGGGCGGTGCTGAGAAAGGCCAGATCGCAGCCGCTGCCGTGGAGGGCGTCGAGCGCGGCTTTCCGGTCGGCGGCCAGGCGGGCGACGATCCCTTTGCGGGCCAGGATTTCGAGCAGGAGCCGGATGGTCTGGGGCTCGTTATCCACGATCAGCACGTTGGCGTTGTCGCCGTGCTGCCTCATCTTGCTTCTGTCGGTGCCGATTCTGCTCACGATGAAAATCTCCCGCTTGGGTCGCGCCGTGGGGGCCAAGCCCATCCTACGGCCTGGGCCGCGCCACCAATTGATCCGGCCGCGCACTCTGATACCAGGTAAGAAGCCGCCCGCTGGCCCGGGCCATCTCGGTCCACGGTGAGTCCGGATATTCGGCGATCAGCTTCATGTACGCGTCCTGCGCCTTGGTCGCGTTGGCCTCGCGGAGGCTAGTTGCCGAGCTGAAAGAGGATCCAGGCCCGGTCGGCGGCGGACGCGGCGTCGCCGGCGCTGGTGCGCCGCAGGGCTTCTTCGTAGAAGGCCACGGCGTCGGTGGGCCGGCCGCTCAGGAACAGCAACTCCGCCACCTCCAGCGGATCGCGCACCCGGCCGGCATTCTTGCGCAGATCGTCGAGCGTCTTCTGCATCTTGGTGGCGCGGCGCCGGTGCCGTTTCCGGCGCTGGCGAGGGGGCAGGCTGCGGCGGGGCCGGCGCGACGCTCTCGGTGCTTGCTGTCGTCGCCTTCGGAGATTCTGTCGTCGCGGGCGATGCCGCCGTCGCCGCCGGTGCGGCGGGACTTTTATCGTTGAGCGTCAGACCACGGACTTGCCGGATGAGCCGTTTCAGCGCCAGACTGGTCTCGGTCGTCGCCGGCCTCGGGCGCCAGATGCGGCTGGACCACAGGTCGCGGGCCAGCGGACCCCGGTTCCTGTCCCGACTCCACTACGGTGTCTGCGGCTCGCGCAGCGGACCGCATCGTGCCGGAAGGGGACAAGGGTCGTCACGGCTGTCCACCGACGGCTCGGAGCAGGCCTGGCTTGCGGCGCGGACGGCGGGAGGTGCGGATCGGCCCGCCGGCCGCCAGGATGCGTCGTGCCGCAGCAGCAGGCGAGCAACAGTGGTGCGGATCGGCAGAGAATGGTTTACCTGTGGGTTCATAGTCAGTTGTTCCTCATGGAGGGAGCGGCGTTGGGGTCGGCGGCGACCTCGTACTGGTTCAGTGTCGCGGCCATGGCCTGGTCCAGTTTGCCTTGTCGGCGATAGGCGTCCGTCAGCAGGGCGAGAATGGCGGGTCGCTCGGAGGCGGCGGCGCGCTCCAGCAACAGCGAGCAGACGGACACCGCCTGCGCCGTTTGGCCCAGACGCAGGCACACGAGCGCCAGCTCCCGGCCAATCTGATCGGCCAGCGGTCCCGGCTCGACCGTCTCGAACACCGGGCCGAGCGTCTTTCGCGCCGGCTCGAGGTCGTCGCCCGCGATCTGGCAGCGCGCCAATTCCAGCGCCACTTTCGCCTGCAGTTCGGGACTCGGCAGGTATTGGCTCTTCTCCTGCAGCGGGCCGATGGCCTTCTCCGCCAGTCCGATCGAGCGCAGCGCCTGCGCCCGCAGCAGTGCCAGCTCGACGGCTTCCTGCTGCGACAACTGCCAGCCGCCGGCGTTCTCCAGCACGCCGAGCGCTTCGAGGAAGAGCCCCTGTTCGAGGTACGTTTTGACGAGTACGGCGATGGTCTGGACGTGCTGTTGATGAGAGAGCTCGCCCCGGAGAGCCAGACTCAGGGCGGCCTGGGCCTGGGCCGGCTTGTGCAGGGCCAGATAGGTCTTGCCCAGCAGCAGGCACGCGGCGGAGAAGGCGGGCCGGCTCCGGTCCCGGGCGAGCGTGGTGTACCGGCTCAGCCATTCGGCGGCTTCCTCGTACCGGCCGGTCTCATACAGGCAGCGGCCCGCGCCCCACGCGGACTGCGTCTGCGCGGCGACGGACAAGCCCAGGTTGTACACCTTGCGGTACAACCCGCTCGCCTCCTCGTAGAGTCCCGCCTTCATCGTGGCGTCGGCCAAGTACAGACACGCCCGATCCGACAACTCGGTCTCCGGGTACAGCTCCACGAGCTGCTTGAGATCCGTGTGCGCCCCCGCATAGTCGCGCAGGCGGACCTTGAGCATGCCCGACTGCAGCAGGGCGTAGGGGGCCAGGGCGTGCATGGCGAACCGGTTGGCGACGAGCTTGTATTCCGCGGTGGCCTGGTCGAACTGTCCCCGGGCGGCCTGCAGCAGCGCCAGGGCGAAATGGGCGTTGGCGGCGCGCGGGTCGTTCTCGGCGGCCAGCAGGAATCTCTGCCACAAGGTGATCGCCTCCTCGGCCAGCAGGCTCGTGTGGTCGGCCAGGGAAGAATACGACGTCGGGTCCAGCAGCCGGAGGCCGCCCTGGTCCTGGGTCTGGGCGATGAGGCCGACGCTGCCGGCCGCCGTGGTGACGACCTGTGGCGCCGTGGCCGAGGTGAGGTACAGGTACACGGGCCTGGCCCGCACGTTGTCCTCCGTGGCGGCCGCCTGGCCGGGGTCGGTCCAGCGGATGTTCACGCCGGCGTTCGCGGCGAAGCGCGCCAGCAATTCCTCGATGGGAGCGCCATTGCAGATCACCGACCAGTGCGGCACCGCGGCCTTGCTCGTCCGTCGGGCGAATCTGCGGGCTCAGCACGGTGGCGTCGAGCTGGTCCGCCCCGGAGGCCAGGAAGACGCGCAACTGCGGCTCATCCATGTCCACGAACGGATCGATGTCCGGGTGCTCGCTCCACAGCTCGCGCGGCAGATTGGCGTCGGCGTCACACAGCGACAGCAGGTTGCGGGTCATCGCCTCGGCGGCCAGGAAGCTGCATTGCCGCTGGACGGCCGACGTCCACTTCTTGTCGTGAGCGGCCACCTCGATCAGGGCGACCGTCTGATAGGCCTTGGCCGTCGCTTCCAGGTAGCGCTGGCGGCTCAGGAGCGTCGTGCTCTGGTGGTACCGTGCCAGGGCCCGGAGGATCGGGAGCCGGCTCAGCGACACGGTCCGCAGCAGGGCGTCCGCCTGCGCGACGTTGCCGCTGTTCTTGCCGCACAGGGCCATGCGCAGGAGCAGAAAGTCCCGCAGCGGCTGATTGTCCTCCGTCGCCAGCAGCCGCCGGTAGAGCTTGTCGTACATGACCTGAGCATGCTCGAAGTCGCGGCGCAGGTAGAGCTTGTCGGCCAACTGCAGGGAGAGCGGCTCCGGGCCGGGAAGGCTCTCGAAGCGGGGAGAATCACGCTGCGCGTCTGCCGCCGCCCGGATCTCGGCTTCGGTCGCTGCGGTGAGCGATGCGACTGCCGCCGGTCCCTGGGCTCCCGTTCCCGTCCTCGTCTGCGGGGGCGAGGTATAGTCCTCCCTCCCGGGACCGCCAATCTCCTGATTGGCTGTCTTTCCGATGCCGATCGGGAGATCGGCGTTCCCGGGCAAGGGGGCGGGCATTTGGACAAGCTGAAAATACAGTACGGCGACGGCGTTGATGATGATGCCCGCCACCAGGATCTTCTGGACGCGCGACAGGCGGCCGGGGTCCCACATGTGAAGCAGGGCGCGTCAGCCTGCTTACGCGTGACAACGGCCGCTGCTTTGGAGGGACCGCTTGCGCCCACGGACGCCCATCCGCAGCGCCGGCCTCGGACCCGAACTCCACCAGGGGCGGGAAGGCATCGCTCCGCGCCGGCTCCGGATCGAAGGGAGTCTCGAAGACCTCGCCGTTCGATGGCGCCGGCGCTTCCCAATCGGGACCCTCTGCGTTCGGAGCCCCTGCGGCGGGCTGTGTCTCTTCGTCGCGACCCGGTTGTTGCCTCTCATCGGCCATGCGGCAGTACATACCCTTTCGAGGTGAATCCGTGTACGCGGCTCACCTCCTGTTCCATGAGCGCGGCCCAGAACCACCGTCTCCTGGAGCAAGCGCCGTGCCAGGGGGGATCGAGGATTGATGATTGATAATGGATGATTGATGATTGGCAAGAGAGCCGGCCCTCTGCTCCTTAATCCATTGTCAACCATCCATCATCAATTCCGGAGCGTGTCAGGATTCTATACGGGCCGCCCGATTTTCTGACAATGGCGGGGGGCAGATGCGGGTGCGAAAACGAATGGTGTTGGCGTGTCGGAGAAGTGGGGTGCACCGGGTGCAACGCTTTAGTTTGTAGTGTGCTCGTAAGAGCATAAGAAGATGAAGATAACGCCTCACGGCGTCACTGGGCCCCCCAACGCGGAATTTTGCGTTGGGGACCCGCTACAACAGGCGGCGCCTGTCACGGCGTGCTCGGGCTGCGGTGTGTCCTCGGCGGCGAGCCCTTGCTTGCGGATGTCGTATTGCTTGACCTTGGCGTAGAGGGTGGCACGCGTGATGCCGAGCAGGGCGGCGGCCTGCGTCTTCTGCCAGCCGGTCTCGTGCAAGGCGCGGGCGATCAGCTCGCGTTCGGCCTTCTCCAGGGAGAAGTCTTTGCCGCTGCGCCCGAGGCTCGCGTGCGGCGTGTCCGGGTCCCCAAGGGCATAATTGGGTTCCCACCGGCGATCGAACGCCGGTGGGGGACCCTTCCGCCCTTGGGAGGGGCCCCCCAACGCATAATTCCGCGTTGGGGACCCCGAGCCCTCCTCGCTGTCGAGGCAGTCGATGATGATGCTGCTGAGCCCGATCTTGTCCGTGGTCTCGAGCAGGATGGCCCGCTCGATCACATTGCGCAGCTCGCGCACGTTGCCGGGCCAGTCATGCTGGCCCAGCGCCTCCAGGGCCAGGGGTGTGAGCGCGGTGATCTTGTTCGGTTTGTGGGCGCCCATGCTCGACGTCTTCAGGAACCAGGTGGCCAGCAGGGGGATATCCAGCCGGCGCTGCGGGGACCCCAGCGGCGCCAGGAGAATCGGGCAGATGTTCAGGCGATAGTACAGGTCCCGCCGGAACCGCTTCTCGCGCACTTCCTTCTTCAGGTCGCGGTTGCTGGAGGCGATGATCGTGGCCTTGCACTCGAGGTCCTTGGTGCCGCCGACTTTGCGGAACGTCTTTTCCTGCAGGATGCGCAGGAGCTTCGCCTGCAGATCGAGGGGCATTTCGCTGATCTCGTCGAGGAAGATCGTGCCGCCGCCGGCCATCTCGAGCAGCCCCATCTTGTCCCGGTCGGCGCTCGTGAACGATCCTTTCACGTGTCCGAAAAGCTCGCTTTCCAGCAGGTTGGCCGTCAAGGCCGCGCAGTTGACGGCGACGAACGGCTGGCCCGGATGCCGCAGGGTATGCACCGCCCGCGCCGCGATCTCCTTGCCGGTGCCGGTGTCCCCCGCGACGAGAACCGGGTTGCATTGACTGGCGGCCACGAGCTTGATCATCTGCAGCGCCTCGGCAATCGCCGGGCTGCGGCCGGCCAGGGCGACCGCCGCCGCCGTCTCATCGAGGAAGTAACCGTCCGCCTCGACCGGGTTCTCGGCGCGCGGCCGGCGCGCCGCCTCGATTTGAGCGGCGAGCTCGTGCAGCCGTACGAAATTCTCTTCGCCCACGAGACAATTCTGGATGCCCGCCTGCCGGTATTCCTTCTCGCCGAAGGGCCCGTCGGCGGCCAGCAGGGCCACGGTGGCACAGGCCTGGCTCCGGCCGCGTGCGCTTTGCTCCAGATGGGCGCCCAGGGACGCGGGCGCAAAGGTCCCGTCATAGACCGCCAAATCCGGACCCACGGCAGATATAATTTCCGCGGCCTCGGACAGGTCGTCGGCGGCGAACACTTCCGGCGCCAACGCCTGCGCGACGCTGTGAATCTGCGGCACTTTGCTGACGACCACCACTCTTCGCAATGAACTCATAACTCCCCGACCTTGTGACGCTGGCGTTGACTCCGACCCTCGTGACGCCGGCCTGTCACGGCGCATGAATACCGCAGACATCGACAGCGCGTTTCCCGGACCTTTAATTTTTTATTGGACAGAGTGACATGTCGCGATGGGTTGGCGCGGCTCGGCCCGGACCCCGCGGCGGCCTTTATGGGACGGTCCGGGAAAGGATGTTCCGCCGGTGGTGTCCCACAGGAACTCGCGCCTGCTTCTTATGGGACGCCGCGCCAGCATCTATGATTTACGATTTATGATTTATGATTTTTGATTTAGTCTGCGCCGGCGCGAAGTTGGGCCACGAGCGCGATGAATATGCCGGCCGTCGTAAATCATGAATCCTGAAAGGGCAGAATCTTCCTCGCCCCGGCAGAATCTTCCGCACGACAAACACGGGGACCCGTGCCGAGTTGCAGATTCTTCCCGTGACAGTGCCGGGACATCTTGGCAGGAAGCCTGGCAAATCATCAATCATCAATCATCAATCATAAATCACTTCCATGGCACGCCGCTTGCTACAGTGCTTCTGCGAAGTCTCCCCGGGGCTGCACGCGCGGCCTGGGGCGTGACAACGGGTCTTTGTTATGAGGAATGAAGCAGGATGAGTGCGATATCGAGCACACCGTCGGCCGGCGACCTCCAGATGGATTATATGAAGCTGCTGGTGACGCAGCTCCAGAACCAGAATCCGCTGGAGCCGCTGGACAACAAAGATATGTCCGCGCAACTGGCCCAGTTCTCGCAATTGCAGCAGACGGAGAATCTGAACACCTCGTTCAGCAAGGTGCTGGATTCGGTGCAGCGCAGCTATGCCAGCTCCCTGATCGGCAAAGAGGTCTCGTTCCAGGTGCAGGAGGCCGACGGCACCCTCCAGACGCAGACCGGAGAGGTGGACGAGGTCGTCATCGGCGCCGATGGAACCCTCCTGCTGATGGTGGATGACCGGCAGGTCAAGTTGGCGGATGTCACATCGATTCGAGATTGACGGCAGAGATTATAGGAGCAGGCACCCATGTCGTATGCATTGTCTTCCGGCGTAACGGGCCTTCAGGCGCATCAGGAGATGCTGGACGTGGCCGGCAATAACCTGGCGAACGTCAACACCACGGCGTTCAAAGCCAGCCGTGTCGGCTTCGCGGACCTGTTGAGTCAAACGCTCAAGCAGGCTTCCGAGGCCACCGCGAGCCTGGGCGGCACCAACCCCCAGCAGGTCGGCAGCGGCGTCGCCGTCGCCCACATCACGCCGAATATGAACCAGGGCAATATCATCGATACGGGCAATCCCCTGGACGTGGCCATCGAGGGCCAGGGATACTTCGTCGTCAGCAACGGCGAAGGCCCCTCGTACACCCGCGCGGGCGCGTTCGGAGTCGATGCGAGCGGAGATCTGGTGGACACGTCCACCGGCTACCACGTGCAGCGCATCGGCCTGACGGGGGAAAACGACGGCTTCCAGATCTCGGGCGACAGCAATATCCGCATCCCGTACGGCGTCGCCTTGCCGGCCCAGGGCACCTCCGAGATCACGTTCACCGGCAACCTCAGCGCGGATGCCGCCGGGACCCCACGGGCCCAGATGCTGTCGTCGAGCACGACGTACACCGCCGGCGGCTGCCGCCGCCGCCGGGACCACCGAGATCGATCAGCTCGATCAGTTCAGCGGCGGGTCCGACCCGGGCGGTCAGTTGGCGGCCGGCGAGACGGGCACGATCACCGTCTCCGGCTTCCACCGGGACGGCACTGCCTTCAGCAGCGGCCTGAGCTTCACGGTGGCCGCCGGCACGACCGTCGACGACCTGGTCAACCATCTGAACAGCAACGTGCTGCAGGATGCCACCGCCTCGTTTGCGAACGGTCAGATTCGGATCACGGACAATGAGACCGGCTACAGCAAGTCCGATATTATGCTCTCTTACTCAGGTACCGGCGCGCTGACGATGCCGCCCTATTTTGAGGTCACCACGGTGGGCGGCAACGAGTCGCGGAACGTGAACATCACGGTGTATGACTCCCAGGGGGGCAAGCACGTGCTGTCCGCCGCGCTGGTCCGCACGGACACGGTTAATACGTGGGACATTATCCTGACGTCCGTCACCGGGGACGTTGCCGCGATCGATCCGGCGGAGCGCCGGGTGAACGGGCTTTCCTTCGATCCGCAAAGCGGCGCGCTCCGCGGCCTTCCCGACACGGAGCCCGGCCAGTTCGCCGTCACGTTCGGTCACGATGCGGCGCATCCTCAGGTCATTGCGCTGAATCTCGGGACGGCCGGCTCCTTTGGCGGCTTGACGCAATTCGCCGGCAGCTCCACGGCGGTCGTACGGGAACAGGATGGATATGAAGCGGGCAAGTTGTCGGCGGTCTCGGTGAACAACGACGGCACGCTGGTCGGCGCCTTCACGAACGGCGTGAAGAAGGACGTGGCGATCCTGCAGATCGCCCTGTTCAACAATCCCGCCGCCCTGCTCAGCGCCGGCAATGGATACTTTCTGCCCTCCGCGAACTCCGGCGTGGCCATCGTGACCCAGGCGACGAACGCCGGGGCCGGTGCGGTTCACGGCAGCGCTCTGGAGAAATCGAACGCAGACGTGGCGACCGAATTCGTGAGTATGATCGAAGCGCAAAACGGATACCAGGCCAACGCCCGGACCATCCGGGTCGCGTCGGACATCTTTCGTGAACTGACGAGCCTCATCCGATAGGAATCGTCAATGGTAAATAGGAAATCCTGAAGCAACGTGTACACCTTGGTGCATATCCTGTTGGGTCTGACGGCTCCGGAACGATGGGCGGCCACGCGCCGCATAGACCCGCGCTCCGTGCCCCAGCAGTGGTTTGTGATGATCGGCGTCGCGCTGCTGCTGGCGCTGCTCGTAGCGCTCGTGGCGACCAGCTATCGGCGACACCAGCAGGCCAAACGACAGAAGGCGGAGGAGCTCGATATCGCCATCCTGCGGCGGGGGCTCACCGCCCGCGAGCGCCAGATTCTCCTGGCGATTGCCGTGCGCAGCGGTCTGCGGCACACGCCCGATATCTTCCAGCAGGTGGACGCGTTCGACCGGGGGGCGGTCCAGTTGCTGGCGGAATGTGCCCAAACCCGCACGCCGCAGGAGATCGCCGCCTTGAAAGCGGAGGTCGCGGGCGTGCGCCAGAAACTGGGCGTTCAACCGGTGACGGCCGGCGGCGGCGCCGTGGCCCGGGCGCGTCCGAGCAGCCGGGAGATTCCCGTCGGCGCGCTCTCGAGCTGACGGGCCGCCGCGGGGACCAGGCGGTCGCGCTGCGCGTCGAGGTCCTGCGGAATGATGCGATCGAATTGGCCGTGGCGTTGCGGGCCCCGCTCGGGAGCAAGCCCGGCGACTCCTGGCTCGCCCGTTACTATTCCGGCCTGTCCGCGTGGGAGTTTCGTACCTCGACCGTGCGTTGTGACGAGCAGCGGCTGGTTCTCAACCACAGTGAGGACATTCATTTCGTCAACCGCCGGCGGTTCCCGCGCGTGCCGGTGCGCTGGGCGGCGCTGATCGCCCCGTTGCCGCTGGTCCAAAGCGATCCCGCCGCCACAGTGGCGGCCGGGCAGCCCGCCGATCTCTCAGGTCCTGCCCTCGAACATGTGCCCGCGTTCGTGGAGGGTCTGGTGACGGAATTTGGCGGCCCCGGTCTGCGGATCGAGGCGCCGCTGCCCGTGCAGGTGGAAGATCGGGTCCTGGTTGTGTTTCGCTTGGGCGGGTCCGTCGGCGGCGCCGGGGCCGGTCTGCGTACCGTAACCGGCATGGGGCACGTGAGGCATCGGCGCCAGATGGGCCAGGGATTGTCGATCGCGGTAGAGCTGACCGGCTTGAGCGACGCGGAGGTGGAGACGCTCGCGTCCTTCGCGGCGAGTTGTCGTCCCTCGCGTCGGATACCGACGTCCACCGGGCAGCCAGACCCCAAGAGACGCCCGTCTACACCACGGCGGCGCCCTAACGCATTTGGCAGCATTGGAAATCAGGCATGGCAGATACGGTAGCCCAAATCAGTGCCAGCGTCGACGCCTTGGAGAAGCAGTTCGATATCATTACGCACAACATGGCCAACGTCAGCACGGCGGGCTTCAAGCGACGGTGCAACAACTTCACCCAGGCGATCGCGGCCCAGTATGCCGGCCTGGAGGGGGCGATCGACGCCGAGTTGGCGCAAAGCCCCATGGATTTTTCCCAGGGCGGGCTCGTCCAGACGGACCGCACCCTCGACCTCGCGCTCTATGGAAAAGGCTTTTTCGTGATCGAGAGTCCGGAGGGACCGCTGTACACGCGCCACGGGGTCTTCCAGACGAACGGGAATGGGCAGATCGTCGATACGATGGGCCGGCTGGTGGCGGGCACGTCCGGGCCGCTGCTCGTGCCTCGGGACGTGGACGTCTCCGAGATCCACGTCGACGGCACGGGACGGGTCAGTGCCGGACAGGCCGCCCTCGGGCGGTTCCGGATCGTCGAGTTCGGGGACCAGGAAGCCCAGTTGCGCCCGACCGGACTGGACGGTTTCTACGCCCCGACGGAGGTACAGCCGAGGGAGGCCGCGAGTGTCTCCGTGCGCCAGGGCTACGAGGAGGCCTCGAATGTGAAGCTGATCGACGAGCTGGTGAACATGATCATGGTCTCCCGGCTGTACGAAGCCAACATGAAGCTGATGACGGTGAGCAGTGAGACATCCAGCAGCGCCATCAGCGTGGCCATGGGCTGAGAAGGATTTATGATTTACGATTTATGATTTATAAATCATAAATCAATAGGAGTTTTGGCATGATGCGAGCGTTTTCCACGTCGGCCACCGGCATGATGGCGCAGGAGACGTTGGTCGATGTGATCGCCAACAACCTGGCCAACGTCAACACGACGGGGTTCAAGCGCAGCCAGGTCGAGTTTCAGGATCTGCTGTATTCGAAAGTCAAGGAGCCGGGCACCGAGGTCGCGCCGGGCATCAACACGCCGACCGGACTGGAGGTCGGGACCGGGGTTCGGGTGGCTTCCACGCTGCGGGTCTTCAGCCCCGGGCAGGTCGAGAACACGGGACGCAACCTCGATATCTCCATCCGCGGCAACGGCTTCCTGCAGGTCCTGATGCCGAACGGCGAGACGCGCTACACGCGCGACGGGGCCCTGCAGACCAATGCCAACGGGCAGCTCGTCACGCTCACCGGCTACCAACTGTCGCCGGCGATCGCCGTGCCGACGGACGCCGCGAGCATCGACATCGGCGTCGACGGCGGCGTCAACGTGACGGACTCGAACGGCGTTCGGAGCGTGGTGGGCACCATCCAACTGGCCCGCTTCGTCAACCCCTCCGGCCTGACCAGCCTGGGCGACAATCTGTATGCCCCGACCGACGCCAGCGGACCGGCGGTGACCGGCACCGCCGGCGAGGAAGGTTTTGGCTCGATCCAGGGGGGCTTTCTGGAAAAGTCGAACGTCCAGATGGTCAATGAGCTGGTGAATCTGATCACCGCGCAGCGGGCGTATGAGATCAATTCCCGCGCCATCCGGGCCGGCGACGAAATGCTGCGGGAAACGAATAACATCTTCCGGTAGGAGTGGGAGGAATTCATGATTTATGAATTACGATTTATGATGGTTGGCATACTCGTCGCGCTTGTTCCCCAACTTCTCGCCGCGAGCGCAGACCCAAATCAAAAATCAGAAATCAGAAATCATGAATCCGAGGAGGCCGCCGCGGCCTCCACCCTCCAGGTCCATCTGCCGCGGGAGGTGACCGTCCAGGGCCATCTCCTGACCCTGGGCCAGATCAGCGTCGTCCGGGGCGATCCCGCGCTGGTGGCGGCGGCCGCCGAGATCGGCCTGGGACAGCTCTCGATGCCGGGTCAGAAGGCGATCCTGGACCGGCCGACGATTCTGAGCCGGCTGGCCTCGCAGGGCATTCCCGCCGCGCAGGTCCGCCTGACGGGCGCCGAGGCGGTCACGGTCCATCGCTTCCAGAAGACCATCAGCGCGGAAGAATTCATCGAGATGGGCAAGACCTTCCTGCGACAGCATCCGCCCGGCCCCTCGATCTCTGCCATGATCCCCACCGTGAAGCCCAAGGACCTCGTCCTGCCGGGGCAGGTGGCGGACTTACAGGTGACGCCCCGGTACATCCGGACCGCCGCCCGCGGCTACGTCGCCGTCCAGATCGTCGTTACGGCGGACGGGAAAGACTGCGGCGTACGGGAGATTCCGTTCCGACTGAAGTACCAGGGCCATCGCGTCGTAACGCTCCAGGAAATACCCGAGGGCACGGCGCTGACGGCGGAGAACATCAAAGTGGAGACCGTGGAGTCGGACCAGCCGGAGCCGGCGAATTGGAAACCGCCCTACGGCCTGGTCACCATCCGGAAGTTGGCGGCCGGTACCGAGGTGCGCGGGGATATGACCAATGCCGCGCAGTCGCCGATCGTCGTTCTCCGTAACGAGGCGGTCGTCATCCGGATTCAGCGGCCGCAGCTGGTCGTGACGGCGATGGGCATTGCCCTGCAGGAGGCCCGCGCCGGCGAATACGTAAAGGTACGCAATGCGGATTCCAGTCGTGTCGTTCTGTGCAAGGTGAACCCCGATGGAACCGTCGAACCCATGTTATAGGGAAGGAAACCCGATGAACAGAAGAACGATGCTGATCGCGCTGGCGACGATCCACCTGCTGTGGCAGAGCGACGCGTTGCAGGCGGGATCGATCTGGGCCAAACGCGGCGCCACCGTGACGGCCCCGTACACGGACGATGTGGCCCGCCGCATCGGCGATGTCCTGACGATCAAGATCACGGAAGGCAGCAAGGTGGACAACAAGGCCAAGCGCGACCTGCAGAAGCAGACCGCTCTGTCGAGCGACTTCAATGGCGAGCTGGGCATTCGGCCGACATACCCGAGTTCACCATGGATGCACAATCGGACAATTCGCTGAAAAGCAAGGCGGACTTCAAGGATGAGCGCAGCTTCACCGATCAGGTCACGGTCGTCGTCGTGGACATCCTCCCGAACGGCAACCTCGTGGTGACCGGGACGCGCGACCGGGACATCGCCGGGGACATCCAGACGATCGAGGTCAGCGGCATCGTCCGGCCCAGCGACATTGCGTACGACAACACCGTCAAGAGCCAGCAGGTCGCCAACTTCCGCATCGTGACCAAGAACAGCGGCATCTCCTCGCCCTACACGAAGCCCGGCTGGCTGGGGCGGATCATCAACATCATCTGGCCGTGGTGAGCGGGCCTGAGGAATTTACAATTTATGATCTACGATTTACGAGGGCGGGCCAGAGGACGAAGGTGGGCGGGCGTGTGCGCCGCGTTGTTCCTGCTGGGGATGGCGGGTCCTGCGGGCGGCGAGCGGATCAAGGACATCGTCGATATCCAGGGGGTACGCAGCAACCCGCTCACCGGCATCGGGCTGGTGACCGGTCTGGCCGCCACGGGCGACACGACCCTGCTGTCCCGGCAGATGCTCACAAACGTGCTGCGCGACCTCGGGCTGGTCCTGTCGCCCACGGATCTGACCGGCAAGAACGTGGCCGTGGTCATGGTCACGGCGGAGCTGGGTCCCTTCGATCGGGAGGGATCGCGCATCGACGTGGATGTCTCCACCCTGGGCGAGGCCAGCAGCCTGCAGGGGGCGATGCTCCTGGCGACGCCCCTGCGGGGCCTGGATGGGCAGGTGTACGCCGTGGCCCAGGGCGGCGTCTCGATCGGCGGCTGGTCCGCCACCGGGAACGCGGCGTCCGCTTCCCGGAACCATCAGACGGTCGGCCGGATTCCCGATGGGGCGATTGTCGAGAAGTCGGAGCTGGCGACCTTCATCGAGCAGGTCGCGGGGCAGCGATACATCACGCTCAATCTGCGGAACAACGATTTCACGACCGCCCAGCGGATCAGCGAGGCGATCAACCAGGCGTTTGCGGGCAGCACCACCGTGCTCGACGCCGGGGCGGTCCGAGTGACCGTGCCGGGCAGCGTCACCCAGCAGGGCATCGTCGGATTCCTCGACGAGATCACGAAGAGAGACGTGACGGTGGACATGCCCGCCACGGTGGTCATCAACGAGCGGACGGGCACGATCGTCGTGGGAGAGAACGTCGGCATCTCCGCGGTGGCGATTTCCCAGGGCGGCCTGGTGGTCAAGGTCAAGGAGAGCGCCCAGGTTTCTCAGCCGATTGCTCCCTTCTCGGATGCCGGCCGCACCGAGGTGATCCCCGAGACGACGTTGGGTATCCAGGAGCAGAATGCGTACCTGATGCCGGTGTCGAAGGCGGTGACGGTCTCCGATCTGGCCAAGGCGCTCAACGCGATCGGCGCCTCGCCGCGGGATCTGATCGCGATCTTCAATGCCCTGAAAAAGGCGGGAGCCCTGCAGGCCAAGCTGATCATCATGTAGAGAATGACTTATGGACGGAATCAAATCGATTGCGGATGGCGGATTGCGGATTGCGGATTATGGCGGCGCGAAGCCGCCGTCGGCAATCGCCGACCTGCAATCACAGCGCGTGGATCGCTCGGATGAACAGAAGAAGCAGATCGCCAAGGATTTTGAGTCCGTCCTGCTGACCAAGCTGTTCGACCAGGTGCAGGAATCGCTCGGTCGCTGGGATCTCGAGGAAGATGGAACCTCGTCGCAAGTGCAGGGGCTGTTCTGGTTCTACCTGGCCCGTGACGTGGCCGACAAAGGCGGGCTGGGGCTGTGGAAGGAAATCTATCAGCAGTTGCCGATGACCGGTGGGGCCCCCAATCCGTGCGGACGTTTTGAACGAGGAGTTGTGATTATGTTGTCGCCCAGGATAGAGAACCGAGTTGCGGCACTGCTGGAGGTGCTCGATCAGGATGTCCGGCATCTGGAGAGCGCCCTGTCGCGGCTGGATCTGTTGCGATCTTTGCTGATCCGAAGAGAGAACGCCGCCCTGGAGCAGCTTCTGGGCGAGATCCACCAGCAGGCCGACGCCTATCGGGCGATCGAGCAGAAACGGCAACAGCTTCGCCAGGACTTGGCGCTGGACCTGGGCTGTACCGAGGGCGAGCTGACGCTCTCCCGGCTCCGCAAGGAGCTGACGGCGCCCACTTGCTCCGAGGCCGCAGCGGCGCTGCGGGGCGGCGGTGGCGGAGCGGCAGGCACGGCTGCGAGCTCTGGCCGCACAAGTGAGACGTGAGCACTCCCTGACGGCGCTGCTCCTGCGGGAAGCGGCGCGGTTCAACCAGTCGCTCCTGCGGGTCTTTCTCGGCTCCGCCGGCCGGGGATGTGCCACCTATAGCCCGACCGGGGCGACTCAGCACAATGCTGCTGCCGCGCTGATGAGCATGCAGTTTTGAAGGCCCCCAGATGCAGAACTTCGCGATAGGACTGAGCGGTCTGAATGCGGCCCAGACGGCCTTGGAGATCGTCGGCAACAACGTCGCCAACGCCGCCACGGAAGGATACCACCGTCAGCGGATCGAGCTGTCCCCGGCCTCGTTTGGGGAAATCCCCGCCGGCGTGGATGTGGCCGGGGTCACGCGCATGATCGACACGCTCCTGGAGGGCGAGATCCTGCGGCAGGAATCCTCCTACGGCCAGGTCTCCCAGGAACTGTCGCTCTTGAGCACCGTGGAAACCACGCTGGGAGAATTCTCCGACAGCGGCGGGTTGAACGCGACGATGGACACGTTCTTCGATTCCTGGCGGGCCTTGGCGGCCCATCCGTTGGAGCAGGTGCCGCGCACCGAGGTAATCAGCACGGCCCAAGCCCTGGCCGGCGAGTTCCGCCGTCTGGGCGCCTCGCTCGCGAGTCTGGGGGACCAAGTCGCGCTGGAGGCGCAGCACACGGTGGACTCGATCAACCTGCTGGCGAGCCAGATCGCCGAGCTCAACGGCAAGATCCAGGCCGCCGAAATCGGTCCGGGGTTGGGCGAGGCCAACAATCTGCGCGACCAGCGGGACCGGCTGATCGGGGACCTGGCCAAGCTCGTCGGGATCGAGACGCTGCCGCGGGAGAACGGCGTCGTCGATGTCGCGGTGGCCGGTGTTCCGGTCGTCACCGGAGCGATGGTTGTCGATCTGCGGCTCGATGTGGCCAGTGATGAGAGTCTGGTCGTGTTTGCCGATGGCGCCGCAGGGTCCGGCCTGGAGGTGGAAGGGGGGCGGCTGGGCGGTTTGCTGACCTTGAAGAATGGGCTCCTGGAGGATATTCGCGCGGACCTGGACACTCTGCGCGAAAGCCATCATGAACGCGGTGAACCAGGTCCACGTGCAGGGCCTGGGCCCGGAGGGATCGTTCCAAGAGTTGATCGGGTGGGCCCTGGGGACGGCGGGATTGGCCGACCTGGAGAGCCCCGTGACGGATGGGACCTTCTACATCCGGGTGACGAATACGGCCACGGGCGAGATCCAGCGGTACGCGGTGGACGTGGATGTCTCCGGGCCGACGCCGGACACGCCTGCCTCGATCGCCGCCAAGATCGATGCGTTCGACGGCCTTAGCGCGTCCATCACCTCTTCGAAGTTGTACATCGTCGCCGAGGCGGGGTACACGTTCGATTTCATGCCCGCGGTCCTGCCGGAGCCGATGGCGGAGAGCTTCACGGCCGTCTCCCCGCCGCCGGTGTCCATCTCAGGTCTCTACAGCGGCCAGGAGAACCACGTGTTCACCTTCACGGTGGCCGGCAGCGGGTCCGTCGGAAACGGCGCTCTGCAACTGGGCGTGACGGATGAAAATGGTGAGATGGTCGGCACCCTGAACATCGGGACCGGCTATGCCGCCGGTGAGACCCTCGAGTTGGACAATGGCCTGAAGATCGCCGTGGGCATGGGGGAGCTGAATGCCGGCGACAGCTTCCAGGTCCAGGCCCTGGCGACGACCGACACCTCCGGCTTTCTGGCCGCCGCCGGAATGAACGCCTTCTTCTCGGGTGCCAGCGCCATCGAGATGCAGGTGTGCCGCGACGATTCTGCGATGCGCCGGACCGGATCGCCACGGCGTTTGGGAGCGACCTGACGGACAACCTCGGCGCCCTGCGGCTGGCGGCGGTGCGGGACGAGATGAGGGAGGATCTGGCGGGGCTGACGCCGGGTGAGTACTACCAAAGGATCGTGGCGGACCTGGGCCAGCAGGTGGCCTTGAAAGAGGCCCGTCAGGAGAACGTCGAGGCCATGCGGCAAAACCTCCTGAAGCAGCGCGATGACCTCAGCGCGGTGAATATCAACGATGAGGCAGCCCAGATGCTTCTCCTCCAGCAGATGTTCCAGGCGGTCGCGAAGTATCTGAGCAGTCTTCAGACGACCATGACAGCGTTGATGGATGTGATGTAGGAGAGCCCGTGAGCGGATCATTGGCCAGTATTTATGAAAGCATCAGCTATGCCCTGCAACTGCACGGCAAGGCGATCACTGTGCTCCAGGAGCAGGCGTCCACGGGCAACCGGGTCAATCGCGGCTCCGATAGTCCCTCGGATGCGTATCGGATCCTCGCGTTGAATTCCCAGGAGCGGTCCCTGGCGAGCTTCCAGGAGAACATCGTCGACCTGATGGGCCGGCTGGAGGTGTCCTCCACGGTCGTTACGGACATGACCACGCAACTGGCGGAAACCCGGACGCTGCTGACGCAGATCATCGCCGGCATTTATACCGCGGATGGTCGCGAGAGACTCGCCGAGCAGATCGACAATAGCCTGGAGCAGATGGTTTCGCTGGCCAATACCCGGCACGCGGGCCAATACCTTTTCGGCGGCAACAGCACCGGGGCTGCTCCCTATACGGTCGTGCGGGAGGGCGGAGAGATTACCCAGGTGATCTACCAGGGCAGCGGCGAGGCGCGCCAGGTGGACGTGGCGCCCGGGCTGGAGGCCGAGGGCTGCCTGGTTGGGGATGAGGTCTTCCGCACCGACGAGCGCGGCGAACCGGTCTTCTTCGGCTCCACCGGGGCCAAGGCGGGGACCGGGACCGCCAGTGTACGCGGCGACCTGTGGCTGACGGTGGAGCACGACGGCGCCAATTATCGGATTTCCATCGATGACGGCGCCACGTTCGTCACGGTGCCCCCGGGCGGGGACCCCAACCAGGCCGTGACCGACTCCCGGACAGGCCGCGTTCTGTACGTGGATACGACCGGGATCAACCAGACAGGCGTTGGGCTGGTCCGCGTGCCCGGAACGCACGATGTCTTCAGCACGCTGATCGGCCTGAGGGATATGCTCAGGAATGAACGAGGTCTGGATGCGCAAGTGTTGATCGCGGACGTCACGGAGTGCGTGGCCGGCGTCGAGGAGATACGAAACCGGCTCGTGCAGGCGAACATCACGACCGGCTCCGAGATCGGATTCCTCAATACCCTCAAACAAAACCTGGAGAACGTCCAGTTCGATACGCAGGACCAGACCGCGCGTCTGCAGCAGGCGGATGTCGCCCAGATCTCCATCGACCTCGCGCGCGAGCAGACTCTTTACCAGATGTCTCTGGCGGTCGCGGGCCAGTTGATGACGACATCTTTGTTGGACTTCATCGAGTAGCCATGGACTTTGGAAGTGTGATTTTTGAAGTTTGAAGTTTGATTTTTGATTGGAAGACGCCTCCGACCGTTTTCTGCCAATCAAAAATCACACTTCAAAAATCAAACTTCTCACTTCGTTGGAGACCTGTGTATGAGTGAGTTTTCCGCGGAATTCACGCCCCAGCGCGCACGGCACTACGAGGTTCTGCGCGAGCTGGGAGACTGCTACACCTCCCTCGGCAGGTACAGCCAGGCCCAGCAATGCTATGAGAAGGCGGCCTCTCTCGGTCCCGATGAGCCGGGACCGTATGTCGGCCTCGGGGTGGCGGCCCTGCAAACGGATAAACTCGATGACGCGGAGATCGCGTTTCGCGTGGCCTACCGGCTGGACCCGCAGTGCGCGAAAGCCTGCGCCGGCCTGGCGATGGTGGCCCAGCAACGGCGGGACCTGTCGCAGGCCTTCGATTACTACATGAAATCGCTCGAGCTGGATACGGACAACATCATGGCTCTTCTGGGCTTGTTTCAGGTCTCCTGCGCGATGGGCTCTTTTGCCAAGGTGACCTGCTATCTGGAGGCTTACCTCCAGACGCATCCGGGCGATACTTCCGTGATGTTTGCGCTGGCCGCCTTGTACTTGAAGGACGGTCGACTCGGGCAATCGAAGGCCATGCTGGGAGAGGTGCTGATCCTCGATCCTGCCCACCGGGACGCCGCCAACCTGCTGGAGGAGGTCGAACACACCCTGGCCCATACGGCGCCTCGATCGGCAGCCGTGTTCCACGCCCCAAGTACAGCGGAGGTAAGATGAACGGCACACAATCAGATAACCAATCAGAACTTGTGGCTACGGACGGCGACGGCATAGTGTTGGACCGATTGCGGCGCTTGCTCCAGAGACAGCTTGAACTGGTGCATCAGGGCAATCTGGCGGCCGCCGTGGAGTTGTTCGAACAAACCGACCAGTGCGTGCGGGAGGTCGCTCTGGCTCGGGGGCCCGGCGCCGCGGGCACCGCGGAGCAGACATCGGCACGCCCGAATGAATCATGGCTGGGCATCGAGCGGCTCTACCGGGAGTTATCTGTGGCATTGACGGCGCAGCGGAACGAGGTCTCGGCCGCGTTGAACACGATCCAGCAGAGCAAGAAGGTGCTGAAGACCTACGGAAGCTGCCTGTCCTCAACGTGAGGACGTCGGCTCCGCACGATCTGGGGACCACCTCGCTGGGCCCATATTCCCGGCTCGGGAGCGGCTTGACGCTCATGGATCGTGTCTTTCCATCGATAATAATGGTAGTCGGCAGGGGCCGTGGCGGAGTCATGCTGCGCACCGGCATTTCTCCGTCCGTGACGTCCCCTGACTGTGGTGGGGTCTGTAACGCGTAAAGGGTAGATAAAGATGGCCGGCATACAACTGGGGGGCCTGTTCACAGGCATCGACACGAATGCGTTGATCACCCAGCTCATGGAGATCGAGAAGGGGGCGCTCAACCGGTACCAGGCACGACAGAAGGTCCTGGACAGTCGGCAAAGTGCGATCAACGAGCTGGAGAGCAAGCTCCAGTCGCTCCGAACCTCGGCGGCGGCCCTGGCCGAGGGGGACGGGCTCCGCGCTTTCACGGTCGCCTCCAGCAACACGGATATTCTGACGGCGGAGGCGTCCAGCAGTGCTTTCGAGGGCAATCACACGGTCGTGATCAACCAGCTCGCCAATGCCGAGCGGTGGGTCCACGCCGCCGGCATGGCGTATGCGGAAGACCCCATCGGCGCGGGCACGTTCATTTACTCGTACAATCACCGGGAGACGACGATCACCACCACGGCCACGACGACGCTTAACGACCTGGTCGGGCTGATCAACAGCGATCCGAACAATCCCGGCGTGACGGCCACCATGTTGTACTACAACGGCGCCTACCATCTCATGCTCAACGGCCGCGAGGCCGGCTCGGACTACGCCATCTCGGTCAATGCGAGCAACACGGAAGTCTGGGAGGCCGCCTCCGCCCTGACGAAAGGCACGGAGCCGGCGGGCCTGACGACCAGGATTGCCGATCTGGCACAGTTTTCGGGGACGCTCGCGGGCGGCGAGTCCATCACCATCAGCGGCCAACAGCACGACGGCACCGCCGTCAGCCAGATGGTCGCCCTCACGGCGAATACCACGCTTGATCGGCTGATCCGGGAGATCAACGATGCGTTTGGCGGCACCGCGACGGCCACCTTGGAAAACGGCAAGATCCGGCTGACCGACAACACATCCGGCGCCAGCCAGATGACACTGAGCCTGACCTACAATGCCGGCTCCGGCTCCACCACGCTCAGTCTTCCGGCGTTCGCCCAGTCCGTCCAGGGCGGAAGCACGACGGGAAGTCTGGCCGGTTTTACGGCGGCCGACTTCACCAAGACGCAATCGGCCCAGGATGCGCAGATCAAGGTGGATGGGTACCCCGCGGGCGCGGACGAGTGGATTACACGCAGCTCGAACACCATCGACGATGTCATTGGGGGTGTGACCTTGCACCTGCACGCGCCCGGGACCGTGCAGGTCGATCTGACGCGCGACATCGCGTCGGTCAAGACCAAGCTCGAGGCCATCGTGTCCGCCTATAACGCGGCGCTCTCCTTCTATGAGGAGAAGACCGGCTACAATGCCACCACCAGGGTCGCCGGCGTACTGATGGGCGATTCGGTGATTTCCGGTGCGGCCGATGAGCTCGGCATGACGCTGATCCAGCAGGCTCAAGGTTTCGTCAGCACTCTCGACCGCTACCTTCTGCCGGGCCAGATCGGCCTGGCGCTCGACCGCGCGGGCAAGCTGAGCCTGGACGGCGCTACCTTCGATAAGGCGCTCGCCGACGACTATGCGGGTGTGCTGGCCCTCATCGGGGCCGACAAGACCGGCAGTTCCGACAACAACACGATCTCCTTCTACGGCGCTTCGAGCAATCATACAAGGGCGGGCACGTACAACGTGGAAGTGACCGTCGCCGGCGGGATCGTCACCAGCGCCAGGATCAAGAGGGCCGACGAGACCCAATACCGCGACGCCACCATCCAGGGAAATATGGTCATCGGCGACAGCACGTTGGACGACAACGGTAATCCGCTATACCCGGAAAATGGCCTGCAACTGAGCATCGACCCCAGCCAGGATGGGACGTTCACCGCGACGGTGCGGGTCAAGCAGGGCTTCGCCGGAGCGCTGGAGGACGCCCTCGATCGCATCTTGGACGTGACGACCGGCGGTCTGCCCCTGGATCGCAAGCACATCGACGACCAGATCGAGCAGCTCCAGGACCGGATCACGTCCGAGCAGGACCGCCTGGCACGGAAGCAGGCCGTGCTCGTGGCCAAATTCGCCCGGCTGGAGCAGACCTTGGCCCTGCTCCAGAACCAAATGGCGGCGCTGGGGATGACCAATACCGGCACCACCAGTCAGTAGGACGGGGGCGGGATCATCATGGCGGATCAGGGCTTGCGATCGGCATCGTGACTCGAATTCACGTCCGTTCGCTCGCGCCGGCTACTTCTGTACCGCTCTCTTCTTCTGGCGGAGGCGATAGAGCATGGCGAGCACTTCCGCCACGGCCATGTACAGCGCTTCGGGGATGGGCTGGCCGGGCTTGACGGTGGCGTAGATGGCGCGGGCGACTTCGGGCCGCTGCACGATGGGCACGCCGTAGGAACGACCGATCTTGACGATTCGCTCGGCCATGAGGTCGGCGCCTTTGGCCAGGAGCATCGGCGCTTCCATGCGTCTTGGCCTCGTAGCGCAGGGCCACGGCCACGTGCGTCGGGTTCACCAGAATGACGCTGGCCTTGGGCACCTCCTGCCGGAGCCGCCGCATCGACATCTCGACCTGAATGCGGCGGATGCGGGCCTTGATTTCGGGCGAGCCTTCCAGGTCCTTCCGCTCCTGCTTGACCTCCTGGCGGGTCATCTTGAGCTCCTGGAGGTGCTGCCACCTCTGATACAACGCATCGGCCAGTCCGATGACGGCGATGGCCAGACCGACGCGCAGGCCGAGGCCGAGAACGATCTTGGCGATCGCGGCGACGATCTGGGCGGACCAGGCCCAACGCAGGGCCGCCAGAGCCTGGAGCTTGTCGCTCAGGTACAGCCACACGATGAGGCCGACGAAGAACAGCTTGAGAATGGAGGCGAGCAGATGGACCGCCGACCGCTGGCTGAACATGTTCGGGATCGTATGGGCGGGATTGATCGCATTCCAGCGGAGCCGCAGGCCCGCCGGACTGAAGGTCAGCCCGCCGACGGCGGCGCTCGCCAGGATGCCGGACGCCGACAGTACGGCGAAAATGGGCAAAAGCACGACGAGCACGTCGATCGTGCTCTGGTGGACCAGATGGAGGAACGCGCGACTGTCGGAGAATGCCGTGACCGGGCCGGTCGTCAGGCCGGACTCGATCCGGAGCTTGCACCAGCGCAGCAGGCTCGGCGCCAGGACGGCGAGGCACAGCAGCAGCGACAGCAGTGTCATGGCCGCCGCCAGTTCCTGGCTTTGAGGGACCTGGCCTTCTTCCCGCGACTTCTCGAGTCGTCGCGGCGTCGGTTGTTCTGTTTTTTCGGCAGCAGGCTGATCAGCCATCAGTATCCCGAGAGCAAGATATGAACGGTGGACGGTTGGAATGATGGAATACTGGAATGCTGGAATGATGGGGATCGCGGTGCCCCAGGCCACCCATTCTTCCAATATTCCATCATTCCATTATTCCATTCAGATCGGCAGCAGCTTCGCCATCCATTCGGCCATCTCGGTCACGAATCCGCCCATGAAGGGCAGGAACACGGTGGCCAGGAACAGACCCAGGGCCGCCTGAATCGGCATGCTGATGAAGAAGATGTCCATCTCCGGAATCAGCCGGGCCAGCAACGCCAGGGCCACCATCAGGAGCAGAAACGCCGCGAGCAGGGGGGCCGCCAGCCGCAGGCAGGCGACGAACATCACCGAGCCGGTCTCGATGACCCCTCCCACCAGCAGGCCCAGCGTGGGGATGGTGCCCGCCGGGAAGGCGCTGTAACTCTTGGAGAGAACCAGCAGCAACAAGTGATGGCCGTTGGCGCTCAGGAACAGCAGGAGGAAGATCATCTCCAGCAGGCTGGCCAACGGGCCGACTTCCTCGTCGGTCAGCGGGTCGATGATCTCCGCCATGGTCAGTCCCATCTGCTGCTCGATCACGTGCCCGCTGAGCTGCACGACCGAGAACAGCAGCGCGGCGATCAAACCCAGGGCCAGACCGTAGACGGCTTCGCTCGCCAGCAGCACCATGGCCGCCAGGGTGGAAATCCGGGCGGGATCGATTCCCAGCGGCACCGTCGCACAGAAGAACAAGGACAACAGGACGGCCACGGCCGCCTTGATCTGGATCGGAATAATCTTCGATCCGAAGACCGGCAGCACCAGCAGGAAGCCGGAGACCCGTGTCAGAACCAGGGCGAAACCGAGCAGCATAAACCCCCGGAAGAATCTATGATTTATGATTTTTGATTTATGATTTGGGCATCACAAATCAAACATCATAAATCAAAAATCATAAATCCTATCCGCCGCCTCCCATGCTCTGGATGTAGGCGAAAATCTCCAGGGTGAACCGCAGCGTCACCTGGAGCATCCAACTGCTGAACAGCAGGCACACCAGCCCGAGGGCGAGGAGCTTGGGGACGATCGTCAGGGTCATGTCGCGAATCGACGTGACGGCTTGAAACAGCGTGATGACGATGCCGACGATCATGCAGACGATGAGAATCGGTGCGGCGAGGATCAGGGCCGTCTCCAGCGTATGCCGACCCAGATAAAGAGCGAAGCTACTGTCCATAAATCTCCAGTTCCAAGATTGGAATACGGGAATAATGGAATGATGGATCATGGGCTCCTGAGGTACCTGATCCCAACATTCCAGTATTCCAGTATTCCATCATTCCAGTCCTACCGGAATCCCAGGCTCAGGCTTTTGGCCAGCAGGCCCCAGCCGTCCACGAGAATGAAGAGAATCAGCTTGAACGGCAGCGAGATCATGGCGGGCGGCAGCATGACCATGCCGGCGCTGAGCAGCACGCTGGCGATCACCATGTCGATCAGCAGGAAGGGGATGAACATCAGACAGCCGATCTCGAACGCCGTGCGGAACTCGCTGATGACGAAGGCCGGCACGACGATGTGCAGGCCGATGTCCCGGGGGCTGGCAGGGGGCGGCACTCTGGCCATCTCCACGAAAAGCGCCAGGTCGGTCTTGCGGCTCTGGCGGAGCATGAACTCCTTGACGCACCCGCTGGCCTTCTGGGCCGCGGCGCCCAGGCTGACCTGGTCCGCCAGATAGGGCTGAATGGCCTCGGCGTTCACCCGCGAGTAGGTCGGGGCCATCGTGTACAGCGTCAGGAACAGGGCCAGGCCGATGATGGCGACGGTCGGGGGAATGCTTTGCGTGGTCAGAGCACGGCGCACGAAGGCCAGGACGATCACGATGCGGGTGAAGGACGTCATCATGACCAGCAGGCTGGGCAGCAGGGCCAGGCCGGCGAAGATGATCACGAGCTTGACCGGCGTGGTCCAGTCCTTGCCCTCGGGCTGCTGGGACGTGGCCTTCTCCAGAACGCTCATCAGCTCGCCGATCGAGGGGACATTGACGGGAGTCGGGACGGTCTTGTTCGGTGTGGGCATCTGCGGCATCGTCGGCGGGACGATGGGGTTCCTGACCTGGCCGAAGGCGGCGGATGACAGCGCCAGCAGCAGCGCCAGGAATCTGAAGTCCGCGGTGGCAGATGGCCGGATCGGCGGATCGTTCCAGACTGGTTTGGTTCTTCATGCCTTCACCGCCTCTGCAATTTCCGCCTTGGGCAGGTCCAACCACTCCTCATTCACGGTGGTCAGCATCGTAACGTGGTCGCTCGTACTGGCGACGAGCAATCGCCGGCCGCCGACCTCCACCAGATGAAGCGCCTTGCGGGGCCCCAGGTAGGCGGTTTCGAGAATGTGGATTTCCTTGCCCGGCGCGTGGGTGACTCTCGGCAATACTCTGCGGGAGACGTACAGCGCCGCCCCGCCCAGCCCCAGGACGAGGCCGACGGACAGCATCATCTTGAGAAACAGTTCCCCGCTGCCGAAGCTGAGGTTCGGGCCGGAGGACAGGTCAGGATCGCTCGCGAAGGAGGAATCGCGCAGGGCGGAGGAGCGTGCGTCGTCCTTCTCCACGCTCGGCCCTGTGGCCGCCCCGGACTGGCGCGAAGCGACTGTAATCCATCCGCCGCTCGCCAGGAGCAGCAGGCATAAGAATCCAATTCTTCTCTTTTGATAGACCACGCGGCAGACTGTGCAAATCCTGTGCCGAATTGGCCCTATGGGCCTGCGGCCGCGCCAAGCCCATCCCGAGGCGCTGCGTGACTGAAGAATGGGCGTCGTGTCGAAAAAGTTGACACGGGTGGAACGTCAGTCGTTCTGCCGGAGGATCGCGATGGCAAGCTGCGCCTGGGCCGAAAGGGGGCTGTCCTTCTTCACCCAGTCCCCGCCGGTGGCCGCTCCCCAGGAGAACACGCGGCTCTGTGTTTCCGCGGGCAGGCCGCTACGCAGGAACTGGGCCGCCGCGTCCGCCCGCTGGGCGGAAAGCAGCCACTGCTGCTGGGGGTCCGACTCATCCGGGGCCAGTCCGACCACGTAGAGATTCAAACCCTCGACCGAGCGCGAAGCCTTTCAGATCTGCCAGAAAGCTATTCAACTGCCGCTGGGCTGCCGCGCTCAGAATCGATTGTCCCTGGGCAAACGTGACGGGCAGGACCAGGAAATCGGGACTGCGGCCCCGGATCTGGGCCTCATACGTCCTGGTGCGCCCTGCCAGCTTGCGGAAGTCCCGCCGGATTCTCTCTTCCGCGGCATCGATGGTCCTCCGCGCACGTCGGGGTCGGCTCCCTCCTCGATCGGGTAATGGACTTTGGGGCTGTCGAAGTACAGTCCCTCATCGGCATCCCCGAACAACCCCGGCATGCCGAACCCCTCGATCGACCGGCGGAAGCCATAGAGCGTCTTTTCGAAAACGCCCTCGCCCTCATTGCAGAGCTGGCCGCTTTTGGCGGTGGCCATGGTCAGGAGCATGACAAAGAACGCCATCAGCAGCGAGATCATGTCCGCAAAGGAAATGATCCAAAGCGGGGCGCACTCACCCTTCTCTTCCTGTGCCGGGGCGGCTTTCTTACGGCTCATAGCCATTTTCCAATTATGATTTATCAATCATAAATCGTAAATCATAAATCACAAATTCTTACTGGTACACGCTCGCACTCAGCAGCGCGATCTCCAGCATCCGCTCCGTTTGAAAGCTCCGATCCGGCGACATGCCCCGGGCCGCAATGCTGCAACGGTCCTTCGAGATGCCCTTGCCGGTCAGGTAGCTCAGCACCCAGGCGGCTCGGACCAGTCCCTGCTGGCCGTCCTGGCTGGGCCCGTCCTCGCAGATCACGATGCGGTCCGGCATCTTGCTGACAAAGGAGGCCAACGTATTGAGAAAGTCACGCCCGCCCGGCGACAAGGTCGTTCCCGCGCCCCAGAAGATGCTTCTCGATTCGATCAGGAAGATCTTGCGCGACCGGAAATCGCCCGCGGGGGTCTCTTTCAGAAGGCCCTTTCCTTGGGTTTCCTCCAGGGTGGGTTTTTCGCTGCCCTTTTCGAGCTGTCCGGCGGCCACGGCCTGTGCGCCCATGGCCGCCCGGGGATACGGCGTGTACCAGCCGCCGTAGTAATTGGGAGCCAGCACGGCCTTGACGGTCCGCTGGAGCTTCTCGGCCTCCGCCGGTCCGAACCCGGAAAAGGTCGAGAGCATCACGAAGAACGCCATGAGCAGCGACATCATGTCGGCGAAGGAAATGATCCAGAGCGGCGCCCCTTCGCCCGATTCCTCTTCCTGCGGCGGTTTGTGTTTCCCGTGTGCCATTGGATTTATGATTTATGATTTTTGATTTTTGATTGTTGATTTGTGATTGGCGGTTCCTCTGAAATCAAAAATCACAAATCAAACATCACACTTTCAGACCTGCGCCTTCACCGCCTCGCGGCGTTTCGTCGAAATAAAGACCTGCATTTTCTCCCCCACCGCCGTGGGATTGTCCCCTTTGGCGATGGAGCAGATGCCCTCCGCGACCATTTCCATCGACATCTTCTCGACCTTGGAATGCTGTCCCAGCTTGCCTCCCAGCGGCAGAAAGACGAGGTTGGCGAGCAAGGCGCCGTAGAAGGTGCACACCAGGGCCACGGCCATGCCCGCCCCGATCTCATCCGGGCTTTCCATCTTGCTGAGCATGGAGATCAGGCCGATCAGCGTGCCGACCATGGCGAACGAGGGACACGAGGACCCCATGAAATCCAGGATCTTCTTGCCATTGGCGTGCCGCTCCTCCATGTACTGGATTTCCAGGCCCAGCAGATCGCGGATGCCGTGTTCGTCGACCCCGTCCACGAGCATCTGCAGGCCCTTCGAGAGGAAGGGGTCCCGGACCCGGCCGATTTCCTGCTCCAGGGCCAGCACGCCGTCACGCCGGTTGACGGCGGCGTAGTTGACCATACGCTGAATCAACTCCTGCGGCGGCGCCATCTTGTTCAGGAGCGTCTTCTTGATCACCGAGAAGATGCTGAGGAACTGCCCCATCGAGAAGTGGATCATGGTGGCGCACGTCATCCCGCCGACGACGATGGCCAGGGCGGGAATGTTGAAGAAGATCTTCAGGTTCCCTTCGTAGAGGATGGTCCCGATAATGACGACGAAACCCAGGATCACGCCTAATGCGGTTGCGATGTCCATAGTGTCACTTCTTCTCCGTCACCTGCTTGAGCCTCTGGCTGAGGGTGGCCGCCAGACCCGGGTCGGTGCCCGCCAACTCGGCCAGGACCTTGGCCTTGGTCCGCTCCTGCATGAAGTGGAGGATCTTGACGGCGTCGTCCGCGTTGGCTTTCTTGGCCGGCACCCCGTCCTGAACCCTGCCCTGGGCCATGGTCTTGAGGATCTCCGCGGCCCGCGCGGCGTCCATCTTGTCATAGGCTGATGCGATCGCCATCAGGTTGGTCTTCTCCACCTGCTCGACCTCAGTTCGTGCCTTCAGGAGTGCATCCCGCTCGCTTTTGAGACCGGCGACGCTCGCGGCCAGGTCCACCCGCAGATTGTTCAGCGTGTCGATGTCCTTCTTCAGCGTCTGCTGGGCGATCTGCATTCGCTCTTTTTCCTTCTCCAGGTCCTGGAGCTTGCGGTCATACTGCTGGATCTTCTCCCGAACTTCGAGGATCAGCTCCTTGAGCTGTTGCTCGGTCAGCGTGCGGGTCCCGGCGCCGTCCTCGGCCGCGGCGGTCGGGTTCGGCGCGAGGAGCCCCGGTGCGCCCGGGGCCGGCGCGCGGGTCTGACCGGCCGCCCCGGTCTGGCCCGAGCCGGCCCAGACAGCTTTCGGCCCGGTGAACCATCCGGTGACGAACGCCCCCGCGAAACTGACCAGCCCCGCGGCGGCGGCAATGATGATGGCTCTCTTATTCACCTGTTCTGCCCCTTGAATTGATCATCGATGATGGCAATCATCCATCATCCATAATCAATTCCTGCTCATTCGTTCTCGGCGCTGCTCCCGTGGCGGGCGAAAGCGATGGTGGTTCTCTCGTCCAGCTCCTTCTGCTCGAGTCTCTCCTGTTCACGCCTATACTCTTCCTGGGCCTGGGTCCGCAGCTTCTCCAGTCCTTCCTTGAACCGTCGGACGGCCAGCACCTCGGCGGTCTTCTCTTTCTGCCGGATCTCCCAGGCGGCGATCTCTTCCTGCAAGCGGCGCATCTCCTCGTCGTCCGTCGCGGCGTGGCGGAGGAAGAACTCCTGGGCGTTCGAGCCGCTGCGCGGACTCCCGTCTCTGGATCTCGGTCATCAGGTCCTGCAAGATCCTCTGCCGCAGGAGCAGCTCGCCGCGCCGGGCCGCCAACTGCTCGACAATCTGAAACAACTCCGTCCGCCGGAGCTGCTCTTGCCTGGTCTTGACATCCAACACTTTCTGCAGACGCCATACGAATCGTTTCATGGATAATCATAAATCATCAGTTCTTCAGGAGCTTGTCCCAGGCCATGGGTGATCGCCGTCAGCCGCTGGACCGTCTCCGGGAAGGGGGTCTTCTGCCGCACCGGCTGGATGAGAAACTCATTGATCCGGTCGATCAGGCTGATGGCCCCGTCGATCCGCCGATTGCTGCCGGGCGCGAAGGCCCCGATATTGATCAGGTCTTCCGCGTCGGCGTAGATCGCGTAAATCTCCCGGAGCTTCTGGGCGGCCAGGCGCTGCTCGTCGCTGACCACGGCGGGCATGAGCCGGCTGATGCTCTGGAGGATATCGACGGCGGGATAATGGCCCCGGTCGGCCAGCTTGCGCGACAGGACGATGTGACCGTCCAGCAGGCTGCGGGCGCTGTCCGCGACCGGGTCGGTCAGATCGTCGTTCTCGACCAGGACGGTGAGAATCCCGGTGATGCTCCCGCCTTCCGAGCAGCCCAGCCGCTCGATCAGACGCGGCATCAGGGAAAAGACGCTGGGACAGTAGCCCTTCGTCGCGGGCGGCTCGCCGGCCGCCAGACCGATCTCCCGCTGGGCCTGCGCAAACCGGGTCAGGGAATCCATCATGAAGAGCACGTTTCCGGTCCGGTCCCGGAAGTACTCCGCGATCGTGACCGCGACGAAGGCGGCCTTGACCCGCTGGATGGGCGGTGTGTCGGACGTGGCCACGACGACCACGCTGCGGGCCAGACCCTCGGGACCGAGGTTCTCTTCCAGGAACTCGCGGACCTCGCGGCCGCGCTCGCCGATCAGCGCGACGACGTTGACCGCCGCATCGCTGGATACGGCGATGTCGCCCAGCAGCACGCTCTTGCCGACCCCGCTGCCGGCGAAGATGCCGACGCGCTGGCCGCGCCCGCAGGTCAGAACGCCGTCCATGGAACGGATGCCCAGGGCCAGCGGCTCGGTGATCTTCTCGCGGCGTCAGCGGGGGAGGGCCGCTCACGTCCAGAGGGCACTCATCGTCCCCCGCGATCGGACCTTTGCCGTCGATCGGCTCGCCCAGGCCGTTCAGGACCCGGCCTAAAGCGGCGTCGCTGAGCCGGATGTGCCGGGGCGTTGTGCGGGCGGTGACCGTATCGCCGGGAGAGATGCCCTCGATGTGCTCCAGGGGCAGGAGGATCAGATGATCGTCTCGGAAGCCCACGACCTCCGCGAGGACCCGTCGGCCGTCGCGGATGTGGATGCCGCACAGCTCGCCGAGCCCGATCACCGGGCCGGCGGACTCCACGGTCGCGCCCGAGACCCGGACCACGGAGCCCTGGCAGCTCATCAGGCGGACGCCGTCCAGGGCCGAGTAGTACTTGTGGAAGTCGATCAGGCAGCTTTGGGTCTCTGTCATAGGTTATTCCACCTTCTGCAGCGCCTCGCTGATGTGTTCGAGATGCTCCTCGATGAAGGACCTGACGATCCCTTTGGGAGTCTCCACGAGACACTCGCCGCGACCGATGTTCCAATCGGCCGTGAACTCCAGCTCCGCGAACGGGCTTTGCGGATCGGCCTGCTGAAGCTGCTGGCAGCGCGACACATCCTCGGGATTCAGACGCACGACCACGTTCTGACGCGTCGGCGCGCGTTTGAGAGCTTCCTCCACGATGGCCTGAATCTCGTAGTCACCCTGGCCGACTTTGTACATCAGGATCCTTCGGGCGATCTCGACCGCGAGCCGGGCGATCTCCGCGCGATGGCCTGCCAAGGTCTCTTCGTGAAGTCTGTGGAGGCTATCCGCCATGACGTTGACAGTCTGCAGAAGTCGAGCGAGTTCATCCTTCTGCCGCTGGAGCGCCAGGCCGGATCGTCCGCTTGTGGACTTCGGATTGTCCGGTGGCGGATTGGGCTCCCCGTCGCGAATCCGCAATCCGCAATCCGCAATCCGCAATTGCTCGGCGTCAATCACCGATACTATGGCGATCGGCTGCATCAAATGGATGGTCGGCATCTGGGTCATCGGACTACTCTTCGAAGCTGAGCTCTCCCTTCTTGCTCAATTCCCGCAAGGCGTTGAGAATTCTCTCTCGGGCGAGACGGACATCTTCTTTCTTCGGCGCGGCCATCAGGGATTTTTCCTCGTCCACCATCGCGGCGGACCGCTCCGAGATGCTGCCTTTGACGCTTGCGGACGATCTCTTCGGGGGCCTCGTGCAAGGCCAGGGCCAACTGCCGCTCATCAATGCCGCGCAGGCCTTGTTGCAGGGAGCGGCGGCTCACCAAAGAGAGGTCTTCCCAGACGATCATGAGGTTCGCGATCTTGTCGCCGGCCTCCTGGTCTTTCTGTCGAATGGCGTCCAGGACATCGTCGCGAATCTCCTTGTCGAGGTTTCGCACCAGGATGGCCACCTGCCGCAAGGATTGCTCGGGACGGACGGTGACGGCCGTGCCGGTCGGCGAGGCGCTGCCCGCGCCTTCCAGACGCGCTCTGAATCATCTGTGCAATTCTTGCCTTCGCTTCCGGCGGGATGCTGCCGATGCTGGTCATCCGGCTGATCGCGCTGATGCGCACGCCCTCGCCGAGCAGACCGAGAAGCTCCGATCCCTTCTTGGGCGGCAGCTCGGACAGCACCACCGCCACTGCTTGGGGGTGTTCGGTCTCCAAGACCCCCGCCAGCGTCTGCAGGTCCGTGGACCGGATGGGACAGGAAAGGGTCGCGCTTTTGCAGGAGGTCCTGGATCTCCTGTTGGATCCGCTTGGCCTGGTCTTCCCCGACGGAATTGCGGAGCATGTCCCGCAGGAAGTTCTTGAAGTGGAATCCCGGCTTCTGCTGGAGCGATTGGCAGAACTGGCGTGCCACGTCGGCCGTCTGCCGCGCATCGCGGAAACCGGCGGCGTCGAGGTAGCTCAGCTCCACGGCCAATTCCTGGACGGTGGCGGCGTCGAGGCCCTTGAGCATCTCCGCCGCGGTGGCCGCGTCGAGGCTGGTCAGAAGCAGTGCGGCTTTTTGCCGGCCTGTCAGGGACACGTGCGTTCTACTCCTTTTCCTGAATCCAACTGAGGAACATCTGCCGGACCTGGTCCGGGTTCTGCCGGAGGGCCTGGGCAATCTGCTGGCGGATCAGCACCGGCTCGGCCGCCGATTCCCCGGAGGGCAGCAGGCCGCCCATCCCCGCGCCGGGAGGCAGCGGCCCCGGCGCGGAGGCCACCACCTTGCCCCTGGCGCGGCGGAACATCCGCAGAACGATCAACGCACAGACGGCCATGATGCCCAGCGAAAGGTGGCGGGCCAACGCGAGGTAGCGGGACCAGTCGGCGGGCTCCGGCTCGCTCGCCGGTTCCAGCGACCGGTGAAACTTGGCGTTGACGACCTTCAGCGAGTCACTCTCCTTCAGGCCGAGGGCCATGCGGATGATCTGCTCGACCTCCGTGACCTGCATGATCAGGGCCGGCTGGCCGCCCGCGGCCGGCGCGTTGGCATCGGACGTCAGATCGACGAACGCGGCCACCGACAGGGACTTGATCGCGCCCGGCAGAATCGTCTGCTGTTTGACCGTCTTGCCCACCTGGTACTCGGTGATCGTGGTTTCATCCTTCTTGGTGGGGCTCGCGGCTGCCTTCTGTCCCGCGCCGGCCGTCTCCGTCTGGGAGTTGCTGGTGATTTCCTCCTTCGTCGCCACCTTGCCGGTGGGGTCGTAGGTCTCGGTGATCGTGTTGACACTGTTCATGTCCACCACGACGCTGACCCGGACGGTGGCCCGGCCCGGACCCAGGACGGTCGTCAGCATGTCCTCGGCCTTGCGGGCGAGGTCCTGTTCGACGCGCTCCCGGTAGTCATGGACCGTGCTGGCGCCGGTCGCCAGCGCCGGATCGGCGGTGCCGGACAGCAGGTGGCCCTCGCTGTCGATGACCGTGACCACCTCCGATTTGAGTCCTTTGACGCTGCCGGAGACGAGGTGCGTGATCGCGGCGATGTTCGTGCCGCTGAGCCGATAGCCGGGCTTGAGCCGCAGGACGACCGAGGCCGTCGTTTGCTCCTGGTCCGAGGCGAACAGCTTCTGCTCGGGATTGACGATGTGCACGCGCGCGTGGGCGACGCCGTCGATCATCTGGATGCTCTTGGCCAGCTCATCCTCGAGGGCGCGCTTCAGATTGATGTTCTGGACGAAGGGACTGACGCCGAGTTTCTCATCGTCGAACAGCTTGTATCCGTTCTGTTCTCCGGCGGGCAGCCCCTCCTTGGCGAGGTCCAGCCGGAGCTGATAGACCTGCTCCCTGGGGACATAGACCGTGGTGCCGCCGTCGCGCAGCTCGTAGGCGATGCCCTTGGCGCTGATCTTCTCGGTGATCTTGGAGGCTTCGGCGGCCGGCAGGTCCTGGTACAGCATCCGCATGTCCGGCGTGCGGGCCCAGTGAATCAGCAGCGCGCCGACGGTTCCCGCCGTCAGGAGCACGGCGACCAGCAGGGCCCGCTGCACCAGGCCGATCTTCTGCCAGATCAGGCTATTTTGTGTAGAAACTCCATTAGCCTCGCGTGTGATTGATGGAATGTGGATTTGGATTGGGATGGTGAGCCATCGGCGTCTCAAATCCAAAATCCACCATCAACATCCATCCTCTCTACAGCGGCATGTTCATCGTTTGTTTGTAGGCCTCGATCAGCTTGTTCCGGACGCCCACGAGGACCTTGAAGCTGACATCGGCCTTCGCGACCGCCGACACGACGGCCGTGATATCGTTGTTCTTGCCCGTCAGCAGGTCCTGGATCGACGCATCCGAGGCCTGCTGCAGGTCGTCGACCTTCGACACGTATTTGCCGGCCGCTTCGATGGCGTTGAGAAAGTCGGATTTGGGAACACCGGCATTCTCGGCGCTGGCGGGCGATGGCTGGATGTTGGGCAACGCAGAACGGACATTGGGATCGAAGCTTGATCATGTTCAATTCCCCTCAACTAACGGAGCAACTCCAGCGTGGTCTCCACCATCTTCTGGTATCGTTTCAGGATGGCCGCATTGGCCTGGTAGGATCGGCTGGCAATCGTCAGGTTCATCATCTCCACCGGCAGGTGGACGTTGGGCATGGCGACGATAGCCGGAGGCGTCCGCCAAGGGATTGCCGGGGTCGTAGATGCTCTGCAGCGGGCTCTGGTCCGGCAGGACCTCATCGACCACGACCGGGCTGACCCCTTCGGTCTGGGCGCGCAGGATCGTCTCCAGCCGGCGGTACGGCTGCCCCTGGCCGGCGTCCGCCGTCCGGGCGTTGGCGATGTTGGAGGAGATCACCTCCATGTGCTGGCCCTGGGCCCGCATCCCGGAGACGGCGATATCAACGGGGCCGAATACATTGTGGACCGTCATGGTGTTCCGTCCTTTCGCCGCTTATTCCCGGATCGTTATGGCGTTCTCAATCTGGGAGAACTTCTTGCGGAGGAGCCGGACAAAGGCCGTTTGGCGCGATGCGTTCTTGAGCATCGCGCCGATCTCCATCTCCATGTTCACGTTGTTGCCGTTGGCCTTGACCGTGGTGCCCGCGGGCTCAAAGACCTCCGGCTTCACGTCGCCGGCCTCGGCCGCGTGCCGGGAGCGCAGCGCCTTGGTCAGCAGCTCTTCGAATCGGACATCCAGCCGGTGGTAGCCCGGCGTCTCGAGATTGGCTATGTTGCTGGCGATCGTCCTCTGACGAGTCTCCTCGGCCCTGATCCCGGACTCGAGCAAACCGACGATATCGACGGGTTGCGGCATATCACATCCCTTCCAAGTCTGTACGAACAGCCTGTGCCGCTCCCAAAGCAGCAACGTGCGTGCCAGGAGAATTGATTGAGGATTTATGATTGATGATTGACTATTGTGATTTCCGTCGAGGATCGGCAGCCGGAATGCGGGCCGAGCAGGAATACAATCAATTGCCAATCATCAATAATCAATCCGAAGGGTTGTCGGGTTTCTATACAGGCGGCCGGTTATTTGACAAGGATCCACGTCGCCGCCGCTTGCGGCAGACCCGGAGGATTCTTCCTCCCACCGGGAGTATTTCTCCGAACGTCGGATACCAAGTAGGTCGCGACAGTTGCCCGCGCATCTGGTGTATCGGCGCAAATTCTTTTGTAGCATGGATTTAGAGTATCTGTTGCGCTTTCGCTCTCCCACTGGCACATGGATTGCTCATGGTATCGTATTTGTAAGGAAAGTGGACATGAACGCCTTGGTCAATTCGTATGCCGTGTCGCCATCCGGCGGTGATGTGCACGGGGATGGGCTAATGCAGCGGGCCCCGAAAATGCCCCAGGATCGCTTTGCCGATATCCCTATCCTGGCGGATGCCAACGAGGAGACACGATCCGATAGTAATGCCGACGGCGCGGGTGATCTTGGCACTGACCTGCAGCGCGACCAGGATACTCTCAGTGCGCGCAAACGCGCCGATCGATCCGCCGCGGAAAGCAGTTACGCTGCCGCCACCGTTGTTGCCTCGGACAATCCAATGGAATCGCCCGTGCCGACGAGAAGCGGGGCCGGGAAGGGCGATTCTGCCTCGACGCGATTCTCCCAGACGCCGTGCGAAGAGTCCGTGACGGCAGGATCCCCAAACGCAGACCAAAGGAAGCAAGCGGCCATCCTGAGCCAATATGGCAAGGATGGGCAACATGCACAGATAATGGGTGGCGTTGTGAGGAAGAATGGATGGTCCGGGACACCTGGGGCGGGGCCGTCCACACCAAAGGAGAATCTGCCGGCTACCGCGCATATCCTGGATGGGCCCTCCACAAAGGCCCTGTCGCGGAAGAAGAGTCTCGCTATTGCGGCGTCACCGAAGTCCGAGGCAAGGCTCCGAGGGCCCGGTGCGGAGAACCAGTTGCGAGCGGATTCCAGGCGCGGCGGTGCCTCCGGCAGTCCGAACCCTGCGATGGAAGCCTTGCTGTCTCGTGGGAGGGAGACTCAGCCGGGCGGCCACCAAAGCGGAGCGAGCGTGCCCACGGGATCTTCACCATGTTTCGCCAGCCAGCCGGCCGCTGCCGGGCCGTACCCTTCTCTTGGGACGGCGGCGGTTGGGAACGCGGATGTTGGTATGAACGAGAGCATCTCCCAAAGCATAGGGGAGCAGATTCTTGACTCCTTGAAGGCCTCGATGGCACAGGGGGACAGACAGGTTCTCATCCGGCTGCAGCCGCCGGAATTGGGAATGGTCCTGGTGCGGCTGCGAGAGCAGGGGGAACGCCTGGACGGCATACTCAAGGTGGATAGAACCGACACGCGTCGTGAGATCGAACAGGTCCTGCCCGAGGTGGTTCGCAGCCTTCAAGACGCAGGGATTGAGGTTCGCAGACTGGATGTCACTGACAGCGATTCGCCTGGGCAGGACCTCGATGGGGGACAACCGCAGCAGGATGGATCGTCCGGGCATCACGATGCGGGGCAAGACCGCGATTCTCTCTGGACGTCCTTCACGCCCCGGCCCGGGGCCGCGGCGGATTCCTCTGTGGATTCACACCAGGCGCCAGCCGTCCAGGGCTCCACAGCGATGCCACAGGGCCGGATCGACATGCTCCTGTAGGAAGGTTTTGGAACGCGTCCGCTCGCCGCGAGGGCCATCGGCGGTGAGAACCTCAGCGCCTCGAACAACGTTGTCACCACTAATTCCATCCGCGCCTGTGATGCGCTCCTGATTTCTCCCCAGGGCTGGAATTTTTACGTCGGCGTGAGCGCGGGTCCGAGCCGTATCACTACTGCCGATGGGCACATTAACGGGCCTTTCGCATTAGTCGCTATCAGGTGTCCGCAAACCCCTTAAGTATCCCATCTTTCCTGCGATAATGAGCATAGAAGGCCAAGGGCCGTCGTTGTGCACTGGGACGAGGGTCTGCGTTCGTAAGTGGGCCGTATCGGGGTCTTTTTTAAGGAGTTGCGAATATGTTAGCGATCAAGAACAACATGATGGCGGCCAACGCGGCCCGCTACCTGGGCGCGAAGCTACGACGCGTTGGCCCAATCGGTGGAAAGGCTGTCCTCCGGCCTGCGGATCAACAGTGCCAAGGATGACGCCGCCGGCATGGCCGTTCGGGAGTTGATGCGGTGCCGACGTGGCCGTGATGCAGCAAGGCGTACCGCAACGCTCAGGATGGACTCAGCATGCTGCAGACCACCGAGGGGGCGATGCAGACCATTGACGACCTCCTGACCCGTATGAAGCAGTTGGCGGAGCAGTCCTCCACGGGCGTGTATTCCGATACGCAGCGGGGCATGATGAACAACGAGTTCCAGGAAATCCTGATCGAAATCGACCGCATTGCCGGTTCGGTCGACTTCAATGGAAACGTCCTGCTGGACAATACCAATACGATCACGATTCGGTTTGGCGAGGCCACCGACACGATCGACATTGTCGGTGTGGACGCGACCTCGACCGGTCTGAGCGTCAATGGCCTCGATATTACGCTCGCCGCGAACGCTGACACGGCCTTTGATGCCGTCACGACGGCGATCGAGACGTCGGCGTGGCCACCGCGCCATCTTCGGCGCCCAGATGAACCGTCTTGGACGGCGTCGTGGAACTGCTGGGCATTCAGGCGGAGAACCTGACGACCGCCGAGTCCCGCATTTCGGATGTGGATGTGGCGACCGAGATGGCGACCCTGACCCGCAACCAGGTGCTGGCGCAAGCCGGTACGGCCATGCTGGCGCAGGCCAATGCGATGCCGCAGATGGCCTTGACGCTGCTGCAGTAATTCGGCGCGGCGTCTCGATGGGATAATCCGGGAAGATGACCGGCTGACGGACGGCCGGTCATCTTCCCTTTGATACAAATCCCCGGCAGATTTCGCCCGTTCCCAGCCCTCAGAGAACCAGCGATTTGGCCGGGGGACCGAAAGGACATTCCTGAGCGGGAGAGCAGGCCATGAACGGAATCGAGTCCTACCAGCGCACGGCCGTCAGCACGCAGAGCCGCGGACGCCTGATCGTCATGCTCTATGACGGCGCCATCAAATTCATGAAGCTGGCCATCCAGGAAATCGAAGCGGGCAACTGGGCGGCCAAGGGACAGTACCTCATCCGGGCCCAGGACATCATCGCGGAGTTGAACGCCGTGCTGGACACGGAGGCGGGCGGCGAGATCGCCCGGAACCTGCGGCGGCTCTACCTGTTCATGAATCGGCGCCTCTGCGCAGGCCAACATCAAGAAGGATCCCCAGATGATCCGGGAAGTCATCACCCTGATGGAAGAGCTCAACCAAAGCTGGAAGACGATCACAGGGTAGCTTCTTAGAATTCTCGAATCAGCCCCACTCTCGCACCGATGTCAGAATTCGATCAGCCGCGGCTCGACGATGTGATTGTCACCCCCCCGTCACTCCGTTGTTCGAAGCGATAGCCGCCCGTGATCTGCCAATCCTGCGACGGAAAGTATGTCACGCCCACTTCGTAGATATTCGTCACCGTCTCGTTGCTGTACCCCTGGGTGTGCCGATCGTAGGCAACGTCCACGATGAGGTCGTTCCGTCAGGTAGTGCGACAGTTGCACGAACAGGTCGCGGGATTCCGTCCCCATGGGGTGGCCGATCACCCGGCCCTCGTAGGTATACCCTGACGTGTAAAGACCGTGCGTGTAAAAGACATTGGGGTAGCCGGGGACGATGTCGTCCGCGTATTCGAGGCGCAGGTCGGTGCGGCCGGTCTTGAAAAGATCGTTGAACCGCACGCCCAGCAGCTCTCCCCACTTGGTGGGGAAGTAACCCGACTCGTCCTCCCCGGCGGCGTCCACATAGAGCTTGATGGACCGCAGGAGTCCGTTCTTCGGCAGGGGGATGAGGAGGGAGCCGTCAAAGCCGGCCAGTTGGTTGCTCTGCATCTGCTCGCTCACGGCCGCCAACGGCTTGAAATAATCGAAGAAATCCAGTTCGGGCTGCCCGTGTCCGCCGAACATCGCCACGCGCGATGCCCCGAACTCCACCTGGGGATGAGGCTTGAGGTTCAGTCGAATGCCCGACAGGTTCGCGTGCGGGTAATCTCGATCTGCTTCCAATCGAGCCAGGAACCATTCGGCCCGGATCGGCCCCAAGGCCCGGAAGATCCAGGGCAGGAGCAGCGGCTGAGGGTTGGCGATCTTGAGCATATCGAAGGGCCGCGCGTTATTGCTCATCAGGATCGAGCCATGATGGCCTGGTCCCCACCACAGCGAGTCCCTGCCGGCCTCCAGCTCGAAGGGCCCCACCGCCACCTTGCCATAGCCTTCGATCAGATCGACGTCGTTGTCGCCCTCGGCTGCGCCGGCGTACTCCGGGTGCAGGTAGAAAGCAAACGTGTCGACGAGAGCGCCGCGCGAGGCGAAGCCGGCTCGCCCGTTCGATCCCCTCTGGAAGACGTCCCCGCGCCGGTTCTCCAAGTCGGGCATGTGCTGGGCGTACAGATACCTGATGTAAGGGTCTTCCAGAGGCTTCAGGAACGTTTTGCCGTCGTAAGAGCCCTCGAGCACGCCCAATTGGAGGAGCTCGCCCTGGTATTCTCTCGTGAGTCTCGCCAGGATCGCGGTGAGGACCTCGGGCGCATCATCCATAAGGTCCAGGGCTTCCTTGGCTTGTCCCACATGGCGGGCCATTTCCAGCCGGGACAGGGGCCTGGTCGTCAGCAGGGAACTGTCGATCAGGCCGTAGTCGGCGAGCTTTTCGACGGCGTCGTAGCTCCAGTGGTTCAGTGGGACATTCGTGGAAACGGAGGCCGGGGACGGCAACGCCGAAAACGCCAGCAACACCAGAGAGGCGGCAATCCTTCGCATGAGTCCCACTGTGACAAGCGCCAACCAACCAATCCGTACCGAGGCACAAACAAGTAAGTCATATCCGCCGCAGGGTCAAGACAATTGTGACCGCTCTCCCGCGAAAAAAGCCTTGACAGTAGTGGGGGACACGATACCATCTTGTCTGATTGCTCCGGCAACCAGGAGTACTGAGGCGGACAGGGTCGGTAGGACTGGAATGATGGAATACTGGAATATTTGAAGTTTGATTTTTGAAGTGTGATTTTTGATTGGCAGAAAACGGGGGGCGGCCTCTTCAAATCAAAAATCAACGATCAAAAATCATAAATCCTTGGAAGGTTGGGGACTGTCTCGCGGCCGGATTTATTGGGTTTGGGCACAAAGGATTGCAGGATGGATCTCCTGAGCGGTAGGACGCAAGGCAGCCCGAGGGACTGGGCCCCCAAACGCGATCTATCGCGTTTGGGAAGGGCTCGGGGTCCCCAACGCGGAATTATGCGTTGGGGGGCCCCTTCCACCGGCGAAAGAGGGCCGGTGGGGAAGGGTCCCCAATCGCGGAGAATCGCGATTGGGAGCCCGACCCGAACCCAGTGTGACTGTCTCGGGTCCTGCTCCGCACGGCGTTCTTACAGGCGGGCGGCAGATGCTTCCTTCCGGGAAGCACGCGGGATTTCTTTGCGTACAACGGCTGTGGCCGCGGCGGTGATGATATTGGCTCTCCTGGGCCATCGGGCGCCGGCCCAGAGCACCACCTCCACCAGCCGCGATCCTCGTACGACGACCAGCAATCAGAGTCTTCGCCAGCAGCCGGGAGTCCCCGACACCAACATTTCCCCGCAGCAAATGCGGCAGATTCAAGATGCGATCAAGAAGCAAAAGCAGCGGAAGTCTGTCAGGCCCGCGAAACGCACCGAGCCGAACGAGCCCAACGAGCCCAACGAGCCGAACGATGTGGGGCGGCGTGCGCGACAGGAGAAAGAAGAGGCCGCCGAGGAGAAGCCGTCGCGGATCGAGCTGCTGATGTCCAAGCCGACCCTGGCGGAGGTCAATGAGGTCTCCCGCGATCTCAAGCAGTTCGGCTATGATGTTTTCAAGAGGCCGATCACGACCTTCGCCCCCGTGACCAATGTCCCGGTGGGGCCGGACTACGTCGTCGGGCCGGGCGACAGCTTTTCCCTGACGTTGTGGGGCCGGGTCGATGCCCAGTACCCGCTGGTGGTGGACCGCGATGGACAGGTCATTCTGCCGGAAGTGGGGGCCCTCAAAGTCTGGGGCATGAAGTTCGGCGAGCTGGACGGCTACCTCCAGCACGAGCTGTCCCGCAAGTACACGGATTTCAAAATGTCGGTCACGATGGACCGGTTGCGAACGATTCGCGTGTTCGTCGTCGGCGAGGCCTCCGCGCCCGGCACGTACACGATCAGTTCCCTCTCGACGGTCATCAATGCGCTTTTTGCGGCCGGCGGCCCCTCCAAGAACGGCTCGCTGCGAAAGATCCGGCTGCTGCGAAATGCCAGTGCCCCGGTGGAGACTCGACCTCTACAGTTTTCTGCAGGGCGGCGACAAGGCCCAGGATGTGCGGCTGCAGGACGGCGATACGATCTTCATCCCGTTGATCGGGTCCATCGTCGGGGTGGCCGGCAACGTCAAGCGGCCGGCGATCTACGAGATGGCCGCGCCCATGACCTTGCGCCAGGTGCTGGATCTGGCGGGCGGGGTGACATTCTCCGGGTGGCTGCAGCGGGTACAGGTGGAACGCGTGTCGAATCATGAGCGACGAATCGCGGTCGATTTCGACATCTCGCGGGAGGGCACGCCGGCGGGCTCCGCCGTCGGTGCAGGACACCGTGTTGCAGGATGGCGACGTGGTCAAGGTCTTTGGCGTGACATCCCGGGATGAGAAAGTCGTGCGCCTGGAAGGGCACGTCTATCGGCCCGGCAAGTACGAATGGAAGCCGGGGATGCGGCTGAAAGATGTGGTGACGTCGCTATGAGGTGCTTCTGCCGCAGCCGAACACGGAATACGGCGAGATCGTCCGGCTCATCCCGCCCGATCTGCACCCCGTGACGGTCCCGTTCCACCTGGGCAAGCTGCTGGCCGGCGAGGCCGCGCAGAACATCGAGCTCGCTCAGTACGACACGATTCGCGTCTTCAAGTGGGATGAGCGGATCTCGGAGAAGGTGACCATTTCGGGCATGGTGTTCGACCCGAGTGATTACCGCCTGATCCCCGACATGAAGGTGCGCGATCTGATCGATACGGCGGGCGGCCTGCAGAAGAATGCCTATCTCCGTACGGCGGAGATTACCCGCCGGCACATCAGCCAGGATGGGATGACCACCGAGAAGATCGAGATCAATCTCGAGAAGGCGATTGCGGGCGACCCGGACAACAATATCCCCCTGCGCGACTATGACTACCTGGTGATTCGGCCGATCCCGGACCTCCAGTTCAATATGACCGTCGAGATCGAGGGCGAGGTGCGGTTCCCGGGCATGTATCCGATTCAAAAGCGGGAGACGCTCAGCTCGCTGATCGAGCGCGCGGGGGGCTACAGCGATCAAGCCTACCTCCCGGGCGCGGTCTTCACCCGCGAAAGCGCGATGGAACTCCAGCGCCGCCGTCTGGATGATCTGGTCCAGCAGATTGAGGAGTCCATGCTCAGCAGCGCCCAGCAGTCGATCAGCGGCGCGCTCGACGCCCAGGCGGCGCAAGCCGAGCAGGCGGCCCTGGCGACGAAGAAAGAGCTGCTGGCCAAGCTGCGGGCCGCCGAGGTCACGGGCCGCGTCGTAGTGCACTTGACAACTCTGGAGGAGTTCAAGAGATCGAAGTACGACATCGAGCTGGAGGATGGCGACAAGCTGGTCGTTCCCAAGACGCCCGGCGTGGTGTACGTCATCGGGGAGGTTTTCAATCCGACCTCGTTATTGCATGAGCGGGGCCAGGCGGTCAGCTATTATCTGAGTCGCGTCGGCGGCATGACCAAGGATGCGGACAAGAAGCAGGTGAGCGTGATCAAGGCGGATGGGTCCGTGATCAGCATGGCGCAGGGCCGTCGCGGCCGGCTGATCTACTGGGACAAACAGTACAATCAGTGGTCCATGGGCGGCTTCATGAACTACCGGATGGAGCCGGGCGACACGATCGTCGTGCCGCGCAAGATCGACAAGACCCAGTGGCTGCGGAACACGAAGGATATCACGCAGATCCTCTTCCAGATTGCCGTCTCCGCCGGGGTAGTGCTGGCCTTGTGATCGGAACAAGCCATCCGGTCTTCCTACTCTCGTTACTTTCAAGGACCATTCGTTAAACTGGGCAAATTTGTCTCGGGGGAGCTAATTTTTCCCCGACAACTTAATCTGGGGGCCGCTCAGGTCTTCCGGAGGATTTTTGTCTTGCAGGCGGTTGAGGCTTCCCTATAATGGGGCTAATACTGTGAGATGATTGTGTAACCGAGAAGAGCCGCGCATGAGGGCCTTTCCCTATTGGGGGGCATGGACGTACAGGCTGGTAGGATACAGGCATGGAGCAGGGAGCACGTATTCGCCGAACGGACGGAAAGCAAGCGACGATGATGATCGAGGTCGATGCGCCGGTGGTACAGGGACGCATCGTGCCGTTGCACTCACGCGCGGGCCGTTCCGCTGTCGCGGTGCCGACGCCGCCGGAAGTGACGACTGCCGGTCAGGTTGTGGCTCAGACGGCCAAGAGAGTGGAGTTTCTGATCCGGCTCCTGGATGTGGTTGGCTCCCTGATCATTCTCGTCCTGGCCTTGCCGGTGATGATCGTCGCCGGGGTGCTCATCAAGGTTACGTCGGCCGGCCCGGTCTTCTATAAGCAGGAACGGGTGGGCCAGGGCGGCAGGATCTTCACGTTGTACAAGTTCCGCACGATGATTGACAATGCGGAAAAGCACATGGGCCCGGTGTGGGCCTCGCCCGACGATGACCGTGTCACGCCGGTGGGCCGCATTCTCCGCCAAATGCACTTGGATGAGCTGCCCCAGTTGCTCAACACTCTGCGGGGCGACATGAGCCTCGTCGGTCCCCGGCCGGAGAGGCCCTTCTTCGTCGAACGCCACAAGGCCCTGCAGGGCGTTCGCCTGGCTGTCAAACCAGGGCTGACGGGTTTGGCCCAGGTGCGAAGCTACTACGATCTCAAGCCCGCCCACAAGGTCAGATACGATTATCTCTATATCCAGAATCGATGCTTACTCCTGAATGTCTATATCCTGCTGCAGACAATCCCGGCCCTCTTTGCGAAGAAGGGTTGGTAAGGCAAACTGCCTACGATGCGGGGTACACCCAGGGTTTTCGGTATTCCCGCCTTAGCAGCGCGTTGGCTTGCGGGTCGCCGACGCACACCTCTTTCTCCCCATCCCATTTCACGCTGCGGCCCAGCTTGTAGGACAGCATCCCCAGCAGGCTCAGGTTCGTCGAGCGGTGGATCTCCTCAATATCGCTGATCGGGCGGCGGCCCGTCTCGATGGCGCTCGAGGAAATCGGCCCAGAGTTCCTTGATGTTCTGGTCGTCCGGCTGATTGAGCTTGGGCTCCTCGTGAATCTCCTGCCCTCCCCGGCCGAGCGGGTAGAAGGTCCAGCCTCTCTGCCAGCCCATGTGGAACGTCCCTTTCGTCCCGTAGAAGAAGCAGCCGACGCTCTCGGTCTTCTCGGCGGGATTGCCCGCGAACTGGCGGTGCTCCCACGTGACGGTCAGGTCGTCGAATTCGTAGGTCGCCACCTGGTGGTCCGGGGCATCCGTCGTCTGCTGCTGGTCCGTGAGGATCGGCTTGCCCTTGATCGGCCGGCCGCCGGTCGAGTACACGGTCTTGGGCCACTTCCGCTCCATGATCCACAGGACCTGATCGAGCCAGTGGACGCCCCAGTCGCCCAGCGTGCCGTTGCCGTAGTCGAGATACTGGCGAAAGCCGCGCGGGTGCATGCCGGCATTGTACGGGCGCAGCGGGGCGGGTCCGCACCAGAGGTCCCAATTCAGCTCCTTCGGCGGCTCCGCGTTCTTCCTCGGCTGCTCCGGGCCGTCCCCGCCGGACAGCACAAAGCAGCGGACCATCCCGATCTTCCCCGCCTTTCCCTCCTGCAGGAATTTCCTGCCTGAGACATTGTGCGGCGAGATGCGCCGGTGCGTTCCCACCTGCACCACGCGGTTGGCCTCTCGGGCCGCCTGGACCATCGCCTTGCCCTCCAGGACCGTGTGGCTGATCGGCTTTTCCACGTACACGTGGGCGCCGGCCTTGACCGCATCGATCATCGCCAGCGGGTGCCAGTGGTCCGGCGTGGCGACGATGGCAATGTCGGGCTTGTCCTTCGCCAGCATCTCGCGATAGTCCTCGTACTGGCTGGGCTTATCGCTCACCCACTTCGCGACCTCCGCGGAGCACTTGTCCAGCTGCCGGCGGTCCACATCCACCAGCGCCACGATCTTGCACCGCCCCGAGGCGGCCGCCTCCCGCAGGATATTCGTCCCCCACCAGCCGCGAGCCGATCAGGGCCGTGCGATAGGTCTTGTCCCGTTGCCCCGTGGCGACGGCGGGAAAGCCCAGGGCCAGTCCCGTGGCAATCGAGCTTTTCAGAAACGAGCGGCGGTCGATGGACATGATCTTCTCCTTCCCAGGCGGTGAAAGCCCAACGTTCACTTTTCTATGATGAGTCTTGACGAACAACTCCGGCAGTTCCTGGGTGCCACGGCCAAACTTGTATGGGTTCCCAAACGCGACATACCGCGTTTGGGATCCCTTTGACCGTGCTCCCTCGCACACGGAGAACACGCTCAATCCTTCGCGGCTCAGGAGGGTCGCTGCGCTTGGGCGTGGCACCCGGCGGGGACGCTCGCCCTACGAAGACTGGCCTTCCGCGGCCTCGGATTACCGAACTTGGACGTCAAAACTCATTACGGCGGACGCCGTGCTTTATATCAGTGCCACCCAATTTATTGGCCATCCCGCCCGCGTCAAGCCTAAAATGACACTCCGAAGGTGTGTTCCATCGTGACCTTACATGAGGACAGTCGCATCCGATGGGATCGATGACACTACTTGTACTCCTGGCAGTCGTGACAACAGCGGCGAATGGTGCGCCCGGCCGGGGAGTTGCACCGCAAGAGCCTGGCGCCGGGAATCATGGCGCCTTTCCCGTTGAAGTGAAGCCTCTGGTGCCCGCGCCGTCCGAGCCATCGAAGTGGGGTCCCTGGCGCGAGGCGCTTGTCGCCGAACGCCGGAAGGTGCGCCAGCAACTCCGGTATACCGATGAGTCCTATCGTCGTCGCGAGTTCGCGTGGGTCCCATCCTGCTACTGCTGCTGTTTTGCCATGATGTATGACCAGAGATTCTACGATCGGGAGAGCGGCCGCTATACCATCGACCAATTCCTGAATGAGGGGACCCAGGAGTTTGGCGGTTATGATGCGATGGTGCTGTGGCACGCGTATCCCCGCATCGGGTTCGACGACCGCAACCAGTTTGATTTCTATCGGGACATGCCGGGCGGCCTGGCCGGACTGCGGGAACTGAGCCGGGCCATTCACCGTCACGGCGTCAAGGTCTTTCTCGACTACAATCCGTGGGACACCGGGACCCGGCGGGAGGCGAAATCGGATGCCCAGATGCTGGCCGAGTTCGTGGACGCCATCGAGGCCGACGGCATCTTTCTCGACACGCTTCACGAGGGGATGCAGGAACTTCGCGCCCAGCTCGATGCGGTCCGCCCCGGCGTCGTCCTGGAGTCGGAGCTGACCCTGCCGGTGGAGCGGATCCAGGATCATCACATGTCCTGGGCCCAAGGGTTTGCGGACAGCGAGGTCCCCGGCATCCTCTGGAACAAGTGGTTCGAGCGGCGGCACATGATGCACCAGATCCGGCGCTGGGACCACGACCACACGGGTGAACTGCAGATGGCCTGGATGAACGGCAGCGGCATGCTCGTCTGGGAAAACGTCTTCGGCACCTGGATGGGCTGGAGCAACCGCGACCGCTCGATCCTCCGTTCCATGCTCCCGATCCAACGCCGGTACGTCGGCCTGCTCTCCGGCGAGAACTGGACGCCTTTGGTGCCCACCGAGACCGCGGGCATCTATGCGAGCTTGTGGCAGGGCGAGGGGGTCCGGTTGTGGACGGTGGTGAATCGCTCCGAAACGGACATCGAAGGTACGCTGCTGAAGGTACTGCACGTCGGCGGCGATGCCTATTTTGACCTTATCGTCGGCCGTGAGGTGAGCCCTGGAGATGGTGGCCAGGTGTTGCTGGGTGGTCACCTTCGGCCTCGGGGTATCGGCGCGTTCGTGGCCGGGACTCGCTCGGCCCTGGGTGCAGATTTCGAAGACTTCCTGAAAGCCCAGGCGGCTGCTACGGCGACAGCGGATTGGGGCCGAGTCAAGACGACTCCGGAAGAGAAACTGCGACCCGTGGAACGCACGAGACTGTACCGCGCGGGCGAAATCCCTGACGGTATGGTCATGATCCCGGCGGCACATGTTCGCATGACGACCCAGTACCGCAATCGTGAGTGCGGTTTCTATCAGGTGCCGGGCCAAGCGTCGGCGGCCCATCCCAGCCGCAGCCTGCACAAGATCATCCGGTTTGAGCGGGAGGTCCGTCTCCCATCGTATGCGATGGACCTGACTCCCGTGACCAATGCCCAATACGCCGAGTTCCTCAAACAGACCGGCTACCGGCCCCGGGACCGGACGAACTTCCTCAAGCATTGGACGAGCGGCCAAATCCCTGCGGGCCTGGAAGACCATCCGGTTGTCTACGTGGATCTGGAAGATGCACGGGCGTACGCCCGGTGGGCGGGCAAGCGCCTGCCTGCCCAGGAGGAGTGGCAATACGCCGCACAGGGCGACGATGGAAGAGCTTACCCGTGGGGCAACGAATGGCAGGCGGACCGCTGTAACGATGGTCGCACCGGCGGGACGACGCCCGTCACGGCATTTCCCCAGGGCCGTTCCCCCTTTGGCTGCTATGATATGTGCGGCAACACGTGGGAGTGGACGGAAAGCGAGCGCAGCGACGGCCGCACGCGGTTCTGCCTCCTCAAAGGCGGCTCCTATTACAAGGCCCGCGGCTCCGACTGGTACGCCGACGGCGGCGCCCAGCCGTGTGACTTTGCCGCCAAGTTCCTCTTGATGTCGCCGGGCCTGGATCGCTGCGGCACCATCGGCTTTCGCTGCGCCGTGGACGTAGCGGACGAGGGGCCCGGGGTCCGATAGTGAGACCTGTGGAGCGCAGCAACACAGGAAACGCCATGCGCCATACACGAGCAGAAGAAGAACATCGCCCGGCACCTGCCATCTGGTGATCCACTACGAGTTCTGATACCCGGCCTGGTTCGGGGCGTCAGGGAAGAGCTTGCGCCCGCGTGCCTGTCCTCCAGTTTTCACGGACCATGTGGGTAAGAAATCTACCCATGTACGTACTTTCCACAATAGCCACCATACCTATGCGTTTGCTATGCTTTCTATAACCTGCAGAGTTCGGTGTGCCCATGGGGTTCGTGTGTCTTGACAGAACTGGAGGATGTTACTGCTGAAGGTAGGAGAGCATCATGGCAAGGATAGCCCTACTCATGGAGCGTCAGCCTGGAGATCGGCGTGAATTCCAGGAAGTGTGGCACAACCAAGGGCGTGATATTTCGCTCAAGGGCGATGGACTGATGGAGCGAATCCTCAGGAGAATCAGTACCACGCCTCAGGAGGAAGTGCTGAAGAAAATCGCACCTCTGGCCGGCATCCGCCGGCACAAGGTGCTGGACATCCGCCGCCGGATCGCGGAGGGGACCTACGACGCGGCGGATCGATTGGATGGGGTGGTGGAACGGGTACTGGAAGCAATATGGAGCGCCCGGGAACGTCCACCAGGGGTCAGTACCTGCGTCACAAGTCTGTCCTGTCTCGCGGCGGATAAGTGCACGGGTCGCCGGTGATTCAGGCGTGTTGGTGGTGGGGGTCTTTCGGTATCGGGAACGAGGTCCACAAGACGCAATAGTTGAAGGCATCCACGGGTTCTGACCGATGCCCGAGGGGGGGCTCGGCCTATCCAATGGATATCTGTGGGACTTGGGGACGGGTTCTGCGTATGTGCAGGTCGCCTCGCGGGCGCTCTGCGCTGCTCCGTCCGGGTCCATGTCCATGTAGGCAGAGGGGAGTATCGATGAACTGGCCTTTGGCAGTTGGTGTCACGTCTTTCCTGTGCGGTGTGTTGCTCGCCGTGGCGATATGGCAGCACCGGATCAGAAAAGCAGAGGATCGTCGGCTCCTGGCGCAACTCCAGGAGTCCACGGCCCATGGCCCCGAGCAGCCCGTCGGACAGCACCCGCACATCAATCCCTACTTGTGCCTGGGGTGTTTCAGTTGTGTTCGGGCCTGCATCGAAGGCAACGTTCTGGCCGTCGTGGAGGGCAGAGCACGCCTGGTGCGTGCCTCTCACTGCATCGGCGACGGTCATTGCCAGGAGGTGTGCCCGGTAGGGGCCTTGACGGTGGCGTTGGGCGACGTTCAGTCGCGGCCCGATATCCCCATCCTTTCTGCGGAATTGGAAACCTCGGTGCCGGGCGTCTTCATCGCGGGCGAGCTCGGGGGTCTCGCGCTGATTCGCCACGCTATGCAGCAGGGCAGCCAGGTGATGCGGACCATCGGCGACCGGCTCCGCGCTCACGGCGCTACGCACGATGGGGGGAGTCCCAGCGGCGTTCTGATCGTTGGCTGTGGTCCGGCCGGGCTCGCGGCGGCGCTGCAAGCCAAGCATCTCGGGATCCGCCACATGGTCATCGATCAGAACGATCTCGGCGGCACCGTCCTCAAGTATCCCCGGAACAAGCTGACCATGACCCAGCCGATCGAGGCTCCTTTTCTCGGTCGCCTCAAACGCCCTCAGTACACCAAGGAGGAGCTTCTGAGCCTTTGGGAAGAGGCGGTCCGCAAGGCCCAAATCGAGGTCCGTGCCCGCGTGGCGCTGATCGGCCTCGAGCCTCAGCCGGACCAGACGTTCCTGGCGGACACATCCGGGGGCCGTATTCACTGTCGCTACGTCGTTCTGGCCCTCGGGCGGCGGGGCACGCCCCGACGATTGGGCGTTCCCGGCGAGGAATCCGAACATGTACTGTACCAGCTCACGGATGCCGCCAGCTACACCGATCAGGAGATCCTGGTGGTGGGCGGCGGGGACAGTGCCATCGAAGCCGCCACGGCGCTCGCCGTTCAGCCCGGTAATCGGGTGAGGTTGTCCTACCGGCGCCCCGCCTTTTCCCGGATCAAGCAGAGAAACGAGGAACGGATCGCGACGTTTCAGGCCGAGGGTCGTATCGACGTTCTCTTCAACTCGCAGGTCAAGAGTATACAACCCGGATCGGCGATCATCCAGGTCGAGGAGGCCGGCAACGTCCGGGAAATTCCCGTCCGCGCGAACTATGTCTTCGTGCTGGCCGGCGGCGAGCCTCCGTATCCACTCCTGAAGAAGATCGGGATTCGGTTCCACGGAGAGAAGGAAGCCGCGGCTCCGTGTGTTGCCGCCGGGGAGGTACAGAGGGCATGAACACGACTGCTCCTGATATGACGGTGGGCCGGAGACTCTTTCGGCTCTCCCTTGCGATGGCCGCGGGCCTGCTGGCGATTGGGCTGGCGACCGTCGTTGCCGTTCTGGGGCGGGAGTATTACAGTCTGCCCTGGGCCGAACGTCCCTTTCATATCTATCACGATCTTCTGCGTCCCTCGGGTCGTGCGGGCCTCACCTTCGGTGTGTTTGCGACGGCTCTGTTCGTCCTGAATCTCGGTTACCTGGTCCGCAAGCGGCTCATCAATGTCCGTTGGTTGGGACCTCTGCGCACCTGGATGTCCTTTCACGTGATGACCGGTATCGTTGGGGGTGTCCTGATCCCTCTCCATGCCGCCTTGGCACCCTCCAGTGCCCTGGGTGTTCTCGCGCTGGTCGCCCTGGCGATAACCGTGGCCAGCGGTGTCATCGGCCGCTACCTCTACGCCAAGGTCCCCCGATCGCTGGAAGGGCGGGAGCTGGAGATCGAACAGGTGCGAGAGCGACTGCGCGCCGATCGGCACCAATTGGAGGACATCGGCGTCAGCACCGAATGGTTGTACCCTCCGGCGCAGCCGGAAGGATATGATCGCTCCCGGAGCATGCCGGCGCGCTTCCTGGCGGTTATCAGCGGCGACCGCCGGAGCCGTCGCGACTACCGGCGGCTGCGGCGGGCCATCCTGGCCTCGCCGGAGTTGCGCGCCTCGGCCCGTCACATTCTCCCGCTGGCCCGCGCGTTTTGTCGCCACCAGCACTGGCTGGCCCGCTACCATGAGCTGCGGAACCTGCTTGCCTCGTGGCGCTTCCTTCATCGATGGCTCGCCATCGTCATGCTGGCGGTCGTGGCGTTCCACATCGGGCTTGCCCTTCGATTCGGCGATCTGTGGATCATGGGAGGGACTCCATGATCCTGACCCATCCCAGGACTCCGCTGGTGTTTGGCACGGTCATGATCGGGTTGCTGGCCGTCTACCTGACCTTGCGTCACCCCTCGCCGGGACCGCTGGCCGCGCCACATGCCGACGCGGTCGAGGGAACCAGCCTGGCCACCTGCAAAACCTGTCACGCGGGCGGGGGACTCGCCCAAGGCTGCCTCCATTGTCACGTGGAGATCGCTGCTCAGGTCGAGGCCGAGCGAGGGTATCACGCCTTCCTGCTCCGAGGGAAGCAGACCGCGTGTGCGCCATGCCACCCGGACCATCTCGGCGGCGCATTTCCCCTGGTCAGCAAGCTCGCGTGGGAGCGGCGCGATCCCAATACCTTCAAACATCCGCATGTCCAATTCGCGTTAGCCGGGGCCCATAGGAATCTTGCCTGCGACGCGTGTCACCGGCGGCCTGAGCCATTCGCCTTGCCCGGTTTTCCTTCCCAGCCGCGTCGTTTCACCTATCTGGGGCTGACCCAGGAGTGTGTCACCTGCCACAAAGACGTTCACGCCGGGGTCCTGGCTCGTTCCTGCCAGTCCTGCCACAGCCAGGAGACGTTCCGGCCGGCGGTTCTGTTCCAGCACGACGACTCCTACAAGCTCGAGGGCGCTCACGTCAAGGCCGCGTGCTCGGATTGCCACCCGGTGGCGGTCCGTAACGAGGGTCACGAATCCCCCGTGGCGGATGTCAACGGACTGCGGATCGCGTTCGACAAGGTAAAGGGAAAGGCCTGTGCCGACTGCCACCAGACGCCGCACCACACGTCATGGTCCGGCGACTGCACCACGTGCCATCTGGCGGCCGACGAGACGTGGGCGAAAGGCGCCCGGGGCATCCAGTCCGCGACCCACGCCCTGACAGGTTTCCCGCTGGATGAAACTCACGCGACGGTGGCTTGCGAAAAGTGCCACGCTGCGGGGCTCCCCTATGACCGGCGCTACCCCGATCCGCGGGCAGCCGGCTACACGAGGAATCCGAAAACGTGTGAGGGTTGCCACGCGGACCCGCACGGGGCACAGTTCCAGGAACGGTATTCCGGCTGCGCGGATTGCCATGCCGGGGCGCGTTTCATCCCGCCCCAGTTCGACGTGACGCGCCATGCAGAGGCTTATCCCTTGAGCGGCCCCCATGCCATCGTGGCGTGCGTCCGATGCCATCCTGCCGATCCGAAGACGGGAGTGCGCCAATTCGTTTCCGTGCCGCGCCAGTGCGACGGCTGCCACGCGGACCCGCACGGCGGGCAATTCGCCGCCCGTCATGCGCAATGCACCGATTGCCACGAGCAGGACCGGTTCCTGCCCGCGCGGTACGACACCGCACAGCATGCCGCCCTCTATCCGCTCACGGGAGCGCACGCCGCGGTTCCGTGTATTCGGTGCCATGTCCTGGTCCAGAATACATCGATCCGCCGTTTCGTTTCCACGTCTCACGAATGCAAGCTGTGCCACGCCGATGATCACGCGGGGCAGTTCGAGCGGGAGATGGCAAAGGGCGACTGTACCGCCTGTCATCGACCGGATGCCGCCACCTTCCGCCTCCGGCCCTACGATCATGCGCGCCAGGCCGGCTATTCGTTGACAGGCGCCCACCAAAAGGCCGACTGCGTGGATTGTCATCGCCAGCAGCGGCCCGACCCATCCGGCGACTCGTCCCGGATGGCCCGGGTGTACCGGGGCACGCCGACCGCCTGTGATGCATGCCATCGGGATGTGCACCGCGGCCAGTTCCAGCAGAACGAGAAGCAAGACTGTCAGCGCTGTCACGATTCGGCCCAGAGCTGGACCGCCAACCGGTTCGATCACAATCGCGATGCAAGATTCAAACTCGAAGGGGTACACGCGAACCTTGTCTGCTCGGTGTGCCATCCGGCGGTCCGCCAGCCGGATGGGCAGAACGTGGTCCAATACCGGCCCCTGGGAACACGATGCGAGGACTGCCATGGCTTCACGTCGAAGTAGAAGACTGAAGGGATCCCACATTCTGTTGCTCGCCGTGTGCCTGGCGACGGTCCTGGTCAATTGCCGGTCCGAAGGGCCGCGGCAGGGCTGGAACAAAAAGAAATGGGGACCGGTCGTGCCCCATCACCGCTTCCCCGCCGATTGCGGCCTCTGCCACGTGCCCGACCGCTGGGATGTCCTGCGCGACGATTTCTCGTTCGATCATGAGAAAGAGACCGGCTACCCGCTGGAGGGAGCGCATGCCCAGGCGGCCTGCCTGCGCTGCCACAATGACCGGGGGCCCGTGCAAGTCTACGTGAACCGAGGCTGCGGCGGGTGCCATCCCGACCCGCACACGGCCAGCCTGGGGCTGGACTGCCAGAGGTGCCACGAGCAAACGAGCTGGCGGCCGACCGGCCTGGTTGTCGAGCATGCCCGGACTCGGTTCCCGCTGTTTGGAGCCCACGTGGCGGCGCCCTGTGAAAGCTGCCATCCGGGAGCGCCCGCCGGCCAATTCCGGGTGCGCCGACCGCGTGCGACCTGTGCCACCGGGCGGACCTGGCGCGCGCGACCTCGCCCAACCACGCGGCGAGCGGATGGACCACCAACTGCGACCGTTGCCATAGCCCTGTCGCGTGGGAGCCGGCCCAGATGGTGCACGATCGCTTCCCCCTCGTCGGCGGCCACGCCGGCCTCACCTGCACTCAGTGCCATACCAGCGGCACCTTCGGACCCATTCCATCCAACTGCTCCGCATGCCACACGGTGGACTACCAGCGGGCCCCCAACCATGCGACTCAGGCGTTTCCTCAGACCTGTGACCAATGCCACCGCACGGCGGCCTGGCTGCCAACCACTTATCAGCATACCGCGTTCCCGCTCACGGGAAGCCATGCCGGTCTGAGCTGCACCCAGTGTCATACGGGCGGGACGTATGGGCCGATCCCCTCGACCTGCTACTCCTGTCACACGGCGGACTATCAGCAGGCGCCCAACCATGCGGCCCAGGCGTTCCCTCACACCTGTGAGCAATGCCACCGCACGGCGGCTTGGCTGCCGGCCACTTATCAGCATACGGCATTCCCGCTGACGGGAGGACATGCCGGTGTCAGTTGCACCCAATGCCATACGGGCGGCACGTTCGGTCCGATCCCCTCGACCTGCTACTCCTGTCATACGGCGGACTATCAGCAGGCGCCCGATCATGCGGCGCAGGCGTTCCCTCACACGTGCGAGCAATGTCACAGCGCGGCGGCCTGGCTGCCGGCCACCTATCAGCATACGGCGTTCCCGTTGACGGCGGGGCACACCGGACTGGCCTGCACGCGGTGCCATACGGGCGGCACGTTTGGCCCGATTCCGTCGAACTGTTACTCCTGTCATACGACGAACTATCAGGCAGGCGCCGGACCATGCGACGCTGGCGTTCTCGCACAGTTGCGAACAATGCCACACAACGACGGCGTGGCTGCCGAGCACCTTTCGCCACACGGGATTCGTCCTCGCAGGGGGACACGGCGGTCTACGCTGCTCGCCATGTCATACCGGCGGCACACTGGGGCCGGTTCCCTCGACCTGCTACTCTTGCCACACGGCGGACTATCAACGCGGCGCCCAACCATGCGGCTCAGGCGTTCCCGCACACGTGCGAGCAATGCCACAGCACCGCCGCGTGGCTGCCGGCCACAATCAGCATACGTCGTTCCCGTCTGACGGCAGGGCACGCTGGACTGGCCTGCACGCGGTGCCATACGGGCGGCACATTCGGTCCGATTCCGTCGACCTGTTACTCCTGCCACACGACGAACTACCAGGCGGCCCCGGACCATGCGACGCTGGCCTTTTCGCACGGTTGCGAACAATGCCACACGACCACCGCGTGGCGGCCGAGCACCTATCACCACACAAGGTTCGCGCTCACGGGGGGACATACCGGTCTACGCTGCTCGCAATGTCACACCGGCACACTCGGCCCGGTCCCCTCGAACTGCTACTCCTGTCATACGACGGATTATCAACGCGGGCCCGACCATGCGGCTCAGGCGTTTCCTCACACCTGTGAGCAGTGCCACAGCACCGCAGCGTGGCTGCCGGCTACAAGTCAACATACATCGTTCCTTCTGACGGCGGGGCACGCCGGGCTTGCCTGCACGCGGTGTCATACGGGCGGCACATTCGGTCCGATTCCTTCCACCTGCTACTCCTGCCATACGACCAACTACCAAGCGGCTCCGGACCACGCGACGCTGGCCTTCTCGCACAGTTGCGAGCAGTGCCACACAACGACGGCGTGGCTGCCGAGCACCTTCCGCCACACCGGCGTTCGCTCTCACGGCGGGACACGCCGGTCTACGCTGCTCGCAGTGCCACACCGGCGGCACCCTCGGGCCGATTCCCTCAAACTGTTACTCCTGTCATACGACCGATTATCAACGGGCGCCCGACCATGCGGCGCAGGCGTTCCCTCACACCTGTGAGCAATGCCACAGCACAGCCGCGTGGCTGCCGGCCGCCTATCAGCATACCTCGTTCCCGCTGACGGCGGGGCACGCCGGACTTGCCTGCACGCGGTGTCATACGGGCGGCACGTTCGGCCCGATCCCCTCAAACTGTTACTCGTGTCACACAACCAACTATCAAGCAGGCCCCGGACCATGCCACGCTGGCCTTCTCGCACGGTTGCGAACAGTGCCACACCACCACGGCCTGGCTGCCGAGCACCTATCACCACACGACGTTCACCCTCACGGCGGGACATGCCGGCCTGCGCTGCTCGCAGTGTCACACGGGCGGGACACTCGGCCCGGTTTCTTCCACCTGCTACTCCTGTCACACGACCAACTACCAGGCAGGCTCCGGACCATGCCACGCTGGCTTTCTCGCACAGTTGTGAACAGTGCCACACGACCACGGCCTGGCGGCCGAGCACCTTCAGTCACACCGAGGTTCGCTCTCACGGCGGGACATGCCGGTCTGCGCTGCTCGCAGTGTCACACCGGCGGGACACTCGGGCCGGTTCCCTCCACGTGCTACTCCTGTCACACGACCACCTACCAGCAGGCGCCGGACCATGCCACGCTGGCTTTCTCGCACAGTTGCGAGCAGTGCCACACGACCACAGCCTGGCTGCCGAGCACCTTCAGTCACACGGGGTTCGCTCTCACGGCGGGACATGCCGGTCTGCGCCTGCACGCGATGTCACACCGGCGGGACATTCGGGCCGGTCCCTTCGACCTGCTACTCTTGCCACACGACCAATTATCAACAGGCGCCCGAACCATGCGGCCCAGGCGTTCCCTCACACGTGTGAGCAGTGCCACAGCACGGCCGCGTGGCTGCCGACCACCTATCAGCATACCTCGTTTCCCGTTGACGGCGGGACATGCCGGACGTGCCTGCATCCAGTGCCATACCGGTGCGCACGTTCGGCCCGATTCCCTCGGCCTGCTATTCTTGCCACGCCGCCAACTATCAGCAGGCTCCGGACCATGCGACGCTGGCCTTCTCGCACAGTTGCGAACAGTGCCACACGACGACAGCGTGGCGGCCGAGCACCTTCCACCACACCGCGTTTGCTCTCACGGCGGGACATGGCGGTCTTGCGCTGCTCCCAGTGCCACACCGGCGGCGCTCTCGGGGCGATTCCCTCGAACTGTTACTCCTGTCACACCGCCAACTATCAGGCGGCTCCGGACCATGCGACGCTGGCCTTCTCGCACAGTTGCGAACAGTGCCACACGACGACAGCCTGGCGGCCGAGCACCTTTCACCACACGGGGTTTGCCCTCACGGCGGGACATGCCGGTCTGCGCTGCTCCCAGTGCCATACCGGCGGGACACTCGGCCCGGTTCCCTCGACCTGCTACTCTTGCCACACCGCGGACTATCAGCGGGGGCCGAGCCATGCGGCCCAGGCCTTTCCTCATACCTGTGAGCAATGCCACAACACGACGGGATGGTTGCCGGCGACGTATCAGCATACTTCGTTCCCTCTGACGGCGGGACACGCCGGGCTGGCCTGCACGCGGTGTCATACCGGCGGCACGTTCGGCCCGATTCCTTCGACCTGCTACTCCTGCCACGCAACCAGGTATCAGCAGGCCGCGAATCATGCGGCGTTGGCCTTCTCGCACAGTTGTGAACAGTGCCACACGACCACGGCGTGGCTGCCGTCGACGTTCCGGCATACATCCGGGTATGACAGCCACCGCAACGCCACCTGCACACAGTGTCACACCGGCGGCAATGCGAGCAGTTTCAACTGCCTGACCTGTCACACCCGAAGTTCGACCGATGGAGACCACAAGGGGCGAAGCGGGTACACCTATGACTCACCAGCGTGCTATCGATGTCATCCCAGGGGGTAGGGCGTCTGTGCATGCATGAATGATCCCAGGATTTATCTTCACCGAGGCGCCATGAAGACAAAGACGCAGCGATATCGATGGTGTAGGGCGGCAAGCAGCCTGATGATCCTCGGGCTCCTCGCCGGTGTCGGCTCCGCGGCCGAAACCACGGTACATGGGCGCATCACGTATGAGGCCCAGGAGGGAGTCTACGTGAACGTCGGGACGGACGGCGGGCTGGTGCAGGGACTCACCGGCACGCTTCAATTCGAGGATGGACGCACGGTCGAATTCGAGGTTTTGCATGCGGCGCGGCAATCGGCACTCCTGCGCCTGCCGGGCTATCCGTGGGCCCAGCGGGTGCTCGACCATGCCGTCCAGCTTACTTTTGAGCCCCCAGGTAGGACCGGGTCCCCAAACGCGAGAGATTCGCGTTTGGGAGCCCGACCCGCCCCCGGGGGTCATCCTCCAGGGGACAGCCGAGAGCAGGGCTCCGAAAACAAGTCGCAGAAGGACCCGCCCACGGCGAGCCCCGCGTCGGGAGCCTCACCCGCCCCAGACCCGGAGGGCCGCGGTACGGCCGGGCTGCGCGTCGGGGAGGCCAAGGAGTTCGTGCCTCTGCTGACCCCGGTCCAGCGTCCGCCGGAGACGGTGGCGCCCGGGAATATCTCGCACGGCCGCGTCGAGGTGCGTCAGTCGTTCCAGACAGATTCTGAGAATGACCTGGGCTATGCCGTTACGCGCCTCCGTTCCTCCGGCAGCATGGAGCGCCTCGGGAATTCCCCCTGGAGTTTCTCCTGGTCGGGAGACCTGAGATATCGCGGCGGGGATGTGTACCGCAACCACCCTGATTACCAGAAGGTCCAACCTGACTTCTATCAGCTCATGTTTCAGCGTCCGATCGAGGATGGCGGCTTCCTGCGCGCCGGACGGTTTGTGCCCATCGAGCTGCCCAGTGTCGGGTATGTGGATGGCCTCCAGGGCGAGACACGCCGCGGGGAGGGGCTGCGGTTTGGGGCCATTGCCGGCCTCAAGCCGAATCGGGTGAACCTGGACGCCTCCGCGGACGAGCCCCTGGTGGCAGGCTACGCCACCGTCGAAGCCGGAAGACGCGATCGCGCCTACTATTCGGGGACCGTGGGCGTGCTGAATTCATACTTTCAGGGCGAGATGGACCGTCTGGCGCTTCTGCTGGATCAGCGGGCCGGCTTGGGACCAGGCCTCACCTTGTACTCCACGGCCACGGTGGATCTGGATGCCGGGACCGCCCAGATACGGGATGGAATCCGCCTGACGCAACTGGATGTCTTCGCGGAGTCCAGGCTGACCTCTTTCCTGGGCCTGCGCGCCGGCGTCGACCACTGGGAACGTCCCGACAATCAGGCCGAGCGGGACCTCCTCAGCTTTGACGATCCACGGTTCTTCGACGACGGGTACTGGCGGTATTGGGTCGGCAGCTATCAGAAGCTGCCCTGGAGCCTGCAGCTCTACGAAGAAGTGTCGCTGATCGACGCGGACAACACGGGCGACAGTGTGCGCTGGCAGGCGCGGCTGACCCGCACGGGCTTGTTCAGCATGCCCAACGCCAGTGCCACGATCACCGTGTACACCCTGGCCGGCGATGACAGCGATGGATACGGCGGCAGCGTCTCCGGCTATCTGCCGTTCTGCCAAGGAAAACTGGCCGTGCAACCGATGGCCGGATTCCGGACGATCCAAACAGGCTCCCAAGGCCAGGACATGTCACTCACGTATTTGTCCCTCTACCTGGATGGTCGTCTGTCGAAAACATGGACCGTCTTCGGTGGTCTCAACTACAACAGCGGCGATGGAGTCGATTCCACTCTTCTCGAAGTGGGCTTACGCTACTCATGGTAAGCTTTTCCAAAGGTCCGGCCGGCGCTCAAGAAGCGGAGGTTGAGCTCGACGGTCCGAGGGTCACGGGACTGGGAAGACGGCACGCCTGAATGAGTTGCCTCGTCAGGCCCGCGATCGTGAGCAGATCGCCATCCGCGTGGGCCGCCTCCACCATCTGGGTCGCCAAGGCGGCCACCTCCTGCAGGCCGTTCTCCGTGGCGACCGCGGCCAGACGGCCGGCGATGAAGGATAGCTGCGAATAGTCAGAATTGTCCAAGGCGACGGCAATTCTCTCCACCGCCTGTCCTATCTCGAGCAGCATCGCATCCGAGATCGCAGACTTCGGGGCGGTCCGTGTTTCGTCTCGCGCCAGCACAACTTCAATGAATCGTTCGACGAGCTGCGGATCGAACTGCCGGCCGGCGCAGCGTCGCAGTTCCTCGAACGCCTCGTCGTACGTAAGGGTCGCGGGGAACGGCCGCGGAGAGACCATGGCGCTGAAGGCATCGGCAATCGCCAGAATCCTGGCGCCGAGCGGGATGTTCCGGCCCGCCGGCAGGCCGGGATCGTCCGGATTGCCTCCATACCAGGCATGGTGATGGCGCAGGATTTCTTCCAGCTCGCGGGACGAGCAAGTCGCGGCTACGATCTCGACCCCCTGGCGGATGTGGTCGTGCACGATCTTGCGTTCCTCCGGGCTCAGGGCCTCCGGCTTGCTCAGGATGGAGTCCGGCACGCCCAGTTTCCCGATATCGTGCAACTGGCCGGCCACCTCCAATACGAGACACTCGTGGTGCGACAAAAGCCCCTGGGCGCAAGCCACACAGAGATCGGCCACCTGCCGGCAGTGCTCGGCCGTCCGGACGTCACGCCAGGCCAGAGCGCTTACCAATACCTGCACGGCGCGGGTATGAATCTCGTCGGCGGGCGACTCATTCCCCTCGGCCGAATCGGCCGACGCGGGGTCGGGAGAGTCATTCTGCGGCGTGGCATCATTCCAGCGAACCACCCGGTTGCGGCCGCGGTCCTTCGCCTGGTACAGTGCCTTGTCCGCCTGGTCCAGCATTTGCTGCGGATCGGTCATCCCCGCGGCCAGGCCGGACACGCCGAAACTGGCCGTGACCTGAATATCCCGGACCTTGTTCTCCGCGATCTGGCAGCGCACGTGGTCCGCGACCCCGATGGCTTTCTCGGCGTCGGTGCTGGGCAGAAGGAGGCAGAATTCCTCTCCTCCATACCGGCAAACGGCATCCGTGACGCGGAGGCTCGATCGCAGTGTCTCGGCCAGTGCTTTCAGCACCTCATCACCGGCCGAGTGACCGTGACGGTCGTTGATGGCTTTGAAGTGGTCGATATCCAACATGATGCAGGCAAGATCATGGTGGTGTCGCTGCGACAACAGGAATTCCGTCTGCAGCCGCTCAAAGAAGGCGCGTCGATTCAGACAGCCGGTCAGAGGGTCCTTGGTGGCCAGTTGCTCCAGTTCCTGATTCTGCCGCCGAATCTCATCGCGGGACAATTCCAGTTGGTGTAACATCTCCCGCAGTTGCACGCTCTGCTTGTCCAGCTCCGTCACGTCGTCAAAGGTGGCGATCGTCCCGCGCTTGCCGCAGTGTTCATCGCAGATGGCCGCGGCATTGACCATCAGCTTGCGGGCGCCGTCCCGCCCACCGGCGAACTCCAGAGGGACGGCGGACTGGACCTGCCCTTCCTGCAGGGCAGCCGTCCACGGCAGCACATCCGGCCCCTGGCCGGTCGCCGGGAGTTTCCAGTTCAGCTCGGAGGCCTTCTGCCCGAGCAGGAAGGCTTCGGGGCGGCCGATGTTTCGGGCGAAGGCGGCGTTGGCCAGCACGATTCGTTCGTCCTTGTCCAACAGCACCACCCCTTCGACCAGGGTGTCCAGCGCCGACTTGACGCGCTTCGGAACGACAGAACTGGGGTCCAGGTACCGCAGGGTCCTCTTCAGGAAGCACAGGTACGCGACAAACCCGAGGAGGCCGATGAAAAGGGCCAGTTTCACGATCGAATTTGCCCATAGTCCCCGCAAGCCCCCCGGCGCGATCTCGTCGAAACGAATCTCCATTGTCCCCCATTGCTCGTTACCCAGGAAGATAGGAACGAGAACATCGGTCGGCACCGATTCCGTTCCCGAGTTCCTCGGGGGCCCGTCCCGATCGTCGCCGGTCTGTGCCAGAATCGTTCCATCCACGGTGCGAAGGCTGGCGGAGAGAATGTGGTTGTTTCGTTTGGCCTCGAGCTGCATGGTGGCCTGGACGGCGGCCAGGTCATTCCTCTCCAGGCACACCGCGGATTGGATGGCCAACGACTCACAGAGCTGTTTCCGGCCCTCCAGAACGGCCTCGAATCGATTGGGAATCAGGCCGATGAAATCCGCCGCCAGGACGGCGCTGATGGTCAGCAGGGCCAATCCAAAGCTCATACGCCACGCTGTCGATACTCGGCTTATCATCCCTTCACTCCCCAGCTTCCGTCCGGCGTCGCGCCGTCCGAGGCCCCGAATAGCTTGTCCAGCTCGTGTTCGTCATCGCCATTCGGTTTGTCCTTTTCCCCGGGCCGACGACGCTGTTTCTTTTGCTTCTCCCAGAAGGCCAGTACCGGCAACGGATCGAACGTCTTCCACAGCGGCGTGGCGGCCAGGAGGCTGGCCAACAGCGACCCTCCTCGAAGCAGCCAGATTACGTAGCCCGCGGCGAACGATACACTCATCCCCGTTGCCATGCCGATCGCGACTGCTTGCTGCCGGTGCTGAATCCCGGCGGCTCGATCCATCTGTCCCTTCATGGATTCGACCTGCGACCACAGCCCGGTATTGGCCTGCACCGACCCGGCGAGCGCGGCGGACGCCGCGTTGATGTCGGTAGGGTCCTGCCCACCCTCCTGGAGTTGGGGGGCGGGCTCCCCACTTGGATCTCCCTCGGCGGGGGGTGTACCGGAATCGTCCGGTTTTGTTTCCTTCGGAGTTGGCGCCGGGCTCACGGGTGGCCGTGCCGGCGCGACATCGCCGCGGGCGTCCCGCCGCGGCAGGACGCTGCCCACCGTCGGAGCATCCGGTACTGCAGGTGCTTCCGTCGGCACCGGTGACACGATTGGCTCCGAGACGCCTTCGCTCAGGTCTTCCGGCTCCGACTGAGGTATTTCCGGCTCGGGGATACCCGGCTCAGGGAGCTGATCTTCAGGACCGTCTGGCTCCGGCGGAAGGGGTACCTCCGGCTCATCCGGCGGTCGCGGGGTTACACCGACCAGGATATGGACTACTCCGACATCCAGAAGACGGCCTCCGCTCCCGGAATTGCCCTGATCGTCGACCGCCAACTGCAATGTCGCTATGCCAATGGGGTCCGGCCCGGGCCTGAATGTCATTCCTTCCAACGCCGCGTTGACGGCAGCCACGGTCCCTGTGAATATCAGGATCGCATCCTCCACCCCATCGCCGAGCCCAAACGTCAGGCCGACGGTCCCGGCAAGCGTCACGTCCCCATTCGCAACATGAATGGCCATTTGGACGTTGCCCGCGCCGGCATCCACATCCCGGATGGAGATCGCTGTGCCATCGGCAGAACGGAACACCAGGGGTGCCGCGCCTGGAGTGAAGAGAGCACCGGGGACGAGAACGAAGGGCGCTTCGTTCACACCATTGAGGTTGACGGTCACCGTTCCTTCCGCCGCCAATCCACCTGTGTCCGTGACCCGTACCGTGATGCGGAACGTGGGATTGATCTCGTAGTCCAGGGCCGCGGGGTTGACCACCGTGATCTCGCCCGTGTCGGCATCAAGGGCGAAGGCCCCGCCCGTGTTGCCGGCCGTGATGGAATAGGTCAGGTGGTCCCCCCCATCGGGATCGCTGGCGGCCACCGTGCCGACGGACGTGCCGTTGGCAGCGTTCTCATCTACGGAGAAAGACTGATCGCTCACCACGGGGGTTTCATTGCGGTCGGTGAGATGGATGGTGATGGTGGCCGAAGCGGTCCGCGCCGGGGTTCCGTTGTCCGTAACTTCCACCGTCAAGGTGAAGGTGGGGTGGGCCTCGTAGTCCAGGGCTGCCCCGTTGACCACGGTAATCTCGCCCGTCGTGCCGTCGATGGCGAAAGCCCCGTCGGTGTTGCCGGCGATGATTGCATAGGTCAGGTGGTCCCCCGCATCGGGATCGCTGGTGACCACCGTGCCCACGGATGTGCCGTTGGCAGCGTTCTCATCCACCCAGAAGGACTGGTCGTTGATCACGGGGGCTTCGTTCCGGTCCGCGAGATGGATGGTGACGATGGCAGAAGCGGTCCGCGTCGGGGTTCCGCTGTCCGTAACTTCCACGGTCAGCGTGAAGGTGGGATTGGCCTCGTAGTCCAGGGCTGCCGGGTTGGCCACCGTGATTTCGCCCGTCGTGCTGTTGAGGGCGAAGGCCCCGCCCGTGTTGCCGGCCGTGATCGAATAGGTCAGGTGGTCTCCCGCATCGGGATCGCTGGCGGCCACCGTGCCCACGGATGTGCCGTTGGCAGCGTTCTCATCCACGGAGAAGGACTGGTCGGTGATTACGGGGGCTTCGTTCCGGTCCGCGAGATGGATGGTGACGATGGCAGAAGCGGTCTGCCCCGGGGTTCCGCTGTCCGTGACTTCCACGGTCAGAGTGAACGTGGGATTGGCCTCGTAGTCCAGGGCCGCTGGGTTGGCCACCGTGATCTCCCCCGTCGTGCCGTTGATGGCGAAGGCCCCGCCCGTGTTGCCGGCCGTGATGGAATAGGTCAGGTGGTCCCCCGCATCGGGATCGCTGGCGGCCACCGTGCCGACGGACGTGCCGTTGGCAGCGTTCTCATCCACCCAGAAGGACTGGTCGTTGATCACGGGGGCTTCGTTCCGGTCCGCAAGATGGATGGTGACGGTGGCAGAAGCAGTCCGTCCCGGGGTTCCGCTGTCCGTAACTTCCACGGTCAGGGTGAAGGTGGGGTGAGTCTCGTAGTCCAGGGCCGCCGGGTTGACCACCGTGATCTCGCCCGTGTCGGCATCAAGGGCGAAGGCCCCGCCCGTGTTGCCGGCCGTGATCGAGTAGGTCAGATGGTCCCCCACATCGGGATCGCTGGCGGCCACCGTGCCGACGGACGTGCCGTTGGCAGCGTTCTCATCCACCCAGAAGGACTGATCGTTGATCACGGGGGCTTCGTTCCGGTCCGCAAGATGGATGGTGACGATGGCCGAAGCGGTCTGCCCCGGGGTTCCGCTGTCCGTGACTTCCACGGTCAGAGTGAAGGTGGGATTGGCCTCGTAGTCCAGGGCCGCGGGGTTGGCCACCGTGATCTCGCCCGTGTGGCGTCGAGGGCGAAGGCCCCGTCGGTGTTGCCGGCGGTGATCGAATAGGTCAGGCTGTCCCCCGCATCGGGATCGCTGGCGGCCACCGTGCCGACGGACGTGCCGTTGGCAGCGTTCTCATCCACCCAGAAGGACTGGTCGTTGATCACGGGGGCTTCATTGCGGTCGGTGAGATGGATGGTGACAGTGGCCGAAACGGTCTGCCCCGGGGTTCCGCTGTCCGTGACTTCCACGGTCAGGGTGAAGGTGGGATTGGTCTCGTAGTCCAGGGCCGCGGGGTTGGCCACCGTGATCTCGCCCGTGTCGCCATCGAGGGCGAAGGCCCCGCCCGTGTTGCCGGCCGTGATCGAATAGGTCAGGTGGTCCCCCGCATCGGGATCGCTGGCGGCCACCGTGCCGACGGACGTGCCGTTGGCAGCGTTCTCATCCACCCAGAAGGACTGGTCGTTGATCACGGGGGCTTCGTTCCGGTCCGTGAGATGGATGGTGACGGTGGCAGAAGCGGTCTGCCCCGGGGTTCCGCTGTCCGTGACTTCCACGGTCAGAGTGAAGGTGGGATTGGTCTCGTAGTCCAGGGCCGCTGGGTTGGCCACCGTGATCTCGCCCGTGTGCCGTCGATGGCGAAGGCCCCGCCCGTGTTGCCGGCCGTGATCGAATAGGTCAGATGGTCCCCCGCATCGGGATCGCTGGCGGCCACCGTGCCGACGGATGTGCCGTTGGCAGCGTTCTCATCCACCCAGAAGGACTGATCGTTGATCACGGGGGCTTCGTTCCGGTCCGCAAGATGGATGGTGACGGTGGCAGAAGCAGTCTGCCCCGGGGTTCCGCTGTCCGTGACTTCCACGGTCAGGGTGAAGGTGGGGTGAGCCTCGTAGTCCAGGGCCGCCGGGTTGGCCACCGTGATCTCGCCCGTGTCGGCATCGAGGGCGAAGGCCCCGCCGGTGTTGCCGGCCGTGATCGAGTAGGTCAGATGGTCCCCCACATCGGGATCGCTGGCGGCCACCGTGCCGACGGACGTGCCGTTGGCAGCGTTCTCATCCACCCAGAAGGACTGATCGTTGATCACGGGGGCTTCGTTCCGGTCCGCGAGATGGATGGTGACGATGGCCGAAGCGGTCTGCCCCGGGGTTCCGCTGTCCGTGACTTCCACGGTCAGAGTGAAGGTGGGATTGGCCTCGTAGTCCAGGGCCGCTGGGTTGGCCACCGTGATCTCGCCCGTCGTGCCGTTGATGGCGAAGGCCCCGCCGGTGTTGCCGGCCGTGATCGAATAGGTCAGGTGGTCCCCCACATCGGGATCGCTGGCGGCCACCGTGCCCACGGACGTGCCGTTGGCAGCGTTCTCATCCACCCAGAAGGACTGATCGTTGATCACGGGGACTTCGTTCCGGTCCGCGAGATGGATGGTGACGGTGGCAGAAGCGGTCTGCCCCGGAGTTCCGCTGTCCGTGACTTCCACGGTCAGCGTGAAGGCGGGATTGGCCTCGTAGTCCAGGGCTGTTGGGTTGGCCACCGTGATCTCGCTCGTGTCGGCATCGAGGGCGAAAGCCCCGCCCGTGTTGCCGGCCGTGATCGAGTAGGTCAGATGGTCCCCCGCATCGGGATCGCTGGCGGCCACCGTGCCGACGGACGTGCCGTTGGCAGCGTTCTCATCCACCCAGAAGGACTGATCGCTCACCACCGGGGCATCGTTCACGGCGTTGACGGTAATCGTCGCGACCACCGTGCCGCCGCCCAGCCCGGCGTCACTGTCGGAGGTCGAAGCCTGGACCGTGAAGCTGACCGCTGCCGTTGAAATTGGCCGTGGGGGTGAACTTCAGCCCGGCATTGCCTTCGGCGAAGGTGATGAACGAGCCTTCGGTAATCGGGGTCGTGCCGTCGTTCTGGTAGAGCGTGCCGTTGGTGATGCCGGTGATTTTGAAGTGCGTCACCTCGGCGCCGTCGGCGGCATTGCGCGAGATCACCAGCCCGCTGGTCGTCTGCGTGTCCTCGTCGGTCGTGGCGTCGGTTACGGACGGCGTGTCCGCTACAGGGTTGACTGTCAGGCGGGCCGTGTCGGTGGCCGCAGAGAAGGCCGTTGTGCCGCCGTTGATCGTCGTGTCGGCCAGCGTGCCGTTGCTGCCGGCGGTCTGGTCCCAGGCCCGGAACGTGATCGCGGCGGCCAGTGTGCCGTGGTAGTTGGCGTTCGGCTGGAAGTAGAGCCGGGTGTTGGCATCCGCCGCCAACAGCCGCGCATTGTTGTCTGTCACCGCCCCCAGGGCGTTCCAAGTGGCCCCGCCGTCGGTGGAGTAGTACCACGTTCCGTTGCTCGTGTCGGCCGCCGTCACGGCGATGCCCGGCAGGGCGCCGGTGTCGGCGTCGGTGACGTTGTCCACCTGGCCGGCGGGAATGGCGAAGTCCACCAGGCTCGAGACCGGCGTCCCCACCGCCCCGGACGGCGCGCCCGAGTCTTCGTTCTGCGCCGTGAGCGCCGGGCTCCTGGTGTTGTCAAGCACCGGAGCGTCGTTGACCGGGTGGACGGTAATGGTCACCACGGCCGCCATCGAGTCGAGACTGCCGTCGTTGGCTTTGTAGGTGAACGAATCCGTGCCGTTGAAGTTGGCATTGGGCGTGTAACGGAAAGAGCCGTCCGGGTTCATCGTCAGCGTGCCGTTGGCGGGCCCGGTCACGGCACTCGTATTGACCTGAATCGGGTCGCTGTCGACGTCCGTATCGTTGCTCAGGACGCCCGACTCCATGATGCCCTGGATCTGCGCCCGGAAAGCGCGGTGTCATAGACGCGCACCTCATCGATCTTGCCGTCGAAAGAGCGTGAACCGTCGCCCGGGGCACCGATCCTCAGGCCGTTCCAGATGGAGCGGTCGTTTTGACTGCCGGTGTCGGTGCCCTCGAACCGGCCGTCCACGTACAGCGAGGCGCTCATGACCCCGCCGCCCACGTCGGTCACGCTCACCGCCACATGGTGCCAGCCGCCGGTATCCGTGAAATCCGAGGCGGAGGCGATGAAGATGCAGTCCGCGCCGTTGGCAGGCACGTCATAGCCGAGGGAAAACACGATCTTGTTGTCGTACGCCGGGAGGTAGCTGCCTATGGAGAGGCTCATCTCCGAGGTCGCGGGACTGGTGGATCCGCCGTTGCCGTAGCCGTTTCCGCCGGGGTAGCCCGCCCAGAGGATATGGTGGGCACCCGTGGTGGTATCCGTCTGGAACCATGCCGAGAGCGTGAAGTTGCTGGCGGTCTTCAGGTCCGTGCTGGTGGTTTCAACGTAGTCACCCGCACCATCAAACGACAGCGCTGAACCTCCCACGTAGCCGGTCGTCCAGGCCGGGTCGGCGGCATCCACGCCGGCGGTGCTGCCCCGCCTGCCGCTGCTCGCCAGGAAACCCGCGCTGGCCACGGTCTGGCTCGATCCGCCCTCGTCGAATTTCCACCAGTTCGCCAAGTTGGCCGTCGCCGGGCCGATCACCAGTGTCGTGTCTTCGTTGACCGAATACGCATCATCCGCCGCCACCGGCGCAGCCAGCAGTCCGTTCCAGCTCGCCGCCGTCGCCACGTCCAGCGCGGTGACAGTCTCGATGACGCCAACGCGGAATTCGAGGTTCCAGTCGCCGCCGAGCGGGGCGCTGCCGGTTTTGTTCGCGCTGGCCGCCGCGTCCGCCCCCGTGAGACGCGCGATTCCTTCCACGAGCGCCCGCCCGTCCGCGCCGCGGCGACCTCGCAACCGTAGAACAGGATATCGGCGTTGTCGGCGAGTGCCGCCCGCCAGCCGGCGATGCTCCCGGCGTAGCCGGTCAGGTCTTCCGCGCGCAACCAGATGTTGCCCAGCTTCACGGCACCGTCGGTCCCGTGCGTGATGACATGGATGGCGTCCAGTTGGCGGGACCGGGCCAGCACCTCGGTGATCTGTTCGATCCCGTCGCGGTCCGAAGCGAGCAGCACCACGTCTCGCGGGTGACCGTCCGGGGTCCGGGCCAGGAGGTTGTCGAGCAACTGCTGGCAGTCCGGCACGCCGCGATCGACGAACACCAGCTCCCGGTGCTGGACGGCTTGCGGATTGGCCCCAAGATCGACACTCTGAACAATCGCCCCGGCGTCCGGCGAACCGGGGACGGAATCCCCCAGAAACGGTTCCGGGACCCCGCTCACGGGCATCCCTGAGCTTGAGGACAACAGAAGTTTTGGCTCCAGATTCTCGCAGACGAAGGAAGGGCCCCCGGGGCGCGCGCTATCCCCGCGACGGCCCGCTTGCTCTATGGCTCTCCTGCCCCATGCGGCCGTACGTCGGAGGAGCCTGTGGGTCCTATGGAAGAAGTCACCTATCATAGTGTCTTTCCCCTCTATAAAGTGTAACAAGGCAATGCGACGCCCCAAAACCGTGCGACCGGAGTTACGCGCAATCATATATATTGCCACCGTGTCCCTTCCCTATCCTTGGCTTCGCACGGGCAGCCGTGGGAGGTACACTGTGTCCCTGATGAAATCGTTGTTATGGGACTGTCGGCCGCAAGAGTGTTTATCGGTCCGGTCCAGGCCAAGCCGCTTCTCCCTGGTATCCGCATTGTCATCGCGTTAGAATTCTCCTTACGATCATCTGGCCAACTCTTGCAGAGGAGAAAAAGGATGAACAGACGCATGAAGAGCCTTTCGACCATCACACTGGTAGTCGTCAGCAGTTCTGTCTGTCTTGCAGTGGATCTGCCGCGCAGCAGCCCGGAGGCCCAAGGCGTCTCCTCGGCGGCCGTCCTCTCGTTCATCGAGGCGGCCGACCGGGACATCGACTCGATGAACAGCTTCATGCTCCTGCGCCACGGTCACGTGGTGGCGGAGGGCTGGTGGTCGCCGTACAACGCCGAGTCTCCCCACTCCCTGTATTCGCTGAGCAAGAGCTTCACCTCCACGGCCGTCGGGCTGGCCATCGCGGAGGGAAAACTCAGCCTGGACGACGAGGTGCTGAAGTTCTTTCCCGACAGATGCTCCCGTCCGAGCCGAGCAACAACCTCAAGGCGATGCGGGTCAGCGACCTGCTCCGCATGTCCACGGGCCATCAGACCGAGCCGCCGCGCACCGGCGGATCAGCCCTGGACCAAGACGTTCCTCGCCCATCCCGTCCCGTTCAAGCCCGGGACCCATTTCCTCTACAACACCTCGGCGACGTACATGCTCTCGGCCATCGTCCAGAAGGCGACGGGCCAGACCGTTCTCGACTACCTGCGGCCGCGTCTGTTCGAGCCGCTGGGCATCGAGCACCCGACCTGGGAAACCAGCCCGCAAGGCATCTCGACCGGCGGTTACGGCTTGAGCATTCGCACCGAGGACATCGCCCGCTTCGGCCAGCTCTACCTGCAGAAGGGCAAGTGGCAGGGCAAGCAACTCGTGCCCGAGGCCTGGGTCGAGGCGGCGACCGCCCGGCAGACCTCCAACGGCAGCAACCCCAAGAGCGACTGGGACCAGGGCTACGGCTACCAGTTCTGGCGCTGCCGCCACGGCGCCTACCGCGGCGACGGCGCCTTCGGCCAGTACTGCATCGTGCTGCCCGAGCAGGATGCGGTGATCGCCATCACCAGCGGCGTGAAGGACATGCAGGCCGTCCTGAACCTGGTCTGGGACAAACTGCTGCCGGCCCTGAAATCATCGCGCTTGGCCCCCGATGAGGCCGCCCGGAAGAAACTCGAACACACGCTGAAGAGTCTGTCGCTGCGTCCGCAGGAAGGCTCCGGCTCTCCCGCGAAGGTGTCGGGCAAGAAGTACGTATTTCCGGCCAACGAGCGCAAGCTGGAAGCGATCACGCTCGAGAGCAATGGAAACGACGGCGCCGTGACTCTCGTCGCCCGATTCGACGGCGTCGAACAACGGATCGTCTGCGGTCACGGCGTCTGGCAGAAGGGGCGGGTGGCCTGGGGCCAGTTGCCCGAGCAACCGGTCGCGGCCAGCGGCGCGTGGACCGCGAACGACACGTTCACGGCCAAGCTCTGCTTCTACGAGACGCCGTTCATCGTCACGATCCGCCTGAAGTTCTCCGGCCAGGAGCTGCAATGCAACAGCGAGGCGAACGTAGGTTTCGGCCCGACCAAGGAGCCCCAACTGACCGGCAGGGCGGAGTAACCACCGCCGTAGGGTAGGCCGGGTCCCCACCACAAAAGTGGCTGTCCCCGGTTTCCGTCCGAACGCAAAGGCCTGAGCGGTTGCGGTGCGAAGCTGTATCGCAACGTCAGACATCGTCCCCTCTCGGCATGTCTACGCGAGCGTGACATGGCACCCAGCCGCCTGGCGATACGCGTACCAGCGATCTCGTACGTCCACACGTGCGAAGAGATGATGAGGTTGTCACTCGTCTGGCTCAGTGAGAAGTGGCCGCCCAGCGTGCACGCGGAATGCCACATAGTGCAAGAGACGCGGGCAGAGGGAGGTCTCGCACGCGGCGGATCATCGGATATAAGAAATGGGATGAAAAGCGGAACCAAAGACAGTCGAGAATTTCCAAAGGACAACAGGTATGCCGGACAGAGGCCGAGTGCTGATCCGTGCGAAACAAACCCGATGTGCGACAGGATAAGCTTGGAAAGGAGGATGTTCGTGAATACGTCATGAACGGAAACCATTGATGATCCCAGAAGGTTCAAGTCCCACGCGCAAAGGTTCACCACCAGCCGCAAGCGAGTCTGGCAGGGCGGATCGTGAGGTTCGCCGTCAAGCGTAGACAACGCGTGCTAAAGCCGTGTGATGGAGCCCCGAAATTGTTAACCCGCGGGAGCCTGCGTCGTATTGGGTACGGGGGCAGCATCGAAGCACCGAGACGGTAGGGTTGGAGGTCCAGCGGGCAGAGAGGGCAGGAAGGAGGGCGCGTGGAGCGGTTGCGGCTGCGAAGCTCGTATCGGCTGACGTCAGACATCGTCCCCTCTCGGCATGTCTACGCGAGCGTTGACATGGCACCCGGCCGCCTAGTCGCCATACGCGTACCAGGCGATCTTCTCGTACGTCCACACGTGCGAAAAGAGATTGATGAGGTTGTCACGCTCCGTCTGGCTCAAGGTGTAGAAGTGGCCGCCCAGCGTGCCCGACCGGAAACGGTAGACCGCACTCGTTCCGGCGGGCTGTGAGCCTGCGGCATACGCATAGAAGGCCACCCCCTCATAGGTCCAGAGACGCGGGGAGAAAAGGATGAGCTTGTCTCGCTCGCTGCGGCTCATCGTATAGAAATGGGCCTGGCGCGTGCCGGACCAGAAGCGATAGACCGCCGAGACACCCGGTTGAGTATCATCCCCAAAGGCTATGCAGGCCACACCCTCATAGGTCCAGACATTCGAGTAGTTGTGGATGAGCTTGTCCTTCTCTCCCGCGCGGATCGTGTAGAAGTGTCGCGACAGAACGGGCGACCAGAAACGATAGACATACTTGGCCGCGGGAGCCGTGGTACGGAGGAGCGTGAATCCAAACATCTCGTCGCGGCCCCCGTTCAGCGGATCACCCTCCAGGTCCGTAACGATGGATGGCACGGGGCCGGGAACCGGATCGCCCGACTCGCTGACCAGGCTCGCCGACCCGCCGTCAACGTCAAATACCCAGTAGTGCCTGGAGATGCAGCCGGCCGGGCAGTCTCCCCAGCCGCGCTGGAACGTGTAGCGGACGGGTGGCAACAGGGGGGACCCTGAGACCGTAATGTCATCCCCATCGCCGATCAGACCATTGGGCTCTGCATAGCGAACGCCTTCCGCCGCACCATACAGGGGGGCGAGGTACTCAGGGTTGTAACCCTGCGCGAACTTCAAATGCAATGCGTCGATGATTTGGAAGGGCGTCATGGTGACTGGACCATACTCCTGGTTCAGTGCGTCAAGGCCGTGGTATTCGCCATTTTTGAACTGCCCCATCGCCTCTTCGGTCAGACCGACCAGCAGTTCGCCAGGCGCCCACGAGGGCCGAGTCCTGATCGAGGTCATGGCGGGGTAGGCGCGCCGAATCGCAGCCAGATCGGCCGCAATCTGTGCGCGCAGGTCCGGCGGCGGCAAGAGCGCCCCGGAGACCTCCAGGCTCAGCAGTTCGGCATCGAGTTCGGAAATCCTTTCTACATCGCCCACGAGCGTGACCTCGTAGGCATCGTCGGCCAGGACGACGCCCGTCAGATCCATGGTGGCCTGCGTCCCGCCATCCAAGACAATGCTGGCAGGAATGACAACTCGCTCATTGCCGTCACTGAATGAGCCATCGCCCCCGCTCGCTCTCAAGCGGAACGTGTTCTCGTTCAACGTCAATGAATCCAAGGGCTTACTGAAATCCACCTCGATTTGTGCGGGCGCTTCGTTGATGACCGAACCGGGCAATGGCGTCACCGCCGTCACAACGAAATCCGCGTTGAGAAGCAGCCGGGGCTCAAGCTGTTCGAACTGACCGATGCGCGTAGCTTTCCCGCTGCCCTTATCACCTGTTCGTCCCATCCACTTCCGCATACATTCTTCTCCCCGGCTCAGGCCTCGGAACAAGCCGCCGCTACTCGCAATCCGTCATCCACTCGCCGACCCAGCAATGGCTGGATAGCCGTGATGCCACGACTCCCTGAGTTTTACCCATATCCGAACCAGTGTGTCAATCCGTGCCAGTGCGTATTCTTCGGGAATATTCTCCAGCGTCTGCAAACCCGGATGGGCCGGAGAGGATCTGCGCAATCCAGGGGACGCAGAGTAGTCGGGCGTGGGGGCATCCATTGGTGATTCGTGGACGCCTTACTGGGTTCTCTGCCGTCCGCCCTCGTGGTCGGGCTTCATTTCCCCGGCCGAGGGCGGCCGTGGCACACTTTTCTTGCGCGAGGTTCGTTAGTCCCGGCGGGACAAGGGTTCAGGAATCGTGCAACCGAGACATTTGTTGATTTTTTTGTTGACACCGGGGCATGGTCATTGTATCAAGTCCCAGCGTTGCCGGTCGTGAAGGCAGAATGGTCCATCAACAACCACAATGTGGAGGGATCACCCATGGCTACGGAAGCCCAAATCGAAGCCAATCGTGCCAACGCCCAGAAGTCCACCGGGCCGCGGACACCGGAGGGCAAAGCCGTCGTCTCCCAGAATGCCATCACGCATGGCCTGCTGGCCCGCGCGGGCGTCATTCCGGGGGAAGATGCGCACGAATTCGCAGCGCACCGGGAGGGGCTGCTGAAGCAGTTGCGGCCGGGCACGCCGCTGGAGGAGGTCCTGGTGGAGCGGGCCGTCGATCTGTCCTGGCGGCTCCAACGGGCGGTCCGGGACCAGGACGCGGCCTATGCGGCCCTGTACCAAAAGTACATGGAGGGCCAGCCCCAGCCGCAGGAGCCGGACGCCTGGCACGCCGCACTGGGGCGGATGATCGTGGAGGATTTCTGCGGGGCGGCGGTCCTGGAGCGGCTGCAGCGGTACGAACGGCGGATCGAGAGCGGTTTCTACAAGGCCCTCAACGAGCTGCGGCAGGCGGCACATCAGCGCCAAGAGGCAGCTCTGGAAGCCCTGCTGACGCCGGCACAGTGGGAGAAGGAGGACGGGCAAGCCCAGCCGGCGTGCCAAACAAAGCCAATTTCGGCCGCAGGACCCGCCCGCCCGGCGTCTTCTCCTGTCAGCGTTCCGGTCCCAGGGCGGATCGGCCGGATGCTGAGGAACAACGGCGCCAAACAAAGCCAATTTCGCCGGGAGTCTCCCTGGGAAAGTCCGAGGTTTGGGGCACTGAGCCTGCCCTTGCAGCTTCAGACCTGACAGTTCCTGCTTCTCCAGAAGCCGCCTTGGCGGGGTCACTACGAACAGCCGGATCACGGGCAAGGGGGAGTCCCCAAACGCGAAGGAATGTGGCGGAGTCCGTGCGCGGCACGACTGATCCCCTCGCTGCCCGGGGCAAGCTCGTGGCGGAGCCGAGGGGTCTGGCGACCAAATGGGAGGTGTACGCTCCTTCGCGGCCCAGATCCTCACTCCGCTGGGCTCCGTTCAGGATGACAAGCGGGCGAGAATCAACCCGAATCCGTATAACGCGTTTGGGAGCCTGTGCCCCGCCCGGCAGTTTCTCTTGACGAGCAGGGACCCGACTTGGTACCTTGGAGGATGATTATGGATGATTGATGGTGGATTATCGGGCCACGGTGCCGATCGTCAATGAGTCGCATCACCAATTCAAGAGGAAGGAGGCAGTTCCATGAAGAGGGGAATCGTTTATCTCATTTCTTGTGTGCTGGTGTTCGGATGGTCCGGGTCTATTGTTTGGGGCCAGGCCAACCAACTCCTGAACCCGGAGTTTGACAGCGGTGTCACCTCCTGGGGCCTGTACGGCGGGGCGGGTTTCACGGTGAGCGTGGTGACCGGCGGCCCATCTGTCGGGCAACAACGCCGCTCTGATGGATGTGACGGATGCTTCCGTGGCCAGCGTCGGGATCTCGCAAGGGAATCTCAAGTTTGAGAAGGGCAAGACCTACCCGGTCGGCGTGACGGCCAAGGCGGACAAGGATCGGGAAATGGTCATCCTGATCCAGTTGTCCAAACCCGAAGGCCCCACTTGGACCGACATTGTGCTCGAACACGTCTCCCTCACGACCAAGCCGCAGACATTCCTCTTTCAGTACACCCATAACGACGACAGCATGGCCGACCATCCGGCGTGGGTGGCGACGATGTACCTCATGCTCAAGGGCACGTGGTGGCCGATGACCAACGACACGGTCCCCTCCAAGGTTTGGGTGGACCGCGTGCACGTGGGGGAGGTGCCGCCGCTGGTGGACAGCACCATCCGCACCGCGTATGCGCCCGTGCCCGCCGACGGCGCCACCGTAGACCAGACGGCGGCTGTCCTCGAATGGCGGCGCAGCGATTTTGCGGCTGCGCACAAGGTGTATTTTGGCGAGGACGCCGAAGCGGTCCGCGCCGGTACGGTGGCGCCCATGACCGTGACCACGGAGCGGCTCACGATGGGGTACACCCCGCCGTATGCGACGGGCCTGACGGCCGGCCGCACCTACTATTGGCGGGTGGATGAGGTCAACGACGCGAATCCCGAGAGTCCTTGGCAGGGCAATGTCTGGAGCTTCCTGGTCCGTCCCCTGACGGCGTGGCGACCGGTCCCGGCGGACGGCTCGAAGTTTGTCGATCCGAGCCAGAACCTGAGTTGGCAGCCAGGCATGGGGGTCTTCTTCCACACCGTCTACTTCGGGGACAGCGCCGAGCAGGTCGGCGCCGCCACCACAGGCGGCTGGATGACAATGGACCTGCTGCGAGACCCCGGCCCACGGCAACCCAACAAGACCTACTATTGGCGGGTCGACGAGTTCGCCGGACTGGCCACGAACAAAGGGCCTGTCTGGAGCTTCACCACCATCGGTCCCGGCGGGGGTCTCAAAGCCGAGTACTTCAACAATCAGGATCTCAGCGGGGCGCCGGTCGTGACGCGCACCGATCCGCAGATCGATTTCAACTGGGGCGGCGGGACGGCGCCCGGCACGAACTCGCCTGATGCGAAGGTCAACGTGGACGATTTCTCGGCGCTGGACCGGCGAGCTGACGGTGGATCTGACGGACACCTATTTTTTCGTCATCACCGCCGATAACGGTTTCCGGCTCTGGCTCGACGGCCGGCCGATCATCGACTACTGGGAAAATGGGACTGCGAACACGCGCCAGAGCGGGCCGATTCCGCTCACCGCCGGACAAACGTACTCGCTCCGGATGGACTACTACGAAGGCACCGGCACGGCGCTGGCGCAATTGTTCTGGCAAAGCGCTGTCCAGAACCAACAGAAAGCCCGGGCCAGAGAGATCGTCCCCCGCGGAGCGCTGGGGCTGCCGATGAAGGCGCATAGCCCGGCGCCGGCGAATGGCGCGGTGGACACGGCGTGGTCGCTCGATCTCGCGTGGAGCGCCGGCGATAAGGCGACGCACCACGATGTGTACTTCGGCGCGGACGCCGGGGCGGTGGCCAACGCCGATACGACGACCGCCGGCATCTATCGCAAGCGGCTGGCGGTGGGCACGGCCACGTTCGCGGTCGCCGATCTGGAGTGGGGCAAGACCTACTACTGGCGCGTGGATGAGATCGACTCGGCCGATCCCGCCAGTCCGTGGAAAGGCACCGTCTGGAGCTTCACGACGGCCGATTTCACGGTCGTGGACGATTTCGAGAGCTATACCGACGACGAGGGCAGCCGTATCTACGAGACCTGGATCGATGGCTGGACCAACAACACGGGCGCGACGGTGGGGTACGCTCAGGCCCCGTTCGCAGAGCAGAGGATCGTCCACGGCGGCAGGCAGTCCATGCCTTTGGACTACAACAACGTGAATTCCCCGTGGTATTCCGAGGCCGAGCAGACCTGGGCCACGCCGCAGAACTGGACGGTCAATGGCGTCGATACCTTGGTCCTGTACGTGCAGGGCGGATCGGGCAATGGCCAGGACAAGCTCTATGTGTCGCTTGAGGACAGCACCGGTAAGAGTGCGATCTCTGTCCATCCGAATCCCAAAGCGGCGCTCGCCGCCCAGTGGACCGAGTGGCGAATCCCGCTCGCCGATTTCGCGGGCGTCAATGCCGCCAAAATCAAGAAACTCGTGATCGGCGTGGGCGACCGGGCCAATCCGAAGAAGGGCGGCGCCGGCCTGATCTACATCGACGATATTCGCATCGCCAAGTCGAAACCGGCGGCCGCGCCATGATCCGGCGACAGGTCGATTGAGGTTGACTATATCTCGTGCTGATACGGGACCCGCGAGGGCAGTCATGGATGCTGTCAAGAGTCAGACCGGGAAGGTCCGCGCCGCGGGCTTCACCCTGATCGAGCTGCTGGTTGTCATCGCGATCATCGCGCTGCTCATGGCGATCCTGACGTCGGCCCTCGGGGCGGCGCGGAGCCAGGCCCGCGCGACGGTCTGCATGGCGGCTCTGAAACAGTGGGGTCTGTGCTATCAACTGTATACCACCGACTACAATTCCCGGCTGCCGTACTTCATCTCGGGCACGCTTCAGGGCACGTACATGGAAACGTTGCGGCCGTACTACGCCAACATCAACAAGATGCGGACGTGTCCCGCCGCCACCAAGGTCGTCACCGGCAATCCGACCGGTCTGCAGGCGCAAAGCTACTTCGGGTACACGCGCTACGCCTGGCAGGTTGATGTCAAGCAGGCGTCGTGGATGGCGGATACCGACTGGGGCATCGGCAGCTTCGGCGAGAACTCCTGGATTCGCGATGTGCTCGACGCCGGCGGGAGTCGAATCGCTTCCTATGTCGGGAAGACCTGGGTGACGATGACCACCAGGAACGCCAAAGATGCGCCCTTCATCGGGGATGCCCGGTGGAACAACGCCTGGCCGGTCAATACCGATCCGGTGCCGGCGCGCGTGGCGGCGGAAGAGCAGATGTTCAACATCAACAACTGGGCGCAGATCGTGAACCACGTCATGAGACGGCACAAGGATGGGCTCAACATGTGTTTCGGGGACGGCAGCACGAGGTACGTGCGCGCCGAGGAGTTGTGGACCCTCCGCTGGAACCGGGAGTCCCGGCCCAAAGAGGTCAGCGACACGCTCCACTGGATGAAAGACTGGTAGCACATGGCACGGAGATCGTCTCTCCTATTGTTGTGCAGCTTCTTGACCTGGACCTTGGCGACAAGCGGTGGCTGGGCGAGGGATTACTACGTCAGTCTGACGGGCGACGATTCAGGTCCGGGGACCCAGGCCAAGCCTTGGCGGAGCGTTGCCGGGTGAACGACACCCGCCTGCAACCCGGCGACCACGTGTACTTCCAGGGCGGCCAGAGGTTCGCCGGCACGATCGAGTTCGATCGAGATGACAGCGGCACCTCAGACCGGAGAGGTCGTAGTGACTTCCTGGGGAGATGGGCAGGCCACTATCGATGGAGCCAATGGCAGTAGTCTGCGGGCCAATGGATGCAATTACCTTATCGTGAGGAACCTGCGCCTCATCGGCTCGGGACGCAAGAACGGCAACACTCAAGACGGCCTTTGGGTCCTCGATTCGCAGGGGCTGGAGATCGACCGCGTCGAAGTCAGCGGCTTTCGGGGCAGTGGACTTGCAGGCGGATGGCGTGCGGGAGGCCCGTATCACCAACGTGTATGCCCATGACAACGGCGCCGCCGGCATCAGCATCGGTTACGAGAGACGGTCGAGCGACCTGCACATCAGCCACTGCGTCGCCAGGAACAATCCGGGCGACCCCTCGAACCTGACGAACCACAGCGGCAACGGCATCGTGGTGGCCAATGCCCGCAGCGCGATCGTCGAGTATTGCGAAGCGGCGAACAACGGTTGGGACATGCCCCGCAAGGGCAACGGGCCCGTCGGGATCTGGGCCTGGAACAGCGACCGGGTCATCATCCAGTTCTGCATCAGCCACGACAACAAGAGCCCGGGCGATGATGGCGGCGGATTCGACCTCGACGGGGGGATGACGAATTCCATCCTTCAGTACAACCTCTCCTACAACAACGACGGCCCCGGGTACTTCCTGTGCCAATTCCCGGAGGCCGGCGTGTTCCGCGACAACATCATTCGCTACAACATCAGCCAGAACGATGGGGTCAAGAACAATCGGCGCAGCGGCATTGACATCTACTCCGCCAGTCCGAACGCCTCGGCGTGTCAGGTCTACAACAACACGGTGTACAGCAGGCATGGCGCGGCGGTGGGATTTGGCGGCCTGCCCATGCCCGATGTCGTGTTTCGCAACAACATCTTCATCTGCTGCGGCGACGTGGTCTCGGGCGACGGCCAAAGGGGCCGATTTGAGGGCAACCTGTACTGGTCCGCGGATGGACGGGCCCTGTCGTTCGACGGCCATCCTTCGCTGCACGCGTGGGCCGAGGCGACGGGCCAGGAGCGCGTCGGCGGTGAAATCGTCGGCCGGACCGCCGATCCCAGACTGGCTGGCGTCGGTACCGCAACAGTTACAGATCCGGCGGCCCTTGCCGATCTGAAGGCATACCGGCTGACGCCGGACTCGCCGTGCCTCGCCGCCGGGATGGTCATCAAAGGATAACGGCGGCCGCGACTTCTGGGGCCATTCGGTGCCCGAATTGCAGAAGTCTGCCATCGGGGCATGCCAAGAGCCATAGTACGAGGTCGTCAACCTCAGCCGGTGAGGTGCGTGCTCTGCACCATTCCACTTAGCTTTTCGTACTCTTGGTCAGGTTCCGGTATCATATATTGCGGTTTTACAGGAGCCGATAATGGCGAAAAAGAAAAGGGAACAAGCGGACCCGTTTGCCGACCTGACGTGGGATGACCTCGAACCTTACGCGATCAACTGCAAGCATGGGGTCGCCGTCGTACTCGAGTATCTGGAACAGGTCGGCAAAGATCGGCGCATTCCCAAAGCGAGCGAGGGCGATGAGCGTCTGGCACTTTTGGAGGGGCGGGGTGAGGATGAGCTACTCGATGAAGAGGAGCCGGGCCTGCCGGAGCCGGTCCGGATGGAGATTGAGCCGTTCTTGCAGGATAAGAGCAAAGCCGAGAACCTGATCGCCCGGGTGAGCCCCAGCGCCTACGAGGAAGCGGCACGATACCTGCGCCAAGCGGGGGCCGTCCTGGCCCGCGAGGGGAAGCAGCAGGAGTGGACGCGCTATCTGCAGGATCTCAGAGAGGCCCACGCTCGCAAGCGCCGGCTCATCGAGGTCCTGGACCCACTGACCCGCAAACCGATCCTGGCCAAGAAGACAAGGAGCTGATGTCAGAGGTTTGTTCTTGAAGGAGCGAATGTCTCACGCTATCCTCGCGGCATGCACCGCGCGGACACAAGTAACGCCATGTCACACGGCGGGAGGTGATCCTCATGAAACAGTTACTCCGGTCTTGCCTGGTGGTTATTATCACGGGGTTCAACGCCGTCGCAGGAGCCACCCAAGTCGAGAGGAAGGCGGATGTTGTCATCTATGGCGGCACTTGTGCTGCCGTGACCGCGGCGGTCCAAACCCAGCGCATGGGCAAGTCCGTCATTATCGTCTGTCCGGAGAAGCATCTGGGCGGCATGAGCAGCGGGGGACTGGGCTTCACCGATGTCGGAGACAAGTCGGTCATCGGCGGGCTGTCACGCGAGTTCTACCATCGTATCTGGCAGCATTACCAGGAACTGCCGGCGTGGCGCTGGCAGAAGCGCGAGGAGTTCGGCAATCGGGGTCAAGGCACGGCGGCCATCGATCTCGACAAGCGGACCATGTGGGTTTTTGAGCCGCACGTGGCCGAGCGGGTGTTCGAAGACTTCATCGCGGAGCATAAGATTCCTGTATATCGGGACGAATGGCTCGACCGGCAGGCCGGCGTTCGCAAGGACGGCACGCGCATCGTCTCCATCACGATGCTCAGCGGAAAGACCTTCCGCGGCCGCATCTTCCTCGACGCCAGCTACGAGGGCGACCTCATGGCCGCGGCCGGCGTCAGTTGTCATGTCGGCCGGGAGTCGAACGAACTCTACGGCGAGACGTTCAATGGCGTCCAGAAAGACGTACGTCATCACGGCCACTACTTCAAAGCGTCGATCAGTCCGTACGTGGTCCCGGGGGATCCATCCAGTGGCCTGCTGCCGAGGATCGGTGCGGAGCCACCGGGTGAGAACGGGCAGGCGGATCGGCGCATTCAGGCGTATTGTTTTCGCATGTGCCTGTCGCAGGTGGCGGACAACCGTGTGCCATTCCCCAAGCCTCAAGGGTACGAAGCCGGCCAGTACGAGTTGCTGCTGCGGGTGCTCGCCGCCGGTTGGCGTGAGGTCTTTCAGAAGTTCGATCCGATCCCCAACGGCAAGACCGACACGAACAATCACGGCCCCTTCAGCACCGACAACATCGGGATGAATTACGACTATCCAGAAGCGTCCTACACCCGGCGGCGCGAGATTCTCCGGGAGCATGAAGTCTACCAGCAGGGTTTGATGTACTTCCTGGCGAACGATCCGCGCATTCCGGCGGATGTTCGCGGGCCGATGAGCCGCTGGGGTTTGGCAAAGGATGAGTTCGCCGATAACGGGAATTGGCCCTATCAGCTCTACATCCGCGAAGCACGCCGGATGGTGGGGCAGTACGTGATGACCGAGCACGATTGTCTGGCCCGGCGGCAGACCCCGGAGCCGGTCGGCATGGGCTCTTACGTAATGGACTCGCACAACGTGCAGCGGTACGTCACCAAAGAGGGCTTCGTGCAGAATGAGGGAGATGTCGGCGTCAGTCCGCGCCGGCCTTACCAGATCGCGTTCGGCTCGCTGGTGCCGAAGCCGCGGGAGTGCACGAATCTCCTCGTCCCCGTGTGCGTCTCGTCCTCCCACATCGCCTACGGCTCGATCCGCATGGAGCCGGTGTTCATGATCCTGGGGCAAAGTGCGGCCACGGCGGCGGTGTTGGCGATTGACGCCAATAGCCCGGTCCAGAGGATCGAGTACGCCGCGTTGCGCGAGAGGCTACTCGCTGACGGTCAAGTCCTCAGTCGGTAGGGTGCGTATCACGCACCGCCTCCGGCCAAGGGCGGAATGGTGCGTGGTACGCATCCTACGCGAGCGGCCAGGTCCTCAGCCGACAGTAGCACCTCGGCACACCTCATGTTGTGGATACGTTCGCGCGGCATTTCTTCGTGGGTCGTGCGTTCCCGCACAACGTCCTTAGGCGAGCGGGGACGCTCGCCCTACGAGGAGACCAGCCGCGCAACCGCCCAACGTTCCACGCTCTTTACCTGACGTCCAGCTCGAAGCTCTCCGAGTGGCTGTTGAACTCGGGGGCGTACATGCACTGGATGCTCGGCCATGCCGGTCTGGTACTGGCCCCGATGCTGGACGCGGGTGCGCGTACTCGAAGACGTAGGTGCCCTTGGGCAGGTAGTCGATGAAGAAGTGGCTGGCCGTGTCGCGCGTGCTCTCGTAGTAGCGCCAGGCCGTCCTGGTACTGTACTGCGACAGCACGTTGACCGGCTCGGTGCCGCTGCCGCGCTGGTCCTTCAGGTGGACGTACTCCATGTCGCGGTCCACCCGCAGCTCGATCCGCACCACCAGCTCGTCGCCCACCTGCGACCGGGCCCTTGACCGGCTCCAGCACCGGGCCCTTGTTCGTGTGTCTGCCTTGATGTAGAGCGTCTTCTTCAGCTTCAGCGGCGTGCCCTCGTAGGGCGTGACCTTGCTCATGTCCTCCAGGTACTGCCAGTGGACGCTGCCCCAGGCCGACGCCCTCGTCGACCTTCTTGACCGTGATCTGGCCCATGCTCGGGCTTGATCTCGCCGCGGACGAACCGCTGCTCGTAGAAGCCCGGTGCCGGCCTCGACCTTCTCGGGCTCGATCCACTGGCCGCCGAGCGCCACCTCGACCAGCGCGTCGGAGGCCAGCAGGTTCGTCGCCGCGCAGCAGCAGGCGCGTAGACCGCGTCGGCCGTGGCCTTGGTGGTCTTCCAGTCCTGCGTCTGCTTCTGCTTGAGCAGCCAGACCTTGCAGTCCTCGACCGCCTGCGGCGTCGCCCATCACTTCGTCGAAGGCCTCGATCATCAGCGCCTGCGTCTCGATCGGCGCGCGATACCACCACCAGCTGCAGCTCGGTGTCGCGCCAGAACATGCCCATCTCCTCGTTGCGTGACGCGAGCGCTCCTTGATCGACCTCATGATGCCCGGCGGCGTCTGCCTTGTCGCCGAAGCGCTTCAGCGCGATGGCCAGGTGGCCCTGCGACTGGCGGCTGGCCAGCTTGCAGCCAGTACTTGCGGGCCTGGCCGAGGAAGTAGTCGACCGCCTCCTGGTGCTGCGGCGGCGATCGGCTTGTCCTGCCAGGAAGAAGCTGCGGCCGTACAGGTAGAGGGCGATCGGTCGGGCTGAGGTGGTTCTCGTCCTTGTGGCCGTGCTTGAGGATCTCGCGGTACATGCTCGTCGATCCAGCCGTCGAGCCGCGTCCAGCGACTTGACGGCCGGCGCCGACGTCGAGTCTCGCACGCCCAGGTGCCGCAGCCGGCCGAAGCCGGTGGTGATGTAGAGCGTGATGTAGTCATTGCCGCGGCCGCCGGGGAACCACGGCCAGGCGCCGTCGCCGAGCTGCATCTCGGCGAGCTTGCGCAGCGGCCGCGCCGGTCTCGTCGTTGAGCCGGTTGTCGTCGAACAGGATGCCGACGTTCCGGCGCGCCTGGCTCTCGCGCCTGCGCCTGCCGCAGCCAGGGCGTCTCCTCCAGCATCACCGCTCTTGAGGTCCTGGTTCTTCTCCAGCGGGCTGTCCAGCGCCGGCGTGCCCTTCCACTGGTCGAAGATCGCGGCGGATCTTCGGGTCGGAGTTGGCGATGTGCCGGGCCAGCGCGTTGGCGTAGAGCCGGTTGAAGATCTGCTCGCTGCACTCGTGCGGGTACTCCATCAGGTACGGCAGGGCCATCACCGCGTACCACGCGGGCTGCGAGACCATCTGCACGGTCAGGCTCTGGTGCTGCAGCGTCGTCGACTCGCCCGACTCGAGCAGCTTGGCGAACTCGAACTTCTTGGTCTGCCGGGCCGCGGATCGGCAGCGGCAGCGACTCGGTCACCAGGATGCGCCGCGACAGCACCGGCAGGTAGCCTTCCTCGCCGTCGCGAGAGCCGGCCGGTCGCGCCGACGGCCTTGTAGGTGAGGAAGCCGCAGCCGTCGGGCACCGTCAGCCGCCACGAGAAGCGTGCGCGACTCCTTGGCCGGGCATGTCGAACGTCCTGCTCCGGCGCGGTGTTGCCCAGGGCCGCGTCGCGCGGCTTGCCAGCGTGCGGGCGTCGGCGAAGCGTCAGCCGCACCTTGCCCGTCTGGCGGGCGGCGGACTGGTTGGAGACCTTGACGGTGAACTCGAGCACGTCGCCCTCGCGCAGGAAGCGCGGCGGGTTCGGCTGCGACCATCAGGTCCTTGGCCGTGACGGTCGTGTCCGTCAGGTAGCCGCTGCGCAGCTGCTGGTCGTGGGCGAAGCCCAGGAACTTCCACTCGGTCAGCGCCTCGGGCATGGTGAACTCCATCCGCACCACGCCGTCGGCGTCGGAGATCAGGTGCGGGAAGAAGAAGGCGGTCTCGTTGAGGTTCTTGCGCGGCGAGACCTTGCTGAGGTCCGGACTCGCTGCGGCACTCGTGGTATTCGTCTCCGCTGCCTTGTCCCCCGAGGGTGCGGATTCCGACGGCGCGGGCGCCACTCCGCCTCTTGCAGCCGGACGAGCGTTGACCACCGCCGGCAAACGGGACTCTGCCCATGAGGTCCAGGATGTCATCCGGGAAATGACGGTAAGTGAGCGTTACGGATCTGTAGTCCGTGGTCCAGCCGGAGAGGACGGCTGCGAAGGAAACCGAGCTGTTCTCGAACTGGCTGCTCAGCCGGCTGGATCTCCTGGCGGAAGCCGGCGAAGGCGTGCAGCCAGTCGTGTGGCAGGTACTGGTCCAGCGACGCGTCGTACAGGGCCGCCACCATCTCGGCGACGGCCTTCTTCGCATCCGGCCCGGTGATGATCGCGGTCCAGGTCTCCTTCTGTCCCCGGCTCCAGCAGCGACCGGAAGTGCTCCCACGCGATGGTCAGTTGCTTGTTGGTCCAGGGCACATCGACGATCTGCTGGCTCAGATACGCCCGGTTCTCGCGGACGTACGTGACGCGCAGGGTGAATCCGCCGCGCATGGCCTCGGTGACCGGCTCGCGAATGACCTCCTGGGTCCGGCTCGGGTCCGTCCACCAGGCCCGCAGGACCTGGCCCCGGCATTCGATCTCGACATAGGCCCGGCCCGTGTCGTAGCCTGTGCCCCACAGGGCCGTGAATGACTGCGCCCGGCTCGACAGACCATGTCGGTGCGGCGAGGTAATTGGCGATCCGCACGCCGAATCGATTGGCTGCCGGGTCGACCACCTGGATCGTCAGACGTGCGGTGACCGGCCTTGCCGAACCGGTCCTGGGTCTCCACCGTCGCGCGATAGATGCCGGCCTTCAGAGCGACCGGGATCACGACTTGGCCCGCGTCATCGGTCTTGAACGCCTGCTCGCCGACCAGGGTCGCCAGCTCCCACGTATCGGGATCGGAGGCATCGGGCTGCGCTGGGCGGTCGTGAACCACCCGAGATGGGTCTGGCGGCCGGGACTCCGTAATAGTAGTCGCTCGACGCAAGCTCGCCACGGATGACCTTGTCCGGCTGCTTGAGCGTGTGAATCCGGATCGTGCCGGACGCCGGCTCGCCCTCGCCATCGAGGGACTGGGTCTGGATGGTCAACTGGACGGGCTTATCGGGGGTCTGCCAGCGATCGGCCAGGATGGTTGCCTGGAGCGCCGTGTACCCGCGCGGAGCGTGCGCTGCTCCGACCGCGTCTCGCCCGTCGTGTCGGTCACGTCCGCATAGACCACGAACTCGAACACCGGCTCATCCGCCTCCACCACCGACAGGTCCGGCTTGGCGGTGAACGGAACGGCAAACGAGCCGTCGGCCGCCGTGAGCGCCGAGCCGTGGGCGATGGCCTGCGATTGACTCGTCGGATAGCGACCAGCGCCACCACCAGTTCCAGATCGGAAACCGCACCTGCCGCACGACGCGCCACTCGACCTGGGCGCTGCCGATGGAGGCGCCGGTGTACGCGGTGGCCTTGCCCGGCACGACGACCTCCGTGCCCAAGCTTGGGTGCTTCGGCGGGCGCATCGAGCTGCACGCGGAACTTGGGCCGCTTGTACTCCTCGACATTGATACTCGGTGGAGCCGGACGGACCAGCCTCCACGTTCGAGGGACATCCGGCCCAGCAAGCGATCGCGCGGCGCGGTGAAGCTGCCGCTGAACGAACCGTAGTTGTTGCACGCGTGCTGCTGTCGGGCGATCTCCTGGCCGTTGACGTCCCGGAACACCACCGTCAATTGCTGACCCGCCAGGGTCTGGTACTTGCCGGCGGCCGGGTCCAGGCTGATGCAGATGCCCTTGTAATGGATGGTCTGTCCCGGCCGGTAGAGCGAGCGGTCTGTGAAGAAGACGGTCTGCGGCTGTGCTTTCGGCTCGCTGTAGGCGGCATGGGTCTGATAGGTGCTGCCGCTGGCCAGTCTGTCTCCGGCATATTCCGCCACGATCAGGAATGCGGCACCCGCGGTCTTCTCGGAAGGAAAACGGAACATGCCATTACCGTCCGACTGCGTACTGATCGGCCGGCTCATACCGATATGAGTTACCGGTGGAAACATACGTCCACCGCGCGACAGTCGCCCCGGCAATGGGCGCGCCGGATTTGGCGTTGAGCACGAATCCTTCGACCACGCCCTTTGAGTCGAGGTTGCGCACCACCAGTGCCAGGTCGCTGACCCAGATGGATACGGTGCTGACTTGATTGCCGTCCATCTTAAAGGATGGATCGTGGCTGGCGATCAGGAAGTAGAAGCCTTTCGCCAAGCCCTTCGGAGCGGCCAATGCCTCCGTCCGCGACTTGTAGTCGGCTGTGACAGGCAGGTTGGCACTCCATTCCAGCGCGGGCTTTGCCGCAAGCATTGTGCTGATCTGGTCCGGACTCAGAGACCATGAACGTTGAGCGTAATCCTCGAACTTGACCGACACTGCCCGGAAGTAGACGCGGGTCACGTTGCGGTAGGTGACCTTGATGTCCGGCAGGGGGTCGTTCCAGACGCGCTCGGTGGCGATGGAGGCGGACTTGGCCTCGATCTGCTGGATGAGATTGTAGCATTGGATGCCGCCGAAGCTGGCGGGGTATTGGTCCCATGCCTGGTCGGCCAGCTTGTGCGCCTCGAGGTAGTTCCCTTGCCCGTATTCCACATTGGCCCACTCGTACAGGGCACGGGCGGCGATCTCGTTGCCTTTCCACTGGTTCGCGAACCGCTCCAGGGCGGCTTTGTACAGATCGGCCTTCTCCGGCCCCACGGCCTGGTTGTTCCCGAACACCAGCCGCTCCAAGTCCGCATCGATGAACGCGGTCTTGTCGGCGTCGTTCTGATGGAAGGCCAGCAGGGCCTGATACAGCCGGATGGCCTTGAGCTTGGCGGACTGCGTGTCCGAGGTCTTCGGCTGCCAGGCGAGGAACTCCGCCACGGGCGCGAAGATCGGGTCATCCGCCATGATCTCGAAGGTATCCTGCGGCAATGCTCCGGCCTGCTCGCCGGAACTGTAGAAGGAGAGGGCGTCGAAGGCCAGGAAGTCGTACAGCGTCGGCCGGTACGTGTCCGGCACGGTCCCTTTCTCAATCAGGTCGTTCCACAGGCCGATCGGCGTGGCCTTGAGGGTCTGTTCGGCCGCCAGGGCCAGGGTGAAGTGCTTGTCGATCTCCGCCAGGATGGTCGCCAGGTCCCAGGTGGTGATGTCCGCTCCCGGCGGCTCGGCGGTCTGGGTCCGCTGCATGAACCGCCAGCGATTCTGCTGGAAGTACTGCCAGTACCAGTGCCCGAGAACCGCCTCCATCACCGGCTTCATCGGCTCCGGGGCGGCCGCAATCTCCGCTTGGAGCTGGACGATCATCTCCTCCGCCTTGCCCGCCCTGGATCGCGCCGTTCTGGGCGATCTTCATGCAGATGGCCTTGGTGGCCTCGGCCCAGGCCTGATCCGCCATCGCCCCGGGGATGATCTGGTCCAGAAGCTTGATCGCCGTCTGGGGCAGCCCCTTGTTGATCGCGTCCTGCACCTGGGTCCAAAGCGCATCGCGCGTCCCGGCCAGGCACACACTGGTGCCGATAAACAATAGAATGATGGCTGTGAGAATCCGCGTCTTCTTCATGACATGACCTCCCAAAACTCCATGTTCCGCCGCGCATGTTATGGTATGATATTATAACTCCGTGGTACCAAAGCGGTTGCGGCGTGTCAACGACCTTGGTCCCGGACACCATCATCATATCGGCATAAAAGAAGCGACACATCCGGTGCCCTCTCTACGCTGAGACTGATAAATCTGTGCGGGCGTCAGTGCGGCTGGGCTACATGCCTATCCGCGCTGAAACCCCGGCAATCTCTTGTGCCATACCGCGGCTCCAACGTAACGGGCTTTCGAGAGCTGCTTGTCTTGTCCCCGGAGGGCCGGGTGGCAGCGGCAAGCGGAGTCCTCGGAGCTTGCCGATGGGGTGGAGGCCGCCTCGCGCTGGCCTGGCGAGCGGAAATTGGCTTTGTTTGGCGCGATCGGTCCCAACGGCGACAGCCACTGCGATATCGGCCGAAATTGGCTTTGTTTCGCCGAGGTCTTCTGCATGCCCACTTCACCATAACTCTTTTCCCGCACATGGCTTGTCGTTCGTTTCGCTCCCAGGGAATTGGCTTTGTTTCGCACAAATCATGGATCATAATTCATAAATTCGAGGGTCCGCCTCGGACACGGCGTCCCTCTATCTAGGGGCCGTGTTGCGTGAATCTTGTCGAAAAAATGGGTCGCGCCACCCTCCGGAATCGCCGTAAGTCCTTGTCCTGACGCGAATAAAGAAAATCTCTATTCCGGCCCGTTTTCGGTTCTGGACTGTTGCACGAACGGGAACATCACAGGGGTTTCCGTGCGGCTGGGATTGCCCCCGGATTCCGGCCACACCCGCCGGATGATGTGTAACTATGTTTCGCGGGGATCGGGCGGACCGGTTTTGCTTATCTGGGCTCAATGATCGTGGTGACGGCAGAATCCGCCGGAAGGGACATCCACGGGGATTATCCGGCTTTGCTGGACTCTGCCGCGCAACGTGACGTGCAGTTCGTGCCGGCCGGGACGGACGGAGACGCGACAAACATATATATGCGCCGGCAGGAACGTCCAGGAACGCGTGTCGGGCGTGTCCAAACCGACCAGGGCGGCCTCGGTGGCGAGGGCGGCGAGCGACTTGGTGGTTTCGTCCGATTTGTGGAGCGAAGCACGGGCGGCTTCCGCAGCGACCGCCCGGGCGATCATTCGTGTCAAGGCCGCTCCGATGATCTTGGGCTTCGCAGCCTCATACTCCCGGACGATCTCGGCCCCGAGGTCGGTCAGCAGCTCGACCGGCACCTCGTGGCCATCCAGTGCCACTGACGCACTATCGGTGAGGCCGTTTCGAAAGGCCAGGTCGGGATATACGAGCACCTTCAAGGCGAGACGCGTGAGGATGGCGGGATCACCGGTCACGTTGGCTCCCGCGATGCCGAGGGCCGCACCGATCGGGATTCGCTGGGGGACCTTGCAGGGGACGCGGCCGAGACCCAGAACGAGAAGGATCTCGCCATCCGGCTCGATGCCGGGGGGGCGTTCTTCGCTCGGTTCGATAGGAACCGCTGGCGGCTTGTCGAGGTACGCACTCAGTCTCGCTCCTCGGTAGTCCGCGCGTTGGGCCAGCCGCAGAATCGGCTCGCGCAGGGATTCCAAGTCGCCGGCATCGAGGGCCTCTTCGTAGTACCGCAAGGCCCGGTCCGGCTCGCCGAGCCTCTCGAAAACAAAACCTGCCAGATAGGAGCCGAACGCCCCGTGGCCGGCCTTGTCCAGCGATTCCAGGTAGTTGCGTGACACGGTGAATCGACGGGCCTCCACGCCGGCGCCCTCCAAATCCTTGAGGGCCAGGTAGTTCAGCAGGTTCAGACCGCTGAGGGCCAGCCGCTCCGTGGGCGGTGTGCGGTAGGTCTGGGCACTGTCGCTATAGACATACTTGCCGATGGTGCCGGCCGGGTCGCTGGTCAGGTCCAGGACCTCAAGCTGGGCTTCCGCGGCGCTCAGGTCCCGCGCACTGGACTGGTACTGTCCCGTCGCTTGGAGCAGGATGGCCCGCTCCAATACGGCCAAGGATCGGCTCCCTGTCCACCGGTCGGGCAACTGGTCGGAATTCTCGACGCCGATCAGCTTGTTCAGCCGCTGAAGGCCGGTGTCATAGTCGCCGGCATCCGCCGCCTGGTAGACTCCGGCGGCCTTGTCGGTGTACGTGGCGCAGCCGCCGCACCACAGCACGAGGACGATCAGGGCACATTGGACCGGTGCGTGCCGACATCGAATTACCCAATCCGGATGCCTGCCGGGTCAACTTATCAGAGCCTTGCTGCGCGTCGCTTCATTCTGGAACCGGATGAGGCCCGTCTCCACCTCGATGACTTGGAGGACGAGACTGTACTGCACCCGGTGCGTGCCCTTCAGGCGTTCGTCCACGCACGTGATTTTGCCGGTCACGAAGTACCGGGCCCCCAGTTGCCGGCCGAGCTTGCCGGCGGTCACCGGATCATAGATGTCGCTCTGCCGCAGACGCAGCTCCTGGACGAGTTCCGCCTGTCTCTCCCGGCTGACGACGCCTACTTGCCGGGAATTGACCAGATACGTCTCGACGGTAGACAGCAGGGCGGCCACTTGGTCGTCGATGTGTTGCGTCGTGGCGTTCTGGATGGGCCACATGGAGACGAGTGTCGGCGCGGTCGCCTGTTCGATCGTCTCCTTCCAGATGGGCGATTTCTTGAACGCCTCGACGTTGGTGGAGGCGAGGTACTCGAGGTCCTCGCGGTCCAGCCCGACACTCATCGCCGGCTGATCGAGCTTCGGATTGCCCGTGCCGGGACCGCCGCGGATCGCCTTGGGACCGCAGCCGGACGCCGCCGCCACGAGCACAACCAGGCCCAACGCCAGAACGTACCCGAACCAGGATCCTCCGTGGATTGCGCGTTTCAACACAACTCATTCCTGCACCTCATACCTGCAACAATCCTGTGGACCAAAATAACGCCATCAGGCAACCATCGCACGGGCCCCGAGTCCGTGGAGAGTATACAGGATCATGTCCGGGTAGGCAATGCATGAGACAGGGTATGGACGACTCAGACAGATTTGGAGGAGACCCGGCGCGCGGTCGGACGTTGTCATCCTGAGGCGAAGCCGAAGGATCTGGCCAGCGCATGGGAGGTTTCTCACGGTCGCAGGCCAGATCCTTCGCTACGCTCAGGATGACAAGCACAGCGCACGAACTACTCGGAATCCACACGAGACCAACCCGGCAGGGAGACCGTGGCCTGGTAGTTGGAGTAGTTGTACAGCGGGTTGCGCGTGGGCTTGTAGAGCTTGCCCGTCTTGGGATTGTCGCTCTGCGTGTAGACCCAGATCTCGTAGGGGTCCCAGACGACGATTTCGTCCCGGCAGTCGCCGGTGACGTCCAGGACCGCGTAGCACATGTCCGGATGGCCGTCGGCGGGGAAGCGGACGACACACCGGCCCCAGCCGTCGAAGAGACCGCCGTCTTCGACGTTGGGCGACAGGACGAAGTACTCCGGCGGCTTGCCCGTCCAGTTGATGGGCAGGCACATGCTGCCGTGCTGGCAGGGCTCGCAATCGTGGTAGACGTTGCCCTGGGCATCGTAGAAGTGCAGAATGCCCTGGTTGCCCCAGAAGTTGATGGAGACGGTTTCCAGGCCGGGCAGGTCCGGGCGGAAGTCGGCGATGGCGGGGTTCTGCACGTGGCCGAGGTGGAGGTGCTTGAGCACGTTGCCTTTCATGTCGGTCCAGAAGATGCCTTCGTCGCTGGCGGCGCACAGGAGACGCAGCTCCTCGCCGGGCGAGAACTGGACGATGGCCAGTCCATCGGCGTGGTCCTGCATCTTGCCATCCAGGGTCCACAGCCGCGTCCCATCGTGGTCGAAGAGCGAATAGCCGATAGCGAGCTCATCCTTGCCGTCGCCGTCGATGTCGCGGGCATAGGGATAATGGCCCGTGTTGCAGGCGGCGTCCCACATCAGTTCCAGGCGGTCGTTGAAGGCCCAAAGGTGGTCGTAGCGGGTCTTGAGGATGATGTCTCCCGCGCGGCCGGTCCCCCGCAGATCGCAGAAGAAAAGCGAATCCCCCAGAATGCGCGGGAACTTGTTGTAGGGCGGCTTCGTGCCCGCTGGCGTGTTTGGCGTCGGCGCCTCGTACTTGGTCTTGCCGGTGGCGCCGTCCGCCACGATCAGCTTCATGTTCATGCAGTAGACCACTTCGGTTCGGCCGTCGCCGTCGAGGTCGTGGATCTGAAAGGCTACGTCGTTGGTCAGACGGTCCTTCCACCCATCCGGCTCGCCGATCCGCCACAGGATCTTCCCGTCGAACGTCATGGCGGTCAGGCAGCTCAGCTCGCTGTTACAGTCTTTCGGTCCGTGGTGGACCATCTGACCGATCAGAACCTCGATTTGGCCGTCATTGTTGAGATCGCCGAAACGCAGGTTCCGGCCGACGCCGAAGCCGTCCGTGGCGGCCTTCTTCCACAGGACGGGGCGGGGATTGGCGGCCTGCAAGTCGGCCAACTCCCGCTCACGTGCGGCCACGCGCTTCGTGAAGCGTTCCTTTTCCTCGCGCGTCGTCATGACGGCCACGTTCTTGTACCGCGTGGGCCCATCGGACATCAGGCCGATCTTGCCCTGCGCAAAGGTCTTGTCCTCGGCTTCGAGCACGACCCCGTTGCTCAGTTGTGCCCGGATGCGGCTGTCATTTACGTCCACCTGGGCCGTGAGGTACTTTCCCGGTGTCCAGGAACACGCCTTCTCCGCCAGGACCACCTCGTACGGCTTGTGAAACGCCGTCTCATGGCGAACCATTTTGAGGATGGCCTTCTGGCCCCGGACGCCGAAGAAGTAGTAGCAGCGGTCGTTCCGGTAGCGAAAGACGATGCCGCTTTGGGCCTTGTCCGAAGCGGGGGCGAAATCGACCGTCACCCGGTAGTTCTGCCAGAGCGGATCGCCCGCGACGAGCATCGGATGGGTAAAAGTCTCCCGGTTGTTGTGCGATTGGAGCATCACGCGGGTACCGTCTTCCTCAATGAGACGCCAGGCCCGTTGGGAGCCATCGGATTTGAACGCCGATACGGCCCAGTTCCCCTGCGGAGCGGCCTCGCGCAGATAGTGATACTCCGTGTGGGCGCCGACCACGTCGAAGATCAAGCCGAAGTGCAGCCCGCGAAAGTCATCCTTGAGAAGCTCCGCCGTGTACTCACCCGCATCGGCGTACGCGGACACCGCCGGCCAGACAGCGAGCCATACGAACGCCCAGGACAGTCGTTCTTTCTGTAGGCGCATGTTCGACCTCCGTAGAGCATGTTCTGGGTCAGCCCCTGTCAAGGTGAGAACCGAGGGTGGCAGCGGCAAGCGGAGTCTTCGGAGCTTGCCGATGGTGTTGAAGCGTATCGCACGGACCATCGGCAAGCTGCGCTTGCCGCTGCCACCCATCATAAGTCTTGCATGCAGGATACCCTGCGCGCCACCTTGACAGGGGTGGTCAAGAACGCAGCTTACGTGGGACATGATACAACCGCGATCCGATTCTGCCAACCCTTGGCAGTGCCGTGGGTCGGCGATATCATGCCTCGTGACAATTCCGTCGCACAGGAGTCTGCCTATGGTCAGGACATCGAAGTGCCTCGTTTGGGGCGTGTTGCTTGGTTTGCTGGTTTCCTGTGTGTCACGCGAAGGAGTACACGTACCGCTGGGTCTTTGTGGGCGGCTCGCTGCGGACCGACAAGGATGTCGCGGCCATCGAGCAAATCGTTCAAACCGGGTCGGAGCATGGCATCAACGGCATGGTCCTGTCGACGGGTTTGGATCGTCTCGATCGACAGCCGCCGGAGTATCTGGAGCGACTCGCCAAGCTGAAAGAGTTCTGCCAAGCACGCGGCGTCGAGATCATTCCCAACATCTTCAGCGCCGGCTACGGCGGCTCGGTGCTGGCGTACAATCGCAACCTGGCGGCCGGGATTCCGGTCAAGGATGCGCCTTTCGTCGTGAAGAACAGCGAGGCGGTCCTGGAGTCGGACCGGCCCGCCCGGATCGTCAATGGCGGATTCGAGCAGTACGAGGGGAATCAGTTCAAAGGCTACCGGTTCAATGACAAGCCGGGCGAGGTCTCGTTTGTCGATACGGCGGTCTTCCACGGCGGCAAAGCGTCGCTGCGGTTCGAGAACTTCGGGCGCTTCGAGCACGGCCATGCGCGGGTCATGCAGGAGATCGAGGTCCAGCCGCAGCGATGCTACAGGTTGAGCTGCTGGGTCAAGACGGAGGGGCTGGACGCCGCGGGATGCGTTCCGTATTCAGGTCTTGAGCCCGAAGCGGCCGCAATCTCGCCCCGTACGATCCGGGCGTTCCCGCCACGACGGACTGGCGGCAGGTCGTCATGGGATTCAACAGCCTCGATCAGAGCAAGGTCAATATCTACGCCGGTGTCTGGGGCGGCAAGGCGGGGCGGTTCTGGATGGACGATCTGGAGGTCGAGGAAGTGGGGTTGCTGAATGTCCTGCGCCGGCCCGGGACGCCGGTGACGGTCCGTAGCGAAGCGACCGGTGAGGTCTACGAAGAGGGCAAGGATTTCGCCCCGATCAAGGATGAGCAGCTCAACTTCCGGTTCGATCACGAGCCGCCGAAGATCAAGCTGCTGTCCGGCGGTCGCATCAAGGACGGCGAGCGGCTCAAGGTCAGCTACTATCACGGCATGGGCGTCAATCGCGGCCAGGTCACCGTCTGCATGTCCGAGCCGGAGGTCTACCAGATTTGGGAGAAGCAGGCCGAGCAGATGCACAAGTATCTGGCGCCCTCGAAGTACCTGCTGAGCATGGACGAGATCCGGGCCGGCGGCGCCTGCCAGGCCTGCAAGCAGCGGCACCTCAGCATGGCCGAAATCCTGGGCGACTGCATCACCAAGCAGGCCAGCATCCTCCGGCGGGCGAACCCGAAGACCGAGGTGTTCATCTGGTCGGACATGCTCGACCCGAACCACAACGCCCACGGCAACTACTACCTCGTCGAGGGCGACTACACCGACTCGTGGAAGTACGTGCCGAAGGATTTGACCATCGTGTGCTGGTACTACGAGAAGCGCAAGGAGAGTCTCGGCTTCTTCTCCTCGCACGGCTTCAAGACGCTGGCCGGGGCCTACTACGACGGCGACACGCTGGACAACCCGCGTGGCTGGCTCGACGTGCTCGACCAAACGCCGCAGGCGGTCGGCATTATGTACACGACCTGGCAGAACAAGTACAAGCTGCTCGCCCCCTTCGGCGACCTCGTCCGCGAGCGCAGCAAGTAGCACGGGCATCTTGCCCGTGAGTATCACGGGCGCTGCGCCCATGCTACTTGAGAACGCAGATCGCCTCCGGCACTTGGACCCACAGCAGCGATGGGGTCAGAGCTTGATTAGTGATTAGGGAAGAGTATATATCAAATGGGGGCGACTATCGAGGAGGGAGAAGAGCTTAATCACTAATCAAGCTCTGACCCCACAACCTAATGTCTCATTCGCAGGCCAGATCCTTCGCCTTCGGCTCAGGATGACAAGAGTGCGTGTCCGCTTCCGCCTGCCCTATTAGCGGCGGTTGCCGAGCAGTTTGTAGGCTTCTGCGCCGCCGTTGATCAGGTGGATCAGCGGCTGCGGCCGGTCCACGCCTTCGATGAACTTCGGCCGGGCGGCCCACGGGGCGACGCTCAGCACGCCCATCAGGTCCATCCAGTGCTGCAGGCGGGCCACCGGCAGGTTCCAGGTCATGTGGAAGTGGTTGGCCGGCGGCGTACTGCTTGTATTCGAGCATGCTCGCGTACTTCGGCACGACGAACGTGTGCGGCCAGGTCGGGGTCGTCAGGTTGCACATGGCCTTGCGCCAGCTCTTCCGGCACCTCGGTGGTCTCGGCCTCGTCCCAGATCAGGCTGAACAGGCCGCTGACGCAGCTGTAGGCCATGCGGGCGGCGATGCCCTCGATGCCGCCGGGCGTCATGAAGGTGACGGAGTTGCCGCCGCCGGGGAAGTAGAACCGGTCGGCCAGCGGCATGGAGACCCGCTCCATGATCTGCTTGACGCGTCGCGCCCGGCTCGGCCGCCCAGTCGAAGGCGGCGCTGCCGGAGTTGTCGCCGTCCACGAGACCCTTGGTGTCCCAGTCGGCGCTGGTGTCGAGCTTCTTGAGGCCGAGCTTGTCCGCCAGGTCCTTGATCTCCCACGGCTCCCAGACCTTGCGGAAGTCCATGAACAGCGGCGGGATTGCCGCCGCGAGAGCCAGGTCATGAACAGCATCGTCAGCAGGCCCTGCACGTCGGCCTCGGTGGCGAAGGGCACGGCGGGCTTGCTGCCGTTGTGGTCGAAGGTGGAGTTGAAGAAGCGACTCCATCACGTCGGCCACGGGCAGCGGGATGCCGCGCGGGTCGCTGCCCCATTCGAGCTGGCTCATGAAGCCGCCGCCGACGGCGTTGAGGTCGGCCATCAGGTCGCGGACGATCAGGTACATCGCCAGGGACATGTTGAACCGCTCGCTGTCCTCGTCGCTGTTCAGGTCCAGCCGGTTGCCGACGTGCCGATCGACCCAGCCGCGCAGGTCCTTGAGCTCCTTGTCCTTGTAGGCCTTCTTGGTGAGCATGTCGGCCAGGAGCTTCATGTCGAGCCGGGTGATCTCGAGGCCGAAGGTGTTGCGCGTCGGGATGACGTGCGCCAGGGCCGTCTCCATGCCCATCGAGTCGTGCCCGAAGATGACCACGCGCCGGCCCCGCAGCGCCACGGCGGTCAGGCGGCGTAGCACCAGTCGATGAGGTCCTTGGCGGTCTGGTCGGTCATCTCCGGCTCCAGGCCGGTGTCCGGCCAGGTGCCGACGTTCAGACGCCGCCAGCCGGCCGTACTGGGCCAGGGCGCCGTTGACGGCGTGGGCATAGACCACGCCCGGCTTGGGGCCGCTGTTGCCGCAGGTGATGTTGATCGGCGTGTCGGCCGGGAATTGCTGCAGCAGCGAGATCAGCGTCAGCTGCGGGAAGGCCCACGTGTCCGGCACGCAGACCAGGATATCGACGTCCGGCCTTGCGGAACTGCTGGGCGACGATGTCGGCCTGCGCCTCGCCGTCGACCAGCACCGTCGAGTAGACGACCGGCACCGGCGTCTTGTCCGGCATGACCACCGCGCCGCTGATCGTCTCGGCCGCCATCTGGGCGATGTTCTGGCACCGGGTCCGGCTCTCCTCGTCGATCCGCGGGTCGCTCGTCGCAAACACCCCGATCACGGGCACCTTCGGCGTCGCCTTGCGGATCGCCGGCAATCTCGTTGCTTCACCTCTCTTGGCCATGCAAGACTCCTTTCGATTTATGATTTTTGATTTACGATTTATGATTCGCGCGTGGGGCGTCGCCGGGGCGAGAGCCCAAATCATAAATCATCAATCATAAATCGTAAATTGCTTTGGGTCTTCCAGCGTCTTCTTGACGAAGTCCAGGAACTGGGCGGCGTAGGCGCCGTTGGTGACCTTGTGGTCCACCGACAGCGTCATGTTCATCAGCTTGCGGACGAGAATGTTGCCGTTGTCCGGGACGCACGTGTCGGTGATCCGCCCGATGCCCAGGATGCTGCACTGGCCGGGCACGACAATCGGAATGAACGACTCGATGCCGAACGCGCCGAGGTTGCTGACGGTGATGCAGCCGCCTTCCAGGTCGGACAGGTCCAGCTTGTCGTTGCGGGTCCGCTCGATCAGGGCCTGGCTGTCCCGGGCGATCTGGCGGACATCCTTCTTGTTCACGTCCTTGACCAGAGGCGCGACCAGGCCGTCCGGCACGGAGATCGCCAGACCGACGTGAATGGCGTCGGCCAGCTTGATCGAATCGCCGGCGAGTTGGCCGGTCATCATCGGAAACTTCTCCAAGCCGGTGGCGACCGCCTTCATGATGAAATCGTTGAACGCGACCTTCACGCTGCCCGTCTCGTTCATCTTGGTCCGTGCGGCGACCAGGTCTGTCATATCCACCCGGACGGTCAGATAGAAGCAGGGGATTTCCCGCTTGGATTTGAGCATTCGCTCGGCCGTGATGCGCTGGAGGCGATTGAGGGGAACCGTGGACCCGAGCTTGGCCTCCGCCACGGCGGTCTTCGTAGGTCGGGCGTCCCCGCCCGACTTTTCTTGGCGACCGGGGACGGTCGCCTTCTCAGCCGAGGGCATCGGGCTCCGAAACGCGGTCTTTTGCGTTTGGGGTCCCGGCTGAGCTACACGCTTTGTCTCGGCGGCACTGCGAATGTCCGCTTCGGTGATCTTGCCGGCCGGGCCGGTGCCTTTGACCGTCGCCAGATCGACGCCCAGCTCTTCCGCCATCTTCTTCGCACGCGGCGAGACCATGATCTTGCCCATCGGCTTGCCCGGTGCGACCGGCTCCGGGGCCGTCGGGAGGCGTAATGGTCGTCGGCATCTGGGCGGCAGGGGTCAGCAGCGTACCGGCGGCCAGGCCCATGCCGCCCGTCAGGGCCTCGACGAAGCTCATCGGCACCTGCTCGTTCTGCTCGCCCAGCACCATCAGGGGCGCTCCGACCGGCAGCGTCTGGTTGTTCTGGACGAGGACGTACTTCACAAAGCCGTTCACAGGAGACTCCATCTCCAGCGTGGCCTTGTCCGTCTCGATCTCGAAGATGACCTGGCCTTTCTTGACTTCGTCGCCGACTTTCACGAGGCAGTTGACGACGGTGCCTTCCTCCATCGTCTGGCCCATCTTCGGCAGGTTGATCTCTTTTGCCATCGATCGTCCCCATTCCATTTATGATTTACGATTTATGATTTATGATTTGTCCAATCGCAATCATAAATCGTCAATTCATCTTCACTGGCCCACGGCCTGCTTCACGGCTTCCACGATCTGCTGGCACGCTCGGGATGCTGGCCTCTTCCAGCGGCTCGCTCATCGGCGGCGGCACGTCCCGGGCGGCCAGATTGATCGGCCGGCTGTCGAGGTAGTCGAAGCCGCGCGAGCCGTCGCCGAAATCGTATTCCATGACCTGGCCCGCAATCTCCCGGCCCGCGCCGCACCAGCAGAAGCCTTCGCTGACGGTGATCAGCCGGCCGGTCTTGCGGACGGACTCGGCGATCGTCTTGATGTCCAGCGGCTTGAGCGTCCGCACGTCGATCACTTCGGCGTCGATGCCGTGCTTGTCCGCGAGGATCTTGGCCGCGTCGAGGGACCGCATGGCCATCCGGCAGTAGCTGACGATGGTCGCGTCGTTGCCCGGCCGCTTGATGTCCGCGACGCCGAGCGGGATGATGTAGTCGTCCGCCGGCACCGGGCCGGTCTGGCCGTAGGTCGCCTTGTGCTCGATGAAGACCACCGGGTTGTCGCTGCGGATCGCCGCCTTGAGCAGGCCCTTGGCGTCGTAGGGCGTCGAGGGCATGACGACGTACAAGCCCGGCGTGTGCATCAGCCAGGCTTCGAGCGATTCCGAGTGGTGGGCGGCGATGCACCGGCCCACGCCGCCTTCCGTGCGCAGGACCATCGGGACCTTGGCCTTGCCGCCGAACATGTAGCGGTTGTAGGCGCCGACGTGGACAAGCTGGTCCATCGCGATGGTCACGAAATCGACGTACATGATCTCGGCGACCGGCCGCATGCCGCGCAGGGCCGCGCCGACCGCCGCGCCGGCGATGGCCGCCTCCGAGATCGCCGTGTCGATGATCCGCTCTTTGCCGAATTCCGCCAGCAGGCCGCGGGTCGCCGCGTAGGCGCCGCCGTAGAGGCCGACGTCCTCGCCGAAGACGAAGACCCGCGGGTCGCGTCGCATCTCTTCCGCCTGGGCGAGCGAAACCGCCTGGGCGATGTTCAGGACGTCCATGCCGAACTGGGACTTGATCTTGGGCCTTGGCCTGCTCGGTCGCCTCTTTCTTGGTCTTGGCCGTGGACGAGGCGACGAGCTTCTGAAACGCCGCCGTGGCCTCTCGGACCTTGGCGGCCATGGTTCTTCTCGCTCTCGATGACCTGGGCCGGATAGCTCTCCTCCACGTACACGTCCTTGTCGACATCGGCGGGGTTCGGCAGGGGGCTGTTCATGGCGAACTGCGTCGCCGCCTCGATGGCCGCGAACGCCTTGTCCTTGATCTGGTCCAATTCCTGCTCGGTGCAGTGTCCTTCCGAGACGAGCTTGTTCCGCAGGACGGTGATCGGGTCGCGGTCGTGCCAGGCCTTCTCCTCGGCCTTGGTCCGGTACTCGCGCGGGTCGCTGCGGCTGTGGCCGTACCAGCGGTAGGTCTTGCACTCGATCATGGTCATCTGGTTCTCTTGGCGGGCCTGCTCGACGGCCTTCTTGACCGCCAGATAGACCGCCAGGACGTCCATGCCGTCCACGATCATCGCCGGCACGTCAGTACGCGGCGGCCCGCACGGCGATGTCCTCGATGCTGCTGGCACACCGCGTCCCCTCGACCGGACTGCCGGAGAACGGGACGCTCATCCCGTAGAGGTTGTTCTCGATGACCGCCACCAGCGGCACCTTCAGCGTCGCGGCCATGTTCATCGACTCGTGGAACGTGCCGGTGTTGGAGGAGCCGTCGCCGAAGAAGGAGATGACGACTTTGCCGCTTTTCTTGAACTTCTCGGCCAGGGCGGCGCCGACCGCCGGGGGCTGGTTGCCGCCGACGATGCCGGTCGAGCCGAGGTTATTCTGCTTCTCGACCTCCGCGATGTGCATCGAGCCGCCGCGACCCTTGCAGTAGCCGGTCTCTTTGCCCATCAGTTCGGCCATCATGGCGTTCCAGTGGTTCTGCCGGTCCTCCTCGCAGTCGCAGTACTTGTTGCCGATGGCCCCGCAGTGGCCGTGACCCCGGTGGGTGGAGCCGATGACGTCGCCCCGCTCGATGGCCGCGACAGCGCCGGTCGCCACCGCCTCCTGTCCGGCGTAGAGGTGCGAGGCCCCCTTGATGATGTTCTGACCGAGCAGGTCGTAGACCTTCTCCTCGAAGAACCGAATCTCGTAAATCGTTCGCAGCCAATCCTTTACGTCTGCGAGCGTGACAACGCCCGCCCGGATCAGCTCCTTGACCGTGGGAGCGGCTTTCTTGCGCGTATCCTCGACCGAGAAACTCATGCAGCGACTCCTCAAACGAATTGTATTGGGTTCCCAAACGCGATCAATCGCGTTTGGGTCCCTTCCCCACCCCGGGCGGCCACCACCGAACAGCCTCCGACTGGGGCATCAAAAGACCCGTACTATAGCAGATTCCGTCCCCCTCGACAAGCGCCTGGTCGCAATTCCCGTTTTCCAACCGGGGTTCTTGCCGCGGCCTGTCCGCCCCTCTAAAATGACTTCTGGAGCCGCTAACAGAGTGACGGTTCACGGGAAGGCTGCCGCTTCCTGTCATTCCCGCCCAGGCGGGAATCCAACGACGCCGTGGCTTTCCTGGACCCCCGCCTGCGCGGGGGTGACAGAGCGGGCCGGGCGTTCACTCTGTTGGAGGCTCTTAGCGGACCGCGCGTGTAAGGGAACCCGTGGTAAGACTGTGGATGAGTTGATTAGGAGATCACGATGGGCGTTCTCTGGGAAGTCGTGCAAACCGGCTTGATGTACGGCCAAAAGCGAAAGTCCGATTCCGTCGAGGATCGGGTCCGGGCCCTGGAAGATCGACTCCAACTGACCCAGGACACGCTACGTGCCTTGGTCAAAAAGCTGGAGGAGTTGCACGGAATCGACATCGACCGGGACGGCCGCGTCGGGTAGGGGGCGCTCTGGCCCGTATGGGGGCGTCGCCACGACTGTTGACAGTGGATCGCTCCCGGTGTATCTTCTATGTAGATACGATAGGAGACCACGACATGACGAGCCGAGTACAAAAATGGGGAAACAGCCTGGCGCTGCGGATTCCCAAACCGCTTGCGGCGGAAGTCGGATTGAAGGACAATTCGCCTGTCGAGCTGAGCTTGTGTGAGGGCAAGTTGATCATCACTCCATCGGCCAGGCCGACGGTGAGTCTCGACGATCTCCTCGCGAAGGTCACCAAAAAGAACCTGCACGGTGAGGTGGACACCGGTCCTGCGAGGGGGGCAGAGGTGTGGTGAGGCGCACGGCGTACGTTCCCGAACGCGGCGATGTAGTCTGGATCACCTTAGATCCACAAGCCGGACATGAGCAAGCGGGTCGCCGACCGGCCGTGGTACTGTCGCCCGAAGCGTACAATGGCAAGGTAGGCTTGGCTCTCCTGTGTCCGGTCACCAATCAGGTCAAAGGCTATCCGTTCGAAGTTCTCATCCCGGAAGGGCTGGGGGTAAGCGGCGCCATTCTCGCGGACCAGGTGAAAAGTCTGGACTGGCGCGTCAGAGAGGCGGAATTGGCATGCAAGCTACCTGCCGAGACGACGCAGGAAGTGCTGCAAAGGGCCGGGGTATTGCTGTCGTAGCGCAGAGACCGGGGAGAAATCGCATGAGCGACGTTGGTGAACGAATGTTGGACGGGAGCCGGCCGCCTGACGCCCAGAGCGTGGCGGCGTGGCTGGGGGCGAGCGAGTACAAGCACTGGACGCGGCTGCTGGAGTTCATTGAAGTGAACTACCCCGGTGTCTTCACGCCGGACTGGATCTTTGGCGGCAGGAAGTATGGGTGGGGACTGCGGTTCAAGAAATCCAAATCATTCTGCACGTTGATTCCCGAGCGAAACCGACTTGTCGTCCAGATCGTGTTCGGCGGCGAGGAGCGGGCGAAGGCAGACAAGATCCTGTCCGAGCTGACTCCGGGTGTCCGCAAGGCGTACGCGGAGGCGACGACGTACCACGACGGTAAATGGCTGGCGCTCGTCGCGGAGCGCGAGGAGACCCTCGACGACATCGAGAAGCTGCTCGCCGTCAAGCGCAAGCCCAAACGTGCGTAGTCTCGTGAGCGTGTTCGCTCGGACGTTGATTTCGTTCGAAGGAGGTATGTTGATGAGGTCGTTGCCACGACATGAAATCGTCGTGTATCACAACGCCGATACGTTGCCGCAAGAGGCCCAGGAGATGTTCGCGACGCAACTGGCGGACTCCCGGCGTCCCCTCCCCGAAGATCGATGGGACCGCGACCAGTGGTGCTTCGCGCTCACCTGTGCCGTGACCTCCGGCGGGCACGTGCTGGGCGGGGTGCATCTGGACGTTGGTCCTATCGGGGGCGAGGGCCCGTTGGCCAAGCGGAAGCTGGCCTACCTGGAGCGGATGCTGGTCCGCCCCGAATATCGGCGGCACGGCCTGGCCACCAGGCTGTTGCGCGAAGCAATGCAAAGCGGTCGAGAAGCAGGCTGCCTGTACATCCGTTGCAGCAACGATTGGGACAACGAGGCCGAAAGACGCCTCTTTCTCAAGTGCGGATTCGCCCTGGTGGATCTCAACGAAGAAACCGACCAGGAGCGCTGCTATCTTGCCGTCCGGCCTCTGCAGGGCCAGGAGGAACTCTGAGAAAGCGGGGCATTCCCTCTTCTTCCTTGTCGGCAGTTGAGTACAATGGAGAGGTATGGTGCGTCGCAGGTGGCCAGAATGGTGGGACTGGGAGTCGGAATCCTGAGATGAACGAGTCATATCTCGAAGTTACGTTTCGACATGGACGGCCTTTAGCGGCCTACTATTCTCTGCCACGGCGTCCAAGGGACAGAAGCCACCGCACCAGGCGAATCGAACCAGGCCTCATCGTTGACTTCCGGCGCGACGGCACACCTATCGGGATTGAGATTCTCGCGCCCGAGAAACTCACACTTGCCCTGTTCAACCGGGTCCTTCGCGATCTCGGTCTTCCGACACTGAAGCGGATTGATTTGGCTCCATTAAGAGCTGCCTAGTCGATCGGGCCACGTGCCGCGAATCCCGAGGCGAGGATGCGGGACTGAGCATAGGGTGTGGGCGAAGCTCGCCGACGGTTTATGGCCGTTTGCGGAGGATTCATGAGAATACGAGCCGCCGTCCTCTCAATTGCTGCGGTAGTCGGGCTGGATATCGTGCGCACCGGTCGCGAAACCACAATCCCACCTGGAGCACAAGATCGTGCCTCAGTGACGACAATCAAGGCGGCGGTCCCGGCTCGTGTCTTGCCGGAGTTCAACTGCACAGTCCGGGCGTATGGCGGGGCGGGGTATGAGGAGTTCCAGCGCGGCAGCATGAAGGAACTGGGGCTCGACTACGTTCAGGGGCTGGTGGACTTCACCTGGGACCACATCGAGCGGGGCGACAACGTTTGGAAGTGGATCGCCGCAGATGAGCAGATGGACCAATTGGCCAAGTCCGGCCTCAAAGTGATCGCGTTTCTGATCTGCCCCAAGTCGCCGGGACTGCCCTGGGATGAGAGCATCAATCGCGCGGATCCCCGATTCGCCGCCCAGTATGGGGAGTTCGCTTATCAGGTTGTCAATCGGTACCACAAGCATCCGGCGTGGTCGGGCCTGATCGCGGTCTGGGGCGGTTCGTCGGACGTGTTCGGCGAGCACGCGTTCCATGCCCCGGAGGTCCAAGTACCGCTGCTCAACACCGCCTACGAGGGCGTCAAGCGGGCGGACCCCCGGACCATCGTGATCTCTTTCAACCTGTCCACGAGCATCTCGACACCCCGGCAGTGGGAGGACTGGTTCGAGCGGGCCTTTGCCCTGCGGCCGAAGTTCGACTGGTTCGGCCTCCACACGTACCACGCGCCGGTGACCTGCTTCGACAGCCCGGACGCCTATGCCGGCGTGATCGGATTGATCAACGTCCGCAAGTTCCTCGACCGGCACGGGTATGCGGATAGGCCCCTCTGGCTGAATGAGGGCGGGTTCAATTGCGGCGAGGACTTGGGCGGGCTGCCGGAGCAGACGCACGCCGAACAGGTGGTCGAGATCTACATTGTCAGCCGTACCCTCGGCGTGAATCTCAAGGGCTGGGTCTATTTCGAGTACTTCAGCAAGACCCATCTCTTCGAGGAATCCTCCGCCGACCCCGGCCTGATGACTTCGCTCGATCAGCACAAGCCGCCGCAGCCCCGGCTCGCCTGGCGGGCTCTGCAAACGCTGGTCAAGACAGTCAAGTTCTTCGAATACGATTTCGACGCGAAGGTCTCCGGCACGTACAACGAGCCTGTCCCGCCCTTCGTCTACCGTTTCCGCCATCGCGGCAAGCCCGCGGACGTGCTGTGGGTGGCCTTCTCCGGATGGGGGACGGGCAAACGCACACCGATCGCGCAGGATGTCATCATCGACATTGCTCCGGCGCCCCGTGCTACGTCGATCGACCTGCTGGGCGTGCAGAAAGTGCTCACGCCGGATTCTTCGGGCAATGTGATCATTACTGTCGGCAGGGCGCCGATCTACTTGAAAGCAGGCCAATGACAGCGCGACGCCCGCTCAGAGGGTGTGAAACGCTGGTGCCGCGTGGCATGGGCTTCCAGCCCATGGATCATCGGCAGGATGCCGATGCCACAAGACCCCACGGGCAGGATACCCGTGCCACTCTTACACACCCTCTTATGAGGCCAGGAGGGCTCGGCCGAGGGCTTCCACGGCGGTCTTGTGGTCCATCTCTTTCACGCCGAACATGATGCTGATCTCGGAGGAGCCCTGGTTGATCATCTCGATGTTCACGCCGCTGTTGGCCAGGGCGGCGCAGGCCTTGGCCGCCATGCCGACCGCGTAGCGCATGCCTTCTCCCACGATCATGATCAGCGCCAGGTCATGCGCAATCGTCACATCATCCGGTCGCAGCTCTTCCCGGATGCGGTTCAGAACGCGTTCCTCCTTCTTGCGGGTCAGGGTCGCACGGCGGAGAATGACCGACATGTTGTCGATCCCCGAAGGGACATGCTCGAAGGAAAGCTGTTCCTGCTCCAGGATCTGGAGCAGACGGCGGCCGAACCCGACCTCCCGGTTCATCATGTACTTGCTCAGGTAGATCGTGCTGAATCCGCCGGCGCTGGCGATGCCGATCACCTCGCCGTGCCGGTATTTGCGCTGCGGCACGATCAGGGTGCCGGGGGCGTCCGGCCGGTTCGTGTTCTTGATGCAGATGGGGATCTTGGCCTGGACCACGGGCACGATGGCCTCGTCGTGGAAGACGCCGAAGCCGGCGTAGGCCAGCTCGCGCATCTCGCGGTAGGTCAGCACGGGGATCGGCCGGGCCTCCGGGACGATGCGCGGGTCGACCGCGAACACCGAGTCCACGTCCGTGAAGTTCTCATAGACGTCGGCCTCCACGGCGGCCGCCAGGATGGAGCCGGTGATGTCGGACCCGCCGCGCGGGAACGTGACGACCTGGCCCCGCTGGGTGTATCCGAAGAATCCGGGGAAGACGACCGTCTCCGGCACGTTCCGCAGTGCCGCCAGACGGGTGTAGGACTCGGGCAGCACCTGGGCGTTGCCGAAGTCCTCGCTGAGCAGCATACCCGCCTCGCGCGGATCCACGTACTGCGCGGGCAGACCCTGCTGCGTGAAGACGCGGGCCACGAGCTTGGCGCAGTTGTCCTCCCCGGCGGCCTTGATCGCGTCGAGGAACTGCGCCTCGTTGTCGCCGCGGCCCTGGATGCGACTGCGGAGGTCCGTCTCGATCTCCGTGACCACGCTCCCGGTCCAGGTCCAATTCCTGCTGGATCTCCGGCGTATCGTTCCACCACGGCGGCCAGCTCGCTCTCGAAAGGCTTTCCCGCGAGCACGGCCTTGGCCAGCGCGATCAGCAGGTCCGTCACCTTGATGTCACCGGCAGAGCGCTTGCCCGGCGCGGAGACGACCACGATCCTGCGGGTCGGGTCCGCTTTGACAATCTGAACGACCTTCTGAATCTGCTTGGCGTCCGCCAGGGACGTACCGCCGAATTTTGCGACCTTCATACTGATTCCTTACCCCTGCGTATTTCCGGACGACAGCCACCACACCCTTGCATTCACAAACCGCATAGTATAGGCATACATTTCGGCCAAGACCAGCCCTATGTTGAGCCGCTGCGTTCCTGTGGGCGACTACGTTTTGTGGGGTCCGTGTCGTCCCTCCTGTCATCCCTTCGGCTACGCTCAGGGCAAGCTCTGAGCGTCAGCGAAGAGCCTGTCCTGAGCTTGCCGAAGGAATCTGGGCCGAGCACGAGAACAGACGCTGGTTCCATTCGCCGCCCAGATGCTTCGCTTCGCTCAGCATGACAAACGCGGGTAGCTCCCCCACGAAAGTTAGTCGCACACGCGTTCCTGAGCCGGGAACATGCAGCGTCGGCGCCGGGGGTTTGACGGGGACGGGGCAGTTCTATAGAATCAGACCGGCCGGAGCAGCCCCGGTGAGGCTGCCGAGGACATCCCGGCACGCTCGGACAACCAGAGGACCCCAGGTCCGCCGAACCACCGGCTGGAGCATGAAGCCGGTTTCATCCAGAAAAACAAGGGTCCGGCCGCTTCGTCGGGCTTTTTTTTATACGCGGCCAATCCTGTTGACGCCACCGGGCGATGGCCTCTTCGTCGCGTTCGCGTGCCCGCCCTTCGGGCCTCTGGCAACTCCAGCCCATCTCCCGCAGCACGTGCCAGACTCCGGAGGGGTCGTAGCGGTCGCCGAAATGCTTTTCGATCACTTCGGCGATCCGCTTCAGTGTCCACAGGTCGGTCGGATAGCCGTGGGCCAGAGGACCTTTCAAGAGCAATGCCTCCAATTCTTGGCGTTGCTCGATCATCAGCTTGGGCCGGGGGCCAGGATGGGGCTTCGCCTTCAAACCTTCTCGGCCCACCTGCTGATAGACCTTCTTCCATTGGGAGACCGCTCCCGGTGACACGCCGAGCCTGCGGGCCACTTCGCTGGGTCCGTGGCCGGCTTCGAGTAGCGCGATGGCCTGAAGTCGTTGACACTCCAGTTCTTCGGGTTTTCCTGGGGTTCGCATGCATGAATATATCGACCAGTGATGGCGATTTTATTTAACCATTCAAAGCTCAATAGAAGGAGAAAGCCACATGTTGCAGGGACCCATCCGCCAGCGCATACGCTGCAAAGCCTCGCGCGAGATTGGCACGATTCTGGTAGTGCTGTTGTTCTTGTCATTCGTGACGGCGCAGTTGGCCGCTGCGGAGACATCCAGGCCGGGATTGCTCAAGGTCTCGGAGAACAAGCGGTTCCTGGTGCAGGAGGACGGGACGCCGTTCTTCTACCTGGGCGACACGGCGTGGGAGCTGTTCCACCGGCTCAATCGCGAGGAGGCGGACAAGTACCTCGCCAACCGGGCGGCCAAGGGCTTCACGGTGATCCAGGCCGTGGCGATCGCGGAGGTGGACGGGCACAACGGTCCGAATCCTTACGGCCATCTGCCGCTGATCGATCTCGATCCGGCTCGGCCGGCGGTGCAGGACGGCCCGACCAACGACTACTGGGACCACGTGGACTACATCGTGAACAAGGCCAACTCGCTGGGGCTGTACATCGGCTTTCTGCCGACCTGGGGCCGCTACTGGCACGACAAGGTGAAAGACGGCAAGCCGCTGTTCACGCGTGCAGAACGCCGAAGACGTACGGCGAGTGGCTCGGGCGGCGCTACCGGGACAAGGGACTGATCTGGATTCTCGGCGGCGACCGCAACATCGAGAACGAGGAACAGAAGGAGATCATCCGCGCCATGGCCCGCGGGCTGCGCAAGGGCGACGGCGGCGCGCATCTGCATGACGTTCCATCCGCCCGGCGGCCGCGGCTCGGCCCATGGTTCCACGAGGACGACTGGCTCGACTTCAACATGCGTCAGAACGGGCACGACGCCGAAGTTCACCGAAGGCTACCAGAATACGCGGGCGGACTACGACCGCACGCCGGTCAAGCCGGTGCTCGACGGCGAGCCGATCTACGAGGACCACCCGGTGTCGTTCGAGGCCAAGAGACTTGGGCCACTCGATCTCCTCCGACGTTCGCCGGCCGCTGTATTGGGACCTGTTCAGCGGCGCCTGCGGCCACACCTACGGCCATCACTCCGTCTGGCAGATGTGGCAGCCGGGCCGCAACCCGATCAACAACCCGCTGCATGCCGTGGTTCGAGGCCATCGACCAGCCCGGCGCGGGACAGATGCAGTACGGCCGCCGGCTGATCGAGTCGCGTCCGTTCCTGTCGCGCGTGCCGGACGACTCGGTCATCGTGACCGACCGCGTGCCGACCAGTGTGCCCGGCGCAGGACGGTATCGCTTCGTGGCCACCCGCGACGCGAACGGCACCTACGCGATGGTCTATGCCCCGGTCGGACGGGCCTTCAAGGTCCGCATGGACACGATCAAAGGCCCGAAGGTCAAGGCCTGGTGGTACAACCCGCGCAACGGTCAGGCCACCGTCATCGGCGAGTTTGCCAACACCGGCGAGCGGGAGTTTCTGCCGCCCGACAAAGGCGAGATGCTCGATTGGGTCCTCGTCCTCGACGATGCCTCCAGGAACTTCCCCCCGCCGGGGGCTCGCTAAACGAAGATTGTGAATTCGGAGGATAACAGATGCGACGATTCATCGGATCACTCTTCCTTTCCATGGCAGCTGCTGCTGCCGGGAGGGGCCCACGCCGCAACCGTTTTGGGCATCGAAGGGACTCGCTTCACGCTGGATGGCAAGCCGACCTTCCTCCTGGGCTTCAGCTACTACGCGGGATTGGGCGCATCGGAGGAATTCATCCGCGCGGATCTGACGGATTTCCAGAAAGCCGGCTTCAACTGGCTGCGCGTCTGGGCCACGTGCGGACTGGGCGAGCAGGATGTCTCGGCGGTCGACGCTCAGGGGCGTCCGCGCGAGCCGTTCCTGGGCAAGCTCAAGTGGCTCGTGGCCGAGTGCGATCGTCGCGGCCTGATCGTGGATGTGACGCTCACGCGCGGCAAAGGGGGTGGCGGACAACTGCCGGACTTCCCGTCCCATCAGCGGGCCGTGGAAACCCTGGTGGAGGCCCTGAAGTCACATCGCAACTGGTATCTGGACCTCGCCAACGAGCGGGACGTTCGTGATGCACGCTACGTCGGCCCTGAGGAGTTGAAGCAACTGCGCGACCGAGTGCGCCAGCTTGACCCACCGCGGCTGGTCACCGCCTCCTTCGGCGGACATGACCTCAGTCAGGAAGACGTGCGGACATCTCTCGCTGACCATCGGCCTCGATTTCCTCTGTCCCCATCGCCCGCGCCATGCCGAATCGCCCGGCCAGACCGAGGCGCAGACCCGCGCATTGCTGGCGATGATGCAGGAGGTCGGCCGGCGGCGCCGGTACACTATCAGGAGCCATTTCGGCGGGGCTACACGCAATGGGAGCCGACCGCCGCCGATTTCCTGGCGGATCTGCGCGGCGCCGTCGCGGGCGGAGCCGCCGGGTGGTGTTTCCACAATGGGACCCAGCAGGACACGCCGGACAAGGAGCCACGCCGCTCATTCGATCTTCACCGGCGGCGGTTGATGGACCAATTGGACAGCGAGGAGCGGAAGGTTGTGGCCGAGGCCGGCGAGGCGCAGTGGACCCGTGTTGGACCTTTGGGCCAGACACCCAAACGGGTCACGGACTCTCTGCCACTGTCGCATCAATCGGAGGCCGGCGTTTGGGTGAAGTATGAGCCGATGAGCGACGAATTCGAGGGCGGCACGCTCGACACCGACAAGTGGGTCCGCAACATGGAATGGTGGAAGGGCAGACAGCCCGCTCTCTTCAAAGCCGAGAATGTCACGGTCGAGAAGGGCCAATTGCTTTTGACGATGCGCAAGGAGACTGTGCCGGAGGAAATGGTCAAACGGGGCTATCACGACTACACCTCGGCGGCGGTGCACAGCCGGGACCGCACCTGCTACGGCTACTTCGAGGTCAAGGCACGTCCGATGAATTCGGGCGGCTCCAGTTCGTTCTGGTTCCAGCAGGATACGACGCCGGGCTGGCTGACGGAGATCGATGTCTTCGAGATCGGCGGCAAGGCCACGGGTCACGAGAACAAGTACCACATGAACGTGCACGTCTTCCGCACCCCGACCGAAAAGCGGCACTGGTCGATCGGCGGCGACTGGGACGCCCCTTGGCGACTGGCGGATGACTTCCACGTCTACGGCCTGGAATGGGACGAGGAGAATATCAAGTACTACGTCGATGGCGTGCTGGTCCGGCGTGTCCGCAATACCCATTGGCACCAGCCGCTGTACCTGATCTTCGATAGCGAAACCATGCCCCAGTGGTTCGGCATGCCGGACGACAAGGACCTTCCCTCCACATTCCAGGTTGAATACGTTCGAGCCTGGAAGAAGCAAAACCGCCACGACTGAGTTCTGATGGTAGAAGGAGGATCGCAATGACCCGACAAGGACACATAGTGCATTCACTTCTTACTCGCCGCCAGTTCCTTGCCCATCAGGGTATGGCAATCGGCGGCGTGGCTTTGACTCCAATGTTGCTCGCGACCGCCGGCCATTCGAGCTCCAGCGGCACTGCTTTCCCTCTCCGAAGCCAGCGAGAACCGTCGATACCTGGTGGACTCCCGGGGCAAGCCCTTCTTTCTGCTGGGCGACACGCCATGGTTTCTCCAGAAGCTTCCTTTGGAGGACGTCCGCCGGGTCCTGGAGGACCGCAAAGCGAAGGGCTTCAATACGCTGTTTCTGGAGATCCTCGACGATAGCCGCCTGCCCTCGCGCGATGCTTACGGCAATGTCTCGTTCGAGCCGGAGCTGGACATCACCAAGCCGGTCGAGGCCTACTGGAAGTACGCGGATACGGTGATGGACGAGGTCACGAAGCAGGGCTTCTTCGTCATCATGTCCGATCTCTGGTACGGCTACGGCAAAGGACTCTGGATGCATCACGTCACGCCGGAGAGCGCCCGGATCTACGGCCATTTCCTGGGCCGGCGCTATGCCCGCTTCCAGAACCTGATGTGGATGCACGTTGGCGACCGCAACCCCGACCAGCGGCTGTTCGACTCCGCGAACGAGCTGGCCCGCGCCATCCGGCAGGAGGCGCCGCACCATCTGCACACTGCTCACATGGAGCATGAGTTCTCCAGTGCCGATTTCTTCAACCGCGAGCCGTGGCTGGATGTGAACATGGCTTATACCTATGGGGCCTCCTACCTCCAGGTGACGAAGGAATACCAGCGAAAGGACCCGGTCCGCCCGGTCATCCTCGGCGAGACCGGCTACGAAGCCGAGCCCAACGCGATCGAGTTGTTGCCGGATGCGAAGAGGGGGGACCTCTGGACGCCGTATCGCATCCGCCGCAACGCCTGGTGGGCGATCCTCTCCGGTGCCTGCGGCTACTGCGCCGGCACGCGACTGTGGCGTTTCGAACCGAACTGGCGCGAAGTCCTGAACGTCAAATCGAGCCAACAGGCCCCGCTTATCCAGCGGCTCATGGAGTCACGGCCCTGGTGGCGGCTGGTGCCCGATACGGAGCACAAGTTGGTGACCGAGGGTTATGGTCAGTGGAAGCAGGCCGACCATGTGGCCGCCGCACTGGCCGACGATGGCTCGCTGGCGCTCGCATATCTGCCGAATGGGGGGACGATTCAGGTGGCCATGGACCGCCTGCATGGGCCTGTCGATGCCTCATGGTTCGATCCGACCAGCGGACAGTACAGGTCTGTTGAGGGTTCGCCTCTGGAGAACAAGGACAAGCGCGGCTTCGCGTCGCCGGGCCAGAACAGCGCGGGTGATAACGATCGGGTACTACTTTTGCAGACATCCACTCATGGCTGAGAAGGAGGCTTCCATGCACAGACAGTTGGTACGATTACTCGGTGTGATGCTGTTTATGCTCGCCGGTTCTGTGGCGGCTGACGCGGGTCCGGCGGAGGTGCATTTCGCCCAGTCTTCCGGGAACCCGGGCCGGTATGACTATGGGGAGATCGTCCTCCAGGTTGACAAGCCCGATGCGGCGAATCCCTTCACGGACGTGACTGTCCAGGGACGGTTCGGACGGCAGGGGACCGAACCGACACGAGTAGAAGGCTTCTGCGACAGTGCCGACGGGAGCGTCTTTCGCATTCGTTTCATGCCGACGAGCGCCGGAGAGTACGATTACGCCGTGACCTATCGGCAGGGCGATTACGAGGCCTCGCATAAGGGCAGGTTCACGGCGGTAGACAATCATCGTGACGGCCTGCTGCGCGTGGATAAGGAGCATCCGTTTCACTTCATGTACGAGGGCACCGGCCGGCATTACTTCTGGAACTCGACCACCACCTATTGGCTGCTCGGCTGGCGCGATGAGTCGATCATCCAGGAATCGTTGGAGCGTCTGGCGCAGCTGGGCGTGAACCGCATCCGCGTGGCCCTGAGCGGGCGGACGCGGGACGGCACGCAGTGGAAGGAGCCGGAGGTCAAGCCGAATGCGCAGTTCCAGTTCCGCCTGGAGCCCTGGCCTGCCGCTCGCCCGGAAGACGTCGCTGACCCCGGCTACGATGTCACGCGGTTCAACGTCGAGCACTTCCGCAAGTGCGAGCGGATGCTGGAGCACGCCCGGCGGCGCGGCGTTCAGGTCTCGATCATCTTCCACCTGGACGGGCTGAACAAGGGCGTCGATCCCTTCGGTAAGGAGCGCATGGGCGGGCCGGAGGAGCAACGGTACTACCGGTATGTGGTGGCTCGCCTGGCGGCATTTGACAACGTGATGTGGGACGTGACGAACGAATGGCACCTGTTCCGCACCGAAGCCTGGGTCGAGCAGATGGGCCGCTTGATCAAGGATTGCGACCCCTACGACCATCTGACGAGCGTCCACGGCAAGGAGTCTTTCCGTTCCGGACCGTCGCCCTGGGCCGACTTCGCCATGTACCAAAGTTGGGACGAGCACGGTGGCTACGCCTTCATGCTCAAGAACCGCCGGGAGCAGGAGAAAGCGGGCCGGCCGATGCCCCAGGTCAACGAGGAGTACGGCTACGAGGACCACTATCCCTCGTGGGGCGAAGGCCGCAAATGGCCGGCGCGCACCGCGGATACCCGGCGCCGTCTGGCGTGGCAGATGACGATGGCCGGCGGCTACCAGACCACCGGCGAGCGGGCCAATGTCCCCGGCTACGGCGGCTGGATCACCGGCCGGGGCAACAACGCGATGGTCATGTTCGAAGGCTACCGCCACCTGGTGGACTTCTTTACTGCACTACCCTGGTGGCGGCTTGATCCGGATAACGATTTCTTCGAAGCACGAAACAGCAGCCCGAGTGCTGCACCGGTCGTTGGTCTGCGATCCGCCAGGAACGACATGGCGGTTCTGTACTTCTCGGCCGGCGGCTCCGCCAGAATCAAGCCGGGCTTGCTCGCGGAGAGCCTCAAGGCACAATGGTTCAATCCCCGGACGGGGCAGAAGTTATCTCCTTCATCCCGCCCGCAAGGCGATTTTCTCGCTCCCGATGACCAGGATTGGGTCCTGCTCTTGTATTAAAAGGGCAATCCAGAGGCTATAAGAATCCTAAACATGAGACATGACGTCGAGGAATCCGTCGCCCCTGGATCGCCACGATGCGGGGCTGAAATAAAGGTCCAGTGGTGGTGCGGCGCGGCCCACTGGTACGGAGGGTTGGGCCGCGCAGCACCTTGTGAGAGATAAGTAGAGGAGAGAAGCTTGATCCGCCGTCTTGTGCGGAAGTCGGCTCTTCTGCGATGGTGTCGAACGGGAGGTGGGTCCCGCGCGGGTGACAGACGAAGTCCGCGATGGGCAGTGCAGGCGGTGTAGCCTTTGAGCCACCAGAGACTCGGCTGTTCCCGGGTATCCCGACCCGTCGGGACGCCGGCAAACGCGCCGACAGTGGCTTGGCCACTCTCCAGATGCACTTATCCGTCGCCATGCCTCTTCCTCCAATCAGAGGCGCTCCTCCCTAAGCACATGGTCCTGTGACAATCCACAGTTGCGACGAGGTGTGGTCTCCTCCATTTCCGTGGACCATGCGAGCGATGCGACTATCTTTACCAGCATTACGGCGGAGTGTCAAGCGCAGATCGCGAAAAAGCGCAGAAAAGCCAATGATTTTCGGACTTTTATGCCGGACGGTGCCATCATAGTGACGTTCGCAGCGTGTGGGACAGGGTTTCACCCCACGCGTAGCATGCACATCGTCCGGTTGACGCGAGCGGCAAATAACCGATCGGCTGTTACTTTTATCGGACCATGACCTGCCCGCTGTCGGCAACCAGGGTCTGCCCTGTAATTGTCCGGGCCTTGTCGGAGCACAGGAAGACGACCGCGTCTGCCACATCCTGGCCCTTGATCTCCCGCCGCAGCGCGGTCTTGTTCACGTAGAAGGGGATGACCTCTTCGGGCTTGATGCGGTTCTTCCTCGCACAGACCTTGATGTACTCCGGATTCCAGATTTTGGAGCCCTCGAAGACGTTGCCCGGCGCGATGCAGTTGACACGGATTCCGTGCTCGCCCAGTTCCAACGCCCAGCCGCGGGCCATGTGCAGCTCGCCGGCCTTCGTCGCGTTGTAGGCGGTGTTGTTCTTGCTGGCGTCGAGGCCCGATTTGGAGCTGAGATTGATGATGCTGCCGCCCATGCCCTGCGCGATCATGATTCTGGCGGCTTCGCGGGCCATCAGGAAATAACCGGTCAGATTGACTTCCAGGGCCAGCCGCCATTTATCGGCCGGCATGTCCACCAGGGCGTAGGGCGGCGCAATCCCGGCGGCGTTGACGAGGATGTCCAGGCCGCCCCAGTGGGCGAGCAGCTCCTCGAAGGTGGTGCGCACGCTGTCTTCGCTCGTGACATCGCATCGGATGGCTTTCGCCTGCCCCTTCGATTTCGCTCGCGCGATGATGTCCGCCGTCTCTTGGGCGGCCTTCTCGTCGATATCCGTCAAGGCGACCAAGGCCCCGGCCTTCGCCAAGCCCACGGCGATGCTTCGGCCCAGCCCGCTGCCGGCGCCGGTCACAACGGCGATGCGGTTCTTCAGCTCGCCCTGGCCTTCGCCGCTGACGAGCTTCATGCGAAAGGCCTCGGATTCCCATTCGTTGATGAACCTCTGCTCGGCTCTGGTCAGCGTGCGAATTCCGCCCATCCGGCGTGCGTTCGCGCGAATGAAAAGGGAATACGCGACGACATCCCTGACCGTCTGGGCGATCTTGTCGGTGCCGGCGGTGAACAGCCCGACATCTTTCACGAGAAACGCCACGGAGGGCTTGCGGCCTGCCGCGATCTGCGCGGCCAGGCGCTTGGCGATCGCTGCGGCATCGCACCGGTCCACCCACAGCGCCGGCCCATTGGAGTAGACGAGCTCATCGGGTGTCAAAGCCCCGCAGGATAGCAGTCTCTTCGCGTCTGCGTACCGTTCGAAGCCGGCGACCACCCTGTCGTCCGTGTAGGTCACCGGAGAGTACGTCCCGGTCGCCGCAAAAAATGCGCGGCGCACGCAGAGCTTGGCCGTGCGGACCTGGTCCTCGTCGGGCCGGCGGGTCCGGGCGGCCGCCGGTGGACGAAGCGGTCCGCCGCAGCGCTCAATCACCTTGCGGACCAGCCGCAGCGTGGCGCCGGCGGTGGGAGCGGTCACGAAAAGACCGTGCTTGTCCAGGAAGAGAATCCGCGGCATCCGCCGGAATTGGCGCCGATAACCTTCCACCAATCTCTCGATCGTCCGGGCCAGGGTGAAACCGGGATTGACGTAGGGCACCCACAGGGGCTGGGCCTTCTCGTCCCGGAAAAGCTTCTCGAGTCTCGCCTTTCCTTCCTTGGCGTTCAGATAGGCACTGACCACGCTCGGGTGCAGATGAATGACGCACTTGTCGAGCAGGCCGTGCAGATGAGCTTCCACCGAGGGCCGCGCCCCGCCGGCGACGTTGTCGTCGCACGCGAGCAGCAGGCGATTGACCACCTCGACTTCCCGCGTTTGCGTCTGGAGCTTCGTGACCGACCGGTCCTGGATGATGACCAGGACGGAATCGAGACACATTCTGCGCCAGCCCTGGGTCGCGTTCATGTCCTTCAGCGCGGTGCCGCTGGCCTTGATGTACATGTACTTGCCGTCGGCCGTCTTGACCGAGGTATTGCCGCCACCGCCCTGGACGAGGGCGGGGTCCTGGCCCACGATGTTCGAGATCCGGATCAAATCCGTGAGCGCCTTGTCTGCGGCGATGTCCGGGCCGCGATCGTTTTGTTTCATCGCATCTTTCTTCATCAGCATGTTCCATTTATCGGGGAGTGGCGTCGGGCAGTCCCCCATCGACCGGAATCGTGGCGCCCGTCGTCGGCGTCTGCCGGGTCGCAAAGAACAGCACGGCATTGGCCACGTGCCGCCCCGTCACCCGGGCCTTCAACAGATTCCGGTTGCGATAATACTCTTGCAGGCCCTGCTCATCAAGTCCCCGGGCGCGCATCCGGTCGGGACCCACCTCCTCCCACAGTCCGGATTTGAAGTTGCCCTCCGAGAACACGCGCGTCCGGCGCCACCATGTTGACGCGGACCCCATGGGGGGCCAGCTCCAGGCTGGCAATCCGGCCGAGCTGGTGACAGGCGGCCTTCGTCGCGCTGTAGGCGCCGAAGCCCGCGCCGGGACTCGGAACGTTCTTCGTGGAGACAATGACGATGTCGCCCCCGGTTCCCTGCCGGATGAAGTGATGGGCGGTCGCCGCGAGCGTCAGCAATGTCCCTTCGACGTTGACCTTCTCCAACCGGCGAAAGGCCTCCAGGTCCGTTTCCTTGAGTTGGGCGACCATCGCAATGCCGGCGTTGATGACCACGATGTCGATCCCGCCCCAGGTCCGGATGACGGCCTCGAAACCCGTCGGCGACGGATTCCTTGTTCGTCACGTCGAGGGCCACTCCGAATCGACGCGGTCCGGGGCCATCGGGCTCAGGTCGGCGACGAAGCGATCGAGTTTCTCGCCGGCCAGATCCGTCGCGGCCACGTGGCAACCTTTTTCCAGCAACCCGCGGCAGATGCCATACCCGATCGCTCCGGCGGCGCCGGTGACCAGGGCGACTTTGTGGTGCAGCGGCAGATCTGCACCCTCTTGCTCGCGGTCGATGTAAAGTATCCCGAGGTCCCGCAAGCAGACGATCTCCGGCTTGCCGCCATGCTGCGCGGCAAACTGCGCGATCCTCTCTTCCATCTGTTTGCGCAGCTCATCCGGCCCGGCACCGGGCGCCGGGACAGCCAGAAACAGCGGCGGCTTCCCGCCCTTTGTCAGAGGCTCAGGATAGCGCGAGCTCTCGGCATTGGCCTCATCACCCGCAAAATCAAGGGCCTCTCTGCTGGCGATCATTTTGAGAATCACCGGCTCCCAGGGCATGTCCGGATCACCCGTCGGATTCGCCAGAAGCCCGCGTACGATCGGTATGACCTGGGCCAGTTGTCCCCAGAATGGTCGGTCTGACTCGTTCTTCTTCATCCGCTTATCTCAAGCCTCCTGTTGCCGGCCGGCGCACGGCGTCGAGCATGAAAGCCGCATTTTCGCGCGGGTTCTTCCCGTCGAAGACGGCGCTGCCCGTGACAATAAGATCCGCGCCCATCCGGGCCACCTCTGTGATATTGTTCCGTGTGATACCGCCGTCCATGACATCGAAGTGCACCAATCGGACCCCCGTTTCCTGGAGCAGTGCCATCTCGGAGCCCAACGACATCAAATCCGCCGTGAGAATCCCCACGCTCAGAAGCGGGGCGGCTTCTCGCAATTCATCCACGAGCGACTGTCTCTGCATTCTATGAGCCGATTCTTCTTTCATTCTTCTTCAGGGTCAGGTACAGCTCGTGGGCCTCCGCGGGCCTGGCGCCGTCGTGGACGACCTTGCGGACCGCCTGCATCATCGCCTGGGGCGCATCGCTCTGGAAGATATTGCGTCCCATGTCCACCCCGCCGGCGCCCTCCCGGACGGCGTTATAGGCCATGGTCAGAGCGTCCAATTCCGGCAGCTTCTTGCCCCCGGCCATGACAATCGGCACGGGACAGGAGGCGGTGACCGTCTCGAAGCCCTCCGGCACATAGTACGTTTTGACGAATTGGGCCCCCAGTTCCGCGCAGATCCGGCAGGCCAGCCGGAAGTACTTGGCGTCCCGGACCATGTCCTTGCCTACGGCGGTCACGGCCATGGTGGGAATGCCGTACCGCAGGCCCATGTCCACGAGCCGGGTCATGTTGTGCACCGAGCGGGTCTCGAACTCGCCGCCGATGAATACCTGCAGGGTCAGGGCCGCCACGTTCATCCGGATGGCGTCCTCGATATCGACGGCCAGTTCCTCGTTCGACAGTTCCTTGAGGATGCTCGGCCCGCCGCTGCAGCGCATGACGATCGGCTTGTTCAGGGTCGGCGGCACCGTGGTGCGCAGGATGCCCCGCGTGAGCATCACGGCGTCGGCGTGGTACATCAGCGGCACTACCGTCAAGTCGATTCGTTCCAGCCCGGTGGTCGGGCCCTGGAAATACCCGTGGTCGATGGCCAGCATAACGGTCCTGCCGCTGTCCGGATTGAAGATGCGCGCCAGGCGGTTCTTCATGCCCCAATCCAGGGCGCTGGCCCCTTTGAGAAAGAACCCCGGCGTCGCCATCGGGATCTTCTCATAGAACTGCTTTTGCTCTTTCGTCACATCGGCTTCTGGCATGGCTCTCTCCTTTATCCTGCCTCAGAGAAGCTCCGGAGTCCGTCCAAGCCGCCATTATTAGCACAGTCCGCCCCTGGTGTCCATGCCGAAGGGAAGGATGGAACAATGGAATGATGGAACGGTGGAATACTGGAACAATGGAATACTGGAATGGTAGGAAATGCCGCCCCGGCCGGCAGATTGGCTTTGTTTTGCACGATAGAGTTGGAGCTTGAATATTGGAATGATGGAATAGTGGAATGCTGGAGTATCTCGGCCCGCCGGAAATTGGGTTTGTTTTGCACAATCCGCCCTCCGCGGCCCCGAGGCGGCAGGCCCAATTGGGTCTGTTTTGCACAATCGGCCGCCCCCCGGAAGTCTGTCCCCAATCCGCAATCCCCAATCCGCAAATCCGCAATCGAGAAAGTGGCTTCGTTTTCGCATAATAGGCCTCGCCGAGAAATTGGCTTTGTTTGTACACGGCCCGCGCCCGACGTCCCTCCAGCCTCGTCCCACTCGGCACGGCCGGGCAATTGGCTTTGTTTCGCCGAACTCCGTTGCATGTCCAATTAACCATAACTCTTTGCCCATAAAGGACTTGCCCTTCATATCGCTCCGGCGCAAATTGGGTTTGTTTGTACAAGAAGTCCCGCCGGTGACCCGGCGGAAGTCTGAAGTGTGAAGTTTGAAGCAGAAAGACGCGGAGGAATCGAGGCGGGGTCCTCCAACTTCAAACTTGAAACTTGACACTTGAGACTCCTCTTCCAATTGGGTTCGTTTTGCACATTTGATCCTGCCGGCACCAGCACCCCCGGCCCCAATTGGGCTTTGTTTCGCACGAATCTTCACCGCCGAGGCACCGAGAGCACGGAGCCGGAGCCGGGCCATCTCCTGCCAGGAACTGGGATTTTCTCTGCGATCTCGGTGTCTCTGTGGTGAGATCATTGCGGCTCGCCGGTGGACAAAGATCATCGCTTCACTGCTCATGCTCAAACCCGCAGAGTCCCTGACCCCGCGGATCGTTGCGGCCACCTCCGCCGGCGGCCGCGCTTCTGTTATAGACGTCCCTCGATTCCTGTATGTTATACAAAAATCCAAATTTACGCAGAAATTCTGCGTCGTCGGACCAGCCCGCCCCGGAGGGCGAAAGACCATAGCCCAGCCATTCATTGCCGGGGCGGTTCTTCGGGGGCGACAACTACAATCCGTTCTCCAATACGCTCAATCTGTATTCGGACCTGGCCCCGATAGCCCTGCACGAGGCGGGCCACGCCCGGGATTTCGCCCGGCAACGATACAAAGGAATATACGCAATTCTGTACGTTGTTCCATTTTTCGATCTGTACGTGGAGGCCATCGCTTCTTCCACCGCTCTGAGCTATGAACAGACGTACCGACCTGTAGGCGAGCAGAAACAGGCCTATCGGCTGCTCTATCCCGCCTACGGCACCTACGTCGGCGCAAATATCGGACAGTTCTTCGAGGCGTCCATCTACTGGCCTGTCTATCTGGGCAGCGTGGCGGTGGGGCATGTCGTGGGATGGACCGCCGCGGCGGGACTGCATGAGGAACCGGCGCCGCAGGCCGGCCGAGCCCAGCCGGGAAGACGGGGAATAAACAAGTAAGATGCCCCCTTCCATCCCCGAACACGTAGGGTGGGTTCTCAACGCACACGCAACTCCTCGACCCCGTTCTGTCCCTTAATGGCTAATTTGAGGGCTGGCCCTGCGAAGCTCCCCGGCCCAAGATTCTTCCCCCCGCCGGCGCTGTGACGCAACGGTAACGAGCGGGTAACAAAAGGGTAAAGACGGGAACGAAATATTCCTGAGGCTCCTGCGACTGAAACGGGTAGAGATCTCGCCCCTGGGACCGACGGTCGGGCATTCTCTTTCAACCCAGGCGGACCTGTAGGCGGCAACTGCAAACTTCATGCCACACCACCCTTTGGAAAGGACAGGAAGATGAGACCATCCGTGACCTTTGTGACCGCCGTGACTATCTGGACGACAACCGTAGCCGGGATCGGCTGGGGAGGTTCGGAAAGTACGGCGGCACCTCCGAAGATCGCCGGCAAATGGCTGGGCACCGTCACCTTTGGCAACGTGAAACTGCGCATCGCGTTTGAAGTATCGCAAGCGCCTGAGGGCGGTTACACCGGATCGATGCGCAGCATCGACCAGAACGGCTTGCCCTATCCCATGAGTGCGGTCAAGTTGAGCAGCGACAGCGTGCGCCTGGAAATGGACGTCATTCGCAGCGTCTATGAAGGGAAGTTCACGACGGATGGCGACACGATCGAGGGCAATTGGCTGCAGCACGGGACCACCACGCCCCTCGCGGTGCAGCGGGTGGACAAGTTCCCCGAGATCATCCGTCCTCAGACCCCCAAGAGACCTTACCCGTACCGGGAGGAGGAAGTGGCCTACGAGAATCCCTCTGCGAAGGTCCATATCGCGGGGACACTGACCCTCCCCGAGGGAAAAGGCCCCTTCCCGGCGGTGCTTCTCATCGTCGGATCGGGACCCCTGGACCGCGATGAGACCGTGCACTACCACAAGCCGTTCCTCGTGCTCGCCGACCATTTGACCCGACAGGGCATCGCGGTGCTGCGGGCGGACAAGCGAGGGGTGGGCAAGACGACCGGGAATTTCGAAGAAGCGACGATCCAGGATTTGGCGGATGATGTCGGCGCCGGAGTCGAGTACCTCAAGACCCGCCAGGAGATCGATCCGAAGCGCATCGGCCTGCTCGGGCATAGCGAGGGTGGCGTGGTCGGCCCGATCCTCGCCTCCCAGTCGCCCGACCTCGCCTTCCTCGTGATGCTGGCCGGGCTGGGACAGAATAACGGGGATATCATCATCTTCCAGAAGAGTCTGGCGGCCCGAGCGCACGGCGCCGACGAAAACACGCTGGCCCTGTTGCGTTCGTGGTACGAGCGGGTCTACGCCGCGGTGCGCGAGGACACGGATACGGCGGCCGCCGCGCAGAAGATCCGTGCGCTGCACGCGACCCTGACCGCGGCGGAGAAGGAGAAGCTCGCTTGGCCGGACAGCGGTCTGGAGCGCGAGATTGCGGATCAACTCCGACGGCATTGGCGGTGTGACTTGCGGTATGATCCCCGGGCGACCCTCAGGAAGGTGCGGTGTCCCGTTCTGGCCCTCAACGGGGACAAAGATGTGCCCGTCCCCGCCCGGGAGAACCTGGCGATCATCGAGGAAGCTCTGAAGGCCGGCGGTAATCCGCGGTTCACCGTCCGCGAAATGCCCGGGATGAACCACGGTTTTCAGATCGTGCAGACCGGACCAGGATCGCACGAGGAGACCATGTCTCCGGTGGCCTTGCGGACCATCTCCGACTGGATCATCGCACAGACCCATTGATTCCGCCCCTAAGAGTTCTGCCTCACGCAAAGACGTTGGGGCGCAGGGCGGGCTCTTGCATCATACGTCGGCGGCGCCGGAGGGCCCAGCCTCCGGCCCGCCCGACGCCGCGCATCCCCAAAGAAGGGGGTCACCTAAGAATGGGGTCAAACCTACACATTTCACTTTCCTCATGAGTCCTTCCACCTCTGCCCAGTGAAAAGCTGGTGACACCGTATGGAAACCTGGTGACACCATACTCAATTCGGGACCGGAAAAAGTAAGGCGTCCCCGAGATTCAACCCGAAATTCAATGTGTAGGTGTGACCCCCAGTGTGATCCCAAGACGAATTGACCCTGCCGATTCTTCGGTCTTTCCCTGCTCAGGACTCTCCCTCGGTTTCCTCAGGACGCGCGATCGGCCAAAAGACATGGTCGCCACCGGATGGATCGTTCCACTCGCAAGGGACGCCGCCGTCATCGACGAAGTCCTCGCCCACGCTGTAAAGAGTGAAGTCGTCGCCCTCGACTCTGTAGATGAGCGGAGCGCCACTGTACGGGTCCGTCGGGATGTTTGCCAGCAGCCCCTTCTCCGCCAACACTTTGACAGACTCGGGAGACGGTCCTCCTGTGCCCTGTAGGTCAAGACGGCCAGGACCGTTACCGTCGCTTCGCCGGATACTCGTCCCCGCCAACCAATCTGGATACACTGGGCGACGGCTGCCAGCGAATCCATCCTTGAGATAATAGTTGCCCGACAACCACTCCTCCAGACGCTTCTTGTAGCTGCTGCCTTCCACGTGCAATTCCCAGGGCGTTCTTTGGGCGAGTTCCTTGACCCGCGCAAAGTACGATTCAAATCGCTGAACCGTCTGTCGACGGTCGGGGTGCGTCAGACAGATACGAACCGCATCAAGATAGGGAATCGGCGACGTGTACAGGTGGGGTCCTCTCTTCTTGTACTCGTACAGTCGTGCCGGAATCAGCCGACCATTGCCGTTTCCGTCATCGGTGAACGTGCGTTGTATGCAGTCGAGTCCGTACATGTGCTCAACTTCGGAGAACCGCGGCACGAGGATCTCTGATATCCGCGGGGCAAAAGTGTCGAGGGTTCGTTTGAGGAGTGGTCTTTCCACTTGGCAATGGCCCAGGACGTTGAGCACGGCGTTATAGCCTATGGTGCAAATGGCCAGTCCCGTCAACTGATCGACCAGTGTACCGGCTCTATGGCGGTGCATGCCCAGCATGTGCAGATCGCTCAGCCATTGCAGGGCCCGATCCGTATCACCCCGGTTTGCCTGGTACTTGGCCAGAGCCGCAATGCCCCAGCGCAGTCGCGACTCTTCTCCAGATAGGGTACCTGAATGCCGGAGAGCGGTTCCCCTGTCGAGGCGGACGTGAAGACCTCGGAGAGCGCCATCTTCCGACGCTTTCATCTCAAACCACCAGTAAGGGCATCCCGCCGCGTGGGCGAGTGTCGGCAGGACGGCTTCATTGGTCGGGACCCATTCCTGCAGCGCCTTGTACTCATTGGGGTCCAGATCGGTGGGCCACAATTTCCATCGGTTCTCGCTCTTCAGGACTTCCGGCAGGGGGGTGAACTGCGAGAACAGTCTCTCATAATGAGGAGCAGCGTTGCGGTTCGGATCGTAATTGGTTGGCTGGTTGACCTGGTTGGCCTGCGTCAGGTAGTCCACCGTGACGGTGGGCTTGGCCACAATCAGAGGCGCGACCCGCCACGTTGCCAGCGCCAGAAGCAGCAGCATGCCGGCCGCGGTAACCGCCAGGTAACGACGCCAGTGGGGACGGCCGGTACGGGCCGGCACCGCGGCAAAATCACTTCTCATGGCGTTGCCATGGAGAATGAGAATCGCCACGACCAGAAGGCCTACACCGAGCAGGGTGAAGGCCACGACCACCACGTACTCCACCGTGGTTTCCACAGCGGGTATGGTATACAGTAGGGTCGCCAAAAGCGTCAAACCGAGGAGATGCATCAGGACCGACATAACGACGCGAACCCATCGAACTCGACGAAAGAACAGAAGTGATAGAATGAACAGGCCCGCACTCGATCCGAGCAGGATCAGGCCCCCGCTATCGAACGCCGGCGTCTCCGGGGCCACGAGCCAAGTGGCCCAGATCGACAGGGCCGTGCCGGAAAACAGCACCAGCACAATGCCAAACAGCTTCGACGGTGTCAGCGAGTTATGGTACATGGTCTCTCCACAGCCATTGCTTGTCGCCGGACTACTGTGTCTCTTCAATGAAAGCATTATGGCAGGGAGAACGTCAGGAGGAAAGAGAATACTCCGCCTGCGACGGGGACGTTGGCGGCCCAAAAAGAGCGGCGTCACCGGAATCGGCGGGCCGGAATCGGGGGACGCCAGGCGGAATCGGGGGAATCGGGGGACACCATATTCAATTCGGGGCCGTAAAAAGTAAGATGTCCCCGGAATTCCTCATAGATGTCCCCGGAATCCCCTAAGGGCTGAACCGACCCTCCCCCATAAAATGGATCAGTCGCCCTTGGAGAGTTGGGAGGCTCGGCCTGCACAGAAGATCTACTTTCGGTGACCCCGGAATTCTGCCCCGTTAAAGCTTAAAAATGATTCCGCTGAAAAAGTACCATTTTGGGCCTCTTTACCCTTATTTTCGGCCCCGCAAACGCGGGTAGCTCGGCCGTATTGCGGAGGCTCCTCCGCCGTATGGAGGGGGACTTCAGCGGAATCTTACCTCCATATCGGGACAACCCTACGAGAGGCTTGTGTATCGCGCCCGGCGTGTTACCGCAAATGACCCCAATTGGGCCGACACCGTTTTCACCGTTCCTATTCCCCAGGGCTATTCTGTCGATGACCGCGTGACTGGCACGGAATACCGCATGGGGCCAGCACAAAGGGAGAATGAAAAGAAAAAGGAATAGACTGTGGGCGTGTCGTTCGGGGCAAGCGGGGGACACCATACTCAACTCGGGGCTGCAAAAAGTAAGATGTTCCCGGAATTCTACCCCGTTAAAGCTTAAAATGATTCCGCTGAAAAAGTACCATTTTGGGCCTCTTTACCCTTATTTTCGGCCCCGAAACGCGGGTAGCTCGGCCGTTTTCGGGGGTTCTTCAGCGGAATCTTAAAACAAGGGATGACCCTCGCCCCTGTTGCCGCTCAGGCTTCCGCGTCCGCAAACTCGTCGGCATCCACGTAGACCTCGGCCTTGCGGCCCAGGAGTGCCAGGACTTTGCCCGTCAGAAAGCCGGCCGCCAGAGCGATCACGACCGTGACGACGATGCCCTGGAGCTGCGTGGTCTTGTCGAGCCCGTGGACCACGAACAGCGCCGCCACGCCGCCCAGCAGACCCGGACCGCCGTGCAGGTTCAGCACGCCGCAGGTATCGATGCTCTTGAGCTTGTCCTGCAGCTTGCCCTGCACGACCGCAAACCCGAACGTCGAGACCGCCCCCGCCACGAGGCCAATGACAAACGCCGTCGGGTGATTCGCATGGTCGCACGTCGAGCCGATGGCCACTCCGCCCGCCAGCGAGGCATTGGCGATATCCGCGATACTGATCTTGCCGTGGCGCAGGATCACGGAGGCCCCATAGGTCGCGAGGGTCGCCCCGCACAGCGCCAGCACGACGTTGACGGCGGTGAAGGGAATCAGTTCTGGAGCCACGAGCGCCGCGCAGAAGCTCGGCCAGAAGATCCACAGCACCATGCTCCCCAGCATCGAGAACCGGTCGCTGGTCACGTCGCACTCGATTTCCGCCGAGAACTCGCGCGGCGTCGTCATCGTCAGAATGACGCCCAGTCCGAAGAGGGCTCCGAAGGCGTGGATGACGATCGAGCCGCCGGTATCCGCGAAGCCGGGGGCGATCAGCCCCAGGCCGCCCTGGAGCACGACCCATTCATTCAGCCTGTAGCAGAGGATGAAGAGGACGCCCAGCACCAGGTACTGGCCCATCTTGAGCCTGCCGAGCACCGCGCCGGCGCAGATCAGCAGACTGGCCGCCGCGAACTCCGCCAGGATGAGCTTGTCGATCTCGACTCCTTCCGGCTGGCCGAAGACCCCCAGGCCGCTGATCAGGAAATAGACCGGGATCGCCACGCTCACGAGCAGGTACGTGGCCGTCACGGCCGAGCGCCCGTACTTCTTCACGAACACCATCAGGAAACCGAAGCCCACGAGCAGCATGGCCATGATATGGATGCTGCGGTGGTACTTCTGGACGTCCTGCAAGGAAGAAAGCTGTCCTACGGTGGCCGGGGCAGCGGCTTGGACGCCGGCCGTGCCCGCTGCGGTGTCCCAAGCCCAAAGTGTTTGGGTAGACATGAGTACGACCGCGATCCCAAGGATCGCGCACAACCCGACCGTTCCCTTTTTCATCGTTGTTCCGTTCCAACCAAGTGTTTCTGTCCGAACGCGGAAAGTGACGCTGCGATCCGCGCTGCTGGGACGCACAGAGGCAAGGTCATTGTAGGACCGGCCGCCGAAAAGGCAAAGGGAAAGCTCGGGCCGCCCTGGGCCCCCCAGAGAAGCAGCCGGTAGCCAGTAGTCCGTTGTCGGTGGACAGATGGGGACTTCGAGGGTCACCATACTCAATTCGGGGCCGTAAGAAGTAAGATATCCCCCCGGAGTTCCTTCTACGGGCAAAACGGCAGAGGTAGTCCGCTCCGCGTTCCCTTCCTATTCGTTGTCCGCCATTGGCACTCGGACGAGGTTCACCGTATGCGCCTTGCCCGTCTTCTCGGAAAGCTCAGCGGCCCGTGCCTCCGCCTCGGACTTCCCCGGGTAGGGGAAAGACGCGATCTCCTTGGAATTCGCGTCAACGACGCTCCAAATGAATTTCATACGCTTCTGTGCTGGCGCGGTCTTTCGGGAGCGGGTCGCCTTTCGCACCTCGGCTTTCGGTTCCTTATCCTCGGCCTCTATCGAAGCCTCCTCGGCCATCCGTTCGATTCGTTGCCTATTCGACAGTCGTTTCGCCATGGGATCATCCGTTTCTCAGAGTCGCCTGATAGAACCTCTTGTGTACCGATACTGCCAGCAAGACTCTATCAGATATACCGGGGCCGTGCAAATCGTTTTGACAGTTTCTGGAAGTCAGCCCACGCCAACCGCCCCATGGCAAGATCCTGGAGGAAATGCGTGGTGGAGCGTGGGCGGATGGATTACAATTCCTACCGGCCCCACCGTAGCTTGGACTATGCGACCTCGGTAGGCTTTTGCTGGACTGTGTCAGCAGGGCGGTTATATCAGGTCGCATCAGCCGGTGCTCAAAGGAAAGGCTGAAAGAATCGTAGACAACCGATGATGGATTCAACAATGACAGAGCGGAATACACCCAAGGAATTCGACGTGTCTTCTGACGCAGCACGGCCTCGGATGACCAAGGAGCAGATCAATGCGCATCCGATCAGAAAATATCCAGGACGCATCCATTTGATTCACAGATCCGAACAAATCGAGCCGGCGGTTCGGCAGTTGGAAAAGGAGAAGGTCCTGGGGTTTGACACGGAAACACGGCCCACGTTTCGCGTGGGGCAGAGCTACCCGCCGGCGGTCCTGCAATTGGTCGGGGAACAAGCGGCCTACGTCTTTCAATTGCGACATTGCCGTTTGTCCCAGGCTTTATGTCGGCTGCTGGCCAATCCCAAGATCATTAAGGCGGGTGTCGCTTTGGATCGTGATGTGCAGGAATTGAATAAGTTGGCCTCGTTCCAACCGGCGGGATTTGTGGATGTGGGAGAACTGGCGAAGCAGGCAGGTTGTACGCATCATGGTCTTCGTGGGCTGGCCACGCTGTTGCTGGGATTCCGGGTGTCCAAGCATGCCCAGACTTCAAACTGGGCCAAGGGAACATTGACTCGGGCGCAGATCGAGTATGCTGCCACGGACGCCTGGGTGGGGCGCGAGCTGTATCAGAAGCTGCAACTGCTGTTGCCTTGATCACCATGACAGGGCCAGATCCATGGCAATCGGGGAACACCACACTCAATTCGGGGCCGCAAAAAGTAAGATATCCCCGGAATTCTGTACGGAACTCCCGACCTGCCCCGGAGAGCGCCTCACGCCTGGGCCGCGGCCGGCGGGGCCTCGGGGATCTCGGCAGCGTTGAGGTCCCCCTGCCACAGGTACTTCCGCGTTTCGAGGACGACGACGTTCGTCAGCGCGAAAAGAGAAATGACATTCGGAATGACCATGAGGGCATTCGCGATATCGGCGAAGGACCACACGGCCCGCAGCGTCGACAGCGAACCCACCATCACGGCCGCGACCCAGAGCCACCGATACGGCTTGATCACGCGCGCCCCGAACAGGTACTCCGCGGCTTTCTCGCCATAGTACGACCAGCCGAGGATCGTGGAAAAGACGAAGGTCAGGAGGCTCACGCTCAAGACGATGGGCCCGACCCACGACATGCCTTCGAACGCCGCTTTCGTCAGCGCCGCCCCGTTATGCCCTTGGATCCACTGACCGGAATTGACGATCACCAGGCCCGTCAGGGCGCAGACCACGACCGTATCCCAGAACGTGCCGGTCGAGGAAACGAGGGCCTGTCGCACGGGATTCCTCGTCTGGGCGGCGGCGGCGACGATCGGTGCGCTGCCGAGCCCCGACTCGTTGCTGAAGAGCCCCCGGGCGATCCCGTACCGCGCCGCCTCCCGGACCGTGGTGCCGAGAAATCCGCCGACGGCCGCCTGTCCCGTGAAAGCCCCCGAGACGATCAGGCGGATGGTCTCCGGAATCGTTTCGTAGCGCATGGCCAGCAGAATGATCGCGCCGATGACGAAGAAGATGGCCATGAACGGCACGAGACGCTCGCACCAGGCGGCGATGGACTTGATGCCGCCGAGAATGACCAGAGCGGTGAGCCCCGTGATCATGATCCCGGTGATCCACTGGGGCACGCCGAAGGTCTCGCGGACCATGGCGGCCACCGAGTTCGCCTGGACCATGTTCCCGATGCCGAAGGCGGCGATCGTCGTGAGCAGCGCGAAGACGAGCCCGAGCCAGCGGCAGTGCATCCCGCGCTCGAGCACGTACATCGGGCCCCCCGCCATGGCGCCGGATTTCGTCGTGATGCGGTATTTGACCGAGAGCACCGCTTCCGCGTACTTCGTCGCGATGCCGAAGACGCCCGTGAGCCAGAGCCAGAGGACCGCGCCGGGACCGCCCGCGGCAACCGCCGTCGCGACCCCCACGATATTGCCCGTGCCGATCGTCGCCGCCAGCGCCGTCGTCAGGGCGCCGAACTGGCTGATGTCGCCCTTGCCCTCGCTCGAACGTTCCAGGGAGAGGCGGATCGCCTTGCCCGTATAGACCTGAATGAAGCGCAGCCGGATCGTGAGGTAGATATGGGTCCCGAGCAGCAGAATGAGCAAGGGAGGGCCCCAGACGAAGTCGCTTGCTTCCTTGAGGATCTGATCCAGTGCCTCCATGCCACAGTTCCTTTCCTGAGATTCCCAGAGGTCGAACCACCAGGGAGGACATCCTATCAGATCGAAGGGATCCGTCAATCCTTTGGTGCTGTCGGGAACGGCATAATCCCTGCGCGGGCGAGACAAGTAAGCCGTCCCCGACTTCCACGGAAGCAGCACTCGGAGACGACGTTCCCGGGCGGTGCGTGATACGCACCCTACGGGTCGGACTCCACCTTGGTCAGCGGGACAGTTGGGCGCGACCGCTTCCGCTGGGGCGGGCCTCTGGGGTTCCTTCCACATCCAGGGACTGGCGGTGGCGAACCAGACGACGGTGGTGCGCGTCATGATCCACTTGGCCGTCTCCAGACTCATCCGGCTCGCAGGAAGAGGATCGAGGGCAGCATCAGAGCAACCAGATAAACGATCACCAGTATATGGAATTCCCAGGTGCCTCCTATGCCACGGTGCCGGGCTGAGCCGGTAGTTGACGGAACCATCTGTCTCTGGTAGACCCGGCTCAGGCCGACGTACACCGGGACGCGATGAACCAGCCCGGCAGGGCGACGAACCAGAGCGTCCAACGGCCCACGATGAAGACGAAGCCGAGACAGACGGCCAGCGTGACCACCCAGGCCGCCCCGGCCGCCCAGTTGAAGTGGCGCGCCGCTGAACTCCGCATAGGAGCTGCGCAGGCCGAGCTTGGGCATCAGCCAGAAATCCACGAACACCACGGCTCCCATCGGCATCAGAACCAATCCGTACAAGGCCACGAAATCCAACAGTTTCATCGCCAGCGCCGGGAACATCGCGGCGATGGTGGCGATCGCGCCCGTGATCAGGGTCACGCGGAAGCGCGAGGACTTGGGGATCACCGCTTGGAACGCCAGGCCCGCGCGATAGATGGTGGGATTGGCCGTGGTCCAGCCGGCGATGATCACGCAGATCAGTCCCGTCAGGCCGGCCGCCTGATAGGCGAGCGGCCCGGGCAGAACCTTCGTGTTGGTCGGGTCCTGGTGCAGTTGAAACGCATAGAGGATCGCCGCCGCCAGCCAGGCCAGGTAGTGCCCGAGGAACATGCCGGTTCCGCTGGCCACGCCGTACCAGGTCTTCTTGGCGAAACGCAGGACGGACAGGTCGGACATCCCGATGTGCATCGCCATGTTGCAGAACCAGGCGAAGAACATCACGTGCCAGAACGTGAACTTGACTTGTCCCGGCTGAGGCTCGCCTCCCTTCCAGATCTGCGTCGTTCGCCAGCGCCCACAGGTCGGACAGGCTCGCGATCTTCGTTCCCGTGGCGTCGATGAACTGCCCCAGGCCGACCAGTCCGAATGCGATGAACACCAGCACCATCCAGGGGGCGGCGATTTCGCCGATCTTGGCCACGATCTCGTATCCGTAGGCGGCCACGACGGCGATCATCGCGCCGGACACCAGCACGGCGATCACCCATCCCGACGCTGTTGGGTAGCCAGGTCATTCAGGGCGGGCATCGGGAAGTCGAACCAGACGCCCAGGGCCGTGGCGGAGACGGTCACCATGGCACCGGCCAGGAAGCAGAACATCACGCCGTTGGCCAGATCGTAGAGCATTACCAGCTTTCGGCCGCAGATCTTCTCCAATTGGTAGTAGAGCGTCAGTCGCGCCCGGGTTGCAATCGGGGCACACAGAAAGACCCAGCTCAGCACGGCCAGGAGATTGCCCACGAGCAGGCCGACGACCACGTCGAACGCGCTGACTCCGGCGGCGACAAACAGCGGCCCGATCATCAGCTCGGTTCCGGCGGTGTGCTCGCCGGCGTACATGCCGACGAAGCTGCGAAAGCCCAGCAGTCGGTTCTGCGGCACCGGCTCGCGCTCGAACTCGCTGCCACTCTGCGTCTCTTGTGCCTGTTGCTCCGTGCTCATCTTCTTCTTCTTCCTTATTAGGCCTTGGGTGGCACGCGCAATTCCCGCCTGCGCGGGAATGACGTCACCCCTGCGGAGACAGGGGCTGTTTGAGCGTGTCTTCCTACGCACAGGATTGTACCGAGACACGCACGGTCAAACAACCCATTCGCTTTCGCTCGGGGCATGGTTTGGCCGTGCCACCCAGTTTCTTCGTAGGGCGAGCGTCCTCGCTCGCTCAAGTGGCATGGGCTTGGGACCCCCAACGCGTAATTTCGCGTTGGGGGTCCCCTTCCAGCCCATGAATCATCGGCAGGATGCCGATGCCACAAAACTCCGCGGGCAGGATGCCCGTGCCACGAAGTCGTGCGGGGACCCCCGCCTGCGCGGGGGGAGCCTGCCCCCGGCTTGACCGGGGGCACGACCTGCGAAGACCGGTCGGGCGCGCGCCTCTCAAGGTTCTGGCCTCAAGCCCGTCTCAATTCGCCGCCGGCAGCGCGCCGAGGTAGTTGCCATAGCCAATGATCATGGTCGAGACGATCAGCAGGGCCAGACCGAGGGCCAGCTTGGTCTCCGTGCCGCGGCTGCTGCCTTTCCACTCCTTGAGGGCGATGCCCCAGAGCGAGCTGAAGATGATGATGCTGGCCATGTGCAGCGTCCAACTGGAGAACTTGTACTGGCCCATCTGGGTCTCGCCCATGGTGTAGAAGAAGAACTGCATGTACCAGGTGACGCCCGCCAGGGCACAGAAGAGGTAATTGGCCCAGCATCGGCACGGCCGCGACTGCATGGACTGCCGCAACGGGTACGTCGACGACAGCCTTTCCGCTCGGCGTATCGATGATGGCCTCCAGCATCGCGCCCCGGGGCAGCGAATCCCGGCGGGGGGCCGGCCGGAAGTACTGGTAGCCGGTCCCGTTCTTGATAGTTCAGCAGCACGCACCAGATGAAGTTGGTCGTAAAGCCGCCGAGCAGCACGACGCACAGCTTGGGCAGGCCGGTCCAGAGGGTGGTCGTGCCGTGCCGGGCCGAGAGTTCCGCGATCGGGGCGGCCGGCGTCCAGGCCGTAGGCAAAACTGGCGCTCATGATGCCCGAGAACGTGGCGACGAGGATTCCCTTCCAGAAGTTGAATTCCTTGATGACCTCCTTCTTCTTGTCCTCCGGCATCTCCCGGTCCTTGGACATCCCGGCCAGGCCGGTGACGACGATGCCGAGCAGGCAGACGACGATCCCCAGTCCGATCCAATGGCCGGACGTGGTGGAGAACTTCTGTACGAGCGTGCCGTTGAACATCGGCGGCATCAGCGTGCCGAACGCGGAGCAGTAGCTCAGGGCGACCGCCATGCCCAGCGACATGCCGAGATAGCGCATGGTCAGCCCGAAGGTCAGTCCGCCCAGACCCCACATCGGCCCCAGAAATAGGCCCACCCGATCGCGCTCGCCGGCGCCTCGCGCAGGACGGCCACCAGATCGTTGGTCCAGAACAAGGCAATCACCCACGGGGCGATGATCCAACTGAAGAAGCCGCCGACGAGCCAATAGACTTCCCACGCCCACTTCTGTACCCGGCGGTAGGGGACATAGAAGCTGCCCGACGCGAGGCCGCCGAGCCAGTGGAAGAATACGCCGAGAAATGGATTTGCTATCACGCTGATGATCCTCTTGAGTTGCCCGTTTGTAGTGACGCCGTAAGGCGTTATCTTTATGCCCTTACGGGCACACTACAAACCACGCTTGCTGAGCACGTTCTTCTCGTAGGCTCTTGACTTCGCCCAGCCAGGCGTCGCCGGCCGGGACGTTCGATTTCGTGCAATAGTAATCCCAGACTGCCCCGAACGGCAGGGTCTTGAGTTCCTCCAGCATCGCCAGCCGGGAGGTGAGGTCGCCCGCCGCCTCCATCTGCTGGAGCTTGGCGGTCGGCTCCAGCAGGGCCAGCAGCAGGGCCTTGATCATGCAGCGGGTGCCGATGACCCAGGCGGCGATGCGATTGATGCTGGCGTCGAAGAAGTCCAGGCCGATGTGGGTCCGGTCCAGGTAGCCGCCCCGGACGAGTTCCTGGGCCAGGGCCTCCAATTCGTCGGACAGGATCACGACGTGGTCGCTGTCCCAGCGGACGCCGCGACTGACGTGCAGCAGAATCTCGTCGACGAACGTCATCACGGCGGAGATCTTGTCGGAGACGACCTCCGTGGGATGGAAGTGGCCCATATCGAGACACAGGAGCGTCTTGTTCGCCACGGCGTAGCCCAGGTAGAACTCGTGCGAGCCGACGACGTAGCTTTCGGAACCGAGGCCGAAGAGCTTGCCCTCGACCGCATCCAGCAGGTGCTTGCGGTTCATCGGCTTGGCGAGCATCTCATCGAGCGACTTCTTCAGGCGTTCTCTCGGGCCTTTGCGGTCCACGGGGATGTCCTTGTAGCCGTCGGGAATCCAGGTATTCGTCACGCAGGGCGTGCCCAACTCCTTGCCCATGTAGGCGCCGATCTGGCGGCAGGCGATCCCGTGCTCGACCCAGAACTTGCGGATACCCTCGTCGGCACTGGAAAGCGTGAAGCCGTCGGCGGCCTTCGGATGGGAGAAGTAGGTGCCGTTGAAGTCCATGCCCAGCCCATTGGCCTTGGCCCACTGGACCCAGTTCGCGAAGTGCTTCGGCTCCAACTCGTTGCGATCGACCTTGCCCTTGGTCTCGGCGTACATCGCGTGCAGGTTCAGGCGGTGCTTGCCCGGGATCAGGCTGAGGGTCTTCTCGACATCGGCCCGCAGTTCATCGGCGGTCCGGGCCTTGCCGGGATAGGCGCCGGTGGCCATGATGCCGCCGCCGCTGAGTCCCTCGGCACTCTCGAATCCGCCGACATCGTCGCCTTGCCAGCAATGCAGCGAAATCGCGATCCGGCCCAGCCGGTCCATCGCCTTTTCCGTGTCCACGTCCAACGCGGCGTACCGCTCACTTGCCAGCTTGTACGCCTGTTCGATCTGTCTTGACTTTGCCATCATGTCTCTCTCCGAGGTTTGTAGTAACGCCGTAAGGCGTTCCTGTGGCATGGGCTTCCAGCCCATGTATCATCGGCAGGATGCCGATGCCACAAAGTATCACGGGCAGGATGCCCGTGCCACTATGCCCTTGCGGGCACACTGCGAACGATCATTTCTGCACTTGGAGCGGCCCCACCTTCAACGCCTCCGCGTCGGGCAGCTTCGGGAACGCCGCGTGCGGCTCCGCCTGGTACCAGTACGCGACCGCCGCGATATCGTCCTCTTCCTGCAGGTAACGGCCGCCGGACTGCCAGCCGAGGGCCTGGATCGTCACACGCAGGTCTTTGTCGAACCGGACCGGGTCGGTGATGTGCCAGCGATACAGACCGAAGCGCTGGCCGACCTTGTAGATTTCTTCCGGCGGCAGCACCTGGGCCAGGCCGGTGTACGGCGTGGAGAAGGTCTGGTACTTCTTCGTCTCGCGGTTCTCGAAGTTGTACGAGCCGCAGAAGTAGTCCTCGGTGCCTGTGCCGCAGATCGTCGGGAACTCCGTGTCGCCATCCAGATAGAACTTGATCTCGCCTTCGCCCCACCAGCCGGGACTGTGGACTTCCCACGCGAGGTACGTGCCGACATACTGGCCCTGGCCCTGGACGCCGTCGAGGATCGTGAAGAGGCCCTTGGTCTTGAGCGGCGACTCCCGGCGGTACTGGGCGTGGAAGTATGCCGGCGTCCTTCGGCACGTCCGTCAGCGTGTAGTTGATCTGGTAGTAGAGCGTCATGTCCTTGTCGTCGAGGTTCTCCATCGTGACCTTGGCGCTCTTGCGGAAGGGCATCGGCCAGTAGGAGTTGAACGCGCTGCCCGGATTGACGCAGACGGCGAGCGAGTTGATCTGGGCGTATTTGCCCCAGCCGCAGGCGAAGAAATGGCTCATCGGCACTTCCACGGACGGCGTCGTCTCGCCATCCCAATAGAAGCGCAGGATGTAAAGTTGCGTCTTGTCGAGCGGGGCGGGTGTCATCCAGATCTGCTGGATCACGCCGGAGCCGTTGATCTCGCCCATGGTGAAGGTGGATTTGGCGGGGATCCTCACCGACGGGGAAATCTTCCAGCCTCGGCCCAGGTCACGCGCGGCATTCTTGCCGGTGCCTTCCGTGGCCATGGCGGCTTTGCCCTTTTCGCCGGTGAAATTCTCCGGGCTGATCGAGCGGCTCTTGGCGTTCGACAGCCGGGGCAGACCGGCCAGATCCATGCCCAGGCCATCGTACTGCCGGCCCCCGCAAAAGGACTTGCAGTTGCACCCCGGCAGATAGACCAGAGAACAGATCGCCAGGGACAACACCAGGAGCTTCGCCTGACGCCAACGCCACGAGATTCTCCCACACCGTTTCATCTTCCTGCCCTTTCCATGAGTCGCGTTTCGTTCGCCACGAACACACTATCGTTTGTCATCCTGAGCGAAGCGAAGGATCTGCTCTTCGTAGGTCGTGCGTCCTCGCACAACGTCTTCAGGCGAGCGGGGACGCTCGCCCTACGAAGAGATGCTTCGCTGCGCTCAGCATGACAATGAATGTCGATCATCTTCTGTTTTCTGAGTGCCTGTCGAGCAGCTTCTTTTCGGCCTCGATGGTCCAGAGGCCGTCCTTCAGAGCCGGCCGCCACATCGGGCAGCTTCTGGGCGAGTTCCTCCAGCCGGATCAGGCCCAGGCTCTTGCAGGCCGGATAGACCATGATCTTGCCGGGGATGGAGCGATTCTCGACGGCCCGGATTCCCTCGACGGCGCCCTCGAACCCGGAGATGGCGGCGACGCTGACGTTCGTATCGAGCCGGTCCGATTCGACCTTCTCCAGCATCCGCTTCATGTCGTCCAGCGTCGAGCCGCTGGTCCCGATGAAGTACAGCCGCTTCTCCACGTAGGCGTCAAGGTCAATTGGTCCACTGACGGTTGCAGGGATGCCGGCGAAGATGTTGACGATGCCATGTACCGCCGAGTTCTGCACGGCAGCAGCGACGAGTTCCGGCACCGGGGCCATCAGGACCGTATACGTGAGGTCCGCCGGCGTCTCCTGCTTCTGGGCGTTATACGTCTGGTACTCGACGTCATTCTTGCGGGCCAGGGGCTCGGCAATCCTGGTCAAGGCCGCCAGCCGGACGTCGTCCACGTCGCCCGCAAACATGCTCACGCCCCCGATTCCCTGGCAGACGTTGCGGATGACGTGCATCATGCCCATCGGCCCGCCGGCTCCGACGACGTTGATGCGGTCGCCGGGGCGGATCTCGCCGGTCTTGGGGATGTGCTTCATCGACTCCGCCGGATTCGAGCCGGCGGTCCCGATGATCCGAATCCCGCCGTAATGGACCCGGCCCACCATCGTTACGACCGGCTGCTCGAACCGTTTGCCGTTGAGCACGATGTTCAGCAGGCCATTCGCGGCGACTTTCGGGAACAAACCCTCCACGATCCGAGCGTTCGACCCGAAGTACAGGACATCGTCGTAGGTCGCGTCGGTCAGGTCATCGATGCGCTTGGCGATCGTCAGCGGCGCCGTCAGATCGGTCGGCGGCGTCGACTTGGAAACCCATGTGATCTTGGCGGGAGTCCCATACCGGCGCAGGAGTTGGTTCATGCGGCCCAGGGGGACATCCGTATCCGCCACGATCAACATCTGCCCGTCGGCCTTGAGCGTGGTCCGCTCCTTCGTGACGTAGGCGTCCTCGACGCAGGCCCACGGCTCGGATAGGGCGATGGCCGACGCGGCCCGGTTCTCCGGGGCCGGGATGAGCATAGACTCGCCATCCGGGGCGGTGATGACCCGCTCATCCATCAGGACGTACTCTTGCAAGGCGCCCTCGAAATTGTACCCGAACGCCGCATTGGAGCTGGCGGTGCGCACCCAGCGATAGTCGGTTTGAACGAGGTATCGCTCACCCGGCTTGTGCCGCTCCACTCCCGGCCCGACCGCCACGATCCGCACGACCGTCTCATGTCCCGGGACCGTCGGGGCCTCCTCCGGCACGTAGCTCGGGATCTCCTTGAGAATGCCAAGGTCGATGCCTGCCACGACCGGCCCTTTGCGGACGTGGCCGGTGAACTGCTTGAGCAGCTTCAGATCGGAAAAGCACAGGCCGACCACCTCGACCCGCGCCAACACCTGGTGCGGCCCGGGCTGGAATACATCCTTGGCCTTGTTCAGGACAAGCTGATCCGGCCCAACCAACTGAACTGCGTATTGTTTCGCAGGGATCTTCTCGTTCATGGTAATCACATCCGCACTTTCTTCAGGATAGCATCCGGTGACGCTTTGCTGTTGAGTCCCGCCAGCGCATCCTCCTGCCCCGGCTTCAGAGTGGCACCTGCCTCCTCAAAGAAGGCGTTCTTTCGCTCGGCCGTCCCGAAGTGCTTGTCGGCCCAGGCACTGGTGTATCCCAGGCGGCAGCGGCTTTGCAGCACCGAATGGGCGTAAATGATGCAGGCACTCTTCAGGAAGACCGGCAGCAGGGGGGCGAGCTCCGCCGAGTTGAAATCGTCGACAAACTTCTGGCCGGGACTGTTCATCTCGGTGCCTTCGACCACAACAAGGTGACGCCGCTGAGCCACTTCAACAACATGGTAAAGGTTCTTCACCTTTTGATCCTGGGAGCCCGGCGTGTAGTTGCGGTCGGGAATGACGTTGAGCGCGACGGCCCCCGTGCTCAGGGCCACGTCCAGAAGCTCCTCGATGGCCTGCTCGCCGTCGCTGGTGCCGTCGAGCCACGTGTGGACGGGCATGCCGCCGGCCGCCAAGATGAAGCGGTTCGTGTCGGCCATCAGGGGAAACGAGCCGCTGTCGGGCTGGACGTAGCCGACGCCGCCACGCTTCATCGTCCTGGCGCGGATCGTGTTGAGCAGGTCCCGCCCTTCGGGCAGGCCGAGCTTCCGGGCATCGGCGCCCAGCTTCTGCGACCAAAACGCGGCCAGCTCCTCCGATGTCGCGCCGAAATGGTCCCGGGCCTTGCGGGCGTAAGCCAGACACATGTGCCGCTCGGTGGCATTGCCCGCCGGTGTCAGGGTCAGCACGTCCGACTCGTAGTCCAGCTCGATGGGACTGAGATGGCGGTTGACCCGCCGCATCAGATCGCGGTTTCGCTGCTGGGCGGTCTGCTTGAGACCTTTCAGAAACTCCCGTTGCGAGGCAGGGACTTTCGCGTTGGGGAAGCCGACACCCATGTGATAGGAGATCCCCGGCTCGCCCGGTGAGTTGATGACCCGCGTCGAAAACTCCGGTACGTAGACCCGGGTCTCCAGGCCGGAGCAACCCTTGAGGCCGAGCAACCGGCACGCCTCTCGGAACTCATCCAGGGCGTCCAACACGTCAAAGTCGGTCGTCCCCACGACGGCCAGTCCCGCCTTGCGGGCCAGCCAGGCAAATTTCGTCGGCGAATACCCGTAGGTGTTATAGGAAAAGAACGTATGGCAATGCAGATTCACGAATCGGCCCGGCTCGGGCAATTCGATCTCACCAGCGTTCACCTTATCCAGCAGCGACAGCAACGCCTGTTTACGCTGCCCGGCGTCAAAACTGTCCAACTGCTGTTCGAGTTCCTCAATCAACGTCGTTGTCTCCTATCCTCCGCCGTTGGGAGTACCGCGCTTACGCCCGTCGAATTCGTTCGGAGTTCCGCGTTTACGCGGGTGAACCACTTCTTAGCCTTTATGCGGATAAGAGGAGTCTTACCCGCCTAAAGGCGGAACTCCGAGCGGGTTACGCGTGCTTGCCGTACTGCTTTTCCCACAGGGCCGTGTTCTGCGGCCGGTACTCTTTCATCTCGAACGAGTTGCGGATGACCGCGCGGGCCTCGGCAATGCTCTTGACCTGCCCGGTGGCCTTGGCCTGCATCAGGATGTTGCCGCTGGCGGTGGCCTCGATGGGGCCGGTGATCACCTTCTTGCCGATCGCGTCGGCAGTGAACTGGCACAACAGCTCGTTCTGAATCCCGCCGCCGACGATGTGCAGGACGTCGATCGGTGCTGCCGGTCACGTCTTCTATCGCACTGAGCACACGCCGATACTTCAGGGCCAGGCTTTCAAGGATGAGGCGGACCATCTGGCCTTTGTCCTGCGTGGTTTGCTGGCCGGTGTCGGCCAGGCACTTGTTGATCCGTGCCGGCATGTCGCCCGGGGCGAGGAAGTCGCTGTTGTCGCAGTTGATGTAGCCGAAGAACGGCTTGGCCTTCGTCGCCATCTGGGTCAACTCGCCATAGGAGAGGTCCTGGCCCTCCCGTTGCCACTGCCGCTTGCACTCCTGGACCAGCCACAGTCCCATGATGTTCTTCAGAAGACGGATCGTGTTCTCGACGCCACCCTCGTTGGTGAATTCGTACTGGAAGGTCTTGTCGTTGACGATGGCGCTGGGCAGCTCGACGCCCATGAGGCTCCACGTCCCGGAGGACAGATAGGCCCATCTGTCGCTGCTGGCGGGAACACCCAGGACCGCCGAAGCGGTGTCGTGGGACCCGACGGCAATCACGGGGATCTTCCCGCAGCCGATCTCCTTGGCCACGCTGCTCGTCAGGTTGGCCACGACGGCTCCCGGCCTGATGACCTTCGGCATGATCTTCATCGGCAGGGCCAGCTCGTCGAAGATCGGCTTGGACCACTTGCCGGTCTTCATATCCATCATCTGGGAGGTGCTCGCCAGCGTGTACTCGCCGAAGGCCTTGCCGCAGAGGAAATAGGAGATCAGATCGGCCACGAACAGCAGCCGGTCGGTCTTGGCCAGCACGTCGGAATTCGCCAGACGCATCGCCAGAAGCTGGTAGAGCGAGTTGAGCTGCATGAACTGGATGCCGGTGTTCTCATAGACCCGCCGTTTGGGCATGATCGCGAAGGCCTTATCCATCATGCCGTTGGTCCGGCTATCCCGGTAGTGGTAGGGGTTTTCGAGAAGCCGGCCGTCGGACCCGAGCAGGCCGAAATCGACGCCCCAGGTATCGACGCCAATCCCCGCAGCTTTGCCGTCAGCGGCCTTGGCCGCCTTGCCAATGCCGATTTTGATCTCCGTAAGAAGTTTCTGGAAGTCCCAACGCAGGGTGCCTTGCTCTTGCACCGGCCCATTGCCGAAGCGGTGAACCTGTTCGAGGGTCAATCGGCCGTCGGCGATTCGGCCCAGCATCACTCGGCCGCTCTCGGCCCCAAGATCCACCGCGATGTAGTTGGCGTTGTCGGCCATGACCTGCTCCTTTGCCGCAACCGTGTTTCTCCTGCTTTGCAGATGTGCAGATGGCACGCGAGAAAGAGATTAAAAGGCCCCGCGGAAGGCTCGTCAACCATAAAACGCTGCATGAGGCAGGGGCGTATCAGGATGATTCCAATCGTTGTTGACAAGTGCCGTGGCGTGCGTAGACTGGACGTCGGCAGAGGTATGCGTGCCCTTTGGTAGTTGCGAAATTGGTCTGGGAGAGTGATCGTGAGTACTTCCGACGGAACAGGTTCCATCCGGAGCAAACCGAACCAGCACCTTCTGGATGAAATAGTGACACGGGCTGTTGCGGCGGCGCACCCGATTCGTATCGTCCTTTTCGGTTCCGCGGCGCGGGAGGCAATGGGACCCAACAGCGACCTTGACCTGCTGGTCGTGGTGCGTGACGGCGTCCATCGGCGGAGAACCGCCCAAGCTATCTACAAGAGCCTCAGAGGGATCGGGTTTGCCAAGGATATCGTTGTAGCCACGGAAAGCGATGTCCGGCGGTTCGAAGACAATCCATCGCTTGTCATCCATCCAGCCCTCGCTCAGGGCAAGGAGATCTATCATGCCGCAGGATAGACCGGCGCCAGGGACGCCGCAGGATTGGTTGGCTCGGGCCAAGAGCGATTTGGCCTGGCCCGTGTGCCACTACCACAGAACGCATTCTACGAGGATCTATGCTTCCACGCCCAGCAAGCGGCGGAGAAGGCATTGAAGGCTGTTTACCAATACCATGACTGGCCGTTTCGATATACCCATGACCTGGAGGAATTGGTGACTGGTCTGGAAGGCAATGGGCTTGCGGCGCCTTCCGAAGTGGATGATGCCATAGTCCTTACGAGCTTCGCATGGGAATCACGATATCCGGGTGTCAGTGAGCCGGTGAGCGAGAAGGAATACCGGGAGGCCGTACACCACGCTGAAGCCGTTGTGGCATGGGCTGAAAGGGAGCTCAGCACGTGAGAGACTGCTCTCCACCGCCTGAGAGGAAGAGCTCAGGAGGCGACCGGGACGCCGTGGGGCTGGAAGCGGACTTTGGCCATGCCGATCAGGTAGAAGCTGCCGGTGATGCAGATCAGGTCTTCCCGGCCGACGGCGCTGCGGGCCAGTTGGAGGGCCTCGCCGAGGGTGTCGGCCACCTGGCACATCTTGCCGCAAAGCTCGGTATAAATATCCGCTAACTCCTGCGGCGACATGGCTTTAACCGAATTGCTGCGGGTGAAGATCACCTTGTCGGCCCCGTACTGAAGCTCGGCCAGCATACCCGGGATGTCTTTGTCGTTGTTGCAGCCGAAGATCATGACCATGGAGTCATAGGGGATATTCTGGCCGATCGCGTGGATCAGGGCGCGAATACTGGCGGCGTTGTGGGCGCCGTCGATCATCACGCGGGGATCTTCGCAGACCATCTCCATCCGTCCGGCCAGAGAGACGCTGCCAAGCCCCTGGGCGGATTTCTCGTTGTCGATCTCGTAGCCGGCCGACTTGAGCTTGTCCAGCAGGGCCAGGGCCAGGCCGCAGTTGATCGCCTGATGCCGGCCGTGCAGGGGCACCCGCAGGTGCTCGAACTTGCTGGTCGGCGTCGACAGGCAAATCCGCGTATGCGGGCCGTGCTCGCGCGAGGTCTCGAAGCGGTAGGAGAAGTCGATATCGGTGCCGGTAACGCTCAGGGGCGCCTTGATGGCCAGCGACTGCGCCCTCAGGACGTTCATGGCCAGGGGATCCTGCTGGACGGTAACGACCGGGACGCCCCGTTTGAAGACGCCCGCTTTCTCCATGGCGATCAGGTCGAGCGTGTCGCCAAGCTGTTTTTTGTGGTCGATGCTCAGACTGGTAATGCCCACCACTTTGGGCTGGATGACGTTGGTGCTGTCCAGCCGGCCGCCCATGCCCGTCTCGATGATGCCGATGTCGACGTGGCATTCCGCAAAGTACGTAAATGCCAGCGCCGTCATGATTTCGAAGAAAGTCGGCGGGTCGCCGTCCTTGGCCAGCTTCTCGATAGGACTGTACAATCGGTTCATCATCGCCAGCATCTCGGCGTCGCTGATCATCCGCGAATTGACCACGATCCGCTCGTGCAGATGCACCAGATGGGGCGAAGTATACAGACCGACCGTGTACCCGTTGGCTTCGAGCATCCTGGCCAGCATGGTCGCCGTCGAGCCCTTGCCCTTGGTTCCGGCGATGTGGACGGTGTTGATCTTGGTGTGGGGATCGCCCAGCAGAGACAACAACCTCTCCATCCGTGCCAGGCTGAACGTCGTTACGTTGTAACGGACGTGCTCTTCCTTCTCGTAATCGGTTCGGTCCAGGAGATAGGCCAGCGCTTCCTTATAGTTGCTGAAAGCCTTCCTGGCTTTGACCGTGGCGACCTTGGAAGAGTTCCTTCGTGCTTCTTTCTTTCCGGTTGTCCTTATTGTCTTGGCCATGAAAACGCCATGTTAGCAAATCGCGTACTTGCCGTCAACCCATTGTGTGCGGAATCAGAATATTCGTTAAAGTTATTAGCACAGATTATCCAGGGGCCATACTGTTTGCGCCTTGTAATCGCCTTGCGTTATTCGCTGATTTCTTAAACTAAAGACGTGGCGATGGACCGATTTATTGCAGCCGTTGCCCCAAGGGAGGGTTCTGACGGCAGAATCCGGGTAAAAAAAGGAGCGGCCCCGATCTGGCATCAGGGCCACTCCTGAGATGGTGGTCTGGCTGTAAACCAAGCTACAGTAAATAGATACAGACGATCACGGCTTCAGCAAGCCGATGTCGTCGATGTAAACGCGACCGGTGCCGCCTTTGGCAGGGCTGGTGCGGTCGCCGATGCCAATGTACATCTTCTTCATCTTACCCAAGTTCACGCCGGCAAAGCCGCTCAGCGGGATCTTCCATTCGATCCACTTCGTGCGGTCACGATGGCCGAATTGAGGTGGGCAACAACGACCATCTGCCCGGCGAACGGCGCCTGAGCATTTCCTACTGTAGAGCCGGTGTTGGCCCAACCGTTGATCCAGGTCTCGTGGATGCGGCTGCCGTCCTTACAAAAAACTGGATGGATCGAATTTGCCTGGTAGTCGTTTCATAGGTCTACTTAACCGGAACCGTTACGTAGATGTCGTCGATGTAGATCCGCCCGGCGCCGCCGGCGGCCGGGGCCTTCTTATCGCCCACGCCGATGTATAGCTTCTTGACCTTGGCCAGATTCACGCCGGTGAAGCTGCTCAGCGGGATCTTCCACTCGGTCCACTTCGAGGCCCCTACGATGGCCGAATCCGAATAGGTGACCGCTGCGTTCTTCTTGGCGGAGTCCTCCACGGCGACATAGAGCGGAGCCGGCTTGTTGCCCGGCGTCCCCCGAACGAAGAGAACCAGCGTGTCGGCGCCGCTGGCGGTCCAGTCCGCCGTGGGGGCGAACTCCCGCTCGGCCTCGCTGAAGAAGGGCGATTTGACGTTGTTGAAGTCCAGGGGCATCGACTGCTTGCCGCCATGGACAATCGCCTGCTCGGCAAAGGGGGCGGTGGCATTGCCGACCGTCGAGCCGCTCAGGCCATTGGTCAGGCCGTCGATCCAGGTGTCGAAGATGGTGGTCTTGGCGGCGAGATCATCCGTGTAAATCTCGAAATCGTCGACCGACAGGCACGTGGTGAAGCTCCAGACCGGCCCGGTCTTGGTGCCGCTGGACAGAATCTCATCGACGCGCCAGTAGTAGGTCGTCAGGCCCTCGAGGGCGCCGGGAGCGAAGGTGGTCTCCGCCAGCGCCAGCGTGCCCTTGTCCGTGCCGGCGGCTCCCTGGGTGACGGCGTCCAGACTATCGCCGAAGAACACCTGGTGCTTCGTCGCGGCCTGGCCGGGCATCCACGTCAGGGTGGGGGACTGCGAGGCGTCGTTGGCCTTGTCTGCGGGACCGGGATGGTAGGCGGTCAGGGCCTGCATCGTGAATGACCAGACGTCGCCCGGTGTGAATGGTCACCATGTCCTTCTCGATCTCATCCACCCGCCAGTAGTAGGTAGCGCCGGCGGTGAAGCCCGCCACGTGGTAGTACATGGCCATCGGACTGCGGGGCGACTTGAGGTCGGCCTCCGTCAGATTCGGACTCGTGCCGACGTAGACATTGTGGAACAGCGCCGTACCGCCGGGCGTCCATTGCAGCAGGGGCATGGCCACGTCGAGAGCGCCATTGGCCGGGACAGGCTTGCGGGCCTTCACCAGCCCGGTCATCGCAGTGATCTCCGCCGCGCTCAGCGCCCGGTTGAAAAGCCTGACGTCGCTGAGGTGGCCTTGCCAGGCCTCCACCACGCCGCTATAGGCATCGGCGCCCAGGTAGAAGGGATTCGCATCGACGGTCTTGGTCATCGTATTGGTCAGGGTCGAGACGCCGTCGCGATAGTAGGTCAGGGACGTTCCATCCTTGACGAGAGTGTGATGGACCCAAACGCCGTTGGGGATGGAGTTGTAATTGACCCCGTTGGCGTAAGCGCCGTCGTCGTTGTAGCACTCGAAGCGCGTGGGCGTGAACTTGATGAACTGCAGCGGCGTGGTCGTCCCGCCGTAGCGGTTACCCAGAATCGTGTCGTTGTTCGTCGCCTGGCTGGTGTGCTGCTTGGCCCAAAAAGCCCAGGTAAAATCGTTCGGCAGGGTCAGCGCCGGGACGATCGCGGCGGTGGTCACGCAGGCACCGCTGGTGTCCGTTCCGCTGAAGCTGATGACCATGCCGCGCTCGGGGTCATCCACCCAGACCGAACCCCCGGTCCCCAGGCCGCCGTTGGGATTGATGATCGTGCCGTTGTGGCCCTTCCCGGACGAATCGGCCGCAATGGTGCCCTGGCCGTCGTCCAGTTTCCACCAACCGAAGAGGTCGGGGTCCTGCTGGGCCATGACTTGACCTGCGATGCTCAACAAGAGCAGGGCAGCGGTAAGAAAACTGATTTGCTTGTACATACGTGAGCCTCCTTCTTGGATTTATGATTTATGATTTTCGATTCTTGATTTCAGAAATCAAAAATCAGACATCAAAAATCGAACTTCCTTATGGTTTTGTCACTCGGATGTCGTCGATGTAGAGCCGGCCAGCCCCACCGGCTGCCGGGGCGTCGCGGTCGCCCACTCCGATGTACAGCTTCTTGACCTTGGCCAGGTTCGCGCCTGTCACGCTGCCCAGCGGCACCTTCCACTCGGTCCAAGCCATTGTCGTCAGGGCCGTGTCGCTCGTGGCCACGGCTGCCTTGCCGGCACTGTCCTCAATGGCAAGGTAGAGCTTGCCCGCTCCGTTGCCGATGTTGCCGCGCCAGAACAGAGACAGCGTGTCGACGCTGCTGACGGTCCAGTTCTGCACAGGCGAGAACTCGCGCTCGGCCTCGCTGTAGAACGGTGCCTTCATGTTGTTGTAGTCCAGCGGCATGGACTGCTTGCCGCCGTGAACGATCGTTCGCTCGGCGAACGGGGCTTGGACGTAACCGACGGTCGAGCCGGTGCTGTTGGTCCAGCCGTCGATCCAGGTTTCGTAGATGCGCCCGCCCTCGTCGTCCGTGTAACTCTCGAAGTCATCCACGGGCAGGGGCGTGGTAAAAGTCCAGACCGGTCCGGTCTTGATGACGCCGCCGGCGACCGTCTCATCCACCCGCCAGAAGTAGGTGGTCAGCGGCTCGAGAGTTCCAGGGGCAAAAGTCGTTTCCGCTTGCAGCCCCTTATCAACCGTGGCCGCCCCCTGACCGACGGCCTCATTGCTGTCGCCGAAGTAAACGTGGTGTTGGGTGGCCGCGACACCCGCCTGCCAGGTGAGCCTGGGGGCCAGGGAAATGGTGCTTGTCCCAGCCGCCGGCGCGGGGTAGTAGGCCTTCACGTCCTGTGTCACGAAGCTCCAGACGTCGCCCGGATAGACCGTGGCGCCGTCTTTTCCGATCTCGTCCACCCGCCAATAGTAGGTTGTTCCCGGCTGCAGGGGAAGGGGGTAATAGAACATGGTCAGGGGGTTGCGCGGGCTGACGAGCTGGGCTTGACCCAGTTCCAGGGTCGTTCCCACATAGACGTTGTGGAGCATGGCGTCGTTGCCGGCCGACCAGCGGAACAGGGCCATCTGGACACCGACGGTGCCGCTGGCCGGGTCGGGCTTGCGGGCCTTGAGCAGCCAGGCAGGTGTGTAATCGGGCCCATTGATGACGAAGTTGTCGAAGTCCATCTTGCCACTGTACGCGTGCAGTCCGACCCTCCCGTCGGTCCACTTGGCGTGTTGGACGTTGAACATCTCCACGTCATTGACATAGCCGGCCAGTCCCGTCTTGGTCACGATCAGCGTGAGGTGGTACCACGTCCCCACGTCCAGGGTGTTCTTTGTCTGCGCCAGCATCGTGGCGGTGCCCGCGTCGTAGATGTAGGGCCGGGATTCCGTATTCGTGTAGCCGTTCACGATCCAGCGATACATGTGGGTGTTGGGCCCGTTGCGATCCGCCCAAACCCGGGGTACCGGATCCTGGACGCGAAAGAGCACGTTGACAGGAGCATCACCCGTCGTCAGCGGCTTCACATCGAATTCGATCGTGTAGGCCACCCACTCTTTCTTCCATTTGGCCGGGGCCACCATCGACACCAGCCACGTATCCGCCGTGCTGAGCTGGTGGTAGACGCCATCGGCGGCCTTCCAATCCCCGGTGACCACTTCCCATTTGTCCTTGGACGCCGCCGGGTCGTCGAAGTCGTCCGCGAAATAGATCTGGGCACCCACCGGCGAAGAAAGCAGGCAGATGAGAACCAGAGCTGTCAGTGTTCCGCCTGTTCTGAGTCTTTGTGAGATCATTTCCCCATCCTCGAAAAAGACCGGGGCCTGCGCCAGTAGCCGCAGGCCCCGGAAGTGCCTCAGTGTGTAATCCCGGCCTCGGGGCCGCTGCATCCGTGTGCCGGCTACGGCTTGCTCACCCGGATGTCGTCGAGGTAGAGACGACCGCTGCCGTCCGCGACGGGAGCCTTGCGATCGCCGACACCGATATACAACTTCTTGACCTTGGCCAGGTTGACGCCGGTCAGGCTCGAGAGCGGAATCTTCCACTCGGTCCAGGCCGCAGCATTCACCGCCGCCGGATCGGGATGGACGGCGACGGCGCTCTTGCCGGCGCTATCCTCGACCACCGCATACAGGGGGGCCGTACTGCTCGTGCGATCCGGATCGTCGCCGACCCAGGCCTCTTTCCACGCGCCGGTGACAGTGCCCGTGGTGGCCGCGCCGGAGTACTCGGCGGTCGTGGTCCTGGCCGCGTCGTGGCTGGTCGTGCACAGACCGATGTACACGTTGGACCCCATCAGGACCGTCGTGGAGACTGCCTTGCCGGTGGTGTCCACAATGTCTTTCCAGGTCTTGCCGTCGGCCGAGTACTGGGCCGTGAAGGCATTGCCCGTGCGGGTCAGCTTCACCCATTGCGGGGCATTGACGCCCGTTTGGGTCGCGCTGCCGCAGGTGCCGTCGGCGACCTGCCGCCAGCCGAAGGAAGCGCCGCTGGAGAAGCTCTGGATCATGTACGCCATCGTCGAGCCGCCGGCGAGACTCTCACGGATCATGACGCCGGCCTTGGCCCAGGCGTTGGTGTTGACCAGGCTGTCGATCTTGACCGTGACCGAGCCATTGCCGTTGAGCTGCTTATACACGAAGCGGAAATCATCGGCATTGTCCCAGATGTCGTGGCCGGAAGCGCCCACGGTAAAGGCGCCGTTGCCCTTATCCGCGAAGCGGGCGGGATTGCCCCGGAACCACAGGCTCAGGTCCGTGACGCCGTTTTCCGTCCAGTTCTTCAGCGGCGCGAACGTCTGCTCGACCTCGCTGTAGAACGGCGTCTTGGCGTTGTTGAAGTCCACCGGCAGAGCCTGCTTGCCGCCGTGGACGATCGTTTGCTCGGCAAAGGGGGCCGTCGTGTTGCCGGCCACCGAGCCGGTGCTGTTGGTCCAGCCATCGACCCACGTCTCGTAGATCCGGCTGCCTTCGGCGTCGGTGTAGGTCTCGAATTCATCGACGATCAGATAGGCGGGCACGGTAAACGTCCAGACGTTGCCGCGGTGGACGGTCGTGCCGTCGGCCTCGACTTCATCGATGCGCCACGCGTACGCGCCGCCGCCGAACTCCGCCAGTCCGGCCAGCGAGAGGCTGGCGCCGGTCTGCCGGCCCTTGTACTCAGGCGAGCTGGCGTTGGCGGCTTTCACCGCCGCGAGGTCCTTGCCGAAGTAGACATCATGCTTGGCGGCCTTCTCGCCCGCCGACCAGGTCAGTTCCGTCGCATTCTGGATATCGACGTTGACCCCATGCGCCGGTTGCGGATTCGAGGCCAGGAGCGGATCGCCCTGCATGGCCTTCTTGATCTCATCCACCGTCAGGGCCCGGTTGTAGACGCGGACATCATCGACCGTGCCGGCGAAGAACTGCGCCGCCGTCGAGTGCCGCCCGAACTTCAGCGTGCCGACCTCGGCATCTGTGACGCCGGCCGCCGCCGTGCTGGTGTTCAGCACGCCGTTGGTGTACGCCTTGAGGGCCGTGCCATCAAAGGTCGCGGTCAAGTGGTACCAGGTATTGCCGGAGAGCGTGGCGAACTTGGCGGCATACCAGGTTCCGCCGATACACATGGCGGTGGCCCCCTGGTACACGGCGTTCGTATGGTTCCAGTCGATCTGGTAGTTCTTCTCGCGGTGGGCCGGCCCGGTGGGTGCCGTCAAGGCGGGGGCCGCCGGACTGGTCACCCAGCAGCAGAGCGTCCACTTCGCCAGGTTCTCCGTGTAGTTGGTCTCGACGTAATCCACCTTCCCATCGAACTTGAGGGCGCCGGCGAGGTAGCCGTCCACCCATTGCGGATTGCCCATCAGGGCTCCATCACGATCGTAGCCGGAATAATCCACCGCCACGCCGGCGCCTTCGTTCTCCAGCTTCCACCAGCCCACGAGGGTGGGGTCGGTCTTGGCGATGACCGGCCGGGTCGTGAACTTCCAAATCTCGCCTGTCACTTTGTTGCCGGTCATCCCAACCTCGTCCACACGCCAGTAGTACGCGGTGTCGGCGGTCAGGCCGTCCAGTTGCAGGGACGCGGTCTTTTGGTTGCCCTTGAAGGCCCCGGCCGCTCCGTTCACGACGTCATCCTTGTTCGCGCTAACGTAGACATCGTGATTGAGGGCATTCTGCCCGGGCGTCCAGGCCAGAGTAGTGCTCGTCTTTATGTACGCGGCGCCATCCGCCGGCGCGGGGATCCAGGCCGTGGCGGGTGTCACCTTGAAGCTCCATACATCGCCCGCGGCGACGGTGCCATCGGCCGCAGTCTCATCGACCCGCCAGTAATAGCTCGCGCCCGCTTGCAGGCCCGTCACGTGATAGTACATCGCGAACGGCTGGTGCGTGCCGACCTTCTCGGCCGCCGTCAGCTCCGGCGTGGTGCCGAGATAGACGTCGTGGAACAGGGCGCCGTCACCGGGCGTCCACTGAAACAGCGGAGTGGACACGCCCTGCGCGCCGTCGGCGGGCGTGGGATTGATGGCCTTGGGCCAGCCCGGAGGCGCGTTGTTGAACAGGTCCTTGATCTGCTGATCGGTCAGCGCCACATCGTAAATGCGGACGTCGTCGATCAGGCCCTGGAAGGAGCGGTTGGCCCCTTCCTGCGTCCGGCCAATGGTGAGCGGTGATGTATCGGTCGTCCCGGGCAGGACGACTCCCGTTCCGCCGGTGCCGGCCGCCACACCATTGATGAAGTACTTGTGCACCCCGCCTTCGACCTTCACGGCGATGTGGACCCACTGCTTGGTCGGCAACGGGGTGCTGCTCGTGCTCCCGATATAGGCGGCGCTGGGGCCCGTGCTGAAGTGCAGGGGGCCGGCGGCCGTCGAGTAGAGGCTGTACGACCGGGGCGCGTTGCCCTTGGCGACGATCCCCTGGTAGCCGGAGGCGGCCGGCCCGTCCGTCCTTTCCGCGTAGACCCACACGGAGATCGTGACCTCGTTGGTTACGCACAGGTTGGCGTTGTGCGCAACCTGCACGTAGTCATCCACGCCATCAAGCTGCACGGCCTTGCCGAACTTGCCGGTGCCCCAGGTCGCGCCGCCCATGAGGGTGCCGGGATTGCCCTTGCCAGAGCTGTCTTTGACAGTTGTACCGGACCCTTCATCGAACGCCCAATACCCCAATTGTCCTGCCATCGTGATCTGGGCCATACTCAGCACCAGCACGACGGCCACACCAGAAACTGCCTTCTGCCACATGCGTCGTCCTCCTACATACACGTTGGTGAAAAAGCGACGATTTGTCGGATTATCGGCCAAATACGTGACCGATTGTACACGGAAATCGGTTTCGGCTCATTGGCCCGGCATCATTCCTGGAGGTATCTGGCTCGGATCGACGGTTATCGTTTTGATCGCGTGAATATCGTCGAGCCAGATCAGTCCCGCGCCACCGGCGGCGGGCTTCTGGCGGTTGCCCACGCCGAACATGATCTTCTTGACCGACATGATGTCGACACCGGTGGCCATGAAGTCAGGCATGAAGATCCGCCACTCGGTCCACTTGCTCAGGGTCAGGATGGCCGGGTCCGGATGGTTGACTACGCCCACCTTGCCGTGCGTGTCCTTCAGGGCGACATACAGCGTCGCCGGGCTGTTCGTGGGCTGACCCCGGACCCAGACGACCAGCGTATCGATGTCATAGTTGCCGCCGCCCTCGGCCGCCGGAAAATCCTGCTCGGTCTCACTGTAGTAGGGGGCCTTGATGTTGTTGTAGTCGAACGGCATGGACTGCTTGCCGCCGTGCACGATCTTCTGCTCGGCGAACGGGGCCTGCACGTACCCGACCCGCGAGCCGGTGCCGTTGGTCCAGCCGTCGATCCAGGTCTCATAGATGCGGCTGCCTTCTTCGTCGGTGTATTCCTCGAAGTCATCGACCTGCACGAAGGTCCTGAAGGTCCAGACCGGCCCCGTGCGAACCGTGCCGTCGGCCGCGGTTTCGTCGATTCGCCAGTAGTACTGCCTGGCCTCCTGCAGATCGCCGGGGATGAACGCCGGATCGGTCACGATCCCCCGGTCCGTGCTCTTGTCGCCCTTGGTGACAGCATCCTGGCTGGTGCCGAAGTACACCTGGTGCTTGACAATCGCCTGGCCGGGCAACCACGTCAAGGTTGGGGACAGGGGCGCGTCAATGGTGCCGTCTGCCGGGTAGGGACCATAGGCCGTCAGGGCTTGCACCGTAAAGCTCCATACGTCGCCCTGGTGGACCGTCACGCCGTCTCCTTCGATCTCGTCCACGCGCCAGTAGTAGGTCTTGCCCGGCTCCAGCGGCGTCGGATGGTAGTACATCGCCAGAACACTGCGGGCGCGACAAGCTGCGCCTCCGTCAGTTGGTCGCTGGCTCCCATATAGATGTTGTGGAATTTGGCGTTGTCGCCGGCGGTCCAGCGAAACAGCGGCATCTGCACGCCGGTGGCGCCGTTGGCCGGATTGGGCTCGCGGGCCTTGGTGAACGCCGGCACTATCCCTTTGGCGATGTCCTGGACCTGGTCGGCCGTCAGGCCCCGGGTCAGGATATGGATTTCATCCATCAAGCCGTTGAAGGATTCATCGTAGTCACTGCGGTCCTCACCGAAGCCAAGCACCACATTGGCGCCGGCGGCGGCGGGGACGAAGTGGCCGGGGCCTTCGCCGACCACCTTGCTATTGATGTAGACCCGCGAGGTCGTTCCATCGCAGGTGCCGACCACGTGCTGCCACTCATCCGCGGTCGGAGCGGCCGTGGAGAAGAGGTGGAGGTTGGCGTTATCCGGGCCGCCCCACTGAATGAAGCCGTCGGCGTCGCGAAGCTGGAAGATCCAGCGCCGATCGTCAAAGCTGAAGCTCTTACCGGCCATTCCCTGCCAGTTCCCGTTGATCCCCCGCCAATAGACCCAGGCGGAGACGGTCAGTTGCCCGCCGGCAGAGGGGTCGTTGGTGCCGCAGTTGACCCGGCTGGGCTTGGCGGGCTCCTTATTGAATGAGACAACCCAGCCCCGCTCCGGGTCGGCCACCGTCACCGCGCCGTCGACGGGCGTGCCGTGATGGCCGTTGCCGGAATAGTCTTTGAAATCGTTCTCGTTGATGGGGTAATAGCCCCACAGGGTCTGGCCGTGCGCTACGGGCGCACCGATACACAACACCAGAGCGAACCACACAAGAACTGCCGCCTTTCCCATGATCGACCTCCCTACAAAGAAGGAACCCTCTTTGGGTACGATTCCATCCATCATCTCCACCATCTCCGGCCGACGAGCCGGATAGCATCAATGCCAGGGCCGGCGCGGATTACGGTGCATAGTCCCTGAAACTGCGCATCCACTCCGGCCAAACGGGTGTGGCCGCCGCCGGGCGATCCTTGGACCACCGCTTGTGCCAGTGCAGCTCCCACAGCTCTTTCAGGCCGATGGGCCGCACGGACACGTCCATGAAAACGCCATTGACGAAGCCATTGTGGCGGTTGATGCAGAAGCTTCGCATCGCGTTGCCGTACCACTGCCAGGGGCATTGTCCATCGAAGTCGGGCGGGTTGTCATAGGGCTCGGGCAGACCGTCCACCCATTGGCAATCCACGAACACGGGCACCTGAAAACCGCCCTGGATGTGGATCGTTCGCCAGTTCTTCTCTGCGTGCATGCCGCCGGTATCGTTGGCGACCCAGGCATTCAGACCGAAGCCGCCGTAGTCGCCGCGCACCGCGAACCCGGGGACGCTCAGAAGGGTGCCCTCGCCGTAGACGCCCCAGCCCACGAAGGGGCCGGTCACGCCGTCGCTGTAGAACTTTGTCGTGGCCGGACAGGCGCGAATCTTGGGCTCGTGACTGTAATAGGGCCGCATCGCCGGGACCCAACTGTCCTGGGGGTCGCCGCCATCCTCCTGGTGGAAGTAGCCATTGTGGTCTTCGCAGTACATGGAGAAGGTCAGACCCATCTGCTTGAGATTCGACCGGCACGTCACCGCCCAGGCCTGCTTGCGAACGCGCTGCAGGGCGGGCATGAGAATCGCCATCAAAAGGGCGATGATCGAGATCACGACCAGCAACTCGATCAGGGTGAATGCGGCGGTTCTGCCGAGTCCCGGTGGTTGCGCAGGACAGGTACAAGGTCTTGCTGTGAAAAGACTTATGGCGAGCCCCCGCGGCTTGTAGTTGCAGCACCCTGTCCGTAATGCCCCCACCTGAACGTCTCCTCCTGCCCTGTCGCAGCATCTTGCTGCGAATCGACCCGGCGGTTGAGGTTATCTGAGGCACTTCCCGACGCGCAGCGGTGCGACGGGCTATGTTACAGGTCATCAAGTCTGATAATAGCCCTGCACCGCCCGATTGTCAACAGCCTGCATCTATTTATTATATAACACGAAAAGCGTGTCTGCGTGGAAGTATCGCGGCAGCCGGGACTTAGCGTTTTGTGAAGAGGTTGCCCGGTAGTTGCTTGATCAGACCCTTGAGGCGCAGGGACACGACGCCGGCATTGACGGCCCCGGCGGGCAGGCTCGTATCCGCGATGACCTGGTCGATGTGCAGAGGTTCTTTGCTCAAGGCGTCGTAGATGGTCTTCTCATGGCCTTTGAGGTTGAACTTGGTTGTCTCCAGCAGCGGCATCTCCACCTTCTCCGTGGTTTCCTTTGCCGTAAGTGCTGTGTGGTCCTTGAGCTGGTCGCCGATGTAGCCGAGCGCCTCCATGACATCCTCAACGGACTCGATCAGCTTGGCCCCTTCCTTGATAAGCCGGTGCGGGCCCTGGCTCAGCGGTGAATCGACCTTGCCCGGCACGGCCATGACCTCACGGTTGCTTTCCAAGGCTGCCTGGGCCGTGATCAAAGCCCCGGACCGCAGGCCCGCTTCGACGACGATAGTCCCGAGCGACAGGCCCGCGATGATGCGGTTGCGGGGCGGGAAGTTCTCCGCCAGCGGCTCGGCCCGCAGCGGCAGCTCGGAAATACAGGCCCCGGAAGCACTTATGAGCTCGAAGAGCTTGGCATTCTCCGGCGGAAAGACCCGGGACAGGCCGCAACCCTGCACGGCGAGCGTCCGGCCTTCGGCGGCCAGCGCGCCCGTGTGGGCGGCGGTGTCGATTCCGCGGGCCATCCCGGAAACGATGGTAAAGCCGGCTGCGGCAAGCAGATGCGCCAGTCGCGACGATTGCTCCTGCCCGTAGAGACTACACCGGCGGCATCCCACGATCCCGATCGCCAGATTGTCCGCCCGGTCGAGTGTTCCCTTGGCATATAGAACCGGCGGCGGATCGTAGATCTGCCTCAGCGCCGGTGGATAGCGAGGGTCCTCCAGGTGAACGATCCAGACTCCCAGCTTGCCGGCCAGCTCCAGCTCCGCGCTACTGTCGAACTTGTCCCGGCTGGCCGCGATCCGCTCGGCGGTCGTAGCCCCGATTCCCTCGACCCTCATCAGGCCGCTGACCGAAGCGCCGAGGGCCGCATCGACCGACCCGAAGCGTTTGAGCAGTTTGCCAAACGTCACCGGCCCGACTTCATCGGCATGGGTCAGCTTGAGCCACTTCTCGATCTCTTTCGAATTCTCAGGAACTTGTGCCATTTCCTCTCGGCTTTCACTCTCAAGGTTGTCGGCTCACCCTATTGGAATCCGGCCTCTTCGTCAAGGGAAAACATCCGGGTTGACGCGGGCAGCCTCTCGCCATATCCTGTCCCGCGTGACGGTCGTGAATGGTAAATCGTAACCTGTAGATTCGAAGGAGAAGTGACATGCAGCGTTTGTTGAAGGTTCTGGCGTTGGTGGCGATCGTGGCGGTACTGTTCTGCATGGGGGCCAGCGCACCGAAGAAGCCCGCCCAGATCAAGGTTCTGCTGATCACCGGCGACGATGTCGGGGCCCATCCCTGGCGCGAGATCTCCGAGACCACCCGCGAGATCCTCGTCGGGTCCGGCAAGTTCGATGTCAAGGTCGTCGAGGACCCGCTGATCCTCGAATCGGCGACGGCCTTGAAGGACTATGACGTGATCGTCTTCACGATCTACGCCGCCAAATACGCCGCCGAGAAGCGTGACTTGCCCGCCCAGGCCCAGGAGAATCTCTTGAACTACGTCAAGAGCGGCAAGGGCTTCTTCGTCCAGCACCTGGCCACTGCCTCGTTCCCGAAGTGGGAGGAGTTCGGCAAGCTGTGCGGCCGCAAGTGGGTGATGGGCACCTCCGGCCACGGCCCCCGCAGCGTCTTCGAATCCAAGATCGTCGATAAAGAGCATCCAATTACCAAGGGCGTGACCAACTTCACGACCGACGATGAGCTGTACGCCAAGCTCCAGGGCAACGAGGACATCCACGTCCTGATCACGGCCGACTCCGACTGGAGCAAGAAGACCGAGCCGCTCATCTTTGTCAAGAATTACGGCCAGGGCCGGGTCGTCCACAACGCCTACGGCCATGACCGCAAGGCCCTGATGACCCCGAACGTCCAGAAGATCATCATCCGCGGCACCGAGTGGGCCGCCACGGGCAAGGTCACCGAATAACTGTCCGGCGCTTGCAAGCTTAGAACAGGCGGCGGCGTCAAGACCGACGCCTGGTTGGTAGTGTGCTCGTAAGAGCATAACAAGATCACGCGTTACGGCGTCACTACCAGCGGGCTTCGCTGGACGCTGCCGCTACCGCGCCGCGGCCTGGGCGGAGCGGACGTGCTCGCAGGCCCGCTGGATCTCGTCCTTGAACTGGTCGAAGTCGAGCTGCAGGCCGTTGACGTACGTGCTCCAGCCGGCGCTCGATTTGGCAAAGTGCAGAGCGTCTTCAATCTCCTCTTCCGTGGCCCCGAAGAGCTTGGCCACTTCGGTGTGATAGAAGGCGCAATAGCGGCACTTGGTGACGCCGGCGATGGCCAGGCCGATCAGCTCACGATACTTGTTGGGGATCGGACTTTCCTCGAGCTGGACGCGCTTGAACAGTTGCCATTCCAGTTCCAGCGAGGAATCTGGAAGTGCTCTGAACATGGTGGGAATGAGTCCGAACGTTTCTTCAATCTCATTGTAGACTTCTTGTCGAGTCATAGTTGACAACCCCCTTTCTGAGCTCAGGTGAATTCATACTCCTGAGCTTCACCCATCGTCTTGGTACGGGGGCGAACCTCCGCCGTTCGTAGCGGATTACGCATTCGCGGGATCGAGGCAGCTCCGTTCAGCGGTCCAAGATTTGCTCGGCGCCGGGGCGGCCGTGGCATTTTTTGTACTTCTTGCCGCTGCCGCAGGGGCAGGGGTCGTTGCGGCCGACCTTGGCCGAATACTCGGAGATGGGCAGGGGCGGCACCTCGGCCTTGGACGCCGGGCCATCGGGCGGCTCTTGCGGCAGGCTCTCGGCGGTCTGTTCGACGGGAGACGCTTCGACGATCTCGTCTGCGACAGCGTTCACGTCCGCCGGCCTTGCTTGCATCCTGGCCCGCTTGGCCGGACCCCAGCGCTGCGGGTCCATCCCCATGGCGACGATGTACTCGCTCAAGCCTCGGACCGACGCGATGAGCGAATCGGCGTCGTCCAGCAGGCCCTCGAATCCCAGCCAGTACAGCAGCGCCTCAGTCACCGGAGCGATCTTCTCCAGCAGGGCGCGATCCGCCGGAGTCCTTTCGGGCATGATCAACAGGAGAAGCTGCCGCAGCGTCGATTCATCCCACTCGCCGGGCTCCAGCTCAAGTCGCGCCAGGGAGCTGTACAGCAGGCCGTAAGTAATCGTGTACGCATCGTCGCGTAGTCCGGCCGGCAACGTCCTGGCGACCGGCGAGAGGAGAAACCCGATGGCCAAGTCTCGTGCCCGCTCTGCCTCCGGACTCTCCTCGGCTTGCCGCGCAGGCGTGTTCTTCTTGTCGAACCAATCCCTGATCATCTTGCAGCGCGGCGGCAGCCATTCCTCGACCGGCTCCTCCCATAATTCCGGCAGACGCTCGTAGTCGAGGTGGCCTTCTCGGAGCAGTTGCAGGGCCTCTTTGTACTCGCTGAGCCACCACTGTTCCATGGGCTTTTCGCTCAGCCGTTGCAGGAGATCCGTGTACTCGGTGCGTTTGAGCAAAGCGAGGGTCTGAGCCGCGTTGGTGCCCTCGGAAGGACCGATCTCGTCGCGTTCGACCTTCTCGAGCAGATCGACACAGGTTCGAATCACCCGGTCGCGCACGGTCTCGTCCTGGCTCTTCGCGACGAGCGGCATCAAGCCCCACAAGTGGGACCACGCGCCGAGAGTGTTCTGCTCGCGTGGCGAGAGCGTCGAGGACGCGGGCAGGATCACCGGCCCCATCGTGCCGGCGGCGGCCAGCACGACCTCCAGGGAGATACCCGCATCATCCTGGCCGGCCTGCACCATCTTCGGATGAGGAACGATCCGATCTCGACACCGATGTTCCTCGTTGAGCCGGGGCGCCGCCAGGGCGAAGATGGCCGCCACATAGAGATCCGCATAGGAAGGTGGCCACGTACTCTCGTCGTAGCCACGGTCGTAGACCCCGAACAGCTTGGATGCGAGTTGGCCGTCCGTTACCAGCGCATCCGCGAAAGCCCGCAGCACGGGCCAGGGGATTACGCTATCCGTTCGCTGCAATTCGTTCCATGGCAGTTGTGACGATTCGCCGTTCATGAAAATCGTTTCCTTCTCCAGAGAGACCGTATCTACGGTTTCCTACGGCACCGCAGCGGGTTCGGTTCTCGATTGGTCCTGCTCTAACGGGGCAGTTGCCATTCGTGGGCGGCCGGGCCTTCACCGATCCACGGGAAGGCCGAGATGCGAAGCCGGGCCGCACCCATCGGGATCAGAGTTACGGTCTCTACGGATTCTGTGGACCGGATGGGGCTGGGCTGGACCTCGCCGATCAGGCCGAGAGAGTCCGGCTTCCAGTTCTCGATCTTCCTGGCCTTGGTTCTGATCTCGATAGGAGCGGCCTCGGCCTTGAAAGGCTGGTCGTCCTTGGGCCAGCTCTTCTGGCGGACCTCGAATTGCCCATCGAGCGGCCTCTCGGCGTCGATCACCAGGCCGTAGTTCCAGGCGCTGGTCGGATAGACCTCGAAGGCGGGCCACGCATCCGTTCCACCATGCCGGACGTACTTCTCGCCGATCTTGAGCGCGTAAGTCAGGGGCCCTCGATCGACCGAGACCGTGTTGCCGTTGCGAATCCAGTAGCGCAGCCGCAAGCGCCATCGGCAGCGTCAGCTCGACGGTGTCGCCCGGTCTCCACTTGCGGTCGATGACGAGGAAGGTGCGCGGCTCGGCGTAGACCACCGTTTTCTTGCCGTTGATCCGCAGCGCCGGCTTTTCGCACCAGCCGGGGACGCGCAGATACAGCGGGAACTGGACGAGCTTGTCCGTATTGACCGTGAATTTGACCGTGTCCTCGAAGGGGTACAACGTCGTGCTCTTGAGCGTCACCTGCTGCCCCTCGCCGACCTTGGCCGTGACCTCGGAGGCGGCGTAGAAGACCGCCGCCAGGCCGTTGTCGGGCGTGGCCATCCACAGGTGCTCGGCGAAGTACGGCCAGCCGTGCGCGACGTTGTGCTGGCAGCAGCGGTAGCTGTGCGGGTCATAGGAGAGCATGTCGCCCTTGTTCTGGATGCCGGGGGCCTTGTTCCCGCTGTCGAGCTGGCAGACGTTCGGGCTGACGATATAGTGCAGGGCCTTGAGATCGGCCGTCAGGGCGGGCGGGAAGGTGTTGAAGGCGACGTCCTCGCAGCGGTCCGCCCAGGTCAGGTCGCCCGCGATCTTCAGCAGCATCTCGCAGGAGAGCAGGAACTCGACCGAGGCGCAGGTCTCGATGCCTTGCCGCGGGTCCGTAATAGCCGCGGCGGCAGTTCTCATCGCCGCCGAACATGCCGCCGGGGACCTGGCCGTAGACGCCCCAGATCATGTTGTAGTTCCGCTCGGTGGCCTGCAGGAAGTACGGGTCGCGCGCCTGCTGGTAAAAGACGGCGGGGCGCGGAAACACTGGGCGATGTTGACGTTGTGCCAACTGGGGACGGTCTCGGTCCAGTCCGCCATGCTCTTTTGGATCCGCTGGGCGAGTTGCAGCAGGTACTCCTGGCCGGTCCGGTTGTAGAGCCAGTATACGCTGGACATGTTGTCACTGGCCCGCTGCTGCTGCCAGAAGGGGACCAGGAACTTGTCGTCGGGCACGGTCAGTTCCCACTTGAAGTACTCCTGCATCAGCTCCAGGACGCGCGAATCGCCGGTGTACTCATAATAGGACTGCAAGGCATTGAGCGCGACCATGTTGGGCCACAGGTCCGGCGCCTTTTTCGTCTCGCGCGTGCCGGCCTTGTTGGCGACCGGCCCGAACCAGCCATCCGGCTGGCGGCTGCTTGAGGATCGCCTCGATCCAGACTTTGGCCTCGTCGATGATCCGCTGGTCGCCGAGGACATAGCCCATATCGCCGAAGCCTTTGAGCCAGTAGGGCATCTCCTCCCACGGGCTGTGGCCCTGGCCATCCGCCGCGAGCCAGGCGTTGCCGTCCTTCTGGAGGAACTTGCTGATGTCCGTCAGGCGGCCGGAGAAGCCCTCCGCCTGCAATTCGAGCTGCCGCCGCAGCCAGCCTTCCGGCTTGATTGCCCCGATGGGCAGCTTGAGCAGCGGACTCGGCGCCAGCGGCTTGGCGTTGCTCACGTAGAAGTCGTTCGTGACGGATCGTGGGCGGGACCGGCACGGTTCGGACGGTCGCTGCTCCGTCCGCCAGGGTCACGAAGCAACAGTGCGATGGTTGCGACGAGGATAACGCGCGACACAGTCATGTTGGCCTCCTATGCAAGAACCGATCTATCGCAGGACAGGCGTTCCGTAACGGGCCCAAGATAGCAGAATTGGCTTTGTTTGTACACCGGGCGTAGGAGGAGAATGTTGGAAGGATGGAATAGTGGAATGGTGGGAAATCCTGCCTGCCCGAATTGGCTTTGTTTGTACACGTGCCACGTGCCGCGTCCCCCGGGCCCCTTGTCCCACCCGGCCCCGCCGGGATTGGCTTTGTTTTGCGCGACAACCCCCACCCCCCACGTCCTCCAGGTCCTGACCCACCCGGCCCCACCGGGAATTGGCTTTGTTTCGCGGAAGGCCGGTGCATGTTTTATTAACCATAACTCATTGTCCATAAAGGACTTGCCCCTCACGGCGCTGGGGTGCAAATTGGGTTTGTTTGTACAAGAGCCCGCGGCCCCTGTCTCCCAAGCCCTGGCCTGTCGGCCCGGAATTGGCTTTGTTTCGCACAATCGGTCCCCGCGAAAGGCTGGAGGTGGCAGGCCGCAGGGCAGGCGTTCACCGAAAGGGTGAAGTGTGAAGTCTGAAGTAGGAAGACTCGGCCATCGGCTTCTCCTGCTTGGCACTTGCAACTTCAACCTTGAAACTCCTGCGAGCGACTGGGGATTGTCGCTGCCGTTTCGATGTCTCTATGATGAGAGCATTTCACCATATAAAGACGTTTCTCGACGCCCGCCTGTTGACGCCAAAAGCCGGAATCCCGCAGAAATTCTTGCCGCTGGACCCGCCCAGCCCGGAGGGCGAAAGAGAATAGATCAGGGATTCATCCCTGGCGAACGGATCGGTGAATCCTCATGACTATGGGGCAGGCGGCCTTCATACCTTGTCATATGACTCACCAGCCGCCAAGGTTTTCGCCACCGGCTGGAGAAAGTCACGGATGCCCCATCACGGATCCCCTGGTAAAGAAGGTCAGCGTTTATGAATAAACGCTGACCTTTCTATCCAAGCCTCTCCAGATGGCAAGGGAAGGTCGGAGAGGACAAAGAAGCCGGTGCGCGGCTCGGCAGGAGAGCTCACGCCGGGCACGCCCGAGGCGGCCGTGCGGGGGAGATCTACCGCTTGGGGCCAATAGATGGGATAGGTGTGATGTTTGAAGGCCGGAATCGGGACAAGAGGAAACCCCAGGGCGAGAGACAACCGCCCGGCGACTCATGACTGAGGAACAGGAACCATGCCAACGGACGGCGTTGAGAGACCAGCGACACTCGATAGGCCAAATCGCCGTTAAAGCTTAACGTAGTGCCTGACCCCGCGAAGCGCCCTTGCGGTCCCGCGCGTCCACGACCGTCCACCTCGTCTATCCCGTCCATTCCAAGTGCTCTTCCAGGATACCGCCGTGTCCCGGGCCCGGCAAGGCCAATCGTTCCCCAGCCGGCGCCGGGGATTCCCGCGACGCGGCCATGATTCAACGTTCGGAGTTTCGCCTGAAGGCGGAACTCCAAACCAGCCGCGTAGACTTGGAGAAGGGCAAGAAAAAACCAATAAGATGCAAATTTATCATTTACAATTCAATGACAATCGTTAAAATAATAGTGATATTCGTATTTTCACCGACGAGAACACGAGTCTGGCATTGGGAGAGTTCAACATGAGATCCAGGTTTATTGCCGAAAACCGGTGGCTGCTGAGGCTCTGTGCGCAGGTAGCCCGTTTTTGCGGGCTGTTGCTTCTGCTCGGGACCGGCGTGCTGGTGGCCGTCATGGTCGTCTTCAGTATCACGATGTCTGAGGGCTCCAACGCGCCATCGTCGCGCAGCGAATTCCTCAGCAAGGTCCCAGCGCTGCTGTTCTATGGCTTTGTGGCGCTGATCCTCGCCGAGTTCATATCCTATCTATTGGCGGAGCAAGGCGAGCCGAAATGGATCCTGCGCCATGGCGACAAAGTCATCTACGCCTACGTTCTGTACTCTCTCGCCGTATTCGTCCGCGCGGCCCCGCAAGCTGTGCGCGTGGAGGGGGCATCCGGAATGGATCTCCTGGGTCTGGCGCTTCTCGTCGCGTCCGGCGTGGTCCATGGGCTGATCTGGGTGGGCCTCGCCATTGTGCTGCGTAAGGTCGTCCCGATTGTCCGGGAATCCAAGACGTTGGTTTAGGGGGCGTGCATTATGATTCGCGTACGACTGGGCCATCTGCTCCTGGATCGGGATATGAAGCTCAAGGACCTGGCGGAGCAGACGGGCATCGCGATGAACAACCTGTCCATCCTGAAGACGAACAAAGCCCGCGCCATCCGCTTCTCGACTCTCGAGGCTCTGTGCCGGGTCTTGCGGTGCACGCCGGGGGAGTTGCTGGAGTTCCTCGCGGACGAAAGCCATCCGGCCGGCGCCGAGGTCGCCGACAACGTCGAGGTATGAAACCGCCCGGCCTTTCCCCACGCCTCGCTGTCCGTGGCCCGGGATGCGGCTTGCATTGCCCGGCCCATTCTGAATTTTGGGGACGCCTTACTCATTTTGGCATCCGAACTGAGTATGCTGTCCCCCGATTCCCTACTCAATTTGGGGGCGTAAAAAGGAGGAGAGGAATATCCAAAGGCTGCCCCCTTTGTCCTCCTTGCTTCGCACCGAACGATAGTTCCCTCACACTTCCACGCCACGCCCGCAAACCTGCGCACAAGGGCGGTTCAGGGGCGTGAACGGTCCGCACGTACCGGCCGCCGGTCCAGCATCCCAACCACGTCGCGTGCACTTGCGACGTTGTCCGGAGGCGGTTCATGGGCCGGACCCTTTGGAGGACGGCCCATCGGCGGATTCCTACGGAAGGAGTCCGATTGAGGGCTTCGCCTTCTTGCTTGCGGCCCCATCCGCTTGTGCCCGGATTCTTCTGGTTCCGGGCACGTGTGATCTTACTCCCAGGCGGACCGACGCGTCCGACTCAGCGGCTCCCTGTGCGTGGAAAGGTCCCGCCATTCCCGCACCCTGAACCGCCTCTTCTCTTGGGAATTCCGGGGACATCTATGAGCAGGCCGTTGTCAAGACGGTCGCGGGATTGTTTCGCGGGAATTCGACACATCTATTCGGCATCACCCGGTTCGGGGTGCCAGGAATCTTCATACGGGCCGGCTCCAGTCACCTTAACGAGGTCGTGTGGCCTCAGTCCCCGAGAACGGGGGAATCAGGGGACACCATGAAAGCACCGGTCAAAGCCGGCAGAGAGTCGCGGATGCAAAAGCCGCACAAGAAAGGGATAGCAAACCATCTTGACCCCGAGTCCTGCGCCAATGTGGGTAACCACGTGGGTGAAGCGTTGACAGGGGCACACGCAGGCCAGCCATCGAGCTCCGAAATCACCTCTTTTGGCGTGCCGACCCTGTATGGTGAGGGGGAAGGCCACATCCCAGACGACGTTACCTGCGAGCCGTCGCGGAACGCCACGGAGTCTGAGACCCTGCGCCTGCGTGGAAACTCTCTGCACGGAAACCGGGAGACCCCGAAGACTTCCGACACGCCGAACGCTCTTTCTGCGGAGGGCGTGGCGGAACGATCCGAGAAGGCCCTTGGCCGCACGTCGGGCGTGCACGTCTTCGGGGAGCCGGACGGCTCCATAGTACCGCAGAAGCAGGCGAACAAAGCCGACCCATCGGCGGCGGAGCCTGTGGAGGGAAGGGAGCCGACCAAGGGGAACGACCTGCCCGTTGGGCACGCATCGGACTCAGAGCCGCGCGAGCGTGGCTGTAGACGGCGGGCCGTACGAGAAGTCGCGTCAGCGGCGAATCGTCACGAACCCGAGGTAAGAGCCGTATGAGGTAGTGCCTCACGTACGGATCTGTGCGGGGGCCGCCCGCAAGGGCGGTCCCTACCGCGACACTTGTCTCGATTCCGCATTGAGTATGGTGTCCCAGAATTCAAAAGATTCCAGCGCGGTAATCTCCTCATTGCCTGTCTCCATGACGCGAGTCTGCATGTTCGGCAGCGCCTCTGCCATAGGACTTGCTCCTTCCGCCCCCCACGGGCACCCTAATCTTTCAACATCCCCCGCGCGATCAGGAAGAGAATCGCCGCGCCGCAAAAGAGGAACGCCCCCAATACCAGTGCCGAAATCACCGCTCCGGCAACGAGAGACATTTGCAGGTATATGCCCCACACAATCATGCCCAATGCGCCGACGGCCAACAGCAACGAGGCCAGCAGGACGAACACCGGGGTCAGCACGCGGACCATCACTTGCTTGTGGGCCTGGGCGACCTGACCGGCTTGTATCTTGACCAGGTCTGCGGCAATCCGGCCCACATCCTTCGCGATCAAGAGGATGTCCTTCACGGCGCTCATTCCCTGTGTCTTTCGAGGAGCAGGGCCGCCATGAGCCCCGCCGTGAAGGAGATCGCCACGGAGGTAAAGGGGCGGTGGACGACCCCTTCGCGAAATGCCTGGATTGCCTGCTCACCCTGGTCGTGAATCACTTCATGAGCGTGTCCGGCTTGTTGGAGAGCCATTCCCTCGAATCCTTCCATGGCGCTTTTGAGTCGGTCTTTGGTCTCCAGGACCTTATCATGGCTGAGGTTGCCAACGTCGGATAGGGTCCTGCTCAAATCCGAGCGGAATCTCTCAATATCTTTCTTGAGCGATTCCACGTCTTTCTCGAGTTGCGTGGTCATAACGTTCCTTTCGTTGTCCTACCGGCTTATCCGAACCGTCGGGCACCTCACGCCGCGGCCGCGAGGAAGTTCGTCACCAAGAGCACCAGGAAGATAACTACAAAGATGAAGAAGAGTGTCTTAGCGATGTCTGCGGAGGTGTTCGCGATCCCGCCGAATCCGAAGAGGGCGGCGATCAGTGCCACCACGAGAAAAATAAGAGCCCATCCTAGCAAACTCATTGTCGCATCCTTTCCTATCAGGTATCCGTGGCTCAGCTTCGGCCTGGTCGGCCGCCGCCGTGCTAATCGGCGGCCCTCTGGAGGGCTTCACCTCCAGCCTCAAGGTCCTCGCCGGCGCCCCTTATCGTATTGCATCCGGCTGTGAGGCAGGCGATCGTCAACATTGTCACGACACAAATCCAGACTCGTCTAAACTTGGTCACGTCCGTGCCTTCCGATTCAACGTCACTGGTGTTCTCACCCGCCATCGGGGTGGCCTTTCTCAATTACCAAAGGATATAGTGTCGCACGTGCCGTGTTGTTGTAAGAATATGGCGTGAGGCATGTAAGGAATAGGCTTCGCAGGGCCAGCCCGTCAAATCAGCAATTAAGCCGTTTCAGGGACATGTGGTGGGCCCGGAGAGGTGTTCTTCCGTCCCGGGCGGGACTGGTTTGTTCCTTGTCCCGGTTTCCCAGCCGTGAATGGCTGGGCTGTTGTTTTTCGCCCTTCGGGCTTTGCCGGGGCCATCGTTCCCCAGCCGCCCGGCGGCTGGGCTACGTCTTTCTCAGTTCACGGTGGCCAGTTCCCGGTTCCCAGTTGTCGGTTCTCCGTTGCGGCCTGCGGCCTTGAGGTTGCCGCGCTGCGCTCGCACTGGTCTGATTTGTGCCACTACGCGTTGAAATCTTGTCTTCTCTCTCTGGTGACCGCATCTCTGGCCATCTCTGGCACTGATCCATCGGAAACTGCGCGGCCTTGCCACACGTAGTACTCTCGTATGGGGAGTGGTTCCAAGGTTGTATGCCGTGGAGAAGATGGGATCATGGCCGATTGCTGCACGAACGCTGCATGCGAGATTGACAAGCTCAGGCAAGGGCAGCGCTCGACCCTCCGGGCTGTGCTGGGAATCAACATCGCAATGTTCGCGATTGAGGTTACAGTGGGCCTGCTCGCCGGGTCTACGGCCCTGCTGGCCGATTCTCTGGACATGCTGGGCGATGCCCTGGCGTATGGATTCAGCCTGTACGTGGTCGCCCGCAACGACGCCTGGAAAGCGGGCGCGGCCTTGCTGAAAGGCGGAATCATGGGGGCCTTCGGCTTTTTCGTGCTCGGACATGCCGGCTACAAGCTTCTTCATCCGCAGGTGCCGCACGTGGAGGCCGTCGGCTTGATCGGTTTGTTGGCGCTGGCGGCGAATTCGGTTTGCCTGATCCTGCTGTGGCGGCACCGAGCCGAGGATGTGAATATGCGTTCGGTCTGGTTGTGCTCGCGTAATGATATCATCGCCAATACGTCCGTTCTGGTGGCGGCCGGCGGCATATGGCTCACCCGTTCTCAAGGGCCCGATCTTCTGATCGGATTGGGTATCGCGGCACTATTCCTCCACTCTTCGCTCCAGGTGATACGAGATGCGGCCCGGACCTACAGAGCTCACCACCGCTCGCCGCAGGCGAATTCGGGCACGATTCAAGGCTCCCATCGACGGAACTGACAAGGACAGCGTCTATCTTCAGGGGAGAATTAGGGTACGCGGTCCATTCCTTTCGGCTAATGTGGTTGTAGGTTGCGGCCCGCGGCCGGCGGACTCGACGAATGAATCCCGAGTGAACACGCAGACGCGAAACAGGACGATGGGGCCAGGACCCTCGTGCCCGCGGTCTCCTCGCCAAATAAGACTGGGACCGCCTTTGAGGCGGTCCCAGTTTTACTGCTTATCCAGGTTCTCAATGCCAAGCAGCTTACGGCAGCGCTTCGACCGAGGTAAGCCGAAGCCCACGTGACAATCCTCCCTTACTTGAAGAGCGCCATGATGCTAGTCGATTACCGTCGTGAGAAGGCTTTGGGTCTGCTGACTGTCGGCAGGCGCCTCGATAAGATAACCACCCTGCTTCGTATGCTGGTTAAAGGATACCAGTTCACCCGCTTCATCTTCGTTGATCAATCTCGCCCGGTGACAGCCACCACAGGCTCTGGAAGCAGGCCCGGTGATATACGCCGGCACGTCGCCAATGTTTCTGTCCCAGCCCTTCAGGGAATCGGAAGCGGACAACAGGCCGGGCAGCGACTTGGACTGATCCGGCACCTCATTGGTGCCTTTCACGTGGCAGGACTCACAGTTGGTAATGCCATGCGCGGGATACGGGAACTCGATGTGATGCTCATAGTGCATGGCGGCCACCGGATCGGCGAAATTCACATCGCCGATGTCGAATGCCTGGAACGAGTGGATGGCATGGACATAGGAGTCAATCGACCGCGACTGCATTTCCAGATGAGAACCGCCAGTCTTCGTGATGTGACACAGCCGGCAGACCACGATATTCCCGCCTCGATCCGCCGAATGGAAGGTGGTGGCCAGCGCATCATGGCAGTTCTCGCAGCCCTCCGCCACCTTCACGATGGGGCTGTAGAACTTGTCGGCAAATGCATTGGCCGCCAGGTCAAAGGTCCGCGAAGGAGCATTGAGCGCCAGGGTAACACCAGCCGCATCTTTCAGAGCCGGCATCACGGCAATTTCCACTCTCTTGACGGTCTTGGCGGCGATCAGATCCGCCCACGCCGACAGGTCTACCGTGACTTCCCACTGGCCGTCGGCCGCCGACACCGTCGTCATACGCGGATGCGCTGTGCCTACGACAGATTCCAGGGCTCTCGCATCCTTGCTGTCGATTTTGCCATCGCCGTTGTCGTCGGTAAGTCTCTCGTGCGGGCCGATGATATAGTCCTTCGTGTCATAGCCATACAATCCGACCAGCACGGTGGGTGTGATGGTCGCCACATCGAGCCCGGCAAGATCCGGGGACTTAGCCGCGCTGAATTTGACGTTGAGCTTGTTGCCGGCGAAGGCGGCACTGTCAATGGTGACGGTAATGGCTTTCGAATACCTCAGCCCCTCGGCGGTGTAGATCGCCTTGTTATAACCGGTGTGGATCTGACGGAAGCCTGCCGCCATCTTGCCCTTGCCATGGCACTCCGTGCAGTCCACCGTATTCAAGTCCATGGATTCATGGATCGCGGGGGGCAAGATGGTCTTCAAGGCGAGCTGGTCCGTCCCATGTTCCTTGGAACCGGTCACGGGGTGACAGCTCTTGCAGGTCGCCACCTTGAAGTTGGCATCCGCCAAGATGGTATCCAGCTTGCCTTCGTGGCAGGTGACGCAGTTGGCCATGGACTGAGGATAGGGGAATTCCATGGCATGCGACATATGCACGTCATTCATCAGCGACGTCTTGTAGCCGTACTGGGCTTGCTGCTCCGGCGTCAATTTAACTTCGCCGGCGAGATACGCGGCCGCCAGCGCCGGATCATCGACCAGGAGCTGCCATTCGAAGTGGCCGCCTGCACCGTTGTCCAGGTGGCAGGCCTTGCAGGTGTAGAAGTCAGTCTTGGCATCATGATTCACCTGGGCATAGATGTAACCATGCTTGAGGTAGGGATCCGTGTGGCATTTTACGCAGCCGGCATTATTGGCGGCCGAAACGTAATCCACCCCAGCTCCCGTCTTCAGCAAAGCCGCAAACGAGTATCTGTTTTGAGTGACGCGACTGCCAGGTATGGTGCCGATCGTTTCATCCCTGCCATACACTACGATGAGGCCAGGCACTTTACTGACATCGGAGTAATCAATAAAACCAGAGGCGGTGGGCACTTTCTCGACGAGAATACTCGTGATGCCACCAGCGCCATCATAGGTGAGAGTCCCTTTCAGGGCCAGTCTCACAGCGGCCTCGAAACTGGTGCCCGTGTAAGGTACAAAGTTGATATTCAGCGCATCGGCGTCCCGGGCATCGAAAGGAGCGCCATTCCTGGTCATCTTGAACGTGATCTTGGTGGTATCTGGATTGGCAGTAAAGGAGTAAGCGAGATCCGTCACCTTGATGACATCATCCTGATACAAATCGTCATAGGACTCCTGATGAGCGGCGCCGGCTTTGCTGTGACAAATCACACAAGACTCAGGTGGGACATTGGCAGATGGCCCTTGAGCGAATCCGCTCGAAGTACCCACCAACAAGATGGCGAGAGCCAGCACCAGGCCAAGGATACAGTTTGTTTGCTTCTTCATTGTCTACTCCCCTACCTTATGTTTCGTTACGGCAAATCCGTGCCCAGATCTCCGTCTGTGTTGGCAGTGGCACGAAATTCATCAACAGGCTGAGCGAAATCGCGCCGGCATTATCGCGATGGGCCCGACCTCCTTACGAATCCAATTCAGGACGAACAGGGTGACTCCTACAACCTGTTAGAATAGGAACCCGGCAAACCGCGTGCCATAATCCCCAGTATTTACAGCAATCAGCTCAAAGTCCCTGTAACCGTCTTTGAGATATGAGGTTAGAGCAATTGGACGGACTAAGCATCCTTCTCCCGTTCTACGTGTGGCAGTAGCAGTTCTTCTCGGTTATGGTAAAGGGGCCCCGGGGAATTCTTATGAACGGGAACGCTCTTTTCCGCCGGGCATGTCCAGTGATCCTCGGATCCTCCTATCCATTTGGGGGGAGAATTGAAGGTACGCGGTCCATTTTCGAGGATGGGATCATTCGAGGAGGGAAGGGGAGAACCACACTGCGCAGGGTCCATCGTCCCCCAGCCGGGGGCGGCTGGGCTACATCTTCCTCAGTTCACGGTTGCCAATCGTCAGTTCTCAGTTGCGGCCTGCGGCCTCGAGATGGCCGCCGCTTCGCTCGCAGTGACATGTTGCCGCGTTTTGCTCGCACTTCGCTCCCAGATACGTGAAGCGTAGGTCCTCTGTTGCGAGCATCCTGCTCTCCATCAGCCTGCCCGTCGACAGAGGAACGTGTGCCTGGCAGACGCTGCCACGCGACGGTGTTTCGGATCCGGCACAGGATAACAGATTCCCTGCGAAAAGCAAACGCCTCGTCCCCTCAGCGACCGGCGGGCAGCCATTGCTGGATCTTCTGGACGTATTCGGATCTGGGGAACATTTGCTTGTCCTCATAGCCACAGGTGCGCACGGTCTGGGACTGCTCGATTTCTTTGGCGATCTCTGCGGCGGAGCGATTCTCGCCCTTGATTTGGGAGCGCTTGAGCATCTCGCCGGCGCAGGAGGCATCGAGCAATCCCGGAATGGCGAATGTCATCCGGTGCTCGTCCAGCGGCTTGTAGAAGACGTAGCCGGTGAAGACCTCCTGGTACTTGCGCCGATGGGCAAGGGCACGGCGAAATAGTCGAACTCATCGGCCCCGAAGGGTGAGCCCTTGAAGTCGAATCCGAGGGCCGGATAGCCCAGCGTGGCGAATGCCGCATCCCACTTGCCGTCCTGGAGGGCGGAAATAGCGATCTGGTCATCGGTGGAGCCCGGCATGATGCGGACGTTATTGAGCATCACGTTGGCCACTTTCCCCGGGTAGAACGTCATGAGAAAGCCCGCCACGTTCTCGACGGTCTGGCTGCGGCCGCCCTGTCGCAGGGGGATATGGGGGAAGGCATGGCGGTAGTTCATGATTACCAGGGCCTTGTTCCGGCCGGCGGACCGGCGGATTTCGTTGAACTTGTCCGCGACGTTGTTCGCCATGATCTGGTCGCGCCGGCCCAACTGCTTGCACATCGCGCTGTAAGACTCCTTCGTCGCGCCCGCCCAATCGAAAGCCAGGTCACAAGGATAGATGTGCACCCGCAGGTCCTTCGGCAAAGACCGGTTGAGGCCGCGGACCTTTTGAAGGAAGTTGTATATGTTGGTTCTGTTCGAGGCGCCATCCCAATTGAAGTCCCGGAAGATGTGGCGCAGTTTCTCCTGCGCCTGCGGCTCGCTCAAGGTGTCGTCGGTCAGAAACGACTCGACGGCGGGCCGCAGGGTGGGGCTGCCGTTTTCCATGAAGATGTGTCCGGCCTGCTGCTGGAACCGCTGGTCGGCGGCCAGCTCGCAGATCATGTCGTACTGGGTGACTTCCGGATGGGACCGCTCGCACAGCACGACAAGATCGTAGGTCTGGAACAAGCCCACGATGTAGTCCACGGGTGTCTGTTTCTGCTGTTTGAGGAATTGGACATACTTCTCGATCGTTTTGTCGTAAGTCCCAGTTGCGGTAGCGCCTGGGGCGCGTGCGGCATGAGGCAGGAGGAGGGCGGTACAGAGGATCAGGTGCAGCAAGGGCTTCTTCATGTCTGGTTCTCCCAACTAAGGTCAATGACCCTGAAGCAGCTTGCACATGCTGCCCGGGTACGTTCTTCTGGGGTTCAGTCGCTCCCACCGCGGAAATATTGCAGTCGCGTTGGGAGAACCGCGCGGATCGACGTGCGTACCCTGAATGATAACGGCCGGGGGCACGACGGGTCCGGCGGATGCCGGAAAGGCCCGAAAGGAAGCGCCTCACGACCGCCAGGCAAGCGCGAACTCGATGGAACGAGAAAGGGGGCACAACCACATGAAACTTGATCCCAAGGCATTCGGGCTGACGTGCGGCATTCTGTGGGGGGCAGGACTCTTTTCCCTGACGTGGTGGGTCATGGCGTTCGAAGGCCCCTCGCGAAAGCCCACCGGTTTGAGCAAGCTCTATCGGGGCTACACGATCTCACCGGCCGGCAGTGTCATCGGTCTGGTCTGGGGCTTCTGCGACGCCTTCTGCGGCGGCCTGTCCTTTGCCTGGCTCTACAACGAGCTGATACAGCACTCTGAAGAAGCCGCGACGAAGCGGAAGGAAGTCGCTGCGCCGCCCCTCGCGCAGCCAGCGGCGGTGTGAGAGCCTTCCGATGGCCCGGCCGGCATCGTCGCGATCGTTGCGCTCTTCCCGAGAGGATATGCGAAAAGCCGTGACATCATCCAGTCCGGGCCGACCCGCGGGTCATCAGGTTGATTGGCGCCGTCACGGTCATACTCTTACTGCTTGGCGGCAATTGCTCATAATCCTTACTCAAGCGTAGGCAACGACCTGCCCATGCGAGCGTCGACTCCATCACCCAACGTCTCGGTAAGGCCGCAACCCCTCTCGTCTGGTCCCGACGACGGAGGCCGGACGGCTGGCGTGCGGCTTTTCCCTATGGGTGCGGGGACGGTGGATGCACCGACGCGCTCGGAGATACGAACCATTTGCTCTCCCGGCCATTATTAACTTATGAATCCGATATTTGAGAGTATGGTCGGTAGACTGAGAGAAGGGAACATGAGCGCGAAGCTCTTTCGAGAACCTGAGTTGAAACGGCCGATCATGCTGTGCGGCTGGTCCGGCATCGCCAACGTCGGTCTGGCGGCGATCAATACGATGCGTCGCCTCATGCGGGCCGAGGAATTCGGGCGGATCGAGCCGTACGGCTATTTCGATCCGACCCACGTGGTGATTGCCAACGGGCTGATCGAGGACCTGCGGTTTCCGGCCACCCGGTTCTTCAGCCGCCGCCGCCAGGACAGAGATATCGTATTCCTGGTCGGCGAGCGGCAGCCGGAGGAGGCGGAAAAGGCGTACGAGATGGCCGAAGAAGTACTGGATGTGGCGGAGAAACTGGGCTGTCGGCGGATATATACGTCGGGCGCGAGCGTGGCGACGATCCATCATACCACCAAGCCGCGGGTCTGGGCGGTGCCGAACAGCCGCCGGCTGATTCCGGAAATTCGCAGGTACGGCAACACCGTCCTGATGTCGGAGCTGGACAGTGCCGATGGGAACGGATCCATCACCGGCCTGAACGGGCTGCTCTTGGGAGTGGCCAAGAGCCGGGGCATCGAGGCCGTCTGCCTGCTCGGCGAGGTGCCGTACTACCTGCAGGGGGCTCCCTGGCCGTACCCGAAGGCCTCCATTTCCGTGCTTGAGGTGCTGGGCAGCCTCCTGGATATTCCGCTCGACCTGAGCGAATTGCAGGAGTCGGCTGCCCGGGTGGAGGCGAATATCGATCAAATCCTGGAGACGCTGGCCGGCGCGGAAGAGTTGCCGGAGCAGGTGCGCGAGGAGATGGACAGCCTCCGGCGTCCGCATTATGTCGATCTTGGACCGATCACGGAAGGGGAGAAGCAGGAAATCCTGGACCATCTTGATGAACTCTTTAGAGGCGAGGTCGGACATGAACCTTGAGATGTTTCATTTTACGTCGCGGCCTCACTTGGAGAGGCCCTCGCTCATCGTCGGTTGGACGAAGGATATCGGCGCGGTCAGCCGGGGCGTGGCCGACTTCCTGGCGGACACGCCCGGCACCAGCTCTTTCGGCCAGATCAGGCCGGTGGGCTTCTTCCCGGTCGGCGGCGTGGCGGTCGATGACGATGTGGCCGAGTTTGCACAGAGCCGGCTCTTGTGCAACGAGCGGAATAACGTCGTGATTCTCCGGTCGGATGAGCCGCAATCCCGCAAGTACGAGTTTCTCAACGGGGTGCTGGATCTGGCCGAGCAGCATAACGGGGCCGAGGCGCTGTACACGGTCAATGGCATCGCGTCCATGATCCCGCACACGGCGATGCGCCGGGCGTTCCTGGTATCCAATGATCCGGCACTGCAGCGCGAGCTGCGGCGGCTGGTGCCGGCCGGATTAGCCTGGCAGGGGCCGCCGCCTACGAGCATCTATCTGCTCTGGCTGGCCAAGAATCGACATTTGCCCGGTGTTGGACTGTGGGTCGAAGTGCCGTTCTATCTCGTGGACTCCGAGGACTTTCAGGCGATCAAGACCGGCGTTTCGCTGCTCGGGCGGATCCTGGGCTGGCAGTATGATCTGGACGATCTCGATCAGCACATTGCCGAGCAGGACGAGACACTCGCTCAATTGCGGGAGCAGGACCCGGAAATCGACGGCAAGATCCGCATCCTCGAGCAAGGGGAGACCCTGGATGGGAACGATCAGCGGGAGCTCGTCGAAGCCGTCCAGGGGGCTTTGAAAGAACAAAGCAGGTAAGTGGAGTCCGTCCACGGCGTCCACCTTGTCCAGGCGGCTACTGTGTCCATCCCGAGCTCGAATTCGCCGTCGCAGGGCCGCGGCGCTGTGTGCGACTAACTTTCGTGGGGAGCTGCCCACGTTTGTCACGCTGAGCGTAGCCGAAGGGATGACAGGAGGGACGACACGGACCCCACAAAACGTAGTCGCACACATGGGTGGAAAATCCTCGAAAAGGGCTTGCCTTCCACCGCCGTGTTGCTAAAATACAGGTTTTACTGCCTTGGTGAAAGATAAGCTTCGGGAGATTGACCGTGAAGACCGAATTACTGGACAGCGTTGAGAGCAAGAGTCTGAAGAAGGAGATCCCGCATTTCGAGGTGGGCGATACAGTGGACGTCCACTGCCGGATCCAGGAAGGCGACAAGACCCGCACGCAGATTTTCACCGGTACGGTCATCGCCCGCAAGGGTCGGGGGATCAACGAGAGCTTCACCGTTCGGCGGATCATCGGCAACGAGGGCGTGGAGCGTATCTTTCCGCTCCATTCGCCCAATGTGCTGAACATCGTGCCGACCCGCAGCGGCAAGGTCCGCCGGGCCAAGCTGTACTTCCTCCGGGAGCGGACCGGCAAGGCGGTCAAGTTGTCGCAGCGCCACAGCGAGCACACGGCCTCAAAATAATTGATGATTTATGAATGATGATTTATGATTTGGTGCGTTGGCAGCGCCGGGCGGCACCCTTGAATCATAAATCATAAATCGTGAATCATAAATCCCAAGATGCTTCTATTTCGACGCAGGCTGCTGAACGACAGGGCTAAGCTCGGCCGGTGGGGCGAACGGCACTGCGAGCGCTTCCTCCAGAACAAGGGCCTGCGGACCCTCATCCGCAACTACTCCTGCAAGCTGGGCGAGTTGGACTTGGTCATGGTGGCTGGCGACGGGGCTCTCGTCTTCGTGGAGGTCCGTTCGCGGGCGGATGAGCAGTTCGGTCCGGCCGAGGCCACGGTCACGCCGGCCAAACGGGAGCGAGTGAGCAAGGCCGCCCGTCATTTCCTCGCGGCGCACCGCATTGAGGACCGCCCCCTGCGTTTCGATGTCATCACTCTGATCCTGGGCCACCACGGCCCCCCGCAAGTCCGCCACTTCGAAAACGCCTTCGTGCCGTAGCACGGCTTTGCTATTTGAAATCCCGGCTCGGACGTGGTATATTATTGGTATGATCGCCGTTGCGTTTGAAAGATGGGTTTCGATTATGGGAACTACACTGCCGCTTGACAAGATGACGACCTCCGAGAAGCTCTTGGAGATGGAGCGTTTGTGGGACGATCTGTGCCGCGATCCGGAAGAGTGTGCCTTGTCCCTCTTGGCACGGGGATGTTCTTGCGGAGAGAGAAAGGCAAATCGCCGAGGGTAAAATGAAGTTCATCGACTTGGACGAGGCGAAGGAGCAAATCCGAAAAGCGACGCGATGAGAATCAGCCTCTCTGAAGCTGCGCGGCAAGATTTGATCGAGGGGCATCGATTCTATGAACGCCGATCCGCCGGCCTGGGCGATTACCTCGTGGCTTCGGTTCTCGCGGACATCGAATCACTGCAACTCTATGCAGGAATCCACGTCCTGCACTTCGGGCACCATCGGCTTTTAGCCAGACGATTTCCCTTGGCCATCTACTACCGCATTGAGGGCGACCTTATCCAGGTCTATGCCGTCCTGGATTGTCGTCGCAATCCGGCGTGGATACGCGACAGGGGGACTTAGCCTTAGCCCATGGAACTGATTGATACCCATTGCCATTTGACATTTGAGCCGCTGGCGGAGGATGTGCCGGGGGTGATCGAGCGCAGCCAGGCGGCGGGGGTTACCGGGTGGATCACCGTTGGGACCAGTCCGGAGGACAACACCAGGGCTATCGAACTGGCCGCGAGATATGAGAACATGTATGCGGCGGTGGGGATTCATCCGCACGAAGCAAAAGACGGCGATGCGGTGGCGCTGGCGGAGCTTAGACGCTCGGCCCAGCAGGAGAAAGTCGTGGCCATCGGCGAAACCGGCCTGGACTTTCATTACAACTTCTCCAAACAGCCGGACCAGGCAAGGGTATTTGCCGCCCATCTTGACATTGCCCGGTCCTTGGGCCTGCCTGTTATCGTGCACTCGCGCAACGCGTTTGAAGAGACGGTGGAAATCCTCGACCATAGTGGCGCGGGACTCAAAGGGGTCGTCTTCCACTGTTTCAGCGGTTCGGCGGATCAGGCGAAGCAGCTTCTGGACCGCGGGTATTATCTGTCGTTCACCGGGGTCGTCACGTTCAAGAACGCGGATGCGACACGGGCGGCGGCGCAGGTTGTCCCGCTGGACCGGCTGATGGTCGAGACCGATGCTCCTTACATGTCCCCGGAGCCGGTGCGAAAGCAGAAGCCGAACGAGCCGGCCCTGATGGTGCACACGGCCAGGCTTCTGGCGGACCTCAAGGGCGTGAGTTTGGAGGATCTCGCGCAGGCGACAACGAGGAACGCCGTGAAGCTCTTCGGCTTGGCCAAGTCCGGCCAAGCAGGCTGATCACGGGCTCATTGTAGACAATTGCGATGATGCTCGCACCATCTCGGCACAGCTCAAAAACCGTGTCTTTGTATCATTTCACCAGATGTCCAAAACATTCAAAATGCCCTTCTCCAGCACAGAAAACGCGGTTGTCACGGGGTGATTTGACTTTTGACCGTTTTGCCCTCTATATTAAGTAGCTAAGCCCCGCAGAAATCGATTGGGGCCGGGGTATTGTCTCTGTTCAGGCCGCGCAGCGGGCTGGAGGATGGCCGCTGAAGTGCGCTTTTAGGGAAGGATCGGCTCGGCAGCCTATGCCAGGAGTTTACGATTACGCTGCAATCAACCGGGTGCAGCAGGCGAACGATATCGTTGACGTCATCGGGGAGCACGTTAGTCTGAAGAAGAAGGGACGCGAGTTGATCGGCCTGTGTCCTTTCCATGAAGACCACCGGCCCAGCATGAACGTCAACCCGGTCAAACAGATCTTCAAGTGCTTCGCGTGCGGCGCCGGAGGCGATGTGCTCAAGTTCATCCAGATGCGGGAGGGACTGACGTTTCCGCAGGCCATCGAGCGGCTCGCGGAACGCGCGGGCATCGCACTCAACCCGGTCCGCCGTGCCATGCCGCCAGCGCCGGGACAGCCCAATGACATCGACCCGAACCTGCTGGCGCAGGGTCAACAAGTGGGCGGCGCAGTTCTTTCAGCAGTGCTTGGGTCACCCGGAGAAGGGCAAGCACGCGCGGGACTACCTCGAGGGACGCGGGATTTCGCAGGAGAGCATCGGCAAGTGGCGGTTGGGACTGGCGCCCAACGCCGTAGATGCTCTGGCCAAAGCGGCGGCCCAGCGCAAGATCCCGGCGCAGCTCTTGCAGCAGGCGGGACTGACGACCGCCTCGGGCCAGGACAAGTTCGTCAATCGGCTGATGTTTGTGATCACGGACGTTACAGGCCGGGTGATCGCGTTTGGCGGCCGGACGCTGGATGGGACCGGCGCCAAGTATATCAACTCGCCCACGACGCCGCTGTTTGACAAGAGCAATACGCTGTATGGCCTGGAGCAGGCCCGTCACCAAATTGTCGCGACCGGCACGGCTGTCGTGGTCGAGGGCTACACCAACGTCATTATGCCTCATCAGGTTGGCTGCACCAACCTTGTCGCGACCCTGGGCACGAGCTTCACGGCGGGACACGGGCGGATCCTGCGTCGGTACGCCAAACGCGTGGTCCTGTTGTTCGACAGCGACACCGCCGGGATGGCCGCCGCCAACCGGGCGTTGGAAGTGTGCCTCTCGCAGCACCTGGACATCAAGCTGGCGTTTGTCCCGCAGGGCAAGGACCCCTGCGATTTCGCGCTGACCGCGGGCAAAGAGGGGCTCGATCAAGTGGTGGCCCAGGCTACCGATGTTCTTCAGTTCAAATGGGACCGGCTTCGTGAGACCTTTGCCGCGGATGACACGCTGGCCAGCCGAAAGAGTGCGGTGGAGGAATTTCTGCAAGCGGTGGCCATTGGCTTTGGGTCGAACAACCTTCCGGTGCTTGAGAGTGGCCTGATTGTGAACAAGCTGGCCAAAATGATCGGCCTGCCCGAGGCCGAGATTCGCAAGGAGTTGGGCCGGCGCATCAAGGCGCCTCCGAGCCGGTCCGCACCGACGGCCGGACGCAGGACGGCTTGCCGGCGGCCGACTGGGGCGAGGGGCTCTATGCCGCGGCCCAGCGGGAAATCCTGGAGGTCCTGCTCAACGAACCCGGTCTCTTTCACCGCGTCGAGCCGAGCGTCGCGCAGGACCTCTTCGATGTGCCGGTGCTGGCCCAGATCGCCGCGATGTTATTGGAGGTGATCCGATCCGAGGAGGACTTCTCCTTGAGCCGGGTCCTGGCGCGAGCGGAGTCAGTGGAGATCGGCGAAAGAATCGTCGAGTTGCAGCGGGTCGGCGAAGAAAAGGGCAATTATCCTTCGCGCCTGGCCGACGCTCTGAAAGTGCTGCACGGGCGTCGGAGTCCCGGCCCAGATGGGCGGACCAGCCCAGCGGTTCTGGGTGCGAATTCCGCCCCGCCGGCCGGGGGATCTCCGGGTCGCCAGCACCCCCACAGCATCGGGATCACGTAAGGGGCCGCGCATCGCTAAACCCCGGGCGCATGAACAATTACGTAAAGAGGGCCGTACAACAGGTGAATCCATAAAGCAAGCGGGAATTCCCATGTTTTTGGCTTCACGAGGGTGGCATCTTCAAGGTTTTGCAGTTTCTCTTTAGTGGAGTCTGGATTGTGGCGAAGAAAGGAATGAAAACGAAGAAGGCAAAGGACATGAATCCGACGGAAGTTCCGACTACGTCTGATAAAGCCAAGACCGAGGTCCAGGACCCCGAGGTTCTCATGAAGTCGTTGATCGCCAAGGGCAAGAAGAAGGGGTTCTTGACGTACGAGGAGATCAACGAGTCCTTGCCGGACGACGCCGTCAGCGCCAAACAGCTTGAGAAGGTTCTCGGCACGCTCGACGAGATGGGAATCAGTCTCATCGATGAGAACGATGCCGAGGCCCAGGCGCTCGCCAAGGGGGACGAGGAGTTCGAAGAGGATGCCGAGCCGGCCGACGAGGAGGAGAGCCCCGAGCGCGAGGCGCCGGAATCGGAAGAGGATGAGGTGCTCGAAAAGGAGTTCGTCGAGGGCGAGACCTCCCACCGCATCGACGACCCGATCCGCATGTATCTGACCCAGATGGGGCAGATCCCGCTGCTGACGCGCAAGGATGAGATCGCCCTGGCGCGGAAGATCGAGATCGCCCGGATGGTCTTCCGGCGGAAGATGCTCCAGTGCGATTACTGCGCCCGCAACGCCGTGGAGATGCTCCAGCAGGTCTTCGACGGCTCCATGTCGTTCGATCGGACCATGAAGACCGGGACCGCTCCCCTGACCACCAAAGGCGTTATCAAGAAGCGCATGACCGAGAACCTCAAGACGGTGGCCGAGCTTCTGGAGGTCGATCAGAAGCTTTTCAAGAGCGTCTGCACCGGCGCGGATGAGGTCAAAGTCAGGGCCGATGCCAGGCACCTGCGTCGCAACCGGCGCAAGATTGCGACTCTGCTGGAAGAGCTGAGTCTGCGGACCAGCCGCATCCAGCCGATGAAGAGCAAGCTGCAGGGCGTCTGCGAGAAGATGCGCCAACTGCAAAAGACCATCGAGGCCGGCGTCAACGAGATGATGACGGCGGACGACATCCAGGCCGCCGGCCAGGAGTTGGCCGGCTTGCAGGATCTGGTCCTGGAGATGCCCGAGCCGTTGGAGAAGAAACTGCGCAGCATGGAACGGGTCTTCTGCGAGTACGAGGAGGCCAAGCGGACGCTGTCCGGCGGCAACCTGCGGCTGGTGGTCTCGATCGCCAAGAAGTACCGCAACCGCGGGCTGTCCTTCCTGGACATCATCCAGGAGGGCAACACCGGCCTGATGCGGGCGGTGGACAAGTACGAGTACCGCCGCGGCTACAAGTTCAGCACCTACGCGACGTGGTGGATTCGCCAGGCGATCACCCGGGCCATCGCCGACCACGCCCGGACCATCCGCATCCCGGTGCACATGATCGAGACGATGAGCAAGCTGCGGAACATCTCCAAGAAGCTGCTCCAGGAGCTGGGCCGCGAGCCGACGATCGAGGAGATCGCCACGGAAGCCGAGCATGTCCGTCCAGGAGACCCGGCGGGTGCTGAAGATCTCCCGGCACCCGATCAGCCTGGACCGGCCGGTCGGCGAGAGCGAGGACTGCTACTTCGGCGACTTCATCGAGGACGACGACGCCGAGTCGCCCGGTGGCCTCCGCGACGCAGGAGATGCTCAAGGACCGCATCGAGGAGGTGCTCAAGACGCTGACCTACCGCGAGCGCGAGATCATCAAGCTGCGCTACGGCATCGGCGACGGCTACACCTACACGCTCGAAGAGGTCGGGCGAATCTTCAAGGTCACCCGCGAGCGCGTCCGCCAGGTCGAGGCCAAGGCCATCCGCAAGCTGCAGCACCCGGTGCGGGCCCGCAAGCTCGAAGGCTTCCTCGACCACAAGTCGGCGTAAGCCTCCCCAACATGAAATCTCACGGCCGGAGCCATGCAAACCTCCGGCCGTTCTTGTTTCCCCATGGCTCATACCGATTCGGACTGATTCGCACGTCCCCCTTGTCATCCTGAGCGCAGCGAAGGATCTGGGCTGCGAACGAGGGAAACCCCACATTTGGTGCCCAGATCCTTCGGCTTCGCCTCAGGATGACAGAATTCGCAACGCGCACAGATTTCCCCGAACCCGTATCACGCCATGACCGCGTCCCGCAAGCCCCACGACCACCGCGCCATTGTCGGCAAAATGCGCCGGGGGATTAGGGGGCTTACCAATTGGTGAAAACGACAAACAACGTAGCATGGAAGCCGTAATTAAGAATAAGAGGAAGGGATTCGCGGCACGGCCGTAGGAGCGCGAATGGACCAGAATATCGAAAACAACATCGGCAACGAGGGGAGGACGAGGAGCAGTCTGCATGGTCCTGCTGAAAGGAAAGCCGTACGCGGATCGGCGTCAGGCGGCCCGGCTGCTTGGTAAAAGTCTGGCGGGGTACGAGACGTATCACCCCCTGATCCTGGGCATTCCGCGCGGCGGCGTGGTCGTGGCGGATACGATCGCAGGGGAGTTGAAGACCGATCTGGATATCGTGCTGACGCGCAAGCTCGGGGCCCCCGGCAATCCGGAACTGGCAATCGGGGCCGTCTCGGAGAGCGGCCGAATCCAGATTCAGCACGAGATCGCTGAGAAAGTGGGAGCGGACAAGGACTACATCGAGCAGGAGATCGACCGGCAACTGGCCGAGATCGAAGCCCGCCGGCAACGTTACCGCCGCGTGCTGCCCAAGGCCTCGCTGGAGGGCCGCACCGTGATTCTCGTGGACGACGGCGTGGCGACGGGCGCGACGATGGAGGCTTCCCTCTGGGCGGCTCGCGATGAGGGGCCCAAAGAAATCGTTGTCGCGGTGCCCGTCGGTGCCCAGGACGCGATCGAGAGACTGGAGCGGGAGGCGGACGATGTGGTTTGCCCGTACGTGCCTCCCTATTTCTACGCCATCGGCCAGTTCTACGCGGACTTCGGGCAGGTGGACGACCAGGAAGTGATCGAAATCCTCCAGGCGCATAGTCGGGCGAAGTCAGAAGTATGATGTGTGATTCCTGATTGGGAAATCCGCAAGCAAACCTCATACTTCAAAGGGAAAGGCAAGGTATGGCGGATGATTGAGCAGCAGTCGCAGCAAGAGGACCTGGTGATTGAGACTCGCGAAGTGACCTTGCGGGCCATTCTGGCCGTCCCGGAGAAGGCACGCTCGATCGTATTGTTCGCCCATGGCGCCGGCAGCAGCCGGCACAGCCCACGAAACCAGCACGTGGCCCAGAAGCTCCAGGATGCCGGCCTGGCGACCCTGCTGCTGGATCTGCTTACCGAGGATGAAGAGCGGATCGACATGTACACGGGACGGCTGCGGTTCGACATTCCCTTCCTGGCGGGCCGGCTGGACGCGGCGACCGGCTGGGTCCTGTCCGACGAGCACATGAGCGGATTCGACATCGGGTACTTCGGAGCCAGCACCGGGGCGGCGGCTGCCCTCGTGGCCAGCATCCAACGCCCCGAAGCGGTGCACGCGATTGTCAGCCGCGGCGGGCGGCCCGACCTGGCCCTCAACGTTCTGCCCGAGGTCAAGCCTCCCGTGCTGCTGGTCGTCGGCGGCAAGGATGTTGAGGTCATCGAGATGAACCGGCAGGCGGCCAAGAAGCTGAACACCGAGCATGAGCTGGTGATCGTCCCGGGCGCCTCCCACCTCTTTGAGGAACCGGGCAAGCTGGACATCGTGGCGGATCTGGCGCGGTCCTGGTTCGCCCAGCACATGCGGATGCCCGCGGAGATCTCCTCCGTCGGCGGCGGCCGGCGGAATCATATCGATGCCTATTCCTTCGGGCGCATCCGGGTCTCGGGCGATGATTTCGATGACGATCTGATCGTCTTTCCGGACAAGGTCGAACCCTACTGGAAACGCCGCGAGGCCCATTCCCTGTCCCTCCCGGATTTGGAGACCGTCATCGATTACTCCCCGGACGTCCTGGTCGTGGGGACCGGCGTGGGCGGCCGCCTGCACCTGGACCCGGCGATGCGCGAGACCCTGCGCAAAAAGGGATCGATTGCATCGAAGAGCACACCGACCGCGCCTGGCAAATCTTCAACGAGGAAATCGAGCATGACCGCAAGGTGGTTGGGGCCTTCCACCTGACCTGTTAGGATTGACGATTTAGGATTTATGATTTATGATTTGGCTTCGTAGGCCCGGGCTGAAAGCCGGATCGCTGTGCCTTGAAATCGTACGTCATAAATCGTAATAAAGGGAAAGGGGAGAAATCATGAGTCTGCGAAGCGCGTTCGTGACAATCGTGATCGTATGGGCCGCCTGTGCCGCACCGGTTGTGGCACAAGAGAAGCTCGGCGATCTGGTGGCCTCGGGAGGGTATGACTGGATCATCGGCAAGTGGGTGGCCACCGCGGACGACGGCCAGAAGGCCCAGTCCAACTTCGACTGGGCGCTCGACAAGTGCATCGTGCTCAATGATCTGCAGGTTGGAGACTTCAAGTACCAGGGCATCATCATGTTGCCGGGGGGCGGCGGCGATGCGGTCGACGAGGGCGCCGATACCACGGGCGGCATCTGGAAAGGGAGTTGGTCCCCGGATGGTGACGGCCTGGTCCGCCGGGTCGAGCACACCAGTCACGACGGCCAGGTGCGCAAGGGCGAGATCGTCTACGGCAAGGTGGACGCCGACACGATCACGATCGCCATCTACGCCACCGGCGAGAACGGCGCACGCAACGCCGAGCCTTGGAACAAGATGACCTACAAACGGCAGCCGGCCAAGGCGGCCCCGATCCAGGCGACCGCCGAGACCGCCGGCCGCACCACGGATTACCAGAAGCTCGGCGACATCGTGGCTGAGGGCGGCTACGAATGGCTGATCGGCAAATGGGTGGGCACCGAGAACAATATAACGTACGAGCTGGAGTACAAACCCATTCTGGACAAGCACGCCGGTTTCACGGACCTGAAAGTCGGTGACTTCCGGTATTTCGGCATCATCACCTACGCGGCGAGCCGCCAGGAGATTGTGGAGTTCGGCGCCGACAGTCAGGGCCGCACCTGGAAGCTCGTGTGGGGACAGGACGGCAGTGACATCGTCAACAAGACCGAACTCACGACAGCGGATGGGACAACGCAGAAGTTCCAGCACGTCTTCACGAAAATCACCAACGACGAGTTCAAGGTGAAACTCTACAGCACCGAGGCCGACGGCAGCCGTGGATCGGAGCCCCGCGAGCAGGTGACCTTCAAACGCCAGAAGCCGGCGGCTCAGACAAAGTAGGACAATGAGTCGCAAGTCGCGCGCCGGTGCCTCTGAGGTTGCTTCGCTTCGCTCGCAATGACATATCCTACCTCTGTATGTCATTGCGAGGAGCGCAGCGACGAAGCAATCTCCACCGCACAATTCTCAAGATGCGGCGGGTGGCAGCAGTGGATGTGTGTCGCGGACCTTCCCCGCTGCTCAGAATCGAAAGCGGGCGCCGAACATGTAGATGGGGCCGCTGAAGTCGTATCCCTGGTCCTTCTTGTCGAAGTCGTACTGGAATTCGAACATGATCTCGCCGTTCCAGCCGAGGGGAAATGTGATCCCCGCCAGGACGAAGGGAAAGGGAGCGTCCGCCAGGGTGGCGTCGCCTTCCGCGTGGTCGTAGACCGTTACGAACCGGCCGGAAAGGGGCGGGTCCTCGAACGTGTCCGAGTACTCGTTCTCCCAGTTGTCTTGGAACCAGAAATAGCCGATGCCGCCCCCGACGTAGGGCCGGATGCGGCTGTGGTCCCCGAGCGGGTACAGCCGGGCGGCCAGCCGGATATCGAACACGGAAAGCCGATCCGTATACAGGTCGTCGATGAAGGTGCCGTCCACGGTGTCGATAAACTCCTCGGTATGCGAGCCGAGGTACGAGCCGCCGAACCCGAGAGCGAAGTCCACGTGCTTGTCCCACAGGAGCGGACTGGCGATCTCCAGCTCCAGACGCGCACGGGTCGTCTTGTCGAGGTCCACCGGGTCGGTCATTGTTTGCGCGCCTATCTTGATCCCGATTCCAGGGCCGGAGGCCGCGGTGCAGACGGCCGTCCAACCGAGCGCAAGGAGCAGTGCCGCTGCCCTAAGGCCAACGTGATGTCCTTCGGCGGCGCCGCAGATTGATGGACAGTCATGGGTTCGGTCTGGCTTGGGCCCCATTCTGTGTGCCAGCATTGTGCGTGTCATATCTCCAACCTCCTTTGCATGACTAAAGGATACATATCATATCATTCAGTTCTCTTGGTCCATATATAAAAGGCATGCCGATGGGCATCGGTAACGAACTCCATCAGCCGTGACAACATGACGCCGACATGATACGATGAGCCGCGAAGAATAAAGCCCGATGCGCGGCGGCGCTGCGAAGGAGGTAAGCCATGGCTCAGCGGTTCAGACGACGGCAGTTCCTTGCTGCGGTGGCGGCCGGGACGTTGCTCGACTCATCTTCAGCATCGGCAGATATGGTCGGCCAGCGCGAAGTGCGGCTTGAGTTCCTTCATCCGAAGGAGTTGGGGGAGGCGAAGGCCGCATGCGGGACGATCTTTCAGCCGCTGGGGACCATCGAGTGGCACGGCGTGCACAATGTTCTCGGACTCGATGCCGTCAAGGCGCACGCCCTGTGCCTGCACGCGGCCCGCAAGGGCGGGGGCGTGGTCGCGCCGCCTCTGTTCGGCGGGGTCGGCGGCCTGAGCGAGCCGCACACGTTCATCATGGACCCCGAAGACGATGTCTTCTCCAAGCTGTTGCGTCCCTGGCTGGAACAACTCTGCCGGGAGATGGCCCGCGATGGCTTTCGTGCGATCATCATTCTCACAGGCCACTACGGCGCCGCCCAGCAGATCGTCGTCCGAGAAACCGCCGTGCGGATGAGCCGGGCTTTGGGTATCCCGGTCCTTGGGACGCCGGAATACTGGCTTGCTCTCGACGTTGGTTACAGCGGCGACCACGCAGCCTGGGGCGAAACCTCGCTCATGATGCACCTGTTCCCCGACACGGTCGATCTGGCCCGCCTCGACAGGCCTCCCTACCAGGGCGTAGGTGGCCGCGATCCCAAAGAGTCCTCCGCTGAAGATGGTCGAAGGATGACCGAGGCCATCGTGTCCCGCCTGGCCACGCTCGCCCGAAGAATGCCGACCTGGAGCCAGGAGACGCTGGACCGCTTCGTCGACGCCGAGGCCACTCTTGTAGCGAAGCAACTTTCCGCCCCCAGGGGCAAAAAGCAGATCTGGACCGCCTGGCGGAACGCAGCGACCGTTATGCGTGATTACGGCAGGCAACTTACCGAAGAACGTTTCGATGAGATCAGTGCCTCCGTGGCAAAGCTGTAGAAGTCTGTACGAGCGCGTTCTCCGTGTGCAGAGTCGATATTCGGGTGGCAGCCTCAAGCGCAGCGCCCCTCCTGAGCCTTGCGAAGGATTGGGGATGGCTTACCCTGCGAATGGGGACCTGCCTGTAGCCAGCGTTCAGCCATCCCCAAGACCTGCAGCCTTGAGGCTGCCACCCGGAGAAGGCTGGCCTCTCCTACGGGTTCGGAGAAATGCGTGCGCGTTGCAGACTCTGTCATCCTGAGGCGAAGCCGAAGGATCTGGCCAGCGAACGGGAGGTTTCTCTCGCTCGCAACCCAGATCCTTCACTGCGCTACGCTCCGTTCAGGATGACAAACAGGGTCTACGAACGATGATCGTATCACGCGACAGGCCACGGATCTCTACTGCGCCAATTCCAGGCCGGCTTTCTGGAGAGCGGTGAGGACGCGGTCGGGGTCCTGTTCCTGCCCGAACCATCCATCGACGATTCTGCCTTGCGGATCGATGATGTAGTTGAGCGGCAGAATGCCTGCCTTGTTTCCGTAGTCCATGCGGAGCAGCCGCGTGGCGGCCTCGGAGGAATCGAGCACGCTCGAAAACGTCACGCCGTTGGCCCGCAGGAAGGCGCGGGCGATCCGCCTGTCGTCCGAGCAGTTGAAGCCGAGGAATACCGGGCCCTTGTCTCGGTACTCCCGATACAACTGCTGGAAACCGGGGATCTCCTCGCGGCACTGGGGCGATCCTGTATCCCATACGTAGAGCCAGACGACTCGGCCGCGATAATCCGACAGCCTGAACTTGCCTCGGCGGGCCGAGCGCAGTGTGAAATCCGGCGCTTCTTGTTCGCACCGGAGAAGCGAATCCTCCAGGCGGGGCGGGTCCCATTGGCGCCAGTCCGGCGGCGGGGACCAGGCGAGCTTCTTCGGTGGAATCTCGGCGTTGACGGTCACGTTCGACCACTCTTCTACCGTGACGCGAACTTGGGTGCCTCGGGCGATCTCCTTGAACCTGCGCGGCAGATGGTCGCGAGTGGAAACCCAGACGTAGCAGGTGTGGCGCGCCTTCAGGAAGCTGATCTCGATCACGTCACATTCTTCTCCCTGCACCGAATCAGTGCCCCGGCCCCGGATGCCGTCCACGCCGGCCGTCAGCGAACCAGGCTCGCCGTAGAAGACGCCGGGATCGAAGATCAATCCTACCCACGCGGTCCCGAGCAGCGCGATCTCGTTGCGGAGGGAGCCGCCGGCGGCCAGGGACGCCTTTTTGATATAGACGTTCGATCTCGGGTCCTCGCGGCTTTTCTCGGTGTCCAGGAGAAGGGTCGGCCGATCCCCGATCCAGTGAATCCACAGGGAGCGGCCATCGTCGAGAAGCATGGTGCTTTTCAGGCTGGCGCCGTTGATAAAATCCACGCCGAAGGAACCGGGCTTCTTCAGCCAAATCCAATAGGTGGAGGCTTGGTCGTCCGGCGTGCTGCAAGTGCTCGTATAGGACAGGCTGCGGGCCTCTCGCAGTGCCTGGATCATCGTCTCGTACAATGCGTGTGCCGCGGGCTCCTCCTGGACAATCAGCGAAGGACGCCAACGCTCCGGCGGAGCGCCCACCACGTAGAGGGCCCAGCCCTCCAGGAGCAGGCCGGTCACGGCGGCCATCGATCGTGCATTGATCCTGTCTCTCATCAGTCGCGCACCCGCGAGAATTGTCGCCTGCTGAGCAGGACGATGCCGATGACGCTGTAAACCAGCATCAGCATCAGGCTGTGGACGACGCAGGCAATGCTCTTGTTCACGCTGTATTTCCCCACCGTCGGAGCGTATTGTCCCCATTCCCCGGCGGCGAGCTTGTACAGCAATTCGAACGGCGGCCAAGGGTATCGGATGAAGCTCACCAACGCGCCGGCGGACGCTTGGTCGCGCAGGTAGATCGACAAGAGCCCCACGAGGAAGTAGCCGGTGACGATCACCACGAGCAGCAGCAGGGAGTTGAAGGCCCGTCCCACCACGATCGACAGAGAGGTGGACAGGGCGGCACAGGTGTTGAACAGCAGCCAGGTCGCCAGGAGCCACACGCCGAGATCATCCACCCGGCCTTTGCGCATGATGGCGTGGAGGACGAGGACGATCACGCCGGCCAGGACCAGGTGTACGGCCGCCTGCAGCGACAGGCCCAGCAGGCGGTAGAGGTACAGCTCGCCGGTCCAGAAGGGCCTCGTCACTATGACGCAGATACGTCCCGAGGCGATGTCGTCGCCGAAGATGCCGGCGCTCAGCGCCAGAGGCAGGAAGAAGCCCGCCCAGATGAACAGGAATTTGCCAAATTCCGGTGCTTCCGGCAGAAACAGCCACCAAAAGACGCCGTAAAGCGTCAGCCAGATCACGTGTACGATCCAGATGTAGGTCCGGCGAAAGAATGTCTCTTTCATCAGCTCATAGGCTCTCATGGGCTACGTCCCTCCTTTGCACAGCCGCAGGAATACCTCTTCGATGTCCTCCCGCTGCAAGAGCACGCTCCTGATCCGCGCCCCGCCCTGAACCAGGTCCCGCACGATGTCGGGGACTTCCTCGGGGTCGTTGATCCCGACCACCAGCTCGGTGTCCGACACCTCGAGCACACGGTCGGGCCCAAATAATCTCTCCGCGACTTGGCGGCCGTTGGAAACGAGCTCCGCGTGCAGCTTGCCGGCCTGACCGGCGGAGATCTTGTCCGCGAAGCTGACGATCCGGCCGCGATGCATGAAGATGTAATCGGAGGTCAGCTTCTCCAGCTCGCCCAGGCGGTGCGAGCTGATGACGATGGCCGCCCCGGAGTCACGCAGCCGCTTCAAGAGATCGCGGAGCTGGATGATCCCGACCGGATCGAGGCCGTTACTCGGCTCGTCGAGCAGCAGCAGTTGCGGGTCGTTCAGCAGCGCGACCGCCAGGGCCAGACGCTGTTTCATGCCCTGGGAAAAGTCGGAGGCGGGCCGGTCGATGAATTCCTGCATTTGCAGTTGGTCGATCGATCTGTCCGTCTGTCGGGCGATGACGGCCGAGGTGTACCCCAGCAGCGCGCCATGATACCGCAGAATGGCCCGGGCGGTATAGAGGCCGGGAAAGACCGGATGTTCCGGCATGTACCCGAGGCCGCGCCGCGCGGCAATGGACCGGGCGGGGTGCCCGCAGACTGTCACAGCCCCCTCGCTGGGGAGAATCAGGCCCGCGATCAGGTTCAGCAGCGTCGATTTCCCCGCCCCGTTGGGCCCGATCAGGCCGACAATCTGGCCTTGGTGCACCGTCAGGGACACGTCGCGCAGCGCATACACGGCTTTCGCACGGCTCTCCAGCAGTCTCTGAAAGACCTTTGTCAACTGCCGGCATTCCACGGCTGTACCATCATAGCCCATGATCTCTTTCCTACTCGCATCGCAGTGTCGCCATCGGATCGATCCGCGCTGCGCTACGGAGTCCCGCCTGTGTCGATCCGATTTTTCGGATTCGGGAAGCGCCAGGCCTCGTCGTACGCTAAGGGCTTGCTGCGCGGATCCGAGTCGCGCCGCCTCTCCGGCTGCGGGGTGCCGTCGTTGTCCTTGCGGTCCTCGCCAACGCTGTAGACAACGAAGCCCTGGCCTTGGGTTCCCAAACGCAATGGATCGCGTTTGGGGGCCCCTTCCGGACGATAGTGCAGCGGTTCTTCCGTGTAAGGATCGATGAGCCCCGCCAAGCCCAGGGCATCGAGCGTTTCCGGGAACGCCCCGTGAGCCTCTTTGTATTGCAGCAGGGCCAGGCCAGCCCGGGTCATGCGCAACGCGGCCGCGAACTCGCTGAAGTCGCGTCTCTCATAGCCGCCCGAAAAGCCCACCATAACGGACAGAGCATTCCAATGCGAGAGATTCAGGTACTGACGGGCTTCCTGCGGGTCCCGGTAGGGGCCTTGCAGCAGTTCGACGCGTTTACCCATCAACCGCAGGTAGGCCGCATGGTCGGCGACGAGCCGCGGCTTGAAGGCCAGGATACTGAACCCGAGCCGGTGTATGACCTTCACGACAGGCAGGGGTAGGGCGCCGCCGTCGCCACCGCCACCCATCTGTTTCCAGAGGAACTTGCTCAACTCGTCCCGGGACAGGCCGAAGAACCGCTCGCCCACCAGCAGCCGTTCCGCGTCGAGGGCACGAACGAAAGGCTTTACGTCGTCCAGTTGCTTCAAAAGGTCCTCCAAGGCTCGGCATCGCTCGCGGTCCGGCGGCGCCGTTTCACAAAGGTCCTGCATCATGCGGCAGGCCCTGGCGATCCGGACCTGACGGAGGCGTTGCGTCCAGGGCGCGGGGACCCAGCGGAGGGAATCGGCGAACCTCAGTTGCGTGCAGATCAGGTCCCAAGCCCTGTCCTTGTTGCCGGCGTCGATTTCGAACTGGGCGCGATTGCGCAAGACAAAGAACAGTCTTTCCTCCTCCATCTCGGGGGCGTGAGTGATGTCCAGGTTATTGGCGTCATTGCGGTCAAATTGGCACACGGGTCGGCGCGTCGCCTGTTCAATGAGCGACACTGCCTTGGTCACGGCCTCCTGGGCGATCAACTCGTTGATTTCCGCCTTGGTCTTGGGTCTGGCTCGACCGTTGGTGAGCCGCTCGAACAGACTCTTGTCTCCGGCCGGTTGGCTCTTGAGCAGCAGGATGGCGCTCTGATAGAGCACCGCCGCGTTCTCGGAGTCGGAAACCTTTGGGGGGGTGATCTCCTCAATCCGCATGGGTCGCCCATCCGCTTCGAGGGCCGCGTACGCCCGGCGCAGCTTGGCCGTCGCGCACACCAGCAGGATGGCATAGAGTACCGCGAGTGCGACGACGAAGATGCCGAGGCCGGTTAAGATTCTCTTCGATCTGCGCTGCATGCGATTACTCCTTCAGTTCCGAACCGCGAAGAAAACAGCCCGGTAGGGTGCGTATCACGCACCATCCCATCCGGGCGTCGAAGCGGTGTGTGGCAGGGTTCCCAAACGCGATGTATCGCGTTTGGGGTCCCGTACGCACCCTACTTGGGCTTGTCCCGATTCGCCGGATCGGGGAAGCGCCAAACCACGTCATACTCCACGGGCTTGCGGCGTGGGTCCGAATCCTGATACTCCGGCCTTGGGGTACCGCCATTGTCCTTTCGGTCTGCGCCGACGCTGTAGACGACAAAGCCTTCGCCCTCCGGACGATAGTGCAGCGGTTCCTCCGTGAACGGATCGACCAGCCCCTCCACACCCAGAGCCTCGAGCGTGGGCGGGAACACGCCGTGCGCCTGCTTGTATTGCAGCAGCGCCAAGCCGGCCCGGGTCAGACGCAGGGTGGCCATCTCCCCGCAGTAAAACTCTTTGTCATTGCCGCTGGCCATGGTCAGTTCATAAGCCAGGATGTTCCACAGCGACGGCTGCATGAGATCCCGCAACTTCCTTCCGGTCCCGGTAGGGACCTTGGAGCAGTTGCACGCGTTTTCTCATCAGTTGCAGATACGCGGCATGGTCCGCGACAAACCGTGGCTTGAAGGCGAGGATGGTGAACGACAGCCGATGGATGGCTCTCAGAACCGCCGGGGGCGTGACTTTGTCGTTGCTCCTCTTCTCTTTCCACAGGATTTTGTCCAATTCCTCCCTGGGCAGGCGGAAGAACCACTCGCCGATGAAAAGCCGTTCGGCATCCACGGCCCGGACCATCAGATTGATATCATCCTGACGTTTGAGCAGATCCTCGATGGCCTGCGCGTGTTCCCGGTCCGGCGGCGCCGTCTCGCAGAGCCACTGAATCGTGCGGCACGCGCGGAGCATCGCGACCAGGCGGACGTTCTGCGTGTCGTAGATGGGATCGAAACGCAGGGAATCGCCGAACCGTAACTGGGTCAGAACCAGGTCCCAGGCGTTGGCCGGCCGGCCGGCCTCCGCCTCCAGGCGGGACCGGGCTTCCGTGATGAACACAATGCTTCTCATGTCTTCGATCACCGGGGCCTTGTAGGCGTGCAGGCTGTCCACGTAGTCGTGTTCGAGCCGGCAGGCGGGTCGGCGCGTCCCTTGCTCGATGAGCGACAAGGCATTGGCCACCGCCTCCCGCCCGATCAGTTCCTTCATCTCGTCCGGTTTCCACGAAGGCGGAAAATGGGCGGTGAGCCGCTCGTACAAGCTCTTATCGCCGGCGGGCTCCGCTTTAAGCAGCAGAATGGCACTCTGATAGAGGACCGCTGCATTGTTCGCATCCGCGACCTTCGGCCCAAGGATCTCGGCGCTCTGCAGGGGCCGCCCGTCCGCGGCGAGGGCCGCGTAGGCCTGGCGCAATTGGGCCGTCGAGCGTAGCAACAGGATCGCGTAGGTTACGGCCAGGGCGACAACGACGATGCCAGGCCCGTCAGAATTCTCTTCGATCTTCTGTGCATTCTGCTGTCCCTCGACCTGGACTTCTTTAGGGGGTGTGTGAAAAGCCGGTTCAGCGTGGCATGGGCTTCCAGCCCATGAATCATCGGCAGGATGCCGATGCCACAAGACTCCGCGGGCAGGATGCCCGTGCCACTTCTCACACGCCCTCTTACACGTAAGAGTCGATCTTCGATCCGGCAGGCAGCCGGCTTTCTCGGTCATCGGGGCCGGACCCGTCCGCCGCGTCATCCTGTTCGGCCCCATCGAGTGTCTTTCGAACACTCTGAAAGTAATTCAGCAGAACGGAGGCGTCGTGGGCCGGCGCTCCCGACGTTGCGATCAGATGCCGGACAAAAGGACTGTAGGGCATTTCCGGCGTGTCCTCGAAATTGGCTGCTTCCATCCGGGTGGTAACGGGCCGACTGGCCTGCCACGGCGCCACCGCCGCCGTGCTGAAGTAGTCGGCGCTGGAGACGATCAGCACGGCCGCCGCCGCCGAGACCGCCAGGTGCCGCAGGGGAATCCGCCACGGGATGTCGGCAGGGGCCTTGCTCCCACGTTTCTCGTCGCCGAACCGACGATGTGCGCGCTTGAGCTCGGCCGACGGCTCCGCCAGGCGGGCCTGCTTCAGGCGTTGCTCGATCTCGTCGAACTGTCGATCTGCTGCTTTCATAACTCCACGTCTTTCAGCCAAGCCCGAAGCTTCTCCATGCCGTAACGGTATCGGCTGGCCACGGTGTTGAGAGACACATCGAGCATCTCGGCGATCTCTCGAAACGTCTTGTCCTGGTACGTCTTCAAAACCACGATCTCCCGTTGCACCGGCGGCAAGCGGGTCAACGCCGCCTGCAAGGCCTCGGCCGTTTCGCGGCCGCTCTCCGCCGGCTCCGCCGGTATCAGCCAGGGCGGAGCGTCCGATTCCGGGAACCGCTCGCGCCGATGCCGCCGGAGGAAGCTGGTCGCTTCGTTGCGTGCGATCTGATAGAGGTACGCATCCAGGCAGCGGGCGGCCGCCAGGTACCGGCGCTTGCGCACGATCCGCACGAAGACCGTCTGGAGGACATCTTCGGCATCGTGCCGGGAACACAGCACCGCCTGGAGCAGCCCGAGCAGGCCGCCCGCGTAGCGGTCCCACAGCAATTCACATGCCGCCGGATCGTCCCGCCGCAGCGCCGCCCGAATCAGTTCTTCCGCCGCACGCTTGTCCAATTGTCTCTCTCCGCCCGCGAGCCGAAGTACCCCGGCCGCGCAGCGGCCCTTCGGGCTGACGGCGTCGGACCCGGTTGATCGCCCATTTCACCAGTAAAGACGATGGTCCGCCCGGATTCTGTCTACTGGCCCGTGATTTTTTTACCAAACGCAGCCTATCGGTGTAAATGCCGGTGCGATCACGGGGCGGGCCGGGAGAATGTGGGCTGGGTCGGATCCGCTGTCAAACGTCGGAAAGGACGTGGGCCCAGTCAGGCCGATGATCCGGCCGTTACAGGTGGTCAGCGATCCATCTCGCAGGGCGCAGACCGTCTTGCCGCGGGCGCATGCTCTTTGGCCCTTAGCCGATACTTACCATCTTGTCCCGCCGCCCATTCCCAGGCTACCGCACCAGAATCGATCGGTAAGCCTCGACGGAGTTGCGCCCGTCATAGGCGATCTTGAGGTCTGGGGTGCCGTGGAGCCGCACAGCCCCCACGATACGCTGATTGCCCATCTGGTCCGAGTTGCCCCCGGAGACCGTCTCGAAGGTCTTCTTGGCCGGGTCAAAGTAGAGCTTGCCGGTGGTGTCGCGGCCGGGCAAGGGCGGATTCTGCGTAATATGGTTGAGCGTTTTGCTGTCCCGTGCCCGATGCGACCGGGTCGCCGCGTGTCTGTCCGCCGTACGTGCCCGGTTCTTTGGGCGGCCCAGGGTGTCGGCAGCCACGCCCTTGCCTCGCTGGGTGCGGTCTTGCCGCATTTGGGGCGGGGCGGGACCAGCCGTGGCACGGGTTCGCAGACATCCGGGCCAGTATGCGGAGTGGGAGGACGCGCGCCGGATGGCAAAGGGTCTCAGCACTGGGCGGAACAGACCATTCCCGGCGGAAGGCTCTTTGAGGTCACTCGATGGGCGGCGCGGGCTCGTTCGGGTCCTTTTGTGCCGGCGGGGTGGATTCGTCCTGCTCGTCCTGCACCCACCCCGGAGGCCAACCCGTGTTGCGATCCACCAGTCTGCCGTTGAACCACACCACAGGAGCTTCGGCCGCCGCCGGGACAGACGCCGGCTGGCTGGGGGCGGGCTGGAGGTTCCCCGTGCCTGAGGCCGCGTTGGGAAGCCCCTTGTCCCCGAGCTGGTTGGGTTCTTCCGCCGGGTAGAGCACGACGAACGGTTGGGCGATGGCGACCGGGAGCCGCGGGGTCCGCACGGTGCCCTGAAAGATCACGAAGACGATGAAGAGGGTGGTCAGCAGCATGAGCGTTCGCCAGGATGTCTCTCTCATGGTCTTCTTCATGGTCGGAATCCTCCGGTCAAGATGGGTTGGGAAAGGCTCAGGGTTTCCTCCGCGCGGTACTTCGCCGGGCGGCCTCTACACGCCCTCGCAATAGGTCTTGCAATCCGGTTTGATGATGATCGGGCTCATGATGCCGCTCGGCAGCAACGCGTCCGGGTTCGGCGTAATGCCGATGACCCCGACGTCGCCCACCTCGGTCGTTTCCGAGCCGCCGTCACCGAGCGTGGCGCCGATGTTCGTCACATAGCCGCTGGTGTAACTGCTGGTGTCGGCCATGGAGATGATCGTGCCATAGACCTGGGCATTGCCGCGCACGTCCACGATGCCGCCGACGACCGCGCCGGTCAGCACGTTGTTGTCGCTCTGCTGCGGATTCGTGTTGCCGAGGTTCACGTTGAAGTGGGGCGCGAGGATCGTCGCGTCCTGGACGGCGGACTGGTTGTCGAACGTCGCCGCCCCCGTGAAATACAGGCAGTTGTTGACCCAATTGAGCGTCTGGGGCGTGTTGGTCACAATGGGGCCGTTGAAGGTGCAGTTCTCGAACCGCACGTTGTTGGTGTAGGACTTGTTCGTGTTGGTCTTGGAGCTGTCGACATACAGGACGTTCTGGAACGTGCAGTTGCGGAACAGGGCGTGCCGGTTGACCGGCAGGATGACGTTGGAGAACGTCTTGTTCTCGTATACATGGCGTGTGAAGGACGTGCTGCCCCCGTCGCGCGGCTCGGAGTAGTTGCCGGAAGCGTGCGGGAAATACTCCGTGACCTGGCTGGTCGGCGGGGCGGCGGCGATCGTCGTCAGACCCGTTTTATAGAGGTCGGTGTTGTAATCGCCGATCTTCATGCCGGGCATGTTGGTGTTGGGCTGGCCGTACCGGATGCCCTCGTGGTAGCCCTGGATCTCATCGTGCGGCCCATAGTAGCGGTCCTCGTAGTTCTGGGCCAGCGGGTCCCCGCTGGCGTCGATCGGATTGCCATCGGCATCGACCGTCTCCAGGTCGAAGCTGTCCCCCTGAATGGACGCGAGCGTGCGCACGGTGTTGATCCTGCCGAGGACCTTCGTATCGCTGGTCGTATTGAAGGGCGAGATGCCCCGGCGGTTCCAGGAGCTGAAAATGCCCCCGTGGATGGTCGTGTCGCCCGTGAGCCACATGCGTCCGCGCCCCGCCACCGCGTAGTTCAGGATGTCCCGGTCCTTCATCACGGCCATGTCCATGCCGACGAAGCGCAGCGCCACACCATCCGTGCCGGTGGCCTGCGTCTTGATCGTCCGCAGGTCGGAGTCGTGGCGGTAGAGCCGGATCGTGAACTGGGCGTTCCCTACGCCGGTGCGCAGGGCGGGGGTCACCAGTTCATCGCCGCCGCCCAGGGCGTCCGTGAAGCGACGCGCCGCAGGCACGGTCTGACCGTCCAGGGCGGTCGTTCGGACGAAAGCGCACAGGTTCGACCACACCTGATTGGCCTGGGCATCCGTCACGTAATTGACGTTGGTCAGCGGCAGCGTCACGGTCTTGACGAGGTACCTGGCGCATTCGAGTCCCGACTGGGCCGCATGGAGGGCGCCACTGAGTTGGCACTGATTCGAGGCCATTTGCAGGTTCGATCCCGACACCGTGGCCATCGCGATGGCCAGGGCGGAGAACACGGCGATGAAGATCATGGCGAGCACGACCACCGCCCCGCGGCGGCCGCCTCGGATTCGTTGCACGGCGGACATTTTCTTCCCCTTCGGAAAAACGGCCCGGTGCTTGGCGGAAAAGACACTTCTATGATGTTCTGCCTAAAGCATAGGAAATACGTGTGCCCCTGCCAAAGTCGATTCGAACCATCTCCAATCAGCACGCCGGGGAGGGGCGGGGGGACAGGTTGTCGGCACGTCCGGAAATGACCACGGGACCGCCATGCGGTCCCGTGGAATACGAATCGGTTTGCAGCGTGTGTCCCGCGCCGCCAGGAGCGATCCTCACCCCCCAGGGTCGGACCACGCCTGGACGGGGGGTCAAAGACCCAGAGGATGGTCGACTGGGCCGGCTGGAGCGGAGGCTGGAGCGCCGTAATCCGTGGCCAGCCAGACGGCGCCCGCCTGTACCGGCGTGACCATGGTCACGTACTGCATCGCGACGACCGCGATCAGCAGCTCCAGCAACAAGACCAGGGTCCGAATGGATACTCGTTGCATTGTTTCACCCCTTTGTTCAGACCGAACGTGCCACCTCAGATACACTTCTATGCTCTGTTCCACCTCGGACACTTCTAAGCTCGGTCTCGCGTGAAACACACTTCTAAGCTCTGTCCAGAGCATAAGAAACCTGGACCCGGATGCCAAAAGGCACGCTGGATTCTTCGCGAGGGGAATGAGAAAAGGATCGCCGTGCGATCCCCGGGAAGACGAGTAGACGACCCGCGTGCCCTCTCCCGTGGCGCGTCAGGGTGAGATGGATCGAGGCGCTGGACGGCTCAGGGTTTGCTCGCGCTCTGGCCCGCCGTCGCGGGGGCCGGGGCGGTGGTGACGCGGTCCGCCCTGGGTTCGCGCATCGTGGCGGCCGTGTGGCAATCCGCGGCCAGCCAGATGGCGCGCGCTTGGATGGGCTCGGCCATCGTGCAATACTGCAAGGCGAGGACCGCCGCCAGCAGCTCCAACATCAGGACCAGAGTCCGTACGGACACTCGTGGCATCGTGTCACTCCTTTGCGGCTCAAAATGACGGTGCATCAAACTCATGTTCGTGGTTCATCCTGGGGCCGTGGCTCGGCTTAGAGCGAGGGCTCCGAGTACGACGACGGATCATACTGCAAAACAGTTCTGGGTACGAAGCCGGCCGGTAATTCCGTGAGGCCGGACCGATTGAACGTCAGATCGCTGTTGCCGGTCATTTCCAGTGGGGCGTCGCTGTAGTTGATGATGGAACCGTTGATGACGCCCCTGGCATTGCCGTAGAACCGCAGCCCATTGGCCGCGATGGCGCCGGCGAGAGGAGTGTTGAAGTTGCCGCCGAAGGAGGCCTTGAAGCCCGGCGCCATGAGGAGCGTGCCGGTCTGGCTGTGCAGTCCCTCGAACTTCGCCACGTGCTGCAACTGGTAGATGGGATTGCAGGTGATGTTGCCCGTGAAGTTGATCTGGTTGGCGCCGGAGTTGTCGTCGCTGCAGCCGTTGGTGACGATAATGGCCGTGATGGTCAGATTTCCGGAGAACGAGACCACGTTAGGCGTCTCGATATAGACGACGCCTTTCAGAGTGAGGTTGCCCGAGAAACTCGGGTTTGCGTTCGCCGGGATCCGGAGGTTCTCATACGTATAGGAGGCGCCGGACCTTGGGTCCGTGGGAAGGAGAGTGTGGCCGTTCGCGCCGGTGGTATACGAGTAGAAGAGGGCCGGGTTCATCTCCGGAAAATCGCTCTGGTCCACGCCCGGATGGACGTGGTCCAGGGCGGCCGCGCCATGGTCGCCGCCGATGGTATAATTGCCACTCAAGTGGAGGTCCGGGTCGCTGTTGCGGATGCTGACCTCGCCGCCAATATCGCAGTTGCCGATGATCGACAACACCGGCTGCACGTCAGTATCGATGTACGCATTGGATTCGACGGCAAGGGTGTAGCCGTCAAACTCGACGTTGCCGGTCAGATTCAGAGGTCCCTTCGTGGCGACGCCGTAATCGAAGACGTTGTCGGCCCGCTGCATGAGGATGAAGCTGGAGCTAACCTTTCGGGCCAGCGACCCGTAATGGCCGGTTATGTCGAGTTCAATGTTATCAACGTCGATCGAGGTCAGCACGGCGGTGAAGCTCTGGCCCTGGCTCGAAAGCAGCGGCACGTCGGTGATCCTCATCGTCGAGCCGTCGCGCGTGAGCCGATCGCGGAGGTTCGCGGGCACCAACTCGCTGCGAAGGAAGGTCTCCAACTCGTTGAAGCGCTCTTCGGCGCGGCGGACAGCACGACTTTGCTCATCCAGTAGCGCATCACTTCCAGGCCCGATTCCGCACTGGCGCGCGTCGTACCGGCCCTGCGGAAATTATTCGCGAGATGGACGTTGGCGCCGGAGACGGTGGCCAGGGCCGCCGCCAGGGCTGCGAACACGGCGATGAAAACCAGGGAAATAACGAGCGCGGAGCCTGGCCGGTTCCGGTGTGGAAATGTTCTGGCGCGTTTCATTTTTCTCCCCTCTCGGACGATGAGACAACGCATGAAACTGCTGCAAATTTCAATGGCTCCACCCAGAGTATACGCTGAATTGGACGGACCGCCAAACGGAGAAAATGGACAATAGATAGCGGAGAACAGAGGTTGGACGGGTTCTTCGATCTTCCGTCCGCTGCCCTCGGTCGCCTGGTCTGCGCGGGGCCGGATTATCGGGCGTCCTCCTGCTCGGCGAAGTACGAGCTGCGGGCGAAGGGCGCCGAGAGGACCCAGGGAAACCCGATCTCCCCGGCGCGGCTCTTCCACCAGGCGAACTTCTCCGGCGGCACGTATTCGACCACGTCGAGCGCCTCTTTCGAGGGCTTGAGGTACTGACCGATCGTGACCCGGTCGCAGCCCGCCTGGCGCAGGTCCCGCAGAACCTGCTCGACCTCATCTTCCTTCTCGCCCAGCCCGAGCATGATCGAGGATTTCGTCGGGACGTCCTGATATCGGTCTTTGGCCATACGCAGCAGTTGCAGCGACCGTTCATAGTCGCCGCCGGCCCGGGCCAGCGGATAGAGGGAAGGAACAGTCTCCACGTTGTGTGCGAAAACAAAGGGCAGGGCGTCCTGAAGGATCCCCAGAGCCAGTTCCTGGCAGTCCTTGAAGTCCGGCGTGAGGATTTCAAACCGCATGGCAGGACACTGTCGCCGAACCTCATTCACGCAGTCGCGAAAGTGCCCCGCGCCGCCCTCCGGCAAGTCATCCCGATTGACGCTGGTAAGGACCAGATACTTGATGTCCATCCGCCGGGCCATGTCGGCCAGCCGGGCCGGCTCGGTCGGGTCCGGCGGCTGGGGCCGGCCCGTCGCCACGGAGCAGAACCCGCAATTCCGCGTGCAGACGTTGCCCAGGATCAGGACGGTGGCGGTCCCCCGGCCCCAGCACTCGCCCCGGTTCGGGCAGTTGGCATTCGTGCAAATCGTCTCCAGCCCCAGTGACGCCAGCGTATCGCAGGTGTGCTGAAAGCGGTGCCCCGCCGGCCAAGGCCGCCGCAGCCAAGGCGGCAACTTTCCCGCCTGCGGACTCATGGCGCACTCCTCTTCGTAGGGCGAGCGTCCCCGCTCGCTAAAGGTGGCGAGGGCGTCTCGCCCTTGCGTCCCACGGCCATCTTGGCCGTGCCATCAGGCACAAGGGCAGGATGCCCTCGCCAGGGCACACGACCGACGCAGCGGATCAATAGCTCGCTCAGTTGGTTCTTGATCTGTTGCATGTCGTACGTTGTGCCCGTCTCTTTCTGGGCCGAGGTCATCTGTACCCCATGGAGCCCGCACGGCACCATGAGGTTGAAAATGCTCAAATCGTTCTGGATGTTGATCGCCATGCCATGGCAGGTCACGAATCGCGACACACGCACCCCGATCGAGGCGATCTTCCTCGCGCCGACCCAGAGCCCGGGAAACCCTTTGCGCCGCCCGCTCTCCACGCCCAGTCCGGCCAGCAGGTCGATGCCGATGGCCTCCAGCGTCCGTACGTACTGATTGATGTCCAGCCGGCGCTCCTGCAGGTGTAGAATCGGGTAGAACACCAACTGCCCGGGGTTATGGGCGGTCGCGCCGCCGCCGCGACGAATTTCGACCAGATCGATATTCCGCCGAGCCAGCTCCTCGGGACTGACCAGGAGCCTGTTCGCACTCTTGCGCGCCCCCAGCGTGATGACCGCCGGATGCTCCACGATCAGCACCGTATCGCCGATCCGTCCGGCCCGCCGCTGCTCCTGCAACGCGTGCTGCAGTCCGAGCACCTCGCGATACTCCGCCAGCCCGCAATCGCGAATCGCCAAGCCAAGCTCGTTCTTCTTTACCGATTGTTCCACGTGGTCATTCTATTGCTCGAAGAGCAATTCGCCCAGGGCTTCGTGCATGGCGTCTTCCAACGCTTCCGAGACCGTCGGGTGCGGGAAGGTGATTTGGCGGATGGGCTCGACGGTGCCCAGCAGGGTGCGGGCGAAGGCGATAAATTCGGTCGCCATATCGCCGATCAGGCTGATGCCGACGATCTCGTTCATCGCGTTGTCGCGCACGGCGTGGACCTGGCCGTTCGGCTCGTTCTCCGCCAGGCAGCGGCCGTTGGCGCGGTAGAAGCCTTTGCCGATGGTGATGTCCCGGCCCTGGGCCTGGCACTTCTCCTCGGACTGACCGACCGACGCCACCTCGGGGAACGTGAAGACCACGCGCGGGATCAGCGCGTAGTCGAGCATTTCCTCGTTGCCGCCGGCGGCGTTGGCCGCGGCGATTTCCCCCTCGGCGGTTGCTCCGTGGGCGAGATTGGTCGTGCCGACCGCGTCGCCGAGGGCGTACACGCCGGGGACGCTGGTCTCCATCTTGCGGTTGACCTTGATGGCCGGGCCGTTCATTTCCAGGTGCAGGGCCTGCACGATCTGACTGTCCGTGGCGGGCCGGCGGCCGACGGCGACCAGGACCTTCTCGGCCTCGATGGTCTGGCCGTTGTCGAGACCGACCTTGGCCGGCGTGGTGCTCTTGTCCACCGACATCACCTTGCGGCCGGTGATCGTCTCGATGCCCTGGTTCTTGAACTCGCGTTCGAGCAGCCGGCTGACCCAGGAATCCTCCATCGGCAGCAGCCGCTCCAGGGCCTCGACGATCGTGACCTTCGTGCCGAACGCCGCATAGGCGCAGGCCATCTCGCAGCCGATCACGCCGCCGCCGACGATCAGCATGGACTTGGGAATCTGCGGCAGGGACAGGGCCTCTTTGCTGCTGATGATGGTCTGGCCGTCGAAGGGGATGTTCCGCAGTTGGATCGACTCGGAGCCGGTCGCCAGGATCAGCTTGCCCGCCTCCAGCTCGCGCGTCCCGCCGCTCGACTCGACTTTGATCCGGCCGGGCGCCGGGACGGTCGCATGTCCTTCGATGTGCGTGATCTTGCTGGCCTTCATCGTGCCGAGCATGCCCTTGCGGATGCCGGTGAGGATGGCCTCGCGGCGCTGCTGGATCTTGGGCCAGTTCGGCGTGGCGGAGGGGATGTCGATCCCCATCTCGCCGGCATGCCGGGCCCGCAGCAGCAGGTGAGCCGAGGCGAGCAGGGTCTTCGAAGGGATGCAGCCCACATTGAGGCAGGTGCCGCCGACGTGTTCTCTTCTCGATCATAGCGACGGATGCCCCGCGCTGGGCGCAGCGTTTCGCCGCGCGAAATCCCCCCGGTCCTGCCCCGATCACGACCACATCAAACCGTTCCGCCATAGCCGAATTCCCCGTACTCGTCATCACTTGTTGTTCTATCTTGTAGGGTGTACCATGCACACCTGCTCGCCCGGAGTATAAAGCAATCACCCAACTATTTCCAGGGCTTTTGCCGGGACGGCTCACGGGAGCGGCCCACCGGTAGCAAGCCGGGTGGCACGGCCAAACTTGTTTGACCGTGCTCGTTTGGAGCTTTCCCGGTGTCCAGAAGACACGCTCAAGCTGCGCTTGGGCGTGGCACCCGGCGTCTTTAATCTGCCGGAGTTCCGAATTTGGTCAGCGGGCTTTGCCCGGGGCCAGGAGCTGGAATTCCCAGATCGTGGGACCGTCGGTGGCGTCGAGGATGTTCAGGCGAACGGACTGCGCCGTCACCGGCTGAAAGTCCTGCGCGTATTGCTCGCCGATCCGCGTGCCCTGGAGGAAGGTCTTCCAAGTCTCGCCATCCTTGTATTGCAGCTCGAAGCGGCGGACGCGGTCGTATTCCTCGCTGATGGCCACCCGGCCGAACGTCACAGGCTTGCCCAGGTCCAGCTCCAGCCAGGCCTGCTTGACGCCGGCAGTCGGTCGCCCAGCGGGTGCCGGGGTCGCCATCGACCGCCTTGTCCGGGCCGTGAGCACGGTTCTTCTGGAAGACATTCGATGCCCTCGCCTTCGCGCCGGCCGCCAGCGAGGTCGAAGGAATCACCAGCGGCTCGATCTCGCCGGCGGGGCCATCCAGCGTCCAGCTTCACAATCGTGTCGATCTCCTGCCGATCCCGCGCCGGCACCTGGATCTCGACGGCTTCCTTCGTCTGCCGCACGCTCACGGTCCCGCCGGTCAGGAGGGCCGAATCGGTAACGCGTTTCGGCAGGGCGGGCAGGGTGATCGTGTCGCCCGGCCAGGCGAGGATGTGGACATAGATCGTGTTGCCCTTGTACGTGCTGGCGACCTGGGCGGTGGTCTTGATGGGGCCGCCGCGCGTGCCGTAGATGCTCTCGCCGTACTGGCGGAGCCAGTCGCCCATTTCCTTGAGCCGATCCACCTGCCGGGGCTCGATCCGGCCGTCGGGCATCGGGCCGACGTTGAACAGGAGGTTGCCGTCGCCGCCGGTGACGCGGACGAGCGTGTGGATGCACTCCTTGAGCGACTTCATCCGGTCGTTCGGCTTCCAGGCCCACTGCTGGCAGATGGTCATGCAGGTCTCCCACGGCCGGTCGCTCTGGAACTTGCCGATCTGTTGTTCCGGCGTGTCATGGTCGGCGGGCAGCCCGGCCCGGTTGTTGATGATCACGTGCGGCTGCAACTGGCGGATCATCTGGAACAGGTTCTCCGAGTCCCAGTCCTTGGCGGTGCCGCCGAGGCCGTCGAACCAGATGATGTCGATCTGCCCGTAGTTGCTGCAAATCTCGCGCAGTTGGCCGTGCATGTACTCGATGTACTTCTGGTGGCTGGCGGTGCGATAGTCCGGGTGGTGCCAGTCCACCGGCGAGTAGTAGTAGCCCAGCTTCAGACCCGCCTTGTGGCAGGCGTCGGCCAGCTCCTTGACCACGTCGCGCTTGAACGGCGAGTTGGTGATCTTGTAGTCGGTGAGCTTGCTGTCGAACATGGAGAAGCCGTCGTGGTGCTTCGACGTGAAGACGAGGTATCGCATCCCGGCGGCCTTCGCGATCTGCATCCACTGGTCCGCATTGAACTCGACCGGGTTGAACTGCTTGTAGAGGTTGTCATAGACCTCGACGGGGATCTCGCCTTTCCCGCCGGTGCCGCGTCGCTCGCCGCCGCGCGACCAGCCGATCTCGGTGCCCTTGAGACTGACCGGCCCCCAGTGCACAAACAGCCCGAACTTGAGCTCCCGCCAGGCTTGCACGTCCTCGGGACTGGCCTGAAGAAAGCTCTTCTCCGCCGCCGGGGCGACACCTTGCGCCCAACCCAGAGCCAAGGCACAAATGAGTGCGAGATAGATCGTCTTCGTCCTGCGGTTTCGTGGAGACCCGGTCCCGATCATAGTCTACCCCTTTCCATTGCGGTTCTTCGGTTGCCTGTGGCCACCCAGTATAGACGCGACCACCGAAGATAGGAAGAGCGACGCAGTCGCTCCCGGGGCAATCGCATGTGGGCCTTGGGCGCACTCGTGGCATCGGCATCCTGCCGATGATTGGCTTTGTTTTGCACAATCGGCCCCCGGGAGCGCCGATCTCCCGATCGGCATAGTCGCGAGGATTGGCTTTGTTTTGCACAATCGGCATCGGACTGGAATGGTGGAATGATAGAATAGTGGAATGCTGGGTATTCCACCCGCCGGCCAACTCCCGAGATTGGGTTCGTTTTGCACAATCGCCCTCCTCCCCGCAGGCCCCGTCCCACCCGGCCCGCTGGAATTGGGTTCGTTTTGCACGATTGCCCCACGTCCCACGCCCCTCCGGCCTCGTCCCACCCGGCCGCGCCGGGATTGGCTTCGTTTCGCACAATCGGCCTCCCTGACGCGCCATCCTCCAGATGTCCCATCCTGCCCAAGTTTGGCTTTGTTTTGCGCGATTGGGCCTCGGGTCTGGGTCAGGCTGTTCGAAATTGGCTTTGTTTTGCCAAGGCTCTTTACGCGTCCAACTCATCATAACTCCTTTTTTTCCAAGTACTTGCCCTCTCCATCCGCTCCAGGGCAATTGGGTTTGTTTCGCACATTTCGCCCTCGGCGGCCCCGGCCGCCCGCGCCCATTCCCGGGCGCTTGGGCGAACTTGGGTTCGTTTCGCACAATCGGCCCCGGGAGAGGCCAGAGGCCGCAGGGGCGAGGGGGACACCTGCCCCGACCCCCGTCCCCCAAACCCCGCCCCGCCCGGTGGGAAATTGGGTTTGTTTTGCACAATCGGCACCGGACTGGAATGGTGGAATGATAGAATAGTGGAATGCTGGGTATTCCACCGGCCGGCCGACTCCCTGAAATTGGGTTTGTTTTGCATCATTGTCCCGCGGGCCCCAGCCGGCCTCCCGAATTGGCTTTGTTTGACACGGCAACCTCTTGTCTTTCTTTACCACGGAGGTCACGCAGGACACGGAGGAAAGAGATTCGTGCGGCGGAGGGCTCTCCCCATCTTCCTTGGTTTCTTGGGGTTCAAATACCTCCATTCTTGTCTCCGTGGTCTCAGTGCTCTCCGTGGTTCATAGTCTCGAACAAGGGGGCTTGGCGAAGTCCCCTTTTGCCCCAACATCTCGTCGCGGCCGCGTTCTTATTATAGACGTTTCTCGACGCCTGTATGTTGTGCAAGAACCAAAAATAACGTAAAAAATTATCCGCGCCGGACCAGCCCAGCCCGAAGGGTGCGGAGAAGGCTGGAGACTGCAGGGCGTAGGCCGTGGCTCATCCTTGTCTTACTGACTACTGGCTACTGACTACCGACTACTTCTTTTCATTCGCCAGGGACGAAAGAACACCTCCGGCGTGTCCCCGGAATTGCATAGCCGAAAGAAACGAAAAAAGGCGAAAGAAGCATGTAGCCCAGCCGCCCTCGGCTGGGGGTCAAAGGATCACCCCCGGGGGCGGGGGTGCTACATGCCTCCTCGTCTTTTCGTTCTTTGCGGCCCTACTCTCCCGGTTGGGTGGGATTCCCGCGAAGAGAATCCCGCGACCGTCCCTTCGACAGGCTCAGAGCCTGTTCCTTCGCACGGCTCAGGACAGGCTCTGAAGCGTGCGAAGGAACAGGCTTGACAACGGCTGCCTCATCGATGTCCCCGGAATTCTGAGCAGGAATGAACTACCGACTGTCCAGGCACACATTGTCAAATTGGGCTTGGTCAACCAATGCGCATCGCCGGGTTGCGTTTGTCGCTTTGGGGATACCAGCGGGGAGGGTGGCAGAGTCTTTGAAGCAGGGCGAGCCTTCCGCCGTGCTCTGCCATTGCTCCTCGTCTCCTCGCGCGGCGCATACCGATAGAGACTCCCCGCCGGCACCCGCAACGCGATACACGTGCGCCCCAGCACCACGTCTCTATCGCGGCGTAATCAAGGCTTGGACTATGTTCGGGGATCTGAGCAGATCGAAGACCGCGAGCTGGCCACGCCGCCTTCGACCCGGTTCGTTGCAACTGGCGCTACAGCGTCCGGCGCGGCGCAACCAGCCGGCCAGACCTGCACCGATTCCGCCGAGGATAAGAGCGCCGGGGGCGGGAATAGGCGGAATCTGCGTACGGAAGATCAGCCATTCATCGTGGTTGTACCCCGGCCAAAAGGGCGCCCCAGAGCTTCCATCTCTGCCGCTATCATACCACATCCAACGCGAATCGGGATCGATGCCGGGGACGGTGCGTGAGTCAGGATGGGACATGCCACCTTCGCCATTTGTCATCTCGCTTACCGCGACCGGAACCCATCCACCCGACGCATTGGTACCCACATTGTGCGCGCAGGATCTCATTGCCCAGTTCCGAAAGCGATACGGGTGAACCCCCCCTGCTGCCAAGCCCGGTTGCCGTGACCTCCCATCGTGGGTCCCCGCTGAGAAGCCGAAATCCGCCTCTCGTGTCGATCACGTCCACCAGCAGCCCCTGTATGACCGCGTAGTCGCTGGAGGCGACCATGTATAATCGAGAGCCGAGTGGTGCACCATATGCGACATAAGACTCCGAATCCCATATCCCATATCCCGATGCCCGATCCGTAGTTCGCCACCCACGCAATCATCTGCGAGGCACTATCTCCGTCACCAAGGAAGATTCCGTACTCGTTGTCAGCCGTGGCTGTTATGCCAATGTCCAGGGTCCCTGCAGCCATTACTGTCCCGGCCATGCCGATGACTGCGCTCAACGCCCACATTGCGAAACACTGTCCTCTCATACCCGCGTCCTCCGAAAGATGCAACGTGCACTTCTCTGCGCGTAGCAGTCACGCCCTGCTTGCGCATAGAATTATCACCTGCTCTGCGGGGACCTCCTTGTCTGCTCCTTAATACTTCCCAAGACTTCCAGGTTGCCCACTTTAACGGGGGGGGGGGAGTGTCAAGCAGAAAATCCACTACTTATTGGACTATTCCGACGCCCACGACAAAAGTCCCCAAGTCGGATTCCGACCTGCGTTTCTAGGCGGATATCAAGGATCGGGTCGACTGATCCCGACTTTTGTCGGGCGCGTCTATTCCAGCTTTTTCCGTGACCCACCGGGACATAAAGCCGCCGTAGTTGACGGGGCACGCGGAATTCCGTATTCTGGACTTTGGATGCGGCAGCGGCCGCTTTGAAGCCGATCGACGAGGACCATAAGATGGCTGTGATAACGGGATACATTGAGAAGGACCCCGAGACTGGTCTTTATGTGGCAGTTGTGCCAGGAATCCCAGGGCGCACACACAAGCGGAGACGCTGGATGAACTTCAGGAGAACCTGAAAGAGGTGGTCGAGTTGTGCTTGCAGGAGATGGATGAGGAAGCGAGGAAAAGTATCCCTCAGTTTGTGGGCATCCAACAGCTTGAGGTGGCCGATTGAGCAAGTTGAGGCTCGTCGATGCGGCACGGATGGAAGGGCTGCTCTTTCGTTTGGGTTTTGAGAAGGTGCGCCAGAGAGGCAGCCATGCTTTCTACCGGCACGCCGACGGTCGCGTCACCACGGTCCCACATCACAAGGGCAGGACGCTGGCTCGCCCGCTGATCAGGGAAATCCTCCGAGAGAGCGAGATTACGGTCGAGCAATACAACGATCTCCTCGATGATTAAGCCGGCACAACTGAGACCGAGGACACCGAGTAGAACAGCGCCGGGAACTGGGACCCGCATCGCCTTGATGATTGGTTCCTGGTCGAAATCTGAATACCAGAGACGACCACCGGCGAAAGTGGTAGGGTGCGTATCATGCACCGCTTTGCTGTGGCATGGGCGTCTCGCTCACGATTCGCAGGGCCATCTTGGTCCTGCCTCCACGGGCGAGACGCCCGTGATACTCATGGGCAGGATGCCCATGCTACTTCACGATGTGGGTGTGGGCGGCGTCGAAGATGCGGACGCCGCCGCGGTCGAGCTGGAGGATCAGGCCCTTTTCCGGGTCCACGCCGATGCAGTTGCCGGTGAAGCGGCGCTTGTTGCAGGAGAGGGTGACGCGCTGGCCCAACTGCGTGCTCAGGCGGCTCCAGGTGTCGATCACCTGCTTGGCCGTTTCGCTCGGCGACCCGGAGCCAGTGGTCCAGGGACGTGAGGACCCGCTTGGCCACGGTCACGCGCTGGCACCGGGTCCCGCTGACCAGGTCGAGGCTCGTGGCCGTCGCTTGCAGGTCGGGCGGAAAGCTCTCCGGCGTCTGGTGGCAGTTGATGCCGATGCCGATGATGTGAAGGCTGGAGGCTGGAGGCTGGAGGCCGGAGTGCGGCGCTGTCCTCTGTCCTCTGTCGTCTGTCCTCTGGTTTTTCGATTCCAGGAGGATGCCGGCGACCTTCTTGCCGTCGAGGATGATGTCGTTGGGCCACTTGATCCCGGCCTGGCAGCCGCCGATCTGGCCGATGGCTTCCGCCACGGCCACCGCGCAGGTCAGGGATAGCAGCTCGCTGCTGACGTCACAATCGACCAGGGCCACGGAGAACAGCAGGCTCTCTTGTCGCCCGCCTTGCCATGTGGCCCCGGTGCGGCCGCGACCGGCGGTTTGTTCCTCGGCGAAGACGACCAGGCCGTCGTTGTCCGGATTCCGGGCGTACTCGGCGGCGATGTCGTTGGTGCTGGAGGTACGGTCGTAGACGAGCACCTTGCGGCCGATTCGTTTTGTCTTCAGGTTGGCTCGGATCAGGTCCGGGTCGAGCCGGTCGTCCATGGTCATGTTCTGCGTTCCCGCATCCGGCGTGCAAGAACCGGTGCCGGGTGGCATGGACAAACTTGTTTGTCCGTGTTCGCTCGGATACGTCCCCAGGCGTTTGAAGACACGCTCAAACAAGTTTGGGCGTGCCACCCGCCGAGGAAGAGTTCCCAACGGGATATTTCGCACTTGCCTATCTGTCCAGTCCGATGTCCACGGCGGCCGCCGAGTGCGTGATGGCGCCGACCGCGATCCGGTCCACGCCGCACTGGGCGATCTCCGAGACATTGTTCAACGTGATATTGCCGGAGGCTTCCAGCAGCGGTCTTTTGTTCTTGCGGCACATCGCATCGCGCATCTCGACGGCGTGCTTGAGCTGCCACTGCCCCATGTTGTCCAGCAGGACGATGTCGATGCCGCGAATCTTCAGGACGTGGTTCAACTGATCGTCCACGTGGTCCACCTCGACGGCCACGAACTGGAGCCCTTTGACCTTCTTGGCGTCGTTGACAAGCTTCTGCAACCGGTCGGTGAAGTCGCGGCCGAGCTCGGCCAGATGGTTGTCCTTGACGAGGACGCCGTCGTAGAGGCCGATGCGGTGGTTGTAGCCGCCGCCGCAGCGCACGGCGTATTTCTCCAGGAGCCGCCAGCCGGGCAGGGTCTTGCGCGTGTCGTAGATCTTCGCCTTGGTCCCCTTGACGGCCCGGACGTAGCGGCTCGTCGTGGTCGCGATGCCGCTGAGCCGCTGGAGGAAGTTCAGCATCACCCGCTCCACGCTGAGCATCGAGCGCAGAGGCCCTTCGATGGTCGCCAGCTTGTTGCCGACGTGGGCGGCCTGGCCGTCCCGGAAATGGGGCGTCATCTTCAGCCGCTCGTCGTACTGCCGGAGAATCTCCTCCACGACCGGCAATCCGGCCACGACAATCTCCTCCCGCGAGACCACCATCGCCTTGGCCCGCGTGCCATCCTGGAACAGGAGATTCGTGGTTACGTCGCCGCTGCCCAGGTCTTCCTCCATGGCCATACGGATCAGCGGCTGCACTTGCTTGATGTTCAGTTTCTTCATCGAATGATTCCAACGATTAAACGAACTACTGTTTCTCCCCGACATTTTCCTGTCACAGAGGACCCAGCCTAACCTTCGGCCGCAGCCTAAATCGGCTATCCGCAGATTTCGCCGATTTACGCAGATATATCGGCCAAGAAGCTGCGAACGGTTACACTCAGGACTTCGTCTTTCGGCTGCCCCGGGTCTTGCGGGCCACATCCTTCTTCGTCCGGCTGCTGACGATCAGCTCGGGCAACTCTTTCAATTCGCGCAACTGGTCCCGCAGGGCGGCGGCCCGCTCGAAATCGAGGGCTTCGGCGGCCTCGAACATCTCCCGCTCGACCTGGGCGGCCATCTCGACCTTGTCGTACTCCGTCTCATCCAGCCGGATGGCCTCGCGGGCGACATGCTCGGCCTTGATCTGCTCGGTGAGGCTCTTGCGAATCTCCTTGCGGATCGTCTCAGGCGTGATCCCATGCTCCTGATTGTACGCCATTTGAATTGTACGGCGGCGATCCGTTTCGTCAATGGCTTTCTGCATGGAGTCCGTGACGCGTGTCCGCGTACAGGAAGACCGTGGCGTTGACGTTACGGGCGGTCCGGCCGATCGTCTGGATCAGGGAGGTCTGGCTGCGCAGGAAGCCCTCCTTGTCCGCGTCGAGGATCGCGACGCAGGAGACCTCCGGCAGGTCCAGGCCCTCGCGGAGCAGGTTCACGCCGATCAGCACGTCGAATTCGCCCAGCCGCAGGTCGCGGAGGATCTCGATCCGTTCGAGCGTCTCGATCTCGCTGTGCAGGTACCGGCAGCGGAAGCCCTTCTTGGTCACATAGTCGGACAGTTGCTCGGCCATCCGCTTGGTCAGCGTGGTTACGAGGACGCGTTCCTTGACCGCCGCCCGCTTTTCGATCTCGCTCGAGCAGGTGCTGGACCTGGTTGCCCGCCGGGAAGACGAAGATCTCCGGGTCGACCAGCCCGGTCGGCCGGATGATCTGCTCGACCACCTCGTTGTTGCACTTGCCCAGTTCATAGGGGGCGGGCGTCGCGGAGACGAAGACCACCTGGTTCCACAGCTCCTGGAACTCCTCGAACCGCAGCGGCCGGTTGTCCAGGGCACTGGGCAGGCGGAAGCCGTGCTCGACCAGGACCTCCTTGCGGCTGCGGTCGCCGGCCCACATCGCCCGCACCTGCGGCAGCGTCACGTGCGATTCGTCGATGATCAGCAGGAAATCCTTGGGGAAGTAGTCGATCAGCGTGTAGGGCCGTGCCCCCGCCGGCAGACCGGCCAGATGCCGCGAGTAGTTCTCGATCCCGCTGCAATAGCCGACCTCCTGGATCATCTCCAGGTCGTACATGGTCCGGGCCTGCAGCCGCTGGGCTTCGAGCAGCTTGCCCTCGCTGCGAAGCTGCCCCAGCCGCCACTCGAGCTCGGCCTTGATGCCCTCGACCGCCGAGGCGATCCGCTCGCCCGGCATCACGTAGTGCTGGGCCGGATAGATGAACACCTGGCTCTCGACGGCCAGAATCTCGGCGGAAGTCGGGTTGATGTAGTTGATCTGCTCGATCATGTCGCCGAAGAACTCGATGCGAAAGGCGAACGCTTCGTACGAGGGGTGCAGCTCGACCACATCGCCCCGGACGCGGAAGGTGCCCCGCTGGAAGTCGATGTCGTTGCGGGTGTACTGAATGTCGACCAGCCGGCCCAGCAGGGCGTTGCGCTCGCAGGTCTCGCCGACCCGCAGGGCGACCACGCTGGCCTTGTAGTCCTCCGGCGAGCCCAGGCCGAAGATGCACGAGACCGAGGCCACCACGATGCAATCCCGCCGGGATGACAGGCTCGTCGTCGTCGAGAGCCGCAGCCGGTCCAGGTCCTCGTTGCGCGAGGCGTCCTTCTCGATGTAGATGTCGCGCTGCGGGATGTACGCCTCCGGCTGGTAGTAGTCGTAGTAGCTGACGAAGTACTCGACCGCGTTCTGGGGGAAGAGCTCCTTGAACTCTTCGTAAAGCTGGGCGGCCAGGGTCTTGTTGTGCGAGATGACCAGCACGGGCCGGTCGAACTGGGCGATGACGTTGGCCATCGTGAAGGTCTTGCCGCTGCCGGTCACGCCCATCAGCGTCTGGAACTTCTTGCCTTCGCGCAGACCCTGCGCCAGCCGCTCAATGGCCTGCGGCTGATCCCCGGAAGGCCGAAACTGGTTGTTCAGCTTGAATGCACTCATTCCGCAATTCGCCGTGATTCCCACTGCCGCGTGGGTCCTAAGGCCTTGCTCCTGCTGCTCTTACGCTCCCTCTACAGCAGCACCATCCTATTATATATGCCGTCAGGGCCGGGCTTGTTTGCATGGCGTTCACCGGCGGGCATCCTACCCGCTGGAGGCAGAAAAAGCAATGGGCTGGGAGGCTGTAGGCCGTGTGCGACTACGATGCTTTCTGAGATCCGCCCGGTCCTTCCTGTCATCCCTTCGGCTACGCTCGGGCAGGCTCTGACGCCAGCGAAGGATCTGGGCCGAGCATGAGAACAAACGATGGTTCTATTCGCCGCCCAGATGCTTCGCTGCGCTCAGCATGACAAACGCGGCTGGGTCCCCCACGAAGATTAGTCACACACCTGTAGGCCGGAGGTACTGCGTTCTCTCTACAGCCTATCACCTATTTCGCGTGCTCCGGGTAGAGGACGGCGGCCAGCAGGGCCTTGCCGTACTTCTGCCACAGGACATCATCGCTCATCTTCGAGGCCTCCGGGGGCAGTTCCATGGTGATCGTGGGGATCTTGAGGGCCTCGCCCGTGTAGGAGCCGAGGGAGCCGGGCCGGGCACCGATCTTCTTGACGGGCAGATCGCAGTCCTGGGCCATCCGGGCCGCGATGGCCTGCCCAGGGCCATCGTAGTCGATGCAGTTGAGCGGCTGATGGACGCTGACAATGCGGCTGGGAGCGTATTCCTTGATGACCGACTGCAAGGCCTGGGATTCCGGCTCCGTCAGGGGCCGCAGCCCGTTGGTCCCGTTGTCCACCCGGTTGGAGGTGTCGAAATTGCGGTTCAGATCGATGCCCCGCGCGTTTTCGCGTGTCCGGGCGGCCAGTCCATCCGGGTTGGCGGCCGGCAGCAGCACCACGCGGCGGCCCTCCAACAGTCGTGGATCGCTCCGCAGGCGAGCCGCCAACTCGTTCACCAGGGCGCCGGCCGCCGGCTCATCCCCGTGAATCGCGCCCATGATCAATGCGGTCTCGGAGCCCTGGCCCACGATCTGAACGAAGATCGGCCGGCCCTGGACCGAGCGGCCGATCAGATGCTGTCGCGGCAGCGTCTGGGCCGGCGGCAGTACCAGCGCCGGTTGCTCTCCGGTGACCCGCGGCTTCGGCTCCTGCTCGTAGCAGCCGGCCAAACCCAGCAACAACGTGGCCAACAGGGTGATTCGTGCGACGAGAAACCATTCCCTATCCATAGGCGACTATCCTTCAACCAGATGCCAAAAAGACCGTTGCAGTATAGACACGTTTCGCCCACAATGCAATGGGTGACTGTCGCCCGCACGAAAAATGCAGAAATTCGGCTCCGGGGCCGATGAAACAAGGGGTTCACAGGTTGTCGGATCGGCAACCGACAGACGATCGACGATTCCAACGACGGAGATTCATGGCACACGCACGCGGAAAAATACGGTTGTTCTCCTACGGTGTGATAGCAGTGATCATCGCCGTGGTGGCCTATGTCGGGCCGGGACTCTACCATCGGGCTATGACCATCCACGAGCTGCTGACCGAGAACCGCGAGCTCAAGCAGGCCATCAGCAATCTGACCGAGGAGGACCAGATCGGCTACGCCAAGGTCCTCTCCCAGCGGAACGAGGACGGCCGCCTGCTGACGACGATCCGGTTCGTCGAGACCGCCCGCAACGACAAGACCAAGGTCATTCTCCAGAGGGAGTGCACGGTCGAGGGGGACGTGGTCCATTTCGACGCCCTGATCGTCAAATTCGAGGACAAGATGGTGATGGACGGCAAGACGCGGGCCTTGTACCTGTGGCGGCGCATCTACGGCGAGGCCATGTCGCCCGGGGCCGGCACGCCGATCGAGGAGCCGGGGGCCGAGCCCAAGCGCTACAGCGGCCTGCTCAAGGCCCTGCCTCTTGTGGACCAACAGCTCTTCTGGTCCAGCATTTGGGACCTCGCCAACGACCCGGAGAAGCTCCGCGAGCACGGCATCAAGGCCATCTACGGCAGCGTCGTCTACAACAAGTTCCGTCCGGGCCTGATCTACGTCTTCAAGATCAGCCCCGTCGGCCACCTCTACCCCGAAGTCGTCCCGGATATGTAGAACCGCCGAAGCGGCGGAAATTCGAAGCACCAAATCCGAAATCCGAAACAAATCCGAAATTCAAATGACCAAAACGCTGGCACCGGCCGCGCAGGTCCACTCGTTTTAGGAATCTTGATTCTGGATTCCCTATCAGTGTGTCTTCATTTTTTGGCGACTTCCCACCGGAGCCTTGGGTGGTTCTTGCCCTGCCTTACTTGCCGGCCGCAATCCCTGACGGTATGCGAAGTATCATTCCGTCGTCCTCCTGTGGATGCACTGGCTCGCCGGATGCAATTACGAAACTGGTCGATACGCCTGGACGCGCGGTCGCTGTAACCACGTAGCGTCCTTCATCGGCCTGTTCGGTGTTGAGCAGGAAAAGACAGTCCCCTGCGGCGTCCGTGGCGACATCGCCGAGTGTAAAGCTGTTCACAACGATGGTTGCAGTGCTATCGGGTGGAAACCCATGACCTGTAATCGTGAAGAAGCTGCCCGGGCCGCCGCTGGCGTAGTTGCCGGCCAGACCGGGCGGACCCGCATTCAGGATCAGGACCCTCTTGGACTGGGCGAGGAATACGAAGGAATCGTTGGCGGCACTGCCGTGGGGGTAACCATCCCGCTGACTATCCCCGGGCTTGAAGGTCGCGACGATCTGGAGTTCGTTGCCATTGGGTCGAAGCACGGCGCCGTTGGTGATGAGGTGGTCGCCCTTCAGGGCGGCGACGCGGGCGCCGGTCTGGTACGATGTCAGGAAGACGGGGTTAGCCGGCGTGGTCAGGTCCCATAGCCCCACCTGGTTGCTCGTGCACTCAAGCAGTTGATCCCCAATGACCCGGAGGTGATAAGCCTGATCGTCGCGGCTGATGGCCTTCAGCACCGAAAGCTTCGCGGGATCGGAGAAATCGATGATGCTCAGCCAATTTACATAGGTGCCTTGCCAGTCCGACCACCAGTGGCAGACATACAACGTGCGGCCATATCCGGCGGCCGACCATACCAACTGGTCCACGCCCAGGTTCAATTCCGACAGCAGATTGGGATCCGACGGCACGGCGATGGAGTAGACCGCGACTTTGTCCCGTCCGGCCGCGATCAGGTAGTTCTCGTGCCTGACCAGGTTGAAGATGTTCAGGTCGCTTTTCAGGCCGAGCAGTGCGGGCCTATTGGGTTCGTGCACGTCGATCGTCTGAATTCCGTTGCCGCCGAAGGCGTAGAGATAGTCTCCGTATCTCAGGACGCCGTTGCCGTTGCCATCGCAAGTTTGCTTGCTGACCGGCGTATTGTAGGTGGCAAACGACTGCCGTAGCGGCAAATCCGAGAGGTCATACGTGTACAGGATTCCCTCCCTGGCCAGCAGATAGACGTAGCCATCCTTCTCTTCGACCGCCCTGGGAACGTTGGCATCGCCGGGGGGAAGCACGATCTCGCCTACCGGTTCATACAATTTCCACGCCGCAGCGCTGGCGGGCGTCAAAACGGCGACCGGGGCCAGCAATACGAGCGCCAGAAGGGCGGTTCGCACAGGGATAGTGAAACGCCGGTGGTTCATGGACGAGATCGCCCACGGAATCCGAGAGGGTGTGTGGAAAGCCGGTGAAGCGTGGCATGGGCATCCTGCCCATGAATCATCGGCAGGATGCCGATGCCACAAAGCCCCACGGGCAGGATGGCCCGTGCCACTTTCCACACACCCTCCGAGAGTTGGTTCTGTGCAACATTGTCGCATCTCCTTCCTGTGATGCCGGACTACGGAAACTCACCTCCAACTCGAACGGAATGTCCGGCAGAAGGCCCTATCAGAACTTGGGCCCTACGCCTGCCTGTTTGCAGATTTCGTTCGCGGTGATCCGATCGAACTGCTTGTGGCGTTTGACCGGGACCACCTTGACGTCATTGGTGTAAATGGAATGGCTGCCTCCCTCCCGGAGCAAGCGGAAGCCGTTGGCCTCCAAATGACGGACAAGATCACGTCGTTTGACCGACACGCTCAACCTCCACCGCGAGCTGTTCGATCAGGGCATTTCCGGGGGGATCTCTTTGCCGAGCTGCTTGTAGGCCAGCACCATTTCGCGCAAGGCGTCCCGAAGCATGGCCCGACATTCCTCCAGGTCGTTGCCTTCCGTAACCACTTCAGGCCACTCGACCAACTGCCCGAGGTATCCGGAGTCGATCTTGGTATATTTAGCGGTGTAGTTGATCATCGCGGCGTAATCTCTCGAAAAGGATCTGTCAGTTCCCGTATAGCGTAATCATTCTACCGCCATCAGTCAAGGCCGTTCGCAGGCATGCTAGCGCAGGACCACACCCGCATTGATGGTGAAGTTGTCGAGCCAGGCGTCCCCGGAGGTCAGCGCCATGCCCTCGGAGCCGCCGGAAAGGATGACGTAGACCGGCCCGCCCGCCCAACGGCCCTTCAGCAGACCCGACACCGTCTTCCACGCGTTCGGTTTGCCGTAGCCCGTGTAGCTGAAATACAGGTCGTCCGTATCCGGGTTGTAGGACATGTAGAGCGTCCCACCGTCGACGGACCGCCCGGTGACCTGCTCCTCAACCCAGGCTCCATCGCGAACCTCATACAGATAGATGGGGCCGACATCGAAGTAACCCGCCTCCAACTCCGCCCACTGCATCCCGGCGGGGTCCAGGCTCGGGATCACGCCGAGCGTTACCCGCCCATTGCCCGTGCCTTGCTTGCCGAAGTGGAAATCCACCCGCAGGGCGAAAGCCTGCGAGACATCCAGCCGCCAGCCGTCAGCAGCGTAGATCGCGTCCACATCCTGGTCCTGGGCGACCGCCTCCACCTCCAACCTACCGTTGACCTCCGCAAGCCATACCCGCTGGGGCTCGGGCTCGTACGCCATCCACAACGGCTCTGCCTTGCCGTCTTCAAAGTCGTCAAAGACAACCCGCTCCCAAGTCAGCCTCGGATAGTCCTGCCCCTCCAGAATCCACCAGATGTCCTCCGTGCCATTAGCCGTCTCACCCACGAAGTCCCAACCGGCATCCAGGAATGACTTGGCCGCCTGCATTTGCGCCGTTGTCTTGCCTTGTCCGGCGCTGCTGACGATCAATCCACTGGTCTCGACATCCCAGAAAGATGCAGTCACATCCAAGGACCATGCCAGCCCGCCAATGAGTCCACCGACCTGTGTGCTCCCGCTAACCGCACCGGCGCTGTAGCACTGGCGGACAGAGCCGTACCTATCGTCTCCTATGAGCCCGCCGACATAGGTTTCTCCTTTGACAGCGGCGGTGGAGTAGCTTTTGTCGATGTCCCCGGGCTCATGCAGCCTTGCCGGTACGTCGACGGCGACGATTCCGTTGCGTCCAACCAGCCCGCCGACGGCATCTTTGCCACTGACTGCACCGGTGCTGTAACTCTGAGTTATGGAACCCCGGTGCCGTCCCACTAATCCGCCAACCGCTGAGCCGCCGTTCACCGTACCGGTACTGTAGCAATTCGCCACAGAACCGTTGTTGTTTCCCACCAACCCGCCGACATTTGAACTGCCGGTGACTGCACAGCCGCTATGGCAGTTAACCACCGAATGCGTACTGTAGCCTACCAATCCACCCACCGTGTCCTTCCCACTGACCTTGCCGGTGCTACGTGAGTGGCTCACCACCGCCCACTCAACATACGCTGCCAGCGCACCGGCAGAAATCACTGAACCGACTATGTTGACATCTTCCACCTCCAGATTCGTGACCTTACACGTGGGTTCGCCGGAAGACTGTCCCTGGGAATTCGATCCCAGTTGGCCGAAGAGGCCCAAGGAGCTTGTACCCACAATGGTAAGATGTGAGATCGTATGACCGTTGCCGTCAAAGACACCGGTAAAGGGGGGCTTAAAAGCTCCTGCAATGACGGCGGTGTCGAAGAGCTTGCGGCCGGGGAGCTTCGGGTCCAGATCGATGTCAGCAGTCAGGATGAAGTGCTTGTCATAATCGGCGGGAGTCCCGCCGAAGGTTATCAGATCGGCGGCGGTGGCGATCTCGTACGGATCGTCCGCCGTGCCGCTGCCACCGCTGTACCGGGCTTGGGCGGGAAGGCTGAACAGGCAAACCGCCAGCAGCAAAGGGACTATTCGCACGATGGGCGAATGTGTCCGAACTGTCATTCTCTATCCTCCATCCCCCGCACTCTGATTGCCCGATACCGCCAGGTGTTTCGACGGTCTTATCTCTGCCTGTAGTGTACCAGATAGGGATTCTCGCGTCAAATGCGGAGACTTCCAAACCGCGGATGAACACCGATAAACGCTGATAGGAGCCACCGAACTGCGCCACCGTTTCGGTCCCTTGTGCTTTGGATCTCTTTCAGAACGTGTATGAAAACCCGATCCGGCGTGGCATGGACTTCCAGTCCATGAATCATCGGCAGGATGCCGATGCCACCAAGCCCCCCACGGGCAGGATGCCCGTGCCACTTTTCTTCCACGTTCTCAGTTGACTTTATCGGCGTTCATCAGCGGTTCCATTTTGTTTCGGTGCATTTCGCGGCCGGTTTGCGTGTTGACGGCGGGGGAGACCGCCCGGTATTCTGCTTTGTGAGGACCCTGATAGTTCAAGGATGGATCGTCAATGCAGGCCAAGACGGATTTTGATATAGTCGTGGTGGGGGGTGGTATCGTTGGGCTGGCTTCGGCGTACAAGATCGCGCGGAGCCATCCCGCAGTGCGGATCGGTGTGCTGGAGAAGGAGGATCACGTCGCCGGACACCAGACCGGCCACAACTCCGGCGTGATCCATTCGGGGCTGTACTATAAGCCCGGCTCGGCCAAGGCCGCGACTTGCATGGCCGGACGGCGGGAGCTGATCTGGAGTTCGCCAAAACGCACAACATTCCGCACGAGATCTGCGGCAAGATCATCGTCGCGACGGACGAGGCGGAACTGCCGGCCATGGAGAAGCTCCTCCAGAACGGAAGTCAGAACGGCGTCGAAGGGCTCGAGCAGATCGGGCCCGAGCGCATCAAGGAGATCGAGCCGTTCGTGACCGGGATTGCGGCGCTGCACGTTCCGTCCGCCGGGATCATCGACTACGTGAAGGTGGCGCAGAAGCTCGTGGATCTGATCGAGCGGGCCGGCGACCGCAACCGGGTGCTCGTCTCGCACGAGGTCTTGCGCTTCGACCGGCATGACTTCTACACGAACGTGCTGACACGGAAGGGGACCTTCAGCACGCGCTACGTGATCAACTGCGCCGGCCTGCAATGCGACCGCGTGGCGCGGATGGACGGCGTCGAGCCGCCGGTGCGAATCATCCCGTTCCGGGGCGATTACTCCGAGCTGAATGCCGCCGCCGCGAGCAAGGTGCACAACCTCGTCTATCCGGTCCCGAACCCGGCGTTTCCGTTCCTGGGCGTGCACTTCACCCGGATGATCGGCGGGGGGGTCGAGTGCGGCCCGAACGCCGTCTTCTCATTCAAGCGGGAGGGGTATCGCAAGACCGATTTCAGTCTCCGCGATTCCTGGGAGTCGCTCTGGTACCCGGGGACGTGGCTGCTCTTCGCCAAGCACTGGAAATACGGCCTGGGCGAGTACCGGCGGGCCTTCTCGAAAAAACGCCTGCTGGCCGATCTGCAGCGGCTGGTTCCGTCGCTGGCTCTGGAGGACTTCCATCCCAGCACGGCGGGAGTGCGGGCCCAGGCGCTCCGCCCGGACGGCGGCCTGGTGGACGACTTTCAAATCGAGGCCCGCGGCAACTCCATTCACGTGCTCAACGCGCCCTCGCCCGCCGCCACGGCGTCGCTGGCCATCGGGGACCACATCAACCAGATCGCGACGGAACGGTTTGGATTATAGACACGGATGAACACGGATTGACACGGATTCTGGGAACATAAGAGGTGGGGGCCGCCGGCGGCGGCATAAATAATGGATCTTGCACAGAAAGAATACATCGTCATCCTGCAGTGTCACATCGTGAAGGAGCGGTGCCCGGGGTACCAGTGCGAGAAGGCCCTGCACGAGCGGACCGGCGGCTTCGCCGAGTATCCCAAGGACAAATCCTACCGGTACTTGAGCATGACCTGCGGCGGCTGTTGCGGCCGGGCGACCCATCGCAAGCTCGCCCGCCTGATCAAGTCCATCGGCAAGAAGGAGGGGATCGGCAAGGAGCAGATCGTCGTGCAGCTTTCCTCCTGTATCACGAACGACAACTACCACGGCCCACCTTGTCCGCATCTGGCCTATCTCAAGACCCTGATCGAGCGACTCGGCCTCGATGTGCGCGAAGGCACGATCGTCTACGAGAAATCCGAGCAGCGCCGCCAAGACGGGACGTACCAACGCCGGAGCGAACCCTGAGAACCCGTAGGCCGGGGTGGCAGCCTCAAGCGCAGCGCCCCTCCTGAGCCTTGCGAAGGATTGGGGACGGCCTTCCACGTGGCGAGGGCGTCCCGCCCTTGCGTGTCGTGGGCATCCTGCCCGCGATGCGAGGGCCAGGGTCCCCAAACGCGATTTATCGCGTTTGGGAGCCCACGATGCCCTCGCCACAAAAGAGCAAGGCCAGGATGGCCTCGCCACGAAGGAGCCATCCTCAAGGCCGGAGGCCTTGGTTGGTAGTGTGCTCGTAAGAGCATATCGAAGATAACGCCTTACGGCGTCACTACAAACAAGCTGTGCGTGATCCGGGCCGGCCCAATCTGCTGCGTGAGCGTCAGCTAATAGCCCACTCTGCCCCAGATCGCCACCTGCATCCGCCGCACATCATCGAGGCCATCGTCGGTCGTGGGTCTGTAATTGTGGGGCGGGTTGGGTTGCTTGCCGATGTCGAGCGTCTCTCTGCCTATGTACTTCCAATAGTCGCTGTGGCCGTCCGCGAACGAGACGTTCGTGCCGTCGGCATGGCGGACAAACGGCGGGTCCCACCATTGGGGCGTGAGGTATTGAATCGCATAACTGTCCGGCGTGATCCGGCCTTCGTCCAGAAACACCAGCCGCAGGGCCGGCGCGGGGTCGACGATCTCGGTTCTGTTCTTGACCATCAGCACCGTCTTGCCCACCCGCACGCCCTTGTTGCCGCTATACGTTCCCGCGGCGTCGAAGCAGCCGTTCATCCCGTAGCCGGTGGAGTACGTGCGCATCTCGCCCCGAACGCCGGTCGGGCAGCGGTAGACCTTCTCGGCCTGGCAGTAGGGATAGAGCGCGCCGACGCGGATGCACGCCAATTGGATCTCCAGCGGCCGCTGGTCTCCGGACGCGTAACTCGAGGCGCAGTCGTTGCCCACCCAGAAGGGCTCGCCCTTGTGAGGACCCGAGGTGGGCACCGTCGCACTGGGGGCGGCGGTCGGGGCCCAGGCGGCTTCGCCGTTGACGATCTTGTCATCATTCTGGTCGGCATACATGATCCAGCTCATGGTCAGGGTCTTGAGATGGTTCAGGCAGACCGCGCGGCGGCCCTGCTCGCGGGCCCGATTCAGGGCCGGCATGAGGACGGCCATCAGGATGGCGATGATGGCGATGACCACCAGAAGCTCGATCAGCGTAAACGCCTCTTGGAACCGGTCCCTGCCGCGCAGGGAGATCCTCGCTTGTGCCGGGGGAAAAGCACTTTCTCGTCTTTGCTTGTCCATAATAAAGCTCCTTTGCTGGCCACCGTTCACAGGCATTGTGTGAATCTTGGGCAACACGCTCTCTCCAGGGGCGGGTCAAACCCGGCCAGTCACGATCGGGTCAAACCAGCCAGTGTTCTCCTGTTTTGTACACCTTTTGCTTTCCCGACGCAAGGGAATTCGTCGCGCTGGAATCCTTGCGGAGCACGACAAAGAAGCGGGGCCAGAACCCCCGCGCCGCCCAATCAGGCTCAAGCGCGGCGGTCGAGCTGCCCGACTCGGGCCGCCATCACCGGCACGAAGAGGGGACGCCTGGGTGCTGTCGCGCGGCGGCCTTCCCGCCGGGGCAGGGCAAATCCTCGTTTTTCGGACGTTGCGTGGGGCAGATTTCCCCCCGGCCCCGTTTGCGCCGTTCCTTTCCGGCGGGGGCACGAGGGGAGGTAAACCCCGGCCCGCATCCGGCCGATAAAGTCCGCGCGCACGTTTCCGCGAGTTGTGCTTGATTCTCATCCGCAAAGCAGAGAAAGGACTGGACCGTGAAAGCGACAAGTGTTTCTGCCGACCTCTTCGAGAACGCGACCCCCGCCAAGACCGGCTCCACGAAATGGATTCTGCCGGTGATCTTTCTCATGCTGGTGCCCATTCTGGTCGCCGCCGCGGCCTTCTCCAGCCAGGCGCCGCACATTTCGGGCGTCCGGAACATCGTCCTGTTCGCGCTGACGGCGCTGCTGTGCACGCTCGTGGCGGTGGCCTTTACGCTGACCGGGTGCGGGGAGTGGCTCACCCGCATCGAGCGGAGTGTCCAGACGATGGCGGCCCAGCTCCTCGCCGTGCAGGACACACAGGTCCGCCTCCAGGAGGCCGTGCAGAAAAGCAGCGGGGCGACCAGCGCCAAGACCTTGCAGGAGGAAGGGAACCGGCGGATCGTGCAGGAGGGCGTCACCCAGCTCGCGGGCAACGTGCAGACAGTGGCCTCCCATCTGACCGCCCTCAACGCGGCGTTGCAGGCCCATCGGGAAGCGGCCCAGAAGGCGATCGCGGCCTTGACCGCCGGCCAGGGACAGTTGACCGGCGATATCCACCAGCTTCACGAGCTGACCCAGACGGTGGCCCACGGCCTCGCGGAGGCCGTGCGGGAGCAGGTCGCCGTGCGCGGGCTCGTGCAGGACAACGCCCAGGCCATGACGGCGGCCACCGCGGCCCTCCAGCAGGGCCAGGGCGCTCTGCAGACGAAGCTCGAAGACGTCGGACACGCTGGGCAGCAAATCCTCGAGGCGGTGGCCGGCGGTGTCGCCGGGGCCGCCCAAGAGCAGGCCGCCGTGCGCGGCCTCCTGCGGGAGAACGCCCGGGCCGTGACGGCGGTCACCGAGGCGATTCAGCAGGGCCATGGCACGCTGCACGCGAAGTTCGAAGACGCGGCGCGCGCTGGGCGGCAGATGGTCGAGATGGTGACGGCGATGGCCGCACAGCAAAAGGCGGCCCAGGAGACGATGAAGCACATGATGGAGGACGTCACCGGCACGGGGGCCAATCACGTTCCGCTCGGGGATGCCCTGCGGGCCCACGGCGATGTGATCAACGTGGCCGTCGCGGCTTTGGCCGCCAGCGAGGGACGGCTGACGGAGGACGTGCGGCAGATTCACGAACTGACCCAGACGCTGGCCGGCGGCATGACCGACGCCGTCCGCGAGCAGGCGGCGGCACACAACTCGTTGCAGCAGGTTCTCACCGGCACCACGGAGCTCATTCATCAGGGCCAAAGCACGGTGCAGACGAAGCTCGAAGACATCGCGGGAACGGGCAAGCAGACGATCGAGGCGGTCGCCACCCTCGCCGCGGAACAGAAGACCGGCCAGGAGACCACCCGACATACGCTGGAAGAGGTGACCGGCGGCGTCCGGCAACTGCGCGAGCTGACCCAGACGGTGGCCGGCGGCGTCGCCGATGCCACCCGCGAGCAGGCGGCCGCCCACGGCACGTTGCAGCAGGCTCTCAGCGGGACCACCGAGGTCATTCACCAGGGTCACAACGCGGTGCAGGCGAAGCTCGACGACATCGCGGGGACCGGCCGGCAAACGATCGCCGCCGTAACCACGATGGCCGCCGGGCAAACCGCGCTGCATGAGACCGCCCGGCACATGATGGAGGAAGTGACCGGCGTGGCCTCCCGGCAGACCGCTTTCGGCGCGGCGTTGCAGGCGCACCAGGACGCGACGAACACGGGCTTCGCCGCCGTGACCGGCGGCCAGGGACAGTTGACCGGGGATGTCCGGCAGCTTCACGAGCTGACCGAGACGGTGGCCGGCGGCGTCAGCGAAGCGGTCCGGGAGCAGGCCGCCACCCACGGCACCTTGCAGGACAAAGCCCGGGCCTTGACCGAGACGATTCAGCAGAGTCAGCAGGCCCTCCGGATCGAGCTCCAGAAGCTGGCGGAAAGCGCCACCCAGACGATCGACGCTGTCAATGCCGTGGCGGTGGGGCAGACCACCGGTCGCGAGGCGACCCGGCACATGATCGGCGAGTTGGCGAACGCCGCCATCGCCGCCCTGGGCACAGGCCATGGATCGTTGTCCCGCATGGACCGGCCGCTCGAAGTTCTGGCGCAGACGGTGGCGAGCGGTGGTCCGCTCAACATCGATCTGCCGGCGCCCGCGGAGGAGACGCCCGCCCCGAAGCTGGCCGCCGCCCAGGCCATCATTCACGGCGAGCAAATGAAGTATGAGGCCGGCCCGGACCGGGACAACCTGGGATGCTGGGCGAACCCGAGCGATTGGGCCCAGTGGGAGCTCCACGTCGCGCGGCCCGGCCGGTTCAAGGTTACGGCAGAGATCGCGGCCCTGGCCTCCAGCCGGTTCCAGGTCCTCCTCGGCGACCAGCAGCTCGACGGCAACGCGCCGAGCACCGGCGATTACGGCCGGTTCCAGAAGGTCGAGGTCGGCATGGTGGAGGTGCCCGCCGCCGGCAAGACCAGCCTGGCGGTCCGGCCTGTCCCGGACGGCTGGCAGCCCATGAACCTCCGCTCCGTGGAACTGGTGCCGCTGGCGTAGAAATCCGGGAGCAGCCAGAACACCGGAGAAAACGCAGGCTTTCACAGGAGCAGGCTCTTGTGCCTGCTCCTCTTGTTCCGTGTCATGGATTCACGGCGGCTGCCTTCAAGGTGTCGACAACGGTGATCCCCTCGATCTTCGTGTCCTTCTTGCCGGCCAGGTCGATGCCCTGCTCCCGCAGGACGGTCTCGAAGACGTGCAGGCGCGGATCGCCGCCGGTCGGTCACCGTGATGCGCTGGGCGGCCTGGTCATAGCGGAACTCGCGCCACGGCCGGCCGTCGCGCAGCAGGACGCATGTCTTCGGCTCGGCGGCCAAGGGCGCCGACCAGCTTCCATCCGCCTCGCGCTGCCAACCTTCGATGAGGTCGGCCCCACTGATCGTGACTTTCTCGCCCTGCATGGCGCGGATGGTCACGCCGTCGTTCTTCGGGGCCAGGACCTCGCGATAGACGCCGCCCCGCAGGACGATCGTCTCTCCCGGCTGGGCGATCGCGCACGCCTTGGTCAGGCTCGCCAGCGGCACGGCGGGATAGCCCCACGCCGGCTCGTCGCAGGCGGCCGGATGCCGCGGGTCCACGTAGTAGACGTTGGGGTACTCCAGGGCCCCGATCGTCACGCCGCCCGAGCCCGCCCCGATGGCCGGGCTGCCCTGGCGCAGGCGGAAATTCCGCTTCTGGGAATCGACGAAGAGCGGGTCCTTGCCGTTGATGTTCGTCCCGCCCGCCAGCGGCGCGGTCTTGAACGTCAGGTTGTACTCGATGACCGGGTTGGCCGGGGTGAAGTCCATGCGGTCGTCGACGGCCCGCTCGGCCTCGCACAGGATGTTGTTGCGAATCTGCCCGCCGGTCGATTCCTTGCCCCGCAGGCCGATGGCGGCCCAATTCACCGTCGCGATGGTGCAGTTCTCGATCGTCACGTCGAGCGTCTGAATGATGTCCGGGCCCCAGCCCCCGCGCATCGTCGGCGCATTGGCCGAGATGATGTTGTGCCGGAAGGTCCAGCCCCGCACGCTGCCGATGTGCGGCGCACTCTCCACCATGCACATCTGGTGGAAGTCAAAGCAGGTGTTGTACTCGAAGAGCAGGTCCTGCGCGATCTCGCCGTTGTTCGTGAAGGTCTGGAGACAATCGACGTGGGCGGTCTTGATCTCCTGCCGGATGCTGCCGTGATAGTAGTTGTACCGCTGGATGCAGCCCTTGCCGAAGAACCGCGAGTAATCGCAGTCGTCGTTCCTGTTGCCCGGGGCGTACATGAAGAGGCGGCTGACTTCGTTGTTCTCCACCAGCCAGTCCTCGCCGCCCAGGATGAAGCCGTACTCGCAGTGGTAGACCTTGTTGTAGGCGATGCGGTTGTGCGTCACGGCGGAGTAGTCGCGCGTGTTGCCGTCGGCGCTCGGCTTGCCGACCGTCCCGTTGACCGCCGCCATCATGTCGTGGATGTAGTTGTCCACGATTTCGCAGTGGCTGGCCCGCAGTTGGACGGCCGTGGCCGGCTTGTCGGCCGTGATCTCGAAGCCCTCCACGCGGATGTAACTCGCCTCCAGGTCGAAGCCGCGCACGGTCGCCGAGCGCCGGGGCCTCGCCACGAAGGCGATGGGCTTGCCCTCCGTGCCGCTGGTCTTGACCTTGACCCGTTCGTCATACTTGCCCGCCATGACGTAGATGGTGTCGCCCGGCTGGGCCACGTCGGCGGCGTGCTGCACGGTCTTGAAGGGCTTCTCTTCCGTTCCCGGGTTCGTGTCGGCCGCACCCGGGGCCGCCTGGTCAACCACGTACGTGGCCGCCAGCACCTGCCCAGCCATGCCAGCCGCCACACCCGCGCACGTCAGCATACAGCATGCGACCAAGATCCAGTGTTCCCGCGTGACCATTCTCGTTCTCCTTATCTCGATTTGCTTGGCGGCCTCAGACTCGGGCTGATTGTCGAGCCGGATACTGCTCATCGGATTCGGCGTGCCAGTTCGTTCCTCAGCGAAGCCAGGATTTCGGCCAGGCTCACGTTGGCCCCGCGCGGACTATCAACGGCGATCAGCAATAACGGCAGGGTAAGTGTCTGACCGGCTCGGACTGTCAGCGGCGTCTTGATTCCCGCCAGGCCAAAGTTATATCCCGCATTGGGTGCCATCAGCTTGGCGGTCTTCGGCATCGCGCCGACAAAAAGCAGCAGAGCCGCATCCTCATGGACCGGGGGCTGCCGATATTCTCCCACCGAGCGGTGATAGCCGGCGTAGTAACCACGCTCATCCTTGTTGTCTTCATCCGGCCAGACCTGGCCGTAGGGGGCTCGTAGTTCCGCGGCCGAAAGGACTGTTGTCACATCTACGTCTTGGAGGCCGGCATTCGCCAATTTCACGTCGATCAGCAGGCACCGGCCCAGCGCGTTCTCTTTGCTCTCGGCCGGGGCCAGGGCAAAAGTCTTGAATTCCCTCTCTGCGGTGATGGCATGTTCCTCGGACCCGATATCGACCGTGAGGGGCAGGTGCTTGTCCAGGTTGGCAAAATTGAAGGTCGCAGGCTGCTTCATCTTCTCGCCCAGGTCGAGGAAGTGCTTGGAATTGGCGCGCGGCGGCGCCGGGTCCAGGTCGCCGGCTCCTCGCAGGCCCAGGCTGAGAGTGTAGCGCTCCTGCGCCGGCCCGCAGCGCCCGGCGCCGGCGTCTGGATGCTCAGGTGCAGCCAATCGCAGGCCCCGTAGTCGTTGGCTTGAGGGTTTATGATGTACTGAGTCAGGTCGAAACAGATGCGCCGCGGCGAGACTTTGTTGTGCTGCCGGATGAATTGCGCGGTCGCCTCGACGACCTGCAGCGGCAATTGCCGCACGTTCTTCAGAGAGATGCGATCGGTCTTGACCGCCAGGAAATCCTCCGGCGTGGCAAACGGAAAGAGCTTGGGCATCCGGCCCGGCTCGGCGCCGTAGGAGGGCTGGCCAAAATGCCCCATCGCCACCCGATAGGTTTTCGCGGGGACGATGTCGCTGGCCGCCAAATGGGCCTTGCCATCGTAAGCCGGCTCGCGCTGGTCGGTCACCACAGTCCAGGCGGCAGGCTGAGCACGGCGCAAGTCGGCGCCGGTCATGTCGGCAACCACAATGTTCTCCGGGAACATGTCCACCGTGGCCAGGTCGTGCAACGTGATCGCCCCGGCCGGCAGCGACTCACCCCAACGGTTCCAAGATGGGGTATGCTCCCAGATGATGCCAATGTCCGCACCCGTGGCCTCGCGCACCGCATCGGCTTTGAGCCGCAGGATCTGCAGGTAATCGAACGGTTGCTCCAGTTCGCCCAGGGGCGGCGACGTGTCGGCCTTCCAGGCGGCGTCGAACATCACGTGACGGGTGACGAAGGCCCGGTTATCCAGCGTTTCGCCCCAAGGGCCGCGTGCGGCGGGGATGCCGAAGACCAGGCAGTCGCCGGCACGGAATTCCGAAAAACTCCCACCCGTCATGCCAAAGAAGAGGTTCCGGGCGAAGGCCTCCGCGTCGTTGAAGGCGTAGACAATCACGTAGCGCCGCGGGTTGAGCGGATTGGGATGGAGGAAGGCAACACTATGCGAGGCTCGGTCGTAGATCGTCTTGCCCAACACAAATCTTCCCGGTCCGAACTTCACCGGCAAATCGGCGGCAATCCGGGCCGTCAGCCTGTTGATGTCCGGCCCGCCATAGACGACCAGGTTATACCGGGCCAAATCGTCCTCGTTGATATCGTTATCAGCCTTGGCATTTTGGGGCAGCCATTGGGCCAGCAGGCCGGCGGTTGGCCCGCTCCACCCGGTCGGCCTCACGCTCAGCCATGGCCGTGAGGGGATGGCCGACAATCCTTTCGTGTCGTAGGAGCTTTCTTTTATGGCCGTGGTGATGTCGTCCGGCAAAGAGGCCTCCTTGACGAACTTGCCTTCCGGCCGGGGCGCCAACTCGATCAGCAGGTCCGGCTGGAATGGCCCGGCATAGGACTGCTTGCCATCGGTGACGACCCGGATCGGCTTCTGCGGGTCCACCAACCGGTCGCTCAAGGCCAGCCTGTAGGCGGCGACGTTCCAGGTCTGCACTCGGATTTGGTTGTCATCGATTATCTCGGCCTCGAACTGCGCGGCCAGTACCGGGCTGACGACTCGCTCGACCGAAAACCAGTAGGCGCGGTTCCATTGGAGGTTCCAGGTGGCGTAGCGGACCTTGCGGGGATACAGGTCCCGCTTGTGACTCTTGGCCCAATTCATGATGAACTTGAATTCCTCGACATCCTCATAAGGTTGGTAGGAGTGGCCGTGATGGCCCCAGAGGCACCTGGCATCGGCCCCTTGCCCGCGCAGGGCCAGCCAGCGGCAGAACTGCAAGTTGTTGTAGCCACCATCACTCCAGCCATCGACGGCCAAAGTCGGTATGTTCCACAGCCCGATGTCCTCGATATTGCCGTATTGCCAATTGCCGCAAACAGGGGCGATGCCCGCGACCAGGTGCGGATAATGGGAGCCGAGCCAGAGCGCCGTGAATCCTCCGTCCGACCAGCCCGTCAGGAAAATGCGGTCGGGATCCACCGAAAAATCCTGACAAAAGGCCGCCGTCGCCTCTTCCAACTCGATCTGTGCTCCCATTCGCCCTTTGACCTGGATGTCGAGGCTGCTCCAGGCGTGGAAGCTGTCCGTCTGGTTGGCCACCTCCGCCGTAGGTCGGTAGCCGCCGGCGACCTTCCCGTCCTTCAGGTGAATTCCTCCGCCGCACTTGTAGTACATGAAGAGCTGGTAACGTTGGGCCGGGTCATATTCCGGCGGGACGTGCACCCAAATGGCTTCGATCCGTTCCATCGTTGGGGACCAGTAGGGATAACCGAACTCCTTGCCGGCATAGCGCTGAGGTGGCTCGCGCCCGGCCATCAGGTCCTCCAGCATGTTTTCCAGGTAATCGACAGCGGTTCTCTTCTTCCAATCAAGATCCGGCGAGCGCAACAGGAACTGGATCTTCTCTCTGACTTTCGGCAGATACTTCTGCACCAGCGTCTCCTGGAGCTTGAGCCGCCGGAGCAACTCCCGGCAGCGCTGGGTCGCGGCCTGCCATTTCTCGCTCTTGTCTGCCCCTGACAACCACGGTGCCGATGGGCTATTCAGCGGGGCTAATGCCGGTGTTTCCGTCGCCGCGGAATTTGTCGTCGCGGCCCGTACGGGCGAATGATTATTCGCCCCTACCGAATCGATGGCGCCCGCATGCCCGCCGTCGACCGGACGCTGGCGGCCGGTGAAGTCGTGGAGGAACGGCCCGTGGAACTCCCAGGCGTAGAGTTCCTCGATCGTCGTCTTCGAATCGGCCAGCGTGCCGCGGGCGATGCGCAGGAAGTCGATCGCGCCGTTGAGGTTGTGACCCTGCGGCGTGCCGCCCACGTAGAGGTCGGCGTCGTTGGCCAGCGAGGCGTCCGCCCCGAGGCCGGGCCCACTGGCGTCCTGCTTGCCGTCGAGGTAGATCGTGAAGGTCCCCGCCTTGCGGTCGGCCTCGGCGATGACGTGATGCCACTGGCCGTCGTTGACGGCACGGCGGCTGGCCAGGCTGGCCGTGGCGCCGCCCGACTTCGCCGTCAGGGTCACGCCTCCCGCCTCGTTGACGCACAGGGCGTATCCGGCGTCATCCATCTTCTGGATCAGGGTCGCGTCTTTCTGTCCCGGCGCCGTCTTGAAGTAGGCCTCGATCAGGAAGTTCGAGGTGTGGATCTGCGGGTTGCTCAGGTCCGCGCCGCTGACGGTGCGCTGCTGGGTGCCCCTCCGGCCGCCCGTGGTGACCGTGCGGTTGATGTCTTCGTTGGCAAGGACGGCGTACTGGTCGCGCCCGTTGAAGTGCAGGGCGCCCGTGGTCCAGTTCTCCAGCGGACCGTTCTCGTAGTCCTTCAGGGTGACGTTGACACCTTTGAGCGGATACGTGGGGAGCTTGTAGTAGTTGTCCCGGCCCGTGTAGTAGGGGGACATGCACCAGTGCTCGTCCAGGATGCGCGTCGGATCGCCCTGGATGGGATAGAAGTTCCATTCGCCGACCGTCTCGTAGAGGCTCCACGGCACGAAGACTCTGGCTCCCTGACCGCGGGCCGCCGAGTTGGCGGACGGCCGGAAGTCGTGCGCGGCCGGATCGCGCAGGGGCGACTGCTCGGCCATGACACCCACGTCGCGGCCAGCGGCTGGTAGCTTTCCAGGGCATCCCGGAACGCCTGAAATGTGCCAAGCCATCGCCCCGAGGGCTCCAGTACCCCAAAGCCTTCGCCAACTCCGATGTCGTAGAAGACGTTGCGAGCATAGGCGTTGGTGTCCAGCGCAAACGGGTTACGCGCGGGCTCCGGCGTTGCCGGCGGCGGTTCGCGCCGGGTCGGCATCGCGGAAGACGCTCAGACCCATGCTCTGAAAGATGTTGCCCAGGAACTTGACCCGGCCGGCCTGGGGTTCCTGCCGGCGCGAGCCGCGCACGAAGTTGTAGATGGTGTTGTTGAAGAACGTGTTCTGGTAGCTGATGATCTCCTGGAAGGCCGACGTGTTGGCCAGCTTGCCGGCCGGGCCCTTGGACTTGCCCCAGGCGATGTTGTTGAAGTAGTAGTTCTTGAACGCCCCGTCCAGGTAGTAGGCGTGGCCGAAGCGGTCCTCCGTATCGGGGCTCAGCACGTGATCCCAGTTGCGGTAGCCGCCGGGGTTGCCCGAGATGTTGTCGTAGACGTAGGCCGGGCCGCCCTGCCAGGTCTCGATGCCGCCGAAGTCGTCGTTGTTCAGCAGCGTATCGACGACCTTGTTGTGGTGGATGAGAAGGCGGGTGAAGGGGCGGTCGGTGGCCGCGCCGCTCGGCTTGGCGCCGTGGACGTCGATCCCCTGGGCGCAGACCCGCTCGAAGATGTTCCCCGCCACCTCCGCCGTCTGGGCGAACTTGATCACCAGCGCCCCGCCCTGGCCGAAGAGATCGGGGCGGATGCCGATGTGGTCGAACTTGTTCCGCCGCACGCGGACGTCGTAGAGCCGGCCCGTCGGCGCCGCCACGTCCCCGTAGGTCGTGCCGTCCGCCAGTTCCACGCCGCCGGCGTCCGCGTCGGAGAACACGTTGTCCTCCACCACCACCCGGTCGATGGCATCCTGCCGGCCCATGGCCTTGAGGCGGACGCCCCTGTGGACGTGCTCGAAGGTGCAGTGGGTCACCTGGATGTCCGTGCCGCTGCCCAGCAGGCGCACGCAGCCGGGCTCCACATCGATGCTCTCATGGGAGACCCAGTACGGTGCGGCGGTCAGGTTCCAGTAGATGTTGGTGAAGCGGAAGGTGAGCCCGCGGACGTGCACGTGGCTCATGCCCCGGCTATCGATCATGCGGATGCGCTTGGCCACCTCGACGCGGACGGTGTTCGGGTCCTGGTCGCCGGGCAGGCGGAGGTAGAGCCGGCCGCCGTCGCCCTTCTTGTCGAACCAGAACTCGCCCGGGCTGTCCAGGTACTGGGGCTTGTCCTCCAGGTAGTAGCGGCAGCCGCGGATGATCTTGTAGGAAGGTGCGCCGCCCCACTGGCCGGGGAAGGTCAGCGAGCCTTTCTCGCGGTCCACGGCCAGGACCCGGGCCTGGAACGGGCTGCCCATCACCCAGCCCTTGGTGGTCCAGACGATGGCGCCCTCGTAGTAATCCTGCGGCTTGCTCTCGTTGATGTTCTCCTTGTCGAACGCCAGATGCCGCCGCTGGCCGTTGATCGTGGCGTAGTTGTCAAACGGCTTGTCGGGGTTCTTCCACGTCCACCACTCGCTCTGGATGTCATCCAGGTCGGTGATCGTCCAGTTCGGCGTGCGGGCCAGCGCGATCCGTGTCACGGCGCCGTCCCGGCCGACCATCCAGACGTTGCGCACTGCCCAGTCGAGGTCCACGTACCAGACCTTCTCGGGCTCCGGGATGAGATGGTTGTCGGCCCCTTTCTTCCAGCCCGTCACCGCCTCCGACCCGCAGAGGACCGCCGGCCCCTCGCCCCAGGACGGGTCCCGGGTCAGGACGATAGGGGTCGTCCGCGGTGCCCGATTCGTTCGCGTTCCATCTCGCCGCGATAGATCACGCCCTGCTTGAAGACGTAGGTGTGCACGCCCTTGCAGGCCTTCGCCTGGCCGTCGGCGTCAGGGTCCCAGGGGTGATGCTTCCAGGGCGTCTGCTTCGAGAGGCCGTCGTTGGCGTCGTTGCCGGACTCGAAGTCGATGTAGCGGACCGACGCGCCCGCCTTGAACTCAAAGGCCTGCGGCATCCACTCCAGATCGCCGGTCGGCAACACCTTCGCCTGCGGCTCCTGCCAGGACCACCGGCCCACCGTCTGGGCATTCCCCATGCCCTGCGCTGCGGCCAGCAGAATACACGCATACACAGTCGTCCTTACCTGCCTGATCTTCATTCCACAGTCTCCTTGGACTTGTTCCTCAGGGGCGGATCGCCCCACCCGTCATCCTGCGCCGCTGTCGCCACGCAGCACCTGGCCTGCCAACTCATGCAGGGGACAATTCTGCGCGCTAATAGGTCGGAAAGCAAGGGACCCTCGGAACTCCCCCCGCCACGATTCTCAGCGGCGGGTCCAGGGAAGTGTCTGCCGGGCAAACTCCCCTTGTCCCGTGAGAATGTGGTACAGGAACGATCCCAGGCAGAACCGTCCAAACGCCAGGGCACCGACCGCTACCGCAAAGAAGGCTTCAAAAACATAGGCGAACACTCTCCACTCCAGCAAGAGCGCGATTGCGATCACCAACGCAAACGATCCCGCCATGCCCTGCGCGAACCTCCGTGGCGCCGGAGCCGGGCCCAGCCGCATAGCGCCCGGTCTTGCACCTGCGGTCCGATTGTACACCGCGTCGAACAGGTTCCATTGCGGCAGCAGGGCACCCCACCAAAGGACGGCGGCCAGAGCCAGAAATACGGCGGGCGACTGAAACAGAATGCCCAGCAGCAGCGTCAGCCCGACGAGACGCGGCTGGAAGACCAGGGCCGAGTACTGGAGGTGACAAGTCTGTGAAGCCGGTTCCTCGAATCCTTGCTGGAGGATGAAGTTCCTCTCCCTAACAGAAGTATCGCCATCACGTTTCATATCTTCCTATACACTCTATTCCAGACAGGAAGGAATGAGTCGTTTGCGAAATTGCCGCGAGAAAAAGGCCCGGACGCTTGCGCGGCCGGGCATCTCAGTCTTTCTGATCTGCCGATTTCGCCGATTCCCAAGGGGCGGACGGCTTGCTCCGTTCGCCTCCGAAAGAAGCACGATGTACGCGGGATTCCCCAATTCCCCCCCCGAGAATTAGGAGTTTCCGCAATCGGTGAACTCCAGCGGGAGGTGGACAATATGATCCTGTTGTTTTATCCACCGACTCACGGCGTGATGAGGGGGCAAGAAACCGAGGAAGAAGGTGTTCCCTTTTTTTAGTGGAGGATTGCACCATGAGAACGCCATTGAGACTATCGTTGGTATTGTTCTTGACGGTCGTTGTAGCGGGGCGAGCGCCACGGTCGTTCGCCCAGGAGGCCCAGCCGCCCGGTTACCGCGTGTTGATCGGTTTCACGCCGGCGGCCGAGTTGCGGATGGCGCAGGATTGTGCCAGCATCGTCGAGGAAGCCGGCGGGATCGTCCACTACGCCTTCGATCTGATTCCGGTCGTCTCCGCCTGGGTGTCGGAACAGGCTCTCGCTACGCTGGCAAACCGGCCGGACATAGCGTACGTGGAAGAGGATCCCGTGATGTACGCGTTCGGACAGACCACGCCGTGGGGTGTGGACCGCATCGATGCCGACCTCGTCTGGCCCGGCGGCAACACCGGCGCCGGCGTGGACGTGGCCATCATCGACACCGGGATCGACGGCCGGCACCCGGATCTGGCGGTGGTCGATGGCATCAATTACGCGGGTCCGCCCGCCCAGGAGGGCAGCACGGACCCGGCGGACTGGAACGACGGCTACGGGCACGGCACGCACTGCGCAGGCATCGTGGCCGCGCTGAACAATGGGATCGGAGTGGTCGGCGTGGCGCCGGGCGCCCGCCTCCACGCCGTGAAGGTGCTCGATGACTTCGGTCTGGGCTACACGAGCGACGTCATCCAGGGACTGGAATGGTGCGCGAAGAATCACGTGCACGTCGCGTCCCTGAGCCTCGGAGGAGGCGGCAGCACGAGTCTCCAGGCAGCCTGTGACGCGGCCTTTGCCGCCGGGGTGCTGCTCGTGGCGGCGGCCGGCAATTCCAGCGGGCCGGTCAGCTTCCCGGCGGCCTACCCCTCGGTGGTGGCCGTCTCGGCGACGGATTCCAAGGACCAGCTGGCCTACTTCTCGAACTTCGGACCCGAGATCGCCCTGGGGGCCCCCGGGGTCAGCATCTACTCCACCTTCAAGGGCGGTGCCTACGCCGAGATGAGCGGCACCTCCATGGCCTGTCCCCACGTGACCGGGGCCGCCGCCCTGGTCTGGGCGGCCGGGGCCGTCTCGAATGCGGCGGTCCGTGACACGCTGACGGGTGCGGCGGAGGACCTCGGGACGGTCGGCCGGGACCCGAGTTTCGGGTACGGTCTCGTCGACGCCCAGAAGGCGGCCGGTATCGGTACGACGACCGTGCGGATCACGAATCCCGCCGACGGGGCCACCGTCTCGGGAACCGTCACGATCGAGGCCACGGCACGCTCGGACAGCGGCATCGTCGGCGTGGAGTTCTTCGTCGACACCACGAGTATCGGATCCGGCATCAAGGGCACGGACGGCTGGTCGATCGCGTGGGATACGACGCTGTTCCACGATAGTGCCTATCAGGTGGTGGCTGTCGCCACGGATACGCTCGGGCAGACGGCACGCCACTCGATCAACGTCGTGGTGGACAACGCGGCGCAGAAGCCGCCCGCAACCCACGACGATGCACGTCTCGGCCATAGACATGTGGGCGACGAAGATCAGCCAGGGTTACCTGATCCAGACCAAGGTTGTGGTCGTCGACGACTCCTCGCCCTCGCCGCAGCCGGTGTCCGGGGCGATGGTCTTTGTGACCACCACGCGGCCGAACGGAAGATCGACCCGGAAATGGGCCGTCACCGGCTCCGATGGCGGGGCGGTCCTGTCGATCTGGTCGAACATCGGGGGAACCTTCATCTCGACCGTGACGGCGGTGAGAGACTCGCTCGTCTACGATCCTTCGGCCAATCTGGAGACCACAGAATCATGCTCTGTACCCTGACGACGCCGTAAAACGATTCGCCGGGCGTGGAAACGGCGCAGCCCGAGATTCGATCGGGGAAGTCCGGAACGGGCGGATTCCGGCCTCGGCTTTCCAGTCAGGCAGGGTGCGCACGCGCAGCGCCTGGGGCTGAGGCGTTTCGAGGCCGTGCGGCACTTCCCATGTCAATGCGCTTCCCCGCAAGACCATCTCATCCCTGTTTTCTTCAGTGCCGCCCGCCCGTGCGGAATCCGCCTTTTACTGACGAGCAGAGGTTTCACTCCTTGACGTAGCAACCTTGGGGAGAACGTGGAAGTGCCGGAATGGCAAGGGTTGTCAAATGCGGCCGGGGAAGACCCGCGGCTGGAAAGTGGCCTTGCTACTGCATAGCAGGTAAGAAAGGAAAGATCGATGGATCACAGAAAAATAATCAGTCTATTCGGCGTGCTTCTGGCCGTTTTCGGCATTGCGTCCGCCCGGGGAGCGGATCCGCAGGCCGTGATCCGGGGAACGGCGGACAATCGCGAGCGGATGTGCCGCCGGAGGCGGTCTTCGAAGCGGCGCTTGCAGATGTTTCCGGGAGGATGCGCCGGCGGACGTGCTCGGTCGTGTGCGGCTGGAGTCGCCGGGACAGGTGCCGATCCACTTTGAAATTCCCTATGATCCAGCGCGTGTTGACGAGACACACCTTTTCGGCGTGAGGGCCTCCATCACGGTCGGCGGCCAACTCTGGTTCACGACGGACCGTTTCTACCCCGTACTGACGGGAGGCCATTCCGCCAGTGTCGATCTCCTGTTGATCCGGGTGGAGGGCATGGAACAGGAAGACGCCTTCCTCAAGGCCCTCGAAGCGACGGCGTCTTGGGAAATCCGGGGCGAGCACCTGGGGCTCTACAACGCTCAGGGCGCGATGCTTTTGCGTTTCGAGTCGAGGTACATGGGGTGAGCCTCGCCCCTTCACGAGGCTCGAAATGACGTATGAGGATATCCGGGGAACCGGACCCCAGCGATCGACAGAAAAGGGGCGGTTCAGAGAAGAGAAAGGGACAGGGGACAGGGGAAGGCAAGACGCCGACGCGACGATCTGCGGGATTACCTGGCCGGACTCCGTTCCTGGGGACTGAGGCTACACGACCTCGTTAAGGTGACTGGAGCCGGTCCGTACGTAGAGTCCTGGCACCCCGAACCGAGCGATGCCGAATAGATGTGTGGGATTCCCGCGAAAAAATCCCGCGACCGTCTTGACAATGGCTTGCTCATAGATGTCCCCGGAATTGCCCCGGAATTGCTTCCCCCGGAATTCCTCCCCGGAATTCCCGTTGAGCACACCGGGTTGAATTATGGGCAATTCGGCATCACTCGGCAAAGCGCTTCGTCAGAATATCGTACCTTCCTTTATGACTCGCTTGATCGTTAGTGCTGCGGTTGTAATTGTCGTATTCAGTTAGTTCCGGATCGATCCTTCTGCTGTCGGGGGTTTTCGAGATGAGTTCTCTGTTGGCCTTGCGCGAAGCCTCAAACTTCACGAGAAACTTTCGAAGATGGTGGTAGTTCGCTTCATCTTGATTGCGGACGAACCAGTAGTACACCGGAAACACACCTGCTGAACCCAGCAGCTTGTCCTTCGGCAAGAATATCTCCGACATCTCATCTAAAACGTCAACCACACGTCTGCCCGCTAGTTCGAGAAGGTCGCTGGGTCTCTTCTCCATCGTCTTAACAAAGTCGTTAAGATTGCGTTTTTTCGTTTCACGCATGCCTTTGTGAAACTCGAACAGCAGCACCTTCGCCGCAGCGTTCAAGTCTTGTCCGCGCTTAACGGCGAAAGTAACATTTTCCAAGAACAATTTATGTTTCCCAATCTCCCGTATAACCTTGGGTACCGGCCCGGCCATCGCGTTTCTGATCTCTGCGCCAGTGAGCGATTTGCTCCGATTCAATCGAACGAACAACTCGTTAATCGGCACTTCATCCTGTGCTGACACGCTCATGACCAGAAGGTTGTACTGGTCGAATGCCTCCGCGATCTCAGGAAAGTTCTTCTGCAAATCCGGGTAACCCAAACCGCCAAGTGTGAGCGAAGTGTCTTCGAGATAAACGAAATCTTCGTTCAACACAACGTTTCCATCGAAGAAATCAAATATTGCCTCCAAGCGTTGCTTGCCGTCGATAATCGCGTATGGCAGCTTCTTTTCATTAAGTTGGGAATCGCCCCACGTAAAATCAGCCATGTAGAGTTTTGGGACATCGTATCCATTGAGGATGGAGTCGATGAGATATGCCTTGTCGGTGTCAGACCAAAGGCGACCTCTACGTTGGTATGGTGGATCGACATCAATTTTTGACCTTCTTAGCTCTCCACCATGTGAGCGTTTTCGCCTCGAACGGGGTGATGCGGAAGTTCTTGCTCGGAGTGTTGCTCATATCATACCTCGAAGCCAAAAGTACGTCTGATCTCCCATGCCAGTCCTTCTAAGTCCGGGAAAATCACGGATTCTGTCACGCCATAGTTCAAAACGGATTTTCGGAGGTTCGGAAGACGCGCTCGCGTCAAAGTAACTTTGATCAAACAATTCGGAGGGAAGTTCTCTTTATCGTAGACCTCTTCCATCGGCTTCCTGTTCTGTCCAAAAATCGTAAACACACCACGCTGTGCCACGATGCGAGGGCTGTTGTGTGCTCCATAAAGCACGACGGGATGGTTGAACATTACTGAAAACGATGATGATGGCTTGTACCCTTTAAGCGATTCATCTCCCGGCGTCAGAACACCCCCATCATAGCTCTGATGGCTCAGTGCTTTTCGATTCCAAATCACAGGATCTAAAACCCAAACAGCCGCATCGTGCTGCGGCTTCCGCAGTCTCCGAGCGCCGGAGGGCTGCCGGCATGATATGACTGCAAAGTAGAGGCCGACGAACGGATTCTCTGTCCAGTCCAATAGTCGGGTCGGCACTCCGTAATGCTGCATAAAGTAAAGCGCATCCCAGTCGTCCTGAAGGGAACGGCTATGCATCGGAATGCTGCGCTGCCGAAAACGAGTCATAAGCTGATTCTCGAAGATGTTCCGAGTTCGGCAATTGCGCTGATTGTTTTGTGCCGATAGAGCGATGGCAGAAGCTTGTCTTTTGATCGACAACATCCCCTGTACCAGAGTGAGTTCGTGGAATGCGCCTGCAAGTTCTCGATTAGCTCGACGTATTCCGCGAACGACGCTGGTTTCTCTTCACGAACTTTAGCCATATGCGTACTCCGATCCGTGGTGGAACGCGATCAGGTCTTCCATGCGTCCGGCGGCTGGATTTGATATAAGCGCTTACGGATGTGTGGGTTGTTGACGGTGTCGCACGGTTTGGAGCGAGCGACCGTGCGGCGAATCGGATTCGGAGGCCCTTACGCAAAGTGCCCTGTTATGCAATGCACGTGCTTGGTAATACCACAATACCAGGGACAGTTAACTATTTTCTCCTTGTCCAGTCTGGTTTTTCTCTCGGCCTTCGGCCTTCCGCCGCCATCCCACTCATTTCGACCTCACCACATTCGTCCGGCCCACGTTGGGCTCCAACATCTTCGTCGCAGCTTCAGCAGGGGTGCTTCTCTGGGGAGGATTATGGCGGAGGGGAGCGAAGAAGGCAAGAGAAAAAGTAAAAAGTGGCGGGCGGCAGGGCTGGGGGGTCGTCGGCGGCTGATAGTCAGTTGTCGGTTGGAAATCCGTGTCTCACAAGGGTCTATCTGTGTCCGGGGGAGGTCAAGAGAGTATCCACAGGAATCTCATTGCGACCGGAGCACGGCGGTCTTCAGATTCCTCGGATTTTCAAGGCGGAATACCGGTAAACACTATGCTCATAGAAGAGCCTGCCGGGCAGGGGCCCGGCAGGCTCGGAGTGATTGATCTGCGGCGGCTATCCTCAGTTGCCGCGGCGGCCGCCGGTGCGGACCACCTTGGTGCCCGTCACCTTCTGGCTGCCTTGGGACGTCGTCAGTTCGCCGGTCAGCTTGTTCTCCTCGATCTTGCCCTTGAAGCTCATCTCGAACGACTGGTCGCCGAACTGCATCGCCATCGGGAAATCGACCACGCCGTTCTGGAAGTTGATCTTCTTGATCGGGAAGGACCCGTACAGGCCGGTCAGGTCCGGGTTGACCACGAGTCGCTGCTGACGCGTGCCGCGCTCGGTGACCGACTCCAGGTTCCAGGTGCCGATCAGGGCCGCGCCCTGGCGCGTCCCGGTCACCGCCGACTCGCCTCGTTCCGACTTCATGGTGCCGGTCAGGGCGTCCCGCTCGATCGTCCCGTCGAAGGTGGCTTCATACGCCCGGTCCGGATCGGTGCTCTTGGCCTTGAAGGTCAGCTTGCCCTGGTCGTATTGCACGTCGGAGACGGCGAGCTCGCCCCGCTCGGTCTTCCACTGGCCCGTGAGTTGTCCCTCTTTGTCTGGCGCCGAGGGTGAGGGTGGCCGTGGATTCGCGGTCGGCCCTCTTGGTCTTGAGGTCCCAGATGCCCGCCGCCCGGGGCAGACGCGGGGCCCGCACGCCGGTCAGCGCGGTCTCGCCGCGCTCGCTCGAGAGGGTGCCGGAGAGTTTGCCGTCCTCGACGGTGCCCTTGAAGGTCGAGGTGCTGGACTGGCCGTCCCGGTTCTGACTGACCCGGGCGAAAGTGAGCTTGCCCTCTTCAAACTTGACGTCTTTCATCGCATTGACGCCCATGAAGCTGATCCATTGGCCTGTCACGTTCCCGTCCTGGTCGCGGGAAAACGACAGAATGGAGTCCATCTGTCGGCCATTGAACTCCATCTTGACGTTCCAGTCCCCGGACAATCCGCCCCGGCCGGACTGCTGCGCCGAGACCGGCCCCGCCAGCAGAATAAGAGCGGTGACGGCAGGCAAACAGGGTGACAGCGAGTGACGTGTGACTTCTCATGATCCGTACCTCCAAATAAAGAGTGATGTTTCCAACCGCACCCTTTATAGCACAGAGACATTCCCCTGTCAACCGTTTGGAGTTCCGTGCCGGTTCGCCGGATAAAGACAATTCGGACCGCCTGAAGGCGGGCCTTCAAATATCCGCCTAAAGGCGGTACTCCGAACGCCCTACGTCAGTCCGAACAGGACGACCCATACGACTACCACTCCATAGATCCCGCAGAGAATCAGCAGGGGATAGAGGAGCTGCGGGATCGCCCGGAGGATTCCATCGGCGAGATACGCCTGCGCCCAGCAAAGCGGTGCCATACCCAGGAGCGTGCCCAGCATGACTTTCCAGACCGGAATCCCCGCGAGTCCGGCCGCATACGACACCAGATCCGACGACGTCAGGGGATTGACCCGCAACAGCAGGATCAGCCACATTCCCGACCGGGACAGTCTCTCATGGTACATCTTCAGACGCCCCTGCTCGAGCCACGAGGCGAAGCGCTTCCCGCCCAGCACGCGGATCAGTTGACAGGCAATCCCGGCGCCCAGAGTATTGCCCAGGAGCGACAGCAATCCTCCCAGGAAGCCCCCGAAGACCATGCCCCCCGGGGCATACAGCATCAGTCCGGGAATCGGCGCTACCACCACCTCGATCGTCACAATGCCCACGTACACGAGCGGCGCAACGACGCCGAAGGAACGAAAGTACTCCTGGATCACGGCCACCTTGTCGGCGGCCGACCTGCCCGGCGCCAGGAGAATCGCGATGATGCCGCCGGAGGAGTACGACCAGAGGTCCACGCCGCCAGCGCCGCGGCCAGAATCGCAACGAGCCACGAAACGGCGATCGGGGCCGGCCGATGCCATCGACCGTCCGAAGTAGACTTCTCGATGGAATCTGTCGACTCCGTTTGGGATATCGCGCTTTGACTGTGAGAAGTGGATCTCACGAAGATTACTCTCACGATTCATCTCCCGGTCCAAGCCCTTGACTGCCTCCATCCGACCGCGGCGAACATGATAATGCGCCATACTTGGGTCGATACAACAGACTTCGTGCCCTTTGCGGTCTGGAATAACGATTCGGATTGCCTTGACGGCTCGTCTATCGGTCGGTATTCTTGTCGGCCGAGGGGATTGGCCAAGGAATGCTAAGTCATGAGCGGTAAAGAGATAACGTCGAGTCTGTTTGCGGACCCGGCCCGGGCTGTCAGCTCGCCCAAGGATGGTGAGCCGGTCGGCGCATCTCCGTGGGCATATCATACGCGTGGCGGTCGAGTCTTCGGGGGCGGATGCGGAGTTCGATTACCTGGCGCCCGAGGGGCTGGGACCAATTCGGGTTGGGCAACGCATCGAGGTGCCGTTCGGCAAGAGCAATAAGCTCGAGACGGGGTTCTGCGTGCGGGCCGAGGTGCCGGCGGGGGAGTCGTTCGCCGGAGCGCAAGGGCGAGCGGCAGCTCAAGTGCGTGGCGCGCGTCATCGATGAGGAGCCGCTGCTGGGCGATCAGCTCATGGAGTTGGCCAACTGGATCGGCGACTACTACGTCTGCCCGCTGGGGCAGGTGCTGGCGGCGATGGTGCCGGGGGCGGTCAAGCGGGCGGCAGGGATCAAGAAGCGGCGGTACGTCTATCTCGGGCCGGCGTGGGAGGAGATGGCCGGCAGTCTCAAGGGGCCCAAACAGAAGGGGATTGTCGCGGTTCTGCGCGAGCGGCAGGCCTTTACGGCGGAGGCGGCGGTCGAGGTGAGCGAGGTTCTGGAGATCGTGGGCTGCGGGCAGCCGGCGGTCAAACACCTCGCCGATGGGCAGGTCGTCCGGGTGGTGCAGAAGAAGGTGTTCGCCAATCTGCCGGTCGTGCCGGAAGGGATGTTGGGGGAAGCGGCGCAGCAGATCACGCTCAACGACGATCAGCAGCGGGCGTTGGAGCACATTTCGGCGCAGATCGAGGCGGGGCGGTTCAGCGTGACGTTGCTGCACGGCGTGACCGATAGCGGCAAGACGGAGATCTACATTCGGGCGATCGAGCAGATCGTGCGCAAGGGCAAGGCGGCCATTGTGCTGCTGCCGGAGATCGCGCTGACGGCCCAGACCGTGCAGCGGTTTACCGCCCGGTTTGAGCGGATTGCGGTGCTGCATTCGGGGTTGACCGCCGGACAGAGGAATCAGGAGTGGCAGAAGGCCAAGGCGGGACAGACGGATGTCGTGATCGGGGCCCGGTCGGCGATCTTTGCGCCGATTCCCAATCTGGGGCTGGTCGTCGTCGATGAGGAGCATGAGCCGAGCTACAAGCAGGATACAGCCCCGCGCTACCACGGGCGGGATGTCGCGATCAAGCGGGCCCAGTTGGCCGGGGCGCACTGCATTCTGGGCAGCGCCACGCCTTCGCTGGAGACCCTGCACAACTGCCGGACGCGGGACAGCTTCAAGCTGGTCCGGCTGACCAAGCGGGTGATGGACCTGCCCATGCCCCAGATGCGGCTGGTCGATATGCGGGAGAGCAGCCTCAAGGAGCACCACCTGGATCTGCTGAGCATGCCGCTGGCGCAGCATCTGGCCGAGGTGCTGGCCCGCAAGGAGCAGGCGATCCTGCTGCTGAACCGGCGGGGCTACAGCAATTTCGTGTTCTGCTCGTCGTGCAAGCATACGCTCCAATGCCGCAACTGCGACACCTCGCTGACGTTCCACAAGATCAAGACGCCCACGCCGCACATGACCACGGTCACCGGCCAGCACATGGAGCACGGGTACGCGATGTGCCATTACTGCCTGGCCCAGACGCTGGTGCCGCGGGATTGCCCGCTGTGCGGCAAGCGGATGACCATGATCGGGGTCGGGTCGCAGCGGCTGGAGGAGGAGCTGGCCCGGCGGTTCCCGGAGGCCCGGATCGCCCGCGTGGACAGCGACTCGATGGCGACCCAGGACTACTACCGCCTGCTGAAGGAGTTCGGCGAAGGGCGGCTGGATATCCTGGCCGGCACGCAGATTCTGGCCAAGGGCCTGCACTTCCCGAATGTCACGCTGGTTGGAGTGGTCAGTGCCGATACGTGCCTGTATCTGCCGGACTTCCGGTCGAACGAGCGGACGTTCCAGCTCACTTCGCAGGTCGCCGGCCGGGCGGGCCGGTCCGAGAAAAAGGGCGTTGTCTTCGTGCAAACCTACTTTCCGGAGCAGCCGGCCGTCAAGTTCGCGCTGGCCCAGGATTTCGAGGGCTTCGTCGCCGAGGAGCTCAAGCACCGCCAGGCGTGCGACCTGCCCCCGTTCTGGCGGCTGGCGATCGTCATGCTCCGCGACCCCAAGTACGACAAGCTGGAGACGGCGGCCAACACGATGCGGCAGCGGATCGACGCCATCGTCCAGCAGCAGCGGCTGCACGCCAAAATCCGCGGCCCGATGCCCGCCGTGATCAGCCGGATCGAGCGGTTCCACCGCATCCAGATCATCGTCCAGACGCCCGACGCCGCCACGATGCGCCGGCTCTTCACCACCCTGCGGGCCGACCGCCCGATTCGACCGGCCGTAAAAATTGCTGTTGATATTGACCCGGTGAACCTGTTATAACTTGCACTCTTTCAAAACCGGCTGTATAATACACAACTTGATGACCGGGGCGTAGCTCAGTTTGGCTAGAGCGCTTGGTTCGGGACCAAGAGGTCGGTGGTTCAAGTCCACTCGCCCCGATTCTTCCTATTCTTACCTCCCTGAGCACCTCACCCATCCGGCATGGCCGCTAGTCATAAATCAGAGCGCCCCCCTTATTACCGCCGTGTTGCACGAATCGTGCCGGAATTCTGTGCACGCGTCACGCCCGAAGGCGCGTAACTCCTGGTGCCCGAAGGGATAGAGAATTTTTCGCTCACGAGGTGTTTTACCTTCTCATCTGTTGCACAAACGTGGTCGTTATCCTGTGCTGATAAGCGGATCCGAGGCGTTTAACGCTTTACGGGTACCAGCGGGGAGATTGTCTTGCGAGGCACCGAAGGACTGGTCGGGATACTTGGGCCAGGAACCAAACCAGTCCCGGCAGGGACAACAGAACCCCTCCGGCGTGTCCCGTTTCTTTCGCCCCGCCGGGACTTGCGGGTCTCCGGGCCCTCGCGACTCGCCCCACCTCATAGCCGCCAATTCTACTCGAAAAATGTACCGGACCCCTTTAATTACCCAGTTGACAGACAGTCCGTTGTCACGGGGGCGCGGCGTGTGGTACAATTCGCGCCGCAGTGGGATGAGCACGTTGTTTTTCGAAGGGGACAGTATGAGCCAGTCGAAATCTGCGACAGCGCGACGAAACATCAGAGCGGGCGTTTTGTTTCTTTGCCTGGCGGGGTGGCTGTCGGTGGTGGGCTGCGCCACACGGCAACCGGCGGCGGGGAAGCGCGGTTCGCATCTATATTGTCACTGACCTGGAGGGGGCCAGCGGGGTGTACCAGTTTGCCCAGACCCGCGAGGCGGGGCCGCTCAACGACAAGGCGAAGGAGTATCTGATGGGCGATATCGCGGCCGTCGTGCGCGGGCTGCGGGCCGGCGGGGCGACCGATATCGTCGTGCTGGACGGCCACGGGTCGGGAGCGTTTGTGCCGCACCTGATGGCGCCGGGGGCCAGGTACATCACCGGCAGGCCGCGTTCGGGCCCGCTGACGGACCTCGATGGCTCGTTCGCCGGGATGGTGCAGGTGGCCGCCCATGCGATGAATGCAACGGCCGACGGCGTGCTCTGCCACACGCAGTCGTCCAAGACGGAGAACCGCTACTGGTACAACGGCGTCGAGTCGGGCGAGCAGGCCCAGTGTGCGGCCATCGCCGGCGGCTACGGCGTCCCGACCATCATGGTGACGGGCGATGAGGCGGCCTGCCGGGAAGCCACGAAGTTCTTCGGGCCCGACTGCGTCACGGTGGCGGTCAAGCGGGGCCTTTCGCGCGAGGCGGCGGAGCTGTATCCGTTCGACGAGGCCCGCCAGGCTCTCTACCGGGGCGCCAAGCGGGCCATGGCCGCCATTGGGAAGTGCCAGCCGTACAAGATCTCCGTGCCCATCCAGGCGAAGAAGGAGTACCTGGTCTTCGACGAGCCGGGCAAGCCGGGCCGCAAGGTCACCAAAGAAGGCACCATCGACGATGTTCTGAAGCTGCTGGCGTTCTGAGAAGCTCCGGCGGGGCGGATTTCACAGGCTGAGCTGTGTTCTTTGTACCGGCCATCCTGAGGTGATGGGTAGACCCGCAGGACATTTCTTCGTAGGTCGTGCGTCCTCGCACAACGTCTTTAGGCGAGCGGGGACGCTCGCCCTACGAAGAGACGAGTTGCGCAACCGTCGGACGATGGCGCACACCCATGGGCACCGAATCCGTATAGTCGGCGTGCCAAAATCTGGATGAACCGCAATTAACCCGTGCCCATCCAGGCGAAGAGGGAGTCCCTGGTCTTCGACGATCCCGAGAAGAAGGGCCGCAAAGTCACCAAGGAAGGCACCATCGACGATGTCCTGAAGCTGCTGGCGTTCTGATGCGAGTTCGGAGAGGCTCGTGCACGGTGCGGCCCCTGTCATCCCTTCGGCTATGCTCAGGGCAGCTCTGAGCGAAGCGAAGGATCTGGCCCACGGACGAAAGGTCTCTCTAATTCGCGGCCCAGATCCTTCACTCCGCTGCGCTTCGTTCAGGATGACAGGAGTACAGGAGCGAGATGTGCTTCAACATGGAGAGCGGTCCGGAACCGGTGATTGCCACGAATGAGTCTCACGCTGAGCCCGTCCGGCGGAAGATCAAGCTGGTGATCGCCTATGACGGCACGGACTACCACGGCTGGCAGATCCAGCCGGGCTTCCGGACGGTTCAGGGAATGCTGTGCGAGGCGGCGGCCGCCGTGCTGCACTGCCCGACTCATGTGCAGGGGGCCAGCCGGACGGACGCCGGCGTCCACGCCCAGGGCCAGGTAGGCCTGATCGAGACCGCGCAGCCCATTCCTGCGGACCACCTTCACTTGGCCCTCAACGACCATCTGCCGCAGGATATCGTGGTGCTCAGCGCCCGGGAGGTCGGGCCGGACTTTGACGTGATGGCGGATGTCACGCGCAAGGCGTACCGGTACACGATCTGCACCGGCCGGCTCCGCCCCGTCCGCCAGATCCGCTTCTGCTGGCATTTCCCGGGCTCGCTGTCCGTCACGGCCATGCAGGCTGCAGCGCGGCACCTCGTGGGAGCGCACGACTTTCGCTCCTTCGCGGCCGCCGTAGAAGAGGGCCAGGATACCGTGCGGACGGTGCTTCGTTGCGAGGTCACGGAGGCCAGCGCGGGCGAGCGCGACTGGATTACCATCGATGTGGAAGGAAACGGCTTTCTCCATCACATGGCCCGCCTCATCGCGGGCACCCTGATCGACATCGGACGCGGGCACTGGCCGCCCGAGCATATGGCCGACATCCTGACCGCCCGCAATCGTGCCGCGGCGGGCCACCTCGCCCCCGCCGGCGGCCTGTGCCTGGAGTGGATCCGGTTCCGCCAGGATGACGCGGCAAAGGAGGGGCCACATTCGGGACCGGAGTGATGCTGCGGGCCATTCGCATGGTGGGCCGACGACTTGGGTGGCACGGCCAAACTCGTTTGACCGTGCTTTCTTCCGCACATTCTCCTCGCATAGGAAGGCACGCTCAAGCTGCGCTTGGGCGTGCCACCCCAAGCAGATTGAAGGGTCTCCTCCACCTGCACGGCGCGAGGCGGTTGCGCGACTCGCAATGACAGCACGACTATTCGAACGGCCGGTCGCGGTCGAAGTCGGGGAGGTAGCGGTGGCGGCTGTCGAGCTCCTGGATGAAGGCGTTTTCCAGGCCCAGCTCCAGGGCGTAGTCGGTGACCTCGTCGTACTCGCGGGCGGTCAGGGGGCGGTTGATCTCGGGGTAGTGCGCGGCGCGGTATTGGGGGGAGTACTGCGACATGATGCTGACGTGCGTGGCCGGGGAGAGTTCGGCCAGGAAGGCCAAGCACCGGCGGCTGTCGGCCACACCGCCGGGCAGGACCAGGTGGCGGACCAGCAGGCCGCGACGGGCGATGCCGTCGTCGTCCAGCTCCAGGTGGCCGACCTGGTCGAGCATCTCGCGGAGCACGCCGGGAATGATGTCGGCGTAATCGCCCGCGCCGGAGTAGCGCCGGGCCAGGTCGTTGGAGAGGTACTTGATGTCCGGCAGATAGATATCCACGAGTCCGCGCACCTGCCGCAGGGCGTCCACGGAATCGTAGCCGTTGGAGTTGTACACGATGGGAATGCTCAGGCCCTTGGCCTTGGCCGCGACGATGGCGTCGGCCGCCTGGAAGATCACGTGGGACGGCGAGACCAGGTTGATATTGTGCGCGCCGGCGTCGGCGAGACGCAGCATCTCGTCCGCGAGGTCGTCCATCGTCAGGGTCCTCGTCTGGCTCGACTGGAATTCCTGGCTGATCTGGTGGTTCTGGCAGAAGACGCAGCGGAGATTGCAGCCGGCGAAGAAGATGGTCCCGGAGCCGCGCGTGCCCGAGATCGGCGGCTCTTCGCCGTGGTGCAGGCCGGCGTGGGCGATCTGCGCTCCGGCGGCAATCCGGCAGAACCCCGTCTCGCCGGCCAGCCGATTGACGCCGCACCTGCGCGGGCAACACTCGCAACGTGTCAGTTGATCCGTGAATCGTTGATTCATAATGAGGCCGATCATACCACAAAAGACGAAATTTGTCGCCTGCGAGCCAAGTCCGGCAAGGGCTTGCTGGCGGTTTACGCGGCGGATAGGATACATGGTATGGGAAGATCGGCTGTGGCAGGCCGCGATAGTGGGTCGCTCAGTGGGAGCATGATGGATGCGTGTGGATGATTTCCCTGAGATTACACATCTTACGATCCCGGAGAGAATCCTTCTTCTCGAAGACCTGTGGGACAGCATCGCTGCGGAACAGGCAAGTGTTCCCGTGCCGCAAAGCCATCGAGAAGAGCTGGACCGGAGGCTGGCGGAATACGAAAAGAACCCCGGCAGACTGCTGACGCTGGACGATCTGCGCGGGAGGATTGAGGCGAGGCGATGACGTACACGCTGCGTTTCCTGCCCCGAGTTGAAACCGGATACACGTCAACACCATCGGCAAGCTCCGAAGACTCCGCTTGCCGCTGCCACCCATTGTCTTTCACCTTGGACCAGGGTCGTGAGAATCCGCGCTATTTGAGCAGCATCCAGAGGTAGCTGTAGGAGAGGGCGGTGCGCAGGGCCAGTTGCTTGTTGGTGGAGGCCGCGGCGTGGCCGCCTTCCGTGTTCTCGTAGTAGTACACCTTGTGGCCGAGGCCCTCCATCTTGGCGACCATCTTGCGGGCGTGGCCCGGGTGCACGCGGTCGTCCGCCGTGGAGGTGTAGAAGAAGACCTGCGGATACTTCGCCTCAGCGCGGACGTTCTGGTAGGGCGAGTACTTGCTGATGTAGGCCCATTCCTCCGGGAGGTCGGGATTGCCGTACTCGGCCATCCAACTGGCGCCGGCCAGCAGCTTGTTGTAGCGCTTCATGTCGAGCAGCGGGACCATGCAGACGACGGCGTGGAACAGGTCCGGCCGCTCGGTGAACATGACGCCCATCAGCAGGCCGCCGTTGGAGCCGCCCATGATGCCGAGATGCTGCGGTGAGGTGATCTTGCGCTGGACCAGGTCCTCCGCCACGGCGATGAAGTCGTCGTAGGCCCGCTGGCGGTTCTCTTTGAGGGCCGACTTGTGCCAGCGCGGGACCGAACTCGCCGCCGCCGCGGATGTTGGCCAGGACGTAGACGCCGCCCTTGGTCAGCCACGCGATGCCGGTGGCAGGGGAGTAGCCGGGCAGCATCTCGATCTCGAAGCCGCCGTAACCGTAGAGGAGCGTCGGGTTGGTGCCGTCCAGCTTCATCTGCCTGGAGTGGACGACGAAGTAGGGGATGTGCGTGCCGTCTTTCGAGACGGCTTCGAACTGCTCCGTCTCGAGGCCGTTCGGGTCGAAGAAGTTCGGGAGCCTCTTGATGCGGCGGCCGGCCTGCCCATCCGAGGCGTAGTAGAGGCTGGTCGGCGTCAGGAAGCCTTCATACGTGAACATGTACTGGTCGGACTGCTCGTCCGTCGTGACGACGCCCAGGGTCCCCAGCGGCGGGGCGTCCACCTTCTTGCGGTCCCAGCGACCGTCCTGGAAGCGGTACTCGTACAGTTGGCTCTTGACGTTGTCCAGGATGCGGACGAGGAGCAGATTGCGCGTGTTGGAGAAGGAAAGGACGTTCGAGCGTTCGTTCGGCTCGGCCACGATGGTGAAGGTGCGGTCGCCTTTGAGGTATCCATCGTAGTCGATGCTGATCAGGGCGCCCTGCGGATAGGTCTTGCCGCCGAGGGTCCAATCCGACCGCAGCCGCGCGAGCATCTGATTCTTGAAGAAGCCGCCGAAGTCGGCGTCGTCGGGGATCTCGATCTTGATGGGCCGGCCCGCCTCGATCACGTAGGTGTGCGACGTGTAGAAGGTGATGCCGCGATGGATGATGTCATATTGCCGCTCCGGCCTGTTGATCACGCCGCAACCCACCGCCACATCCTTGGTCTCACCTTCGAAGATGGTCTCGGCGCTGCTCAGCGGCGTGCCCCGCTTCCAGAGCTTGGCGATCCGCGGGTAGCCGGAGTCCGTCTGGCTGCCGGGGCCGAAATCGGTCTGGACGTACAGCGTGTCCCGGTCTTTCCAGGAGACGCCCCCTTTGGCCTCGGGCAGGGAGAAGCCGTCCTTGACGAACTGCTTCGTATCGGCGTCGAACTCGCGGATGACGACCGCATCGCCGCCGCCGCGCGAGAGATGGACCATAAAGAGCCGGTACTCGGGATACAGCCCCTCGGCCCCGTGGAACACCCACTGCTCGCCCTCTTCGCGGCTGAGCTTGTCGATATCGAGCAGCACCTCCCATTTCGGCACGGGCTGGCGATACTCGGCCAGCGTCGTTCGCCGCCAGAGACCCCGCTCGTTGTTCTTGTCCTTCCAGAAGTTGTACAGGTACTTGCCCTCGAACTGCGGATAAGGAATGCGGACATCGGAGTCGAGCACTTCCAGCGTCCGAGCGTAGGTTTCCTCGAATCCCGGCTGCGTCTTGAGCGCGGACAGGGTGGCCTCACTGTGGGCCTTGGCCCATTCCAGCGGCTTCTCGCCCCGGACTTCTTCCAGCCAGAGATAGGGGTCAACCTCCTGGCCGGCCTGTGTTGTACTCATCGGTAAAACTGTCATGATCGCGCCCACCAAGACCTTCAGATGCTGCTTCATATATACGCCTCCAGAGTGTGGTTGGTCGTATCGTTTCTTCGCCGCCCGAAGCCGTGCGGCGATCCCCTCGAATACCCATTCGCAGGGTGGCTGTCAATCGCGGAGGCAACTTCCGGGTGGCAGCGGCAAGCACCAGCTTGCCGATGGCTTGTGTCTGCGCCTTCACACCATCGGCAAGCTCCGAGGACTCCGCTTGCCGCTGCCACCCATCCCATGAGATTCTCACGTGTAATCCGCGCAAAGGGGATCCTGGGGTGTGAAGGCCGCTCGTGGGGAACTCCTCAAAAAAAGGATCGACGCCCAACTCCGCGTTGGGCGTCGATTCGCTGGAGGATACGGCGTCACGTATCCTCGGAGCGGGTCCCAAACGCGATGTATCGCGTTTGGGGTCCCTTGTGTGGCCCCGGTGAAGGAGGACTGGAGGCCAAGTGGGTCACGGGCCGCGGTCAGAAACCGTAGACGACCCGCAGTTGTTCGTTCGTCGGTATCTGCTCGTACCTTTGCAGAGTCATTGTCGTATCCTTTCCTTGCCCATGCCCACACACGTGCGGGTTGCTACAGCGACGCGGCGGCCGGAACAACCCGTGGCCTGCCTTCGCCGTTCATCTAATAGAGGCAACTGCGAACCCGCCGGTAACAGTTTTCTGAAGTGGGCCTCCTTGAGAATATACCCCGTCGGTACGGAGTGTTTGCCTGGAAGGACAGAGCCAGGAGGGTGAGGCACGGCCTACAGGGCGGCGGCGTGGCACAAATCGGCGCGGGCGGCCTCTTCGGCAGGTTTGAAAGACAGCGGTGTGTCGAATTGCAGGCCGATCCGGTAAGTGCCGTCGCCGGTGGCCGTGATCGACCGGATGCGGCCGGTCCGCGTAATGCCGACCGTGGCCTGGCGGTTCTCGAACGTCAAATCGTGGCAGGCTGAAGCGAACCGTGAGCCGTTGCTCGACGTGCAGTCGGCCGGGCTCGGCGTACATGAAGGCGAGGCCGCCGCTGGAGACGTCCTCCATCAGACCGGGAAAGAGAGCCTGCGTGACGTCCGCGCCAAACCAGACCAGGCAGCGGTACGAGAGTCTCTGTTCGTGCCTTTTCCGAGCATTGCTATTCATGGAATACTCCCTGGGCCATTTCCAACCTTATAACGGCGGAATCCGACCGGCAGTTGAGGGAAAACCGGGGGAATAAACGGTGCCTCGCGGTGCAGAGGTTCGGGGCCGGCGTCGCTCGTTTGTAGTGTGCTCGTATGAGCATATCGAAGATAACGCCTTACGGCGTCACTGGGGCCCCCAACGGGTGGGAGGGTTCCCAAACGCGATACATCGCGTTTGGGGTCCCGGACCACCGCCCCCGGCGGTCTTCGATGCCAGCCGAGGGCGGCCGGCCCACAGGGGACCCCACTACAAACGCGCACATCGTCCGAAAACTCGACGAATGCGGCCCCATCTGGCGCGAATATGGATTTATCGGTACGAGAGACGCTCATCCGCGCGTTTCATCGACTCGTTCATCCTGTCTCCGGACGAGCGGCTCTTGATATCCGTACCAGTACGTATTTCTGCCGGAAGCCACGTCATTGGCGGTTTTTCACTTCACCCGCTCTCGTTTCCTGCCGAAAGATACCATCAGCAAGAGATGTAGCACCACCTGAAAGAGAGCATGCAGGGACTAAGCATGGCTGGCGCTGAGCGAATGGACAAGACGCATCCGATGGCCGAAAGCTTCTCCGAGGCCAAGTCAACCTTGGACCAAGTATTTCGTTTCTACAAATGGCGACGCCACGCCCAAGGCTTTCCCGAGGAGGTCTACCTTCTTTTATCGCGCTGCATGTACGTGTGCTTCTCCTTGTGGCGGTCCGACCAGAAGAACCAGGGAGACTTCTTCCGCCGCTCACCGCCTCCGACGGCCTTCTGGATCGGGTTGGATTTTGCCAAACTGCAGGGCAGTGAACACGAGGGGTCCGTGTTGCCGGCGGACGCGCGGCCGGACCACTTCGCGAACGATACGAAATGGTTCGACTTCTGGATGAAGACCCTGGAGCAGTCCGATCCGCGCGGGGCCCCCATTTACCGGGAGTTCGCGCGTCACATCCTGGCGTGTGTGGGACGCAAGGACTTGCTCGAACGTCAAGGTGGGCAACCGGAGCCGGAAAGCCCTCGACCTGTTCCTGAAGAAGGATGAGGCCGGTCGTGTCCTGCTGCGCACCATCTCGGTGCTGGAAGATTTGATCCAGGCGATCGTACGTTACTTCGCCACGCTGGACGGTCGAACGTGCGTTCTCGAGAAGGTGGCCCTGCTCACGGGCTTCCTGAGCGAGATGCGTCAAATCCTCGTCTGGGAGACGCCGGCCAAAGGTCCGTACTCGCCCTCCAGCGACGCCCGTTGGCGAGGCCGGTCGCTCTTGACCTGGTTGTCCCGCGTTCGCACCCCGGGTGTTCTCACCGTGATCCCCCGGCGTGAGGGCGGCGAGATCCTCTGCGTCTACAGTCCGGCCCCCGACGCCAAAGGGCGCCATGCCTCCTGGGTGCGCAAAGTCGCTTCCCTGAAAGGGACGTACGAGGAGGCGTTGTTCGCGACGTGGTCGTACGACACGGGCGAGCATCGCAAGTATCCGCAGCAATTCCCGGGTGTCACCGCCGGCTGGACGGTGCAGTACGCGGAGGCCCAGCGCCTGGAGACCTTGGCGCGGCAGGTGGACCTCCTGCTGGCGGCGCTCCAGGGCAATCCGCGGTGCCAACGCGTGGTGGAGACCGTGCGCGGCGTGCTGCGCAACGGCAGCTCCCGCTGGAAGGCCACGGTGCTTCCCTGGACCTACGTCAAACACTTGGACCAACTGCTCGAGAAGCTGACCTTGGTCTATCGCGAGGCAAACCCCTTGGGTGGGGGCGATGCCGCGGAACGCGTCGTGACGCGGATTTGGGCTTCGGAGGAGACGATAACCGGTGGAACTGGCCCGGGTCGCGGGCCGGCCAGTCCGAGCGGGGAAGCCTCGCGCGGGGCGGCGTCCCAGGACATGACGCTCGCATTGGGCGAGGTGAAATTCGTTCTGCCCAAGGCTGACCGCGCCGCGCTGGACCAGCCGCCACAACCATCTATGCCGTCCGAGCCATTCCCTCCCGGACCGTCTGCGCGGGAAGATCGTCTGCCGGCACAGAGTCCGGAGGCCAAGGTGGAGACGCCGGCGGAGAAGTCGCCGGAGAAACCGGAGTTGGCCGAACAGAGCCCCGAGGCCAAGGTAGAAACGCCGACGGAGGAGCCATCGGAGAAATCGGAGTCTGCCGCACAGAACCCGGAGACCGCGGTGAGAACGGCGGTGACGAAACCGCCGGAGGAACCGGCGTCGTCCGAACAGAGCCCCGAGGCCAAGGTAGAAACGCCGGCGGAGAAGCCATCAGAGGAACCGGAGCTGTCGGAACAGAGCTCGGAAGCCAAGGTCGAAACGACAGTGGAGCAACCGCCGGAGAAACCGGAGTTGGTCGAACAGAGCCCCGAGGCCAAGGTAGAAACGCCAGCGGAGAGGCCATTAGAGGAACCGGAGCTCTCGGAACAGAGCTCGGAAGCCAGGGTCGAAACGACCGTGGAGCAACCGCCGGAGAAACCGGAGTCGCCAGAGGAGGGTTCCAAGGCCGAGAGTCCAGCACCGGTCCACGAGGAGAATACTGCCTGCGCCTCTCCGACGATAGCGGCGCCCCGGAGCGTCTGCCTTCCGTTGCAGCCGCGCCCGCTGCCGGACCTGCGGAGACCGACGCCGCGCGGGCCGTGCTTCCCGCCGTGCCGGAAGAACCTGCGCCGAAGCCGGCGCGGAGTAAGAGGACGGCAGACGCGACCCACCCGGATGAAATAGCCGACACCCTCCTGTACAGATTGCTGGAGCATCATGGATGCCCGGGGGGAACGATCCACTACGAGCCCCTGTCCGCCGCCCAACTCCAGCGCGATCTGGGCTGGAACCCGTCGAAGGTGCAGCGGGCCCTGACGCATGTCTTCGGTCCCAAGCCGGTCAATACCTACCGAGCCAAGTGCAAGGACCGCACCATCTCCACGTTCCTGAAGGCCCGCGCCGCCGGCCTGCCGCAGCCCGTCGCGTGCGATACCCTCGCCTGATCCGGTCCGCCTACCAGAAGAAGCACGGATTGGTGTTGTAGCGTTCCTCCATGTCGTCGAACGGCCGCCACTCGACGTGGCCGTCCAGCATGCCGATATTGCCGCCGTACGGCTCCTCGTCCGTCTTGACGTGATTGGAGGTGTCGAAGATCCTCTCCGCCGCCCAGGTGCCGCCGACGGTGATCGTGCCGAAGTTGTAGCCGTACTTCTTGGTCGAATCCTGCTGGCCCAGGGTCGAATCGATGCACAACTCGAGATTGGCGGCGTTCTTGTCCGAGGAGGTCCGCAGCCACTTCTTCGGGCCGGTCTTGTTTTTGACATTCCGGATCGGCTTATTCTTGGCCCGCTCGCCTTTCTGGTCGTCGAGGACGTAGCAGTAGCCGGAGACGATGAAGGAGGTGGCGCTGCCGCTGAGCTTGCGGCCGTCCCACTGGGCCGAATAGGTCCAGAAATGGTCGATGTACTTGCTCATGCTGGCGTTGTTCGGGCAGTAGAACATCTTCTTGACCATGCCGGAGGAGAGCATGAAGTTGACCGTCTGGATGTCCAGGTCCCACAGCCAGTTGCCCTGGTAGTTCGGCAGGGGCAGGACGCCGTTGTTCTGGTCCGCCCACATCGTGAAGCCCAGCACGTGCTGGCGCAGTTGGCTGGCACAGACCTTCTGCCGCGCCTGCGTGCGGACCCGCTGCAACGCGGGCATCAGAATCGCCATCAGGATGGCAATGACGGCGATCACCACCAGCAGCTCGATCAGCGTGAAACCCTCTTTCAGGGTTCCCAAACGCGATGTACCGCGTTTGGGGCCCCTCACCCGATCTTTGGCAGCCATGTGCATAATCCTCCCTTGCCCGGTTCTCATGCTGCCATGGTAACCGGTGGGAACAGATGGTGCAACAACTTGTGGCCGGCCCTGGAGGTGCGGCCGGCATACGGTGGCGGACTCCATCGGCTCTGGTCCGGGTGGCAGCGGCAAGCAGAGTCTTCGGAGCTTGCCGATGGTCTATCGCATTCGCAAAACCATCGGCAAGCTGGCGCTTGCCGCTGCCACCCGGAGTCCAATTGCGGTGGTCGCTGCCACCCGTATTCCGGCCGCACCCGGCCCACAGATCAGCAGCACGTTGGACGGCAGGTGGGTGAAGACCATCGTGTTGATCAGGCCGATTTGCGACGGCGATCCACGCGTGCCGGCCAACGCCGAGAAGCCGGCAGCATGTTAGCGATGAAGAAGATGCCGCCCAGTACGCCAGGTCGATGCCGAATCGGATGTGGAACCAGTAAGCCGCGATGCTCTGGATGATGAAGCCGCCGCCAAAGGCGTCCATGGCGAACAGGAGGAAAGCCTCAGCACGACCGCGAGACGATGCAGGCAATAGCGTATATATATTTTGTGTGATTAAATAGGTAAAGAGAAGAAAAGAGAAAGATTATAAAGAATGTGAAAAATTGGTAAGGGTATTTAAGATGGAGTGTCTTATCCCTAAACCGCCCGCAGGGCCACCTTGTTGGCGCCGTCGACGAAGATGATTCTGGCGTCGGGCTGCTCGGTGAGCCAGCCGTCCACGATCGCCTGGGGATCGTGCGTGGGATAGAGATGGGCCGCTTCGATGAGGTTGTCGGGAATCTGGGAGTGCATCCAGATCCGCCGCAGCCGCCGGATCATCACGGCAAACTTGTAGGGCTTGTGACTGTACAGGACGTAGTCCTGCCGGATCGACTGGATGACCTCCTCGAGCGGGACCGTCAGACGGTTGTAGAAGTTCGCCAGGGTCTGCGGCTCGCCGATGCCGTTGGGACAGGCGGCCAGGAACAGGACCTCGCCGCCATCCGTCACCGCCGCCCGGGTCAATTCCAGGGCCCGCTGGGCCGTGTACAGATCTTCGTCGTTGGACAGCCCGCCCGGCGAGACGATCAGCCGTGCCGCCGGAGTGACCGTCCGGATATTCCGCTCGTCGGTAACGAGAAAGGATTCGGCACTAACGTCCCGGACCGGCCCGAACCGGGCCCAGATCAGCCGTGCGCCGGCGCTGATCATCACCAGCGCGTAGACCGGGCGGCCCCGGACGATCAACCGCATGCCCTCGACCTGATCCTCGGCCAGCGGCTGGTTTCTTCGCGTGGCGTCAGGATGCCACGGGTGTGCCCCATGCGTGGATTCCTCCAGCAGGGCCAGGCTGTGGTTCTGCTCGACCGTGCGAAAGGCGCTGATGCCGGGGAGGAAATTCTTCACGGGATTCGAGTACCCCGCAAAGTAATGGACCTTCACATCCGACACCGCGAGAAAGACATCCGCCTCGTCGGCCAGGACATTGACCAGGACGCGCGTCCCGCGCGACGTGGAACCAACGTCTCTGAATTCGTCGGCCTTACAATCATGGGCATGGACTCTCGTGAGGTTCAGCCCGGCGTCCCGGCACGCCTTCTCGATCTCGCGGCGGATCTGCTGATTCTTCGGCGTGTCGGCATTGTGGGTCCCGGTACAGATCAGGAATTGCACCGAGGCCGCCCCGCGCAGCACGCCGCACACGTGCGGCAGGACATCCGCCAGAGGCTCATCGCGCGAGCCGTCATCGACGAGGACGCACACGCGCTTGCCGGCGACATCCTTCAGAAACGCTCCGGCGTGCCCGGCCACGGTCTCACGCGAGTCCCGCCACCGCATCCTGGGTCTGTTCTCCCTGCCAGGGCCGGATGATCTCCTGAACGTTCTTATCCGGGACCCGCAGCGAGACCACGCCTGTTCCGTAATGAAGGTCGATCTTCATGGCCGCCCTCAAATCTCCCATATCCTCGTGCGTTCGTGAACATCAACCATACATATTATCGGCTGACGAACAAGAGGTAATAGACAAAAAGCGGACTTGCTCACGAGCCCCTTCAGTCTCTCTTGTGCGGCCTGTCGCACGTCATCGTCCTCACTCGCGTCTGTGGCAAGCTCCCTGAGTCGTTCCAGGACTCCGGGCGTCGAGAGGCTCGCTACCTTACAGCCCAGCGCGGGTATACGAGTGGCAGTCCCACAGACACTCGAAGGCGTACTGGGAGGCAAACTCGCCCGGAGCCGTAACGTGCATCGCGTTGGCGGCGTCGTACCTGCGCCGACAATCCGGTACGCCGCAGAAGACCTGTTCCACCACGGGGATCCAGCCGAATTCTGGGAATCGAGCCATGCCGCACAGCGCACTACCCAGGCGGAGGTCCTCGCATCGGATGGTCTCGGGCGTGCGCAGTGCTTCGATCAGCAAGGGCATGTCCTCGGTGGTAGCGTGATCCTCCAAGATATGGCCTGCCGGAACCTGGAGGTACCATTCCTTGCGTCGAAACCATTGCCTCGCTAAGTCCAACGTCAAGGAAGTGGGCATCTCCTCCATAACTACCCAAGCTCGCCAGCGCACCTTCGGGTCCGCGTTCTCACTGGTCTCGATGTACGACTTGACCGCGTCAAACGCCCGTGGCTGTCCGCAGCTTTCTCAGCCCCCACAAGGCCAGGATCATGCGATACCGGTCGCCCGTCGCGAGTTGCTGGCGGAGATAGGTCTTCATCGGCCGCCGCGACCTTCTCCCGCACAACTCGACAAAAGCGCTTCGTAGTTGGTCTCGTTCACCTGTGCGAACAGGTCCGCAAGGGGAAGATCGGGCACATATTCCTTACTCGGCCATTCCCGGGGAGGGGGAGGTTGATCGTAGGCGATGCCAACGTCGCGAAAGAGAGCCGCGAACTCCTCGTTGTGGCGCAGACCGTCTTCCAGGGCTCACGGATCGGCAGGAAGAAATGACCTTGGATTCGCCATCCCTCGTCACTTCCGCAGTAGCACCTCCAATCCTCCCGCACCGCGTCCTGGAACTCCGTGCGCAGGTCAGCCTCCCGAGCAATGCGACGGCACACCACCGCCACGCTCTGCTCCAGAGCGGCGGGTGTCTCCATCGTGGCCAAATCCCGCAGGACCCCGCACCACGCCAGCCCGTACGAGATATACTCGCGAAGAATTGCCAGGGCCGCGGAACTCCCCCTGTCCCCGGCAAGACAACTCAGTGTCAACAGCAGCAGGCCCACCGACCAGTCGTTAGGATCGTCAATGGCGTCATTCTGCACCAGGTGGGACCGAAACGGCTCGAGGTCCATGCCCGTGGCGACGATCAGAGCGGCATAGTACTCCTCCCTGTTTTCAGCGTCCATGTCGAGCCTCGGATCGTTGGTCACACATTCGAACAGCAGCGGCCAGACCGTTTCCGGGGCCACCTCCAGAGCGGCCAGGTAGCCCTTGCCCCGTCCCCGTTGGAGCATGCCCAACAGACTCTCCGGGTCGGCCAGATTGTTCACAACGCTATCCACAACGCCATTCTACCACGACCAACGGCAGGTATGAAGAACCAGATGGCGGCCTGTGGGCAGGCTGATCCATTCGAAGCCCCACGGGCAAACGAGTTTGCCCGTGCCACCCGGCTGGGCTTCTGCGTGCTATGCGGTGCTTTCGAGGCTCTGGGTGGCACGCCCAAACTTGTTTGAGCGTGTCTTCATTTCGTGGGAAATGTGTCGAAATCGATGAGCAGCAGACCGCTGGTGCCGGTCTCCCAATCACGGGCACTGGAGTAGGCCCATTCGCTGGCGTGCGCGACCAGGCCACGTCGGACGGGATTCTCGTGGATGTACTTGGCGGCTTTCACAATCGTTTCCACGGAGGTCATGTTGCGGTCATAGCCACCGCCTGCCTGCCAGAAGCGATAGGGCATTCGGGTCTGACCTGTGGCCATCCACGCCAGACCTTCAGGGTTGTGTTCTCTCAGGTAGATCATTGCCCGCCGAGAGACGGGCTGCTTGATTGCCTGCAATATGGCCGCGACGGAATACGTTTCTTTGTGCGGGCAGATCAACAGATGCATGTGTTCTGGCATGAACACGTACGCCCACAGGTCGAAGGCGTGCTTGTGCTTTGCGGCGATGATCGCATCGGCCAGATAGCCGCGAGTTCGGTCCTTGGACAGAAAGGGGCGGCCTCTGAAGCAACTGAAAGTCATCTCATGGGCGTTGCCGGGGAAGTCGTAGCGGCAACATTTCTTGCGATGGAACTCTCCATTCTCCATACGCTCATCCTATCACGGAGAACACGGTCAAACAAGTTTGGCCGTGCCACCCGGCCGTCGGGGGGACCGGAATCTTGTCCCCCCGGCGTGAATTTGCTGGAAAAGCGTTCGCAGGTTGGTTAGAAAAAAACGCAAAATGGCCTTGTGCGGGTGTGACAGGGCGGGTTTCTTAGCGTCCGGAATACCGGCGTAGGGGCGACCCCCCGTGGTCGCCCAAACCGCAGGGCAGGCACAGGGGCCTGCCCCTACGAACTCGGCTCTTGTGACAGAAAGGTGGGACGAAAAATGCTGTTGGAGAGACTTCGGCGGATCGGTTGGATCGCGGTGGCGGTGGGGACGGCGACGACGCTGTGCTCGTGCCGGTGCCTGCACTGCGGGATGGGGGCAAAGGAGGCCAAAGTGAAGATGGATGTGGCGGTGGAGTCGTTCGGCAAGACGCCGGAAGGGCAACAGGTCCGGCTGTATACCCTCACCAATGCCCACGGGCTCAAGGCGCGCGATCATGACCTACGGGGCGATCGTGGTGTCGCTGGAGGTCCCGGACAAGAGCGGCAAGATGGGCGACATCGTCCTCGGCTATGACAACCTGGACAGCTACGTCAAGAACAGTCCCTATTTCGGCGCGATCGTGGGCCGCTACGGCAACCGGATCGGCAAGGGCCAGTTCACGCTCGACGGCGTCACCTACGACAAGCTGGCCATCAACAACGGCGAGAACCACCTGCACGGCGGGATCAAGGGCTTCGACAAGGTGGTCTGGACGGATGAGCCGGTCCGGCGGTCGAACGCCGTCGGCGTCAAGCTCAGCTATCTGAGCAAAGACGGCGAGGAAGGCTATCCGGGCAATCTCCAGGCCACGGTGACGTATACCTTGACGAACGACAACGAGCTGCGGATCGACTACCTGGCCACGACGGACAAGGCCACGCCGGTCAACCTGACGCACCACGGGTACTGGAACCTGACCGGCGGGCAGCGGGACATCCTCGGCCACGTGCTGACGCTCAACGCCGACCAGTGCACGCCGGTCGATAAGGGGCTGATCCCGACGGGCGAGCTGCTGCCGGTCAAGGGGACCGTGATGGACTTCACCAAGCCCACGCCGATCGGGGCCCGGATCGAGAGCGACTTCGAGCAGCTCAAGTTCGGCGGCGGCTACGACCACAACTGGGTGCTCAACAAGGGCGGCAAAGACATGACCCTGGCGGCCCGCGTCTACGAGCCGACCAGCGGACGCGTGATGGAGGTCTACACGACGGAGCCGGGCATCCAGTTCTACTCCGGCAACTTCCTCGACGGCACGATCACCGGCAAGGGCGGCAAGGTCTACCAGCACCGCTGGGGCCTGTGCCTGGAGACGCAGCACTATCCGGACTCGCCGAACAAGCCCAACTTCCCCTCGACGATCCTGCGGCCGGGCCAGAAATACGAGACCACGACGGTCTATCGCTTCTCCACCAAGTAGCCGCCGGCGGCTGACATCCGGCAACCAACCATGTCGTTCCCGCGCAGGCGGGAAGACAAAGACTCTTTGGCAGGGGACATGCTTATGCAGATGATGCAATCGATGCTGGGACAAGGGGTGTTTGGCACGGCGGACTGGCTGGCGCTGGCGGCGTACTTTGGCATTCTGCTGGGCCTCTCCTGGTGGGTGATCCTCAAAGCCAAGGATACGGCGGATGACTATTTCCTCGCCGGCCGCAACCTCGGCTGGTTCATCGTCGGGGCCATCGATCTTTGCATCGAACATCGGCTCCGAGCACCTGGTCGGCCTGGCCGGATCGGGGTGCACCGACGGCGTGGCGATGGCGCACTACGAGCTGCACGCCTGGTGCCTGCTGGTGCTGGCGTGGGTCTTCGTGCCGTTCTACATGCGGTCGCGGGTGTTCACCATGCCGGAGTTTCTGGAGCGGCGCTTCAGCGAGCCGAGCCGCTGGGTGCTGTCGCTGATCTCGCTGGTGGCGTACATCCTGACCAAGATCGCCGTGGGCATCTTCGCCGGCGGCGTGGTCTTCGGGCGCTGTTGCCGGAGACTGCGCCTGGACCTGGGTCCCCTCCATCTCGACAGCTTCTGGCTCGGCTCGATCATGGTCATCGTCTTCACCGGTCTGTACACGGTCCTGGGCGGCCTGCGGGCCGTGGCCTACACGGAGGCGATTCAGACCATCATCTTCATCATCGGCTCGGCCCTCGTGACGATCTTCGGTCTCAAGGCCCTCGGCGGTTGGGAGGAACTGCGTCGGATCGCCGGCTCGGAGATGTTCAACCTCTGGAAGCCCCTGGTGCCGGCGGGGGTCGAAGGCACTTGGGCCCCGGTCCGCGAACCCGGCCGGATGGCCTGGTACTTCAACGACAACTACCCCTGGCTGGGCATGCTCTTCTGCGCCCCGATCGTCGGCCTCTGGTACTGGTGCACGGACCAGTACATCGTCCAGCGTGTCCTGGGCGCCCCGAACGAGCAGCAGGCCCGCCGCGGCTCGATCTGCGCCGCCTTCTTCAAGCTGCTGCCGGTCTTCATCTTCATCATCCCCGGCATGATCGCCTTCGCCCTGGCGGCCAGCGGCAAGATCCCGATGATGCAGCAGACTCTCTTCACCGCCGACGGCCAACTCGCCCGCGACGAGTGCCAGAAGGCCTTCCCCATGCTGGTGGCGACGGTCCTGCCGGCGGGCGTACGGGGCGTCGTGGTGGCGGGTCTGCTGGCGGCCCTGATGAGCTCGCTGGCGGGTGTCTTCAACGCCTCCGCGACCCTCTTCACGATGGACTTCTACGATAAGCTCCGCCCCGGCGCCAGCCAGCACCAGTTGGTCTGGATCGGCCGGGTCGCGACGACCGTCATGGTCGTCATCGGCCTGCTGTGGATCCCGGTGATCCGGGGTGGCAAGGGCCTGTACGACTATCTGCAAGGCGTCCAGGCCTACCTGGCCCCGCCGATCTTCGTCGTGTTCTTCCTGGGCGTGTTCATAAAGCGGCTCAACGGCAAGGGCTGCCTGGCGGCCCTGATCGTCGGCTTCCTCATGGGCCTGTTCCGCCTGCTGGTCGATACGCCGGTCAAGCTCAAGAACGTCTTCCCGGACTTCAAGTACGCCGAGGGCTCGTTCCTCTGGATCGTGAACAACATCTATTTCCAGTACTACAGCGTGCTGATCTTCCTGACCTGTGCGGTTGTGATGATTGCTGTCAGTTACGCGACCGCGCCGCCCAGCGAAGAGAAGATTCGCGGCCTGACCTTTGCGACCCGGACCGAGGAGGACCGCCGCCAGTCGCGGGCCAGTTGGAGCAAGGTGGACGTGATCTTCACGCTGGTCGTCCTGTCCCTGATCGCCGCCGCCTATCTCTACTTCACCGGCTGAGAGCCGCAGAGCGACAGGTGACAGGAGACAAGCCTGTCATTCCCGCGCAGGCGGGAATCCATTTGACGGATTCAGGTCCCCAAATGCGACACATCACGTTTGGGGACCTTTCTTTTGGCTCTCTGGACGCTATGCGTCTGTCTCGACTTTTCCGCCCGCAATGACGAAAGGTGATTCGTAGATTCCTGGCTGGAAGACTAGCCAATCCTCGTCCTGCGTGCCGGCGGGAAACAGGATCAGCCGAAAGCCGCCGGAGAGCGCGATGGTTGCCATGGGTGGTAATAAGAAAGACGGCTCGGGAATTCCTCAGGGAACGGCCTCCTGATCGTCGAACTCATAGGCGCCAATATCGACGGTGCCTTTGAGAATCCGGGGCTTCCCCTCCAAATCTGTTCCGACCTCGGGCGGCACGGCCGTATTGTCGCCCTTACCGATACAGGGTGAGTTCGCCGCCAGGTGCAGATCGTCATCCGGTGTTCCCGCCAGGCCGTCCGGTCCCGGTGCGTTTACCAAGAGGGGGTCGCGGCCGAAGTTGCCCGTGCCGCCCAGCGATTCCTCGGACTCCTTCCAACCCTCCACGCAACAGAAGCTGGTCGTCGCCTGAAGGATACCGCAGCCTTGCGCCAACTCGTCATAGGAGCTCTTGCCCGGGCGACCTTGGTTGCCCCAGACGATGCTGTTCACGACGAGAGTAGGACAGGCCAGGCCGGTGCGCCAGAGGCCCTGATTGGCGACAATCGTACAGTTGATTAGTGCCGCCGTGCCTCCTTGCCGGCAAAGAGCGCCGCCGTCATTGGCGGTATTGCCGCTGAAGACGCAATTGATGAATGTGGCGTCCCCCGCATCCATGCAGACGCCGCCGCCCGCGGTCCTCGCGATATTGCCGACAAAGGTGCAGTTTCTCACCTGCAGACTGCCCTTGGCACAGTACAGTCCGGCCCCGCGGTCCCGTCGCTGGTTCTCTTTCTGGTCGTTGGCAAAACCACCGGTGATCACGCAGCCATCGAGGATGGCGGGCAGGCCCGTTTCGCTGGCCGTGACCACATGATAGCAGTTGTCCTCCGCTGCGCCCACCTGGCCGATATTGCCGCTGAGAATGCTCTGGTGCGCGAAGGGATTGCGCTGCGTCCATTCGCCGCCGGCGGGAAAGCCGCCATAGAGGGCCACGCCGCTGCGGAGCTGGAAGGTCGCGGCTCGATCTCGGAGGTACTGGCCGCGGCCCAGGTCCGGCCAGTACATGCCTTCTGCCACCCAGATGCTGTCGCCGAAAGCCGCCTTGGCCAACGCGTCCTGCAAGCAGACAAAGGCGTTCGTCCAGCTTGTGCCGTCCTTGCTGCCTGTGGCGGCGGCGTTCACGTAGATCACGGCGGAGGGCCTGGCGGTGTAGTTCTGGTTACCCTGGTCGGTGGTCACGCCGCTGTAGCTCTTGGAGAATGGGTTGAAGCCGTAACCGGTTTTCGAGAGCATCACGGTGCCCGACCAGTTCTGCGGCACAATCAGGGCATAGTAGCCGGAGGCGTTGGTCGTAGTGGAACCCCCGTCGTTATTTGCCGCGACCGTAACCTCCGAAATCCCTTCTCCCTCGGAGGTGCGAATATAGCCGGAGATCATGGGCGACCACGACGTGACGGTATAGTCCTGGTCGCTCTGATCAGCGGTCATGCTGCTGTAACTTTGGGAGAGCGGGCTGAGAACACAACCGGCCTTCGAGGGCGTGACCGTGCCCGACCAGTCCTCCGGCACAACCACACGATAGTAGCCGGTGGAGCTGGTTGTGGCCGAGCCGCCGCCGTTATCCGCCGCGACGGTAATATCGGAGATCCCTGACCCGGCCGACGTGCGAATATAGCCGGAGATATAATACCCGCGCGGCATGGCAACGTAATTCTGGCCGTAGTTGTTGGCAACTCGATAGCCATAGCTTCTGGAAACAGGACTGAACATCCAGCCGGGTTTTGAGGGAGAAACGGAGCCGGACCAGCCACGACGCACGGTCACGCTGTAGCCGCCATCGGTGCCGGTGATACATGTGGCGCCGTTGCTCGCCGAGACCCAAACACCCGGGACTCCCGCGCCGTCCGAGGTGCGGACGTAGCCATTGATCGTATAGTAGACCGTGAACAGACGGGCCGCGAAGGCTTCTTGGCTCTGTGCCGGGAGGGCGTTTGCCAGAAGCATGACCGTGGCGAACAGCAGCGTCCTGATCTCAACGCGGTGTCGGGGGACATAGACTTCTGCAATACTCGTAGCCATAGTGGACTCCTCGGGAACCATAGGTCTATGAAAGAGAGGGCTTGTCTCACCCTGTGGCGCGCCAATTCCTTCCCCCATGCGGCGCGAGCGCCGGGGTACGGGGAAGGGAGCGGATACCTCTTTGCTCGCAATCATCCGACCCTCCGCTGTCTCCAACCAATTCGTCACAGCTTCATCAAAGGTGCTCATCCCGGTGCACGGAAATATTATCGCCCAGATTGCCTGGAAAGGCAAGGGAAAACATGCCGCGATGATGTTCTCTGGCGGTTGGCAGCGCTTGCCTATTGCCGGGCAGGGGGGTAGACTGGCGGGCGATTGGGACGCCGTGACGGCGCCGAGGATTCACTATGTCCGATTTGCGGTTGAGATTTGGGCACGGCCGGACTAGTAAATCGTAGGTAGTAGTTGGCCAAGGGGGCTCCGATATGAAATGTGCGATTGGGTTGGACTACGGCACGAATTCCGTGCGGTGCGTGATTGTCGATACGGCCGACGGGCGGGAGCTGGGGACGTGCGTCTATGAGTACCCGACGGGCGAGGCGGGGATCATTCTCGATCCCGCCGACCATAACCTGGCCCGGCAGAACCCCGCCGACTATCTCAAGGGGGCCGAGGTCACGATTGCCGGGGCGATCGCGGCGGCCCGCAAGGCCGAGCCGGCGTTCAATCCCCGGGACATCGTCGGCATCGGCGTGGACACGACCGGCAGCACGCCGCTGCCGGTGGATCGCAACGGCACGCCGCTGGCCATGCTCGAACGATTCAAGGACAATCCCAACGCCCAGGCGTGGCTGTGGAAGGACCATACCGGCTACGCCGAGGCCGGCGAGATCACGGCCCTGGCCCGCGACCAGCGGCCGCAGTACCTGGCCAAGTGCGGCGGCACCTATTCGCACCGAGTGGTTCTTCAGCAAGATTCTGCACTGCCTGCGGGCGGACCCGGAGGTCTTCGACGCCGCGTACACCTGGGTCGAGCTGCGCCGACTGGATGCCGGCCATGCTGACCGGCGACCGAGCACCCGGACAAGCTGCACCGCTGCGGCGTCTGCGCCGCCGGCCACAAGGCGATGTTCAACGACGCCTGGGGCGGCTACCCGGACGCGGAGTTCCTCGGCAAGCTCGATCCCAAGCTGGGCGGCTCTGCGCCGACGCTTGCGCAACCAGACGTACGCCGTCGACCAGGCGGCCGGGCGGTCTGACCGGCCGAGTGGGCCGCGCAAGCTGGGCCTGCCGGCCGGGCATTCCCGTGGCGGTCGGCGCCTTCGACGCCCACCTGGGCGCCGTCGGCTCCGGCATCACGCCGCGGCACGCTGGTCAAGATCATCGGCACCAGCACCTGCGACATGATGGTCGCCCCGATGCGACGCCGAGCTGGCGGACATCCCCGGCATCTGCGGCATCGTCGACGGCTCGATCCTGCCCGGCTATTTACGGCCTGGAGGCGGGCCAGTCGGCGGTCGGCGACATCTTCAACTGGTTCGTCAACTACATCCAGCCGGGCGGCAAAGAGGCCGGCTCGCACGCAGGCCCTGACGGAGAAGGCCGCCAAGCTCAAGCCGGGCGAGTCGGGCCTGCTGGCCCTCGACTGGAACAACGGCAACCGCACGATCCTGGTCGACCAGCGGCTCACCGGCCTGCTGCTCGGCCAGACGCTGCACACCACGGCCCGCGGAGATCTACCGGGCCCTGATCGAGGCGACCGCCTTCGGCGCGCTGACGATCATCAACCGCTTCGAGGAGTACGGCGTGAAGGTCGAGCGAGGTCGTCAACTGCGGCGGCATCGCCGAGAAGAACGCCATGCGTGATGCAGATCTACGCCGACGTGACCGGCCGGCCGATGAAGATCACCCGCTCGGCCCAGACCTGCGCCCTGGGCTCGGCCATCGCGGCGGCCGTCGTCGGCGGAGCGCATCCGGATTTCGCCCAGGCCCAGGCCGCGATGTGCGGCATCAAAGAAACGACGTTCAAGCCGATCGCCGCCCATCACAAGGTCTACAAGCAGCTCTACAAGCTCTATCGCCGGCTGCACGACGGCTTCGGCATCGGCAGTCTGGCATGGCAGCGTATGAGGTTCTGCTGGCATCGGAGCAGCCACGTCATGAAGAGAGCTTGACTGGCACATCAAAGGAAGCCAAGCGTTCGCCAACGCCTGAGTCGATGTACGACGACGATCTGAAGCAACGAGTCTACGAGGCGAATCTCGACCTGCAGAAGCACGGCCTGGTCGTCTTCACTTGGGGCAACGTCAGCGGCATCGACCGCAGTCACGGCGTGATCGCCATCAAGCCCAGCGGCGTCAGCTACGAGCAGCTCACGCCCGCAGAGCATCGTCCTGATCGATCTCCAGGGCAACGTGGTGGAAGGGGACCTGCGGCCGTCCTCCGATACGCCGACACACCTGGAGCTCTATCGCAGCTTCCCGGCTATCGGCGGCGTCTGTCACACCCACTCCATGTACGCCACCATGTGGGCCCAGGCCCAGCGCGAGATTCCCTGCTTCGGCACGACGCACGCCGATTATTTCTACGGCCCGGTGCCGGTGACGGACATGCTGACCCGCGAGGAGGTCGACGGTCCGTACGAGCAGAACACCGGCCGGGTGATCGTCCGGCGGTTCGCGAAGATCGACCCGCTCCAAATGCCGGCGGTCCTGGTCGCCAATCACGGCCCGTTCACCTGGGGCAAGGACGCCGGCCCAGTCCGTCGAGAACGCCGTCGTCCTGGAGCAGGTGGCGATGATGGCCTACGGCACCCTGCTCGTCAACGCCCGTCAGAACGGGATCTCCCAGGCCCTTCTGGATCGGCACTATCTGAGAAAGCATGGCAAGAACGCCTATTACGGCCAGCGATAAGAAGGAGACAACGCAATGGCTAAAGTGACCTTTGGTGTGATCGTCGGCAATCGCGGGTTCTTTCCGGACGTCCTGGCGAAAGAGGGACGCAAGGATATCCTCGAGGTGCTCAAGAACAATGGCTACGGGGCCGTGGCCCTGGCCATGACCGACACGAAGTATGGGGCCGTCGAGACCCTCGAAGACGCCCAGAAGTGCGCGGAGCTGTTTGCTTCCAAGGCCGGCCAGATCGACGGCATCATCGTCACATTGCCGAACTTCGGCGATGAGCGCGGGGTCGCCGAGACCATCAAACGCAGCGGCCTGGATGTGCCGATTCTCGTCCAGGCCGAGGAAGATGTCGGCGGCCAGATGAAGATCGACCGACGGCGAGACTCCTTCTGCGGCAAGATCAGCGTCTGCAACAACCTGCGGCAGGCGGGGATCGCCTTTAGTCTGACGAAGTCCCACACGGTCAAGGTATCCTCGCCCGAGTTCAAAGCGGACCTCGACCGCTTTGCGGCGGTCTGCCGGATCGTGCGCGGGCCTCAAGAACGTGCGGTTCGGGGCCATCGGCAGCCGCCCGGCGGCCTTCAACACCGTCCGCTACAGCGAAAAGATCCTGGAGTATGCCGGCATCGGCATCGAGCCGGTGGACCTGTTCGAGATCCTGGGCAAAGTCGGCCGCTTGGCGGATAATGATAGAAAGGTCAAGGCCAAGCTGGCCGCCCTCACCAGCTACACGAACACCGAAGCCATCCCGGCCGAGGGACTGCTCAAGATGGCCAAGTTCGGGGCGGTGGTCGATGGCTGGATCAAGGAAAAGCAACTGGCCGGGCACGGCGATTCAGTGCTGGACGGCCCTGGAGGAGTTCTTCGGGATCGTGCCGTGCACGCTGATGAGCATGATGAGCCAGGCGCTGCTGCCCAGTGCCTGCGAGGTCGATGTGACGGGTCTCTTGGCCATGTACATCCTGCAATTGGCCAGCGGCACGCCCAGTGCCCTCTTGGACTGGAACAATAACTTCGAAGAGGACCCGGATAAGTGCGTGCTGTTCCATTGCAGCAACTTGCCCAAGAGCTTTTTCACGTCGGACAAGATGGATTACCAGGCGATCATCGCCGGCTCGGTAGGCCAGGAGAACACCTACGGCACGATCGTCGGCCGCATCAAGGCCGGCCCGGCGACCTTCTGCCGGACGATGACGGACGATGTCGATGGCGTGATCCGGGCGTACGTGGGCGAAGGCCAGTTCACGGACGACCAGTTGGAGACCTTCGGCGGTTACGGCGTGATGCAGATTGACAATCTCCAGACGCTCTTGAGCTACATCTGCCGGATGGGCTTTGAGCATCACGTGGCGGTGAATCTCTCGCAGACGGCCGCTCCCATCGCCGAGGCCCTGAGCAACTATCTGGCCTGGGACGTGTACGAGCATTCATAATTCATAAATGATAAATCAAAGGACTCGCCTCACCAATGCTGGTTGCCTGATCCCGTGCGCGAGCAAAAACGTCAGGGGCACACCGACGGCGGTCACGAAGAGAAACTTGGAGAAGGGCGGCGAGGGTGATGTTGGCGACGGCGTATTGGATCAGGACAATGACCGGCACGTGGAATAGATAGGCGGCGTACTGACCCTCGGCCAGGGCCTTGGACCACCAGGTTTGATGGTTGAGCCGCTCGCGGAACCAGTAGAGCAGGCCGATGCACAGGCCGCAACAGAGCAGCGCTTCCCAGATGGGATACAGGATGTCCATGGTAATCCCGCTGATCGGGAAAACGTGCCGCAGGCCCAGAGAATAAGCGTACCACAACGCGGCGAGGAGGACGCCGACCAGCAGCCAGGCTCGGCCCGTCCGGTTCGAGAGGCCGAGAAACCATTGGCGGCGATAGGCGATGGCGCCGAGGATGAAGAAGCTCAAGTCACGCGGAACATCGGCGAAGGCCACCTGGATGAAGCCAAGAAAGCCGATCCACCTGTCGATCGGGTACCAGATGCGGACCGTGGCCGACGCGAAGGCCAGGACCAAGGCAAAGAGCACGATGGCCCAAGTCCCCGGCGGCTTCGCCTGCGCGACGTCGGTCTGGGACAAGCGTAGCCGCAGGGTGCGCAATAGGGCATAGCACAGACTGAAGAGCAACAGGTGCTCGACGTACCAGAGATGCCCGAAGTTCAGCTCCGGCCAGCGTCCTTTCCATCCGGCCGGCGGCTCGGCGCCTCCGAAATAGCCATCGACGTAGTATCTCCCGAAGGACATCGTCCCGAGATCGCCCGTCAGGCGATGGCACAGATACTGTTGCAGGGGAATCACCAGGAGGAAGAAGGCCGCCAGGGGCACGCCCAGCCGCAACAGGCGGCTCCTCACGAACGCGAAGGGCCGGCTGCGGTCGTAGGACATCACCATGAGATAGCCCGAGATCAGGAAGAACAGGCTCATGAAGAACGAGCGATTCACGGTGAAGAACGGCCCAAGGATGCCGGCCCGGGTCGCCTCCTGGATCGGCCACGCGCCGCCGGTCGGTCCGTAGGCCTGCCCGACGTGGTGTGCGATCACGAGAATCGTCAGGGCGATCCGCAGATTGTCGAGGAAATACAGCCGCCCGGTGGCTCGCGCGGCCGGCGGCGGCAGGTCAGATGATCCGGCCATATCAGGCTCTCGTCTCCCTTCCTGGGGTCCTCGACCAATCTCAGGGTTCGATGGATTTCGCGTCGGGCGCCACTTCGTGGAACGCGGCGAGATATCCCTCCAGCATCGCCTGGTTGGGAAGCCAGTCGGCCAGGCGGACCAGCCAGCGGCCGTCCTGGGCCGCCACGAGATTGATGGCCCAGGTGACCGAGGCAGAGCCCTGCTTGTTCGGGACGGGAGCCGTGATGACGGCGGACTGCTCGGTTCCCAGCCATGCCTGTGCAAACGTCGCCTGGTCCCACTGGAACGTCGCGTTCATGCCCATGAGTTGCTGCTCGGTGAACTCGCCGGGGGCACTCAGCGCCAGGGCCCGGCTGTAGTTGCCCTGGGCGAGAGCGTTGAAGAACTGACGGGTCGTCGCCACGATAGGATGCTCTGCCTTGACCGGTTCGGGCGGCGTAACGGGCGCGTTACTTTCACTGGGCGGGGCCTGGGCCGTCTCTGTCTGCGCGGCCGGCGTCCTTCCTGGCGCAACCGCACAGGGACAGAGCAACCACCAAAACCAACAAGAGACCTCGGCCCATATCGGACACTCCTGCAGTCAATGCGCCCGGGAGGATTCGAACCTGTCGACCTCCGGTTTAGGAAACCGATGCTCTATCCTGCTGAGCTACGGGCGCGTCTGTTTCGTAAGTCCTTCTACTATAACCACTTTGCACGCAGGCCGTCAATCGGAAATCGACGGCCGGCAATCCCGATCCCGGCGGCAGGGCGGGCGTTCGGCGGACTTTTGGTCGGCGGGTTCTTGCGGGGTGAGGAGGGAGGCGGTACGATGGGCAACTGTCCTGTGGCTCTTCTGCACAGGACGCTCGGATCGCCCCGCAGCGCTGCTGCCGTCGAGGGTCGATGCGGTCCCGAGGGGCTGAAGTTCGGTTTCGTAATGTGGATGGCTCGCCGTGCTCAGCGGAATTGACTACGCGGTCGTCATCGCCTATCTCGTCGGCATCATGGTGCTGGGCCTGTACTTCGCGAGGTTCGTGCGCTCGGCCGACGATTTCTTCCTGTCGGGCAAGACGCTGCCGTTCTGGGCCGTGGGCATGTCCATCGTGGCGACCGACATCAGCGCCATGGACTTCGTGGGCGTCTCGGGCCAGTCCTACCGCTTCGGGATGGCCGTCGGCAATTTCGACTGGCTGGGCTCGATGCCGGCCATGCTGCTGGCGGCGTTCATCTTCATCCCGTATTTCTGGAAGGCGGGTCTGTACACGATTCCCGAATACCTGGGCCGCCGCTACAACGATTACGTCCGCGCGGTGGCGTCGATGACCTGGATCATTTTCTTCGCCCTGGATCTGGGAGTCCTGTTCTGGGCGACGGCGGTCATGTTCAAGCCGTTGATGGGCTGGGACCCGTGGTTCTCCATCATTGTCACGGCGGTGGTCGTCGGCCTCTACACCTTCTTCGGCGGCCTGACCGCCGTGGTGATGACCGATGTCGTTCAGATGATCATCATGTTTGTGGGCGGGGCGACCGTCGTGGTCGTCGGGCTTTACCACGCCGGAGGCTGGAGCGGCCTGACGGACAAGATCGCCGCGCATGGGCGACGCCTATCAGAACCACTTCAAGCTGATCCTGCCCGCCGACACGCAGACGCCGTTCCCGTGGACGGGCATTCTCTTCGGACTGACCTTGGTCATGTCCAACGCCTACATGATCGGCAACCAGGCCATCGTGCAGCGCTGCCTGGCGACCAAGAGCGTGTGGCATGCCAAGGCGAGCATGCTCTGCGGGGCGTTCTTCAAGATGTTCATCCCGATGCTGGTCATGTTTCCGGGACTGATCGCTGTCGCCGCCTACCCGGGGATGGAGGATGGCGACCAGGCGTTTCCCACGCTGGTGAAGAACCTGCTGCCGCCCGGACTGCGCGGACTGCTGTTCGCCGGTTTCCTGGCCGGTCTGATGTCCACCATCGACTCGATCCTGAATTCCACGGCGACCCTCTGGACCAAGGACGTGTATCAGAGGTTCATCAACAAGGACGCCAGTGACCGTCATTATCTGATCGTGGGGCAGATTGGCGACGGTGGTCCTGCTGATCTTCGGCGTCCTCACCTCGCCGTTGAGCAAGCTGTTTCCGGGCATCTACGTCGCCATCCAGACCTTCCTTTCGTTCTTCCAGGGGCCGGTGTTCTCGATTCTTCTGTTGGGCATGTTCTGGCCGCGGGCCACGCAGTGGGGCGGCTTGGTCGGCCTGGTCGGCGGGATCTGCACCTCCGTCTCGCTCTATGTGTTCAAGGACAGTCTGTTCACCATCCAGGACCCGTTCCTGTACGTCTCCTGGTGGTCGTTCGTGGTGGGGGTGCTGCTCAATGTGGCGACGAGCCTGATGACAACGACCGCACCCTGAGGAGCGGCTGTCCGGCCTGGTGTGCCGGCTGCCGCGGGATCTCAAAGGCGGGCGCGAGGTGCCGGCATGTTGAACTTCGACTGGCTTAGAGGTGTTTCGCCGGCGGCGGCCAAAGCGGTCTTCCTGGGGCTGTTCCTCGTCTCCGGACTGCTGGTGACGATGATTCCGCGGGAGTACGTCTATGAGGGGGTCGAGAGTCCGCGTTGGTGGCATAACCTGAAGCTCTGGGCGCTCGGCGTTCTGGCGATCATCTTCACGATCTACTGTATTTTTTGAGAGAAGCGGGCGATGGCGGCGACGGAAAACCAGGACGATGCGAGAACTCTTCACGACTCCCAGATGCACAAGGCGCTCGGCGCCTTCCTGCTCTTCTTCGCCGCCGTGGTGCTGGTGTCCATCTTCTTCACCGACACCGGGATCGGCAAACTGACCAACCTGGGGGCAGGGGTCGTCATCGGCGGCATCGGCGGCGTCATGTTCCTGAAGGGACTCCGGGCCGACCACAAACGGCGCGGTAGGTAATATCGTACGACGGTTCCGAAGCGTGCGGTTATAGATTGCTTCGCTTCGCTCGCAAGGACATGAGCAAACGCTGTATGTCATTGCGAGGAGCGCAGCGACGAAGCAATCTCCCGCGTATCGCGGTGGGACTTGCGAAATACAACGGTCGGGAAAGGTGTGCACGACATACGTTACGAAAGCCGATTCAGACCCAGGTTGTCACACCAAACCCTCCGCGTTGTCGTAGATCTTCTGAATCGCCTCCAGGATCAGGTCCATATCCGCCTGGGTGCCCATCAGGACCGTATGGTGGAAACAGACGGATTCCTGGTCGTGGATGCGCCGGCAGACCGGCAGCTCGAAACGGCGGGCGTCGATCTGTCTCCAGTGTTTCGCCGTCAGCTTGTACCGCCAGGGCTTGGTGTGCGGCGCGTACAGGGAGCAGGCGTTGAGCGGCTCATAGCTGGCCTCGACGCGGCAACCTAACTCGGCGGAGAGTGCCTCCCGGAACCGGGCCACGGGCAGACCCTTGAACTGTTCCTGCTTGTACCGGAAGGAGAAGTTGTAGTAGGCTTCGGCGGTCTCCCGCTTGTCCCGGCGCATCGGCAGCACGCCCGGAAGCTGCGCCAGGCGGGCGTTGAGATACTGGGCGTTCTTGTCCCGATTCTTGTTGTGCCGGGGCAGTCGGCGCAGTTGCTCCAGGAGCAGGGCGGCCTGGAAATCGGTCATCCGGTAGTTGCCCGACTGGATGAAGTCGCCCTCCGAGCCGTAGATGCCTTCCCCTTTCTTGGCCGCCTCCGGCTCCGGCCTTCGGCCGCAGTTGCGCAGGGCGTCGAGCTTCTCGTAAAGCTGCGGATCGCTCGTCGTCAAAGCCCCGCCCTCGCCGGCGGTCATCAGCTTCGAGAGCTGGAAGCTGAAACTGCCGATATCGCCGATACTGCCGGCCTTCTGTCCCTTCCACGCGCCGCCATGCTTGTGGGCGCAGTCCTCGATGACTTTCAGGCCATGTTGGCGGGCGAGGGCCCCAAGGGCGTCCATATCCGCAAAGCTGCCGTAGAGATGGACCGGGATGATCGCCTTCGTTAGCGGCGTGATCGCTTCCTCGACCTTCGCGGGGTCGAGGCACCAGGTGTCTTCGGTGACATCCACCAGGATAGGGACCGCGTTGATGTCCAGGGCCGCCGCGGCGGTCGCCTGCCACGTCAGGCCGGGAACGATGACTTCATCGCCATATCCGACGCCGCAGGCCTCCAGGGCCAATTGGAGCGTCACGGTTCCGTTCGCCAGCGACAGGGCGTATTTCGTCCCCGTGAATTTCGCAAACGCTTCATTGAACCGTCTTTCTTTGGGCCCATTGTAGGACCAGATGCCGCTGCGCAGCACCTCCCGCAGGGCTTTCTCCTCCCGCTGGTCCCACACCGGCCATTTCGGCCAGGGATTTCTCCTGACGTTCCGTACGGACATCCCGCCCATGAGTGCCAATCGGCTCATCATCGTGCCCTTTCCGTTCGCATCGACTCCTTGATTTCGCAGGACCCTACGCTACCAGATATTGTCCGGCACTGCAATTGTTGTTGAAGCCCCCGGTCCCGGTCGATAAGATGCGTGCCAGGGCTTTCCGCAAGACAATAGAGGACGCCGATTCGTGGAGCCGCACGGCTTTCAGCACCAGAGGATCCTGTCGGAGCGATGGCTGCTCCGAGCCGGGCGGGAGGTCTGCGCCCTGGGCGAAGATGTGTCACGACCGGGCTTCCACACGGCGGATTGGCTGCCGGCGTCCGTGCCCGGGACGGTGTTGGGGGCCTTGGTCGAAATCGGCCGCTACGAGAACCTCTATACCGGGACCAATCTGGGGGCGGTGCCCCGTGTGCTGTTTGAATCGCCCTGGTGGTACCGCACGGAGTTTGCGCTGTCCGAGGCGGAGGCGCGCAAGACCGTGCTGCTGGAGTTTCACGGGATCAACTACGCCGCGAATATCTGGCTCAACGGTCACCCGGTGATGACGGCCAAGGAAGCCAGGGGCGCCTTTCGGCGTTTTCAATGCGACATCTCGCACTTGGTCGTCCAGGGCGACAACGTGCTGGCGGTGGAGGTGATCCCACCGCGCCCGGGGGACTTCACCCTGGGATTCGTGGACTGGAATCCGCCGGCCCCGGATAGCAACATGGGACTTATACGGCCGGTGCGGCTGCGCTTCTGCGATGGCGTTTCCATCGAGAACCCGTTCGTGCAGACCGCGCTGAATGTCGAGACTCTGGCAGAGGCCCGCCTGACCCTCAGTGCCGATCTGGTGAACCACACCTACCAGGCGGCTTGGGGCGTTCTCGATGTACGCCTGGAAGGGGTGCACCTGAGCCGAGAGATCTACGTGGCGCGCGGGCCACCAAGAGAGTCGTCCTCACGGCCGAGCAGCATCCCGAATTGCGTCTCACCAACCCCCCCCTGTGGTGGCCGCATGACCTCGGCCTGCCCCAATTGCAGGTCGTGGACCTTCGTTTCATGATGGGTTTGCAGGTTTCCGACCTCACCTCCGTCCGGTTCGGCATTCGCGAGGTGGCGGACTATCGCACGCCGGAGGGCCATCGTGGCTTCAAGATCAACGGCAAGCCGGTGCTGATCAAGGGGGCCGGCTGGACCGACGATCTGCTTGCTGGCGGATACGCCGCAGACCATCGAGGCCGAGCTGCAATACGTCCGGCACATGAACCTCAACTGCATCCGTTGCGAGGGAATCTGGGGCAAAGACCAGATGCTTTACGACCTGTGCGACGAGTACGGCATCCTCGTGATGGCCGGCTGGAGCTGCCAATGGGAGCACGAGCAGTATCTCGGCAAGCCCGTCGATGAACGTTATGGCGGCGTGACCGCGCCGGAGGACATCGAGCTGGTCAGCCGGTCCTGGCGCGATCAGCTTCTGGCGCTGCGGAATCACCCCAGCATCTTCGTCTGGGCCGTCGCGAGCGACAAGCTGCCGGCTCCCGTCTTGGAGCGAAAGTACCACGAAATCTTCCGTAGCTGCGATCCCACGCGTCCCTATCTGGCCTCCACCGGCGGGGTCGGCAGCGAGCAGCGGATCGTGTGCCGGGAGGAGCTGACCAGCGAGGTCAGCGGCAGCTCAGGCGTCAAGATGCTCGGGCCATACGACCACACGCCCCCCGTCTACTGGTATACCGACACGCGGCGAGGCGGGGCTTATGGTTTCAATACGGAGACGTGTCCCGGCGCTGTGGTCCCCACCCTGGAGAGTCTCCAGAAGATGATCCCGCCCGACCATCTTTGGCCGATGGGGGAATCCTGGGACTTCCATTGCGGACTCAACGAATTCTGCACGCTGGACCGGTACCGCGAAGCGCTGGCCAAAAGGTACGGTGCGGCGGGCTCGGTCGAGGAATTCGCCCGCAAGGCGCAGACGCTGAACTATGAGCTGATGCGGCCGATGTTCGAGGCCTTTCGCGTCCACCAGGGCCGTGCCACCGGCGTCATCCAATGGATGCTCAACGCCGCCTGGCCGAAGATGTACTGGCAGCTCTACGACTGGTATCTGATGCCCACCGGCGCCTTCTACGGGGCCAAGAAAGCCTGCGAGCCGCTGCAACTGGTCTATAATTACGGCGACAACAGTGTCTACTTCGTCGGGGCGGCCCCCCATGGCTGCCCTCCAACCGAGAGGGCAGGCACGGGGGCCCGCCCCTACGCCGACATCCAGGTTTATGACATCGAGTCCAAGTCTGTCCTGGCGACGCAGTTGCCGCTGGACGCCGAGAGCGGGATATCGCAAAGGATCTTCGAGCTTCCCCATCTGGACCGCATCAGCACGACCTATTTTCTCAGCCTGCGGTTGCGGGACGCGAGCGGCGAGGAACTCGGCGGCAACTTCTACTGGCTCTCCACGAAGCCGGATGTGCTGGACTACCAGGCCAAGGTCGAGCCCTGGGAATACTACACGCCCAGCAAGGAGTACGCCGACCTGACGATGCTCAATCATCTGCCGCCGGCCCAGATCGATGTCGCCTATCGGGTCAGGGCTACCGGGCGAAAGGCCACGGTGGAATTGACGAATCGCAGCGGCAGGATCGCCTTCTTCATCGAGTTGCTGCTCACGGAGGAGTATACCGGCGAGCCCATCGTGCCGGTCCTCTGGCAGGACAACTACGTAAGCCTCCTGCCGAATGAGACCAGGACCGTGGCCGTCACCTTCCCGGCGCGGACGCAAATGCCCCTTCTGACGGTCCGCGGCTGGAACATCGAGCAGGTTTGTAGTGTGCCCGTGAGGGCATAGAACGCGTGTCGCGGGCATCTTGCCCGCGACACGAATACCTCATTGTGTCGTCGCGGGCCGGATAATACTGAGATAGCGGCCCAGCCAGTAGGGCAGGAGGAAGATGTCCCCGCTGAATTCCTCCCGGCCATCGCCGCCGCCGTCCAGGCGAAAGGCGTTGCCATTGTACTTGCTCATCGGCCGCTCATCGGGCGGCAGCACGGTTTTCGTGCTCTGATGCCGGAAATTGGGCGGGACGGGCTCCAGGTCCTTGCGGTGGCTGTTGCGGACGGTCCAACTGATGATGTCGAGCGGAAACTCTTTCAGGCTCCAGATCGACTCCTCCAGGTCGAATTCCTCGGCCCCTGTGGCGGCGTAGAGGAAGTTCCAGAGCGGATTCTTCTCCGGCCGCTCGATTTCCCAGTGATCTCGAATGGCTTGGCGATACTGCTCCCGCAACTGGGGCGTGAAGGCGTATCGGTAGAGGTTCCAGTAGCTCAGGAACGCCAGCTCATCGTCGGAATGGTTCCACTCGGTGGTCAGGTCGATTCCAGGGACGCGGCTGAGCTTCTTCATGGGAATCGTGATATTGTCCAGATAGCCGTGATCGTTGAGCAACTCGAGGGCCTTCTGCCGGTAGAGGTCCTTGTGCGTGAAGTGGTGGGCCGTCTGGAGAAAAGCGATGATCTCGGCCGAGTTGAGCCGGCGGTCGCCCACGCCCAGCGGGAACCGGTTAACGTATTCCGGATGCCAACGGCCCCATTGCGTGGGCTTGCCGTCGAAGTCAATCAGATACCAGTTGTTGCGCACGATGTGGTCCATGATGCCGTCGATCAGCGCGATCGCCCGCTGCCGCCATGCCTCCTCGGGCACCACCTCGGCGAAAATCGCATAGGCAAAGAAGTGGCCGACGATCTCATCGCTGCTGGTAGTCCCTTTCCAAGCCCAGCGCCCATCTCTCGGTGACGTGCCAGCGGGATTTGTCCGCGACCTGATAGCCCGCTCGTTCGAAGGACCGCGCCGGGAAGCCCTGGATCGGCGTGATGAGGCTCAGACGCTCCATCGCCTCGAAGGATTCGTAGCAGTTTTGCAGAGCATCGTCCGACTTGGTGACGGCATAGCGAAACAGCTCGCCGGCCAGGTACATGGCCGTCCACAGACCATCGTTGTCCGAATCGATCAGCGTGCCGGTGGACAGGTCTCCGGGGATGCTCATGGCCAAGGAGCTGCTGAAACCATTGCGGATGTGTCTCTGCCGCGTGAGCCTGTCGAAATGCGCGGCCTTTTCCGCGAGGGTCATATCGCGGAAGTGAACGATATTCAAGCCGGTCTCGGACAGAATGAGAATGGAACGGTCCGGGCCGGGCCAGATATCCACAACCGCATCGTCCACGAGCCACCGTTTGGAGGCGTAGTAGTCGATGTGTCCCTCCGGATGCAGGGAGAACGCTCCCTGGGGCGTCCCAAACCACGTGCTTTCGCCAATGGTCCTAATGCAGCGAATGCTGGTACAAGGCAGTCGTTCCTCAACCTCCACCTTGCGCCGAATTCGGATCCAGCCCGAAGTATCCATCCGACGTGCCTATCAGGAGGGTACGACCATCATTCGAAAAGGCGAAACAGTTCAATGGCGTATGCTCGATGTGGGGCTCGAGGTCCCCGAGCCATCGATAGGCACAAGCATCCAGCAGGAGGTATTGCTGCGGCCGGGGGTCGAACGCCGCCTGCTTTGGTCTGTCCCCCACCCCATGCCATGCAACTGCCTTGTTTCCTTCAAAGCGGACAGCCTCGTCCTCCCCGACGACCACAAAGCTGGAAAGGTTGCGCATCGCCAGCTTATGTGCGCCCCGTACGTGGTGCTCCACCAGCAACTGCCCGGCCCAGGCGTTGCTCAGCACGTAGCGGTCCGTCAGATAGACGAACTTGTCCCGAAACACCTCGATGTCCTTGATCTGCATATCCGGGAGAGGACGGTACTGATGGTCCGGCTTGAGCGTGCCTCCCTCGACCTGCAAAAGGCCCTGGTTGGACAGGACGATGATCCGGCCGTTGCGATCCGCGCGCACTTTCAACAGCTTTGTGTCGCCGGTGTGCGCGCGCAAGCGGGATCTTCTCGCTGAAGTCCTGCACGAAAGGCCGGTCGATGTACGCGGGCGTTGCGGCTCCGGCGGAATTGCTCAGGGCCAGGAGGAACGTAATGCCAAGGACCATCGACTTCATTTCGTTACCGAAGTCACCTTCGTTCCCTGCCGATCGATCAATTCGAGGGTCTGTCCCAAAACTGGAAGCCGGTAGCCATAATCGCCTACGACGAACAGTGCCTGACCACCCGTGGGGGCGAGCCGGCGGGCGCGGAAGGCGACCCGGTTGGCCGCCACGTACAGCGTGCCGTTGGCGGGAATGACCGTGCCGCCGTGGAACGTATAGAGAGGGGCTTTGGCGTTGCCATCCGCGATCAAGGTCCAACTGGAGATATCCACGGCAAACGAATTCGGATTCAGCAGTTGGACGTATCCTTCGTCCGCGCTGCTCCGGGCGGGGTGGATCTCGACGGCGGCGATCGAGACCGTGGTGCCGGCAGGCTGGGGGCCGGGGATTTCGGCGGCCCCGCCGGCCAGGCCGTTGAACAACTGCCGGCGTCGCTGGGGCAGATAGGAGTCCCTCAGCTCTTTGACGGCGTCCGCGTACGGTTGCGGATAATTCGGGGCCGTGGACCCGTTGCCCCAGGCATGGGAGTTCCACTTGGCGGCGTCCAGGGCCGCATCGGGGGCAATCTGGGCCGCCAGCTCATCGATGCGCGGCTCGTAGTGCATATCCAGAGGGACATTGGGTTCCGCCGCGGCCGCAATCGGGGCGGCCGCCGCGCCACCACGCGGGCGGGGCGTCGGTCCCGGCACCGGCGTCGGCGGCGGGGCCACGTAGGTGGGGGCGGACTTGAGCAATTCGTCCATGAGCGTGCGGATGCGGCGCAGGTACATCTGCCGCATTTCGGGCGTGTTGAAGATCACTTGCGGCAGGCGGTTGTTGTTGCCCACGAACAGGGACGTGTTGAAATTGAGGGTCTGGTCCCAGTAGGTCATGGAACTGGTCCAGACACGGCCAAAGCTCAGGTCCACGTCCCACGGCCACATCTGCCACTCATTGCTGCGATTGGTGTCGCGGTAGAAATAGTAGTTCTTGTGGCAGCAGTCGACGTCCCCGGTGAGGATGCGGGCCGCCAGGTAGTTGACGACCTGGGCGACGTCCACGTTGTCGTAGAGGTACTGGCGGAGGGGCTCGCCCGAGAGACTGATGCCGTTGAAGAGATCCACCAGGTCCGTGCTATCCTCGTTCTTGCGCGTCTTCTTCTCTATGCCGCTGGTGGCGTTGGCCACACTGGTGAACGTGTTGTACATCTTGTACAGGGCGCCCTCGCGTTGAGTCCCAGGCGGATCAGCCAGTCCTCATCGCCGTTCTCCATTACGTGCGCGGTGCCCCAGAACTCGCCGTTCTGCTGCACGCGCACGGGAAACACCCAATGATACGGACAGCCCGCGTCCCGGTAGGTCTCATAAGCCAGGATGTTGCGCATATGGGCCTTGTCCGGGTAGGTCGTCATCAGGTTGATGTCGTCGGCGCGCGGCTGGTCCGGGGCCCACTTGAAGTTGTAGCCGCGGTTCAGGTCGATATTGTAGCTCTTCTTGGGGAATCCCTGGCTGGACTGCCCGTGGAGGTAGATACTGACGTTGTCGTAAAACTCCCCGTCATAGAAGAGCGAACAACGGGTGCCGGCAACGGAATTGGCCGCGCTGGGATTCTGGATGAACCAGTGCAACACCGGCAGGGGGGTGGTCAGGCTCGGGTTCGCGACGACCGTGCCGCAATACTCTGGTGAGTTCAGCGGATCGAGAAAGGCCGGGAACCGCGAGTCCCGTCCGGCCGTGTCCGTGGCCATGATGGCCCAGCGCACCATCTGCCCCGCCTTGAACGTACGGGCGGGAATCCGCGCCCCGTAGAGCTCATCGCCGGCGGCCCCGTCGCCGCTTTTCCCGTCATCGAGCAGGGGAATCGTCGCCTCCGCGTCGAACATCATCCGATAGCGCACCTGGGCCGAGGCCACGCGCTCGAAGCTGGGCGTGATGCGGGCGGTGATTTGCAAACCGTCGCGCTCGCCGGGTATGAGCGGGGAGTAATCGGCGTCGGAGATGATCGGCCCCAGGACCTCGACGCCGGCGTTGTTCGGCTGGCCGGGCGTCGGCACGGGGAAGTAGCGCAACGTCGGCACTTTCTCCACGATGGCCGCCCGCAGTTCCGGCGTGACCATCAGGTCGGGACTGCTTATGCTCTCGTTCAAGCCCTGCACCGCCAGGATGTTCGTTCCCACATGGAGAAAATCAAACCGCCGGATGCTGAAATCCTTCGGCGGCACGGTCCGGTTGTTGGGCCAATTGGCGGTGGCGCCGGCGTTCCACGTCTCATCGGCCGGGGCGTTGTCCCGCGCCACCTCATGGCCGTTGATGTAGGCGATCATCCCGTCGTCGAATTGCATCCGCAACGTCAGGCTCCGGATCACCGAGGGGTCCTCCACGACGAACGGGACCCGAACGTAGACCGTCTGGTTCACGTTGCGCATGGCGGAGACGTTCAGCCCGATGATTGGGCCTGCATAGCCGAAGCCGACCCCGGTAGTACCGGAGAGCCAGGCGGAATCGTCGCAGTCCTCCAGCGTCCAGGGACGCAGCATATCGGCGCCCGACGGGGGTTCCAGGGCATCGTTCAACGGCACCAGAGCCTTGGCCGGCGCCCCCGGCGCCAGCAGCACCTTCTCCGACGCTACGGCGTTGAGGCCATAGGATACGTCGGGCGCCTGGATCGGATAGGCCGGGGAGAACGCCGAGGCGACCGTGACCTTGTCCGGGCCGGACCAGTCCCAGGTACTCGCCGGAGGCACTCAATTTGAAATTCGTGTGCAGTTCGCGGGCCGCGTCCTTTCGGTTCTTCCCGGAGGCGAATACCACGAGGTAGGCATCGGGCTCCAGGGCCACGGCCGGGAACTGCCACTTGGCCGGGTCCTTGGGATTATCCGTCAGGAACCAGCCCTCCAGGCTTGCGGTGCCCGCTCCGGCGTTGTGGATCTCGATCCAATCCTCTTCATCCCGGTCCTCATCATCCAGGCCATTGACATTCACCGCCATGAATTCGCTGATCTCGAAGCGATCCTCCGAATAAAGCAAGGGACAGAGGCCCAGGATCAGAAGAACAACGAGGATGACTGGAGTCGGCAAAGTTCTCATGTGAAGGATCCCGGCAGCTTGGGCATCTTGCCCATGGGTAGCAGGGGCATCTTGCCCCTGCCTCTGGAACGACCGTCACCGAGGCGAAGCTGAATTGGGCTCGGGTCCCCAAGTGCTCAATTCCGCACTTGGGAGCCCTTCCCAAACGCGACCTGTCGCGTTTGGGGTCCCTTCTCGATATTACCCGGAATTATAGCATATACGGCCGCCTGGATCAAGAGAAGACTGGCGCTCACTTCACGGTCACTTGCTCTATGGCCCGTAGTGTTACCGGCCCCAGCAGGCCGGACTCCAGCAGCGAATCGCCGGCTTTCCACAAGCGCCAACTGGTGAACGTATAGCGGCCGGTGGGGCTCGGCTTGCCTTCCCGGACCCACGCCGGCCATTCCTTGAGCGTACCATCCGGTTTGCGCGAGCTATCCTCGGGCAGATTCTCGTCGCCGATCATTCGGTTGACCCAGAGGTTGGTGACCCGCACTTCCAACGCGTTCTCTCCAGGCTTCACGGCATCAGTGATATCCAGGCGGTAGGGCGATTTCCACAGAGTACCGAGGTCCTTGTCGTTGAGCTTCACCTGGGCCACGACTTGGACATTGCCCAAGTCCAGGACCAAGTGCCGGTTCTCCCCGAGCATTTGGGGCGGGATCGCGAGGGTCTTCGTGTATGTCGCCGTGCCGGAGAAGTATTTCACGCCGGGGGAACTGTGCTCGCTCCACGAGGCCAGCCTCTCCAGGGTCACCTGTTCCGGCGCCCCGGCATTCGGCGGGAAACGCAACTGCCACGGGCCGGCGATCTCCAACGGCTGAGGCAGGACCGGCGCCTCGCCTCGCAGCGTTCGCCCCGAGGCGGTCCTCAATTCATAGCCGCCCGGCTGCCATGCTTTCAGATAAATCCGGCCGTCCGATCCTCGCTGGACGGCAATCACCTGCTCGGAGCCGGCAGATGTGACGAGAGTGATCTCTTCCGGGTCCGTGCCGCTGACCTTGAAGGGCTTGCCGTCGGCGGTGTACTCGACGATCAGCGTTTTGACGATGCCGAAGGCCGGATCGTCGCCCTGGGCCATTCGTGCGACCTGGAAACTCAGCTCCCCGCCATCCACGACCGCTTGGAGCTTGGCGCGCACGTCCCGGGTGCGGCTGGGATCGCTCAGAACGCCGTAGACCGCTTTTTCGATGACCACTTTGGCCTTGTGTTCCGGGGCCGGCAGAACCGGTTGGCCGTCGCGCGTCACGCTCACGACAGGATCGAACGGTTCCGTGCCTTGGCGGAACACCACGAACACCGAGCCGCCCGGCTCGAAATGGATCGGAATACGTGTGACACCCTGGACCTGCTCGTACATGGCGGCCGGCTCGATCCGTCCCGTCTCGGGCTGCCAGAACTCAGGCCGCTTCCCTTCCACGCGGAACGCACAGACCGTCTGTGTGGGTTGTTGGCTCGCGCAGGCGACGAAGTAGATCTCCGCGCCGTCGGTACTGCGATGAATCCAGCGGACGAAGGGACCCGCCGTGAAGTCCGGTCCAACGTCCATCTTCGCCAAGGTCTCTTCGGGTGTAGGTCCCCAGACGATCTTGCCTTTGCCAAAAGCGTGCTCTTTCACGGTCGAGCCGTCGCAGTCTCCCCAAAGCTCATCGGCGAGCTGCTTCACCTCTTCGTCGCACTTCGGGTAGTCGGACAGGCTCGGCGACTTCACCGGTCGCGGGCCGAGGACCGTGGCGCCGGCCTCGACCAGGTCCTTGATCTTGCGCAGCAGCGCCGGCGTCATCGTGGTCGCCTGGGGCAGCACCAGCAGGCGATAGCTCATGCCGTCGGGCAGCACGATCCGTCCGTCCCGCACCGACATGCGCGTGAGCACGACCTCCGGCGTGCACTTGTCCTAGTCGTAGCCGTCGCGTCGGTGGCTCTGGAAGCCCTGCGGCGAGCCTTCGGGCTGCAGGTAGCAGATGTCCGCGACGAACCGGCCCTGCCGCAGCAGGTACTGGCAGCGCGCGAGATACTCGTGCCACGGCCGCGATTGCTCCCACCAGGTTTCGGTGCGCTCGTAGTGCAGGCCCCACGGCCCCATCGTCATGCCGGGCCGGTCGTTCAGCCACGGCTGCATCGCGTAGCGGTGGAACACGAACCGGTTGACGCCCTCGCAGAAGGCCCGGTCGCCCAGGGCCTTGATGCGTGGCCGGATGCTGGCGCCAGCGCTCGCGGTCGTCCGCCGTGAACGCCTCCGCGCCCAGGATCCGCTTGCCGTACATGTGCGCCGCCGAGGCCATCCCCTTGCAGGTCTCGAACGCGCCGCCGCCGATCCAGAACTCGCCCATCGGCTCGTCGGCCCGGCCGCCGTAGGGCAGGTCGTCGCACGGGCCGCCGTAGGCCTCGATCGACAAGGCGCAGCCCGTGCTGCTGGGCCAGCTTCGCCATGTGCCCGGCGTAGTTCTCGACGACCAGCTCCGAGACCGTCTGCCGCAGGTCCCACAGGAACCGCTCCGAGACTTCCAGGCTGTCCACCACCCGGCCCGTCAGTCACGGGCAGAAACGGGAGCAGGTCGTAGCCGCGCCGCTGCTGGAACTCCTCCCGCATCCGCGCGGTCCAGTTCTGCGAGCCGTTCTCCCAACTGTCGATGTGCGTGGCGACCAGCGCCTTGCCCGCCGCACGGCCGACGTCGGCGATCAGCTTGCCCATCATGCCGGCGAAGTTGGCCTCGATGCCTTCCTTGCTCAGCTTGTCGCACTCCAGGCCGCGGCCGCTCGCCGGCGCGGGGGCGTTCTTCACGCCGGTGCTCGTGTGGCCGAAGCGCAGCACCGTCCACTTGCCGGCCGGCACGTCCCACGCGAGCCGGCCCTCCTTGTCCATCGACTTGCTGAGATCGACGATGCGGCGCGCGCTCGATCACCATCTCCGGCGGAAGTCTCTTCTCGCTCGCCGGGCCAACCCATCGCCGCTCGTAAGCCGCCTTGCCCTGGATGTTGTCGATGCGGAAGTCCCCCGGCGCCGGAAACGCCAGCACGGCGATGTCGCGATAGTATCCCGCCGTTGCCTGCGGCTGCGGGAGCACTGCCTCGAATCGCCTCGGCCCTTCGACGTTCGTCTCGCTCCAGACGACCTTCTGCATGGACTGCTCCGGCTTGATCCACGGCCCGCCGCTGCCGTTCCAGCCGGCGTCGTCGTTCATGTTCACTTCCAGCCCGAGCCGCTGCGCCTCGGCGACCACGTGCTTGAACAGCTCCCGCCACTGCGGGCTCATGAAATCGACCGGCCCCACCGGCGCGCCCTGATCCACCTCCATGATCAGCACGCCGCCGATGCCGACGCGCTTCATCGCCTCCAGGTCGGCGGTGATGCCCTCGCGGGTGATGTTGCCGTTCAGCCAGAACCAGTAGACCCACGGCCGGGCGGAGTCGGGCGGAGCGACGAATGCCTTCTCCAGTGCAGACACCGGTTGGGCAGCCTGGCAGAGGCAGGACAAGCCCAGCAGCAGAGGCCACCACCGCAGAGCAAATGCGAATCCCAGTTCGATTGGTCATGGGCCGACCCCCTTCCTTTGTGATCGCGCGGGTTCAGTTGTTCAGATGCAGGATTTTCGCGCCCTCGAAGCCGTTGAATCTTGTGGACGAGGCGATGCTGTACGCGCCGATGTTCTCCGTGTACAGATAGTCGCCGATCTGCAGGTCCGCCGGAAGCTGCTCCGAAAGGGAGATCTTGTCGAAGCTGTCGCAGGTGGGTCCGACGACGGCGCAGACCTCGGTCCGGCCGGACTTGAACGAATGGAAATTGGGAATCCAGTGGTCGTAGACGACGCCGGAGAACGTCTGATAGACGCCGTCGTTGATGTAGTAGAAGATCTTGCCGTCCCTCCGGGCCTTGCCGACGATCTCCGAGACCAGCACGGCGGCCGTGGCCACCATGAATCGCCCCGGCTCGGCGATGAGCTCCACATCCTGCGGGAAAGAGTCTCTCACACTCGGCGTTGATGATCCCCGCGAGCTTCTCGAACTGCGGGACTCGCGAGTCGTAGGGGACGGGAAACCCGCCGCCGATATCGACGATCTTCACCTGATAGCCCCTCTGGCGGGCGTCGTGCAGAATCTGCGCGGCGATATCCAGGGCGGCGGTGTAGTTGTCGAAGGTGGTGCACTGGCTCCCGACGTGAAAGCTCAATCCTTCGACGACCAGTCCCAGGTCGAATGCCCGGCTGATCAAGCGTCGGGCGTCGCCCGGCTCGGCGCCGAACTTGGAGCTCATCTCGACCTGCGAGCCGATGTCCGGGACCTTCAGCCGCAGGACCACGCCGGCGGTGTCGCAGTGCTCTTTGATCTTCTTGAGCTCATCTTCGTTGTCGAAGGTGACGAGCGGCCTGTACCGCCGGATCTTGCGCAGCGTCTCGCGGTCCTTGATCGTGTTGGAGAAGATGATCTTGTCCCAGATGTAGAAGTCCTGGTCCTTCTCCTCGAAGTGCCGGATGTATTCGTAGACCTGCATGAACTCGTTGTAGGAGGCCACGTCGAAGCTCGCGCCCTCCTCGAACAGCGTCTTGACGATCTCCTGGTTGGAATTCGCCTTGACGGCGTAGTATGCCTGGACGCGGGGCAGGTGCTTCTTGAACGTGCGGTAGTTCTCCCGGATCACCTCGTGGTCGATGATGAACAGGGGCGTGCCGTGCTCCTGGGCCAGTTTGAGCAATTCTTCTTTCATGTTCCCGTTGTATCCCGTTTGTAGTGACGCCGTAAGGCGTTTCTTCACAGAGCCTCTCGATATGCCCTTACGGGCACACTTCGAACCAAGCTGCTGGATGAGCTTCTTCAGGGCCTCGACTTCTTTGTTGTTTTCGAGATAGGACTTGGCCAGCTTCTCGCGCAGCTCCGGCCCGCGTTCGTACAGCCTCTTCAGCTTCTTGGGCTTGGTGGTCTTGAGGCAATAGGCCACCATCATCGGCAGGGCGGCGGTGACGTCGAGGTACGCCGTCACGGTCTCTTCCAGCTTCGTCGGGTCGATCTTGCCCCAGCTCGCCGCTTCGGTCGGCGGAGCGCCGGACAGGCCGCCGGTATCGGGCCGGGCGTCCGTCACGTTGATGTCGTAGTCCTGGCCGACCTCCGGGATCATCAGGACTTCCTGAATCTGCGGCTCCGTCTGGAGCATGAAGTTCTTCGGGCTGCCGCCGCCGATCAGGATGACGCCGGTCTTGCCCTTTTCGTACTTCTTGGCGTTCAGGATGATGGCGGTCGAGTCGTTGACGTCGATGCTGGGATTGATCTTGAGCTTGAACCGGTCCTGCAGGCCCGTCGCTTCGGCCAGCAGCTCGAGGCCGGCGACGTTCATGCCGATGGTCGAATCGCCCGGCGAGGAGGTGAAGACGGGAATCCCGTTGCGATAGGCGGCCGCCAGGATGCTCACCTGTCCGGTGCCGTTCTTCTGCTCGTGCTCGTTGAGGATCTTGCCCAGATGATAGTAGAATTCCCGCGTGCCCATCTCCTTCTGGAATTCCGGCCGGACGAGGATCCGCCGGAGCTGCCGGTCGGTCTCCATCAGGACATCTTCATAGTCGAACAGGATGTCGTAGATGCGCGTGACGCCCTTGTCCCGCAGGTCCGCGTCGTCCACGTTGTGGCTGCCCCGGTGCATCGGCAGGTCGAACGCGAAATGCATGTCGTGGTACATGTTGGCGCCGGTCGCGGTGATCCAGTCCACGAAGCCGTGGTTCATCAACGGAATGATCGCGGACGGCCCCAGGCCCGCCGGGGTCAGGGCGCCGGCCAGGCTCAGACCGATGGTCACGTCGTCCTGGGAGTACCGGTCCCGCAGCAGGTGACAGGCGGCCCGCAGCCGGCCGCCGTTGTAGGCGTCCATCCCGTCGACCAGTTGCACGATATCGGTGGTGGGGGAGATCGGCTCCGGAAGAATCCGTTGGCCGCAGAGATACTGTGATTTGCTGGAATGCCCCCGGTGCGTCGTGGCGTGTCGGGGCGTCTTTTCTTTTGCCATGTCCCACATATTCCTTTCAAATGCTCTCCGAACTTGTCCATTCCTGGCACGCAATGCCAGCCGGGTCCTCAACTTGCGGCCGGTATTCTACTCGACCATCTGAGTCCTGGGAAGCTCGGAGGATAAGGTTACCCATACGCAGGGTTGCCGGGCGGGGTTTGCTCTGTTACAACAACTGTTGTGAAAAGGGCTCGAACCGCGACAAGCCCCGTTCCGGCCCCATACCCGAGCCGACCATGCTTACCCTCTACGGTCTGATTGAAGCAGGAGAAAAGGAATGAAACACACGCGATTGACCGCAACCGTGCTGATTGCCTTGCTTATGGGCGGCGTTGGAGCCAGGGCCGAGCAGTTGCCGGTGGCGATTACTCCCCTGGTCCGAACGGTGGATCTGGACCTGGGAGAAACGCAGGAAGTCGAGCTGGCCGATGGCTCAAAGGCTCGTGTCAAGCTGGTCGACGTGCAGGAGACCCGCGACCGGGTGCGGAACGCGGTGCGCGAGGCGAGAGTGACGGTGGAGGTGAACGGAACCTCGCTGACGCTCATCTCGGCCACCTACCATCTGCCGGTGCCGGTAGCGGGCGTGCAGATCGACTGCCCGATCACCAAGGGCTACCTCGTCCGGGACAGCCAGCAGAACGCCTGGGCATTGAAGAAGGACGCACGGCTGCGGCTCTGGCCGGCCGGCTCGCCCTGGATTCAGCCCGGCACCTTCACGTATCCGGTCCGGCAGCGCTGGCTCGCCAGCGACACCCAGATGGCCAATGAGCCCTGCTACGTCAATGGCGCCGAGCTGCCCGCCCAGAAGGACATCTACTACCACTACGGCTTGGACTTCGGCGGGGCCGAAGGGCTCGTGGAAGTCGTAGCCGCCACGGATGGACTGGTCGTCAGCGCCGCCGGTCAAACACTGCCGGAATACAAGGATTCACCGGCCCAGCCTCGCTATGATGTCATCTACGTCGTTGATGGCCGGGGCTGGTACTACCGCTACAGCCACCTGATGACCATCGAGGTCAAGCCGGGCCGGCGGGTGCGGATGGGCGAGCGGATCGGCCTGCTGGGCAAAGAGGGCGGCAGCGGGGGCTGGTCCCATCTGCACTTCGATATCACCAGCCGCCAGCCTTCCGGCGAGTGGGGCATTCAGGAGGCATACGCCTACGCCTGGCAAGCGTATCAGGAGGGATACCGGCCCAAGCTCCTGGCCGTGGCGCGCCCCCATCAGCTTGTGACGGTGGGCGAGAAGGTGGTGCTGGATGGCACGAAATCCTGGAGTGCGGCGGGAAAGATCGCCCGGTACGAGTGGACATTTACCGATGGCGGCACGGCCTCGGGACCGACTGATCGAGCGCATCTACAGACAGCCGGGCACATACAGCGAGATTCTCAAGGTCACGGACGAGGCAGGCCAGGTGGCTTGGGACTTCGCCGTCGTGGAGGTGCAAGATCTATCCCAGCCCAATCGTTTGCCGCCTGCGATCCATGCGGCATACTTCCCGACGACCAACATCCAGCCTGGGGATGCCGTTACGTTCAAGGTACGGACCTTCCGGACAACCGACGACGAGGAGCGATGGGACTTCGGCGATGGCAGCCCCTCGGTGAGCGTGCGGTCCGATGGCAATGTCAACCAGCACGCGAAAGACGGCTACGCCGTGACCGAGCACCGCTACGCTAAGCCGGGCACCTATCTCGTTCGCGTCGAGCGGAGCAACCAGCGAGGAGAGAAGGCCATCGGGCACTTGGTCGTGGATGTCCAGAGTCCTGTCTCGGCCCGCCGTTATCGAGCGGCCCGGCTCACTGATGCCTATCGTCACTGCGCTCGGGGCGGATGTCGTGGAGAAGCTCGCGGCCCGGGAGCTTGCCTCGTATCTGAAGCGGCTCTATCCTGACCACGATTTCCCGGTCGGGGATCGCCGGCCCACAGCCGGTCCCGAAATCCTGGTTGGTACTCCCGCCAAGTGGCCCCACCTTGCCGGCTATGTTCCTCACAAGGACTTTGTGTCCGCGGAGAGCTTTCGCATCACCGCCTCCGGGAAAACGGGTGTCATCGCCGGGGCGGACCCGCGCGGCGTCCTGTTCGGCGTCTATGCCCTCTTGGAGAAATTGGGCTGTGGCTTTTGGCTTTCCTCGGAGTCTGTGCCTGAGCCCAAAGGTGCACCATTTGACTTTTCGTCCTGGACTCTGGAGGATCGGCCGCTCTTTGCGGACCGCATCGTGTTCGACTGGCACAACTTTCTGAGCAGTGCCTCGTCGTGGGAGCTTGAAGACTGGCAACAGTACATTAGCCAGGCGGCCAAGATGCGATTCAACACCATCATGGTCCACGCCTATGGCAACAATCCGATGTTCACCTTCACGCACAACGGCCAGACGAAGCCCATGGGCTACGCGGCCACGACCCGTTCGGGGCGGGACTGGGGCACGCAGCATGTCAACGACGTGAGACGACTCGTCGGCGGCGAGGTTTTCGCCGGACCCGTGTTCGGCTCCAGCATCGGCCTGGCGCCCGAAGACCGGCGCGGGACGGCCGCGGTGGAGCTGATGCAGAACGTCTTTGCGTATGCGCGCGGTCGCGGCTTGCACGTGACGTTTGCTTTGGATGTCGACACCGAGTCCGCCAACCCGCAAAACGTGATCCGTACGCTGCCGGCCAGCGCCCGGCTTCAAAGTAGCATGGGCGTCCCGCCCATGAAGGACACGGGCAAGATGCCCGTGCCACGGGGGGACTTCGAGCTGGCCAACCCGGACACGCCCGAAGGTTTCGCCTACTACCAGGCCCAGGTTCGGCAATTGCTGGAAACGTATCCCCAGATTGATCGGCTGGCGATGTGGTTTCGCACGGATCGCACGCCGTGGCGGAACCTGAAGCCGGAGCAGTTCCCGCCCAACTGGAGAGCCGAGTTCGAAGCGGCCTTGGAGAAGGACCCGTGGCTGCGGGATGATGCACACGCCAGCGGCATGTTTGTCATGGGCAAGCTGCTGCGGACCTTCCAGCGCGTTCTGCGCGAGTTGGGTCGTACGGATGTCGAGCTGGCCGCCGGGTCCTGGCGTCTGCATTTTCTCCGGGCGGCCGATCACTTCTTCCCCCGCGAGGTGCCGCTGATCCCGCTGGACTGGGAGACGGTCTTCGACAATGAGAAAGGACAACAGCAGTTGCGCCAGGTCCGCTCCGGGCGCAGGCTCATCCCGATTGTCTGGGCGCACCACGACGACCGGACCTACATCGGCCGGCCCTACAAACCCTTCGAGCGCTTCGCGTCACAACTCCGGGCCAACGGCGGGACCGGCTTCGGAATCATCCACTGGACCACACGTCCGTTGGACCTCTATTTCAAGAGTCTGTCCGAGCAGGTCTGGCAGGCCACGGCCGACCGGCCGCTCGCCGAGACCTGCGCGGACTTCGCCACGCGTGCATTTGGTGGGGCCACCCGTAAAACAGGCGGCGCTTACCTGCTGGCATGGCTCAACGGCGCTCCCATGTTCGGCCGCGAGACTTCCAATCGGTTCATGGATGTTCCGCTGACGGACTACGAGGGCAACATGCGTCGCTTCGATGAGCGGCTGTCTCTGCTCGCTCAGATCGATGCGTCGTCTCTGTCGTCACAAGGTCTGAACCGACTGGCGTATTACCGCGATTATGAACAGTTCATGCGTGGGTTCTACGAAAGCCACGCGGCGTTGGATCGGGCGGCGCAGCTCCTCAAGAAAGGCGAGCGGGAGTCGGCACGCGACGCGCTGGGCCAATGCCGTCCGGAAGAGGTGATCCGCGCCTACGTGCAGGCGGCCCAGCGTGACCGGATCACCCGCGGCGAGCAGGCGTTGATCGTGTCTCTTAACCTGCGCTGGTTGCCCTATGCGGTCTCACTGCGCCAGGCGCTGGGACTCGAACCGGTTCGCATCAAGTTCCTGCCCACGCAACACGAGCCGCTCGCGCAGGGTGCGGGGACAAATACGTTCTACCTGGACACAGAGCACCAATTGTGGAAAGGGTTGGGCGAAAAGGAGACCGGCTGCCCGACGTTTCGCCTGCCGGACGCAGCGGATACGGATGAGTTCCGCCGTTCGGGGCTGCGGATCGACAAACCGGTCACGCTCCGATTAGGGACGGTCGCCGGCGATAGGCTCATGCCCGGGCGCTACAGCGTGAAGCTCATGCTCACTGAGCCGCCTGTCAAGGAAGTCGCCGGAACGGCCGAGCTTGAGCTACGTGGTTCTGGCGCAGTGGCAGGGACGGCCCGCGGCACTCTTGATGACAGATCGCTGCATCCCAGCTATGAGGTCGCGATCACCGATGGGCAACTTGATCTCAACATTCGTCCCTCGCGCGGGACGGTGTTTGTCTCGGGTGTCGTGATCACGCCAGGTGAGGGGGACGGGCAGACCGTCTTCCCGGGCCGGGAGTGGATGGAGGCAACTCCGGAATCCCAGGACGTGGACGCGGCGAAACTGAAGGCGGCAGTCGCGTACATGGACGCCAACTTCGGTCCCGACGGCGCCAAGGAACTCGTGATCGTCCGTAACGGCTATCTGATCCACAAAGGTCCCGACAGCGATGCCTATCACAATGCCTGGTCCTGCACGAAGACCTTCACCAGCACGGTGCTGGGCGTCCTCGCGGCCGACGGGAAGTGCGCGCTCGACGACCTCGCCGTAAAGCACCTGCCGGAACTGGACGACCAGTACCCCGCTTATGCCCGGATCCGGCTGCGCCATCTGGCGTCGATGTCGTCGGGGTACAAGGGGCAGGTCGTCAACGTCACGGCCGAGCAGCCCTGGGGCGAGCCGGTCTCATATCTGACGCCGACCGCACCGCTGTTCGAGCCGGGGACCCACGTGCAGTATCACGATCACCAGGTCTTTCTGTTGGGCCGCCTCCTGACCCGGCTGGCCGGCGAATCCGAGCAATCGGTGTTCAAACAGCGGATCGCCGATCCCATCGGGATGACCCGGTGGGACTGGGGCATCAGCGGCAAGGTCGACGGAATCGACCTGAACAATGCGGCGGGCACTCCCACGACGCCCGGCCTCCAGACGACGGCCCGCCAGATGGCCCGCTTCGGGCACCTCTATCTGAACCGCGGCGCAGTGGAACGGCCGGCAACTGCTCCCGGCCTCTTTTGTGGACGAGGCCACCAGGAACCAGGTTCCCGGGGTGGGAGCCAGCTCGTTCCTGCACGGGCGGTACGGCTTCTACTGGTGGACCAACGACGTCAAACCCGACGGCAAGCGTCCGTGGCCTTCGGCCCCGCCCAAGACTTACACCTCGCATGGGCATAGCGCGAACTTCTGCTACGTGATCCCGGAGTGGAACATGGTGATCGTGCGGATGGGGACGCAGCCGATTGCCTCCGGCGTCCGGGGGATATCGGAGATTGAGGCCAAATGGGACACGTTCTTCGCCAAACTGGCGGCGGGGATAGGCGATGGGCAGGATCGAAGTGCGCCACGCACACGCGTTTCGATTCGCGCAGGCCGGTGGTTTCTCAATGATGAGGTCACGTATCGAGGCACGAGGGCCGAAGGGCTGCTGATGAACGTGCGGATGGTCAATGCGGTCTTCGAAGACGCCAACCGTCCCGAATTTGACCCCGAGGCCAATACCAATGAATTCATCACTCAGATTCCTGACTACATGGCCCAGGGCGTCCGCGCCTTCACGCTCTGCCTGCAGGGCGGTTTTCCCGGGTACGAGGGCGCCGTCAATTCCGCCTTCGGTCCGGACGGTTCTTTGCGTGACTCCTATCTGCGCCGGGTGCGGCGGGTCATCGAAACGTGCGACCGCAGCGGGGCGGTTGTGATTCTGGGCTGTTACTACCAGCGTCAGGACCAGGTGCTCAAGGATGAGGCCGCCGTGCGGACGGGCGTGGTCAACGTCGCAAAGTGGGTCAGCGAGAGCGGCTTCACCAACGTCGTCTTGGAAATCGCCAACGAGTTCGACCACAGCGGGTTCGACTACCGTCTCCTGAAGACACCGAAGGGCATGGCGGAGTTGATCGGCTTGGCCAAACAGACCGCGCCGGCGCTGCTGGTGTCTGCCAGCGGTCTGGGCCATGGGCGGCTGCCCGACGAGGTCGCCCGGGCGAGCGACTTTCTGTTGATTCACTTCAACGGCACCCGGGTCGATGACATTCCCGGTCGAATCGCCGCGTTGCGGAAGTATGACAAGCCGATCGTGTGCAACGAGGATGAGAAGATCGGTAAGGCAGGTGCGCGGGCCTGCGAGTTGTGTGTAGAGAACGGGGCTTCGTGGGGTTTCATGCATGTGGAGGTGAATCAGCACCATCCGTTCACGTTTCAAGGGGCGGCGGATGATCCGGAAGTGTTCGCCGCGATCAGGCGATTGACTTCGGCGTCCGTGCGTGGCATAGGCTTCCAGCCCATGAATCATCGGCAGGATGCCGATGCCACGAACTCCATGAAAGACACGGGCAAGCCTGCCCTGAGCGCAGCGAACGGGATGCCCGTGCCACGATTGCTCATCGAGACTGACGCGGGCGGCGATCCGGACGATGAGCAATCGCTTGTGCGATTTCTGCTGTACGCGAACGAGTGGGACATCGAGGGGATCATTGCGAATCGACCGGCGACGCGCCGGCCGGAGAACAAGAACCCGGAGGACACCGGTCTCGGCATCGTGAGACGACTGCTCGACGCCTATGGCCAGTGCCGGCCCAACCTCGTGCAGCACGATGCGCGGTATCCCGACGAAGGAGTTTCTCTGGCAGCGCACGGTCGCCGGCTACAATGACACCAACGACGCCGTGAACCTGATCATCGCCGCGGTGGACAAAGACGACCCGCGTCCGCTGTGGTATTCGGACTGGGGCACGGACCACGGGGCCGCGGTGAACAACCTGAAGCGCGCTCTGGACCGTGTCCTGCGCGAGCGCGGGCCGGAAGGCTACGCCCGCTTCAAGTCGAAGCTGCGGCTGTCGTCTGCCAGACAAGTTCGGCGAGCATACCACGACCATCGCCCCGCCGTTTGCGATCTGGGTGAATACGTTCGAGCCGCCGGTCGAGGGCAAACGCTGGTACCATCGTTTTTCCGCCCTCACCTCGCAGGCGGGTGGGTTCGATCTCAAGCGGGATGTGCTCACCGGCCACGGCCCGCTGGGCGAACTGTACCCGACGAATACGACCCACTGGGCCAAAGAGGGCGATACGATGACGTTCCTCTACCTGGTGCCGACGGGGATGAACGATCCGAACGAGCCATCTTGGGGCAGTTGGGCCGGCCGCTACGGCCTGAATGAGAAGTTCTCCGGCAAGCGGTACTATTGGGCCAGTCCGACCGACACCTGGAACGGCACGACCAGCCGCGACAATACGCTCGCGCGCTGGGCGGCCGATCTGCAGAACGATTTTCGCACGCGGCTCGACTGGTGCGTGAAATCGCCGCGCGAGGCGAACCATGCTCCGCACGCCGTGGTGAACGGCAGCGAAGGAAAAGAGATTCTGCACATCACCGCCCGGCCCGGCCAGGACGTGTCGTTCGACGCCGGCGCCTCCCGGGACCCCGACGGCGACAAGCTCGCCTATGAATGGTTCATCTATCGCGAGGCCGGCACGTACGCAAGGCGAAGTGTCGTTGACGAGACTGCATCGTCCCGCACGCGCTCTTGCACGTTCCGACCGATGCCGCCGGCAAGACCATCCATGTGGTCCTGGTCGTGCGTGACGACGGGACACCCCCACTGACGGCATACCGCCGGGTGGTTGTGCACGTTTCCTCCGAGTCCGTAGTGTGCCCGTAAGGGCATATCAAGAAACGCCTCACGGCGTCACTACGAACGAGTACTTCCCGCCGCCGGAATCGCAGGGAGGCTGGCGGAAGCTTGATACGCCGGAGGATATCCGCAAGATCGCGGGCGTGGACCCGGCGAAGTTGGACGAGTTGAAGCAGTGGCTGCTCCAAAGCGACAAGCGCAACTTTGCGGCGGTCGTGATTCGCCGGGGCTACATCGTGCTTGAAGTCGAGCGCGGCAACAGCGCCAAGACCGATTCCCGCCGGGTTGCCTCCGTCTCCAAGGCCGTCTGCGCGACCGTGCTGGCGATCGCCTCGGAGCAGAGCCAGCAGGGTCTGACGCCGAAGAAGATGACCTTCGACGATCCGGCGTTTCAATTCATCCCCTGGGCCCAGCCACTGAGCGACCCGCGCAAGGCACAAATCACGGTCAAGCAGTTGCTCAATCACACTTCCGGCCTGTGTCCGGAAGCCATCGGTGCCCCTAACGATGGCACCTGGGAATACGTGCTCGGCCACAGCGGCGATCCGCGCACGGCGAAGCTGGCCTTCGATCCCGGCACGGCCTGCGGCTACTCGACGCACGCCCTGTGACCATGCCTCGCTGGTATGCGAGACGGTCACCGGCAAGCCTTACGACCAGTTCGCCATCGAGGCGCTCTTCAAGCCGCTCGGGATCGAGCACTGGTGGTTCCAGTATTTCGACGGCGGCGAGAAGATCGGCCGGCATCCGACGCACGGATTGGGTATGCCCGCCCGCGACCTCGCCCGCATCGCCTACTGCATGTTGCACGAGGGACGCTGGGGCGACCGGCAGGTCATCCCGAAGTGGTTCGTGGACCAGACCGGCTCCTCTTCGCACAACGTCCGCACTCCCGAGACTGCGCTGGAAGCTCAATCCACAGACGTTTACTCTCGGCTGGGAGCTGCCTGCCCTGCGCGGCGATGGCATCCCGGCCGACGCACGCTACAAGCCCGGCTCGGGCGGCCAGCTTGTCGCGTTCGTCCCCAGCCTCGACCTGGTCATCACCCGCCAGACCGGCAGCAGCGGCGAGTGGGCCTATGAGGAGTACGTCGCGCCGAGCCAGTGCAACGGTGTTGCCGGGTCTGGAAGGAAATGGGAAGTGATACAGGTTCGGATTAATTCCTGCGGTCCTCTTGTCATCCTGAGCGTAGCGAAGGATCTGGGCTGCGAGGGAGTGAAACCTTATTTCGGTGGCCAGATCCTTCGGCTTCGCCTCAGGATGACAGACTCCATAGCACGCACGAATTTCTCCGAATCCGTATGAGAGGCCGCCCGTGAGGAAACGATACTTCATTCTGCTCCTCCTGACATTGCTCTCGGTCATTACCTACCTGGATCGGTTGTGCATCTCCGTTGCCGGGCCGAGCATGCAGAAGGACCTGGGACTGTCTCCGGAACAATGGGGCTGGGTGATGGGAGCTTTTGCTTTCACCTACGCGCTATTCGAGATTCCCAGCGGGGCCTGGGGGGACAGCTTCGGTCGCAAGAACGTCGTGACGCGGATAGTCCTCTGGTGGTCCGGCTGCACCGCGTTGACGGGACTGACCAGCCGATTCGGGACGCTGGTAGCCGTGCGCGCCTTCTTCGGCCTGGGTGAGGCGGGGGCGTACCCGAATATCTCCGGCTGCATCGCCCAGTGGTTTCCGGCTACGGAACGCTGCGCGGGCGCAGGGCCTCGTCTGGGGGGCCAGCCGGGTCGGCGGTGCCCTCGCGCCGCTCGTGGTGGTTCCTCTCCTCGCCCGGTTCGGCTGGCGCGAAGCCTTCTGGCTGGCCGGCCTTCTGGGATTGGTCTGGGCGGTGGGCTGGCAGCGATGGTATCACAACGACCCACGGACCTACCCCGGCATCACGGCCCGGGAACTGACGGAGATCGGTGCGGATGGAGCGAGCCCAGGCCATCGTCACATCCCCTGGAAGAAGATCTTCGGCAATTCCCAGGTCTGGCGGATCATGGCCATGTACTGGTGCTACGTCTGGGGCTCGATGTTCTATCTCACCTGGTTTCCGACCTACCTGGTCAAGGGCCGGGGATTCAGCCAGGCGTGAAATGGCGGTGTTTGCGTCGCTCCCCTTTGTCATGGGGGCCATTGGCAATCTGGCGGGCGGTGTACTGAGCGACAAGCTCGCACAGAAGTATGGTATCAAGACCAGCCGTCGTCTCGTGGGCTCTGTCTGCCTGGCTCTCTCGGCGGTCTGCCTGCTTCTGACGGCGGCGACCACCGGCAAGGTGACGGGGATTGTCTTCCTGGCCCTGGGTTTTGGCATCATGGATTGCATGCTGCCCTCCGCGTGGGCGCTGTGCCTGGACATCGGCAAGGACTACGCCGGAGCGGTGTCCGGCGCGATGAACTCGGCCGGCAATCTGGGCGGCACGGTCTTCGCCGTCGTTTTCGGCTACCTGGTCACAGCCTCCGGGCAGTACAATCTGCCCATCGTGGTCATCGGCATCATGGTGATGCTCAGTGCGATTCTGTTCCTGCGCATCGATCCGGACAAGAAGATTGAGAGTGAATCAAGGGGAGACTCCTATGGAAGTCGTCAAGTGCTGGCAGGAGAAGGGTGAGCTGATCCAGGAGCCGTTCAAGCGGCATATCAAGCTGTTCTTCGGCCCGGACAAGCGGAATGTGCCGGAGGTCAATTTCACGCAGGCGATCATCTACCCGCGCGATGAGACGGACTACCATTCGCACGATCGGCCGGAGCTGATCTACGTGGTCTCCGGAAAAGGGGTGGCCATTTGCGACGGCCGGGAGACCCCGCTCGAAGCCGATATGGCTTTGTGGGTCAGGGCCGGCGAGAAGCACCAGGTCAAGAACACCGGCGATGAGACTCTGAAGCTGGCTACGGTCTTCGTGCCGGGCTATTCCGCGGCGGATCACATCGGCAGAATCAAGAAAGCCGCGGCGGACGCGAAGAAATGACGGCCATCGCCATCAATACTCTGGCCTTCCATGGCTATTCGCTTGATACGGCCCTGGAGGAGATCGCCCGGATCGCCAGTGAGGTGGAGCCGGTCTACATCTCGAAATACGATCCCACTCTGCGCGAGGAGTACTTCAACGAGACCAACGCCCAAAGACTTCGTCAGCGGTTGAACGGACTGCGGCTGAAGGTGTCGTCCATGGCATCCCACATGGACTTGGGACAGGCGGACTCGGTCGAGATCTTCCGGCGACGGATGGAATTCGCGCGGGGGCGGCGCCGGGATGATTCTCACGAACGCCACGGAGAAGTCCCGGAAGACGACGTTCTCTCCGGAATATCGAGAGGTTGGCCGCCTATGCCGAGAAGCTCGATTTGGTCATCGCGCTGGAGAATCCCGGGGACGGACAGGATCAGCTTCTGGGGACGGGGCTCGAAGGGACCGCAATTCTCGAAGAACTGGGGTCGGATCGGGTCAGACTGAATTACGACTTCTCCAACGTATTCACCTATTCAAGAGGCACGAGACGCCCGGACGAGGAGCTGGAGGCGGTGCTTCCCTATGTAGGCCATCTTCACTTGAAGAACGTGAGACTTTGCGAGGGGGCTTGGCCCGTCTGCGGTCTGGAGGCAGGGGTCATCGACTACCGCCGTCTTTTCCGGCAGTTTCCCGCTCTGTCGAGCATTCCGACGAGCATCGAGCTGCCGATCCGGTTTGGCTATGATGCGGCGTTCCACTTCGGCCTGCGCGAGAACCTCCCGATTCCCTCTCTCGATAGTGTTCGAAGGATTTTGAAAGATTCACTGGACTACCTCGCTGCAGCGTTGCCTCAAGCGGCGTGAACGGGGCTTTTATCATCAGGTGCAATCCATGATCTTGACGCTGTTATCATTGATGTTGGCAGTCGCGTCGGCACCGCTGGCCGAATCCGCCGTCAGCCCTGCGCAACCGGAAATTGCCGTCCCGGCGTGGTTTCCGAAAGCCGTACCTCTTGGGCCGCCTCAGGGAGAAGTAATCCGTGTTGCGACCGCAGACGAATTGCTCGCCGCCGTGGATCGTGTCGGGCCGGGTGGCACGATCGTTTTATCCGAGGGATCCTATAAGGTGCCGCGCGTCATTATCCTCCAGGGCAAGAAGGATATCACGATTCGCAGCGCCGGTGGCGACCCGGCCAAGGTCGTTCTCAGCGGCAAAGGATGGGACAGCAATGCCAAAGGTGACGACATCCTCCACGTCGCTCGCTGTGAAGGGATCACCATTGCCGACCTGACCTTTACCGATTGCCGCTCGTACGGAATCAAGGT
>CAVOUO010000010.1:0-286994 GCA_963699595.1 uncultured Planctomycetota bacterium
TCTGGTTCTACGGCCCAGGACACGCAGGGGACCTGGTTTGTCGACGCCCGGGCCTTCATGACGTACCTCGGCGGCTCCGCCTCGAACCAGGACGGCACCACCTGGCTGTTTCCGTTCGGAGTACCGCCTTCAGGCGGAAAAGACCAGTCCGACCCGCGTAAACGCGGTACTCCGAGCGCCTACCCCGTCCCGTCTGGCCAAGCTCGATTCAACGACGACAACGCTCCACCGTCTCGGCCGACGCGATCCACGACCTCCTGGGATTCCAGTACCGCTACGACGACGCTCAACGCCCTCTTCGTCAAGTAGGATTAACAGAAGAAACAAGAAATACTAATACCGACCTAATCGACCATCGCCAGAATCAACGATGCCCGCTCTAGGCCTGGAGGGCCGCTGTGCGGCCGGGCTGTGCGTCGGGGAACGAATGAGAATGTCTGGCACCTGCCCGGAAATAGAGCAAGGAGCCGTTTGAGGAAGGAGGACCGATGGTTAGCTACGCAAGGGAAGATTTCCCATCGGCGGGCCCTTTCGACGTTGGATCGGAACAGATCGTCCCGACGGGGTTTCTCAGCGAGGCGGAATTGGAGGCTTTCTCCGTATTGATCCATCACCGCCGACCTCTCCCCCTCTATTTCGGCGACTGCTGGCGGCGCTGATCCGTGCACGTTCACGTGCTTCGACTTCTTCGACATGGTCGACCACATCCTCAAAGCCCACGAGCCCGAACCGTTCAACGAGGCCGATGAGGCGGAACTTCTGGACGGCCACTGGGACTATCTGGAGCCGGAGTGAGCGGGTGCTGAAGAGCACAGGAAGGGAGGGTCGATTGACGATCCCTGAAGATTGGAGACAGGTCCGGCGACGGTGAGAAACGCGGCCATTCCAGATTGACGCCGATTTCCGCAGCTTAGCGGCTGTCCAAAAATAAGTTAGTCATTTGGCGTATATAATTGGCTTGTCCCGTCTGGCCATCTGATAATGGCAGACCAGGAGGCAAGCAATCATGGAAGCGGAAAGCAGGCGACGGCAGGTCATCCCCTCGTGTGAATGTTCGATTTGTGAACAGCATCCGTACAGCCGAGTGGCAAAGGAACATCGTACCATCAACCGACTTGTGGCCGGCGCCTGATGACTCAATTGTCGCCTTCTCGCGGGATTCTTGGCGCAGCAGCATGGGCGAGGCGGCGTTGCACTGCTGGCACGCGTGACCGGCCTGAGCCGTAGGACGATCCTCCGTGGCCGCCGCGAATTGCAGCAGGCGCGGCACGGCGAACGTGGTGCGCGTCCGACGGAAGGGCGGCGGACGTAAACGCGTGGAAAAAAAAGCCCGGAGATCGTGAACGTCCTGAAGGAGTTGCTGGAAGACGCGACCGCCGGAGATCCGATTTCGGGGATCAAGTGGACGAATCGCTCGTTGCGAAAGCTTCAGAAGGCCTTGCGACGGAGGCGGATCCCTCTGGCACGAGGTACCATCGCCAGGCTGTTGCGGCAGCAACGGTACTCTTTGCGGACCAACCGAAAACGCTTGGCAAGAACCCACGAGCGGGATCGGGACCGGCAGTTCCGTTACCTCACCCGCCTGCGAAAACTCTACCGGACCCTGAAATTCCCGGTAATTAGCGTGGATTCCAAGAAGAAGGAATGGGTGGGCAATTTCAAGAACCCGGCGTGCGCCTGGCCGCGCACGCCCCGGGACGTACTCGACCACGACTTCCCCAGTTGGGCCATCGGCCGAGCCATCCCCTACGGCATCTACGACTTCGCCTCCAACGACGGCTACGTCGTGGTCGGCACGTCGCACGACACGGCGACCTTCGCCGTGGCGGCGATCCGTCGTTGGTGGTTGGCCGTCGGGCGGCAGCGCTATCGCGGGGCAAAGCGACTCTTGATTCAGGCCGATGCCGGCGGCAGCAACGGCTACCGCCATTGGGAGTGGAAGTTGGCGTTGCAGCAGCTTGCGGACGAGTCTGGACTGATCCTTACGGTTATGCATTACCCGTCGGGGACCTCGAAATGGAACCCGATCGACCACCGGATGTTCAGCCTGATCACGGCCAACTGGGCCGGAGAACCGTTGACAAGCTACGAACTCATCCTGAAGTACATCCGCACGACACGTTCGGAGACTGGGTTTCGTTGTCGAGCCTCTTTGGATCGCAGGGACTACCCGACCAAGGGCAAGGTGACGCCGACACAAAAATCGCACCTGCGGCTGAAACGACGCCCAGTTCTGCCTCAATGGAACTATACGATCTTGCCGCATGCGAACCCACATAATCGCAAATGACTAACTTATTTTTGGACAGCCGCTAAGTATGAGAGGTTAGCGCCAAAATTCGGCACTCTGCCCTCTTCAACAACAACTGACCATTCATCCAAACGATTCTTTCCACGTTTCCAGAACTTCGAGCAAAGCGCGAAGTACTTGAGAACGACATCTTTCTCCCCCTTTTCAAGCAATTCTCTTGCCAGAGCCATATTGGGACCGAATGAATTAAGTTGTGGTGATCCAGGGGTGTTGGCGGCGTCGATCAGGCGTTTCTTCGCTTCGTCAAGATCATCTTGCTTTATCGCAATTCTACCGAGAATTATGTTCCCATGGTGAATGTTGTTTCCATGATTCCAACCGGCAGGATTCTGTCTCAACATTCTCTCTGCATATTCCTTGGCTTTCTGGATTCTTTCGGTCGCCAAGGCCATGTTGGCGATATCTTTGAGAAGAACATTTTGGCCTTCTTCCGTTGATAGTTTGTATGCTATTTCGAACTGTTCCAGGGCCTTTTCGGCTGCCAAAGCTTTGTCGTTGGACGACGTGTGTGTCATACCCAATGCATAGATATGTCCCAACTCCTTGGGCCATTGGGGATTGTCCTTGTCAAGCGCGTGTGCTCTTTGGAGTGATTCTATGGCCAATTCTCGATCGTGGAGCTTGAAGAAGTTTGCGGAGTGTGCGAGCAATCTCAGCTCCGCTGGTCGTCTTTGGATATGATCTAACCAAGCTTTCTTGGCTTGGGAATACGCATCCCTTTCCAGGATCGCATTGAGCGTTCCTTCAGGGGTCCCCAGGACTTCCGACATCGGGGAGTTCACTATCAACCAGAGTACATGTTTCTGTCTTGCTGTGCGCGCAGATGGATCTGTGTATTGTCTGAGAAAGTAATAGCCCAAAAGCGTTGTACGTGAAGCGATATCTCCTGGATTCTGCTCCAATTGCTTTTCGAGAGATTCCGCTTCTTCAACCGTAAGGATACGTCCATTCATGGTAAGTCTGCTTGCATCTTGTCCAAATGTTGTTCCACACGTGCAGACAAGAACGAGTGCAGCAATGACGGAAGAGAAAGACCTTCTATTCATGAGGTTACTCCTTTCATCCGGCATCATCGCCGGTCTCCTAACCTAGGAGTATACCGTCATTCTTCCCGGAAGTGCAACGGCGAATTATATCCTTGCACGACAACCGACAGCGGATTGAGGCAAAATCGGCGTTCAAGGTGCTCAGACAGCCGATTTGTCCCCAGATGGGCGACCCCCCTAGTGTTGCCTCTTCCGTCTTGGGAATCTGGGGCACCATACTCAATTCGGGGCCGAAATAAGTAAGATGTCCCCGGAATCTCCGGAATCTCAACCGACTACTGCCTTTCAACCGCAGAGGACGCGGGGGGACGCGGAGGGGAAACGCAGAGGACAGGCCGGAGGCCGTAGACTGTAGGCCGCAGGCTTCCGACCCAAATCATCAACATGTCATTGCGAGTGCAGCGCGGCAATCTGCCGCTTTCCGCCGATTCAATTCGGGATCGGAAAGCATCAATCTCAGGTGGTCTTTATCCGAAACAAACACCGACCCCGCACGTCCCTGACCAGACTCCTCTGTCCCCACCGGACCTTGGCGAATCAGGGCCGGCCCACGTTGTCGGATTCCGAACCGGAAGATCGCGCGGGACAGACGAAGGCGCTCAGTTGGCATTCTCACCCGGCTTGGGACGATCACCCGTGTACCACCGTAGCGGCACATCGTCTCCGGTCGTTTCTTCCAGAGGGGTGACGTGCCCGTCCAGCCATAGGATATTGGTTCTGCCGCCCGTTTTGTAGGGGTCGGGGTAGCGAATGTTGTGGCGGAAGATTTGCCGATAGGTGTACCCGCGACCGCCCCCTTGCCGATAGCTGGTCAGGTTCATCGTACCGGGCCTGTCGTTGTTGTGAAAGCAGTCGCCCGAGCTGCCATCCGGCCTGGGTTCGGCGTGATCGCTACAGAAGAGGAATTCCGAAAGACGGTAGATCGTATTGGTGTTCCGCCCCCGGGCCCTCGAGTGGTGATTCAGGCCGTACGCCGCGTGCTGAATCACCTTGGCAGGGTCGGGGAAAGCACCGTACGAGTAGATCAACCCTTCCGGGACACGCTGCAGGCTTGGACACCCGAAGATCTTCGTCTCTTTCAGATAGTCCCGGTAGAAGGTACCCCAATACGTCCCGCCGCCGACGCCGGGTTTCAGCGGCGTCCCGTCGGGGTTGTTCCACAGGTGGCCGTTCGCATCACGCGTATCGGGGATCTTGCGCTCGTATTCGTCCAGATACATGGCCACGGCCAGGCCCACATTCCTCAGGTTCGATCGGCACACCGTTTCGCGGGTCGTCTCCTTGGCCTTGCGCATCGCCGGCATGAGGATCGCCAGCAGCAGTGCAATGATGGCAATCACCACCAACAATTCGATCAACGTGAATCCTTTTGCCTCGTGCTTCTGTGCACTTCCTTCATGGTTGCTCATAGCTCCGTCTTTCAAAATACCGCCCACCTTTCCCAGCGGGGCCGATACCGCACTATCCGGTACAGGCCCCGCACCTGTGTCCGTGCATCCGTGGGCTTGATCCGCACCCTACCAACCCCACGGATCCCGGTTGTGACTCGTCACTGGTTGACGGCCAGCGGAGCCGCCCCCGACAGCCTGATATCGTCGAAGTACAGCGTCCCCTGGGCCCCATTGCCGTCCAGGCCGACCGCCAGGCTACGGATACTCTTGAGATTCAGGCCCAACGAGGCGAGATCGATGCTCCACTGCTGCCATGTTTCCAGAGCGAGATCGCCGGCAGCGCCACCATAAGGAACCTTGGTGCCATTGATCTTGGCGTACATCTGCCCGGCGTTGCCCGCCGTGCCGCGGAACCACAGCACCAGCGTCGTGACACCGTGCGCGGTCCAATCCTGCGGAGCGGCAAAGGTACGGGTGGCTTCCGAATACGAGACGCCGCTGGTGTTGCCGTAGGTCAGCGGCATGGACTGCTTGCCGCCGTGCAGAATCCTGGTCTCCGCGAAGGGAGCCGTGAGGTTGCCGACCTGGGAGCCGTTGGCCGGGTTTTCGTACCCGTCCACCCACGCCGTGTAGATCGCCTCCTCCGGCACATCGTCGTAGCCCTCGAAATCCTCCACGACCACATGGTCGCTGGTGGTGAAGCTCCAGACGCTGCCTTCCCAAGTCGTCGGAACCTGGGCCTCATTGACCTCGGTGACCTTCCAGTAGTAGGTCGTCTGCAGCGCCAGGGCGGCGGGCCTGTAGCTCGCCTCGGTTACGGTGGTCATCGGGGCCGTCCCGGCGCTCACCGCCTGCTGGTCGGTGCTCAGGTACACCTTGTGCGTGTCGGCTTCCCGGCCCGGCGCCAGCCCAGGACAACGTCCAAGTCCGCACCAGTGGCCCCAGCGCTCGGGGAGGGCGCGGCGGCGGTCACGGGGATATAGAAGAACCGGACCTCACTGAGACTGTACTGCGGCAGCACGCCTCCCCAGTTGCTGCTGGGGCGAAGCCGGACGTACCGTATCGGCACCGCGCCGAAACTGACGGTTGTGTTGCGGGCGTACCCGCTCACGCCGGGCGCGCGGGCGAATTGAGGTGCGTTGGCCAGAACCGTCCAATCGGTGCCGTTGAGCGAATGTTCGACGGTGACGTCTTTGAGCCCGAAACCCAGAAGGGCCTCCGTAGCCTGATTGGAGTTCCACACCCACATCTCGTGCAGCTTGTAGACCCGGTCGAACTCATACTGGATCCAGGCGCCCGACGCCTCGAAGCCGCTGAGCCACATCCCCGTCGGGTCCGTCGCGTGCAGATCGCTGGCGTCCAGGCCCGAGCCGTTGACGGTGTTCTGGGGGCCGGACGCGGGCAGGCCCACGCTCGAAGCCGTGGCGACAATGTTCTGCCCCGGGATCGGATCGGCAAACAGCTCGGTCGCGAAACTCCAGATGCTGCCTTCGGTCACCCCGGCGTTCGGGGCCGCATTGTTCTGACGGATACGCCAGTAGTACGTCGTGCCGTACTCGAGCCGTCCGAGATCGAACGTGGTGCCGCTCTGAGTGACGCCGCCGACGCCGTTCCTGACGTCGTCGCGGTTGGTGCTGAAGAATACGGTCTGCCCATCGGTCGGGGCCGCGTACTTCCCGGCGCTCCAGCTCAGGTCCGTATCCCGCGCGACCTCTGTCTGCCCATCTGCCGGATTCGGCGCGCCTGCGCCGAAGGTATATTCGATGTGGAGCAGGGGCTCATAGCCCGTGGCCGCCGCCTTGTGGGTAGTGCGGTGGCCCGTCGAGGGAAGGGCCGGGTCCTGGTTGAATACCACCACGATGGCATTACCCGCCACCCAACCGGCCTGGCCGACGACCTCTTCGATGACCGCCGAGAGATCCGAAGTCTGGTGGGGCTCGTTATCGATGTCCCAATTCTCCGGGCTCCACTTCACCACGGCCGTCGTCAAGGGTCTTCTGGAAATGTCCCCGGCCGTCGCGGAAAACGCGGGGGCATCGGGCGTAAGATGCGCCTGGATGATGGTATTGACGGTGCCGGAATGGATCTCTTCGGTCGTGACGACGACGTAGGCCTTGGTGATGGTGGCGCCGGCAGGAACTTGCACGTTCAGAAACCGCAAACCGATCACCTGGGTACCACCATCATCCATAAACTCCAGGTCGCTGCTGCCGAAATCCATAGCCCCCGACGGCGTCGGGCTGCTTTGTTCCACACTGTCTTGGTTGTTGGTGACTCTGCCTTCCCACGTGTCGCCCAGGACGACGCCGGTGCCGGCCAGAGCCAGCACGAGGCCCAAACAAATGAGATGAGACAATCTTCTACACATGAGCAATCCTCCATAAGTACGAACACTTCTTCTTTCTACTCTTTCTACTCTCTGTTTCCCTTCCGTTTCACGGCCCGCACCAACTCTTAAACCTCCTTTCGTCTGCCCCCAACGCCCCACGGTCACAAACGCCGCGTCTACGGACCAGTCGCACCATCCATAGGAGACGGCGGGAGCTGTTCATGTCCTGCGGACATCCCTGCTCTCCGTGGCTCCAATCATGCCGCGGCTGGGGAGTTGCCTGGGGACTACCGGGGACAGCCACTGACGATCTCAGTCCGTAGCAGGGCCTGTCCCCCGTTTCCTTGGTCGATATATCTCGGTCCGGTTACGGCGTCGGGCGTCCGACGGCGATGTCGTCGATATACAGCGTGCCAGCCCCGTGCTGGGGAGCCGTCCGGTCGCCGACGCCCAGGAACAGCGTCTTGATCTTGGCCGCGTTGACGCCGGTCAGAGCGCTGAACGGAATTTGCCACTGTTGCCACTGATCCATCCCCACCGCCAACGCATCCGCGTGCTTGAGCGTCGTGCTCTTGCCGGCGCTATCCTTGACGGTCACGTAGAACGTATCGAGCGTGTTGCCCGCCGGCTGGGCAATATCCAGATCCGCCGACTGCCAGTTTCCGGTGACATTGCCGGTCGTCGCAATGGAGGAGAACTCCGCCTGGGCCACACCGGTCGCCACGAAGCTGGTGACCGCCAAGCCGATGTAGACCGGGTCGGTCATCGCGATCGTCTGGGGCTTCAGGGGGCTGGGAATCCAGGTCGTCGGCGCCGCGCTCGTCGCATAGTAGGCGTTGAACTGGTTGCCCACCCGTTCCACCTTGAGCCACACCGAGCCGCGCACGGCGGTCTGGGCGGCAGTAGCCACGGCCAAGTCGCTGGCGCTGGCGGCGCCGGTCGTCGGCCGGATCACGAAATAGCAGCCATAGCCGGGGGTGAAGACCGAGTGGGCCCACGCCGAGTTGGGCTGCAAGCTCTGGCGAATCATCACACTGGCCTTGGCCTGGCCGTTGGTCGCGATCATGCGGTCCAGGCGGGCGATGATGGTGCCGTTGCCGGTGAGCTGCTTGTAGACGAACCGGCCCTGATCGGCGGTGCCGCCAATATCCTTGCCCATGCCGTTCATCACGACATGGTCCGGCGTCACGGCCAGGAAACCGGGCAGGATGCCCCGGAACCACAGGCTCAGCGTATCGGCGCTGTTGCGCGTCCAATCCTGGGCCGCGGTCCAGGTCAGTTCCGCTTCGGAATAATTGACTGGACTGGTGTTGTCGTACCGCAGCGGCATCGACTGCTTGCCGCCATGAAAGATGAGCTTTTCGGCAAACGGAGATTTGTCATAGCCCACCTGCGCGCCGTTTTCGGCGACCGTGAAGCCGTCCAGCCAGGCATCGAAGATGGCCTTGCCGGTTTCATCGGTATAGCTTTCCATATCGTCGACGACGGAGTACACCCGCGTGGAGAAGCTCCACACCTTGCCCGTCCACAGGCTGGGGGTCTCCACTGCGTTGACCTCGTCGATCCGCCAGTAGTACGTCGTTCCGAGGTTCAAGGAGCCGGGTACAAAGCTGCTCTGGGTGGTCGTGCCGGCCAGGATCAAGGCGTTGGGATCGGTGCCCAGATAGACATTGTGCGAAGCCGCCTCGCGGCCGGACCGCCAGGCAAGCGTGGTCTCCGGCGTCACCTCGGTCTGGGCGGTCGTCGGCTGCGGCTCCCGGGCCTGTACCGGCGTATGGAAGAACCGAACCTCGCTGAGCCCTGCTTGCGGCAGCACGCCCCCCCAGGTGCTGCGGATCGTCAGCTTGACGTACTTGGCCGCCGCCCCGGCGAAGTTGACCGTCGTATTGTGGGGATAATCATCCGCCCCTGAAGCCCTGGCAAACTGCGGCACGCCGGGCAACGTCGTCCAGGCCACGCCGTCCGTGGAGTACTCCACCGTCACGTCCTTGGCCCCCAGCCCGGCGAAGGATTCGATCATTTGGTTCGAGTTCCACACCCACATTTCCTGAAGCTGGTAGACGTCGTCGAATTGGTATTGAATCCATACCGGCGGCGCGGTGTTGGTGAGCCACATGGTGCCCGTCACGGTCGAGTGCCCCTCCGCCGCGTTCAGCCCCGAGCCGTCGATGGTCCTCTCCGGACCCGTGGTCGCGTCGAAGGAGCTGGAGGCCGTAGCGAGGATGTTCTTCACGGGATAGACCGCAGGCTCGACCGTGAAACTCCACACGTCGCCCGTAAAGACCGTCGCGCTGGTGGGCGGGGCATTGACCTCATCGACCCGCCAGTAATACGTCTGGCCGAATTCGAGCCTGGTCGGATCGAACGTGTTGGCATCCGGAACCTGGCCGGTCAGCACCCCGAGAGGCTTCGCCGGCGAGGCCGCGCTCACGTCGGCGGGCGCGGTGCCCAGGTAGATGTTGTGCGTGGCGGCAAACAGCCCGGATTTCCAGCTCAGAACGGTGTCACGAGACACGTCCGCCGCCTTATCCTTGGGATACGGCTCCGTGGCCTTGGCCGGCGCGGTTCGGGGGCTTTCCGCCGGCCCGTCGCCCGTGGGCGTATAGGCGCCATTCGTGGTCATGAGGATCCGGTCCGAGATATACCCGCCCTCCCGGCGGCGCAGTTGGAACACGTGCTTGCCCGGGGTGACCGTCACCGTACCGTCGAGCTTGAGCCACACCCAGACTCCCATCGGGTCGGCGTTGTTATTGTTCGTATTGCCGATCTGGACGCCGTCGAGACCGACCCAGACCGAGTTGGTCCCCGAGTCGGCGGCGAAGCGACGATGCCAAAGCGTGTAGGTCCCCCCCGTCGTGAAATTGATCTCGTAACTCAGCTCGCAGCCATTGGCCCAGGTGCCGTTGTTGTCCGGCGCCGGGGGTGTGACTACATACCTGTCGCCGACAAAGCCGGCCCGCGTCGTCGCGATGGACCATTGGCCATTGGCCGGGTCCGTGCGCTTATCCGAGCCCGCGAAGTGTTCCGCTTCGAAGACAAGCAAGCCCCCAACTTCCCGGAAGGGCTCGGCGGCAAGGCCCTGCCCGACCAGGCCTGCGGCCAAGATCAGACCCATCAGAAGTTTCGAGTGCGTGTGCATGGGAATCCTCCTTCTGTCACCACTCCTGACGTTGCTACTGACTTCCAACCAATACTCGGTACAAACGCCAAGGTGTCCATGCACCTCAGCGCCGCCGTCCGTGGGGTTCTACCTGGGATTGATTGCGGCACGATTAGCGCTACATTAATTCTCTGCTATGTGACGCCTACAGCATTCGCGTGAGTTGCGATGGCATTCTTGCCGCCATCGGCGACTCGAACGTCCTAATCGAAGGCGCGAGCCACCACGGCGGTCAACGCCATCAAACCCAGTCCGAGACTCCACAAGATAATCAGGGTCTTCCACACGACAATTTTCCTTCGATGATAGAGTGACTGATTGTGAAAGGGCGACCCTATCCGCTCATGAAAGCCCGGCGGTCGCACAGAGCGTCCCGTGCCGTGCGTCCACAGGCACCACGCGCTCGGCCTCGGCAATCCGCTTTCTGGGCGGTCCGGACGCGGATATCTGCACGTCCACGGCATGGTCCGCGAGGCGACCGGTGGAAAGGGCGGCGCATCGTTCATGACCCGACGGTAGCGGAGAGCGTTCGGGTCAAGGGAGCTGAGTCCGGCAATCGGTTTCGGCGGTACAGCAGGCCGCCGGCAGGGCAGCGGCCACGGCGACTACACCCAGACTGCCCACGAGGGTGACGAGACTTCGGCGCCATGAAGCCCCGTGTTCATGATGCTCACCGGGGAGCCTTGTGCCCATGAGATCATCACAGGCCTATGTAACTGCCGGATAGGCCAGCAGCAGGGTTCGATGAGATCATGGTGCCCACGACCGCCGCCCCACGGCCAGTCCCCGAGCCGATGTGATCCCAGACAGTGCACATCGGGCGGGCCACCGGTACAGCAGGCCGCCGGCCAGGGCTGTGAGCGGCGCCACGGCGACTACGCCCAGACTGCCTCACGAGGGTGTCTGAGCACTTCGGCGGCCATGAAGCGGCGATGTCCATGGCCAGGTCCAGGGAACGCCTTGTCCCAGGCATGAAAATGCTGGCGACGAAGATCCGGGTCAGATTGAGACAGTAGAATCCGGAGAGAGAAGGGCATCAGCAAGGGTAGGGTAACTGCCGGAATAGGCCAGCAGCAGGGTTGTGGTCATGGTGCCCACGACCGCACGCCCCACGGCCATCCCCGAGCCGATGTGATCCCAAAAGCCGATGTCCGGCTTCTTCCTGCGGATCTCGTCCATCGAGGCGGCGATGTCCATGGCCAGGTCCATGACCGCCCCGGCACAGGCGATGAAAATGCTGGCGACGAAGATCCGGGTCAGATTGAGATAGTAGAATCCGGAGTAGAGAAGGGTCTCCGCAAAGGGTAGGACGGCCCCGTGCAGACGCAGCTCCTGAAAGCCGCGACGTGGAGTTCAGGGATCGTGGCGCTTCACTATCATCCTGCATAAAGCGACGAAGGAGAACGGCATGATCACCGTGATGGGAGCAACCGGGCACACGGGACGGAAGATCACGGAAGCACTGCTCAAAGCCGGCGAGAAGGTTTGCGCACTGGGCCGATCGGAGAGCAAGCTGGCGGAACTCAAGAACGCCGGAGCCGAGGTGCTCGCCGGCGACACGACCGACGCCGCCTTCTTGACGAAGGCCTTTCGTGGCGCCGACGCTGTGTACACGCTGCTGCCGACTGATCGGCGTGCGCCCGACTACCGCGCCGAGCAGGACCGGCAGGGCGAGGCCATCGTGCAAGCCGTCCGCGACAGTGGCGTTCGGTATGTCGTCGTTTTGAGCAGTGTTGGCGCGGAGCTGAGCGAAGGGACGGGTGTAATCGTGGGCCTGCACGCGCAAGAAGAACGCCTCAAGCGGCTCCCAGGCACGAACGTGCTGCTCCTGCGTGCGGTATCTTTCTTCGAGAACTTCTATGACACGCTCGCGCTCATCAAGTACGAGGGGATCAACGCCGACTCCGTCGCGCCCGACCTCGCCATCCCGATGGTGGCCACCCGCGATGTCGCCGCCGTCGCGGCCCGGGCACTCCAGGCCCGCGACTGGAAGGGCGTCGTGGTGCGCGAGCTGCTCGGACCGCGCGATCTCAGCTATGCGGAGGCGACGCGCATCCTCGGCGTGCGCATCGGCAAGCCCGATCTCCCGTATGTCCAGTTCTCCTACGCCGATGAGGTCAAGGCGCTCGTGCAGGCAGGCTTGTCCGAAAGCTTCGCCGGCCTCTACGTCGAGATGACGCGTGCCTTCAACGAAGAGAAAACCAAGCCGCTCAAAGGGCGGACGCCCGAGAACACCACGCCTACACGGTTTGAGGATTTCGCGGAGGAGTTTGCCCGCGCGTACGAGGCGGCGTAAGAGAGCAGGAGGAGTTCTCCCAGATGATGAACAATGCGATCTTCGTTCTGACGCTTGTGTCCGCCCTCGGCTGCGGGCTGGTGGCCGGAATCTTCTTCGCCTTTTCGGCCTTTGTGATGAAGGCCCTGGGCCGCTTGCCGCCGGCGCAGGGGATTGCCGCCATGCAGGCCATCAATGTCGCGGTGCTCAATCCCTGGTTCTTCGCCGCATTCTTCGGGACGGCGGCAGGTTGTATCCTGCTGGCGGTGTCCTCGCTGCTGTGGTGGCATGAACCCGGCGCGCTCTACCGGCTCATCGGCAGCGCCCTGTATCTCGTCGGCACGATTCTGGTGACGATCGCGTTCAACGTGCCGCGCAACGAGGCCTTGGCGGCGGTCGCGGCCGACAGCGCTGATGACGCAATTCTATGGACGCGGTACATCCCCGGCTGGACCGCCTGGAACCACGTGCGAACGGCCGCGGCCCTGGCGGCGGCAGCATCGCTCACCATCGCGCTGTGTCATTGACAAGAGAAGAGTGCAAGGACCGATTTCGCGGCGACCGCTCCGGCCAACTCGAAGACCCGTTCGGGCATGTCTGGTGGGTCGCCACGTCCAAGGAGGACGTCGCACGGGAGGAAATGCAGAAGCGCATGCAGGTGATGGTCGCGGCGAGAGCACAAGTCCACATGGGAGTGGCGGAGGAATGCCATGGACGAAGATCTCAATCAGATGACACGTGAGGAAGTGATCGACGAAGTCAAGAAATTGCGGCAAGGCATCGGTCGGCACCGGGACAGCAGCGGACACGAGCTCTGTTGGCATCATCCTTCCCTTTGGGAGCTGTTGCCGGTGTTGTAGTGGAAGGTCAGCCGTTGTCGCCCGTGCCCTCCGTGTCTCCGCGGTGAGCACACAGTTGGCAGTTGACAGTTCCCAGTTCTCAGTGGAAATCTGCGTCAATCGGCAGATTGCCGTCGCTTGGCTCGCAATGCTCACGGTGCAGGAAAGTCGGCGGAGTGATCAAGTTTCACTTTGGAGAACGCGGTTTTTTCGACATGAAGGTACTTGAGCTGGATCCCGCCAAGCGCGTGTTATGGCAAGTGGTCGACGGGCCAAAAGAATGGATCGGCACAAAGGTAAGCTTCGAGCTCAAGCAGGACGGTGACTATACCATCGTCCTGTTCAAACATCAAGGCTGGAAGGAGCCGGTGGAGTTCATGCACCATTGCAGCACCAAGTGGGCGGTCTTTCTGATGAGCCTTAAATCGCTGGTCGAAACCGGGAAAGGCGACCCCTACCCAAACGATATCAAGATCGACAACTGGAACTAATTTCATCAAAAAGATGACAGGCACGCCGCGGCTCACAATGTTACACGCGACCAGTTCAGAGCTTCTCTCGAGGAGATCGACAGTGCTCAAACGCGTGCCCTCGCCGGCCGACGTGGGCAACGTGGCGGTCTTGATGGCGCTCGTGATCATGGCGGCACGATAACCGGGACCGTCGCCAGCAACTAGCGAGCTGCGGCGATCCTGATAGTGGTCATGCTCGACCATCATGAATCAACGGGCGTCAAAGAAACCTTGAGGGTAAGACTGCCATCTTGGGCTGCATTGGTTTGGTCCTGTCCGGGTGTTTCAAGGTGGGACCGGAGTTTACTCGACCCGCCGTGAACGTTTCGCCAACCTGGCTGGATGCGAACGATCCACGCGTCAAGACGGAGGCGGCCGATTACCGCAACTGGTGGCAGGCCTTCAACGATCCCACTCTCAACGGGCTGATCGAGCGGGCCTACCGGGAGAACCTGTCCTGCGAATCGCCGGCGTGCGGCGTACTGCAGGCCCGGGCCCAGCTCGGCATCACGACCGGTAACCTCTATCCCCAGACCCAGCAGGCCGCCGGTTCGCGTGGCGTACAATCGAGTGAGCGAGAGGGCGCCCCAGGCCGTCTTCAACCAGGACCTGAAGTATTGGCAGTCCGAGATCGGGCTTGTGGCCGGTTGGGAACTCGACTTCTGGGGAAAGTTCCGGGCGCGATTGAGTCGGACAGCGCCGCCTGGCTGGCCACGATGGCTGACTACGATAATGCCCTGGTGAGCCTCACGGCGGACGTTGCCACTCTGTACATCCGGATCAGGACCGGCGAGAGACGGCTCGCCATTGCGCATCAGAACGTAACCGTTCAACAGGAGAACCTGGAAATCGCGGAGGCCAAGCTCCAGTTCGGCATCGCGGCGCAGTTGGACGTGGACCAGGCCAAGACGCTCCTCAGTAACACCCTTGCGGCGATTCCCGCCCTGGAGACGCAGGTACGACAGGACAAACATGCCCTCGGCGTGTTGCTGGGCTTGCCGCCCGGCAATCTGACAGACCTCGTCCCGGAGACGGCGGAGATTCCTGTCTCCGGGCCCCTGGTCGTGGCGGGGATTCCTGCCGATCTTCTGCGCCGGCGGCCGGATGTGCGGAGCGCCGAATACCAGGCCGCGGCCCAATGCGCCCTGATCGGCGTGGCCAAAGCCGATCTCTATCCCGCTTTTTCCCTCAGCGGGACCTTCGGGTTTCAGTCGAGCGATGTGGGCAGTTTCGAGCTGGGCGACATGTTCGAATGGAAGAGCCGCATGGTCCAGGGGGGACCATCGTTCCAATGGAATATCTTCAACTATGGCCGGATTACGAACAACGTCCGGCTGCAGGATGCCCGGCTCCAGGAGCTGCTCATCGCCTATCAGAACACCGTTCTCACCGCCCAGCGGGAGGTCGAGGACAATCTGGTCGCTTTTCTAAAGGCCCAGGACCGTGCCGAGTTCCTGGCCCAGAGCACTTCTTTCGCCAAGAGCGCCCTCGACCTTGCGGTAGTGCAATATCAACAGGGCGCAAAGGATTTCCTCACGGTTCTGACGGCACAGTTGGCTCTTTTGAACGCGCAGGACAATCTGGCCACCACGCTGGGGGACATCTCTACCAGTCTCGTGGGGGTGTATAAGGCCTTGGGAGGCGGGTGGGAAATACGGGAAGGGAGAGACCTTGCTGCCGCCGGAGGTCAGGGAGGAGATGGCAAGAAGGACCAACTGGGGGAAATTGCTGGCGCCGGCATCTTATAATCCCCCCGCCTCCGAGCAGCCCAAGTCCCGTCCCCGGCTTCCCGACTGGTAATTGCCTGGCAGAGATACGATCATGACTTCTGAAAAGAAACGTTGTGTTCCGCTACGGTTCTTCTGTCTGGTCTTCCTTGCTCTGGTCCCGGCGTGCAAAGACAAGCCCATGCCTGCGCCACCTCCCCCAACCGTGACGGTGGCTCAGCCCGTGCAACGGACGGTGACCGACTCTTTGGAGCTCACCGGCAACACCCAGGCGTTCAAGACCGTGCAATTGGTCGCCCGGGTGGCGGGGTACCTGGAACAGGTCCTCTTTCAGGATGGACAACTCGTGCAAGAGGGCCAATTGCTGTTCCGCATTCAGCAGAATACCTACGAGGACAACCTGCGTCAGGCCGAGGCCGCCGTGCTGCAGCAGAAGGCCCTGCTCGAGTACGCCGAAACCCAATTGACCCGTTACGTCAGCCTGGTGGAGCGAAAGGGAGCCTCGCAGGCCGACGTGGACAACTGGCGCTATCAGCGGGATTCGGCCCGGGCCAACCTGCAGGCCGCCGAGGCGCAGCGTCGACCTGGCCAGACTCAATCTCAGTTACACGGAAGTCAAGGCCCCCTTTGCCGGACGGATCGACCGCAGGCTGAAAGATCCGGGGAGCCTGGTAGGCCCGGGTGAAGACAGTGCCCTGGCCCAGTTGAACCAGATCGACCCGATCTATGTCTATTTCAACGTCAGCGATCTCGATCTGGCCCGCCTCGTGCAAGTCGTTCAGGGGATTCCGGGTCAGGGAGCCGACAAGAAATGGCCGGTTTCGATGGGACTGCCGCTGGAAGAAGGCTACCCTCATCAGGGCCGGCTCGACTTTGCCTCTGCCAGTCTCACGGCTACGACCGGCACCCTCCTGATGCGCGGCGTCTTTGCCAATCCGACGGGAAAAATCCTGCCGGGGCTTTACGCCCGGGTACGCGTGCCCATCGAGACCAAGACCGCCTGGCTGGTGCCGGAAGTAGCCGTCGCGAATGATCAGCAGGGCCCGTATGTGCTGATCGTCAACGAGCAGAATGTCGTGGCACGGCGGGGCGTCAAAACAGGTTCGCGGGTGGAGAACCTGCGCGTGATCGCAGAAGGTCTGCAAGGCACGGAGTGGGTCATTACGGATGGATTGGTACGGGCGGCTCCCGGACGGCCGGTCACGCCGCAGCGCGAGGCCGCCGCACCGCCTGGCTCAGGCACTCCTCCATCCTCTCCCCAAGAGCAGGTGAAGCCATGATCTCGCAGTTCTTCATCGAACGACCCATCTTCGCCAATGTCATTGCCTTCGTCACCGTCATCATCGGGATCGTATGCCTGCGCAGCCTGCCGGTGGCCCAGTACCCCCAGATCGTGCCTCCCACCATCCAGGTGTCCACGCGTTACCCGGGGGCGAGTGCTGAAGTCGTGGCCGCGACGATCGGCGTGCCCATCGAGCAGGCCGTCAACGGCGTGGAAGGCTCCACCTACATGTCGTCCACCAGCAGCAGCGACGGCGCCTATGTTCTGACGATCACCTTCGAGATTGGAACCGATCTCAACAAGTCCCTGGCACTGGTGCAAAACCTGGTCAACAGCGCCGGGGCCCAACTCCCGGCGGCCGCGGTGGCTCAGGGCGCCACGGTCCGAAAGGTCTCTCCCAACATCTTGCTGGTCATCAGCCTGTATTCTGACGACAGGCGGTTTGATGAGGCCTTCCTCTCGAATTACGCCGTGATCAACCTGCAATACCCGCTGGCCCGGATCCCGGGCGTGGGCCAGGTGCGGGTCTTTGGCGCCGGGCCTTACAGCATGAGGGTTTGGCTGGATCCCGGCAGGCTCCAGGCGTTCGGCCTTACGACGACGGATGTCATGGAGGCCATCCGGGGCCAGAATGTCCAGGTCGCGGCCGGACAGCTTGGCGCTCCGCCGGTGCCCTCCAATCAGTCTTTCCAGTTCACTCTCAATGCCCTGGGCCGGCTCTCCGACGCCAGCCAGTTTGAAGATATCATCATCAAGACGGCCAGCGGTTCCGCGCCGCAGATCGTGCGGCTGCGCGATGTGGCGCGGGTCGACTTGAGCCAGCAGTATTTCAGCAATTTTGCGAACGTGGGCGGTCTCCCCGCGGCCCAGATCCTGGTCTTCGCTCTCCCCGAGGCGAATGCCATCGCCGTCGCCGACCGTGTCTATGAAGCCGTGGCCCAGATGAGCAAGGACTTTCCCGAAGGATTGACCTATGTCATCCCGTACGACACCACGAGATTTGTTCGGGAGGCCGTGGCCGGCGTATACGAAACGCTGATCGAAGCGGGCATCCTCGTGCTCATCGTGATTCTGCTGTTCCTCCAGAACTTCCGCGCGATGCTGGTGCCCGCGACGACGGTCCCGGTCACCATCATCGGGGCCTTCATCGCCATGACGGTCCTCGGTTTCTCCGTGAACCTCATGACGTTATTTGCGGTGATTCTGTCGATCGGCATCGTGGTGGACGACGCCATCATCATCGTCGAAAACAGCTCCTACTATATCGAAAGGGGGATGCCGCCCAAGGAGGCCACGATCAAGGCGATGCAGGAAATGACCGGGCCCGTGATGGGCATTACCCTGGCCCTGGTTTCGGTCTTCCTGCCGGCCGCCTTCCTGCCCGGCCTCACGGGCCAGATCTTCCGTCAATTCGCCCTCGTGGTCGCTTCGACCACCGTGATCAGCGCCATCAATGCGCTGACCTTGAAGCCGGTCCAATGCGCCTTCTGGCTGAAACCCCGGAAGGAAAAGCCGCCCAACTGGTTCTATCGAGGATTCAACCGAGGTTTGCGGGCCGCGACGAACCTCTACATCGGGCTGGTGGCCTGGATGGTGAGACGGCCGGTGCTGATGTTCATTGTCTTTGGCATCATCATGACCGGGTCTTTCATAGCGTTTCTACTGCGGCCCACGGGTTTTCTCCCTACGGAGGATCAGGGTTATGCCATTTTGGTCTCCCGCCTGCCGGAGGGCGCAGCGCTGCCCCGAACCCGGGAACTCTCGCAGAAGATTGACGCCATTCTCAAAGACAGCCCGGGAGTCAACACCTGGATAACCGTAGGAGGCTTTTCCATCCTGGATTTCGCCAGCGTCTCCAATACTTCCACGACCTTCATCCGCTATCAGGATTGGAGCGAGCGCGGCAGTGCTCTAAGCCAGGAGGCCATTGTCTCGAATGTCAATCAGCAGCTTGCCGGACTCCAGGAAGCGCTGGCCTTCGTGGTGATCCCGCCTCCGATCGCGGGCCTGGGGCAGACGGGGGGCTTTCAGATGATGGTCGAAGACCGCCGCGACCTCGGCCTGGTCGAGCTCCAGAAGGCCCTCAACGAACTGATCCAGAAAGGAAACTCCCAACCCGGCCTGCAGGGCCTCGTCACTCCCTTCAGCGCCACCAGCCCGCAAATGTACCTTGACATCAATCGGACCAAGGCCGAGTCCCTGCAGGTCCCCCTGGCGGATGTATTTAGCACCATCGGGGCCTACATGGGTTCCTCGTTTGTCAACCTGTTCAACAAGTTCGGCCAGGTCTTCCAGGTCTACATCCAGGCGGACAGCCCGTACCGATTGGAGCCCCGGGACATCAGGAACCTGTACGTTCGCAACACGGCGGGAGACATGGTGCCCCTCGGCGCCCTGCTGGACGTGAAACAGGTCCTGGGCCCCGAGATCATCACGCGTTACAACCTTTACCCGGCCGCCGCCATCTTTGGCTCTGCCGCTGGCGGCTACAGCTCCGGCCAGGCGATCCGCCTGATGGAGCAGATGGCCGCCGAGACGCTGCCGGCGGGAATCGCTTACGACTGGACGTCGACGAGCTATCAGGAAAAAAAGGTGGGTTATCAAGCGTATTTGATTTATGCCCTCGCCATCATCCTGGTGTACCTGGTGCTGGCGGCGCTGTATGAGAGCTGGACTTCTCCCGCGGCGGTCATCATGGTAGTGCCGGCGGCGCTGATCGGAGTCCTTCTGGCGCTGATCCTCCGGGGTTACGTCACGGATCTGTATACTCAGGTGGGTCTGGTGCTGATGATCGCCCTGGCCGCGAAAAACGCCATTCTGGTCGTGGAATTTGCCCGCGATCTGCACCGGGGAGGCCTGTCCATTCCCGAGGCGGCCGTCGAGGCGACCCGCCGCCGATTTCGTCCCATTCTGATGACCTCGTTTGTGTTCATCCTGGGGGTGGCCCCTTTGCTGGTCGCCACGGGCGCCGGCGCCGCCAGCCAGCGCGTCATCGGAACGGTCGTCTTCGGCGGCATGCTCTCTTCGACGCTCCTGGCGATTCCGTTTGTGCCGGTCTTCTATGTGCTCACGGCAACCGTTTCCGGTAGGCTTGCCAGATGGCGTCGAGGGCAGGGGCGGCACCCATCGTCAGCTTGACGTCGACCAGGTCGCTGACCTCGCTGACGCCCGGATTGATCTCGACGGTGGGCCGGCCGAACTGGGCGGCCATGCGGACCGGCTCGGCGATGTAGGAGAAGACGCTGCTGGTGCCGATCGAGAAGACCAGATCGAAGCCGTCGTCCAACTCCGTGAAGAGGATCATCAGCCGTTCCAGGGAGAGGGGCTCGCCGAACAGTACGACATCCGGCCGCAGCAGGCCCGGGACATTTCGGGCAGTGCGGCGGGAACGTCAGCCCGCTGTAGTCCTCCACGATCTGGTGGTACAGGCACCGCATGCACCGCAGCCGGTGCAGGTCGCCGTGAATGTCGATCACGTTGCGGGACCCGGCGCGGCGGTGCAGCCCATCCACGTTCTGCGTCAGCGTCCAGACCCGCTCGAAGTGGCGCTCCATCTCGACGATGACTTCGTGCGCCCGATTGTGCCGGACGCAGCCACAGGCTTTCTCCACGCGGGCCAGGTATTTCCAGGTCAGCTCCGGATGGTCGCACAAAATATCACCGGATAACGCCCGTTCGACGGGCATGCAATCCTCGGTCGTATCGACCGGATAGAGCCCATCGGCGCCACGAAAGGTCGGCAGGCCGGAATCCACCGAGATGCCCGCCCCTGTGACGAACAGAATGCTCCGGCTGGCCGCCAGCAGATTCACCACCCGGCCGATGGCCTCCTGGTTCTCCGCCGTCAGCGGTTCTTTGCTCTTTTGTGACGCGCCCTCATCTTCAGGACTGTCCAAAACGGTGTCTGAGACTATCTTTTCGAGAAGCGGCATAGACTTCCCCTTCGCTGAATATAAGTCAATTTCCGGGTTTCTTTTCGGGCAGTACTCTCATCCCGAGCCTGTTTGTATTATCAGGAGGGAGTCGGATTGGATTGTACGGAATCGCCGCAAAAGCTACTAAGCATTTCCCGCCCACACGGCTTGACCCGCTCGCTTGGTTTCCTTTAGTATGACCGCCCATGGTCAAGCAAGAGCAGATTCTGGTGGTCCAACGGAAGGTGTTCGATGAGGTCGGGGCGTTTCACGGCCTGAATTTCGACGTGGCGCGGTACCTGGACCGGCTGTTCGCGCCGGGCGTGCCGCATTTTATGCCCCGGCCGCAGGCGGAGCAGGACCCGACCCACAAGCAGCTCATCCCCTATGTGATCATGACCTGCGCAGGCCGCTATCTGACCTACGTGCGCGGCAAGCGGGCGGGCGAGACCCGCCTGGTCGGCAATCGCTCGATCGGCATTGGCGGCCACATCAACCCTGCCGATGAGGCGATGCCGCTGTTTCGCAGCGACTTCCGCGAGGCGTACCGCACCGCCGTCGAGCGGGAGGTGTCCGAAGAGGTCAACGTCGAGACGACCCACACCGATCACGTGGTCGCCCTGCTCAACGACGACTCGAACGAGGTCGGGCGGGTCCACCTGGGCATCGTGCACTGCTGGGTCCTCGATGCCCCGAGCGTGACCCGGCGGGAGCAGATGATCACGCAGATGGAGTTCATGACGGCCGACGAGCTGCGCGCCGTCCGCGACCAGATGGAGACTTGGTCGCAACTCTGCCTGGACGGTCTGGACCGGATCGTCGGGAAACTGCAGGAAGTTTGATTGTTGAGGTCTGATTAAGGCAACACAGATGAAAGTGAGTTCCGCGAGGTGGTGTGTCGCCGCCGGGAGCCCGGCCCGAGTAGCCCATGAGGGCGCGGGGGAGCCCCGAGCGTCGACCTGCGTGCCGCTGTCGCGGATTCAGCGGCTGATTGCCGAGCGGATGCTGGCGGCCAAGCACAGTAAGCCGTGTTTTTACCTGGCGACGCGGGCCGATGTGACGGACTTGATGGCCATGCGGCACGATCTGAGCAAGGCCCTCGGCGTCAAGGTCACCAGCAACGCGTTTTTCATCCGCGCCCTGGCCCGGGCCGCCCGGGAGTACCCGCTGATGGTCGGCCGGCTCGTTCACCTGGAGCCGCAGGACTCGCTGCCCACCGAGGTGATCCGCCTCGCGGACCACGTCAACATCGGCTTCGCGGTCAATAGTCCCCAGGGGCTGGTCGTGCCGGTCATTCAGCGTGCGGAGACCCAAACGCTGGCCGAGATCGCCGCCCAGGAGAAGCGACTCACGGACAAGGCCCGCAGCAACAAGCTGACGCTCGACGACCTCGAGGGGCTGACGATCGCCCTGAGCAATCTCGGGGCGTTTGACATCGACTCGTTTTTGGGGATTGTGCCGCCGCCGGTCAGCGCGATCCTGACGGCGGGCAAGATCGTCCAGACACCGGTGCCGTGGAACGGCCACGTCGTCGTGCGCAAGATGGTCAGCCTGTCGCTGGCCGTGGACCATCGGATCGTGGACAGCGAGTACGCCGCCCGCTTCCTGCAGTCCCTGATGCAACGACTGGAGGACCCGCAGCGGCTGGTGGAGCAGGATGAATATGATGCTGGAACCCTCCCGGAGGACGATACTTCGGGTGGCACGGCCAAACTCGTTTGACCGTGCTCCTTCGAATGTGTTCCATCACAGAGGAAGACACGCTCAAGCTGCGCTTGGGCGTGCCACCCGGCTGACGTTCTGTCTGGCCGTGTTGGTGTGGATCGGCCACGCAGGGGCGGCCGGCGGTACGGACGCGGCGCTCGACCCGCGCGGGGAAATTCATATCCCCATCGGTATTGCCAATACCCTCGATTCGCTCAAGACCTTCGTGGAGGCGGAAGGCAGCTTCTCGCCGGGTGTCGGCAGCTACGGCATCTATTTCTGGCTGTACGACCAGGCCGCCGGCCGGCTGTTCGCGCCGACGATGAAGGACGTGCCCTGCGCGCACGGCCTGGCCGAGGGCGGCTATCTCCTTCCGTGGGCGAAATGGACGGCCGGCGAGGTCGAGGTCAAAAGTGAGCTGTGTCACGTTCTCCAGGATACGCCGCAGGGGCAGGTTCATGTCGCGGGCGCGCGAGTCACTCTGAGAAATGCCGGGCACGAGCCAAGAGCGGCATTTCTCTACACAGCCTTGCGGCCGCTCGGTCCCGCCGGCTTCGATGTCCGCGACTTGCGTGTCGCCGATACGGGCGCTGCACTGCTGGTCGAAGGCAAAACCGCTCTCGTCGCCAAGCAGAATCCGAGCGGCTCAGGCGTGGTCCAGACCGATACGATCGGCCAGTTCGCCCTGCGCGGGACGATGCCGGAGGAGCGCTCCGCGGCCTCCGCCCAAGGGAATTGCTCCGGCGCGCTGCGCTTCGACGTCACCTTGCCGCCGGGTGAAAGCCGGACGTTCGAGTTTGTCTGCCCGGTCCTGCCGGGCCGGCGGGCTGTGCGGCACCAGTGGGACGGCGTCAGCGAGTGGGCCCAGTTCGACCTGGCCAAGCCGAATCCCGACACGGGCGGCGTCCTGCAGCCCGACCCCGGCCTGCCGTACTATCGTCAACTGGAAGTCGGCCGGTTGTTCGCCGAGGCGCGCGACTACTGGCAGAAGCTGGTCGGCAGGGTCGAGCTGCGGCTGCCGGATAGCCGGTGGTCTGAGGCCTTCGCGGCCATCACCGGCCATGCCGCCATCGCGATGAACGAAGGCGCGCCGGACGTCGCCGTGGTCAACTACAACGTCTTCAACCGCGACGGCGTCTACGTCGCGAACATCCTGCAGAAGGCCGGCCGGGCGGACCTGGCGGCCCAGGCTATCGACTACTTCCTCGCGCACCCGTTCAACGGCCGGTCGTACCCGGAAGCCGATAATCCGGGCCAGATTCTCTGGATCATGGGCGAGCACTGGCGGTTCACACGCGACCGGGCGTGGCTGGAGCGGGTCTATCCCGAAGCCCGGAAGCTGGCGGCCATGATCCGCTACTACCGCACCGCCGAAGGACCGCACTGGGTCCAAATGGACGCTCTGGCGTTCGGCGACGATGTGCCTATGGAGAAACGCCGGGAACTCAAGCCGGGCCGCTGCGATGGGCACAATCCCGCCTACACGGAGGCCTTCGATCTCGGCGGGCATCCGCGCCGCTGCCTTGCTGGCGCGGGCCTTGGACAAGAATGAGGAGGCAGTGCAATACGAGACCTTCGCGGTGGAGTTGTTCGCGAGCTACGACCGCACTTATGGCTCGAAACTGCCGGACAAATACGGCAGCTACTGCGTGCTGTGGCCGTGCCGATTGTATCCGTTCGACACGGGTAAGGCGTACGAACAGTTTCAGCGTCTCGGACCGCAGAAGCCCGAGAGCTGGCGATATTTCCCGCTGGCCCGGGCGCACCAGAGCCTGCTGGCGGGCAATCGCGAGGCCGGCTGGCGGACGCTGGAATATCATCTCGACCAGCCCCAGATGCAGCGGTGGTACGCCTTCGACGAGGGCGGCAAGAGCGGCTCCGGCGGCTGGGGACACCTGCGCACGAAATGGAACGGCAGTGTCGCGATGCCCCACGGCTGGGCGATTGCCGAGGTGCACCTGCTGATCCGCGATTGTCTCGCCTACGAAGATGACGGTCGGCTTGTCTTATTCGCCGGCGTCCCCGTTGGCTGGTTTTCCGATCGAGCGGGTATGAGAATCAAGCATTTACCTACGCAGTTCGGCGACCTCGACGTATCGTGGGACGTCACGAGCGACGGCGGCACGCTGCGCCTCGAAGGCAAGGCGGGACCGCCGAAGGGATTTGTGCTGTCGCTGCCGGACTCGCTCAAGCCCAGTGTGTCCGTCGACGGGAAAACGGTGGAAAACACGGAACGCGGGTACATCTTGCCGGCAAATACGAGAGAAGCGCACGTTCAATTTGGCTCATAAGGAGGACATCCAATGAAGCATCGCGCAAGAATGATTCTGGGTTTCGTTGTCATGGCGACAATGAGTCTTTCCTGCGTCGCGGCGGCGGCCGAGCCCAAGGTGGAGTTGCTGTGGCCCGATGGTGCCCCGGGGGCGAAGGGCACGGCCGAGGGGGACAAGCCGTCGCTGACGATCTACCTGCCGGCGCCGGAGAAGGCGACCGGGGCGGCGGTCGTGATCTGTCCCGGCGGCGGGTACGGCCATCTGGCGGTGGACCACGAAGGTCACCAGATCGCCCAGTGGTTGAATTCCTTTGGCGTGGCCGGCTTCATCGTCCAGTACCGCCACAGCGCCAGCGGCGCGGGCTACAGACATCCGGTCCCCCTCCAGGACGCCCAGCGGGCTCTTCGCACCGTGCGGAGCCGGGCCAAAGAATGGGGCGTCGATCCCGGCCGGATCGGCATCATTGGCTTCTCCGCCGGCGGGCACCTGGCCTCCAGTGCCGCGACGCATTTCAACGAGTCGTTCGGCGAGCCGAAGGACCAGATCGACCGCGTAAGCTCCCGGCCGGACTTCGCTATCCTGGTCTACCCGGTGATCTCGTTCACCGAGCCGTTCACCCACGCCGGCTCGCGCAAGAATCTGCTCGGGGCGAACGCCGATGCAAGGCTCATCGAGAAGATGTCGAGTGAGAAGCAGGTGACGCCGCAGACGCCGCCGACGTTCCTGATTCATACCTGGGAGGACAAAGTTGTCCCCGTGGAGAACAGCATCGCCTTCTATCTCGCCCTGCGCAAGGCCAAAGTGCCGGCGGAAATGCACATCTTCCTCAAGGGAGCGCACGGGTTCGGCCTGGGCCAGAAGCTCGAAGGCGCCTCCGCCTGGCCGGGCCTCTGCCAGAAATGGATGGAAGAGTCGGGCTTCCTCAAGAGTAAGGCGCGGTAGCACATATCTGGCAACTCGCGCGACGATGCGAGGGAGATTGCTTCGTCGCTGCGCTCCTCGCAATGACATACTGGGTGCTGGCCGCGACAAAGCATGGTATGTCATTGCGAGCGCAGCGAAGCAATCTCAGGCGCGCGATGTCGAGAAAGAGGTAGTGAAATGAAGATGCGTCCGGTCGTCCTTCTGGCGTGTTTGGTTTTGACAGGGATTGCGTTCGGCGATGCTCCGCCGCAGGCGGTTCCGACGTTTCATTGCGTGGGACTCTATTGGAGCCCGGACGACGGCGCCGAGGAGAACGTCTGCCGTGTTCGGTACCGACCGGCCGGCGTGCCGGAGTGGCGGGAGGCGCTGCCGCTGTGGTTCGATGGGCGGCAGTCCTCGGAGCTGCCGCCGGAGCGCTGGCGACAGTACCGGGGAAGCATCGTCAATCTCACGCCGGGAACGCCGTACGAGATCGAATTGTCCCTGGAAAAGACGGGCCGGCAGGCGACGATCTCCGTGCGGACGTGGAGCGAGGATTTCCCTATCGGGCAGACCGTGCTCCGTGCGCGACGGCCGCTACACCCGTCGTCGTGAACAAGTCCGGCTCACCGGACGGCTATGTGCTCTACGCACCCGCGCAGGGACGCGCCCCACCGCGACCATCGACGTGGCGGGCCAGCACGCCGCAGTGCATTGAGGTCCGGGCCTCCTACGTGGTTCTCCGGGGCCTGACGCTCAAGAACGCGCAACAGGATGGGATCCGCATCTTCGAAAATTGTCATGACATCGTGATCGAGAATTGCGACATCAGCGGCTGGGGCCGCATCGCCGAGGACGGCTGGGGCAAGGACTACGACGCCGCCATCTATGGCCGGGACCAAGCCCTCAAGCGCGTGATCATCCAGCGCAACTATCTGCACCACCCCCGCAGCAACTCCAACAACTGGCGGCAAAGACGCACCCCCCCGGGCAGGCCTGCGTCCAACCATCCCGAAGGGCCGCAGACCGTGGTCTTTTGGGATAGTGAAGGCAACCACGTCATCCGTTACAACACCGTCGATTCGGACGACGACCACGAATATAACGATTGCTTCGGGGCCGGGGCCAATTCCGGCGTGCGGGGCTTCCCCAACCGAGACTCGGACATCTATGGCAACCTCCTGAGCCACTGCTGGGACGACGCCATCGAGTCGGAAGGCGCCAACTGCAACGTGCGCATCTGGGGCAACTACGTGGCGCGGTGCCTCGTCGGCATCGCCTGCGCGAGCACATCGCTCGGGCCGTTATACGTGTGGCGGAACATCAGCGGCATGATGCAGGTCGCGCCCAACGAGTGGGACGGCGGGTTCCTCAAGACGGGCGACAGGCTGGGCGGCGGCCGGGTCTTCGTTTTCCACAACACCATCCTGCAACCGGCCCGGACTCCCGGGGGCGGCGGCGGACTGGCCGGCGCCCGTGTGGGCCTGGGCTGGGGCGGCCAGATGGTCAACGTCACCAGCCGCAACAACATCCTGCACGTCGCGAGTGCCCCCCTCTGGGACCTGAAGCCCGACCCGCTCGGCGATTACGATTATGACCTTTACACCGGCACGCGTCCCATCCCCGCCGGCCAGGAGTTGCACGGGATCAAAGGCGTACCGATCTACGCCGAAGGCAGCGGTCTGCAGAAGGGCCAGGGCCAGTTCACACTCTCGCCTGCCAGCCCCGGTTCCGACGCGGCGCTGCGGCTGCCAAATTTCAACGACCATCTCCTGGGCGGGGGCCCCGACATCGGCGCCCAGGAGGCCGGCAGTCCGCCCCTGGAATTCGGCGCGGATGCCTATCGGCCGTAAAGACCGTCGTCAGCGGAGATCCTTGATGAAAATCGTTTGGAGGTAGAATCAGATGCGAACCCACTTGATCGGCTTGGCAGTGTGTCTGGTGTGTGCGGGGCTCTCCTTCGGGGAAAGCCAGCCGCAGGCGGTGCCGACGTTTCATTGTGTTGGACTCTACTGGAGCCCGGAAGACGGGACGCCGGAGAATATTTGTCGCGTGCGCTATCGGGCAACCGGTTCCGACTCGTGGCGGGAAGCAATGCCGTTATGGTTCGACGGGCGACAGTCGCAGGACCTGCCGGCGGACCGACTGCGGCAGTACCGGGGCAGTATTGTCAATCTTACACCGGGGACGCAGTACGAAGTGGAGCTCTCCCTGGAGAAGACGGGCCGGCGGGCGACCCTCTCCGTGCGCACCTGGAGCGAGGTCTTCCCTGTCGCGCGGACCGTCGCCGTGCCGGATCGCAACACCCCGCTGGTCGTGGACCAGTCCGGCACGCCGGACGGCTACGTCCTCTATACGCCCGCGCCGAGCCGGGTGACCGCCGCCGCGACGATCGACGTCGCCAACCAGCACCCCCAGTGCGTCGAGGTCCGCGCCTCGTACGTGATTCTGCGGGGCCTGACGCTCAAAAACGCCCAACAGCACGGCCTCCGCCTCTTCGCGAACTGTCACGATATCGTGATCGAGGGCTGTGACATCAGCGGCTGGGGCCGCAGCGCCCAAGACGGCTGGGGCGTGGATTATGACTCCGCCGTCTACTCCCGGGATCACACGATCCAGCGCGTGATCGTCCAGCGCAACTACCTGCACCACCCGCGCAGCAATTCCAACAACTGGCGGCAGTCGCGCCGCATCGGGGACCAGCGCGAGTCCAGTCATCCCCAGGGGCCGCAGATCATCTGCCTGTGGGACAGTGAAGGCAACCACGTCTTCCGGTACAACACCGTGGATTCGGACGATACCCATTATTACAACGACATCTTCGGCGCGGGGCACAACTTCAGCGTGCAGGGCTTTCCCAACTGCGATTCCGACATCTACGGCAATCTGCTCAGTCACTGCTGGGACGACGCCATCGAGTCCGAGGGCGCCAACTGCAACGTCCGCATCTGGGGCAACTATGTGGCGCGGTGCTACGTCGGCATCGCCTGCGCGAGCACTTCCATCGGGCCGTTATACGTTTGGCGCAACGTCAGCGGCGTGATGCAGGTCGCCCCCGGCCAGTGGAGCGGCGGGTTCCTCAAGACGAGCGACAACCTGGGCGGCGGCCGGATTTTCGTCTTCCACAACACGATCCTGCAACCCCCGCGAACGCCCGAGGCCGGCCCGGAGACCGCCGGCGCATCACAGGGCCTGGGCTGGGGCGGCGCGATGGTCAACGTCACCAGCCGCAACAACATCCTGCACGTTACCAGGAGCGCGATCCGCAATCAAAAGGGTGATGCGCTCGGCGACCACGACTACGACCTCTACAGCGGACGGTCCGCGATTCCCGCCGGACAGGAGATGCATGGGATCAAGGGCGAGCCGATCTACGCCGAAGGCAGCGGCCTGCGGGACGGTAAAGGCCGGTTCCCGCTTTCACCTACCAGCCCCGGCTCCGATGCGGCGCTGCGGCTGCCGAACTTCAACGACGACCTCATGGGTCAGGGGCCGGACATCGGCGCGCACGAGGCAGGCACCCCACCCATGGAATTCGGCGTGGACGCCCATCGGCCGCAAAGGCCGTCGTCCTCGGAGATCGCGGCGAATGCGGCCGACGCGGGGCACAGCATCAAACCCGGCGAGGTCTGGCCGGACGACCGGGGCCGCCACATCCAGGCGCACGGCGGCGGCATTCTCAAGCTGGGCGACACCTTCTATTGGTTCGGCGAGGACCGCGCGCGGGACAACGAACGCGGCAAACGCTACGTGAGCTGCTACTCCTCGAAGAATCTCGCGGACTGGACCTTCCGCAACCAGGTCCTTAAGCTCGCCGACCCGGAGAATTTCGGGCCGGCCTGGGTGCTCGAACGGCCCAAGGTCTTCTACAACGCCAAGACCAAGCTCTATGTCATGTACATGCACATCGATGCCCCGGCACCGGGCGGACGTGGAGGCTACCAACTGGCCCGGGTGGGTGTCGCCACGTGCGCAACGGTTGATGGCGACTACAAATACCTCAAAAGCTTCCGCCCCTTGGGCCAGGAGAGCCGCGACATCGGCCAGTTCATCGACGACGACGGCTCGGCCTACCTGATCTTCGAGGATCGCCCGGCCAAGGGTTTCCATATCGCCAAGCTCTCGGACGATTACCTGACTGTCGAGAAAGACGTGTGCCTGATCCGCGCGCCGCTGGAGGGCGGCGCCATAGTGCATTTCCAGGGACTCTACTACGTGGTCGGCTCAGCGCTGACCGGCTGGCGGCCCAATCCCAACAAGTACGCGACGGCCGCCTCGCTGGAGGGCCCCTGGTCCGAGTTCAAGGATATCGCCCCGCCCGAAACGAACACCTACGGCTCGCAGTCCACGATGCTGGTGAAGGTGGTGGGCACAAAGACCACGACGGTCATCTTCCTGGGCGACATCTGGAAGCCGCGCACCCAATGGGACTCGCGCTATCTCTGGATGCCGCTCGAAATCGGCGCAAGGCAAGCTCCGGCTGCCCGAGCCGCACGAATGGACCATCGACATCAAAACCGGGGAGGCGACGATCCGGAAGTGACGCTTTACGGCGTGCCGCCCAGAGTAGAGGCCGCAGGCCTCGGGAGATAGGTTATGAAGATGCAACGACAGACAGTCCTCGTGGCAGGTGTTCTGTTGCTGATTGGTGGACAGGTGTTATCCGGGGAGAACCGGACCGCGGACATTACGGAGCGGAATGTACGTCAGCTCGGTGCCGTCGGCGATGGGAAGACGGACGATACCGCCGCAATTCAGACCGCGGTCGAGGCCGGCGGCGGAGTAGTCCGACTGCCCAAGGGCACGTACCGCATCACGAAACCGATTGTGATCGATCTGGACAAGGTCGGCTACACGTCGATCTGCGGCGATGGGGTCGCGCGGATCGTCATGGCCGGTCCCGGGCCGGCGCTGAAGTTCGTGGGCACGCACTTCAAGTCGGCCGATCCGGCGGGCTTCGCCGAGAATGTCTGGGAGCGGCAGCGCATGCCGCTGGTGGATGGACTGGCCATCGACGGGGATCATCCGGAAGCGGTCGGCATCGAGGCCGACGGCACGATGGAGCTGACCCTCACCCGGCTTCATATCCGCGGCACCCTGCACTGCATCCACCTGGTCGGCAGCAACCGCAACCTCCTCGTCGCAGACTGCCACCTCTATGAAAATCGCGGCGTGGGCATCTTCTACGACAACGTCAGCCTGCACCAGTCGAACATCGTCGGCTGTCATATCAGCTACAATCGCGGCGGCGGCATCGTGTCCCGCGCGGGCAATGTCCGCAACATCCACATCACCGGCTGCGACATCGAGAGCAACATGGGCCGCGACACGCCTCCCACGGCCAATGTCCTGATCGATTGCACCGACGGCGCCGAGGGCACCGGCGAGGTGGCGATCACCGGCTGCACGATTCAGCACAACAACGACTCCCCGGACTCGGCGAACATCCGCATTCTCGGCCGCAGCAAGCCGAAGCCCAAGCTGGCCCTCGTTCGGGAAGGCCACGTAACGATCACGGGCAATGTCCTGAGCGACGTGAAGGTCAACGTCCATCTGCGCGACTGCCGCGGCGTGGTCCTCACCGGCAACACATTCTGGATGGGATTCACCCATAACCTGCTGATCGAGGATTGCTCGGATATCATCCTCGGTCCGAACAACTTCGACCGCAATCCCCGCTACAACTACGGCAACAGCCTGGACGCGAGAAACAGCCTTGTCGTTCGCAACAGCGAGGACTGCACGCTCACGGGTCTGCACGTGACCAACGTCTGGCGCGAGCTCCGCCGGGCTGTTGATCGAGAACTGCAAACGGATGAACATCACGAACTGCACGATCCTCGACTGCGACAACGTCGGCCTGCTGCTGAAAGATGTAACGAACAGCCGGGTCTCCGATTGCCTGATCCGGGATGACCGCGAAAAGGCGAAATCCGCGTCCCTCGTGGTCACCGGCGGCCAGGGCAACATGATCGTCCACAACCTGCTCGGCACCGCCCCACGCATCGCCGAGAACACCGCCCACGTGGCCGGCAACGTGCACCCGTAAGGTGAATTCAGAAGAGTTCGTGCACGGTACCGACTCTGTCATCCTGAGGCGCAGCCGAAGGATCTGGCCACCGAGTGGGAGATTGCTCTCATTCGCAGCCCAGATCCTTCACTACGCTGCGCTCCGTTCAGGATGACACACGGGGGTGCAAGAATCAGCCATGAACCATATGACGGTAGACGTAGGTGCCATGTCTACGCTTGCGTAGACATGTTCCCTTCCGCCCGCAAGGACATGCTTACGCGAGCGTAAGCATGGCACCCAGCGTTTGGGAACTGCGGATCAAGGGCCGTCATCCAGAACCTGCGCACCGCAATGAGCACACTTGCCAGACGCAATGACCCGTTTAGTCGACGTGGCCCAGTGAGAGCCTTTCTGACAGTAAGGACATCGCAGGCCCAGACCCGTGTAGATCTTCAGCGCGTAGGAGGCAAAAAGACGAAGCTCCTGAGCTCCATACGGCGGCGTGCGCCACGAAGAATATCGGGAGGAATGCAACGGACTCCAACGGATTCACGCAAGGACTCCCAGTCAGGCAGCACCGCAATGAGACCACCAGACAAGCGGCGGCACCATCTATGACTGCAAGTCACCGCCACGACCTGGGAGCGCGACGGTTTTGAAGTAGCGCTTCCTGCGGTCGATGAATTCCTGAGCTGTCATGTCAGCCGATCCGCTGTCATCGGGCCTCATCGCCCCAGACTGCGCAGGCTTGCAGGCTGCCGGCGTGGCCGGAGTAGAAGACGCGGCCGTTCGAGACCAGGGCTCCGACACACTCGCTCGGATCGAACCTCGGACCGGTCGAGATCAGCTTGATATTGTTGATGTCCGACAGATCGTAGACATCGAGGTTGGGACCGAGCAGATAGGGCTCCGACAGAGTGAAACGTGAGCACTTGTAGCCTTTGGTCAGCGTTGTCAGGATCTTCCCGGTCGCTTTGTCCAGCAGGAATCCGTTCTGGTACTGGGCGTGCACGAACAGGAACTTCGAGCCGATGGTCGTCACCTGAATGGCCTCGCGGACGGGCTCGGACTTCCAGATCGTCGAGCCATCGCGGGCATCGACGCACCAGACAAGGCTGTTGCCGTTCTCCAGCTTGTTGTAGCCGCCGAGGTACAGGCGTCCATCCGCCCCGGAGATCGTGCAGCCGCCGTGGAGGAAACACTGCGTGGTCAGCCAGATCACGCGGCCGGTTTCGGGCTCGAGAGCGGCGGTCAGGCCCCGGGCGCTGGGCAGGTCGCGCTTGCTCTTGGCGGAGAGGCCGAAGTAGCAGGAGTAATAGAGCGTGCCATCCATCAGGCACACGCCCGCATCGTCGCCGCCGGAGCCGAACTCGGAGAAGTCCGCCGTCCACAACTCCTTGCCGGTATCGATGTCATACGCCCGAACCAGCGGTTTGTGGCTCTTGGGGAAGTTCTTGTTCTCCTGGTGACCGAAGAGCCAGGGGACTGATTCGTCCCGACCCGGAGGGGCGAACTTGCCATAGCGGCCCGTGCCGAACATGTAGATCGCCATGTTCTTGTAGACGACCGGCGGCAGTTGCCGGTTCCAGCTTGGCGACCCGGAGAACGGGGCCTCCCAGACGAGCTTTCCCGTGGCCGCGTCCAGGCACCGCAGGCGGCACTGTTCCTCGCCGGCCTGCGGGATGAGGATCTTTTCCCTGTAGTAGAGGGGCGAAGTATAGCTGATGTGTACGCCGGGCCAGTAGCGGCGCCACAGGAGCCGGCCCGTCTCCTGTTCGACGGCAAAGATCTGGCCCTCGGCCGTGTGGGTGTACATCCGGCCGCCACCGAACGTGGGGAAGTGCTTCGCCGTCCCCTCGTAGCGGCGCATCCACTTGAGCTTCAGCGGCGGTTGGACGCCCTGGCTGTCCACGTTGGTGTTCGCCCAGTTCCCGAAGCTGGTGAACCGGTCATATTTCGCGTCCGCAAGCTTGCTGGTCAGCGGGCTTCGAATTTGCGCGAGCTGAAGGTCTTTGGTGGGCAGCGCGGCCGTGCCGCCCGGTCCCAGGATGTACAGGTACCCGTCGTCGCAGCCGAAGCAGACTCGGCCATCCGCCACGGCCACCGGCGTTGTGATCGCCTTGCCGAAGGCGGTCTGGAACGACCATGGCTGTCCCCGGCCTGTCAGCGGCACGACGTAGAGGCTGCCGTCGAGACCGCCGTAGATGGCCTTATCACCGACCAGGACCGGTGCGGCCAGAGCCGGGTGCGTCGAGAGCGGCTCCGGCTCGCCTGTCCCGACATGATGCCGGCACAGCCCCAGGCCATCCTCGGGCTGGCAGCGATAGATGTCGTTGCCGCGCAGGCTCACGGACGCGAAGCTCACGAGCCCGCTATTCGTGTTGGTTCGCGTCCCGCCGACGGCGCCGGTCTGGACCTTGCCGCCTTCGCCGGGTCGCAGCACATCCACCTGACCGCCGTTGTCGAGGAGCGTCCACTGCCGATAGACGGTCCCGTCTTCGCCGAGGCTCAGGCCGAGCGTGACGTTGCGCGGCATGATGGTCGTTTGGACCTCGGCTTTGTCCCCGGCATCCTGGAGCCAGACGACGTAGCCGCCGGCGGGCACCACGAGCGTCTTGCCGTGCACCGCGACATCGCGCGTGCAGGGGAAGAGCTCGGTGGCCGTCACGCGGGCCTCCTTGCGCTGGAGCCATTCCCGGCCGCTCCAGCGATCTCCCTGGAGGCCCAGCTTCTCTGTCCACGAAGTCCCACGTCCAGCAGACCCTTCCATCCGGCTCCAACGCATACACGCGCGAGCCCAGCGTGGCGAAGTACACCCGCCCGTTGGCCACGACCGGGGAACTGAAGATCGGCTCACCGCAGGGAATCTCCTTCGCGACCGACCCGTCGGCCACGTTCAGGACGTAATAGGTTCCGGCAGTCGTGCCGAAATGCAGGTAGGCGCCTGCGACGGCGGGCGATGACACGTTGTTGCAGTTGGCTTTGCCGCCGCGGCTTTCGAACTTCCAGGCGACTCGGCCCGTCGCCGCGTCGATGCAGAAGGCCACGCCGGAGCCATCGACTACGAACACCTGCCCGTTGGCCACGACCGGGGCGGTGAAGATCGCGTCGGTCAACGCAGCGGCCCCCGCCAAACCCAGCGGCAGGCTGATGCTCCGATCCGCCGCATTGCCCGAATGTCGCGCGTCGAACTTGTACTGCACCCAATCCTCGGCCCGGCAGACACCGAGACTGCCCACGATAAGCACACAAGCCGCAAGCACAGTGATGGTTCTGGAGCATGGTTTCATAGACGTGGCCCTTTCCATTCGCCCGAACGACAAGGATCGCCATCCCGAATCGCGGGACATTTGGACGCTATGGTACCGTGACCGGCGTCAAGATACCAGTCACAGGGGTTCCCGATTGAACAGTCGCGGGTCGAATCCATGTGGGTGCCCGTTGAGACTGTACGGGGCAGGAAGCCAAGCCGGTAGGCGTCAATTGGACGCCCGAGCCGCCATCAAGGACATCCGACAGATCGAAGGGAATCCGGACGGAGACTGCGATACTCGGCCTGGTTACTGTCCTTTGGGTTCCGCCTCGGGGGCCGCCTCGCGGTACGCCAAGACCATGGCTTCCTTCAGGTTCCCGGCCTTCGGGAAGGTGAACGTTCGCTTCTGCTCGAACAGGGCGTAGCCGAAGTGCAGCAGCGTCTCGTTGCCGAGAGGATCGATCTTCACCGGTTTGATGAACAGATTGGCGATGGCCGCTTTCAGTTGTGCAACCGGGCCATTCGTCCCGGCTTTCTTCGTGATCGAAGCCACCGTGATGTCCATCCGGGGATTCTCGCTCTTCTTGAAGGTCAGCGTATTCACCCGCGCCACGATCTCGCCGGAGCGGTTCTCATAGCAGTACTGCCCGTTCTTCGCTTTGAGCTCGTACAGTCCAATCGTGACGGGACTCTTGCGGCCACGGGCATTGAACTCCAGCTCGACCTCGGTCACCGTCTCGGTGCCGTCGGCGATCGTCCCTTTGATCTGGATCCTGCCGAAGCCTTCTCCCTCGAAGTTGATGTAGTCGAGCACGTGCGACAGCGGCTCCCCCTTGGGCTTCTTGGACTCCTCGATCCGCAACGCGATCATCCCGGCCGGGTCGAACGTGTACCGGTTGAAGCCCTTGCCCGACATCTCAAAGTCGCAGGCCACGCAGAAGGATCGGGATGTGACCCTTCTCTCACAGGAAATGATGGCCGCTTGCTGCCCGTTCTCGAGTGCTGGTGCCCCCGCCCACGGCCACGGGGGAGATCAGCGGCACGAAGTACATGAAGGACCGGATCGGGTTCTTTTCGAGCATTCCTTTGCCGTAGCTGAGCAGGACCGTCGGGCCGCTACCGTCCGCCATGGCGAGATTCCCGCTCGTCGCGACCACGGAAGCAACCATCGGCACCGCCTGATCTTCAGATGCGCTGCCGGCTTGGGCCCTCGTCTGACAGCCGAGCGCGACCGTCAAAGCCAGTACCATCAAGACCGTGAATCTGGTATTCATCTGTTTCACATTATTTCCTTAATCAGGTCCGCGGGTGCTGTTGCACATCTCTGTGAAACCTGGACCGCCCCTGTATATGTATAGCCGACTATAGAAAGTATTGGAATAGGAATCGCGAAAAAAAACATGAAGATATGACCCGTTCATCTCGCTCATTTTCCTTCGGTGCCTCGCTGGAGCCGGTGTGCAGGCAGTGGGGCACAGAATCCAGCCTTGCCCCACTGCCTGTTTTATAGGGTTTTGGCTCTCTAAGCCGCAACCCTACCCTGGAGGCAGTCCGCGCCTACTTCCACCGTACATGCCAATATACAAAGAGAATCCGACCAGTAATAGTTGTGCAAACTACGTATTTTTTCACAAATCGACGTGAATTTAGGAGGATTGGGCAGAAATGCGAGCCTATTCGTATGGCAATGTGATCGTGACCGCAGTTCCGTGGTCCGGCTGGCTTTCAATTTTGAGGGCACCCTTGTTGAGGCGGATCAACCGGCTGGCGTAGGCAAGACCCATGCCCCGCTTTCTGCCGGCGGATTTCGCCGAAAAGAAGGGGCTGACCGCTTTGCGCACCGTGGCCTCATCCATCCCGCAGCCAAGATCGTGGACTTGCAGCCGCAGACCGCCATCGTGAGGCTCGGCCGTGATCTTGACCGGCCCCATCGGGTCCGCGTAGGACTCGATGGAGTTGGCAATGATGTTCGCGAGGGCCACCGCGACTTGGGCCGAATCCACCAGAACGTCTTTAACCTGTGGCGAGATATGCACTTGCGCATTGACATGCTCGGCCCCGGTCTTCAGCGCGGCCAGTTGGACCGCCTCCTCGATGATCTGGCCAACGGCCGTCACAGCCAACCGCGGCACCGCCGGCTGGGCGTAGCTCATCAAGTCATCCACGACGCCCGAAGCCTCGCGGGCATTCTCGTGAATCACATCCAGGACATGACGCTTTTGACCGTCCCTTTCAACTTGGGCGAGCAATTGGGCCCGGCCGGCAATGACGGACAAGGGGTTGTTCAGCTCGTGCGCCACTCCGGCGGCCATCTCCGCCAAAGCCTCCACGGCGCCATCGGGCGATGTGTTCGTATCTACGCCGTAAGGCCTTGTTTCATATGACCTTACAGGCACGTCCCGAAACCCATCCGCTGGGGTAAACCGTTCCGCCCAGTGCTCCTGGCCCTCTTTTGTCAGAGCAAGGCCAAGAACGGCCCCGGCCATCGAGGCCGCCATTTCAAAGTTCTCCGCAAACAGGGTAACATCGTCGGGGTGGTTCAACTCAAAGGCCATGACCCCAACGACCTGTCCGTCCGATAACAGAGGTACCAGCCTGGCCTGGTCGCTGTTGAAATCGACTCCCACCTGCTCCAAGAGCCAGTCGATGCGGTCCCGGGCCTCCAGTAAGCCGAATCGGCCCGCGATCGGTTTGGGCAGCAGCAAGTCGCCCTGGGGTGGGCGGACGACAGTCTTGCGGCTGTGCCCGAGGGCCTCCACGATGGCGGCATCGACCACACCGTCCTGCGCGCCGGCCATCAGGTAGAGGCAGACTGCCCCTGTCTGGAAGAACCGCTGCCAGCACTTGGCGAAATCCTCCGCGATGTCCAGGGCGGCAACGCTCGGGCGCACGCCCTGCAGGAATTCCCGGGCAAAACCGAGAAAGCCGGAGGCGGTTTGCAGCGAGCGGTCTTCGGACGAGAGCTTGGTGTGCCGTTCCGAGAGCTGGGCCGCGATCATCTGGAGGAGGTCGCAGTACTTGGCCGTGGCTTGCGGTGTCTCCAGACCCAGACAGGCGGATCTGCGTTTGACTTCCTGAGGCAGCTCCTCAAGGATCTGCTGCAATACTTCGGCCTCCACGCCGAGGGATTCTGCCATGCTCTCCAACGGCTCCGGCTCGTCGAAGCTGCCGGACAGACCGATCTCCGCCTGCCGGGCGATACTGTCGGCCGCCTTCACCAGCACCGCGAGGCCGGCCTCGGGAACGGTCTGGGCGAAGGCCGCCGCATCGCTATGATGCAGCCAGATGGCCAGCTTGATCGGCTCCGGCAGCCGCCAGCGCTGGGCCAATTGCTTGCCCAGCAGCGCATGGGTGGTTCCAAGGCGTTTCTGCTCAATCGCATGGAGGCCGGCCTTCGTCGCCTCGGCCTCTTTGACAATAGCGGCCAGGCTCTTGGGCATGATGTCCTGCAGCGCGAACTTGCCGATATCGTGCAGGAGCCCCGCCGCATAGGCCAGGTTCGGCTCGATACCCGATTTCGATGTCTCTGCGATCCGCCGCGCCGCACGGGCAACGGCCAAGCTGTGCAGAATCAGGTCTTTACGCGCGGGCACGGCCGGCTGCTCCTGCGCGAACTCGATCTCGAACCCAGCCGAGACTTTGATCTTGAGCAGCAGATCCCGGACCGCATCGGGGTCGAGCCGATCCAGTACGAGCTGAACGACGTGCCGCTGGCTCGCGGGACCGGCCGCCAGACGCTGCGCCAGGGACAGGACCCCGGCGGCCAGCGCCGGCTCCGACTGGACGATTTCAGCGACGGACGCCGGTGAGAATTGGCCCTGGAGCAGTTTCGAGAGGTATTGAACGGCCACGCACGGCGGAACCGACAATAGACCCAGTTCACTTATCGCCAGCTCCACCTTGCGGGAAGCTGTCGCATCGACTTGCTTTTGCGCCATGCGGCTATCCTTGCTAACTACCAGCCGTGAACGGCGGGCACGCCTTCACGTCCAGCGGTTGTGCGGCTCGTTTGTTCGGAGTTCCGCCTTCAGGCGGGTGAGACTCCTCTTATTGTCCGCGTAAAGGCTAAGAAGAATTCGACCCGCGTAAACGCGGAACTCCGAACAGCCGATACGAGCTTCGCAACCTTGTCATCCCGGACCCTGATCCGGGACGCAACCGTCTGCCGATCACTCCGTCCTCAGGCCATCACCTGCAACGTCGCGTTGATCTTGTCCGTGAGTTCCGTGATGGTGAACGGCTTGTGGACGAAGTCCTCGGCGCCCGACTTGAGGAGTTGGTCGATCTCCTCCTGCTTGACCACGCCGCTGACGATGATGATCCGCGTGTTCTCGAACTCCGGATTGCTGCGGATCGTCTGGCAGACCACGTTGCCGTTGACATCCGGCAGCATGTAGTCGAGCAGAATCAGGTCGGGGCGGAACTGCTGGGTGACCATCCCGGCTTCGTAGCCGCTCGACGCCGTGCGGATCTCGTAGTGGCCGTCGCGGATCAGGATGTCGCTGATCAACTCCACGATCTCCGCATCGTCATCGACGATCAGCACCTTCTTGCGCCCGGAATCCAGGTTGTCCAGAGGGATACTGTTGTCCCTCATGAACTTGACCAGATTCAGACGCGGGATGCGGCGGAACTTGGAGCCTGGCACCCGAAATCCTTTCAGCCGGCCTGAATCAAAGCAGCGGATGATGGTTTGTTGACTGACACGACAGATCTCTGCGGCCTCGCCTGTGGTAAATAGATCCTTCATTCCTTACCCTTCCTTCTTGCCAAGTCCATTTGACACAAGGCCATCCAGTTTGCCTTAGTATCCTACGTTATCCAACAGCCCGCAGTTTGTCAACCTGAAAATTTAACAAAAACCCACTCTTGGCCATGATACCCAACTTCTTATCGGTTCGGACCAAATTGGCTTCGTTTTGCACGATACGCGTCGGATTGGAATGCTGGAATGATGGAATATTGGAATGCTGGGGTATCTCGACTGCCGGAAATTTTGTTTGCTTCACACAATCGGCATCGGATTGGAATGCTGGACTAATGGAATATTCCCGCGAAGGCGGGAATCATCAATCGCAAGGCTCCGCCTCGGACCAGAGTCTCCCTCTACCTGTGGGCCACGTTGCACGAATCGCGACGAAATTCTGTGCGAGCACGACACTGCCACGGCGCGTAACTCCTTGTGTCCAAAGGAATAAGAGATTTTTTGCACGCGGGGTGTTTTGCCTTTTCAACTGTTGCACAAACCGTGACCACTACTTTTGGAGACAGGCCATAACCGACAATTCCCGACGCGCAGCGGCGCTGCGGGCGCCAAATCACGCCCTGCCCAACCCGGCAGGGCTTCTTCATTGGCCCCGTGGAGCTGGGCCGGAACCAGCGCAGCCAGCGCGGACGCAAAGTCGCTGGGCGCACCACATTCATGTCATTGCGAGGAGCCCCCCGACGAAGCAATCTCAATTCGCCGGGTGGTGGATTGCTTCGCCGGGCTCGCAAAGACATCGGGGGCGGATCCGTCAAATGACCTTGCGTTTGCCCTACCTACGGAGCACCCTTGTCAATATTTCCCCCGCGGCTTATGTTACCTTCTTGCCTTTTGGTGCCTTGTAGTGGCATGGGCATCCCGTTCGCTGGTGGGCAGGCTTGCCCATGAGTATCACGGGCATCCTGCCCGTGGTACGAGGAAGTAGACCGACTTCGTGTTCGTCGGAAGCGGTGGAACATGAGAGCGAAAGCGGTGATCTGCGGGATTCTGGCTGTTGCACTCGTTGCCGGCGGGTGCAAGGAGAAACACCGTAGTCTGACGACCGACCTACACCGGGCGGCCGCGGCGGGCGACTTGGCCAAGGTGCAGATGCTCGTCGCCCACGGTGCCAATGTGAACGCAAGAGACGACATGGGCCAAACACCGCTGCACTTGGCCGCTGAGCAGGGCCATGCAGAGACTGTCGCAGTCCTCGTTCGTTGTGGGGCTCGCATTGAGTCCGAGGACAGGGCCGGCCGGACACCCATCGTACGTGCGCTGCACGAGGACCATCGAGCGGTGGTCGAATGCCTCGTGCGTGTGGGAGCCGCTGTGAATCTTCATCTGGCCTCCTATCTCGGGGATGCAGCCAAAGTCAAGAGCCTCATCGAGGCTGGTGCGAACATCAATGCGAGAGAAGGAGATGAAGATAGTTGGACTCCCCTGCACTACTGCGCGTTCTATGGACACAGCGAAGTTGCCAACGTTCTGATAGCGGCAGGCGCGGACCTGAACGCAACGGCCCACTACGACCCAAACGTCCCGGTGTACCTCAGGGGAACCGCTCTCCACCTTGCCGTCCTGGGCAATCACGTAGAACTGGCCGGACTACTCATCGACAGCGGTGCGGACGTAAATGCCACGGGTGGCGATGACGTGACTCCGCTCTACTGGGCGGTGCGGGAGGGCCGTCTGGAAATGGTCAGACTGCTCATCGCGAAAGGTGCAAACACCAACGTCGATGCCCCCAACAGGTACTTCGGCGACTGCACGCCACTCAGAGCAGCGATTGAACAGGGTCATACCGATATTGCCGAGTTACTTATCTGCGGCACGGCGAATGTGAACGCCCGGGATGAGGAGGCGATCACGCCGCTGCATTGCGTCGCGTACTACGGACAAAGACACGTGGCGGAGCTTCTTCTTGCCAAAGGTGCTGACGTCAGAGCGAGAATCGTGCGCGCGCAGGACATTCACGACACAATATGGGATAGGCGTGCTCGTGGCTACGGACTGGGACCAGGCGCGACGCCGTTGCATGCAGCGGCCGTTCGTGGACAGCAGGGCATCATCGAACTACTCCTTGCGCACGGCGCGGAGGTGAATGCCGCGGATGAATCCGGTTGGACCTCTCTGCACTTGGCTGCCGAACAAGGGAGCCGCAGCGTGGTCGAGTTCCTGATAGCCAAGGGGGCAAATGTGAATGCCGAAGATAAGGAAGGGGCTACGCCACTGGTCGCGGCGTTGGCAACGGGCAAAGTGGAGGCGGCGAGAGTACTGATTGCCCGCGGTGCGATGGTGGTCGATATCAGGAACCACGCCATCACAGCCATCGACCACGGAGCGTACGTTCACGTGAAGGCGCCGCCCCTCCATGAGATACTGCGAGACAATCTCAGGGTGTGGACGGAGCCCATCGAAGCCAACGATATCAGTGTGAGGCGGGAAGACAATCAGCTTGAATGGATCGAGCTTCTCCTCGCCAACGGTGCCGATGCGAATGAACGCGACGAGGAGGGCAACACGCCATTGCACGCCGCAATACTGCAAGGGGATGACGAACTGGCACGCCTTTTCGTCAGTCATGGCGCTGATAGTAACGCAAGGAATAACAGCAAGATCACGCCATTGCACTACGCGGCCAGCCGAGGCCGGGCAGAGATTGGTTCCCTTCTCCTGACCAAGGGCGCTGAAGTGAATGCCTCGGACAACCACGGCGATACCCCTTTGCACAATGCGGCGTTGCGGGGCTATGGCGAAGTAGTCAAGGTCCTTGTGGCCCACGGGGCAAACGTCAACGCCAGGAACAACCGGGGCCGCACGCCGCTGGATGAGGCGGTCCGCCGGGGGCATAAGGAGATCGTCCAACTGCTGACGGCGAAGGACGCGGGAGCAGGGGCAAATGCTCCGGATGGGCGGGTCAACGAGTGATGATGGTGAAAAGGGGCGGAGAATGACGGGAAGTCGATGGTTCTGCTTGTGGATCGCGGCGGTCTTGCTCCTGACCGGCGGGTGCAAGGAGAAATACCGCAGTCTGACGACCGACCTGCACCGGGCGGCCCAGAAAGGCGACTTGGCCCAAGTGCAGATGCTCATCGCGCGCGGCGCCAATGTGAACGCGAAGGATGACAACGGGCGGACACCCCTTTATTTCGCGGCTGAGAATGGCCACAAGGAGGTAGTCGAGGTTCTTGTTCGCTGCGGTGCCCAAGTCGACAGCGCGGACAAATGGGGTCAAACGCCTGCAGGCATCGCCATCGCGCGCAATCATAGGGCGATCGTCGAGCACCTGATCGGCGCAGGTGCCGTCGAGACTCTGAGCATGGCTGCGTATCTCGGAGACGTGGCGAAAGCCAAGAGCCTTATTGAAGCAGGTGCAGCCGTCAGTTCGGAAGCGGGCGCCGTAGCCTTGCACTACGCGGCACACCAAAACCAAGCAACAGTGGCGGAACTGCTGATCGCCGCCGGGGCTCAGGTGGATTCACCTTTAGACGGTGGCATTGCACCGTTGCATGTGGCGGCCGAAGAGGGGCACAGAGAGATGGTCCAATTGCTCCTGCGAAAAGGGGCCAACGTCAACGTGCGGCAGACCAGCGGTGAGACTCCGCTGCATGTATCGCTGCGGAACGGCCGCTTGGATATTGCGAGGTTGCTCATTTCCAGCGGGGCGGATGTCAATGCCAATCCCTCCTACCACGAGACGCCCCTGAGCTATGCTGCAGAGCACGGGCTCATTGATATCGTTAGGGATCTTATTGCCAAGGGCGCAGATGCCAGCGCCGATGATGGTGACGCTCTGCGCGAGGCTGCGGCGGGAGGCCACAAGGACATCCTGCAGTTGCTCTTGGCGACTGGGGTCAATGTCGATCTGGCAACTCATCACGGCTGGACGGCGCTGCATACGGCGGTAGCAGAAGGCCAGACAGCGATTGTTGAACTACTTCTTGCTAAGGGTGCCAACGTAAATGCGATGGGTGGGGAGTACGACGGCGACGTGTGCACACCGCTGCATATCGCCGCCGGAAGAGCCAACAGACCCGTGGTCGAATTGCTGCTGGCAAGGGCAGCCAACGTCAACGCAAAAGGTAGCTGGGGGAACAGACCTTTGCATGACGTGCTCGGGTTTCATAAGCGTGACGCCAACGTCCGGGGCTTGGCGGCTTCTCTCGGTCTCAGCGCCACGAGGGGCGGGGATCCGTGTGAACCTGCATGGGCTGCGGCAGACGAAGAGGAGCGCGAGAGACGTACGCAGATTCTCAGCCTCCTCTTGGCGCACGGCGCCGACGCGAATGCGGCTGATGAGAGTGGCTGGACTCCCCTCCATGTGGCTGCCAAAGAAGGTTACAGGCATGCGGCAGAAGTCCTCATTGACAGCGGGGCCGCTTTGAATGCGAGGACCAGCGGTGTCTCCCGATATTGGGGCTGGGAGTCGGGCGGTCAAACTCCGTTCCTGCTGGCACTACGCGAAGGCTACCTCAACGTGGCAGAACTGCTAGCCGACCGGGCAGCCAACGTCAACATGCCGGATGACTCCGGCGAAACGCCCTTATCATGTGTCGTGCATGAGACTTATGGCGAGGACACTTCAGCGCGTGTGAATCGCGACTCTGAGTACCTGGGACTCCGCGGGCAGGAAGCAGCGGATCTGCATGCAGGCTTGCAGAAGGCTTATCGGGGGTGGATCGATCGCCTTCTCGCTCGCGGTGCCAATGCCAATCTGAGGGATAAGGATGGCGGCACGCCGCTGCACTACGCGGCACGGGCCGGCGACGAAGAAGTTGCCGCACTTCTTATTACGCATGGTGCCAACATCAACGCAACCGACAAAGGCGGGATGACGCCGTTGCACTGCGCGGTCCGGGCCCATAAGAGCATCGCAAGACTGCTTTTCGGTCATGGTGCCACAGTGAACATCGTTGACAAGGACGGCAACACACCTCTGCACGATGCAGCCCTGCGCGGAGACCGAGAGAGCGTCGAGCTTCTGGTGGCCCACCATGCTGACGTTAACGTGAAGAACAACCGGGGCCGCACGCCGCTGGATGAGGCGGTCCGGCGGGGGCATAAGGAGATCGTCCAACTGCTGACGGCCCAAGCGGAAAGTGCAAGTGCCGGTGTTCCGGATGGTGGGACCAAGAAATAGCGATCCTGGAGGGAACTGGAAATGAGATGGAAGGGGCTACTCTGTGTGATTCTGGCGCTGGCAGTGTTCAGCGGCGGATGTGGGAAGAGGCGCGTCAGGCGTCCCAAATCCCTGGAATCGGCCGTGTTAAGGGGGGACACGAAATGGGTGAATTGGTTCCTCGCGCATGGTGCAGATGTCAATCACAAGGGCGAACGCGGTGATACACCATTGCACCACGCTGCTGATTTGGGGCGAGTGGGAATAGGTGGTCTCCTGCTGGCTCACGGTGCCGACATCAATGCCTTTGGCAGGGATGGTAGGACGCCCTTGTATGCGGCGGTGACCTACGGACAGAGAGCCTTTGTGGAACTGCTCATCAGCAAGGGGGCGAACGTGAACCTTGCGAATAGACACGGAGAGACGCCCGTGCAACGCGCTTGGCACACAGAAGGACATCGTCGCCCTGTTGGTGGCGGCCGGTGCGGACGTGACGATCCACATCGCGGCGTACCTTGGAGATTGTGATAGAGTCAGGAGCCTTGTCGAGAGTCAGGCCGGTAGCGTGGCACAGGAGCAGGATGGTCGCACGGCACTGCATATCGCCGCACGGGAGGGACATAAAGACGTGGTGGAATGCCTGATCCGGCATGGTGCCGATGTCAACGCCAAGGTCGGGAAGGGCTGGTACGGGAGTTGCACGGCCCTCCACCTTGCGGCTGAACGAGGTCATGCGGATTTGGCCCGACTTCTACTCGCGAACGGGGCTCAGGCCAATGCGGTCGATGAGAACGGCCGGACGCCGCTGCACTGCGCGGCGGCAAAAGGTCACAAAGAGGTGGCTGAAGAGCTGATCGCCCAGGGCGCGGCGATCGACGCCAGGGACAAGGAGGAGGGCACTCCGCTGCTTTCGGCATTGTATCCGGAGGTGCACCTCAACGTCGCCAGGCTGTTGCTCGACCATGGCGCCGCCGTCCGCGCTACCGATGCGGGAGGCGGCCGATCTTTGCTCAGCATTGCCGCCGGACTGGGGCTGGAGGATCTGGTCCAACGGTTGCTGGCGGATGGCGCCAATGCGAACGACGATTCCGGTCCTTTCGGCGTGACACCCCTTTGGGCCGCTCTGGTGCACGGACACAAGAGCATCGTCAACCTGCTGATTGCGAGGGGGGCGAACGTCAACGCCAAGAGCAAGGAGGACGGGACGCCGCTACACTGGGCGGCCCAGTCAGGCGACATCCAACTCAGTGAGCTTCTCCTGGCACACGGCGCCGAAACCGAGGAGCAAGGCCCGGAGGGCAATACACCCCTCCATGTTGCCGCCCGGCAGGGCGGCCGGGGGATGGTGCAACTGCTCGTGGCCCATGGCGCCGAGGTCAACGCGAAGAATTGGAGAGCCACCACGCCGTTACATTATGCCGCGGCGCAAGGACATACCGAGATCGTCCCGCTCCTGCTCGCCAACGGGGCACTCGTGAAGCGCGGGACAAGCATGGGGATACACCGCTCCACGCGGCGGCGGTGCGCGGCTACCGAGAGGTGATCGAGCTGTTGGTGCGACACGGAGCCGACCTCCAGGCCCAGGACAATGAGGGGCTGCTGCCGAAAGACCGTGCCGCGCGCCGGCGGCAAAAGGACGTCCTTACGCTGCTCACGCCCAACCCGGGGACGCCCGCTCCCGCAGGGCAAAAGAGCGCGGGGACCCGGCCGGCGGGCCCGGAGCAGGTTTCTGTCGGATCAGGGGGGCTCGGTAAGACACCGGCAGAGGACCCGAATCTGGCGGCGTTGCGCGTGCCGCGCAGTCCCGCTCTCGGAATCCGCCCAGGCGCGGCGCAACGGGAAGGACGTGGTCCGAGGCAATACCGCATTTGCCGTCGATCTGTATCGGCAATTGTCCCGCCGGACGGGCAATCTGTTCTTCTCGCCCTACAGCATCTCGACGGCACTGGCGATGACCTACGCCGCGGCACGGAAAAACACCGAAAAGGAAATGGCCAAGATCCTGCATTTCCCGCTGGATCAGCACGAGACCTCCATCCGGCCTTCGCCGAACTGCGCGGTATCGTTCGACAAGGTGCAGAGAGCCGGCAACGTGAAGCTATACGTCGCGAATTCGCTCTGGCCCCAGCGGGGGAAGTCGTTCCTGCAGGAGTATCTCTCGCTCGTTGCAGAGGCATTACGGCGTCTCGATCACACCGGTGGATTACAGGACCGAAGACACGCGGGCCGACGCACGAAAGACGATCAACGGGTGGGTCGAGGAGAAAACCCAGAACAAGATTCAAGGACCTGCTTCAGCTGCGGATCACCTCACCGGGTCTACCCGGCTGGTGCTCACGAACGCCATCTACTTCAAAGGAGACTGGGAGCACCAGTTCAAAGCGAAGGACACGGAGGATGCTCCATTCTACGTCACGGCGGCGAAGACTGTCAGGACACCGATGATGGAACAGACGGAGGAGATGCGGTACGGCGAGGTCAAGGGCTTGCAGATCCTCGAACTGAGGTATCGCGGCGGCGAACTCTCGATGCTGGTGCTCCTGCCGCGAGAGCGTCGACGGGCTGGGGCAACTTGAAGAGGGACTCGCCCTCGAAGACCTGGAGCTGTGGAGACACAGCTTGGCCCAGCAGAAGGTCGTTGTCTTTCTCCCGAAGTTCAAGGTGACGCTCCGGCGGAATTGAAGAAGACTCTGCAGAAGCATGGGGATGGTGGATGCCTTCCAATGTCCCGGGGCGAATTTTGCCGGCTTCGACGGCGATCCGGCGTGGTTCTACATCGGGGAGGTGATTCACAAGGCGTATGTCGATGTCAACGAAGAGGGGACGGAAGCCGCCGCCGCAACGGCTGTTGTGATGATGGGAGGCATGGGAGTCGCCGCAGCCGCCGGTGTTTCGGGCGGATCATCCGTTTCTGTTTTTGATCCAGGAGAACAGCACCGGCAGCATTCTGTTCATGGGCCGGGTCGCCGACCCGACCCAAGCGGGGCAATAGGCGAGTCCTACGTGGCACGGGCATCCTGCCCGTGTGTCCGATGAGCGTGGGCTCCCCAACGCGGACGTGGGAATTGGCGGCCTCGCGTACATCTTTGGAGTAGTCCGTTGGCGCGGTTCCAGAGAGTCCCGGGGGACGACCGACCATAGCCCACCGTTTCAACGGTGGGTCACGAGGGGCCATATATCCGAAAGCCCCGTAGGGGCGAAAGAAAGGGAAGGCAAGACCGAATGCGTTCTTTCGTCCCTGGCGGGACTGGTTTGATGGTTGGCCCAGGTTCCCCGCGATGAATCGCGGGGCTATTCTCTTTCGCCCTCCGGGCTTGGGTTGCCGCAGAAACCAGGAAAGGTGAAAGAGGATGTAGCTCAGCCGCCCTCGGCTGAGGCATTGATCACCCCCGGGGGCGGGGGTGCTACACGTTCATCGTCTTTTTTGCGTCTTCCTGCGTTTTTTGCGGCTCTATTGTCCCTGCCCGGCAGCGTAGAGGCGGAGGTCGTCGAAGTAGACCAGGCCCATGCCGCCGGACTTCGGGTTGGTTTTGTCGCCGAAGCCGAGGATGAGCCGCTCGATATTGGCCAGGTTGACGCCCTGATCGCGGAATCCTTTTAGGTCGATCTTCCATTCGGTCCAGGCGTCAATGCAAGCCGCCTTGGCGTCCGGGTGGTAGACGATGCCGGTCTTGCCGTTGGTGTTGGCGAGCATCACGTACATCGGCTCGGCCTGGTTGCCGCTGACGCCGTTGCCTGCCGGACGGCCGTGGAACCACAGGGACAGGACTTCGACCCCCTTCGTCGTCCAGTCGCGCGGGCCGCCCAGGTCGTCGAGGTAGACCACGGTTTCCGAGTACTTGGCCGAGCTGGCGTTGTCGTAGGCCAGGGGCATCGCCTGCCGGCCGCTGTGGACAGTCTTCTGCTCGGCAAAGGGCGATTGGGCATAACCCACGACGGAACCATTCGCGGCGGCGTCCCAGCCATCGGCCCACAGGTCGAAGATTCGGTGCGGCTCGACGTCGTTGTAGTCCTCGAAGTCCTCCACGATGAGATAGTTCGCCACCGTGAAGCTCCACACCTGGCCGGCGTCCCAGCCGGTGACGCTGTTCGCTTCGTCCACGCGCCAGAAGTAGGTCTTGCCCAGGTCCAGGTCGAGGGGACCATCGGCGGGATAACGCTCGATATCCTGCGCGACGCCGGCTTTCGCGTCATTGACGTCGTTGAAGTCCGCACTGAAAAAGACGTTGTGCTTCGGCGACAATCCCACGGTATGAAGGCCCGCCGTCCACGCCAGGACGGTGTCCGGGGGCACCTCTTTCGTCCCATCCGCAGGGAACGGACCACTGGCTCGCATCGTGGCGTAGCTGACGGTCGTGCCGGGATTCTCGTAGAGTTGCTTGACCTGCTCGGCGGCCAGGACCTCATCATACATCTGGATATCGTCCAAAAGGCCCTTGTAGAACTCGGCGGCGGCGATGCCCGGGCGGCTGCCGAACTGCAGGACGGTCCCCGCGGGCACGGCGGGGAGGTTGGCGTTACCCGCGATTTTCAGTTCCCCGTTGAGATAGATCTGCACCGTCTTGGCGGCCCCATCGTAGGTGACGGCCACGTGCTGCCACTGGTTGGCTTTAACCACCCCGGCGCCGGTCCCTACCGTCGTGCTGCCGTTGTCGAACAGCTCGTTCTTCAACTCCCCGTTGCTGCGCAGCCACACTTCAAAATCGCCCCCGGTACCGAGAAAGCGCTCCTTGCTCTTGGCCAGGGAGGGATTGATCCACAGGACGATGGTCCCTTGCGGCGGCGCGGCGAAGCCCTGCACCTGTATGCGGTCATCGGACCCGTCAAAGCTCAGCGCCTTGCCGACCTTGCCGGCGGCCGACACAGCGCCCTCGATGGTCCCGTTCAGACCTCCGGCCGCATCCACGACCGTGGTCGCGGCGGTCGGATCCTCCTCCAATTGCCAGTGGTGGATCAGCTTCGCCTGGGACACAGCCCCGGCAACCGCCAGTATACCGAGGATTGAATAGCTCAGATTCCTGCCCATCATCGTCCTCCTTCCGAAAATGCGTATGACGACCCGTGGGTGGTCTCAACCTGCATTCATAGCAGATGGCCGGTGTTTCTTCAAGCAAAACGTATGAGCGGATGGCAAGTCGGTGAACGCCCGAGGCGATTTGTCCTTGACACGGGGGCCACGGGGGCATATTATGGGGCATTACAGAGGTCAGTCACTGGTGATGCATTGTGCGTGGAGGAGCATCGCATAAAAGATACAAGCGGGCCGGGGAGTAAGGGTGGGGGGGGCCGACGGCTCAACATATCCGGTTAATAGTACTGGCAGGGGCGGCGCTGCGCCGAACGGACAGACCACGCCGCCGGAGCCCGTTCGGAGTCCCGCCTTCAGGCGGTCCAGGACCGCGTCAACGCGGAACTCCAAACGGACTGGGTGTCATCCTCTGGGTGTTGCGTGTCGATAGGATGGGCAGTGGGCCATCAACGGACGACAAACGGAACAGGTTACAGAAATCACACGCCGGGACAGAGGCCGCCTACGGCCGGCAAGCTCCCGGTATTCATTCCCCCTTTGGTAACGTACCGATCGAAGTCATACACTGTTTGAAAGTAAGGAGTAAGGATCATGAGAAATCGAGTTGTCTGGTTCACAGCGGCTTTGCTGATCGGACTGGTGGCCTGCGGCCCCAGCCAAGCACAGCCAGGCGTAAACCTGTTGACGAATGGCGGCTTTGAGAGCGGCCAGATCGGGCCCTACGGCATCTATGGCACCGCGACCAATGAGGTCGTCACGAAATTGGTGGGCGCCACCGTGCCCGAGAACCCGGTGGAGGGCAAGTACGCGCTGCACGTCGTGGTTCCGGCCGCCGGCGCCAACAACTGGGATGTCGGCATGACGGACGGCAGCCACAGCTTCGAGCAGGGCAAGAAATACACGTTCTGTGCCTTCTTGAAGACCAAGTCAGGCACCCTGCAGATTCGCCTGAAGCCCGAACGCGGGGCCGACCCCTGGGAGGCCTACAACGAGTTGGTCGCCACGGTGACCGACAAATGGCAGGAATTCTACGTCACGACCCCTGTGATCAGCGCGACCGTGACCCCCGCCAGCCCGACGTTCCACTTCGCCTTCGCCCCCGGCGACTTCTGGATGGATGGCATCCGGCTGTATGAAGGCGACTACGTCAAACCGGCGTTCCTGAAGGTATCTTCGGCACAAGAGCCCAGCCCCGCGCTGGATGCCACGGATGTGCCGCGCGATCCGGTCCTGAGCTGGCAAGCGGGCCCCTACGCCGCGACGCACAATGTGTACCTCGGCACCAGCTTTGCCGATGTCAACACGGCCGACGTGAGCAAGGCGGTCAGCAAGGGCCAGACGGGGACCACCTTCAAACCGACCGATCTGCTGGAATACGGCAAGACCTACTACTGGCGGGTGGATGAGGTCAACGCAGCGCCCAGCACCACGGTCTTCAAGGGCGAGGTGTGGAATTTCACCGCCGAGCCCTATTCCTACCCGGTCACCGGCATTACCGCCACGGCCTCCAGCTTCGAGAAAGCCACGACCGTAGCGGCGAATACGATCAACGGCTCCGGCCTGACCGGCGATCTGCATGGCGTGACTACCACGACGATGTGGAACACCGCCATGGGCGCCGCCACACCGGCCTGGATCCAGTACCAGTTCCCGAGCGCCTACAAGCTCTCCGAGCTGTGGGTCTGGAACTACAACGGGGAGTTCGAGCCCGTGCTCGGCTATGGCTTCAAGGATGTGACGATCGAGTACTCTCTCGACGGCCAGACCTGGACGCTGCTGAAGGACACGCAGTTCGCCCAGGCGACCGCCGTCGGCGGTTACGCCCACAACACCACCGTGGATATGGGCGGTGTCGTGGCGCAGTACGTCAAGCTCACGGCCAAGAGCAACTGGAGCATGGTGGGCATCAAGCAATACGGCCTGAGCGAAGTGCGGTTCTTCTACATCCCGGTGCAGGCCCGCGCCCCGCAGCCGACCGGCACCGGCGCCGGTGTCGACAGCTCCCTGGATTGGCGGTCGGGCCGGGATATGACCTCCGAGCAGGTGTACTTCGGTACGGACAAGGCAGCCGTGAGCGGCGGCACCGTTACGGCCAAGACGGTGACCAGTCATGGCTTTGACCCCGGCGCTCTGGATTTCGGCACCACCTACTACTGGAAGGTCGATGAGGTCGGCACGGCCACCTATCCGGGCGCCGTCTGGAGCTTCACGACCCAGGAATTCGCGGCGATCGAGGATTTCGAGAGCTACACCGATGACGAGGGCAGCCGCATCTACGAGACGTGGGTCGATGGCTGGACCAACGGCACCGGCTCCGTGATCGGCTACCTGCAATCGCCGTTTGCCGAGACCGTGGTCGTCCACGGCGGCAACCAGGCCATGCCGTTCGAGTACAACAACGTCAAGACGCCCTATTATTCCGAGACCGAGCGGACGTTCGACACGCCGCAGGATTGGACCACCAACGGCGCCGACAGCGTGGCGCTGTACTTCCAGGGCTACCCGACGGGCTTCACGGACAAAGGCGGTAACGCCTTCACCGTCGTCAGCACCGGCACGGATATCTGGAACAATACCGATCAGTTCCGCTTCGCCTTCAAGGCCCTCAGCGGCAACGGCTCGATCACCGCGAAGGTGGACAGCCTGACCCGCAGCGACCCCTGGACCAAGGCGGGCGTGATGATTCGCGAGAGCCTGGAGCCCGGCTCCAAACATGCCACGATGGCGGTGACTCCGGACAATAGCTGCTCGTTCCAGTATCGCAGCAGCACCGGTGGCGCCAGCAACAGCACGAACTGGAGCGGTACGGCGGTCCAGGCCCCCTACTGGGTCCGGATCACCCGCACCGGCAACAACTTCAAGGCCGAGAGCTCTCCGGACGGCAAGACCTGGACCGCCCTGGGCACCGATCAGAGCATCCAGATGGTGGCCAACGTCTACATCGGTCTGTGCGTGACCAGCCACAATGCGTCCGCGTACAGCACGGCAGAGTTCTCGAATGTCACCACCGCCGGCACCGGTGCCTGGCAGAACGCCTCCATCGGTGTGACACAACGGAGCAACGGCATCGCCCCGCTGTACCTGACGGTGGAAGACAAGGCCGGCAAGAAGAAGACGGTGGTTAACCCCGATGCCGCCGCCGTGACGAAGGGCACCTGGACGCAGTGGAAGATCCCGCTGACGGACCTGTCCGGCGTCAACGCGGCCGCGGTCAAGAAGCTCACGATCGGCGTCGGCGATAATGCCAGCCCGAAGGCGGGCGCCGCCGGCATGTTGTACATCGACGACATCCAGTACGGCAAACCGATGCCGCCGGTGACCACGCCGCTCATCGCCAACGGTGGCTTTGAAACGGGCGTCCAGGCGCCGTGGGGCGCCTGGGGTCCCGGGCTGACCGCCGCGGTCGTGACCGCCTGCACGGGGGCCGCGGTCGCCGAAGGGCCCGATCGAAGGGACCCACTGCCTCAACGTGAAGGTGTCCGGCCCCAGCACCAACTTCTGGGATTGTGCGTTCAATATCGCACCGCCCACCTTTGCCAAAGGCCGGAAGTACACCTTGTCCGCCTTCTTCAAGGTCAAGAGCGGCACGGGCAAGGTCAATATGAAGCCGGAACATGGGGCGGACCCTTGGGAAGGTTATGGTGATCAGCAGGTCACGATCACGGACACCTGGGCGGAATACCATGTGACCACGCCCGTATTTGGGGCCGACGTGAGCCCAACGTCTCTGACCTTCCACGTCGGCTTCCAGGCGCAGGAGTTCTGGGTCGACAACGTGAAGTGGTATGAGGGCGACTACGTCCCTTCGAACTGAGGGCACGGTGTAGAGTTCTAGTCGATTGCCCAGCCGCCCCAGGAGGTGGCGGCCAGAGAAGCAAATGAATCGGGGCCTGTATCGTTCGGTACAGGCCCCGAGGTTCTCATTCAGCCTCCCAGCAGAGTCTTCCGGGGATTACTCAGCAACGTGTGCCCGTATCAGCAGGGGCGAATAATTATTCGCCCGTACCAAGGAGGTAAGAAAGATGAGATGCATAAGTGTGGTTCTCACTCTGATGTTCCTGCTTATCGCAACATCCCTGGTCCATGCGCAGGAGATTGTCAATCTGTTTGACAACCCCGGCTTCGAGGAGGGCACGGGGACGGACGTGCAGACAATTCCCGGATGGGGACTGTACGTCCAAGAGAACGCCACCGGGCTTCTGACCGTTGATACCGAACAAGCCATCGAAGGCAGAAAGTGTATCCGCATTAAGGTGACGGGCGTTCCGGCAGGAGGAGCATGGAATCTGCGCTTCGATCACACGCGGAGATTCAGCGTCAAGCAAGGCGAGACCTACACGATGTCCTTCTGGCTCAAAGGTGACCCGGGGCCGATAACGCTTTCGCCCTCACGCGCGGAGCAGAATGCGGCTGGCCAGTGGGGTAATTTGGCGCAAGCCGTCATCAACCCCACGCCGCAGTGGCGGGAGTATCACCTGACTTTTGTATCCCCCGAGGATAGACTGGTCATGTGGCAACTGCTGATCTCCAATCCGGGGCAGACGTACTATGTGGATCATGCCCGCTGTTATGTGGGAGAGTATGTGCCGGATCGGATAGGACCGAAGGTGCTGGCTGACAGTCCCTCTCCGTCCGACGGGGCCACCGATGTGCCGCGGGACGCGGTCCTGGGTTGGGCGCCGGGCGAGTTCGCCGCCACCCACGATGTGTACTTCGGGCCCACGTTGGCGGACGTGAACACCGCCAGCAGAGCCACCGGAAAAGGCGTGCTGGCCAGCCAGGGCCAGGCCGAAAATGTCCTTGATCCGGCCGGCCCGCTCACCTATGGACAGACCTACTATTGGCGCGTGGATGAGGTCAATGCGGCGCCAGGCAACACGCTCTTCAAGGGCGGCGTGTGGAGCTTTACGGTCGAGTCCTATGCCTATCCGATCCCGGCCGCGAGCATCACGGCGACCGCCTCCAGCCAGGACAAGAGCACGACCGGGCCGGCCAATACGATCAACGGCTCCGGCCTGACCAACGATTTGCACTCGACCAATGGCAACGCCATGTGGCTCAGCAGCATGACGGGCCCGACACCGGTCTGGATTCAGTACCAGTTCGACAAGGCGTACAAGCTCTACGAGCTGTGGGTCTGGAACCACGATACGGATTTTGAGCCGGTGCTCGGCTACGGGTGCAAAGATGTGACCATCGAGTACTCCACCGACGGGACGACGTGGACGCTGCTCAAGGACACGCAATTCGCCCAGTCGACGGCCCTGGCCGGCTACGCCCACAACACCACCGTGGACCTGGGCGGGGTCATGGCCCAGTACGTCCGGCTGACCGCCAAGAGCAACTGGAGTATGGTGGGCCTCAAACAGTACGGCTTGAGCGAGGTGCGGTTCTTCTATGTGCCGGTGCAGGCCAGCGCCCCGCAGCCGGCGTTCAACGCCAAGGACGTCAGCGTCAGCACGAATCTGGATTGGCGGCCGGGCCGTGACGTGACCTCCGAAAAAGTCTACCTCGGCACGGATAAGGCGGCCGTGGCCGGCGGCACCGCCGCCGTCCAGACGGTGACCAGCCACGGCTTGGCCCCCGGCGCGCTGGATTTCGGCACGAGCTACTACTGGAAGGTGGATGAGGTCGGCGCGGCCACGTATCCGGGCGAGGTCTGGAAGTTTGTCACGCAGGAATACATGCTGGTGGACAACTTCGAGGCCTACACGGATACGGAAGGCAGCCGTATCTACGAGACCTGGGTCGATGGCTGGACCAACAGCACCGGCTCGGTCGTGGGATACCTGCAAGCTCCGTTTGCCGAGCGGACGATCCTCCACGGCGGCAAGCAGGCGATGCCCTTCGAGTACAACAACATCAAGACGCCCTACTACTCCGAGACCGAGCGGACCTTCGACACACCGCAGGACTGGACCGTCAACGGGGCGACCACGCTGAGTCTGTGGTTCCGGGGCAACGCGGCCCGGCTCGTGCAGCCGGCCGCCGGGCAGTTCAATATCAGCTCCAACAGCGCGGATGTCTGGGGCACCTCCGACAACTTCCGCTTTGTGTACAAGCAGCTCACCGGCGACGGCTCGATCGCCGCCAAGGTCATCGCCATCACCGACGCGACCGCGGTCTGGGCGAAGGCGGGCGTGATGATCCGCAACAGCCTGGATCCGAGCTCCTCCTATGCCTTCATGTTCCCGACGCCGGACGGCCGCCGGGCCTTCCAGAACCGGACCACCACCGGCGGCAATGCCGTCTCGGCCCACAGCAATACCGGTGTGATTACTTTCCCGTTGTGGGTCAAGGTCGAGCGAAAGGGCAACCAGTTCACTGCCTCCTACTCGACCGACGGCAAGACCTGGACCGTCCAGCCGGCGACCGAGAACACCGGCGCCGACAGATCGCCCAACCCGCAGACGATCAACATGCCTTCCGGGGTTCTCATCGGCATGGCCGTGGCCAGCAACAATGCGGCGGCCGCCGCCTGCACCGGGCAGTTCTCCGACGTGGTCACCACCGGCTCGGTCTCGGGCCAGTGGGTGGTGGCCGATATCGGGCCGAATCCGGCCAATGATCCCGCCGGCCTGTACGTCACGATCACTGACAAGGCGGGCAAGAGCAAGACCGTCGTCCATCCGAATACGGCGGCGACCACCCTCTCCCAGTGGACCGAGTGGCCGATCGCCCTGGCCGACCTGTCGGGTGTGAACCTGGCGGCGGTCAAGAAACTGACGATCGGCGTCGGCGACCGGGCCAATCCGAAAGCGGGTGGCGGCGGCAAGCTGTACATCGACGACATCGCCTTCGGCAAGCCGGCCGTACGCGACCTCACGAATTACGCGATCAACGGTGGCTTTGAGACGGGCGCCATGGCGCCGTGGGGCAGCTATGGCAGTGCGGCGTCCGCCGTGACCGCCGCCGTGGTGAAAGATTGCACGGGGGCCGCGGTTGCCGAAGGACCGATCGAAGGGACCTCCTGTCTCAACGTGAAGGTGTCCGGCCCGGGCGCCAATTTCTGGGATGCGGGTTTCAATATGACCGCGCCCACGTTCACGAAGGGCACGAAGTACACCCTGTCCGCCTTCTTCAAGACCAGGAGCGGCACCGGCAGGATCAATTTCAAGCCGGAACACGCGGGCGGCAACTGGGAAGGCTACGGCGAGCAGCAGATCACGATCACGGATAAATGGGGGGAATACCATGTGACCACCCCCGTTTTCCCGGCCGACGTGAGCCCGACCTCGCTGACCTTCCACATCGGTTTCCAGGCCCAGGAGTTCTGGGTCGACAACATAAAGTTCTACGAGGGGGACTATGTCCCCTCAAAATAGAAGGCGGTAGGGGCGACGCATGCATCGGGCTCCCAAACGCGGAATTATGCGTTTGGGGTCCCGTCGCCCGTACCTCGGGACCTGGATCGTTCGGTACAGGCCCCGATGTTCTCATTTATGGACATGATTGGGAAGGAGAAATGCCATGCGCAAGATCCAATGTTTCGCCGTGCTTGCCTGTTTGCTCCTGGGCGCCGCCGCCTGGGGAACACCGTTCAAGGACGACTTCAACCGGGCCAACGGCGCTCCCGGGAATGGTTGGACGGTGGGGACGAATGGGACCATTAAGGTCGAAGATCGTAGACAATGAGGTTCTCATCTCCGGTACGGAGGGCGCCTCGGCCTGGCGCGCACGGGGATCACCCGCCCCGTTTCGGGGGAGACCAGAGTCTCTTTCGACTTCAAGGCGGACAACGTCTTCAACGTGCACCTGAACGTCCAGGCCGCGAACAGCCCCGCCTGGCTGGAGATCTATGCCTGGGAAGGCGGCCCCTTCAGCTACGCCAATTCCGAAACCGGCGCCTGGCCGGCCGGTCCCTGGACCGCCATCCCCGGTTCGGATATGGTGGCCGGGGCGTACAACAATGTGGCGCTGGAGTTCAAGGACAAAGTGTTCAGCGTCATCCTCAACGGCAAGGTGGTGGGTACGATCCCCAATGCGGCTTTCACCACCATCGAGAGCGCGCAGTTCGCCAGCGATGCCGACGCCAGCCAGAAGGGAACGCTGCACATCGACAATGTGCAGATCGGCAAAGTCGTTGCGGGCAAGGCCAAGGACCCCAGTCCCGACAGCGTCCCCGATGTGCCCCGGGACGGCACGCTAAGTTGGACGGCCGGTCAGTATGCCAAAACGCACAACGTGTACCTGGGAACCAGCCTCGCGGATGCGAACACCGCCGATCCGGCCAAGGCGGTCAGCCAGGCCCAGACGGGAACGACCTTCCAGCCCGCCGGCCCGCTGGAGTACGGCAAGACCTACTATTGGCGGGTCGATGAAGTCAACGCCCCGCCCAGCAATACGGTGTTCAAGGGCGATATCTGGAGCTTCACGGTCGAGCCGTACGCCTATCCGATCACCGGCGTCACGGCCACGGCCTCCAGCTCGGAGAAGACTACGAGCGGACCGGCGAACACGATCAACGGCTCCGGCCTGACGGGCGATTTGCACTCCACGGCCGGCACCGCCATGTGGCTCAGCAGCATGACGGGCCCGACACCGGTCTGGATTCAGTACCAATTCGACAAGGCGTACAAGCTCTACGAGCTGTGGGTCTGGAACCACGATACGGACTTTGAGCCGGTGCTCGGCTACGGGATCAAGGATGTCACCATCGAGACCTCGACCGATGGAACGACTTGGACGCTGTTCAAGGACACCCAATTCGCCCAGGCACCGGCCGTGGGCGGCTACGCCCACAACACCACCGTGGACCTGGGCGGGGTCATGGCCCAGTACGTCCGGCTGACCGCCAAGAGCAACTGGAGCATGGTGGGTCTCAAGCAGTACGGCCTGAGTGAAGTACGGTTCTTCTACATTCCCGTGCAGGCCCGGGCCCCGCAGCCGACCGGCAAGGATATCAGCGTGGACAGCTCTCTGGATTGGCGGTCCGGCCGCGATGTGACCTCCGAGAAGGTGTACCTCGGCACGGACAAGGCGGCCGTGAGCAACGGCACGGCGACGGCCCAGACGGTGACCGGTCACGGCTTTGACCCCGGCTCCTTGAATTTCGGCACCACCTACTACTGGAAGGTCGATGAAGTCGGCACGGCCACCTATCCGGGCGCCGTCTGGAGCTTCACGACCCAGGAGTACGCGTCGATCGATGATTTCGAGAGCTACACCGATGCGGAAGGCGGCCGTATCTACGAGACCTGGGTCGATGGCTGGACCAACAACACCGGCTCGGTCGTGGGATACCTGCAAGCTCCGTTTGCCGAGCGGACGGTCATCCACGGCGGCAAGCAGGCGATGCCCTTCGAGTTCAACAACGTCAAGACGCCCTACTACTCCGAGACCCAGCGGACGTTTGATACGCCGCAGGATTGGACCACCAACGGCGCCGACAGCCTGTCGCTGTACTTCCAGGGCTTTCCGGCGGGCTTGGTCGACAAGGGCAACAACGCCTTCACGGTCACCAGTACCGGCACGGATATCTGGAACAACGCCGACCAGTTCCGGTTCGTCTACAAGACCCTCAGCGGCAACGGCTCGATCACCGCGAAGGTCGAGAGCCTGACCCGCAGCGATGCCTGGACCAAGGCGGGCGTGATGATCCGCGAGTCCCTCGACGCCGGGTCCAAGCATGCCTCGGTCGTGGTGACGCCGGACAATAGCTGCTCGCAGCAATATCGCAGCACCACCGGCGGGCGCCAGCGCCAGCACGGACTGGAGCGGCACGGCGGTCCAGGCCCCGTACTGGGTCCGCGTCACCCGCACGGGCAACAGTTTCAAGACGGAGACCTCCCCGGATGGCAAGACCTGGAAGGCTCAGGGCGCGGATCAGACCATCGCGATGGTGGCCAACGTCTACCTCGGCCTGGCCGTGACCAGCCACAATCCTGCTGCCTACAGCACGGCGGAGTTCTCGAACGTTTCGACCACCGGCACCGGGGCCTGGCAGAACGTGTCCATCGGCGTGACGCAGCGCAGCAACGGCGCCGCCCCGCTGTACCTGACGGTCGAAGACAAGGCCGGCAAGACCAAGACGGTCGTCCATCCGGATGCCGCCGCCGTCACCAAGGGCACCTGGACGCAATGGAAGATCCCGCTGACGGACCTGTCGGGCATCAACACCGCCGCGGTCAAGAAGCTGACGCTCGGCGTGGGCGATAGCGCCAACCCGAAACCGGGCGCCACCGGCATGTTGTTCATCGACGACATCCAATACGGCAAGGCGGCCGTGATCGACACCACGAACCTGGCGGTCAACGGCGGCTTTGAGACCGGTGCCCTCGCCCCCTGGGGCGTCTGGGGCGGCGGGGGCGCTACGGTCACCAACGCCGTGGTGAAGGACTGCACGGCGGCCGCGGTCGCCGAAGGGCCGATCGAAGGCACCTACTGTCTCAACGTGAAGGTGTCCGGCCCCAGCACCAATTTCTGGGATTGTGCGTTCAACGTCGCGCCGCCCGCCTTTGCGAAAGGCACGAAGTACACGTTGTCCGCCTTTTTCAAGACCAAGAGCGGCACGGGCAAGATCAACATGAAGCCGGAACATGCGGCCGATCCCTGGGAAGGCTACGGCGAGCAGCAGGTCACGATCACGGACAAATGGGTGGAGTACCATGTGACCACGCCCGTTTTCCCGTCCGACGTGAGCCCGACGTCGCTGACCTTCCACATCGGCTTCCAGGCCCAGGAGTTCTGGGTCGACAACATCAAGTTCTACGAGGGCGACTACGTCCCTTCGAAATAAAAGGCACGTGAATCGGGGCTTGGATCGAGCGATCCAGGCCCCGATGCGTTTCCCGGCATGGCTGCGTAAAAGCCTCGGGAGTGGTGGGCAGACGAGTGGGAGTCAAAACGGTTAGGCCGCAGCGCGGCCGAGCGTAAGGAGAGAAGTACCATGAGAGATCGAGTAGTCTGGTTCACAGCGGCCTTGCTGATTGGACTGGTGGCCTGCGGCCCCAGCCAGGCACAACAAGTCACGAACATACTGCCGAACGGCGGCTTTGAAACCGGCCAGATCGGACCCTTCGGCATCTATGGCAGACGGGACCGGTCCGACGGTCGTCACGGATTGCGTCGGCGCCACCGTTCCCGAAAAGCCGGTGGAGGGGACGTACTGCCTGCACGTCGTGGTTGGCGGCGGCCGGCGCCAACAACTGGGATGTCGGCATGTCGCCGACGGCAGCCGGACAGGCACTTCGAGCAGGGCAAGAAATACACGTTCTGTCGCCTTCATGAAGACCAAAGTCGGGCACGCTGCAGGTTCGCCTGAAGCCGGAACGGGCCGCCGATCCCGTGGAAGGCTACAGCGATCAGGTCTTCACGGTCACCGACAAATGGCAGGAATTCTACGTCACGACCCCCGTGATCAGCGCGACCGTGACCCCGGCCAGCTCGACGTTCCACTTCGCCTTCGCCGCCCGGCGACTTCTGGATCGATGACGTCAAGATGGTACGAAGGCGACTACGTCAAACCGGCGTTCGTGAAGGCAATCGCGCGGCACAAGCAGCCCAACGCCGGCGGATGCCACGGACGTGCCGCGCGATCCGGTCCTGAGCTGGCAAGCGGGCCCCTACGCCGCGACGCACAACGTGTATCTCGGCACCAGCTTTGCCGATGTCAACACGGCCGATCTGAGCCAAGGCGGTCAGCAAGGGCCAGACCGGAACCACCTTCAAACCGACCGATCTGCTGGAATACGGCAAGACCTATTACTGGCGGGTGGATGAGGTCAACGCCCCGCCCGAGCACCACGGTCTTCAAGGGCGAGGTGTGGAGTTTCACCGTCGAGCCCTATTCCTATCCGGTCACCGGCATTACCGCCACGGCCTCCAGCTTCGAGAAAGCCACGACCGTACCGGCGAATACGATCAACGGCTCCGGCCTGACCGGCGATCTGCACTGGCGCGACTACCAGCGACGCCATGTGGAACACCGCCATGACCGCCGCCGCACCGGCCTGGATCCAGTACCAGTTCACCAGCGTCTACAAGCTCTCCGAGCTGTGGGTCTGGAACCACAACGGGGAGTTCGAGCCGGTGCTCGGCTATGGCTTCAAGGATGTGACGATCGAGTACCTCCTCGACGGGACCAGACCTGGACGCTGCTGAAGGACATGCAGTTCGCCCAGGCGACCGGCCGTCGGCCGGTTACGCCCACAACACCACCGTGGATATGGGCGGTGTCATGGCCCAGTACGTCAAGCTGACGGCCAAGAGCAACTGGAGCATGGTGGGCCTCAAGCAGTACGGCCTGAGCGAAGTGCGGTTCTTCTACATCCCCGTGCAGGCCCGCGCCCCGCAGCCGGCCGGAACGCCGAGGGCGTCGCCGTCGATAGCGCCCTGGATTGGCGGCCGGGCCGCGATGTCACCTCCAGCAGGTGTATCTTCGGCACGGACAAGGCAGCCGTGAGCCGACGGCACCGCCCCGGCCAAGACGGTGACCGAGTCATGGCTTTGACCCCGGCGCTCTGGATTTCGGCACGACCTACTACTGGAAGGTCGATGAGGTCGGCACGGCCACCTATCCGGGCAGCATCTGGAGCTTCACCACCCAGGAATATCGCGGTCGATGGAGGACTTCGAGAGCTACACGGACAACGAGGGCAGCCGCATCTACGAGACGCTGGATCGATGGCTGGACCAACAGCACCGGCTCGGTCGTCGGCTACCTGCAATCGCCGTTTGCCGAGACCGACGATCATCCACGGCGGCAAGCAGGCCATGCCGTTCGAGTACAACAACGTCAAGACGCCCTATTACTCCGAGGCCGAGCGGACGTTCGACACGACCGCAGGATTGGACCACCAACGGGGCCGACACCCTGGCGCTGTACTTCCGGGGCTACCCGACGGGCTTCGCGGACAAGGGCGGCAACGCCTTCACCGTCAGCAGCACCGGCACGGATATCTGGGACAACAGCGATCAGTTCCGCTTCGCCTATCAAGCCGCTCAGCGGCAACGGCTCGATCACCGCGAAGGTGGACAGCCTGACCAACACGCAACGCCTGGACCAAGGCGGGCGTGATGATTCGCGAGAGCCTGGAGGCCGGCTCCAAGCATGCCACGATGGCGGTCGACTCCGGACCAGCGGCTGCTCGTTCCAGCAGCGCAGCAGCACCGGCGGCGCCAGCACCAGCACGAACTGCGAGCGGTACGGCGGTCCAGGCCCCCTACTGGGTCCGGATCACCCGCACCGGCAACAACTTCAAGGCCGAGAGCTCTCCGGACGGCAAGACCTGGACCGCCCTGGGCACCGATCAGAGCATCCAGATGGTGGCCAACGTCTACATCGGTCTGTGCGTGACCAGCCACAATGCCGTCGCGTACACCACGGCGGAGTTCTCGAATGTCACCACCGCACGGTCACCGGTGCCTGGCAGAACGCCTCCATCGGTGTGACACAACGGAGCAACGGCATCGCCCCGCTGTACGTGACGGTGGAGGACAAGGCCGGCAAGAAGAAGACGGTGGTTAACCCCGATGCCGCCGCCGTGACGAAGGGCACCTGGACGCAGTGGAAGATCCCGCTGAGCGGACCTGTCCGGCGTCAACGCTGGCCGCGGTCAAGAAGCTCACGATCGGCGTCGGCGATAATGCCAACCCGAAGGCGGGCGCCGCCGGCATGTTGTACATCGACGACATCCAGTACGGCAAACCGATGCCGCCGGTGACCACGCCGCTCATCGCCAACGGTGGCTTTGAAACCGGGCGTCCAGGCGCCACCTGGGACGCCCTGGGGTCCCGGGCTGACCGCCGCGGTCGTGACCGCCTGCACGGGGGCCGCGGTCGCCGAAGGGCCGATCGAAGGGACCCACTGCCTCAACGTGAAGGTGTCCGGCCCGCAGCACCAACTTCTGGGATTGTGCGTTCAATATCGCACCGCCCACCTTTGCCAAAGGCCGGAAGTACACCTTGTCCGCCTTCTTCAAGGTCAAGAGCGGCACGGGCAAGGTCAATATGAAGCCGGAACATGGGGCGGACCCTTGGGAAGGTTATGGTGATCAGCAGGTCACGATCACGGACACCTGGGCGGAATACCATGTGACCACGCCCGTATTTGGGGCCGACGTGAGCCCGACGTCTCCTGACCTTCCACGTCGGCTTCCAGGCGCAGGAGTTCTGGGTCGACAGACGTGAAGTGGTATGAGGGCGACTACGTCCCGTCGAAGTAAGCGGAGAATCAAGACGGTTAGGCCGCAGCGCGGCCGATCCAAAGGAGAAGTACCATGAAGAATCGAGTAGTCTGGTTAGTGGCGGCCCTGATACTCGGATTCGTGGCCTCCGGGCCCAGCCAGGCCCAACAGGTCACGAACCTGTTTCAGAACCCCGGCTTCGAGACCGGCGCCCTGGCCCCGTGGGGCAGCTACGGCGGCACCGTCACCAGTGCGGTCGTCAGGGACTGCGTCGGCGCCACGGCGCCCGAAGGCCCGATCGAGGGCAAGTATTGCCTCAACGTGAAGATATCCGGGCCCGGCACCAATTTCTGGGATGGTGCGGTCTCGCCGGTTCTGATCGCCGGAAACGGGACCTTCCAGAAAGGTAAGAAATACACCCTCTCCCTCTTCTTCAAGAGCAAGAGCGGCGGCGCGACCATCAACCTCAAGCCGGAACTGGCCCAGGACCCGTGGACCGGCTATGGCGAGGCACAGATCACCGCCACCGAGAAATGGGTGGAATACCATATCACGACGCCCGTGTTCGCCGCCGATGTGACGCCGGCGCACGTCACCTTCCACGTCGAATTCAAGGCCCAGGAGTTCTGGATCGACGATGTGAAGTGGTACGAGGGCGACTATGTCGCCACGCAAGTCAAGAACCAAGTGGGCGCCAGCAGTCCCACGCCGGACGACAAATCCGCGGATATCCCGCGCGATCCGACCCTGACCTGGAAAGCGGGTCCGTTCGCCAACACGCACAATGTGTATCTGGGTACCGCTTTTGGCGATGTCAACACCGCCGATCTGAGCAAGGCGGTCAGCAAAGGCCAGACGGGAACCAGTTTTGAGTCTGCCGACCCGCTGGAATACGGCAAGACCTATTATTGGCGGGTCGATGAGGTCAACGCCCCGCCGAGCACGACGGTCTTCAAGGGCGATGTCTGGAGCTTTACCGTCGAGCCCTATGCCTATCCCCTCACTAATGTCACGGCTACAGCGTCCAGCTTCGAGAAGTCCACGACCGGACCGGCCAATACGATCAACGGCTCCGGCCTGACCAACGACCTGCACTCCACGAGCAGCGATACCATGTGGGTCAGCAGCATGACCGGCCCGCAGCCAAGCTGGATTCAGTACCAGTTCAACAAGACCTACAAGCTCTATGAGCTGTGGGTCTGGAACCACAACACGGACTTTGAGCCGGTCCTCGGCTACGGCTTCAAGGATGTGACGATCGAGACCTCCACCGATGGGACAAACTGGACGCTGCTGAAGGACGTGCAGTTCGCCCAGGGACCGGCCGCGGGCGGATATGCCCACAACACGACCGTGGATCTGGGCGGCGTCATGGCCCGCTACGTGCGGCTGACGGCCAAGAGCAACTGGAGCATGGTGGGCCTCAAGCAGTTCGGTCTGAGTGAAGTGCGGTTCTACTACGTGCCCGTGGAGGCCCGCGCTCCGCAGCCGGCCCAGAACGCCGACGGCGTGGCGGTCGATAGCGCCCTGGATTGGCGGCCGGGCCGGGAGGCGACCTCGCATCAAGTGGTCTTCGGCACGGACAAAGCGGCCGTGGCCGACGGCACGGCGACCAGTAAGTCGGTGACCGCGCACGGTTTCGCCCCCGGCGAGTTGGATTTCGGCACGATGTACTACTGGAAGGTCGATGAGGTCGGCACGGCCACGTATCCGGGCAGCATTTGGAGCTTCACCACGCAGCAGTTTGCCGTGGTGGACGACTTCGAAGCCTACACAGATAAAGAGGGCAGCCGTATCTATGAGACCTGGATCGATGGCTGGACCAACAGCACCGGCTCGGTGGTTGGCTATCTCCAGGCTCCGTTTGCCGAGACCGTGGTCATGCACGGCGGCAAGCAGGCGATGCCTTTGGAGTACAACAACGTCAAGTCCCCCTACTACTCCGAGGCCCAGCGGACGTTCGACACGACCCAGGATTGGACCGTCAGCGGCGCCGATACCCTGGCGCTGTGGTACCGGGGCTATCCGCTCGGCTTCGTCGATAAGGGCGGCAACGCCTTCACCGTCAGCAGCAGCGGCACGGATATCTGGGGCAACAGCGACCAGTTCCGCTTTGTCTTCAAGCAGCTCAGCGGCAACGGCTCGATCACGGCCAAGGTGGACAGCCTGGTAAATACGGACGCCTGGGCCAAAGCGGGCGTCATGATCCGTGAGAGTCTGGAGGCCGGCTCCAAGCACGCCACGTGCATCATCTCAGCCACCAGCGGCGCCTCCTTCCAGCGGCGGGAAACCACCGGCGGCGCCAGCACCAGCAACGATGCGACCGGCGCGGCGGCCCCCTACTGGGTCCGGATCACCCGCACCGCCAACAGCTTCAAGGCGGAGCGCTCGCCGGACGGCAAGACCTGGACGCAGATCGGCGCCGATTTGAACATCGCGATGGTGGCGAACGTCTACATCGGCTTGGCCGTGACCAGCCACAACGCCAGTGCCTATACCACGGCGGAGTTCTCCAACGTGGCGGCCACCGGCACCGTCACCGGCCAGTGGAAAGACCTGTCCATCGGCGTAGACCAGTGGAGCAATGGCGCGGCCCCGCTGTACGTCACGGTCGAGGATAAGGCCGGCAAGACCAAGACGGTCGCCAGCGCCAATGCCGCGGCGACGACCGCGTCCACGTGGACCGAGTGGAAGATTCCGCTGAGCGATCTGACCGGCATCAATTTGGCCGCCGTCAAGAAGGTGACCGTCGGCGTCGGCGACAAGGCCAATCCGAAAGCGGGCGCCGCCGGCATGCTGTATATCGACGACATCCAGTTCGGCAAGCCCATCCTGCCGGTGGGCCTGGTGGCGGCTTACTCCTTCGAGAATGATGTCAAAGACAGCTCCGGCAACGGCCATGACGGTACCATCCTGGGTACGCCCACCTACGTGGACGGACCCGCCGGCAAGGGCAAGGGAATCCTGCTGCCCGGCACTGCCGGCAGTGCCGTCAACCTGGGGACGTTCAACCCCTCGGAGAAGACCGGCATGTTGTCCGTGTCGCTGTGGGCCAAGTGGAACGGCCTGACCACCTACTGGCAGGGCCTGATCGGCAAGCGCGACAACTGGGCCGACGGCGAGACGATGTGGCAGATCGAGGCCAGCCAGACCACGGGCGCCCTGTCGTTCGCGCGCTATAACATCACGGCCGGCACCGCCCCGGCGCTGAAGGTGGGCGAATGGGCCGCACATCGCCGTGACCTTCGACAAGACGACCGCCCGGTTCTACGTCAATGGCACGCAGACCGGCTCCGGCGCGTGGTCCTTCGGTCCCGATCGGGAAGCCTCGCTGCAGATTGGCTGTGACAATGCCAACGGCGGCAACCCGTTCAATGGGGCTCTGGATGAGGTCAAGCTGTACGACATTGTCCTGACCCCGGCGGAGGTCCTCGCCCTGGCCGGCAAGTAAGGTGGTCATCACCGCCGGAGCACCCGCAGATCGAGACCCGGGTGCTCCGGCGGACTGGTGAGAACATATGAATCTCGTGTGAACCTGTGGAGAGTCATACCATGCGTAACAAATGGGTAGCTTTCGTCGCTGTCGTCGTGCTGGCAACGGTCACAGCCCAGGCCCAGAACCAAATCCCCAACGGGGAATTCGATCAGCAGGTGACCCTGACCAGCCTCTGGAATCTGTGGGAGAGCCCGAACTTCACCGGCCTGACCATTGTGGAGGGCGCCAGGCTGTCCGGCCGAAATGCGATGAAGATCGACATTGGGACCGGATCGCTCGATCCCCTGCTGGTCTTCCGCTCCTACCTGAAGCTCGAGCAGGGCAAGATACACTACATCAGCTTCATGGCCAAGGCGGACGCCCCGCGGCCGGTCGAGCTCATCGTCCAGGCCCGCACGCTGTACAACTGGCAGGTGTACTGGTCCCAGACCATCCAACTGACCACCCAGCCCCAGACGTTCAACTTCGAGTATACCCACACGGGGGCGACGGTCGGAGGAACGGGGGTCTTCGACGACGACATCGACTTCCATTTCAACCTCGCCGGCAACGGGACGGATGTGTACGTCGATCGGGTCTGGTTCGCTACGGAGCCCGCGCCGCCGCTCGATAAGACGATTCTGGCGCGCCCGACAAACCTGTTCCCGCCGACAAAGGTACCGACGCAGCCATCGATACGTCGCTGAGTTGGGAGCCGGGGATCCATGCCCGGACGCATAACGTGTACCTGGGCACGTCCTTGGCAGACGTCAACAGCGCCGATCTGAGCAAGGCGGTCAGCAAGGGCCAGAGCGACACCACCTTCGAGCCGGCCAGTCCGCTGGAGTACGGCAAGACCTATTATTGGCGCGTCGATGAAGTCAACGCCCCGCCGAGCACCACGGTCTTCAAGGGCGATGTCTGGAGCTTTACCGTCGAGCCCTATACCTATCCGATTACGAGCGTGACGGCCACGGCCTCCAGCTCGGACAAGACCACGACCGGCCCGGCCAATACCGTCAACAACTCCGGCCTGACCAACGACCTGCACTCGACGGTCGCCGACGCCATGTGGCTCAGCAGCGCGACCGGTTCGACGCCAGCCTGGATCCGGTATCAGTTTGACAAGGTCTACAAGCTCTCTGAGCTGTGGGTCTGGAACCACAATTCGGACTTCGAGCCGGTCCTTGGCTACGGCTGCAAGGATGTGACCATCGAAACCTCCACCGATGGGACGACCTGGACGGCCCTGAAGGAGGTGCAATTCGCCCAGGCGCCGGCCACGGCGGGCTATGCCCACAACACAACGGTCGATCTGGGTGGCGTGATGGCCCGCTACGTGCGGCTGACGGCCAAGAGCAATTGGAGCGCCGTGGGCCTCAAGCAGTTCGGCCTGGCGGAGGTGCGGTTCTTCTACGTGCCGGTCGAGGCCCGTGCGCCGCAGCCGGCGCCGTACGCCGAGGGTGTCGCGGTGGATGGTTCCCTGGATTGGCGGCCCGGCCGCGAGGCGACCTCGCACCGCGTGGTCTTCGGCACCGACAACGCCGCCGTAGCCGATGGCACCGCGACCGGTAAGTCGGTGACCGAACACGGTTTCACCCCTGGCACGCTGGATTTCGGCACGAGGTACTACTGGAAGGTCGATGAGGTTGGCACGGCCACGTATCCGGGCAGCATCTGGAGTTTCACCACGCAGGACTTTGCGGCCGTCGACAACTTCGAGACGTACACGGACGACGAGGGCAGCCGCATCTACGAGAGTTGGGTCGATGGCTGGACCAACAGCACCGGCTCGGTCGTCGGATACCTCCAGGCCCCGTTTGCCGAGCGGTCGATCGTCCACGGCGGCACGCAGGCCATGCCGCTCGCGTACGACAACACGAAGGCCCCCTACTACTCGGAGGTCCAGCAGACTTTCGACACACCGAGGGACTGGACCGTCAGCGGGGCCGATACGCTGAGTCTGTGGTTCCGGGGGCCTGCGGCGGGAGCGACCCCCGCCAACGATCCCGCCGGCCTGTACGTGGTGGTCGAGGATAAGGCCGGCAAGACCAAGACCGTCACACACCCGGACCCGAAGGCGAGCGCTGTATCGGCCTGGACCGAGTGGCGGATTCCGTTCAGTGACCTGGCGGGCATTAACCTGGCCGCCGTCAAGAAGCTCACGGTCGGCGTGGGCGACAAGGCCAACCCGAAGGCGGGTGGGGCCGGCATGCTGTACCTCGATGATATCCAGTTCGGCAAGCCCTTCGTGCCGCAAAAGGTCACGGTCGAGGCCGAGTCTGCCACTTCGATTACCGCCCCGATGGCGATTTCCAGTGATCCGCTGGCCTCGGGCGGCAAGTATATTGGCACACCGACCACCCAGACGGACAGCACCAACGATCCTCCGTCTACCGGAATCGCCCGGATCCCATTCACGGTCGCCGGCGGCGAGTACAAGCTCCTGTTTCGTATTCTGATTCCGGGCGACAACAACTCCGTGTGGGTTCGGATTGCCGATGCGACCACTCAGACGAACAACCACGCCAGCGGCTGGGTGCGGTTCAATGACATGGCGGCGGGAGAAGCCTGGCATTGGGACGAGGTCCACAGCAGCGACGACAACAACACGGTGGTCCGGTGGACGCTGGCTCCTGGGACCCATACCCTGGAGATCGCCTACCGGGAAGCCGGCGCTCAAGTGGATGTGATTGAGATCCAATCGCTGTAACTGAGCCCGATGGTGGCCGAGCCCGACGCGCAGCCCGGATGCGCAGCAGCCCTTCGGGCTGGGGCGGGGGTGGTGACCGCCGGGCAAAGGCCGCGTACAGGGCAGATGATTCGGGGCCTGCGCCACGGGGTGCAGGCCCCCGTGTTTTTGGCCCTCAGCGTGGGACAAATGAGACCAGAGATGGTTCCCGCGGGACAGGATTTTTTTGTTTTTTCTCTTGACTTGACAGGCCCCCGCGCGATACAAAGGATATGATCGGACCTGGATTTCCGTCTCACTTGGCTTGTCAGGGATTCGTCCCTTTAAGGGAATAAGGGGAGCGCTAGGCAGACTTCGTTTGGTGCCTGGGCAGTACTATTTCACCTGTGTGGATGGCTCGCAGGCAGGAAGCTTCGTGCGAGTTTTGTGCGCATAGTGACAGAAACGATCTTCCCATTGCGGCGATGTCACACGCGCCAGGAGGCATTTTTTTCGGCAGGTCCAGTCACGCGGATGGCGTAGGCGGGAAGGAGGTGGTTAGGGTGATCTTGTTGTCATGCCCTTGAGCGAACAGCCCTTGGAATAACAAAATTTCTTCTGCGGAGGAGGGGCGTCCACGGGATGTTGTGGTCCTGTGCCGCGGGGCGTGGGGGGTGGGTGCTTTGGCGCGTGGCCAAGGCGGATTGCGTTGGCAGTTTGATGGAAGGAGAAAAACGATGTGCAATAAGAAGTGTGCGTATTTTATCACAGCCCTGCTGGCCCTGAGTCTGGCGGCCGGCTTCAGCCGCCGCGGACCAGAAGGCAACGTCCCCCAGCCCCAAAGACGGGGCGACGGACGTGCTGCGGGACGGCACGATTCTCAAGTGGTCGCCGGGACAGGCGACCGTCAAGTACGACGTGTACTTCGGGGCGAACCGGCAGTACGTGACGCAGGTCGAGCGGACCGTCCCGGTCTACGTACTGGCCAGTATCGGACAGAAGACCACCACCTTCACTCCCGGCCGGCTCGAACTGGGGAAGAGCTACTACTGGCGGGTGGACGAAGTCGATGACACGGATCCGAACGACGTGAAGGTCATCAAGGGCGATGTCTGGAGCTTCATGGTCGAGGTCCCCGTGCAGCAGGTGCCGATCGTCGCGGCGACCACGTCCTGCGCGATCTATGAGAACATGGGGCCGGAGAAGACCATCGACGGCTCCGGGCTGGTCGACGGCAAACATTCCACGGCGATGACGGACATGTGGCTCAGTTGCAGCCCCGGGCCCGAGCCGGTTGACTCCGGCATCCAGGTGGGCGAGCCGATTGACCCCAACGATCCGAACAGCCCGAAGGTGGGCGACCCGATTGACCCCAACGATCCGAACAGCCCCCTGGTGACGCCGCCGGTGGTGATGGTGACGCCGGAGGTCTGGATCCAATATGAATTCGATCGGATTCAGAAGCTGCAGGAAATGCACGTCTGGAACTGGAACAGTGCGGCGGAGAAGTACTTCGGCCTGGGCGTCAAGGAGGCCACCATCCTGGTCTCCGATAACGGCACCGATTGGACCGCTCTCGGCGACTTCGCGCTGGCCGCCGGGACCGGGAAGGCAGACTACACGTTCAATACGGTCGTCGACTTCCAGGGAACGGCCGCGAAGTTCGTCCGGATCGTCATGAAGTCCAGCCAGAGAGGCTTGTACGAGTTCGGCCTGAGCGAAGTGCAATTCTTCTCCTACCCGGTCTATGCCCGCGAGCCCGTCCCCGCTCCGGGGACCACGGGCCTGGCCCTGGACGCCACGGTCAATTGGCGCGGCGGACGCGTTGCGGCCTCCCACAAGGTCTATATCAGCACCGATAAGGATGCGGTGGCCAAGGGCACTGCGCCGAGCTTCAGCGTCAACACGAACAGCTTCAAGCTCAGCTCGACGGAGTTGAAGCTGGGATCGACCTACTATTGGCGCGTCGATGAGGTCAATGACGCCGAGACCCCCAAGTCGTACGCGGGCGACATCTGGGACTTCAGCACGGTCGATTACCTCGTCTTCGACAGCTTTGAGAGCTACACCGACAATCTGAGCACTATCTGGGGCGATCCCGCCCACGGCTCGCTGGCGATTGAGAAGAGCATTACCCATACCGGCAAGCAGTCGCTGGTGATCAGCTACAAGAATGACAGTCCTTTCGAGACCTGGGTGCAGGCGACAGCCACCAACAAGGGGCAGAAGAACTGGACGAAGAACGGCATCAAGTACCTCGTGATGTTCTTCCGCAATGACACGCTGAACCCGAAGGTACCCATCGCTCCACGGGTCAACCTGAAGGCGGCTGTGACACCCGCGAGTTCCGTGCGCGGCCCCTGGTGGGGTAGCTGGAGCGCCAATCTGGCGGGCTTCACCAACGTCAGTTCGATCATGCTGACCTTCAACATCCCGGCGAAGAGCAGCGGCAAGCTGTACATCGACGATATCCGGCTGTCCAGCAAGCTGCCGTCGTTCGCCATTGTCGACCAGTTGTTGCAGCTCAATGGCACCGGGGCCACGAAGGGTCAGTTTGACACGTTGTCCGCAGCGGCGTTCGCAGCCGATTCGACGATCCTCGATCTGTTGTCCGGCGAGCAGACGTACACCCTTTTCGCCCCGACAGATGATGCCTTCGCCGCGGCCAAGATCAGCGAGAAGACTGATAAGGCCGTGCTGAGCGACATCCTGCGGAATCACATCGTCGCTTCCAAGCGCTCGGTGGAGAGCAAAGGGACGGTCAAGACGCTGGAAGGCAGCAGCCTGATTCAGGATGCCAACGTGGTGACGGACGAGATCGGCGGCCAGGCCGTGGTTGCGGCCGGCGCGGATGCCTCCAACGGCGCCATTCTCGTCTCCAACGCCGTGCTGATGCCGTTCCAGAACGTCAAGCTGATGGACATCCTCACCGCCATGAATGGCGCCGGCGATCTCAAAGGCCAGTTTGACACTCTGCTGGCGGCGATCGGTGCCGCCAAGGCGACGGTGCGCGACACGTTGGGCAAGCGGTCGTACACGTTATTCGCGCCGACCGATGATGCCTTTGCCGTCCTGGGGTATGATCCCGACACCATCAAGAAGATGGACCAGGGCGTGCTGACGGATGTCCTGCTGTACCACCTGGCCAGCGGGCGGATCATGGGCAAGGATCTGACCGACAAGATCACGACCGTTCAAGGCGGCGTGCTGAAGCAGAGCAAGGGTGTCCTGACGGACGCCATCGGCGGCCAGGCCAAGATCACGGGCTTCGATGTCGAAGGCTCCAATGGCGTGATCCACATCATTGACGCGGTGGCCCTGCCGTTCGCCAAGACCCGGCTGCTCGATCTCGTCGCTCTGGTCGACGCGCTGAACAAGACCGGTGACTTGGCCGGCCAGTTTGACACGCTGATCGCGGTGGCGGAAGGGGCCGATGCGGCCAAGGTGGCGCCGCTGCTGGGTGCGGGCGCGTACACGGTGTTTGCACCGACCGACGCCGGATTCGCCGCCGTCGGGATCGATGCCGCGGTCGTCAAGGGTCAGACCAAGGCCTTCCTGACCGATCTGCTGCTGTACCATGTCGCTTCGGGCAGTATCATGGCCAAAGATGCCAAAGCGGCCAAGGACATCAAGACGCTGCAGGGCGGCGTCATCAAGGTGGATCCCAATGATCCGAATGGTCTCCTGACGGGTGCCTTTGCCGGCAAGGCCGACATCACCACGGCCGACGTGGTCGCGTCGAACGGCCTCGTCCAGGTGATCGACAGCGGTCTGCTGCCGTATGAGGCGCCGGCGATCGTTGTGCCGGAGGCGCCGAAGCCGCCGCAGCCCGTGCGCTGGTCAGCATCATCGATACGATCATCGCCCTCAATGCGGCGGGCGATCGCAAGGGACAGTTCGACACGTTCCTGGCTGCCGTAGAGGCTGCCGATCCGGTCGTGCTCCAGAAGCTGGATGGCGCAGATGCCCTGCACGTTGTTCGTGCCCACGGATGACGCGTGTGCGGCCCTCGGCTTGACTGCCACCAACGTCAAGGCGCAGGACAAGCTCGTGCTCACCGATGTTCTGCTGTACCACATCGCGGCGGGCAAGCTCCTGGCAGCGGATGTGTTGGCGGCCCAGAGCATTACCATGGTCAAGGGTGGTGCCGTGCAACAGGCGGATGGCGTTCTCACAGACAATGTGGGCGGGCAGGCCAAGATCGTTGGACAAGACATCGAAGCGTCCAACGGGATCATTCAGGTCATCAACGCGGTTCTGCTGCCGGCCAAGTTGTAGTCGTGAGGTGTGCCGGAGCCTTCTGAACGTCCCTTCGTTCAGAGAAAGATGGTCACATTCGGGGCCTGTGTCGATGGGACACAGGCCCCTTTCTTTTGGGGAAGGAGGATTACGGTTGCCCGGACCGGCGGCGAAAGAGCACGCGCGGATCGAGCCGGCGCAGCCCGCGGGTGAGCCGGCCCAGCAGCAGGATCAGCCGGATGCTGTGGTCGAGCATACGCAGCTCGCCATCGCCCGGCAGCAGGGCGCGGGCACTGGCGATCCGCTCCGCGGCCTTCTCCGTCTGACCGCCGGCCAGGTAGGTGTAGGCCGCGTCACGCAGCGCCCCGGTGTGCTTGGGGTTCAGCTCCAAGGCATGCGCGAGGAAGCGCTCGGCGTCCACCAGTTGCCCCTTGTTGGCCGCGCTGACGCCGAGATAGTGGTACGCATCGGCGTTGCGCATATCCAGCCCTACCGCGCGGAGCAGACATTGCGTGGCGTGCTCGGAGTCCTCGATCGTCAGGAACATCGAAGCCATGGAGACGAGCGTGTTGGTGTCCTCGATCTCCCGGTTCAGCTCGGCCAGCAGGTGCGTCTTGACCTGCTCCGGTTGCTGGGCATTCAGGGCGCCCTGGGCCAGCCGGTAGTGCGGCCCGGCCAGCGTCGGGTCTCTCTTCAGGGCGTCCTCGAACAACTGCGCCGCGCGGTCGGGATCGCCCTGATCCAGCGCGATCTCCCCCAAATAGAATAAAGCAGGTCCGAAATCAGGATTGAGCTCGAGGATGCGATGGCACTTCTCCCGCGCCGCCTCGAGCTCGCCGGCCTCGAGGAGAAACAGCGCGAAATCCATGATGACATCGACGTCGCCGGGGTTGAGACGCAGCTCGGCCAGGAAGTGCTCGCGGGCCCGGACCCGGTCGCCGTCCGACCAATAGGCCTGGGCGATCCGATAGTTGATCTGGGGGTGGGCCGGCTCCAGCTCGGCCGTGCGCAGCCAGCAGCGGCCCGCTTTCTTGAATTCGCCCCGGGCAAACAGGCTGTTGCCGATGTTGTAGTAGCACAGGGCGCAATCCTCGTCGATCTGCTGGGCGAGGTAGAACATCTGCTCGGCCAGCTCGTGCTGGCCCATCTCCGCATACGTGATGATGCGGTTGCAGTAGCCCGGCTCGAACTTGGGGTCCAGCTCCTGGAGGTACTCGAACGTCTGGAGGGCCCGCTCGTACAACCCCGCGCGGGTGTAGTCCACCGCCAGAGCGTTGAGAATTTCCAGGTCGTCGGGACTGAGCTCCAGCGCGGTCTCGTATTCGGTGATGGCCTCGTTGAACTGGTTGATCGCGTCGAGGGTCAGACCTTTGTTGAAGTGCCAGGCGCTGTTCGTCGGGTTGACCTCGAGGGCCCTCTCCAGCTCGATCAGGGCCTGGGCCATTTTGCCGTCTTCATACAGCTCGTACGCCCGGCGTGCGTTGTTCTCGGCCCGGTCGTAGGGACCGAACTCCACATCGTCGTCAAATAGCATGCTGCCTACCTTAGCCCCAAGTTTCAAGTGTGTAGGATGGGGCTTGCCCCACCTTACAACTGCAATTTCAAACTCTGTACTTCAGACTTCGCACCTCAAACTTCCCACTCTCTTCCAGCTTTCTATCCTTCCTTGACCATCCTTCACGCTCGTTATCGCCCATTGGGAGCATGCGCCTTAGTGTTTTTGCCGGCCGGCAGATTCTGCTGGCTATCCCAGCGGTAAGCCCTTATAATACTTGTGTTTACCGCGCTGCTGGTGCGGATTTCGGTGCCGGGGGCCTCCGCCGGGGCGACTGCTTTTCTCGCGGCGGGTCGCCGTGCGCCCCATAATGTACCCGTGGCAACGTTTGGAGAGCCGCAGCTATGATCGAGGAAATCAAGGGTCACCTTGCCGCCGGCAAGGGCAAGTATGCCATCGTCGTCAGCCGGTTCAACGACTTCATCACCTCCAAGCTGCTGGAAGGCGCGATCGACTGCCTGCGGCGTCATGGGGCGGCCGACGACCAGATGCAGGTCGCCTGGGTGCCGGGGGCCTGCGAGATCACGATCGTGGCCAAGAAACTCGCCCAGAGCGGCCGGTACGTCGCCGTCCTGTGCCTGGGGGCCGTCATTCGCGGCCAGACCGGCCACTACGACGCCGTCTGCCAGCAGGTCGTGCGGGGCGTCGGCCAGATCAACTATGATACGGGGGTGCCGGCGGTCTTCGGCGTTCTGACCTGTGATACGCTGGAGCAGGCCATCGAGCGGGCCGGCACGAAGATGGGCAACGCCGGCGCCGACGCCGCCATGACCGCCATGGAAATGGCCCACGTCATGGAACAAGTGAAGTAGATTTATGATTTTTGATTGTTGATTTATAAATCAAAAATCAAGAGATCAAAAATCATAAATGGATCGCTATGGACAAACGAACCAGGGCCAGAGAGCTTGCGATGCAGGCGCTCTACCAGCTTGATATCCAGGGCTCCGAGGTGTTGCCGCGCCTGATGGGCGAGTTCTTCTCGGAGAACGAGGGCGATGAGCGGACGCGCAAGCTCGCCTGGGAGTGGACCAGCGGCGCGTGGGCCAAGGTGGCCGAGTGTGATGAGCTGATTACCGGCGCGACGATTCGCTGGCAGTTCTCGCGGCTGTCGCCGGTGGATCGGAGCATCCTGCGGCTGGCGGTGTATCAGTTGAAGAACTGCCCGGAGATCCCGCCGAAGGTCGTGATCAACGAGGCGATCGAGCTGGCGAAGAAGTACAGCACGGAAAAGTCGGGCCCGTTCGTCAATGGCGTCCTCGACGCCGTCCTGAAGAAGCTCAAAGACGCCGGCCAGAAACTGGACGATTCCCAGAATGATCACCACAAAGACACAGAGATCACAGAGTAATACGAAGTCGTCGGCAAAGGGTGTCTTGGGCTTTCTTCTCTGCGGCCTCTGTGCCTCTGTGGTGAGAATTTCAGCAGCGAGGTAAACGGATTGAGAACGATTGCGGTCCTGAATCAAAAAGGGGGGGTCGGGAAGACGACCACGGTCGCCAACGTGGCGGGCGCTTTGGCCGCCGCCGGACAGAAGGTGGTCGCGATCGATCTCGATCCTCAGGCCCATCTGACGATCCATCTCGGCGTCGAGCCGCAAACGATCGAGGCGGGCGTGTACGAGGTGCTGACCCAGTCGGCCGACGTCAACGCCAGCTTGCTGCTCGTGCGCCCGAACCTGTGGCTCCTGGCGGCCAACATCAATCTCGTCGGCGCCGACACGGAGCTGGTCACCGTGGTGGGCCGGGAGATCATCCTGCGCGAGGCCCTGCAGGCGAGCCGGGACCAGTTCGATTTCTGCCTGATCGACTGTCCCCCGTCGCTGAGCGTGCTGTCGCTCAATGCGCTGGCCGCCGCCCAGGAAGTGCTGATTCCGCTCCAGCCCCATTTCCTCGCGTTGCAGGGGTTCGGCAAGTTGCTCCAGACGATCGATCTGGTCAACAAGCGGATCAACCCGCACCTGAAGGTACTGGGCGTGCTGCTGTGCATGCACGACACCCGCGCCTCCCTGTCCAACGAGGTCCGGGCGGACATCGAGCGCTTCCTCCAGAGCGCCCGCGGCTCGAACAATGCCTGGTCCGGGGCCCAGATCCTGCCGACGTTCATCCGGAGAAACATCAAGCTGGCCGAGGCCCCCAGCTACGGCCAGACGGTCTTCGAATACGACCTCGCCTGCAACGGCGCCGAGGACTACGGCAAGGTCGCCAGGTTTCTGCTGGGTAGCGACGGGACACCCGAGCCGGCCCCCGCCGCTTCAGCGCCCGAGTCGGCCCCTGCCGCCCCAACGCCCGCGCCGCAAAGCAGCGATCCCGCGCCGGCGCCCCGGCGGTGCCCCCGATTCCCATCGCCATAGTGAACCTGCCCGCTCCGCACTGCTGCAGCCCAGCGCCCGTTCGGACGGAGCCGGGAGTGAATGCGCCGGGTCTTGACCCCCAGACCGGCGCCCTGCCGCCCGCTATCTGAGAAGGATTCGGAGAAATCTGTGCGCGGCACGGACTCTGTCATCCTGAGGCGAAGCCGAAGAGCCTGTCCTGAGCCTGCCGAAGGAATCTGGGCACCGAATTGGAGTTTTCTCTCACTCGCAGCCCAGATCCTTCGCTACGCTCAGAGCTTGCCCTGAGCATAGCCGAAGGGATGACAAGCGCAGCGCACGAATTAACCAGAATCCATATGAGGGGGCGGCCGGCATTCGGTGGCGGATTCGGCCGGCTTTTGTCCGGGTGGCAGCGGCAAGCGGAGTCTTCGAAGCTTGCCGATGGTTCACCGCATTCGCAGGACCATCGGCAGGATGCCGATGCCACAAAACGCCACGGGCAGGCTGCCCGTGCCACTTCTCACACACCCTGTGAGGGAGGATGATGCCCGCGGCGTTCCCATCACGACAGCAGGCGCAAGGGGTGTTTACGATGGGCCAGCGGCAGCGGGACCGGGGCGTTTTGCCGGTGCGATTCATAAATAGCGAGAATCATTTCTAACGCCGCCCTGCCATCGTACATGCTGCCTTGCGGCCGGCTGTCGGTCTCGATCGCGCGGATCAAGTCGAGGGCAATCAGGCGATTGCCATGACGATGGCTGGGGTCGCTCACGGGTTCCGGCCTGTCGATCCCCTCGCTGGTGATTCGTTTCCACTGCGCTTTGCTTCGTCCCGGCTGCCACGAGGGGTCTTCCACGAACCACACTTCCGGAAAAGCGCCCATCGTCGTCGTGAGCAGCCCCTTGGTTCCGCGGATCTCCAGGCCGTAACGCGCTGCAGCGCCGTGCCGGGCGCGGTCCGTGGCGAAATAGCCGACCGTCGGCCCGGCGAAGCGGTACATCGCCTGAATCTCATCGCCGGCCAGAGGACCGATGCCCTCAGCGCCCTCCCGCACATCGCCCTTGGCGACCGGATGTCCGTTCGCACGCACCTGGGCGAAGCACGATTGGGGATCGCCCGCGAAGAACCGCATCAGGTCCATCATGTGCGTGCCGAGCACCATGAGGTCCTCACCGCCGCCTCGGGCATCCTCCTTGCCCCGGCCCCGAAGTTCGAGGATGTCCCCGAGCAGCCCCTCCGTCAGAGCCTCTTTCGCGTGAGCCAGAGCCGGGCTGTACCGGGTTTGATGAGCGATGGCCAGCTTCAGGTTCCGCTTCTCCAGGGCGGCAATCATCTCGTCCGCCTGTTCGAGGTCCTGGCACATGGGCTTTTCGAGGAAGACGTGGCAGCCGTGCTCGGCACACGCCAGCACCATGTCGCGATGGCAGTCCAGCCAGCGGGCCGCTACGCTGACGATCTGCGGCCGCTCTTGGTCGAGCATCTCGTGATAGTCCGCGTAGGTCCTCGACGCTTTGGCCCGCTGGGCGGCCGCGGCCAGTCCCTTCGGGTCCGGGTCCGCCACCGCCACCACCTGTGCCTGCGGGACATCATTCCACACCACGTCCAAGCCGTGGCCGTAGTCGCCCTGCCTGGTCCGGCCGATGATCGCCACCCGGTACTTCTCGGCTTTCGCGGCAGCATCTACTCGCCGGCCCAGCGCAGTCGCCGCCAAACTTAGTGCCGCACCCGTAAGAAGGTCCCGTCGTTTCATGAATCCGCTCCTGTCAAGCTGATAAGACAAATCATCCGAATAGGATTGCAGCGACCCGACAGCGCCGTCCTCCGTTTGTCACCCCCGCGCAGGCGGGGGTCCAGGAACGTACGGCGGATCACTGGATTCCCGCCGGCGCGGGAATGACAAATCGCCTGCAATTCCGGCTTCGGATCGGTAGCCTTGCGACGATGCAGTTTCATCCGATCACCCTCGCCAAGACCGCGGGCGATTCTGGGCGCGGGCCACGGCGTCCTTCGCGATGATCACATTCTCGCGCACCTGGAAATCGAACATGCCGACGCAGATGAAATCGGCCCCATTGTCGAAGGCGAACTTGAATCCCTCGCGCGGGTGGATGGCGCCGGCCGCGAGGACCTTGAACGCGATCCACGACCGGGCCACAGTCCGCATGAACTCGATATCCTTCTCCGGCGTGATGCACCAGATGTTGTCGTGATCCTGCGGCCCAAAGCTATCGACAATGAATTCCGCCCGCTGCTCCTTCGGCGTGGCGGACCAATATTGGTCGTGGTGCAGGGTCTTCATGTAGAAGTCCGGTTGAATGCCGGCCTTCTCCACCGCCTTCGGCACCTCCAGGGAATGGCCGCCGATGCCGGCGAGCACGCGGTTCGCCTTGATGAACTCGACCGCCTTACCCAGCAGATCGACGCGGCCGCCCTTGACGAAGCTGTCGCCGACGCCGCCCTGCACATACGCCCCGACGGCCCCGGCGTCGATGGCTCGCTTGATGTCGCTCGTCACATCGTCCGTCTTCGGATGCACTTGGGCGATCCATTGCATCTTCCCGCCCAGGTCCCTCCAATACCTGCTCAGGTACGGCGAATTCGCCGTGATGATCGTGTTGATGCCGTTCTCTTCCGCCATGCGCAGGGTCTCCAGGATCTTCTTCTCCGTGGCGTAGGCTTTGAACAGGTCCCGCAGGTACTTCAGGTCCCGGCTATGCGACCAGCCGCTGAACTGGTTGCCGCCGATGATCAGCCGGCTGATCGTGATGTCCCCGATCTTCCCGACAGGCATGGCATTGTCCGACATTCGTCACCTCCGTAGGTTTGTAGTGACGCCGTAAGGCGTTATCTTCTTATGCTCTTACGGGCACACTACGAACTGGCTTGATCCTACCACAACGGCTTGGCATTTCAAGGAATGTTGGTACCATGTCCGGGTAGATCGCTGTGGAGGATTATGCCATGATCTCAATCCGTCACACTCTGGTTCTCTTGATCGCGCTCGCGGCGCTACCCTCATCCGCTCCGAGCCAGGAGATGGATCTCGTCCGGGACGGGCAGGCAGTCGCGGTCATCGTAGCTGAACGCGCCTGCTGTGCCAAGTCAAGGAAGGAGCAAGCAGGCGAAAGGACGTGGCTTTGTGTGCAGCGATTCGACCGCGGCCGGCGTGCTGGCCGACTGGATCGAGAAGATGACCGAAGTCCGTTTGCCGCTTGTCGCCCAGGCCCCGAAGGATGGACCTGCGATCTATGTGGGAAAGGCGGCGCTCACGGCGGGTCTGAAACTTGACGATATCGACAGCCCGACCAGGGAAGGGCTGCGCATTGTCAGCGATGGACGGGCCAGGGTCCTTCTCGCCGGACAGAATGAGGATGCGACGGTCAAGGCTGTCTGCCGGTTCCTGGAGCAGCTCGGCTGCCGATACTTCATGGACAATCCCCTGGGCGAGGTCTTTCCAAAGAGCAAAACCTTGACTGTGGGCAAGCTCAACCTGACGGAGAAGCCCGGCTTCCTGCTGCGGAAGATCTGGGGGTCGCAATGGACCGGCCAGAGCCTCTGGAAAGTCTGGAATGGCGACGGCGGTACGCCGCTGTCCACCCAGCATGCCTGGGGCGCCTATGTGGATCAGAGCCTGTTCGACACGCACCCGGAGTACTTCGCTCTGCGCAACGGGGAGCGCAAGAAGGGCGACTGGTACTGCACGTCCAATCCCGAGTTGCGGAAGGTCTTCGCGCAGGGAGTCCTCGCCCGGGGCGAGTCCAACCCCTCCATCTCCCCGCCGGATGGGACCGGCTATTGCCAGTGCGATGCCTGCCGGGCCCAGGATGACCCGACCAGCCTCGAACCGTCGTCGGGCACCGTCAACGTGACGAATCGCTATGTCGATTTCTTCGACGCGGTCGCGAAGGAGGTGGCAAAGGTCCATCCCGAATGGCTGCTGAATTTCTATTGCTACGCGGACTACACGCAGCCCCCCACCACGAACATCAAGCTGGCCCCCAACCTGGTGGCCTGGATCGCGCCGATCCGCTATTCGCGATTTCACCGCATCGGCAGTCCCAACTCGCCCAGCACGACACAGCTCGCCGACGTGCTCGACAAGTGGGCGACCTCGGCCCAACATATCGCCTACCGCACGTACAACTACAACCTCGCCGAATGCCTCGTCCCCTTCTCGAAACTCTCCATCTGGGCCCACGATATTCCCTATCTCAAGGCGAAGGGCTGCCTCGCCATCAACCTGGAGTCGCTCGCGAATTGGGAGATCTACGGTCCCCACATGTATCAGAGCATCCGCCTGGCCTACGATCCCGGCGCGGACGCGGGCGCCATGATGGAGGACTATTTCCTGAAATTCTATGGTCCGCAGGCCGGCCCGTTGCTGAGGCAATATTGGCTGGGCATGGACCGGGCCTTTGCGGATCTGAAGTGCGAATCCGGCAGCTTCTTTGCCTTGCACCTGGTCTACACCCCGGCCTTTCTGGAGAAGCTGAACGGCTTACTCCAACGCGCCGCTGGTGCCGCCAAAGACAACCCGACGTACGCGGCACGCGTGGCCATGACCGCCGAGGGTTTCAAGAACGCGCAGCAATACGTGCAGATGCGTGAGGCGATGAACGCCGGTGATTTCGGCACAGCGAAGAAGACCTACGATGCACTCTATGCCCGCAACGAAGCAGAGGTGGCGAAGGGATACAGCAACAATTACACGCCCAGCTATCTGAACCGCTTCGTGGGCGTACACGTGACGGCGGGCACACAAGCCACCGCAGTGCCGAACAAGGTCCTTCAGGTTCTGCCGGATCGGATGAAGCTGGCGTACGACGACCAGGACCAGGGAGTGGAAAACGGTTGGCACCAGCCGAACTTCGATGATTCCGCATGGAAGGAGGTCGCCACGTACAGCAACACCCTGAACGCCCAGGGCCTGCCAGATACCAAGTCGTTCCTGTGGTACCGCACGTCGCTGGACGTGCCGGGCGAACACAAGCGGTTGAGCCTGTTCTTCACGGAGGTCGATGGCCAGGCGGTGGTCGTCTACGTCAATGGCAAGCCAGTGGTGTCCCTGGGCAAGGAGGCTTCGCGCAAGCCGTTCGAGGTGGATGTCACCGATGCTGTCACTGCGGGCAAGAACCTCGTGGCCCTCAAGGTCGATCACCGCAGGATCACCGAGCTTTTCCTCGGCGGCATCATTCGCCCGATCCTGCTGATCGAGAAGCCGTAGGATGGGCTTTAGCCCATGCGGACGATCTACATGTTCAAATGCCCGACTGGGGCTGGACGGTCGTGGCCAGCGGCCGGTCCATCGCGCCGGGGCCGCCGGTTCGACGGATATGACCGCCCAGAGGTCCGTTCGTGTCGAACGTCACTTCCCACGTTTGACTGCCGGTGTTCAGGCGCACGCCGCAGCGCTGTTCTTCCCGCAATAGTTCGACCTTATCCATCTGCTGGAGTTTCTGATCGCCGACCTGGATTACATGGAGAAAGACATCGGCTTTGCGGGCCGCGCCCGGGCTGACTTCGACGCGCCATTGGCCCATCATCGCCAGGTCCTCCGGTTTCAGACCTTTCGTGACGATGTCCCAGTTCTTGCCGGCGGCCCAGAATTCTTTGCCGGGGCCGCCCACCGGCGTGAGGACCGCATCCTCCGGCAGGAGCGTCTGGCAGAGCATCCGCCCCCGGCCGTGATCCGCCCGCAGCAATTTGCCCTCGATGGCCGGTTGATAGGCGGTGTGGATCAGCCAGTCTTTTCGGTAGCTCGCGTCCGTCGTCTCCACGCGGTCGAAGATGATGAAGTGACTCGGCGGCAGGAACACGAGTTGGCGGGTCGCGAGGCTGCACTTCTCCGGTAAAGCGGGCTTCGTCACGCCGTGCAAATAGCACGCGGTGGCGTCGCCGGCGACATAGACGTAGTCGTCATTCGTCTCGAACGCCTTCAGGACCGAGCCGAGCGCCTTGTGCTGGCCGCCCTCATTGCCGGTCACGGTGCCGCCCCAATAGCGGGCCGGCGGCTCGCCCGGCTGGTGGATCAGGACGCAGTTGTGGGCCACCGTCTGGGCGTAGTAGTTGGCCAGGTGCTCGCCGTTGACGAACTCCTCGTACCGGGTGCCGGAGTCGAGGGCGAGGAAGCCGCGATGATAGAGGATGAAGTTCAGGGCGTCGTAATGGCGGTGCTGGGTGAGGATACCGCCGCAGGAGAACAGGCAGTAAGTATCATCCGCGCCTGTACCGCTGCGCAGGAACACCTGGCCCATCGTCTCGAAGTACCGACCGCGAGGCAAGTCCGTCGGGGCAAACGGCTCAGGCGGATGATCCGTCCCCGACAACAGGAACGGATAAATGAACCAGGTCGATGAGTAAGATCGGCTGGGCAGCCTCTGCTGGAGGTAGCGGGCCAGGGCCGCGGCCTTCGGGGCGGTCCGGGCGAACAGGTGCTGGACGTTGGCCATGTGGGTGTAGAGTTGGCCGATGGGCAGCGTGTTGCGCGTGTGCGGCGTGTCCCCGTAGCCGAACTCCAGCGGCTGGGCGCCGGTTTCGATCCAGTTCCACAGGACATAGTTGGCCAGCATGGCGCTGTGCGGCCAGTCGCCGGCGATGTTCTCGCCCGTGCTGGACAGCCAGGTGTAGAAGTAGTTCTGTTCCGCCCAGGGATAGGCCCCGAAGATGTAGCCGAGGGTCGCCGAGGCCCCGCCGCCGTCGTCGCCGCAGGCCTTCTTGCGATACGCCAGCAGCCGCAGGTTCTCATCGTGGCCCCAGACCAGCCACTCGTTGACGAGCTGGGGCTCGATCTCCGTCCCGTACGCGCTGCACCCGATGAACCACAGGCAGTTCTTCACGCCGTAGAAGCCGGTGCTGTAGTCAGAGATGTTCTCCCGATAGATCGCGGGCTTGACCTTGACCACGTTATCGATCACGCGGACCAGCCGCGACATGTACGCGGACCGCTCGGACTCGGTCAGCTTGTTGTAGAGCCAGTCCCAGGCCATGACCGCGTGCACACGCGAGGTCGAGTACCAGTTGACCGTCTTGCGTTCCGCGAAGCACTGCTCATAGTAGCGGATGGAAGTCTCCAGGCACTTTTTCGCCAGATCGAGGTACTTCGCCTCATCCGTCATGAGAAAGACGAAGGCCGACCACGCCGCCTCCGGCCCGAGGTCCCGCGCCGGCGGGTTTTGCTGGTTAGCCAATTCCGCTTCCAGCTTGACCACCCGGCCCTGGAACTGCTCATACCACGCCCGCTCGGCGCCGCGGGCCCGCTCCCGCACCGCCGGCCAGGTCTCGGCATTGAAGAACAGTCGCGGATGGTCCTTGCGGATCTTCGCCGCCCACTCCGGCACAGCCTGACCCGCCAGGCACGAAGAACTCAACAACATCAGAACGGCCACCATCGTCACGAGCGTTCGATTCGCCATCATCCCATCTCCCATCGACCCCCGGGGCCACGTTGGTAGTGACGCCGTCAGGCGTTATCTTCTCTTATGCCCTCACGGGCACACTACGAACATACACGATGGGGCAGGTCTTTGCCAGTCTTAGAGGGTGTGCGAAAGGTGGCACGGGCATCTTGCCCGTGGCGTTTTGTAGCATCGGCATCCTGCCGATGATTCATCGGCTGGAAGCCGATGCCACGCCGCACCGACTTTCCGCACACCCTCTTCCGTGCGGAAACACCGGGACCCGCCCTTTCCGCCCTGTGCCGGGCTTGGTAGAATTGCCGCGTACCAATTCCTCGTGGTAAGGAGTGGGAACATGAAAGCAGATCTGTCAGGAACGTCCAAGCAGACTCGATATCTCCCGGCGAGACCTCATGGGAACGACGGTGGCGACACTTTGTCTTGCCGGTGGCTCCGGACACGTACCGCCAAGGAGCAACAGGCAATCAAGCCGGAGTTGTCCCCTGCCGTCCAGATGCAGTTTCTGCGGCCCGGCCAGTTGGAGAAGGCCCTGCGCGCGTTTCCGGCGGTCTACGTGCCGTTCGGACTGATCGAGTGGCACGGCCGGCACCTGCCGCTCGGTAACGATGCCCTCAAAGCCCACGCGATCCTGGTCAAGACCGCGGAGCAGTTCGGCGGCGTCGTGTACCCGCCGGTGTACTTCCACAACGGCTTTCCCCAGGAGTCGTTGGTGCCCGTCCTCACCTCCCTGTTCCAGCGGCTCAAGAAGACCGGTGCCCGCGTCATCCTCGGCGTCTCCGGCCACAACGTCCAGGGCCAGATCGACATGATCGACAAGGCCCTGGCCCCGGTCGTCGCGGATAAGACCGTGGCCGGCATGGGACTGTGGGAGATCACGCTCAGTCGCGGCCCCGACTCCGGCACGGACCACGCCGCCAAATGGGAGACCTCGAACATGATGTTCCTGTACCCGAACCTCGTCGATATGTCCACGCTGGGCGACGGCCCGCTGGCCCCCAACATGAAGCCGCCCGACGGCATCGGCGGCCAGGACCCGCGCAAGTACGCCTCCGCCGAAGTCGGCCGCCGCAATATCGAGCTCGCCGCAGAGGCGATCGGCAAAAAGGCCAAAGAGCTTCTCGAATCGCTGCCGGAGGACCAGAGATCGTTCAACTTACCAGCGATCAGGCCCGGCGATTGGTGGATGATTTGATTATGAGAAAGATTCGCGTCGCATCGGTTCAGATCGAGTCCGCCGCCGGAGATAAGCAGGCCAACCTTGCCAAGATCGAAGGCTTCGTCAAGCATGCGGCGGCGCAGGGGGCCGAGATAGTCGTGTTCCCGGAATGCTGCATCACCGGCTACTGGTTCCTGCGGAACCTGTCGCGCGAGCAGTTGCAGGCGGTGGCGGAGCCGGTGTTCGAAGGACCTTCGTCCCAGGCTCTCATGCGCCTGGCAAGACAGTACCGCGTGATGATCGGAGCGGGCCTTATCGAGATCGACGGGGAGCAGATGTACAACGCCTATGTCGTGGCAATGCCCCACGGCGAGTTCCGGCGGCACCGCAAGATCCACGCTTTCGTCAACAAGCATCTGTCCTGCGGCTCGCAATTCACCGTGTTCGACACGCCGCTCGGCTGTCGCGTCGCCGTGCTGACCTGCTACGATAACAACATCGGGGAGAACGTGCGGATCGTCGCCCTGCAAGGGGCCCAGGTCCTGTTGGCGCCGCACCAGACGGGCGGCTGCAAGACGCCCAGCCCCGGCTGCATGGGTCTGATCGACCGGTGGCTCTGGGACAACCGCCAACGGAATCCCGAAGCCATCGAAGCGGAGTTCAAAGGCCCCAAGGGCCGGCAATGGCTGATGACCTGGCTGCCCTCCCGCGCCCACGACAACGGCCTGTTCCTGATCTTCAGCAACGGCGTCGGCATGGACGACAACGAGGTCCGCACCGGCAACGCCATGATCCTGGACCCCTACGGCCGCATCCTGGCGGAGACCTGGAAGGCCAACGACGACATGGTCATCGCCGAGCTGGACCCCGCCCTGCGGGAGAACTGCACCGGCCTGCGCTGGATCAAAACCCGCCGCCCCGAACTCTACGGCCCGTTGACGGTCCCCACCGGCCTGGAGACGGACACGCGCAGTTCCCGCTTCGGCACCGACAAGCCTTCTTAAGGACATCGTTTCGCGTAACTCGGCCCATTCTCCGCAGCGATGCGGATACTATTCGTGCTAACCGGCTGCGGGCGCCACCACTTCTCGCCTTGTTCGACCCCTTAATCGCTGTCGGCATCCGTCACGGCTACTCCCAAAACACGGTGGCTGTCCCGATTACTCCGGCGACTGAAAGACCGCCCTCAGCCTTCGGCCGCCTGCCAATCAGGATTTTGCCTCATTCCGAAGGATGACCGCCGGTCGTACCTTTCTGGATATATCCGAGACTACACGCAGACGCTCGAGAACGTAGTGCCAGTCCAACAGGGAGATGGGCATATGGTCACGACCGGTCGCACGGAGCACAAGGTTGTTTGTATTGAAGAAGACGCTCTGGGCCAGCTCGAGGTATCGGCGGATCATCAGTGGGGGAACCGGGGGTGGCCCAGCGCCGTGGATGGACCGGAAGGACCTGCCCGTAGTGGAGGCGGCATTTCTCAACCAATCACCGAACCAAGGAGATTCACCTATGGGTACCATGACAGTGTCCGAAGAAATCAAAGTGTCCGAAGACGAGGCAATACGCCCCTTCCGCATCAAGATTCCGGAAGAGGAACTCGTCGACCTCCGCCGCCGGATCGCGGCAACGCGATGGCCGGAGAAAGAGACCGTTAGCGATCCGTCGCAGGGCGTGCAACTAGCGACGATGCAGAAACTCGCGCACTATTGGGCGACCGATTACGATTGGCGCAAGTGCGAGGCGAAACTGAAGGCCCTGCCGCAATTCATGACCGAGATCGATGGCTTGGACATTCATTTCATTCACGTTCGTTCGAAGCAGGACAATGCGCTGCCGGTTATTGTCACGCACGGCTGGCCGGGCTCGATCGTCGAGCAGTTGAAGATCATCGGCCCACTCACCGATCCCGCCGCGTTCGGCGGGAAGGCGGAGGACGCCTTCGACGTCGTGGTTCCGTCGATGCCCGGCTACGGCTTCTCGGGCAAGCCAACCGAGACCGGCTGGGACCCCGTCCACATCGCAAAGGCCTGGACCGTGCTGATGAAGCGCCTGGGATATACGAAATTTGTGGCGCAAGGCGGCGACTGGGGGGCGATCATCGTCGACCACATGGGTGTGCAGGCGCCGCCGGAATTGCTGGGCATTCACACCAACATGGCTAACGTAATTCCAGTCGACATCGACAAGGCGGCTTTTTCCGTGCGCCGGCGCCAGCAGGTCTCTCAGCCGACGAGAAGCTCGCGTACGAGCGACTGAGCTTCGTCTATGCAAAGGGCATCGGCTACGGGTTCCAGATGGGGTTGCGACCGCAGACGCTGTACGGAATCGCGGATTCACCCGTCGGCCTGGCGGCTTATTTCCTTGATCACGACGCACGCAGCTACGAGCTGATCTCACGCGTCTTTCAAGGACAAGCCGAGGGCCTCACGCGCGACGACATCCTCGACAACATCACGATCACCTGGTTGACGAACACGGCGATTTCTGGCGCCCGTCTCTATTGGGAGAACAAGCTGGCGTCGTTTTTCGCTGTCAAAGGCGTCGTCGCCATCCCGGTTGCCGTGAGTGTCTTTCCTGACGAGCTCTATCCAGCTCCGCGGAGTTGGGCCCAGCGGGCGTATCCCAAACTCATCTATTATAACAAGCTCGACAAAGGCGGCCACTTCGCGGCGTGGGAGCAGCCGGAACTCTTTTCAGAAGAGGTTCGCGCGGCCTTCAGACCACTGCGCTAATTCTCAACGTCCCACCGGTCCCGCGGCGCACCAATACGCCGCGGGACCCGGCTTTGCGAGGAGAATTAAAGGCGTCAGGTACGAATGGCATGAAGATAAGCCATAGGGAGAACCGGGGACGGCCGCCTACTTTGTGCTGCGCAATATGTCCCCATCATTCGATGCGTTTAGCGCTTTGCGGGTGCCGACGGGGAGATGGTCGGCTCCCCGTAGCGAGCTTTCATGAATCGGGCCACGGGTTCCAATCAGGTCGGACAACCGCCTGAAATCCAGCCACGTCAGAGCGGCCCATGGTGTCAGGTCCGCCCTCCCTGCTGATACCCTGAATGCGATAAACGCCGTCCGCCGCCCCTCTCGTCCGTCCTCCACTCGGAGAGTGCGCGAGAGGCCGGTTCAGCGTGGCATGGGCTTGGGGAGCCCTTCCAGCCCAGGAATCATCGGCAAGATGCCGATGCCACAAGACTCCACGAGCAGGATGGGACCCCACCATGCGAACGACCACGTCTGTGCAATAGTTGAAAAGGTAAAACACCCCGCGTGCGAAAAATTCTTTATTCCTTCGGGCACAAAGAGTTACGCGACATGGCAGCGTCGTGCGCGACAGAATTCCGGCACGATTCGTGCAACACGGCCCCCAGGTAGAGGGACGCTCTGATTTATGACTTATGAGTTACGATCCACGATCTGAAAACGGAAGGAGAGAGACATGAGGGATGCGCGGCAGATGAACTGAGGACTTGGCCGGATTTCGGATTGAAGACAGAGTTGCAGCAGGGACCGCCCGGCCTGCGACCCTGTCGCCTCCGGCCGTTCCCGGGCCAATTGTGCAAACAAAGCCAATTGACGGGGGGCCTATCGTGCGAAACAAAGCCAATCTCCGCGGACGGATATCCCACCATTCCACTGATTCTATCACTCCAGCATTCCAGTCCATGTGCCGATTGTGCAAAACGAACCCAATTTTCGAAGGAGGGCCGACTGTGCTTGAGGTGAGCGGGGAACAAAGCCAATCTCGGGAGTTTCAAGTGTGAAGCGTCAAGTGTTAAGTCGGGCAAGCCGAGTGGCGCCCCTTGGACCTCGCTACACTTGGGACTCCCAACCAGAATTCCGCGATGCCCCTTCAAACTTCACACTGCGGCGAGCCGCAGGCCCCTACGCCGGGACGCCCAGGAAGCCCTCGTGGTAGAAGACGGGCTTGTAGCCGTTCTCCGTCACCCAGCGGATGGCTGTGTCGAGCCGCTGGAAGTGGTCGGGACGGTAGTTGACGTAAAACGGCCAGAAGTACTGCTCGTGCGTGAACAGGTCCATGATCTCCGCCTGGTTCGGGTCCTTCGCGAGCGGCGCCAGGGTGGGGATGGTCTGCTCGACGGTCACATTGTTGCAGACGATATCGACCTTGGAGAACACGATGCCGCTGTCGAAGTCCATGAGGGCATCGTGGCGGGAGAGGTATTCGGAGCGCGTGTCGTCGAGCAGGTAGTTGACGTCCCAGACGCCGTTGGGCTGGGTGAAAAAGCCGCTGAGCACGCGGACGCCCCGCTGGTACAGCGGCTTGAGCGCCGGCGGCTGCACCATGCCCCAGTGGATGACCGTCGGCGGCGTGTACGTCTGCTCGCCGGCGAAGCGGAGAATCTGCTCGGCCACCTGGTCCAGGTCCGCGATCAGCTTGGCCGGTGCGGCGTACTGGTAGGGACGGTCCGGCAGGTTGGCGTGGGCGTGGAAGGCCAGGCGGAGCCAATCGGCGTTGTCCCGCCACTCGCCCTGGTAGCGGTCGGGGAATTGGGGCAGATCGAAACCATCGTCGGTCGTGTAGTAGATGTTGAGCACGAAACGGGCCCCGTATTTCGAGTGCAGCTCTCGGAGACCCTTGAGATAGAAGCAATCGAACAGGGAGGCGTATTTCTTCTGGGCGATGTCGCGCAGGAAGAAGCTGTTGTCGTCGATGGAGAAGCGATACCGCGGCTGCGAATGCTGGTCCCAGAGGACGCGGATACGGTGCTCCTGCCGGCCGAAGCTGCCTTGCGCGAGGGCGACGATCTCCGTCTCCTTTTGGCGCAGCACCAACTCGGCGCCGAAGCTCGTACCGGCGCGCTGCGCCGGGGCGCCGTTGACGGTCACCGCATCGCGCACCGGCGCCTGTGCCGGAGACGCGAATCTTCAGGCCGCCGTCCACGGTCTGGCCATGCCTGCGATTCAGGACCGCGCCATGGACCGGCTCTTCGATCCTCAGTGCCGGCCCCGGCTGTCCGTGCGCCGTCTTCCAGCCCGGCACAACGGCTGCCGCCGCGCGCCGCCCGCAGAAACTGCCGTCGCGTCGCTGCTGTCTCTTTCATGATGAGCCTCCCGTCCTTTCCGCTTCCCGATGCCGGAGAGCGGTGCACCCTTGAATCTGTGAACGCGAATTGATACGGTATGTCGTACTGGCCATAGAATAACACACAGGAAAGGGTGTGCATAGCAGAGGATCGTCTCGTTTGCCGGCCGAGTGGCGAAATGGGCAGACGCTGGGGACTTAAAATCCCCTGCCCGCAAGGGCGTATGGGTTCGAATCCCATCTCGGCCACTGGTAGTCCACGCCGCACAGGACGACAAGGAGCAATGCGGGCGGAGAGACCGCCGGATTGCCCCCCTGCCTGTAGGGAATTCCCTCGATTCGCGGCGGCCAGTTGCCGATAAGAACGGCACAGAGGGCCTGGGATCGTGGTATCGGCGGGTCCAAGGGCCCAGCGAAACACTTGAAAAACCTCCGCCCCTGTGGTATCGTACTCGTTTCGCCCGTTCGGAGTTCCGCGTTTACGCGGGTCCGAATCTTCTTAGCCGCTAAATAGGAGAGAAGCGGATGAGAGGAGTTTTACCCGCCTGAAGGCGGAACTCCAAACGAACGATCCGTTTCGCATGGAGAATGCTATGTCAAATCTGAGCCTTCGGGTGGTCGACGTGGACAGGCCCAACCTGTACCGCGAGACCTTTCCCTATACGGAGTTTCCCAAGGTCGTCTTCGACCACGAGGCCGTGCCGCACGATGTTCCGCAGGATATCTGGATCACGGATACGACGTTCCGCGACGGCCAGCAGGCCCGGCCGCCGTACACGCCCGAGCAGATCCTCCGCATCTACGACCTGCTGCACCAGATCGACGGCGCCACGGGACTGATCCGCCAGTGCGAGTTCTTCCTCTATTCCGACAAGGACCGCAAGGCCGTCGAGCTGTGCCAGCAGCGCGGGTACCAGTATCCGGAGATCACCGGCTGGATCCGGGCCGTGGCCGCCGATTTCAAGCTCGTGGCCAAGATCGGGCTGCGGGAGACCGGGATCCTGACCTCGGCCAGCGACTACCACGTCTTCCTGAAGCTGGGCAAAACGCGGACCCAGGCGCTGGCCGGCTATCTCGACATCGTCAAGGCCGCCCTGGACACCGGCGTGCTGCCGCGGTGCCACTTCGAGGACATCACGCGGGCCGATTACGACGGCTTCATTCTGCCGTTCGCCGCCGAGCTGCTGAAGATCTCGGAGCAGTACGGCCGGCCGGTCAAGATCCGGCTCTGCGACACGCTGGGTTTCGGCGTGCCCTGGCCGGAGGCGGCCCTGCCGCGCAGCGTGCCCAAGCTCATCCACGGCCTGCGCCGGATCGGGGTGCCGGCGGCCCAGTTGGAATGGCACGGCCACAACGATTTCCACAAGGTCCTGGTCAACGCCACCACCGCCTGGCTGTACGGCTGCAGCGCGGTCAATACGGCCATCTTCGGCAGCGGCGAGCGGACGGGCAACACGCCCCTGGAGGCCATGATCATCGAGCACGCCCAGCTCAAGGGCATGGTCCCCGGCGTCAACTACGCCGCCATCACCGAGCTGGCGGATTACGCCCACAAGGAACTGGGATTCGAGATCCCGCGGAACTACCCGCTGGTCGGCCAGGATTTCAACGTGACCCGGGCCGGCATCCACGCCGACGGCCTGCTGAAGAACGAGGAGATCTACAACTGCTTCGACACCCAGCGGCTGCTCAATCGCCCGATCGGGGTGGCGATCGCGGACAAGACCGGGGCGGCCGGGATCAAGCATTGGGTCGAGACCCATTACGAGATCCAGATCCCCAAGCACGATCCCCGCATCACCTGGATCAAGGACAAGATCGACGCGGAGTACGCGGCCGACCGGATCTCCGTCATCTCCGATGAGGAGATGCACCAGTGGGTGCACCAGGCGTTCAACAACCATGTGCCGCCGGCCAGAAAGGTATGAGAAGTTTGATGGTTGATGTTTGATTTTTGATGTTTGATCGAAGGAAGCCGGAGTTGCCCGAATCAGAAATCGAAAATCAAGAATCGAAAATCATCAAGGCGGTCCTCTTCGACCTCGGCGATACCCTTCTGGAATTCGGCAAATTCAGTACGACCAAGGCCTTTCTGGAAGGCGCAGCGCTCGACGCACGCCTTTCTGCTAGGACCGCGGGCAGCCCGTCAGTTGCTTTGCGTGGTATTTCCTCCGCAACCTCGTGCGTCTGCAGACGCAGTACCTGATCGCCGACTTGGCACACCGGGACTTTGACTCCCTCGAAGTGTTGAAAGAAGTGGGCGCCAAGCTGGGCGTGAAGCTATCGCCGCGAGGACTGGGAGCAGTTTGCCTGGCTGTGGTATGAGCCCCTGAGCCGCCGCGCCCGGATCGAGGAGGGCCTGGAGGAGAGCCTGGCCCGCCTGACGCGCATGGGCCTGAAACTGGGCATCGTGTCGAACACGTTCGTGAACCGGGCCTCTCTGCAAAGGCAACTGCAATTGGTCGGTCTGCTGGAGTTCTTCCCGGTGCAGCTTTACTCCTATGAGTATCACGTCCGTAAGCCCAGCACGAAGTTGTTTCAGATCGCGGCCGAGAAGATCGGCGAACGGCCCCAGAACATCCTGTTCGTCGGCGATCGGATCGACAATGATGTCCTGCCGGCCCTGAAAAGCGGCATGCGGGCCGCCTTGAAAGAGGCCTATACGAATCAGGGCAAGAAGGTCCCGCCGGCCGCCTTGAGGATTCGGCCGGCTGGCCGAGTTGCCGGCTCTCATCGAGCAAATCAACGCCTCCGCCGCCCAGACCGCCTCGACCCAGCCATAAGATCCCTCCGCGTGCGGCCGAAGCAAGGTGGCCGCTTTCAACCGCCAAATCCTGCCCTGAGCGAAGCCGAACGGGACGCGAACCATGCGGACAAACCATGTAGGACAGCCGCCCTCGGCTGTCAAGGCAACTGCCAACGGATGGTCACCCGCAGGGCGGTGCCGAGGGACGCAGAGGATAGACGGCGGGGGACGCCTTACCTATTGCGGCATCCGAGTTGAGTATGCCGTCCCCCGATTCGCATCTTTGACCTTACTTGTGCGGTGCCATCCAGCGAACGATCCGTCCTCTTGACATCCGAGGCGAGCGCGCCTCTTGGCGGTGCTACCGAATTGAGGTATGGAGGTCATCCGGAATTATCGAGACTTGTCGTACGGCCGTAATGGAGATATTTTTCACAATGGACATCCCACGGATATTCAACATCGCTGAAAGTGCTCACCGCATCCACAACCCGATCACACCCGAAAAGCTCGCCACTCTCGGCGCGGCGCTGCGTCTGGAATCGGGGGCCCGAGTGCTCGACCTCGGCAGCGGTTCGGGGGAGATGCTGTGCACCTGGGCACGCGATCACGGCGTTATCGGCACCGGCATCGACATGAGCCGGTTGTTCACCGAGCAAGCGAAACTCCGTGCTGTAGAACTCGGCGTCGCCGATCAAGTCAAGTTCATCCATGGCGATGCTGCCGGCTATGTCTCTGACGAGAAGGCCAGTGTGGCAGCCTGTCGTCGGTGCCACTTGGATCGCCGGGGGAGTCGCCGGCACTATCGAGCTTCTGGCGCGGAGCCTGCGCACCGGAGGGATCATCCTCATCGGCGAGCCCTACTGGCGGCAGTTACCGCCGACGGAAGAGGTTGCCAAGGGGTGTCTTGCCCACTCAATCTCCGACTTTCTCATGCTTCCAGAACTTCTCGCGTCTTTCGGCCACCTTGGCTACGACGTCGTGGAAATGGTTCTGGCTGACCAGGACGGCTGGGACAGATACGAGGCGGCCCAATGGCTCACCATGCGCCGATGGCTTGAGGCCAATCCTGACGACGAGTTCGCGAAAGATGTTCGAGCCAAACTGACCTCGGAACCCGAGCGCTACGCCGCTTACACGCGTGAATACCTGGGCTGGGGTGTGTTCGCGCTGATGCCGCGGTGATGCGTTGGCGCATCCGGCGGATCGGTGATGGCCGGTTGTTGGAGGGCTCACCCAGTGATCACGATCTGTAACGCCGAGCCAAAGGATGCCGAATCCATCCTCGCGCTGCAGAAGCTCGCTTACCAATCAGAGGCTGAGCTTTACAATGATTGGACGCTGCCGCCGCTTACGCAGACACTCGAATCTCTGCTGGAGGAGTTTGCGAGTTCGGTCGTTCTCAAGGCCGTGTCAGGCGAGCGCATAGTGGGCTCGGTGAGAGCGAAGGTCGCCACAGGCATTTGTGCAATCGGGAGGTTGGTGGTCCATCCCGACTACCAGGGCCAGGGCATCGGATCGAGGCTGCTCAGGAGCATCGAGTCCCGTTTTCCCGACGTGACGAAGTACGAACTCTTCACAGGCAGCAAGAGCGAGGCGAACATTCGGCTGTATCAGCGTCACGGATACAACATCAGTCGCACGCAAGCGCTTTCGCCGACTGTCTCCCTTACTTTCCTGGAGAAGCCAGGCGATGCAGCCCTCTCACTTCGGTCTGCCTCATGATCCGTAAGCCCCGAATACTCCGAATACTGAATACTGGGGACAGTCAGTGCGCCACGAAGGCGTAGAGGACCAGCGGATGAGAGATCCGTCCGAGGAGTTTTCGGTTCACCTCGGTAGCCACCCAAGCGGTGCGGCAGGGTAACCAGCCGTGCGTAATTCCGGGGACAGCTTACTCATTTTGATCAGAGTCGTTATTCTCGTCGCGACATGACGATGGTGTGCGATGCACACCCTACGGTGACTGAAGAGGAGACAATCAATGTCCGCCATTGCCAGTCAATCTGAATTCAACGTGAATATCCTGGTGCAGGCTGCTGGACCGGTTCGACCTCGAACGAAGTACAAGAAGCACAAGCTCCTGAGGGCCGAACGAAGCATTACGCTACCTTTTGTGCCGTATCCCGGACTCTATCTCACGTTCTCGAAACCCAGAAAACGTGGCCTGCCGTTGACATTGTATTTGCGAGTCCGTGCAGTTGAGTGGAGCGTCGCCGACAATCGATTTGAATGCGTCGCCGATGAGATACTGGGGTCGCCTCTGTTCTCCGAGACCTACGAGGTACGTGGCTGGGCTCGAATTGAGGAGCATTTCGGGGACCTTCAGAAGACGTTACGCGTGTTCGGATTCGACGTGGTCACCGGCGTCGACAGTCAGATGGCGCTTGCACAAGCGCGAGGATGGCACAGTGATTGATGGAATGGAGCCAATCAGATGTTGATCTCAGTGGCGGGAACGTCTCCATTTCGGGGGCTTCGCAGGGTCAGTCGTGCGTTGGAATCCCTCCGGCAAATTGGCCGGAAACGACCATGTTGTGCAACAGTTCAGAAGGTAAAACACTCCGCGAGCCAAAAATTCTTTATTCCTTACCGCACAAGGAGTTGCGCGATTCTTGGGCGTTGCTCGCGGCACAGAATTTCGTCACGATTGGTGCAACACGGCCCCTATATGGAGGGACGCGGTGATTTATGATTGCCGCGCTTCGCTCGCAATGACATGTTTACGATTTACGATTTGAAGACGCAGGAGAAGAAAGTGACCGCGAAATACCCGAACCACCCAGGGCGGCCTTCGGCCGCAACCAAAACCTTTCCTCTCGCCAAGACGCGAAGAGCGCTAAGAAGACAGGACGGTGACGGCTTTGCCCTTTTCGATCTTGGCGTCTTGCGCGCGACATAATTGTTTGGGTTCCAATGACTTACGGAGTTCACTCATTCCCAGAAATTTGCGCGAAGAAAACAAGATTCTGACAAGTAGCAGTGCGAAAAAGGATGCCGATTGGGGGTTCCCTTCGCGTATTTGGCGTCCCGTTCGGCTACGCTCAGGGCAAGATTTCGCGGTTGAATCTCTTTGCCTCGTGTCGGAGGCCGCTCCCGGACCTCTGTGCCCCGCTGGTGAAGATCCGTGCGAAACAAACCCAATTCCCGGCTACGCCGGGAGGGACGGGGCCACAGGGACGTGGGACGAGGGGCAACGGCGCAAAACAAACTCAATCTGGCCCGGCGGGGCCGGGCGGCCATCCCCCGCCCCTCGCCCCTCCGGCCTCGCCCCTGCCAGGCCGATTCTGCGACATCGCCTCGATGCCCCGCTTCGGGCAACAAACCAAAACTTGGGAGAGCTGGGGTATCTGGGTGGCAGGACGGCGGGGACGAACGAAGGGCAAATGCGCCAAACAAACCCAATTTTGGCCACGGCAAGGCGAAGGGCAAGTGGTTTGCGGGAAAGGAGTTACGACCAATCGGACCTGCAAAGAGCACTGGAAAAACAAAGCCAATTCCCGGCCACGCCGGGGCGGCGAGGCCTCGGGGGCGTGGCCCTGGGGCCATCGTGCGAAACAAAGCCAATTCATCGATTGCGGATTTCGGATTGCGGATTGCGGATTGGGGACGGACCTGCCGACTCCGGCCCGCCATGCCGTACCGGACGGGCTGCCAGGCGACGAAATGCGCAAAACAAAGCCAATCTCGGCCGTCGCGGCCGTCGAAGGCCCCATCATTCCAGTATTCCACCATTCCAGCATTCCAATCTGCTATCGATCGTGCGAAACGAAGCCAATTTCCGGCTACGCCGGCGGGACGGGGCTTGGGGGACGCGGGACGAGGGCCAAATGCGCAAAACGAACCCAATTCGCCCGGCGGCACCGGGCGGCCCTCCCCCGCCCCTCGACCCTCCGGCCTCGCCCCCACCGACGGATAAACCCGATTGACAGGGAGGGCCGGGCTTCTTACTATCGCATCCCGGTTTCACGCGTCGCCTGCCCTGCCCGCTGCCGGGTGCGTCCGCGCGACGCGAAACACGCGACGCCCAACGTGTTAAGGAGAACAGGGATGGAAGCAAGCAAAGCGCTTGAAGTGACTGACGATACCTTCGAGAGCGAAGTGCTCGGATCGGAGATTCCCGTGCTGGTGGATTTCTGGGCCCCGTGGTGCGGCCCCTGCCGCATGGCGGCCCCGGTCCTCGAAAAGATCGCCGACGAATACGAGGGACGCCTGAAGATCCGCAAGATGAACGTGGATGAGAATCGCGAGGTCGCCAGCGGCTACCGCATCATGAGCATCCCGACGATGCTCCTGTTCAAGAACGGTGAACTGGTGGACCAGATCACGGGGGTAACGCCGAACTTCGAGACTGATTTGAAAAGAAAGGTGGAGCCGCACCTGAGCTGAGGCCCGTTGCGGGAATAGGACTGTGTGATGGTCGATACGGCTTATGATGTCATTATTGTGGGGGCCGGTCCTGCAGGTTTGGGGGCCGCTCTGTATACGGCCCGCGCCCGGTTCCGGACGCTCGTGCTGGAGCGCATGATCCCGGGCGGCCAGATTTACAACACCGATCGCATTGAGAATTACCCCGGCATCCCGCGGATCGACGGGCCGAGCCTGATCGATCAGATGCAAAAGCAGGCCGAGACCTTCGGGGCGGAGCTCAAGACCACCAGCGAAGTCGACCGCCTGGAGAAGCTCGCCGATGGGACACTGGCGGTCCACTGCGGTTCCGAGACATTCGTCGCGCGGGCCGTGGTGCTGGCGATGGGCAGCCATTACCGCAAGCTGGGCGTCCCCGGCGAGGACGAGTTCCGCAACGCCGGCGCGGGCGTCAGCTATTGCGGCACGTGCGACGCCCCGTTCTTCCGGGACCGGGAAGTGGTCTCCATCGGCGGCGGCAACACGGCGGTCGAGGAGACGCTGCACCTGCTCAAGTACGTCAAGAAGGCGACGCTCGTCCATCGGCGCGACCAGTTCCGCGCCGACAAGATCCTCGTGGAAGAGCTCTGTGCCAAGGCCCAGGAGCCCGGCTCCCATCTCGTCGTCAAGTACGACACGATCGTCACGGCCATCCAGGGTCACGGCAGGGTTCAATCCGTCCGGGTGAAAAACGTCAAGACCGGCACCGCGGAGGATTATCCGTGCGACGGCGCCTTCGTCTTCGTCGGCATGACGCCGAACACCGGATTCCTGAAGGGCACCCTGGAGTTGACCGATCAGGGCTTCATCGTGTGCGACTGCGCCTACTTGCGCACCCCGATCCCGGGCGTCTTTGCCGCGGGCGATTGCCGGATCGGGGCGGCGATGCAGCTTGCCACCGCCGTCGGCGACGGTGTCAACGCCGCCATGATGATCAAACAATACTTCCGCGACCCGGCCTGGTGGAACAAGCCGGTCAGCGACGCCTGCCAGCCTTTCGGCTGGTAAAGCTCTGCGATTTATGATTTATGATTGGAGAGGCTCGTACCCGGAGAAGGAGGATACCCATGTCGCACGGCGTTGAGTGCAACGGAATCAGCAGGAGACGGTTTCTCAATGTTTCGCTGGCGGCGGTGGGCGGCGTTGTCGCGCTCACGCCACGGTGGAGTGCGGCGCGGGACGAAAAGAAGGAAGATGCCGGGCCGGAAGGATCGCGTTCGGCCAACCAGTTCACCCGCTGGGCCTTTCTTTCGGACACGCACATCGCCGGCGATCCCGAGGACAAGTACCGGGGCTTCTATCCCTATCGGAATCTGCAGAAGGCGTTCACCCAGATCGCCTCGGACCTGCCGGAAGGCCTGGTCGTCACCGGCGACATCGCCCGGCTGACGGGCCAGATGGAAGATTACGAGAATTTCCGGAAGCTGCTGCTTCCCCTCGTTGGTCAACGGCCGATCTATGTGGCCCTCGGCAATCATGATGATCGCGACCATTTCCTGGACGTGTTCGAAAGCCCGGCGGGCCAGCGGCGGGCGGTCAAGGGCAAACACATCGTGACGGTGGACGCGGGCCCGGTGCGCTTCATCCTTCTCGATTCCCTCGTCGCCACGAACGAGACCATGGGACTGCTGGGCAAAGCGCAGCGCACCTGGCTGCAACGCTACCTGCCCACCTGCGACGATAAGCCGGTGATCCTGTTCTTTCATCATTCGCTGCGCGACGAGGACGGCGACTTACAGGACCTCCCGCGGCTGTTCGAGATCATCCAACCCGTCACCAAGGTCAAAGCCATTGTCTACGGGCACTCGCACGAATACGGTTTTTCGGACTTCGAAGGCATCCATCTGATCAACCTGCCCGCCGTGGCGTTCAATTTTGGCGACGCGCAGCCGGTCGGCTGGGTCGAGGCACGCTTGGGACGCGCAGGCGGCGCGTTCGTCCTGCACGCCATCGGCGGCAAGAACGACCAGGATGGACGCGCCCAACAGCTCCGTTGGCGCTCGTAGTCCACCCCGCGCAAAAAAAACATTTCTGCTGACGTCCGCGCACCACCCCCAACTGTTATTTATGTTTTAGTGGGAGACGTGAGTCCGCGCAGGGACCGTTCTCCCGGACGAGGGTGAACAGGGGTGGAAAGACGACGTTCTATGTCCGATATTCCTCAGGGTGCACTGAGCCGGCGGCAGCTTTTGCGGGGCGGTCTGGCCCTGGCGGCCTGGACGCTCGGCCCGCACGGGGTCCGGGCGGATGAGCCGCTCGACGTCAAGCCGCCCGAAATGCCGCTCTCGTGCGATCCGGAGTGCACGCGCTGGGCGCTGCTGTCCGATACGCATATCGCCGGCGATCCGGGAAATCACTATCGCGGCTTCTATCCCTATCGGAACTTGCGGGAGGTGACCGCGCAGATCGCCGATGACCTGCCGGACGGAGTCGTCATCACCGGCGATCTGGCCCGTCTGCGGGGCCAGATTGACGCGTACGAGAACCTCAAGACCCTGCTGAGCCCCCTGGCGGAACAATGCCCGATTCACCTCGGCCTGGGCAATCACGACGACCGGGGCGATTTCTTCCGCGCGTTCGGCGCCGGCTATGATGACGACGGGGTCGTCGAGAATAAACATGTCGTGACGACCGAGATGGGCCCGGTCCGCTTGATCGTGCTCGACAGCCTTCTCAACGTCAACTGGATGACGGGCAAGCTCGGCCCGCAGCAGCGCACCTGGCTGGAGACCGTCCTGCAAACCTGCGACGACCGGCCCACGATCCTGTTCCTTCATCACACGCTCAACTTCCAACTGCTGGACATGCGCCGGCTGTTGGAGATCATCAAACCGGTCCCGAAGATCAAGGCCGTCGTGTACGGGCACTCCCACCGGTATGGCTACTCCGAGGTCGCGGGCATCCACCTGATCAACCTGCCGGCGACCGGATACAACCTGGCCCGCCGTCAGCCCGTCGGCTGGGTGGAAGCCAGGCTGATGCAAGACGGCGGCGAATTCACCCTGCATGCCATCGGTGGCGACCCCGAGAAAGACGGGTACACCCAAACGCTCGCCTGGCGTTCGTAGTCGCCCCGGTTCAGGAAAATGCCTATTCCCGGCCGGCAGGCCGCACCCTATCATTTCTGACAACAGCGGCACCCACGACGTCGCAACGCCGTGTATGTCTTGCCGGGCGGATCCGAGCCTCGGTCGCCGCGATCCTCCGGTGCCAGTGGCTGACAAGAAGTGGAAGGAGGGTGCGCTATGTCCGGTGTTCCTCGGTCCCCCTTGAGCCGGCGGCAGTTTCTCCAAGGCGGTTTGGCACTGGCGGCCTGTGCCTGGACGCTGGGACCGGACCGAGCCGGGGCGAAGGAGTCACGCGCGCGGCCCGCGCCGGCCGGCGATCCGGAGGTTACGCGCTGGGCGCTGCTTTCCGACACGCACGTTGCCGCCGATCCGCAAGACCACTACCGCAGCTTCTATCCGTACCGCAACCTGCAGGAGGTCATCGCTCGGATCGCCTGTGATCCGCCGGACGGGCTTGTCATCGCCGGCGACCTGGCCCGGCTCAAAGGCAAGACCGAGGACTACCAGAACCTCCGAACGCTGCTGACGCCGATCGCCCGGCGCCCCATCTACCTTGGTCTGGGCAATCACGACGATCGCGGCGGCTTCTTTCGGACGTTTGGAGACATTTGCGACCATCCCGGAACCCTGGAGAACAAGCACGTCACCCTGGCTCAGGCCGGCCCGGTTCGGATGATCGTCCTCGACACGCTTCTGAAAGTCAACGGGCTCTTGGGAAGGCTCGGCGACTCCCAGCGGACGTGGCTGGAGAAGGTCCTGCAGTCGTGCGACGACCGGCCCACCATCCTGTTCCTCCATCACACGCCCCACGGCGACCTGCTCGACCGGCGGCGGCTGTTCGAGATCATCAAACCCCAGAGCAAGATCAAAGCCGTCGTGTACGGTCATTCTCACCAGTACGGACATTCCGAGGTGGCCGGCATCCATCTGATCAATCTGCCGTCGACGGGCTATACCATCTGGTCCGGCGCACCGGTCGGCTGGGTGGACGCCAAACTGACGGCGCGGGGCGGCGAATTCACTCTCCACGCCCTCGAGGGTGACCGCACGCTGGATGGACACACCCACACCTGTCTCTGGCGGACGTAATCCGCCGGGGCCCAAAATTTTTCCACAAAATTCGTCCTGTCCCTGGACAGAAACGTTGCAAAACGCCGACCATTCTGGTAGAAAGGTGGCATGAAGGCCGGATGGGATGCTCCTGCGGATGCCGCGGGGCGACGTCTTCCGTCCGCGCAGGTGCGGTCGCGCCTTCACTTGGGGGTAGTCGTAAAGGTCGTCTGACGTCCGGACGATTTTACTGGGGGGCTTGCGTCACCAGACGCTCTTGCCCTATTCTTATTGGCACGTGAATTCCGAAAGGCAGCATGCTATGTCCGATGGATCGCAGCGGCAGGTAAACCGACGCCAGTTTCTTTCCTTGGGATTGGCCCTCGCGGGCGGTGTGGTGGCCATGAAACCGCGCCCCGGCCGGGCGGAAAATATCAAAGACCGCAAGGACATGGTCCGCTGGGCCTGGCTGTCCGACACGCACATCGCTGCCGATCCGGACAACCGTTTCCGGGGCTTCTATCCGCACCGCAACTTCCAGGCGGTCCTCAGTCAGATCAACTCCAACCTGCCGGACGGTCTGGTCATCACGGGGGACCTCTCGCGGTCAAAAGGCGGCCTCGAGGCCTATGACAGCGTCCGGTCGATGCTGACGCCCATCGCCGAAAAGCGGCCGATCTACCTGGGCGTCGGCAACCACGACAACCGCCGCGATTTCGTGACGGCCTTTGAGACCTCCGACGACACCGGGGAGGCCGTCAAGGACAAGCACATCGTCACGGCGATGGCCGGTCCGGTCCGCATGATCATCCTCGACTCGCTGCTGTACACCAACGTTTTTGGCGGGATGATCGGCCGCGAGCAGCGCACCTGGCTGGAGACCTACCTCCACGTCTGCGACGACACGCCCACGATCGTGTTCCTCCACCACACGCCCCGGGCCGACCTGCTGGACAACCGGAGGTTGTTCGACATCCTCACGCCCTGCAAGAAGGTCAAGGCGGTCGTGTACGGGCATTCCCACAAGTACGAGATCCTCGAATCGGACGGTATCAAACTCATCAACCTCCCGGCCGTCGGGTACAATTTCACCGGTGCGCAGCCGGTCGGCTGGGTCGAGGCCCGCTTGACCCGCGCGGGCGGCGAGTTCATTCTGCACGCCGTCGGCGGCAACCCCAAACGGGACGGCCGCACCACCATGGTCCGCTGGCGCGCGTAGATTATCGGCAAACCGACTGATCGCACAGAAACCTCCTCGTGGCTGAGCGTCTTGGAAGCGTCTCACGCGACGCTCCACGCTTCGGGTGGCACGGCCAAACTCGTTTGACCGTGCTTCCATGGCGCGGCCCAAGGAGACGCGCTCAATCCTTCGTGCCTCAGGAGGGCCGCTGCGCTTGGGCGTGTCACCCGCCGGCATTGCTTTCTCAGGGACAAACGCGTAGAGTACATGCCGTGTGATACGGATTAGGGTTACTTCGTGCGCTGCCATTGTCATCCTGAGCGCAGCCGAAGGATGACAGCGTCCGTAACGCGGGGATTTCTCCGAATCCGCATGATAGCGCCAGGCTTTCGGCCGGGCCGTTGTCACGTTCTGACATCGTGCTATTGGCTTAAGGCGAAAAATGCTGGGGGTCTGGGGGCAGAGCCCTCAGGACCTGAGACTCTAGGGTGCGACCGCTTGCGCGAGTCGGGTCATTTGGAGGTAAAGGACATGTCGAACGTGATTGCGAAATGGCTGATGGTCCTCGCCGTGTTCATTGTTCCGATGCCCGTGCTGCGGGCGGATGGCGGGTCACCCGTGAACGATTGGGAGAACCCCGAGGTCGTCGGCCGCAACAAGGAGCCGGCCCATTGCACGCTCATGCCATATCCCGATATCGAGACGGCGCTGGCGTGCGAGCGCGAGGCCTCGCCTTTCTTTCAATCGCTCAACGGGCAATGGAAATTCAACTGTGTCCGCACGCCCGACGACCGGCCGAAGGACTTCTACAAGCCGGACTTCGATGTGAGCGGCTGGGCCGAGATCCCCGTGCCCTCGAACTGGGAGATGCACGGCTATGACCACGCGATCTACCTGAACATCCGCTACCCGCACCCGACGAATCCGCCGTACATCGCGCACGACTACAACCCCGTTGGCTCGTACCGGCGGGAATTTACGATTCCGGACTCCTGGACCGGCCGGGAGACGTTCCTCCACTTTGACGGGGTGCAGAGCGCATTCTACGTCTGGATCAACGGCCAAATGGTCGGCTACAGCGAGGACAGCATGACGCCGGCCGAGTTCAACATCACGCCGTACCTGCAGAAGGGCAAGAACATCATCGCCGTCGAGGTCTATCGCTGGTGTGACGGCAGTTACCTGGAAGACCAGGACTTCATTCGCTTCAGCGGCATCCAGCGCAACGTCTGCCTGTTCTCGACGCCTTCGGAGCACATTCGCGATTTCTTCGTCCGGGCCACCCTCGACGACCAGTACCAGGATGGTGTCCTGATGATCCGCCCGAAGCTGGCCCTGTACCAGGAGGGTGCCCAAGTCAAAGGCTGGACGGTCCAGGCCCAGCTTTATGACGGCGATAAGAAGGCTGTGCTCTCCCAGCCGCTGAGCATCAACGTTCAGAGGATCCTTAACGAGCAGTACCCGCAGCGGGACAATGTCCGGTTCGCACTCATGCAGGCGACGGTGCCAAACGTCAAGAAGTGGTCCGACGAGACGCCCAATCTCTACACACTTGTCCTGACCCTGAATGATTCCTCGGGCAAGATCATCGAGGCCCAAAGCTGCCGGATCGGGTTCCGCAAAGTCGAGATCAAGGAGGGACAGTTCTGCGTCAACGGCAAATCCATCCGGTTCTTCGGCGTCAACCGCCACGAGCACGACCCCGATTTCGCGCGGGCGGTCCCGGTCAGCCGGATGATCGAAGACATCAAGCTGATGAAGAGCAACAACATCAACGCCGTGCGGACGGCGCACTATCCCAATGACCCGCACTGGTACGACCTGTGCGACCAGTACGGCATCTACCTGATGGACGAGGCCAACCTCGAAACGCACGGCGTCGGCGGCCTGCTCTCGAATCTCCCCGTCTGGCACACGGCCTTCCTGGAGCGGGCGATCCGCATGGTCGAGCGGGACAAGAACCATCCCTCGGTCGTCTGGTGGTCGCTGGGCAATGAGAGCGGCTGCGGCCCGAATCACGCCGCGATGGCCGCCTGGATTCACGATTACGACCCGACCCGCCCGGTCCATTACGAAGGTGCGGCGGGAAATCCCGATTACCCCTACGTCGATGTCATCAGCCGGATGTATGAGAGGATCCCGGGGATCATTCGCCTGGCGACCAACAACGACCCGCGGCCGATGGTCCTGTGCGAGTACGCGCACGCGATGGGCAATTCCGTCGGCAACCTCCCCGAGTACTGGGAGGCGATCCGCGCCCACAAGCGCCTGATCGGGGCCTTCATCTGGGACTGGGTCGATCAGGGCATTCGCAAGAAGTCTCCCGACGGCAAGACGTTCTTCTGGGCCTACGGCGGCGACTTCGGCGATGTCCCGAACGACGACAACTTCTGCTGCAACGGCCTGACGCAGCCCGACCGCAAGCCCAATCCTTCGCTCCGCGAGGTCAAGAAGGTCTATCAGCGGATTCACGTCACGCCGGTCGATCTGCGGGCGGGCACGTTCACGGTCGAGAACGAATACGACTTCCGCCGCCTCGATTTCGTCGACGGCGCGTGGGAGTTGACCTGCGACGGCACCGTGGTGCAGGAGGGCAAGCTGGCGAAGCTGACCCTCGCACCCAAGCAGACGCAGAAGATCGAGATTCCCTTCCGCCAGCCCGAGTTGAAAGCCGGCGCGGAATACTGGCTCAAAGTGACGTTCACGCTCGCCGACGATGCGCCCTGGGCCCCGCGGCCACGTCGTGGCCTGGGACCAATTCCAAATCCCGTTCGAGGTCCCGGCGGCGACGGCCCTCGCCCTGGCTCAGATGCCGCCTGTGAAGCTCCGCCAGGAAGCGGACGCCTGCCTCGTCAGCGGCACGGGCTTTACGGCAACCGTGGGAAAGAGCAGCGGGGCATTGGAGAGTCTCGTGTTCCAGGGAACCGAGCTGATCCGCAGCCCCCTGGTCCCGAATTTCTGGCGGGCCCCCATCGACAATGACGATGGCAACGGCATGGTCAAGCGTCTCGGCGCCTGGCGCAAGGCCGGTGCGGAAAGGAAGGTGCAGTCCGTGAAGGCCGAGCAAGTCGCGCCGCAACTGGTCCGCATTACGGTCGAGGCCGCGCTGCCGATCGGCACGAACACCAAGTACCGCACCACCTATAACATCTACGGCAGCGGCGACCTCGTCGTGGAGGCTGCCCTGGAGCCCGGCGCCGGCAACCTGCCGGAGCTGCCTCGTGTCGGTATGCAGATGGCCATCCCCGGCCGCTATGCAGCGGCAGCCTATCTGGGCCGGGGGCCCTACGAGAACTACTGGGACCGCCACACCGGGTCCGCCGTCGGACTCTACTCGAGCTCGGTCGAAGAGCTGATTCACGTCTACACGCGGCCGCAGGAGAACGGCAACCGCACCGAGGTTCGCTGGCTGACACTGGCCGACAAGGACGGCACGGGTTTGCTGGCCGTCGGCATGCCTTTGCTCAGCATCAGCGTCTGGCCCTTCAGCATGGAAGACCTGGAGAAGGCGATGCACCTCAATGAACTGCCGCGCCGGGACTTCGTCACGCTGAACCTCGACTACCGGCAGATGGGCGTCGGCGGCGACGACAGTTGGGGCGCCCGCCCGCACCCGGAGTACACGCTGCCGACCAAGGCGTACAGCTACCGCTTCCGCCTGAAGCCCTACAGCAAGGACCTGGGCGACGCCAACGCCCTCGCGCGACAAACCTTGCCCGAGGTGAAGTAGAACGATCACGGGTGGCACCGGCAAGGGCAGCTTGCCGATGGCTCGTCCATACGCCTCTACACCATCGGCAAGCTCCGAAGACTCCGCTTGCCGTTGCCACCCTGCCGTCTGCTTTGACGTTGCTGCCCCGCTTCCTGTCATCCTGAACGCAGCGCAGCGGAGTGAAGGATCTGGGCCGCGACCTGAAGAAACCTTGCATTCGCCGGCCAGATCCTTCGCCTGCGGCTCAGGATGACAAGCTCCCAACCGGAAACCATAACACACGGTCTCAACGTAAAAGTGCTGATTGTCGGACGCCACCCTTGCGTTGCCGGGCAGGTCTCTGCTATAAGAGAGACTTTAGGATGGATTTCCGGACGTACGCATGGGACGCAGTGAAAAGATGCCCGTAGCGGCAGGGACGCAAAAGAACTCCTGGGTGGTGGCGCCCGCCGACGAGCGCGTGGAGTCGCTGGCCAGGGCTTTGCGGATCGCGCCGCTGGTGGCGCAGGTTCTTCTCAATCGCGGGATCACCGAAGCCGCTCAAGGCAACGTCTTCCTGCAACCCAAGCTGACCGAGCTGATCCGGCCCGCCCAGATGCCGGGAATCGAGCCGGCCGCCATCCGCTTGCGCGACGCCATCGAGAAGAAGGAGAAGATCACCGTCTACGGCGATTACGACGTCGACGGCATCACGGGCGTCTCGATCCTCTGGGAGCTTTTGACGCTGCTCGGGGCGCAGGTCGATTATTACATTCCCCACCGCATCGAGGAGGGCTACGGACTCAACAGTGAGGCGGTCCGTTCCTTGGCCGAGGCGGGCACGCGCCTGCTGATCACCGTCGATTGCGGCATCGCGGCGTTCGAGGCCGCCGACGTTGGCCCGCGAGCTCGGCGTCGATCTGATCGTCACCGACCATCACCAGCCCGGTGACGCCCTGCCGAATGCCATCGCCATCGTGCATCCGGGCGCTGGAGGCATCCTATCCCAACCAGGAATCGGCCGGGGCCTTGGTGGCATACAAGCTGGCCTGGGCGGTCGCAGAACAATTCAGCAGCGGCCAGCGGCTGGACACGAAGCTGCGCCAGTTCATGCTCAACGCGACCAGCCTCGCGGCCATTGGAACGGTCGCCGACGTGGTCGATCTGCGGGGCGAGAACCGCGTGCTGACGAGATTCGGCCTGCAGGCCCTGCCGGAGAGCAAGCTCTGCGGCCTGCGGGCGTTGATCCAATCGACGGGACTGGCCGGCCAGGGCGTCGACAGCTATCGCCATCGGTTTTCGGCTTGGCGCCGGTGCTCAACGCCGCCGGTCGGATGGGACACGCGCGCCTGGCCGTCGAGCTGTTGACGAGCACCAGCGAGATGCGGGCCACGCAGATCGCGGAGTACTTGAAGGAACAGAACGTCCAGCGGCAGCAGTGCGAGCGGAAGATCCTCAAGCACGCGTGCGATCTGATCCTGGAGCGCGGACTGAGCCACCCCGACCGCAGGAGCATCGTCCTGGCCGCCGAGGGCTGGCACACGGGCGTTCTGGGCATCGTCGCGTCCCGGCTGGTCGACAAGTACTACCGCCCCACCATCATGATCAATGCCTCGCCGGGCGAGAACGGCACCGCGCAGGGCTCCGCCCGTTCGATCGAGGGCTTCTGCATGCTGTCGGCGATCCAGGCGTGCTCCTCGCACCTGGCGAGCTTTGGCGGCCACAAAATGGCGGCGGGCCTGACCATTCATCCGGACAAGATCGAGCCCTTCGCCACAGATTTCGAGGCTTATGCGGCGGATCATCTGCAGGAGGAGGACGTCGTCGCGCGGTTGGACATCGATGCCCTCGTACCCCTGCGGCAGTTCACACAAGAGACGGTCAACCAGCTTGAGCTTGCTCGGGCCGTTTGGGCAGGGCAATCCCAAGCCCGTCTTCGCCACCAAGGGTGTCCGGCTGATCGCCGCCCCGCGCCGGGTCGGCACCAAGGGCGACCACCTGCAATTCGCCATCACCGACAACACCGCGACCATTCGCTGCGTCGGCTTTCGCATGGGCCATCTCGAAAAGAAGCTGCTCGACAACGAGTACTTCAACATCGCCTACGAGGCCCAGCTCAACCACTACAACGGCAACACCAGCGTCGAGTTCATCACGACCGACATTCAGTTCGAATAGAATCTGTTGGGCCGGTGCCCACTGATCCAAATCAGAGTCTGAACCGCAGGTTCAACCGTCGAATCAATTCGAAGTCGTCTATGCATTCTATTCCCAGTGCTTCGCAAACGTTTGGGATCTTGACACGTTTGGTGGGGTTGGTTTCGTAGTTCTCCTTGGTAACAACAACCGCCTTCTCTGCCATCGCGTGTGCGATTACCCACGGGTCAGCGACAGATCGAAATTTGCTGCTATCGACAAGACGGCGATTCCTCTCGTCTCTGTAGATGGTTTGAGGACATTCAATAACTGTGCCATCAATGGGCTTGAAAAAGTGTTCTCTTGGCTCCAACCAGGATTTGAGGCTATCGTCTGTCTTCCAGATTTCGCGTTTCACTTCCTCCGTAGCAAAGACAATGCCAGTCTGTGCCAACTCATCGAGCTTAGCCCAATCAGGTTCGGCGAAGTCGATTGCGTAGTATTTGTTCCAGGCTTGGACGAGAACATTCGTATCGAGGCAGAACTTCATCAATGGCCCCTCCGCCAACCGACGGGGATCCCAAGCATTTCGGCAAGGTTTTCCATCTTGTCGAGTTTGACGCCAAGCAGAGACGAAGCATCACGTCCTGAGACGCTACCGCTCTCATAGGCGCTGAGCACCACTCTCGAGAAGGCATTGCCGTTGTTCATGAGCTTCAAACGGTAGAAACTTGGGCCACCCTCAGCCTCGACTTGGCGTTCCTTGTCTCGTGCCCTTACCTCCTGCCATTGCTTGTCATAATCCTGCGTCAATTCGTCATATTTTGACTTGGAAGATCTGTCCCCAATCCAACAGTCGCGCGCGATTACCCACTCACTGACCTTGAAGTACCTTGACTGCAACTCGATGCGTTCTTCCAGTGCTGCGTTACTATCTCCCCGTTTCCAACGCTCCTGGAAAGCGTTTTGTGGAACCAGTACCTCTGCCGCCACTCTGTTGCAGAAGACTTCAATTACGTCTGTTTCCGTAGTGGGTCTCGCAGCAGTACGGAGGTTTGACACACCCGACTCATCCAGCCAAAGGTGAACCAATTCATGAGCCAGGGTGAAAACCTGGGCGGCCTTGGCGTCCTGCGCGTTCAGGAAGATGAAAGGCGCATGCTGGGTCAGAGAGGGCGAAGCCTCTGGCTTCAATGACCTCTATCTTCTCCCAGCGCAAGTTCCCTGCTCGAAAGACCAATATGCCCTTGGCTTCCGAACGAGACATCCAGAGCTCAAGGGCATCTTCGCGTGTTCTGCAGTCGCGGATTTCATCAGGGGCAATGCCGATCGTCTCGACGTATCCTGCGCAGCCAATCTCACCGAATTATCAGAGGACCGCGCTGAGCCGACGAATTCCAGAGGCGGATGGTTATCTGACTGAAGGAAGTCGCTCAGCCATTCCTGCCTCGTACGGGTTTGCCGTACGAGGAACCTCAGATTTGGGCTGTACTCCTTCGGCATGTCGGCTGGCAACCTTCTGAAGTCGCGCAGCATCGCGAAATCCTGCGGCGGTTCGGGCAGAAAGAACGCCGCAAGTGGGCGTTTGTACACTTCACAGGCCTTGCGAATCTGAGCCATGCTTGGCTTGAGTTCGCCCGATTCCCACGCAGCGATCTCCTCCTCGGGTCGGCCAATCCTGACAGCAGCTTCTTCCTTACTAAAGCCCGCAGATATGCGTGCCCACTCAGCGACTTTTGGAGTTATGTCTACCTCTCGCAGTTGCATTGTCTCACGACCCTCGCGGGGTTGGCTCACCATGTGTGACGCCTCGCTGTCCGGCCCGCCAAGATCAAGGTCGTTTGTGGCGTCCACAAGAGATCCAACGTTGTCATCGCATGCACACATGTCCATGACCATTTCATTATACTTCACGGCGGGCGTGCAAGGCAATCGCGACGATCGACGCGCATCAGCTTGTATCCCCGTGGAATGAGCTTCGTTGAGCAGCAGTCCTGTCACTCAGACTTCTGAAGGGTGATCTTCTCGATCTTGAACTGGCCGAGGGCGGTGGCCATGTTGAAGAAGTCGCCGGGGTCGCCGTTGCCGACGGCCAAGGCGATGTGGCCGGGGTCGTAGCCGCCGCGACCGCTGCTCTTGAAGGCGGCGTCCAGGCCGATCCATTTGCCGCCCTGCCCCCGCTCATCGGCGCCGACGTAGGCCTGCGTCCAGGCGTGGCCGCCGAAGCCCTGCAGGCCGCCGAATTCGCTCACGTACGCGACGCCGACGACGACCTGGGCGGGAATGCCGACGGCCCGGCACAGAGCCGCCGTCAGCACGGCGAACTCCGAGCAGTCGCCCTGGCGGCTCTCGACCACCTCGGCGGCCGAGGCGTAGCCGACGGACATGCTCTTGTTGTCGATGTACCGGGCGACGAACGACTCGATCCGCCGGGCCGCCTGGGCCGCGTCCTTCGCGTCGCCCACCGCCTTGCGGGCCAGGTCCACGATCTCGCTTGTCGTCGCTCTGCAGGAATCGGGTCGGCTTGACGGCTTCGAGCAGCTTCGGATCGTTGCCCTTGTAGGGGAACGTGCCCCCCGCCGCGACGGTGGCAGGCTTGATCACCAGCAGGATCCGGCCGTCGGGCAGGCGCTGGGCCGTCTGATTGTCGGTCGAAGGGATCATCAGATCGGCGGTCTTGCCCGGATTCAGCGTATACGTGATGGACGAGGCGGAGCCCACGTCCTGGATCGGCTCGGGGCTCTTGACGAACATCTTGTCGATCATCTCCACCACGTCGTTGTTGCCCAACGCGAACTCCTTCGGGCAATCGATCATCTCGACCGACATCCCGGCGATCGGTACGACGCTCTTGAGGGCCTGCATCTCGTCGTCCACGAACGTCGTGCTCGTAATCTGCCCGGCCCCCGGCATATTCAGCGTGGTCGTCACCTCCGTCAGCTTCACGACGCGGCCGAGCAGGTCCACCGGCTTCTTCTGGCCGACGGTCACCTTCGCCTTCACCACCTGCATGAGGCCCGCGTAGAAGACGTCCACCGTGTACTCCACGCCGGGCTTGAGGCCCTTCTGGAGCGACACCAGGCGCAGCCCCTCGGCCATGACGGCTCCGGCCGGCCACGGTATCGTGCTCTTCTGCTCCGCTCCCAGCGAGGAGCTTACCACGTCGACGACGCCGTTGGCGTTGACCGTCCCGGCGACCTTCATCGTCATGGCCCCCAACTGCTGCACCGACTCAAAGCGCAGCGGCTTGCCGGCGGTCGTCTCGACGCTCGTTTCCGTCGTCTTGATCGTGACCGGGATGCCCAGCCGGCTGATCGTCATGGTCACGTCGTCGCTCGTCGTGACCTCGCCGCCCGTCTCGGCCCGCGTGTGAACCGCGTGGCCGATCTTCTTGCCGTCCATGAAGACCGCCAGATACTCCGTCTCCGTCGCGGCGAAGGCCGGCGCACAAATCACGACCAGCAGGCACAGAGCAACGAAGCGTTTTCGTCCCATCATCGAATGATTCCTTCCACGTCCAAAGCGTGCCATCCATGAATCGTCCTTCTTCTTCGATCGGCCCGCCATTATAAGCGCCGAGTCTCTCTTATTCATCGCAAATCGCCCAAAGTGCCGATAATGATGTCCATACGATACATGGCTCGTAGCGGTTGCACCACAACGTTATCCCGCGTAGAATACGGAGCTTACGAACGGTGGGGCCTATTGGCGCGATCCCGCGCAGGATGCTGAATCATGACATTGGATGAATTGCTGACGTTCGTTTCTTTGGACCGGCAGACGGCGGTCCAGATCGACTCGCGGCGCGTGCGGGCGGGCGATGTTTTCGTCGCGATCCGCGGCCCGAACTGCGATGGGCACGACTTCATCGGCCAGGCGGTGGCCGGCGGAGCGAAGTACATCGTGCACCAGCGCGACCGGAGCATCCCGGACGTGTCCGGTCCGGCCGGCAAACCGGTGTTCATTGCCGTCGAGCATCCGGCCATCGCGGCGGGCCGGCTGGCCCAGGCCGCCCGGGGCAATCCCGGCGCCCAGCTTACGAATCTGGCCGTCACAGGCACCAACGGCAAGACCACGATCACCTTCCTGGTCCGCTCCTGCGTCGAGGCCGCCGGCAGCAAGTGCGGACTCATGGGCACGGTCGTCTACGATACCGGCTCCGGCGTGACCTCCTCGTCCTTGACCACGCCGGACTGCCTCACCATCGCCGACGCCCAGCGCCAGATGGTCGATGGCGGCGCCGAGTACATGGTCATCGAGGCCAGCAGCCATGCCCTGTCCCAGGACCGGCTCGCGGGCGTCAACTTCAAGGCGGCGGCCTTCACCAACCTGACGGGCGACCATCTGGACTACCACAAGACGAAGGAGAACTACCTGGCCGCCAAGACCCGGCTGTTCACGACCCTGGCGCCCGATGCGACCGCCGTGCTGAACAAGCAGGTTCCCGAATCGGAGTCGATCGCGCAGGCGACGAAGGCCCGCGTCTGCTGGTACGCGGTCGACGAGCCGGCCGATCTGACCGCCCGCATCGAGTCGATGACCGTCGAAGGGACGAAGTTCACGCTCGAATACGGCGGGCCGAAGAGCACGCGTCAAGACGCCGCTGCTCGGCCGGTACAACGTGGCGAATCACCTGGCGGCCGCCGGACTGTGCCTGGGCGCCGGTCTGGACCTCGAGACCGTCGCCGCCGGGCTGTCGTCTCTCAAGGGCGTGCCCGGCCGATTGGAGAAGGTCAGCAGCAATGGCGACTTCGCCGTCCTGGTCGATTACGCCCACACCGACGACGCCCTGCAGAACGTGCTGACGACGCTGAAGCCCCTGTGCCGGGGCCGGCTGATCGCGGTCTTCGGCTGCGGCGGCGACCGGGACAAGACCAAGCGGCCGCGCATGGCCGCCGTCGTGGAGCGACTGGCCGATGTGATCTTCGTCACCAGCGACAACCCAAGGACCGAGAAACCCGAGGCGATCATCAATGATATCATGGTCGGGTTCCGGAACCCAAGCTCGGAGAGACTGACCGTCGAGCCGGATCGGAGGAAGGCCATCGAGCTGGCCATCGAGGCGGCTCACCCGGACGACATCGTCCTGCTGGCCGGCAAAGGCCACGAGACCTACCAGATCATCGGCGACAAGAAATTCGACTTCAGCGACAAGGACATCGCCCGCCAATGCCTGAAGGAGCGACAATGCACCCGGTCCCGGTAGAAGCACGCCGGCAAGTCGCGGCCGCGCGCCGCCGGCCTCACGCAGGAACGTCCAGATAGGTCGAAGAACTATGCGGCTGCGGCACTTCCAAACCTTCTTGATGCAGGCCCTCCACGTGAAAGGCTATGGCCTCCCTCATGTTCTTCTCCGCCTCTTCCCTCGTGGCACCGGTGGCGACACAACCTGGCAGATCGGGCGAAAAGGCGGAAAAGCCTGTCTTCGTTTTCTCGATGATGACCAAGTATTTCATTTCAGACCCGCCTGTCTAAGTACGCTGTTCAACGTGCCCGGGGCCAGATCATCGCTCAGCTTGCCTGCGATCGTGACCAAGCCCGCCTTTTCACGATGCTTGAATTGGCGATGGCTACCTTTTGTTCTGACGATAAACCAGCCATCGTCTTCTATCATCCTGATGACCGCCCTCACCTTCATCCGTAAGATTGTAGCACGAGGCACCTGGGCCAGCAAGCAAGAGAGATCGTCCTGAAGAAAAGGGATTTGACATAATCCGATGAGAACTCTGTCCATCAGTGAGGTGGCCCGGATCGTGGGGTCCGAAGCAGCCGCCGGCATCGAAACGAGCGTCACCGGCGTCAGCACCGACACGCGAACCATCCAGAAAGGCGACTGCTTCTTCGCCATCGCCGGCGAGAACTTCGATGGGCACAACTATGTCCGCGAGGCCTTCGCCAAAGGGGCGGCCTGCGCCGTCGTCGAGCGAGCCATCGAGGCCTCGAGCCGGCTGACGGGCCGGTCCTGAGGGTCCGGAACACGATCCAGGCACTGGGGGACCTCGCCCGCGCGTATCGGCGGATGAACGGGTTCAAGGTCGTCGCCATCACCGGGTCGGTCGGCAAGACCACCACGCGGCAGATCGTCCACCACGTTCTGAGCCAGCGCTTTCGCGTGCACCAGGCGCAGAAGAGCTTCAACAACAATATCGGACTGCCGCTGACCCTGCTCGGCGCCGAGCCGCAGACGCAGATCGTGGTCGCCGAGCTGGGGGCCAACCATCCCGGCGAGATCGCGCCTCTGACGCGGATCGCCCAGCCGGACGTGGCTCTCGTGACCAACGCCCATCCGGCCCACCTGGAGGGCTTTGGAGACCTCGCCACGATCGTTCGCGAGAAGCTCTCGATCGCCGAAGGACTGTCGCACGGACGGCACTCTGATCATCAACGGCGATATCGAGCCGCTCGTCGCCGCCTGCCGCGAGCGGCGGCAGGCCGTTCCGCACGTTCGGCAAGTCGCGCCGGCGTCGACTACCGGGCCGAGAACATCGTCTGTGAAGCCCTGCACAGCACCTTCACCATCGGCGGGACGCAGGTCCGCCTGCCGCTGCCCGGCCCCGGCAATGTCGAGAACGCCCTGGCGGCCTGGGCCGTCTGCGATCAGTTCGGCCTGACGCTCGACGATCTTCGCCCAGGCCCTCGACAACCTGCCCAGCCGTCTCCATGCGGGCGGAGGCCATGCAGATCGGAACCTTGACGGTCCTCAACGACTGCTACAACGCCAATCCGGCCTCCATGAAGAACGCCCTGGCGATGCTCCACAATCTGCGCCCGGACGGCGACGCGAATCGACGCCGCCGGCTGGTCTTCATCTGCGGCGAAATGGCCGAGCTTGGCCCGCAGACGCGAGGCCCTGCACGCGGAATTGGGCCAGGCGGTGGCCGAGGCCGGCGTCGATCTGCTCGTGACGGTCGGCGCACCGCCCCGGACTACGGCCCGAGCGGCCCGCGCAGACCGCCCGACACGACCTCCAGACGCGAAGTCTTCGACGACACGCTTTCCGCCTGCAACCATTTGCAGGAATTCATTCAGAAAGACGATATAATACTGGTGAAAGGGTCGCGAACGGCCCGATTGGAGCAGGTGGTGGAGACATTGATTAAGGATTTTGGATGATGGATGACTGATCGGCATCTTCAACAGTCATTCATCCATTGGGAACGGATGATCTACCATCTGCTTCAACACTTCAGCGGCTTCTTCTCCGATACGCTGCACTTCTACGCGTATCAGTACGTCCTGTTCCGCGCGGTCCTGGCGATCCTGACCAGTCTGGCCATCTCGCTGCTGATCGGTCCGAGAATCATCCGCTGGCTGATGCGGAAAAAGATCGGCGACCGGCCGGAGTTCTACCACGCCGCTCTCAACGAGCTGACCAAGGAGAAGGCCAACACCCCGACGATGGGCGGCCTGATCATCCTCTCCTCGGCGATTCTGACCACCCTGCTGTGGGCCAAGCTCAGCAATCCCTTCGTCCAGAAGGCGATCTTCGTGCTCCTGTGGTTCGGCGTGCTGGGCGGCGTGGACGACTGGCTCAAGCTGACCGCCGCCGCCCGCCAGCGGGGCCGCAACGGCCTGCTCGCCTGGGAGAAGCTCATCTTCCAGATCGCCGGGGCGGTGCTGATCGCCTCGTTCCTGTTCTTCGACTTCGCCGACATCCTGGACGGCAAGCTGCTCTGGGTCCCCTTCTACAAGAACGGCCTGCCCCTGGCCAACTGGACCTTCATCCTGATCGCGATCTTCTACATCACGATGACCAGCAACGCGGTCAACCTCGCCGACGGCATGGACGGCCTGGCCGGCGGCTGCATCGCGATGGTCAGCCTCGTGCTCGTGATCCTCTGCTACGTCGCCTCCGAGGCCGATGTCGCGCACGACCCCGGTGACCTGGGCGAGCTACCTGCTGCTGCCGCACATCCCGGAGGCCGGCGAGCTGAGCATCTTCTACGCCTCGATCCTCGGGGCGGTCCTGGGCTTCCTGTGGTTCAACTGCTACCCGGCCCAGACCTTCATGGGCGACACCGGCTCGCTGCCCCTCGGCGCCGCGATGGGCTACGGCGCCCTGGTCACCCGCAACGAGATCCTGCTGCTGATCATCGGCGGCGTCTTCGTGATCGAGCTGATGAGCGTCGTCCTGCAGGTCGGCTACTTCAAGTACACCCACGGCAAGCGCCTCTTCCGCTGCGCCCCCCTGCACCACCATTTCCACCTGGCCGGCTGGAGCGAGCCGCAGGTGGTCGTCCGCTTCTGGCTGATGGCCGCCGCCTTCGCCGCCCTGGCCCTGGCCACGATCAAGCTCCGCTAACCCCCTCGCAAGGCACAAGCGCCTGTCCCTATCCACCTCCTTTCTGGCCGCCCGCCCGGAAATTGGGTTCGTTTCGCACAATCGACCGTGCCGGCCCCTGCCCACTCCCTGCCCGGCCGGGAATTGGCTTTGTTTTTCCAGTGCTCTTTGCAGGTCCGATTGGTCGTAACTCCTTTCCCGTAAACCACTTGCCCTTCGCCTGGCCGTGGCCAAAATTGGGTTTGTTTGGCGCATTTGCCCTTCGTTCGTCCCCGCCGTCATGTCCCCCAGATACCCCAGCTCGCCCATGGTTGGCTTTGTTTCGCACGATTCGCCCTGGTGGTAGAGCACGTCCGGCCCTGCCGGCCACCGGCCGCAACCCAAAAGGACTCGCGCAAGAGCGCGGAGGCGCAGAGAGGAGCAAGAGGGAACGCATTGCCCGAAGCGGGGCACGAGGCGTGTCCAACTCTGCGTCCCTGCGTCTCCCGCGAGATATAATTCCTGCTGTCTTCTGTCGAATCATAAATCATAATTCATCAATCATAGATCCGAAGGCTCCCTCTATATAGGGGCCGTGTTGCAGGAATCTGTCCAGAAAAATGGATTTCGCCACCCTCCAAAATCGCCGTAAGTCCTTGTCCAGACGGCAATAAAGAAAATTGTAGTACCGGCCTGTTTTGGGTTTGGGACTGTTGCACGAAAATGAACGCCCTCTTCACCACGCGCGGAAAAGGCGGTAGACTTGAGGATAAGTCGTTCCATGATGGTGAAGCCGTGAAGAAGAAGACATTTGATGCCGTAGCCTTCATGCGAAAGCGCCGGGAAGAGCTCTCCCGTGCCTATGCTGGCCTTACCGCAGAACAGATCGAGGAACGAATACAGCAATCGCTGAAGAACGATCCCTTGTGGCGAAAATCTCGGCAGGGGAAAGACGCAGAAAAAGGTATCGGACACCTTTGATTCGATCCAGACGCAAGCTGCGTCGGTTTGAAAGAGGGAAATGGTAATGGTTGTCGGTCATCTGGAAGCCCGAGGCGCGAGGAATGCTGCTGGGAAGGAAGTTCTCACATGTTGACACGCATTAGGATTCGCAAATTCAAGCGTTTTGAAGATTCCGACATCGAACTCGGCAAAGCAGTTGTCCTGATCGGCCCCAATAATTCCGGAAAAACGACAGTCCTGCAGGCACTTGCCCTCTGGGACATTGGCCTTAGACGCTGGAACGAGAAACGGAAGGGCAAGTCCTCGGCCGGGGGAAGGGCAGGCGTTACTCCCCCGCGCCGCAATGTCGCTTCCATCCCAGAGAAAAGACCGGGCGTTACTGTCAACCGACGCGACCTGGTTTCCATTCCTGTGCCGGGTGCGAACCTGCTCTGGCGCAATCTGCACGTTCGGAACGTTCTGCGCAGCATGAAGGGCGACAAGTCTGTTCCACACACAGAGAACATCCGGGTGGATATCATCGTGGATGGAGTTACACACGACAAGGCTTGGTCATGCGGCCTCGAATTCGATTTCGCCAATGATGAATCGTTCTATTGCCGCCCTCTTCGTCTTGACAGCGACGGCACCACCCGAATGCCCGTCCCAGACGAAGCGAGTAGGGCACAGGTCGCATTTCTTCCGCCGATGTCGGGTCTTGCGGACCGCGAGTTTGTAAAACAGCCGGGCGAGATTGCCGTACTCATTGGTCAAGGGCAGACCGCCCAGGTACTGCGCAATCTATGCTATCAAATCTACGAAAAAGGTACAGGGCTCTGGGATGATCTCCTGGAGCACATCAGAACCTATTTGGCGTAGGATTGCTGGCGCCGCAGTACATCGAGGAACGTAGCGAGATCACTATGTCCTACAGCGATGAGCACGATAATACACTTGATCTGTCGTCATCGGGCCGAGGGCTACAGCAAACGTTGCTCTTACTGGCCCACATCTACAGCAACCCTGGAGCGGTGTTGCTTCTCGATGAACCAGACGCCCACCTGGAGGTCTTGCGACAACGCCAAACCTACAATCTCCTGATCCAGCTAGCGGAGCGGCAGGGCTCACAGATCATTGCTGCGAGCCATTCCGAGGTGGTTCTCAACGAGGCTGCCGGACGTGATACCGTTATCGCCTTCGTTGGCGAACCTCATCGCATTGATGATCGAGGCTGCCAAGTCCTCAAGGCTTTGCGAGACATCGGCTTCGAGCAATACTACCAAGCCGAAGAAGTCGGCTGGATATTGTATTTGGAAAACGCCACCGATCTTGCCATTCTTCAGACGTTCGCCAGATCGCTTGACCACGAGGCGAAGGACTTTCTTGCGCGGCCCTTTGTGAAGTACATTGAGACAAATCTACCTCAAAGGGCAAGGGAGCATTTCCACGGACTGCGCGAAGCAAAGAATGATCTGGTTGGCATTGCTATCTTTGACCGTCTCGACAAAGAGCTTCAATCCGCAGAGCCTCTCCATGAAACCATGTGGCGTCGCAAGGAGATCGAGAACTATTTCTGCATGGAGGAGGTGCTCCTGTCCTATGCCGTGCACGACCTACCCGACGATCTCTTCGGCATGGCCGAGGTTAACCGACGCGAGAAGGCAATGCGGGAAGCTATAGGGGAAGTGACCAGGCTTCTCGAAATAGATGAGAGCGTCCCGTGGTCTCCCGATGTCAAAGCAAGCGATGAGGTACTTGATCGGGTCTTCAGGCTCTTCTTCAAGAAATTAGAACTCCCTCTACAATTGCGAAAATCCGACTATCATGTCCTCGCCGGCCTGGTCCGAGGGACAGGTTGGACGCAGAGGTTACGGAGAAGCTCGATGCTATAGTGGCTGTCGCCAAGAAAGCCAAGCCAAAGATGGAATGAGCGCGTGCATTTTCGAAGCAGGAACAGGGGGTCAGGGATTCACTTTCACATTTCTGGTGTGGAGGGAACGACAGAGAATAGGGGGGCAGGCATTCACTTTCACATTCCGGTTGTGGAGCGAGCCGCAGGTGATCGTCCGTTTCTGGCTGATGGCCGCCGCGTCGCCGCCCTCGCTCTGGCGACGGTCAAGCTCCGCTAACCCCTGGGTGCTCCGCCCCCAGACCCCCGGCATTTTGCGCTTTGGGCCAATAGCATGACAGCAGAACGTGCGGCCTCGCAGGCCCCATGCCCACAACTGCCAGCATTGTCACCCCGGATTCCGCCCCGGCCAGACTACCGGCTACCGACAACCGACTCGATTCCCTTTTCCTTTTCTCCACCCACTTGACCTGTCCGGCCGGCCATGCTATGATTCCAGCCGTGAGCAAGTGAGGATCGGATGTTGGGAGTATGCAAAAGATCGTGCCGTAGCGACATGAGGACGACCATGATCACTTGCGTGTCCTCTACGGTGGCGAGAGATGAGGAGTACAGAAGATGAACGGAGTCCTCGACAGTTCTGAAATGGTGAGACTTCTGACTCTGGTAGAGGAGGCCGCTCGGTCGACAGAGGAAGGGGTGAAGCACTTCGTGGAGCCCGCACCGGGGACACTTCGGCGTACCACGAGCAAGCGTCATCATATAGTCTTTGGACGACGTGGTTCCGGCAAGTCAAGCCTCTTGCGGAAGGCTGCTGCCGATCTCACCGTTGACAGACGGCCAATCGCATATGTCAACCTGGAAGCATTCAAAGGCCACAGCTATCCCGATGTGCTGATCAGTGTTCTGATCTCGACGCTGCAAGAGTTCAGAAAATGGATGGACTCAGCGGCGATCCATCCCGCCACCCGCACCTCCTTCTGGCAGAAGCTGTTCGGGACAGCACCGCAGCGTCCATCCTTCAACCATGCTGAAGCGGGCCAGCTATCAGCCGACTTGGGCTCAATGATCGAGACGCTCAAGGCAGAGCTTCATCGCACTGATGACGCTGCAATCCGTGTGACTAATGGAACAGAGGCCAACGCCACGAAGACAGCTAGCGTCTCAGCTGGGGTGGTTTCCGGTGTCGCGTCTGTCAATGCGTCTGTCGTCCATGAACGGGGCGAGGCCCGTAGACAGGAGACTGAGGAGACACTACGGCGCTCCAAGATCGACCTCCTGCATCGCCACATCATCGAGTACCAAAACCTGTTCAGGAGGCTCGGCCAGATATCAGAGGGCGATGCGTACCTTTTCATCGACGACCTCTACCACATTCGTCGTGCCGACCAAGCCAAGGTGATCGACTACTTCCACCGCATTGCAAAAGACCATTCACTGTGGCTCAAAGTAGGGACGATCCGTCATCGGACTCGTTGGTACGTGCATGGCGATCCGCCAACAGGTGTGAAACTCGGTGATGATGCTGACGAGATTGACCTTGATCTGACGCTCGAGAAGTACACGCTTGCCAAGAGCTTCTTGGCGAAAATCCTCAGCAACTTCGCGGCTTCGGCAGGGGTCGGTTCGTACAGCGGGTTCCTGACTGACGGTGCCCTCGACCGCCTTGTATTTCTAGTGGTGGCGTCGCAAGAGACTTCCTCTCAATATTCCGCCGTTCGGTCGACATAGCACGCGAACGGGGAGGCGGGCATCGGGGTGACAAGGTTGGTGCCGAAGATGTTAATGTGGCGGCGGCGAGTATGATTCCGCAAAGCGAGAGGAGTTCAAACGAGACACGTTGGACGATACCTCGCCTCTCGAAGACGAGTTCCGACGGCTCCGCCAATTCTGTCTGGAACGTAACGACGAAATTGCTTCCTATTGGACAAGGAGCATCATGGCATGGAGGTCGATCTCATCCATGAACTTGTCGATCTCAAGCTGATTCACTTGGTGCGTTCCCGCGTAACAGTAAGCGGACGTCGGGCGGATCTGAGGCCTATATGCTGGACCTCAGCCAGTATGCTGGCGCACGCAAACGTCGCGAATTACAGATGGTCGAGTTCTGGAGGCCCGATTCGAAAGAAGCGCTCAGGAGGAGTCTTCTGATCTATGCTGGACGAGAAGTAAACAAGGCGCCTCCAACTGGGGATGATGCAATACCGGGCGCACTGAGCGGCGGGGCAGGTCTGGGATCCGGGGGCTTCGCAGGGGGCTTCGCAGGGCCAGCCCTCAAATTAGCAATTAGCCGTGCGTAGCCCGTCGTTGCGTGGCGAGACCATCAGGAAGAACAGGGAGTCAGACCTTCATTTTCACATTTCTGGTGGGGAGGAAATGACAGAGAAACAGCGATGAATACTGACTGAAGAGGTCCCCTTTCTCTCATGCTATTGGCCCAACGCGACAAATGCCCAGGGGTTTGGGGATGGAATCCCCAAGATAGCCCAAAGGGCGAATCTCCTTACCCCTCGATTTGGGCTAATTCCGTCAGGGGGATCACGCGGACGTTCTTGGCGAGGCTGTAGGATTCTTTGCCCGGGTAGACGACCCACAAATGACCGAGTCTCAATTCCTCCAGGGCCGCATGCATGGAGGGCGTCATGCGGGGTGCATCCTGATACTTCAACTCCACGCCGGAGAGCCTGCCGCGGCGTTGAAAGACCACATCGAGCTCTCCGCCCGTGTGAACGCCCCAGAAGAAGACCTCCTGCTCCCTCAGGCCCAGGTGCTGTACGATCTGCTCCAGGGCAAAGCCCTCCCAGGAGGCGCCCAGACGGGGGTGGGAGTGCAGGTCTTCGTAGCTCGTCACGTCCAGGAGGGCATGCAGAAGCCCGGAGTCCCGGATGTAGATCTTGGGGTGCTTGACCAGGCGCTTGCGGGTGTTGTAGAACCACGGCTGCACCTGGCGCACCACGAAAGTCTGGGTCAGAACGTCGAGATAGTGGCGGGCCGTCGTGTCGGAGACCATCAGGCTTCGGCCTACCTCGCTTGAATTGAAGACCTGGCCATGATAGTGGGAGAGCATCATCCAGAACCGCCGCAAGCGCGGCGAGGGAATCCGGATGCCCAGGTTAGGAACGTCCCTCTCCAGAAAAGTCGTAATGAAGTCCTGGCGCCACTGAAAGGAGAGCTGATTCGACCGCGCCAAGTAGGCCGGGGGGAAACCGCCGCGAACCCAGAGTTTGCGCATCTGGCCGGCGGGAAGGATGTCGAGCGAGAAGCCCCCCAGCTCCACGAAGGTGATGCGACCCGCCAGGGTCTCCGAGCTTTGGCGCAGCAAATCGGGCGATGCGCTGCCGAGGATCAGGAATCGCGCCGATTCGGGCCTGTCCACCAGAACACGCAGTACCGGAAAAAGATCCGGCCTTCTCTGGATCTCGTCCAGGATCACAATTCCCCTCAGAGACTCCAGGGCGATCATGGGCTGATCGAGCTTGGCCACGTCCGCCGGATTCTCCAGATCGAACCACGTCACCTTCTCGCGCGGTTGGGAGCGGGCAAATTGGCGGGCCAAGGTAGTCTTTCCACACTGGCGCGGACCCAGGATGGCCACCACCTTGAAAGCCTTGAGCCGGGCCTCAAGAACTGCCAACTCTTTGATGCGGAGGATTTCCATGCGCAAATCATACCATGAAATTTCGGTGTCTGCAACCGAATTTTCATGGTAACGTTGACCCCATTATGGCAGGACGGGTATCAGGACGACATTCCGCACGATCTTCATGGCGTTCGACGCCAAACCAATGGTCCCACGGGCGTGAGCGCAATTGACGGCCTTCGCGCGGAGCCGGCCGTTGATCTTAACGTCGAACTCACCGCCGATCAGAGAGATCTCGCAATCATCCCACGATGTGTCAAAATGGGGCTCTTGGGTGGGGGAAATCTTCTCCACCTCGACCAACCGCAACCCCAAGTCGCCTTGGTGGTCGATCCTGACGGAAGACCGGCCTATGCCGGTGACGCCCAGGCGGCGGCCCTCACCGACGCGCAGCCAGACACTCAGATCGTTGGCATCCCGCCGGAATTGAAAACGCAAGATGACGTCGGCCAATTGTTCTTTCGTTTGCACCAGCGAGCCGGCGGGCGTGTGCACGGCAAAGGCCAGAGCGTCTGGACCCGCCAGGGGGGCGTTATCCGGTTCCAGCACCTCCAAGCCGGTCGCAGGCGGGGCCTGGCGAAGGAGGACCGGCCTCCCAAAGGTGTGACGGAAGGGCTGCAGACGAATCTCTTTGAACCTGTGAACCTGCTTCTTGCTGCCCGCATGCACCTGGAATCCGAGATGACCTTCACTTCTCTTCAATTCGCTCACATCGATCAATTCAATGGTCTGGAACCCGTTGATACGATGAATCACGTGCTCGCCGCGGACCGTGATCGTGTAATCGTTCCACCGATCCGGCCGGTAGTAACCGATGCTCCGGACGGCATTCGCATCGGCCAAGGGAAACACCTTCGTCACCTGTCCGCTCTTGTCTCCGGGAGCCGTGGTCACGATCGCGAACTGACCCGGCTGCAGCCGGCCCGTTGCCAGTTGTAAAAACTCCCCATCCAGTTGGGCACGATATCCGCCTGATAGCCCTGGATGGTCCACTTCAGGTCTTTGCCGGTCTTGCCTTTGGCAACTTGCCGGCACGGTAATCCACGCCGGAATTGCCCCCATCCGAACGAAACTGCAGGGACAGTTCAAAGTCTCGAACCGGGCCGCCCTGCCAGATGAGATAGGTATGGTCGGCCACTTGCGTCCCCTCTGCCACGCGTCCGACAATGGCGCACGTCCTCTACTGTCCATACGGCGGGATCCCCATCCCAGCCGCGCAGATCTTTGCCGTTGAAGAGATCCACAGACTGCCCGCCACCAGGCCCGGCGAGCAGGCCCACGATGATCAGCACTTGCAGGTTCGTCACGGTGCGTCTCCCGAGGTCGATTCGTTCCTCTTCTCTACCAGGTTCTCCAACCGCTTGATCTGGATCTCGCTGATCTGCAGCCAGGACTCCTTGTTCCCGGGGTGCTCTGCCAGCTGGACCGCAATCTTGCCCTGGGCCGGTCCATCCACGCGCACACGGCCGATTTCCTCGCCGTTGAGCCAGGTGGAATACTGGTTCTGCCGGGCTTCGATCAGCAGCGTATTCCAGGCCGGACGATCGACGGTGTTCTCCCGGAGGTTGGCCAGGGCCAGTGCCTTCTCGGACAGCCAGATGCTCCCCGGCCGCCCCAGCGACATCCCGGAGTCTCCTATCGTAACGGATGGTCCGCAGGTGTCCTTTGCTTGTCGCAGGGACACCCATGCCTGAACCGGCCAATTGGCACGAAACGTGATCGAGAGCTGAAAATCGGCGTACTCGTTTTCCGTCACGAGGCAAGGGCCTTTCCGGCTCGGATCCGGTACGGCCGTAAGTCGCGCTGACTTGACGGACCAGCCGGCGGCGTCCGAAGCCTTCCATCCCGCCAGGTCACGTCTATTGAAGAGAGGGATCCACGGTGATTCCGTGGCCGCACTTGGCCTGGATTCGATGATGTAGTTGTGGGTGCCATGACAATCCGTGCAGATCGACGTTTTGGTAATCACCCGGCCGTTAGGCCGTGTCTTTCCCAGCCACTCGTCCCGAAACGCTTCGACCTTCCTGACGTCGGTGTGCCCCTCATGGCACGCACTGCACATGTCGTTCACTTCGCCCTCTGCCAAAGAGGCGGTCAGGTTTAGTCACCTGCATTTCATCGTGCATGTGCTCCAGAGATGGCCCGTGACACGATACGCACGTGACTCCTTTCACGGCGTGCTGGGCCGTGATGGGCTCGTGCTGGAGCCCGAGGTGACAGGTATAGCACAGGGCGTTACCGTCCGCTTGCGCCGGCCTTTTCGTTCGCTCCTGATCCTCCTGTCCCCCGCAGATCGCCAAGGTCTGCATGAGGGTAACCAACGCCAACAGTACGATTGCCTGTTTTGAACATGCCATCCGGAAACACACCTCGATCTCCTGTACCGTCCGTATTACCCGTGGTAGGAACATAGGCGCGCAGACTACACGTATTCCCAATGGCGCGAGCCATTCGTACTCATCGGGCAGATCAGCCCAGCGCTGCTGGGTTTGCGCTTCCAGCCATACTTTGTCCGCCGCGGTCACCGGCAGAGGTCGGCTATAGGAGGCCAGCACGGCATTCTCCGCTTCGTAGGCGGTGGACACGCCCGGAATCACCGCCGTCACGGCCTCTTTTGAAAGAATGCTCTGGAGAGTCAGCCGCGCCAGGTCGTTTTCCAGCTTGCTCCCCACGCCCCAGGCACCGGTTTTCACCTGGTTGTGGCTCTGGAACAGCGAGCCTCCGAAGAAGGGCTTGATGGTTATGACGCCCACATCGTGCTTTTGCACTACGTCAAAAAGGCTGATGTCAACCCGTCCGTTCGTCTGGGAATTCAGGATTTCCACATTGTCGCCCACGGGCGGTTGGGTTTTGGACTTCGTCTTGGCCGTACAGGGAAAGATCACCATCTCGAACTGAGGATACTTCTCGATCACGTGCTGCAGCCAACTGCTCGTATGCGAGGACACCCCCAGATGCCGGACCTTTCCTGCCTTCTTCAGCCTTTCGAACGTTTCAATCATCACGTCAATATCTGCGTCGGTGTTGGTACCGTCCATCTTGGCCTGCGGTCGCCAGATGTCGATATAATCGCTGCCGAGGGCCTTGAGACAGTTTTCGACGTTCTCAATTTGTGATGCTACATTGCAGTACTGCGGATGCCGCGGGCACATTTTGTAGTCATCCGCAGCCACGATCATCTTATCCCGGCGTCCCGCCAGGGCCGCTCCGAACCCCATCGCCTCTGCCAAACCGGTGATATCCAGATGATTCACGCCGGCATCAATGGAGACACTGACCACCTCGCGTCTATTCTGCGCGACCTTTTCCGGAACGACGGGATTTTTGTCATCGATGAATTTGCCCCACCACCATCCCTGCGAGTGCTCCTGCCAGGGCGCTTTCCAGTGCCCACCTATGCCAATCTCGGACAGTACCAACTCCGTCTTGCCGAGTCGGCGATAGTGCATCTTCGCATTGTAGTTGAGGATCTTGGAGGTATCGACTGGTTTCCCTGATGACAGCCGGCCTGCGGCACAGGTGCTCGCGATGGCCCCCATCCCAGCCCAGGAGCTGCTCTTGAGAAAAGCACGGCGTGACAATTGTCCTTTATGCATCGGGCGTCTCCTCTGACAGTGCGTAAGATCCGCTACGGACACCTCAGGGCAAAACGGTCGCCATCTGATCCTGGTTATCGTACAGGTATGCTGGTCAATGTTCAACGGACATTCTCGCAGGTCCCCTCCATACGTTGACGAGGATCCGGGGTCAGGAGCAGGAGACGGGAGGGTGGGCCGCCGCGGGCGGCCTTGCCGGCCTATCTGTCGACGGTCTTGCGGATGTGGGCGCGGAGGCGGTCGTAGTCGCGCCATTCCTCCTGCGGCTCGACGGCCTGGCCCAGGGAGCGGAAGACCTTCGGCACGACCCATTTCCAGTGCTCGACGTGGCCGTCGGCGAAGGAGAGATTGCATCCATCGTTGTGCCGGTTGGCCGGCAGGTCGAACCAGATGCCATCCAGAGGGTCGCCCGGCACCGGAATCCCGAAGAGCGAATCCGTGATCTGATCCTCGTGCACATCGATGAAGACGAACAGATGGGCAGGTTCCGGCTTCCTGATTTGCATGAGTGTCTGAAAGGTGGGGAGGTGGCCGAGAACGTTGCCGAAGCTGATGCCGGTGATGGATTGACTCATGTTGTAGCTGCGCGTGTGGCGCACATTCGAGCCGGCCACGCGGGCCTTGTCCGCCGGACAATGATAGATCGCGGTCGAGCGGTTGTAGGGGAACAGGTACCCCCTCTCGATGTTGATCGTGTTGACGTCCTGCTGAGCATTGCCGGCGCACCACGTCAGCCGCAGATCCAGTCCGGGGATCGGCTCACCGGTGGACAGATCGTAGACTGACAGGTTGGGCGGCAGCGTGCCGCCGTGATCGTTGGCATACATCAGCCAGCAGGTCTGGAGTTGCCTCAGATTGCTCAGGCAGGCGGCGCTTCCGCGAGACCCCTGGCGCGGGACAGGGCCGGGAGCAACAGCGCGATCAGGAGGGCCAAAATCGCGATGACCACCAGCAATTCGATGAGCGTGAAGCCGGCGTGGCCAGCGCGGAGCATCCGTCGCCGGGCCCGGGGCGCTCGCGCGAGCCCGGCGGGCGCGAGCAGGGGCCGAAGGATCAGCCGAACGAGCCAGGGCTGAGAGTCCATATTCGGTCCTTCTCTCCCGAGGCACGATCTCCTATCCGACCTCATAGCCTGTGCTCCTGCCAAGTACACGTCCTATGATATCCCGGCACAGCATCCGATTTCAATGGCCTTGCCTATTACGGCAAGCCTTATGAGTTGGTGCGGAGAGTTACCTTCGATAAAGAGGATCTCGGCATGCATGGGGCCTTGTTGGGGCACGAGGCGGGAAGAAGGACATGTCGAGTGGTCCGTCCCGGGTTTGTAGGGGCAGGCCCCCCCGTGCCTGCCCATCTTGGAAGACAACCACAGGAGGAGGGCAACCACGGGGGATTGCCCCTACCGCGTCGCTATGGAGGGGTCGGGCAAGCCGGGCTCGTTGTACCAGCGCTGGAAGAAATTCGCGAGCGACGCCCCGTGCACGGACTCGAAGCACTGGCGATAGTAGTCGAGCGTGACGGGTTCGCTGGTGCCCACGGCAAAGAGCTTCTTGAAGCCCTGGAAGAATTGCTCATCGCCGATCTGCGTTCGCAGGGCGTGGATGCGCCAGGGCGCCCTTGAGGAAGTAGAGGGTCGGGAACACGCGCGGGTCGGAGATGGGCAGCTCGCCCCACGAGGCGTACGGCCAGAATGGCGTCGACCGTTGTCGAGGGGCAGACCCAGCGCCTGGGCGGCCTGCTCGACGGTCTGTCCCCGGTCCTTGAAGGGCTTCAGGCGGGCGATCAGATCGACGATATTGGTGTAGGCCTTGCGGTACGCGGCTATCGTCGTGGCCATCCAGTTGCTGTCCACGAAACGCTCCATGAAAAGGTTGTCCGTGTACTCCGAAATCCCTTCGGCCAGGTAGTTGGGGAACTGGACGTGGTAGGCGTTCCATTGATGGGCGCACTCATCGACGAGCACCACGGCCGGAATCGAGTCATACTTGTCCCCGATGGGAGCGGAGAACCACATCTTCTCGGAGAGCATCACCAGCCCCCGGGCCGCCAGCCCGGTGTTGCCCTCTTTGGGGAAGACCTCGACGATCCGGAGATTCGGCAAGGGGATAGTTCCCCATCAGGCCCTCCAGAAACGGCAGGACCTTCGTCGTGAGGAACTGGAGCTTCTCCCTGGCGAGCCCGCGTCGGCGGACGAGCTGTAGATGCCCACCAGGACCCGGTCCTGGTAGACCGTCTCCTGCAGGACATAGGGATAGGCGGCCATCGGGTAGAACAGCAGGCCGCTGGGGTACGGGATGTCGTAGACGAACCGGCTCTGGTCGCCGAGAGTCTCCCACGCCCTGAAGGACCCCGGCACTGACGCCCATCCATCCCTGCGGCACGGTGAGGGCGATCCGTGCCTGCCCGGTCAGGCCGTCGGTGTAGGGGTAATAGGCGAGGTGACTGGAGTAGACCGACCGCCGGGTGATCTGCCCGAGCACGAGGTTGTCCAGGGTCGTGGGATTCAGGGACTAGCCGTAGAAGTCCTTGCCGCTGTAGGCGTAGCCGAGCTCCAGGACGCACTCCCGACCCAGCCGGCCCAGGCTCATCGTGCATTGGTAGACGCCATACTCCGGCGGGAGAACTGCTGGAACTGGTACGGCACGCTCCGCCCGGAGGCCGCCTCGCGGACATAGTCCATCCGCGTGGGCTTGAGAAAGTAGCAGACCAGTTGCTGGTCCGCCGACGTTCTCCGATGACGTGCAGGCGGACCTGGGCCGTCATCGACTCACTGTTCGGGTCGATCACCAGATCGATTTCCGTCTTCTCGATCTGCACCGCTCGCGCCGGGACCCCCATCAACAGCGCCCCGGCGCATCCCCAAGCAGGATCACCCTGGCCACCGCCGACCCGCAGCTCACGCTGCCTCCCACGTGCTTGGACATTTGCACCAACCTCCAATAGGACGTACCAACCAGTATTATACCTGTTCCCCGTCATGATAAGAACAACTCGGCAGGCGGTTCGGGTCTGAGAGCCCGCGCGTGCGACTACGTTTTGTGGGGTCCGTGTCGTCCCTCCTGTCATTCCTTCTCTGGCGCTCAGGGCAAGCTCTGAGCGCCGGCGAAGAGCCTGTCCTGAGCTTGCCGAAGGAATCTGGGCCGAGCACGAGAACAGACGCTGGTTCCATTCGCTGCCCAGATGCTTCGCTTCGCTCAGCATGACAAACGCGGGTGGCTCCCCTACGAAAGTTAGTCACACGTCCGCGCCGGTATTGCCCCACCGAACGATCCCAGGGGGCAAAGAAACGCGATCGATACCTCTTCGTGCTTGAATTTTACGCTCCTTGAGATATAATTTATAAGACGTTCCGCGATGGCCCTCTTCGCGGACGGAGGAGCTTCTGTGCCTTCGCGCGGCAAGCCAAACGGTGGATTCATGTCTTCACCTGGACGATAACGTAAGGTGGGCCATGGAGGGCACGATAGTGGTGATCGGCGTCTGTGTGAGAAAGGGTTTGATGATGAAACGATGGGTCAGGAACTTGGTTGCGGTCTTGGCGGTGCTGCTGGTCTGCGCGACCGCCCGGGCGGAACTGAAACTGGTGGCGAATTTCGACGGTATGACGGGGGTCCCCGACGGCCAAGCGTGCAACGGGGTCTTGGGGGCCACCATCGACACCGAGAGCGAAGCCACCGGCAACGTCACCTTCCAAACGACCGGTGGCAGCGTGACCCTGAGCCCCAGCGGCCACAGCTCGGGCACCCTGTCGCGTGCCGCGGGCGTCGCCGGCATCAACAACCCGATTGCCAACGACGAGAGCGGCATCGCGTTCTTCCGGTTCAGTATGCCGACCGGCAACACGATCCGCAGCCACATCGGTTTGATTGCCGATACGGGGAACAACCCCGTCAACGCCGCACGGACGGCGGACCCCAAGGCGATCCCGGTGGGCTTCCGGCTGGTCGAGAACGGCGCGGGATTTGACCTCGTGACCCTCGACGGCGCCACCGTGCTCAAGAACGGGCTGGCCCGCGGCCAATGGTACAACGTCTGGATTGCGGCCGACAATGCCGCCGACACCTTCGACCTGTACCTCAGCACCGCCGCCGCTCCGGCCGGACCGGCCACCCTGCCGAGGTCGCAAGACCTGGTCCAGAGCGGTCTTCCTTTCGCGGTCCCCACCACCGGCCCTCTGGCCGCCATGATCTTCGCCTGTCCCCTCAGTCCCACCGGCTCCGGGGCGGCCACTCGAATCTACGTTGATGAAATCTGGTGGGATGGCGATCAGGGTCTGTCAAAACCGGTCAAGGCGACCGATGCGAGTCCTGCCGACCAGAAGCAGGATGTGCCGCGCGACGTGGCCCTGGGCTGGACGCCCGGACCGTCGGCGGCCACGCATGATGTGTACTTCGGGACCTCTCTGGACGTTGTCACCAACGCGGACCGGGCCAATCCGGCGGACGTGTTGGTCAGCAAAGACCAGACCGCCACCACCTTCGACCCGACGGGCCTGCTCGAATTCGGCCGCACCTACTATTGGCGGGTCGATGAGGTCAATGCCGCTCCGGATGCCACGGTGTTCAAGGGCAGCGTCTGGTCGTTCACCGCCGAGCCGGTGTCCTACCGGATTGCGAAAGTCACCGCCACCGCGTCGAGCGCCAGTGAGGGCATGGGCCCGGAAAAGAGCGTCGACGGGTCGGGGCTGAACAATAGCGGTCAACACGCAACTGAGCCGTCCCAGATGTGGCTCAGCGCCGGCGGCGGGCCGCAGCCGACGTGGATTCAGTATGAGTTCGACGGCATCTACAAGGTTCACCAGTTGGTGGTCTGGAACTCCAACCAGATGCTCGAATCGGTGCTGGGCTTCGGCGCCAAGAGCGCGACGGTGGAGTATTCGACCGATGCCGCCGCCTGGACCAAGCTCGGCGACTTCGAGTTTGCCCGGGCGCCGGGCACGGCAACGTACGCAGGCAATGCTCCCGTGGATTTCGGCGGGGCCATCGCCAAGTACGTGAAGCTCACGATCCACAGCAACTGGGGCGGCGTGCTGCAGCAATACGGCTTGAGCGAAGTACGGTTCTTCTATGTCCCCGTCCTGCCGCGCGAGCCCGTTCCGACGGTCGCCCAGAAGAATGTCGAGGTCGATACGGCGCTGAGCTGGCGCGCGGGCGCGAGGCGGCTTCTCATCAGGTGCTCCTGGGCACCGATCAACAGGCGGTGACCGGCGGGACGGCTCCTGTCCAGACGGTCACCACCGGCAGCTTCGACCCGGGCGGCCTGGACCTCGGCAAGACGTACTTCTGGAAAGTCACGGAAGTCAACGACGCCCAGACGCCCAAGACCTGGCCCGGCGAGGTCTGGAGCTTCTCCACGAGGGAGTACCTCGCCGTGGACGACTTCGAGAGCTACACGGATGACGAGGGCAGCCGGATCTATGAGACGTGGACCGACGGCTGGACCAACAGCACAGGCTCCGTCGTCGGCAATCTCCAGGCTCCCTTCGCCGAGCGGACGATCCTGCATGGCGGCAAGCAGTCGATGCCGTTCGAGTACAACAATGTCAAGACGCCGTTCTACAGCGAGGCCGAGCGCCAGTTTACGCCCCTGGCGAACTGGACCGTCAACGGCGCCGACACCCTGAGCCTGTGGGTCCGAGGTAATCCGGTGGCCTACGTGGCCCAGGGCGATACAGTCACCATGAGCGCCGCCGGGCACGACATCTGGGACAACGCGGACGACTTCCGCTTTGCCAGCAAGACGCTCAACGGCAACGGCTCGGTCGTGGTCCGCGTCGAGAGCCTCGTCAACACGAATGCCTGGGCCAAGGCGGGTGTCATGATCCGCCAAAGCCTCGACGCCGACTCCAAGATGGCGTACATGATCGTGTCCTACAGCTCCGGCGTGTCCTTCGGCTGGCGGCAGCAGACAGCGGGCACCTGCGGCAGCGTCACCCAGGCGGGCATCGCGGCACCGCAGTGGGTCAAGCTCACCCGTACGGGCGATGCTCTCACGGCCCAGTACTCCGCCGACGGCAAGGCCTGGACGGATATCAAGAACACCGACGGTACCGTCGCCTCGACCACCGTGGCCATGACCGGCCCGGTCTACATCGGTCTGTGCGTGACCAGCCACAACCAGGCGGCCGCCACGACAGCGGTCCTGTCCGGGGCCGCGACCACAGGCAACGTGACCGGCGCCTGGCAGGTGACGGCAATCGGGGACGATCCGCAGACGGCCAACAGTCCGGCCGACCTGTACATCGTGGTCGAGGACAGCGCCGGCAAGAAGGCCACGGCGACCGATCCGACGCTGGTGACCACCGCCGCGTGGACCCAGTGGAAGATCCCGCTGAGCAGCTTTGCCGGCGTGAACCTGGCGAAGGTCAAGAAGCTGACGATCGGCGTAGGCAATCGGGCCAGTCCGGTCCAAGGCGGCACCGGCAAGCTCTACTTCGACGACCTCGGCTTCGGCCATCCCGCTCAGTAGCACGGGTATGGGTCCCCATCTTGCCCGTGTCTTCATGGGTGGCAGCGGCAAGCGCCAGCTTGCCGATGGTCCTGCGAATGCGGTGAACCATCGGCAAGCTCCGAAGACTACTGCCCGTGTCTTCATGGGTGGCAGCCTCAAGCGCAGCTTGGGGATGGCTTGATGCATCCGCGTTTGCCATCTCCAAGGCCCTCGGCCTTGAAGGGCGTGCTGGGGCGTGCCAAGACGCGTAGAGAGATAACGCTTTACGGCGTCCACTACAAACGCGCTCAGGGCGACTTGGAGGCTTCGGCGGTGCCGCCGTAGGCACCCATGTTGATCCGGCCGCCATGCGGCACCGGTTCATCCAGGACGGGAAGCGCAGGGTCGCCGGCGTCGATGCACGGGCTGCTCACCTCGTCCCGGACCCAGTCTCGGATGAGCGGGTCCCACCGGCCGGCGGTGGATTTCAGATGATCGTCGCGCAGCCAAACGCGGGTCCGCATCGATGTTTCCCTGGCCGGGCCAGCCGCCCTGGACATCGCTGTACGTCACGCCGGCGGGCGTGCCCGTGATGGAAACGCCGTTGAAGTAGATAATGCAGTTCGTGATTGTCGGCGTCCCGCCCGAGACGCCCGCTTGTCCGTTGCGGACTATCGTGCAGTTGGTGAGCGTCGCCCGGCTGGACCGGCCGCGCGCCCGGGCTCCTGGATCATGGCGACTCCGTCGGCCTGGTTGTCGGCAATGATGCAGCGGGAGAGGCTCGGACTGGCCCCCTCGCGCAGCTCGAGCCCCGGTCCCCGGATGCCGACGATGCGACAGCGGACCAGCGCCGGGTGCGCCTCGGAGCACAGGACGCCCCGCGTGCCGCCCGTGAGGGTCAAGCCGGCCAGCGTGCCACCGGCGTCGGCTCCGGCGATGGTCACGACGGTCTGCGTTCCGCGAATGATCGTGGCGGCGGCCACGCCCGGCCGGTTCGGGTCCACGGACCGCAGCGTCAGGCGTTTGCCTTGAAAGTCGATATCCTCGTGGTATGTGCCTTCGTTCAACACGATCTCATCGCCCGGCTGTGCTTCCTCGATAGCCTGCTGGATGGATGCGTACCTCCCGCCTTGAGTCGCGTTCTGCACCGGCAGCGACAGACCGAACACCGTCAGCGGCAGCGGATCGGCGTAGATCGACGAGCCATAGGCGTCGTACGCGCGCACCGTCCACCACGTCCGCTCAAAGGGCAGCTTCGTGATGACGGACTCGGGCGGTCCCGGCGTTTCTGAGACCACGTTGTAGTCCATCACCCGATAGGGGTCCGGCCCGAGCAGAAGTTGGTAGCGGACGGCGTTCTCGCTGGGCTTGCAGGTCAGCCTCACCTGGCCGGCGACACCTGTACTCAACGGGCCGACGAGAGTCACCGGCTCCGGCAACCGGCCGGGATGGAGGGACTCGTCGAAGTAGCCCATCGTCCCGGAGGAGCTGGACCCGGACCAGCGGAACTGGTAGGGGACGCGGCCTGGCGTCAAGGCCAATTGCAGGTTCTTGCCGGGGCCTAGGACCGACCAGTAGGCCCCGGCGACCACGCCGTGATTGAATTGGTTCATGCTCGCCGTCGCCAGCGAGGCCTTGTACCACGTCGGCGGAAAGCCATGGTCGTTCGTGGCCACCTGGACGTTCAGAACGCCCGCGTAGAAGTACGGCCCGGTCCCCTCATACGAGTCGATCCAGCACTGCTCCCCGTCCACGGCACTCGTGAGGTACTTGGCGACGTCCATCGAGTACTCGCGGCAGCGGGCATCGAGGAACGTCACGCGGTTCACCGCGTAGCGGGCGTCCCGGTAGACCAGGTTCAAGTACGTCGCCACGTCGATGGCGGGCTGGCCGCCCGTGCTGTGGCCCATCGTCTGGATGCTCTGGCGATAGTTGGGGGCCACCTGGGCCAGGTAACCCAGCAGAATATCGCCGCAGCGCTCGTACCGGAGGAGGCCCGTGGTGCTGTCGGGGGAGTAGCTCCAGGTGATGACGTTCGCCTGAGCCGCCCAGGGCGCGGAATTCCAGCCGCCGCCGCCCGTGATGCAGTTGCCGCCGCCAAAGAAGACGACGGTAGGCTTGTTCGGATCGAAGGACGGGCTTTCCAGCCGCAGGGTGCTCCCGGCCGCCACGGGCAGGACGACCACGTCCACGAAAGCGGGAAAGCTATCGAATTGGCTGTCGTTGACCACCAGTTCGAACTTGCACCGCTGGGGCAGGGCCTCTCGTGCAAAACCGCTGATGGCGGGTCGAGCGGTATTGGCGTTACTGATCGCAAGAGACGGGCCGGAGACTTGTCGCCAGGAGTAAACCAGTGCCCCGGAGGCATCCGGATCGGCCGAGGCGCTGCCATCGAGCGTGACCGGATCGGTCGTCGCGTAGGCGGGCAGACCGGCCCGCGCCACGGGGATATGCCCCACGCCTACCACGAACTCGACCCGTGCAGGCAAACTCTCCACTTCACCGTCGCTGACTACGAGCTCGAACGCGAAGGCTCCATAGCCACCCGGCGCGAACCGGCTTACCGGCCGGTCGGCGTCTACCAGCATCACGGCAGGTCCCCAGACCTGGGTCCAGCGATAGGTGATCGCCCCGCGGCTGCCCGGATCGTAGGAGGCGCTGCCGTCCAGAGTCACGGAGTCAGGCACCTGCTCCATGGAGGGGACATTGACGACCTTCGCCACCGGCCGAAGATTGCCGGCGTACTCCGCCGCACCGATGTCGATGCGACCGTGCGCGATCCGGGTGTTCCCGTAGGCATCCGGGGACGCGACATCCGACGTATCGGGATTGCCCGCGTTGATGCAGGGCGAGTCCATCCGCAGCCGATAGTCGCGCTGCGCTGGATCGACGAACAGCGGGTCGGCGGAGATATTACCGAGGTCGCCGGCTGCCTTGATCCACCCTGTGTCGATGCCGCTGGTGCTGTTCCACACGTCGTTGAATGCGATTTCGTCCTCGGGATGGGAGCCTTCGCGGTACAATCCCTGGGACCCGCGGGCCTCGCAGAGGATGTTATTCACAATCCGGCAATGTCCATACCCAACATTCGTGACAACGTAGACGTTGCCGCCGGCATCCCCCTGGTTGCCGGTCAGGGTGTTGTTGACCAGGACGCCGCCGTAGACCAGGCAGGCGCCGCCGCCCGCCACCGCCCTATTGTCGTAGATGAGATTGTTCGCGATCAAGGGCGTCCCGCCCTGGGCGAAGATGGCCCCTCCGGCGTAGGCGGTGTTGCCGCGTAAGACGTTCCGCGTAATGACCGAGTTGGAGTCAAAACAGCCGATGCCGCCCCCGTAGTCCCCGGTGCCATTGGTCCCGCCGGCCATAGATACCAGGTTGCCCACGATGACATTCAGCGTGATGGTGGGCGAGGACTGGATGCAGAGAATGCCGCCACCGAAAGACACGCCGGGGCTTTCCGGAAAGACACTGCCGGTGCCGCCGGTGATTGTGAAGCCGCTAAGCACCGCCGCCCGGCTCTCGCCGTTGACGAAGGTGACCACGGTCCCGGTTGCGGGCCCACGTTTCGGAACCGGGACCCGGAGGATCGTCGCCGCGACGACCTGGGGGTCATTCGGGTCCTGACTTCGAACCACGAGGTTCTTGCCGCCGAAAACGATGCTTTCCTCGTACGTCCCCGGCTGGACGATGATGGTATCCCCATGCTGGCCCGCGTCAATGGCCGCTTGGACGCTCGCGTACTCCTGCGGGACGACAATAGTTCGACCGCTCCCCTGGCTCGCCAGCGCCAGGACCAATACTACGACGAGGACCCTCATGCCCATCTCCTTCCCCTGCTGCCCGATAGACCCGAACCTGGATATCAGCACCGCGCGTGCATAAACCTATAGACGAGCGAAGGGGCGTTTCATTTACCGGTTTTTGCTTTTCTTAGGCGGTTCAGTGTGGCATCGGCTTCCAGCCGATGAATCATCGGCAGGATGCCGATGCCACGTAAACCCCCACGGGCAGGATGCCCGTACCGCTATTCCTACGCCCTCTTATGGGTTCGTCCAACCGATGGCCTTCAGCATGGGCTGGATTTCGGGGTTGGCCATGAACAACTTCCAGCACAATTGGGTGCGGTAGTTCTCGATCATGATCACAATCGGCCCCTGATCGATAGCGACGTAGCCGGGGGGGTGACACGCGGTAACACCTGTTATTCTACCTGCATTCGCGGAAAGGACAAGGATGGCCGGTGGGATCCCTGGTATGCGACTACGTTTTGTGGGGTTCGTGTCGTTCCTCCTGTCATCCCTTCGGCTACGCTCAGGGCAAGCTCTGAGCCTGTCCTGAGCTTGCCGAAGGAACCTGGGCCGAGCACGAGAACAGACGCTGGTTCCATCCGCCGCCCAGATGCTTCGCTCCGCTCAGCATGACAAACGCCGGTAGCTCCCCCCGAAAGTTAGTCGCACACGATTCCTGCGGAGGGTCAAGGATCGAGGACCCTTTGTTCAAGCGCATCTTGCCCGCTGGAGGCTGGTCGGGGAAGCCGGCGGATCATTGGTCGTAGTGCTCGCCGGTGTGGATGCGGACGTTTTTGCGGTAGACGTCCAAGTCATCGTCGACAGTAATGCGGTCGATCCGCCGCTGGGCCCAGAAGATCTTGAGGGCCGTCGCGGCGCAACCAACGCCGGCGACGAAGAATACCATCGCCGCCAGGTAAGCGAACAACTCCGGCAACGCGACGATGATCACGCCGAAACCGACCAGCAGCAGACCCACAACCATGATCCCCGAAGCCACGCTGCGCGAGGCCTGGGAGAGGATATTCGTATAAAAGCGAAAAGGCATTCGGCACTCCTTAATAACCCCAGGCACTCTACGAAAAACAAGCGGGTCCCGTTCGGGACCCGCCGGACAATAGTCTCTCGTAGGCACCCACACATGTCATCCTGAACGAAGCGAAGCCAAGGGAAGGATCTGGGCTGCGGATGGAGAGAACATCTCGTTCGCAGGCCAGATTCCTTCGCTTCGCTCAGGACAGGCTCTTCGCCTTCGGCTCAAGATGACAGTCTGGCCGGGCGTTTCTGCCCTTCGCCCTAGTACATTCCGCCGCCGGGCGGCATGGCCGGAGCTCTTTCCTTCTTCTCGGGAATCTCGCTGACGACCGCGTCGGTGGTCAGCAGCAGCGAGGCAATGGAGGCCCCGTTCTGGAGGGCGGTTCGCTCGACCTTCGTCGGCACGATCACGCCAAACTTGACCATATCGCCGTATTCCTTGCGCAGCACATCGTACCCGAAGTTCTTCTCTTTGCTTTCGAGCACCTTCTGGGCGACGATCGAGCCGTCCAGCCCGGCGTTCTGGGCGATCTGTTTGATAGGAGCAAGGACCGCCCGGCGAACGATATCGACGCCGATCTGCTCATCGCCTTTGGTCTTGAGCTTATCGAGAGCCGGCAGAGCCCGCAGCATGGGAACGCCGCCGCCCGGCAGAATGCCTTCTTCCACGGCAGCGCGGCAGGCGTGCAGCGCGTCCTCGACGCGGGCCTTCTTCTCTTTCATCTCGGCCTCGGTGGCGGCCCCGACGTTGATCTGGGCGACGCCGCCGGCGAGCTTGGCCAGCCGCTCCTGCAGCTTCTCGATATCGTAATCGCTGGTGGACTTCTCGATTTCCGCCTTGATCTGCTCGATCCGGCCCTTGATGGCCTCGGTGCTGCCGCCGCCTTCGATGATCGTCGTAGTGTCCTTGTCGACCGTTATCTGCTTGGCCCGGCCGAGCTGCTTGAGCTCGATGTTCTCCAGTTGCAGGCCCAGGTCCTCGAAGATGGGCTCGGCGCCCGTCAGCACCGCGATATCGCTCAGCAGCGCCTTGCGCCGGTCGCCGAAGCCGGGGGCCTTGACCGCCGCCACCTGGAGCACGCCGCGAAGTTTGTTTACCACCAGGGTCGCCAGCGCTTCACCCTCGACCTCCTCGGCGATGATCAGCAGGGGTTTGCCCTGCTTGGCCACTTTCTCCAGCAGCGGGACCATCGACTTGACCGAGCTGATCTTCTTCTCATGCACCAGGATATAGGGCTTATCGAGAACCACGGACATCGTTTCGAGATTGTTGACGAAGTGCGGGCTCAGGTAGCCTTTGTCGAACTGCATGCCCTCGACCAGGTCCACGGTCGTTTCCAGGGACTGGCCTTCCGCCACGGTAATCACGCCGTCTTTGCCGACCTTGTCCATCGCTTCCGCCAGGCGCTTGCCGATCTCGAAGTCCTGGTTCGCGGAGCAGACGGCCACCTGCTCGATCTGCTTGCTGGACTCGACCGTGAGGCTCATATTGCGGAGCTCTTGCACAATCGTTTCCACGGCCATGTCGATGCCCTTCTTGACCTGCATCGCGTTGGCGCCGGCGGTGATGTTCTTGAGCCCCTCCTCGAAAATGCTCTCGGCCAGGATCGTCGCGGTCGTGGTCCCGTCGCCGGCGACGGTCGAGGTCTTCGACGCCACTTCCTTGACCATCTGGGCGCCCATGTTCTCAAAGGGGTCGTCCAACTCGATTTCCTTGGCGACACTCACGCCGTCCTTCGTGACGGTGGGCGAGCCGTACGACTTTTCGAGAATGACGACTTTGCCGGCCGGCCCCAGCGTGACCTTGACGGCGTGGGCCAATTTCCTCACGCCGGCCAAGATGGCCGCCCGTGCCTCCGTTCCAAACGCTATCTTTTTCGCTGCCATGTCTTAATCACTCCTTCTTTTGGTAGTTTGAAGTCTCAGGGAAGACTGTTGATCTATGGTTTTCGATTTATGATTTCAGAATCAACAATCAACCTTCACACTTCCTACTTCTCAATCACCGCCATGATGTCCGACTCGTCCATGATCAGGTACTCTTTGCCGTCGATCTTGATTTCCGTGCCGGCGTAGCTGGTGAAGAGCACCATGTCCCCCTTCTTGACCTGGACCTCTTTGCGCGTGCCGTTTTCGAGCATTTTGCCCTCGCCGACGTTGACGACCTTGCCGCGCTGGGGCTTCTCTTTGGCCGTGTCCGGCAGCACGATGCCGCCCGCCGTCTTCGATTCCGCCTCGAGGCGTTCCACGAGCACCTTATCTCCCAATGGTCGAATCTTCATTTGTCCTTGCTCCTTTCCGTAAGATGACTAAATCCGATTCAGTTTACCTGGCGAAGAGATTACTGTTGTACTTCTTCAGAAAGAGCCGATTGAGCAGCTCCCGCAGGATATCCATGTCCACCGGCTTGACGACGACGCCGAAGACCTCGAGCTGCAGCGCCTTGCCCAGCGTGTCCTCGTCCGTCTTGCGGGTCAACAGAATGCAGGGCACGCGGGGGTAGCCCAGCCGGATAACCTTGACCGTGGCCAAGCCGTTGGGCCGCTCGGAATCCACGTCGACGATCGTCGTGTGAATCCGCCGGCTGGCGATGATGGTCACGAAATCACTGGGCTTCTCGGCCACCAGCAGGTTGACGCCGCGTGGCTTGAAGATGTTGCGCACCGCCTCCGGCCAGGCCCAGTCCGCCGCACTGGCCAGCACGTTCACCTCATCGAATTGTGACCACTGAGCAACCATAGTAATACCGTGCCCATCTTGGGAGCAAATATCGTGCCAAGCACAAGGGTTCTGCTGAATCAGACATAACTCTCTGTCTGGTAAGAACTTACGGTCAGGTCCCCGCGGCTGTCGATCTGGCAAAATTGCAGGCAACGGCCGAGCTTCTGCCAGCTTGGCAGCTACCCAAAAGGCGAGGCCGGCGGTAGAATATGGCTATGGATGAGTTGGAAGAACAACGCGTCCGGCAGTGGCTCCGCAATTGGGAAGCGGTAGCACCAGTGCTGGAGGAACTCCGGGCAGAGGCGATCCGCAACAGCGATACCGCCAAGGCCATCGAGCAACTCTCCGACGCCTTCGAATCCGCCCGCCGCCACTGGACGCCGCCGCCGACCTCGGGCCTGGTGGAACAGCAGCGGTTATTCGCGAAACTGCGCCCCAAGACCCCATGATACGAGCGGTGCACGTCAGACTGAATGAGGAACTGCTGGCCGCCGTCGACGGGGCTGCCAAGAGGCTCAACATGACGCGCTCCGCCTTCGTGCGCAGCGCGTTGGGTAAAGCCCTGGACCGCCTTAGAATTGGCGAACTGGAGCGCAAGCACAGGCTTGGGTATGAGCGACAGCCGGTGCGCAAAGACGAATTCGACGTTTGGGAAAAGGAACAGGCATGGCCAGACTCGTGACATGAAGCGAGTCATATCGAGAGAACGGCTGTAGTCCCTATGTCATTCCCGCGAAGGCGGGAATCCACTTGCGCCGCGGTATTCCTGGACCACTGCTCTCGGGCGGATTGGCCCCCGAATGGCACACCCAAAGCATGAGACTCAGAGAATCAGGTCACCGGATCAGCTTGATAATCGCTTGGAGATCGTTCGGCGCTTCGACCGGCGGATTGCTGAACGGGCCTTGCTTGTCCTTGTGGTAGTTGACCGTGGCGTTGGCGTCTTTGAGGGTGTGGCCGGTCAGGACGCAGGCGACCCGCTCATCTTTCGCGACAACGCCCCCGGCCAGCAGGTGCTTGAGGCCGGCAATGGTCGCGGCGGAGGCGGGTTCGCAGCCTAAGCCGTGCTTGCCGATCAGCGCCTTGGCGTCGAGGATTTCCTGGTCCGTCACGGCCAGGACAACGCCGTTGCACACGTCTATCGCGCGGAGGCACTTCTTCAGGTTCACCGGCCGGGAGATTTCGATGGCCGAGGCGCAGGTGTGCGGCGAGAAGTGCCGGGCCGTCAGGTCGGCGTAGTAGTCGTCGATGATCTTCTGGTTGACGTGGCCGCCATTCCAGGTGAGCTTCTTGTTGTTGACCAGGTCGGTGAGGGTGTCGGCGCCGGTGGCGTTGATGATCGCCAGGCGCGGGACGCGGTCGATCAGGCCGAGTTGCTTGAGCTCCAGGAACGCCTTGCCGAAGGCACTGGAGTTGCCGAGGTTGCCGCCGGGGACGACGATCCAGTCGGGCACGTCCCAGCCGAGGGCCTCGATGATGCGGTACATGATGGTCTTCTGGCCTTCGAGCCGGAAGGGGTTGAGCGAGTTGAGCAGGTACAGGCCCAGCTCGACGCAGACGGCCTGGACCTGCCTCATGCAGTCGTCGAAATCGCCCTGAATCTGGATGGTCTGAGCGCCGTAGTCCATCGCCTGGCTGAGCTTGCCGAACGCGATCCGGCCGGAGCCGATGAAGACAGTACACTTCAAGCCGCAGCTATGGGCATAGAGTGCAACCGAGGCGGACGTATTGCCCGTCGAGGCGCAGGCACAGGATTTGGCCCCCACCATCGTCGCATGGCTGAACGCCGCCGCCATGCCGTTATCCTTGAATGATCCGGAGGGGTTGAGCCCCTCATATTGCAGGAACAGGCCCTCCGGCTTCATCCCCAGATGCTCGGCGATCGCGCGATTCTGCTGGAGGATCGTCTGCCCCTCGCCGATGGTGACCTTGTTCTTATCCGGGCAGAAGGCCAGCAGCTCGCGGAACCGCCACACGCCGGAGAAGTCCAGCGGCTTATCCCGCTTGGCCCAGCGCTTGCCGAACGTCGCCGAGCTTCTCCGGCACCTTGACCTTGTCCCAGTCATATTGAATATCCAGCAGATCGCCGCACTGCGGGCACTTGAACATCGACTCGCCGCAGTCGAACTGGGCCCCGCACGCCGGATTGATGCACTTCTGATACGCCCCAACACTTTTCGTCATGCCATAAGCTCCTTTTGGACCCACTTGTGGCGGCGATTATAGGGGATATCAGTAGCTTGTGCAACGTCCGGACCTGTACCTCAGCAATAACGGATTGTCACTTCGACCGTCCGAGCTTGTACGAACGGAGCCAATTTGATACATTACGGACATGAGCCAAGCCCTCGACAAGGTGCGGATCCTCCTAGCCGCAGGAGACGTAAGAATCTCCAGCCATGGCTATGATGAGTTGGCTGAAGATGGGATTATTGTCCGCGATCTGATCGGGGGCATTGAAGCGGCGTCCGTCGTCGAGGACTACCCGGACTATGCGAAAGGGCCATGCGTGTTAGTGCTTCAGCACGACCGCTTCGGCAGACCCGTTCACGTGGTCTGGGGAATACCGAAGGGAAAAGACTCCCCGGCCGTCTTGGTGACGGCGTACCGCCCTGATCCGGCGTTGTGGTCACAGGATTTCCTCAGGAGAAGATCGTGAAGACGCGCAAACATACAAAATTGGTACAGGAAGGCGAGTTTGTCGCGGAGGTCGAGGTCCACCTGATCGAGTCCGAAGACAGTTGGGCGCCATACCTATCCTTGGAGGACGCGTACAAGCTCGATGATGTGCGCGAGGCCCTGCGCCGCGGCGATATCGGAGCGGCCGCCAAGCTCGGCCGCATTTATGCGCTCAAGTTACTTGCAGGATAGTCCAACAAGGGGCCTGCACCAACTGTACAGTATGGGGAACACATGAGGTCTGTTTCTGGAAGAGACCCCGGTGAGCAAACGCAGGAAGATACTTGTCGCGGTCGCTGTCATTGCTGTTGTTGTCATTGGTGCAATAGGCGCCTACGTCCACTATCTGTTGCAGTTTGGTGCTGATGCAGCACGCGAGGTAGTACAAGCTGAGACGCGTCTATTGTGCGAGACCGATCATCAGGCCCTGCTCGACGCCTGCCGTGAGCTTTCACGCCGGTACGTGAGCGGCGAACTGGATGGCAATGTACCCCTCGCGTCGTCGCCGCAATTGCCGGAAGTGATTCGTGCCCTTCGGCCTAAGCATGTGATTGTTAGTCGAGATGGGCTTGTGGAACTCGAAATGGGTTTTGGCATGTGGCCTTTGGGCGTGCGGGCGTATCCGGAAGGCTATCCCAGGTATCCGCCCCCGTTCAAGTATGGTGACCGTGAACTCTTGAAAGGGTTATGGTATTACGAAGATGGATACAGCCTCCATCCCGAGGCCTATGACAAGCGCATTGACCAACTCCTGAGCAGGAACAAGAACGTCAAGAGAGCCGTTCCAGAGTCAGAGGCTCGCTAAAGCTGATCGATCATGGAATGGCAGTACTCCAGGGCCGGCTTGACCTGTTCCCATGACAGTTCCGGATACCGCCGCAGCACCTCTTGCACGGATCCGGTCTCCGCGAGTTGATCCAGCACCACGGTGACCGGAATGCGGGTACCGGCGATGACAGGCTTTCCGTTACACATGCGAGGATCGATGGTTATGTACTCGTTCATCGTGTGCCCCTGAATCAACTCCGGATGGCGTTCCGCGTTTTGACAGACACCGCTTGTACGATGATCAATTGTAGCCGACCGCACCGCTTTCCTCAACTGTTTGCTTCAGCGCGGATTCCGGTCACGGAATCGCGCAAGCTACCGATCAGCATGCTGACCGTCGCGAAGTCAGCAGGTCATGGCTTTGCCTCCGGCAAGGCGGTCTGCTCACCGTCGTCGGCTTGGATTTGGGTCAGTTGCAGGCCGAGGCGGTCTAAGCGTTTTTGGCCGTCGTCGTATTTGGCGTAGGCGTTGCGGAGGTGGGTGCCGAGGGTGTCCCAGGCGCAGATGAATTCGGCGAAGGAGCTATTGAGCTTCCGCAGGTTCTGGCGGATCTCGGCGGCTTGCTTTTCGATTTGCAGGCCGTGCAGGCCCATCGCGACGGTCATCAGGTAGGCGTAGAGCAGGTTCGGCGAGACGGGGATCACCTTGCGGTCGAGGCAGTAGTGCAGGATGTCCTCCGTGTCGTCGGCACATTGGATAATCGTCTCATAGTAGATGTTCTCCGCCGGGATGTACATCAGGGCGAAGTCGAGCGTGCCCTCCGTCGGCTGGATGTAGGCAGAGGCGATTTTGTCCACGTGGCTGGCGACATCCCGGGCGAACTGCCGGCGAAGCTTGGGCTTCTCCTCGTCGCTGGTGCTGGCGACGATCCGCTCGAAGCTCGGCAACGGGAACTTCGAATCGATCCCGACGGTGAAATTGGTCATCTGGACCAGGGCATCGACGATGCGCCCATCTTTGAACGTGTGCTGGAGCGTGTAGCTGCCCTTGGGCAGGGCCTGGGCCAGGAGGTTCTCCAGCGACCACTCGCCGATCTGGCCGCGGAGCTTGGGACTGCTGAGGATGTCCTGGAGCCGCTTGACGTCGGTGCCGAGCTGGAGCATCTGCTTGTTGGTGCCCTGGAGCTCGCCGATCTGACGGTTGAGCTGGTTGAGGGTTTGCTGGTTGGCCTGGAGGTTCTGGGTCAGGGCGTTCTGGCCGACCTGCAAGGAGCTTTGGAGGGTCTGGGAGGTCCGGTCCTGGGCCGCCTTAAGGGCTTCGAGCTGCTGCTGGAGCAGACCGATTCCTGCGCCTTGACCCGCGATCTCCCTGCGGGCCGCGACGTTGCACGTAATGAGCCAAGCCAAGAGAGCCAGCACCGCCAAGACCAGGACGATGCCGACCGCCACCAAAACCTGCAACATAAGCGATCCTTCACTATTGAATGGGTGGATTATAGAAACCCGCCCCGGTCCCGTCAAAGGCAACTCCAAGGCCAGGCGGCGGTGGTAGCCACAGAGGACTCCGCACGGCCTCCGGCTGCAACCAAAGATGGCCTCGCGCGGAGACGCGGAGGTGCAGGGCCATCTGGGGTCAGAGGGCCATCTGGGGTCAGAGCTTGATTAGTGATTAAGGATGCCGGGAAGACCCATCGCGAAGCGCCAACATGAATTGAAGTACCGATGGAAACGCAGAGAAGCAGAGCTTACAAATCGCTAATCACTAATCAAGCTCTGACCCCATTGGAGCGACCTTGTGGAGAAGCTGTTTGATGCGAGCGAGGGCGGCCGCCGCCTGCTTCTCCGTCAGATCGTCCGGGATCGCCTGATGATAGTCCGGGGTGATCGCCAGAAGCTCGCGCACCTCCCGGGCCCTTTCCGCCGGCAAGTCCAGCAGGAGGTCCCCGTCTTCGTAATCTCGGTCCCAGAGGATCAGCTCCATGATTCGCTCGATCAAGGAATCCCATTGCTCCTGGTCCGCGCAGCTCTCCGTGACCGGCTCATCGGATTCAGGACCGGATGGGTCCGGCTCCTGCATTCCAAATTGAGCGTAGACGGCCAGGATCTTTCGCCGCCAGAAGTGCCGAGACGTTTCGCCGCGTGACCAGCCTTGTTCGTCCTCGTCTGCGCAGATCTTCCGCATCGATCTCCATTTCCACATAGGCTTTCAACTGCTCATAGATCGCCGCGACTCCGGCTTCTACGGCGGCCGTCAGGGGCACCCTGAGCACGTCCGGCAACAGTAAGCCCTCGGCTACGGTGGCAAACACCTGGATCTTCTGCCCGTACGTCAAGTCATCAAACGCCGTCAGCGATGCGGTCCACTCGTCGTCCTCGCTCTAGGCGTCCCGGTGCGCCTCCTCAACCTCATCCAGGACCACACCCAAGGCGTGACCAAACAGCTCGGCCTCCGCCCCCGTCAACACTCTTTCCCCTGTTTGTGTCCACCACACTATGCTATCTCCTCATTCGTAACCGCGGACTCATAGGTTAGCGGGCCACCAGGGCGGAGTTGTCTTGCTCTGTCAAAGCCGAAGTCGTCATCGTGGCGCCTTTCTGCCATCACAATCCCGGAATCGTTGTCTTCAGGACATCATAGAAGGTATAGCCCACGTTGCCCTTCCAGTGCTCGAGGGCGATGATCTCTCTCATGCGCAACGCCGTCTCGAGAGAATCGATGCCATCTTCGTAGAAGTGGACGGGGAATTTCTCGATTTCGGGCAGGGGCTCTTTTGCTTGTTCCTCGACGACGGCCCGTACGTCCACCTGTCCCTCGGTGCGATGCCGGTCCGCCGATGACTTGAGTTCCGCGGTGCTGTCCTCCGGACGGTGCTCCACCAGGTCTTTACTCATGAAGAAACAGTCGAGATTGGACGGGAGCAGTTCCCGCGCGTCGAAGAGCCGGTTGACCACGGCCGCATGCGTGATCCGGGCGGCGTCCCGACCCAGGTGCTCGTCCCAAAACGGGATCGCCTGGAGTGCTCTCTCGAAGGAACGCAGGTCCAGGAAGGCCTTGCTCCCCTTCAGAAAGAGAGAGCCGATCACGATCGGACGCTGCTCCCTCGGCAGTGCCGCGTAGGGCGTCCGGAACGCCAACGCGCGGGCCTCATGCTCATAGAGCCAGACCCACCGCTTGCCCTTCGGGTCGAAGTCCAAGCACCGCAGCCGCCGAAGACGGCGAACGAGCAGCTCTTTGTCGCACACTTCGTAGTACAGCCGTATCGGCTGCACGGGTTCTCCCGTCAAGGTCACTTGCAGCTTCTTTTTCTCGTTGACACCCGCCACGGCCTTGTTCCTCAGCACTCCGTCTTGGTCAGGTTGTCCGTTTTCCCACCCAGGCCGCAGCGCGGACGCCCATCCGCCCGCGCGCGTGCCGCCTTCTTCATGGCTCTGAGCTTCCGACTCATGTCGGCATCCTCCCTGAAATCCTGTGGTCCGCGTGCGCCACCGCCCACCCGAACCAAAGTTCTCATGCCACCATTATGCCCCGCGCCTGCGCCCCCAGGCAACGCCCTTTTTGCCGCCCGCGCGCAAAGGAAAGCCCTGGTGAGTTGACTCGACAGGGCTTGTAGGAATTCCGGGATTTCCGGGGAACGTTTACTTATTTCGGTCCCGAATTGAGGATGCTGTTCCCTGATTACAAGGACTTGGACCGCCTGCGACACATGCTACAGAATAATAAATAATGAAGACGTGACCCCCAATTCGCGTGACCCCCAATTCGCGTGACCCCCAATTGCGCACAAGAGCACCAAGAGAAGAGGCGGTTCAGGGTGCGGGAATGGTGGGACCGTTTCAGGCACAGGGAGCCGCTGAATCGGACGCGTCGGTCCGTCTGCGGGTAAGATCACACGTGCCCGGAACCAGAAGAGACCGGGCACAAGCGGAGGAGGCCGGAATCAAGAAGGCGAAGCCCTGAATCGGACTCCTTCCGTGGGAATCCGCCTATGGGCCGTCTTCCAAAGGGGTTCGGCCCATGAACCGCCTCCGGACAACGTCGCAAGTGCACGCGACGTGGTTGGGATCCTGGACCGGCGGCGGGTCTGTGCGTAGCGTCTACACCCCTGAACCGCCCTTGTGGGCAGGGGGGCGGGGCGGCGCCTGGAAGTGTGAGGGAACTACCGTCGTGTGCGAAGCAGGGAGGCTGTATGGTTGTCCTACACGTTCCGTTCGTACCACTACTTGTCCAAATCTTGTTCTCCCGCGCAAATTCTGATCTCGGCTACTGGCCGCACCCTGATTCTTTGTGGTAAAAAGACGGTTCTGAACCACGGAGGGCACGGAGACCACGGAGACAGAACTGGAAAGACGGATGGAGAGGACTTGGCGAACCGGGTCTTGCGTCGTGTCATCGCTGGAGAGTTCACTCCTTCTCCGTGTCCTCCGTGATCTCCGTGGTAAGGAAAGAAGAAGAGTTTTGGTTGCGGCCGAAGGCCGCGCCGGGTCTTTCGCGTGGTTCGCGGTTGAAAAGCAGTTCCCGGCTCCGGGTGTTCCTCAAATGGCCAATCGGGATAGGGCTCGGGGCCCCCAACGCGAAATTCTGCGTTGGGGAACCCCCCTCCCAAACGCGGGACTATGCGTTTGGGGACTCAGATTGGCGTTCCGGGCGTATCCTCCGGCCTCCAGCCCACCGCCTCCATTCCCGGCCTTGCGCACCGTTTGTGCAACAGTTGAAAAGGTAAAGCGCCCTGCTCGCGAGAAATTTTCTATTCCTTGCCGCACAAGGGGTTACGCGAATTTCGGGCCTCGCGTGCGCACAGAATTCCGGCACGATTCCTGCAACACGGCCCCTAGATAGAGGGACAGTGTGATTTATGATTGATGATTCCCGCCTCTGCGGGAATGACATGTTTATGATCGCTGATTTGGCAGGCGAAACCAATGGGCCCAGATGCCTGTCTGTAAAACAAAGCCGATTTCGCCGGCTGGGGGACGGCCCAGAGGGCCGGGATATCCCACCAATCCACTATTCTATTATTTCACCATTCCGCGCCAAACAAACCCAATTTCGGGCCGGGCAGAAGGAGGGACAAGTGCCGTGTGGATAAGGAGTTGTGGCGAATGGGACACGGGAGAGGCCGTGAAAAAACAAAGCCAATTTGGCGGTCTGACGAAGCTGGAGGCGGAGGCGGACAAGACACGGGACGATCAAGGCCGGGACGGCCGTGGTACTCATGGGCGCGTGCCCATGCTACGGAACGCCTTACGGCCTCACTACGAACAGGGCTTTCGCGCCAAACAAACCCAATTTTGGCGGGGGCGTTGTGAAAGGTAAGTGCCGAATGCACAAGTAGTTATGGGGATTTTGTCCACAAAACGCGTGCGGAAAAACAAAGCCAATTTGGTCAGGGATCAGGCATCAGGGGTCAGAGACCTGACACCTAACCCCCGGCCCCCAAAACCCTGGGGCGGTTGTACAAACAAACCCAATTTGCCCGCCGGGCCGGGTGGGACGAGGCCGGAGGGGCGTGGGACGAGGGGGCAAATGCGCAAAACAAAGCCAAACTTGGGCAGGGTGGGACATCTGGGAGACGGTGCATCAGGGAGGGCCAATGGCGCAAAACGAACCCAATTCCCGCCGGGCGAGATACCCCACCATTCCACTATTCCATCATTCCGCCGTTCCAACCCGATGCTAATTGTGCGAAACAAACCCAATTTCTGCCACGGCAAGGCGAAGGGCAAGTGCCTTGTGGTAAAGGAGTTATGACCAATCGGACCTGCAAAGAGCACTGGAAAAACAAAGCCAATTTCCAGGCGGGCAGAGAATGGGCAAGGGCCGGCGCGGTCGATTGTGCAAAACGAACCCAATTTGGCGGCATGGGCCGCGGAGGTTTCGGCGAAACGAAGCCAATCGCCGAGGGCTGGGCGGACACCCGGTGCCCCGCGTCCGCCGGTGGGCCGGTCGCACAGGGCACTGGGGGTGCGTTCGGATTGCGGTTGCGTCGCTCAGCCTGTGGGGTGATAATCCCGCCGGGGCGTATGCTCCGGAGACCGCAGGGCTGTCTTCAGGCGCAAGACCGCGTAAACGCGGAACTCCAAACCACGGAAGTAGAACGATGGAAACGAGAATCGAGGCGGTTCTCTTCGACTGGGGCGGCGTCCTGATCGAGAATCCGGCGCCGGGGCTGATGGCCTATTGTGCCAAGGCGCTGGATGTGTCCGTGGAGGACTATGTGCGGGCTCACAACAGGCACGGAGAGGCTTTTCAAAAGGGCTCTATCCCGGAAGAGGTATTCTGGCAACGGGTCTGCGCCGACCTGAATCGACCCTTGCCGCGACCATCATCCCTTTGGGGCGACGCCTTCCGCGCGGTGTATTGCCCGCGCCCCGAGGTCTTCGGGCTGGCCCAGCGACTGCGGGACCGAGGCTGCAAGACGAGCCTGCTCTCGAACACCGAGGCTCCGGCCATGGAATTCTTCCTCGAACTCGGCTATGACATGTTCGATGCTCTGACCTTCTCCTGTGCCGAGGGCGTGTTCAAGCCGCAACGGGAAGTGTACGAGGTCGCGGCGAGGAAGCTCCGGGCGGCGCCGGCCCACTGCGTGCTCCTCGACGACCGGCTCGACTTCGTCGCAGGGGCGCGGAATGCGGGGATGAAGGGAATCCTGTACGAGAGTCTTCGGCAAGCCGAGCAGGAATTGGCCAAGCTGGGCGTGCGAATCGGGAGTCTGTAACCGGCGCCCCAGAGGCGCCACTATCAAAGGGAACCGCTGTTTCGTCGTTTTTGAGGAACCGTGAGGGAAGACAAACCATGAGTGAAACCCCCAAGAGAGAGCTGTCGCTGTTCGATTCCACGTCCATCATCGTCGGCATCATCATCGGCGCCGGCATTTACCAGATGGCCCCGGCCATCGCCAAGGGTGCCGGGTCGGCCTGGGGTGTCATGGCCATTTGGGTCGTCGGCGGTTTGTTATCGCTCTGCGGGGCCCTGAGCTACGCCGAGTTGGCGACCGCCTACCCCGTGTCTGGCGGCGACTACGTCTACTTGAGCAAAGCGTACGGGCGGTGGGCCGGCTTTCTGTTCGGCTGGGCCCAACTGACGGTCGTCCGACCGGGTGATATCGTGGTCATGGCCTTTGCCTTTGCCACGTACGGCAGGGCGATCTACGACCCGCTGGCGAGCTACCCGGAACTCAGCCAGAGACTCTTTGCCGCCCTTGCCGTCCTGGTGCTCACGATCATCAATATTCTTGGTGTCACCCAAGGCAAATGGACGCAAAACCTCCTGACCGCCGCCAAGGCGCTGGGCTTGCTGGCGATCGTTGGAGTCGCGCTGATCTCGCCCGGCGGGGCCCGGGAAGTGACGGAGGTAGGCGGCCTTCCCCTGAGTCTGGCTTTCATCTTTGTCCTGTTCGTCTACGGGGGGTGGAATGAGATGGCCTACGTGGCGGCAGAGGTGAGAGACCCACGCCGGAACATCGTGCGGGCGCTCGTGACCGGTACGGCGGCCGTCATCGGCCTGTACCTGCTGATCAACGGGGCTTTTCTCTATACTCTGGGATACGAACGGCTGGCGACGTCCCAGGCCGTGGCGACAGAAACCGTCGCGACCGTCTTTCCGACGCTGGGCGCGCGACTGGTCAGCGCGTTGATCTGCATTTCCGCCCTGGGGGCCGTCAACGGGCTGATCTTCACCGGCGCCCGAATTACCTACGCTTTGGGCGATAACCATCAAGTGTTTCGCCGCCTGGGCTACTGGAGCCCGCGCACCGGGACCCCGGTTCCGGCGCTGGCCCTGCAGGGGCTTATCGCCATGTCCCTCGTCTTGATTCTCGGCACGTTCGTCGACGCCATCCTGTATACCGCCGCCGCCGTCTACACCTTCTATCTGGGGACCTCATTCTCCATCCTCGTACTCCGCTTCAAAGAGCCTGCCACCGAGCGTCCCTATAAGGTGACCGGCTACCCCGTGACGCCCCTGATCTTCAGCGGCGTCTGCGCGTTCCTGGTATACAAAGCGACCACCTATGCCGCCCAGAACAAGCAGCTCTTTCTGATCATCATGGCCACGACCCTGGCCGTGGGCCTCGTCATCTATCTGCTCACGGACGCCCGCCAGGCCCGCCCGGCCCAGGCTGCCGCCGGGCCCCAAAATTTTTCGGAAAATCTGCAATAGCCGGTTGGACGGTGTCGTCTATATAGATGACTTAACGCGGCGGCCAAGCTTGAGTCCACCGAGGAGCACAAGTAGTGGTTGAGGGATGTGCCCTGTCCCAGGATGCAGGCGAGTGCCGCCGCGATCGGAGGTAATGGGGTCTGAGCTAACCCAGGTACGACCCGCAGTACGGTATAGGAAAGTACCCTCGCAACCAGACGCCCATGCGTCGTCATAGATGAGCGGCCCCCTGGCCGCTCATCGCTTTTCTATGGCCCAGGTCATGCTCCATTCCCCCTACCAGGAGGGAGAACCAATCTGGATCCATTCTGGATCCATGCGTGTTATGGGGGCCATAGTGGGTTCGGTTGCTCGTTTTGTCTCAAGATTTCGCTTGCGTTGGCCGATCCATAGTGGTAGACTTTTCGTAGTAAGATCGGAAGTCGGAGTGATTTCTGAATATACTCGCCAACGATCCTGCGTGGTCGTTGGTTTGTGATCTGCACCAGCGATCGGCATACGGTCGCTGGTTGTTTTTTTGGGAGAGGCCTGAATGGATCGGTACACGGTATTCATTGATGGGGGGTATGCCAAACGAATACCAGGCGAATTCACCGGCGTACGAATATCCTACCTCAAGTTCTCACAGCACCCTGATGTTGCTCGGGATCAGGAGCGTCTGAGGACGTACTACTATGATTGTGCCCCGTATACCAGTTCTCCACCAACAGGTGAAGAGAAAGCAAGAAAAGCCGCCTTTGACCGCTTCGTCTCTCGGCTCGATTGTGAATCACGATTCCAAGTGCGGCTTGGTCGTCTCGCCAAAAGATACGGTCCCGGTGGTGCCGTAGATTTTGAACAGAAGATGGTCGATATACTGCTCGCCGTGGATTTGGTTCAGTTGAGCGTGCAGCATCAAATTCAGAGAGCGGTTCTTCTGGCCAATGACAGCGATTTTGTTCCCGCCATTGAGATTGCCAAGAACGCAGGGGTAGTTGTTGAATTGTACCACCTCATCAGCCCTAAACCGCATACTGCGTTGAAGACGGCCTGCGATGATTGCATAGTCATCACTGAGGCCATGGTTAAAGCCATCGCCCTCTAATATACGGCATCGCTTCAGACTGAATCACGCCCCGATTTCTGGAGGGAGGAGCGCTTACTGGCAGTCGCTGGGCAGGTAGACGGAGTCGGCGGAGATGCCGAACTTGCGGCAGAGGGCTTCCAGGAGGGTCTCCAGCCGCTTCAGTTGGTAGTTCGTGGGCAGCGTGGTGACGCCGTCGCCGATCAGGCAGATGCGGATGGTCTCGATCCGAGCCCTGCCAGGTGCGGCTGGGCCGGAGCGACCACTGCTTTTGCCACGACTCACTGGCCTGGATCTCGCCGTTGTCGCCGCCGGCGCCATTGCAGATGAGGAAGTGGCAATTCATGTCCACGGCCCCGGCCGGCTGCTCCAGGCTGCCGCGCTTGGTGCCGCTGAAGTAGATCTCGATGCTGTTCCAGCGATGGGGCGACTGGCAGGCTTTGGACTGGATGGCATGGTCCACGGAGTCCAGCCGGTAGTAGGCGGCGAGGCAGAAGGGACCGGCCGACGGCGGGTTGTTGCCCAGGGCCATCAGCACGAACGCCCCGACCGTCATCGAAACCAACAACGCCGCCAAAACCTTGACTACCCTGGGCTGCTTCGACATGGCCACTTGTTCCGTCCAACCTTCCCGTTCGCAGGTCCGTACCCCGCCGTTGCGTCCGAGTTTTCCACTACTTACTTACAAGCTACAATGCAAGGCTGCGAACGCCAAATCCCGCGCGGAATTTCTTTCACAGCCAGACACTGCGAAGGGGTACATTTTCTACCATTTTTCATCGGCCGACGCCAGTGTTCGGCTGCAAATTTTGTGGGCCCTTCCGGCGTCTCGGGCGTGTTTTTCACCTCGAACGGTAACTTCTATAACGGACGCACCGGGGTGCGATCCTCGCGGGGCCGGTCGATTCGTAGTTTCTAAGGTCCATAATCCGCGCCGCGTGGACGCTTGACCGGTCCAGCGCGGCCAGCTATACTCGCGGCCGTCTGATAACGCCGGCCCTGGGAATTGACGATAGAGGATTGATAGTTGACCCCGGCCGCGTGCCGCGTTTGGCGTCACGAGGGTCGGGATCGCCCCGATACCGGCCTGGCCCAGCCGGGATGGTTCGAAGCGTACAGAAAGGATACCCATGACGACACAGTGGCGCGCCTTGTCGGCCGACGAGATCGGCCGGCTGTCGCAGCAAGGATGCACCTGCACGGACTGGTCCAAAGTGCAGGTCGCCGAAGGCTTCCGGACGGACCGGGTGCGGACGACGCACTTCTGCGGCGAGGTCCGGCTGGGCCGGTTCGACAAGGAGGTCTCCTTCTTCGGGGGCGTAACCAAGCCGACCGGCATCAGCAACGCCACCATCCACAATTGCACGATCGGCGACAACGTCTACATCAACGCGGTCCGCAACTATATCGCCAACTACGTCATCGAGGATGATGTGGTGATCGACAACATCGACCTGCTGGCCGTCGAAGGCGAAAGCTCGTTCGGCAACGGGACCAAGGTGGCCGTGGTCAACGAGGCGGGCGGGCGGGAGGTCCCGATCTACGACCATCTGTCGGCGCAGACCGCCTATGTGCTGGCGTTCTACCAATACCGGCCCCAGGTCATCGAGAAGCTGCGGGCCCTGATCGAAGGCTACACGGCGTCGGTCCGGTCCCGGATGGGCTTCGTGGGCCAGGGCGCGCGGATCATGAACTCCCGGCTGCTCAAGAACCTCCGGATTGGTCCGGCGGCCACCATCGAAGGCGTCAACCGGCTCGAGAACGGCTCGATCAATAGCTGTGTCGAGGACCCGGTCTACATCGGGCCGGGTGTCTACGCGGAGGATTTCATCGTCGCCAGCGGCTCGAAAATCACCGACGGCACGATCATCTCCCATTGCTTCATCGGCCAGGGCTGCGTGCTGGCCAAGGAGTATTCCGCCGAGAATTCCGTCTTTTTCGCCAACTGCGGCGGCTTCCACGGCGAGGCCTGCTCCATCTTCGCCGGGCCGTACACGGTCACGCACCACAAATCCACGCTCCTGATCGCCGGCCTGTTCTCGTTCCTCAACGCCGGCAGCGGCACCAACCAGAGCAACCACATGTACAAGCTCGGGCCGGTCCACCAGGGCGTCGTCGAGCGCGGCTCCAAGACCGGCAGCGATTCCTACATGCTCTGGCCCGCCAAGGTCGGGGCCTTCACGGTGGTCATGGGCCGGCACTACCGCAACTCCGACACCTCGGACCTGCCGTTCTCGTACCTGATCGAGCATGAGGATGAGAGCGTGCTGGCCCCCGGCGTCAACCTGCGCAGCGTCGGGACGGTCCGCGACGCCCGCAAATGGCCGCAAACGCGACCGCCGCAAGGACCCGAAGAAGCTCGACCACATCAACTTCAAGCTGCTCAGCCCCTACACGATCCAGAAGATGATCAACGGCCGGGACCTGCTGCGGAAGCTCAAGGCGACCGCCGGCCCGACCTCCGAGTATTTCCTCTACCACAACGTCAAGATCTCCCGGCACTCCCTGGAGCGCGGGATCGAGCTCTATCAGATCGGCATCGACAAGTTCCTCGGCAACTGCGTCATCAAGCGGCTGGAGAAGCTGCAGTTCCAGACCATCGAGGAGCTGCGGGTCGTGCTCAAGCCCGACACCTCGGTCGGACTCGGAAAATGGATCGACCTGGCCGGCATGTTCGCCCCGGAAGAGGAGGTCAAGCGGCTGCTCGACGATATCGAGAGCGGCGCGGTCGGCTCCCTGGGCGAGCTGGATGCCCGCTTTGCCGCCATGCACGAGAATTATCCGCGCTATGAGTGGGCTTGGGCGGCGGATGTCCTGCAGAAGGAGCTGAACAAGGTCATCGAGCAGATCACCGCCGCGGACATCATCGATCTGACGAACCGCTGGAAGAAGGCGGTCCTGGACCTCGACCAGCAGCTCTACGAGGACACGAAAAAGGAATTCGCCGTCGAGGCCCAGACCGGTTTCGGCCTGGATGGCGACGACGAGACCCGGTGCAGCGACTTCGCGGCCGTCCGTGGCACGTTCGAGGCCGACAGTTTCGTGGCCGAGATCCGCAAGCACATGGCGGCCAAGACCGAGCTGGCCAATGATCTCCTGAGCCGGATCGAGCCGTTGCGGGCCGGACGCAGTGCAGGCAGGATGCAAGCTCGATGCGAAACGTCGGTCGGAGACTCGTCCAGGTGCAGACCATGCACTCTGCGGAACCGGCATGGCGGAATGATGGAATTCATCCGGCGGAGCGTGAATGTCGTTCTCCGGCACGTTCTGTCAGGCAAGTAGTAGGTGCGCATGCACTCCATCGTTACGTTTCTGAAAGGAAGGGAAGAAAATGAGAGTCATCATTCAGCCGGACTACAAGAAAGCCTCCCAGTGGGCCGCCAACTACGTGGCACGCAAGATCCTGGACTTCAAGCCGGGGCCGAAGAAGCCGTTCGTGCTGGGCCTGCCCACCGGCTCCTCGCCCATCGGCATGTACAACGAGCTGGCCGCCATGAACAAGGCCGGCAAGGTGTCGTTCAAGAACGTCATCACCTTCAACATGGACGAGTACGTCGGCCTGCCGCAGGACCATCCGGAGAGCTACCATTCGTTCATGTGGAAGCACCTGTTCGGCCGGATCGACATCCCCAAGGAGAACGTCAATATCCTCAACGGCAACGCCCCCGACCTCGACGCCGAGTGCAGCGGCTACGAGGACCGGATCCGCAAGGCCGGCGGCATTCGCCTGTTCGTCGGCGGGATCGGACCCGATGGGCACATCGCGTTCAACGAGCCGGGCTCCTCGCTGACCTCCCGCACCCGCATGGTGACGCTGACCACGGACACGAAGATCGCCAACTCGCCGCTTCTTCGACAACGACCCCAACAAGGTCCCCGAGACGGCCCTGAGCGTCGGCGTCGGGACCGTGATGGACAGCGACGAAGTGCTGATCATCGTCAACGGCGCCAACAAGGCCCGGGCCCTGCGGCACGCCATCGAGGAGGGCGTCAATCACATGTGGACGGTCAGTGCCCTGCAGATGCACCCCAAGGGCATCATCGTCTGCGACGAGGACGCGACGCTCGAACTGAAGGTCGGCACCGCACGGTACTTCAAGGACGTGGAGGCCGCCAGCCTCGACCCGGCGACGCTCCTGAAATAGAACCACGCCTGCGATTCGTTGAGACTCAATGCCGCAGGCACTTCCGGCTGCGAGACTCCTGTGCGCAGCCGCGCTCTGACGGAACAAACGAAACAGGGGGCTTCACCCTCAGGAAGCCCCCTGTGCACTTTACGTACGTTGGGCCGCGGGCGCCGGGCCTATTTCTTGCTGTTGGCGTCGGCGGGCGCGACGAGGATCGGCTGGGTCGGCTGCGGAGCCGGTGCGGCGGGGCCGGACGGCAACACGATCTTGGCGCTCTGCCGGAGCGAGTCCACGTATTTGCGGGCGGCTTCCTGCCTCTTCTGCTCTGTCAACTCGCTCGATGATATTCGTCTTGGCCTTGTCGAAAGCGATCTGGTTGGGGTCCTGATGTCTCGGTCACCTTGATGATGTGGTATCCGAACTGGGTCTCGACCAGGTCGCTGATCTCACCGACCTTGAGGGCAAACGCGGCATCCTCAAACGGCTTGACCATCTGGCCGCGCGGGAATGACCCCAGATCGCCACCCTGGGCGGCGGACGGACAATCCGAATTCTCCTTGGCCAGCGCCGCGAAATCCGCCGCCCTCCTTGACCTTTTTGAGCAGCTCCTCGGCCTTGCTCTTCGCCTGGACCTTCACCTGGTTGGGATCCGCGTTCGGGTCGGTGGGCTTGGTCGAGATGAGAATGTGGCTGGCCCGCACCTGCTCGGGCACCTGGAACTCCTTGATGTTCTCGTCGTAGTACTTCTTGGCGTCCGCCTCCGTCACCGTCATCGCCCCGCCGAACTTGGCTTCGAACAGCCGGCTGAACCTCAGCTCGCGGGCGTGGCCCCGCTTGGCCGCCTCGAAATTGCCGCCTTGCGCTTCGACGATCTTCTGGTATTGCTCCAGCGTCATGGGCGGGGTCATGCCGGCCAGCCGCTTGGTCATCTCCGCCGTCAGTTCCGCATCGGTCACCTCGATCTTCGCCTTGCGGGCCTCCTCGTTCAGCAGGCACTCGATCACCAGGCTGTTCGTGAGGGCCTGGCGGAGCATCTTCTCCTGCTGGGCCGCCAACTCGGGCGACTGGGCCGCATACTTGGCCAGCATCGGCTTATACTCCCCATCGATCCGGCTCTGCACCTGGCTTTCCATGATATTCGTGCCATTGACGGTCGCGATGACCTTATCCTCCTGCGGCGGCGCCGCCGGAGCGCTCGGAGCCGGGGCCGGCGCTGGAGCCGTCGTGCTCTTCTCGGCGGCGGTCGGACCTTTCTTCTGGCAACCCAGACTGCCGGCGAGCAGGACGAGGGCGGACAGCCCGAGCACGGCGCAAGAACGATGGATGAGCCCCGCAACAGTGATCTTCATTCTATGACTCCAACAGAAGACTGGCTATTCTCCAACGCGAAACGACGACGTGTAGTAACCGTTTGGAGGCTATTTTGTTCTGTTCTAGCATTATCGGCGGTAAGGCCGTGCCGGTCAAGGAATACGGGAAAATAGAGAGGACGGATGACAGAGGACGGAAGACCCAGCCGACGGCCCTATCCGTCGTCAGTCCTCCGTTCTCTGGCCCGGCCTTGCCGATTTCGACCGTTCGGAGTATGATTGAGTTCGTCGCCAACGTAGCTCAACGGTAGAGCTCTGGTTTTGTAAACCAGGGGTTGTGGGTTCGAATCCCACCGTTGGCTTTGCCTCCACGGCCTACAAAAAAGGGCCGGCATTGGAGCGCCGGCCCTGGGGGTTTGGAGAGGAAATGCCGTCAGAAGGCGAACTTCAGGCTCACGCTGGCCCAGAACTCGTCGTCCGGATTGACGGTGTCCTCGAGGCTGAACTGGTAGTAGATGGCCGGGGTCAGGACGATGTTCCGGTCGGCGCCGAAGACAAAGTCCGTGGACGCCCCGATGACGGCATCGGAGAGGCCCGAATTCACCTTGGCGCCCAGCGGCGACAAGCCCCCGTTCCAGACCAGCTCGGAGTGCAGCTTGATCACCTGGTCGTCCGGCGAGAGGAGACCCGGAACCGTGAACGCGTAGTCCAGCATGAAGATCTGGAATATCCCGCGGCAATCGTCGTCAAAGGTGGGATTCGCGATCTGGGCCCAATCGTTCTGCCGGCCCGGCCACATGTACGCGAAGGCGTAGCTGGGCTGCAGGCCCTGGATCGGCAGCAGATTCGGCCAGGAGAGGACCACGTGCCCTTCCATGAGGTCCTGGGTCAGGCCGAAATTGGTCTTGGGATAGTAATAATAGACGTATCCGAGCCGGAAATTCGTGGCCAGCGGCTCGCCGCTCCACAGGACGTTCTGGTAGTACACCGTGCCGTCCCAGCGCTGCAGCTCCCCGAAGCCATCGGAGAGCGACTGATGTCCCACGGCACTGACCCCGAACCCGGAATCGAACAGGTTCAGGTCCGCCATCACATGGATGGCGCCCGCGTCGCGAAAGATATCGAAGCCGCGCCAGATGTACTGGCTGTCCCACGTTGTGCCAATCATGGTGTGGGGCTCTTTCGGGGTTTCGGCGAATTCATCTTGCGCATCCTGCGCCACGGCCACCGCGGCCGCCAGAAGGACCATTGAGAAAACCACACGTGTCATTCCGTTTCTCCTTGCTACCATCGACCGGTCTTTCGCATCGCGGCCGGCGGCAGGTTGTCGAGCTGCTTGGTGTACTTTTGCAGCACGTCTTCCGGCAGCTCGTAATCGGTGAGCTTGCCCGAGAGGTAGCTGTCGTAGCCCGACAGGTCCATCAGGCCGTGGCCGCTGTAGTTGAAGAGGATCACCTTCTCCTTGCCTTCCTCGCTGGCCTTCTTGGCCTCGTCGATGACGGCGGCGATGGCGTGGCTGGTCTCCGGGGCGCAGATGGTGCCCTTCGGTCTTGGCCCAGATCATGGCCGCCTCGTAGCACTTCGGTCTGGTCGATAGGCCCGCGGCTCGAGCAGCCCCTCCACGATGCGCCTGGCTGACCAGCGGCGCCATGCCGTGGTAGCGCAGCCCGCCGGCGTGGATCGGCGGCGGCACGAAGGCGTGGCCCAGCGTGTGCATGGCCAGCAGCGGCGTCATGCCGGCGGTGTCGCCGTGGTCGTAGCCGAACGGCCCGCGGGTCATCGTCGGGCAGGCCGCCGGCTCGACGGGCATGATCTCGATCTTGGCGCCGTTGATCTTGTCGGCCACGAACGGGAAGGCGAGTCCCGCGAAGTTGCTGCCGCCGCCGGCGCAGCCGATGACGACGTCCGGCATTCTTCTCGCCGGCCTTCTGCAAGCTGCTTCTTGGCCTCCAGGCCGATGATCGTCTGGTGCAGCAGGACGTGGTTGAGCACGCTGCCCAGCGAGTAGCGCGTCTTGCCCGTCGGGTCGGTGACGGCCGCCTCGATGGCCTCGCTGATGGCGATGCCCAGGCTGCCCGGCGTGTCCGGCATCTCTGGCCAGGATCGTCGCGGCCGGCCTTGGTCTCCGTGCTCGGGCTGGCGATGCACTTGGCGCCCCAGACCTGCATCATCAGCTTGCGGAAGGGCTTCTGGTCGAAGCTGATCCGCACCATGAAGACCTTGCACTCCAGCCCGATCAGCGGGCAGGCGAAGGCCAGGGCGCTGCCCCACTGGCCCGGCGCCGGTCTCGGTGGTCAGCCGCTTGATGCCGAACTGCTTGTTGTACCAGGCCTGCGGCACGGCGGTGTTGGGCTTGTGGCTGCCGGGCGGGCTGACGCTCTCGTCCTTGTAGTAGATGCGGGCCGGCGTCTCCAGATCCTTCTCCAGGTCGACGGCCCGCCGCAGCGGGCGTCGGCCGCCAGCGGTACAGAATCTCGAGCACCTCCTCGGGGATGTCGATCCAGCGCTTCGTGCTGACCTCCTGCTCGATCAGGTTCATCGGGAACACCGGCGCCAGCATGTCCGGCGTGACCGGCTTGCCGTCCGGCCCGAGCGGCGGCAGCAGCGGCGTGGGCAGGTCCGCCGCCAGGTTGTACCATTGTCGGGGAATGTCACTCTCTTTGAGCTGAATCTTCTGCTCCATGCGATGGTCTCCAACCTAAGTCATTCTGACGTGAAATTGCGCACAGTAGAGCCTTTGGGCACAATTGATAGTCGGCAGTCAGGCCACTGTCAAACAAAAAAATCGCCCCCCGGTCTCCGAATCGGAGCCAGTTTTCCGATATGGGACGTTGGGAAGAGAGTGGGAAGTCGGAAGTGTCAAGTTGGAAGCATGTCATTGCGAGCGAAGCGAAGCAATCTACCATCGCACGGATTGAGATTGCTTCGTCGCCGCACTCCTCGCAATGACATTTGCACCGTTCAGAAGACGATCGCCGCGTAGCCGACGCTGTCGCGGCTGCTGGTCCCCATCTCGCGGAGCATGACCTCGTTGCTGTTGGTATGAGCGAGCAGAACACCCTGCTTGGCGCCGAGCTGTTTGGCCGCCGCGATCGACGGCCGCCGCCGCCCCCGGTCCGCAGGCATTGCCATTCTCCAGCGCGTTGGCGAGGAGACGCCGGGGTTCGAGACCCAGGGCCAGGTCGATGAATTGCCGGTCGTTGACCTCGGTGGCCCAGTGCAGTGCCTCCGAGCCGACCCCCATCGGGGTGAAGCCGTAGCGCGGACCATAGTGCGTCAGATCGGTCGAGCCGATGCAGACGAGCGATTGCGGATTGCGAATTGCGATTGCGGATTGGAAGACTTGTCTCCCTCCAAGCCGCTCTGCGCGACGGACATATCGGCCAGCGCGTTCCCCAGCCTCAGCGCGGACTCGTTCGGGGGGACGATGATGGGCACGATCCGAGCGTCCGGAAACAAATGTTGGATGAAGGGGACCTGCACTTCGATACTGTGTTCATGCCGATGGGTGGAGGAGTCCGCGACCACCGCACCGCTGTCGAGCAGAACCTGGCGGAGGGAAGCGTCGATCTGTGTCGTGCCCAAGGGCGTCTCCCACGCGTCGCTGCCATCGACGGCCGGTTGGGAGCCGAAGTAGCCGTGCGCCGCCCCGCAGATCACGAAGGTGCCGACCGTCCCGCGCCGCCGCTTGACCGCCGCGAACACCAGCGCCGCCAGAGCGCCGCTGAACGTCCAGCCTGCGTGCGGCACGAGGCCGCCGACCAGGGGTTCGGGCAGGCCCTCCCCCGGCACCTGGGCCGGCAGACACTCACGAATTTCGGCCAGGCACGTCTCGCGATCCTCCGGGTAAAACTGACCAGCAACCACCGGCTTTCGAATCTGCATGGCAGCACCCCCTGGAATTCACGATTTACGATTTACGATCTACGATTTATAATGCCGTCCGTTCTTCGTCGATCCCAGGGCGAAGCCACAAACTCAAGTAGTCAATCTTAAATCGTAAATTGTAAATGGCAAGGCAATGGCATCGGAAAAAACAGCGCCAGTAGCGGTCGTCATGGGGTCGGATAGCGACCTGAGCATCATGCAAAGCTGCGTGGACCAGCTCCGCGAGTTCGGGATCGAGCCCACGGTGCGAATCCTCTCCGCGCACCGCACGCCGCAGGCGGCGGCCGAGTTCGCCCAGACCGCCGAGGCCCGCGGCGTCAAGGTGATCATCGCCGCCGCCGGCATGGCCGCCCACCTGGCGGGCGCGATGGCCGCCTGGACCACGCTGCCCGTCATCGGCGTCCCCCTGACCGGCGAGGGCGGCCTGGCCGGCCTGGATGCCCTGCTCAGCACGGTCCAGATGCCCCCCGGCGTCCCGGTGGCCGCCGTCGCCATCGGCAAAGCCGGCGCCAAGAACGCCGCCATTCTGGCCGTGCAGATTCTGGCCCTGGCGGACCCCGCCCTGCGCGACAAGCTCCTCCAGTTCCGGAAGAGACAGGAACAGAGAGTTCGCGAGAAAGACGCCGGCCTGGCATGAGACGCATGCCCCTTTTGGGAGCGGCAGCAGAGCGGTTCGGCAAGGACCGACAGCGAGGGTCATCGTGGCTGGGGGACGATCTGTTCCGGCGGCTCCTGCAAAATGCGGGATGGCTGCTGAGCGGCACCGCGGTCGCCACGGCGCTGGGCCTGGGCGGCACGGTGCTCAAGGCACGGGCGCTGGGTCCGGGGCTTTTCGGCGTCCTGGCCGTGATCGTGGCCTATGTGGCCATCGTGGAGCGCCTCGCCACGTTCCAGCCGGGGCTGGCCCTGATCAAGTATGGGGCCGAGGCCCTCCAAAAGGACCGGCCGGACGAATTCATGGGGTTAGTCAAGGTGAGCATACTCCTGGACTTGATCGGTGCGGTCAGCGGGATGGTCATTGCCGTTCTGGGCGCCCTGGCACTGGCGGACCGATGGGGCTGGTACGGGACCTCCAACGCGGCCAGTGGCGTTGCGGGACCGGATTCGCATATCAGCCACATGGCGGCGGTCCTGAGCACGGGGATTGCTTTCAGTCTCACCGGCACGCCCAACGGGGTTCTGCGCCTGCTCGACCGCTTTCGCATGTTCACCGTGCAAATGGTCTTGACCGCCGGTCTCGCCTTTGCCGGGGCGGCGGTCGTCTATATCACCGGCGGCGGGCTGTGGGGGTTCTTGATCGTGACGCTGGTCTCGGGAGTCATCGGGCATCTCTTTCTGGTGGGGGCGAGCCTCGTCGCGCTGGCCGAGCGCGGCCTGCTGCGGCACTGGCGTGCCCCGGCCACCTCCTGGAAACCCTTCGTGCGGTTCTCCGGATGGACCTACGTCACCTCCACCCTCGACCTTCCGGTCCGGCAATTGGATATCCTGATCGTCTCGGCGCTCACCTCGTTCGAGATGACGGGGATCTACAAGATCATCAAGCAGGTCTGTGCCTTGCTGGCGGGCCTGGCCGATCCTCTCAGCCAGGCGGTCTATCCCCAGTTCGCCGCCCTGGTGGCAGACGGCCAGGAGCGCCGGGCGCGAACCTACGTCATCAGGATCGGGGCGGTGATCGCCGCGGCGGTGGGACCGGCGGCCCTTCTGATGGCGGTGTTCTCCCCGTGGTGGCTGGGCCGGGTGTTCGGGAGCGCTTTCGCTGCCGGGTGGCTGCCCCTGAGCGCTTTCCTCCTGGTTACGGTGTGTTCCGTATCATGTATCGCCATTCACCCTCTCTTCACGGCCCTGGGCTACGTCCGGGAGAATGCCGTCGTTCTGGTCATCGCGAATGGCGTGTACCTCGTGTGTGCCTGGCTGCTGACGACGGCCCTCGGACTGGCGGGGCTGGCGCTCGCTGCCGGCGTTCAACTGGCGCTGGTCATCGGTTTGAAGCTGATGTATATGCATCGGGGCAGGGCCGGCCACGCGGGTCCCATCATCCCTGAGGCGGAGATCCGGATATGAGCCGCAGGACCATTGCCATGACGGTCCTTTCCGAGGGGATCGGAGGCGCGGAAGCCGTTGTCCGGCAGATCGCCCGGCACCTCGACAGGTCGAAGTATGATTGCCTGATCATCACCAACGATGAGATTCGGGACTATTACCAGGATACGGGAGGGACGACAGTTTCCCTGGGCTCGTTCCACCTGTGGTCCAGGCTGCCGGGGCTGAACCGATTGGCGAGTCGGATCGAGGCTCGTCGGCCGGACCTGGTGTCGGCGAGGCTGCGCGAAAAAGCCGGTCGTCTGTCGGACTGCGTCCGCCGATACCGGATCGAGCTGCTGCACAGTCATCTGCTGGCGGATTTCTACGTGGCGAGCCAACTGACCCCGGGGACCGTCAAGAGAGTGATGACGATCCACGGCGGATTGGGTCTTGATGTGCCGGTGCCGTGCTTCTGGAACCGGGACGAGATGCTGGCCACGGTGGGCAAGGCGGACTTCCTGACTTCCGCGTGCCGGTATTTCTTGAAGCTGCTGGGGGATAACGGCGTGAACATCCCGGACCGCTGTGCCCTTGTAGCCAACGGCATTGATGGCGAGATTGTCCCAGACGCGGAACCGCCGGACGCGAGCAGGCATGACGGCATCCTGAAAATGGTCTTTCTGGGCGGGGATCGGTACGCCAAGGGCGGAGACCTCCTGGCCAGGGCGCTAGGCATCGTGGTCCACGAGAACGGTCTGCGCAACGTGCATCTGACGGTCTTGCGGAACGTGCATCATAGCTCCGAGATGTACCGTTGTCTCAGCACAGATGGGCTGCTGGACTTCGTCGATCTCGCCGGCTACGCCCGCAACAAGAGCCATCTCGATTACATTCGCAGGAGCGATCTGTTCGTGCTGCCCTCCCGATCGGAAGGCATCGCCAATACGCTGATGGAGGCAATCGGTCTCGGCAAGGCCGTTCTCGCCACCGATGTCGGCGGCACGGGCGAGGTCGTGTCGCACGGGGTCAACGGATATCTGTGTCAGCCGTCGCCGGAGAGCCTCGCGGCGGGGATCGTGTATTTCCTCAGGAATCCGGCCAAGCTCGCGGAGTTCGGCCGCAAGAACGCAGAGCTGAGACCCCGATTCCTCTGGCCCGGGATTGTCGCCCGATATGAGGAGCTCTATGAGAAGCTTCTGATGGACCGACAAGTATGCAGCGCGTGACCTATCTCGTTCTGGGTGGCGGCGTGACGGGGCTGTCCTTCGCCAACTTCCTCGACACCAGGGACTACCTGGTCCTCGAGAAAGACCAGTCCCTGGGCGGGTACTGCAAAAGCACCCACAAGGAGGGGTTCGTATGGGATTGCGCGGGGCACTACTTCCATTTCCGCAGCGCTGTCCTGCGCGATTACCTCCTGGCGCGAATGCCGCCGGGAACAGTGCGGGAAATCGTCCGCGCTGCGCGGATCCGCTACAAAGACGGCCTGGTCGATTTCCCGTTTCAGACGAATATCCATCAGCTTCCCCGGGAGGAGTTCCTGGATTGCCTGTACGATTTCTATTTCCGCGCCGCAGACCGGCCGTGCCATAGCTTCCAGGACATGGTGTACACGCGCTTCGGCCGGAGCATCGCTGAGAAGTTCCTCGTGCCGTACAACCGGAAATTGTATGCCTGCGACCTCGATACTCTCGATGCGGATGCCATGGGGCGGTTCTTCCCGCAGACGACGATGGACGATGTCATCCGGAATTTCAAGGTCCGCGGCGAACGCTCGTACAACTCCACTTTCCTTTACCCCCAGGCCGGCGCAGCGCAGTTCGTGACCGCGCTCGTGCAGCGACCTCGATCCGAGTCGCCTGGCGACCGGGGAAGGGGCCCTCCGCATCGATCCCGACGAGAAGATCGTCGAAACCGCCGGCCGTCGCATCCGCTATCAATACCTCATCAACACCGTGCCTTTTCCCGATCTTCTGAAGCTCATGTCCTGGCAGGCGGATGCACGCTGTCTGACCTGGAGCAAGGTTCTGGTCTTCAACCTGGGCTTCGATGCCAAGGGGCCGCAGGGGATCCATTGGATCTACTTCCCTGAGGAGAAATACCGGTTCTACAGGGTCGGCTTCTACGACAATCTGCTCGGCGCCGGCCGGATGAGCCTGTACGTGGAGATCGGCCTGGGACAGAACGACAAGGTCGACCCCGGCCGGGAGCAGGAGGCGGTCCTGCGCGGTCTGGAGCAGGCGGGGATCGTCCAGGGGCAGACGCTGGTGTGCTCGGAGACCATGCTGCTGGACCCGGCCTACGTGCACATCTCCAGGCCGGCCCGACGGTTCTTCGAGGAGACGGATCGGTTGCTGCGATCGAAGGGCATCTTCTCGATTGGACGGTACGGCGGCTGGAAGTACTGCTCCCTGGAGGATAATCTCCTGGAAGCGAAGGGCCTGGCCGAGAATCTCAACCGGATGCAGGCAAAGCTCCCGCGGGATGTATGCGATGCTGGATGACAAGACGGCGATCGGCACGTTTCTGCATTTCGGCTATCTGCCGAGTCCGGATGTCCCGCTGCCCGCCTGGCTGGGCGACCGGGCCGAAAGGCAGCGCCGGCCGGGAAACGCCGATCGTGCGGACCTGTCCTCCTGGATCGCCGAGGGAGTGGGCGTTCTCAAGAGGGTCTTTCTGGACAGTGTCGGGGACCCTGCGACGGCCCATGTCGTGCCGCTCAGCGGCGGTCTCGATTCACGCGCCATTCTGGGCGGACTGCTGGAGAACCTGGAGACTCTGTGAGATCCGGGCCGTCACCTTTGGCAGCCCTGGGACGTGGGACTATGAGATCGGCCGCGAGGTGGCCCGCGCCGCCGGGGTGCGCTGGGACGCGATCGATCTGTCCTCGGACGATTGGCGGTGGGAGATCGCTCCGCTCGTCAAGACGGCGAGGCAAATCGAGCGGCCGATTGGGCTGTTTGACACCCATGTGAATCATCAGGTCCCCGAGCGGTTCGGAGCCGGGAACGTGTACTGGAGCGGCTTCATGGGCGATCCGCTCAGCGGCTCTCATCTCCTGCATCGGGACAGCGCCACCTGGCGCGAAGCCCAACAGCACTTTGTCCGGTGCAACCGCTTCTGTCGCTCTGTGGATTTGCTGCCGCCGGACTTCGAGCCGCAGCACTGCCTGCCTCCATCGCCTCTGCCCGGCGGTGAAGACCTGTGCTACGATGAGCAGCTTGACTTCGCGGTCCGCCAGCAATGCCTCGTCCGGCACATCGTTTTGCCCAAAGGATACGAATACCGAACGCCTTTCCTGCATCCGGCGTGGGTGAGCTTCATCCTGGGCGTCCCGCGCCGCTATCGCGAAGGACAGTACCTCTACCAAGAGATCCTGAAGGCGGCGTATGCCCGGCTGTTCGCCCTGCCCGCCAAGAACAATCTCGGTCTGCCGCTGGACGCGTTGCCATGGCGAAAGGGAGCACGCCTTCTGGGCTTGGGCGCCCGGGGCTTGGCCCGACGAATCGCGTCGAACCTCTTGTACTCGATCTCGCCCGGCCTCAACTACATCGACTTCGATCGTGGCATTCGCCGCCGCCAGGACTTGCGGGCGACCATCCACGAGTGCCTCCAGGACCTCCGGAGGCGGGGCCTCGTCGACTGGATCGACCTGGAGAGCCTCTGGCAGCGGCACCAGCGCGGCCAGGGAAATCACGCCGATGCCCTGATGCTGTTGGCGTCGCTGGAGATCCACTTGAAAGCGCAGAGGGAGGTGGGCCCGTGAAGATCCTGTATCTATCGGGTTTTCCCATTCCCTCCCGCGCCGCCCATGCGGTACATGCGATGAAGATGTGCCAGGCCCTCGCGCGGAACGGCCACGAGGTCACTCTATTTGCCGGCGGACGGCCGCCCGACCAGACGGAGGACCTACATGCGTACTACGGCGTCCAGAATACCTTTTCTCTGAAGCTGCTGCCGGTGGTCGGCGTGAGGGGCGCGACGTTGCTCTCGCTGCCGCAGTTGTATCGGGCGCTGAAGGTCTATGACCGCCGCGGCACACTCGTCTACGCGCGGAGCATCTACGGCGCGTTCCTGGCGGCCCGGATGGGGTTTCGCATCATTTATGAAGCTCACGCCCCTGGGCCCCACGCCTTGATCCACTGGCTGGAGAGCCGGCTGTTTCGCATGGAAGGATTCCAGAAGCTGATCGTCATCTCCGAGAGCCTCAAACACATTTACGCATCCATCTATGGCGGTATCCGGTGCGTGGAAGTCTGCCATGATGCGGCGGACGTCCCCCCCACTGGGACGATGCCTGAGTATGCGTGGCCCGGCCGGCCGGAACGACTGCAGATCGGCTACGTCGGCCATCTCTATCGGGGCCGAGGGATCGATCTGATTCTCGGCTGCGCCGAGCGCCTGCCGGACTACGACTTTCATATCGTCGGCGGCACCGAGCACGACCTCGAGCACTGGCGACCGCAGGGTGGCGCGAACGTGTACTTCCACGGCTTCATCCCGCCGGCTCAGGTGCCGGCGGTCCTGAGCCGGTGCGATGTTCTGCTGCTGCCCTACCAAAAGGGCCTCTCTCTGGGCAGCCGGAATATCGATACCAGCGGCTGGATGTCGCCCATGAAGCTCTTCGAGTACATGGCCGCCCGCAAGGCGATCATCGCGTCCGATCTGCCGGTCCTGCGCGAGGTCCTGAACGAAGGCAATGCCCTGCTCGTCCGGCCGGACGATCTGGACGGCTGGGTTTCGGCCCTGCGGGCCTGTGAGGACCGGCCGTATCGGGAACGCCACGCTGCGGCGGCCTATGCGGACTTCCTGGCCAACTATACCTGGGACAAGAGGGCTGCGCGCGCCTTGCAGGGCGTGCCTGCGCAAGAATGACAAGAAATAACAGCCTTCCCGTGGACTATCATTCCGTCAGACGCTCTCCTCGGACTTCCCTGCCGGTATGTCCTTGGGCTCAGATGCCGAATTGTCCTGTGTCTACCCAATCCATGCTCAGCAGAGACCAGAAATCCAATGCCAGGTTGTTCAGGACGTACTCGTAAGGCAGCCAGCCATAGCCCTGGTCGCCCCAGGCCGTACCCCAGGAGTTGCGAATGAGCAGGGCGCCCGTGGTAGCCTTGCTGCATTGCGTGTTCGTGATCTTCTTGCGGTCATCGTAGCCCACGGCCGCAATGGCGTGGCCCCACTCGGCCTGCTCGCCCGGACACGGGTACGGAATCCCGCCCGGCACATCGCTGGACTCAAAAGATGGGAATCCGTAGAAGCCGAACATCGAGGGGACTCCGGCCGCAAGATAGTTCTTCACGCTTTCCAGAACCGCGTTGACCAGGACGTTGGCTCCCAAAGGATCGTGGCAGAAATACCGTACCGCCTCGTAATTATTCGCCACCGCGTACACGAAACTCGGTGGTTCTTTGTCGAAGTCCGGGTTGGCATCGGTGTACGGCCAATATTTCTCGTCCGCGATCCCGCAGAGCACCAGGGCCCCCATGGTGTTCCGCAGCCAGGCCCCGGTGTCTCCCGTGACCTGCATCAGGTTCCGCGTGGCCTTGTACACAAACAGGCGCGAGCCCTCGATGTACCGGCCAAAGGCACGGCGCTCGGAGTACTCGACAATGCCCACGGCGGCATGGGCCGTGCACGAGCCAAGACCCTGCTGGTTCTCAATCGGCGAGCACGAGGAGCCGCAGATCCACCGTCACCGGCAGGGTCGCGGCAGCCTTCTTGCCCTTGGCGGCCCCGGATGTCTTGGCGGGGCTCAACTTTTCCGCCACTCCCAATTTCTTTGCCATTTCCGCAATCTCGGGCGATGCCTCCGTATAATCCCGCAGATCGGGCAATGGCGGCAGCCAGCCGGTGCCCACCCGCGTCCCCGTCTTCGGAATCGTCACGGATCGATTGAATACAGACATGGTACACCTCCCTTGTTCCTGTGGGGCAACGCCCCAATTCCCGTCGGTTCGAAACATGTGCTGTGAATACGGCGTTCCTTCTATTTATAGGCGGATGACACCGCCTTTCGTTGATCCACAATGTCAATCGCCAGGTGCATTTCTTTCGCAGGGCCTGTGACGGATCTTATATAATGCCTGATTGTCGACGCAGCACGGCAAGCGGTGACAGTGTACGCTCGCCGGCCGGAAGGGACATTCGAGATGCTGGAGTGGTTATGAAATCAAGAGATTTGGTCGTCACGCTGTTGCTGGTCCTTGGGAGCGGACTGTTGGGGGCGGCGGAACGCCCGGCCGGGCCCGAGATCCGTGCGGAAAAGAAGTTCGTTCTGGACTGGCTCAGCCAGCCGGCGGTCGTGAAGGAATTCGGCGAGATCTCGGAGGCCATCTGGCGCTTTGCCGAATTGGGCTTGCAGGAGTTCAAGTCCTCGGCGCTGCTCGTCAAGACGCTGGAGAAAGAGGGATTCCACGTGGACACAGGGCTCGCCGGCATGCCCACGTGCTTTGTCGCCTCCTACGGGACCGGCCAGCCGGTGATCGGCATCCTCGCCGAGTTCGACGCCCTGCCCACGCTGTCGCAGAAAGGCGGGGTCCCCAATCAAGAGCCGGTGGTCGAAGGCGCCCCCGGTCATGGCTGCGGCCACAATCTCATGGGCAGTGCCGCCACCGCCGCCGCCATTGCCGTGAAGCGTTGCATGGAGAAGTACGACCTGCACGGGACCATCAAGCTGTTCGGCTCACCGGCGGAGGAGACGCTCATCAGCCGGCCCTACATGGTCCGGGCGGGCCTGTTCAACGACGTCGATGCGGTCATCAACAACCACGCCGGCAGCGGATTCTCGACGGCCTACGGCGTCACGGGCACGGCGGTGTATTCCCTGGTCTTCGTCTTCACCGGCAAGACCGCCCATAGCGGCTCCAGTCCCTGGTCCGGCCGCAGTGCGCTCGATGCCGTCGAGATCATGAACATCTCGACGAATTACCTGCGCGAGCACCTGCACCTGACGCATCGCATGCACTACGTGATCCTGGAAGGCGGCGAGGCCCCGAACGTGGTGCCGGACCGGGCCAGCGTCTGGTACTATCTCCGCAACACCGATGAGCGGCTGGAGGATATGTACCAACGTGTGGTCAACTGCGCCAAAGGCGCAGCCCTGGCCACGGGGACGGAGTTGGTCCAGGTCCGCTGCCTGTCGGCCATTCACCAGTCCCACCACAACCGGGCCCTCGCGGAGCTGTGCCAGGAGAACATCGAGCTGGTCGGCATGCCCCCATGGACGGACGAGGAACAGACTTTCGCGAAGGCGCTGCAAAAGACTCTGGGCAAGGAAGAAAAGGGGATGCCGGCGGATGTCAACAAGCTGAAAGACCCGGAGCCGGTGCTGACGACGGGTGGCGCATCGGACCACGGGGACGTGACCCTGATCGTCCCGACGGCGACGATCCGGTTCCCCGGCGCGGTGCCGGGCGCCATCGGGCACCACTGGTCGACGGTCGCCTGCAACAGCGGGTCCGCCGCGTGGAAAGGCTTGAATGCCGGGGCCAAGGCCATGGCCGCTTCCGCCGTGGACCTGTTGACCCGGCCGGAGGTGCTGCAGAAAGCGAAAGAGGAATTCGCCGCCTACAGCAAGAAGCACCCGTACAAGTCCTTTCTGCCCGCCGACGCCCAGCCGCCGCTGGAGATGAACAAGGCCCTGATGGAGAAGTACCGGCCGCTGCTGGAGAGGATGTAACATGAGCCCGAGCTTGCGAGTGCCCGCCAAGGCGATCTGCGGGGCGGTGTTTCTCCTGTCGCTGGCCGCGACTTGTGGTTGTGCGCCGAAATCCCCTCCCCTCGTTACGTACATGCACCCGGAGCGGCTGTACTTGCAGGACCGGCCCTGCGCTCGCGTCTATGTGGAAGTCGATCGGATGGAAGGAGTGAGCCTGCCCGAGCATTGGGCAGATGAGCTGAAAGCCTTCTTCGAGAAGTACTGCCTCAAGCCGGATGGCGTGGCCGTTGTCCTGGATGCGCCCCTCCCTTCCGACGAATACCAGGGTCTCCCGATTGGTCCGGCATCGGTCTTGTGTATCGATGGTCCTCCGGCAGATGATCGATCGCCGCCCGCGTACGTGCATGTGTTCGTCTACGATGGAAGGACCCTGTTCAAAGGATCGAGGCGGAACCCTCATGTCATGAATTTGTGTCCCACCGGGATCTTCATCAACGTGGATTATGCCCGTTATTTCCCAGATGCGACGGCGCTACACATGCTCAGGCACGAGTCCGGCCATGTCCTGGGCCTCTGCCAGAACACCGCACACGGCGATGGGGCGCATTGCGCCAAGTACGGCTGCCTGATGTACCCGATGCCGGACTGGCAGTCCCAATTCGGCGGGATGGTGCATCTTCATTTCCGAGAGCATCGGCTGTGTGGTGATTGTGAGCAGGATCTGTCGGCGTGGCACCAGGGACCGCCCGATGCGAACCTCTCCTTTGCCGGCCCCTTCCTGGTCCGCAGAGCGGATGGCTACTGTGTGGCCTCGTTGCCGTTTTGCGACATCCTCATCGGTTCGCCCACGCCCGAGGTGTTCGACTGGAGAGAGGCGCTGCGTCAAACAAAGACAGGCATCCGACAGTCTGTGCCCGGTGGCTCGGATCAGCGACGCCCTTCCAAAACCGATCATCGGCTGGGTTGGGCAGCCTTCTACAGCCGGCCGGAAGAGAACATGTCCCCGGAAGCCTTGGAGCAGAGGGTTGCCATTCTCACCAACGCATCGAATGATCCCAGCTTCACCGTCAGGTGTGCGGCGGCCGCCCTGTTGAAAAAGCGAGAGGAGGCGACGCAGAGCCAGAAGCAGTAGCGGAGGGACCGCTCCCGTAGAACCGGAGCATTGCGATTTCGCGCGAGATTTGGTATGGATGGGAAGTCTTGAAGTGTGAAGTTTCAAGAATGTCATTGCGAGGAGCGCAGTGACGAAGCAATCTCAATCCCACGCGTGGGAGATTGCTTCGCTGCACTGCAAACGCGCAACATCTTGTTTTTTTAGCAAGCATTTTTGGTTGCGGCCGAAGGCTGCCCCAAGCTCGCAATGACATGTTGCAGACTGGAAACTCCCTTGCTGTCGAAAGGAGACCTTTGTGAGCCTCGAATTGAAGAAGAATTGCCGATATGCCCTGCTGGTGCCGACCAGCATGGGCGTTCGTTTGACGCCCGACGACGGCCAGCCGTTTCATTGCAGCCGCCGGTTCACCCTGCAGGCGACCAGCGCCGAGACCAACGTCGCGAGCGTGGCGTCGTATCTGGGCCTGCCGGTCAAGGTGCTGACGACCTTCGTCAAGGGCAGCCCCATCGCCCGCTTCATCAAGGACGACCTGGCCGGCCGGCACATCGACTACGAGGGCAAGGAAGTCGACCAGGGCGGCCCCTGGGGCTACCGCCACCAGTTCAACCTCGCCGACAGCGGCTACGGCTCGCGCGGCCCGCGCGTGTCCAACGACCGCGCCGGCGAGGTCGGCCGGACGCTGAACGTCAAGGACTTCGACCTCGACCGGATCTTCGGCCGCGAAGGCGTGCAGATCGTCCACCTGTCGGGGCTGATCGGGGCGCTGTCGCCCGACACGGGGACCTTCTGCCTGGAGACTCGCCCGCGCCGCGAAGAAGTACGGCACCCGCATCGCCTTCGACCTGAACTACCGGGCCTCGTTCTGGAAGGGCCGCGAAAAGGAGCTGCACGCGCATCTTCCACGAGATCGCGGGCGTCGCCGACATCCTCGTCGGCAACGAGGAGGACTTCCAGCTCTGCCTGGGCATCGAAGGACCGGAGGCGGGCGGCAAGGGCCTGGCGAGCAAGATCGACAGCTTCAAGGTCATGATCGACCGCGTCCAGGCGGCCTACCCCAACGCCTCGGTCTTCGCCACGACCTGCGCGAGGTCGTCAGCGGCAACTGTCCACCGCTGGGGCGCCATCATGGCCGAAGGGCAGCAACTGGCACGTCGTCGAGCCGCGGGAGATCGGCGTGCTCGACCGCATCGGCGGCGGCGACGGCTTCGTCGGCGGCATGCTCTACGCGATCCTGCGCGGCTGGGAGCCGGAGAAATGGGTCCAGTTCGGCTGGGCCACCGGCGCTCTGGTCGTGACGCTCCTGACCGACTACGCCCAACCGGCCGACGAAGAGCAGATCTGGAGCATCTGGCAAGGCAACGCCCGCGTGAAACGCTGACCGGCAACGCGCCGGAAACTCGAGCTTCCGGGTGGCAGCCTCAAGGCCGCAGGCCTTGGTTTGTAGTGTGCTCGTAAGGGCATAGGAAGAAATGCCTTACGGCGTCACTACCTCTTTGGCCTACCTCTTCTCCTCCCCTGATTTCTCCGTCAACACGCCCTGGAGCTTCTTGAGGATCTCCGGCGAAGGGATGTTCTGGTCCCCCATCACCAGCATCGCGAAGTTGTCGGCGAGGATTTCTTCGGGGTGAATGATGTACTGGGTGTTTCGGCCGACCTGCTCGTAGAAGCCGCTTACTTGATCGAAGTCGACGAGCCGGGGTTGCGACCCCACATACATCGGCTTGGCGACGAGTGAATCGCCCTGGCGGTCGACCAAGAGGAGCTGGGACTGCATGTAGAAGAAGAAATCGCCGCCCTGCTCGCCATCGTACCGTTCTGTTCGCGAGAAGATGATCGGGACCGCCCAGACCTCCGCGCCGGCGACCTGCACACGAATGCAGTGATCGTTCGCGGGCGCATCGGGATTGGTGAGCCTGCGGTTCCGGAGCGACTCGGGCAGCTCGATCTCGGCGCATTTTACAAAGCCAATGGCCCGGTAGAGCCGGTCCCGCAAGCCGGGATTGCTGCGGGACAGAATGTGAAACAGCTCGTGGGCAATGAGCCTGGGGCTCTGGGGCCGGTTCGACGCCAGCATGTTCTGCGGCAGGATCAGGGCCTGGTCCCGCGTGTACGCCGCAGCGCCCTCTTCCTTGCCCGTCGTCTTGACGAAGTAGATCCCTTTCGGCCACGGCAGAGCCAGCCGGTCGAAGGGTGTCTTGAGCCGTTCCAGGGCGGACACGAGCGACGCCTTCTCCGCCTCGGTCCAGTCGAGCACATTCGCGGCCGACGAACTCCAGAAAGGCCTTCTCCGAGACATCCCCTGCCGTTTTCACGCGGGCGGCACGATCGAAGGGACTGAGCGCCCGGACGAAGTCATCGCGCGCGGTCAGGATCTTGCGGCCCTCGTCCGCGGTGGCGAATGTGACGGTCGTGTCGCCGCTGAGCTTGATCTGAGCCCCAGATGCTCCCACCACGCCCAACACAAGTCCGTACACCATGATCGACCTGCGCATCTGTCTCTCCCGTCCCAGCCACCACGCAATCCCGGAACGCCAGGGCCCTCCATGGCCCCATGCTTCCCATCCTGGGAGCTTCCCGATCCGCCGTCAAGACAAATGCACAGAGTCACCAACAGGACGCGTGGCAGCGCCGCTGCGCGTCGGGCCTCGCAACGACATTCCCGTCTTCAAGTAGTGTCTACTGCCCGCTGGTCGTTTGCGACTGGCGCAGGTCCACGGTGACCGTGTTTTTCACGGTCGGGTCGACATTGGTCTGGGTGGTGATCGCCCCGGACTGCTTGATGTCCACAGACTGGGACTGGCTGCTGCTGCCCCAGGCGGTGGTCATGGCCTGTTCCTGCAGGCCGCTGTAGCTCTGGGTGCCGCTGACCGTGCCGACGCCATTGGGCCGGAACAGGTACATGGTCAGCTTGGCCCCCATCTCCTGCTGCGCCCGGCTCATGGGCTGGTGGCCGGTCCCGGCCGACAGGTCCTGCGAGCCCCGGATTGCCGCGGTCTGCTCGGCCGTGCCATACCCGGTTCCGCTCGCAGTGGCCGTTTGGGTGACCGACCCGCGCCCCCCTTGGCTGGCCGACAGACCGCTGGGACGGTGGGTGACCTGCTGCGTCTGGCTGAAGCTGGTCTGGCTGTCGCCGCGGGCCGAGCCGATACCGCCGGCCCACTCGACTCGATTCAGCGCGCCGATACTAAAGCTCTGGGTCCGGCCAATGGCACCATCGCCATGGCCGGCCCAGAGCGGGGACGCAAAAGTGAAAAGGCAAATACCAACCAGAATCGTGCGGCTATTCCTTGCATAGTTCGTCTGCATCTCGGACCTCCTTGAGGAGTTAGAAATTTCCGGTGTCAAGTTGTCAGTGCCTTATCGCACCGTGACATGTCCGACCTCCTGGTCGTTGCCAAAGCCCGCCAGGTCGTACAGCTCGCGGCTCATCGTAACGCCCGGTCCCGTGTAGTCGGGCGCTGGCGCCCCGCCACGGTGTGCCGGCGCGGACGCCGGAAGCGCTGCCGGGGCTGGGACCGGAGCCGCCATCCCCGGCCCGGGGCCGGCGGGGACGGTCATCGGCGCCGTTTGGATTCTCGAAGCGCCGGGCGCTCCGTAGCTCTCGCGATAACCCGGTTCGGAGACCGGCGTCGTCGGGGGCACCGCTTCATTCATGATGGAGACCGGCCAGGGTCGGACGCGGATGCGGTCGTAGATGACCGTCGGGATTCTCCGGCGCTCGACCGTCATGGGCGAATACCGGTAGGCCTCGGCGCTGAGGATCGCCTTGCCTTTGCCCTCGGTGATTCCCGTGGCCTTGCCGCCCAGCAGCGAGAGCGAGTAGTTCACCTGGCTGTAGCCGGCGGCGGCCGAGGGGAAGGTGATATTCGTGCCGGTCGTGACACCCTTCATCCCGCCGGAGACCAGCAGGATATCCACATCCCACAGCAGGGCCTCCGCGACGGCCGCCTTGTAGGCCTGGTCCCAGTTGCGGTCCGGATCGCCCTCGATGCTCACCTTGCCCATGTACGCGTAGCCTTCGTCGGCCAGCAGTTTCATGTCCACATTGGAGTCGATGAAGACCAGCAGGGACTTGCCCTGGGGCCGGCGGTCGCGCACGATGGAGTCGGCGATCTCGATGCCGCGCCCGTGGAAGTACGTGTCGGGCTTGCCGAACAGGACCACCGCCACGGTGTTGAGCACGCCGCCGGCCGCCGCCAGCAGGCCGCGGTGCGGCAGCGGCGTGAAGCACACTGCGCACCTCGTGCATGTCGCGCGAGTTGTTCGGATCGAAGGTGGTCTCATAGACCTGATCGTTGGCGGTCGGGCCGTTGGGGAAGTAGGCCTTGATCGTGCCCCAGCCGCCGTGGTTCCAGTACGGCAGGTACGGCGGGAACGACGTCAGCGGCGGCGTCTTGCCGTCCGAGTTGATGTTGACTTCGCTCTGGGTGCCCCCTACCGACACGTTCTGGTTCTGGTTCGTGGTCACCTTGTTGGCCACGTCCGCCACCATGGGCGCGGTGTCCTGGTAATCCGGGCCACCGTTTTCCGCGTACCCCGCCGCGCACAGCGCCAGCGCGGGGACCAGGATTGTCAGTGCCTTTTTCATCTTACGTCTCCTTACTGAAAACTCCTTTTCTCATCCGGGGCCTCCATAACACCCTCCTGCGTAGTCGTTGGTGTTGTGCCCCCCTATACTCCATTCCACAGGCAGCCGGTAAGATGGAGAGCTTGGGCAATTGGCGCACTCCATCCGGGCCGCAATCTGAATAAAGGCAGGTGCGAGCAGGTCGCTGGCAGCATGTGCCGTGACGAACAGGCTGGCTCAGGTAGTTGATACCGCTGGGCGCAAACCCAGGGCCGGCCTCCGGTGGCGAGAACCCGAACGACCGTGTCGGTCGCCGGTAAATCCCCCTTGATGAGCAACGCGGCGGCAACAGTCCGTGTCAATCTTACCCACACAGCATCCATGCTTGATTCGGCCTCCCAAACGCGACAGGCCGCGTTTGAGTGCCCTTGCCTTGTCTACCCCGCATCGCATGCGACAATGGCACACTCGAACGTCACTATATGATTATCGGACTATTCAGTCAACGATAATTACTAACTTTTTTGTCCCGAGGTTCTGTCCTTCCGTCACGAGCGCAAATAAAAAGGCAAGCGGAAAAGGGCAAAGGAAAAATGGGCCTCCAACCTGTTCATACCCTTTGCCTCCAACCCTTTTACCGCTTGCTTTTTACTTAAGACCCGCCGGCTGCGGCGTGCTTGCTCTATTTCACTTCCAGAATGGAGTTGTACTCTCCGTAAGGATTCAGTTCGGACCGCTCATTGTAGGGGTCCTGCTGCCACTGGCCGTCCACGACCAGCCGGTACCGATAGATGCCGTGCGGCAGCTTCATCTTGGTCTGCCAGACGCCCGTTTCGCCGACCCGCTTCATGGGGGTCGTCGCCGGCTGCCAGTTGTTGAAGTCACCGGCGATCGCGACGGTCTCGGCCCGCGGATAGAGCGTCACGAAGACCACCGCATCCTGCATCTGGCTGACGCCGTAGTATTCGGAGAGCTTGGCGTCGAGCTGACTGGTGGTCTGGATGACGGATTCGGCCAACGTCTGGAGACTGGCCCCCGCCGAGGCAGGCGCTGACGCCTGCGCCTGGGTCACAAAGGCATCCGCCACAGTGACCAGCTCCGGCTCCTTTTTCGGCACGGCGACGGGCTTGTGCTCGGTGACCGGTTTCTGCTCGACCACGGGGATCGGTTTGACCGTCTCCACCGCCGGCCGTGGCTCGACGGCCGGTTTCTGTGCCATCACGGGCTTTGATGCCACCACGGGATGCGGCGGCGTCACGGGCTTGGGCACGGCGATTACGGGCCGCGGCTCGATCACCACCTTGGGCGGCTCCGGCGGCTCGGGTGGCTGGCTCGATCACCGGCACTCGCCCGCCGGTCGGCGTGGGCTTGGTGGCCTTGAGCAGCTCGTTGGCGCTGGCCCCGATGGCTTCGAGCTGATCGGCCAGGGAATCGACGAGCCGCTTGCTCTTGACCTGCGGCCGCTCGTCGCTGCCGATGACCTCCTGGGCCAGCATCCGGAAATCCTGCTGTCCCTTGCTCGCCGGGTCATATTCGTTGATCGGCTGCCCGAAGCTGGACGCCTCCTTGATCCGCGTGTTGAAGTTCACGACGGTTTTGAACATCTGGTCGGCGAAGTGCGACCGCAGCTCGGCCAGGATCTCGCGGGCCATCTTCGTGCGGATGTCGTACATGCTCGCCAGGACGCGGACGTTGACGTGCTGCTGGCAGCGCTTGCACAGGATGCTCAGCGTCTCCAGTTGCTTGCTCAGGCCGTGCAGGGCGAAGTAGCCGGTCTCGACCGGCACGAGGACGTCGGTGGACGCCCGCAGCGCGTTGAACGTCAGCAGGCTCACCGCCGGCGGGCAGTCGACCACCGCGAAATCGTATTCCTCCTTCACATCCTCCAGCACGTCCCGCAGGCAGCACTCGCGATCCGGGATGCCGGCCATCTGCTGCTCGAACGCGGACAGGTCGATGCTCGCCGGGGCCAGCTCCAGGTTCTCCCCGATCTGCCAGAGGATCTCCGTCAGCCGCATGGGCTCGCTGCGGCTCTTGCTGATCAGCACATCATAGATGCTCTGCTCGATCTGCTCTTCCGGCACGGCCAGCCCGACCGCACAGTGCGACTGCGGGTCCATGTCCACCAGCAGCACGCGTTTGCCCAGTTCGGCCAGGGCGCTGGCCAGGTTGATCGATACCGTGGTCTTGCCACAACCCCCTTTTTGATTGACGATCGCGACTGTTCTCATGTTGGTCTCCGATACCAGCTCCAGTGCCACCGGCGGTGGGCCCCCACACGCGACCTTACGCGCTGGAGCACCCGAATCCCCTACCCTATCTGCTATTACAGAACCGGAAAAACTTGCATATCAGCACTGACAGGCGGCATCCGTGCCTGTAATCTTTCTTTCGGCACGCGCGTCCCAAAAACTTTACCCCTTTATGGGACGGCCCAATAAAAAGACCAGCAAGGTAGAGAAATACCCCTCTCTTATCGGGGCAAAAACCGCCTCTCCCGGCACCCCCAGGGACTCTGTCATCCTGAGGCGAGGCCGAAGGATGCCACGATTGAAAGGCTTCTCTCGCTGCTGGTAAATCCCAATGCACACGAGTTGATACTGGTCGGATGCCTTCCGATGAGCGGGGACTCGTACCCCCGAGGAAAGCAGGGCTCACGGCAAGCGCGACTGTGGGACATACCCGCTTCGCGGGAATGCAGAACGGCACCAGCCCGCGAACAGAGAAGCGAGTCCGTTGGCGCGTTACCCATTCCTCCTATTTACCCGCCTTTGCCACCACTCTCATACGGCTTCATGAGTTCGGCGTTGTCCACCCACATGAGGAAGGACGGCCACTGTCACACAATTTTCTCAGTCCTGGACCGTGGTGTCGTAGCGGACGCCGTCGGGGACGGGGACGGGGACCGCGACGGTCACGCCGTGATCGCCGGCGTGGTCCGCGTGGAATCGACCGCGACGAAGGCGGTGTAGGCGCTCATCAGGCCGTACTGGAGGGCGACCTGCTTGATCTCGCCGGGCAGGTCGGGGTTCATGTCATAGGCGGTCCGGGTCGCCAGGTCCTCGATCCGCTTGCGGGCCCAGACGCAGGCGAGGCCGGGATGCGTCGGCGCGGAGCGGTCGAACTCGACCGGGATGCGGATTTCCTTCTCCGAGCCGCCCAGCCCAGCCGGCGACGCGGATCGTCGTGTGGGTCGTGCCCTGCGAAGCGGCCGGTCAGGATGATCGGCCGGCCGACGAACAGGTCGGGGAGCCGCTGCGGATAGACCTCCGAGACCTCCATGCCGCCCCAGTCGATCTGCACGTCGGTCAGGGCCGGGTGGCTGATGCGGTCGAAGAAGTGGTCCACGACCTCGGCGCTGTTGTCGTTCGAGACCGATGTAGGCGACGGCCCCTTTGCCGAGCTTGGCCATGCGGTCGAGCAGGTAGCGGTTGACGGAGGAGCCGACGCCGAAGCTGAAGATCCGCGCATCGCCGAGCCGCTGGTGGATCTCGCCCAGGATCTCGGCCTCGTTGCCGATGTAGCCGTCGGTCAGGAAGGAGACGAAGCGCAGCCGCCGGCGGTCGTGCGGGAAATCGAGGGCGGCCTTGATGCCCTCGATCATCATCGTGCCGCCCTCGCCCTGCAAGCGAATCGACGTAGGCGAGGCCCGCTGCACGTTCTCGGGCGTCGCGGCCACCGGCTCCGGGCCGAGCTGCGAGGCGCTGTTCGAGAAGCGGATCGATCTGGAACGTGTCATCCGGCCCGAGCTTGCGCAGGGCGCGCTTGACGGCCTCCTTGGACTTCGCGATGGGCTGGCCGTTCATGCTGCCGGAGCAGTCGAGCACGAAGACCATCTCCATCGGGGCACGCTTGACGTGCTCGAGGTCCTGCGGCGGGTAGAGCATCAGGGTGAAGAAGCCGCCGCGCTCGTCGCGGTGCGTCACGAGGGCCGACTTGACCGTCTCGCCGGCGACCCGGTAGCGCAGGACGAAATCCTTGTTCGGGATGGTGTCGAGCGGGCTGAGCTGCACGTGGCGCCTTCTCGGAGCCGCTTCGGCTCTTCTCGATGGCGTGGCTGGGACAGGCGATTTCCTCGATCTCGACGCCGGCGTCGAGATCGACGGCCAGGGAGATGTCGTGGCCGCTGCGCTCGTCGGGCCTGAGGTACTGGACTTCGGTCGTCTGGCCGGAGAGGCCCGCGTGGCCCCGGCCGACCGCCCCGACGCCGTCCGTGCTGCCCGGCGGGTTGAAGCGCGGGCCGACCACCATCGGGAAGACGAACTCGTACCAGCCGTCGGCGTAGGCGAGCGTGTTGAAGTACTTGATGTTGACGTCGATCTGCCTTGCCCGGCTCGATGTTGGCGACCGACTGCGTGAAGATGTTCGGCCGCTCCTGGGTCAGCAGCGACGCGACGTAGCCCTGGCGGCTGGCCTCCTGGTAGATCTGCTCGGCCTCCTGGCGCTCGCGGATGATGCCGCGAATCCGCCGCTCGCCGATGGTCATGATGAACTCGTTGACCGCCGCGTTCTCCGGCAGCGGGAACACGTAGACCGCCTCGATCTTCTCGCTGAACGGGTTCTGGAACTGCTGCGTGACCTCGACCGTGGCGATGTAGCCGCTGACCTTGCCCTTGACGTCCGTGTGCTTGAGCGGCAGCGGCACTTTCTTCTCCTGGATCTGGGCCAGCATCGCCCCCGATCCCGGCGTGTCATACTCCGGTCCCGGCGCCGGCGGCCCCTCCGGCTTCTCCCGCGCCACCACCCAAATCTCATCTTCTCTCACGGTGGCCAGCTCCGCGAGGATTCGAGCGGTGGCCAATACCGATTCAGGCACGGCCCCTTCCGATTCAGGCACGGCCATGGGGCACGCCTCCATGCCGCTGCCATCATGCCCATGCCTCGAGCCATGCCGGCCATGCCGACGCCATCATGCCTGGCGCGGACCGAGCCGCAGCGTGCGGGGTCACAGTGCGCCATCCGGCTTGCGCGAGTCGGCCGCTGGCATCACCTCTCGCCAGTCCTTGGGGTACGTGATCTCATCGGCATACGGAACGCCTGCCTCATCGATCCTGGAGCATCTCCGTCCGTGCTTGGCGCTGAGCTGATTGATCAGTTGAAGCTGCTTACGCAGAAGGATCATGTCCTGAACCATCTGCTGGAGGGTCAACGCCTCATCGTTGAGAGGGTCTACGGCCAGAAGAGCCTGCAGTTGGCCGAGGGAGGCTTCATACTGCTGCTGCTTCCAGTATGCCTTGGCTCGGTCCATCAGCTCGTCAATTCTTTGCTGACGGTCGGCCTCGGACTGGCCACGAAGCTGATTCTGGGCCTTGGTCGCCTCTGCCCGTCTCTGCGTTCGAGGTCGCTCGGCGTTTCGCGTGAGCAGGCTCGGCTGCCTGCGGGACTGACTCGCGTTGGCTGGCTCCACAGGCGGCTCTTGCTGACAACTGAGGAGTCGAACAGACAGAGGACCGTCAGTGCGACGGTGAGGCTGATGGAAAACGATGGACGCGGCGATGAGACTTCTTCATTTGCTTTCTCCTGTTTGCAGGTTCAGATCGGCGGGGATTCTCTCGCCCTCTTTGTCGGCGGCAACGATGAGCTTGAGTTCGTATTGCGGCTCGGCGTCGCCGAGGATTTGCAGGTGGATCGTGGCGATGCGGGTGCGGCCGTGGGGCAGGTCGCTACCCGTGTTGAAGGCGGCGATGATGATGCGGTCGTTCATCAGGGCCGCCGGGTCATAGTAAGGAGCTTCCTGGAACGCCGGATGCTCGCCGCCCTCGACGCCGACGATCTTGATTTGGCCGGTCCTGGGCCCTGAGCTCGAACTGGTACGCGGCCAGAGGCTTGTCGCCCGAATCGAGATACACGTGCACCGGGGCGAAACGGACCCGCCCTCGACCGGCACTCCCGACGCCAGCATTCTCGGGGTGGCAGCCTCAAGGCCGAAGGCCTTGGGGATGGCTCGATCCGTGCATCGCGAGCACATGCCTCGATCTCATAGAGTCGAGCCATCCCCAAGGCCTGCGGCCTTGAGGCTGCCACCCGGAGACCATGTGCTTCTCCGACACTCTCTCAGATGTGCGGGCGGCGACGCCGGCGAGCAGCGGGACCACGATGGACAGGGTCACCAGAAGGCCGATCACTTTCGCTTTCATCATCAGACTCCCTTATCCCGAGGGCTGCCGGACAGACTCGTGGCGAGGGCATCTTGCCCTTGCACTCCAGGCAGCGACAGGCACATCGTGCCCGGGTAAGAGCGAGGCCAGGATGGCCTCGCGACGCAAGGGCGGGACGCCCTCGCCACGGAGACCCTGATCCAGACGCACGGCGGCGAAGGCGACGAGGTTCACATCGTCCTTATCGATCCGGCCGTCACCGTTGAGGTCCCACTGGGGGGCCACCGGGCCGCGGGCCTCGATGTTCCGGGCGAGTTGGAAGGCATCGAGAATGTCCACGCGGCCGTTGGCATCGACATCAGCCCGACCCCCCGCCAGGACGGGACTGACTGATTGCGGATTGACGGATTGCGGATTGCGGATTCAAGAGGATCACGCCGAGGGCGATCACCGCCGCAGCGGCGGCGATTCCCGCTGCCCAGCGGAGGCGGATGATCAGCGGACGCGGTTTGGAAAGACGCTGCTTGGCCTGGTCCAGGATGATTTTATCGACCCTTGCCGGCACGGCTCCGGGTGGCTCAAAGAGACTCCGCAGGTCCTGGCGGAGCCGGTCCGAAACCTGCCGGTCCAAGTCATCGAATTGTCCGTTCTTCTCAGTCATAATTGGGTTCTCCTGCTCATGAAGCACACGAGGGGGCCGAAAGGTTCCATGGATCGAAGATCTTCTTTGCAGGGCGTCCCGCCATGAGTATCACGGGCGTCCGCCCGTGAAGGCAGGAGCAAAGCCTGCCCCGCGAAGGCGGGGGATGCTCTGCGACAGGGCTCCCAAACGCGAAAGGATGCGTTGGGGGACCGGCTCATGGGCAGGTGCCCATGCCACGGCGGGTGGCGTTGCGGCTTGCCCTTCGTAGCGAGCGTCCCCGCTCGCCTGAGATTGCACCACGCTCGCAATGACATGGTCGTGCGGGGACGCACGACCTACGAAGAAGCGCCTTGGGGGTCCACCCACTCGCATTGGCGCGATCGGCGAGTTACGCAAGGAAGTAGTCCCGCGTGCGGGGATCGTGGCGGAGAGTCTCCAGGGCGCGGTGGAGGCGGGACTTGATCGTGCCGGTCGGGACGTCGAGGGCGATGGCGATTTCGTCGAGACTCATGTCGTCGAGGAAGCGCATGAGGACAACCTCCCGCTGCTCCTCGGATAAGGCGGCCAGGGCGGCGGCCAACTCCGCGCGCGGCGCGGAGGACGGCACCGCCGGAGCGGGGATTGTCAACAAGACTTCCTCGTCGGCCTCGGGACGGCGCCGACGGCGGAGGTTCAGCGACAGGTGCTTGACCACGGGATAGAGGAAGGTCGTCATCGAGGCGGTCAACTGCAAACCGGGGAGCTTCTTGAGCAGGTAGATGAACGTCTCCTGCAGGACGTCGAGAGCGTCCTGCTCGTTGCCCGTGCAGCGCCAGGCCAGGCGGTGGACCCAATCGCGATAGCGGCGATAGAGCGTCTCGAAGGCGTCCGGGTCGCCCCCGTTGCGCGTTGCAGCAGTTCCTCATCGGGTATCACATCGGGCTCCACACATCGGATCGGCCTCGAACCAGCGGCCATTCTACCGATGCGCGGCGGGCTTTTTCCAGACCGCGGGCGGAACAAGACGGAGCGGACCGATGATGGCGCAGGCTTTTCCTGGTTGCCGAATCGAGTCGCGCAGGGCAAAATGCACTCTGTGGTGTGCTGTCAAGGGGTTGGTGCATGTGCCAGGGCAAGGGAGAATGATGGTGCACTGTGACCATAGGACGCCGAACCGGCGGCCGAGGTTGCTTGGGGTCATGGCGATCCTGATGTGCGGCTCATGCGCGCCGGTGGGGCCAAGCCGGCAGTACGCCGGACCGCAGGAAATGCCGGCCGAGATGCTGACCACTAGACCTCGTTTCTCCACCTGCTCTACGCGCAGTGGGAAGCGCTGGGTTTCGTCAAAAAGAAATTCGGGATGAAGTAGTATGTACGAACTGCTATTAAGAACCGAGACGCTTCTGGCCGGCCTGGCAACGCCCGTGCTGGCGGCGGTCGGCCTCGGCGCCCTCGTGGTGGGTCTGGTCCTTTGGCTGGGCGGCAGGCGGTACAGCGCCGTCATCATCGGCCTGCTGGGCGCGGTGGTGGGCTCGGCCTGCGGCCTGCTGGTCGGCCAGCAGCTTGACGTGAATCCCTGGCTGGCCATGATCGTCGGGGCCGCCGTACTGGGGGGCCTGTCCATCCTGCTCAAGAATGTCCTGATTGTCGTCCTGGCCGTGCTGGTCTTCTCGGCCGTCAGCGGCGCCGGGTACCTGACCGTGGTCCTGGACCGGGCCATCCCGCAGGCCCGAGCCGAAGACCAGAACGAGCCGAGGCAGACCGTCCGGTACTTCAGCGGCATGGGCCTCGCCGAGCGGCGGACTTACATGAACGACATCAGCAACGAGTCCCAGACCTTCACCGACCGGCTCCAGGCCCTGCTGACCAACACGTGGGAAGCCGCGGGTCCGCACGGCTGGGCGCTGGCGCTGGCCATCCTCGCCGGCGCCGTCGTGGGCATCCTGCTCGTCTGGTTTCTCGCGAAGATCGTCATCGCGCTGGCCTACAGCATCGTCGGCACGGCGACGATCTTCCTCGGCGTCCAGGCTGCCCTGCTGGCGGCCGGTGTCCCGGTGGTCTCGGATCTCGCGTCCCGCCGCGGCGCTCTGCCGGTCGCCTTCCTCATCATGACGGTCATCGGCTGGGTCTGGCAGCTCTTCCACGCCGGCCCGAAGAAGCCCGGACCAACGCCAGCCAAAGAAGCCGAACCCTCGGACTGAAATGTCGCGCGGCGCCCAAGTCTCGGGCGGCGCCGACGAAGGGTCCCCCAACGCCTACGTCCGCGTTGGGGAACCCGAACCGTCATGCGCCGGTACAACAGGGCAATGTCAACCTCCTCATGACCCCCGGTGCGACACCCCCGGCCGGCGGCGGCCTCCCCCGAGGCCGTCAGCCCTTTGCCGTCATTGGGCCACACTATGATGTCATGGTAATGGATCGTCAATTGAGGAATACACGCACGTGGGCCGCAGGACGGAGGACCGAAGCCGAACGACAGAAGACGGAAATCGGAGGACGGAGGGCTGAAGACAGAGGCCGACGATTCCTGAACCGCGAAGAGCACGTCCGCAAGTCGGACAAGTGCGAGCGCAGCGCGACAATTGTGGAGGAGGCTGCCGATGCTCGTGGCAGCCTCCTCCGGGAGTCCATTCGGAATGGCCCTTGATACTGTGGCAGGGGCCTATCCTACGGCTTGGTGATCCAGATGTCGTCAAGGAAGAGCAGGCCGGCGCCGCCTTTCTTCGGATTGCTCCGATCGCCCAGACCAATCGTCAACGTCTTGATCTTGGCGGGGTTCACACCCGTGAAATTGCTCAGCGGGATTTTCCACTGGGTCCACTGCGTGGCCGCGGCGGCTGCGGCGTTCGGATGCACCACCGTCGCGGTCTTGCCGGCGCTGTCGGCCAATGTCACGTACAGCTTCTCCTGGCCATTCTTCGCTTGCCCACGGAAATACAACGACAGGCTGTCCACGCCGTTGCCCGTCCAGTCCTGCACGGGCGAGAACTCCCGCGACCCTTCACTGTAGAACGGGGCCTTGGTGTTGTTGAAGTCCATCGGCATCGACTGCGCACCGCCGTGGACGATCGTCGTTTCGCCAAAAGTCCCTTTCGCCGCGGTCAGATAACCGATGGTGGAACCGTTGGTGCCGTTCGTAAAGCCGTCGATCCAGGTCGAGAAGATCTCTTCACCGGTCTGGTCCGTGTAGCTCTCGAAGTCCTCCACGATGAGGAAGTCCGCCACCGTGAAGCTCCAGACGCGGCCTTTCCAGGGACTGGCCGCATTGGCCGCATTGATCTCATCGACGCGCCAGAAATAGGTCTTGCCCCATTCGAGCGTGCCCGGATCGAACGTGGTCTTGTCGGCTTTCTGCCGGCCCTTGTAGAGGCCGGCGGTCGTGCTGTCGGCGGTGGCCACGGCGGTTGCATCGGTGCCGAAGTACACATCGTGGTCCGTGGCCTCCTCGCCGGCAATCCATTGCAGCACCGCATCCTGAAGGGCGTGCGGTTCGGCGTTGGCCGGCGAAGGTCCCGTGGCGTAGAGCGGCAGTTGCAGCCAGCCCTGCGGAATGATCTGACGGGCCAGTGTGGAACTCTGCCAGAACAACCGGGCCACCGCCCCGCCGCCATTCTCGTACCATTCCATGCGGATGGAGTAGATCTGGCCGGCAATCAACTTGACCTGGGCCACGTCGTCGGTGGTGCCGTGATCGGTCCAGTTGTCGATGACCAGTCGGCCGTCGAACCACAACCGCACACCATCATCGGTACTGGTGATGAGGCTGAAGGTCTCCGTGAACGGGGCCTCCAGGTTGGCCGTCCAGCGGGCGGAAACACCGTCCGTGAGGCCGCCCGCGACTTCCGCGTCGCCCCAACTATGGTCGATCGTGCCTTCGGTCGCCGTCAACACCGCGGCGCCGGAGAGGTCCATGCCTTTGAAGTACGCGACCTTGGCGCCGCCGCCCGACCCGCGCGTCGTGAAGCTCCAGACCGGGCCCTTGGTCGTCGTGTTGGTGACGAACGCAAACTCATCGACCCGCCAGTAGTAGGTCGTATCCAGATCGAGCTTGCCCGGCTCGAATTGCGGATCGGCGGTCATCATGCCGCCCGCAGGGGCTGCGCTGACCTCATCGCGCGACTTGCCCACGTACACGGTGTGGAAGATGGCGCCCTGGCCGATCTGCCAGCTCAAGTTCTGGTCGGGATCAATGTACTTCATGCCATCGGGCGGGAAGGGCTGCCACACGGAGAGCGGCCGGATGGTGAAGCTCCAGACCGGTCCTTTCCACGGGCTCTCAGGATCGCCGTCATTGATCTCATCGACGCGCCAATAGTAGGTCTGGCCCGGAACGAGGCCATCGGGGGCCGGGCCGCCGGCCATACCTATGGCCAGTTTGTTGACGGCCTGCCGGCCGACGTAGACGGCCGTGTCGGCCTGTGTGGCCGCAGCGACCTCGTCGCGACTGGTGCCGAAATAGACATCGTGCAACTTGGCGCTATCGCCCGCCTTCCACGAGGCCTGCACGCTCTTGGTATCGATCATGGACCCATCTTTCGGGCTGGGCCCGCGCGAGCGTCTTGGCGCCGCCGAGTTTGGGGAGATACCAGTTGTTGATCCATTCACTGATGATCTCGCCGCGGGGGTCATCGTCCTGACCCGACGTCTGGAAGAAAATGCCCAAGCGACCACCAGTAACCGTATTCACGACGATCACGGGGTCGGCCCTGGTTCCCGCCGCGTTCTTCGCCAGAATCAATTCCGGCTGCCAATCGCCTGCCAGTTCATTCAGATGGAACGGGCGGTCGGTGGCGAAGCTCTTCAACGAGGGCGTGTACTCCGCCGCTTCGGGGGTGACCGTAACCGCCGTATCGTCGTCCCACATGGTAATGGCGGGATTGTCCATCATGGCCCGTATGCCGCCTTCGCCATTGGTGCCCGCGCCATCGACGACGTAGAACATGTAGTCGCCGGTGTTGATGATGCAGTTGCCGTCATCCAGGAACAGTTCGGCCAGGGAGCCATCCGCCTGGGCATTACCGGGGGCATAGATCGTGGCGGGTATCTGCCCGCAAAGGATCAAGAGGTCTGAGGCGCCGTCCCCGGTGTGGGCTCTCACCCAATCGGCCAGGGCCGCCTGTTGATTGGCGGGGAATAGTTCCACAGTGGCCCCCGTCACGTTGCTGACGATTTCCTGCGCCTCCCGGTCCGCCGCCGCCTGCCCGAACCAGCCGGCCTGGGTGGAAATGGCTATGTCCGCTGCCATAGCCATCGTGCTGAATACCAATGTTACGATGAATGCCAACGCTATCTTTTTCATGTTGTCTTCCTCCTAATACGAATTGGTCTGTTCGCAACAGACAGCCAACCAACGGTTCAACTCATGCCGGTGTGCATCACCTCCTTTCGCGGCCCGCGCGGGGCCGGTCGAGCGATGGACGCGCAGACCTCCAGCCGACGGCCCCAAGCTGCGTGTGTGTACCTGAACTCGCCTACCATACCGCTCCTTCCTCCAAAGGCTTGGACTTCCCATATCCGGGAAGGCACGTATGGGCGTGTCCACCGCTGATTGTAGCGGATCGGCCGCGACGCGACAAGGGGAATCTCGGGACGCTCCGCGTGCGGGGTGCAACTGAGTTTCCTGGCAACCGCCCGGCTATTTGTCATCCTGAGCGATAGCGAAGGATCTGGGCCGGGATGGGCAGACGCCCTCGATCTGGCAGTGGCTTTTCCTGCGGGGGCCAGATGCTTCACTTCGTTCAGCATGACAAAGGCCGAGGCACCCCTCCACGAAACGTAGTCGCACGCCGACGACCGGTGTACCTTCTGCGCGATTGCATTAGCGCGGGAGAGCAAGTAACCTAACGGTGAAAGGCTTTCGTTAGTGCCGGGAGATTCGCCATGAAGATCGAATATTTTCATGCCTCGAAGTATGGCAATGGGACCAGGGTCGCCGAGGAATTCCAAAGGCACATGGCCGCCAAAGGGGTCACAGTCCACGTCCATCACATCCGGGACGTGCGGCCCAAGGAGATGCCGCCGGCCGACCTGTACCTGTTCAGCTCCCCGGGGCGCTGCGGCAAGCCCCGCTGGGGCGTGCGCCGTTTCTTAAAGAAGGCCCAGTTGCCCGCGGGGACGAAGTACGCCCTCCTGACCACGGAGATGCCGACCCCGGAGGAGCGCGCCAAGTGGCAGCGCGTAATCCCCATTATGAACGAAAGATTGCAAGAGAAGGGCTTGGTCAAGGTCGCCGAGGGCAAGGTTCTGGTGACCGGCCTCAAGGGGCCGCTGGAAGAAGGTTGGCAAGAGAAAGTGGAAGCCTTTGCCTCCCAGATCCCCCTCTCGCCCTGACGCCCCAGCAGAGGGTCATGCCTTCTGTCATCGCGCCGCTTCACTGCGGAGCTCGACCACCGCTTCTATGAGGCCCTCGGATTCAGCCTTCAATGTGATCGTTCCCGTCTGCCCCGGTTTCGCGCGGACAATCGCCAGGCACAGGCCGTTGAAGGCGTTCCGCTCCTTCGATTGGAAAGACTCGAAGCTTGTCGGATCGCCGTTGTCGGTGGCGACGATCTCGCCGGGACCGTCGATAGAGAAGCGGAGGCGGTTCTTGGAGCGAGGCACGAGAACGTCGTCCTTGTCCGCAATCGTGATCGTGACGAAGGAGAGATCCTGGCCGTCCGCGGCCATCGTGCTCCGATCCGCCTGCGCCAGGAGCTTGGCGGCGGGGCCGGCGGTCTTCATTACGTCCGTGGCCCACTCCTTACCCTTCTTGTAGGCCACGACCTTCAGCTCGCCTGGCTGATAGGTGACATCATCCCAGCGGAGGCGGTAGGGGTCCCCAAACGCGACGGATTGCGTTTGGGGTGCCCCTTCGTACCGGCCCCTGGTCTTCTTGCCGAGGGACTTGCCGTTGAGGAATAGCTCGGCCTCGTCGCCGGAGGTGAAGACGTGAACCGGCGTGATCTGACCGCCGCGGTCCGGCCAAGTCCAATGCGGCAGGATATGGGCCATCGGGAAATCCGGACGCCAATGCGCCTGGTAAAGGTAGAAGCGGTCTTTCTTGAACCCGGCCAGGTCGATGATGCCGGAATAAGAACTCCGGGACGAATAGAAGGGCGTCGGCTCGCCGAGGTAGTCCCAGCCCGTCCACACGAATTCCCCGCCGACGTAGGGATGCTGCTGCTGCGAGGCAAACACCTTGTCCGGCGACGCCCCAAAAGCCGCGTAGTACAGTTCATACGCGCTGACGTGACGGCTCGATGGGTCTTCTCCGGAATTCGGGCCGACGGCCGCACCGAATCCGCCGGCGACGGGAAAGAAGTATTCGCCGCGGCTGCTGAGGGCGGAAGCCGTTTCGCTGCTGACGATGAATCTGTCCGGCAGTGCCTGATGGAACGCCGGAAACTGGCCCGGAATGCTTCGGATTCCGGCGCCCTGGTAGTTCAGGCTGACGACGTCGACCGCGGCGGCGAAGGGACTCGTGGCCCGCGCAACATTCATGGCCGTGGTGGTCGGACGGGTGGTAGGGCTCCCAGCCGCATCATTTCGCGGCTGGGGACCCGGATCCTCGTCATGCACGATGCCGCTCAGTTTCCTGGCCAGCGCCGCGCCGCTGGCACCGGTGAATTGCTCGCCGACCTCGTTGCCGATGCTCCAGAGGATCACGGAGGGGCAATTGCGATCCCGCCGCACCAGTGCCCGCAAATCCTGCTCGTGCCAATCCGGAAAGATCAGGTGAAAGTCCAACGGCGTCTTCTGGCGGACCCACACGTCGAACGCCTCGTCCATGACCAGGAAGCCCATCTTATCGGTAAGCTCAAGGAGTTCCGGCGCCGGCGGATTGTGGCTGGTGCGGAGGGCGTTGCAGCCCATGTCCCTCAGCATCTCCAACTGCCGCTGCAAGGCGCGATAGTTCACCGCCGCGCCCAGCGCTCCTAAATCGTGGTGATTGTTTACGCCGTTCAGCAGGATGTGCTCGCCGTTGATGAAAAAGCCTTCGTTGGGATCAAACTTCAGCGTCCGGATTCCAAAGGGAGTCTCGTATGTATCCACCACTTGGTCTCCCTGCGAGACGGTTGTCACCGCGACATAGCGATGGGGCCGCTGTTGTGGCGGTGGTCCCCAAAGCCTGGGATGGGCGACGGTTCCATGGCCTTCGGCGACCGCGCTGCCATCCGGAGGAATTTGCAGACTCAGCGGTGCGATGCCGGCCACGACAATCCCAGTGTTGTGACCGTTTGCATCCAGAGGGAAGATTTGTGTAGATACGCGGACATTCGCGACTTGTTTGGAGCTGTTGTCAATGGTCACCTGCAACTTGACTGTGGCCGCCGCGGAGGAAACCTCCGGCGTCGTCAGATAGGTTCCCCAGTGTCCCACATGCACCGGCGCCGTCTTTACCAGCCATACATTGCGATAGATCCCGCCGCCCGGATACCACCGGGACGAATTGGGCGGATTCTCCAGGCGGATGGCGATCACGTTCTCGCTGCCAAATTTGACGTACGGGGTCAAATCGACGCGCCACGAGGCGTAGCCGTAGGGCCAGCCGCCGACGTAGTGACCGTTGAGCCAGACATTGGCGTAGGACATGGCTCCGTCCACGTCCAGGTAGAGCTGCCGGCCCTGATCACTGGCCGGCACGGCGAAGTGCTTGCGATACCAACCGATGCCAAAGAAGGGCAGCTTGCCCGTGCCGCCCGGGGCTTTGGGGTCGAACGGACCTTCAATCCCCCAGTCGTGCGGAAGCGTTAGAGGATCGCCAGCCTTTGTCATCGAATCCCGGCTGGGTGTACGCCACGTCGGCGCCGAGATTGCCGGCCGGCCGCTTCTTGTTGGCGAAGTTGGGGTCCTTCGTGAAGGCGACACCGGTCGCCAAGACCCAGTCGCGGATATCATTGTAGCTGAGCCTACCCGCGGCGCCGTTGGGATCGCCTTTGGCAAATCGCCAATCCGCGTTGAAGGAAATCCGTTCCCTGATGGGCTTCGCACCGCCCGCAGCCCTGAGGGCGGCGACTTGCTGGCGAAAATCAGCGAGTTCTTTTTCGTACAGGGGCACGAGTTGTGTCCAGTGGTAGTTGGCCCGCTGGCCGCCGACTCCGCCGGGCGCGGGTATCTTCCGCTGGGCGGTCTGCATGCTGTTGGCGAAATGGTAGGTGTCCCGGGTCAACGCGGCGAGCCGCTGGTAAGAAACCAGACTCTGCGCCAGGTACTTTTCCGCGTCTTCCATGTCGGCGATGTCCTTGCTGTAGCCGAAGCGAAGCACACTCAGGGCGGTGTTCACCTTGGCGGCGTAGTTCTCGGATAGCACGCGGATGCAGTGGATATCGTTGCGCAGGCGGGCGAATTCCTCCCGGTTGCGGGTCACGTGCGGCGCGGCGGCATCAATCGCCGCCATCGCCTGCGCCGAGAAGTCGAGCACCTCGTCCACAATCTGGGGCGGCGTCTCCCCAGTGTGCGGCTCTCTCTTCCATTCCTTTGCCGCGTATTCTTTCAACCGTTCGCCCGGGGGCGACTGCCACTCCCAAAGCCCGGGAAATTCGCCATATCTTTCGGGCCGCACCAACTGGTCGAGGGTCATCCCCAAAGACATCGTTTGCCGGTTGCCCTCGGTGATGCCGAAACGCCGGATGATCCGCGGGGCACATTCGCCGGCGTCGTTGCAGGCGGCCAGGATATCTTCCGCGGCACTACGGCTGCCGAACTTCTCTGCGAGCTTGCCGATCCAGTAGGCGTGGTCGACCTGCTCCTCGATCCGCGGATTCCAGGCGTAACGCGACCAGGCCTCGAACCACATCCAGTCTCGCTCGATCTGCTTGAGGGGCGATTCACCGCTGGGGACTTTGTCGGGGCAGTCCGGCCAGTTCCAGTAGCACAGCGGGTACAGGTGGATGCCGCGCGCGTTTTCGCTGTCCACGGCGGCCTGCACGCACCGCTGGATGAACCGCTGCGCCCCGTAGCGGAACGGCTCGAGGTTCGAGAGGATATGCACGTTGATCGAGTGGATCGCCCCCAGCCGGCTCATCAGCAGATGCTGCTCGCGCCACTGGCCGCGCGGCTGCCACGTGGTGAGCGACTCGCCATTGTACTTCGACTCGGTGTACAGCGTGGGGTAGGACTTGATGACCTGCGGAATCACCTCTTCCGCGGGCATCGCGTGGGTGCGCAGCATCAGCGGGATGTCCTGGGTGAGACCCGCCTGCTGCATGCCGTCGCGGATGCCGCCGATGATCGTGTCGACCATCCACGAGACATGGTCCTGGCGCAGCGCCTCGCCCAGGCAGACCATCAATCCCGCGTGCGGAAAGGCCCTGACGAACTGGGCGATGGACTTGCGCGTGTAGTCCGCGAGCAGCGGCGTCGGCGCCGCAAACTGCGTGGAGGGAAGTTGGTTTCGTTCGGCAAACGGCCGGGAGACGAGGATGTTGTAGAACATCTGCATCACCATGATGCCCCGCCGGTCCGCCTCGTCGACGATGTATTGAAACGTCTCCCGATTTTTCGCCAGCACGTCGTCCGGCACTTCCACCGCGTAGGGATAGTCCGGCACGCGCACCAGCGAGGCGAACGGATGGCCGTTCCAGATGCACAGGGCGTTCATCCGGTGTGCGACGAGGAAATCCAGGTATTCCTTCCAGTAGGCCTTGTCGTAGAACCAGGGGAAGAGTTCCGGCGTGTAGGGATATTCGTACGTCTTTCGGCCCGGGAGGAGATAGGTCTTCTGCATGCCGACGCAGGTGCCGCGGACGATCATCACGGGCGCATCGACATACTCCAGCTTCGCCGGGATGCCCTTCGCCTCCTCGATGCGGCCCGCCAGTTCCAGGCAGCCATAGAGCGCGCCGGTGTCGTCCGCGCCTTGCACGACCGCCCAGGAACCGTCAGCGGCGGAGGTGATTTCAAATCCCTGCGCTGCCAGGGGCCGGGAGCGCGCAATCGCCCCGGCTGCGAGCTCGCTCAGCGTGAAAGACTCCGACTCCGACGCCGCCAGGACAAGAACCCGGGCCCTGTCCGCCGGGACTGGCCCGCGGCGAACGAGAGTCGCACTCTGGCCCGCCGCCTGGAGCGCGTCGATGATCCGTTGTGCCCCATATTCGACCCGTGGAGTGGCCCCCGGCCCGATGACCACCGTCTGGGCGTGCCCTGCCGTCACAAGGATGCCAACCACCCACGCGGACCACCATGCCATCCCGTTTCGTTTCATCGATTCCTCCACAGCGGACCTTCATCCAGGGATGTCTGTCTGGGAAGGAGTATCGCAAAAGCGAAGGAGACATGCAAGAAAACAGCCTGGCCAAGGTCGCCGAGGGCAAGATCATAGTGACCCGCCTCAAGGGGCCGCTCGAAGAAGGATTGGCAGAAGAAAGTGGAAGCCTTCGCCTCCCAGATCCCCATCCTGCCCTAAGGCCTGGCAGGGGTTCACCACTGAGACACCGAGAGCACCGAGAACTTCTGACCACGAAGAACACGAAGGTTATGTCCTCAGATCATGTCATTGCGAGCCCAGCGCGGCCTCCGGCCGCAACCCCAAAACCATAGCCGAAAGAAACGAAAAAATGCGAAAAAAAGGGGCAAGTGGAGCTTGCTCGCTTTCTCTTCCTTTTTTCGTCTTCTTTCGTTTTTTTCGGCTCTATGCTCTCTCCTTCTTTCGGTCTTTCTTGCCAGAAAAACAGGATGCTGCGGCTTTGCAGTGCAGCGCGGCAGTCCGCCGATTTGCGCAGATTTGCAATTGAGAACAGAGAGCCGACTACCGACTACCGGCTACTGCTTTCTTGGCCCGGATTCACGCGGGATGAACATGGATTTCCCTCGGAAGTGCTTGTCGGTGAGGTCCAATCGTCGATCAAGTGGTGACGGGCACCCTGACCGTGAATCGAATCCGGCCCACCGCACGTTATGCTTACTCATGTCCCACGGCATCAGGCACGTTGAGCAGAGTTCTTGACAGCCAGTGGACCGCGCCGTAGAGTTGATTTACTGTCACTCGACCACAGGCTGAATTGGCATAATAACCGGGACAAATTCGGCAGCCAACCTATGCGGGAGATTCTACATGTGCCATGGTAAAGCTGGGGCGAGACCACGCATTGAGCAGTTCCTGGAGCAGGATTCTCGGAAGATGGCCGAACTCTATGGAGATGAATTCGCGGATCCTGGCACATGCGGTGCCGATCTCGCTGCTCGCTTGATACTCGCATACGTTGACAGACGCACGGGAGACAAGCTGTGGTACAAGAAGGCGGCCCGTGTCCAGAAGGTGGCCAACGAATCCGAAAGGAAGCTGATTGTATGTTCTTGCCACACAGGCTTTCTATCCCATACCGGGCGTACGTTGGCAGTGGCCCGGAAGTTGCGAGAACTGGGCCACGCAGTAGTTTTTGTTGTTGATACGGACACAAAACCAGACGGTAGTGGCAAGCCAACTCAGCGCAAGTATGGGGGGCTAATCAGACAAGCGGGGTATGAGATGTATCATGCCCCCACCCTTGACGAAGATCTGGCCCTTTCGAGAAACCGGTCGAAGGGCGGGACTATGGCCCACTACAGCATCAGGATGATAGAGACCGAGGCGGAGGACATACTGCCGCACTCTGAGACAGATAGAAGATGCACAGAGGAAGCCGGATTTCATGCTTACCGATGCCACATGGGTAGCGTGTATCGCTGGTGATGTCATGGGTATTCCCGTGGGCTCTCTCTGGAATTTCCTGTTTACCAACTACAACAGGACCACCCTGACTCTGCCCGAGGAATATCCACTCCGAAAAACGCTTGGCAGGCTTGGAGGGGACAGACTGATTCGGCTTTTCGAGAAGGCTCGGATAGCCCAGACGATCCTGGGCATACTGCTTCTTGTGTGGGTCATTCCGTTCAACATCGTCCGCGTAAAATACATGTTGAAGGAAAGGAAATGGATCGGGTTGAAAAGGAACATGTTTTCACAGGTGGGCGGCGTTCTCAATCTCTTTCCCGACTATGTTGCCTTTGGCGGTATGAAGATAAATCACAGAGCTCTTGCTGTGGGCCCGATTGTGTGGGAACCCGCAGCCACTGGCACAAGCACGCCGGCTGAAGGTGATTTCAAGGCATTCCTTGAGAGGGATAAGGACAAGGCGCTGATATATGTAACAATGGGCAGCACGGGAGAACTCCGACTATTCAAGTTGATAATAGAGGCACTCAAAGACAAGGATTACAGGGTGGCCATTACAACAGGAGCCCAGTGCGGCTTATCTCGAGCTAGGCGAATTACCTGCAAATATGTTCGCAATTGGCCTGTACCCTGGCACAGACATATGCAGGCACGCGAGTCTTGTGATCAATCATGGGGGTTCCGGATCTGTGAACCAAGCCATACGAAACAGAATACCCCAGGTCTGTATTCCTACCTTTGCGGACCAACAATGGATTAGCGATCTCGTAGCCCGAGATGGGTTGGGAGAGCAGATATTCCCGGGGAATTTGACGGTCGCATCGCTGAACGCCGCCATCGAAAAGTTGCTTGGGACAGCAGAGGTCTCTAAATGACCGACAGTCCTCTGAGCGTCGCGCGGTCACATCTGAGATTGGGGATTGTTCAGTCGATAACTCGTGCGGGTAGAGAGCAAACCACGGATCAGGAATCGGAGGCAGGCATTAGCATACGGCCGTCCTCCGCCCTCCGGCTTCCGTCTTCCGTCCTCCGGCTTTACAGCCTTCGCGTCCTGAAAAACCCCGGTCTCATACTTACACATTTCACGTTTTGGGGGCGAACCGGAGGTGTCAGGTGCTGTGCCCTTCTCTGGGCTTTGGGCCAGCCGAGAGGGAGGAAGAAGGGGGATCGGATTGTGACGCTGGCCGATTATTGCAGCCGATGGCTGCAATTTCTCGCACCGGTAGGGATCGGGGGCCGGGGATCAGGGGTTACATTCGGACCTTCTCCCCGCTGGTATCGCGAAGGCGATAAACGCCATCCTCAAGGATTCTTCTGGTGCTTGCGGTAGAAGGCCGGCCACCAGAACATTCGTGTCGAGGACGATCTTCATCGGGACCGCTTTCTGCGTACGGCCTGAATCTCGGCGTCGATCTCCTCCAGGGGGATGCGGTCTGTTCCTTGCTCGACGGACCGTCGCTGCAGGCTGGCGACGGCTTGGACCGCACGCGCCCGGCGGAAGGCCGAGAGCGATTCCTCCAGGTTCGATTCATTGACGGCCGCGAGGATGGCAATCGGGCGACCATTGCTGGTGATGACCATCTCCCCTTCACCGGGGAGCGTCTTCCAGACCTCGCCGGACTTCTCCCGCAGGTCGCGAATGCTCACAAACTTCATGGTTCTACCCTTTACTTCTGTATTCGGCCACGTACTCAATTGTTACCCAAGCCAAAGCATTTTGTCGAGCGCATGGAGGAGTGGATTCACCACGCCATCTTTGACGTCAGACAGCACGTACCCATACTCCGAGCCGCCGATTTGTGCAACCAGTGGTTACACTTACCCAGAAGCAAGCAAAGGGGGCCGTTCTACTCTTCCCGGGGGAGCGGGAAGAGCGGTGGGCGGCGGAGATGTCACAGCCGAGGGCGGCTGTGCTGCCAGCGGTGGACTGGAGATGCTGTCTCGAAAAGCGCTCCAACGCTATAATGGGCGTGCATGAACAAAGCCGCCGAATCACCACGGATTGTCATTATCGCCGGTCCGAACGGGGCCGGGAAGACTACCTTTGCCCAGGAGTATCTGTCCAAAGAGGTGGGCTTTCCAGACTTCATCAACGTCGATCTGATCGCCCAGGGCCTGTCGCCGTTCGCCCCGGACAAGGCCGCACTGCAAGCGGGCAAGATCATGCTCGCCCAGATTGCCCGTAAGGTCAGCCGGCACGAGAGCTTTGCCTTCGAGACAACGTTGAGCGGCCTGAGCTACGCACGCCATATCCCGCGCTGGCGACAGGCAGGGTACCATGTCAAGCTGATCTTTCTGAGCTTGCCGTCAGTGGACTTGGCCATTGCACGGGTCAAGAATCGTGCGGCCCAAGGCGGTCACAGTGTGCCGCCGGACACCGTGCGCCGGCGTTTCGATACTGGTCTACGGAACTTCCGGTCGATATACTGTAAAATCGTCGACAACTGGGAACTCTATGATAATTCCGGAGCGTCGCCCCGACTGATAGACAAGGGAAGCAACGCGTGAATAACAGGGCAAGATCGATCGATCCTGAGGCCGCCGCCACGTTACGCGCCCTGCGGCGGGCCGCCAAGAGGGCTATGCGCGTGTCCAAGGCCACCGGCACGCCGTTCTGGGTCATGAAGAACGGGCGGATGGTCAACCTCAACCCCAACGCCAAAAGACCCCGCAAGGGCAGTAGTCGGTAGGCAGTAGCCGGTAGTCGGTTCGTGCTTCGCTGTCCTCGTGTCCTTCGTGGTTAAGAATCCTCCGCCCTCTGTGACTCTGTGGTGAAAACCCGGATGTCCGGTTTCTCGTATCAGTGGTGATACCCTCCTTGGAAGCGAGCGACGTCGAGGAGGCCTCTGAGAATCCTGGCTTTGGCTTTGACGTCGTTCGGCGGGATATGGCCCATCTGGATTCTCGCGCGCACGGCCGCCTCCAAGGAACTTTCCAGACCCGCCGGATCGAGCACAGCCGCTGCCCTGCAGTAGTAACTCCTGCGATCGGCCATCGTCGAAGTCGTTGATCATCCTTTCCAGCAACCGGATTCGTCTTCTCTGCTGCTGCACGAACCTTTCGATCCCGTGCTCCTTTATGGAATTGCAGATTCGGCATGACCTTTCTATACGTCGGGTATGAAGAGGATCTCCTTCACCTGCCGGATATTCTTCTTCGGTTTTGAACTTCGGGCAGGGAAAGTCCGGGCACTCGCCACAGACCTCAAGGTTCCTTTTCTTGACGCAGCAGGTGATGAAGGAGCAGGAAGGGTGCTTGTTCGGGAAATCGGGACCTGCGCAGCCGGGACACCGTGAAGGGCCTGCCGTGTAGTATCTCAAGGGCAATCAAGTCCTGACAGCCGCGAATCCTAGGCCACATAGCCGCCAATCGTCGGGTATCATCTTCATGCCTCGGATTCCCGCCACCAATCGACTCCTGTCGGCCAAACCGACTCACGACCCAGCCGATGTCGACTGCTTGCATCGGACGGCTGGAGCTACTCAGCGAGGACGTCACTCTGCAGCGAAATTGTCGGAACGAATAGGCACAAGGGAATAAGACGCGGCACTTGTGACTAGTGGTGAAAGCCGGTCACGCTCGGTAGTCGGCATAACCAGAAGTCGGCAGTTGACGGTTCCAGTTCCGGAGGACAGGCTGGCATGGCCTGCGGCCTGCCGCCTCCGGCCCGTCCTGAAAGTTTCTGCGGGATTTTCGGTTTTTGCGTCAACAGAGGGGCGTCGAGAAGCGTCTTCTTATGGTGAAATTATATCATTACAGAGACATCGAGAAAGCCGAAAGGCGGTAGCCGGTAGGCGGTAGGCGGTTGTACAAACGAACCCAATTTGGAGTGTCGAGCAGCGATGAGGGATGTCAGTGTGTACAAACAAACCCAATTTCCGGCTACGCCGGGTGGAACGAGGCTACAGGCGCGAGGGTCGTGCGGCAATTGTGCAAAACGAAGCCAATTTGGCCGACGTGTCCAAGAACGGCGCGGGCCAACCACGCCGGAGCAGCCACCGGGGATCAATCGTGCGAAACGAACCCAATTTTCCCCGTACCGACTTGGACCGGCGAGAACAAGCAGGGGCGGTGGGCAAGTCCGACCCCATACAGAAGAAGTCGGCGGGGACGGCCAACCCATTCGCTGTCGCTCAGGGCAGGCTCTACGAAGAACCGCCAGCGGCACCGGATCAATCGTGCGAAACGAAGCCAATTCGCCACGCTTCAAGAGGTTCACCACGGAGACACAGAGATCACCGAGACAATCTCAAGCCGATGACGAAGATGGCTCTGGCGCCGTTCTCCGCGTACTCAGAGTCTCTGCGGTGGGGATTCGTGCGAAACAAAGCCAATTTGCTCAGGGGCGACAGGACGGCAAGTGCTTCATAAGAAAGGAGTAAGGATGAACTGAATGCCAAAGAGTAGCGGTGCAAAACAAAGCCAATTCGGTCGGTAGCCGGTAGTCAGTAGTCGGTAGTCGGTGAGACGGGGGTCAGCTACAGCCTGCGGCCTGCCACCTCCGGCCTGCTGTCGCCCGTCCTCTGTCCTCCGGCGTCTCGGCGGTTGCAGGGACACGCCGGAACGGGTACTCTGGTGCTCCAGATGTCCGGATCGGAGATCCGGGCGACTAAAGCAAGAGAAAGGTGACCCAGGGCCGGCTTTCCATTCCGAAGGACTGGGAGAAAGCCGTGAGGAGTCAAGTCAGATGAGTGCAGGAATCACGAGAACTCATGCCGAAACGAGAATGCGTCCTTCGTCCCTTTGGGCGGCACTGTGCCTCTGCGTGCTCGTGGGCAGTAGCGCCAGCGTGACGAGTGCCGGGGATTGGCCGACCTATAGACACGATGCGGCACATAGTGGCGTCAGCGCCGACGGCCTGGGTGGCAATCCGGCCCTGCAGTGGACCTACGTCCCCCTGCATCCGCCGGACCCGGCGTGGCCGGCCACCGCGGAGGAAATGCCCCGCATGCACGCGGACAACGCCTTTCACGTCGCCGTAGCGGAGGGGCGCGTCTTCTTTGGCTCGTCGGTGACGAACGAGGTCACTGCGATCGATACCGCCTCCGGCAGGATCGTCTGGAACTTTTCGACCGAAGGCCCTGTCCGCTTTGCCCCGACCGTTTCCAACGGCCGGGTGTATGTCGGCTCCGATGACGGGTACGTCTATTGCCTGAAGGCAGAGGATGGGACCCTGGTCTGGAAGTACCGGCCCGGGCCGAGCGACGAGAAGGTTATCGGCAACGAGCGGATGATCTCCCTCTGGCCGGTGCGCACCAGCGTACTGGTGGACCAGGGCACGGTCTACTGCGGCGCCGGCGTGTTCCCCTATGAGGGGATCTACATCTGTGCCCTCAATGCAGACGATGGGTCGGTCGTTTGGAAGAACGACACGATCGGCGACCGGGCCCACGAACTCGCCTTCGGGGGCCTGACGCCTCATGGATATCTGCTGGCGTCCCCGGACATTCTCTACGTACCGGCGGGCCGGGCCATGCCCGCCGCCTTCAGCCGGCGGACGGGGGAGTTCCTGTTCTGGGCCTCGCCCGGCGGCAAGCAGGGCGGCGCGTGGTCCCTGCTCAGCGACAACCAGCTCATTGCCGGCGTGGATCGCTCCGGCATCCCGCACAAGGCCGCCTATGATGCCAAGACCGGGGCCAATCGGGGCGATGTCTTCGCCTGGTTCCCCGGGCTGGACATGGTCGTGCGGGACAAGATGGCCTACGTCGTCACGCCCGCGGGTGTCTATGCCATCGATCGTGAGGTCCACACCCAGGCGGCACGCCAGGCCGCCGGAGCGATCCGGCAGCGGGAGGCCATGGCCAAAGAGCTGGTTACACTGAGAAGACAGGTCGAGACGGCCCAGGGTGAGGAACAGGCGAAGATGCGGGCCCGGATCGAGGAGATCGGCCGGCTCACGGCGAGCGCCCGCGCGGAGGAAAAGCGTCTGCAGGATTCCTGCGTCAAGTGGCATCTGGCCGTGCCACAGGGCAACTCCCTGATCCTGGCGGGCGACACCCTCTTCGTGGGCGGCGCGAAACAGGTCCTCGGCGTGGAGGCCCAGACCGGCCGGCGCGTATGGCAGGCCGGCGTTACGGGAAACGCCCTGGGCCTGGCGGCCGGCGACAGCCGCCTGCTCGTCAGCACCGATACGGGCCGGATCTATTGCTTCGCCGCCGGCAAGGAGCGCTCGTCGCCGAAGGAAATGAAGATCGTCCGCGATTCCAGCGCCTTTCGGGACCTTCCCCAGAGGCAGTTGTACCGCGAGGCGGCACGCCGGATCGTGGACGAAAGCAAGATCACGAAAGGGTATTGCCTTGTGCTCGACTGCAATCTGGGCCAGCTCGCCTATGAGTTGACACAGATCACCGATCTCAAGATCGTTGGACTTGAGAAGGATCTCCGCAAGCTCCAGAGCGCGAGGGAGAAGCTCCGAGCGGCGGGTCTGTTGGGCGTCCGCGTGGTCGTGGAGCCCTGGGATGTCTCGACCTTGCCCCCCTACTTCGCCAATCTCATCGTTTCGGATGAGCTGCTGACGACGGGGACCGTTACGGTGACGCGGGACGAGTTGGAGCAGGTCCTGAGGCCGGCCGGCGGGACCATCGTGGCGGGCCGGCCGGGCGATGGCGGCGCTCTGCAGTGGTGGACGTTCAAACGGCCGAAGCTCGAACAGGCGGGGAGCTGGACGCACGAGTACGGCAACTCTCAGAACACGGCCTGTTCCGACGACCAGTTGGCGAAGGGACCGCTCGGCGTCCTGTGGTTTGGCGAGCCGGGACCGCTGGCGATGGTGGAGAGGCATGCCCGGGCACAAAGTCCGGTCTCCATGGACGGCCGGATGTTTGTCCAGGGAGAAGAGCTGATCCTGGCGGTCGATGCCTACAACGGAACGCCGCTGTGGGAACGCAAGATTCCCGGCGCGGTGCGGCCGCGCGTGGATGTCGATGGCGGCAATCTGGCTTTGACCGAAGAGGCGCTGTACGTGGCCGCCTACGACCGGTGCCTGCGTCTGGACCCGGCGACCGGGGCCACGGTGCGCGCGTACGATCTGCCGGACGCCGTCAGCGGCAGTTACCGCTGGGGCTGCGTGGCGATGGATCGGAATATCCTGTTCGGTATCCGAGCCGAGCCCACGAAGCAACCCTATGGGGCCCAACTCCAAGCCCTGTACGCCGATCCGAATGACAACGTACGTTGGGCCTACACCCAATCCAGGGCCAAGTGGCAATCCGTGGCCAACTACCCGCTGTGGGAGAACTACAATCCGGAAAAAGGCTCGGTGACCGGCAGAGTGATGGGCGGCGATATGGTCTTTGCCGTCAATCCTGAGACCGGGGCGACGCTGTGGACGCACCAGGGCAAGCGTATCGGCAATCTGACGCTGTCCGTTGGCGAGGGGAAGGTCTTCTTCGCGGAGAGCGTTGTCGCCGAGGAGTCGAGCAGGCAGGCATTGGACGAACGCCGGGACCTCATCGGCAAAGGCGTGTACGAAGAGACTCAGAGCATGAAGAAAGCCGGGACCTACACGCCGACCGATATCCGGGTGGTGGTGGCCCTCGACGCTGCCAGCGGCAAGAAGCTCTGGGAAAGGCCCGTGGATTTCACCGGCTGCTGCGGCGATGCCATGGGCTCCGCCTGCCAGAACGATGTGCTGCTGTTCTTCGGGTGTGTCGGCAACCATGACGCCTGGCGCTTCCAGGAAGACCAGCTCACCTATCGGCGGATCGTGGCGCTGTCCGCCTCGACCGGCGCGATCCTGTGGTCGCGTCCCGTCAACTATCGTACGCGGCCGGTGGTCATCGGCGATCGAATCATCATCGAGCCGCGGGCGTGCGACCTGCGTACGGGCAAGATCCAGACGCGGATCGATCCGATCACCGGCCGGCAGGTCCCGTGGGAATTCCTGCGGCCGGGGCATACTTGTGCGATCACCAGCGCGGCGCCGAACGCCCTGTTCTACCGTTCTTCCTGCGTGGCCTTCTACGATCTGGTCCGGGATGCGGGGGTGGCTCTCTTCGGAGGCATTCGGCCGGGGTGCTGGATCAATATGATTCCGGCGAACGGCCTGGTGCTCGTCCCGGAGGCCAGCGTCGGCTGCACGTGCTCGTACCCCCTGCGGGGCTCCTTTGCACTGATCAATAAGCCCCAACGGGCTCAGCCCTGGACCATCTTCATCAACCACACGGAAAACAAACAACGAGAGCAGGTGGTGCCCCGCCCGTATGACAGACCCGTGAAGCATCTGGCCATCAATTTCGGGGCGCCGGCGGACATGAAGGACGACAACGGCACGCTGTGGCTGGCCTATCCCAATCCCCGAACGGTGTACAGTCAGAACCACTTCGCCAATTATGGCATCAAGTTCAACCTGAATGAGGTGCTCTTGAAGGAGATGGGATATTTCTGCCGCGACTTCAAAGGCGTCCGGATCGAAGGGACGGACAAACCCTGGCTCTTCACCTCCGGCTGCCTGGGATTGCTCCGCTGTGAAATCCCGGTGCGGGAGAAGGCGTCGAATGGCGAGCCCGGCACCTACACGGTCCGCCTCGGTTTCCGGCCCGTCGAGGGCGACAAGCAGGGCCAGCGGGTCTGTGATATCAAGCTGCAAGGGCGGACCGTGGCCCAGGACTTCGATATCGCCCGAATCGCCGAGGGGGCGGACAAGGCCGTAGTTCAGGAGTTCAAAGACATCGCCATCGACGGGAACCTCCTTCTGGAACTCGCCCCCAAGTCCGCGAACCCGGACAAGACGCAGGCCCCGCTCCTCAATTTTGTGGAGATCATCCAGTAGCGAGGTATAATGACGGGGCGTTTTGGCGTAGGAAGGGTTTCCATGGAGCATAAATTCGTGCGGGCGATCTTCCCGGGATCGTTCGATCCGATAACCAACGGGCACTTGGACGTCATCAGGCGCGGGATGCGGCTGTTCGACGAGCTGATCATCGCCGTCGGCCGCAGCCCGGTCAAAAACCAGCTTTTCACGCCGGAAGAGCGGGTCGAGATGATCGCCGAGCTGATTACGGACCTGCCGGGCGTGATCGTGGAGAGCTTCGATGGGCTGATGGTCGATTACGCCGCCCGCAAGAAGGCGGACGTGATCCTGCGCGGGCTGCGCAGTCTGACGGACGTGCAGTACGAGTTTCAGTTGGCCATGACGAATCGGGCGGTGGCCGGGATCGAGACGATCTTTATCATGACCAGCGAGCAGTACGGCTTTACCAGCTCGACCCTGATCCGCGAGGTGGCCTCGTTGGGCGGCGACCTGTCGAACCTGATCCCGGAGAACGTCCACCGGCGGCTGGAGGGCCGGTTCAGCCGCCTGCGGGAGCAAAAGACGTGAGGAGCGGCGGTCCGGCGGGCCGGGCTTTTGGAACAATCGGGCCCGTCTCAACGTAGCCAATGACTAATGACTGTTTAACTGTTGTTGAGCCGCGAGTCTGCCGATACAATGACCAACGCCGAACGTGTACAAAGTTGCCCGCGTCATGCGGGTGTGGGTTGACAAGATGCAGTGTCAAATTTGCCAAAAACGAACCGCCACCATTCATCTCACGGAGATCACGGAGGGTCGACGGACGGAGCTGCACATCTGCGAGCATTGTGCGACCGAGCAGGGGATTGCGACGCACTCGCAGATGTCGATCAACGAGCTGCTGAGCCATCTGCTGGCAGTGCAGCCGTCGGATGAGGAGATGTTCGGCCCGGCGGACAAGGAGCAGGTCTGCCCGACGTGCGGCTTCACGCTGGACCGCCTGCGCAAGGAAGGGACCCTGGGCTGCCCGGCGGACTACGAGGTCTTCGAGCAGGCCCTGCTGCCGCTGATCGAGCGGGCCCACGCCGGCAAGACCAGCCACTGCGGCAAGGTCCCCACCAAGCTCCCCACGGACACCAAGAAATTCGTCGAGTTGACGCAGCTTCGCCAGCAGTTGGAAGAAGCCGTGCACGATGAAGACTACGAGCTCGCCGCCAAGCTGCGGGACAAAATCAAGCAAATGGAGTAGCACCAGACCGGCCGCTCGGCGGGCCGGCGTACGGACAACCACATGGAATTGAGCGAGATCAGTCACGACATCACCGATTGGTTCAGCGGCTCCGGGCCGCTGGCGGACATCGTCGTCTCGTCCCGGATTCGCCTGGCCCGCAACCTCGCCGGCCACCGCTTCCTCAATAGCTGCTCCAACGAGGAGAAGGCCGAGATCCTCGACAAGCTCAAGTCCGTCCTGATGTCCCTCGACCTCGGCGACGAGATCTTCTACGTCAGCGTGGACCAGGAGCCGGAGGTCAACCGCAACGTCCTCGTCGAGCGGCACCTGATCAGCCGCCACCACGCGATGGGCACCGGCCCGCGCGGAGCCGTGATCGCCCGCCGCGAGTTCTTCACCGCCATGATCAACGAGGAAGACCACCTGCGCCTCCAGGTCCTCAAAGCCGGCTGCCAGCTTCGCGCCTGTGCCGAGCAGATCGACCGGATCGACAGTCTGATCGAGGGCCGGGTCGAGTACGCCTTCAGTCCGCGTTTCGGCTACCTGACCGCCTGCCCGACGAACCTCGGCACCGGCATCCGCGTCTCGGTCATGCTCCACATGCCGGCCCTGAAGCTGACCAACCAGATCGACAAGTTCATGAACGCCGCCAAGGACATGAACCTCGCGGTCCGCGGCCTGTTCGGCGAAGGCACCGAGGCCGCCAGCGACCTCTACCAGATCTCCAACCAGGTCACCCTCGGCGTCAGCGAGCGGCATATCGTCTCCGAGTTCGAGAACGTCATCATCCCGGAGATCGTCGAATACGAGAAGGCCGCCCGCCGGCAACTGCTGACCAACGACACGGACACCCTCGACGACAAGATCGCCCGGGCGATGGCCCTGCTGCAAAACGCCCACCTGCTCAGCTCGCAGGAAGCCCTCTTTCTCCTGAGCCACCTGCGGCTGGGCATCAATATGCACGAGCACATGGGCGCCTCGACGCCCGCCATCGAGCGGCTCTGCGCCCTGCGCGCCAGCACGAGCGAGCAGGACAAGCTGACGATCCGCACGATCAACCGTCTCTTCATGCTGACGCTGCCGGCCCACCTGCAGGTCAACTACGGCAAGTCCCTGGACGCCACGCATCGCGACGCCCTCCGCGCCAAGATCATCCGCGACGCCCTGACCCAGCAATCCTGAGATGGCGGATCAGACAAGCGCGAGCGCAGCGGGGCAATCTGCCAACTTCCGCAGACTCTTCCTTTGTCATTCCCGCGAAGCTCCGCCCTGAGCGAAGCCGAACGGGGCGGGAATCCAGGTTTCTTTCACCATGGGGACGCCGAGGACGGACCACACAGGACGGAAGGCCGGAGGCGGTAGGCCGCAGGCCGTAGTGGTCCCTGGTTCACTGGTGACTGACTACCGACTACCGGCTACCGCTTTTCAACCGCGGACCCCCGAAAAGCAGGATGTTCCCACTTGCCCCAAGGCCCGGGGTCGTGATCCAATCGCCGGCGTTGGCCGCGCTAATCATCGAGCGGCTTGGGAGCATCTTATGAGGATTCTGCTCGTCAGTCCGAATATGCCCGTCACGTTCTGGAGTCTCAAGTACACGCTCGAATTCATCTCCCGCAAGGCCCTGCTGCCGCCCCTGGGCCTGCTGACCGTGGCGGCGCTGCTGCCCGAGACCTGGGAGAAGCGGCTCGTGGACCTCGCGACGACCGACCTTCGGGATGAGGACATCCGGTGGGCGGACTACGTGTTCGTGGGGGGCATGAACACGCAGGCGGCCTTCGCCCGTCAGGTGATCGACCGCTGCCGGGCGCTCGGCGCCAGGATCGTGGCGGGCGGGCCGCTCTTCACCTCCCTGCCCGAGCAGTTCGAGGACGTCGACCATCTGGTCCTCGGCGAGGCGGAGCCGATCCTGCCGCGGTTCCTGAAGGATCTCGAGGAGGGCCATGCCGAGCACGTGTACCGGTCCAGCGCCTGGGCCGACCTGCATGGCACGCCCCCGCCGCGGTGGGATTTGGCGGATGTGAATCAGTACGCCGTGATGCCTCTCCAGTACTCGCGCGGGTGTCCCTTCCACTGCGATTTCTGCGATGTGACCGTCCTGTTCGGGCACCGCCTCCGGACGAAGACCACGCCGCAGTTGCTCGGGGAATTGGACCGGATCCACGCGTTGGGCTGGAACCGGGAGGTCTTCCTCGTGGACGACAACTTCATCGCGGACCGCCGGACGCTCAAGCGCCAGGTGCTGCCGGCCCTGATCGAGTGGATGCAGGAGCACCGCTATCCCTTCTCTTTCTACGCGCAGGCCTCGATCGACCTGGCCGACGATGAGGAACTCCTGGAGCTCCTGGGACAGGCGGGCTTCGAATCGGTCTTCATCGGCATTGAGACCGTGGCCGACCGCGGCTTGGCCGAGTGCCACAAAGGGCAGAACCAGGGCCGCGATCTCGTCGCCTGTGTGCGCAAGATCCAGCGCTTTGGTATCGAGGTGCAAGGCGGCTTCATCCTGGGCTTCGACAGCGACCCGCCCGGCATTTTCGACGACCTGATCGCGTTCATCCAGGCCAGCGGCATTGTCACGGCGATGGTGGGCCTGTTGCAGGCCTATCGGGGGACACCGCTCTGGGAGCGGCTCCGGCGGGAGAACCGTCTGCTCGGAGAAGCCGCCGGGAACACCGATGGCCACACCAACCTGGTTCCGAAGATGCCGCGGGAGCAGCTCGAGCGCGGATACTGCCGGGTCGTGGAGACCCTCTATTCGCACGAGCGGCACTACGCCCGCATCCGGCGGTTCCTGGAGGCCTGGCGGCCGCGGCACCGGGTCCGGTACCCCCTGGGCCGGGAGGATGTGCAGGCCGCCCTCATGGTCATTTGGCGGCTCGGCATCAAGGAGCCGGGCCGCAGGCACTTCTGGCGACTCTTCGCCTGGGCCCTGCGGCATCCGCGGGACCATCGCACGGTGCTGAAGCTCCTGGGCTTCGGCTACCATTTCCGCAAGGTCTTCGCGCAGATGAAAGCCCGCGGGGCGCAGGAACCCGCAGCCCGGCCGGCCCCGACCCCTGCCCTGGGGCCCGCCCCTGGCGGCCGCCGACCACAGGAAGCGGCCGGGTAAAGCCGACCGGAGGATGCCAGGTCCTTCTGCCGGACCCGCCGGCTGGACCGTCCAAATTGGCTTTGTTTCACAGCGACCCTCTTGGGGTTCAATCCATCCTTACTCCTTTCTGATAAAGCACTTGCGCTTCCTGCCGCCCTTGAGCGAATTGGCTTTGTTTCGCACGAATTCCCACCACAGAGCCTCTGGGTACACGGAGAAGAGAGGAAGAGTCTTCGTTATCCGCTTGGATCGTCTCTGTGCTCTCTGTGCCTCGGTGGTGGACCTTTCGAACCTTCGTAAATTGGGTTTGTTTCGCACGATTGGCTCCGGCCAATTGGCTTTGTTTGTACAGCCGGCCCTGCAAGCCCTGGCGGCGGGCCGCAGGCCTTTCTGAATCCGCAATCCCAAATCCGCAATCCGCAATCGAAGAATTGGGTTTGTTTCGCACGATTGTCCCCGGTGGCGGACCACCTCCGGCCCTGCCGGCCACCGACCGTCCTGGTTGGCGGGGGCGTGAATTGGCTTTGTTTCGCCGAAGTCCCGTCCATGTCTGATTCACCATAACTCTTTTCCCGCACAGTACTTGCCTCTTCCCGAGGCTCCGGGCAATTGGGTTTGTTTGTACAACTGCCTACCGGCTACTGGCTACCGACAACCGCCTTTTGAACATGCCTCGCGCAGAGACACCGGGACGCAGGGTCCCCGATGGGTTCAATCTTGCCTTTCTCTGCGCCTCCGCGTCCCCGCGCGAGCAGGTCTTGGTGGCGGCCGGCCGCAGCCGATCGGCCCCATTGGCTTTGTCTTGCGCATTTGCCCCTCGTCCCGCGTCCCCCCGGCCTCGTCCCACGCCGCACCGCCGGGATTCGCTTCGTTTCGCACGGATCTTCACCACCGGGGCACAGAGATCCGAGAGCGGCCTCCGACACGAGGCAAAGAGATTCAACCGCGAAATCTTGCCCTGAGCGAAGCCGAACGGGACGCCAAATACGCGAAGGGAACCCCCAATCAGCCTCCTTTTTCGCACTGCTACTTGTCAGAATCTTGTTTTCTTGCGCAAATTCTCTGAACCACGGAGGACACGGAGCACACGGAGACAGAACGCAAGACAGAAAGTGGAAAAGCTTGGAGGCTTCCCTGAGATACGCGCTGGTTTGTCGCTTGTGAATCCACTCTTTCTCCGTGTCCTCCGTGATCTCCGTGGTAAATAAAGAGATGAGACGTTTGGTTGCGGCCGAAGGCCGCGCTGGGTGGTTCGCGTATTTCGCGGTCACTTTCTTCTCCTGCGTCTTCAAATCATCAAGCATAAATCGTAACTCATAAATCACCGCGTCCCTCCATATAGGGGCCGTGTTGCACCAATCGTGCCGAAATTCTGGGCGCAGACAACGCCCGAAAATGGCGCAACTCCTTGCTCCCAAAGGAATAACGAATTTTTCGCACGCGGGGTGTTTTGCCTTTTCAACCGTTGCACAAACGATACGCGCAGGCGGGGGCTGGAGGCGGCAGGCCGGAGGCTGGAGGGGACCGGGGACGCCCGGGAACGCCAATCTCCCGATTGGCTATATGAGAAACACGGGGAACTGCTCTCTCACCACGGAGAGGGCCCCCAAACGCGGATTTATGCGTTTCGGAACCCAGGCACGGAGGCCACGGAGAAGATCATCAATGCAGACGCTACCGGCTACCGCCCTTCCTAAACGCGCCGGTTTGCGTTTGGGGTCCCCTTTTACCCATGGGAGTGTTTGCCTGCTTGACAACCGGTGTGCCTTGAGCTATCATCTTACTTGTAAGATAACTAAGAAGGAGCATCGCATGCGAGCGGTATCGACCACCAAGATGTCGTCGAAGGGCCAGGTTGTGATTCCGGAAGAGATCCGCCGCCGGCTGGAACTCGACGCAGGCACCCAGTTCATTGTTCTGGGCGAGGAGGACGTCGTCATTCTGAAGATGGTCCGGCCGCCCTCCATGGGCGACTTCGACCGCCTCGTCCGGAAGGCGAAGAGGCAGGCCCGCGCCGCCGGATTGACACGTTCCGGGGTATCGGCTGCCGTCTCCCGCGTACGGAAGCAGCGATGAGAATCGTCCTTGACACGAACGTACTGATATCCGGGATCTTCTTCAGCGGCCCACCTTACAGAATTCTACAGGCCTGGCGCGATGGGAGAGTCCAATTCGCTGTATGCCTGGAGATTTTGGCGGAGTACCGGCAAGTCGCGGTCCGACTGAGCCGGAGATATAAGGGCATCGACATCTCGTCACTTCTGGATCTGGTGCCACACGCTTCCAACTTCCGCCTACACGATGCTGAAAGACGATGGGTGAAAACTATGCACAGCTCTCGCTACTTCTGGATTCCCTTTCCGGATGGACAACCATCTGTCCCTCCAGTGCTGGGCTAAGTCATCCAGCGGGTAGTCGTAGTATCTCAGTCTGGAGTTTTCCCCCCTGAGGAATGCCCTGAAATTATAAGCCAACGGTACGGCATATATCTGTCTCTGAAACGAATGCTTCAATAAGAAGTCCGCGTCGAAACCGAGAATGTCGGCAGCAGTTCGTATTACTCTCATGCACCACACCGGCCCATCACCGAACCTGTTCGTAACGAGGATACCTTGTGATTCAAGCAAGTCTCGCATTGCTGCAAATGTCTCATTCGTTAAGTGCAGCGTCCCGTACCCTTTGGTCCGCCCGATGGGCACGTACAGCAGGTCCTTGTCATACCTGATTCGGTTATATTGTGAACTCTTGCCGTAGAGGCTCGTCGTGAATATGCAGGCAAGTCGGTTCGCTGTGCGATTTGAGATATTCGTCACCTTACCTCTGTACTTCTGGCGGAAGATCTGCCTGACCTCATTCGATGCAATAAGGTAGGAAATGAGCTTGCCACCGAGAAGACCGTTGTAGGGAGGCAGTGCGCCAACACGTAGGCGTCCATTGTGTATACCAAGTTCTTGGTACGCGTTTCTCTATCCCATCCGATCCACTTGTCTCGCTCTGGAATGTGCACAATCGAACTGCCAATCGCGGCTATACCTATCACCGGCTTTCGCGGTAGGGCGCTATCACGAATCAGAAGTTTGATGCGGCGTCCAACATACTCGCTGTAAGGAGATGACCAATAGAAACGTAAGACCCGAAACAAATCGAGTTGCTTTTGCGTCTTGCACGTCTCAATAACGGGCGCTACCGTTGATTGCCAAGCCTCGGTACCATTTGCGAGATTCTCTCTTGCGAGTTCAAGATGTCTTTCGATCCATGCCGAATTCTTCGCAAGCAGCTCCTGTCTCTTTACCTGCATCGACTCCCTTATGACTTCTTTGTCGTAGGAGTGTGGCGGCGCGATGTGGACTTTGCTGTCCTTAAAGTCCATGTCCCATCCAAGACGCAGGAGGTCGCGCACGATCAGAAGCCTTACCCTCTCCTCTGGCGATTTGACGCACACAGCGGGGTTCTCCTTCCATTCGGAAAGGAACCTGTGTAAAGGACTGTTGCGCCTGACCTGGATGCTTAGCATAGATTACTTCGCAAACTTCGACGCAGGATAAACTTTATCTTGCACCAGCTTCTCAAACTCAGCCACGCGCACGGGCAGAGCAAAAGCTTGGTCAGACGAAACCATGTATAGGTTCCCCGCTATTGTTTCCCGCTGTATGAAGTTCGCAATTACGCCATCGTAGTTGACGTTGGATTTTATGAGCGCCTTGATATCATCCGAGTTACCCATATGGAAGGCAAAGAAGTTCTCTGCCTGAGTGCGTATTTCTTCGGAGATGGCGGACGGACGCTGGGTGATCGCCACAAGGCCCAGTCCAAATTTCCGTCCCTCCTTGGCAACTCGAACAAAAGGATTTGCATTCGACTTCACAAACTCCTCGGATAGGACATTCTGGGCTTCCTCCACGAAGATGACCGTGTTGATGACCCTGTCTGGCTGGTCGGACGTGAAATTCTCCTTGTTGTTGTCAAAGAGTTTGCGGACGAGAATAGTAGAGATAATGCTCGCGTCCATGTTGTCTTTGAGAGACAGATCAATTATAATGGTCTTTCCTTGTCGCAGGTACTCGAATACCTTCTCAACTAGGTCTGATTTCCCAGAATGTAGGCCTTTGCCCTCGTCTATCAGATGCCTTATACGTTTCCTGATTGCGGCAATGGTCTTTCTGGCACTCACGTCCTCCTTGGTTTTGCCGTCTTTCTTTGTCTCGCCGAAGAAATCCGGATAGGCTTGGTGGAGCATTTCGGGATGGGAAACGTAGTCATCGATGTTTCGGACGAAATCGGTCACGCCCTCTTCATCAAGGTACAGGAGAAAGGACCTCATTACTTCAGAGAATCCTGCTCCAAAGCTTAAGATGTCGCCCACAGTCAGGTGCGTGTGCATGTCCAAGAGAACTCTGCCACCATACACGAACCGTTTGTCGGCCTCATATTCTTTGGGCAGCTTCTTATCTGTGTAGACGATCACATTGCTTCGTATAGCCGCCTGATCAACGTCGCCGAGTCCATAAGTCGTAGTACCTCGCAGGAAGTACTCCCCATTTAGATCGAAAATCAACTTGCCATATGTGCTGTCGCCCGTCATGTGATGCAGGAGAACCTTCACGAGGTTCGTTTTGCCAAACCCTGATTGTGCGAATATCATCGTGCGTCTATTGCGAGCTTCTCGACCTTGAAGAGTATATTACCTTTATCCACAAACACCTTTTCGCCTATGCAGAGATATCCTATTGGCGCCCCGTTCTCATTGGCCTTGTTGAGAATCGAGTCCACCTCACGTTTGTTCAAGTGCCGTGCGATGTATGAAACCGTGGGCAACCTTCTCACGGCGGTCGTGAAGACTATCGAGGTGCCTACATCTGTGTATGTCCCCAGAATTCTTACCTTGTATGTGTAGCTGAACATCTTCTGCTTGTCGCGTTCCGAGAGTTCTCTCTCCGCGATGCGCACGTAGTGGACGGCAATGAGCGTCTTGTCCTGGGACCTGAAAATAGGGTCTTCATCATATATCTCCGCCTCGACGCGAGCCAGATACTTCGTATTGCCTTCGTCCTTCGGCGTGAGAACGATGAAATCGCCAGTGTGCGGACTCGCTTTCGCGTCCTCGTAGGAGGAGTAGATCAAAAGTGCGTCCTCGGTTGTCTTTTGGCCGTAGAGCACCCCAAAATCGGCTTTCGTGGTCATTGCTTGTGTTCCTCCTAAAACCTGTCGTGGGTATCCAAAAACAGGTTCTCGATATCAACATGGTCCATGCGCTGATCCCTGTAGAGCACATACTTGAGACGACTGATAATCTCCTCCTTGAAGTTCTTGGTTAGACAGACAAGCCCGTGTGCTTCTGCGAGGGGATATGGGTATCCCAGAATATAATGCTCTTGAGTAAGGCGCGTCAGTTCTGTGAAGATGGAAGCCAATGCTGTCTTGTCTCGATCCAGCTTGCCTGACTCAATTCCCGGAATAGCATCGAAGATGTTGATGTCCACTATTACCCAATCGTAGTTCTGCAGTTTCTCGACGTAGTCGAGGCGAGCCGCCATGAATAGCCCGAATCCCCGGCCACCCACGATACCCTTCTTCACAAACATGTCACCTTGATACGCAGCCTTGAGAACGGGGCTTGGTACCTCGAACCAGCAGCAGAGTTTTCGTCGCTTCGGGTCTGTTGCCACGAAAGGATAATCGAACTTAAGCTGATCCTGAAGATAGCTGTCAATCTGCTTAAAGGTGTATGATAACTCCATTTTTATGGGCGACTGCTTTGTCACCGCAGCAACTATAATGCCCTTCTCGTGGAGGTACTTGCCGAGACGGACCAAGTACTGCTGCCTGACTTGAAGGGGGCGAAGCGTCCCATCTTGAAGGATGAAGTCACCAGATTTGGTACCCTCATGCTCGGCTATTTCCAGAATTAACGCGATCTCGAGTATCGCTTGGCAAAACGATAGGAGGGTGGAAAGGGTTGTACAGACCTTGTCCTTTGCATACGCGAAGATGGCCTCCTGACCGTCGCCCCAGAAGTCAAGGAGGCGTTTGACGGGTGGCAGCCCTAGTAGCTCGTCGTAGATTGCACCCAGGTGATCTTCGTTCGTAACAAGGATATTATTGGGATAGTACGCCTGCCCAAGGACTATAGGGTCGTCAAGTGAGTTCATCCTGACTTGCTTGCCGTGATGGTAGCAGACGTACCCGGCCGTATAGACGGCTAGAGCCAAGCCGTTGTAGAACTGTTCGCTGTTGTAGCTTCCGTCTATAGCATAGAAACGCGCATTGGTACGATCAATCTCGTCGAAGGAGAGGATCTCGAATACCTGTGGCGTCTCGATGTTGTCCTGGCTTCCGACAGGGTTTATGCCGTAGTTCTTGTTGTTCCGGGTATTGATGTGGCGAGCTACGGCTTCAATTGCACTGTCAGGAATCTCTTTTCGTGACATATCTCTACACCAATGCTTACCGGCGCATCCGACAGGGTCACCGACGCATCATCTGCGCAATCACTTCCTTTGGCGGGACACCGATGATTTCTCCACGCAGTCAGATGTCGCGCTAGACTAAGATACTGAGCCTCATCACTGTTGTCCAGCATGGTGATATTTCGCTCTGGACGCATTATCGGCCAGCGCAGGGGCTGAGATAACGCAAATTCACGCGGAAACCAGGATTCTAGCATGGGGCGAAACGGAACGCATCAGGTACTTTTTCTGATGAAAATCCGTGTTCCTCCCGTGTAAATCCGGGCCTTTGGATTGATGATTGTAGGAGAGGAAGACCGGGCCGGGGGCTCTGGAATTGACGCTTGAGGATTTTCTCCGTGGCCTCCGTGGCCTCTGTGGTTAGACATCAGTTGCCAGTTGACAGTTCTCCGTTCTCAGTTGTCGCCTGCGGCCTATGGCCTACAGCCTGCGGCCTTTTATTCGTTCGCGTGGCTCGCGGCCTTCGCGGTGACGTGGCAGTTGTCGGCATTCTGTAGCCGGTAGGCAGATCGAATCAAAAGGGCTGCGGGGGATACCCGCAGCCCTGAGGGACTCTCGGCATGGCACTGCGCGATTGAGGCGTTCTTGTGCCCGGGGCGGTTAAGGCTTCGGCGGTGAGATCTGCCGCATCATACCCATCGTGTCCCATGCCCACCACAACTCCACGATCTTGCCGTCGGCGAAGCGATACATGGTGACACCGGTGAAGGTGACCGGCTTACCTGTAGCGGCGATGCCCATCAAGGGACCGAGATGCGTGGCTTTCAGCGTCCAACGCGCACTGACCACAGCGCCCTCGGCGACCGTGTCCTCCAGCGTTACCTTCAGATCGGGATAGGCGGTCAAGTAATCGGTGACCCCCTGCTTGAGGACCGTGAGATTGCTCCGGCCGTACAGGTACTCAATGGGCGGATTGTGGCTGATCACGTCGGCCGCGAAAAGCTCATCCATCACGCCCAGCTTCTGCTGATTCCAGACCTCGTCCACGAAACGCCGGACCATCGCCCGGTTGGTCGCCGGATCGCCGGAGGCACCCGTCGCGGTGGACGGTGCGCTCCACGCATAGTCTTCCGGCGTCGGCCGAGCCGGGCTCGCCGCCCCGATCTGCTGCATCAGACCGAGCATATCCGCAAAGGACCACGCTTCCGCCACCTTGCCGTCCTCGATGCGGAAGATGATGTTGCCCGTCATGCGGATGGGCTTGCCCGTGGGGGGAATCTGGCCCATCAGCGTCCCCAGATGCGTGCCGCGGTACGAGGTACGCAGGGCGACCCTATTCCCTTCCGCGATGACCTCGTCGACCGCGATCTGCAGGTCCGGGAACGGAGCCAGGTTCCCCGAGATCGTCGCCATCTCGCCCTTGTAGCCGGTGAACTCGCCCGTCGGCGCGTGACCCGCCATGTCCGGCGTGATCAGCTCGTCCACGTAGTCCAGCCGCCTCTCGTCCCACATCTCCTCGAAGAAACGGCGGGCCACGATCTTGTTGGCCTCCGGATCATTCTGTCGGTAGTGGGCCAGCCACAGGACCTCGCCCACAGACAGCCCACGGCTATAGATGCGCACATCGTCCATGAATCCGGTCATCTCTCTTTGGATATTCGTGCCATTCTGATTCCAGGCACCCAGCGCCGCATCGCCGAGAATGAGGTTGGTCAATGGCGCAGCGAGTTTCCGGGAGTCCTCCAGTTGACCGTTCAGGTACAGTGAAACCTCGATGTCCGAGACGGTCAAAGCCAGATGGCTCCACACCTTGGGGGCAACGACGGTCGTGCCCTGCAGGTCGCCACCGGCCAAGCCGTTGATGCCCGCGTTGATTTTTCCGTTGCGGAGTTTGAAGTGGACCGCGCCGGCTCCCCATACATTCGTATTCATGCCGCCGGAGAAATCCAAGGGGGCTTGATCGACCGTCGGATGGACCCACATGGAGTAGCTGACCTGGCCGAAGACAGCCCCCGCTCCGCCGATCCGGGGCACAGACACGGCGTCATCAGTTCCATCGAGGACCAGGACACCGTCGGCGACGTGGGCGTTGCCAGCCAGAGTACCGTTGTACCCGTTGCCCGAGATGTCTTTGGCATCGGCCTCAAAGTCATAATGTGCCAGTAGCTCCTGCTTCCCTGGATTGATCGGCTGTGGTGCGGTCGGTGCAATCTGGGATAGAATCGTCAGATTATCATAGTAGCAGTGGATGGCTGTCTCGAGCCCTTGCTCATCGTATCGATACAGGATCACGCCTCGGATGTCGGTGGGTGTCCCTGTGGCCGGCACGCCAAAGTAAGGCCCGTTTTGGGTGCCTGCCCAGGTGCACTCGCACAGGACCCAACCATCGCCCAGGTCAGTAAACCGTGTGGGGTACACCTGTAAGTCGGGAAACGCCTGGAAGTACAGCTCTTGCATCGCGGCGTATTGACTGCGGTTGACCGGAATGCCAATCGGGGCGAAGAATATATCATCCGCGGCATGCTGTATCTTTGCATTGGCTACCAGATCATGCTTGTTCCAGCGAGCTTGACACTCCTTGGCGGCCGCCACGGGAGATAGCTTCGTCGGCTCCGGATCGGGTATGGGGAACGACGGCACCAGGACCGGCATCTGTGCCGGCGGCACGACGCCGAGCTGCATCATCACACCGGCCATATCACCGTAGGTCGCGGCCCGCTTGATCTTGGTTCCTTCGAACTCGTAGAGATCGACGTGGGGCATCTGAATGGATTTTCCGGTCGGGGGGATACCCATCCACTCCCCCAGGTGTGTTCCGCTGGCGACGCATTCCACGAGGACGATGTTGCCGGCCGCCCAGACATGGCTCGCCGTCGCCGTGAAGTCCGGAATACCTGCCAACAGGCTCTCGAAGAAGCTACGCGCTGCCTTCTTTCCCTCGAATGGGGCCGACAGCGGCACGAAATCAAAGACAACGTCATCGGTCCAATAGGACATCACTGCATCCAGATCGTGTGCGTTCAGGGCTTTGTCAGCGGCCTCTCGAACAGCGATCAAGTCCGCCGGGGTCTGGGCGACCGCTTGAGTGGTGACGGCCAGCAGCCCAGCCATAACCATCAGTGCAAGGCCATTGTGCTTGAGCATGGTGATACCTCCTTCCAATCCTTCGGGCTTTGTGAGTACGAGTAAGGTCCGGGTGATGTGCACGGCATCATCGAAACGGCGGATCCGTTCTCAGTTCCATGACAAGCCTCCCCTGATGGCAAGCACCACACACCGCCATGCGAGCACCAACGTTCCCCGGGCTGCACAGACCACCACTTACGTCCGCATCGCGCCGGAGGGCCTCCTGCACTCCGATGCCGGCTCAACAGGGCAACTCCTAATACGACATCACATCTCCAGATTGAGTCGACCGTGAGAAGATGAATGTCCTTCCGTTTGGTGGTTCTGGCCGCACAATGGTGGGTCAAGTGCTGGCACCACTGCCCCTACCAACCACCGTCCGTTGGCAATTATCCGTCCCGGCTGAAATCTGTCAATACGTACAACTACGTATTTTGGCAGGAGTCACCCTCTTTCTTGAGTGAGAGGCAGGCGCGAGGGGAAATCCGTGTTCCTCCCGTGTAAATCCGGGCCTGGAATGGATGATTTATGATTTTTGATTGATGATTGTAGGAGAGGAAGACCGGATTGGGGGCCAAGTCGATTGCAGGATTGTGGATTGCGATTCGGATTGAGTCTGCGGTGGATGCCTTATCAGCGTGTATCGGCGTTCCTCTGCGGTTAGCACATCAGTTGACAGTTGGCGGTTCTCAGTCAGACGGGGATAGGGTCGGGCGTGCGGCGCCCTACCGCCTCCGGCCTTCGTGTTCGTTCCTGTGGTTCGCGTACTTCGCGGTTGAAGGACACCTGGATTCCCGCCCCATTCGGCTTCGCTCAGGGCGGAGCTTCGCGGGAATGACAAAGGAAGAATCGGCGTGGACCCCGCCTGCGCGGGGGCAGGTGTGTCTGCGAATGGACTGGGGGCTCACTTCTGCGGTTCGGGCCCCGTGAGGCCCTGGGCGGCGGGGCCGTCGAGCGGCAGGGGCGGCGGGGAGGCCTTCAATCTCTTTTGGACCTGCTTGATGTCCTCGGCGGGCGGCAGGCTCTCCGGCATGGTGCCGCCGATCCGCCGGATGGCCTCGCGCACTTCCTTGCCGACCTGGCGGTGCGTGTCGATGGCACGCTCTTGGCCGTGGATGCCTTCTTTGGCCAGCTTCTCTCGCGTCTGGGTCATGCGGAACTGGTTGGCGGCCAGCTCGGTTGTCCCCATGCGGTCAAGGAGGTTCTCGCTCGCGGCGATGTGCTTGTGGGCCTTGATGTCGTCGCTGCCCAGGCCGCCGTACAGCCCTTTGTAGCCCGCATCGTGGAAGACACCGAACATCGTGCTGTGCACGCCGGCATTGCGCGCGCGCCCGACAGGGCCTTGAACTCCTCCGTCGTCTGCTTGCGCAGCTCCAGTCGCTCCATGTCCCGTTGGCGGGCATCGCTGAGTTCCTGTCGGCGGGTCTGGATGGCGAAGTATTTCTGGGCCAGGGCAATCTCGGGCTTGCGCGGGTCGCCGTTCTGGGCGATCAGGTAACAGGCAAAGCGGGAGAGATGGAAATCGACAACTTCCTGCACCGCGCCCTTACCCCCAACGATCGGTTTGCGCACGCGCAAAGTGATGGTCCGGATCGTTACCCGATTGCTGACAAGAGGTTATGGCCTTGGCAATGGCCTTTTCGAAGCTGCGCCAGTGGTTATAGCCCAGCCGCGGCTGGAGGTCGCGGGCACTCCAGTACTCCGCACCATGCTCGTTGACAGACTTCAATTGCTCGAAGCTCTTGTCTTCGGAGGGCGGGCCCGCCTGTACGGGGGGATTCTCATCAACCATGAGCAACCTTATCGCGCCAGGCAGCGGCGAAGTCAAGGAGAAAGCCGAAATCTGCGTGCATGGGCGGCTGGGAATCAGTTGCGAGTTGCCGGTTCTCAGTTGGCATTCCTCCTTGCTTTCTCGCATCGCTTCCGACAGAATAGGGTTCGATGCTTGAGTTCGAATGGGACGCGGAAAAGGCAAAAGTCAATCTTCGGAGGCTATGAAGAAGAAATCCGCAAAAGGCAGAAATGACGATCTCCGCTCGGAGTACAACCTCAGCGAACTCCTGAAGACCGGCGTGCAAGGCAAGTATGCCCAACGGTACCGGGAGGGAACGAATCTCGTGTTGTTGGCTCCGGATGTCGCGGAGGCGTTTCCCACGGCGGAGGCCGTCAACGAAACCCTGCGATTGGTCCTGCAGTTGGCCGAACTGCGGTCCAAACGCCGGAAGTCGTCGAAGTGAACGGCGCATTACCACGCGAAGCGCAACACGGCGTGACGATCGCGGGCCCACCGGTCGTCTCTTGGCTTTCGGTGCGGATTCACACGCGAAATTCCGTGCGCACCCGACCGATTCTCGCCGCTGCCGCCGCCGAGATCGGGGGATCAGGGGGTCGTCGTCACGAAGGCTCGGCGGTCCCGCTTGCAGATGATCTGCATCACGTTGCGGCCCGACAGGGCCGCCGTGGGCACGCCGCCGCCCGGCTCGACCCACTGGCCGACCATGTAGAAGCTCTTCAGCCCGGGGAGGGTCTTGCTCATGCGGAACGGAGGGAACGTCTTCTGCGTGATCATCCAGCCCTCCATGCTGCCCTGCCAGTTGCCGGTGTAGCGTTCCCACGTCATCGGGCGTGGCCACGTCCCGCATTTCGACCTGACCCGCCAAGCCCGGATACCGTTGGTCGAGCAGCGCGATCACCTGGTCGGCGATTCTCTCCTTTTCATCCTTGTAGCGCTCGGGGTCTTGGCGCAGGTTCTTCCAGTACGTGTAATCGGCGGTAAACATGATCTTCAGAACCGTCTTGCCCGGCGGGGCCAGCGTCGGATCGAAATTGCCGATCTCGACGCCGAAATGGTTCTGCTCCTGCCCGCCGATGGTCACGGGTTTGTCGAGAGGGTAGATCACGTTCGCCGGCATCTTCTCGAACGGGCGATTCACGCCCAGCGCCACGTGGACCAGGGGAGGGAAGATGGGCAGGTTGTCGTAGTAAGCGCGGATTCTGCCGTTGATGTACTTGCCGCCCAGCATGTCGAAGATCGTGGCGTGGCCATCCGCGGCGGAGATGGTGATGTCGCTGCGGTGCTCGGTCCCATCCGCCAGCCGGACGCCGACCGCCTTGTCGTGCTCCACCAGGATCTCCGCGACGGGGGAGCGGTAGTGAATTTCTCCTCCCAGATCGAGGTAGCGCCGTTCGATGCCGCGGGAGAACTCCAGCGACCCTCCGATCGGATAGCCGGCGGACCTGCGGTGCATCCAGGCCAGAATCATGAGCAGGCACGCCATCGGGAAATCGGGCAGGCCCGCGAGGAGGGGAACTGCCTCGCGCAGGAAGGGATCGGAGAACCTCTGGGCATAGTCCTGGACCGTGATCTTCTTCCACTTGGACATCAGCCGCAGGAACGGAAACATCCGGATCAGGAACCAGCTTCCGTCGAGCATCCCGTACAGCTCGGGCGCCTTGTCCACCGGCAGGTCGTACCTGGCGCAGGTGCGTGCGGCTTTCGTGAACTCCTCGATCACGGGCGCATCGCCGGGAGCCAGCTCCTTCATGTGCTGCTCGAGCCGGTCGATGTCGCTATGAACGATGAAGACCTTGCCTCCTTTGCCCTCGATCCGCAGAAACTCCTCGCGCTCGATCATGCGCCGGCCCTGCACCGCGCCCAACTCTTCCCAGATGCGGTGGAAGTTGTCGCCCGGCCGGGAGCCGACCAGCCAGTTCAGACAGCCGTCGATGGTGTATCCCTGGCGTTTCCAGGAGGTGCACAACCCGCCGGGCTGGTCATGCATCTCGAAGATCTGGGTGCGGAAGCCGTTCATCTGCCCGTAGCACCCGGCGGACAAGCCCGCGATTCCGGCCCCGACGATGATGATGGACTTCTCTTCCATGATTCTCGCCTTTCATGAGGCGCTTGCTCATTGGATCGTGACGGCGGTGCCGTTGACGCTGACCATGAGCATCGCGCCTTGGGAGCCCGACGGTCTCCGTGTCGATGTCGATCCCCACGATGGCGTTGGCGCCGAGTTCGGCGGCCTCCTGCTCCATCTCCTCGAAGGCGATCTCGCGGGCCTTGCGGAAGGCCTTCTCGTAGGCCCCGGACCGGCCGCCCACGATGTCGCGGATGCCCGCCAGGATGTCCTTGAAGATGTTGGCCCCGACGATGGTCTCGCCGGTGACGACGCCGAGATACTGGGTGATGCGTTTGCCTTCGATGCTGGGTGTGGTGGTGACGATCATGTGGCTGTCTCCTTGTCCGAGCTTTACTCGGTTTTTTCTTTGCTGGTGTCGTCTTCCTTGCCCTTCATCTGGCTCAGGGCCGCCAAGCCGCCCATGGCGCCGAGGTTCATCGTTTCCAGGGCGGAGCTGGGGACGATGATCATCGAGCCTTTCTCCTTGAGGCCCTCGAAGAGCATGTTCATGCCGCGCAGGTGCATGGCCCCCGGATTGCGCTCGTACTTCTTGGCGGCCTCGGCGAATTTGTCGGCGATCTCCGTCTCGGCGGTGCTCAGGATGATGCGCGCCTGGCGTTCGCGCTCGGCCTGGGCCTGCTTGGACATCGCCGCTTCCAGGTCCTTCGGGATGATGATGTCGCGAATCTCGACGGATTGGACGCTGATGCCCCACGGGTTGGTCTTTTCATCGAGGATTTCGCGGAGCCGTTTGCCCAGCTCGCCGCGATGGGTGAGCATGTCGGCCAGCTCGTGCGTGCCGATGATGTCCCGCAGGGCCGTCTGGGCCGACAGGATGATCGCCTGGTAGAAGTTCTGCACTTCGAGGACCGCTTTCTTGGCGTCCCAGGCCATCCAGAAGCAGATGGCGTCCACGTTGACGGGCACGGTGTCCTTGGTCAGGGTCGATTCGGAGCTGAAGTCCGTCGCCCGGATACGCATGTCCACGCCTTGCGCGATGCTCTCCACGATCGGGATGATGAAGAACAGGCCCGGGCCGTTGAGCCGGTGGAACTTGCCCAGCCGCAGGACCACGGCCCGATCCCACTGTTGGGCGATCTTGAGGGCCAGCAGCACATAGATAGCCACCAGGAGCGTGACGACGGTGATCGGAGTATTCAGAGGCTCCAGCCCGCCCCGCACGAGCCAATGGACCCCCAGTCCTGCCAGCACAATAAGAAGTGCGGCCAGCCAGGCCACCAAGGGAATGCCGGCGGCTCCGGAGTCTCGTGGCTGCAGCCCGCCGTATCTTTGCGAAATCGCGTTAATCACGTCTGTCATTTTCTTTTGCTGTGCCATCGCTGAGTCTCCTTTGCAGATGCTCGACTATGTCTGCGAGCGTGAGGTTGTATTGGTGTCCGCGGGCGACGAGCTCATCGCAGACCTGCCGCAGCATGCGCTGCTTCTCGTCGTCGCCGATTTCGATTTCCTTGTGGCCGACGAAGGTGCCGGTGCCCTGCTGCGTGTCCAGGATGCCGAGGAGTTCCAGGTCCGAATAGGCCTTGCGGACCGTGTTCGGGTTGATCTGGAGCTGCACGGCGAGGTCCCGTACCGTCGGCAATTGCTCGCCGGGCAGCAGACGCTTCGAGGCTATGCCGTACCGGATCTGATCGACAATCTGCCGGTGAAAGGGCACGCCGCTCTTAAGATCCAACTTGAACTCAATCATCTCAATTCTCCAATTGCTAAAAATTGCGCTGTCAATCTAATAGTCTATTGTACTATTATTATATTTCATTGTTCGGCCCCGTCAACCGAAAAATTCTAAAAAATCTGCCTGCCTCAGCGTATCGCTTGGCAAGATTGCCGCTTGCGGCCATAATTAAGGGCCAGTCAACGTGAAAAACGGTTGTGTGGCGGAATCAGAGTGATGGCCAATTCTACCCTCGCAAATCGGCTCGGCAGGATGCCTATCGGCTTCGGCGGCATAATCGTAACCCTTTGCCTGATCTCAGGTTGTGATCGCACGAACGACCATCAGGTGCAGGGCTACGTCGAAGGGGAATTTGTCTATATTGCGTCGCCGCTGGCCGGTTCACTGGAGGCTCTGCACGTCCAACGGGGTGCCCAGGTGGCGGCGGGAGACCCGCTCTTTGCGCTTGGACGACACTCAGGAAAAAGCGGCCAAAGATGAAGCCCAGTCGCGCCTCGTGCAGGCCCGCGCGAGCCTGGAGGACCTCAAGAAGGGCAAACGCTCCTCGGAAATCGAATCCATCAAAGCACAGCTCGGGCAGGCGCAGGCGGCTTTGGCCCTTTCGGAGAAGGAGCTGGCCCGGCAGGAGGAGCTATCCCGCTCCGGAGCGAGCACGCCGCAGGACCTTGACCGCGCCCGCTCCACGCGCGATCAGAATCGCGAGCAGGTGGCACAACTCGAAGCCGACCTGCAAACGGCGCAGCTCGGCTCGCGTACCGATCAGATCGCCGCGGCCGAAGCGAACGTCCGAGCCCTGGAGGCGGCGCTGGCGGCGGCCGAATGGAACCTCTCGCAGAAGCGCCAGACGGCGCCACAGGCCGGCCTGGTGTTCGACACGATGTACCGCCAAGGGGAATGGGTCCCGGCGGGCCGACCGGTCGTCGCCCTGCTGCCGCCCGCAAACATCAAGGTCCGCGCCTTCGTGCCCGAGACGCAGGTCCAGACCCTTCATCCCGGCGACAGCGTGCAGGTCATCGTAGACGGCCTGCCCGGGCCATTGGCGGGGCGGATCAGTTTCATCTCGCCGCACGCGGAGTATACGCCGCCGGTCATTTACAGCCGGGAGAACCGCGGCAAGCTGGTCTTCATGATCGAAGTGACCTTCGATCCCCAAGTCGCCGCCACCCTGCACCCCGGCCAGCCGGTGGACGTGCGGCTGGGCTCTTGATGTCGGTTATTCGCGATGATTGACAGCAAAGTACAGATTCGTGAACCATATGAGAAATAGGAAGAAGATGTTGCCGGCCAGCAAAACCGCGAGTGCGGTGGCGGTGCCCGGCTATGACTCAATCTTGTCTGATATTGTGGAGTTGCTCCATACGGCCCGCCGTGCCTCGCGCGCACTGTCAACACCATCATGACGGCTACCTATTGGGAAATGGGACGCAGGATCGTGGAGTATGAGCAGGGCGGACAGGAACGGGCCGACTACGGCGAGGAATTGCTCAAGAAACTGTCCTGCGACCTGATGAAACGTTTCGGACGCGGTTTCTCTGAACGCAACCTCACAAAATGGCGAGCCTTCTATCTTGGCTGGCCAATTTCGCCGACAGTGTCGGCGAAATCTCTCACGTCTCGGAGCATGCTGGAAATTTCGCCGACAGTGTCGGCGGAATCCGACAACCAGAATCTATCGACGCTGTCGCGAAAATCTCAGCCACCCGCGATTTCCCATCTGCGCTCCATTGCGGCCCGCTTTCCTCTGCCGTGGTCCCACTATGTCCGCCTGCTCTCCGTGACCAATCCACTGGCCCGGGAGTTCTACGAAACCGAGGCCCTGCGCGGTGGCTGGACCGTCCGCCAGCTTGACCGCCAGATCGGCAGCCAGTTCTACGAGCGCACCGCCCTGTCGCGAAAGAAGACAGCCATGCTCGGCAGAGGGGGGAAATCGCGTCCTGAGGACACCGTATCCCCCGACGAGGAGATCCGCGACCCGCTCGTACTGGAGTTCCTCGGACTCAAAGATGAGTATTCTGAGACGGACTTAGAGGACGCTCTCATCCAGCACCTGGAGTCTTTTCTCCTCGAACTGGGCAACGATTTCGCTTTCGTAGGTCGACAAAAACGGTTGCGTATCGACCATGAATGGTTCCGCATCGATCTGCTGTTCTTCCACAGGCGTCTGCGCAGCCTGATCGTAATCGATCTCAAGACCGGCCCCCTGTCACACGCCGACATCGGGCAAATGCACCTGTACCTGAACTACGCCCGTACCCACTGGGTACAGCCCGAGGAAAACGCGCCTATAGGACTGATCCTTTGCACGGAGCAAGGCGAATCACTGGCCCGTTATGCCCTGGAAGGGCTGCCCAACAAGATGCTCATACGAGAATATCAGACCGCCCTGCCAAGTGAAGAACTGCTGGCCGAGGAAATCCGGAAGGCGAGAAGACGATTGGAGTCGCGCATCACCAAGCGTTGACTGTGGCGCGTGTAATCTATGGCTGACGACCTTGCGATCGATGTGCATGGAATGACCAAGCGGTTCGGCGACGCTTACGGCGGTCGATCACGTCGATCTGGCGGTTCGCGCGGGCGAGATCTGCGGGTTCCTCGGCCCCAACGGCAGCGGCAAGACGACGTTCATCCGCATGCTGTGCGGCCTGCTCCGCGCCGATGAAGGCCGCGGCACGTGCCTGGGCTACGATGTCGTCACCGAGAGCGAGACCATCAAGCGGCATGTCGGCTACATGACCCAGCGTTTCAGCTTCTGGGACGATCTGAGCATCGCGGAGAACCTCGATTTTGTCGCCCGGATGTACTTCGTCCGGGACCGCCGCCAGGCGGTGCGCGAGACCATCGAACGGCTCGGCCTGACCGAGCGGCGCAACCAACTGGCGGGCCAGCTTTCCGGCGGCTGGAAACAGCGGCTCGCCCTGGCCGCGTGCATGATTCACCAGCCGAAGCTGCTGCTGCTCGATGAGCCGACGGCCGGCGTGGACCCGAAGGCCCGCCGGGAATTCTGGGAGGAGATCCATCGGCTCGCCGGAGAGGGACTGACGTTCCTGATCGCCACCCACTACATGGACGAGGCCGAGCGCTGCCACCGGCTCGCCTTCATCCTCCGGGGCCACTTGCTCGCCCACGGGACGGTGGCGGACGTGATCCAGCGGGCCCGCCTGACGACCTGGTCGGTCACCGGCCCCGACCTGGTGCAATTGGCCGAGCGGTTCCGGGGCCATCCCGCCGTCGAGCAGGCGGTCGCGTTCGGCACCATGCTGCACGTCAGCGGCCCCGATGCGGCGGCGCTCGAACAAGCCATCGCTCCCTTTCGCACGCCGCCCTATGAATGGCGCCGGATCGAATCCGGCTTGGAAGATGTATTCATTCACTTCATGGACGAATCGAAGGATAGCGTCTCCTCATGAAGCAGCGCGAATTCTCTCTGAGACGGTTCTGGGCCATCGTGGTCAAGGAGTTCATCCAGATGCGCCGGGACCGGCTGACCTTCGCGATGATGATCAGCATGCCGCTGATGCAGCTCATCCTCTTCGGGTACGCCATCAATTCGGACCCGCGGCATCTGCCCGCCGGCGTGCTCCTGGGCGACCACGGCCCGCAGGCCCGCACCCTGCTGCACGCGATCAGCAACAGCAGCTATTTCAACTTCGTCCGGGAGCTCGACACCGAGGAGGAGGCGCGCGAAGCGATCGCCCGCGGCGAGATCCAGTTCGTCATCAATATTCCGGAGAACTTCACGCGCGATCTGCTGCGGGGCGACCGGCCCACGCTCCTGATCGAAGCGGACGGGACCGATCCCGCGGCCATCGGCAACGCCGTCAGCACCGTCACGTCTGCTGCTGAACACCGCGATGCAGCACGATTTCCAGGGCCCGCTCGCTTATCTGGCCGCCCGGCCCGACCCCATCGACCTGCGCATCCAGACGCTCTACAACCCGGAAGGGATCACCCGCTACAACATCGTGCCGGGCCTGATGGGCGTCGTGCTGACGATGACGATGGTCATGATCACCGGCCTGGGCATCACGCGGGAGCGCGAGCGCGGCACGATGGAGAACCTGCTGTCCATGCCCGCGCATCCGGCGGAGGTGCTGATCGGCAAGATCATTCCCTACATCCTCCTCGGGTACATCCAGGTGGGACTGATCCTCGCGGCCGCGTACGGGCTCTTCCACGTGCCGATGATGGGCAGTCTCGCCCTGCTGCTGGCGGCCGCCTTCGTGTTCATCGCCGCCAACCTGGCGATGGGCATCACGTTCTCCACCCTGGCCAAGAACCAGCTCCAGGCGGTGCAGATGGCGTACTTCTTCTTTCTGCCGTCGATCATGCTGTCCGGATTCATGTTCCCCTTCCGGGGCATGCCGCGCTGGGCCCAGGACATCGGCGAGATCCTGCCGCTCACCCATTTCCTGCGGATCATCGCGCGGCATCCTGCTCAAAGGCAACGGCCTCCCGGAAGTCTGGCCGCAGCTTTGGCCCATCGCCCTGTTCGCCGCCATCGCGCTGACCATCGGCGTGAAACGCTACCGCCGGACGCTGGATTAGCCCGGCCGTTCGGAGTTCCGCGTTTACGCGGGTCGAACAGTCCGGATAGCCTTTGGAGTCCTGCGTCTGCATCCAGTGGAGCCGGCGGCGCCGGAAGACTTTCAAACCCGCCTGAAGGCGGAACTCCGAACCAGAATATTTTTCAGATTTCTCTTGCAGTCTTTACATCTGTAGAGTAGTCTCGTCATCGTTAGAGCGTAAGGAGGTGCGCATGATGACGAAACAGTACGAACTGACCGAAGCGGAATGGGAAATCATCCAGGTGGTGTGGGAGCACGAGCCCTGCGCCGCCCCGGAGGTCCAGGAGGAGCTGGTGGCCCGCAAGAAATGGACCTACAGCACCGTCAAGACGCTCATGGACCGCATGGTGGCCAAGGGCCTGCTGACCACCGAGCGCATCCGGAACCTGATCCTGTACCGCTCCGCGATCAGCCAGCAGGAGGCCCAGCGCGGCGAGCTGATGCGCACGGTCAAACGGGCCTTCGGCGGGGCCTTCACCCCGATGATGCAGTTCATGCTCGAAAGCGACACCCTGTCGCAGAAGGAGCTCGACGAGCTGCAGGACATGATCCAGAAGAAGCGTCGGCAGAACAAACCACGCGCGAAAGGATGATCCGACTGTAACGGAACGTTGCGGAGAAGCGTCCTTAGAAGCGGAGGTACGATCCATGAACGCGATTGTGCAAACCCTCAACACCGCCGGGCGAGCCTTCGTCGACTTGGCGGTGCCCATGCTCATCCAGTCCAGTCTGCTGATCCTGATCCTGCTGGCGGTCGATGCCGTCCTGCGGAAGCGCGTGCGGGCGGTCTTTCGGTACTGGATCTGGATGCTGGTGCTCGTCAAGCTCGTGCTGCCGCCGTCGCTGTGGTCGCCGGTGAGCGTCGGCACGTGGTTCGGCGACACGCTGGAGGTCCCGGCCGCCGCCCTGCTCGAACGCGCCGCCAGCTACCGATCCCTCGAAGAGCAAGGGCAAGATGCCCTCGCCACGAGACCGCTCTCCCGCCGTGGCCAACATCCTTTCCCCGCCGCAGCCTACGCACCGTTGCGCGTCCTCTGCCGGAGCCAGGTGGCCCAGCCGCCCCCGGCTGGGGTCCGATCACCCCCGAGGGCGGGGGTGCCACACGTCTGCCACCCATCCGCCCGCCCTTTCCTTGAATTGGCAGGGCTTCGTGCTGCTGGTCTGGGCCGCGTTGTCGCGGCCTTGCTGCTCCTGCTCGCCCAGCGCACGTTCTTCGTGCGGGGTCTGGTCGCCCAGGCCGACGAGGCAAGCCGGGCCATGCTCCGCGAGTTGGACCGGTGCCGACAGCATCTCGGCCTGCGCAGGCCGATCTCCGCTGCGGCTTTCGCCCAACGCGGCCAGTCCCGCCGTCTGCGGGCTGCTGCGGCCGGTGATCCTGATCCCGCAGAATCTCGCCTCGCGTCTGCACGGGGCCGAGTTGCAGGCGGTCCTGTTTCATGAGCTGGCGCATGTCAAGCGGGGCGACCTGTGGATCAACCTCATCCAGACGCTTCTGCAGATCGTCTACTTCTACAATCCGCTGTTGTGGCTGGCGAACGCGATCATCCGCCGCATTCGCGAGCAGGCGGTCGATGAGACGGTCCTCGTCGCGATGGGCGAAGCCGCCCCGCAGTATCCGGACACCCTGATCAACGTCGCGAAGCTCGCCTTCGCGCGCCGGCCCGCCCTGAGCCTGCGTCTGATCGGCGTGGTCGAATCCAAGAGCGCCCTGACCAGCCGCATCAAGCACATCCTCAACCGCCCCCTGCCCAAGACCGCCAAGCTCGGCCTCCTCGGACTCTCCGTCGTCCTTGTCATCGCTGCGGTGCTGCTGCCCATGGCGCGGGCCGCCGAGGAAAGCGCCGGGGTCGACAACCGAGGTCCGCTGGACATCCAACTTGTAGGCGTTTGTCCCGATGGCGGTGATGAATTGTATGACGCCAACGGTAAGAAGCTCGACATGGTGTTGGGCCCGTTGGGGGGCGGTGAGGGCCCCTGGAAAGCCGAGGAATTCCGCCGGGATTTCATCCTCCAAGTGCCCAGATTTGAGGGGCAATTGCTGTTTGTTCCGTTCGCTTCCCTGCGTCCGGCGGGAATGGGCACGGACTTGGGCAAGGGCCTCATTCTCTTCGATGCACCTGAAGGTCCTGCCACGGCAGTCGTTCAGGGTTGGTTCCGACGCACGTATCGTCAAAGGTGGGCCGGACTCTTCGCGCGTGAGGTTCCGGTCCGCAAGGTGGATTTGACGCTGCGCTACTTCCACGGTAGTCAACGGAACGAAAGCCTCTGTTCTTTCACGGGGCCATTCACCGAAGGGACGATGAGGCGGGCGGATGAGGGGCGTCCCTATCAGTTGACACCGCGGGCCCCAGGAGCCCTGCGCGTGTCCCACCTGAGCTTTGATTTCACGACCAGTCAGCCCTTCGACATCGGGGTGCCGCTCCTTATCTACGACCGTCAGGGCCGGCGGTATCTGGCCGGCAACCCGAGCGGTCACAGCGGCACCGACGGTACTCAGGTGACCTACGACATGGAGGCAGTGCCGTGGGACCAGATCGCGGCGGTCAGGGTGGGCGAGAAACCGCAGGAGATGACGTTCCGCAACGTGGTCGTGGCCTATCCCCAGCGGCCACGGCGCACGTATCCCGAGCATTGGGACCGGATGATGGAGCGCCTGGGCTTGACCGGCTTTCCGCCGGAGAACTTGGCACGCCAGGAGATCAAAACCGCGCGGGACGCTATGGCCGTGCTCGACATCATCCGCGGATGCAACCATATCCAGCAAGCGGCGCAGGCTGTCATGCTGAGCCAAAACCCGCCGGGGGGCATCATCATGCGCCGATCGCCCGTGGGTACTCTTGCCCTCGATGCGCCGACGTGCGATAAGATCGGCCAAGCCGCTCGGCGCCTGGCTCGGTTCGCCCAGCGTGCAGCTCCGCGCGGTAGCCGTCAAGCTCGGCCTGACCGCCGGTCTCCGGGAGTTCCTCGACCCGGCCTTCACCTTGCTCGAGTACCGGGGGTCGGCCAGTCCGCGGGAGGAACGCGGCATTCATAGCGACGTGCTGCTCGGCCTGTGGTATTACCGGGACCACCTGACCACAACCGACCTCGAACGGCTGAGACAGTTCGCCCGGCGTTGCGATGAAGGTGAGACCTGGGGCCATCTGTTTGAGTACTGTTTTCGCACGGCGCATCGTCCGGAGGTCGCGGACGTCCTGTGGGAGTTGGCTCAAGAGGAGCGAGCTTGGCTGTGGTGGCCCGCCATCCGTGCGCTGCGCGAGCGCGGCGACGAGCGGCTGAAGGCATCCGCCGCCCTGCCCGAAGTGGTGCGGCTGCGGGCTACGCTGGCATCTGCCTGGGGGCAACCGGCGGAGGAAGACGCTGCGGCCGAAGCTCCGGGCCATGCTGCGCGACCTGTTCACCGTCGAAACCGTACGCTTGTGTCCGCAGGGCTCGCACGAAATGTACCGTGCCCTGGAGACCTATCTGGACCGGCAGCAGGCGACGGCCGTGTACGTGGACTTTTTGAGGGCGGCCTCGCCACCGCAGGCACGCTGGCGATTCGAGCTCGACTATGGGGGTGCTGACCGGCTGTATAATGTCGTCGCGGTTCTTCTCCGGGATCTGAACCTCTGGTACGGGGTGAATCTCGGGCACCTCGGGACCCCCGGACCGGATAACGTGGGCATTGTCACTTCGCACGCCTTCGATCAGGCGGTCGCCGAAGCGCTGGACTGGTATCGCACCAGCGGGCTGCAGCAACTTTCAAAGCCAATTCCTGAGCGGCGCGTGGAGCCGCAAGGCAACCGGGAGAACCAGGCCGAGGTCGTCCTGCCGGAGGTGGACCGGCAGCACGTGATCCTCGACTTGGCTACGGGGCAGTTGGTCCCGGTGCCACCGGTAGGTCCCGAACCCGGAGAAGATTGCAACAAGCTCTCCGGAATTGGGCAAAGGCGACCTGCTGTATGACTGCGTCCAGGGGGACCGCGCACTCGGCCTGCTCCGGGACGCCACGTCCGAGCAGGCCCGGGAGCCTGCGGGCGAGCCGCTCCATGCAAGGGCCATCTCATCGGCTCGCGGCTGCCCGACAGTCATGACGATCAAGACCGCCGAGGGCGGGCAGTACCGAGTCACGATCCTGGCCGCCGACGACAAGGCTTGCACCCTCAGGTACTCTCCGGTCTCGGCCGGCAAAAGTGCGCCGTGGAGCTGCGCATCGCACCGCACGGCGTCAACATCTATCTGCTGGCCGACGAGAATATCGACCTGGAGACGGCCTGCGCAGAAACCGCTGGCGGAACTTGCGCTGCGGAAGGAGCCCTGGATTGCCTCCGCGGATATCGAGCGCTACGATCTTTCGAGCCACGCCTTTTATCTGAAGAACAGCAAGCCGTTGCGCTTCCGGAGCGTCGCGCTGGCCGGCGGTCGCTTTGTCGTGACGGCCGAAGGGACAGCGCTGCTATCTGGGGTCTCTGTGGACGCATGCCTCCTCCTTCTTGCCGAAGGCGGAGCACGCCGTTGATCCACCGTCCTAGCTTCGACGCCCCGCTCCCGCCCGATGTCGTCCGCATCGAGCCGCGGGGCGCAGCATTGCCGCGTCGCGGGCCGAGACGAGCACGGATGTCTCGCCGGGACCCGCGCGTGTCGTTCGAGCCCTGACCGCCAACGGGCAGCTCCACGCCGGGCTGGAGCTGCGTCTGGATCGCTTCGAGGTACTGCCGGGAAGGCGAGTCCCTCGGTCCGATACACGTACACGTTGCGGAACAAGGACACCGACAATCTCTACGTCTTCGATCCCGACAAGATGGGTGTCGAGGCTCTTCCACTACGTCAACAACGTGGCCCCTCCCTGCGTTCGACGCGTGGCAACAAAGGATTGCGAGGCGACGTGGAACCTGCCGGGGCCGTCCACGGCCCCGGGGCAGTTGGACATGGCCTGGCTTCTGCGCTGCTCGAAAAGCGGCAGCGTCGATGACCCGGACGGTGACGATCCCGGCGTATCCGCCTACTCCCGCCGGACCGGTACGTCTGCTCCTCTCCGCTTCCACTCGCCGGGCATGCTGGCGACCAAGGACCAGCGAGAACGGCCGAACGGGAGAATCTGGATGGGACAGGTCGGCGCGAGTCTGAACCTCAACGTCGGGCCGGGCGAGTGGACCGCCGGCTCATTCGAGCTGCGCATGCGCGGCCGAGCAGGACGAGGTAGCACCCGCCGTGACGGAGAAGTACACGAAGGCACTTGGCGAAGGACAGGTACCGGCGGACAGCCAGTACCTGTGGGTGCCCCGCCTAGACCGGGCACGAATCTGGGGCACGATCTGATTGCCCCGGTGCGCGAGGGCAAGACGTGGCTGCTGGTCCATAACGATGACGCGTTCATCATGGTGCCCGCCCAAGGCTGGCGACTCGCCCAGGTGGCCGACCGGCGACGCGAAGGCCGCTCGGCGGGGCCGTGCACGATGAGACCGGCGCCACCCGGATGCTGCAACTGACGCAGACCTACGGCGGCTGTCCTTTGGCCATGATCGTCAAGGGGATCGTCGTCTCGGCTCCGATGATCCTGAAAACTCAGGGGGGATTCAACAGCGTGGTGATCGCGGGCAATTTCACCGAGCCGGAACTCGAAGGCATGATTACGACCCTGCGCGAGGGCATGAGCGGGCAATCCACGAAGACGGACGCCAATCCTCCTGTCGCTAAGCCGAAGGAAACCAGTAGCGTGCTGGAGTTGCGTATCGCGCCGCAGCGGGGCGAGCTGGGGCCCGATGCCGTGGAGGAGTTCACCAAGGCCCTGGCCGAGGGTCGCTCGCTGGCCGACAGCCGCTGTTTGTGGGTCCCGATCCGGCCGGGCATGAATCTGGCACCGGACCTGGTAAGCCAGACGTACCAGGGCCAGATCTGGCTGTTGGTCTACAACGAAACCTCCCTCATCATGGTGCCCTCGCAGGGCTGGCGGCTGGTGCACGTCGGTCGCAGCGCCGACGAGAACGCCAGGCCCATGCTGGTCCTGCGGTTCGATGAGACCGGCGCCGCACAGATGGTTCGGCTGACCCGGTCCCACGCCGGCCAACAGTTGGCCGTGATTACCGGCGGTGTCGTCGTGTCGGCTCCGACGATCCCGCAGCGCCAGGAAGGAGTTCACTGTGCGACAATCACCGGCGAGTTCACCGAACAGGCGCTTGCAGACATGACGGCGACCCTGCGCAGGGGCATCGCCGAGCCCTCCGCCAACAACGGCGGTGATTTCCGCCCGGTCAAGCTCCGGAACGGGGTGACGGTGGAATTGCTGGGCGTCTGCGAGCATCCGAGCGTAGGCAAACAATGGTGGCGGCCAGACGGCAGCCGACTCCCGGAACGCCCCTATGACGACGAGGACGGCCGGGCGTTCCCGAATCCGGGCGAGAAGGGATACAAGCTGGCCATCCGGTTCAATGGCTTGGCCGGCAAGGACGTGGGCGCCTATGCCATGCCTTCCGACTGCCAGTCGACGAACGGCGGCAGCCTCGACCAGACTAAGCAGGTCCGCAGAAACGTTTTGACAACACGAACCGGAGCCAATAGTGCTTGGAAAGGACCCCAGACGTATGCAGTGTCTCACGTGGGGAGAGACTCTCCAAATAGGCCAAGAAGCGGTGGACTTGCTCGTCGATCGTGGCGTACTGCTTGTTGGCACTGACGACATCCTTTCCTTGGCCCCACAAACTGTCCAAGGGATTGAGTTTCGGCGAACGCTTCGGCAGCCAGATCAGCTGGATCGACAATTCGTCGGCCAACTCCAAAGAATCGTTGGCCGTATGGCTGGAATCTTCGTCCAGCAACAAAGCGACATGCCAACCACGATAATGCGTGTGCAGCCGAGACAGGAACTCCTGGAAATCGAGTGCCTTCCGATGGTCGCGAACCAGGAACCAGCGGCGGCCGGTGCACAGGTTCATCGCTCCGAAGACCACCCGCCGCGCGTTCTGTCCCGAGATCCGCACCTCGCGGGGCTGGCCCCGCAACGCCCAGCCGGCGCGCAAGGGAGGAAACAGCAGCAGATCGGTCTCATCCTCCGCCAACAGCACGCGGCGCGGCGGCAAATGACGAAGGCGAGCCCGAATCCGCCGTTTTTTTCTCCAGCTCGGGATCGGGCGCCAACTCGTACCGGCCGCGTTTCCAGACATATCCCAGTCCCTGCAACCCGCGCCGCACGGTCTCATCCGAAAGATGCTCGCCGGTGCCGTTCGCCCACTCTTCCTGGAGTAACGGAACGGTCCAGTTCACGGCGAAGTAGCCGAACTCGTCGGGGGTATGTTCCAGCAGCCACCGTAAGAGGGCCTGATGATCCTCGCTCCAGAAACTCGGACGGCCCAGGTGGGGCTCGTCCTGCAACGCCCGCGGATCATATGCCCGAGCGTAACTGGCGATCCAGTTATAAACACTCTGACGTGTCACGTCCAAAGCGTGGGCCACTTGGGCCAGGGATCGCCCACGACCGACCTCCAGAACTGCCAACGTGCGCCGATAGAGGCGGGCATCTTGGGCTTCCTTCAACTGCTCTCCCAAGCGCTGCCGCTGCCACCAAGTCAGTTTCAGTCCTTCCATTGTATGGCTCCTTCCTGACCATACTACGAAGGACAGCCCTCCGAGTGTCAAAATGTAAAAATGATTCTGCGGACCTGCTTACGTGGATCAGGAAATCGTGTCGCAGGGCGTCGCCTTCGACCAGGAGCTCGATTCCTTCGATCTGCGCGTCGGGGTCTCGCGCGGACCGTGGAAGAGCGAGTACTGGCAGGAAATAGGCAAATCCAGCGAGGCCGTCGAGTGGGCCGTCTTCAAGAATGTCACGCTGCGTCCGCAGCGCGGCAACGAGGCCGGCAAGGGCGCCGGCGGAGGCGCCTTGCCGCGCCGGGCAAAGCCGGCGAGTTCCTGGGGTTCCGCATCGCGCCGATGCCTGAGGAGGTCGGTTCGGAGAAGATCGAGAAGTACAAGCAGGCGCTCAAGGGGGCCGGACAGCCGCCCAGCGAAGATTTCGCCTGGTTCGCAGTCCGGTCCGGCAGTGTCCTGTCACCCGGTCAGATCACGTGCGAGCATAACGGCACGACTTATCTGCTGCTCTGGAACGACAAGTCCCACGTAATGCGGCGGATGGGACGTGGGGAGTGGAAGAGGTCCGCGCGACCACTGACAACATGGGCGTACCCTGGATCGTGCTGACCTTCGACGCGAAAGGCGTTCAGCTCCTCCACGAGTTGGGAGACGCGAACTTGCGGCATTCCCTGGCGGTTGTCTTTGAAGGCCGGGTAATCGCGATTCCCTTCATCAGTACGACATTGTCGGGGACGGACTTGCCCAATCAGCGGCCGCTTCACGGCGGAGGAAATCCAAGAGATGATTGCTGTCCTGAAGACGCGTCATGCCCGCGCCGCGACAGGACACAGGATCTCTTGAAACGCCGGACGGAGGAAGTCCGGCCGGGCAGGGTCGTGCTAATGCCGAACGGCCGGCACACGACGCCGGTCCAGATCACCGAGCCGATGGTTCTACGCGGTGAATCGGCAGAGGGGTGTATCATCGAGGTCACGGCGGATCAGCCGGCCCTGCTGGTCGACACCCAGGGAAAGGGGCAGGTCATCCTCGAGAATCTGACGATCCGCTGGCAGTTGGCGGGGAACACAGAAGATGCAGCTCCCGGCGGCCCTGTTGGTGAAGGGTACAAATGCCGTGATTCGCAACTGCCGCTTCGCTCCGCTGGGAGACTTCCGACGCTCGCCCATGGCGGTCTACATCGACAGGCCGTCCAAGAGCACGGTGGACGACTGCCGGTTCAGCGGGTTCGACTACGTCGTTTGTTACGGGCCGGGCACCGAGGGCATCGTGCAGGATTGCGTCATCACGGATTGCGGCCACCAAGGGGTGATCGGCTACGATGGAAGCACGCTCACCGTCCAGCGGAACATCATTACCGGCTCGAAGTTTCACGCCGTCCGCTGCACGGGCGGCACTCTCCACGTCAAAGACAACCTACTCATCAAGAACGCCAATCGCGGCATCTACCTCGGCAACAAGACCGGCCAGGGGACCATCGCCAATAACCTGATCCTGGGCAATGGCAGCGGGATCTCCGGATTCGGCCAGGCCAATTACGTCATTGCGAACAATGTCGTCGCCGACAACAGCTTCTCCGGGATCGACATGCGGGACTCCTGCCGGTTCTCCATCCGCAACAACGTGCTCGTGAAGAACCGGCGCGGCCTGGCCCTCTTCAAGGAAGGCACGGAAGACTTCAACGTGGTCGGCAAGAACGCCTTTTGGGCCAATGCCACGGACGTGGAGAACCTCGAAAAGCCGCGCCGGCTCCCTCACGGCGGACCCCCAATTCGCCGATCCCAATCGGGGCGACTTTGCCGTGCAGGGAGCCGTACGCGAGCAGGAACACGGCCTGACCAATCCGCAAATCCTGAAGAACCTGTGGCAGCACTACGAGCAACTGCGGACCCCCAGTGCCGGGGCCGATCAACCGCAATCGTAGGGTGCGTATCATGCACCATCGGCAAGGCCGAAGGCCTTGGTTGGTAGTGTGCTCGTAAGAGCATAAGAAGATAACGCCTTACGGCGTCACTACAAACCAGCGCTTGCCGCTGCCACCCGGAGACACGAGATACTCGACCGCAATCGGTGTCACTCGGGGGAAGCGGCCGTGCCCTTCTGGAATCGTTTCTGGGTGAGGCTCGGGGCCTGGGCTTTGAAGGGCCAGTACTTGATCGTGTAGATCAGCCCGATCACCAGAAGCAGCAGGCGCCACCAGATGTCCGCGTGGAGGTTGGCCAGGGCCAGCGGCTTGGGCGGGGGGACGAACAGGTGGTAGATGCCGGTGCCGAGGATCAGCACGCCGTAGACCGACAGCAGGGAGCCGATGAAGAACCAGATCGGGATTTCACGTTTATGATCCATGAGATTGCTCCTTACCAGAAGATGATGTTGATGGCGACCAGCACGACGAACACGACCGCCGCCCAGAGCTTCGGGCTGCTGATACCACGGGCACGGCCCCTCGTGCGGGATCGGCGTCAGGCCCAAGACCAGGTTCTTCAGCTCCGCCTCGGGCTTGGGCTTGGTGAACAGGCTGACGCCGATGGTGACGCTCACGCAGACGACCAGGGACCAGAAGCCGCTGTACATGTTGACGGCCATGGGCTTGGCCTTCTCCGAGCGGGCCACGTACTTGGTGTGGGCCGGATTGAAGGCGGCGGGTCGAACTTCTTGGAGATGTGCGCCGCCTGGATCGTCACGCCGGGCTTGAGCACGAGGGAGACGCCCTCCACGCCGAACTTGGCGTGCTCTTTCGTGTCCGCGTAGACGGCGTCCGGGACGAGGACTCGCAGCACTTCGTGCCGCCCTCTCCCTGCCCGCCGGCCAGCGTCAGGCCTGTCGGCGGCACCAGATTGCGGCCCGCGGCGGTCTGCGTCTTGCCGGTTTCGAGCGGGATGTCCACGTTCGTGGTCCTGACGCTCGCCGCTTTCGACGATGACCTGCGCGATCTTCGCCGCCCGGTACCGGCCTTTCACGACCGACACCACGGCGCCCTTGCCCACGACCGCCGTCGGCTGCGGGCTGGTAGCCCTCGGGGAACGTGTGGACGAAGACCCACATGCTCATCGAGAAGAGGATGGCGGCCAGGAAGCCCCAGAAGCCGCCGGCCGGCGTGGCCCGCTTCCAGAGCATGCCCAGGATCACCATGCCGAACAGCGGCACGATGAAGAAGAAGACCAGCACCTGCAGGAATTCGAGGATGTTCGAGAAGTAGAACAGCGCGTAGGCCGTGCCGATCGAGATCAGCACGCCCAGGATCGAGCACCAGCGGCCCATCGTCAGGTAGTGCCGGTCGCTGGCGTTCTTGTTCAGCAGCGGCCGGTAGACGTCGTAGGTCCAGACCGTGGCGAAGGCGCTGACGTTGCCCGCCATGCCCGACATGAAGCCGGCGATCATCGCCGTCACGCCCAGGCCCAGCAGGCCCGGCCCGAGGTACTGGCCCATCAGCAGCGGCAGCACGTCGTTGAAGGTGCGATGCGTGATGTTGGCCCGCGGGTCGCTCTCCGGCACCAGGACCATGGGCGAGCCGTCCGGGTTCAGCAGCACGGCCAAGCCCGAGCAGGCCCGGGATCGTGACGATCAGCGGCACGCACATCTTGAGCACCGCGCCGATGATCGTGCCGTTCTGGGCCGACCGCAGGTTCTTGGCCACGATCACCCGCTGCACCTGGAGGAAGTCGGTGCACCAGTAGCCGAAGCTGACCGCCAGGCCCAGGCCGAAGACCATGCCGAACCAGTCGATGCCCATCGGGTTGGTGTCGAACGAGCCCAGGTTGCGCCAGAGGCTGGTGAAGTCGGCGTTCTGGACGGTCGGGATGGATGACCTTCGACGTTCTCCTGGATCGGTGGCCATCATCTTGGTCCAGCCGCCGGCGTGGATGAGGCCGAGGATCGGGATCAGCAGCGTGCCCAGCCAGATCAGGAAGAACTGCAGCACTTCGTTGAACACGGCCGAGAGCAGCCCGCCCAGGGTCACGTAGATGGCCACCGTGATCGACGACACCCAGATGCTCACGTTCATGTTCCAGCCGAGCAGCAGGTTGCAGGATCTTGGCCATGGCGAACATGCTGGCGCCGCTGACCATCACGGTCATGAAGGTGAAGGAGATGCCGGCCAGCGACCCGGGCCCCCTCGCCGTAGCGCAGCTTCAGGTAGCCGGGCACGGAGTGGGTCTTGCAGATGTAGTAGAACGGCATCATCACCACGGCCAGGAACAGGATCGCCGGGATGGCCCCGATCAGGTAGGCGTGGGCCCCGAGCATGCCGTACTGGTAGGCCATCGCCGACCAGCCCATCGTCTCCAGCGAGCTGAGGTTGGCGGAGATGAAGCTCAGGCCGGCGATCCAGGCGGTCATCTTGCGGCCGGCCATGAAGAAGTCCTCGCCCGTGCTGGCGTACTTCTTCAGGTAGAACCCGATCGCCAGCACGACCACGAAGTAGAGCACGACGATGACCAAGTCGATGGGCGAGAGGGTCAGCAGATGCGAGGAGGTACTCGCGAGAATGGGGGGCACCAATGACAACATGGCGGTTTCCTTTCGGGACCGTGAATGAGTTTCGCGGTTTTATTCACAGGCTCACAAAACCACGGTGCCAGTATGACATTGTCGCGACCGATGTCAAGCAGTACCGCCGGTCTGACGGTGTACGGTTGAGATTGCTTCGTCGCAGGGCTCCTCGCAATGACATGGTGGGCGTGATCTGTCATTGCGAGCGGAGCGAAGCAATCTCACCCTCGGCCGGGTGGCACGGCCAAACTTGTTTGACCGTGCATCCATCGATGCGCTCCGCGCCCTTGGAAGACACGCTCAATCCTTCGCCAAGCTCAGGAGGGCCGCTGCGCTTGGGCGTGGCACCCAACGATCCGACACCCGCCAGGACGTTGACAGAGGCGGGGCAACGTCCTACACTCGGACGACCGTGAAAGGGGCTTGGCATGGCTGAAGGTATTCTGGGCGCCGGCAGCATCTCGATTGGGGGCATCGACATCGCTGTCATCGCTCTGTATTTCGTCGTGATTATCGGTCTGGGTGTGTGGGCGGGATTGCGACGGCGGGGCACCACCGAAAGCGCGGGATACTTCCTGGCCGGCGGCACGCTCACCTGGCCGCTGATCGGCATGGCCCTGTTCTCCACGAACATCTCCACGATCCACTTGGTCAGCCAGGCCCAGGAAGGCTATGTCAACGGCCTGGCTTACGGCAACTTCGAGTGGATGGCCCCGTTTCTGCTGATTACGCTGTCTCTGTTTTTTGCCCCGTTTTACTTCCGGTCGAAAGTCGCGACGCTGCCGGACTTCCTGGAGCAGCGGTACAGCCGGGGCTGCCGGGACTGGCTGGCGGTGATGTCCATCGTCTCGGCCATCGTGATTCACATCGGCTTTACCCTCTACACCGGGGCGGTCGTGCTGGAAGAGATGTTCGGCATCGACAAGATGACGAGCATCGTCGGCACTTCGGTCGTCACGGGTATCTACACCATCATCGGGGGCCTGCTCGCCGTGGTGCTGACGGAGTCGCTGCAAACCGTTATCCTGCTGGCCGGCGCCATCCTGATCACCTCGGTCGCGTTCCTCAAGGCCGGCGGCTGGCCCGGCGTCACCGCCCACGTCGAGCCGGTCAAGCTGACGATCCTGCGCTCGGCGAGCGACCCGGCCAATCTGCCGTGGTACTCGGTGTTCCTGGGCTATCCTGTGATTGGGCTATGGTATTGGTGCGCCGATCAGACGATCGTGCAGCGGGTGCTGGGGGCCAAGGACGTGAATCATGCCCGCGTCGGTCCGCTGTTCGCCGGGTTCATCAAAATCCTGCCGGTCCTGATCTTCGTCTTTCCGGGGACGATCTGCCTGGCGTTGCTCCAGCAGGGCAAGATGACCGCCCTGCCCGTCCTGCGGGTCTCGGAGCCGCAGGTGACCCTGTCCCAGATGTCCGACGTCGAACGACGCGTCTACCAGACGGTGCATGATTACCGCGACCCGAATGAGGCCGTGCGCGTGGATTACGTTGTGGCACAAACCGGCCTGGAGAAACAGCAAGTCGACCGCGCGATGACGGACCTTGTCAGGAAAGGAGCACTGAAGCCGAAGTCCGACGCCGTGTACGCTCACATGATTCTGGAATTGCTGCCGCCCGGCCTGCGCGGCGTGCTGGCGGCGGCCTTGCTGGCCGCCTTGATGAGTACCGTTTCGGGCGCGTTGAATTCCATCGCCACGCTCTTCAGCTACGATCTCTATCGCCGCTGGCGGCCCGACACGCCAGACCACAAACTCGTGGTTATCGGCAGGCTCGCGACCTTCGTCGCGATGGTCGTGGCGATCCTCTGGTCGCCTCTGGTCGGCCACTACCAGAGCATTTACCAGGGCGTGAATACGATCATCTCCTATCTGGCCCCGCCGATCACCGCGGTTTTCTTCTGGGGTGTCTTCTGGCGCCGGGCCTCCAGCCGGGGCGCGCTGACGACCTTGGTCGTCGGGTCCATTCTCGGCGTCGTCGTGTTTGTGCTGGACTGGTACAAAGAGTATACGCACTGGAATCTTCAGTTCATGATGGCCGCCTTCTACTTGTTCGTGATCTGTTCGGCGGTCCTGATCGTGACCTCGCTCCTGGTGGCCGCAGCAGCACACGCCGCAGAGCGAGCGGCTGGTCTGGAGCCGTCCGTGGGAAGCCCTGGCCGACGCCGGCTGGAAAGGGATCACCAACTACAAGCTGCTGGCCGGGCTGCTGTTTGCGATCATGGTCCTGTTGTACGTTGTCTTCGCCACGGAGGCGACGCAGCGGTTCTTTGGTTTGGTGAAATGAGTCGGTGAATAGCACGGGTGGCAGCGGCAAGCGGAGTCTTCGGAGCTTGCCGATCGTGCCGACGCGTATGCCACGAGCCATCGGCAAGCTGCGCTTGCCGCTGCCACCCAACCTGTGATACGGAGGTTCTCCGCATGCCTGAGAAGAGAATGGGCATGACGGTCTCGTCCCTGGTGCTTAGTGTGGCCTTGCTTTCCGGCTGTGCGACCCAGCGGGTCGAGCGGCATGGGGCGGTCATTGCCATTCCCAAGGAGAGCATCGCCGAGTACAAGCGGCTGCACGCGGCCACTTGGCCCGGCGTGCTCCGGATGATCGACAAGACCCACATCCACAACTACTCGATCTATCTCGGCGAAGTCGCCCCGGACCGGGATTACCTGTTCGCCTATTACGAGTACACCGGCAAGAACTTCGACACCGACATGGCCAAGATGAAAGAGGACAAGACCACCCAGGAGTGGTGGAAGCAGACCGATCCGCTGCAAAAACCGCTGCCCACGCGTAAAGAAGGCGAGTGGTGGGCGCAGTGGCAAGAGGTCTTCCATCACGCCGGGCCGGCATACCAATCGAGCCAAATCAAGTCCCGCCACGGCTCGATCATCGGCATCCCTGAGAAGAGCATCCTCGCCTATACCCAGATGCACGCCGCGGTCTGGCCCGGCGTTCTGGCCGCTCTCGACAAGGTCAGTATCCGCAACTACTCCATTTACCTAGGCCAGATCCGGCCGGGCGAGTACCTGCTGTTCAGCTATTTCGAGTACGTCGGCGACGACTTCCCGCGCGACATGGCGCGCATGGCCGACGAGGCGACCAGGCTCTGGTGGACATACACCGACCCGCTCCAGGTCCGCCTGCCCGGCACGCCCGAGGGCCAGCAATGGAAAACGATGGAAGAGGTGTTTCACACGAACTGACCGCCACATAGAATGACATAGGTCTTATCCGTCCTATTTGGCCGTCTTTCCGAAAGGATCGTGAATTATGCTGAAGAACATCCCCCCAATCCTGTCCCCTGAGTTGATGAAGATCCTCCTGGAAATGGGTCACGGCGATGAGATCGTGCTGGCGGACGGCAACTTCCCGGCGGCGTCCGTCGCTCAGCGGCTCGTCCGCTGCGATGGACATGGTGTGCCGGAGCTGCTGGAGGCGGTGCTGAAGCTCTTTCCGCTGGACATCTACGTGGACCGGCCCGTCGCCCTGATGAGCGTGGTCCCCGGCGACAAGACCAAGCCCACCATCTGGGAGCAGTACCGGGCCCTCGTCCAGGCCAGCGGCGAGCAGTTCTCCGACTTCGAGTTCGTCGAGCGGTTTGCCTTCTACGAGCGGGCGAAGAAAGCCTACGCCGTGGTCGCCACCAGTGAAAAGGCCCTCTACGCCAACGTCATCCTGAAAAAGGGCGTGCTGTAGAAGAGTAGCGGCGAGCGGGCCTCTTGACCGGCTCCCGCGCTCTGGATACCATGAGAGTGTATTACGGCTTGACGCGGCTCAGGCCGGCGCAGGATCTGCAAGCAGGCGACGCATGGCAAAAGCTTTTGAACGTCATTATCGAGCGAGACGAAGAAGGTTACTACGTGGCGACAGTACCCGAATTGCCCGGCTGTCACACGCAGGCAAAATCTCTCGATAAGCTCATGGAGCGGATTCGGGAAGCGATCGAGTTGTGCCTGGAAACCAGGGGAGAAGACGCAGCCCCTCACGAGTTCATCGGCATGCAACGCGTTTGGGTGGAAGGATGACCAGACTCCCGCGGATCACTGGCCGCCAGATTATAGCAGCCCTGCATCGACATGATTTCGAGACGATCCGCGTGAGGGGCAGCCACCATTTCCTGCAACACAGCGATGGGCGATGCACGGTCGTACCGGTTCACCGGGGTGAAACCATAGGTCCGGGCTTGCTGACAAAAATACTCCGCGACTGCGAGATGACCCAGGACGATCTGCTCAAACTTGTGTAGGCCTCTTGCCCTCTCGGGGTCGGGCGACTTTGCTTCACGTCCAATTCCTTCGGCGAGACGGCCGACCGCCCCGTTTCGCGGCCTCGGAAGTTTCAGGAAATCCCTGACTATGCGGCCCCGCCGTCGTATGTGAGGATGACATAGAAGCCACTGGCAACCGGAAATTGAATGGGGGTGTGAAAATGCGCGGACGAATCGGTCTTTTGTTATGCGTCCTGACAATCCTTGGCACGGCGGTGCAAGGACAGGTCTTCCTCGAGGGGTGGGAGCAGGCCACGGTGGGAACCTACGCCCCGGGCGACGCGATCGACGGGGACGAAGGGTTTTGGTTCGTCGGGGATACCATCTCCCTGGACCCGAACTGCGGCATGTCGCCGCAGAAAGCCCAGATCCTGGTGGACAATGGCAACCACGTGCTGCAACTGGACTCCGTCGCGAGTCTCGGCGGCTGCTCGGACGATGTCTTTGTCGTGCTGACGGAGATCGCCGGCACCAACGCGGGGTTCAGCATTCCCCTGACCCCCGGCACGATTCTCACCTTCAACGAGGTGGGCGAGCTCACCAACCCCCAGTTGCACAACCCGGGGCAAAACTGCCTTCTCCCGCCCTGCTTTGACAATGTGTCCTTGCTCCTGAGCGACAGCAACGGCAACCTTCTCGCGTACGTGCTGCAGCGGTTTCCCGGTGCGGTGGCGAACCTGCCCAACCAGAATCTCGGCGATACCTATCGCGAGATCTTTCTGGACCCGAACGCCGGCAGCTACCGACGCAACGTCTTTGCCGACTTCCTGACGATTCCCGCCTTCATCCCGACGGATGCGAACATCACCTTCATCGAATTCCGGGTCGATCAGCACGGGTCCGCGCTCCTGGACGATCTCGCCCTCGGCTCCCGCGCACCCGCCGGCACGGAACCGCTCTTTCGTTTCTTCTCGCCCCTGTTCGACTGCCACTTCTTCACGGCCAACGAGGCGGAGGCGCTCAAGCTCGTCAACGATTTTCCCGACGTCTGGGAATTCGAAAGAGTTGCGTTCTATGCGCTGCCCGACGCGAACATGGCGGGGGCGTTGCCGGTCTACCGTTTCTGGTCGCCCGTGCTGTCGTCGCACTTCTACACGATCAAGGAAGGCGAGAAGGACAAGCTGATCAATCAGTTTTCGGACATCTGGGTGTTCGAAGGGATTGCCTTCTTTGCGTTTACCGCCATCACGCGCCCGGCGGAGACCGTCCCGGTGTTTCGCTTCCTGAACATTCAAAACGGCTGCCACTTCTTCACCACCAGCGAAATCGAACGGGATAAACTGATCAACAATTTCCCGGGCATCTGGATCTTCGAGGGAATTGCCTGGTTCGCCTACCCGCCGTAGGCGATACAGGCGAGGATGTCCTCTTCGGCCAAGTCGTACTCCTCCATGATCTCTTGGGGTTTCATACCGCCGGCCAGCAGATCGAGAACCAGCGACACCCAAATCCGTCTTCCACGAATGCAGGGTTTGCCGAAACACACATTCGGATCGATGGAAATCCGGCTAAGCAATTCTTCTCGCGTCATATATCATAGTTAGGAAAACGTGGCTACACCTATGCACCGCTCCTGGGCAAACGACGCCAGCCCAATGGGATTCCGCCATTCGCGGCTGCCGTTCGCTTGATCTCTCGAAGAATATGGGCCTTATCCATAATAAGCACGGCGGGGGCAGGTTTTCCTGCGCTCTACGGCTGGCGGCTATGCCGCCGCCGCTGGGCCGACTGTCTCTTCTTCGCCTCCCGGCGCACGGCGTCCCCCGCTTTCCGGAAGAAAGCTATCATCTCCGCCGTGGACTTCCCGGCGAGCAGTCGTGCCTGTTCATCTCGGATGCGCCGGACCATTTCAACCGCTTTGATCTGGGTCTTCTCTTTCTCTGCCATAGAAAGCACCAAGGCGAATCTTCCTTGCCGAAAATCCTCCACGAGTCCATTCGACCAAAGCTCAAACTCCGGATCGAAGCAGCCGCCGATCACCGATGTGTCCACGTATATATGTGGCTTTTTCATAACGTAGGCCCGCTGGCGGAAAGCCCGGTATCCGACTCTCTTCTGCTAACGAGGCAATTGTATCACCGCACGCCGGACGAGGCAATGCCGGTCGGCGGTTTCTGGCGATCCGCGTCATTTGGCTATTGGTTTTGCATCAGGTCCGCAGGCATCGATTTGGCGCAGGTTCTTCGACTGCAGGGCCTTGTAGCAGTCGGGCAGGTCGAACGCCGACAGGATGTTCGGCACGAACGTGGAGAGCGGCCAGGCGTAGTCCGTCGATTCGGCGATCTCCTGGTAGGAGGTCAGAGCGTTCTTCAGCGTCACTTGCTTGACGCGGTCGGAGCATACCGAGGCGAACGTGGCGGGCAGCGTGCCCCAGCTCTTGGCGACCACGTGAACCTCGTCGTACCCGATCCCTCCGAGCCAATCGAGGACGCGGAGGACATCGTGCGTCTTTTGCCCGACGTACGGGCGGTCCAGCATGATCGAGTGGATGGCGTAGAAGTAGTCGCAGCCGTAGAGCTCGAAGAAGGAGTTCTCGTCGCACGTGTCGGGCCGGGACTCGCCGATGCCGCGCACGTCCACGGTGTAAAAGTCCGTGTTCGGCTCGGCCTTGATGACTTCGCGGATCAGGGGCTCCTCGCGCAGCTCAGCGTCGCTGGACTGATGCGCCACGTACAGGATCGCGCGCTTCGTACTCGCGTGCGGCCGGGCGAGCAGTTGCTCGGTGCCGAGGCGGTACACGACGGCCTGGATGCCCGGCTCGGTCTCCACGAGGTAGGTTGTCCAGCGCGGTTTCGGATACCCGCGCAAGCGCCAGTTGCGCAGAATGCGGTAGTCCGGCGCCGAGGATTTCTCCGGCGCGGACAGATGCAGCAGCGCTCGGACCTGCCGGCGGAGCTGGGACAGCGTGAATTCCTTCGGCCGCTTCGCAGCCAGGGTCTTGGCCTTCTCGGCCGTGAACGCGTAGATGGGCTTGGAGTTCAGCTCACAGACCTGGCCCTTCGGGCGCACCAAAGCGTCTCATCCTTTTCGATGGTCAGGTTCGGCTCGGTCTGGGCGTTGCTGATGTGCGTCGCGCGATTGAACCAGCGGTACATGGCCTCGCGGCTCTTTTGCGTGTAGCCGTGGCCGCCCTCCTCGACAAAGAGCGAGATGTCCTCCTCGGCGCCAAGCAGTTTATAGAGTCGGCGCAGGCGATCGTAAGCCTGCTCACTGCCGCGCCGGTCGAAGTAGTCGCCCTCTTTGGTCAGCAGGACGATGGGCTTGGGGGCCATCGCGGCGAGGAAGTCCGAATGGTCGAGGCCGAGCGCCAGGGCCCGCGGCGGACATTGCTCCGTGTCGGCGGGCAGCTCGTTCTCGCAGTTGCGCCGGAACGTCGTGACGAAGCAGCTCGGGGCGGCCATCGTCCAGCGCCGGTCCACGCCGCACAGCCACGTGGTCATCGTCCCGCCGCCGGAGCAGCCGGTGACGCCGACCTGCTTGGGATCGATCTCCGGCCGCGTCAGCAGATAGTCGAGGGCGCGGATGCCGTCCCAGGCCCGCCAGGCGCCGACGAATTCGCCGACGAGGAATTGCTGGTTGCCGGCGTACAGGTGCTCGCGAACGCCGACGCCGATCCGCGACTTGAGCTTCTCGTTGGGATATTGCAGCCGCTCGCCCTGGCCGAGGGGATCGAAGATCAGGACCACGTATCCCAGCCGGGCGAGGCCTTGGGCGAAGCCCTGGTAGGCTTGGTAGGCCTTGCCGGTTTCCGAGTGGCCGCAGGTGCCGACCACGCCGGGCAGCGGGAAAGACCGGCCCTTGGGGAGGTACAAGTCGGCGGTGACTAAGAAGCCGGGGCGGCTTTCAAAAATGACCTTCTCGATCTTGTATTGGTCCCGCTCGACGACGCCGGTGATGCGCGGGTTCAGCGGCGTCTTCTCGGGCCAGGGGCCGAAACACTGCTGAATCTTGTCCTGCACGTCGCGGACGTAGGCCGTGGCGGCCCGGCGGCTCTTGAGGCCGGAGCGCCGCTGGTCGGCCTGCTCTTCCACCTGGCGGACCTGATCGACGAAATACTCTTGCACCATCCGGGGGAACCGGTTCAGCGGCGTCAGGGCCGCCGAGCGCGAGGAAGCGGCACGCTCGCCGCCCAGGGCCGGCGTCAGCATGACGGCCATCACGGCGAGCCAGGCGCTGGATTCGAGATGGAACGACGACACTCGCGACGATTGGCTGATCTGAGACATCTTGCGATCCTCCACAGGACACCATGTCTTCGAGCACACCCATCAACGCAGCCTGACCTGAGCGCAGTCGAAAGGGCTCCAGGCAGACATGCGCAGGTGGGAGAGATTATAGCCTCCGAAGCTGCGGGGCGAAACAGGTGTCTCGACGGAAAGCGCGCAAGGACAAAGGTGTCCGCACCCACAAGACACCGGCCAGCGGAGCCACTACTCCTGAGCGGTAGCGACTGGTCAGACTTCCCAAGGCTTCGAAGACATTCCTGAGAAATCTCGGCAGCCGTGGATGACCGCGAGAATCTCAATGGCGGTTTGATCCACGCGATACATGATGCGGTAGCCGCGAAAGATCAGTTCCCGGATGTCGGGGACATGGGCCTCCGGGACCACCCTTCCCAGACATCGTCATTTGCTTTGAAGCCTTCGCTTCACCTCATCGTGGGGAATGAGTTTCCCTGCCTTGGCAGCTTCCAGACCCATGGCGATCTTCTTGCGCACGTAGATCTCGTACATGAGGTCGTCCCACGATGCCTCATCCGCAAGTCTCTCAATCAGTTCTCTCGCTTCTTCTTTAACCGTCGCCATGGGAGCCGATTCCTCTCAGAAGAAGAGCTTGCGGAGGAAGGCGAGGAGGTGGGGGCCGAGGACCAGCAGGCCGATGATGACGGAGCCGAGGGCGGAGATCAGGACCCCGCCGGCGGCGACGTCCTTGGCGCACTTGACGAGCGGGTGAAATTCCGGCGTCGAGGCGTCGGCGAGGAACTCCAGCGCCGTGTTCAGGGCCTCGGCCGTCCAGACCGCGACGATCGCCAGGATGACCCAGCACCACTCGCCGGCCGTCAGCCGGAACAGGCCGCCCGAGACCAGGATGCAAACGGAGGCGAAGGCATGCAGCCAGGCGTTGTGCTGCGACCGGAGCATCAGGACCAGGCCGTACCAGGCGTACCGAAAGCTCTGCAGTCGGCCCCGGATCGTGAAGGATGGATTGTTCCCGGTCAGGTCCTCCAACACCTTATCACTGATTGCGCCATTGCTCGGTTGAGTCATATAACTTGTCGTGTCCGCTCGTTGCCATTTCTGCACCACCCGTACCCTCCGCAAAACAGTTCCTCGGGTCGCGCGCCCGCGGCCCGGTTTTGCTCCTACCACACGCATTATACCACGTCCTGTGTTATCGACGGGCGAGGCGCCGTGCTTGACATTTTCAAAGATCCGCCGCCGGTATCGAAGTATACCCGCTTCGGGCACGCAAGACCACTTTCTTGTCGCCGTTTTTGCGGATGTGGCGGCGGCTTGACCTTGCCCCGGCGGGCGTGTATCATCCGCTTCAGTGGGGAGGCACGCGAAGGTCGAGGGAAAATGAGTACGGAGCGTTCAACGGACGGTAGCCCCGTGGTTGACGGGAGAAGTGACGATCTTGCCGCAGCTACAGGCAGGCCGGGGCATCCGCGGGCGGCCCAGAGCCGTGCCGCCCGCTGGTTCGGCCGCTGTTTTTATGCCTGCGGCAGCACCGGATTGCCCCCCGAAATCACCTGCCTGGGCGGTCAGTACGCCCTCGAGAAGGTGCTGAAGCACGATTTTCACGCCGCGACCGGGCTGTATAGAAGGCAAGAGTCTGAAGCCGTAGGGTGGGCTGTGCCCACCAATTCCCATGGGTTAAACGAACAACAGATGGTGGGCACAGCCCACCCTACGAACTTGAGACTTCCCTCTCGCCTTATCTGCAAGACCAACCGGCGGATGCACTTCTGTTTCCTGCCGCTCGGCCTGATCGGCCGGCTCATGACCCGCAGCGAAATCGGCAAGCTCCGGCGCTGCGAGGGGATCCCGGAGGTCCCCCGCGTCCTGGCTCGCCTCGAGGCGCACACCTACGTCTATGAGTACATCGAGGGGCTGACCCTGGACGACAGGCCGCCCCTGCCCGCCGATTTCTTCGACCGCCTCGCGCACGCGCTGCAGCAGATCCACGCCCGCCACATCGTCCATTTCGATCTGCACAAGCGGGGCAACATCCTCGTCGATACCGAAGGCCGGCCTCATATCATCGATTTTCAGATCGCCCTGTACATCGGCGACCGGTTTCTCCTGTCCCGGTGGCTCTCCGCGCGGCTGCGCCGCTGGCTTCAGTCCTACGACATCTACCACATCTACAAGTATAAGCGCCGGTTCCAGCCTCAGTTGCTGACCGAGGCCGAGGAGAAGCTCTCGCACAACCACAGTTGGCCCCTGGAACTCCAGCGGGCCCTCGCCTGGCCCTATAAGAAGATGCGCCGGGCCGGCCTGCGCTACCTCTACGCCAAAGGCATCCTGACCGGCACGGCGGACGCCGGAACCTGCGTGGAGACCAACCCGGTCCGCTGGACAAAAACGAACAGCGCGGCGCCCAAAGACGAATAAAGAGAGGCCCCCTACTGGTTGAGAGGCCTGAGCCATCATCAATCATCCGGGCGGCCCGTGCGCGATCGCCTTCCTGAGGAACTCGACGGCCGCAGAGGAGGGCAGTCCTTTTTGGGCGGCTTGGAGACACGTCGTCGCCTCCTGGGGCATGCCCATCTGCTGATAGATGTACGCCAACAGCAGTTGAAGCACCGGAGCGTCGCCCACCTTGGCGCGTTTCTCGAGACCGGTGACGCGCTGGAGAAAGACATCGGGACCGCCCAGGGCCTCGGTGAAATCCGATTTCTGGTCCGGCTTGGTGAGGACGTAGCGGGGGTCGGACTCGATGGCCTTGGCCAGATACACGGCACTGCTGAGGAATTCGCCGGCGGCAAAGAGGGCGTGACTGCGGCCGAGCAGCGGGCGTATGTCCTTCGGATTGCACCCGGCCGCAAGCGAGAAGGACTCGGCCGCTCGCGCGTACTGGCCCTGCTGCATCGACAACTGGGCCGACCTCAGGTGGCGGTCGAACGGTGTGTCCGGAGGCAGAACCACACGTGCCGGTTTCGACGCCGGGGCGGGACCGGGGGATTTCGGCTGAAGGTTCACCGTCTGGGCGGCGCCGGGACCGCCGGACGGGACCGCCGGCGTTGGGGCGGCCGCCGCTTTGGACGGCACCATCTCCGGAGCCGGCTCGACGGCGATCAGGGCACGCTCCGTCCCAACGGCCGGGGCGGAACTTGGAGACAGCGGGATTTTGCCGCCAAGGTCTTGAACCGCGCTGGCCAGGTCCGAGTCAGACTGAACAGGGGCTCCGGCTAAGACGAGTCGCGGCTGGGAACCCGCGCCGCCGCTCGTTGCTGCGGATGGGACGCTGCCGGCGGCATCCGGCAGCGAACGCGCGAGGATCGCGGCCGGCGCGTCGAACGCCCGCACGGTGTTTTCCACACGCTGCGCCGCCGGCAGTCTGCCGACGGTCCTGCCGCTGCCTGAGCCCGCGGCGCTCGCCGCCGCCTGGGTCTGCGGCGCGAAAATGGCATCGATCCGGTTCATCTGCCCCGCCTCGTCGGACCCGGAAGGCGCGGGAGCAACCGGCGGGGCGTACAGCGGGACGCGCGCCTCTGTGGCGGCACCCACCCGGGCGCCGGTCCGCGGATTTTGCGGCGAAACCAGAGTCAATTCGGAAAGGCCCATAGCGGCCTGGCTTTGCATCTGATCCGGCGGGGCAGCACTGAGATACCCGAGCGTCGAGCCCGGCGTTGGCAGGACGCCCCCTGCGGGTGAGGTGCTGCCCGGGACCCGCAGAGTGAGCTGGCCCTGAGACGGAGAAGGGTCCCCAATCGCGATATATCGCGATTGGGAGCCCGAAATGCTCTCGTTGCCCCACGACAGATGCTGGCCGCCCAGAGGATTCACGGTCGGGTACTGAGGCGGAGGTTGGGTTGACGATTGCGGCAGGATGATCCGGCGCAGTGCCTCGCCGGAGGCCGGCGACGGTATCGCCTCCGTCGTCATCTGCCCAGGCGCCGGCGTGTACGACTGCCGGTCGGTCCTGAGGCTCTGCTCGAATTCCGAGGCATTGGTCTTGACTCGATCGAGGTCGCGCTGCAACTGGTCCACTTGCCGCCGGTACTCTTCGGCCGACAGGGGTTGAGTGCTCTGGGTCGAGGGCCGACTCCCCACCAGCGGCTGATCGGGCGCACCGGACACGATCTGCCGCATCTGGTCGGGCGTCGCAGTCAGCGGCACAGGTCTCAATCCTTGCCACGCCTGGGTGCTCGTGTCACCCCCGGCGTTCGTCCGGCCCGCCGAGACCTGGGGCTGGGGGGCTTGCGGCAGGGAGATCACGTCCGCCGGCTGCTCGGACTGAGACAGCATCCTGCCGGCGGCCACCTTCGGGCTGCCCGGCGCGAACACGCCGTTGTCGCCCGGCGGCATCTTCGGCACGGTCCCCGTGGGCGAGTAAAAAGGGCTGTAATCCGAGGGGCCGTTGCCCAACCCCTCCGGGATGGAGGAGTATCTCAGGAACGGATCCAGGGAGGTCGAGCCCAAGCGGCCGCCAAAGCTTGTCGTCGAGCCATAGGGGACGCTGCCGTGGAAGGACTTCCCGCCGGCGATGTTGCCTGTCATAACCAGATTGCTCGTGTTGTCGAGAGGGCTGGGCGTACTGACCACGCTGCCGCCGTAGCTGCTGAGCGGCACGGTCCCCCGATTGACAGGGGCGGCCGCCGGACCGCTGTACCGCGCCGGGGCCAGGCCGACCAGCGAGAGAACCACAAAGACGCACAAACGCCAATGATCTTGGATTTGAGATCTCAGATTCCGGATTCGAGACGCGGTGTCAATCCGCCATCCGCCATCCGCCATCCGCCATCGATCTTTCTGTACCATTTCTCGTTACTCCCGTGCCCGCAAGCACCCCGGGCTACTGGGGCGCGTACCTGGGCTTTCTGGCCCAGCCAAGTTTGGTCACCAGTGTGTCCCAGCGGGTCCGCATCGGATTCTCGACCACCAGGAAGCTGCTGCGCACCCGTGCGACGTTCAAGACCTCGTTGAGGGCCAGCTTGGTCGCGACCTGGCCGTCCACGGAGACGGTCGTGCCCTCGTTGATCCGCGTGCAGCGGATCTCCACCACGCTGGCCGCGTCGATCACGATCGGCCGAAAGCTCAGCGAGTGGGGGCAGATGGGCGTGATGACCATCGCCTCCATCGAGCCGGCCAGGATCGGACCGCCGGCGGACAGGTTGTACGCCGTCGAGCCGGTGGGCGTCGAGACGATCAGGCCGTCGCCGACGCAACTGGGCAGCCGCTCGCCATCGACGGCGATCTCCATCTCAATCACGTGGAACGGCGGCCCCGCCGTAATGAACACGTCGTTGACGGCCCGCGAGGAGAACCGCTCGCGGCCCCCGGCGGGACCTACGCGGCAGCCCAACATCATGCGCCGTTCGATCCGCGCGCGGCCCGCGACGATATCCTCGAAATAATGCTTGAATTCGGCGACGCTGAATTCGGCCAGGAATCCCAGCCGGCCGAGGTTGACGCCGATTACGGGAACTCTGGCCGCGCTCAAGTGCCGCGCCGCCGAGATGATACTGCCGTCTCCGCCCAGAACGATAGCGAAGTCGCTCTTGCGCAGGACCTCGGGCTGGCATTCGTTCAGATGACAACTGGCGATAATCTGGGCCTTGTCCTGCAGAAACAGCGAGAACTCCCGCATGGTCTCGGCAATCGGCCCTTTTTGCGGATCGCCGAAGAGCACTACGCGGGGCAGCGACACATGTCTCCTCATAAAGACTCCGTTCCGAGGTCCAGCCGCAGGGGACACACAAGAGAAGGTGTAGGGGGCAACCCCCCGTGGTTGCCCTTGGAAGGACAGGCACAGGGGCCTGCCCCTACGGACCTTTTTACCTTCATTTTCCTCGGCGCCGCTGCGGCCCGGTCCAGAGCTCTCAGGCGGATCTGACGTATCGACCCGCGAGCATTTCTCTGGCCGTTTTGGCTATCTCATCGGCATTTATGCCCGCTTCCATAAGCTGGGCGGCCCGGGAATCGTGCCCGATAAAGCAGCGCGGGGCGCCCAGCACGCGAATGAGCCCGATATCGTGGCCGCTCGTCGCGGCCCTCTCAAGCACCGCCGAGCCAAAGCCGCACGACAGGTAGTGATCCTCTACCGTGATCAGCTTCTTGCCACGCGACAACAGATGCATGAGCTTATCATCGATCGGAGCCGCGAACCGCGCATTGATGACATCGACCGGGATTTTCTCGGAACTGAGGATTTCAGCGGCGGCCAACGCCTCGGTCAAGACCGTCCCATAACAGACGATGGCCAGCGAGGCTTTGCGTCCCCGGCGGACCAGGATGCTCTTGCCCAGCTCGAACGGAGTCTCGAACGCCGCGGGGGCCGGTTCCTCCGTCGGGACGAAGTCCTTTGGATATCGGATCACCACCGGCTGCGTGTGAGCCAGGGCGAACTCCAGGGCCCGTCTCATCTCCCCGGCGTCGGCCGGCGCGGTCAGGACCATGTTGGGCAACATCCGCAGATAGCCGATGTCCATCAAGCCGTGATGCGTGGCGCCGTCGGAGCCCACCATGCCGGCCCGGTCCACGCAAAAGACCACCGGCAGATTCTGCAAGGCCACCTCCTGGGCGATCTGGTCGAAGCTGCGCTGCAGGAAGGTCGAGTAGATGCACACGATGGGTCTCAGGCCGCTCTTGGCCAGGCCCGCCGCGATGTCCACCGCCGCACTCTCGGCGATTCCGACGTCGTAGAACCGCTCCGGGAACTTCTGGCGGAACGTCATCAGGCCGGTGCCGTCGCACATGGCCGAGGTGATGGCCACGATCCGGTCATCGTGTCCGGCCAAGTCGGTCAGCGCCTCGCCGAAAGCGTCCGTGAAATGCGGCCGGCAGTCCACGGCGGTCGATTCGACGGTATTGTCGCCGTTGATCTTGAAGGGGCCCGTGGAATGGAACTGCGCCGGGCCCTTGTCGGCGGGATTGAAGCCTTTGCCCTTTTTCGTGTAGACGTGCAGCAGCACGGGGTGGTCCACCTGGCCCAGCACCTTGAACAGCTTGACCAGGGATTCCGTGTCGTGGCCGTCCACCGGGCCGAAGTACGGAATGTTGAGGCTCTCGAACAATTGGCTCGGCAACAGAGCCATACGGATGCTCTTTTTGATCTTTTCGAGGGCGTCATCGACGCTGCGGCCGATACCGGGCAGGTGTTCGAGGATGCTCTTGGTCGTGCGGCGCAGGTCATCGTACGTGTGGCTGAGCCGCACCCGGGAGAAGTACTTCGCCACCGAGCCCACGGTCGCGTCAATGGCCATTGAATTGTCGTTAAGGACGATGAGCATCTGCCGCTTGACCAGCCCGAGGTTGTTGAGTCCCTCGAACGAAGTCCCGTTGACGATGCTGGCATCGCCGACGACCGCGACGATCTTGGGAGGGGCGGCGATGGCGGAGGGCGGAGGGCGGAGGGCGGATTGGACTGGCCGGCTTCCATCCTCTGTCTTCTGTCCTCCGGTCTCTGTCTTCTGTTTTCCGTCCTCCGTCTTCTGTACTGCGGCGGCTTTCAACTGCTCGCCGAGGGCCATGCCGATAGCGGTGGCAATCGAAGTGCCGGCGTGCCCGACGGTGAACTGGTCGTATTCGCTTTCGGTCGGATTGGGAAAACCGCTGATGCCGTCGGCGCGGCGCAGCAGCTCAAAACCCGCCTTGCGCCCGGTGATGATCTTGTGCGTGTAGCACTGGTGGCCCACGTCCCACAGCAGCTTGTCGCGCTGGAAATCGAAGACGTAGTGCAGCGCCAGCGTCAGCTCGACCGCGCCCAGATTGCTGGCCAAGTGTCCCCCGGTCTGGCTGACACAGCGCAAGATGAACTGACGGATCTCCTCCGCCAATCCTTCCAGCTCGGGCGCCGGCAGCAGCTTCAGATCCGCCGGGCCGCTGATTTTGTCCAAGTACTTACCCATACTCACATCGTCCCCAACGATAACGCCGGCTTATTCTAACGCAAAGCAGGCGTCCCTGCTGAGAAATCGCCGGCGGGGCGGAAAATTTGGGTCGCGGGTCCACTGGGAACTGCCGTGCCATAGAAATCACACGTCTTCGAAGCGGAAGCCGCAGGTATCGGCCGTGATGTGCTCGGACGGCGTGCGGGGATATTTGCGGCAGTTGAGCGGCCGAATGGGATAGATGCGGCAATAAATCTGGCCGTCGCCGTTGGACTGGAGAAACGGACAGACGTTGGGCAGCTTGCAGCAGGCGCCGCACTGGACGCACTGGCCCCGTCGCTGCTCGGCCACCGGCAGTACGGCCGTAAAGGTCCTCTTGATCCTGGCGCCCCAGGTATTTCTTTGCTGGTCAGCCATGTACGGCATTCCTCACGGGCTCATTTCGATCCACCGGCCCTCTTATAGCCGCCCGGCCGCCGCCGGTCAAGAGGCGACCCGCCCGGCCGCCGAAGGGCGGCCTGCAATGAAGAACGGCAGGATGGGCTTTAGCCCATGCGGTGGCCGACACACACGCATTGTCGCACGGCAGAGTCACACGCCGAGCGTGAGTCTGCCGATGAAGACGCAGGAGCCTGCGGCGTCGCTGACGGCCAGGCCGATCACGGCCACCGCGGCCATCACACTGCAAAGGCGGTCCATGAAGACCGCCCGCGTGCTCCCAGACGGCGGCGGGGACGGCACCAGCATCGTGACGATGAGGCAGAGCCCGCAGCCGAGGACCAGCAGTTGCATCGGCGCCAGCGCCGATGGGCCCGCACGGGCGAACGTCGCCATGGCCTGCCCCAGCGCGCAGACCGTGCGCACACAGGAGACCAGAAAATACAAAGCCCTCATGGTCGGCATTCTCCGAAAAGTGCCCTTGCCGGCACGGCGAGGCCGGCCCGACCATCGGGCCAGAGATGGGACGCGACCAACTACACCATCGACTTCCTCGAACGCCTGCGAGGTTAGCTGACGGGCTCGGAGCCGAGTTACCCCGTCCGGCCATGGGCCGGATTAGCCCCTGCTCTTGGGTCCCCCGCTCCCCCGACCTTTCGGCCGGCGGATTCGGCGGTTGTTCACGGCATAGCAAGGTGCCATCAAATTGTCCCGCCATTCTACCCCACGCCCCAGCCGCCCGCAAGTCCCCGCCGATGAGGGAAAAACTGACAACGGTTGCCGATGCAAAACGCCTGTCCTGGGCCATATCTGGGGCGATAGCATACTCAATTCAAGACCGAAAATGGGGAACAGTCCTCCAAACGTCCGCCCTCGTATGCCTGGCGTGGTTCGTACCGTATTGGCGCGGCGGTCTGGACCCGTATAATGGCTATAGAAACCCGTGCGAACGCGGGAGAAACCGATGATGAAGCAGAAACTGTATATTGAGACCAGCGTGGTAAGCTACTTATGAAAGACCCTATCAACGAGGAAATCCACAAGCATCGGGCGGAGCACGGCGCCAGTTCAACTTCGACTTCGCGCGATCTGCGCAGGACTTGAGAGCACAGCAACAGTCGTCCAACCTGAGGGTGGTCCGACTGCCTCCGAAGCGGATTGGTCCGAAGAGCCGCTCCAAGACCACTTGAATGAGGCACGGAGGCCGCAGCGCGGCCTGGGGCGGCAACCAAAACCACCAGAGCCGAAAGAAACGAAAAAAAGCGAAAGAAAAGAGTAAGGAGGCGGAGCCAATCCGTACGGGACGTTCCCTTTCTTCGTCTTCTTTCGTTTCTTTCGGCTCTCCTCTCCTGCGTTCTTTCGGTCTTTCTTGTCAGGACAGCAAGATGTTGCACCTTGGCAGTGCGGAGGACGGAAGATGGAGGACAGAGCCGTTGCCGGCTACCGACTACCGACAACCGGGAACTGGCTTGCTTGTCACCTATCGCTTCTCGCCTGCCCCTTCACACCTGGCACCGTTCAGACCGTGCGGCGTAGCCGCCAAGACCCGGATTCCCCCGGAGAAAGAACCGCTCGCCTTATCGGATATGCTTACTCCTGTATCCACTTTGTGAAATATGTAGGTCCGACCCCCTGCTCTCCTCTGTGGAAATCTGGAGATGGCCACACCAGCCGCTAAGTCCCCGGTTTGACAATCACGACGAGCGTCTTGATCAATTCCGGCAAATCCTGATTGAGGATGTTCCACAAAATGTCAAAATCAATCACATCGTACCCATGAATCAGCCGGTTGCGGAGGGCCACCGTCTGGCGCCATGGCACCTGGGAATACCGGCAACGGAAATCCTCCGGGACGCGGGCGGCCGCTTCTCCAACGACTTCCACCAAGCGCACCAGAGCCAGGTTCAACTGGCGATCGGTGTCCAAGTCGGCGCGGGATCTGCCGCGAATCATCGCCACGGCCTCCCGCGCATGGTCGAGCATCTGGTGCACGCTCACCAGCGGATCATGGCGACTCATACAGCACCTCCGCTTCGGCCAGCGCTTCGTCCCGAAAATACGGGCTCAGGCAGGCCGGCGTATTCAGGTCCACCTTTCGCCCGAGCAAGTCCGACAGCTCATCCTGCATCGCAAAGAAGGCCAGTCCCGGCGTATGCCCCGGCTCGAACTCCACCAGCACGTCCACGTCGCTCTGGGGCCCGAAATCCGGCGCACGACCGAGCCGAACAGCGCCAGCCGGCGAATGTGGTGCCGCCGGCAGAAGGCGGCAATCGCTTCCTGGGAAACCTCGATCTGGACGCTCATATCGGCATCTCCGCAAACTTGAGCTAACGTACGTCCAGCGTACTATATCCGATGGCAGGTTGGTTCTGTAAAGGAAAAAGCGGGGTTGATCTTGGAGCTTGCTTCTGTATCCCCGGTGTCCCCCGCCGCCGCGAGGGCGGCCTCCAGCACACCCAACGTGCTGGGAGTAGCTTTTTGCGGGTGGACGTGTTATTGTGCTTGAGCAGCCATCGAATCCAGCGGTTGGATTTGAAAGTCACTGGTGCAACAGGCTCAACACAGGAGGATCGCCATGAAGATGACCAAGCGTGACTTCATCAGGGGAACCGGCTTTCTCGCAATGGCGAGTCTCGCCGGAGCGACACCTGCATCATCGGCCGAAAAGACAGGTGCACAAAGTCCTTCCGTTTTCAACGTTCGTGATTTCGGCGCCAAAGGCGACGGCAAAACGCCGGACTCGGACGCTGTCCAGAAAGCACTGGACGCGGCCGGCGCTGTCAGCGGTACGGTCGTATTTCCCCGCGGGACGATATCTTTGCCACGACCTGAAGGTCCACCCGCATACCACGGTCATGGCAGAACCCCAGTGGGGATATCGAGGCGATGCCGGGGCCATGCTACTCCTGGATTCCGATGAAGCGGACTGCCTGCTGAACATCACCGGGGCCTTCGGCGTCCATCTGCGGGGACTGTTCCTGCAGGGGCGGCGGGGCACGAAAAAAGCGATTCATGGCGTCTTCCTCAACAATACGGAGAAATACAGTCCCAAAGAGGACTCCATCGTCATTGACGACTGTAAGATAGCAGGGTTCTCCGGCCACGGTGTGCATCTGCTTCGCATCTGGCTGTTTATCATCCGGCACAGCATCATGCAGGGTAACAAGGGGTGCGGCGTTCAGATCACCGGCTGGGACGGTTTCGTCACGGACAACCAGTTCTCCGGAAACGGAAGTCATGGTTTCGGCTGTGACAGCGTGGGCGCAACCATTATGTTCACGGCCAACCGCGTCGAATGGAACAAGGGATATGGCCTTTACCTCTGCGCCGGGGACGCCTGGAACGTGACGGGCAACTGCTTCGACCGGAACTGGGGCGCCGGGATTTGTGCCATAAAGATGCGTACCACCACCATCACCGGCAATGTCTTCCGACGCTGCGGCAAAGACAGCAACCTGCTCGCCGAAGGAGAACGCTCCTGCCAGGTCCGCCTGGAGGAATGCAGTGGACTGACCTTCGTTTCCAATACGTGTGCGGCGGGGCGCGACGATGGCGGCCAGGGAAAATACACGCCGCAGGTCGGATTCATTCTGCGAAAACTCAGCTACTCGGTAATCGCCAACAACACGCTCTATCGCGGGTTCATGGATCAGATGGTGGTCGACCTCGGGGAACATGGCGACGGTTACGTATTCGCCAACAATGTCGGCTGCCCTATGAAGAATGAGTAGGGCGTCCCCAGAATTCCTGGGAGGTGGTCCACGGCGTCCGTGCACCCGCGTCTTCGTCCAGCGGCAAGCCGAAATACGCCATAGCGATGGGAGCGTCCGGTGAACGCCGGCCACCGCCCCATACCTGCGCAGGGGTGGCGGGATAGGGTTTTTCGCCGGCACCAATGAGGGAAGTCCTGGACCTTCGGGTCGCACGAAACATCAGCAAGAGGCTTAGGAATGGTGGAGGAGGGAGAGTCCACGGAAGGTGGAATGATGCGAAAGAAAGGAGATACGAATTATGAGAAGCAAGACGCAGAACCAGTGGAGAGCGGCGCTGATCCTTGCGCTGGCGCTGGTTTTAGCCTCATACGCCGGACTGCGTGCGGCAAACACCGCCTCGACGGAGGATCAGGCCAGCCCGACGGGTGGAGTCGTCGCCACGGAAACGACGACCGCGACGGCGACGGTGCAGGCGGTGGATCCCGCCAATCGCACCGTAACCCTGCGGAGCCCCGATGGGACGACGAGCACCTACCAGGTCGGCAAAGAAGCGGTCAACTTCGACCAGATCAAGGTCGGCGACCAGGTGAAAATCACGCTGGTCGAGTCGCTGGCGGTCACCATCCGCAAGACCGATGAGCCGCCCAGCACCGCGGAAAGCACGGCGATCACTCGGGCGCCGAAGGGGGCGATGCCGGGCGGTGTCATCGTCAACACCACCGAGCTGACGGCCCGGGTCACGGCCATCGACACCGCCAATCGAACGGTTACCCTGGTCGGGCCGGCGGGCAATACGCGGACGTTGAAAGTCGGGCCCGACGTCGATCTGACGAAGGTGCAGACGGGCGACAACGTCGTGGTGCGGTACACCGAGACGCTGAAGATTCAGGTCGAGAGACCGCCGGACGCGATGGGTCAACTGTGAGCGGCGTGAACGCGGAACTCCAAACGGCTCGTACCTGCGGACGGCGGGTCAGGGATTGGCCAAGCGGTAGCTGACGAAGGCGAGGCGACGGCTGTCGGGGGACCAGGAGGGCACGTTGAGGGTGCCCTGGCCGCCGAAGAGCTCGGCCAGAACGCGAGTCTCGCCGCCGTCGGTGGGCTTGAGCCGCAGCAGCACATCTTTGTTCGCCGGATGGCCCTCGACCCCTTTCTCGTACGAGAGAAAGACGAGCCAGCGGCCATCGGGCGATGGGTGTGGGAACCAGTTGTTGTACTGGTCCGAGGTGACCGGCTGCTGCTCGCTGCCGTCGGTCTTCATGCGCCAGATCTGCATTGTGCCCGTGCGGATGGAGTTGAAGTAGATGTACCGGCCATCGGGCGAATAGTCGGGGCCATCGTCCAGACCCGGGGCGGTCGTCAGGCGAGTTTCCTCGCCACCCTCGACCTCAATGGTGTAGACATCATACTCCCCGTTGCGCTCGGCACAGTAGGCCAGTGTCTTGCCGTCCGGAGACCAACCGTGCCAGTAGGATGGACCCAGGCGCGTGACGAGATGGGGCGTCCCGCCGGCGACGGGTACGATGTAGATGAGCGACTGGCCGCCTTCCCGGGACTGGTCGCTGATGGCCAGTTGCGTGCCGTCGGGGGAGAGGCCGTGATCGTTGTTGAGCCGCGTGGCGAAGCCGGTATCGATCCGCTGGGGCGTGCCGCCTTCGACGGGCAGACGGTAGAGGCGACCGCCGCTATTGAACAGGAGGTACTTCCCGTCGCGGGACCAGTTCGGGGCCTCGATGTGACCGCGCGTGTGGTAGACGACCCGGCGATCCCCGGACGCGATCGGCACGATCTCCAACGTGCTCTCCAAAACAGGTTCGCCGGCCGTGCGCGTCTTGCCGCTCGTGATCTCGACGTTCGAGAACACGGCCTTCTCCGACACCTTGTTGTCGTGGGCGCAGACGCCCAGCCCGACGAAGAAAGGCTCGGTGAGGCGGATCTTGAAGGAGCCGCCCGCGGCGTGCAAAGACTCGTTTTCGCCCGCGATCGACATCGAGACCATGTCGCCCTGCTTCTCGATGCGGAGGCGGCGTGGCGCGGTGATGTTGGCCTGAATCTCGCGGGTGATACCGCCCGCGGCCGAGCGGTATTGGAGTGAGGTGAGGCCATCGCCATGGACGACCGCATCGGCGTAGACGGATTTGGGATCGAGGCTCTGCCGCAGGAGCAGACACGCCTTGCGATGGGCATTGCCGCCGGTGCCGATCCAGCGAATGTCCGCCGTCAGCGCGACGTCGCCCGACATCCGCTTCCAGACAAAGTGCAGCGCATCTTCGCCAAACCACATATTCTCGCCGCCACCGGTCACGAGATAGCTCTGCGGCCCGGCGTTATACGTGACCGAGCCCGGCACACCCACGGCGCCGATGTCACCGTGGCCCTCGAACAGGCCCAGCGGCGCCTCCTGGCACCAGACGGCGGTGCCTTGCAGGAGGCCACCCAGACTCAGAAGAACCGCGAACTTTCGGGCACGATCATTCATGGACGTACACCCCTGCCACAGGTCGAAGGTCTACTGCGAACCGTCTGTGCCAACGATGGCTCTGTAGCTGGTACTATCGGAGGCCGGGGCCCCGAAGGCAAGGGAAATCCAACCGCCGGCACAGGCACGCGAAGAGGCTCGCCCCTCCGGGGCCGGCGGTGGTCATCGGCACGGCGACGCTGTCGGGGCCGCCGATCAAGGCGTGGTCCAGATCCAGGTAGTCCTTGATCCGTTCGTCGGTCTTCGTGTCCAGGCGTTGCGACAGGTCGTCGCCCGCCTGGTCTGCCTAGGCCGCGAGAAGCTCCTTCTTCGCGGCCATGACAATCCGGTCCAGCTCGCGCCTCAGGGCGGCGTCGACGGTCGGCGCCGGCTGGCTCGCCACCAACTGGCGCCAGGTTTGGTCGGCCTGTTGGAGAATCTTCTCGTCCCCGCAGGGGGCCGGCTGCGTGTGGTCGAAGTAGCTGCGGTCGAAGAGCCGGGGATTCCAGCCGATGTCCCGGAAGTGGGCCAGGGTGTGCTCGCTCTCCAGGTAGGTTCCGCGCTCGCAGAAGAGCAGCTCGTTGATCAGATCCACCGCGCAGGTGTCGTCGTTGACCTCGATGCCCCGGCTGAACTTGTAGATCGCCTCGTTCATCTCCAGGTCGATCATGGCCTGCGTGGGCGAGAAGGCGGCGGCATTGTCCAAGGCCCCGATGGGCAGCGGCAGGCTGACCGTGCAGCCAAAGGCCATCTGGCGGTAGGTCTTCATGAACGCCGCTTGCAGGCCGGGGACCTTGGCCTCGACGTAGCCCGGCTCGACGTTGTGGACGAGCCCGTACCGCCGGCGGAAAAGCTGGTGCAGGGCGACGTCGGTGAGGATGGCCGCGGGCGTGCCGTAGCAGACCTGGGTGGTCTTCATGTCCATCTCGCCGGTGATGCTCGTGGAGAAGTAGTAGACGTCCGGATCGATCAGGCTCGTCGCGGTCATGCAGCCCAGGATTTCCGCCGCCGCGACGATCGCCGCCCCGGCCGGCGTCATCGGCGCGGTCGCGCCGAGAATCGGCATCGGGGCGAAGTTGACGGGAAAACCGTACTTGAGCGCCTCTTCGAGCACCTCGCAGGAGCGCGTGTCCAGCTTCAGCGGCGATGTCGTGCAGTACGCGGCCACGAAGATCGGCGGCTGCGTGCGCAAGGTGTCCCGGTCCCCGCCCACGGCCAGGGCGGCCAGCTCGGCCAGGTACTTCACCTCCTGCGCCGCGCTGGTGCCGACCCAGCCGGGCTTGCGCGTGTTCAATAAGCAGCAGCCGGGACGACTCGATCGTCTCGATGCGCGGATCGAACTCGCTGCAAATCAGCGGCGCGTTGACGGCCTTGACGCTCGGCAGCGCCTTGCCCAGCCGGATCATGTCCACCTGGTCCTGGACCGTCGGCTTGCGGAACCGGCCCTGCGGATAGTCGTAGATCCACGGCGTCCCGTAGCCGTAGTCCACGATGAACTCCTCCGGCGTGGCGACGTCATCGGCAGGCAGGCTCCGGCAGAACGGATACCACAGCGACGAGCGGACCATCCGGTAGCGGTCCCGCTGGGCCGCGATCTGCCGCTCGACCAGCTCCGGCGGGAACCAGGCCCGCCGGGCCGCGAAATCCACCCGACAGCCGGCGTCGGCCAAGGCCCGCAGCAGAAACTCCCCCTGGATGTGCAGCCCCGTCCGCTCCAGCACCTGGAGCGTACCGTGATGCAGCCTCTCCATCTGCTCCGGCTCGATCGCTCTCAAGAAACCCTTGAGCATCCTGTACTCCGTCGTTGCCCATTTGTAGTGACGCCGTAAGGCGTTCAGTAGCATGGGCATCTTGCCCATGAGTATCACGGGCGTCTCGCCCGTGATACTATGCTCTTACGAGCACACTACGAACCCCCGGGCCGGGTGCCATGTCTACGCTCGCGTAGACATGCTTCCTTCGATGAACAAGACATGCTTACGCAAGCGTAAGCATGGCACCCAAAGCGGGCGACCGGTTTCTTCGGTCAAGAGCTCTTCGGCTCCGTGCGGTACCAGACCAGCTCGATGTTCGCGCCGTCGGCCGTCTGATAGAAGCCCGCCACCGCGAACCCCGCATCGAACGGCTCCAGCAGGACTTTCATGCCCTTGCTCAACTCGGCAATCTGCTCGACCTTCTGGACGCGAAACCCCACATGCGGCTGGTCGTGGAGGGGGCCGGTCACGGGACTATCCGGCTCGTACCGCAGCCACTCCACCCGGAACGGGTGGTGGTGGGCCTCGGTGATCCACACCCGCGTCGCCGGCACGAACGTCATGCCCGGCTTGGTCTCGGTCGTCGGAATCCCGACATGATCGAACTGCATTGGGCTCTTGCTCTTGGCCATAGGCTCTTCTCCCCTTGGACTACCCTCGGGCCTTGCGTGACACAGACACCGCCTGCCCATCATAGCGTGGCGGTGTGTCCTTTCGCAAGGTCCTGCCGCAGTGGCCTTGCCTGTCCTTCCGGAGGGAATCACTTGGGCCCGGCGTCTTCCGGCAGCTTCGGCGGGGTGTCTGGGTCGAGGCCGAGGGCCTTCGAGGCCTCCCGGTACGCTGGGTCGCCTGGTTTCGCCACGCGGCGCAGTCTCCGGGCACAGTCCTGGGCCGCCGCGGTGTCGCCGGCGTCTGTGCGGGCGCGCATCTTGACCGCCAGGGCCATCACGTGGTCCGGAGCGGTGGCCAGCACTTCGTCAGCCATCTTCTCTCCTTGGCGCGGCGTGCCGCACTCCAGGCAGTAGAGGAGGAACGTCTGCGCCACGGCCTGACGGCCATTCACCACGCCGGGCTGAGAGTACAACTCGATGCAGTTCTGCATCGCGGCATGGGCCGCCTCCTCATGACCCATCCGGAACAGCAGCACGGCGGCACCGGAGTATTCCGCCAGATAGCCGGCGGAAAAGGCCGTCCGGTGCAGCTCCAAGCGCCGCATCAAGTTGACAAACGCCTGCTCATAATCCTTCTTCGCCATGGCGACCTTGCACGCGGCGACATACTTCTCGCCTGCTTCATTCCCCTCTGTAAACGCCTGGTACTGCCGCAGACGCGCGGCGAGGTCCTCGCCTGTCACCTCCTGAATCGCCCCCAAGAGATCGACGCTCGTGCGGGTATCCCGGGCCGCGATCTTGTCGAGAATCTCGCGGACGCAGCCGATCCCGTGGGCCGCGATCAGCCGCTGGGCCTCGAAGGTGGCGTACGCATAGCGGGCATGCTCGAGGTCCGCTTCCGCTTTGACCGGGACATCGACGCTGTAGGGGCAGTAGTTCGCGAGCATCCAGTACCGCAGGTTGATCTGCTTTTCCCAGGCCCGGCAGCCGTTGGGGTCATACGCGCGGGCGAACTTCTCCCTTGCCTCCGGGCCCAGGTACTTCTCGACGAGGGTGCATGTGATGGCGTTGGCAAATCCGTCGCTGAACCAGCGCCAGTGCGCGTCCGTGGGCCGGGCCCGCCGCAGCAGGGTCATCTCCGTGACCTCGTGCAGGGCGAGCGGCGTCAGGACGGGACCGAACATCCTCCCAACACTCTCAAAGAACCCGGAGACATAGGCAGCGAAATCGACCTGCGGCCGTATGGCGATCCAGAGTTCCCAGTCCGGGACCGGGGCGGCGCCGGGTCGCTTCTTAATGACGAGCTGCGGCGTGTACTCGACCGTGTCGCTCGTACGGTCGTAATGGAAGTCGGGCAGTTGACCGCCGCCACGAAGGTAATCTTTGACCGTGGTGGTTTTGGCCAGGCAGAACGTCAGCTTCGGCCCCGAGAACACGTCGGCCAGCGATGCCAGGACTTCCCCCTGCCAGCCCAGCAGGTTGGGATCGGTCACTCCCAGAATGCGGTTTAGGTCGGCGACGATCTGCTCCCGCTGAGCCGGACCGCCGCTGGACCCGTCGCCCCGGGCGGCGAACTTCACCAGTTCCCGCTCGAAGGCCGGCAGATTGGGCTCCAGGGCCTTTTCATAGCACACCTTCATACCGGCGAGGGTGGTCGCGCTAAGGTTGAGTCGCTCCCACCCTTTGCGAGCGTCGCCGCCGGGCGGGGAGGGCGCTTCGCCTGCGAACCCCCCTGCCGCAAGGTACAAGCTCAAAACCAGAACGACACGCCTTGACGCGAATGCAACTGTGCCCGAGTCCATAACAGTACCCCCCTTCGTAAAGTATCGCTCGGCCTATGCGCCGACCGGAATCCTACCCGGCGACCCGGCCAACGTCAATCCTGAGCGGTGCCCGCGGGCGCCCTTTGCTCGGTCTGGCTCCCTGCCGAAACAACCTCAGGCGTGGCACAATGGTAACGGGGGAACCGGGTATGGCGTCCCTGACATCCCTTTGATTTTCCCTGCGATGTCATTGACATGAGGCCCAAGCGATTTGACAATGGCGTTCCCTGCCGGTCAGAGGTGGACAGATCCGGAGGTTGGAGACGGCCCGTTACGTCAGAATCGAAAGGATGTGCGGATGCAGACCGCGCGACTATTGTTCGTACCCAGCTTCTTCGTCCTTCTGTCTTCGACAGGTTGCCTGAGCGTGGCACGACTCTCGGATCTGCTGGCGGACAGCGAGTCTGCTTACGCCGACAGCACAAGTACACCGAGCAAATACGGGCACTTTGAGCACACCCTCTCGATCGAAGGTGTGTCCAGGCAACTGGTCTTTGATTCTGCGCAGGAGGCGCTGAAACAGGAGGGCTTCATCATCCAACGCGCCGATGATGACAAAGGGTGCATCCACGGGGAGAGGGGGCTGCGGATGAACGAATGGGGGATGGTTTCCGGGATCTATCTGCGAGAGGCCGACAGTGCCGTGACGGTCAAGGTCATCTGCATAATTACTCAGGACATAACGGGCGGCTTTCGCCAGTCGTATGCCATCAATATTGCGAATCGAATTGCTCGAATTGCGAACGCCAAGAGATAGAGGGCAGCATCTCGAGGGGACATCCAGAGGTAGGTCAGGTGGCAGGAATGGGAATGAAGACGGGTGTTGTGCTGGCCATCACGCTGTTGGGGCTCAGCGGCTGCGGAAGATGGTGTCATTCGCAAGAGATGGGCGTCACACCGACCGAGCCGCGACACCGGGTGATTGTCTCCACGGATATCGGCGGCACCGATCCGGACGATTTTCAGTCCCTGGTTCATCTGCTGGTCTATGCAGACAAGTTTGACATCGAGGGGCTGGTCTCATCGCCGTACGGCCCGGGCCGCAAGGAGCATATTCTCCAGGTCATCGACCTCTACGAACGCGACTACGACCACCTGAGAACTTATTCCAACAAATACCCCACGCCCGACGCGTTGCGGGCCATTACGAAACAGGGCGCCTTCGAGGGCGCCGGCTCGGAGGGATTCGGCTCACGGACGGAAGGCTCCGACTGGATCGTCCGGTGCGCACGGCGCGACGATCCGCGGCCGTTGTGGGTTCTGGTGTGGGGCGGGATCGACGATCTCGCCCAGGCGCTGCACGATGCGCCCGACATCCTGCCGAAGCTCCGCGTCTACTTCATCGGCGGGCCGAACAAGAAGTGGAGCGTCGATGCCTACCAGTACATTGCGACGCATCATCCGCGGCTGTGGATCATCGAGGCCAATGCCACCTATCGCGGCTGGTTCGTCGGCGGCAACCAGACGGGCGAGTGGGGCAATAAGGCGTTCGTCGCCACGCATGTCGCGGGGCACGGCAGCCTGGGCGATTTCTTCGCGACGCAACTCGGCGGCACCCTCAAGATGGGGGACTCGCCGTCCGTCGGCTACCTGCTGCACGGGACGCCCGAGGACCCGTCGCAGCCAGGCTGGGGCGGGCGCTTCGTCCGGGCCTGGGAGCGGCCGCACATGGTGGTCCGCAAGATCACCGGCACGGAGGACCGGATCGAGCAGTTTGGCGTTTTCGAGCTGATCCTGCCGCTCGGCGACCAGCCGCCGGCACGACCGCAAGCGCATCTGCTGATCGAGAACCAGGAGTCTACGGGAGCGGTGCATTGGGACGGCATGATGCATCTGCGCTTCTCGCCGAAGGATGCGAAGACCTATCGCTACACGATTCACAGCAACGTGCCGACGCTCGATGGACGAACCGGCGTGCTGACGTCCTTGCGACCGGCGCCCGATGCCGCACAGAACCCCGCGCCGCGGCTGCCCCATTGGTGGACGGACGACCCCGCGCTGGAGGTCGCCGAGGGGCCGCACCTCGGTGCCCGGACGGTGAGCCGGTGGCGCGAGGATTTTCTGCGTGACTTCGCCGCCCGCCTGGACCGCTGCCGGTCGCCCGATTCCCGGGATCGCCAATCTGGGTCCCCAAACGCATACTTGGGTACCCACCGGCAATAATTCGCCGGTGGGGGCCCCGAGCCCTATCCTGATTGGCCATCTTGAAAAGAGCCGCTCGGGAGAGCGGCATTCCCGGCGGCGGGGTGCGACCGACATATGGTGGCGGATCCCCCGGACTCTCGTCCGGGTGGCAGCGGCAAGCGGAGTCTCCGGAGCTTGCCGATGGCCCATCGCCTTCGCCAAACCAGCGGCAAGCTGGCGCTTGCCGCTGCCACCCGGAGTCGAATTGTGGCCGGTCGTATTACTGTGAGCCAGCCGGCTGCGGTTCTGGGCGGATCGCTGCCACCGTATTCCGGCCGCACCCCGGCGGCGGGCTCAGCGGGCGATGCCGTCTTCGAGGTGGGCGAGGATGGCTTTGGCCTTCGCCACCTTGTTGCCGGCGGGGCCTTCCCAGTGGACCTCGGCGTCCCGCGCGAGCATCTCCTCGACCTTCTTGCAGGCGACCAGGACCGTGGCGTGGTTCTTGTTGCCCATGTGGCGGCCGACCTCGGAGGAGGACATGTTCGTGTGCTGGCGGGTCAGGTACATGCTGAAATGGCGCGCCAGGGAGACGGTGCGGCCCTTCTTGGCGGAATGGAGGTTGGCCGGCGTTACGCCGAAGTAGGCGCCGACCGCCGCCTCGATGTCCGTGACGTGGACCATCGGGTCGCACCGCTCGATGTGCTCGGCCAGGACCGCCTCCGCCATCGCCACGGAAAGCTGCTCGTTCTGCAGCGTGGCGTAGGCGATCAGCTTGAGCACCGCCCCTTCCAGCTCGCGGACATTGGTCCGCACCCGCTCGGCGACGAACCGGATGACGCTCTCGGGCATCGCGCCGGTGCGCTTGGGGTCCGAGCCGCCGAGCGTGGTGGTCAGCATCCGCCGGGCGAACTGCCGGCAGATATCGCACCGCGTCTGCAGGTCCGGGGCGTCGATCTTGACGACCATGCCGGAGACGAACCGATTGACGAGCTTTTCGGACAACTGCCCAATCATCTTGGGATGGGCATCGGAAACCAGGATGACCTGCTTGCCGGCGAGGCTGATCGTGTTGAAGGTGTGCAGGAACTCCTCCTGGGTTGATGGTTTGCTGGCCAAGAAGTGCACGTCGTCAATTGCCAGCAAGTCCGTTTGCCTCATGCGGCGTCGAAAAGCCTCCAGCTTCCTCGTCTTCAAGGCCAGCACAAATTGGTTGGCGAAGTCCTCGGCGGACAGGTACAGCCAGCGGGTCTGCGGGCGGGCCTGGGCCACGCCGTGACAGATCCCCTGCAGCAGATGGGTCTTGCCGACCCCGTAGCCGCCGTGGATGAACAAGGGGTTGAACGGGCTTTGTTGTTCTCGAATCACTGCTTTCGCTGCATTATAGGCCAACTCATTGGATGAGCCGACCACAAACGTATCCAACGTCAGTCTTAAGCCCTCGGCCATGCCGGGCGAGGCAGCTTCGACCATGGGACCCGAACCGGGCCGGCGCGGGACCGCCGGCACGGAGCCGGACGTGGCGCCCGACGCGGATCGCACGCTGCCCGTGGGCCGCGCCTGACCCCGCGGCCGAGCGACGCTGCGGGCCGCCGAGCTCCGCATCCACCGTGAAGGCGATCTCGGGCACCGAGCCCAGCACCGTCTGGGCCGCTCCCTGGATATCCTTCAGGAAGTGACCCTCCAGCCACGTGGCGAGAAACGGATTCGCCACACCGATCCGCAGGGTGCCATCCGCTACGGTAAACCGCGCACAGCTCTGAAACCAGATCTTGTACTTCTGCGAGCCGATGCGCTGTGAAAGAGCCTCCGTGATAGCCGTTGTATCCAAGCCTGCCGCACGGGGCCTCTCTTCCGTGATAGAGGCCTGCATTGAGATCTCCCCAAACGTAGCCGCCTCGCCCTGCTCCGGGCTTCCCAGCGCGACCTTTCGCGGTGGAGGCCCCGGACCGGGGCGGCGCTACCAACGAGGGACGAGTGTCGTAACTGAAACGCAAACATCTTGCGTGCTATTATTGAGGGAAACTTTAACAAATCAATATCGATCCGGCGCAGTTTCTTTTCCACTTGCCCGAGGGACTTACCGTCACTGGCTTTGCGCACGAAAAAAATTTGTTCTTCACATGTTATGCACGGCGCAAGTGCCCATTGTGGATAACATGTGCATTGCGTTCCCGGGCATTTGGGCCACGAAACGGGCCTCTCAATACTGATAATGCGGTAGTGCCGCGAAGGCGGCCGGCGGGAATGTCACTGGTGGTCTCGCGAGAATGGTGTCCGCCCTCCGAAGAGGTAGGGTGCGTATCACGCACCATCCCACCCGTGTGTCAGGGCGGTGCGTAGTACGCACCCTACAGTCTTAGCCCTTGGCGCGGCCGCCGTAGGAGCCGTCTTCGGTGTTGACGCGAACGATCTCACCGACCTCGATGAACGGCGGCACCCGGACCCGCAGGCCCGTCTCAAGCTCGGCGTCCTTCATCTGGTTCGTCACGGTCGCACCCTTCGCCATGGGCGTGGTCTCCGTCACCTTCAGCTCCACAACCTTGGGCAATTCGAGCGACACGACATTGCCGTCGTGCGTCAGGGCCGTAACCACCGTGTTGGGCTTGAAGTACCGGACGGAATCGCCGAGCAGCTCATCGGGAACGCTCACTTGATCGAAGGTCTCATTATCCATGAACACATGCGCGTTCTTCTCCGAGTACAGATACTCCATCTCGCGGCGGTCGAGGAAGGCCTGCTCGACGTCCTCGGTGGAGCGCAGCCGCTTCTCGACCGTCGTGCCGTCGGAGATCCGCCGCAGCTTGGCCTGCACAAAGGCCCGCAAGTTGCCCGGCGTAACGTGCGTCGCCACGGTGCAGATGCACAATTGCCCATCCATGATGAAGGCCATGCCGGGCCGCATATCGCTTGCTTTCACTTCTTTTCACCTCTGAACAAACACAAAACCGTCGGATTCCCACAAGGGATCGCGATTTTATACGCTTCTCCCAACCCCCTGTCAAGCAACAGTTTAGCGCCTTCGGTGGCGCGGATGCGATGGCGTGTGCCGGCGGACCCCTCCGATTTGCCATACTCCTCCAATCAGCCGCTCCTCGAAGCAGATGCTGCGCCGGCTTCCCACGTAGATTCCGAACGGCCCGATCCGCCGATAGCCTGCCGATATTGTCCTTGATGAAGGAAAGACAATCTGCTATAGATAGATTATCAATATCTACGCACCCTCACGGGTGCTCATTGGCCCTCGCCGGGCAGTCCGCAGGCGATTGTGGTTGTGCCGCGAGGAGGAGAAAAGGAGGCAGGTCATGAATAGCAAGTGTTGTGCGCGATTCCCGCATCTCGTAGTGGCCGCGATGATTCTCGGCGGTCTGAGCCCGGCGCTGCTGAAGGCCAGCTACCCGATCCTGAAACTGGATTTCAGCAACAAGAATGACCCGGCGCAGACCGAGCCCGGCTTCACTTCGTTTGCCCTGGCCGACAACGGCTCGGTGGTCGACGGCATCAAAGTCGAGCTGGCGGGCACTTTGGACGCCCGCTGGCGCGGCGCCCCTGTCGGAATCCCCTATTCGTTGATCTATCGCGACTTCATCTTTGCCCGGCCGGGGGGAATGACGGTCACGCTGTCGGGGCTGGAGGCGAATCAAACCTACGAAATCACCATCTATGCCTATGACACCAGCAGCGGGGCCGGCGGCGATCGCATCGCGGACTGGACCGCCAATGGCAAGCCTTGTCTTACCGCCGGCTTCACCGCAGCCGTGGCGCCCGTGGCGGCGGATGACTATGCCAACACCGGCACAGCGCAGGCGGATGGCGCCGGCAAGATCGTCCTGCAAGCCGGCCCGAATGCCAACACCACCGAACAAACCGGCGCGAACAACCCCTTTGCCTTTTTGAACGCCCTGGTGGTCTCCACCCTGACCCCGCTGACCACAGCGCGGCACCCGGTGCCGGCCGGCGGGGCCGTGATTGCCGCTACCACCGTGGAGCTTCAGTGGGACCCGGGCATGCTCTCGACCTCTTCCAACGTCTACTTCGGAGAGGACCTCGAAAAGGTAAGCAATGCCACCCCGGCGGATACAGACGTATTCCGCGGCAATACGACCAAGACTTCCTTCCCGGTGGGTTCGACCGGGAATCCTTATCCCACGGGTCTGGCCGAGAAGACGACGTACTATTGGCGCATCGACGAGGTCAATGAGCTGCAGCCCGACAGTCCGTGGAAAGGCGAGGTCTGGAGTTTCACCGTGGCCTCGAAGAGCGCCTTCACTCCCAGCCCCGTAGACAGTACTCTCTTTGTGGATCCCAACGTCACCTTGACTTGGACGGCCGGTGCGGGCTCGATCGTGCACCTGGTGTACTTCGGCGACGATCGCCAGGCCGTGCAGGCGGGCACGGGCGGGACCGCCAAAGGCCCTGTTCCAAACCCCAGTTATGCACCCGGCAAGCTGGAGCTCAACAAGACATACTACTGGCGGGTGGATGAGTCGGACGGCAAAGCGACGCATACGGGCGACGTCTGGAGCTTCACCACGACGCGGGCGGGCCTGGGCACGGTGGTAATGGATACGTGGGAGAATATCACCGGTTCCACGTTGGACCTGTTGCGGAATAGCCCGAACTTTCCGAACAATCCCACGCGGAGCGAAAAGTTGACCCGGTTCAGCACGGCGGACAGCATTGGCGACAACTATGGCGCAAGAATTCACGGTTGGCTCTATGTTCCTCTCACGGGAAATTACACGTTCTGGTTCTCCAGCGCCGACCAGGGCGAATTGTGGCTGAGCACGGATGACGATCCTACGAATGTACAACTGCTCGCTTCGGAACCGGTCTGGGGCTCGTACGATACCTTCTCGCGGAAGTCCGACCCCATTCCCCTGATCGGCGGCCAGAGATACTACATCATGGCGATTTGGAAAGAAGGCGCTGATTGGGACCACTGCCAGGTGGCCTGGCGCGGCCCCGGAATCCGCGACCAGCAGATCATCGAAGGCAGCTACCTCTCGCCCTATGAGCCCGTGAATGCCTATGGTCCGGTTCCGGCCAACGGCGGCACGGATATCGCGCCCACGTCGATTCTGCGCTGGAAACCTGGCACCCCGGCGGCACGGCACGAGGTGTACTTCGGTACGGACCCCGATGCCGTGCGCAAGGCCGGGGCCGGCTCGCCCGAATACAAAGGCACAAAGGAATTGGGCGCGGAGAGCTACGATCCCGCAGCGCTCGAATTGGAGACCACCTATTATTGGCGCATCGATGAGGTCAACAGCGTCAATCCCGCCGGTCCCTGGGTCGGCGAACTCTGGAAGTTCACCACCGGTCCTTTCCTGCTGGTGGATGATTTCGAGTCGTACAATGACCTGACCTCGGACCAGGAAGGCAGCCACCTGATCTATGAGACGTGGATCGACGGCTGGGGCACCCAGACCAACGGCGCCACGGTCGGTTACCCGGCCCCGGATTACGCCGCGGGCGAGCATACCTTCGAGGCGGTCATCGTTCACGGCGGCCGCCAGTCGATGCCCCTGGCTTACGACAACAACCTGAAGTATTCCGAAGCCGTCCGGAGCATCGATAAGTCCGAACGCGACTGGACCCAGGAAGGGGTGGACACCTTGTCGCTGTGGTTCCGAGGGTATCCGGCGTCGGTCGGCAGCTTCACAGAGGCACCGGCCGGCACCTTTACGATGACGGCCTCCGGCACCGATATCACCGGGGTGGCCGACGAGTTCCACTTTGCCTACAAGAAGCTCACCGGCGCCGGCTCGATCACCGCCAAGGTTCTCAGCGTCGGCAACACGGACCCGTGGGCCAAGGCCGGCGTGATGATCCGGGAGACCCTGGACCCCGACTCCAAGCATGCCCTTGCCTGTGTCACGCCCGGCAGCGGCGTGGCTTCCGAAGGCCGTGTCACTACAGAGGGTCTAAGTACCAGCGTGAACCAGACCGGGATCACAGCGCCCCACTGGATCAGACTGGAGCGGAACCTCGCCGGTGTCTTTACCGTGAGCCATTCGGCGGATGGGATCACGTGGGACCCCGTGCAGGGCGCCCTGAACCAGACGATCTGGATGGATGCCCCCAGTGTGTATATCGGATTGGTCGTCACGGCCCACAACGCCAACGCCACCTGCGAGGCCCAGTTCTCCAACGTTACCACGACCGGCAATGTCAGCCAGCCGCAGTGGGAGCACCAGGATATCGGGATCATGAGCAACGCTCCGGAGCGGCTCTACGTCGCTCTGAACGGTACGGCGGTGGTCTACCATGCCGATCCGAAGGTCTTGCAGACGGACCAGTGGACCGAATGGCGAATCCCCCTGAAGGATTTCGCCGACCAGGGCGTGAGCCTCAAGCAGATCGACAGCATCGCGCTCGGCGTAGGCACCAAGGGCAACACCACCACGGCGGGCGGTTCCGGGATGCTGTATTTTGACGACATAAGGCTCTATCGCCCCGCCCCAGCCGCGGCTCAATAAGCGCCGCGTTTGGGGACCCACGCCCATCCTACACATACTGGCCTGGCTCGTGGCAGCCTGGCCGAGGCTTTCGCCGGACATCCGAGCCGCGATTGTGCGCATGATCCCCTGGTGGTATAATGAGCGTCAGGCAGACCGTCCGTTGTGATCGGCGCCAGCGTCGCGCGAGCGGCTGCCTCTTATAGGTGGTGCAATATGAACAAGGATGAGTTGAAGCAATCCCTACAAAGGATGCAGGACGCAGCGAAGGTCTTCTACAACTTCACCTACGATCCCGAATACACATTCAAGACCTACGACCACGTCAACTACTACCGCAGGAACATGATGCTCCAGGGCTATCACTCGATGAACGAGAAGGTGATGCGGGAAGCGGTCGATGCTGCTCTGGAGATTCGCGCCTATTACCACGACTGTGATCTGCCGGAAGTGCCTATCCCGGCCGACGGACATGTGGTGGGATTGGACGATTTCCTTCGGATGGAGCGATGGTTCCTGACGGCGGCCGAACGCACCGCAACCGAGAAGGCCCCTTCCGCCTCCGTCGAGTCGCAAGCCCGTGTCTCGAATGGAAGGGAGAAGCCGTGGAATGATAAGCTGGCGGGATTCATCCTGATCTCCAAGGCCAGAACCAAGTATTGCGATGGCCCCTGTGTACCGACAACACCAACTCTGGGCAGGAGCCATTGCCGGCCTGATGGTGAGTTTGACTACATGAAGAATGGGCACAGGCGCAAGGTCCATGAGACTCAGTTTGCGGCATACGCAGAGCGTCAGAAGTGGACCAGAGCTTCCGTGGAAGGAATCAAGGCACTCATCGAGGCCTACGAAGACAGTTCGCGGGAACTTCAAGAGAAGCTGAAGAAACAATGGAACATGGACTGGAAAAAGCTGTCCCGAGCATGAGATCGGGAAACCCGGGACGGGAACCGGGGGGCAGTCAGCTATTTCCGCGTTGTCTCGTCTGAATCCGAAAAAAACCGCGTACCTGAATCCCCCTGGCGACATTGTGGAGACATCAGGAGGTCACGGAGCGAAGGAAGCGGTGCAACTCCGTTAGCCTCTGTTCGATCTGCCGATCGTTCAGATCATCGGGAATCATCAGGGCGTACTCATCCGAGATGCCCAGGATTCGTCGTATCTCCCTGGCCTGGTTCCCCGGAAGATCGGCGACAGACTCCACGGCCGCCTGGTCGGTGTCTTCCAGAATCTCCCTCTGCAGACCGGCGATCCGCTCCAGCCACAGCCCTTCATCCGTGGACGCGGGGTCCGGTACCCAGGCCGGCTCATGGGCGTGTTCCACGGCACTCTCTTTCACGGCCTGGACCACCAATTGCCGCCACATGGTGCCCCCGGCTTGGGGATCATAGATTTCTATCGAAACCAGTACCCAAAGCTCCCCGTACACCACCACGATGGCGGCCTCCAGAGGGAGAGCGGGCTCAATCGCCGGGACGTCCTTGCGGAGCAGTCCGCGCTGACCGCATCCAGACACGACACCTTCTGCCCGTAGGTCAGATCGTCGAAGGGAGAGATGCCCGTGGGGTACTCACCGTCCTTCGTTTCGAGGGCCGAGAGCAGATAACCCGCCGCTCCGGCGAAGGCCGCCGCCCGCTTTCCTGTCAATACGCGCTCGCCGTCGTCCATCGCCCACATGTGCCAACCCCCTCACTCGAATGATACTGCCTGCCTCCCTGAAATGTCGTGGGGCGATCCCTGCATCCACCATGCATTATAGCAGAAATGCCGCGCAACTTCAAGCCTTCTGTGTCCGGCGAAGCGGATCAGGCCCAACCGCACGACGACCGCTGCGACGCCGCACACGTGATCCTGACGGGGAAAAAAGGGGGAATGGGATCGTGTAGGGGCAGGCCGGGTTCGGGTCCCCCAGTGCGAAATTTCGCACTGGGGAGCCCTTCCCAAACGCCCTCCTTCGCGTTTGGGGTCCCTCCCCCGTGCCTACCCTAATGATATCCGGCAACCATAGGGGAAAGAGGGCAACCACGGGGGGTTGCCCCTACAACGGATGGGGACCGGTTGGGATCAATGATCAAATCTGTGCAAATGTGTGAGTACCTCTTTCGGTCGCGGCGGGAGGCTGCGCTGTGCTCGCAATGATATGTTCATTATGGCGGAGGGCGAATGATTATTCGCCCCTGCGGTGGCACGCGCTGTGTCTCCACCCGACCGGTGGCTGGGGCCACGGATTCACCTTCCGAACTGGGTAGCTTAGGGTAGCGGCACCAGGTCCAGCGACTTGAGGTTCATCGGCTGCCAACCCTCTGGTACAGGCCGCACGGCCACAGTGGTCTTGCCGGAAGAGGTCAAGTCCACGGTGCCAAGCTCGACCTTCTGGAACCGGGCGTAGTCGCCCGTGTTCGGCGCAGCTGCCCTCGAGCTTATGGTCTGCGACGATGACCTGGAACCGGCCCGACGCCAAAGCGGCGATCTCCGCGGCGACCTTGAATCGGCCGGGCCGCGTGATCTCGAGCTCCCATTGGGCCCAGTCGCTCGCATTGGTCCAGAATCCCAAGTTGTCCCGGTCGGGGCCCACCTCGTACCGGATCTGCTCTCCGTGGGTGATGGCCTTCGCGGCGTGCAGCCTCTGTGAATGGTCCCCCTCTTCGGTGGGCACCAGCGGCCCGACCTCGGGCGAACCAAGGTCCCCAACCGTCTGCGTCGATGCCTGGAGTTGCGGGACCTCGCCCAGCAACCGGCCATGGCCCGCGGCCAGAGCGGCCATCGCGGCGTTGGCCACCTCGCCGATCATGCGCCTGGTGATCTCCTGACCGGTCGTCTGCTCGACGGCCGTGGCGGTCACAGACGCGATGGTCTGCCTGGTGGCCTCCACCATCTTCTCCACTTCGGTCTGGAGAGTCCTCAGGCCCTGCACAATAGTCTCGATGGTCGCGCTCATGACTTGGGTGCTGTCCTGCATGGCGCCGCGCACCCCGGCCTGTTCCCGCGCGACATCAGCGACGCCACCGACCACCGTCTGGGTCAATTCGTGAAGTCGCCGAACGTCGCCGGCCAACTGCTCATGACTGCCGGCCAGCGTGGCGGCTGCCCCGGTGATCGCCTGCTCGTGGGCCTGCACAGCCTCGTTGAGGGCGGCCTGCTTGGCCCCGACGCCAGTCACCTCTTCCATCACACGCCTGACCGTCTCGTGAGCCGCGGTCTGCTCGGCGGCCGTGGCGGTCAGGGCCGTGATGGTCTGCCTGGTGGCATCCGTGATCTTCTCCACCTCGGTCTGGAGAGTCCTCTGGCCCTGCTGGATGGCCTCGGCGGTCGTACTCATGACTTTCGTGCTGTCCTGCACGGCGCTGCGCACCGCCGCCTGTTCCCGCGCGACATCGGCAACGCCGCCGACCACCGTGGCGGTGGCCGCGGCGCTGGCCTGCGCGTGGGCCTGCACGGCTTCGGTGAGGGCGGTCTGCCTGGCCCCGACACCGGTCACTTCCTCCCGCACACGCCTGACCGTCTCGTGAACCGCGGTCTGCTCGGCGGCCGTCGCGGTCACAGCCGCGATGGTCTGCCTGGTGGCATCCGTGATCTTCTCCACCTCGGTCTGGAGAGTCCTCTGGCCCTGCACAATGGCCTCGGCGGTCGTACTCATGACTTTGGTGCTGTCCTGCATGGCGCCACGTACGGCGGCCTGTTCCCGCGCGACTTCCGCGATGCCGCCGACCAGCGTGGCGGTGGCCGCGGCGCTGGCCTGCGCGTGGGCCTGCACAGCCTCGCTCAGGGCGGTCTGCCTGGCCCCGACACCAGTCACCTCGTCCGCCACACGTCTGACTGTTTCGTGAACCGCGGTCTGCTCGGCGGCCGTCGCGGTCACGCCCGCGATGGTCTGCCTGGTGGTCTCCACCATCTTCTCCATTTCGGTCTGGAGATTCCTCTGGCCCTGCTGAATGGCCTCGGTGGTCGCGGCACTGGCCTGCACGTGGGCCTGCACGGCCTCGCTCAGGGCGGTCTGCCGGGCCGCGATGCCGGTCACTTCCTCGCTCACACGCCCGACCGTCTCGCGAACTGCGGTCTGCTCGGCGGCCGTGACGGTCAGGGCCGTGACCGCCTGCCTGGTGGTCCCCACCATCTTCTCCACCTCGGTCTGGAGATTCCTCTGGCCCTGCTGAATGGCCTCGGTGGTCACACCCATGACTCTGGCGCTTTCCTGCATGGCGCCGCGCGTCGCCGCCTGTTCCCGCACGATATCCGCGACGCCGCCGGCCACCGTCTGGGTCAAGTCGTGGACTCGTCCGACATCGTGGGCCAACTGTTCCTGACGGCCGGCCAGTGCGGCGCCGGCCTGCTCGTGGGCCTGCACGGCCTCGCTCAGGGCGGTCTGCCGGGCCGCGACGCCGGTCACCGTTTCCATCACACGCCGGACCGTCTCGTGAACCGCGGTCTGCTCGGTGGCCGTGGCGGTCAGAGCCGCGATGGTCTGCTTGGCGGCCTCCATCACCTGCTCCACCTCGGCCTGGAGAGCTCTGTGGCCCTGCTGGATGGTCTCGGCGGTCGCGCTCGTGACTTTCGTGCTGTCCTGCACGGCCCCGCGCACGGCGGCCTGTTCCCGCGCGACATCGGTAACGCCATTGATAACCGACTCGATCAAAGCGCCGGAGTTCCCGCATATCGCTGGTGGTCTGTCCGTGGCCTTTGGCCAACGCGGCGAGGGCCTGCCACTGCATCTGCAACGCCTCGCTATACGCAGTCACGTTGGACGCCACGGTCTGCAGGTTGCCGGCCAGTCGGGCCACGTTGTCCTGCAGGAGGTGCTGGTTCCCTTTGTCCTGCAAGGTTCTGGCGTTGAGGTCCGGAAAGATCAGGGGCAGAATCCACTTCGCCACCTCATCGCTCCCGGCGTTCAGATCGTCGAGAATGTCCATAGGAGTGCCTGTCTCTATCATGACCAACCCCCTTTTCGTTGTGCGTAGATGAGAACCAATCGCAAGTCCTGCAAGCGCAGTCTTTCATCGGCCAAATTCAGGTGGGGATTCACATCCACCTCGGGACTATCTGAAGTAAGTTGCGGCGGCCGAACCGTAAGGCGTATCCCGCCGCACGTCTCGCGCAAAACGTCCGAAAAAGCATGGCTCACCGTCATTTGTGCGAGCCCCCATCCCTCGTGCCGGGCAACCTCCATCAGGTGTGGGGAAGTAAAGAGCTACGGACTGCTGGGGCGAAGCTCGTTTCATAGCCCGTAGCGCCACTGCGCATCGGGGGACGCCGGACGTGACCCTAACGAGCCGCACAACCGTCTCACGCTCCATGATTTTGACACTATGCGGCGGAATTCGGTTGAGATCGACGGGCGGCGTCTGATAATATGAGGGGCAGTGAGCGGGAATCGATGGGTTTCGGGGCCAGTGACGGCCTTGTGGAAAGGGGTGAGCGAAGCGGTGCGGCAAATCAACAGTCGAGCCGGCGGGTGACGGCCGCCCCGGGTGTGGGTGCGGGCCGTGACAGTTCGGGCCATCATAATCAGTTGGGAAGGAGGACCAGCATGAGTAAGCGCGTAGCATGTTTCGTGTTCGTGGCCGCAGTGCTGGGCGTGGGCGGCGCTGCGTGGGGCCAGAAGAAGGCCGGCAATCCCAATCCGGCGGATGGGACGGGAGACGTGGCGATGCCGCTCTTTCGCTGGACCGCCGGCAGCACGGCGGTGTTCCATGATGTCTATCTGGGCAAGACGCCGGAGCTTGGGCCCCAGCAACTGGTCGCGCCGCGGCAGGTCCTGGCTATGCTCTACTATGTGCCGGGCCTGGAGCCGGGGGTCAGGTACTACTGGCGCGTGGACGAAGTGGAGAAAGATGGGGTCACCGTCATTACGGGGGATGTCTGGACCTTCTGGACGCAGGCCCTGACCGCCTACAACCCGGACCCGGCGGATGGAGCGGCGAATGCTTCCGTCGCCCCGGTCCTCAGGTGGTGGGCGGGCCTGGGCACCGCGAAGCATCACGTGTATTTCAGCGATAGTCGCGACGCCGTCAGCCAGGCGACCGCCCCGGCGGATAAGGGTCTGCAGGCGAGTGGACGCCAGGACGTTCACGCCCGGGGCCCTGCAGCCGGCCACGACTTACTACTCGCGTGGATGAGGTGCTGGGGGATGGGGCCGTCAAAACGGGTCCTCTCTGGAGCTTCACCACCATCGTCCCGGTGGATGATTTCGAGAGCTACACGGACGCCGAAGGCAGCCGGATCTATGAGACCTGGGTCGACGGCTGGACGAACAGTACCGGCTCGACCGTCGGTTACGTCACGGCCCCGTTTGCCGAGCAGACGATCATCCACGGCGGCAAGCAGTCCATGCCGGTGGAGTACAACAACGTGGCGGCGCCCTTCTATTCCGAGGCCGAGCGAACCTTCGACAAGCCCCAGGACTGGACGGCCGATGGCGCCGACATGTTGACCGTCCATCTCCGGGGCCGGGCGATGGATTTTGAGATTCTCTACGTGAGCACGCCGCCGGTCATTGACGGCAAGGTGGACGACATCTGGAAGACGGCGTCCGCGCAGCCGATCATAACGCCGATCATCAGCACCAGGGCCCTGAGCTCGTCGTCCAGTTCCGGGTCCTGTACGATATGACCAACCTCTACGCCCTGGTCGACATCGACGACGATAAGCTCCGCAATGACTCCCCGGAAGCCTGGTACGACGACAGCGTCGAATTCTACGTCGACGGCGACAACACGAAGAAGGGCCCCGGGCTGGACGGCAACAATCGCCAGTACACCTTCGGGTGGACCGCCACGGACATCCAGGGGACCAACACGGATGTCACGGGCGTCCGAGTTCGCCCAGGTCGATACGCCCACCGGCTCGCGCCTCGAGATCAAGCTGCCCTGGCAGTCGCTGCTAGGATTCGCAAGGCACCCCGGTCGGAAAGCTCATCGGGATCGACTGCTTCTACGACGACGATGACCTCAATACCGGCGTGCAGGAATCGCAGGTCGCCTGGCACTCGAAGGTGGAAGCGGATTGGGAGACGCCCGCCAGTTGGGGCACCGCCCTGCTGGCCCCGCCGGGAGTCAAGCCGGACGCGGACCCGATGTACATCGCGCTCCAGGATTCCGCCCAGCACGTGGGCGTCGTCACCCATCCGGATGCATTCGCCAAGGCGCAGGACTGGGTCGAGTGGAAGATCCCGCTGCGCGACTTTGCCGAGGCGGGCGTGAAGCTGACGGCCGTGCAGAAGATTATGATCGGCGTCGGCAACCGGGCCGGTCTGGCGGCGGGCGGCATCGGGGCGGTCTTCATCGATGATATCTACCTGACCAAACCCTGACCGAACCCCGACCAAGCGAAAGAGAGCTATCTAAAGACCTCGCATCGGCATGTCATCCTGAGCGCAGCGAAGGATCTGGGCTGGGAGCAAGAGAAACCTCCCCT
>CAVOUO010000011.1:0-269164 GCA_963699595.1 uncultured Planctomycetota bacterium
AGGCCGAAGGGGCTCGAACCCTCAACCTTCGGATCGACAGTCCGATGCTCTAGCCAATTGAGCTACGGCCCCGGCACCACAAAAAAGCCACTATAGCGGGACCAGGGCTTTTCTGTCAACGGTTTTCGAGAGAATTTCCGCCGAATCCCGGCGAGTTGCGGGTAAACCCCTGTTGACTTTCCAAACAAACGTTTAAAATGGCTGTATGAAACGCTTGTTTGGAGGTGATGGCATGGCAGCACCCGATCAAGACACGCACGGCGTGGTGATGGAGAGAAGTGTTCAGGATCGACTGATCGAGGCGGCGGAGGAGTTATTCTGCCGGCGCGGGTTCAATGAAACAAGTGTTCGGGATATCGCCGCCGTGGCCGGCTGCAACGTGGCCTCGGTGAATTACTACTTCGGCGGCAAGGACAATCTGTACCTGGAGATCTGGCGTCGCCGGCTGGCGTTCATGCGGGACACCCGCCTTGCCAGTATTGATAAGGTGATGTCCGCATCCGGTCAGCCGCAGTTGGAGGATCTGTTGCGGTCTTACGCGACCTCCTTCATCGAGCCGCTCATTGACGGCAGCTCCCATTGCCGGTTCATCACCCTCATGACGCGCGAGATGATCGATCCGCATCTGCCGCGGGACATGTACCTGACGGAGATGGTTTCACCCGTGCTGAACGCCTTGGGCGAGGCCCTTCTGAAGATCTGTCCCTGGCTCGATCGGGGCAAGGTCTCCCTGGTCATCTTCTCGATCGTGGGGCAGTTGCTGATGCACACCGTTTGCGTGAAAGAGATGTTCGAAGGGAGCAACCATCCGGAGTTGTCCAAGATCGACGTCGACAGCATCGTGAATCACGTCGTTGAATTTTCCGCTTCGGGCATTCGCGGCTACGCGAAGGGTGCGGAGGGATGAGTCGGGACTTGCAAGATGTCCCGGCTTGCGATATGCGTATGGCATGACCCCGCAGGGGAGAACAAGAATCTACTTCTGAGCCGATGGAAGGTATGAGAACACGGAGAGCAACGATTGGGAGTCTGACGTTCGTGGCCATCTGGCCCCTGTTTCTGGCAGGATGCACGAGTCAAAAGGAGTTCGCCAACGATGTCGGCCTGTCGCGGCAGGCGGCCTACCGGCAGTGGGAGAACCGCAAAACCCAAGAGGAGGGCCAGCAGCCGCGCATCAGCGGCAAGCTGAGCGTCTCGGACGCCTTCCGGCTAGCGCTGGTCCATAACAAGATGCTGCAACAGACACTGTTGGAGAGAGACGTCGCCGAGGGCCAGATCGTGAGCTCACGCTCGGCGTACCTGCCCAACGTCGCGCTATCCGCGCAGTATCGGCGTCAGGAATTGGTCCCGGTGTTCGACGTCGCGATCCCCGGGCGCCGCCGGAGCGCGTGCAGATCGGCACCCTGGACAACTACTCGGCAGCCCTGAACATCACGCAGCCGATCTATGCCGGCGGGGCGATTACCGCCCAGGTCCAGCTCGCCAGGCTGTCCGCTTTGTTGGCGGATCAAACGGTCCGGGCGGCCACGCAGGACGTGGTCTATTCCACGGAAACGGCCTACTATAACCTGTTGGTCAGCCAGCACCTGGTGGACATCAGTACCGAAGAGGTGCGGGCGGCGAAGGCGCATCTGGACGATGTGGAGAAAAAGCGCGCCGGGGGCGTCGTTTCCAATTTCGATGTCTTGCGGGCCCAGGTGGAGCTGTCCAACTCCGAGGCCAACCTGATCCAGAGCAAGAATGCCATCAACCTCGCCCGTGCCCAACTCATCAAGAGCATGGGCGTTTCGCAGGACAGCGACTTCACCCTCTCGGACGAGTTTGTGTTCGCCCCCACCCAGGTGTCGATGGAAGAGGCGGTCAAGGCGGCTTTCACGAACCGCCCCGACCTGTATAGCAAAGAGTACCAGATTCGCCAGCAGCGGGAGCAGCTTCGGCTGGCCCGGAGCCGGTATCTGCCGAATGTCAGCCTGTATTTCACCGACACCTGGTCCAACCCCAGCCCGACGAACTTCGGCAGCAGCGCGAACGAGTGGGGCCGGATCTGGCAGGGGGGGCTCCAGGGAGCATGGCCGATCTTCGACGGCTTCCAGCGGGAAGGCAACATCATGCAGCAGAAAGCCCGGCTCAAGCAGGCGCAGATCAACCTCGTCGATACCGAGGAAACGGCCGTCTTCGAGCTGACCCAGGCGATTTTAAGCATGGAAAACGCGCAGGAATTCGTCCAATCGCAGCAGTTGAACGTGACCCGGGCGACGGGAAGGGCTGCGTTTGGCCGACGTCGGCTATCAGCAGGGCATCAATACGCAGGTGGAGGTGATCGATGCGCAGTCGGCTCTGACCACGGCCCGCGTGAACTACTTACGGGCGATCTACCAACACGTCGTCGCCAAACTCGCGGTCGATCGAGCCATGGGGACGATCGTGACGACGCCACCGGCCGGCACGACGGAACCACCGAAGACGGGCGACGGGGCAACGAAGACCGGGACCGATCAGCAAATCCCTGACAGCGGTCCATCCACTGTGCCGGTCCCGGAGGCGAGCCCGAAAGAGAGCAACGGCTAACCCGGCCCGCGACATGCCGGACGATCCGGAGGAGGGAGCATAGGCAAATCCTGCTGGCATTCCGCGTTGCCGGAAGACCATAATGGAGCGGCACGCGGCGAACCGCGCTGCGGCGGCAGGGGAGCATATCTTTCTTGGGGGTGGTGCGAGTATGGAGATGACGGTGAAGTACAATATCGAGGTGGCTTCGGACGCGGAGGATCTTGCCCACCGGACTGTGCAATTGTTCATCGCGGCCGCCCACGAGGCGATTGATGCGCGGGGGGTGTTCTATACCGCCATCTCCGGCGGGCACACGCCCGCGCGGTTCTTCCGATTGCTCGCCGGCACGCCGGAAGCGAAATCCCTGCCGTGGGACCAGATTCACATCTTCTGGGTGGATGAGCGATACGTTCCACCCGATTCCGAGGCGAGCAACTACAAGCTGGCCGCCGACACCTTCCTGGACAACGTGAGCATCCCGCCGGCCAACATCCATCGCATCCCGACGGAATACGAGGATATCAGCGAGGCCGCTCGCGCCTATGAGCGAACGATCCGCGAGGTCTTCGACCTGGCGAAAGGCGAAGTCCCCGAGTTCGATCTCATTGTCCTCGGCATGGGCGGCGATGGACACACCGGATCGCTCTTTCCGAACTCGTATGCGACCTTCGACACACACGATCTGGCGTGCGTCGTGTACGTCATGGACGACACGACGAGGAACCGGATCACCCTGACGCATCCGGTTCTTTTGGCGGCCCGGCGCCTGGTGGTCCTGGTCTCCGGCCCGGAGAAGGCGCAGACACTCCGGGAAGTGCTCACGAGCGAGCCCGACGAGGTGAGATACCCCATTCACGTGCTGTGGCCCGTCCTCGACAAAATGACATGGCTCGTGGACCGGGATGCGGCCGCAGAAATCGCCTGATACGGATTCGGATCAATTCTCGCACCCTGTTTGTCATCCCTTCACTGCGCTCAGGGCAAGCTCTGAACGGAGCGCAGCGGAGTGAAGGATCTGGGCTGCGGAGGAGAGGAACGTCCCATTCGGTGGCCAGATCCTTCGGCTGCGACTCCGGATGACAAAGCCGCTGCCGCGCACGAACTCTTCCGAATCCATATGATTGGACACGGACTTTCACGGACCCACACGGACGCCTGCATCCGTGCCTGTCCGTGTGCCATCACTCCGGGATGATCAGCTTGGTGCCCGGCGCGATCTTGTTCGCGTCCTTGATGGTCTTCTCGTTGGCCGTGAGGATCTTGCGCCAATCGTTGGCGGACCCGTAGTACTGCTGCGCGATGCTGGACAGGGTCTCGCCCGAGCGGACGACGTGGGACCTGGTTGCCTGGGCCGGTTCGGTCTTCTGGCGGCCGGGCAGGTTGGGCGAGCCGGAGGACAGATCCCGGAGGATAGCAGACGGAGGATGGAAGCCGGATTGGCTGGTCGGTCGCTCTTCCGTTTCTTGCTCACCGGGTCTTGCCCTGTCGGCTCGCGCCGCCGAGCCGCCATCCGGCGCGGTCACAGGACCACTCGCCCCCGGAAGGTCACGACTGCCCTGCGGTGAGGATTGTACCGGCTGGGGCCGGGGAGCCAGACCGGGCCGGGTCGCCACCCAGAGGAGGGCGACACCGGCCAGAATCGAGCCCGCGACCAGCCCCATGTGATAATCTCGGCCCACCGCGAATCCGTGCTCCAAGAAAGATCACGCCGTCTTAGCCTGTGCCTGTTTGGTGACCTGCCGCGCCGCCGAGGCCTGCTCGTACTTCCGCCACAGCAGCAGGACGGGCGCTGAAATCGCCACGGACGAGTAGGTACCTATGATGATACCGGTCAGCATGGCAAAGCTGAAGCCCCGCAATCCTTCACCGCCGAAAATGTAGAGAACTGCCAGCACCATCAGGGTGGTGAAGCCCGTGACCAGGGTTCGGGAGAGGGTCTGGTTGATGCCGTCATTGATGATGTCCGCGGAGATCATCAACTCTCTTCCGCCCCGGCGCGTGCGGTTCTCGCGGATACGGTCGTAAATCACGACCGTGTCGTTGATCGAATACCCGATGAGGGTGAGGATCGCGGCGATCATGACCAGATCGATCTTGAAATCTCCGATCAGCAGGGCCGCCCCGATCGGCGTCGCCGCCAGGAAGGTGCAGGCGCTGATCAAGCCGATCGAGACGGAGGAGTCGTGGATCAGCGTGACGATGGCCCCGAATCCGTAGCGGGCATCGCCCCAGCGGAACCAGACGTAGGCGCCCATCGCCAGCACGGCCAGCACCCCGGCCACCAGGGCTCGGGTCTTGGCTTCCGACGTGATGAAGGGGTCGATCCGGGTCACGCGCGGCAGCGAGGTCTCGCGCTCGGCGGCCTGGAGGACGCGGCTCTTCTCGTTATCGACGAACTGCATCCATTCCTGTTCACTGATCTCCCGCAGCCCGGCTTCAGGCTCCATGCTGACGAACGTGAAAGCCTTGAGCGGCTGGGTGGCCTCCGCCGGCTTCAGACCCGGCGCGAAGACACCGTACGTGTAGGAGACCAGGTCCTGCGTGTCCGGCCGGAACTCCAGGTCCTTGAGCCGCTGATCGATTTCCTGGAGCGAAGCCGGAGTCCCCAGCGTGACCTCGATCTTGAGTCCGCCGGCATACGGCGCCAGCTCGGGGTAGGTCTCGATGGTCTGCTCGGTGACTTTCTCGGCGGAAGCGATCGTGGGCCGGAGGTTCTGCTGGAGGGCCAGTTGTCCTTCGAAGGCCTGCCGGATCGCGTCGGAAACCACGTCTTCCAGCTTGGGCTCGGAGATCTGCGCCTGGGGGAAGGCCTTGGTCAGCACGCTGCGGACCAGAGGCGGATTGACATGGGTATTGGTGAGCAGGAACGTTCCCGTGCCGCTGGGTGTGACCGTGAAATCGCCCAGGTCCTGGCGCATCTCGGACTGAGTCTTGCGAAGGGCGGCGGCGACGCTATCAGCCGTCGACGTATCACTCGCGGCGAGGGTCAGCGTTGTTTGCAGTTTGTTGGTGGCCATCGTCGTGATCTCATACTGGTCGTAGATCTTCTCGCCCCCGGGCGTCTGCCCGACCGGGGCCCCCACGCTGTAGACGCTGGCGGACCTCAGATCCGCGTTGTTCAGCTTGCTGCCGATCTGGTCCATTCGATCCTGCGCCTCCTGGCGGGTGAGGGATGTTCCCTCCTTGAGGGCGATCTGGACGCTGGTCCCGCCGGTGAACTCGATGCCGAACTTGGACTTGTCGCGCAGGAAGAAGATCGTCAGGCCGCCGATGATGAGCGTGCCCGAGATCGCGAAGAAGACCGGCCGCAGACGCATCCAGTTGATGTGCGGCACGTGGATGAGACGCAGCATCATCAGGCGGTTCTTGATGATCCGCTTGGAGACCAGGTATTCGAGGATCGACACGGGTCGCGAACACGGCCGTGAACAAGTTCGCGAGCAGGCCGAGGATCAGAACGATCGCGAACCCCTTCAAATCCTCCGTACCTACGTAGTACAGAATGCCGGCGGCCAGGATCGTCGTCAGGTTCGAGTCGAAAATCGCGCTGAACGCCCGCTGGTAGCCGTTGCGGATGGCGGTCGCCAGACCGATGCCCTTCTCCTGTTCCTCGCGGATTCTCTCGAAGATCAGCACGTTGGCGTCGACGCTCATGCCGATCGTCAGGATCGTGCTGGCGATACCGGACAGCGTGAACGTGGCCCGCAGAAGGGCCATGATGGCCAGCGTGAACAGCAGGTTCATGAGCATGGCCACGTCGGCGACGCTGCCGCCGACCATGTAGTAGACGAGCATGAAGACAATGACCAGGGCGATGCCGATCAGGCCCGACACGATGCCGCGGTGGACGTTATCCGCACCGATCGAGGGGCCGATCACGCGTTCCGAGATCGGCTGTTCGATCAGCCGGGCGGGCAGCGAGCCGGCGTTGAGCTTATCCACCATGTCGCTGACCTGGGTCGGGCGTGAAGTTGCCCTGGATGATGCCGCGATCGCGGATCGGGCTGTTGATGTTGGGCGCCGAAATCGCCTTGTCGTCGAGGACGATGGCCAACGGCCGGTTCTGGTTCTTGCTGGTGACGTTATAGAAGAGGTCGCCGCCGCGCAGGTCGAGGTTGAAACCGATGGCGCGGCGTCCGATGTCGTCCGAGGTGGGATGGGAGCTTTCGAGCTTCCATTCGCGGGTGCTGGCGCCGTGGAGCAAGGCTTCGTCCGGCAGCCGGTTGCTGGCCAGGACGTAGTACTTGTCGCCGAACTGGCCCACAACCGTGGTGGGATTGTGCCACTCCTGGTAGTTTTCGATCTCCACCCAGATATACTGAGTGTCTGAAGCGGCCTTGGGGCCCTTCGATACCAGGGCTTCGAGGTACCGCTGGATCTCGGCGGCGCTGAGTTCCGGCCGGTCCGTCGTCGGCAGAATTCGGAATTCGAGAATGCCGGCGCCCTTGAGCATGCGGCGCAGGTCCGCCGGATCGTCCAACCGGCCCTGGAACGGCCGATAGGCATCGTAGGCGGCCAGGACACGGTCGATCTCCGGGACGCGATCCGGATACTGCGACTTCGAGCTTGGCGAGTTGCTCGATGCGCTGCGTAGTCTTCGCGGGCAGTTCCGCCACGTAGATGATCCGCTCGCGCGTGATGCTGAGCTGGTCCAGTTGCTTCGGCTGCTGTCGTCGTACTTCTCATTGACCCCGCCGGGGGCCGTCAGCTTGTTGATGGCATCCGCCAGCTTGGCGTGGCGTGCGGACGTAGGTTTGCACGGACGCCAGATTCTGCGGCTCCGTCTGCTTGTCGCCGAGGAAGTCGGTCACCGCCTTGGTCAGGGCCTCCTCGTTGAGCTTGGCCCAGTCCCGGCGGTTGGCGTCGATGCGGCTGACATCGAGACCGGCCGTCTTCATCTTCTCCGCCAGGGCCTGGGTCTCCTTCGTCAGCGTGTCGCGCTCCTGCTGCAACTGCTGTCGCTCGTCGTGGATCGAGGCCAGCGTATTGAGGATCGCCAGGTGGTTCGGATCGTTCTGGGCGAAGCTCGCCAGTTCCGCCTTGCGTTGCTCCGCCGGCAGCTTCAGGGCGCGCATGATCGTGGCCGGGTTGATGTTCTTGGCGAGCAGGTTATCCATCGCCGCCAGGTATTCATCCCGCTTGTCCTGCGTCTCCTTGCTGGCCAGCGGCATCTGGATCTCGAACCGCGTGTTGCCCAGGGGGCGCCAGACGAGGTTCTGGATGTTGGCCGGGTCGATACGCCGGCGCAGGACCTGGATCATCTTCTGGGCCAAACCCGTTTCCTCCGCGGCGGTCAAGCCCTCCGTGTTGATGGCGTAGATCAAGCTGGTTCCGCCGGCCAGATCGATTCCGGGTTTCAGCGTGCGGCTGGGTGGATAGAGGGCCAGCACGGCCAGAACCACCAGGACGACGATCAGAATGAACTTCGGCACCAGATTTCTGCTCATAGCACTTTCCTGTAGAATTTATGATTTATGATTTATGATTTACGATCTTATGAAGATTGCGATCGGCGAAGAAAGACGGCTGAGTGGGCAGGTCTTCGACTCCGAATCACAAATCATAAATCGCAAATCATAAATTGTAAATTCTTACTCTTTGCCGCCCTCTTGGGAGAGGTTCTTGCCGATGGCCGACACGCTCACGTGAATCTTGGTGTTCGTCGCCTCGTCAATCTTCAGAACGACCTCATCGCCCTTGACATCCATGACGGTCCCGTAGATGCCGCCGATCGTGCGGACCCGGTCGTTCTTCTTGAGCGACTGGACCATCTGCTTTTGCTGCTGCTGTTGCTTGCGCGGGCCGCGCAGCAGCAGCATGTACATGACCACGAAGACCGCCACCATCATCAGCAGCATGGTGTAGGGGTTCCCCGACCGTGCCGGGGCGCCCCCGGTGGTCCCGTCGGGCCCTGTATTGGGGCTGCCGGGCACCTGCGTCGTGGATTGGCCGTCAGTGCCCACCGGCTCCGAGCCAATCCGCGACGGGGCCTCCTGGGAGCCCGCCTGCGCGAGTATCCACAAACTGTCCATTAGGCGCTCCTTTCCTTGGGCGACAGAGAATCGAGACAGACTATATCAAGAAGGCGAAAATGTCAAACGCAAATGAAAATTGGGCCTTCAGAATGGTTGGATGGCCAAGCCTGGGACCGAGATACGCCCGGTGAGCCGCCTCAATCTACTGTCGCTTATCGGTCTCTACGTATCTTTCGAGCTCTTGGATCGCCCAAATACCGAAGTCGCCCCGCTCGATGTGCATCCGAATCTCGGCCATAAGCCTCTGATAGAATCTCAGGTTATGGATGGACAGCAGGATCGGCCCCAGCATCTCGTCGCAGTTGAAGAAGTGCCGGATGGCCCCGCGGGTGAAGTGCCGGCAGCAGTAGCAGTCGCAGCCCGGCTGGATCGGCTCCGTGGAGTCGATGTGCGTGCTGTTGCGCAGCCGCAGGGCGCCGCCCGGCAGGAAGGCGAAGGCGTTGCGTCCGTTTCGCGTCGGCAGGACGCAGTCGAACATGTCCACGCCGGCCAGGACCGCCGCGAGGATGTCCGCCGGCATGCCGACGCCCATCAGGTAGCGCGGCCGGTCCGCCGGCAGCAGCGGGGCGGTGTACCGGACCGTCTTGATCATCTCCTCGTGGCCCTCGCCGACGCTCAGGCCGCCGAGCGCATACCCGTCGAAGCCCGATCTCGACGATCTGCTCGGCACACCGGCGGCGAAGATCGAGATCGGTCCCGCCCTGGACAATGCCGAAGAGCAGTTGTCGGTTGCAGATTGATCAGTTGAGCAGTTGCCTGCTGGTCGACTGCGAATCCGCGAATCCGCGAACTGCGAAGCCTTGCACCGTCTTGCCCATTCGATGGTCCGGTCCGCCGCCCGCTGAAGTCTGGCGGTGTCCGCCGGCAGGGGGGTACACTCGTCGAAGCACATGATGATATCGCTGCCCATCCGGTATTGGATCTCGGTGGCGATCTCGGCATTCAGGCGGACGCGGGCCCCGTCGATGTGGCTGGCGAATTCGACACCCTCATCGTCGATCTTGGTCAACTCGCCGAGCGAGAAGACCTGGTAGCCGCCGCTGTCGGTCAGGATCGGCCGGTCCCAAGCCATCAGGCGGTGCAGTCCGCCGAGGCTTTGCACGACCTCGACGCCGGGCCGGAGCATCAAGTGGTAGGTATTGGCCAGAATGATCTCGGCCCCGGACGCCTCCAGGTATTCGGGCGTGATCCCCTTGACTGCTCCGGCGGTCCCGACCGGCATGAACGCCGGCGTCTGGACGAGCCCGTGCGCGGTCGTCAGAACGCCACGCCGTGCCGCGCTATGCGAATCAGTGCTGATGACTTCGAAACACGCCATAGGAAATCAGTTCATACGTCCCATAAGTCCTATCAGTCCTATGGGTCCTGTTGCTTCTCCTCAGTAGACGTTCACAATCTTCGCGCCGGGGTAGTAATATTGCAGGATCGCTTCCGCATCGCTGCCGAGTCTGGCCATTCCTTCGGCCCCGTGCTGGCACATCCCGACGCCGTGGCCCCAGCCGCGGCCCGAGACGAAGGCCCAGCCGTCGCCCCAGGGGACGATCTGACAGGCATGCGCTCTTGATCTTGAGGCCGCTCGGGTCGAGGGCCAGCCGCAGATCCTCGGCGCGAAGCGTGTCCGTTTTGCCGGTGGTGCCGGTGAGCCGAATCCGTGCCAACCGGGAGAACGGCCCGTAACAGCTCTCGACGCTGGCCGCGATCTCGGAGATTTGCCCCAGCGCGTCGAGCTTGGGATACTTCTGGAGCAGGTGCTTCGCGACCGTCTCGCGGTCGAAAGTGGCCATGGGCCAGTAGAACAGCGCCAGCTTGGCCACATCCTTGCAGTACGGACACGGAACAGCCTTGAGCGGGCCAAACGAGTCGCCGAAGACCTCTTGACTACTGCTCGTATGCCCGCCGCAGGCGGAGCTGTAGTACGCCGGGAACAGTCCGCGGAGTTGCGGATCGGCGATTACGAATTGTGGACTCTGTCACCGGTGGAATCCGCGCTCTGCAATCTCAAATCTGAAATCTCTTCCTTGTCTGCCATAAGTTCCGGCGCCATCAGGACTTGTCCGCACGTGCTGTTCACGGCGTCCCAGATCTGCGAGGACTCGGCGCCGATGCCGCCGTAGACTTGGCTGGACTGCGTCCGGCTGACGTCGTAGCTGCGATTGGTCCCGAAGCGGTTCTTGATGAACAGGCAGTAGGTGCGTGCCGCGATGGCCTGAGCCCGCAGGGCCTCGGTCTCCCAGTAGTAAGGCATCTCCTCCCCGATGACGCCCGCCACGTACGGCTCCAGGGGGACCAGGTTGATGGCGTCGAATGACCGGCCCTCCCGATTGACGATCAGCTTCAGCCTGCCGCGGTACTTGTGCCCGTTGAGCCCGAAAATGTATGGTTTCTCCGGGCTGAACACGACTTCCTTGCCTGTCAGGGGCGTCTCGCCGAGCATGAGCTGGCCGCCGACAAGGGCGATTCTGGCCGGACTTTGAAGCGGCTCCAGCGCCGCAGCTCCGGTCTGGGGCTCTGGGCCGGGGTCGGTGGGCGCGATCCGGAACGCCGAGGGAACCTCGAAGGTGCACTCCGCAATGTTGTTCAACAACCGCACGCGGACCCAGAACCGGGATTCGATGCCCATTTGGGGCGTCGGGCGGATAGTCTGACGGTGCTCGCAACTGCGCAGGAGAACGATTATGCCGGCCAAGCAGAGAAACACCGCGGCGCTGCCTATCAGGATGGGGAGCGGGCGGCGGAGAACACTTCTCGCGGGAAAGACGCCCGACGGCGCAGGCAGAGCAGGTCGTGCATTCTCGCACGGCCCTTCCGGGGGAGGGGGGACATCCACCGGGGCTTCCTCTGTCTTCTGCTCTTCGTCCTCTATCCCGGGATCGGGAGGGTCGGGCAGCGGCTTATCGGCGTTCGGCACAGACATTCAACACAAGCGCCCGGCTCAGTCCAGACTCCGCAAAGCCAGACCGAAAGTGGTCAGCATCCGCTTGATCTCGTTGAGGCTGGTGACCCCGAAGTTCTTGCAGCCGAGCAGCTCGGCATCCGTGGTGCGGGTCAGCTCGCCCAGCGTTCGTATGTTCAGCTTTTGCAGGCACTTACGGGCTCGGACCGACAATTGCAGATCGTCCACGGACTTGTTGAGCATGCCCCGGTCTTCGGGTGTGCCCTGCACCTCCGGCTCATCCGGCTGAAGCTGCTTGTCTTCCAGCGCCTGGCCCAGATGCAGTCCTTTCTGTTCCAGGACGGCCTTGATCTCCCGCAGGGACGTTTCGCCGAAGTTCTTATAGGAGAGCAGCTCCGCCTCGGTGATATTGAGCAGGTCGCCCAGCGTGCGCAGGTTCATCTTGCGCAGGCAGTTGCGGCTGCGGACCGACAGCTCGAAATCGGAGATCGGCGTCTCGAGGATCTGGTTCTTGCGGCTCTTTTTCTTTTCCTTCTCCTCGTCGTAGAACATGGTCTTGGAGCTTTCCACGTCTTTGTGGAAAAGATTGGCGCGCGGGTGGTTGGGGTGGGATTCGAGGACCTTATCGACGCAGGCGCTGGCCCTTTCGAACTCGCCCCGATCCTCGTAGAGCACCGCCAGATTCAGCAGGGCGCTGACGTAGACCGGCGAACTGGCGGCCACCTGCTGGTAGTATGCGATCGCCTCATCCTCGTGGCCGGACAAATCGTACCGGTAGGCCAGGTGGAACAGGGCTCGTTGGTGCCCGGGGGCCAGTTCCAGAGCCTTCTTGTAGTTGGTGATGGCCGTATCGTACTCGCCTTGGGTCTCCTGCAGGCGGGCCAACTGATAGTGGTACTCCGCGCTGACGTTCTGGAAGTTGGTGCAGGCCTGGATTTCCTTGGTCGCCGCCTCCAGGTTGCCCGCGTGCCGGTACGTGGCCGCCTTTTCCAGACTGACGTTCAGGGCCTCCGCGCCGTGATCCTTCGCCTTCTGCAGGTTCTGGATCGCCTCATCGAATCTCTTCGCCTGCCGCTAGGGCAAAAGCCAGGTACATGTACTTCTCTTTGCACTCCTGGCCTTTTTGCAGTTTCTCCACTGCCTCTTTGTATCGGCCGAGGATGAAAAGGCCGATCCCGGTCTCCAGCACGGCTACCGCGCCGGTGCTGCTCAGATTGTGCTCCACCTGCTCCGCGAACCGCTGCTGATTCACCTCGCTCGCATGAACCAGATGAGACAGCGTTCGAGTCTCTTCGATCGAGGGTACTTGCTCCCGAAACAGGTTAACCTGTAATTCGGCAGTCTGTTCCATGGGTATCGTCTCCACGAATATCTTCTCTTGATTCCGCGCAAACTGGGATTTTGACGAGAGGGCATTATAAAGCGGGTGGCGCGATTTGCAATAGGTATTTTACGGAGCAATCGGGGCTGCTTATTGCTCAGGACGCCTTACCAGGGCCACCCAATCGCGGTCCGTATCCGTCGGCGGCTGGCCGATATTGACTTTGCCGGGGCCGGAGGCCGAAGCGAGCGTGCCCGTCTGCAAGGGGCCGCCGGCCCGCGGATTGAACCAGCGGATCAGGAACGTCGCGGTGGCGTTGCCCACGTCGAGGTCGGTCGTGCCCCCGGCCGGCAGGTAGATCGCGTAGACTTGGCCGGGATCGGCGAAGCAGTAATCGTCCGGCGCGGAGGTCAGCTCATCGTGATGGCTCATCTTCGCAAACGGCAGGTAGTCGTGGAAGAACTCCAGGGCGTAGCGCGTCATATCCCACAGGTGGTCGCGGCTGCGCCAGTTCTCGCAGTTGAGGTCGTTGTTGGGGAAGTTGTAGCCGAAGTACCATTCGCAGCCGGCGCCGCCGGCCATCAGGTTGCCCCACAGGTGTTGGGCTCGGCGCCTCATCGTGCCAGAAGTCGTCATTATCGGGCTTGACGCCGGTGTGGGACGGGCCGATCTCATCGAGGCAGACGAACCACGGCCGTCCGGCTTGGGCGGATAGATCGATCCATTTCATGGTCTGGCGGTGGGTGTCGTTCGTCTGGAGCGAGGGGCCCTCGAAGTGCTCGTAGCCGAGCAGGGGGCCGTAGACCTCGTCATACTTGCCGGGAAAGGTGTGGCAGACGACCGGATGATCGTAGGGGTCCAAGTCGTGGATGTACTTGGCGAAGGCCTTGAGCTGCTCGGTGGTGTTCGTGTTCTCCTCGCCCAGGTTCCAGACCAGTGCCGGGTGGTGGGCGAATCGCGCGATCAGCTCGCGGTAGTAGAGCTTTCGCTGCCGGCCCAGCTCGCCGTCGTCGAGAGCCCTGGTCGTTCTCCGTCTCCTGCGTGACAACGTGCAGCGCCAGGCCGAGCTTGTCCATGTGCGAGAACACGATCTCCCACTGGGCCAGCTTGCTGCAATCGAAGCGGAGCTTCTCCGTGGGGCCGGTCCAGGGCCAGACGTCCTTGCCGTCGCCGCCGTCGATGTTGTAGGTGAGGAAGTAGACGCTGTTCATGCCCTTGGAGGCCAGGTAGTTCAGGGCGCCGATGATGCCCTTGCCCTTGTCGCCCTGCCAGGTCGGATCGCCGGGCCGCCAGTCCCCGAGGTGGGGCTGGTAGTGATGGATGAACTTCTCGCCGGCCGCCTCGCCCGTGCGCTTGAGCTCGGCGGTGTCGTACGTCTGGTCGAAGTCCGCATAGCCGAGGAAGTTCTCCGGGCTGTCGGCCCCGCCTTTGATGAAGTACGTCCCGGTGTGGGCGAACTGCAGGTACCGCTGGCCGGTGTACCGCAGCAGTCCCTGGGCGCGGAAGTCCCGCCCGGTCTTGTCCGTCGGCCCGATCGGCAATCGTCCCCGTCATCCCATCCGCCGGGGCAACCGGGACCCCGTCGCCGCCATCGATGGCCACGTCCGTCCCCGTTCGGAACGAGACGGTGTACGTCCACGTCGCCCGGCTCCGGCGGCAGGAAGTGGACCTGCCATTTGTTGCCGGCGGTGGCTCCGGTCTGGCCGGCAGTTGCCGTCCGCCGCGTAGTAGCCCGGCACCACGTACTGCTTCTGGCCCTGGACGAACGTCACATCCAGCCGGTAATCGAGGAACGGATTCGGCTCGCCCGCTTCCTCCGCCTGGGGGCCGTCGAAGGTCAGGACGATGTCGTGCCATTGCTTCATCTCGCCTGCGATAATCACTGTGCCTCTGCCGTGATCGACTTTCGTGATGCAGCCGCCAGCCAGAACGAAGGAAACCACAAATAGCAGGACCAATCCATGTGCCTTCATGCCGAGACTCCTTACTGGACCAACCATTGCTCGTTGCCCCCACATGGTATAGGTCCACCTCGATCCCGACAACAGAATCTCACAGACCCTCGTAGAAACGCAGGGCTTCCTCAGCGGCCCGGCGGGCTTCGCGGCGGTCCTCGTCGTTGGCGTATCCCTGGCGGCGCGTGTCGATCCAGCGGCGCAACCGGAAAGTCCTCTGGACGCTCTTGCCGGAGGCATTGCCCGCGATCGTGGCGGACAGGGGCCGCGTCTCGAACCCCCGGCGGATTTCCAACTGGACTCCCCCCTCCGGAACCGTCAGGGCGAAAGATCCATCCACGTAGCACCACCGTCTACCCAGATACTGCACGTGCTCGTGCCGCCCCTCGACCTCCACGAACTTGCCGTCGGGATTCATGATAGCAACCCGTGCCGCGAGCGGTTCCCCGGAGCCATCGTCAACGACACGCGCCTCCAACCGTGTGCCTGCCTTTGAGGCTTGCGCCCAGAGCCCGGACCCTGGCCCCCAGCCAACCCATATCAGAAACAAGCATGCGGCAGGCCTCCAGCTCCAGCGTCCGGCGGATGTCTCCCGTATGGCCGCGGACTCGCGCCGGTGGTCACAGTCGGTTCGATTTCGCATCGTCCATCTTCCCTCTGTACATTGTAGGTTGGTCCTGAACATTGATTCTCATCCTTCGGGCAAGCCCGATTGTAGAGGCAGCCTCGTGAGAGACAAAGACCAAAAGGAGATGGTTGTGCCATCATGTTTTGAGCTTGAACTCATACTGCTTGACCCCGGCGTCCACGGGGTCCTCCTTGGCGCGGCAGCGCAGGGTGAAGTGGTCCGGGGCCCTCTCGTATTCGAAGGGCTGGCCGCTGTACAGGTCGAGCGGCGTACCGGCGGGGAGGGTGTCGGGCAACGTCCCCGTCTGGGCCTTGATGAGGTAGAGGTCGATCGCGGCCCGAACCGCGTTGAAGTGGGTCTGGAACCTGGTGGTCAGCAGATATACCCGATGCGCCGCCGGCAGCAGGATTTCGGTGAAGGTGGCGTCGGGATTATCCACAGACTCCAATTGCTGTTTCCGTTCCAACTCGCCAAGCTGCGCATAGATTTGCGGATAGGGCTGTCCGGACTTTAACACCTCAACTAGTCCGGCGATGGCCTGGAGCCAATAGGTCCGGTTTCTCTCGAAGAAGGCCTCGTCCCCCGCCTCGATTCGCTGCCCATGCAGACTGACGGCGAATTTCTCATCATCCTGTCCCAGCACCAGCAGGGCCGCCTGAGCCTTCTCCTTATGCGTGATGGCGGTCCAGATCTGGCCCTCCTGTGCCACGGCGCCGTCGAACGGCGGAAACGCATCCTGGACCTGACCCAGTTGGACCTTCAGCCGCTGGAGCGCATCGACATCACCCGGCATGGTGGCCAGCACCGCCTGGATCGCGCGGTTGGCCACGGCGCCCACTGATATCCCAACCAGGTATGTCGTCAGTGGCTTGTCCACGGCGTGCAGCGCCATTTTGTGCATGGTCACGCAGCGATCCAACGCGGTGCGATAGTCGCCCTGCTCGGCCAGCAACCGCACTTCGGTCGACAGCAGCCAGGCCAGGTGCCTGACGGGAAAGAGATTCGGCAGCGTCAGATCGATTCCCTCGGAGTAGTCATAACCCCAGTCGCAGTGCAGCACGCTCGCGGCCTTTATAGCATACTCGATCACACGCCGATTCTTCTCGATGTACGCGCGGATAGCCTCATTGGAGCCGATCTCGCCGGCCCGAAACTCGCCGAGCATCTGCTTCAGCGTGTCCTCCGGCTTCTCATAGAGCAGAAAGGCCTGATAGTAGACCAGAGCCGCATTCTCCGTCCATCCGCCCCGTTGCGATTGTGTCTTCATGTTCTCGTCCTTTCATGCGCTGCATTCTTGGATCAATTCTTCGACCGTAACCCTACGGGGGCAGATGCCCAGTCTCTGTGCCGCCATTTCGCATTGCTGCTCGACCGCCTCCAGGCCGCCGCGGCGAAACGCCGCATTGAGGCATCCCACGGTCAACAGATCGGCGGCTGACAGCGTTTCGTTCTCGTGCGGCGGGGACGCATCTTCTGCAACGGTCGCGAACTCCGCGAGGAGGTGTCGAAGAACCGCTTGGTCGGCCTGGGGCTTCGAGTCGACTCGCGCGTGGCTTATCGCCTTCTTGATCTGTCTTAGCGATCGCATTCTGGTACCTCGCTGTTCAACAATGAACGCAGCTTCAGAAGTCCGCCGCGGTAGCGGCTCAGGGCCGTCTTGAGCGGCACGTGCTGGAATTCGGCAATCTCGCGGAACTTCATCCCGCCTTGCAGGTGCAGGGTAATGACTTCCCGTTACGCATCGGGCAACAGCGCCAAGGCACCGGCCATCTGCCGCAACTCCTCGCTGCACACGATCCACTGGTCCGGCCGCCAGGATTCCGTCGCCACATCCCCAGCTTCGTCGAGCGGGACGACCCTCCGCACATGCTGGGCCCGGTTGACATTCCTGGCCCGGTGGGCAACGCACGTGGCCAGATAGCTCTTCAGCGAGCCGGTAAGCTGGAACTGCCGCGCCTGGCGGATGAACGAGACAAACACATCCTGCACGATGTCTTCGGCTGCGGTGGTGTCATTCGACAACGATACCGCCAGCCGGAGAAGATCGTCTCGGTATTTCTCGTAAATCCGGCACAGTGCTTCGCTGCTTCCCTGCCGCAGTTTCCAGATGAGAGATCTGTCTTCCAGCACGGGTCATGTCCCTCGGTCTTACGGATCGATCCCTTTGCTCTTATGTAACACGCTCGCGTGGGGTTTTACTCGCGCGAAAAGTGGCATGGGCTTCCAGCCCATGAATCATCGGCAAGATGCCGATGCCACGAATGCTCACTTGGCGGGCTGGCAAGTGATTTGCTGATGTCCGGTCAATTCGGCGTTGATGGGATTGCCCAGCGTAATCGAGACCGAGATCGCCTTTCCGGCGGAAGGAAGCGCGAAGGGAATGAACTGGACCGTCTCGCCCGGGATGAAGTGCAGCGTGCCTTCGGATACCTGCGTGTTCCCCGTGCCGATGGTGTAGTCGACGCTGACCTCCTTCGTCGTGAAGGTGCTCAGGCGGACGGGGATGCCTTTCGCCGCGACGGTGGGATCGAGGGCGTCGGTGAGCGTCGCGATGCCGATGCCCACGGTGTCGGCCGGCGTGGGCAGGAAGGGCTTCAGCTTGTCCAGTTGATTCGGGTCGGCCTGCGGATTCCAGAGGCGATTGTTGGGGAAATCGCCGTCGGGGATGGTGACGTAGTTGTCCTGAATGTCCATTTGCGTGAGGTGAACGGTCCAGTCGTCCCAGGCCCGGCCCCAGATGTCCCGGTGGTTGAACAGCAGCAGCGAGTCGCGGACCGTTCAGGAAGCCGTTGTAGGTCCAGTCGTAGTTGTCGCCGAAGCGGGCGCCGACGAGGTTGGCCGTGCTCAGGCAGTGGACGGTGTTCACGTCCGGGGCCTCGTAGCCGCACTCGATACCCCTGGCCGCAGTTGAGGGCGACGGAATCGATTGCCGTGCGCATCTGCGTGCCCGACCAGGCCATACGCCTCGTGATACGAGGATTCGAACCAGCAGTGGCGGACCGTCACCGAGCCGGCGCCGCTGCCCCCGCGTCGATCGCCGTCGTCCAGCGACCAGCCGATCGAGGCAGTCCGTGAGCGAGTGGACGCCGCCCGTCAGGTAGAGGCCGTCGTTGTCGTCGTCGGCATAGGGGGCGGTCGCCGAGGGGAACTCGATCAGGGCGCAGTCGTCCAGAGTCACGGCCGCCGCCGTTGTACTGGCCGGCCGTGATGCACTTCTGGACAAGGCAGCGCGTCATGGTCAGGTAAGCCGTCTTCGCCGTGTCCGGCCTGGCCGTGGTTCTCCACGAGCCAGCAGTCCGTCAGCGTCACGTTCGCCCCGTTGGAGAGGTAGAGCAGGCACTGCTCGTGGCGGTGGCTGCTGCCGTGGCCGGGATTGTTGTCGAACCAGCTCGGATCGGCGCCGCTGCCGGTGAGGATCGTGCCGGTGAATTCCCCGCGCGACGTGCTTTTCTCGAAGACGAATCCACCCCAGGGGATCTTCCTGTCCCGGCAGGTGAAGACGACGGGCCGCTCCACGGTCCCGTTGACCACGAGGCGGCCCTCGACGGCGATCTCGACGCCGGGATCGACCACGATCACGCTGCCGCTGCCGATGGTCAGCGTGGCGCCGGCGGCGATCCGCACTGCGCCGGCAGTCCCGGCGCGATGCGAATCCGCGCATTCTCGCCCCAATCGGTGGAGCTGGTGATTCGCCGACACCAGTCCGCCAGTTGGTGGAATTCTCAATCACGATCTTCTTGGGAGTTGCCAGCGAGTGAATCCCGCGGTGTAGGAGATGGTACCCGGCTTGCCGGCGGCCGGCAGAAAGACCGATCCGACGCCGCGCAGAAGCTGCAGCGGGTGATCTCTCGAAGCCGGCGGCCGTGACGACGCCGTTGACGCCGACGCGATGACCCGACGCATCCTCGACTCGGGCGATGACGGGGATTTCCAGGCCGGTGGGGTACTGGGCAGGCGTGACGATCACGAGCCGGGCGCCCGCGAACTCCGCGGCGGCGGAGTCGATCGTCGGGTAGGGGGTCCAGCGCGGCAGGCCCCACTCGGAGTTGCCCCGGTCGCTCGCCCGGACGATGAAGCGGACCAGCCGGCTCTCTTCGGTTCGCGAGGACTTTCTCACCTTGAGCACATTCAGCTCGTAGTATTCCGGCTCGTTGACCTCCGTGCGAACGTCCACCGCCACTGGGCGGCCGTTCAATGTCAGCCGTGTAGTCGAAACCCGCCTCCGAGCGGACCGTGAACGAGACGCGGTCCGCGTAGACCTTCTTGTCCGCGACGCCGTCGATGGTGATCGCCGCCCGGCCGGACGTGGCCGACAGGAGCAGACACGCGAATACGGCCCAGGCCCGGCGGCCTTGCGGATCGGGCCGACTGTCTCGCTTTGCGGACGCGACCATCGACTTCTGTGAGTACCTCATGGACTACCCTCAACCATGGGAGAAATCTCACTCCGAGTGAGCAGGTACGTGCCCTGATTCATCCATTTTACCACGCGGGACCACATCCACCAAACAAAAGAGGCGGTGCCTTGCGGACGGGTGCGGCCGGTATGCGGTGGCGGATTCCAGATCCATCGCGTCGGCCCGGGGCGGACACCGCCTCGGTGCCCCGCTTCGGGCAATTGGCTTTGTTTCGCACCATCGCCCCCGGTCCCGCCGGGAATCGGGTTTGTTTTGCACGATCGGCTTGGCAGGGGCGAGGCCGGCGGGCTCGAGGGTGAAAGGAGAACCCCAGTCCCGCGTCCCCGGAACCTCGCCCCACGCGGCGTCGCCGCGAAGTGGCTTTGTTTTGCCGAAGTCCCGCCCATGTCTGATTCACCATAACTCTTTTCCCACACAGTACTTGCCTCTTCCCGAGGCTCCGGGCAATTGGGTTTGTTTGTACAGACGGCCCGCGTGGGCCGGAGACGGCAGGCCGCAGACTGGGCGGTCGGGCCGCCACTCTGTCTGCAATCCGCAATGCAGATTGCCGCGCTTTGCTCGCAATGACATGATCCGGAATCGAAGAATTGGGTTTGTTTGTACAAAACCCCGCGTCCCGCGTCCCCACCTCTCTTCCTTTCGCTTTCAGATCATAATTCATCAGCATGTCATTGCGAGCGAAGCGCGGCAATCATAAATCACCGCCTCCCTCTCTCTGGGGCCGTGTTGCACGAATCACGCCGGAATTCTGTGTGCAGACAACGCCCGAAAACGGCGCAACTCCTTGCTCCCAAAGGAATAACGAATTTTTCGCACGCGGGGTGTTTTACCTTTTCAACTGTTGCACAAACGGTGCGCGGAGGCAGTAGGCCGGAGGGCGGAGCGGGCCAGGAAGACAGACCGCCTACCGAGTACTGACTACCGACTACTGCCTTTTTCACCACGGAGAGGGCCCCCAAACGCGGAATTATGCGTTTGGGAACCCAGGCACGGAGGGTACGGAGATGGGAAACCACAGATTAACGCTGATGAATACGGCCCCCCGCTTCGCACACAACGGTGGTTCCCTCACACTTCAACGCCACACCCGCGAACCTGCGCCCAAGGGCGGTTCAGGGGCGTAGACGCTATGCACGTACCCGCCGCCGGTCCAGCATCCCAACAACGTCGCGTGCATTTGCGACGTTGTCCGGAGGCGGTTCATGGGCCGAACCCCTTTGGAAGACGGCCCATAGGCGGATTCCTACGGAAGGAGTCCGATTCAGGGCTTCGCCTTCTTGATTCCGGCCTCCTCCGCTGGTGCCCGGTCTCTTCTGGTTCCGGGCACGTGTGATCTTACTCACAGATGGACCGACGCGTCCGATTCCGCGGCTCCCTGTGCGTGGAAAGGTCCCAACATTCCCGCCCCCTGAACCGCCTCTTCTCTTGGTCCTCTTGGGAGGGGCCCCATCTCCCGGGCCTAACCGGGGTATGTCCCTAGTAACCACACACCCGCAATGAAGAAGGCCGGGTCACGAGGGCCCGGCCTTATCGCCATTTCCATGCCGTTCGGATATCCACCGGCGCAACGTCACGGTTTATCCGCGGCCGGCACCGGGAGCAACTTCGCGTCCGGCGTGAACTTGATCTGGCCGCCGTTCTTGAACCACTGTTCCCAGGCGGCGATGCGCCGCTTCGTTCTGCTGGGGCGTGCCGCTGGGATCGTAGCCGAAGTTCTGGCCCGAGATGATCCGCAGGCGGTTGATCATCTTGATCACGATTTCCTGGTCGCTCGGCCAAGGCCGGCCGGTGCGGATTCTCGGGTCGTCCGCATACTCGAACATCTCCCGCCTGAGGGAATGCCGCAGCGTCCGGATCATCGCCGGCAGAGCACGCCTCGAAATCTGCCTCGCCGGCCTCGAGGTTGCCGCGCGCGGGCATAGGCCAAGCCCCGGGCGTAGTTGCAGTAGGGCACGGGCTTCTGTCGCCGCCGATTTTCTTGAGCCATCTGGCAGCGAAGTACTGGATCGCCAGGTCATACTGACCCAGGCTCATAGTAGGCTTTGCCGAGCCAGAAGGTGGCCCAACTGTCGACGCCGAGCCGCCTGCTTCGAGCTGCCTGGCAGCCTCGGCATAGTCGGCCTTGACCAGGGCTGATTGCCCCCGTTGGAAAGACTCCTGTTCCTCTCGGCCTGGGCTTGCTCTTCCGCCAGGAGCCAGTCCGGCACGGGGCCGGTAGACCGCACCTGGGACGCTTGTCCACGACGGCGTACCCGTCCGGCGTGACGATCTCGAAATGTCCCCGCCGGCGGCTCCTCGTAGCTCAGCTCGCGAATCTCCGATCGCGAGGGGCAGTTTGGTTCGCGGATCGACGTAGCATTCCGCACTCAGGTACGGCCACCACACCTTGTGAGCTCGGCGGCCTTTGTACTGATCCTTCTCCTCGAGGATCTTGCCTTCCTGGACGGCAGGTTCTCGAAGGCTTCGCCCAGTTGGCCGACCCATTGGAACTGCATCTCGTTGCGGTCATAGATGATCACGGCCTTCTTGTCATGGCGATACAGGGCTGTGGATTGCCGTCTTCCGACGGCCATTCTGACAAGGGACGGATCATCATTGGGGCCGAGGGCTGGTTGTCGCCGCTGGACCGCGAGGAGCACCGGGGGTTCTCCTGTCGATAGCGCACCTGCCAGCCGTCCGTACCGATCTCGATCCACCGTTCGTCCTTGACTCGACCCGTTTCATCGCGTCCCGATGATGTGCAGGAAACGGACGTTCTGGAGGGCTTCGACGGTCTGCTCGAGGGCGTAGGCAGGCGTGCTGAGCCTGCCCCAGAAGATGAGCGACAGCACCGCCACGGCGATCACGGCCGCGACGGAGGTCAATCTGACGATGGACTTCTCATGATCGTTCTCCCTATGGCAGGCTCGTGAAGAGCCGGTCGTATTCCTTGGCCTTGTTCCTGTGCGTCCAGGACATCCGTCAGCCAGCGGTCGCGGAGCGTCGGGCGGCGGTGAACCGCAGCTTCTCTCGGATCGTGTCTTCCACTTTCTTCTTCGGTTTCATTCGTCCACCTCGCCGTTGAGCACCGACCGCAGCTTGTCCAGGCCGTACCGGTACCGGCCCTGAACCGTAGTTGAGGGAGACCTGCTGCAGTTTGGCGATGTCCCGGAACTTCATGTCCGCCGTGAGCCGCAGCAGCACGACTTCCCGCTGCTCTTCGGGCAACTGGGCCACGGCCTGGTTGAGCCGGCCGGCCTGCTCGGTGAAGATCACCAGATCGTCGGGCGCCGCCAGGGCGCGGACCGGGCTCGACCCGCGGTCCGAACCGACCGCCTGCCGGCACCGGCGCCTCTGATAATCCCGCACGCGGTTGACGACGCTGGTGGCCAGATAGCCGCTCAAGCTGCCCCGCACGCGAAAGTCGCCGGCCGACTTCGCGAACGAGACGAAGACATCGTGCACGACATCCTCCGCCTCTGCCGTGTTGTTCAGCAGACCGATCGCCAGGGTCAGCATCGGGTCGAGGTACTTCTCGTAAATCCGCGCCAGCGCCTCTCGGCTGCCCCGCCGGAACTTCCACTTGAGCCATTCGTCTTCCAGCATCGTCGCCCACTCACAGGCTCGGAAACGGCCGCTTTCACCATGTACCACGCCCGAAGTGCGAGTTTAGTATATCCCCGGCGGATTTTCTCCGCGCAAAAGAAAAGGCCGAGTCATACGGGCCCGGCCTGCGGCACACCGCCTCTGCTTGTGTGCTATCATATCTGCGTGTAGTCCGGCGGGATGTTCGGCTCGAAGGTGCTGGGATCCAACGGCACATCCCATTGGAACTGGTCCATCACCCACTGCTTGGTTTGCGCATTCCCGTCAATCTGGACGGTCGCATTTCCCTCACACAGCACAGGGTAGTCCGTTTCCACGTTGACCCATAGTTGCAGATGCATGGTGATATCGCTGGTGGGGACGCGAAGATCGTTGCCGAAGAGCACCGGATCGGTTGTCTCAAGACCTTCGCACAGAATCCCTTCGATTGTTTTCCGGCCGAGCGTGCGATGCTCACAGGACAGCATCGACTGGACCAGCCACTTGGGGTCCAACATTCTGTCGTGTGCCTGCGCATTCTGTTTGTCCAGCGGCGCATCGCGCCAGTAGTGTTTGTGCGCATGATAAACGCTCGAGGCAGTCATGGCTTCGAAGTCGAGATAGTGGGAGACGGCGATCTTTCCTGCTTCGTACTTATCCGTTCGGGAGTGGGTGCCGGATAGGTAGTGCATGGAGTAATTCGAATCTGAGCGGGACTCCATATGGCGATAGACGACGCCTCGGCTGGCCTCGACCTTTCTGGCGACTTCACCCCAGGCGACTCCTGTGGGGGAGCCGCCGAGATGGCTGATGCCGATGACCACCGCGACGAGGACCGCCGCGGCGATGGCTACTTTTGTGATTGGGCTTTTCATGATCGTACTCCTTACGCTCGACCGGTTCGGGACCGAGTCGTCTGGTCTTGCGGTTTCCTGGGCGGCCAGAACCCTCGCGAGGACCCTCTGGTCCATCGCGGGATCGGTGTTGGCCGCCGCTTTTCGGAAGAACTGTCGTATGTCATGCTCCGGCTTCATGGTTCAACTCGCCGTTCAATAGGGATCGTAATTTGGCCATGCCGTACCGGTATCGGCCTTGGACCGTGTTGATCGACGCGTTCTGAATCCGGGCGATCTGGCGGAACGTCAGGCCGCCCTGCATATAGAGGTTGACCACTTCACGCTGCTCATAGGGTATCTGGGCCAGCGCCCGGCTCAGCGACTGAAGCTCTTCATTCAAGATGGCCCACTGCTCCGGCCGTCGGGAACCGCAAACCAGGCTGTCCGCACCATCGAGACCGATGGCCTCGTGCCTCTGCTGATCCCGCCGGCGATTGCGAATCCGGTTGGCGACGCAGGTCACCAGGTACTTCCTCAGATCGCCGGCGAGGCCGATCTTCTGGCCGCCGACTGGGCGAAGCTCACGAAGACATCCTGAACGATATCCTCGGCGGTGTTGACATCCGTGACCAGCGAGACCGCCAGCTTCAGCAGGTCGGTCCTGTACTTCTCGTAGACCCGCCGCAGGGCATCTTGGCTGCCGCGTTTGAACTTCCAGAGCAGTATCCGGTCTTCCATCATCGAACGCATCGAACCACAGAAAGATCTTTCTTCTCTTATAGCACACCGAGAGGCCCGGTTTTAGTATCGCGGCATCCATTCTGTCGGGGCCGCAAAAGAAGAGGCCAAGCCGCGTAGGGCTTGGCCTGGGGTGATGACATGGTCGGCGGAAGGGGGGTTAATCGTCCAGATCCTGAAGTACCCAGCGGCCCGCCTGCTGGACGATCACCGCCTTGAGCATTACCGACTTCTTCTGGCCGTTTTCTTCGTACTCGATCGTGCAGGGCACCGCCAGCGTTTTGTTCCTCGCCCCGGGAACGGGAGTCGCCGGCCCGATGGAGACGATCCGCAGGATCTTGACGGTGCTGAGGTGCTCCTTCACACGTGCGGCGGCGCCGGGGGGAACCAGTCTACCCGCTGCGTCATAGTCGCCGGCCTGGAGGGACGCGAAGAACTGGCGGACCAGCGTCCACCGCCACTTCCTCGTCACTGAGCTGCCCTTGGCCCAGGCCGCGATCCGTGCTTTCGAGTCGAGATACTCCACGTTGGCCGCTGCCTCGTCGTACGGAAAGAACGGACACGTACCAGCGGCCTGGCTGGCCGGCGACGCTGCGAATCAGCCAGGCCCGGGTTATGGTGCTCCTCCGGCCGTCACGCTCGACCTCGTACTGACACGGGACCCAGTATGGGGGCCCATTCCCTGTTCTCCTGTGCCTCTCCGATGGAGATGATGCGCACCGGCCGCAGGTCGCGGACTTGGCGAACCATTGGGGCGGCACGCCCCCGAAGAGCTTGCCGGCCCTGGCGTAGTCCCCCTGGCCCAGGCTTCCAGGGCTTGGCGGACGACCTCCACCGCGACCTCTTTGCCAGTCTTGTCGCCCTGGGCCATACCGACCTCTTGCGTCACCTGGTCCATGAGGATGGCGTCCTTCGGGAAATCCGGCACGAAGAGCCTGGGGTCCATCGTCTCATTGTATTCCAGCACCTCCATGCCGTGGTGGGTGACCTCTCCTTCCTTCGACCCCAGTAATCGTCGACGCGCACGACGAACTTCGTGACCGGATTGACCACCAGGACCTGTTCGAGGTCCTTCTGCTTGTGAGTCACACGGAGGGTCATCAGCTTCGCGTACCGCGCGAGCGGGTCGGTCTCCAGGACGGCCTGGCCCGCCTTGACGAGGGTATCGATCTCCTGCACGATCGTCTCGGGGTCGATTTCCTCCAGTCCCTCCAACCCGGTGCTCGGTGTTGGGCAGCCGCGAATACGGCGCAGGTTCCGTGGAGCGGGGTAATACCGGTTCAGGATGCCGTTTTCCCATATCGTGATCAGCGGACCCTTGGGACCTCCGTCCTCCTCCTGCCGAAAGCGAAGCAGGTTCCCTTGTTTGTCGAATTCGGCCCAGAACTCGTCGTGGCGGCGCTGTTGGAAGTAGGTTTGGATGTGAAACGAGCGTTTGCCTTGCATGGCTTCGACGGTCTGCGCGAAGGCATACGCCGCCGGCCCGCCATTGTGCCATATGCCGATCAATCCCGTGCCGACCGCGACGACGGCCGCCGCGGCGACGGCCCATTTCATATTGGGACTTTTCATGATTGTTCTCCTTATGCTCGGCCCGTTGCGGGCCGGCGGGGATTCCTTGGACTGCGCGTCTGCCTGCCGGACGTGGGCGAGCACTCGGTCGTGCAGGGCCGGCCCGGCGGCGACGTGAAACTTGTTTCGGATGGCCTCTTCGATGGTTCGCAGCGGTTTCATTTTTCCACCTCGCCGTCCAGCATGGACCGCAGTCTCTCCAGGCCGTACCGGTACCGGCTCAGAACGGTGTTGATGGATGTCTGCTGCAGTTTCGCGATGTCCCGGAACTTCATATCCGCTTCAGTCGCAGCAGCACGACTTCCCGCTGCTCCTCGGGCAACTCGGCGACCGCCCGCGCGAGGAGCTTCGCTTGCTCCGTCAGGATCACGGCCTGCTCGGGGCCCGGCGGCTCCGTCGACAACGCGAACTCCTGCGTCTCGGCCCGCCTGTCTGCGCCGTCGCCTCTGTAGTCCCGGACGCGGTTGACCACGCTGGTGGCCAGGTAGCCGCTGAGGCTGCCCCACATCTGGAAGTGGCGCCGGGACTGGGCGAAGGCGACGAAGACATCCTGCACCACGTCCTCCGCGGCTGCCGCGTCGTTGAGCAGGCCCATGGCCAGGGTCAGCATCGAGTCGAGGTACTTCTCATAGATGAGCGTCAACGCCTCGTCGCTGCCCCGTTTGAACTTCCACTTTAGCAGTTGGTCGTCGAACATCGGCTGCCTGCTCACGCGGTCTCAAGAACGATCATTCTCACCCTATACTACGCGCGGGAAGGCATTTTATTCTATGGTGTTCTCAGAATGAGTGCGGGGGGCCGGGAAGTCGCGGTGTCAGTGGCTCAAATGACAAGGCGAGAGCGGCCTCAGCTGATCGTCGCGTAGAGGGACGTGAGACGACTCGTTGCCTTGGCTTGCCGGAGGACCAGATGAGCTCCGTGTCGTCGTTGAGGACGAGCCGCTGCCGGTGGAACACGAGTGAGCTCCTCCCCTCCTCCTCGTAGGTACCCAGATCCTGTCCGGACTTGGCGTTCCGCGCCTGGATTGCCTCCTGCCTTTCGACGGCGCTCACGGAACGATTTGCCTCCGGCTCTTCTGCCAGTTGCTCGGCCGTCGGCTTCCCGGCGACACGTGACCCGCATGTCCGCTTCGCCGTGGGCGTTGATTCCCGCTGACCCCAGATCCGCCTCTGGTTCTGCTCTCTGAGGGAGGCAATTTCCCGCAGATCGTTCGGGGAGGCCTCTGGGCTCGCAGACGCCGATTCCGCGAGGGGGCTCTCCTCGGTGGCCGTCACTTGGCCGACGTGAGGTTCCATCGGCGAGGGTGACGGGGATTTCGGTCGATCATGGCCTGGGCCGTGACGACCTGCCCCCTGGATGGGGATCTCCTTTCCGCTGTCGGTAACATACAGATGGTTGCCGCCGGTACGATGCCATCGTGAAACGTTCTCCCATGACCTCGTCCAAAAGGGGACGCATTTCCTCCGTGCTGTTCACGGGTCAACGTCCCGGGACCTGTTTCGGGGTCATCCCACCCGAGTGACGGTGCGAGCGGGCGAGCGGGCGGATCGATGGTCCAGTAGCCGTTGGGCCAATCGCTCGTTGGAGATCCTTCTTGCCGGCCGTCTCTCACCGCGGAAGATCGACCGCCTCTGGCTGGCATTCCACGCTTCTCGGCCACCTCGGCCCACTCATCACCGTGATGTTCACTCTCACGGTCTTGAAGAAATCGAAAATTCCTGCACGCCGACGCCGCGGCACCACGATGCCGATCAGGGCGGCGACCGCTATTCTGGTCAGCGAGAATCTTCATGATCATTCTCCTTATGAGCTGGCTCTGTCTGAGCCGGTTCCGTTTTGCAGGATTGTTCCTGTTCCTGCAGGGCGCGGGCGAGCAGTTGGTCCCGCAACGGCGGATCGACGACGAAATTCAGCTTTCGTCGAATCGTTTCCGCGACGGCTTTTCTCGATCTCATGGTTCCACCTCACCGTTCAACAGGGACCGCAGTCGGTCCAGGCCGTAGCGATACCGGCCCAGGACCGTGTTGATGGAGGTCTGCTGCAGCCTGGCGATGTCCCGGAACTTCAGGTTCGCCTTGAGCCGCAGCAGCACGACCTCGCGTTGCTCCTCCGGAAGCTCGGCGACCGCCTGGTTGAGCCGGGCGGTTTCCTCCACGAGGATCGCCGCCCGCTCCGGACTCGGTGCTTCGTTCGGAGCACCAAGTCCCGCATCCCGCCGGGCCTGCCGCTGCCGTTGCCGGCGGCTGTCCCGCACGCGATTCAGGACACAGGTCGCCAGGTAGCTGCGCAGGCTGCCTCTCGCCCTCAGGTCCTTGGCCGACCGGGCGAAGGAGAGGAACACGTCCTGCACCACGTCCTCGGCGGCGGCCCGACTGATCCAGCAGACCCATCGCCAGGGTCAGCATCGCATCGACGTACTTCTCGTAGACCCGTGCCAGGGCGCTCCGGGCTGCCGCGTCGGAGCTTCCATTTGAGCCATTCGTCTTCGAGCATTCGGGTCGCTCACACCATCTGAAGAATGATCATTCTCATATAATAGCACGTCCGGCCCGGGGGCTTTATTATGTAGAAACGGCTTTTTTCGTCAGGGCGTGTCCGTAGGGGCAGGCCCCCGTGCCTGCCCATCCTCACCCTCGGCGCCGCTGCGCATCGGGGAGGGCAACCACAGGGGGTTGCCCCTACGCCGTCACTATGAACGTGGAGCGCATCAAGAAGGCCAGGCTCCGCTGGCCCGGCCTCGTGTGGGAATGTATGTCTTGGTGGGTACCTATGGGGGCTCTACCTACGTGCTCTTCTGTCCGGACTTCGGCGGCCCGGCGGAGCCCATCCCCGCACCCCGACCGAATCCCCCGCCCCCTTGTCCTGGTTGCTGCTGATCGATAAGTTGGTAGTCGGGTGGAATCTTGGCCTTGAAGTCGTTCGGATCAATGGGACATCCCAGCGGAACTGATCGGTGGTCTCTCGTCATCCGTAGCGCGCCGTTGTTGCCGACCACGGCTTGTGCTCCACGAGGACCGGGCATCCGGTCGCCACGCTGGACCAGAACTGCGTGACGCACGCTATCGATCTTGAAGCTCGCGTTCACGCCTCGTGCCGACATCGGGGACCTCGATCCCTTCGGCTTCGACCCCGTCGATCGTCCGGCGGCCGAGTTTCTTGTGCTCGCCGGCCAGGGCTTTCTTGAGCCTGGGCCTGGGGTCCTCGGTCTGTTCGAGCGGGAGGAGAAATCTTGGGGCAGATTTCGACGGATGCACATCTTTACCCATGAAGCAGGGAGATGGTCGTGCCGTCGGCATAATTGACGTACCTGGAACTGATGAGCTTGCCGGAACATAGCTGTCCTCCCGGACTCCGTGCTGGGGGCATTCACGAATTGTCTCCATTTCCATCTGGTAGGCGACGGATGGCTTTGGGTCTGCCGCTGGCGTGCCGTGAACCCCTGGCAGGACCTCCTTCCTGCTTCTTTTCCTCTTTCTTGTCTTCCTTCGCCTTCTTCTCCTGGGCCCGGACGACGCCGGATTGGTGCGGCGCGACGAGTGGGAACAGCCCCAACGTTAGCATGCGATAACCGCTGCTACGGTCGCGGATCTGACTATAGGCTTGTTCATGACGATTCTCCCTAAATGTCGTTCTGCTTCTCCGCTTGTTCTCTATCGAAACTTGGCGTCCAGAACCTTGGGTTGCATGTGGTCGTGCTCCGGCACCCGGCTTGCATGTCCGGGTCTCGACCAACTGCATGCCGCCGTCGGGTCACGGACCCTCGACTGCACACGTACCGGGGCTCCTCCCTCTTCCATCTGAATTTCCAGCGGTTCGTAGTCGGGAGGGATCACGGTCTTGAACTCGCCGGGATCGAACTCGACATCCCACTGGAACTGATCCATGATCGTCTTGATCTGCAGAGTGCCGTTGTTACCGATGACATTGCTTTCGATCAGGATCGGATAGCCCGTTTCGACACTGACCCATAGTTGCGACGTGTCGGCTATCGACCTGGAAGTTGCCCCAAAACCCCGCCGGAATCGTGGGTCTCAATGCCTTCGGCCTCCACGCCATCGATCATCCGTCGGCCCACTGTCTTGTAGTTGCCGGAGGTGAATTGCCGGATCGTGGCCCTGGGCATGGCGCCGGCAGGCAACTCGACTTCGGCGCCGGCGGGCCGGGGAGGCAGGGTCCGTTGCGTGTACGCGCTTCATGTTGTGAAGTAGGCTCACCTGCGTACCCTCTTCGTAGCTGAGATACGAGTCAATCGCGTGTATCCCTCGATTCCTTCCGTTCGCATGCCGTACGGGGGACATCGTAGGTCTCGTGGACCGCTCCAGCGGCCGATCCCAGTTCGCTTGGCTCTGGATGGTCTGCGTCCGGTAGCTGAATCCCTGGCTGGCGTCCACCCTCTCGGCCACCTGGGCCCAGACCACGCCGGAGTGGCTGCCCGTGCTGATGAATGCACATACTCCCAAGCCGATCGCGACAAGGATCGCCGCCGCCGACCGCCAGTTTTGCGATTGGATTTCTCATAATCGTTCTCCCTTTGAGGATCAGCGTTGCCGCTGATTCGGTTGTCCTTGCGGGTCCGTGCGCGCTCAGAACGATGTCCCGCATGCGGTCATACGTCCCGTCGCTCGCACGGACGTCCAAATCCTTCCTGACGATGTCTTCGAGCTTATCTTCGTTTCTCATGGTCAGATCTCACCATTCAAAAGAGTCCTGAGCTTGTCCATGCCATACCGGTACCGGCCGTGCACCGTGCTGATCGAGACGTTCTGGAGCCGGGCGATCTCCTTGAGCTTCAGGCCGTTCTTGACCTTCAGGACGACGACCTCGCGCTGCTCATACGGCAGTTCGGCCAAGGCCCGGCTGAGCCGCTCGCACTGCTCGCTGTAGACGAGGGACCGATCCGGCTCATCCGCCCCGAAGGGCGTCGTGGTGCATCCGTCCGCGAGGCGTTGTCGGACCCGCTCGCTGCGCACCCGGTCCCGGGCCCGGTTGACCACGCACGTCGCGAGATAAGCCTTGAGACTGCCGCGCAGGCCGAAGCCTGTGGCTCCTGGGCGAACGTGACGAACACATCCTGGACCACATCCTCCGCTTCGTGTGGATCGTTCAGGAGGCCCAGGGCGATGCTCAGCAGCAGGTGGACGTACTTCTCGTAGATGCGGGCCAACGCCTCCCGGCTGCCGCGCCGAAATCGCCACTTCAGCAGTTCATCCTCGATCATCATCCGCTCACGTACCCGGGTCGAAAGAGCGTTCTCACACTCATATCACGGCTGAGCCCACCCATTTTACATAATCCGCGCAAAAGAAAAGGCCGGATCATGCAGACCCGGCCCGGGGAAGGCGGAAGGTGCGAGCGCAATCACTGGTGGTCTTTCGGCGTGCCTTCGAACTGGATGATCTCGGTGCCGTCGCTCAGGACGAACCGCTGCCGTTGGAAGGAGAACAGGCGGCCCTTGACTTGCTTTTCCTCCGTGCCGGCGTCTTTCCCTTTCCCTGCCCGTCGGATTTCGTTCAATTCGTCCCATTGGGCTGCGGTCAGGTGTGTCCCCTCCTTGTGGTCCGGATCGCCCTCGTTCATGGAGACGGTTCGCCCGTTCGAGAGGGTGTAGTCGTACAGGAAAGTCCTGTGGAAACCACCACTTGTCTCCGTCTCGATCACACCCCGCAAGTACCTGAGGTCCTGTTGACGCAGACGGTCGACTTCCTCCAGATCCTTGCGGGTCTGCTCCACGGATCGAGCGAGCCATCCGGACGGTCCGGGCCCACCACGACGGAGGTCGTACGCCGGGTGATGAAGGGTTGGTCCACGCCGTTGGCGTCTCGATAGGTTCCCCCATCGGAGATCTGTTCGCTCGTGAAACGATAGGTTCCGTCCGGCTGCTTCCTTCAGAATAGTACTGCCCGATGTTTACGCCCACTACCACGGCCGTGATGCCGCCGACCCCGATCAGGGCGGCGAGGGCCAGTTTGGCAATCTTACTATTCATCATGACTCTTCTTGCAGAGAAGTGGCCGCCGGTCCCCGCTGCTGCTGGTGATTGGTGCAGTGCGGCGGCAACGTCCCGCCACAGCCGCCGACGCATCGCGTCGGGCGCTTTACAGTCTGCTCTTCGAATCGCGTCTTCGGGTTATCTGGGGCCCTCATTTTCAGAGTCTCCCGTTCAGAATCGAGCGGAGCTTGTCCATGCCCCGCCGGTACCGCGCCTGCACGGCCACATACGAGGCGTTCTGGATCTCCGCAATCTGTTTGAACCTCATGTCGGCCTTGATGCGAAGGACGATGGTCTCCCGCTGCTCGTCCGGAAGCTGCGCGAGGGCCTCGTAGACCTGTTTGGCACGCTCATCGCAGAGGAGCGTATCTTCCGCCGGCTCGGACTGCGGCTCCGGCCCGATACGGGCCGCCAAGTGGTCTGCCTGACGCCTTCCCTCACGCAGCCGGTCGCGGGCCCGGTTGGCCACGCAGGTGGCGAGGTAACTCCGCAGGTTGCCGCGCAGCCGGAACGTGTCCGCCGATTGGGCCAGCGCGACGAAAACATCGTGCACAATGTCTTCGGACGCTTGTGCATCGTTGAGAAACGCCATCGCCACGCTGAGCAGGTAGTTGAGGTACTTCTCATAGATGCGCCGCAGCGCATCCTCGCTGCCGAGCTTGAACCGCAGCTTCAGTAGTTCGTCCTCGATCATCGGCCGCCCTGCAAACTCCGGAACGATCGTTCTTCACTATTATCACGAATGCCCCGGCGGTTCCAATACAAGAAATCTGCGGTTTCTCGCCTGTATGTGCGGACCTGCGGGCTGTGCATCGGGTCCGGTATCATCGGCGTAAAAGAAAAGCCGGGTCCATCAGGCCCGGCCTTTGTGTCCGGAGGGGGGATTCAATCTTGAGGCTATTGGCCGTCTTTGGGCGTGCCAACGGACCAGATCACTTCGCTTCCGTCGCCGAGGATGTACTTTTCCCGTTTGAAGGAGAAGACACGGCCCTCCACTGTTTCCTCATGTGTGCCGAGGTCCTCTCCCGGCCCTGCTTCCCGAAGTCGGCGAGATTCTTTCAACTGTGGACTGAATCCTTTCCACTGTTCCTGGCTATACACGGGCATGCCGTCGGCAGCTTCCCCCATGTCCTTGGTTCGGCCGTCCGAAAGTTGATATCTGTACTCATGCGTTTTCAGCCGATAGGTACCGATCCTCGTTTCTTTGACCTTGAGCAACTCCTTCTTGCCCTGTTGGCTCAGGATCTTCATCTCTTCCAGATCCCTTCGGGTTTGCTCCACATCAGTCACTCCGTTGGCGTCCATGGTGATGAAGCCCTCGCCCAACCCTCCTTGGCCACCTTCGCTGTAGAAAATGTGGGCCGTGCCGTCAGCGGATTTGCCTCGGTAATAGACCTTTCCAATATTTACACCCACAGCAGTTATGGCTCCGGCGCCGAGGCAGACCAGGGCGGCTATTGCGATTCGCGTGGTTGACATTCTCATGATGAATCTCCTTATGTCCGTACGGTCTGGAGCCAACTCTTCCGTCCGGCCGTCACCGGCTCGGGCGATGTTGGCCCAGAGATCCTCGTCCATTGCGCGACTGGCTCTGAACGATATGTGCCTGATAAAACGTTCTATTTTCTCTGCGGGTCTCATGTCAAAGTCTCCCATTCAAGATCGACCGCAGTCTGTCGATTCCATGCCGATACCTACCTCGCACCGTTGTGAGCGGCACATTCTGGAGCCGTGCGATCTCCCGAAGCTTCAGTTGTCCGTTCAGGTGCAGTGCGATCACTTCCCGTTGCTCGTCCGGCAGTCGGGCCAGGGCCCGAGCGACCAGGCGCGACTGCTCGTCGGATAGAATCCGCGTATCCGGCGGATCGAAGTCCGACTCCAGCGGTGCCTCTTCGTCGAGAGTCCGGCCCCGGCGTTTCCTCGCCCGCATCTGATCGCGGACCCGGTTGACCACGCACGTGGCCAGATAGCTGCGCAAGTTGCCATACAGGCGGAACCTGGCGCCGGACTGGGCGAACGAGACGAACACATCGTGCACGACGTCCTCGGCGGTGGCGCCGTCGTTCACCAAGGCCATCGCCAGCGTCAGCAGATAGTCACGGTACTTCTGATAGATCCGCTGCAGCGCCTCGAGGCGGCCGGCCTTGAATCTCAGCTTGAGCAGCTCATCTTCGAACATTCGCGAACGCCGTTATTCTCGTTTCAACGATCGTCGTTCCCTATTATCACGATTAGACCACCGCCTGGGGCACAAGAACCTTCTCGTCTTTCTTCAGGCAGGAGGATTTGCTCTTGTCGTGTTTTCGCCAACTTGACAGCAGTGCTTTTCTATGCTATCATTATGATAGCATATATGTGGAGAACATTGTATGGCTCAGATATTGATACGTGATCTCGACGACGAGACGGTGAAACGGCTGAAGGAACGCGCCCGGCGGCACGGTCGCAGTCTGCAAGGCGAAGCCAAGCTCATTCTCGCGCAGGCGGCGGGCTTGAGTCTTCGCGAGGCCCGCGAGCTTGCCCGCCAATGGCAGCAGAAGCTGGCCGGTCGTCCGTTCCCCGACAGCACCGAACTGATCCGCGAGGATAGGCAACGATGAAGACCGTGATCGTGGATGCCAGCGTCGCCGCCAAGTGGTTCCTACCGGAGCCAGATGCCTTGGTTGCCTTACAATGGCTGGATGATCGCTATCATCTGGCCGCGCCGGACCTGATTCGTCCGGAAATGGGCAACCTTGTCTGGAAGCTGCACAGCCGCGGTCTGCTCGACGCCGCTGACGCTCTCCAAACGATCGAGCGTTTTCTGTCTGTGCCCTTGGAGATTCACGATAGTGGGCCCCTCCTTGTCCCCGCGCTGGAACTTGCCATCGCGACCAAACGTCCCGTTTATGACAGCCTATATCTGGCCCTGGCGATAGAACTTGGCACGGTTGTGGTCACAGCGGACACGCGATGGGTCAACGCTCTGACGGGCAGTGCCTTCGCCCGCTTCCTACGGCTTCTGGGCTGAGACGCATAGGAGGCGATTTGCGGCGTGGCGCCTACTGATTGTCTGCGGTCTTCGGAGCCGTCGACGAATCGGCGGGCGTGACTAGCTTCGGGGCCTCGCCGGCGGACTTCGACGCGCTGTCGCAGGGCACGATGTAGTACGTCATGCCGTTGAATTCGAACGCCCTCCAGTGAGGCGGCACGCGGCGAGAGCCGGGATATGGGTCGATGATGTCCGGCCTGCTTCTGCCCTCCTTCGGGATGACAACCACGGAGCCGTCCTTCAACCGCTCTTCCAGAGAGGCCACCCGCTGGCGGAGGGTCGCCACCTCCTTCTGGAGTTGCTCGATCTCAGAAGACTTGGGCACGGGCACGGGCGCCACGGCCCCCACCGCGAGGGCCGCCAGAACGGCCACGACACCCATCATCAGCAACAGACCCGCACGTTTCATCCTGGTTCCTTTCCTGATTCGACCCTCAAGACCTGGCTCAACTCGTTTTACTTCCGGAGGCACGATCTTGTTCCCGACGATCTCGGCAAAGACCGCCGCCGCACGAGAATTTCCCGCCCTCTTCATTGCCGATCAGGTGGCCGATTCACGATTTCGTTGTAGATGCCGGTCAAATCGAGGATATTCTCTCCGTTCAGCACCACGGGGATTTCTTTTCCTGCCTTGGTCTGGACCGGCAAGCACCAGCAGATGGGCCTCTGGTTGATCATCACGACCTTGGTTGCGATCCACTTCTTGCCGGCCGGACTGTTCGCGGACAACGTGAGTGACCCTTGGGGTGCCGGGGTGAGCAGGTAGACTTCATCGCCGGTGATCTTCCGAAAGGCCAGGTCCCAGACGACCGAAATCTGGGCATTGCGCACCTGGTCTTGCTGTTGGGCCGGTGCCGCGTTCACGAAGGCGGCGCGGGTCCCGCGATTCCGCTCCAGACGCTGCACGAATTCCAGCAGAGGATCTTCGTTGAAGACGGCCAACTGCAGTGCGCCCGGCGTCGGATTCGGCATGTCCAAGGACAGTTCCAGCCTCCACAGGACTTCGTCCGCGGGTCCCGGCGGCTTTTCTCTCTCCTTCGGGCTGCCCTCGGCCCAAAGAACCTGCCTCCCATCGCTGAGGCTCAACTGACGTGCCTTGAAGGAAAAGGCGCGGCCCTGCACGGTTCGGTCATAGGTGGCCACGACGCGGGCTTTGTCGAGCGCGGGACGGCGGTGGTCCCACGGCTCAGTCAGCAGTGTGCCCGGGCCGCTATCCTCCGGATCGCGCTCGCCCATCCATCTCGTTTGACCATTCGAGAGATGGTACTCGTACGAAAGCACTCTCCCATCGTGTTGACCATTCACGGCCAGTTCCACCACGCCCACCAGTTTCCTCTTGCCTTGCTGCTTCAGCAGAGCCAGCTCCTGGGCATACTCCGCCGCCTGTGCCTCCGTGGTCTCAGGCCCCCCGCTGATCGTGATCGTATCCTGCCCGTCCTCGCTTTGGGTCACATAGCCGTGTCCGGGGACTTTGCCCACGACGTGGTATTGCTGCATCTTCATGCCTACTGCGGCCGCGGCGGCCCCGGTGCCGAGCAGGGCGATCACCGCCGCAATGCGCCGGATTCCTCCCCGCCCGGACGCGACCTGTCTCCCCCCAATGGCTGCGAGAACCTGTTGGCGCAACCGCTGCCGGTGGGAATCGGATGGGCACACCGGCGCACGAACACGCTGAAGGTGCAGCTCGACTTGTTCCGTGTTTCTGTCCATGATTCTGTCTCCTGTCATTCCGGCAGAACACCCCGATGAATCAGGATTTCCTGCAATTGGACCAGCCCGCGATGCAACTGGGACTTGACCGTACCCTCTCTGGCCCCGGTGATCTCGGCGATCTGGGCCATCGTTTTGTTCTCGAAGTACCGCAGGACGATCACGGTGCGGTACTTGAAGCGTAGCTCCTGCAGTGCATTGTGCAGCAGGCGATATTCTTCGGCGGCCGCCGGACCCTCATCCGCGGATGGGGCAGAGTCTTCGTGCTGCGCCTGAAGGTTGCCGGTTCTGGCACAGTGGTGCCGGCGGTAGTACATCCGCACTTCGTTCGTGGCGATGCGGAAGAGCCAGGCCCGGAAGGGGATCTGCCGCCAGCGGAATCGCCCCAGGTGCCGAAAGGCCGCGAGAAAGACGTTCGATGTCAGGTCCTCGGTGGCGGCATAATCCAGAGTGCAGTGATAGAGATAGCCGAAGACCTCGTGGTAGTGCTTGTCATAGAGCCTGCCCGCCGCCTCTGTGTCCCGCTGGGCCGCAGAAATCAGGGTTTCGTCGTCATCAACGGTCTCGGGCCGAGATTCCAAGTCGTACTCTAATGCGTCGTCCGCCATCGCACTGCTCCGGAACCGGTCTCCACTTATGATAATGCATTGGTTCCCCAGAGGTTGCATTTTTTGACCCTCATTGTGATATTTCCGGCGATAACCAGGGTTTCGTCGTCGTCAACGATCTCAGGCCGAGATTCCACGCCGCACTCTAATGCGTTGTCCGCCATCGCACTGCTCCGGAGCCGGTCTCCATGTGTGATAATGCACGGGTTCCCCGGAAGTTGCATTTTTTAGCCGCCGATGCGAAATTTCCGGCGATGATTGGCGGTCTGGACCGACAGTTATCGTGGATACAGGCATTGGTTGACCGCAGCAAGAGCTGCCGCACAAGATCGGAGTTGCGTATGCGCATTGAGATTGACGACTTGCAGAAGGTGTACGGGCGGGACCACCGGGCGCTGGACCGCATCGGCCTGAGCCTGGAGAGCCCCAGCATGGTCGGGCTGGTGGGTCCCAATGGAGCCGGCAAAACCACGTTGATGCAGCTTCTTGTCGGCCAGATGCTGCCCTCGGCCGGGAGCATCCGGGTCGATGGGACAGACCTCCAGCGGCAGGGCAAGGCTTTCCGGCGCAGGCTGGGCTATCTGCCACAGGATTTCGGACTGTATGAGGAACTGACCGTTCGCCAGTTCCTTGATTACATGGCCTGTCTCAAGGGCCTGCCCACGCCGCATCGCCGGGCGATCGAGTCGTGCCTCGAGCGCGCTGCCTTGGCCGAGAAGGCGGACGACCGGATCCGAACTCTCTCCGGCGGCCAGAAGCAGCGGGTGGGCATTGCCCAGGCCTTGCTCAGTGACCCGGAACTGCTGATCGTGGACGAGCCCACGGTCGGCTTGGACCCTGAGGAGCGCATCCGCTTTCGCAACCTGTTCTCGCGGGACGCCGGCCGGCGGCTGGTGATCCTGTCGACCCATATCATCGAGGACGTGGAATCGATCTGCAACCGCCTGATCGTGCTCCACCAGGGCCGTATCCGGTTCGACGGGACGCCGAGTGAGCTGGTCCGGCGGGCGGAGGGCCACGTCGGCGTGGTCGAAGTCCATGGTGAGGGCGAGGCGGCCCTCGACGGCCGGTTCCGCATCACCGGGCGGGTCATCACGTCCCAGGGGGCCTCCTGCCGGATCGTGGGGCACGATCTGCCCCAAGGTTGCCGGCCGGCCACGCCCACGCTGGAGGACGCCTACATCTACTGCATGGGAAATGGAGCCGCCCAATGAATGCTGTCACTATGATAGGCAATGAGCTGCGGCTGCTGGTGCGATCGACGTTCGCCAAGCTGGCCGTGGTCTTGACGGTCGCCCTGGCCATCTTCGGCATGCAGGCGGTGGACCGCTCCGATGATCTGCAATTCCACGGCATGGGCCTGAACGTCCTTTACGATGTCGTTGGGAGCTGCCCAGTACGGCGCCTATGTGGGAGCGGCGCTCTTCGCCATGCTCACGCTGCTGGTCCTGAGCCGGGACCGGCGGCAACAGAGCCGGGCGATTATCGACGCCGCGGCCGGGTATGGCGCTGTCCTCGCTGCCCGGATCGTGGCCCTGCTCCTTCTCGGACTGGTGACGGCTTCGCTTTGCCTCGTGGCCGCGCTCGGGATGCACCGCCTTCTGACCGCCGCCCCGTGGGAACTGCCGCCGTACCTGTTCAGTATGGGGCTGATCCTGCTGCCGGCGATCTGGTTTGCCACGCTCATCGCGGCGGCATTGGACCTGGTGTTCGAGAGTCTCGATATCGCTTTTCTCACGTTCGGCACCCTCTACTTTTTCGGCTTCACCGCCCGCAACTACCTCCTGCGGTGGGTCCAGACCGTTGCCTCGGTCTACTCGGACTTTGGCGGCATCGAGCCGGTCGGGCGCTTGGCGGTCTACAATCGCCTGTTCTGGCTCTGTGTGACGGTCAGCGCCGTGCTGCTGGCGTTCTGGTTCCGACGGCTGCCAGGCTTCACTCGTCGCGCTGCGTTACTCCGGAACACGGGTCGGGGTCTTATACCGGCCGCCGCTTTGGTTGCAGTGGCTGTCACGGCCTGGGTCTACACCCGCGAGCCGTACCTGTTCCTGAACGATAGCGCACGTCGGCGGGACCTGCCGCGTGCTCAGCAGATCTGGCTGGAATCGGTCGAATGTCACACCCGGCTGCAGCCCCGGGCGAAGAGCCTGGCCGCTGACGTTCGGTATTCATTTGTCAAAGATCACACCCCGGCCCCAATGGAGTTCATCACGAATAGAGGCTTGCGTATCGACGCGCTGACCATCAATGGAACCGAGGCTCCGTGGAGCCGTGTACCCCAAACCGACCGTATCAAGATCGAGTTGCCCCAGGGACCGCGGGCCGAGGTCCACCTGCAATACCACGGCCGGATTCGCTACCCGGTGCCGGGGGGCTTTCCCGGCTACATCACCGACCGCAGCGTCTATCTCCTGGAGAACTGTCACTGGCTCTTCGAGCCGCTGACGCAGGCGCGGACGCCCATCCAGGTTTCCGGTTCCGTGACGGCCCCCGCGTATCTGACCGTGGTCACGCCCGGCCGCTTGGAGTCCACCACGGCCGCGGGAGAAATGCGGACGTGGCATTTCACGGCCGCCTGCCCGCAACTGGCGCTGGGCCTGTTCGCCGCCGAGTATACGCGGGAAACCTTCAACGTCGGGCGTGCGACGGTCGAGTTCTACTTCAGCCCCCGGCACGAGACGTACATCCACGCGGCGAAGGTCACAGAACGCATCTGCGACATTCTCAAGTTCTACCAGGAGCTGATCGGCCCCTTCCCCTTCGACGACATGCCGCTGAAGATCGTGGAGAACTCCGTTTACAAGCCGGGGGGCCACGCCTCGCTGAACGTGGTGACGATGGCCGAGTACCTGCTGAATCGGGCCAAGGTCCCCGATCCGAACACCGATTGGCGCTACGTCCTCCGCGACCTGAAGATCCTCGCCCACGAGTTGGGCCATCAATGGTGGGGTTCGGGCGTGGCCATCGACGATTCCGGTGCCTGGTCCTCCGAGGGCCTGGCGGAGTACGTCACGTATCAGTATATGGCAGCGCGATTCCCGCCCCAGCTCACGGACAACATCCCCCGTGGCTGGCGTGGCGCGGCTACCCAGCGGCAGTATGCCTACTGGCGCAAAGACCCCGCCGCACTTGAACGCATGAGACCTGCCCTGCGCGAGAAGCTGCTCCTGGGACTGGCGAAGGGTGAGGCGTACAGCGTGCTGCCGGTCCGCCTGCTGGAGGCCGAGGAGCGCCTGGGCAAAGAGACCGTGCGGGCCCGGCTGGCCGAAGTCTTTCGTCAATACCGGGGCCGTACGCTCGACCGAAGCGGCTTCGTGGCCGTGATGGGACCGGGTATAGTGGAGTTGGAATAATGGAATATTGGAATGATGGAATGATGGAAGACGTAGAATGTTCGAGAGCATGGGGTTGTTTCCCACCATTCCACCATTCCACTATTCCATTATTCCATCGTTCCATTCTTACAGGAGCAACCATGAACACGCTTGCCGCCCTTGGCTGGGAACTCCGCCGCATTCTCTTGACGCGGACCTATCTCTACTCTCTCCTGCTGATCATGCTGGTCAGCCAGAACTTTCTCGGCCGTCTGATCATCGAGGGCACCTATGGTGCCGCCCCATACTCGCGGGTGAGCTATGCCCAATTCCTCACGCTGATGAACGCGCCGCTGTTGATCGTCCTGATGCTCTGGTGCGCCGGCGTGTTCTCCGAGAAGGAGCGTGCCGTCCGGCGGATCGTACTCTCGACCCCGCTCACGAACGCCGGCTACCTCGGCCTCAAGACGGCGGCCATCGCGGCGGCCTTCGTGCTCACCGCCGGCCTGATGGTGGCCGGGAGCTTCGTCTTCTACGGCCGGCAATTTGGATTCTACGCCTTCCAGGAGTTCCTCAATCCTCTCGCCGTGTTCTTGTTCCCCTCGGCGCTCTTCATCCTGGGCCTGTCCCTGGCGGCGGGTCAACTCCACGCCCGGCTTCCCTATGGTCTTATCCCCGTGGTCTTTCTCCTGGGCGTGCTGAACCTGAACCTGCCCCAGTGGCTGGACCTCTCCGGCAACGGCTACCTGTTCAGCTACCCCAAGATTCTGATGCGAGCCCTGGGTACCGGCGAGATGGTCTACTACCTGACCCCCAACTTCCTCGCCACGCGCGTGGTCCTGGCCCTGGCCGGGGTTGGCCTGCTCTTCTGGGCGGCTAGGCGACGCTGCCACTGACCTTCCGGCAGCCCAAGACGCCGCAGGCCCGCCCTCGATCCAGTGGGGAGCAGGGCAGGCGCCGTCGTCCGCCAATCGGCCTTGTTCTGCGCGAAGCATCCCGTCCGTTCCCGACCACCGTAACCGGGGGCGACGAATCCCCAGAATCTGTTCCATCGGCGGTCGATCCCCGTGCCTTTTGTGGCCCGCGGGACGTTTCGTTTCGTATAAATAAGTGTCGGCTTACACATGATTGGCCTGAGAACACGCAGATTACAGGCGATAGGAGATACGGCGATGAGCGTAACCAAGACACAAACAAAGCCGGAAGTAATATCCAAAAAGCAGGAAAGTGAGGCTCCTTGCACGCCGGAACAGGAGTCCGTCATCAAGGCCGAACCACGGAAGGAACACCGCTGGCTGCACAAGCTCGTCGGCGAATGGACGTACGAAGGCGAAGCGACGATGGAGCCGGGCAAGCCGCCCATGAAGTTCCATGGGACCGAGAGCGTCCGCTCGCTCGGCGGCCTCTGGACTCTGGCCGAAGGAAAGGGCGAGATGCCCGACGGCGGACCCGCGACCACAATCATGACGCTCGGCTATGACCCCCAGAGGAGACGGTTCGTCGGCACCTTCATCGGCTCGATGATGACCCACCTTTGGGTGTACGACGGCGTGCTGAATGCGACCGAAAAGGCGCTGACGCTCCACACCGAGGGTCCCGATATGGCCGTCGAGGCCAAGATCGTCAAGTACAAGGACGTGATCGAATTCAGGAGCGACGACCATCGCGTGTCTGACCTCGCACGTGCTGGGCGATGACGGCAAGTGGCACGGATTCATGACGGCCCATTATCGCCGAAGGAAGTAGCTATCCGGGAAGACAGTGCCAGGAAAAGGGCCATCCTCCGCTCATGGGGATTTCCGGACTTGAGAGGCTTGACGTTCAATCAAACTCTAACGAGGGGACCCCGTGGCGGGCTTTGGAACCGATGAGGCCTGGGCATGGGTGCGCGTTTCTATCGGCACGGGAGAATGGCGCACGCGGCACGCCCCGCGGCGATCACACGGATTTGGTGGATCGCGCACACGAGAATCACGAGGATATCGTCCCGGAGGTGCGCAACCCGTGGCGCGGGCATCTTGCCCTTGCTCTTCGGGTGCGACGGAGGCGTCGTACCTGACCAACGCGAGGCCAGGATGGCCTCGCCGCGCAAGGGCGGGACGCCCTCGCCACATGACGTAGCTCCCGCCGCCGGACGCACGACGCCACCGTCATGAGCCGCGCAACCGCAACCGATTTTCGCGCCTTCCATTCCCACTGGCCCGCTTGGAGCAACCGGCGGCCTGCGTTGATTTCAAGGGGCGAAGCGGTACACTGGAGGATGGAAATACATTGGGTCGGTCAAGCAGAGAAGGGGACAGCGCCATGCACAAGCACCGGGGATTCACGCTGATCGAGTTGCTGGTCGTCATCAGTATCATCGCTTTGCTCATGGCCATCCTGATGCCGACTCTGGGCCGGGCGCAGAACCAGGCGCGGGCGGTGACCTGCCAGTCGAGTCTGCACCAGTGGACCCTGATCTGGTCGATGTTCACGAGCGACCGCAGCGGCTATTTCCACGCGGGCGCGGGCGGGGAAAGCCAGTCAGGCGGGGGCCGCTGGCCCACCGTGCTAAGGACGGAGTACAAGAACCTGGATATGCGGCTGTGCCCGATGGCGGTCAAGCCGCTCTCGGCGGGCGGACGCAACCCCTTCGCCGCCTGGGGTGTCTTCTCCGACGGCGAGCTCGGCAGCTACGGGTTCAACGAGTGGCTCTGCAACCGGGAAACCACCAACCATCCGGAAAACTACTGGAAGCGCGTCGATGTCAAACCCGCGGACAACATCCCGGTGTTCACCGATTGCTTCTGGTACGATGTCTGGGCTTACGCGACGGACCAGCCGCCTGCGTACGACGGGGCGACCGAGAATCTGGCGGGCAACAACGAGATGCGGCGGGTCTGTCTCAACCGCCACAGCGGCGCGGTCAACAGCGCGTTTCTGGACTGGTCCGTCCGACGGGTCGGTCTGAAGGAACTGTGGACGTTGAAGTGGAATCGCACCTTCAACGTCAACGGCGCGTGGACCAGCCGGGGCGGCGTCCAGCCCGAGGACTGGCCGCAGTGGATGCGCGGTATGAAGGACTACTGATCGCCGAACCGTCACCCTCCTCCTCATCGGACAAACTGGCGGCGGACTTTCGTCAAAACATGTCTACGGCGGGTCCTGCGTTCTTTATTCTGCTCGGTTTGACTACTTCTCAGACGTGTGTGGCGCCTGTATGATGGGCGCAGATTAGCGACCTTCGGCGAGTGACGGTGTGTCGACAGCGCGTTCGAGACCGAGCAGATAGGGAGGTATATCATGAAGAAGGCCGTGTTCGGAGGCGTCATGTTCGTTTTGGGGCTTGGTCCCGTGGCGTGGTTGCCGGTTGCTGGTGCGGCGGCAACGGAGAAATCAGCGGCTCGTCCCTTCACGGTCTCCGTGGACCCCCGGGTGGAGTTGATGTCTATTCTCTTTCGCCTGGCGGGCAATCCGGAATATAGCCAGGGCCGGGTGCCGTCCTATGTCCAGGATGTGGACAATCACTTCGGGCGGTTTCACGACCATCCGGCCGTGCAGCAGGCCAAGAAGCTCCGGCAGACGCGGGGCATCAGCTTCAATGCCCCGATGGGTCTGGCCGTACACGTGACGGACGCTGTCTCTCTCGAGGAGAAGATTCCCCTCGCTCCGCTGCCGGATTCGATGGACTCGCGCTGGACCCCCGCGACCGCGAAAGGACTCCTGGCACTGGCCCGCACGTTCGTGGCGGACACCGACTTGAAGACTTTTCTCGACAAGCACGCGCCTCTGTACCAGGTCGCGGTCCGGCGTATGCAGGAGACGCTGGACAAACAGGGTCACCTGGAGTGGTTTGACAGTTTCTTCGGTCCGAGGAAGGGCGCGGACTTCCGCGTGGTCCTGGGCATGCTCAACGGGGGCCCCAGCTACGCCGCTCGTCTGAAAAGAGCGGACGGCCGGGAGGATCTGTATTCTGTGATCGGGGTGTGGAGGATCGACTCCCAGGGGCAACCTATCTTCCCGCCGGAGGTTGTCCCTATCGTCGTTCACGAGTTCACCCACTCCTATACCAATGCTCTCGTAGATCAGTTTGCGAAGGAAATGAAAGGCCCTGGGGAGAAGATCTTCCCTTTCGTGGCCGCCGAGATGCGCCAGCAGGCCTACTCGGACTGGAAGACCATGATGTATGAGTCTCTCAACCGCGCCTGTGGCCTGCGCTATCTCCTGGCCGCCGAGGGACCTGCCGCCATGCAGAAGCAGGCTCAGCAGGAAAGCGCGCGGAGCTTCTACTGGGTGGGCGAGCTGGCGGAGGTGCTCGGCGAATACGACACCCAGCCCCGCAAGTACAGCGATCTGGCGACAATCCCCCGCTGGCGATGGGTGGCACGCCCAAGCGCAGCTTGAGCGTGTCTTCCTATGCCACGGAATATTTGCGTAGGAGCACGGTCAAACAAGTTTGGCCGTGCCACCCGATCTGAGTGCTGATGTTCTGTCGTACGCGTCACAGCTTGGCCGGGCGGTTTCCATCTGGCGGCCGGGCGGGAATCTGGTAGACTGTGCCGCTTTGGTTGGTTTGTTTTTCGGCGCAGGAGCAGAAGACCGGATGGCCAGGATCGTTTATGCGGTGGCGGGGGAGGGGTTCGGGCACGCGAGCCGGACGCACCTGATCGGCCAGCGGTTTCTCGACGCCGGCCATGAGGTGCTCTTCGCCGCCTCGCTGCGGGCACTGCAATACCTGCAACCCTGCTTTGGCGAGCGGGTCAAGGGAATCTTCGGCCTGTCCTACGACTATCGCAAGGGCTACGTGGCGCCGGCGGCAACCGTCTGGAAGAATCTGTCGCGCTTTCCCCAGGGCCACCGCGTCAATCGGGAATTCTTCGAACGGGTGTGCGAACCGTTCCAGCCGGACCTGGTGGTCACGGATTTCGAGCCGTTCAGCGCCTCGTGGGCCTGGCGCCGCCGGGTGCCCTTTATCAGCATCGACAACGAGCACCTGCTGACCCTGTGCCGACTCGATCATCGGTTCACGGACGTTTTGGGCCGGTTGAGCGCCGCCGTGGTGGTGCGATGCCACTACCTCGGCGCCCGGGCATACGTCATCACCAACTTCTTCCAGGCGCCGTCGAGAAGCTCGGCGGCCGTGCTGGCTCCGCCGGTTGTACGTCCCGCCATCGCCAAGCTCACGCCCTCCGATGCCGGCCACATCGTGGTCTATGCCACCACGGGCACCCACGAGGACCGGTGGCGCGATGTGCTCGGCCGCTTCGCGCCGCAGAAGTTCCACCTCTACGGCTTCAACAAAAACGTTGAGTGGAAGAACTGTGTCTTCAAAGAAGCCTCGACGGAAGGTTTCGCCACGGACTTGGCGTCGCGCGGGGCGTCATCGCGTCGGCCGGGTACTCGCTGATCAGCGAGTGTATGTACCTGCGCAAAAAGATGCTGCTGCTGCCTCTGGTGGGGCAGTACGAGCAGCTCATCAATGCCCGGTACGTCGAGAAGCTCGGGCTGGGGGTCTGGTCGAAGCAGGTGGACGAGGCGGTGGTGTCTCGCTTTCTGGAGCGGATCGGCGCGCCGATGCCGCAGGACGGCCGCATCCTCTGGCCCGACAACGAGAAATTCTTCGAGACCCTCCAAGGCGTGCTATCGAGGCTTGATTTGCGCGTGCCGATCAGGATCTGAGGTAGGTCCTATCCGTCCTATTCGTTCTATCGGACCTATAGGACGAATCGGCGCATCGCGGCCGCACCGCTCTCACTTGGGCGTGGCGGTCGTGCGGCCGACGTAACCGGCCTCGACGCAGAGGTTCAGGATCTCGCAGGCCAGAGGGCCGGCGTCGCCGCCGCCGCTCTGGCCGCCCTCGACGACGATGGCCAGGGCGATCTTGCGTCCGTCCCGGTCTTCGGCGAATCCCGCGAACCAGGCGACGAAAGGCCGCTCGGTGGAGCCGGTCTTCCCGTAGACCTTCACGCCATGTTGCCCGAGGCCGCTGCTCATGAAGGCTTTGTAGGCCGATCCGCCCTGCTCGTTGACCACCGCGCTCATTCCGTCATAGACAACGTCCAGAGTCGCGGGCGATATGGGCAAGTCGATTGGCTCGGCCGCCGGCGGCGCTTCCGGGCTCAGGAACAGGCGGGGCGGCTTGGATTGGCCGCGCCGGGCCAGCGTGGCAAAGGCGTTGGCCACCTGCAGCGGCGTAATCCGGAAGTTGCCTTGCCCGATGCCGAACATCTTGCGATCCCGCTCGAAAAGAGGCGGGAGCTGATCGACCGACTCGGCGTCCGTGGTCGTTGCCATCGTGCTGCCGATCTCGCCGGGCGCCTGTTTGAGGTGGCGGGGGATTGAGCCCGCGGAGAGTGGGGCGGGGCAGGATAGAGGAAGCTCCCGCCCGTATCCGAACCGGAAGAACCACTCCTGCAGCACCCGCGGCTCGATGCGATCGGCCAAGTGGGAAAAGTAGATGTTGCAGCTTCCTTTGGTGGCGTTGCGGGCGTTGTTGGTCCAGCTTCCATCGTGACCCGTGTGGTTCTTCCGGTAGATCAGGCAGTCAGGCCAGCCGGGGGGGGCGGGCGCCGCCGGGCAGCTTATACGCTCCTCCGGCGTGATGGCCCCAGACTCCAGGCCGGCGATGAGGATCACGGGTTTGGCCACCGAGCCCGGCGGGTAGAGCCGGTAAAGCGCGCGATTCGTCGTCGGCCGATTGGGATCGGCCAGCAGCTTGTTGTAGTCGCGCCGGATGGAGTTCAGATCGTAGCTGGGCAGCGACACCAGGGCCAGGATATCGCCGGAGCGAACGTCGATGATCGCCCCCGCCATGGGGGCCCGGGCATAGGCCGGGTTGACCTGCGGGTCCGTCAGACGCTGCTCGATCCGCTCTTGCAGGCGAATGTCGAGGGTGAGCTGGACATCCTGACCGAACTCGGCGTCGGTCTGGCGGACGAGCCGGCGGTCGATGTCGTAGACGACCTCGCCGCGCCGGCCCCGCAGGAGGCTCTCGCAGGCGTACTCGACGCCGTCCTCGCGGCCGCAGACCTCGCCCCTGAGGTAGCTGGACAGCGGATCGCCCGCAAACACCTTCAGGTCACGCGGTTGGGTCGCCGGGCCGACCCAGCCGATGGTCTGAGCCGCCGCCTGACGGTAGGGATAATAGCGGCGCCCCGTCGGCAGAATCTGGACATCGTTCGTGTCCATACACTCCAGTTGCTGGGCGGCGAAGACCTCGTCCTCGGTCTTGAGCTCCACGAGCGGCAGGTCCTGGCTCATCTCGGGGATGTCGGTCACCTCGGCGATGCGCTCGTTCCGCGCGGCGGGGTCGGGGTATTGCCGCGCCAGGCTGGCGAGGGCCTCGGAGAGCGGGACATGATTGAGGTCCTGGTATTTGGCGATCACATTGGGATCGGGGCTGCCCCGGGCCCAGCAGCGGAAGCTCCTCAGGTTCCAGACGGCGTCGTTCAAGGCCTTGATCCGATCTTCGACCTGCGGGCGGCTCAGTCCGAAGAGGCTGCACTTGTCGAGGACCTGTTCGAGGTCCTGCTGCTTGTCAGCGATCTCTTTCTCTTTGCGGATCTCGGAGAGGGAGAGATTGGTGCTCTCGGCCTTGGCGGCGGCGCGCTTCGCGTCGACCACGCGCTCGTCGCGAAAGCAACTCAGCCGGTAGTTGAGGCAGATCTGGAACTGGGGCAGGTCCGCCGCGAGAATCTCGCCCCGGCGGTCCAGAATCTTTCCGCGCAGGGTCTTGAATTGCTTCGACAGGCCGCGCAGCTCCTTGAGCTTGGCGATCTCGTCCTGGAGGGAGTCGTCCGCGAGCAACTGCATCTGGGCCAGCCGCAGCAGGCAGATCAGCAACACGGCCAGGCAGATGCCGATGAATACTTTGACGCGCTGCACGTACATCCGGGCTCCGAATCCCCTACTTCAGGCAAAAAGGCACCAGACCTGCCACGGGCGGCGCCACGGACCTCAGCGCCGCACCGGCGCCCCGCGAAGATAACTCCGGCGGCCCCTTCCATACATACGCATGCACCCGCCGATCGGCAAGAACAGAAGTGGGCCGAGGACCGCCGAATAGAGAGGCTGCCAGAAGCATCCGGCCGCCATGTTCGCCGGGGCGGCGCCGGTCCGCAGGAACGTCAGGAGATAGCTCAGGCCGGCCGTCAGACAGCCCATCAGGAAGATCGTGATGGCCTGGTAGATCAGCCGCCGGGGTGAGATCGTGCCGTTGAGGTCGGACAGCAGTGTGCCGAACAGGCCGAAGCTGATGATCCGCGGGCCCATGAGCCGGCCGGCAATAGGATTGCTCAGGTCGGCCGCGAACCCGATCGCGAAAGAAGCGATGATGGCATCCGTCGAATTGGACCGCAGAGCGAAGAAGACCAGGAGGATCAGCAGCAGGTCCGGCTTGAAATCCGCCCGCAAAATCGCCAGCGCGTCCGCCAGACCGGTTTGCAGAAGGGAGGCGACGAGCACAAGCACTGCAAACCGTACCCAACGCATTCCGTCGCTCCCGAGGATATTGGATTTCATCCTGTGGCGGTGTTCCTTGTCCGCAAATCCGCCGCGGCTACGGCGCCGCCTTCAGCACGACCACGTCGCTGAGGGTCCGCCAGACTCGCAGACGGGCCGGGCGGTGATATCCCAGCACCTTGGGATAGTCCACGTCCGGCTTGCACTGCGCGACCTCGGCCACGATCACGGGGACGTCGAGCAGGCCTCGCTTCGCCTGGGCGTACACCGCGGCGCCGACCTGAATCGCGTGGTCGCGGGAGACCAGACGGGCGATCTTGGCGACACCGTCACCCCGGCCCTTCATGACCCGGGGCACGCTCAGGCCGGCGATGCTCACCGGAATGCCGCAGTCCGGGTTCGGTAAAGAGTCTGACCGTCGCGTCCTTGGCCGAGACGGCAGAGACGACCCCGATCACGCACTGGTCGGTGAGGCTCAGGACGTATTGGCCGACGGCCACGCCGCTCTCCTTACCCTGGCTGATCGTCATCTCATCCTGCACTTGGCGTGTAGACCTTCGCCGGGATGGTCTGCATGTGCTCCAGACCGGGCTTGGCCTTCAATTTCGTGAGCAGTTGGATCTGCCGGTTCGCGTCCTCGAGCGCCGCTTCGACATTGGCGGACCTGTTGCGAAGCTGTTGGCAGGCTTTGAGCAGATCCTCGTACTCCTGGGGGCTGATGCTCCGCGTCGGGGTGGTGGCCTGCGCCCGCACGACGCCTCGGCCCATCGCCAGCGGCCAGCGGAACACGTGCGCATAGGCAAGCTGCAAGCGGCCGGCCGCTTCGCGGGGGACCCCAAACAGGAAGATCAGTCCAATCAACAGCCCGCAGGCGAAGGTGAATCCCCTGGATGTGCCGGTCCACTTCCGTGTCATAATCGTTGGCCAAACCCGCGGCGACCGCTCCGGCCGCCGGAATCCCCAAGCATCCTGCCCACGCGGTTAGTCATACGCGCGATCGCTGTGATCCATCGTGTCTTTCCACATCTCCAGGTTCTCCAGGTAGACGCTGGTGCCGCGGGCGACGCAGGTCAGCGGGTCCTCGACCCGGAAGACCTTCAGCCCGGTCGCGTTGGCGAGCACCTTGTCCATGCCGCGCAGCAGGGAGCCGCCGCCGCAGATGCAGATGCCGTTGTCGATCAGGTCGGCCGCCAGTTCCGGCTCGGCCCGCTCCAGCGTCGCGGTGACGGCGTCGATGATCTGCGAGACGGGGTCCTTCAGGGCCTCGCGGATCTCCTCGCTGGTGATGACGATCTTGCGGGGCAGGCCGGAGATCGTGTCGCGTCCGGCGATCTCCATCGTCAGCTCCTCCTCCAGCGGGGCGGCCGAGCCGATCTGGATCTTGACCTTCTCCGCCCGGGCCTCGCCGATCAGGAGGTTGTAGGTCCGCTTGAGGTGATTGATGATGGCCTCGTCCATGTCGTCGCCGCCGACGCGGATGGAGTTGGCGGTGGCGATGTCGGCCAGCGACATGATGGCGACTTCCGTCGTGCCGCCGCCGATGTCGCCGATCATCGAGGCGGTCGGCTCGGTGATGGGCAGGCCCGCCCCGATGCCGGCGGCCATGGGCTCATCGACCAGATAGACCTTGCGGGCGCCCGCCCGCTCGGCGCTGTCGATCACGGCCCGGCGCTCGACGGCCGTGATGCCGCTGGGCACCGCGATGACGACGCGCGGCCGCACCAGCCCGCCCCGGCCGTGCACCTTGCGGATGAAGTAGCTCAGCATCTTCTCGGTGACTTCGAAGTCGCTGATGACGCCGTCCTTGAGCGGACGAATGGCGCTGATCGAACCGGGGGTCTTGCCCAGCATCTCGCGGGCGACCAGACCGACGGCCTCGCCGTTGTTGAGGACAATATTGGTCCCTTTTCGGACGGCGACGACGGACGGCTCGTTCAGGACGATTCCTTTGTCGCGAACACAAACCAGCGTGGTACAGGTACCGAGATCGATCCCCATGTCCATGCTGAAAAAGCCAAGAATTGCGTCCAACAGCACAGGCGACTCCTTTCTGAGACTGCCATTGGATATTGTGCGGGCCGATAGGCGGCTGGCGTCAAGGGAATTCCGCTATGGCATGCCAAAAATCGTTCCGTAACGTGTGTAGCAGACGAAAGTAACGTACACGATGGTCGCCAGAAGGACCGCGACCGCGACGGCCAGGATGGCCGTGTACAAGTTGCTGGGAGGGGAAACCTTTCCCCCGCGTGTCTGAGGCATCGGACTCATAGACTGACAACCTCCTGACGGCGCGGCCGCATTTCCCGGCTCGCTGCTCTCGGCTCTTTACAGATTCGTTGATACCTTGTCGCCCGCCTGCGGCTGCAAGCCCGCCTGGACGATATCGAGGATGCCGACCGCGTTATCCGGCCAGACCTCCATGATCAGGATATCCGCGACGAACCGGTCGCCGCGGATGACGTGGAAGGTCATGTCCTTGCGGACGCCGGCGGCCGTCCCGATGGAGATCTCCAGCAGGCGGCTGCGGCAGGTCCACCGCCGTAACCTGACCGTTGAGCGCGATGCTCCGGGTCTGCGCGGCGACGGTGGTGATCGGCTGTACTACCGGCTGGACCCCCGGACTGCCCTGGACCACGGTGGTCTGCGGCTTGGTGGCCATCTGGCCGTACTGCGTCAGGTACTGGTTGACGCGGGTCCCGAGATCCTGATTCTCTTGCGTCAACTGGCGGATCTTGCCATCCAGATCGGAAATGAGGGCCAGCTTCTCCAGCAGCATCTGGTTGGTCTCTTTGAGCTCCTTCTTCACGCTGGATCTGCTCGGCCTTGAGACGCTCTGACTTCCTTCTGGGCGGCCACGAAGAGGGCCCGCTGCTGCTGTTCGCCCGTGGTGGCAGTCTGCACGGCGGCCATCATACCCGCGTGCTCTGTGTCCAACGCGTTCTTCGTCCGCTTGAAGCCGTCCAACTCTTCTCGCACCGCCAAAAGGTCCTTGGTCAGCCGGTTCTTTTCATCTTCCAGCTTGGCCACGAGGACATCGGCAGCTTTCTTTTCGTCGACTTGCTGCTGCTCGGCGTTATCTCTGTGTCGCTTTCGGCGGAACTCCAGTTGCTGCTCGGTGTCGTCCGCCTTCTTGCGGAAGTTCTCCGCGTTGGCGACAAAGGTGACGACGATACCGCTGAGGAAGAGGGAGAAAACGGTCAGCAAGACGATCAGAACCTTGGTAAGCGTGCTCAAAACAGGCTCCTTTCACCAATCCGCGTGTCTTAGCAGTTCCTGAACACCATGTCCTATCGGACGTTGGGCCTGCGCCGAGAAAGGAACCACGAAAAGGGCCTCATGCCGGCGGAGGACTCTGCGTTCTTACCCAAGTCCCGATATTACATCTGCATAGCATAATTTTACGCTTTAGGCCCCCCAAGGTCAAGTCATTTTTCCCAAATAGCCCAAATAGAGAAAATTGCGACGGTGATGAAGTCCTCGTGAAGACGGGGAATTTGCCGTTGCGGGGCAAGCTGGCGGCGCGACAAAGCTCGCGTTGGTTTTGTGCGCTGAACGTAAGTCTCGGCTGTGCAATGCCTTACGCTTGGTCCAGGAGTACTCATGTCGCGCCGCGGCGCTAGGGCTTCTTCAGGGCGCGCCGCAGAACGGCCTTGGCGGCTGCCAAACGCACGACTTTCGAAGGATCTTGCAGCAGTTGGGGCAGGTATTTCGCGGGAGACTCGGCTGCGATCTCCCCGATCGCCAGGGCCGCCAGCGTCTTGGTGCGCTGCTGACCCTGGGCATCCATCTCCGCGATCAAATTCTTTTCAAAAACCGCCAGCACTTCCGCCTCGCCCGCGAAATCACCCAGCTTGCCAAGCTGCTCGGCGGCGACCAGGCGAACCTCCGGGATGGGGTCGTCGAGCATCGTGATGATGGCGCTCTTGGCCTCATCCGTGCCCAGGGCACCCATGGCGCGGATGCCGATGACGCGGTCGTCGGCGTACTTACTGATCAGCCCCGTCCACAGCTTGCGATAGATCCGTGGATCGCCCAGCATGGCGATGGCCTCGGCGGCCTGCAAAACGACCAAGTCGGACGAGTCGTCCCGCTGTAAGGTCCAATACAGGAAGCGAATTCCGTCCTTGTTGCCGCTCTTGCCGAGCAGGAGGGCGGCGTTGGCCCGTACGGTCTGGTCGCTGCTGGCCACCGCTTTGCAGATTTCCTGGTGGAGCTCCGGCTGGCCTAATCGGCTGATCGCGTAGAAAGCGGCGATCTGGACATTCGGATTGGGATCGTTCAGCAGAGGGCCGACCTCATCCTTGGCCGGGGCATACGCCAGGTCGCCGACCGCGACGGCCGCCGCGAACTTGACCGGTATGACCTGGTCGGCCAGGAGCTTTTGAACGTTGGGCATTAGTCCCAGCTCGCGGGTCGAAGCTACGACTTCGATGGCATTAGCCCGGATTTGCGGGTCGGCGTCCGCGAGTCCATCGGAAATGATTTGTCTGGCCTGGGCCGACAAGTCCCCGCCGACCAGCGGCTTGGGCGTGGGTGCAGAGGGAGCGGGGGACCGGGGCGGTTGGGTTGCCTGTTCACATCCGAACACAGGGAGCATGGCCAGACTGAGAATCGCTGCCCAGACCAGGGGACGGTGTGGACTTCGTGGACGATGTGGATGCGGGACCGGCCTGGCGCTGTCCACAGAGTCCATTTCGTCCCTGGCGTCCACAAAGTCCATCATGCCCTTGCCCAAGACACTCGTCACGCTTTCGCTCGCCGTCGGACCAGTCGAGTCCCGAGCGGCCACACGAGGGCCGCCGCGAACAGGACCGCGCAACTGTCGGCGAACCATTCGCCGTGGCGGCTGTAGAAGGTCACCCGTTTATCTATCGGCAATCGGTCGAGGAACCATCCAGCCATCGCAGTCCGCTCCATCGTCCGGCGGGGGAAACTGTCGCTGGCGGCCAGGTAGCCCTCGCGGATTCGGCCGGTAGACTCGATCAGGCAACTGATCCCCGTGTTGACGCTGCGAACGATGGGCAGCCGGTTCTCCACAGCCCGAAACGCACAGATCGCCGCATGCTGCGGCAGCTCCGTGCTGGGGATCACCTGGGGCGGATCGTTGTTGAAGCGGACGAACCAGCCGTCGTTGCTGATATTGACCAGCCAGTCGACGCGCTTGCGGCCCTGCGGGTCCAGGGCGAAATTCCGCCCGACGTAGGGAATCGTGTCCTCGTAGCAGATGATGACGGCGAAATGATAGGGAGGGGTGCTCCCCGATTGCGGATTGCGGATTGCGGATTGCGGATTCGGAGACTGAGTCGCATCCTCCGTCTTCTGTCCTCCGTCCTCTGCCTTCCGTCCTCTGGCCTGCGCTGCCATCTCGAAGATCGTGTACCGGGTGCCGTGTTCGAGGGAGTAGTTCGGGTTCCAGCCCTTGGGAAGAAAGACCTTGAGCTCCTCGAAAAGCCAGGGGAACCATTTCTTGAACGGGATGTACTCGCCGAACAGGACGAGGTGGATCTTGTCGTAGCGTCCCGGGTCGCGCATCCCGCTCGGCCGATAAAGATAGGCGGAATTGTACTTGCCGAGATAGTCCTTGCCGTTGATATCGGGCATGATCTCGCCGCCGTACGCGCCGACCAGGACATAGGCGTTGTCTTTGGCATGCTGACAGAGGGCCCGATGGAAGGCCTTGTCTTCGTCCCAGTCCCAGTGCTTTACCTGCGGGTTCGACCAGAGCTCGGGCTGCAGGTTGCCCTGGACCATCGTTTCCGGCCAGACGATCAGGTTCGCTCCCGCCGAGGCGGCGGCCTCGCTCTTTGCCATCAGCTCGTCGAAAATGTCCTCGCTGGCCTCGAAGCTCCGCTTGACGGAGATGGGAACATTCGACTGGAGCGAGGCCACGAGCGGCCCTTCGGTTACGCACTGCTGGGCCTGCCGCAGCCGCCAGTGGCCGTAGAGAAGTGTCGCGCCGACCGTCACGATGACGACGCCGGTTCTGAGCGACAGGGATTTGATCGAGGAGGCTTTGCCGCCCGCCAGCACCAGCGGAACCGCGTCCCGGCTGATGAGGCGCAGGATGGTCCAGACTTGCCACGGGTGAACATGAATCGCTTCCGGGGGAGTGTCGGTCAAACACACAATCGGCCGCGTTACTTGCGCGCGCTCGCGGCCGCCAGGATCAGGTCCGCCAGCAGGCCGTTGACCATCGCGACGACAAAGGAGACGCCCGCCGCACCGAGGATGTCGGCGATCTGGATCATCGCGAGGTTCTGATATTGGCTGTGGCCGAGGAACCGCCAGTAGAACCCGCCCATCGGGAACCCTTGCAGCCGTTCCCACCCGGCCACCAGAAGCGGCAGGGCGATAAACAGCGGAAAGCCCTTCGCCCGGGCAAACCGCACGGCCAGCGCCGGCAGTACCCAGAACACCGCCAGATAGAGGCTCATCGCCAGCCAGCCGATCTTCGTGATCGGCACAATCCAGTAGACGTTAGCCAGCCAATAGAGGTACCCAACGCCGAGGGCCAGCAAAGCAAGCCTGCGGGGCCTCACTACGGGCGAACAGGCCAGCGCGAACGGCACCAGCGCCACCCACGCCAAGAACGACCAGCCGATCGGCGCCTGAATGACAGTCAGCAGGATGCCGCTAAAAACGAAGAGGAACAATATCATGCGCGAGGCTTCCTATTCCTCAAGCGACGAGGCCTCCATTCGAACGGAGCTCGTCTTGTCGAGCGGGCTGAGTCTGCTCTCCAACGCGCTTAGCCTGTCTTCAACTTCCTTGATGGTGTAGGGCTGTTTCTTCTGTAGCCGTCCATTGAGTTTCTTTGTGAACAGCGACAAAAGCGGCCGGTTCGCACAGAGATGCCGGACCGGGATCTTGTTCTCGCTGTAGAGCCACTTGAGCTCGGCATCCGCATGCTCCGGCCAGGCGGCCGAGCCGTTGCCTTCCACGGGCAGGCCCTCGGAATCTGCGATCCGCTCTTTCGCGGCCTGGACGTACGTTTCGGAAATGTCGATGCTCGTGTAGATGCGGTTGAGCTTGTGGGCGACCGTAGCAGTCGTGCCGGAGCCGCAGAAAGGATCGAGGACCCAGTCGCCTTCATTCGAGCTGACGCGAATGATTCGCGCGAGCAGGCTCTCGGGCATCTGGCAGGGAAAGCCGGTCCGCTCGGTGAACGTGCCGCAGACGCGCGGGTATTCGTTCCACACATCATCCGGCATCTTGCCGGCGGGGTTCGCCCGCTTGTCGCTGTACTTCTTCTGTCGGTCCGAGATCACGCGTACGGCCTCATCGTGGAAAGCGAAATTCTTCGCGTCCTTTACGAAGTAGAAGATATGCGTGTGCGAGCGTGCGAATTTCCTTTTCAGTTGCTGGCCGAAGGTGTAGTGCCAGATGATCCAGTTGCGCATGTCAGCCGCAGCTCGTCGCTCGTCGGCGATGAGTTTGATCTTCGCCGCGTACTCGTCGCCGATGGCGATGTAGAACGACCCCTGCGGCTTGAGCACGCCGACGCACGCCCCGATCCAGTCCCGCGTCCAGGCAAGATAGTGGCTCGCTCGCCTTGTCGTCGTGGTACTTGTCGTATTTGTACCCGATATTGAACGGCGGATCGGCGAAGATCAGGTCCGCAAACGGCTCTTTCACCGCCCGCAGAATGTCCACGCAATCCCCGCACAGAATCTGATTTCTTAGCTCCTGCATGGGCGTATTCTATAGCCCACCGCTCACTTAGCAAGCCCCGCATCAGGGCAATTGCATGTGGGCGTTGCGCACACCTGTGGCACGGGCATCCTGCCCGTGAGAGTCCGTGGCATCGGCATCCTGCCGATGATTCATGGGCTGGAAGCCCATGCCACCTCGGCACAATGCCCACATGCAATTGCCCTGAGCCCCGCCTGCTGTTCCACCAGCATGGAGGAAGCCGGGACTACAGATTTGAGACGGGCCCGGGCCTGGCGCGAGCGTTTCGGTCATTGGGGTTTTGGATTTTGGATTTGTTTCGGATTTCGAGCTTCGGATTTGGAATTTCGAAGGGTAAACTGACGGTTCGACAGTCAAGCACGCTGTGATAGCAAATCATGGACATGCAGAATCGGAGGTCGATATGGAGCAATCGGCGAGAAACCACGAGGTCGAGCACGCATCGTTCTGTTGCTGCGGGCACGCGGAGCAAGGGCATCCACCGCAGGGCTTGAGCCGGCGCGAGTTCATTTCAACGGCAGGTGCGGCGACGGCTGTGGGTTTGAGCTTGCCCGCCCTGATGACAGGGGCATTGGCGCCGTCGGGAGGCTCGGAGCGTCGGCCGCCGGCCCCTCGGCCGCTGAAGGTTCTGCCGGTCTTCAACTGCGAGATCTACCCGCGCAAGGAGGCGACAAGCTGGCGCGTGACAGGGGCCATTCAGAACGAGCAGCAGCTTCAGGAAGAGGAGCGACATATTCGGGCGGACTTAAAGCAAATGGCCTCCGCCGCGGATTTCCCGCTGGAGATCAAGCCACTGATCACCGTACGCGACGTGGACCAGGCCGCCGCGGCCACGAAGCAAGACTACGATGTCCTCATCATGTATGCGGCCCGGCGCAATGCCAAGCTCCTGGAAATCCTGGCGGTGCCGGACAAGTGGAATCTGATGTTCGTGCGGCATCGGTCGGGGCCTCTCTATTACATGTACGTCGGCGCCCCCACCCATTTTCTGCGGAAGAGGCGCGATGAACAGGGCCAGCCCGGCATGGATGTCCACGATATTGCTGTCGATGATCATGCGGAGCTTTTATGGCGGCTGCGGGCCTGTTACGGCCTGAAGAACCTCCTCGGCAAGCGCATCGTGGCCATCGGCGACGCCGGGGGATGGGGGGCGGACGGCAGTGGGGCACCCGACCGGGCCCGGGCCACCTGGAAATTGGACATTGTCCCGGTTTCCTATGAAGAGCTGGGCCAGCGGATTCAGAAGGCCCAGCAGAACGAGTCCTTCCTGCGGCGGTGCCAGGCCCAGGCCCAGCAGTATCTCCAGGGGGCGGGCGTGACGCTGGAGACGCCAAGACCATTTGTCGAGAAGGCGTTTGTCCTGTGCGAGGTTTTTCGCGACCTGCTGGCGGAGGCCCAAACGGATGCGATCACGGTCAACAACTGCATGTCCACGATCATGCCGGTATCGGAGACCACGGCTTGTCTGCCGCTGACCCTGCTGAACGATGAAGGCTATCTGGCCTTCTGTGAATCCGATTTTGTCGTCATCCCCTCGGGCATCCTGCTGCGACTACGTCTCGGGCCGGCCGGTGTTCTTCTGCAACCCGTCCATCCCGCACAAGGGCATTATCACCTTTTCCCATTGCACCGCGCCCCGCCGGATGAACGGCAAGGAACTGGAACCGGTTCGAATTGTCACCCACTACGAGTCCGACTTCGGCGCTGCGCCCAAAGTGGAAATGAGCAAGGGCCAGGAGGTCACCGTCCTCAATCCGGATTTTGCGGGCCGGCGCTGGCTGGGCTTCGAGGGGACGATTCGCGATACGCCTTTCTTTGAAATGTGCCGGACCCAACTGGACATTGCCATTAAAGGCGATGACATGCGTTTGGCGGACGAGATGCGTGGTTTCCACTGCATGATCGCCTACGGCACGCATCTGCGCGAAGTGGGATATGCGCTGAAGAAGGCCGGTATCGATTGGCTGCGCCTGGCGTAGTATCATATAATTTGAGCATGGGGAGTACTGAAAACGTGGTCGAATCGATGCAAGGGAGACCATGAATGTTTGGTGCGTACGCATATTCCGAGGGGAACTTCCGCTTGGAGCGGCTGCCGAACGGGTGGCAGGTGGGCCGCTTTGCGGCTCTGGAGGGTCTCGGCCTCGCGCATTTCGTGACCACGCGGCGGGGGCCGGATGTGCAGCAGATCCGTCATGATCCGGCAGCGGCGGGGCGCCAGATCGCACGGGTCCTGGGCCTGGAGGACGCCGCGTATCTCGAACAGGTGCATGGGGGCGACGTCGTCGTGTGCGAGAGGGGGGGCTGCGCCGGGTTCGCGGATGGACTGGTCACCGCCACGAAGGGTCTGACGCTGCTCGGCAAGAGCGCCGACTGTCCCATTATCCTGATCGCGGACCGGCGCGGGCACGCGATCGGATTCGCCCACGCCTCGTGGCGGGCGACCGTGGCGGGCATCGTGCCGGCCGTCGTGCGCCGCATGGCCGCCCTGGGTTGCGATCCGGGCGACCTGGTCGCGTGCATTTGCCCCTCGGCGGGACCCTGCTGTTACGAAGTGGGCGAGGAGGTCCGGGCGGCCGCTCTCGGCGGGATCGGCCCCCATGCGATGTCCTTCTTCCGCCTGGCGAAACGGCAAAAATTCGCGCGGGGTGGGCTGAGCACGGCGGTTTGTTCCGCCCAGCATCATCTCGACCTGTGGCGCGCCAACGCCTGCGCGTTGGCGCGTGCCGGCCTGCCGGCCCGGTCCATCCATGTGGCCGGGATCTGCACGATCTGCTGTCACGACTTCTTTCCCAGCTATCGGCGCGAAGGGGACGCTGCCGGGCGCTTTGCGGCGGTTATCGGCTGGGCCCTGCCTTGTTTGTAGTGACGCCGTAAGGCGTTATCTTCTTACTATGCTCTTACGAGCACACTACAAACCCGTCCCCGCCGAACGTCGTTCTGCCGGTGTCTTCGCGTCCGGCCTGCGCCGGGGTCTGCCAAAACGTGAGAGTCGCACGAGGAGAGACCCCGCCGAAAAAAAATGACGCGGCGGGCGTCTTTCACCGGTCCACCAGGGTTGCCGCGGACGTAGAGACCGAGTAGAATGGGCCCGCTAATGGGGTGACTCGCAGAAAGGAATGCGTCCGATGAGATTGTTGATTGTATCGAACCGGCTCCCCATCGTGACGGTGGAAGAAGAGGGCCAACTGCGGTTCCGCGAGAGCGCGGGCGGCCTGGTCTCCGGCATCAGTTCCTATCTGGATTCTCTGCGTGGCTCGTCGTTCGCGGGATCGGCTGCGCGGAACGGCCCGCCGGAGGGCCCCACCCCGCCCGAATCCCGCTGGATCGGTTGGCCGGGAGTCACGGTCGAAGATCCCGCCAAACAGGCTTTGGTGACCGAAACGCTCGCCGGCTTCCACGCGCATCCCGTGTTCCTCTCGGATCGCTCCATGGACAAATTCTACCATGGATTCTGCAATAAGACAATCTGGCCCTTGTTCCACTATTTTCCCTCGTACGTGGTCTGCGAGGAAAGCCTGTACGCGCACTATCGGTGCGTGAACCGCATTTTCTGTGAGGCCGTCGCCCGGCTGGTGCAGCCCGAGGACGTCGTGTGGATTCACGACTACCATCTGATGCTGCTGCCGCAACTGCTGCGCCAGCAGCGGCCGGACGCCACGATCGGCTTCTTCCTGCACATCCCCTTTCCGTCCTTCGAGATCTTCCGGCTGCTGCCCCAGACCTGGCGTGCGGAGATCCTGGAGGGCCTGCTGGGCGCCGACCTGATCGGGTTCCACACCTACGATTACACGCAGCATTTCCTGCGCAGCGTGCTGCGCGTCCTCGGCCACGAGCACACGATGGGCAAGATTCTCCTGCCCAACCACCTCGCCAAAGTCGACACGTTCCCGATGGGCGTGGACTTCCAGAAATTCCAGGCCGCCGCCCGCCGCCAGGTGCACGGGACGGACGACATTTCGGGGGAGACGCTCAAGGGCCTCAAGGTGATCCTGTCCGTGGATCGGCTCGATTATACGAAGGGGATTCTCAACCGGCTCCAGGGCTACGAGTTGTTCCTCGAACGGAATCCCCACTGGCAAAAGAAGGTCGTGCTGGTGCTGGTGGTCGTGCCCTCGCGGATCGGCGTCGAGCAATACCAGGAAATCAAGCGGCGGGTCGACGAGCTCGTCGGCCAGATCAACGGCAAATTCGGCAGCGTCGGCTGGACCCCCGTACTGTATCAGTACCGGTACCTGCCGTTCGAGCCGTTGGTTTCCCTGTATGCGAGCAGCCACGTGGCGTTGGTGACCCCGTTGCGGGATGGCATGAACCTTGTCGCCAAGGAGTACCTGGCCAGCCGGACGGATAAGACCGGCGTCCTGATCGTCAGCGAGATGACCGGGGCCTCCCAGGAATTGGCGGAGGCGATCAGCATCAATCCGAACAACGTCGGCGAGATCGCGGCCGCCCTGGGGACCGCCCTGGCCATGCCCGAGCCGGAGCAGATCCGCCGCAACGAGATCATGCAGGATCGCCTCCGACGGTACAACGTCATCCGCTGGGCGGAAGATTTTCTCGGGCGTTTGCAGGAGGTCAAGACCGAACAGAAACGGCTGCGGGCCAAGCTGCTGCGCCGCGACGACCGGCAGCAGCTCCTGGAGAGGCTCCGCCGCGCACCCCACAGCACCATCTTCCTCGACTACGACGGCACGCTGGTATCGTTTGCCGATGACCCCAAAGACGCCCGGCCCCCCGAGGACCTCCTGATGCTCCTGCGGACGCTGTCCCAGGGCGCCCATACCGAGGTCGTCCTCATCAGCGGCCGGGACAAGGACCACGATGGACGACTGGTTTGCGGACCTGGATGCGTCGCTGGTGGCGGAGCACGGGGCGTGGATCAAGGTCCAGGAACCAGCCCTGGCGGCTGGCCAAGCCGCTGGACAACGCTTGGAAGCCCGCGCTGCTGCCCATCCTTCAGACCTATGCGGACCGGCTCCCGGGCGCTTTCGTGGAGGAAAAGCAGTATTCCATCGCGTGGCATTATCGTCGCGCCGACCCGGAGCTTGCCTCCACGCGGGTCAAGGAGTTGGTGGACGACCTGGTAAGTTTCACGGCCAATATCGATGTCCAGGTGCAGCAGGGGGACAAGGTCGTGGAGGTCCGCTGCGGGGGTATCAGCAAAGGCACCGCCGCGATGTTCTTCCTGCCGAAAACGGCCTCGGATTTTCTGCTGGCGATCGGCGATGACTGGACGGACGAAGACCTCTTCCGCGTCCTGCCCGACGCCGCCTGCTCGATTCGCGTAGGCCACCGCCATTCCTGCGCGAAGTTCAACGTGCGCAGTCACACCGAGGTGCTCGATCTGCTCCGCGAGATCAGCGCGACGCAGCCGATAGCCGCACCTTTGCCGGCTGTGCCCTCGCGCCGTTGAAAACCACGGGAGCATCTGGTACGCTGTCGAATCGACGTGCAGACGCGATTCTGCGTGCCGTGGGTGAGAGCATCGCTTTGGTGAATGGGGCCGAGCTGTGGAGAATCTGCGGAAGGATGTGGACGGCGGGCGAGTGCTTTCGATCGATGCGCTGCGCGGTTTTGACATGTTCTGGATCATCGGCGGCGGGACGATTTTCGAGAGTCTGGTCGAAGTCTGGAAGCATCCGGTGACGGAGACCATCCGGGTGCAGCTCGATCACGTGCAGTGGGAGGGTTTTCACTTCGAGGACCTGATTTTTCCGACGTTCATTTTCGTGGTGGGCGCAGTGCTGCCGTTCTCGATCTCCCGGCGGGCCGAACGCGGCGAGAGCTTTCTTCGGATTCACCTGCATATCCTCCGGCGTGCGGCGGTGCTCATCCTGCTGGGCCTGATTCTCAACGGCCTGCTTCGCTTCAACTGGCCCGAGATGCGGTGGCCCGGCGTGTTGCAGCGGATCGGGTTGTGCTATTTCTTCGCCGCCCTGATCGTGCTGCACACGAAGTGGCGGACCCAGGCAATTCTCATCGGCGTCGTTCTGCTGCTGTATTGGGCGGTCACGATGCTGGTCCCCGTGCCGGGTTGTGCGGCGGGCGATATCTCGATGCAAGGGTGCTTGTCCTCCTATGTCGATCAGCAGTTGATCCCGGGCCAGCTCTACTACAAGTACGGCGACAACGAGGGCATTCTCTCGACGTTCCCGGCGATCTGCACGGCCCTCCTGGGCGCTCTGGCCGGTCAGTGGCTGCGCTCGGACCGTTCCGGCTCGCGCAAGGCGGTGGGACTGGCGCTCGCCGGGGTCGTGTGCCTGATCGTCGGCTCCGTATGGGGGCTGGCCTTCGACATCATCAAGATTCTGTGGACGAGCTCCTACGTGCTGTTCGCGGGTGGCTGGAGTCTGCTGTTGCTGGCCCTGTTTTACTGGGTGATCGACGTGCTGGGATTTCGCAAGTGGGCGTTCTTCTTCATCGTCATCGGCATGAACGCCATCACGATCTATTTTCTGCAAAACCTTGTCGATTTCGAGCGGATCGGCGCAGTTCTTCCTCCACGGCGCCGCCCGGCACGCGGGGGTGTACGCGGCCCTGCTTCTGCCCTTGGGCGCCTTTGCGGCCCGGTGGCTGTTCCTGTGGTTCCTCTATCGCCGCAAGATCTTCTTCAAGGTCTGATCTACGTCAGAAGAAGAACAACAAAGCATCCGAGCATCAGCGCCAAGCCGAGCGGGACGCCGAGGTGGGCCATTCGCGGCTTTGACGCCAGAGTCCGCGGAAGAAGAACAACAAAGCATCCGAGCATCGAGCGCCAAGCCGAGCGGGACGCGAGGTGGGGCCCATTCGCGGCTTTGGATCGCCAGCAGTCCGCCGGTTACCCAAGGCTCGCCCATGGGGATGCCCTCGAGAATCGCGCAGAATCCGGCATGGACGCGGATTCATCGCCGGGGTCTTCAACCCTGCGCGATTCTATCGACGAACAGGTGATTCACGGCATGAGCAATCCCCCACAGGACCACCGCGCACGCCAGCAACAGCGCGGTATACTTGGTCCAATCCGCCATGGAGGCCCGCCGGCCCGTAGCCGTTTGCCCATCGCAGAACCGAATGTCGATGTACCGCATGGAGACAAGAGTGGCAACGGTGATCCAGAAGACCCAGTCGGCAGGGTGAAAGAAGCCGCCCTTATTGAAAAGAATGAAGATGAGGGAAAAGGCAAAGAACATATTGCCGAAGAACATCCACCAGAATCTCGCCAGGAATCCCAGTGCAGTGCCTTGCTTGTCGATGATTTGGTCCTTGTGCCCGGACATGTACCATCTCCTGAACAACGTCACGATACGTGAATTCAGCAGATGGCGGCCCGACCATCCCACGCGCCTGCAAGGCCGCGGCCGACCTCGCACCCTTTAAGAGGCACTGTAACAAGGTTGGACGGCAACGTTAAGGGAGGATGGTGTGTAGTGCACACCATGTTTCTCACGGCGTCATAGGTTCGCAGCCGGCGCTGGCGGCTTGCTGACCGAGCCTTTGGCGGGCCATGACACTGTGGTGGCGGCCGTAGAGGAAGTAGATGAACATGCCGGCCACCATCCAGGCGAACAGCCGCACCCAGTTCCCAAAGGGCAGCGACAGCATCAGGATCAGGCAGAGGATCACGCCCAGAATGGGAATGACCGGCACCCACGGGCAGCGGAACGGCCGCTCCGCTTTGCGGGTGGATGTAGCGCATAACGAGCACCGCCAGACACACGATGACGAAGGCCAGCAGCGTGCCGATGTTCACCAACTCCGCCAGAATACCCAGCGGGATGAACGAGGCCAAGATGCCGACCATGAAGCCCGTCAGGATGGTCGATTTCCATGGGGTGCGGAAGCGGGGATGAACTGCGCCGAAGAAGCTCTCCGGCAGCAGGCCGTCTCGTGCCATGGCCAGCAGCACGCGGGGCTGGCTGAGCATCAGCACGAGCATGACGGACGTGATGCCGGCTACCGCGCCCAGGGAGATGATGAACTGCGCCCAGCCCAACCCCGCCCGCTGAAACGCCATAGCGACAGGTGCGTCCACGTCGATCTCGTCGTAGGGGACCATGCCGGTAAGCACCAGGGTCACGGCGATGTACAGGATCGTGCAGACCAGCAGCGAGGCAATGATGCCGAAGGGAACGTCCCGCCGTGGATTGCGGGCTTCCTCGGCGTGCGTCGAGACCGAATCGAACCCGATGTAAGCAAAGAAGATCATCGCGGCCCCGGCGAGCATGCCTACAGGGGTGCCGTCGGCGCCGGTCTGCCCCCAGAGCGGCTTGCCGAAAAGGCTCAGACCCGCCCAGCCGAATGGGGCGAAGGGCTGCCAGTTGACGGTCTTGACGAAGAACGCCCCCACGCCGATGACCATCAGCACGATGGCCACTTTGATGGCCACCATCGTGTTGTTGAAGCGGGCACTCTCCCGGATGCCGATCACCAGCACAACCGTCAGGATCGCGACGATAATCAAGGCCGGCAGGTCAAACCACGTACCGGTGGGCGCGAAGGCGGCCTTGGTCGGGTCGAATTCAAAAGGAGCATTGGAAACGACGTGCGGGACGCTCAGGTCGAAGATTCCGATGAAGTTCTGAAAGTACTTCGACCAGCCGTGCGCGACGGTGGCCGAAGCGACGGTGTACTCCAGGACGAGGTCCCAGCCGATGATCCAGGCGAACATCTCGCCCAGCGTGACATAGGCGTAGGTGTAGGCGGAGCCGGCCACCGGGGCCATCGAGGCGAATTCCGCATAGCACAGGGCGGAGAAGATGCAGGCCAAACCGGCCATCACGAACGACATCACCAGGGCCGGTCCCGGCTTTGTAGTGTGCCGCATAGCCGATGATCACGAAGATGCCGGCGCCGATGACGCAGCCGATCCCCAGACTGGTCAGGGACCAAGGGCCGAGTACTCTTCGCAGGCGGTTATCGCCCTTCATCTCCTCGTGGATCAGGCTCAGCGGCTTTCGCTTGAACAAATGATGAATCATAGATCCGTTCCCGTGCGGTTTCTCCAAGCTCGGGCGAGGCCATCCTACCGGGGCTCCCATGCGACCGAGCCCTTGCTTCGCTTGGGGGTATTATGGCTGGACCCAGAGCGGGACGCAAGAATGAAACCTTCGGGAAGTAAAGGGCAAACGCGGAGGCGGCTCGGTATGAACGCTAATATATAACAGCCTCGCGCTTGATTCAGGGTAAGTCGTCGGCAAGCCTCACCCTGCGTCCTGGGCACAAAACTAGTGCCTTAGCAAGGCGAGGCTTGCCCATGCGTGCTCTATCGAACATCCGGAGCAGAGCGCCGCCCCGGTCTCTCGCTGGTGCGTGAATCGGTGCCTGCACTACTTCTTCTGCGCCCGTTTGGCCGGCTCGACCTTCACCTCTTCCTTGCGGATCTCGCCACTGATGGGCTGATTCTCCGTGTGGACTTCCTTCCGCACGCGAACCTCCTCTCTCACGACCGGGCGCTTGGTGACCTCGACCTCTTCTTCCCTCACCGGAATCCGAATCTCCTCTTCCTGGAAGGCTTTTTCGTCCATCTCGCTCGTCCAAGCTTCCTTCGCCGGCGTACGCTCCACGATCACGTCTTCCTTTTGTACGGGAACTTCCAGGTGCCTCGTTTCCGTGTGGACCTCTTTGCGGATGATAACCTCGCTCTCCCTGACATGTTTTTCGGCTCTGAGCTCTTCTTCGCGGACGGGGATCCTGGTTTCCTCCGTCGCGCGGGCACGGCCATAGCCGCTGGCTTCCTCTTCGCGGCCCCGACCGTATTCGCCCACCCCGCCGATTTCACCCGTGAATTCAGATTCGCGGCGCTCGTCGGATTCCTCCACCTGTTGTTCTACAAAGTCCTCACGCCTCTGCCGGACGATCACCCGGTCCTCGCGGATATCCTTGATGTCGTCGTAGGGGATCAAGAAGTCTTTGTGGAAGAACCAGCCGCGTTGGATCGTGAGGTTGTCATCCTCGGCCCGCTCGATCACGCCCAGCTTCTCGCCATCCATGCTATATACTGTCATACCCACCCGGACATCCGGATGCGTCTTCACAAATTGTTCTTTCGTCAACATGGTCGTACTCCTTGTATTCTCGGATCTGCTTTTCTTGTGTTTCCAATGCTCTTTCGCTCCTGTGCCGAAGGGATCATCGTCTCATAGCGCGTTACGCGAGCCTTCTGGGCGGGGATGGAATGCCGTTTGCCTAAATGGGCGTACGCTTTTCCCTAATGGGAAGTCCGCCGCCGGCCGAGGCAGGAGGTGGACCGCCAGGGGCGCCGGCGGGCCGAAACGGCAAAAACTTTTTTGAAAGAAGGCTTGACAAGGGGGCCCCAGCAAGGGAGACTACCAACCGTGACTGAAGCGGACCAAGCCGGCTTAAGGTCGTGAATACTCCCGGGGGGAACCGGAAGTGAACGAACCAGATGTCGGTTTTGGCCGTGGCAGGCACAAAGTACAGGCGCCCCGGCCGGGAGTCGAAGTGTAAGACTCCGGCGCAATTGTGTGGAGTGGCGCCGGCAACATGAGTGTTTGGTTGAAGGCAACAAGGAGGCCTGAAATGGCTAGCAAGACCCAAAAGAATACCGTTCCGACGAGCACTACTCGGTCCGGCGGTGCAACCACCACACTTCGCCCGGTGGGCGCCCAGATCCCGGCGGCGACCAAGACGGTAAAGATCACGCGGGAGCAGATCGCGCAGCGCGCCCACGAGATTTGGGTGAAGAACGGCTGCAAGCACGGCCAGGACGAGCAGAACTGGCTCGAAGCCGAGCGGCAGTTGAAGGCCGAGATGTCCAAGTGATCTCGCCTTCTCGCGAAGGGACAATCTGAAGGCCGACGAGGGTGATTCTCGTCGGCCTTCAGACTTCACATCGGGTGTCATCACCGGCAAGTGATTACTCTGCGCCCCCGGGGTCATAGCACTCGCCCGCACGTCCTATAATCACGCGATCCGCATGGGAGATACTATATTCTCTCGGGTTAGCTGAGGGACGAGCGGGAGGCTTCTCAAGCGGTGGCCTCTTCCAAGCTGGTGAGGTGGATCATGGCCTCTTCGAAGCCCTGCCCGCATACCTCCGCCATGGGCTGCCAGCCGGCACAGAAAGCAGGTCTCCCGGCCTTGCCGTAGAGGGTACATTCGTTCCTGTCGTTCAGGTTGGCGCAGCGTGCGCCGGCGAGCTTGCCGCGGGGCATGTTGGGAATCGCCGTGGTGATCGATGGTGCGATGCAGCAGGCGCCGCACTTCCTGCAGTCCATGGCTGTCCTCTCCCTACTGCGGCGGGCCGCCACAGCCGCGCGGGGCGGGTTTCTGCCCGCGCGGGACCACTTGGACGAGAATGGTACCCACGCTGCTGGCGGGCTTACCCCGTGCGGGTCGGTCGGTGGCCTGCACGACGATGGCCGCAGTCTCAATCCGGGTGGGCGTCCACAAGATCGTATAGGAGTAGACCTTCGGCCGGTTCATGATTTGCACGCCCTGGGGCGCTCGGAGGATTTTGACCTCAACCGGATCGCCTTCCGGGTCAGACCAAGTCCGCGTGTGGATCAACCGCCCCCCGACCTCCACGCGCACGCACGCCAGGAGCTTGCCCACGACCAGGTTCGGGTCCACCGCGAACGGGCAATCCTCCAGCCCTGGATAATTCGGCTCTGTCCGTGGAGCCGCACCGCCGACCAGCAGCGGCAGCAGGATCATCGTGCTCGCGAGCCAACGCATCTATACCACTCGATTTCCGTTGAGGAACAACCACTTGCGACTGCTCACCACTATCCGGTAGTCTACTGGTTGACCTGTTTCCAGGCAAGTCGTAATGACCATTGGTACTATGGGGCGCAATACGGCCGGTCCGCCTATCGTGGGGACCGCACGCCGCCCGGCCGGCGCAACGCCCGGATCGGATTCCGTGTCATCCGGGTCGGCACCACGCCGCGTCAATCACCGGACGATGGCGCCGTACTGCTCACGAAGCAGTTGGTGAATCGCTGACGGTAGAATGGGCTCAATAGAGCTAATAGAACGAACCAGAAGAACACGAGATACGGAGCCAGGAAGGGCTCCAGTAATGCGCCTGCGGTGAACAAGGACTGCCGGCTGCTCATCAACTGGGTCGAGCCGAGGAGCAGTCTCGTGCCCATGAGAATCAGGATCGACGCTGCTCCCAACGCGAAGCACACGCGTGCACACCATTTCAAGGCCCGCCCGCGGGCCAGCCATCGCAGCAGGGCGGAAATGACGCCCAGCCCGATCATAAAGACCAGGACCATGGCTCCAAACATCAGGGTCCAGAGGAAGGCATTCATCGTGGACTGTTGGAGACGTACCGATACGGAAAGTGGGGCGTTGAGTGCGATGGCGGCGCTGCCCGTGACGACTACGATGAGAAACTTGGCCAGAGCTCGGAGTATGCGCCGTCGGAACGGGATCGCATCGGACACGGCCAGCAGGAAAGCCAGACCCAGGGCGAGGGACCGGAGCATCTCGCAGGCGAGCGAGCAGAGGAACGGTGTGACATTCCAGAGGCCGTGGCTGTTCACCGTCCTTTCCACGACGTGGAGAATGGTGTACACCGCCAGCAGCGGCAGCATGACGCCCCAGGCGGCCCGGGTCCGATTGGCACGCCGCAGCAGCAAGACGCCACCCAGAACAAACCACAGGTAGACGCTGCGCAGGGAATCCGGCAGGGAACCGGAGACCGCCACCGGCGGACCCTCGCGGGGGCCCAAAGACCCGATGTCACGCGCCGCCACGATCTTGAGAGGACCGAAAGCGTAGAAGGGTACTCGCCACGAGTACGGCTCGATCTGGCTTCAGCCAAAGCCAAACGAGCCCTCGGAGATCCGCAGCGGCCCCTGGTAGATGCGGAAGGACGGCAGTCGCATCAGGCCGCCGTAGTGGTAGGTCTCGCCGCCGGCGCCGACGAGTTGATAGGTCAGACGCAGCAGGTTGCGGTCGCGAGCGGCGACGATGGTGTTGCTCAGGGGCAATCCGACACGAAGAGACGTGGTTTGACCCGGCTGCACGGACACCGTCCGGTCCGAGCCGGCAAACTGCAAGGGCATTCCCTGGCTGCGGAGGACGCAGTCGTCCACGCGGTAGTTGCCGGCCGGTAGGGAAAGGACGCCCTGCGGGTTATCCAGAAGTGCGACCTGACGGTCGTCGCGCAGGTCGAGACTGCGGCATCCGTCGGCCTCGACCTTCAGCTCTCCCATCGGGAGCTGAACCTCGGTCAAGACGGTCTCCAGAACGATCTGCCGATTCGACCGATTGGAACGTGAAGTCCAGACGGTACGTGTGGCCGTCGAGGAACAGGATGCGCGGGACGGGGCAATCGTGATAGGATGCCAGGGTGCTCTGACGGGTGTCGGTGAGGTGCAGACGGTCCTGGCCGTCGATCTGGCCATCGAGATTATCGACGATGGTGAACCTCCAGGATCTGACCGTCGCAGCTCGAGGGTGCCCGACCATCCGGACAGGACAAAGAGCCGACCCGCGTAGCCGATCTGATAGGTGTGGACGGACGACGGTGTAGGGAATGGCCAGCGATCCTTGCGTCGAGAAGACGCTGAAGACCTTCTCGAAGGACCACATGGACGCCGTCGCTGGCACTGGCTCTTATACGTGGCGGAGCGGACCGGTCGTGAAGTCCTGCCCGTGATCGGCTTTCAGGTAGAGTTCCCGGTCAGTGATATTGCGGATCAGCGGGCGTGGGCGGGATGGTGGGGATCAGTCCCCGGGCGATCATCCTTGCCCGCCAGCGCCGGCTCCTTCTCGAAAGGAGGCAGGGCATTGCCGAAGTGGTAGTCGAACTCCAGGGGCGGGACCCTGTGCTGGCACGGGACGAAGGATCAGAACCTGCCTCGCAGGGACCGCTGCGTCTGGGCCGCTCCGGCAGGATAGATCAGCGAAAGTACTCAGCACGATCGTAGAGACCAGGATTCTGTTCATAGACTGCAAGCTCCTGAGACGGGCTACCCATCCCATTGAATAGCCAGGCTGGATGTCGCCACATTCTGCCTGTCGCAACCCCAACGACAGGCCCGTTCTTGCTGGCTCCATCATGAGTATTGACGGTGAAAGAGGCCAACCATAACAGCTCTGTCTCCATTTCTTGCCCCAAAATCGATGTATTTCTGCCCGTGGGGTCCTGACAGGACCCTCCGGCGGCATCTGTCGATCCCGATTCACCTGTGCTTGTGAGCGGAGGCAATCATGCGTAGAATGGATTCCGCTCGAATGTCGCCATTGGCACTGGGTCAGCAGGGGAGCACAAACGATGGCTGCCAAAAGCGAAGGTTGGATTCGCGTGCGGGGATCGTTTCCGACCCTGGCGCTGGGGTTGCTCTTGCCCGCGATAGTGATTGGCGCTTCTTCGTCGTCCACGAAGGGATTCGCCTGCCGGAGCCAACAGGGGACACCGAAGACCAGAGAGGCTCTTGCGCAGCGCGAGCCCGACCAGCCTCGGCACAGCCATCCGGCGTTCCAGGAACGCGTCAGCGAGCGGCGGCAGATGGTGCTGCGCCAGATCGAGCTGCGAGAGGTCACCGATCCGAATGTGCTGCAAGCCATGCGGGTGGTGCCGCGGCATGCCTTTGTTCCCGCGGCGCAGCGGGCGTACGCCTACGAGGATCGGCCGCTGTATATCGGATACGGGCAGACGATCAGTCAGCCGTACATCGTGGCATTTATGACGGAGGCGCTGCGGCTCGATCCGAACTCAACCGTGCTCGAGATCGGAACAGGATCGGGTTACCAGGCGGCGGTATGTGCTGAGATCGCCCGGGAGGTCCACACCATCGAGATCGTCGAGCCGCTGGCGAAATCCGCCGCAGAGGCGCTGACGCAACTCGGCTACACGAATGTCCACGTCAAGGCGGGCGACGGCTACTTCGGCTGGCCCCAGAAAGGGCCGTTCGATGCGATCATCGGCACGGCCGCCGCCGGGGAGGTCCCGCCGCCCTTGCTCGAGCAGTTGAAGAAGGGCGGGCGGATGATTCTGCCGGTGGAAGACAACTACGGCTTGCAGCGTCTGATCCTCTTGACGAAGGACGAACAGGGCCAGCTTCACAGGAAGGACGTGCTGCCCGTACGGTTCGTACCCATGACCGGCGTCAGCACCACATCCGCAGCGCCTGGGGCAACACCCGGAAGGTGAAGGTCGTACCCTTGCGGTAGATACTGCCGTCCAGTTGGGCGTAGCGCTCCCGCTCCATGGTGATGCGGATTTCCCGCGCCTTGCGGTAGACGCCCAGCTTGTTCTCGTAGAGGAAGGCGTTGGCCATCCCCCCGACGATCTCGGCCCAGCCGGAGTTGATCGCCAGCAGGTGCAGGCAGCCGTCGTCGAACACGGCGTTGGGCACAACCTTCATCTTGTACCCGTAGTAGGGGATCTTGGTGACGATGGCCGTGACGGCGTTGGGCACGACCAGCGTCTCGTCGTCGAGCCCGATGGTCATATCGGTCCGTTCGAGCTCGGTGAAGAACGAGCCGAACGCCGCCATCGCATACGCGGGAGGGCCGTTGATGCCGCTTTCGCGGAGCGCTTCCCGGCGCTGGAGGATATCGGCTTCGAGCCCGACGCTCGCCATGAACGCCTTGCGCGACTCGTCGCACAGGATCAGGTCATAAAGGCGCAGTTGGCCCTCCTTGATCCGCTTGGCCACCCGCGTAAGCTGCGGCGGCAGGTCCAGCGCGTACTGCAGGGCGCACCCCGAGCCGAACGGCAGGAAGGAGAGCACCGTGTGGCTGTCGAGGGCGTTGATCGCATCCGAGAAGGTGCCGTCGCCGCCGGCGACGATCAGGACCTCGACCTCGCGGGCCAACTCGACGGCACACTGCATGAACTCCTCGCGCGACCGCGTGTCCAAGCCGCGAATCTCGCATTCGCCCAATACCTTCTTGACCGCCTCGAGCGTCTGCCGCTTGCGCCCGACGTTCGTCGGGCCGGCGGTCGGGTTGACAATCATTCCGAATTTCACGAGCCTGTCCAGTCCAATTAACCTGTGACAATTCACAGCTTTCCATTTACTATTTACGATTCAGATCGAATAGTAAATGGTAAACTGCAAATAGTAGATCCCAACGAAGTCGTGGAATGAGCGGCACGGACAGAATCCTCATCGTCGGCGGGGGGCCAACGGGCTTGGGGGCTGCCTGGCGGCTCCACGAAGCCGGTCATGCCCATTGGGAGCTGGTGGAAAAAGAAAGCTATGTGGGCGGGCTGGCCTCGTCACAGGTGGACGAAGACGGCTTTACCTGGGACCTTGGCGGCCATGTCGTCTTTTCCCACTACGCTTATTTCGACCATTTGCTCGATTCTCTCCTGGAACAGCAGTGGGTGGAGCACGTGCGGGAGGCCTGGGTCTGGATGCGGGAGCGGTTCATTCCCTATCCGCTGCAGAACAACATCCGCCACCTGCCGACGCCCGAGCTCTTGGAGTGTCTCGAAGGGCTGCTCGATGGCGGACGCGGATGGCGGATGGCGGATTAGTGGCACGAGGCTCGATCCATAATCCGCCATCCGAAATCCGAAATCAGGTGGCCCAGCCTGCTACCTTTGCCGACTGGATCCTGCGGAGTTTCGGCGCCGGCTTGGCCCGTGTCTTCCTGACCCCGTACAACCGGAAGGTCTGGGCGGCCGACCCGGCCGAGATGAGCGCATCGTGGGTGGGTGAGCGTGTCGCGCAGGTGGACCTCAAACGCATTCTGCGCAACGTCATCGAGGGCCGGGACGACCTCGGCTGGGGTCCCAATGCCACGTTCCGCTTTCCCCTCCAGGGCGGCACCGGCCGAATCTGGCAAGCGATTGCCGAACGGCTCCCGCCCGACCGTCTGCACTTGGGGGCGGAGGTAACGACCGTGGACAGCCGGAGGAAGGTCGTACGGCTGCGGGACGGCAGGGAAATCGGTTACGACTGGTTGCTCACGACCGTGCCGCTCGACCAGCTTCTGGACGGGATTCTAGATCACGTAGATTGGCCTGGAGACGGCGGTGGAATGGTGGGCACAGCCCATCCTGCGAGACCCCGTTACTCCAGCACACACGTCATCGGCGTGGGCCTCGCCGGACCGGTGCCCCAACGGCTGGCGACGAAGTGCTGGATGTACTTCCCGGAGCCGGAGCTGCCGTTCTATCGTGTGACCGTGTTCTCGAACTACTCCCCCAACAACGTCCCGCGTCCCGGTCAGCAGTGGTCGCTGATGGCGGAGGTCAGTGAATCCGTGACTAAGCCGGTGGACCGGGCGCGCGTGGCCCGGCAGACCCTCGACGCCCTGAAGGCCGCCCAGCTCATCGGGCCGGGCGACGTGGTGCAAAGCCTCTGGCACAGGCGCGTCGAGCACGGCTATCCGACGCCGTTCTTGCAGCGCGACGCCTGGCTCGAGCAGATCGAGCCGGCCCTCCACTCGAGGCAGATCCTCAGTCGTGGGCGGTTCGGCGCCTGGAAGTACGAAGTGGGCAACATGGATCACTCTTTCATGCAGGGCGTGGAAGCGATCAACCATATCCTCTTCGGGGAGCCTGAGATCACCCGGTGCTCCCCCGGCGTGGTCAACGCGCAGAAACCATCGCGCGAAAAGGACCCGCGCGTAACTACGTCGCGCTGCAGGCGGCTCGTAAGGATGGCCCTGCCCCCTCACAGGCTGGGTCTGGCGTGTCTACGCTGCCGGTGGGGTCCGGATAGAATCGAAGCTGGTGCAGGTGGTACTTCAATTGGTAGTTGCCGGGGTCGGACGGCTCGATCAGATTCCTGCGCACGAGCGACCGGAGAGCTTCGTGCACCGCCTCCGGACCGGTGTTCGTTCGCGCGACCAGCGCCGCTTCGCTCGTGAGGCCCTGAACCAGGGATCGCAATACCCCGATCTCATCGCGCGAAAGATCCAGCAGGGGGATCGTACTCTGTCGTACCGGCCGCTGCGCCTGCGCGAAGCGGCAGGCCAGGTTCGCGTTCAGAGCCCCCGGCTCCGTGAGCAGCACTTTCCTGTCGCCGATCCGGGCCCACAGAGAATCGGGTCCCAGTTCGACGTTCCGGGCCAGCGACACGAGATGGAACACCACGGGCTGCGAGACGGAGGAGTTGGCGATCCAACCGTCGAAAGGAGTCACCAAGACCAGATCGTCGGGCTCGGCCAGGAGGGGCTCCAACCATTGCAGGCTCGGCCTCTGGTGCGACAGCTCGCGCAGAGCGAACAGATATCCCCAGAACGAGCGGGGCCCATCATCTGTGCCTCTCCAAGTCTCCGTCGTCAGGCGGACCATGGCATCTCTGCTGCGGCTGGGATGGATCGGGAGGAAACAGGCCAGCAGCACGCCGAGGATCATTACGCCGGGCAGCAGAGAGGCCGGCAGCCTTTCGCCGGCCGCCAGCCGGGCTAACGTCCAGGCCGCAAACAGACCCAGGAACATATAGAAGGGGACCAGGTACTTGGGCGTATTGAGGGACGTGACGGGATACAGCAGCGAGACCAAAGCCGGCAGTCCCAGCAGGTCGAACCATCGGCGCTGCCGGAGGCTGCTGCGGAGCGCGTACAGCAGGCCGGCGCCGGCCGTAATCCAAACCAGGAGGTTGGCTCCGATCACGAGCAGCAGGGCTCTGACGGTGGGAGGGTAGGAGAACCAGCCTCCTTGGATGGCGCCTGCCTGGTGAGTGGTGACCGTGTTTACCAGGGCGCCAGGATTGATCATGCCGCCGATCCAGGCCGGGACACAGATCGCGACGCTGCCGACCGCCAAGGCCAGAGACGGTCCTGACGGAGAGGACGGCCGGTCCCGCAACAGAAGGAAAAGAAACATCGGATAGGCCAGCAGGAAATCGAACCGGCACAGACAGGCCAGGGCGAGCAGGCCGCCGGCGAGGAACTGCCGGCCGTACCGCGCGTTTGCCGGCCGCGGCGTGACCCAATCGTCTGCGGCAAACCGCAAGGCGGCGGCGGCGAACGCGAACCCGAAGACCGTCGAGTTCATGTAGATCGCTCCGAAGAGCAGCTCCGGAATCAGCAGGACGATCCCTACCAGCAGAAGCACGTGCAGCCGGCCGGACGTGATTTTGCGCAGAGCCCCCAGGAAGAAGGTGAGGCCGACGGCTCCAAACACGGCGGGCAGGAACATGCACGCCTCTACGCTGTGCGTGATCGCATAGACGAACCGGAGGATGCCATAGGTGAGCGGTTGCCACCCCGGACGATAAAGCACCGTGTATCCTCTGGCTGCCTCGGCGGGGAAAAGGCTGCCCAGCACGATCTGCACTCCGTCCCAATCGCCCCCGTTCAGATTGACCAGACAGGCGCCGAAGAGCAGGAAAAGAACGAAAACCAGCGCACGGCAGGCAAGGGGTAAGCTGTCCGTCTGGGGGCTCATGAGCCGCTCCGTACAGGGCCGACCGATGGTAGTTGTCCTCTGATCTCGGCGGCATCGAAATGCAGGCGAAAGGACACCGCCTGGCCGAAGGAGCGAAAGGCGGCCTTCCACAGCTTCCATTTCACGATGGAGACGGCGCCGGTTCGCCGGGGCCGGTGCCGCACGGGGAGATTGCCGATCCGCAGCCCCGCGCGCCAAGGCCCCGGAGATGATGACATTCGGGGCGAACATATCCGGGGGAATCCGATCGACAATCGGCCGCAACACATCGGATCGCATCAGGCGATAGGGTGTGTTCACGTCCCGGACGCCCTTGCCGAAAGCCAGGCGGACGGTCGCCCGCGAACAGAGGCTGATGAACTTGCGTCCCATGCTCTGACGGCGTGCCTGCCGGTATCCGAACACCGCTTCATACTGCCGGCGTGCCTGCCACAAGGGCGGAAATGCCTCCGGCGGCATCTCGTCGTCGCTGTCACACTGAAAGACCCACTGGGCCAGTCTCGTGGCCTCTCTGTAGCCCGACAAGATCGTGGGGCCATGTCCTCGATTCGTCTGATGAATCACGCGGATACGATCGTTGGCGATCCCCTCCAGGGCCTGGCCCGTCGCATCGCGGGAGCCATCGTCAATCGTGATCATGAGGAAATCAATGCCCGACTCCAGGAGGAGGTTGTACCAGGATTGCACCACCGAGGCGATGCAATCCTGCTCGTTGTAGACCGGCATCACCACCGCCAGCTCATACGTCCGACGTTCCGTTGTCGCGCCCACCGCCACCTCCATATCAACAGTGACCTGCTATGGCAGGAGGATGCGCGTTCTGCCGGGCTCGTGCTAATAGTCATTTTCCTATGTCCACTTACGTACTTTCCTTACTGGTAAGGAGGTCCCGCCTGCGGAAAGGGTCGCCCGGTACCGTAGTCCGGAGGAGCGCGCCAGATCGATCGTTGGATCAGGTTAGCTCTTCGCGGTGCTGCGCACAGGCCGTGCGGAGGGCAGAAACAGAGAGGGCTGCGAGCTTGGCCCGCAGCCCTCTTCGCTTGTTCGGAGGGGGTCCCCAAACGCGATGTGTCGCGTTTGGGGACCCGGGTGATTCCACCGTACGAGGGAGATCCCTCGACTACTTCTTGATAAGCGATTACTTGAGCATGTACTGAACGGCGTTCAGGAACATCTGCGCCATCGGCGGACAAATCGAACATGCCGGCCGTTTCCGAGGTCTTGCCACCGTTCTCGCGCGAGCCGGTCAGGAACACCAGGCGCGGACCGCCCAGTGTGTCCGTTCCAGCCCCGCCGTCGTGCGTCACCTTGGCGCCCGCCGGCCATTCGGCAATCACCATGGCCCCGGCAGGACCCGTCGTGGATCCGGCCGAAACCGTGGCCAGGACCGTTCCTCCGGCGGCCGCCGCCTCGGTAACGATCGAGAGGCCCGCTGCCTTGGTCCCGTCGGTGGGATACACGGCAATACCGGCAAACGGATTGGTCATAGTGTCGCCCGTCAGCGCGATGCCCGCGAAGATCGAGTGCGCCGGGTCCTTGACCGTCAGCTTGATGTCCCCGGTGGTGTCCGGGATCGTGCTGCCGGTGTTGAAGCCCAGGCGGCTCTTCCGCGCGATGTAGCTATTCAGCATCATCATGGGAGCGGTAACACCGTTCCATGTGTCAGCGGCCGCGTTTTGGAAACTGCCACTGGCCACCGAGCGACTGACGATCACCAGATCCGACGCATTGATCACGGCCAGGTCGGGAGTGCCCGTCTGGAGATAGCGCACCACGTTGTAGCCGTTGGCCTTCAGCAGGTCGGTGTACCCCTTGTCGGGCGCATCGGTGAAACCAATGCCGGCCGCCGCGGTCGACGGCCCGTCATTTGCCGACCCATGGAAGGAAACCCAGGTGATCTGGGGCGAGGGAGCCGCCGCGGGAGTGCCGAGCAGCTCGACCTCCGCGATCTGCATACTGTTGGCCTGTGCGAACCGCTTGAGGGCCGTGAAGGAGACCCTGTAATTCAAGAACGCCACCTGATTGGCAAATCCAATCGGCGTGACGTTCTTCCAGCGCCTCGGCCAATCCGGCATCCGAGCGAAGTCCTCGAGGGTGCCCTTGGCAATCAGCGACCAGGGGCCGTCGATGCTCTTATTGGAGCCGTAGACCTCCCAGGCCACCGGATCGCGCTCCGCCGCGTCATTGGCCGACGTGACGGTCAGACCCGTGACCACGGTCGCACCGATCGCCGGCGTGACACTGAACCCGGACGGCGGTTGCGTCTTGCCGCCGAAGTTCAGGTACTTCGTCGTGATGCTGTCATCGATGGTGTTAGCAGGAACTTCCGCGGCCGGCCAGGCGCCCGCATAATCCGGGAAGCCCTTGAGCACGTCCGTCTTCGCGGTGACATCGATCGCCGCCGGATCCGGCAAAACCGCCGGCTTGACGATCCGGACATCGGCGAAGGTCATGACGCCGGAGCCATCGGGCTTGCCGTCACCGACGCCGATATACAGTTTCGCGGCGTTCGTCAGATCCACGCCCGTAAAGGCGCTCATCGGAATCCGCCACAGATCCAGGACCGTCGAGTTGACCGCCGCAGGATTGGGGTTCGTGACTACGTGCCATCTTGCCCGCTTTGTCCTCCAGCGCCACATAGAGCGGGGCCGGATCGTTCCGCGTCGTGTTGATGACGTCCCAGGCGGTGAACGGACCGGCGGGAACTACATTACCCGTCGTGCTGACGTTGTCGAACGTCATGGTCCGAATCGTAGCCGCGTCCACGTGTGAAGTCACGCATAGGCCGATGAAGACGGGATCCTTCATCACAATCGTGACCGCCGCACCGATCTGTTTCCAGGTCTGGCCGTCCTCCGACTCGAAACCGGAGAAGTCATTGCCCTTGCGCTCGACCTTGACCCAGTAAGGGGGCTTGATCGCTGGCGCTGTCGCCATCGGCATTCGTCGATGCGCCGTTAGTGGCCAGTCGCCGCTGGAAGCTGCGGCCGTTGGCGGCAGCCCCATCCGAGTTGGCGCTGAGATCCATGGAGGCATGGGTGGAGCCGGCGGCGAGGCTTTCGCGAATCATGACACCGGCCTTGGCCCACGTGTTGGCGCCGGGCCCGATGCTGGTGACCCGAGCAACTATGGACCCATCGCCCTCGAGGGCCTTGAAGGCATAGGTGAACTGATCGGCGTTGCCCCAGATATCGGTGCCGGAGCCGCCTACGGTGTAGGTCCCGGTCGCAGAGTCATAGCTGAAGGTGCCGACGGTGGCCCCTTGGCCCTGGAACCGCAGTGCCAGATCGGTCACGCCGTTCTTCGTCAGGTCGGCCGGCACGTCCAGCGTGAGCTGAGAGATGAACGGAGCGAGGGTGTTGTCGTAGTTGAGCGTTTTCTGGCCGGGGTCGACGACCACGCAGTTGGCGGTCGTGAAGCTCCAGACCACCCCCGGAATGGTCGTGCCGTCGGCAGCCGTCTCATCGACTTTCCAGTAGTACGTGGTATTCCAGTTGAGCTGGGCGCATACGTGGTCTTGTCGGTGGGAGGCAGTGCGACCGAGGCATCGCCGGCGGCAACCGTCTTCCTGTCTTTGCCGAAGTACAGGGTGTGCGCGATGGCCTTCGGGCCGGCCGTGAAGCTCAGCACAGCGCTGTCGGGCACGCCCACGGTCCTGTCGATCGGGAACGGCGAAATCGCGCACTGCGGAATCCCCAGGGCGCCCTGCCAGATGGCCTGCTTCGAGATACCCGGGCCGGACCATCTCAGCCGCGCGGCCGCACCGCCGGTAGCCTCGTAGTAGTCCAGCACGAGGATATACTGTTTGCCGGCTACGAGATCCAGTTCGGCGCTGGCGTTTTCCGCCTCACCGCCGTTGACCCAGACACCGGCGACCAGATCGCCATTGAGGTACACGAGCCCGCCGTCATCCGTGGACTCGATCAGCTTGTACTTGCCGCTGACCGGGACGTTCAACTGGGCCGTAAACCGGGCGCGGAAGTAGTCGGTATTGATGGCCGCATCGGGCGAGTTCGTGCCCCTGGTGCTGCCGCTGGGCCAACTGATGTCGACATTGGGCACCGTCTTGACCACGACCGGTCCGCCGAGCACGTTCGCGCTCGAGTCGAAGAAATTGCTGTTGTTGTTCCAGTACTCAGCAATAGCGCCGCCGGTCGGATCGATCGTCGAGAAGCTCCAGACCGGACCGGCTGTCACCTTGCCGGCGCTGTCCACTTCATCCACGCGCCAGTAGTAGACAGTGCCGCCCGCCAGACCGGCGGGAGCGAAGGTCAGCTCCGCCTGTTCGGCCGCGACCACAGTCGCGTCCCCGGCGGTCACCTTGGCCTTATCGGGGTTGAGCAACACCTTGTGCTTTACCGCGCCTTGGCCGGCCACCCACTTAAGTTGCACGTTGAGGGCTCGCCCCATCATGCCATCCGGCGGCTCGGGGTTGTGAGCTTCGAGGGGTTGTACGGTGAAGTTCCAGACATCGCCCGTGATCTTGCCACCGGCAGCATCGACCTCATCCACGCGCCAATAATACTTGGCGCCGGGCGTCAGGCCGGGGATGTGGAAGTACATGGTCGTGGGCCACGCATTCATGAACTCGGCCGCACCCGGTGTCGGGTTCGTGCCCATGTACACCTCGTGCATCACGGCCGTCGCGCCCGCGGTCCACTGGAACAGCGGACTGGTCACTTCGGTCTTGCCATTGGCCGGATCCGGGGTCGTGGCCTTGAACAACGGCTCCGGACTGCGGATGAACGCGGCCAGGTACTTGCCGTCCACCACCACGGGGCCTGCACCAATAACCGGGCCGCCCCACGCGACGCTGTCAAAGCCGCCGCCGGTGCCGTCCGCGAAGAAGACGTTGACGTAGTACCGCTTCCCGGCTTGCAGCGCGATGGGCTTGGACATGTAGGTCGTGCCCGGCAGGCCGGACTTGTACGTCCAGTCCTGGTAATTCACCCAGCCTTCGACGTTGCAGATCATCTTGGCGTTGGCCGGAGTCTCGTCCGTGCTCAGCCAGACCTCGCTGTCGTCATCGCTGGCGGTCCAAAACGTGTAGTCGCCGGTTTCGGGCGGGATGATGTAGCCGCGCATGCGGCCGCCCCAGTTGTCCTCGCCGGCGTCCGGCCGGTCCATCTTCTTGGCCCAGTAGGACTTGGTCGGTACCTTTCCTGAATTAATGTAGGTGTGGAGAGTATCCACATTGTCGGTGACGGCGCCACCCGTATTGAGCCACTCCTCAATCAGGATGTTGCCTTGCCCCAGTTGGGCGCCTGCACTGCCGGCGAGGGCCAACATCAAGCCCGCGGCAGCCAGGCCAATTACAACCTTCTTAGACATAAAGTCCTCCCTACTAAAAAGGATCATTCTTGGGTTCCCCAAACGGGATTCCCGCCTTCGCGGGAATGACCCCCTGCACAGGCAGGGGTCACATCTGGGGTCTCCCGTTCTTGGTCACACACCAAAAAGCTGCCCCCTCCACTCCAAGCCTCCGGCACCTCGGTGTCGGAGGCCCCACTATGTATCATACAGCGCCCTTGGCGGGCAGATCCGCGTCCACCATCTCAACCAGCACTTGAGGTTCGCCAACAGATGTGGCGAGGGCATCCGGCCCTTGCACCCCGCTCGAGAAGCGTCCCGACCGCCGAGTCCGGCCCGGCTTCGGGATCGCAAGGGCTGGTCGCCCTCGCCACTTTCGCGTTTGGGGCCCCTTCAAACTGAGTACCACAATACGGTGGAATGGTGTCGATTACCTCCTTTCTCCAAAAAACAAGCAATCGCGAAAATCGGTGGAATGGATCTGAACCGCAAAAAGGAACCGTGTGCTACTCAGGTCCCATTTACAGCAATCACCCGGTGTCTCCGATGTTGCCTCCACTGTCGTCCACGTGCCGGCCCGCTGCCGCATAGGAAGCCGGCGGGTCGCATGCCACCGGCCCATAGGGCCGCTGCGCGGCCGGCCGGATAGATCAGGCCCAGATTCAACCATACTACTTTATACCCCGTTCATCCAAGCGATGCAACCCTATTTTACCAGCTTACCGTAGATTCTTATCTTATCGTCACAGACCGCCCAAAAGGATCATAGATTACCCCGTTTATTATTTTGAGGTCCGATAACTACGCGCAGGGGAATGATGGTGCGAAGACCGCCGACGAAGGACTGGGCTGGCCCCTTCACATTCTTGTGGCGTTTTCTCGCTTCTCGCCCTTTTGGGCCAAGTAGATCGCGACATGGGGCAGCATCACCGGAGCAGGAGGGATTCGAACCCCCGCAACCTTTCGGTTGTACGGTTTTCAAGACCGTCGCCTTAAGCCACTCGGCCACTGCTCCCCGGGGCCCCTAAATGCGATCAACCACGCTTGGGAACCCGAAGTTCTCGTCTGCACAGTATTTAGCTACGCCTGGATGGCGGCTCCGATGCGCAGTGCACAGCGTCCAGGGACTACTGTACACCGGCCCGGCCGATCCTGCAACAGGATCGCAGGCCGGCGATTTGCAGGCCGCACTGGATTCTGCTGCCGCAGGAGAGTATAACTATGAATCGGGCCGCGGTTCAGGCAGTGGCAGCAACTGGATTATTCTCGGGCGGACATGAGTATGTCCCGTAATTGGTGTGGAGTCCTATGGGCACAGTACCTCCAATGAGCAAGAGGTCTGGGAATACGCGGATCCCGGTACGCCGGTTGGCCGCGTCAGTGCCGGCCCTGGTGCTGTTGGGGCTGGCGGTGTCTGGAACACTGGCCGGTGTGGCGGCAAGAGGAATGCGGGGCCCCAACCGCGGGATGCCGCACATGGAAGGCCCGCCCAACGCGGTGGATCGCGGTCGCGTACCCGGACAATCCTATCGTTCACCGTTCGATCTGGCCTTTGCGCCGGATGGGGGGACACTGGCGGTTTCGGACCGAACGGCCGGCCGGTTGTATATCCTTGATGCGCAGGCAGGCCAAGCGGCCCGAGAGATCCAATTGCGCGGCCAGCCCATGGGGCTGGCGTGGCAGGGGGATGGCCGGGTCGTGGTGTCGGAGTATGACGCCGGCACAGTGGCCGAGGTGGATGCGAAGACGGGGCAAGTGCTCCGGCGGCTTTCCGTCGGGCCCAAGCCTGTGGGCCTGGCGGTGGCGCCCAGGAAGGGTCTGGTCGTCGTCTGTGATTATGGGTTGCACGCGGTCGCGATCGTCGATCTCAAGACCGGCCGCGAGCGTTCGCAGAGTTCGTGCGGGAGACATCCGTACTTCGTGACAGTCACGCCGGACGAAGCGCTGGCCGTCGTGGGCAATCTTATCCCGGCGGGCCCGGCGACGGACCCCGACCTCGTCCGCGGTCATCAGCCTGATCGACCTCGATACCGGCAAGAACCTGAAGAATATCCCGCTGCCCGCCAGCTCCTCCAATGTCCGTCAGGTCCGGGTCTCCGCCGACGGCCGGTGGGTCTACGTCGTGCATACGCAGGGCCGCACGACTTTGCCAACGACGCAGGTGGAACGAGGGTGGATCAACACCAACGCCCTGAGCATCATCGATCTGACCGGCAAGGAACTGTACGCGACGGTGCTGCTGGACACGATCAACGAGGGCGCGGCCGACCCGTGGGGGATCGCGTTGGCCCCCGACGGCAGAACGGCCTGGGTCAGTATCGCCGGCGTGCAACAGATCGCCAAGATCGAGCTGGCACGACTCCACGAATTCCTCGCCGGACGGGGCGTCAGCGAGGGCCCCGGCGGGAACGATGCCTATTCTGGTGCCGCCGCCGTCTGGCAGAGCATCAAGGATGAACGCCGGCAAACGCGGCGAACTGGCCTATCACCTCAGCGCCCTCTATGCCGCCGGGCTTCTCGCGCGGGTTTCCATCCCTGCCCAGTGTCCGCGGGGTCTCGCGCTGTCCCCGGATGGAAAGCAGTTGGCGGTGGCGAGCTACTATTCCGGCGAGGTCCTCCTTCTCGATCCGGACCGCTGCCGCGTGACTAAGACGATCAGCCTCGGCCCTCAGTCCCGGCCGGATGCTGTCCGGCACGGCGAATTTGTCTTCCATGATGCTCGCCACTGCTTCCAGCATTGGCTCAGTTGTTCCACCTGCCACCCGGACGGCCGCGCCGACGGCCTGAACTGGGACCTGGTCAACGACGGCATCGGCAATCCGAAGAATGCCCGCTCGCTGGTCTGGTCGAGCAGGACGCCGCCCGTGATGTCCCTGGGGATCCGCGAAGACATGGAAGAGGCGGTCGAAAAAGGGTTCCAGTTCATCCAGTTTCGCGAGATCGATCCGAACGATTTGAGCGCCGTGCGGGCGTACCTGCGCGCGCTGGGGCCGGAGGCGAGTCCCTTTCTCGTCGAGGGACGGCTCTCCGAGAAGGCCCTGCAGGGAAGACGCCTCTTCGAGGATGCGAAGGTTGGCTGTGCCCATTGTCATCCTGCGCCCTTGTTCACCTCGCTCGAGGCCCACGATGTCGGCACGCAACACGAGCTGGACCGCACCGGGCGTTTCGACACACCCGCCTGCGTGGAGCTGTGGCGCACGGCACCCTATCTGCACGACGGCAGCGCGGTCACACTCCGGGAGATGCTGACGACGGGAAACGCGGACGACAAACACGGCCGGACCTCCCCTTTGAGTCCGCAAGAGATCGACGCTCTGGTGGAGTACCTGCTTTCGCTCTGAGCCGCGGGCGAGAATCCGAGAGCGAGGAGTCCTTAATGGATCTGGTGGACATACGACGGCTGTTCTGCGTGGCATGTCTCGCCGTGCTCCCGGGCTTGACGGCTTGGGAGGGGGCCGCCTGCGCCAAGGAGAAGGCTGAGAATCGCCCGCGGGCAACGATTCAATACCAATGCGCGACGCTGCGGGCGGCGCTGGAAGACCTCATCGACACGTATGGAGCCCGGTATCCCGATGGAGCGAAGTATCTCCAACAACTGGAGACGCTGGAGGCCGCCGTGCGGGCGGAAAGCCGGCCTGCCGCAGCGTTGAAGTCTCTGCGTGCGCAACTGGAGGAGCTTCGACGCGAGGCGTTGCTGGCGAATCCCCTGCTGGCATTCGACAAGGTGCTCCTCGTCAAACGCAAGAGTCTCCGCGACATGCCGTCCACGCCGGGCGGGAAGAACAAGGTCCCGAATGTCCCCGGCGCCGACCTGGGTTTCCCGTCCAACCACGAATGCAATTCCTCCCTGCCGCGCCAGGGCTATGACAATGAGATTGCCATCTTGTCGCTGGCCCGGCCCGAGGCCCCCCTGGCCACGCTGTACCGGCCCGAGGCTGATGTCTATGTCGGCGAGATGGACCTGCATTGGGACGCCCGGCGACTGTTGTTCACGCAGTCCGACGGCAACGGCTGGAGGATCTGGGAGATCGGCGCCGACGGTTCGGGCCGGCACCAGGTCTCGCAGGCACCGGCCGACGTGGATTGCTTCGACGCGTGCTATATGCCCGACGGCCGCATCGTCTTTGGCTCGACCGCGTCCTGGCAGGCTGTACCGTGCTGGCATGGTCTGAAGCTCGTCACGAATCTCTACACGATGAATGCCGACGGTTCGGGTATGCAGCAAGTCTGCTTCGACCAGGATCACGATTTCCACCCGGTTATCCTGAACGACGGCCGCGTCCTCTTCCACCGCTGGGACTACACCGGGATCAATCACATCTTTCTGCGCGAGCTGATGACGATGAACCCCGATGGGACGGACCAGCGGGCCGTCTACGGCATCAATTCCTGGTACCCGAACGCCCTGTATTTCCCGCGGCCGCTGCCGGGGGCGAGCAACCGGGTCGTGTGCATCCTGTCGGGCTATCACGGCGTGCACAAGATGGGCCAGCTTGTCCTGGTCGATACGGACAAAGGGTGGTATGAGGCCGACGGCATCGTCAAACGGATTTCCGGAAGAGGGGACCCGGTCAACCCGATAGTGCGGGATCAATTGGTGGACAAGGACTGGCCGAAATTCCTGCACCCGTACCCGCTGAGCGACAAGTACTTTCTGGTGGCGTGCTGGCCGGATGCCAAGTCGCGCTGGGGGATCTACCTGGCGGACGTGTTTGACAATCTCGTGCTCCTTCGGGAAGAGCCCGGCTACGCGTTGCTCGAACCGGTGCCGATCCTGGCACGCCCCAAGCCGCCCGTGATTGCGGACAAGGTGGACGTCCGTCGCACCGACGGCGTGGTCTATCTGCACAATGTGTACTCGGGCTCCGGCCTGGCGGGCGTGCCTCAAGGAGTCGTCAAGAGCTTGCGCGTGATCGCATATCATTTCGGCTATCCGGGGCTGGCGGGGCCGGATCTCGTGGGATGCGGCGGACCGTGGGAGGTGATGCGCATCCTAGGGACGGTGCCGCTTGAAGAGGATGGATCGGTGATGTTCCGCGTCCCGGCCAACACACCCATCGCCGTGCAGACGCTGGATGCCCAGGGCCGGGCAGTGCAATTGATGCGAAGCTGGTTCACAGTCCGGCCGGGAGAGACGCTCTCTTGCGTGGGCTGTCACGAGACGCCGGCCGAGGCGACGCCGTCGCGGCGGGCGCTGGCGGCCGCGCGGGACGTTCGCGAGATCCAGCCGTGGCGCGGTCCAGCGCGCGGTTTCGATTTCGCCCGCGAGGTGCAGCCCGTGCTGAACAAGTACTGCATCGCCTGTCACGATGGCCGCCCGGGCCGGCCGGACCTGCGCTCGCGGGAGCAGGTCCCCGGCTATCAAGGCCGCCGGCTTTCCCAACTCGGCGTCGATCGGATGCACCCGCAGATGCTCGCCGACACAGGTGGACTCGTGAAGTACACACCGGCCTATGAGGCCCTGGTTCCCTACATCCGCCGGGTCGGCATCGAGGACGATGTTCGCATGCTGGCGCCGGGCGAATATCACGCGGACACCAGCGAGCTGATCCAGATGTTGCGCAAGGGCCATCAGGGTGTGCGGCTCGATGGAGAAGCCTGGGACCGGCTCACGACGTGGATCGATCTCAACGGCCCCTGTCACGGCACGTGGGGCGAGGTCTATCCAATCCCGGATGGGGCCCACCAGCGGCGTATGGAGCTGCGCCGGGCCTACGGCGGCCCGCCGGAGGACCCGGAGGCCATTCCCGGCCGGGTTCCTTGCGACGAAACGCCGGTCGCGGCCCAGCCCTTGCCGGAACCGAACCCGTCGCACTTCACCCCGGAAACTTCGCCGCCCGTGGGCCAGCTACAGGAAAGGACCGTGGAACTGGCCGCCGGAGTCACCATGAGGCTCGTTCGAATTCCCGCCGGGTCGTTCATCATGGGGGACGCAAAGGGGGAGCCGGACGAAGCGCCACTGACGCGGGTCCAGATCGACAAGCCGTTCTGGATGGGGGCCTGCGAGATCACGAACGAGCAGTTCCGCCTGTTCGATCCGCGGCACGACAGCGGCTATTACCAGAAACGTCACGCCCGCACCGACGACGAGGGCCTGTCCCTCAACGGGCCGGCTCAGCCGGTCGTCCGCGTCTCCTGGGAGCAGGCGCTGGCGTTCTGCCGCTGGCTCTCGCAGCGCACCGGCCTGCGTTTCACCTTGCCGACGGAGGCGCAGTGGGAATACGCCTGCCGCGCCGGGACCGTGACGCCGCTGCACTATGGTGACGTACATACCGATTTCTCCCCCTGGGCCAATCTGGCCGATCTTTCATTTGGCGATCCGGAAACTGGCAAATACAGCAGCATCACCGGCGGACTCGAGCACCTCGTGCTGGAAGGCGCTGCCCTGAGCGACCGGCGCTGCACGGACGGCTTCGTCGTGACCGCTCCCGTCGGCCGGCTTGCGCCCGAATGCGTGGGGCCTCTGCGACATGCACGGCAACGCCGCCGAGTGGACCGAGACGAGCTATGCACTTGTCAATGAGCAGGGCCGCAAGGTCGTGCGGGGCGGCTCGTTCTTCGACCGGCCCGCGCGGGCCCGCAGCGGATTTCGCCTGGCCTATCCTCCCTGGCAGCGCGTGTTCAACGTCGGTTTCCGCGTGGTCTGTACGGGCGAATGATTATTCGGGTTCCCAAACGCCATCTTATGGCGTTTGGGGTCCCGTGCCCCTACGCGCCGTCTGCCCGTCAGTGGATGCGATACAGCTTCGAGAGCGTGCGAATGATCAGGCTGCCGCGCACGGCGGCCGGCGTGGCCATGCACATCTCCTGCAGCTTGTTGCACCCCAGGAGCTTGAACTCAGGACCCGCCTGGACGACAAAGGTGTCGCCGTCCTCGCTCAGACAGAATAGCTTGCCATCGTTGGCCCACGGCGAGCAGGTGAATGCGTTCGCGCCGGCCGCGATCCGCACGCCGGCATAGACTTCCTTGCCCGTCTTTGCCTCGTAGCAGCTCAGCATGCCGCGATCCAGCAGAACATACACGTAGCCCTGGTAGACGATGGGCGTCGGATTGTACGGCCCGGCCTTCTTCTGGCACCAGGCGATGAATTCACTGCTGCTTTGACTCTCCTGGGAGCGTGATGTCGCCCGCGGCGCCGGGCCGGATCGCGTACAAGGGCCGCGTGGAATCGCCGACATACCCGCCGGTGACGTACAGCAAGCCCTCGGCCGCGAAGGGCGTGGGGATGGCGATGGACGTCGTGCCCTTCAACTCCCACAAGGGCTTGCCGGCCAGATCGTACGACCGGACCTTGCCCGACCCGGACGTAATCAGCTCGGTCCGCTGATCGTTCTCCCAGATGCAGGGCGTGGCCCAGTTGGTCTTCTCCTCGCGGTTCACGCGCCAGACCTCCTGCGCCGGTCTTCTTATCCAATGCCGCCAGAAACGACTGTTGATCGTTGTCGTTGATGACATAGAGCCGATCCTTGTACAGCACCGGCGAGGCGGCGGTCCCCCAGTTATAACGGGTCTTCATCGCTTCCCACTTCTTGGACCACACCGGCCGGCCGTCGAGGTCATAGCAGAACAGGCCCGACGTTGCCGAAGTACGCGTACACTCGCTCGCCGTCGGTGACGGGGGTCTCGGAGGCGTGCGAATTCTTGATGTGCAGGGCGTACTTGGGGACACCCTGATCGGCGACCGCGTCCCACAGGACCTTGCCGCTATTGAAGTCGATGCAGTAGACCTTCCACTGGTGGACCTTGTCGGAGGGGGTGTCTCGGTTGCCGCCCAGGTAGAGGCCCTTCTTCGGCATCTCCGTACTCCCCTGGGCCACGGCGGTGGTCACAAAGACCCGATCGCCCCAGACAATAGGTGAAGACCAGCCCCGCCCGGGGATATCGACCACCCACGCGACATGTTCGGTAGTGCTCCAGGTGACCGGCAGAGCTTTATCTTCAGCGACCCCGGCCTTGGGCCCCCGGAACTGCGGCCAGTTGGCCTGCCCGAAGGCACTGAGACTGAAGAACAGCGCAACAAATACCGCAACGCCAAGATTCCGACCCATACGGCAAGGCTCCTTCTTTGGACTCAAGCTCCCAAACGATTCCACCCGGCAGCAGCGCCGGGCGCGCCAGATCGTACTCCACTCATTGCCGTGAAACCAGATCTTTTGCTGCCGATCTCCCGGGACCGCCAATCTGGGTCCCCAAACGCGACGTATCGCGTTTGGGAGGGGACCCCACCGCGAATTCTGCGGGGACCCCGAGCCCTATCCTGATTGGCTTCGTTTCGCACAATTCACCTTGGCGGCCCCGCCGGGAATTGGCTTTGTTTTGCCGAGGAACTCTGCATGGTTAATTCGTCATAACTCCTTTTCCACAAGGTACTTGCCCTTCCCATCGCTGTGCCAGAAATTGGCTTTGTTTCGCACGCTTGACCCCGCGTCGGCCCCGCCTGCTGGGGGAAATTGGCTTCGTTTTGCACAGTTGATCTTGGCGGCACCGGCGGCCATGCTGGCCCTTGGCCATTGCCGTCCGCACGGAAATTGGCTTCGTTTTTCCGAGGCCTTTCGCAGGGACAATTCGTCATAAGTCCTTTTCCACAAAGCACTTGTCCTCCGTATCGCTTCTGAGGAATTGGCTTCGTTTCGCACGTTTGTCCCCGCTGGAGGCAGCACTCTCGACCCCCGCCGGCTGCCACCTTTTTCAGCCGGTCTGGGCAAATTGGGTTCGTTTCGAACGCTTGACCCCGCGTCGGTCCCGCCTGCCAGGGGAATTGGCTTTATGTCTCTTCCTTCCGCTTTCAAATCATAAATCATAAATCGTAGACCATAAATCCGAGCGTCCCTCTACCTTGGGGCCGTGTTGCACGAATCATGCCGGAATTCTGTGCGCGCACAGGGCATCGGCATCACATAACCCCTTGTGTCGGAAGGAGTAAGAGATTTTTCTCTCGCGGGGCGTTTTGCCTTTTCGACTGTTGCACGAACGTGATCGTGTCCGAAAGCGGCGGCCTGCCACCAGAACGCAAATCCCGCAAACGCGGATTCTGGCAACCACGAAGGGCACGAAGGAATGCAAAGGATGGAGGACGGAAGACAGGAGGCCCAGGCCGGCGTTTATCGCATTCGGGGTACCAGCGGGGAGGGCGGACCTGACACTGTGTGATTACTTGCGAATCGCTTCCGTGATCTGCGCCTCAAAGCCCGATTTACCCACCACGCGGAAGATACAGCGTCCCTTGCTCCGGGCCTCCCAGATGCTGCCGATCATTGCTTTCTCTCGCGTGTCGGCCGTGTCCGTCCAGAGGTCGCCTTTGTACTCCACGACCAGTACTCGCCCGTCTTTGAGTGCCGCCACGAAATCAGGATAGAATCGGTCCGTGGACGTGGGCAGCCAGAAGGCGTAGTCGCTGCGTTCCAGATTGCGGACCCAACAATCCACTTCCGGCAGGCTGTCGATGAAGGCAGCGGCACTGGGCCTCCTCCGAGTTCATTTGGGCGGGCAGCAGGTAGTAGTGCTTCGGGAATCTGGCGGGTCCTTCGTAGAATCGTGCCGCCGGGTAGTTCACGGAATCGTAGGTGAAGCAGAAGCTCGGATCGACCTCCAGTGGACTCTCAAAGTCGGGAAGCAGCATCTGCTGGTAGGCATGCGCAACCACGTGTCGCCGGTACTGCGAAATCTTCTCCTCCAAAGCGTCTCGGAAACGCCATCGGTGGGAGTTCAGCTCCTGGAACGAGAATCCGCCTTCTCAATGAGGAAGCGAAGCAACCCGCTGAGGAATACGATGGTCTCTCGTTGGGTGATATCGGGGTGCGGAATGCTTTGGTCAAGCCAGACCGCCAGTTCCCCCTCGTTCTGTGGCCCGTGGACGTCGAGAAGGAACAACTGTTTTTGAAGATCGCGCATGAACGAGTAGCCAATCTTGCCTTCCTTGTCCACATCTATGGCTGCTACCCGCTCTGCGCCTTGCGGCAGAGAAAACTCCTGCTCCGATAGGGAAGACTCACAGTCGCTCAGCTTCCACGGAATCTCGCGGAACTGGTCCTCGAATAGTTGGAGTTGGCCGCCGAGGGGCATAGCCAAGTGCGGGACTCTGAAACGATGTCCCATCGCGGCGGGCGTGCTTTCCAGACCCCATGATTTCCTCGACAGCCGTTCGATGGCTCTCTTGTCTTCTTCGCTCGCAAACGCCGCCTTCAGCGATTCTGCCTCTTCCGGGATGATCGCAGGGCCAGTGTAGACGATCTCGACATTACCCTGACGGTCATTCAGGGTCAGACACTCACGCAAGGGAGTAGGGAGCACTGACAGGTCCGGCTTGGCCGACACGATCTCGGAAACCGGCTCGCGAAAGAGCGGCAGATCATCCTCTCGACGGCGTTCCGGTGGGCGCACCATCGCTTTTGTTTCGAAGCGCTCGAAGCCGCTGGCAACCAGCGCCTCCGTCAGCGCATTGGCGGAGTCAACGAATCCGGAGGAAGTGGCGTAGGCATAGGCGTGGTTCAACTCCTCGTGCTGTCTCTTCGTGACGTATGGCATGCGCAGAATCCGGCCGAGGATTTGCTCGACGGCGGTGCTGCTGCTGAGGTTCGATACGGTGCAAAGGATGTATGCGAAAGGACAGTCCCAGCCTTCGCGCAGCTTGTCCACAGTGATAATGTAGCGAACTGGGTGACCTTCCGTGAGGATGTCTACACCCTCAAGGTCATTTTGTGCCCCCGTCGATATGGCGATTTCTTCAGGAGGGACGTGAAACTCTTCGATCAGTGCTTTCTTCGGCGCATCGTACGTCAGATTGTTCCGCCCGGTCATGTGGCGCTCGGCTTGGAAGAGCACGATGGGCCGGATGTATTGGCCGGAAGTCTTGCGCTCCTCGTCAGCAAGTTTCTCCAACTCGCTCTGCTTGTCCAACGCCTCCTGAACCGCCTCGACCCACTGGGCTTTCGGCTTGAGCAGGATAGGCAGCTTAATCATATCGTCCGTCTTGAGCTCGGCCGCCGAGACGTGCGTGAGCACGTTGCTGGGTTCGTTGTCCCGCTCGTAACTCTGGCTTGGTGTGGCGGAGAATTCGAGAATGCAGGAAGGATTGAACCTCGCCAGCGATTCAAACGACAGGGGTGTGCGCGCATTATGCACTTCATCCACAATAACGATTGGACGGCGCAACCTCAGCACATTCGCCAGACTATGCACGATGCCGTTCGAACCGTTGTTACCCTCGATGACTTTCTGTTGTTCTTCGGTCAGGTCCTCAAAGTTGGACATCAACACGCCGCTGTCTTCGTAGATTTTCCGCCCGTCCGTGTTCTCCACTCGCATAGCCGCCATAGTGGAAACAATCACCACGGTGTCTGAATCCAGCGTGGCACGTTGCAGGCCCCGAGCGGATATGAGGTCCATGATGCTGACGCACCCGCCGAAAGAGTCGTCCAAGGCCCGCCGGTAAGGATGACGCCTGTCCTGCAACGCCCTGAGCGTCTGCTCCACGATCTGCGTCGTCGGTGCCAACCACAGCACCAGGCATCTTTCGAGGCGCAGCAAGGTCTTTGTCGTGACGCCGACGGCGTACGCGGCCAGAACCGTCTTCCCGCCGCCGGTCGGCACGCGGATGCACACGTACGGAAGCCCCTTCAACGCCTCCACATGATGGTAGTCTCTCCCCACCTGTTCCCGGAAGGCGGCGTCAGCGTCCTGCAGTTCCCACGTTCGGCGGAGATATTTTCTCAGATCATCGAGGCACTGGTTCTGATATGTCTTCAGGACGAAACTCATCACGACACCCTTATCTCATAGGGCAATTGCTTGAACGTAATGCGCTCGCGCATCAGACGAGCATCCCCCAACAGGCAGCCCTCGCCGAAGATGACCTTAGGGCCATTGTACGCGGGCAAACCGGTGAGGACCTTGCTCGTGAGGACGTTGCCCCCACTCGGCGTCTTGTCGCCCAGCACGCCATTGAACAGCAGATAGTAGGCCGTACCTTTGGCAACCCCAAGGAAAGGGTTCTTTGTACTGGCCTGTTTCGGAATCGGCGATCCGGTTTCCGTAAAAAACACATGTGCCGCCAAGTCCGCGAATTTGACCTCGCTGCCAATCCTGCCTTGCTCATCGAACAACGGCTTGTCCAGCCTACAATAACGAAAGCCACCACCCACACCTGGCACCGGCTCTCCCCTAGCGTTCGTGTAACCCCGTACAGCGCAGTTTGACTCGTTCGGCGGTGATCTCCCGCGCTATCTTCGGGTCCATTTCAACAAGGATAAAGCGTCTGTTGCTACCGTCTGCCTTGTTGAGATGCAGTACTGAATGGCCTGTCGTTCCCGAGCCAGCGAAGGAGTCGAGAATGAGGTCACCTGGACCTGTAGCAACCTGGAGGATACGTTCAAGTAGTCGAGTTGGTTTAGGGGTTGAGAAGGTTGCCATGCCACCGAAAATCGCCTTCAACTCAATACTCGCGTCCTTCGCGGTGCCGAAGTCCTCGTGCTTCCACCAAGTGGTCGGAGTCAAACCTTGAGAGAGTTCGTCCCGGTAGTTCTTAAGCATGGGCCTCCCTGTCCCCTGTTTGCCAAAAGTGATTCGTTCCTCCGAGAGCCATTGATTGAACTGAGCTTCATTGCAGCGCCAGTAACGACCTGGTGGAGGAAGAAACTTCTTCCCAGTAGGCCCGGTGATCTCAAATTGTCCGGCAGCATAGAACCTGCCAGCGGACAAGTTCTCAGCTTTCCAGGGTCCGCGGGGGTCGTTATCCGGATTCTTGAATTTTGCCAGTTGCTCTTCACTTCGTGCAAACTTGCCGACAACAGCCTTGTTGAACTCCTTAGCGTAGATCAGGACGAAGTCGGTGACCTCAGAAATGTGTTTGGCCGTCTGGTTCGCAGTGTAGGCCGTCTCCCATGCTGCGACAGCAATCCGGTTCGCAGGACCGAAGATCTCATCAAGTAACAGACGAAGGTGCCCCTGTTCATCAGTTCCGATGCTCACGAAGATTATTCCCTGGGGACTGAGGAACTCGCGGAGCAGGACCAGACGTGGATACATCATGCACAGCCATTTATCGTGTCGCGAAAGATCCTCTAACTCGCCACCAACGACTTTTCCAAGCCACTTTCGTATCCCAGGGCTATTGACGTTATCGTTGTAGACCCAATTCTCATTGCCCGTGTTGTAGGGCGGATCGATGTAGATGCATTTGACCTGTCCGGCATAGTAGGGGAGCAGGGCCTTCAAGGCGAGGAGATTGTCCCCCTCGACCAGCAGATTGCCGGCGCCGGATCGCCACAGGACAGGGCGTTGTCGCAGGCGCAAGAGGTGATACGGTACTTGGCGGTGATGTCCGACAACCGCTTCCTTCCCAATCCAATTCAGCGACGGCACAGGTATCTTCTCCTTATTGCACGAGAAACATCGCAGAGACGGAGCCTATGATATCTGTCCACGCTGGGGATTCAAGCGGCTTTGCGGTTCGAGGCGACCGGTTCGAAGCGGCGGGTGCTTCCAACGTCAAACCAGCAACGTGAGAGTCCTGGCTGAACGCCTTACTGCATCAGTGCACGCCCAGGGCCTGGATCTGGTCCATGAGGTTCTTGTACATGCTGGTCATGGCGTACGCGAGGACGATGGTCAAGACGATGACCGCCACGGTGATCAGGGCCTTTGTGACGAGCGTATAGCGGGGGTTCACCCACGCCAGCGGCAACGCGAACGGACCCAGACAAAGCACGGCCACCAGGAGGGTGGGGTTGGCGTAGTACCATTTCGTCATGCCACGCGGCGGCGCCTGCTGAGGAGATATCGCGTCTGAAGGCCGGCGTGCCACGCCGTCGAGGAACTCGCCGCAGTAGCGGCATTTGATGGCCTCGGCCTGAATCTGCTCCGCACAAAACGGGCACTTCTTCGTCTGAGTCGCCGGATTGTCCTGTTCCACTATGGTCGTCTGCATGAGCAGGTTTCCTTCTTCTAAAAGGTCTCACTGGAATGTTGGAATATTGGAATCATGGAATGTCGGGTGGACAGCGACCCTTCCCCAACGCTCCGACGTTCCCGTATTCCCTTGTTCCAACCTATTCTATCGGCGTGCTTGGAGTGCTGGAATACTGGAATAGTGGAATACTGGAACGATGGGGATCGCGCATGCCCCAGGCCGCCCATCATCCCGTTGTTCCAGCACGTTTGACGTGGCGGATATTATCGGTGCTGCCTCTCCGAAGGGGACCAGAGAGCGTATCGGAATAATGGAATATTGGCCCGCAGCGCCGCTGCGCGTCGGGGAATGATGGCGATCGAGGGTGCCCCATGCTACCCAATATTCCACCATTCCATTATTCCATCGCCTTACCCCCTACGGCCGCTGATTCATCTTTTCGATGGTCTGCTTGACCCGCTCGGTGGTCCATTCCCGGGGGCGGTCGCCTTGGAGATTGGCCTCCATTTGCTCGGCCGTCGGTGTCTTGGTGGCGACGCCGTCGGGCGGGACTTCGACGCCCGCGATCCAGCAGACCGCGTTGAGGATCAGCTTGCGGAAGTCGTTCTGGGCATAGACCCAGTGGGTATGGCCGCCGGAACAGCCGAAGCCGCGGCCGCCGCCGGGACGCTCATAGGCCCAGGCGACGTGCTCCGGCATGCCCATGCGGGACCGGACCTCGGGGTTGCCGCTGTGCGGGCCGTCCTTGCCCTTGCGGGTGCTGTCGGGCGGCACCGCGGTCAGGATCGGCACCGGGACCCCAAACGCGGAAGATTGCGTTTGGGAGCCCGTCACGCCGGCCATGTTCTCCACGAACCGCATGTGATAGTACCATTCATCCGAAATCCTGAACGGCTGGACGCCCCGCGTGATCGGGTGGTTGGGCAGGGTCTTGAAGTCGGCCAGCCAGGAGGGATTGACCGACCAGAACTGCTCGTAGTAGCCGCCGATCCAACTCAGCAGGTACTTGCCGTATTCTTTGCCTGGATCGAGGGCATAGTGGAGATAGGCGATCCCGACGCCTTTTTTCGCGATCTCATCGAGGGCCTTCCAATTGGATTCGGAGCCGAGCAGACCGTTGCCGTCGCAGGCGATGACGATGGCCGCGGCGCCGTCGAGCACCTTGAGATCCTTGGGCCAGCCGCCTTCGAGCACCACCGCTTCGACCGCCGGCACGTTCTCGTTGAGGATCGGGCCAGCAGCTTGCAGTCGGCGGTATAGGCGTGACCGGTCCAGCCGTGACTCTGCCGGCCGGGGATGAAGACGATCTTCTTCTTGGCCGCCGCCTCGGCGGCACGCACCCCTATCGGATGGACGCAGATCACGGTGCACAACAACGCGGCGATAGTGACAAGCAATCGCGTTCGACTCCGTATTTCCGTCATGATGACCACCTCCTGCGAGGATCGTCAGGCGTCGGGCGGTTGCGTGGCTCGTTTGTAGTGTGCTCGTAAGAGCATACACCACCGCGTTTCGCAACCGTTGTCCGTCCAACGATCGTTCCTGCATCTGGTTATTGTCCGATCGTATCCGTCGGCACCTTGCAGAAGCCTATCAAGCCGAAGCCGCTCCTGCAAGTGTTGCTTTCAGCCTTGATGTCCCCGGTCAGATCGGTAGTATGGTGCTGGTTGTGCGGGGACGCACGAACCACGTGACGACCGTCATTGCGAAAGGATCGGGATCTATGAGAACACTCCTCCTGTTCACTTCCGTCTTGCTTGTGCCACATGGTCCTTGGATCTGTAGGGTGGGCAGTGCCCACCAATTCCCAAGGATCGAGCGAACTGATGGTGGGCACAGCCACCCTACGACCGCACCGGGTGCCGCGTTCGACATCGCGCCGTTTGGCTCTCTCATCTCCTACGGAGACGGCAAGTCCCACGGTCCCCGTTGGGCCGAGCCTCGCAAGGTCCGGCGTGTGGTCGTGGAATTTGCCGACGGTCAGACTCCGCCGGAGCCGTCGCAGGTTCGGCTGGAGTACTGGCAGCGCGTCTGGGACGGCAAGGCCGATCCTCTGATTGTCGAGCGGGGGGCCGGCGGCGTGGGCTGGGATGCAATAGACGACTGGACGAATGGCCGGTGGATCGCGGCGAAAAGCCGCGTCGAGCGGACCGGCAACGCCTACGAATTCACCTTCGCCCCAACCTCGGCGGACGAGATTCCGAAGTTCACCGGTGAGGGAGTGACGTATCGCAAGACGCTCGCGGTTCGTATTGCCGCCGATAGTGTCCTGCCTGCGCCGTCACGTTTCCGGGTGTACACGGACTCGGCGAGCAAGGTCCTGCGCGTTCGCATCCAGTTCGGCACGCCGCGTGTAGCCCAGGAGGCGTGGCGAGGGCGTCCCGCCCTTGCGTCGCGAGGCCATCTTGGCCTTGCTTCATCGAGTCACAATGCGTTTGGCGCGGCCGGGGAGCAAGGGCAAGATGCCCTCGCCACGGGAGGACAAGGGCAGGATGCCCTCGCCACGGCGGGGATGCCGGGGGACCAACCGGAGTCCGGCCGGCTGGAGGTCTTCAACGGCGCCGTGACCGCTATTCGGCCCATCAGCGGTGGTTCGGCCACGATCAAGCCGGACCTGGCGTGGGCCTTGGACAAGGCCAACACGGGTGGCATCGAGGCCGATCTGGTGATGGCCGCCGATCCCGCCGACAGCCGCTATGACCGCACGATTGTCACTGTGCGTTCGAGCACGAGGCCTTTCTCCTTCGCGGCGGAGGAGGTGGCGCGGGGCGATCGGATCCTCGTAGACGATCTCGGCGTGCTCGTGACGAATGCCCAGGACACGATTTCCATCGAAGCTTATCGCGAAGCCCTGCGCCGCGAATTTTCCGGCCAGACTGTTTACGACCGCGTCGCCGCGGCCGACGAGCAGACCCTGGGCCGGGCCTGGAACGATATGCCTTTGAAGCACCCGCTGTACTTCGTCCATGGCCTGCCGGGCAATCGCAATACGATGCGCCAGAATCCCAACGGGGAGATCGAGGTCACGGCGGTCAGACGCTGGTTCGATGTCCAGCGGAGCCCGCGCGACAGCGAGCGCAAGCTGTGGGCCGGTGACACGTTGCGGATTTCCTTCGGATTCCCGCGGGAGGAATTGCGCGGCGGCCGCGAATTGCAGGAGGGCTACCTGCCCGTCCTGCGCACCTGGTGGCAGGATGGGCCGGTGTACTACGAGCAGAAGACGGTCCTCACGGCGGCGGGGGACCTGAACGACGTGGCCCTGGACACGCCGACGGTTTTGCTGATGCAGGTTCGCATCGTGAATGTCTCGGATTCACAAGAGGCCACGGCCGCGCTGCGGTTTGGCTCGAACGCCCGCGAGAATGAGAAACTTGCTCTCAAGGAGGACCTGGCGATGGCCGTGTCGGGCCAGGGCGAGCGACTGCGATTCCTGGTGAAAACGGAGGGGCAGACCGGCTTGAAAGAGGAGCGTGGCGCCGTCACTTGGAGCGCGAGCCTCAAGCCGGGCCAGAGCCGCCTGCTGGCCGTGACGATTCCCTCGATCACCTTAGCTAAGGAGGACGAGATCGAGTCCGTTCGAGCGCTGAATTTCGAAGCCGAGACCCGGCGGGTCTGTGCCTTCTGGCGCGGATTGACGGCACAGGGCACGCAGATTCAGACGCCGGAGCCGTGGATCAACGATTTCTACAAGGCCCACATGCGTCACCTGCTGGTCAACTGCTTCAAGGAGCTCAATACGGAGTACCTCCACGCCCACGTGGGCACGTTCCACTACGGCGTGTACCCGAACGAGTCGGTGATGATGATCAGCGATCTCGACCGGCGCGGCTACCACGATCAGGCCCGCCGGAATTACGATGCCTTCCTCCACTACCAGGGCACGGTCGGCATGCCGGGCAATTTCAAGAGTCGCGAAGGCCAGTTCTACGGCGCCGGCGGCCACGAGACCGGCGGCTACAACAAGAGCCACGGCTACGTCATGTGGGGCATGGCCGAGCACTGGTCGTACACCCGCGACCGCGACGTGGATGGCGAAGGCCGCCCCCGGGATGGTCAAGGCGTGCGAGTGGGTCGATCCGCGAGCGGAAGGGCACGATGACGCACGGGTCCGGACGGGCACAGGCCGCTCTCGTACGGCTGGCTGCCGACGGGCTCGCTGGAGGACGTGACCGACTACTGGAACTGGCTGGCGACCAACAGTGCCACCGTCTGGGGCTTCCGAGCCCTGGCCGATGCCCTGGCCGACTTCGGCCATCCGCAAGGCGGGCGCTTGCAGCAGGAGGCCCGCGCGTACTACGACGACTTCATGCGGGGCATCACGGAAGTCGCGGATTCTCTGTCCCGTCGTGCGGCTGCGCGACGGTACGTACGTCCCGAAGATCCCCTCGCGACTCTACGAGCGCGGCCGGGCCCACGGCTGGCTCCGCGAGACCCTGGAAGGCTCCCTGTTCCTGCCCGCCTACAACCTGCTCGCCCCCACCGCTCCGGAGACCCGGTGGATTCTCAAGGATTATGAGGACAACCTCTACATCTCCGACCGCTACGGCTACTCGATCCCCGCCTTCGACAACTTCTGGTTCTCGCGCGGCGGGTTCTCGATGCAGGCCAACCTGCTCGATGGTCCGCTGCCGTACCTGTGGCGCGACGAGATCAAGCACTACCTCCGCGCCTACTTCAACGGCTTCGCCTCGGCGTTCTATCCCGAGATTCGCATGTGCAACGAGCATTCCCTGCCCGAGTTGGGCTATCCGCGCGGCGACCACTTCAAGAGCTCGGACGAGGCCCAGTCCACGTACTGGCTCCGACTGATGTTCGTGAACGAGCAGGGCAACGACCTGTACCTCGGCCAGGCGATCCCGCGCTACTGGCTGGCCAACGGCAACCAGATCGGCATTCAGCGTGCGGCCACGCACTTCGGCCCGCTGTCCCTGCAATATGATTCCCAGGCGGCCCAGGGAACGATCAAAGTCATTCTCGATCCCCCGGCTCGAAATCAGCCCCGGACTATCTATCTCCGCCTTCGCCACCCGCAGGCCAAGCCGCTCCAGAGCGTACTGCTCAACGGCGAAGCCTACGACAAGTTTGACCGGGAGAAAGAATGGATCATCCTGCCGGGCACGCTCCAAGGCCGGCAGGAGATCGTGGCACGGTATCAGTAAATCCAGGCGCCCGTGGGAGGAAGATCAGATGTATGCCATGAAGATCGCGGTCAGTTTTGTCCTGCTGCTGTCGGGGTCAGTTCAGGCGACGGACACCGGTGAGTGGACCCTTTACATCACCAACGACAACTGCCCGGACTACACGTGGGGTCTGACGGAGCAGCAGACACGGCAGGCGTTCGCCGATATCGTTCGCGCCCATCTCGACGAGATGAACCGTACGGACAGCCTGGAACCCGCGAACCGCGACCGGTACAATATGGCCGTCACGCAGGAGGCGCTGTGCTTCGTCGAGCGCTACCCCGAGCGGCAGGCGGAGCTGATACGCCGGATCAAGGAGGGGCGGGTCTTCGTCAGCCCGTTCCTGTGCAATTCGCTCTGGGCGTTCCACGGCACGGAGTGTGCGCTCCGCGTCCTCTACCCAGCGCGGCGGCTCGAACGCGACTGGGGCATTCCGATGGATGTCGCCGAACACATCGAAGAGCCGTCCTTGCCCTGGGGCATGGCGTCCATCCTCGCCGGCGCGGGAATACGCTGGCTGTCTGTGCCCTTCTACAACTACGATTCGACGTTCAAACAACTGCACAATCCGCCGCTATTCCTCTGGGAAGGTCCCGATGGGAGCCGGCTGCGGGTCATCATGGACCCGTGGGCCTCGAACAAGGCGAGCTATGCTCAGGGAGCCGCCATTTTGAAGAAGCCGGAGAGTATCGAGAAGGAGTGGCTGCCACACTACGGCGGTCTCGGCGAGATCTATCCGCTGCGTGCGATCCTGGCCAGCGGCACACACAGCGACATCGCCCCTCGCAGCGGCGATCAGGCCCGGGGCTTTGCGGACGCCATCATCAAGTACAACGCCGGCGCGGATTCGCACCCGAAGCTCCTCAACGCGACGGTTCCGCAGTTTTGTGAAGTGGTTGACCGTGTGCAGGCCGAGCGGCCTTTTCTTCCCACCGTACGTGGCTGCTTCGGACACTCCTGGGACCTGTGGCCCGTCTCGCTGGCGAAGTCCGTGGCGGATATGCGGCAGGCGGAGCGGACCTACCTGGCTGCCGAAGCGCTGCTATCCATCGCGGCCCACGGCCGGCCGGAGGTTCGCGAGCGCATCGCGCAAAGACCGCGAGCGGGCCGAGTGGTGCTGGGCGATGCTGAGCGACCACGCCTGGAACGGCACCAACACACAGAACAAGCGGCACAACGCCGACCTGCGGCGGAAGTGGAATGAGGAACTCGCCCATCTCGCGGGCAAGCTGCTGGAACAAGGCTGGGCCGCGGCCGGGCTGACGCGGGACTCGCAGACGATCACCGTCTTCAACAGCCTCAGCTTCCCGCGCAAGGGTCTCGTGCGCCTGACAGTTCCGCCGGAACTGCGTGGCGAGGGCGTCTCGCCCTTGCGTGTCGAGGCCATCCTGGCCTCGTCTTCCGAAGGCGGCACCGGCCTCGGCACGACAACCCACTCCCTGCCAGATAATCCGCGAAGGCGATGAGCGGGTTCTGTACTTTGTCACGCCGGAAGTGCCCGCGTTCTCTTTTCGGCAGTTCCAACTGAGTCCGTCGGAGCAGGGTAGTGCCGGAACCAACGGATTGTCGACCTCGGCCGCCGGTCTGGAGAGTCCTTTCTATCGGCTCTCTCTTGACTCGCGGACCGGCGGTGTCGCCAGCCTGGTACACAAGGCTTCCGGACGAGAGCTGTGCACGGCGGGCTCGGGAGGGCTTGGCCAAACCGTCTTCTTCGACGGCAAAGAGCACACGCTGGAGAACGTCAAGACCGAGGTCGTCGCCGAGGGCCCCGTTTTGGCGCGGATGAAGATTATGGGCACGGTCGCGGACATTGAGATCATAAACTATATGACTCTCTATGCCGAGCTGGACCAGGTGGATTTCGATCTGGGCGTGCACAAACCCGTGACCACGAAGGAGCAGCGGCTCTGCCATGTGTTCCCGGTCGTCCAGGAGGGGGCCGAGCTACGGATCGAAACGCCGGGCGCGGTGATTCGTCCCCGCCCGCAACCCCAAGGCGATCTTCTCCCTGGTGCCGACGCACGTCGGTTCGCCGTCCAGGGATTCGTCGATGCCTCCGCGCCCGATGGCGTCGGTGTCACGATCGCGCCGCTGGATGCCTTCGCCTTGCGGCTTGATCTGGGCCCGCTCACGTTCGAGGCCCTGGGCAACGATCAGAACTACCGCGAGGTCACGCAGGACCAGGATGGGGTTACGGACTTCCGTTTTCGCTACGTCCTGCGCGGGCACACTGGCGGCTACCGCAACACCGAGACCGTGGCTTGGAGTCGCAGTGCCGCGACACCGCTGCTGAGCGTTCTTGGAAGCGTTCCGAAAGAGCGGATGAGCCATCCTGCCATTGGGCTCGATCCATCTCGCGCGATCGCCACCTGCCTGAAGCCGGCGGATGGCGACAGTTCCGGCGGCTTCATCCTGCGTCTGTGGGAGACCGCCGGCAAGTCCGATCCGGTTCGGATTGGCCTGACGGGATATAGTAGGGCGGTCCAGACCGATCTGCTGGAACGAGACGTAGGGGCGACCCCCCGTGGTCGCCCAGGGCAGGCACAGGGTGGGGACCCCAAACGCGATGAATCGCGTTTGGGAACCCGGCCTGCCCCTACGATTACGGATGGACACATCGAGGCCAGGGTGAATCCCAACGGGTTGAGCAGCATCCGCCTGTTGCCCTGATCTACGGGTGCGCCGCGTCACCCAGGCAGACCAGGTGGCGTTTCGTGCGGAGGTAGATACGGCCCTGGTGGAATGCCGGCGACGCTTGGCAACCTTCGCCAATCTCGATGACGAAGGCCCCCAACACTACCGCTGTCAGCACAATCTTCTTCACGTCCCTTTCTCCTTCTTTCGCCCGGAAGTCCTTGGGCTCAACCATCATACCAGCGGCGACCTTCACGTGTCATCCCGCAAAGCTCACCCGGCGCTATCCGCCGGGACACTCCAGAAAAAAAGTGGAGATGAGCAAAATTATCAGTTGACATCGCATAGTATGCATAACATAATATGCGAAACATAGCATTGAGGCATGCAAATGATCAGGAGGTTATATGAAGTTCGAGAGTCAATTGCTCAAAGGGGTCGCTCCGGTGGTGGTGCTGCAAATCTTGTCGCGGGGGCCGATGTATGGGTACGAGCTGAGTCAGGCGATTGAGCAGCGCAGCGGCGATATTCTCACGCTGGGCAAAGGGACGCTCTATCCTTTGCTCTACAACCTGGAGGCCAAGAAGCTCGTCAAGGCCAGGTGGGAGACGACCGACTCCGGCCGGCACCGCCGCTACTACTCGATCACCGGCAAGGGTGAGGAAGACCTGGCCCAGCAAAAGGCCCAGCTTCAGGGTCTGGCCAAGGGCCTGGACCTGCTCTTCGGCGGCGCCCTGAAAGCGGCGCTGTAAGCGACGCGGAGGTGCGTACTATGGAAAACAAGCCGAGCGACAGCCATGCCGACAACCTGCCCCCCAACGCGACAGAATTCATCCGGCACGTCGTCCGCGAAATGGGTTGGGGTCCCAAACGCGGTCTTTTCGCGTTTGGGGCCCCTTATCACAAGAAGGCCCGCCAGGAGGTCGAGGCCGAACTGACGGCGCACTTTGAAGATGAGCTCCGGAGTTGCACGGAGGCGCAGGAGAAAGAACAAAAGGCGCTGCGGCTCATTGAGGAATTTGGGGACTCGAAGCTGCTGGCCGTCCTGTGCCGGCGCGGCAAGAAGCGCTGCCGGCCGCTGTGGCAAAAGGCTCTCGTCCGCAGCATGCAGGTCGCCGCGGCGTTCCTGCTCTATCTTTTCACCTGCTCCGTGCCGTTGTTTGTGGGAAAGCCGACGGTCCGAGTGAACTATGCGGATTGGCTCAGTGAACGCTGGCGACCCGCGCAGGCGGGCATCGAAAACGCGCGGACGAATTATGACCAGGCCGCTGCGCTCTACCTGGAACCCTCGGAGCCGCTGGCGGCCAGGAGAAGATCGCCCCACTGGACGGTGCGAGACTGCAACGAGGCCGACCTGCAGTTGCTGGCCGCGTGGTTCGACGAGATCAAGGCGGCATTTGACCTGCTCAGGAAAGGAACGAACACCGCCGACTACTGGCCAGTCTATGACGTCAACAAAGCAGATTGGGCTCGAAGCAAGAATCCCTCGTGGATGGCCCTCAATGTTCTTCTCTTCTCACTGGAATCCACCGCGAGTTACCGATCTCTCGCGCTGGCTTGGAGAGACTGGGTAGCCTATCAGGCCCGTTTGGGGGCAGTGGACGAAGCGATGAGCGATTCCCTGGTGCTTATACGTTTCGGCCTGCATCTGAAGGACAAGGGGCTCTTGACGGAACAGATGGTAGGAATGGGGATTGAGGCCCTTGGCCACGGGGCGATGTATGGGGTGTTGCAGAGGCCGGGGATTTCAGTCGAGATCTTGGCCCGTGTGCAGGACGAGCTTGCGTCCGCCTTTGAACGGGACCGCGACGTCATCAATCTGGAGGGCGAGAAGGTCTTTTGGTACGACAACATTCAGCGGACCTTCACCGACAACGGGCATGGCGGCGGTCGCGCTTTGCCATATGGCCTGCCCTTCGCCACCGGCGATTGGAGGGGCGGTCTGGTACGCATGCTCCTCTTCGATTACCCCGATCGTCGCGCAACGGTGGCGCTGGTCGATACGTATTTTGAACAGGTCCACAAAGCAGCACGCACGCCGCCCAATAGTAGAAATTCAGACCCCATATGGGCGGAACTGAAGGAGAGCATGAAGCGGAATCTGTTGCTCTCCGGGATGGTGCCCGCCCGCAGCGGGATCGCCCGAGTAGCGTGGCACAGCAGGACGGCTTAGGCGGCCTTGGTTACGATAGTGGCCGTTCATCGCTACCAGGCCGAAAACGGGGTGTATCCCGACGGTCTTGAGGAGTTGGTCACAGCAGGTTTCTTGGCCAGACTGCCCAATGATCCGTTTGGTGAAGGTCCCCTCACGTATCGCAGGGCGGCCGAGGGATTCCTGCTCTACAGTTGGGGCCAGAACCTGATCGACGATGGTGGCCGGCGGGGCACGGGCCAGGATGGCCAACCCCGCGCATGGGTCGACAACGGTGATGACGTCTTCTGGCCGGTGAATCCTTGACTTTCCGCGGACCTGCCGGTAGAAAATACGGCGAGGTTCGCGCGATGGAGACCAAGCCTGACGAGAACGTCGGGGGCGACTTGTTATGCCGGTGCGCCAAAAGACGTGGCTGGCCGCTCAGGACGTGTGTCGTCATCGGCGGCCTGCTGGCGCTGACCGTCGTCCTCGCATCGTGTATCCTCTATGTGGTCTGGTTTGTCAGCGGCAAACCGAGCGTCAGAATCGACTACGTGGCCCTGCTGAACGAGATGACCCGCCCGAAAGGGGCCGAGGGGGACAATGCCTGGCCGTACTACGAGCGGGCCATCGCCCTGCGCATCGGCCGGATTTCCGACCCGCAGGCGATATCTGCCTTCGAACACCCCGACTACGTCGAGCACCGGGAATTCGCGCGTCTTCCCGACGACGCGCGGCGCGGGATCGACCAATGGCTCGAGGCCAACCGTGTCGCCTGGGAGGACTTCGTGGCGGCCGGCTCCAAACCTTATCTCGCCAGATCCTATCAGACCACAGCCGGTGTCAATGCGCCTCGGCTGATGAGTGTTCACCTGCCGGATCTGTCGGCCCTGAGGGACCTGTCACGCGTGGGTCTATGGCGGTCGCGCCGGCATATCTCGCAGGACCGGACCGTCGAGGCCCTCGACGACTGCCTGGCGGTGGCGCGCGCCGGCCGCCATTGGCAGCAGAGCGACATAGTGATCGAGCAACTGCTGGCGTTGTCGATGGTCCGCCTGGCGGAGGACGAAGTCCTGCGCATCGTCGATCGTCAGGGCGTCTCTGCCGCCGAGCTCGCCGATTTGCAGCGGCAGCTCGCGGCCCTCTACCCGCAGCGGTTTCCTCTGGTCAACACGCAATCCGAGCGTCTGGTGTTCCTGGATGTGGTTCAGCATATGTTCACGGGCGACGGCCCGGGCGGAGGACATCTGGTCCCGGCGGCCGTGGCCCCGCTTCTGGTGGTGGACTATCAGGAGAAGGCGGCGACCCCGCTTTTCTGGACGAGGCTAAGCATGCTCCACGCCGGACGGAACGAGACGGTGGCGCAGGCCGAGGCGATCTTCGATCACCAGAAGGAGCTGTCCCTGCTGAGCCCCTATGAGAGGCGGGTCCGGCAAGCGACCACGATTTCCCAGATGGTCGCATCGCTCCCGCGGGATCGGTATGCTCTGGTCCATGTGATGGTCCCGGCGCTGGACCGCATCATGGAACTGGGGCATCGAGGTAGGGCCCTCCATGAAGCAACGCTGACCATCCTGGCCTTGCAACGGTATCGACAGGAGAAAGGATCATATCCCGCCACACTGGACGAGTTGAAACGGGCGGGCTATGTCGATGTCCTGCCGGCCGACCCGTATGGCGAGGAGTCCGCTCTCGTACAAGGTGACCGACAGCAGTTTCATGCTCTACAGTCTCGGCCCCGATTTCCGCGATGACGGCGGCGACGTCCGGCCGGAATCAGAAGGGCAGGCCCATAGCGTGGACCGACAAAGGCGACACCGTCTTCTGGCCGGTGAATCCTTGACTTCCTGCGAACCTGCCCATAGAAGTGCGGGGAGGTTCGCGCTATGGAAACTAAACCTGACGAGAACGGTGGGGGCGACTTGCTGTGTCGGCGCGTCGGGAGACGCTGCCGGCCGCTCTGGGTTCGTGTCGTGATCGGCGGCTTGCTGATACTGACCGTCGTCTTCACGCTGTGTATCTTTTACGTGGTGTGGTTTGTCACGGGAAAGCCGCATGTGACGGTCGACTACGCCCCGATCGTGGATCGGATGAGCCAGCCGCCCATCCCTCAGGCGGACAACGCCTGGTCCCACTACGAAAGAGCCTTTGATGCATACACTGATCCCACCGACGAGACGCGGAGTCTGATGGAGGCAGCGGTGGATGCCCTCCGAGTGCGTCCCGCTTCCGTGAGTCTGGACCAGGAACAGGAGCGTGCCGTCCGGGACTGGCTGCAAGAGAATGAGGGAGCGTGGCAACAGTTTGTCACGGGCAGCCGCACACGCTACTATCATCGGCCTTACGATCTTCTCCCGGCGGACCATTCGGGCCAGCCGTGGCTCTGGCAGACTCGTGCCACTCGCCTGGAGAACCTCCGGCGCTTTGCCGACCTGGGGGTCTGGCGCTCCCGCCTGGCGGTCAAAGAAGGAAATTCGCGTACGGCGCTAGAGGATTGTCTGGCCCTGATGCGCGCGGGCGTTCACTGGCAGCGACGCGTTACCCTCGTGGAGCAATTGACCGGTTCCGCGCTCGGCAGCATGGCACACGAGCAAGTGCTTCAGATCGTTGCCAATCCCTCCCTCTCCGCGGCTGACCTGTCGTGGCTCCAAGAGCAGATGACGGAGGTCTATGCCGGCGGTTTCCTGCTCATCCATCTGGAAAGCGACAGGCTCTGCCTGCTGGATACTGTCCAGCATGTCTTTACCAAAGGAGGCCGCGGAGGAGGGCACGTCATCCCGCGCGAGCTCGCTCGTCTGTTTGAGATGATCGGGCCAGACGTGAGCTACTGGGGCCCGCCGCCGAACGGAAAGCTTCAATACCTGCGGCTGAGCATGGCTCATGTCCGGCGGGACGAATTCCTCACCAAAGCCAATGAGCTCTATGACCGTGCGGACCTATTGACCCGAATGACTCCCTATCAAGGTCGCCAGGCCGGTATCCGGAATCTTGAGAAGACCATCGACTCCCTGGACAAGCGCAACTACGCTTTGATCTGGTGGATATTCCCGGCCGCGGAACGAGTCAGTGACTTGACCTTCGGCCACAAAGCATTGCATGAGGGGACTGTGGTCGTCCTGGCGCTGAGACGTTGGCGGCTCGAGAAAGGGAGCTATCCGGCGGAACTGAACATGCTGGTTGAAGAGCAGTATCTTCGCGAGTTGCCGCTCGATCCTTTTCGTGACGGGCCGCCGGTCTATCGGCGCACGCAGGAGGGATTCCTCCTGTATAGTCTCGGCCCGAACTTCACCGATGAGGGAGGCAGACCCGCCTTGGATCGAACCGGCCGCCCCAGGTTGTTCGCCGGTGGCGGTGACCTTGTTTTCTGGCCGCCCGCGTACGTTCCGTAAGTAGAGACGCCGGCGTCACACAAATCCTTGAATTCCCATCCAACAGTCCATAGGATATCTTCCGTGATCTGTAGTAGGGGCAACCCCCTGTGGTTGCCCAGAGCAGGCACAGGGAAGAGGGCAGGCACAGGGGCCTGCCCCTACGGGAGGTCAGAATGAGTACTGGAAGATGTCCCTTGCATTGTGGTCATGAGTGCGTCAGTCGGCGCGGGTTTCTCAAGGGGTCCACGGCGGTTCTGGCGGGAACGTCGTTCCTGGCCGGGTGTTCATCGCTAAGCCGAAACCAAGTTGCCTCGCGGCCGATTCGACCGTGTGGGCCGGCCTCGAAGTATACACCTACATTGTGGGCGGCCTTCGTGCGACGGCAGGGCGAGTACGGCATCCTGTGGCCCGGGGCGGTCTACGACGGCGACGCCGCCCGCACGATGTATGCCACGCAGGTAACCCAGACCGCCTCGAAGCTGGGCGCCCAGCTCAATCTGCGGCCGGAGCCGATTCACAGCCTGGCGGAGGCGGATGCCTGGATCGCGCAGGCCCAGGAGGCCAAGGCCGATGGTCTGGTCCTGCTGATGCTGGACCGGCAGCAGCATGCCTGGCCGACGGCGAAGAAGGTGGCCCAAAGCAAGATTCCCTCGATCGTCTATTCGCCGCTGGGGACCTCGTTCACGACGAATACGATTGACCTCGCCGCGGCGCCCGGGTGCGTGATCTACTCGACCGACGACTTCAGCCAGGCGGCCTATGGCATGAAGATGCTCTGTGCCGCGGCCAAGATGCGCCGGACCTGCGCCGTCGTGATCAAGGGCAATAAGCGGTACGATGCCGTGCTGGCGGATACGGGCATCACGCTGCGGCATGTCCCCGCCTCCTCGTTCATCGAGGAATACAATGCCACGCCGGATAGCGACGAGATCGTGGCGATGGCGGATGAGTATATGCGCCGGGCCCGCCGTCGGATCGCGGCCACGCGGCAGGATGTCATCAACGGTCTCAAGAGCTATTACGTCGCCGGCAAGTTCCTCGAACGCGAGGGCGGCGACGCGATCACGATGGATTGCCTCGGGGCCCTCGGCAAGATCCCCGTGAGCCTGCCCTGCATCGCGTGGTCGCGGATGAACGACGACCGCATTCCCGCGGCCTGCGAAGCGGACTACGGGGCGGTGGCGTCCCACGCGATGGTGATGGTCCAGTATCTGTTCGACCGGCCGGGCTTCCAGCAGGACCCGGTGGCCGATACGGCGGACAACACCGATCATCGGAGCCCACTGCTGCTGCGCGACGCGCTTGAACGGCTTCGACCAGCCGCCGGAGCCGTTCGACATCAAGCACCATCACGGCAATCGCGATGCCGTGCCGCGGACGCTCTGGCGCATCGGGCAGCGCGTCACCAATATCGACCTGCTCCCCGCGTCGGAAGGTGGCGGCGGCAAAGGGGGGCCGTCCACCGTCCTGATCTCGGTCGGCACGGTGGTCGCCAATATGGAGGTCCCGCCCAGCGGCGGCTGCGTCGTCTCCGTGAAGGTGAAGTTCGACGGCGGCCAGGAGGTCCTGAGCTTCCCCGGCTTCCACCAGATCTTCTTCTACGGCGATTACAGGGAGCAGATGAAGGACTTCTGCCAACTCTGCGGCTTCAAGGCCCAGGTGGTATAGGAAGTTTCAAGTGTGAAGTGTCAAGTTTGAAGTGCCGGATTGGAAGGAGCAGGGATTGCATCTGCTCACTTCCGACTTCCCACTTCAAACTTCTTCACAAGGAGTGGGGTATGAAAAGCCTGTGTGGGATTTGCGGAATTGTCATTTGTGCTTTCGCGGGCTCGGGATTCGGCCAGGCGCTGGACTTCACGGCGGTGCGGGCGGAGGTGGATTTCTCGAAGCACGTCCGCCCGTGGGATGGGTTCGGCGTCAACTACGTCGAGGTGGCCCAATCCGTCGACTACAAGCAGGATCCGCAGGAATACGGCGGCTTCAGCCTGCTGACGGAGGAGAAACGCCAGCAGATCGTGGACATGGTCTTTGGCGACGAGGGTCTCAAGCCCGGCCTCGTCAAGATGTTCCTCGATCCGCACCATCAGGCCGAGCCCGGCGGCGAGTTCGACCACGAGACCACCACGCGCTGGATGCGCTACTTCGTTCGCGAAGGCCTGAAACGCACCCGCGCCCGGGGCGATGACCTGCAAATCATCACCACTTTGTATGGCCCGCCGGCGTGGGCGACGAAGCAGAGGTTCCTGCGCGGCCGCGACCTCGACCCGGCCCGCAAATATGACCTTGCCCGGTACATGGTCGATTGGGTCCGGTACCTGCGCGAACAGGAAGAAGCTGCCCGTCAAGTACCTTTCGCTGCACAATGAGGGCGAGGATTGGATGCGCTGGCCCACGGACGGCAAGAGCGGCAATATCGGCAAGGGACACGACTACAATCTGTTCTGGCCGCCGGAGCAGGTGGTGGAATTCCTCCGGCTGTTGCGGCCGATGCTCGACGCGGCCGGCCTGCAGGATGTCGGCATCACGCCCGGCGAGTGTACGAACTGGTATCGCTTCAGCGCGTGGGGCTATGCCGACGCGATCGCCGACGATAGCGGGGCGTTGGCAAATCTGGGCCTGATCACCTCCCATGGCTTCTATGGCGGCGCCTACGGCCGCTGGTTTGGCGAGCATCGCAGCCTGGGGACCGATCTCCTCCGCGAGAGGCGGCCCGAGCTGCACGCCTGGGTGACCTCCACAAGCTGGAGCAGGATGGACGTGGCCAACCTCAAGGAGATGCACGGCAACATCTACACGGCCAAGGTCAACGGCATCATTCCCTGGGCCTGTATCCAGCGGCCGGCGAAGTGGGTTGGCGGCGACCCGAACCCCGGCACCGCCTTTCGCGTGGCGGAAGACGGCACCTACGAGGTCCTGCGGGGCTACTATTATTACAAGTTGCTATCCCGCGCGGGCCAGCCGGGCATGGCGGTGGCTCGGACGATGGCGATGGACTCCGAGGTCGCCGTGATTGCCTTTGCCCGCAACGGCACGAAGCACCCGGACGCCTTTACGCTGGTCAATCTCGGCAAGGACAAGCGCATCGCGGTCAAGGTGCTGGGCAGCGGCAGCGACACCTTCGAGGCCTATCGCACGGCGGACGAAAAGGACCGGTACCAGCCCCTGGGCCAGGTGAAGCTGGAAGGCGATACGCTCCTCTATGGAGCGCCGGCCCAATCCGCCGCCACCTTCTTTGCCAAATGAGCGCGAATCAAGTAGCATGGGCATCTTGCCCATGAGTCGCAGGGCCATCCTGGCCCTGCCTGCACGGGCGAGACGCCCGTGATACTCATGGGCGCTCGCGCCCATGCTACTGTTATGCATAGGAGTTGCCGATGATTGTGGACGCGGATTGCCATATCTCGCCGCTGAAAGAGGGCGTGAACATCGCGGCGGACGAACTGCTCCGGCGGATGGACGGCGCGGGTGTGGACAAGGCCCTGGTCTGGCTGACCCCGCCGTACAAACGCGAGATCGACGAATCCAACGCCTACGTTTCCCAGGCGGTGCGGGCGCACCCGGACCGGCTTCTGGGCTTTGGCTGGGCCGATCCCCGGCTGGGCGTGCAGAAGGCCCGCGAGATGGCCCGCAAGTGCATCCTTCAGTACGGCTTCCACGGCGTCAAGCTCAACGGGGCCCAGAACGATTTCTTCGTGGATGACCCCAAGCTGTCGTTGCCGCTGATTGAGGAAATCGCCAAAACGGGCAAGCTCCTCGCGCTCCACTGCGGCGTGGACGCCTACGAGCGGACGCATCCCTTCCGCATCGCCAAAATCGCCCGGCAATTCCCGGAAACGCAGATTCTTTGCGTTCACATGGGCGGCGTCGGCTTTCCCGACCTGAGCAAGGCCGCGATCGAAATGGCCCAGGAGTGCCCCAATCTGCACCTGATCGGCAGCATGGTTCATCACACCTCGGTCCTCGACGCCATCAAGACCCTCGGCGCCGGCCGGGTCTGTTTCGGCAGCGACACCCCCTTCGCCCTGATGCACGTCTGCGTCGCCGAATACAACGCCCTTCTCGACGGCGAAGTGACGGCCCGAGGAGATAGCCCAAATCATGGGCGGCAATCTGCTGCGGTTGCTTGGTCTACCGGCCCGATGATGTCCTGCCTGTCTCAGCCAATAAAGCCGTGAGGAGGATGGCGGCCAAGCCAGCCAAAGAAGCGCCTATGGCGAATGCCCAGCTCGGCCCAATGGCGGCCCAGAACACGCCGAAGAGCAGACTGCCCGGCAGGGCGGCTATGCCGATGGCGCCGTTGTAGATGCCATATCCGGTGCCACGGGATTCGGCGGGCACGAAATCGGCGACCAGGGCCTTCTCGGCCCCTTCGCTCATGCCGTAGTAGAAACCGTAGGCCAGGAACAAGGCCCAGAACTGCCACTGGACCTGGGCCTGCGAAAAGCCCAGGTAGACCAGCGCGTACATCGTCCAGCCGGCCAGAATCATCGGCCGCCGGCCGATCCGGTCGGCCAGGATTCCGCCGGGAAAGCTGAAGACGATCTTGGAAATGTGCAGGGCGATCCACAATCCGATCACGGCCAGCAGGCCCAGACGGAACTTCTCCCAGGCGTACAGCAGCAGGAACATGTCGGAGCTGTTGCCCAGCGTAAAGAGCACGACGATCCCGACAAACGCATAGAACCGTGTCGGCAGCCTCGTAGCATGGGCATCTTGCCCATGAAGTCGCAGGGCCATCTTGGCCCTGCTGGTCATCATCTTTACACGGGCAGGATGCCCGTGCCACGCGTTTCGGTGCGATCTCCCGGACCTTCCACGCGAGCGTGATCACCGCCAGCAATCCGGGGATCAGGGCGAGGGCGAAGACCCATCGCAGGGCTGTCATCTCCTCCAGCGTAGGCTTGGCCGTGCTGCTGCGCCATAGACCATAACCCAAGAAGGCAAAAAGGATTACGATGGCCAGCAGGGAGCCTCCGACCGCGCCGGCATGGTCCATCGCACGGGTGAAACTGAAGGCCAGGCCGCGAGTCTCGGGTCCGACGGAATCGCTGATCAGGGCATCCCGCGGTGAAGTGCGCACCCCTTTGCCCACTCGGTCCAGGAACTTCAGTCCCACGACCTGTCCGCCGGCCCAAGTGGTCCCGCCCAAGCCGGCCAAGGCCATGAGGGGACGCGCAAAGGTCGAAAGCCCATAGCCGGCGACCACCAGCACTTTTCGCTTGCCCAGGTAGTCGCTGAGGCGGCCGGAAACCAGCTTCAGCAGGCTGGCGGTGGTTTCCGCTACACCCTCCATGAGCCCAACGTAGACCGGAGCCATTCCTAAAGGCACCAAGCCGGCGATGAAGATGGGCAGCAGGGGGTTCATCATCTCGCTGGACAGGTCGGTGAACAGACTCACCAACCCCAATGCCAAGACGTTGCCTTGGAAAGGACCTCGCCCTCCCGTGCGAACCACGTGCTCGTCATTATTCATGTTCTGGCTTGCCGCCCGTCGATGGCGGTCCGACCGGATGCACGATAAGGGCCTTCAGGGCGGGAAAACAAAAAACCGAGCAGGCATCGGAAGTCATTGCCTGTACTCGAGTTGCGTTCAGGGGTAGGGGTTAAACCCAATGCTTAGTGCCGGATAACGCGCTGTGCTTTTCGCATGCGCCGGCGTTCCCTCTCCGACGGCTTCTCGTAATAGGCCGTGCGCTTCATATCGCGGATCAAGCCTTCCTTCTCGCATAGCTTCTTAAAACGCCGAATCATCTGCTGAACGGACTCGCCTGATCGCATTTTCACCTTGAGCACTCTGGACTCCTTAATTCTATACCCGGTTTCCGACCTCAAACAAACACAGCCACAAGACGTATATATTCTCGTGCCATAACTGAAAATATTAACTTAGCACACTCTCCACCCACTTTCAAGCCCAAAAATTTCTGACATAATTTCTTGGGACCATAGGACTCGTGGGACAAATGGACCTAGGGGACTTGAAAAGGACCGAGAATGTGCTGTAGGATAAAGATCGTGGATCGGTTGCGGTTGCCATGCTCGTTTGTAGGGTGCTCGTAAGAGCATATAAGAAGATAACGCCTGACGGCGTCACTACAAACGGAAACGGGCGGCGCAACCGTCCCACGCTTGACTTAAGATTAGGAGGTCTATTTCTCATTGGAGAAGTCACGTCAGACGCTGACAGTCAGGAAAGAGCGTGCTATCCTGGTGGGTGCGCTTTTGCGAGGCTCGAACGGTTCGGATGATTTGGCGGAGCTGACTGCGCTGGCCGAGAGTGCCGGCGCCGTGGTCGTGGACCGGTTCCAGCAGAAACTCCGCACCGTACATCCCTCCACGTACATCGGCAAGGGCAAGACCCTCCAGCTTGCCGACCGCGTCAAACGGTTCAAGGCCGACGTCATCATCTTCGACAACGATTTGTCGCCGGCCCAGATCCGCGAGCTCGAAAAGATCGTCGCGGCCAAGGTGCTGGACCGCAGCGAGCTGATCCTCGACATCTTCGCCACGCGGGCGCAGACCAAGCAGGCGAAGCTGCAGGTCGAGCTGGCCCAGTTGGAGTATACCTATCCGCGCCTGGCGCGGATGTGGTCGCACCTGGATACGGTGACCGGCGCCAGCGGCGGTCCGGCGGCCGGAGCGGTCGGCGCCATCGGCACGCGCGGCCCCGGCGAGCAGCAGTTGGAAATCGACCGCCGGCTCGTCAGCCGGCGCATCAACGAGCTGCGGCACGAGCTGGCCGGGATCGACCTGCGCAAGCTCCGCGAGATCAAAGGCCGCAAGGATTTCTTCCAGATCTGCATTGTCGGCTATACGAACGCCGGCAAGAGCACGCTCTTGAACGCTCTGACCGACGCCGGCGTGCTGGCCGAGGACCGGCTCTTCGCCACGCTCGACACGCGGACGAGGAAATGGATGCCGGCCCGCGGCGTCGAGATTCTCTTGAGCGACACGGTCGGGTTCGTGCGGAATCTGCCGCACCAGCTTGTCGAGTCGTTCAAGGCGACGCTGGAAGAGGCGGTCAACGCGGATCTGCTGCTGCACGTGATCGATGTGGCCAACCCGGAGGTGATGAACCAGATCGAATCGGTCAATCAGGTCCTGTCGGAGATCGGTTGCGGCGGCAAGCCCGTGCTGGAGTTGCTCAACAAGGTCGATGCCATCAAGGACGTGGGCCCGCTGGAGACGATTCAGACACTTCGTCCGGAGGCGATCGCACTGTCGGCCAAGACCGGCCTGGGCTTGGATGAGCTTCGTCGCCGGGTCCTGCAGCACTACAAGGGCGGCGAGATCGTGGTCCGGGTCAGCAGCAGCCTTTCCGACGGCAAGGTCCAGAGCTTCCTCCGCGCCCACGGCGAGATCCTCGCCGAGCACTACACCGACAGCATCGTCGTTCTCGACGTCCGCATGGGCCAGCGCCAACTGCCCGACCTCGAACGCCTCTGCCCCCAGAAGCTCGAAATCGTCCAAGGGTAGCCGACAATCTCTGGAGGGAGACTGCGATGAGATGTGGCGGACAAGGTAGGCTGTGTAGGGACGTGGGGATTGTGATCCTGATAGTGTTGGTGTCCTCCTTGGCTGCCTTCGGCTTGTTTCTTCTCTATCCCCACCCGCATAGGACTCCTCCGGACGTATATCAGAAGGCTCAGTTCAACGCACTGAATGCGGCAATTGAGCTCTCGATGTGGGAGTTCGACGGCTATCCCCCCTCCGAAGCCAATGACCCGACCGGTCGGCCCTATTGCGGAGCAATGAAGCTGCTGGAGGCTCTGATGGGCCAGGACCTGCTAGGCTTTCACGTGAGATCGGCCTATCGAGCCGATGGCTTAGACCCGACCAGCCTCACGCCTCTGTATCCCCCGGAGCCTGACGCCGCCAATCTGAAACTCCGAAAGGGGCCCTTTCTTCAAGCGGAGAACGCCAACGCTTGGCGGCTTGTGGACATCTACGGCAAAGGCAACACCGGCCCATTCCCGGAGGGTACTTTTGTTCTTTGCGACACCTACAGGCATCAAGGCGCCAGCGGCCAGAGAACCGGGATGCCGATTCTCTACTACCGAGCCAATCCACTCGGGTACCGCGCACGATGTCGTGAATCCTGATGATCCGCAGAATATCTACAACTACAAAGACAATCAGGCGCTCATCGCGTTAGGTGTGCCCGGAAAGCCGGGGGAAACGCACCCTCTCGCCGATCCGAAACGGTTCTACCTCAACACGCAGCATCGCGAGATCCTCGTCACAGCCGTACAGAAGCGATACTTTCATCTTGATCAGCGCCGGACGGGATGGCCTCTACGGCACGGCGGACGACATCTGCAACTTCGAGTGGAAGTACCGCAAGCACTGACACGGTTCAGTCCAGAGCCAACAGCACTCACACCCTCTGTCACCCCCGGCAGGCGGGGGTCCAGGAAAGCCGCAGCGCGAGCTGGATTCCCGCCTGCGCGGAATCGCAGGCGGGGGCCAGAAATCCGCTGCGCATGGTTCCCTCAGGGAATGACAAAGCCAGCAGCCTTCCGCCCGCACATCATTGTGTCAGAGGCGGTTGAGGCTGCACTTGAAGCTTCTCGGCCTATCTCCACGAGGGAATTGCTCATTCCCAACCTCTGACCGCACTGCGATGCTGGCAGGCTGTACGAGGAATTCCTCATTTTCGACCTTTGCTGCACCGCGAATTTACCACCGTAGATAAAATGGCCTTTCAACTCTGGTGGGAGCGTGTGGCACGTAGTCGGCGTCGGTTTACACTTGTATCGATCGGCCGGGGAGATGTGTTGCACGAGAGTAGGTCTTGCTTGTGGGGGGTGCACACATGAGACGCTCGGATTGGATCCTGCCGGGCTTTTCCCTTTTGTTCTGTGGAACCGTGGCGTTCTCCGCGACCGGACCCGCCGTTGGGCGGGGCATCGCGGAACGCATCAAGGTTCAGGAGGCGCGCGTGCCGCGGATTGAGGCTGTCGCCGCCCAAGACCGAGAGGAGATAGAGCGGTGGTACAAGATACGCCATGCCGAGGCCGTGCAGGATATCGCGCGTCCCGCGGCGGCACGGCTCAGTCTCGCCGAGCGGGAGCAGTGGGTTCAGTATGCGGACCTGTACCTCGATCGGTTCTACGCCCCGGCGTATTTCAACTACGGCTTTACCTCTCCGCGGGTCGCCTTGCTCGGCCAGGCGATGGTCCAGGAGTATCTTATCAGTGAGATGGCGAACCTCCTGGCCAGTGAGGAATTCGAGCGAAAGCTGACGCAGGTCGTGGAGGAGCGGCTGGAGGTTTCGCCCCTGCCATTCCTGCGCGATGGGACGGTGGGACTGCTGGAGCCTCAACTTCTGCCGCTGCTGCGGGATCAGGCCCAAAAGCTGCTGGTTCTGGTGCAGCAGGTGCGTACGGAATTGGGCGAGCGGGTGCGACGGCTTGACTACCAGAGAAAGGCGAGACTGGATACCACCATGAAATGGGAAAACGATGTGAAGGAGCAAGTGCGCGGCATTTTGGAGTACCTGCGGCAGAGCGAGCCGCGGCCGGCGCAATTCGGCGTCGTCGAGTCGGTCGGATACTGCCCCGACGGCGGGTACTTCTGTCTGATCCAAGGGGTCGACAGGGCGCTCGGGATCGGGGATACGGTAGGAAAGGTACGGATCGTGAAGATCGATCGGGAGAAAGTGGAATTTGCCAAAGACGGAACTGCATGGGCGCAGCAACTCGGGGCTGCGCCGCAGGCCTTCTGGGATTGAGCCCCAGGATTTACAATTCATGATGTATGATTTATGATTTGCTGCCGCCGAGCCTGCGGTGGTGTCGGGGGCGTCTGGTTTCTGCCGGCCTGTCCCGTTCGGGTGGAACCTGCAGGCGGGCGAAAGGAGCCGGAAATCATAAATCGTAAATCGGAAATCATAAATCAAAAAGAGCCCAACGGATATCGAAATGTCACGATCATCGGCGACGGCGGCATGGGCAGCGTGTTGTCGATTCTCCTGTGCGAGAAGGGGATTGCCACGCGCATGTGGGGCTATGACGCCGAGCAATTGGCCCAGATCGAGCGTCAGCGCGAGAATCGCAAGTTCCTGGCCGGCTACCGGTTGCCCGACGCCCTGACCTTCGAGCCTCGGGACGATCGTGCCATGGCGGGAGCCGAGTTGGTTGTTTCCGCCGTTCCCTGTCAATACATGCGCCGCGTCTGGAATCGGCTGGCCCGGTATGTGCCGACTGATATGCCGATCGTCTCGGTGGCCAAGGGGATCGAGAATGACACCCTCCTTCGGCCGACCCAGATCATTGCCGATGTGCTCGGTGAGGACCGGCCGCTGGCTGCCCTGAGCGGACCGACCATCGCCGATGAGCTGGCCCGGCGGCTTCCGGCCACCGCCTGCGTGGCGGCCGACGACGAGGCTTTCGCCCGGAAGGTCCAGTATACGATCACCTGTCCGTGGCTGCGCGTTTACACGAATACGGACCTGGTCGGCGTGGAACTGGCCGGCGCCATGAAGAATGTCATTGCCATCGCGGCAGGAATCATTGATGGTGTCGGCGCCGGCGACAATGCCAAAGCGGCCCTGCTCGCCCGAGGTTTGGCGGAGATCACGCGTCTGGGGCTGAGCATGGGAGCGCGCGAGCCGACCTTTGCGGGCCTGACCGGCCTGGGGGACCTCGTCACGACGTGCATCTCCCCCAAGGGCCGCAACCGCTCCTTGGGCGAGAGGATCGGCCGCGGCCGGACGGTGGAGGAGGCGCTGCAGGCGACGGAATCGGTTGTCGAGGGGGTTTCCACCTGCAAGTCCGTGGTCGCCCTCGCGGCTCGGCACCGGGTCGAAATGCCGATCGCCCGTGCGGTATATGAAGTGCTCTTCGAAGGCAAGCCGGTGCCCAGCGCCATCGAGGACTTGATGAGCCGGCGGCCCAAGCCGGAGTGGGAGACCAACGCCCCATAACAAGAGTTGACGCGGAATCCGAGACCGGTCCGCGCAATTCTTCCTTCTCTTATGCACGGGGTCCTGCGAGGCTCGTCCCACGTCCCTGGTGACCTCGCCTGAGCGGGATGATCACCTGCGGCACGCCCCGTAGGACGGTGGATGTCACTGTCTTCTGGATTTTGAACCTCTGCAAACCTGTTTGATGTACTTTTATCGGTGCCTTTTGAGCCTGGCACCTCGGTAAATCCGCGTTCCGCGCCTGGAGGGGCGCCTTCGGGGTTCTGCACCTCGGTAAACCGGTTTCGCGCCCCTGGATTGGTCCCTTTCGGATTTTGCACCTCGGTAAATCTGTTTCATATACTTTGATTGGCACCGCCCGGGCGGTCGAAGCATAGTGAGGACGAGGGGCCGGAACTTGGGGAGACCCGTCGTTCTGCCGATGGTTGAAAGAGGGAAGCCGAACGGATCGTGAGAAATGAACATAGCCTCTCATAACCACAATCGCAGCCAGGGCTCGGGTCCCCACAGGCCGTCTTTCGCCTGGGGCGCCCTTCCGCAACGCGACGTGTCACGTTGGGGTCTCCAAGAGCTCTCGCACTTCTTAGGGTAGGTTAGCCTGGTATGTTTGGATTCGGCAAGAAACAATCGTGTCTCATCGGGGTCGATTTGGGCAACGACTGCCTGAAGCTGGCGCAGTTGGCCAACGGTACGGAAGAGACGTATCTGATGGCCGGCCAGTGCGTCAGTCGTCCCGCCGATGTCACGGCCGGAACGGCGCGCTGGCAGCGCTGGGCGATCGATGTCATGCGGGAGACGACCGGCGACGGGCATTTCAAGGGCAAGGACGTGGTGGCGGCACTGCCGGCCAACGAGGTCTTCATCGACCACCTGAAGTGGCCGAAGAAATTCGACGGCAAGATTGAGGACGCTCTGTTCGCCAAGATCAAGCAGAAGCTGCCGTTCGAGCCCCTCGAGAAGAACACGCTGATCAAGTACATTCCGGCGGAGCAGGACAACCTCATCGTGCTGGCGACGGAGCGGACCGTGATCGATCGTCACCTGGCGATCTACGAGCGGGCGGGGCTGGCGCTCAAGTCGATCGGCGTCTGGCCGGTGGCCCTGGCGCAATGCTATGCCCGGTTCTTCGGCCGGCGCAAGACGGATCTCGACGCCGTGGTCCTGCTGCTCGACATCCAGCCGGATTGCACCAACATGGTGATCTGCCGGCACAAGAATCCTCTGTATGCGTGTACCGTGCCGGTCGGCGCCAAGCAGCTCAAGGGATCGCCGCAGACGCCGGAAGCGCCCGTGGGGAGCCCCACCGACGAGCAGGCGTTGGGCCGGCTGGTAATGGAACTGACGGCCGGCCGACGCGAGTTTCTTTCCTTGTACAAGAACGTCCAGATCGAGCGGCTGATCTTCCTGTCCGGATTGGCCGTGGAGGCGGAGGTCTACCGCACCATCGCCAAGCAGTTGGAAGTGCAGGCCCAGATGGGTGACTGTATGGCGGCCGTCGAGATCAAAGATCCGGATCGCTTCGGCCTGGAGCGGCGCAACGGCACGCGCCAGTTGGGCCTTGGCGTTTGGGCTGAGCTTAAGTTAGTGGGCAGTTGTCCGTTCCCAGGGGTTCACGCGGAACCCGGAGAGCTGTCGACGGGGAAGTCGGAGATTTGTACCATGTCCAATATCAACTTCGTACCGGACGATTACATTCAGAGCAATGAGTCCCGCAGAGCGAATCTGATGTGTCTGGTCCTGTTTTGCGTCGTCATGGCCGGTCTGGCCGGCTCCTTCGTGACGATCAAGATCCGGCAGCGGGCCTGTCGGGCGCAGGAAGCTGATGGTGAACGCGAAGATGGCGAAGATGGAGGAGTCCATCAAGAAGTACGAAGACCTGCAGACCAAGCGCAAGGCGATGATGCGCACGGCCCTGACCACGGCGGAGCTGCTCGAACCGGTGCCGCGCAGCGTGCTGCTGGCGTCGCTGACGAACAGCCTGCCGCCGGGCGTGTCCCTGGTCAAGCTCGACATGGTCCAGAAAGAAGCGCCGAAAGCCGCGGCGGACCGGCCGCAAGAACAAGTACCAGGCCGCCCAGGGCAAGGGCAGCGCCGACGCGGAGGCCAGGCCTTCGGCGCGAGAAGGCCCTGGAGACACGCATGGAGATCGAGGGGATCGCCCCCAGCGACCTCCAGGTGGCGTCCTATATCGAGCATCTGAGCGGTTCCATTCTGCTGGACAACGTGGCGCTGGTGGAATCGAAGGAAAAGAAGGTCGATGACACCATGTTCCGGCAGTTCAAGCTCACGGCCGTGCTCCGCAAGGAAGTGCACCTGACCAAGGACGATGTCGACGACATCCGGTCCAAAGCGGAACAATCCATCTATCAATTCTAAACTGGGGATTGGCCATGACAAGCGGTTTGAGACAAGTAGTCTTCTTCATCCTGTTGATCGGCGTGGCGGCCCTCGGCTATCAGGGCATGATCAAGCCCGCCAATCGCAAGCTGACGGAGGCGAAACAGAAGCTGGACGGAAAGCGGGCGAAACTGACCGAGTTTGAGCAGGCGACGGCCAAGGCCGACGACCTCAACAAACAAATGGAGCAACTCCAGGAGGCCGTGCGGTTCTTCGAGAGCAAACTGCCCCCGACCAGCGAGGTGCATAAGGTCCTGGAACAGGTGACGGTGATTGCCCAGAAGCAGGGGCTCAAGCCCAAGACGATCCGCACGCTGGTGCAAAAGGACAACAGCGGCTACATCGAACAGCCGATGGATATGAAGCTCGTGGGCAGCTTCACCTCGTTCTATTCGTTCCTGCTGGAAATGGAGAAGCTGCCGCGCATCATGAAACTCCGGCAGCTCAAGCTGGACAAAGGCAAAGAGGGCCACGGGCAGATCGGCGCCGAATTCATCGTGAGCATCTTCTTCCAGAACAAGGCGGCCTGACCCTACTGATGGAGTGGATTTATGTTGTCTTTCATGCGTGAACCAGAACCCAAGAACGCGTCCGAGCGTCCCGCGCCGGGACCGGGTTCCCCGGGCGGCTCTGCCGGCAGAAGCTTCCGGGTCGCAGGAATATCTGACCGTGGCGGCCAACAGCAAGAACGTGCGCCGCAGCACGATCCTGGTCGCGGTGCTGGTCGGCATCGGTCTGGTGTCGTTGCTGCTGATGATTCGCCGGAGCCAGCCTCAGGCGGCCTCCGCCCGGGAAGGCGCGAGCGATCAGAAGATCGAGGCGGCCATCAGCCGGCTCACCGGCGTCCGGTCGGAAATGGCCGGCCGGATGGACGAGATCGTCAAGAAGTTCTACGAGTTCTCCGATGTCGTCCAGGTGAAAGTGAGTGAGCTGGCGAAGAATCCCTTCGAGGTGGAGAGCTTCGCGAAGGACCTCAAGACGGTGGTCGTCGACAGATTCGGCGGACCAGGCGGACCTCCTCCGGCGGCAGCGGATGCAGCAGCAGGCCAGACCTTGAAACTGCTGAGCATCATGCGCACCTCCGGGCAGGGCGACGTGCTGCATGATCAACGACCAGATCCTGCGGCAGGGAGACATCATCGAGGGGTTCAAAATCGTCGAGATCGGCAACAACTCCGTCACGCTGGCCTGGCTGTCGGGTGAAACGGCCGAGGCCGGGACGTCGCCAACAGACGAAATGAAAACCATACTGAAGCTGTCCGAATAATGCTACGATTTCTATCGCACCAGAAAGAGAAGGGCAGGGCCCCCGCGGGGTCGAACCGGGCGGGGCCGGACCAGCCGCCGACCGCCCCGCTCTATGCGGACGACGAGGAAGTGCGCGGCCTGTGTGATCTGTACTCTCCCGAGCCGACGAGCTGCACGCACGTGCGGGACCTGGCGGACGTGCTGCTCGAATTGCGGAAGATCACCGATGAGCAGTACGGCCGGCTGCGCCGGGAGTCGATCAGCAAACCGGGCGTGGACCCGACGACGTGGCTTCTCAAAGAGGGCATCGTCGGCGCCAACGATGTCCTGGAAGCGAAGGCCAGGCTCAATGGGCTGGAGTTCCGCCGCCTCACCGCCGAGGAGGTGGACAAGGAGGTCTTCAAGAAGCTGGAGCTGGACTTCATCAAGCGGAGCAGCATCGTCCCGGTCCGGGTCGAGGGGAACATCCTGCATCGTCGCCACCAGCGAGCCGACGAACATCTTCGCGCTGGAAGACGTGAAACGGCAGACGGGGATGGAGGTCCGCGCCCACGTCTGTCCGCCGGAGGACATCGCGGCGATCTGCGAGTCCCTCCACGAGGAGCCCGCCGGCGAAGTCCTGGACGACATCATCAACGATCTGACCGAGGTGGAAGTCGTCCAGGATACGGACGAGGTCAACGAGGACCTCGAGAAGATGGCCGGCCAGTCGCCGGTCATCAAGTTCGTCAATTACCTCATCAGCAACGCCGTGCGCGAGGGCGCCAGCGATATTCACATCGAGCCCAAGGAAAAAGAGACCCGGATCCGCTACCGCATCGACGGCGTTCTCTTCGAGGCGATGCAGGCCCCGCCGAAGATGCACCCGGCCATCGTCTCGCGCATCAAGATCATGGCGAATCTGGACATCTCCGAGCGGCGGGTGCCCCAGGACGGCAAGGTGTCCGCCATCGTCGGGGGCCGGGCCATCGACCTGCGCATCTCGATGCTGCCCATCAACCTACGGCGAGAAGACCGTCATTCGTATCCTCGACAGCCGCTCCATCACGCGGGGCATCGAGAACGTCGGCATGGAGCCGGATGTCAGCAAAGTCTTCCGGGAGCAGGTGGCTCTGCCGCACGGGATTCTCCTGGTGACCGGACCGACGGGATCGGGCAAGAGCACCACGCTGTATTCCGCCCTGGGCGAGATGGACGGCAAGACGCTGAACATCTCCACCGTCGAGGACCCGATCGAGTACGAGCTGGACACCTGCAACCAGGTCCAGGTCAATGAAAAGACCGGCCTGACGTTCGCGGCGGCCCTGCGCAGCCTGCTGCGTCAGGACCCCGACATCATCATGGTCGGCGAAATTCGCGACAACGAGACCGCCCGCATCGCCGTGCAGGCGGCGTTGACCGGCCACCTGGTGCTTTCGACCCTGCACACCAACGACGCGGCCACCAGCGTCACGCGACTGGTCAACATCGGCATCGAGCCGTACCTGATCGCCGCCTCGCTGAACGCCGCCGTGGCCCAGCGGCTGGTCCGCCGGATCTGCCCCAAGTGCAAGCAGCCGTGCAAGGTCCCCGACAACATGCGCAAGTACATCGAAAAGGCCGGCGGCAACCCGAGCGAGATCGTCCACGGGGCCGGCTGCGACGCCTGCCGCGGCTCCGGGTACGTCGGCCGCGCCGGCATCTTCGAGCTGCTGGTCATCGACGACAGGTTCCGCGACATGATTCACACGGACACCTCCGTGAGCAACATGCGCCGCGCGTTCCGGGAGAGCGGCCGGGACACCCTGTTCGACGACGGCATCAAGAAGGTCATCCAGGGCGTCACCACCATCGAGGAGGTCCTGCGCGTCACCGAGGTGTACGGGACCAGCGAAGACGAGGAATTTGTAGAGAACCAGAACTGAAGATTTGACCGTTGGCCGGGGCCGAGCGTGGACGTGCCGGCCGGGCCCAGGAATCAGCCCAGGCCCATCCGGAATGGAAAACGGCAAATCGGACCCAGTCAATGATGAGGCGTTATGATTGACATCAAGACGATCTTGGCAACGGCCATTGAGAACAGCGCCAGCGACGTGCACATCAACGTCGGGATGCCGCCGGTCCTGCGCAAGGACACGGAGCTGATCGACATGGATTGCCCGCCCGTGACCAATCAGGATGCGCGGGCCATGGTCCTGGCGATGGTCGGGCCGGAGAGACTGAAGAAATTCGACGAGAACCGGGACCTGGACTTCTCGACCGCAGATCGCCAGCGGACACCGGTTCCGCGTCAACGCCCACGTCCAGCGGGACACGATCGCGTTGTCGTTCCGCGTGATCTCCAACCAGGTCGCCAAGATCGACGACCTGCACCTGCCGCCGATCGTCAAGGAGCTGACGGACCTGCCGCGCGGGCTGGTGCTCGTGACCGGACACACCGGCTCGGGCAAGAGCACGACGCTGGCCGCCATGATCGGGCTGATCAACTCCCGCTACGGCAAGCACATCATCACGCTGGAAGACCCGATCGAGTACCTGTTCGAGAACGAGCGGTGCATGATCGAGCAGCGGGAAATCGGCTCCGACTGCCCGAACTTCGCCTCCGGCCTGCGGCACGCCCTGCGCCAGGACCCCGACATCATCATGGTCGGCGAAATGCGCGACCTGGAGACCACGAGCTTCACGATCACGGCCGCCGAGACCGGCCACCTGGTGCTCAGCACGCTGCACACGATCAACGCCCCGCAGACCATCGAGCGCATCATCGACATCTATCCGACCGGGCAGCAGAACCAGATCCGGACCATGCTCGCCAACACGCTGCAGGCGGTGATCTCGCAGACCCTGTTCAAGCGGATCGATCAGCCGGGCATGGTGCCCTGCACCGAAGATCCTGCTGTGCACCTCGGCCATGCGCAACTGCATCCGCGAGAACCGGATCTACGAGATCCCGAACATCATCGAGACCTCGCGGCGGCTGGGCATGCAGAGCATGGATACCAGCATCGCGGAGATGTACTTCAAGGGCTTCATCGACCGGGACGAAGCGATCGTGCGGTCGAGCAATCCGGGAAAAATGGAGAAGGTCCTGGTCGCCTCCGGCAAAACCAACGAGGCGTCCCGGGAGGCGGTTGTCGCCGCCGAATAACGGAGGGTACCTATGGCAACCCAGACAGCACAGAAATATGAAGGCACAGCCGTGGCCGAACCCCCGCAGGGGGCGAATCGCCGCAATGCGGGGGAAAGCCCGCGCCGCTATGCGTCCTCCTCGAGCGAGGATGGTGCGGAGGCCTCGGTGATGGGGAAACTGCGCGGCTTCCGCGTGGAATTCGGCCCCAGCCGCAAGGACATCCTGCACTTCACCAGTCAGTTGGCGGTCATGATCCGCGCCGGCATCAGCCTGCAGGACGCCCTGGAGGCGATCGGCTCCCAGTGCGACAACCGGAAGTTCAGGGCCGTGCTCCGCGATCTGAAGATGCGCATCGAGGAAGGCAACAGCTTCTCCCAGGCGCTGGCGGAGCATCCGCAGGTCTTCAGCAATCTGTACATCAACATGGTGGCGGCGGCCGAGGCCTCCGGCTCGCTCAGCGACATGCTCCAGAAGCTGGCCGAGTACCTCGACCAGGAAGCCGAGACGCGCTCGCAGATCAAAGGTGCGATGGTGTACCCGATCATCATCGCCGTGATGGCCGTGTCCGTGACCATCTTCCTGCTGTGCTTCGTGCTGCCGCGCTTCACGATGATCTTTCGCGGCAAGGAGCACCTGCTGCCCACGCCGACGGTGGTCCTGATGGCGAGCAGCGCCTTCCTGCGGCACTGGTGGTACGTGCTCATTCCGGCGCTCGGCGCGGCCCTCTGGGGCTTCTATTTCTTCATCAACACGACGCCCGGGCGGGCGTGGTGGGACCGGACGAAGCTGATCCTGCCCCTGATCCGGACCCTGTGCCGCAGCCTCTACATCACCCGCAGTCTGCACACGATGGGCGTGCTGACGCGGGCGGGCGTCCCGATCCTCAACACGATCTCCATCACGGCCCACATTTCCGGCAACGTGCTGTACAAGGAGATGTGGCTGAGCGTCTATGAGGAGGTGCGCCAGGGCAAGAAGATCGCGGCGTCGCTGGCCCGGTTCAACTTGATGCCCAGCAGCGTCGTCCAGATGATTCGCAGCGGCGAGGATTCGGGCAACATGGCCGACGTCCTGCGGGACATTTCCGCCTTCTATGGCCGCGAGCTCAAGACGGTGATCAAGGCGGTGACCTCGATGATCGAGCCGATCATGATCGTCTGCATGGGATGCCTGGTCGGCTTCATCGCCATGAGCATCATCCTGCCGATCTTCAAGATGTCGAACCTGGTCACGGGCAAGTAGGGACCAGGGGGAAGTGTGAAGTTGGAAGCGTGATTTTTGAAGTTTGATGTTTGAAGTCAGTGTCTTTCATCGAGAGCCAAGTATGAAAAATCAAAAATCAAAAATCAAAAATCAAACTTCGATCCGGGGCTTCTCTCTGATCGAGGTCCTGATCGCGACGGTTCTGGTCGGCATGGCCATTGCCGCCCTGGTCGCGGCCAATGGCTCGTTCTCCATGGCCAACGTCGCGGGGGCGGACCTGTCCACCGCCGAATTCCTGGTCGAGCAGATTCGGGAGCTGACCACGATGCTGCCGGTCGTGGATCCGGCCGTGGTGCCCGGAGCGGTGGTGACGGTCCTGGGCCCGGAAGGCGGCGAGAACAGCGTGGCCTCGTATGACGACGTGGACGATTTCGACGGCTTCAACAGCGCCCCTCTCGGCGCGCCGATCGATGCCCAAGGAGGCCTGCTCACCAATCTGGCGGCCTTCAGTCAGCAGGTCACCGTGCGGAAGATCAACCCGTCCAACTTCGACGAGGCCTGGAACGACGCTCAGAATAGCAACTTCGTGCGGGTCACGGTGAGCATCCTGGAGAACGGGCGGCCGATCAGCTCCTCCAGTTGGATTCGGGCACGCTATTGACGGAACGTGGGAAGTGTGATTTTTGAAGTTTGATGTCTGAAGTCAACTTCTTCCATCCGGAAGCAAAAATGAAAAATCAAAAATCAAAAATCAAAAATCATACTCTCGTTCGGGGCTTCACGATCATCGAATGCCTCATCGGCCTGGCTATCTCGGCCGTGCTGCTGGCGGCGGTGGCGGTCGCGTTCAACGCCTCCATCATCAACTACCGCGAGAACGAGGACATGTTCTGGAGCGTGAACAACGCCCGGCAGGCGCTGGCACGGATGACCAGTGAACTCCGCATCGGCTACCCCGTGAACCAAGCCGACCCCAACAGCCAGTGCAGCTTCATTACGGCGTCGGGCGAAGACATCACCTATGAGTTCCGGTCCGCCGATCACAAACTCTATCTGAAGAAGAACGCCACCAACCAGGAGTACGTGCTCTGTGATGATGTCTTGGCGGCCCGTTTCGAGAAGATCTACACCATCAACGGCGACGATGTCCGGGCCGTGCAGATCTCCCTGACCGTTCAGAGTGGCGGTATCCGGCGTACCCTTTCCTCGGTCGCGGCGATCCGCCGCTGTCCGTACCTCGTCAACCCTGCGTCTTGACCCTGAGCGGGCCAGGATCTGCCGTGCCTGCCGCTACGCCGCCCTGCGGGCGCATCGGCCGCACCCCAACCTCATCATTTCTCCACAAATATCTTGATTTTCTCCTTTCTCTCCGCCATACTATGGACGCGTTGCCGATCCGGGCGGTTAGCTCAGATGGATAGAGCGCGTGCTCGACACGCACGAGGTCAGAGGTTCAACTCCTCTACCGCCCAATACCTCTAAGTCTTGCACAGCTAAAGACTTACTTCGCCAGACTCGACGCAGGCTCCTCCAGCTTCACACTTGAAGCTCCTATCCTCCCTTGAAACTCCTTCCAAAATTGGCTTCGTTTCGCACATTTCGCCCTGTGCAGGCCCGAGGCGGCAGGCCGCAGGGCAGGCATCCCGTCGCAGGTCTGTCCCTAATCCGCAATCCGAAATCCGCGAAGAAATTGGCTTCGTTTCGCACGATCGGCATCGGATTGGAATGCTGGAATGATGGAATAGTAGAATACTGGGGTATCCTCGTTTTTGCCCCAAAAATCCAGACCGCCACGTGCCACGTGCCAAATACACACGGTGCCAATGGGTGTGTTTGTACAACCGGCCCCTGGCCCGGCGGCCCGCAGGGGGCGTCCCGCCGCAAGGTTGTCCTGAATCCGCAATCCGCAATCCGCAATCCGCAATCGAGACACCGCCTCGGTGCCCCCGCTTCGGGCAATTGGCTTTGTCTTGCCGAAGCCTATTGCAGGTACGGTGTACCATAACTCCTTTCCTGCAAGACACTTGCCCCTCCCGCAGCTCCGGTGGAAATTGGCTTTGTTTGGCGCCGTCGTGCCCCGGCGGGCTCTCCCGGCCACCTTCGCCCCTTCCGGCGCCGGACCAATCGGGTTCGTTCGGGCATTTCGCCCTGTCGCGCATCCGGTGCCTGGGCTGGCAGGCCGCAGAGGGCGTCCCGCCGCAGCTCTGTCTTCAGTAAGCAATCCGCAATCCGAAATCCGCAATCCGCAATCGAGGAATTGGGTTCGTTTGGCGCATTTCGCCCTCGTCCCCCGTCCCTCTGGCCTCGTCCCGCCCGGCGTAGCCGGGCAAATTGGCTTTGTTCCGCACGGTTGGCATCGCATTGGAATGGTGGAATGATGGAATATTGGAATAATGGGCGCTCTCGACGGCCGCCACGGCCGACACCCCTTCGGTGCCCCGCTTCGGGAAATTGGGTTTGTTTTGCCGAGGCCTATCGGATGTACTATTCACCATAACTCCTTTCCCGCCAAGCCTTTGCCCTTCTTTTTGCTCCGCCGGACACCGCCTCGGGGCGCTCGGGCAATTGGGTTTGTTTGTACAACTGCCTACCGGCTACTGCCTACCGACTACCGTCTTTGGCTTTTCAAATCCTAAATCATCAACATGTCATTCCCGCGGAGGCGGGAATCATAATTCATCAACATGTCATTGCGAGCGAAGCGCGGCAATCATAAATCACCGCGTCCCTCCATATAGGGGCCGTGTTGCACGAATCGTGCCGGAATTCTGTGCGCGCACGACGCTGCCACAGCGCGTAACTCGTTGTCCCTGAAGGAATAGAAGTTTTTTCACGCCCGGGGTGTTTTACCTTTTCCACTGTTGCACCAACGTGGTCGTTTCCTGGTGATTCGCCAGGGATTCCTGCCACCGAGGGCACCGAGAGCCTGCCCCCGCGAAGGCGGGGGAGGCCACGGAGGAAAGAGCCGTTGCCGGCTACCGACTACTGCTTCTAAACCGCGAACCACGCGAACGACGCGAAAAATGACAGGAGATCGTCCGCAGATTTCGCAGGAGTACGCAGCACACCCGACCGGGGACCGGGACGCCGACAACGGGGAAAGCCCATCAACCGCAAACCACGCCGGGGGGGCGGGTGCAAGGCGAGGACCTGGGGCTCGTGTCGTTTCAATCCACACCCGCCCGGGGGGGCGGGTGACAGGAGTCGGCTGTATGACGCATGCGTCAGAGGGGCGGCGGTGACTCCGCCGATCGGTCTGCGTCGATGCGTCGACGACCTGGAGTTTCAATCCACACCCGCCCGGGGGGGCGGGTGACGCCGAGTCACAGCCTTGACATGGCGCCAGCATCCTGGAGTTTCAATCCACACCCGCCCGGGGGGGCGGGTGACTGGCACGACGCCTTGCTATCGGACCGTCGCGGTTTCAATCCACACCCGCCCGGGGGGGCGGGTGACGGGCGTCGACTGTCGATGACCGCGATCACGAGTTTCAATCCACACCCGCCCGGGGGGGCGGGTGACGGCCGTTGCGTCGGCACGTGTGCGCCATCGTTTCAATCCACACCCGCCCGGGGGGGCGGGTGACTGCGACGCAGGTCTACGTCGGACGCGGATAGTTTCAATCCACACCCGCCCGGGGGGGCGGGTGACTCCCGGTCGCGAGGCTTGACGCCGACGTTGAGTTTCAATCCACACCCGCCCGGGGGGGCGGGTGACTCGAGGCACGGTTACCCATGGCGGCCGATCAGAGTTTCAATCCACACCCGCCCGGGGGGGCGGGTGACGCCGGACGTCGCATAGATCACGCGCGACTAGACGTGTTTCAATCCACACCCGCCCGGGGGGGCGGGTGACTCACGCGCGGCGACGGTTACGAGCCATGGTACGCAGGCGTTTCAATCCACACCCGCCCGGGGGGGCGGGTGACCGCGTCAGCCATACGGACACAGCGCACCGGGTATGTTTCAATCCACACCCGCCCGGGGGGGCGGGTGACGCGCGGACAGGAACAGCGTGATCGCGAGCAGATGTTTCAATCCACACCCGCCCGGGGGGCGGGTGACACGCCGAGCGCTGCACGACATGGCGATCGCGCATGTTTCAATCCACACCCGCCCGGGGGGGCGGGTGACTGCGCAGCGTCGTGCACAGCGATGGCGAGCTGTATCGTTTCAATCCACACCCGCCCGGGGGGGCGGGTGACCGTGCGACGAACGCGCGACGCGTACCGAGAACGATGTTTCAATCCACACCCGCCCGGGGGGGCGGGTGACTGTTACATGTATAAGTATAGCAAAAACATGAAGTTAGGCAAGCGGTCATCGCGAACCCGACGAATCGAGCGACAGAAAGCGATAGCCCAAGTCACCGCAAGTCTCTATGTACTTGTCAATGAACCACTTACGGCAATCGCGAACCTCCCCGGAAAATGCCGGGCGCTTGGGGTTCGCGGCGGCGTTTCTAAACGAGCAGAGGCCCTTGCGGATCGTACCCCGGCTTGGCCCCAAAGTGCTCGACACGCCTCTGCCAGTGCTTGCCGAGATAGTAGAACCGCAGGCTGTCCTTCTCCGGGTCGACCGTGTCCGATGAGCCTGCGTTTCAACTCGACCCACTGGGCCGGATCGATCAGGCACTCAAAGACCGAGTTCTGCACCCGCTGGCCGCGATTCTCGCAGATCTTGGCCACGTGCCGCAGCCGGCTCTGGCCGTCGGGCGTTTCCGTGTTCACATCGTAAGCTACCAGAACCATCATCGCGTCTGACCTTCCTTCATCGCCACAGGAACGGCGGATAGCCTTCCAGCTCCCCGCGCAGAGTAGCGAGCCAGCATCAGGGCCTGGACATGGGCGAGCAGGCCCAGCGGGATCTTCTCCTGCAGGAACAGGTGCGTGATCTCTTCCTGCTTGCGCTTCTGCCAGGCGACCAGCACGGCCTTGCGGGTCTCGTCGTCCATCGTCACGGCGCCGGATTCGGTCTTGGTGAACCCTTCCGGCTTGACCTGCTGGCGATTGACCAGCGACAGGGCCAGACGGTCCACGAGATAGGCCCGGAATTCCTCCATCAGGTCGAGCGCCAGGCCGGGCCGGCCGGGCCGGTCGCGGTGAAGAAAGCCCACCGCCGGATCGAGCCCGACGCCCTCCAGGGCCGACTGGACATCGTGCACCAGCAGCGTGTAGAGGAACGAGAGCAAGGCGTTCATGTTGTCCAGCGGCGGCCGGCGGCTGCGCTCCTTGAAGAAGAAATGCTCCTTGTTGGCGCTGATCAGATGATCGAAGACGCCGAAGTAGGTCGCGGCGGCCTGCCCTCGACGCCCCGAATCTGATCGACGGTCGGCTGCTCCTGAAGGGTCTTGATGTACTGCTGCATGTCCTCCAGGGCCTGCTTCATCGGGGTGCGAATCCGCCAGTTCCGGCCCATCCCGCATCGCCCGTTGCAGGACGATCCGGCTGTTGGCGATCTTGGCGGTGACGACGGACCGGGCGATCTCGGCGCTGGTGGCCGGATCATCCGCCCGGCGGTACTGCTCCCGCCGCAGCAGGACGTTGCCGCTGACCGGGCCGTGCACGCGGGCCAGGAATCGGCCGTTCTCCGTCAGGAACGAGAGCGTCACGTTCCGCTCGCCGCAAAGCCCCAGCAGAAACGGGCTGCACAGGACGTTGCCGAAGCAGACGATCGACCCCAGGTTGTGAATGGGCACGCGGAGCTTGACCTCCTGCTCCTGGCGGACCAGCACGGTATCGCCTTCTTTCGACAGGTAGCTCCCCTGGGTCGTCACGAACAGCGTATTGAGCAATTGCTTCATTCGTCCATCCCCGCTTGCGAGAGGTAATGCCGGATGTTCTTCTTGATGCCGGTGATCTGGGGCAGGCAGCGTTCGAGCAGCGAGCAGCTTTCGCACTTCTTCTCGTACGCGGCCGTGGGCGTCCGCCCGTTGCGAAGCAACTCGTGCAGTTGTCCGGCGGTCTCCCGCGTCTGCTGCCGCAGGGTCTCGGTGAACTCGACCTCCTTACGCCGTCGCGGCCGGCCGTAGAACAAGGCCCCGTCGGGAATGCTCGTCCCGAGCATCTCCTCCAGGCACATCGCCTGGGCGCACAACTGGACCTCGTCGCAGACATCGACCTTCGGCTTGCCGCGTTTGTACTCGACGGGAAAGGCGCCGGTACCGCCCGTCCGGCCGGGCACCGCCGCCCCGCCGGCATCCTCATGAAACTCGACGACATCCGCCTGCCCGACGAGCCCCAGCCCCAGCGACCGCAGCCGCAGCCCCGCACCATGCGCACGCCGGGACGGCTCTCGGCCTCGGTCTCATGCACCTTCTCATGCAGCCCCCGCCCCTCGGCCGTGAACACATTCTCCGACCACACCTGCTCGAGGTGGATCAACGCGCACTGCCGCGGGCAGAACACCAGGTGCTGCAAGGCAGAAATCGGAAGCAGTTCGTCTTCGGGGAACACTTAGAGACCATCAATTATCTCGGGCTTGAGGTTTGGCAATTCATGCACGGTGATATTATAGTCTTCGATACTCTTCGGCGCACCTATGCCGTCCTTGACTTTCACTTCTAATGACCGATGTACTCTTGCGGATGAGTATTGCCCGTTCTTATGGCTATGCTTCCACCAGTACACCTTGTGGACCTCCATGCTTCCTTCGGGCCTTGCGGACGATGCGTCATTCTGGAACAACGTTCTCAGAGATTCCTTGACAGCGTTAGCATCTTCATCGCTAAATGCGGTCTTATCAGCAAGCTGCGGATTCATGCTCCCATAGAACACATAGACGCCGTGGCTGACACGATGCTTCATCCCCATCGTATCAGAAGCTCTCTTAGTGCCGTCGCCTTCTCCACTGACACTCTTTGTGATCTGAATGCTCGATATCCGATCACTCACAGGAGCAACGGAAAACCCAGGGTGAATGGAAACCGGTCCGCGAATACCGATGGATACACCCGCGTCCTCTGCCTTCACGGCTCCAGCATCAGATCCCTCCTTTTTCTTCGCGTTCTTTTCCTTCTTGCCGCCGCCTTTGTAGGCGAATACCTGACCGAACGCTCGCACATCAATCCATTTCTTGCACGCAGCCTCACGGTATTTCTTGTCATCTTTCACGTCAACGTTCTTCAGTTCTCCTTCTGCTCGTGAACGCAGGCTTCGGTAATTATCTACTCGATTATCATCGGACTGGACAAAGATGGCGTGGCCCGCCTCCATCAACCGATTCCTGATCTTCCGCTTAATGCAGACATCGGACAACTCCCCATGTCCATCATAATCAATTCTCGGGCGGTTCCCATTCAACGGGTCGCCGTTCGGATTAGCGTTGTTCACGCAGAGAATGACGGCAAAATCGATCTTATTCTTCAGCGTCTCCATGCGGTTCTCCTTACTGATTACTGTGCGGTTATAACCGCGTCGTTGTCGATCGGGTTTGTTCTTCCGTGCTGCCATAGCGATTCTCCTTCCTGGTTATTGTTTGTGTGAATTCTCATCACCGTCATCATTTGAATCACCGTCCACTGAGTCACTGTCCACGTTCGGCGTGTTGCGCAGATACTCTCTCTGACAATGGTACCCCAGTAGGAATTCACCACTGAGCCTCCTGTCATTCGTGAAGTCATCTCGTTCAAACAGGGCGACGACCTGGTCTATCATTCTTTGTCTCTTTTTGACCTTCCTCCGAGTCTCGCCTTGTACGGTCCAGGCGAGTTCTATCGTTCTCCAAGTGCTGTAGGGGTGTTCGGAGAAGGGAGTCATGAGACGCGGCAGCGTTCGTCTGTCTGTCCTCTCCCGCCTTGTTCAACGCCCATTGTTCGAGACCGTCTGCCAGTGCAAGCAACCTCCCATACAGATAGTCTCTTGTTCTTCTGTTCGGTTCCAGAGCCATGTCATAGTTCTCCTTTCTGCTACAGTTCCTGTATAATGCACACGCAATGCTGAGCGTCTTGTTCCATTCCCAGTTATCCATCCCTACCCTGTTCGATGCGCGCTCGACTGCAGAGGCAACAAGGTCACGTGGTATCGGTTCGCCGTCAACGATGCAGGGAAGGATCCGCTCCACAGTAGCTTTCCTAAGTTTGTCATCCACAGTACTTCCATAGGCCGCTTCGGCAATGTCCGTTGGTGCAGGTGCACCGACGAACGGGAAATCTGTCGTTTCGTCCCCTTGTCGTAACCGTAGCTATGCATCCAGCTCAGGACTCGTGCCAGTTCTCTATCCGTTGCAGAAAGTCCGACCCTGTCAATTCGCGATAGTAAGTGATCGCCATTCGTCCGGGGGTTGCAGAGTCCAAACCCATGACCACTACACCCGTTGTGTTGCCAAGCGTGCTACCGTAGCCGGCAATCTTCTTTTTGAGTCGAAGGGCAAGGTCTTGTGCAGTTGAGACCGTCACAGATTCATCGGGCAGCAGTCCTTCAAGCCCAAGAAGTGCCGCTGGATCATCAGTAGGCTGTGGAATAGCGGAGCCAGAAGTAGCCCATGCAACAATTGCCTGATCGGCCCTTCTATAGCCCTGCCGACTAATCAGCCACCGAAGAGCAGAGTGGGCTTTTTGAGTTGTTTCAAAACCGATGCCGCAAGCTTGATCCGCCGTGAGAAAGCGACCGCGGAAGGTAAAGCCCGACAAATCGTTTGAGGAAATCAGTTTCGCTTTGTCTCCGTCATTTCTCAATTTGGCAGGATGTTGGTCAGCAGCGAAGCCGTCTTTCCCCGTGACGTGGCAAAGTGTCTTCGCCTTTCTCGTGCCGGTGTAGTATCTCATCCAACTCTCCCAGAGTCTCCTATTCTTCCAGACTTTGGTTTCAGGATCTCCGGGAACGACGACTTCCCAACGTACGAACGCGTCTTCTTGAGAACCCAGGACCTCGAAAATCTTCGGAGCATCACCTTTGTTTTTCTTATCCCATGCAGCTACGAGCTTCCCGTTTTTTCCCCCAATCAGTACTTGATGGTCGACTAAGTCCTTGATGACGGTTCCCTTCTTGACGTATTTCAGCACAGCAGTCGCTTTGGGGTGAGAGAAATCTGAATTACACCATTTCTCCAGTTCGGATACGTAGGATCTGAAGTAGGGTGTCTTAGTTCCTCCTCGCTTGCCATAATCAGCCGCGACGTATTGAAGCTTGTCGCAGAGAGGATGAGGGGCTTCACCGCTTGTTCTTCCTCCGGAACTTTCCGTGCAAGGAATAATGGTCCTCGCGTTCTTCTTCGGGACTACTCTTGCCGCCCTGAAATTACCTCTCTGGTCGATGACAATCTCAACATGAGCCTTTTGCGTAGTGTGACAGACAGGGAGAAGCGGGACCGTGTTATCATTCGCAACGGCCCCGATCATCGACTGACAGTTCTCGTATGTCTCATACAATTTCTGCATCCAGCTCATTGCGCAACCTCCGCGACTCCATAGCCATCCAGTAAGCCCTCCTCGTCCAGCCCGATCGATCCAGGTGGTTGAGCTCTCATCCGTCTGATCAGTTTTCTGATAGCACAGTCTTCGGGACGAATGAATTGCACGATCCCGTCCATCATTGCGGGCCGCCAGAAACGTGAATGAAATTCGTTCTCACCAATCTCGTCGGGATAGTCGAAACCGTGAAACATCAAGTCAAAGGAGAGCTCACCGTACCTATCGTAGAAGCCCTCCCCTTCACCGAATGTGCACGGCTCTACATATCCCTGACACTCGCGGGTTCCGAGAAAGACGTCCCTTCTTCCTCCTCGTTCGATCATTCGCTTGGCGACGAAATAATGTTTGTTCTCATTTCTGTCCTTTGCCATGTCCGTGCGGTGGAGATTCCACTCGAAGTGGGCCTGCACTTGATACTCCACATCTGACAGATAGGTGTAGATGGCAAGCGAATTGCCACCACTGAAATCTATAGGCTTTGCACTTCGTGTCTGCGTTCTGATCGCCTTCATGACACGAACTTTATCAATCATCCAGACAATCGTTGGCTTCCAATAGACTGACCCTAGTATGCCCTTCAGCGCCTCATAGGTCGGGATGTGGTAGGAGCATCTTTCGCCGCCAATCTTTGTCAACGGATCGGTAAAGAGGGCATATTTCCCATGAACTCTAAATTCGACGATGTTATCCATTATATGCCTCCTAACAGTCTGACAGAAATGGCATTTCGTTCACCCGAGTTGTACTCAGCCCAAAGTTCTCGTCGTAGTATCTCTCGTCAAGATAGTAGATTCCGATCCCCGGTTCAATCTCATGAAGGGCCTCCTCTTCCATGAGGTGCGCCCACACATTAGGGAACACGTTCACCGAATAGCGTTGTGCATCCCGCAGCAGCTCGTACTGCCTCTTAACATCGGCGGTCGCGCACAATCCATTGATGATTGTCTTCCCCTTCTTGTATGGAACGATGACGCCCTGAGTCGGCGAATCGATGGCATGGAAGACCTTCGCCGCTGACATGAAGGATTGTCTGAAGTACGTCTCGGGCAATGACCCGTTCATGCGCCGTAGTCGGCCACCGTCGTGGCATTTGTAGATAAGAGCGCGAGCAAGGTATCTTCGTGACCGATAGTGGACCTCGCGCGAACTGGATGTCCCATCTCGGATGTACGCTCATAGAAGTAATACTCGAAGTATCGTCCGATAGCCTTCGGCCCGAGAAGGTCAAGATCGAAGGCTGCCGGATCTTCTTGGTATTCAGCGCAATACCCGCTCGGCTTTTTCTTTGCCAATCTTTATGTCTGGCAGCTTATCCAGATTCTCGGAATGCGGGTTTACCACGAAGACATGTCCAGTTTGTCTTAGAGCCATTGCGATTACAGCGACCCGCGGCCTGGGCAATAGAGTCAAGACCGGCAATGGACCGAATCACGAGCCGAAATCAACATCTACACCGGCTTCAATCAACTGCGTACTAACACAAAGAACAGGTCTCGGGGCCTCGGCTCAAGGCATGAACGAATTCGATTCAATACGTTCATTCTATGCGCAGGACACATGCTGGTGCTCAGGTGGTAGTCTTTGCTCCGTTGTCGGGGCACTCCTCGTACATTTCGCGTGCGGCTGCCTTTCGTGTTCACGACCATGAGCACGCTCCCACTCTTGGACAGTTCATCGATGGCCAGATCGGCGACCTCGTCGGATGTCCATCCTCCTGACTTCCTCCTATCTACTACCTTTACCCGCTTGAGGTCGGCGAACAGTCGGCCGACGTCGGGCATTATCTCCTACTCCGGCGCAAGATTCAGGGCACCAAGCTTTCGTATCGACGGGATTCAGGAGTGGCTGGGTCGCGGTGCAGAGGACCACGGTCGCACCGCAATTGTGCACCAGGAAGTTCAATGCGTTGTTGAACATGTGGACGGATCGTACGGGCAGGGTCTGCACTTCGTCGAAGATGACGACAGATCGTGCGAGTTGGTGGAGTCTTCGGACCGCCGGGTGCCACCTCCGTAGAGGGTCTCAAGCACCTGTACGCTGGTGGTAAACACGAGGGGACCGTCCCAATCTTGCGAGAGATCTTTCTGCCACGGTCTCCTCATCGGGCGTCAGGTTCGAGTGGTGCTCAAGCACAACTCGGTTGGGATAACTCCCATCGGGGTCTCGGTCTTCCAAGAACTTCCTGACTTCCTCGGCATTCTGGTCGATGATGGTGGTGTACGGGATCACGTATATGACTCTGTCAAGTCTGTGTTGCTCTGCGTGATAAAGCGCGAATCGGAGGCTGGCAAGTGTCTTACCGCCGCCAGTCGGGACAGTCAGTAGATAAGCCCCTCTCGGTTTCCCCGCAGAACTGCAACACTGGCCGGATATCTCTTGGCGCAGCACGTCAACTGCGTTGCGTTGTTTGAATTCCCTCAGCCTCTTCTCAACCGCGCTATGAGTTCATCCCACGACCTGTACCGGCCATTATTCCGTAACTCAGCCAAACGCGGTTCCTCAAAGTCGGCGGTATTCAGCCTGTCGGCGTCGATGAGACAACTGAAAAGGAACCGCAGCAACATACCATGTTTGAAAAGAGTAGTGATCCGCGATTGCTCGTCCGGATTGTGTATCTCTCTGAGAACTCGAACCAAGGAGTCCGTCGTCTCCGGTGCAGACAGGATCTCTTCGACCCTCTTCCTGATTCGGCAGTCCAGTCGCGGTTCAACTTCATCGTCATGCGTCCGGGCAAGAAGCTTGTGCATCCGTGTTGTGAATGTGCCAGCCCCGTAGGAGAGAGGGTATCGATGAGTCCGGAGTGATGGGAGGCGATACATAAGGACAACATTTGCCTGACTATCGCAGCCTGGTCACCTTGGAATGAGGGATGCTTCTGAAGCAGTTGTGCCCCAGCAGTCGAGTGGTCTACCTTGCCCCGTACCCCACGTAGATCTACGTAGTCATCCTCGTCAAGATTTGCCCCGGTCGCCGAACCGAGGTAACGCTGAAACTCATCGGAGTACTTACCAAGATCGTGAAGCAACCCGATGCATTCTCCATGCGGACCGAGACCGAGTTTGCACGCAAACTGTCCAGCAAGTTTGGCAGTCTGCCGAAGATGTCGCTCCAGCGTTTGCCATGTTGACTTGTCTGCGTTTCCCTCCCTGCTGTGTGCATAGAACTCACTCGCGGTCATAGGCTGGACCCTCTGCGGGGGAAATGCCGCCGTGGTGCGGCAAGGCAAGGCGCCGCGCCGATCGCCGGCGGCGTGGCGGCGGGTTTTTCTTCCCTCAAGCTCATGGCTCCCAACCACTCCGAATTCGGATGAATCCTACGTCCGATTATCGACCCGAGCAAGGGAAATCTGAAATCAGGCAGGAGGCAGTAGGCGGGAGGCGGGAGGCGGCAGTGCGTCTGCGCTCTGCGTTTGCTTCTCCGGTCTCATTCGTGGGATTCGTGCCATTGGTGGTTCAAAAAGCAGTAGTCGGTTGTCGGTTCAGATTGCCGCGCTTCGCTCGCAATGACATGATCGGCAGATTGCGCTTCGCTCGCAATGACATGTTGATGATTTGCCCTGCGTCCCTCTGCGGCCTATAGTCTACGGTCTCCGGCCTTCTCTTCTTTCGCGTGGTTCGCGTGGTTCGCGGTTCAAGAAGCAGTAGTCGGTTGTCGGTAGCCGTAGTCGGTAGACGGTTGGACGTCTGTTCCCAGCAAGAAATCCGTGTTCCTCCGTGTAAATCCGTGTCGCGGGAGCAGTTGCCAGTTCCCGGTTGGAAATCGGTGTCAATCTGCGTAATCTGCGGCTCTGAGCTTGATGATTTTCTCCGTGGTCTCCGTGCCCTCTGTGGTTCGAAAAGAAGTAGTCGGTAGTCAGTAGCCGGTAGTCGGTGAGGCAGGGGGCAACGTGATTGCGGATGGTGGAGTGCGGCTGGAACGCGAAGTCACGCCGGCACCACCCCGCCTGCGGCCTATTGCCTCCGGCCTTCTTTCCGTTCGCGTAGTTCTCCGGGCCGCTCAGCCGTAGGCGACTTCGCCGTTGCGGGCATAGTCAACGATCCTGGACTCCCCGCTTTCCCATTCTTGGGGGGTCATGGCAATCGCCTCGATAGGCTCGAAAACCTTCACAAGCGCGGCGGCGAGAACGTCGATCCTCTCCCAGTAGTCCTTGCCGGCAAAATCCTCCGAGATCACGACCAAGTCGATATCGCTGCCCTCGTGCTGGGTGCCGGTGCGGTACGAGCCAAACAGGATGATCTTCTGAGGTCTGCCACCCTTGGCCATGAACTCGGCGGTATCCACGTCATAGTCGGCCTGCTTGAGCCATTCGGCAGTCCGCTTGTCCATGCGACTACTCCGCCGCGGCCCCTGCGACGTACTTTCCTGATTCGACAGGTCTTCATAACCGTATGATACCGGATTTGACGTAGATTACAACCTCCACGGGCTGCGCAGGGGACGCGTGAGCAGGCGGTTGGCCTCATCGTCGCCGGTGAATTGCTCGGCTTTCGGGTCCCAGCGGAGCTTGCGGCCGAGGTGGATCGCGATGTCGTCGAGATGACAGATCGTGTCGGAGCGCACGGCGGTCTCAATCGGGCAGATCGTCTTTTGCCGCGTCTTGATGCAGTCGAGGAAGTTGCGCTTGTGATTGTTGCTGACGGGCAGGCGCGGCTCATTCGAGCCGAAGGCCGTTTGCAGGAGCGATTTCGGACCGGCGTCGATGCCGCCGCGCGAGACGATGACCCAGCCGTCGGAGCCGACGAACAGGATGCCGCAGCCTCGGCTTTCCAGGACCGGCGTGACGAATTGCGGGAACTCCTTCTCCGTGTGCCGGGAGTCCATGTGGATCATCTTGACGCCGTTGGCGTAGAGGTGCTCGACCCGCCAGGTGACGGCGGTGTCGCACAGGCCGTCGCTGGGGGATGACGCCGGTGCCCTCGATCTCCAGCGGGCCGGTGTCGTCGGTGTTGTTGCCCCATTGGGCGATGTCCACGTGGTGGATGCCCCAGGCGCCGCTGAGGCAGCCGAGGCCGTAGTCGTGGATGTGCATCCAGTAGCCGGGACTGCCCTCGGCCCGCGAGGCGGACCGCTGGAAGGTGTACGGCGACCAGGGGGCGGGACCCAGCCACATGTCGTAGTCGAACTCGCTCGGGTCCGGCGGCGGCTGCAGCGGCTGGTTCGCGAACACCATGCCCGGCAGGGAGCCGACGACGATCGTGTGCAGCTTGCCGATGCGGCCGTTGCGGACCAGCTCGCAGCAGAGCCGGAATTCCTGGCTGGACCGCTGCTGGGTGCCGAACTGAAAGACCACGCCGTAGCGGTTCACGGCCGCACGCAGGGCCTTGGCCGCCGCGACGTGGACATCGGCGGGTTTCTCCATGTACATGTCTTTGCGGTTGCGGGCGGCCTCGATGGCGATCAGGGCGTGCCAGTGGTCCGGCGTGGCGATGCAGACCGCGTCGATATCCGGCCGGGCCAGCAGCTCGCGATAGTCCTGGTACATCGTGCAACCGGTGTCGCCGTACCGCTCGTCCACGGTCTGCTTGGCCTTCTCCCGGAACTTGCGCCGCAGGTCGCACACGGCCACCACGCGGACATCCTCCTGGCCCGAGAAGCCGCGCAGATGCCCGCTCGCCCATGCTGCCGATGCCGATGCACCCCATCACGATCTTCTCGCTGGGCGGCGTGCGCCCCGCCGGCCCCCAGCACGCGACCCGGCACGAACGTAAGGGAATCCGGCGGCACCGAGGCCGATGGTTGCGGTTGTTTTCAAGAACTCTCGACGTGTTCGCATCTTATTCATGGCGTCCATTATAGGATTGGATCTCGTCGCTTGTCACCCCCAGAATTCATTTTGGGTTCCTGGCCGAGTCGTGCTACACTCTTAGGTGGTTTGTAGTGACGCCGTGAGGCATTTCCCGTAGCATGGGCATCCCGTCCGTGCAGGCAGGGCAGATGCCTGCCACATGGGCGAGACGCCCATGCCACGGACCTCTCACGAGGTCACTACGAACGAGGAGAAGTGGGGACATCATTTTTTGAGGTGTGCGTATGAGCGAGCCAACCGGACGAACATCACGACGTCAGCTTTTGAAATCGGCGCGGGGCCGTGGCGGCCTTTACCATCGTGCCGCGACACGTCCTGGGAGGGCAGGGGCAGACCCCGCCCAGCGAGAAACTGAACGTCGCCGGCATCGGCGCCGGCGGGCAGGGCGGCGGCGATATCAACGAGATCGCCAGCGGCGCCAACATCGTCGCCCTGTGCGACGTCGATCTGCGGCCGGAGCATCGCGAACGCACCGTCGATCTCGCGGTTCCCCAACGCCAAGGTGTACCAGGACTTCCGCAAGATGTTCGACGAGATGGACGAGCAAGATCGACGCGGTGATCGTCGGCACGCCCGACCACACCCACGCCGTGGCGGCCATGGCCGCCATCAAGCGGGGCAAGCACGTCTACTGCGAGAAGCCCCTGGCCCACTCCGTCGGCGAGGTCCGCGCCCTGATGAAGGCCGCCCAGGAGCACAAGGTCGTGACCCAGCTCGGCAACCAGGGCCACTCCTTCGACACCATCCGCACGTTCTGCGAGTGGATCTGGGACGGGGCCATCGGCAACGTCCACACGATCCACTGCGGCTGCGCGGCGATCAACTCCGCCCTCGACCAGCTGCCGCGGCTGGGCGAGAAGGAGGAAGTCCCGGCCGGCCTGGACTGGGACCTGTGGCTCGGCCCGGCGCAGGAGCGGCCGTACCATTCGTTCTATCTGCCCGGGCGGTGGCGGAGCTGGGTGCCGTTCGGCAACGGCACCATCGGCGACTGGGTCTGCCACGTCGTGGACCCGGTCTTCTGGGCCCTCGATCTGGGCGCTCCCAAGACGGTCCAGGCCCAGGTCAAGGACTACGATCCGAAGACCCAGGGCGACGCCTTCCCGCACGGGCGACATCATCACCTTCGAGTTCCCCGCCAAGGGCAACCGCGGGCCCGATCACCCTCGTCTGGCACAGCGGCACCGAGAAGATCCCGCGCCCCAAGGAGCTGGAGCCGGGCCGCAAGCCCGTCGACACCGGCGCCTACGTCTACGGCGACAAGGGCGTCATCATGTACGGCTCGCACGGCGCCGGCGGCGTCCGGATCATCCCCGAGACGGCGATGAAGGCCTACAAGCTGCCGGAGAAGAAGATCCCCCGGGTCCAAGGAGCATCACGCCGACTGGCTGCGCGGCGATCCGCGACGGCAGCAAGGCCGGGTCCGACTTCTCCTACGGCGGCCCGCTGACCGAGCTCGCCATGCTGGGCGTCATCGCCCTGAAGCTGCCCGGCACGAAGCTGGAGTGGGACGGCCCAGCATGCGCTTCACCAACTCCGACGAGGCCAATCAGCACCTCAATCCGCCGTACCGCAAGGGCTGGAGCCTCTAGATTTATGATTTATGATTTATGATTTGCCGTGGGCGATTGACGAGGGGTGCGCGTTATGAAGAATGGGAAGACGTCCAGACGGGAGTTGTTGAAATCGGCGACGGGGGCGGTGGCGGCTTTCACGGTCGTGCCGCGGCACGTCCTGGGGCAGGGGCAGACGCCGCCCAGTGAAAAATTGAACATCGCCAGTATCGGCGCCGGTGGTCGGGCCGCGGCCGATATCGGCGATGTGACCCGCGACAGCGGCACGCGGATGGTCGCCCTGTGCGACGTCGATCTGCGGCCGAAGCGTCGCAACGCGCCGATCCTCTCCCAGTTCCCCGACGCGAAGGTGTACCAGGACTTTCGCAAGATGCTCGACGAGATGGAGGACAAGATCGACGCGGTGATCGTCGGCACGCCCGACCACACCCACGCCGTGGCGGCCATGGCCGCGATCAAGCGCGGCAAGCACGTCTATTGCGAGAAGCCGCTGGCCCATTCCGTCGGCGAGGTCCGCGCTCTGATGAAGGCCGCCCAGGAGCACAAGGTCGTGACCCAGCTGGGCAACCAGGGCCACTCGTTCGACACGATCCGCATGTTCTGCGAGTGGATCTGGGACGGGGCCATCGGCAACGTGCACACGATCCACTGCGGCTGCCGCTACGTCAACTCCGCCCTGGACACGCTGCCGCGGCTGGGCGAGAAGGAGGACGTCCCGGCCGGCCTCGATTGGGACCTCTGGCTCGGTCCCGCCCAGGAGCGTCCGTACCATTCCTTCTACCTGCCCGGCCGGTGGCGGAGCTGGGTCCCCTTCGGCAACGGCACCATCGGCGACTGGGCCTGCCACGTCGTCGATCCGGTCGTTCTGGGCTCTCGATCTGGGCGCGCCCAAGACCATCCAGGCCCAGGTCAAGGACTACGATCCGAAGACCCAGGGCGACTCCTTCCCGCGAGGCGACATCATCACCTTCGAGTTCCCGGCCAAGGGCAGCCGCGGGCCCGATCACGCTCATCTGGCACAGCGGCACGGAGCCGATTCCGCGGCCGAAGGAACTGGAGCCAGGCCGCAAGGGCCCACAGCTACGAGACCGGGCGGCTACGTCTACGGCGACAAGGGCGTCGATCATGTACGGCTCGCACGGCGCCGAGCGGCGTGCGGATCATCCCCGAAGACGAAGATGAAGGCCTACAAGCCGCCCGAGCAGAAGATCTCCCGCGCGTCAAGAGCCATCAGCGACGACTGGCTCGGGCGATCCGCGACGGGCGGCAAGGCCGGCTCCGACTTCTCCTACGGCGGCCCGCTGACCGAGCTCGCCATGCTGGGCGTCATCGCCCTGAAGCTGCCGGGCACGAAGTTGGAGTGGGATGGCCCCGACATGCGTTTCACCAACTCCGACGAGGCGAACCGGCACCTCAACCCGCCGTATCGCCAAGGGCTGGAGCCTGTAGGAATTGATGATTTATGATTGACGGTTGATGATTTGACAGGGCACGTGTGCCTCGTCCGGCAACGAGGGCCCTCAAACGCCACGATTCGCGTCTGGGGCCCCGGACACACGTGCCCTTTCTCATTGGGCCAGAAAGCCCTGATTACTGATTTAGTCGCGGCGCGGAGGCGGGAGATTTCGAGCGAACGGATGGACCGGCAGTCTTTAATCATCGGAGCCCTCGGCGGACGATAATCTCTCGAATATGTTCCGATCCGTCGCCGGCCGGGTATGGACCGGGCAACCACGGGGGTTGCCTCTACGTGCAAGAACTTATGCAATAGACAGCCGGGCCGGATCGTCTACGTGGCATGGGCATCTTGCCCATGAGTGGTTGGGGCCAACGCACAATGCCGCGTTGGGGACCCGTTCCCAAACGCGATCTATCGCGTTTGGGGTCCCAGTCGCAGGCCATCCCGGCTGCCGGAGGCTTTGGCCTACCGTCACGGGCAGGATGCCCGTGCTACTGGAAGTTTCGCACAGGGCTGCCGAAGCTTGCTGTGAGCTTCGCCCCTGCGGCACTTTGATAGTGTTGGAGACACAAACATGAAGAAGATCGGATTGATGGTTGTGGCGGTTTCCCTGTCGCTGAGCGTGGCCGCGTTCGCTGCGGAGCAGCCCAAGAACCAGAGAGACCCGCGGCCAAAAGAGCAAAGCGGTCCGTGGGGACCAGGCGCGGTCGCCGAAGACGCTGGCGGACCAGATCGCCCAGCTCAAGCAGGAGCATCAGGCCGCGATCAACGAGTTGCAGGAGATCAGGAAACTCGCCAACGAGGAGAAGGCCACCAAGACCGCTGGGGCCCTCGACAAGCTGATCGCCCGTCGCAATCAGGAATTTCAGAAGAGGATCGAGCCGCTGCAGCAGAGGCTGAATAAGCTCGAGGGTCAGGCGAAGGGCGGCGGCAACAACAAGAGCGGCGACGAGCCCAAGACGGAAAGCAAGAGCAAACCCAAGGGCAAGAACAAGGGAACGCCCCAGGGGCAATGACGCAGGTTCCGGGAACGCCGCTCTCCTGAGCGGCTTCTTTCCGAAGGCCAATCGGGAGATTGGCGGTCCCAGGGCCCTGATGCGCCAGGTCGCTGTAGGCAATGAATCAAAGGACAAAGGCTGCGGTCAGCGGGACCGCAGCCTTTGCTTTGCGCGGAGTTATTTCTGCGGTTCCTGCTTGGGCTCCTGCTTCTTCTTGCCGCCGAGCAGGCCGCCGATGCTGTCCGTCAGACCCTTCGTCGAGGGCTGCTTGAGGGCGTCTTTCACGCCGGCGGGGAGCTTCTCGCCGAGTTTGCCGTCAAGCTGCTTCTGGACCTGCTTGTTGACTTCCTGGATCGCCCGCTCTTTGCCGGCCTTGACCAGGGCGTCCTGGAATTCCTTGGTCAGCCCCTTGGTGTCGAAGACGAGCCGCGGATCGGTGGGGGAGCCCACGACCCGGATCGTCGTGCTCAGCTCCTTCAGCACCTGCATCACCTGGGACGTCTGCTCGGCCCCGAGACCCAGTACGCCCTTGCCCGTCCCCTGGGCTTGCAGGTTCTTCAGGCTCAGGTCGATGGTCAGGTCCACGTTCTCCTTGGTCAACGTGCCCTTGAACGTTCCGGCGGCCTGGCCGGATTGGAAGGAGAGGCCCGCATCCTGCGAGAGATCCTTCAGCTTGCTCAGGTCGAGGCCCTCGAACGTCCCGGAGATCTCCGGCGTGCCGCCCTTGGAGTAGTCCGCGACCGCCTTCAGCAGGGCGGATGTCGCATACGACTTGATCTGCATCGTGATCGGCAGCTTGGCCGCCTGCGGGGCGTCGCTGAGGTTCGTGACCTCGATCTTGCTGTTGCCGAAGAGCGGGGAGGGAATCTCGGTCTTGTCGGCCAGCAGCAGCTTGGCCAGCATCCGCGGCGTCGCCGGGGTCAGCAGCCTGGTGGAGAGGTAGTCCAGGTAGTTCTCCGGAGCTTTCTCGACGGCGAGCGTCGGCTGGTTGGCGTCCGCCGGACCGGCTTCGCCTTGTTTGCCTTCAGGCAGCCAGTTGCGCAGCTTCTCCAACTGCTCCTTGAGCTTCTTGGCGTCCTTGACGTACTTCTCGAGCTTGGCGAGGTCCTCGACGCTGACCTTGTAGGCGTTGGGGTCGAAGGGCTTCTCCTGGACGACCTGCTCCAGGACCTTGCCCGGCGTCTGCCGCAACTGGTTGAACCGCACCTCCGTAAGCTCGGCCTTCTCGATGACCAGCTTGCCGAGCAGCAGATCGTAGATGTTGGCGTCCGCCTCCATCTTTTCGATGGCCAATTGGTTCTGCTGCGGGTTCTTCGGGTCGGTGAGCTGCAGGCCCGAGACCGCGACATTGCCGCCGAGGACCGAAATCCCCAGCGTGTCGATGTCCGCCTCGGCTTTGTTCGCCTGGGTCAGCGCCGTGACGGCGTAGCCCTTGACCACGGTGCCCTGGAGGAAGTGCACGCCGGCCAGAAAGCCGCCGACGAGCAGGACCGCCAGGACCACGCCAACCTTGCGGATGTACTTGGCCTTGGCGAACATGGACTGGACATCTTTGGTGCGTCGTCCGATGAGGATCCGGTCGAGCAGACGCACCCAGAACTTGGAGTAATACAGGCGGAACTTCTCGGACTTGTCGTTGAGTTTGACCATCGTCCGGCGGAAAGAGTAGACGAAGATGGCCAGGACCAGGCCGCAGACCGCGCCGACGATGGGACCCAGAACCAGACCCCCTGCCACTGCCAGGCGGTTGAAGTCCGTGATGCCCACGATCGGGATGGACGACAGACCGGCGAGCACCCCGCCCAGGTGCCCGTGCACCCAGACGCCGGTGTGGTAGAGCACCGGCGCCGCCGCCAGGCTGAGGGCTTTGCCCACTCCCAGCGCGAGGATGAACAGCCCGATGTGGACATTGATCACGAGCACGAGCACGGCCAGCACCGTGTGCAGGCCGGACCAGCCGGGCATCATCCCTGTCCAGATACCCAGCAGCACCGATACGAAGATCAGCGGCGGGGCCACATTGCCGCGCAGCACGGCCAGCAGCTTGCTCACGAATCCCGGAAGAAGCATAGTGACGACTCCTTAACACCAAACCTTGGGATGTTGACCAGGGCCGAAAGCGCTGCATTATATCGGCTGCCCCGCCCCCTGTAAACCAATACGCGAATCCTCGGAGTTCTCGGCTAAAACAATAGGTTTTCCCCTGCCGGTAAATTGCGGTTTTTGCCCGTAGACAGGTCCATGCGCGGCAGGACAATGGAGTCGCCAGCTCGGGGATCCGCAGAGGAGCCAGCCGTACCAAGTGCGCTGGAAAGGAAATGATCGCCCATCTGCCGGCACCTTCGTCAGCACGGAGCAGATGGATTTCGAGCGGCTGTATGGGAGGGAACCGACGGGTTTCTCCGGGCACGCAAGCGTGTTCCGGAGAAAGGTGAAGGACAGCCATACGGGTTCTTCAGGGCAGCGTCCGCGCAACACGTGTTGAAGCGAACGCTCATAGGAGTGCGGGGAGAAGTGAAACGCCACGCTCTCTGGTGCAACGGACACCGGAACCGTGGACCATGAGAGCGTCAGCCCCATCGTGCGACTCCCCAGACGGGGGTGTGATCTGCGCGCCGGGCAATCTCGGCCAGGCTGCCGACGTGGTGCAGCAACCCGGTGCGGACATCTTGCAGGTTTTGCTGACTGCCGGAGGGGATGAAACATGAGCCTCAACTGCCCGACGCGGCCCGGGCGCATCAAGGTGGCGGAATGTGCGCGGCCGCCCCCGCCTCCACGTGGGGCGGTGCAGCTCGTGTCTGCTGTGACCACAGAGCGCATCGCGGCCTCACGTGATCCAGGCACAGTCCGTCCATGACCCTGTGAGCGCACTACTGTTCCCAGCGGTCGCACTCACGCGCGGAATGAAAGGGAGAACTGCGATGAAACGAGTATCGACAACATGGATGATGGTGGCCATCGTGCTGCTCGCTGCCGGGGGCCACGCTCAAGGAGGCGTTACGGTCATCACCTCATCAGACCCGGACGCCTTGGTTGGCAATATTCTCGGATCCGGGATCACCGTGGTCCCCGGCAGCGCCAGTTATGTCGGGGCCGCTACCGCCTCCGGATTCTTCAGCAATGGCGTGGCGTCGGGCATCGGCATTGAGTCCGGCATCATCCTGACCTCCGGCGATGCCACTCTCGCCCAGGGCGCCAACACGTTGGACGACTCGACCGGTGACAACGGCCTGCCCGGTGACGCGGACTTGGACGCGATTGCCGGCACCACGCACGACGCTTCTGTTCTGGCCTTCGACTTCAGCAGCCCCGGCAGCAACCTGTTCTTCAACTATGTGTTCGCCTCGGAGGAATACAACGAGTTCACCAATAGCCCGTTCAACGATGTCTTCGCCTTCTTCCTCGACGGCCAGAACATCGCCTTGATTCCCGGCACGACGACGCCGGTCTCGATCAACAACGTCAACGGCGGCAATCCGTTGGGGGAGAATGCGTCCCATCCAGAACTCTTTCACAACAACGATCTGGACGACGGAGGACCGTTCTTTGATCTTGCCTACGATGGCTTCACGGATGCCTTTACAGCCCAAGCCCTGGGTCTAACGGCGGGCACCCACCACATCAAGCTCGCCGTCGCCGACACGGACGACTTCATCCTCGATTCCGCGGTCTTCATCCAGGGGGGCACGTTCTCGGGCATTCCCACGCCTCCCACGCCGCCGGACAACGTTATCCCCGCTCCCGGCGCGATCGTTCTCGGTCTCCTCGCGCCGGCCTTGTCAGTTGGCTGCACCGGCGCAGAACGGTGTGATCCGTTTCCATCACGTCTCATCCTGGGGCTGCAGATTCGTCCTGCAGCCCCTTTCCTTTGGTGACGATATCCGAGACGGCGTACTCCATGCCGTCGCACCGTGCGAACCGCGTCCAGGCAAGCCGGAGTCTTGCCGGGGGCCGGCGCCCGGCCCGCTCTTGAGCCCCGAACGTGCTCATGGGGTTGTCCTGTGCTTCTGTCAGATCGCTTCGTTTATCCACCGTGTCCCTGCCGCTCGGGCGGGTCAATACCGGGTGTGAATTCGGCGGATCGGAGGCAATTGACATTCCGCGTCACGCGAGGTATGTAGAACCACGGTGTTTTGAGCATCGAAGCCGATCCAGAGCAGAAGGAGGATACCGGCATGAGACGGTCGATACCTGTGCAGAACATTCAGTCCGTGCCGAGCAGGCGGTTGTCGCGGCGAGAGCTTCTGGGTGCGACGGCAGCTGCGGCGGCGCTATCCATCGTCCCTCGGCAGGTGCTGGGTGGGGCCAAGCAGGTGGCGCCGAGCGAGAAGATCACCTTGGCCGCCATTGGCACGGGCGGGCAAGGGTTGCAGGATATCGAGTTCCTGCTCGAGTTCCCGGAGGTGCAGGTCGTGGCCGTCTGCGATGTCAACCGCGAGGGCGGCGGGTATCTGTCCTGGAACTGGGCGGAGGGCAAGGAGCGCAGGCCCGCCGGTCGGGAGCCCGCCCGGCGGCTCGTCGAGGAGTATTACGCGAAGCAGAAAGGCTCCGGGACGTACCAGGGCTGCCGGGCGTACGCGGATTTCCGCGAGCTGCTCGACAAGGAAGATATCGACGCCGTGATGGTGGCGACGCCCGATCACACGCACGCCACGATCACGATGAACGCCCTGAAACGCGGCAAGCACGTCTACTGTGAGAAGCCGCTGACCTATTCGGTCTACGAGGCCCGGCAGGTGACCGAGGCCGCCCGGCGGGCCAAGGTGGCCACGCAGATGGGCAATGCGGGCCAGGCGTCCGAAGAGGCGCGACTGACCTGCGAGATGATCCAGGACGGCGCCATCGGCCCGGTCCACGAGGTGCAGGTCTGGTCCCCCGCACGGTTCTGGAGTTGGCCGACGTGGGCGGGCCGGCCGCCGGAGACCCCGCCGGTGCCGGACGGATTGGATTGGGATTTGTGGCTGGGACCGGCCCCGGAACGGCCATACCATCCCGCGTACTGCCCCTGGACCTGGCGCAACTGGTGGGATTTCGGCACGGGATTGTTGGGCGATCTCGGTTGTCACAAGCTGTCCACGGTCTTCAAGGCCTTGAAGCTCGGGGCATCCCACGAGCGTCGAGGCGAGCTGCACGCTGCTGGGCCCGGAGATCTATCCGCAGGGGGTGATCGCACGATTTGAGTTCCCCGCGCGGGAGGGCATGCCGCCGCTGCTCTTGACGTGGTACGACGGCGGACTGAAGCCGGCGCAGCCGAGCGAGCTGGAGCCGGGCCGGGCCATGGGCGACGTGATCTACATCGGCGAGAAGGGCAAGATGATGGGCTACCGGCTGATTCCCGAATCCCGCATGAAGGAGTACGGGCGGCCGCCCAAAGTGTTGCCCCGCTCGCCCGGCCATTTCAAGGAGTGGGTCGATGCCTGTCGCGGCGGGCCGGCCGCCGGGGCCAACTTCGTCGATCACGCGGGACTGCATGAGCGAGGTCTGCGCCCTGGGGAACGTGGCGGTCCGGGCTCGCAAGAAGATCCTGTGGGACGGCAGTCAGTTCAAGATCACCAACGATCAGAAGGCGAATGAGTACCTTCATCGGACCTATCGGACGGGATGGACATTGTGATCTTACAAGGTGTATGAAAGGTGGCACGGGCATCCTGCCCGTGGGATCTTGTGGCATCGGCATCCTGCCGATGATTCATGGGCTGGAAGCCCATGCCACACTGAATCAGCTTCTCGTACACGGTCTTACAGGGCAAGATGGACTCGTCTTTTGGATTTGTTTCGGATTTGGTGCTTCGAATCTCGGATTGTTCAATTGGAGAAGGAATGAATCATGTCCCATGCACGCATCACACGCCGGGAGTTTATCCGGACGGCAGGGGCGACTGTCCCATCATTGGTGCTTCTCTGGCAGCCGCCGGTCAGGGCACCGAGTCTGGATCAGCCCGACCGTCGGAATTTCTACCCAGCAGTTTACCAAGTACACCAATGCCCAGCTTGCCCAGACGCTGGCCGAGCGGGGCTTCCGTGTGGTGCAGTTGTTTCTGATGCAGTCCGACAGCCGGTACTGGAAATACAATGGCCGGTCCGATCTGTCCGACCTGACGGCGGCCCGCTGCGAAGCGATCGGCCGGGCCTATCGGTCGGCGGGTATCACTATTCACAGCATGGGCGTGTATACCAATCTGATTCACGGGGACGCGGCCGAACGCCAGGCCTGTCTGACGTACTTTGAGAACATGATGAAGGTGGGTAGCGACATCGGCGTTCGCGCGTTCATCACCGAGGCGGGACATTGGGAGCCGGAGAAACTGACTCCCGGGATACCGTATCACTTCCGGGAGGCGGTCTGGAAGCAGATGCTGGCGACCATCAAGCAACTGGCGGAAATGGCCGAGCGTCACGACGCCACGGTGCTGATGGAGCCATTTTTCGGGGGCTTCTTCGCCAGCGCCAAGCGGACCCGCATGTTTCTACAGGAGGTGAACTCGCCGCGGATTCGGGCCCTGCTCGATCCGGCGAACCTGTTGGAGGTGGATGAGATTGAGGAGATGTTCGACGAACTGACGCCGTGGATCGACTGCATCCACGCGAAGGACCGCAAACTGCACGTGGATCAAGGCGTCGCGGCGGGGCAGGGCGATCTCGATTATCGCAAGTTTGTCTCGCTGGCGGCCAAACGCACGCCCAAGGCGCCGCTGATCCTGGAGTACGTCGGCCCGGAAAACTACGACCAGGCCCTGCAACATCTGCAGAAGGCAATCCGGGAGGCTGGCACCGCGTAGACCCGAGCCGTGTGCAACAGTCACCCACTACGCGTGACTCGAGATGGCACCCGACTGCCGACAGTGATCCGTCACGGACTCGGGTGTTGGTCTCGGATCTTCGCTCGCTCGGCGATGGCCTCTCGGAAAACCTGGGCGTCCACCTCGCGACTGGTCCGGAATTGCCGTAGGCCGAATATGGTCGAGGCCACCAGGTAGAAGACTACCCCGTACACAAGGGCGATCAGGACGCCTCCGGCGAGGATCATCTCGGTGTATTCCACCAACGCGCGGACCCGCAGAAGCCCGAGCTTGACGGTGACCAGCAGAAACCCCAGGCCAATCGCCAGAACGAGGGCCAGCACGACCCACACGAGGATCCTGGTCTGATGCACCTGGGCTTCCATATCTTCTGCAAACGGCTCTCGATGTCCATGGGATTCCCTTTCTCTCGTCTTTGCCGACGTCATGATACAGAGGGGGCCTGCTCGGTTGAAGCGAAATCCACAGACTGCCGCTCCTGGGTCTTGGTCCTCAGGTATCTGATGGAAATGTCACCCAGAGTCGCATGGTTTGAATACCTGAGAGTCAGTATGCAACAGGAAAATCACCAAGAAAAGACAAAGCGGTAACGAGACGGTAACACCGCGATGCCAGAGTACGGAGGTGTGAAACCTTGTGCAGGAGATGCAGGTGAAGAACTCTTTGATGATGCTCGCCACACCAACGGAACAAGACGAACCGGAATTTTTTGGAATTCTTCCATTTTCCTATTGACATGAACTAACAGTGTTATAGACTAATAGTACAATAGATGCTTAGATGTGTGCCAGTTGTGGCGGGGAGATCGAATGGAGCCTGGTCAAACGCAGATATCAGCACTGGCGCGAGCAATGAACGGTGACGATGTGCGTCTATAGTGGTGTATAATGCAGTCGAATCTGACTGCGGCGGATTCAGCAAAGCCGTAGTCGTGAGTGAGAGTTGCTGCTTCGGAAGGGCGTGAGTGTGAGAAAACTACGCATACTGATCATCTTCGTGTTGATCTTCGGGGTCGTAGGGGCGGGCGGCTGGGTCGTCGTGAAAAAGCGGGCCGCCGCGGGCAAGAAGGCGACGGTGGTTCGTGTGGAAGAGGCCCAGCCGACCGAACTGCTGGAATTTGTCAGTGCCCCGGCGGAACTGGAGCCCAAAAGCCGGGTCGAGATCAGTGCCAAGGTCTCCGGCCGCGTGGAGGCCCTGCCGTTCAAGGTCGGCGATCGGGTCACCAAGGGGCGATCCGAATGCCAATCCGCCCATCCCGCCGTCGCTGATCGTGCGGCTGGACTCCAAGGACCTGGAGAGCCAGTTGCTCGGTGCCCAGGCCCGCCGGGCCGCCCAGGCCGCCACGATCGAGTCGGAGAAGGGCCAGGATCGCCAGTCAGAAGGCCAATCTTCTGGGCACCGGCGCCACGCTCGAACAGGCCAAGACGCAGATGGAACGGCAGAAGAAGCTGCTCGGCACCAAGGACATCAGCCAGTACGAGTTCGACCAGGCCCAATTGAAGCTCGACGAGTTCCAGGCCCAGTACAACGCGGCCAAGCTCGGCCTGGATGCGGCGGAGTTGAATCTCAAGGTCCTGCAGCACAACCTCGAAGCCGCCGACGCCCAGATCGAGCAGTCGCAGGAGACCCTCGGGTACACGACCATCGTCTCGCCTCTCGACGGCGTCATCACGCGGATCAACGCCAAGGTCGGTGAGATGGTGGTCACGGGCATGATGAACAACCCCGGCACCAAGATCCTGGAGGTGGGCGACCTGTCCCAGATGCTCGCCGTGGCCCAGGTGGATGAGGCCGACGTGGGCAAGCTGGAAGTAGGGCAGAAGGCCAGGGTGTTCATCGATGCCTATCCGACCCAGGAGTTCAAGGGGACGGTCTACACCATCGCGCTTGTCGACCGATCTGTCGCGACAGGGGACGAAGTACTATAAGACCGAGATCCTGCTGGAAAGCGACCGGCGGCTCCATTCCGGCCTGACCGCCAACGTGGACATCGAGACCCGCAAGTACCGCGACGTGCTGTCGGTGCCCTCGCAGGCCGTGATGACGCGGGAGATCGAGAGCCTGCCCATCGAGATTCGGGACAACTCTCCCTACGTGGACAAGATCCAAGACGTTTGCGACCGTGGTCTTTCGCTACGTCGACGGCAAGGCGGTCATCACGCCCGTCAAGATCGGTCCGAGCAATCTGACCCACACGATCCTCGAAGCCGGCGTCGAAAAGGGTGAGAAGGTCATCATGGGGCCCTACAAGGAGCTGGAGAAGCTCAAGCACGATCAGGTCGTCAAGGACGAGCGTGAGGCCAAGGCCGAGGAGAACGCCAAGAACAACAAGGGGACGAAGGCTACCGGCGACGTGAACGATGCGAACGCAATCCGATAAAATCGTCATCAAGCTTGAGGCGATCACACGCGTCTACAAGGTCGGCGTCGAGCGCATCCATGCGCTCGATGGCGTGGACCTGGAGCTGCGCGAGAACGAATACGTGGCGATCATGGGACCTTCCGGCTCCGGCAAGAGCACGCTGATGAACGTGCTGGGCTGCCTGGACCGCGTCTCCAGCGGCCGCTACGAGCTGGACGGCCAGAACACGACCGGCATGAGCGACGCCGCTCTGGCCCGCGTCCGCAACGAGCGGATCGGCTTCGTGTTTCAGTCGTTCGAGCTGCTCAGCCGCTCCAGCGCCCTGCGCAACGTGGAGATGCCCCTGATCTACTCCCGCAACGGCTGGTGGTCGCGCCGCAGGCGGGCCATGCAGATGCTCGAACGCGTGGGCCTGGGCGACCGGGTCAAGCACCGTCCGAACCAGCTCTCCGGCGGCGAGAAGCAGCGGGTCGCCATCGCCCGGGCCCTGATCTGCAATCCCAGCATCCTGCTGGCCGATGAGCCGACCGGCAACCTCGACAGCAAGACCAGCGAGGACATCCTGACGCTCTTCGATCAACTCCACGCGGAAGGCCAGACGATCATCCTGGTCACCCACGAGGAGAGCGTCGCGCGCCACGCCAAACGGATCATCCGCATGAAGGATGGCCTGATCAACAGTGACCTGACCACCGAGGAGGATCAGGCTCGGCGGGGCACGCTGGTGGGCGAGCTCGGAAAGGTGACGAAATGAAAGCGGTTTTTGCCCTGCCCCTGGTTTTCTTCCGACTGTTCTACCAGAGCGTCTATCTGGCCCTCACCCAGATCTGGGCGAACAAGACCCGCTCCGTCCTGACCACCCTCGGCATCGTGATCGGCGTCGCGTCCGTCACGGCCGTGATCGCTGCTCTGACCGGACTCAAGGCCAAGATCCTGACCCAGGTCGAGACGCTGGGGACCAACACGATTTTCGTCGGGCCGCGTGTGCCCGACCGGGGTCCCATGCAGTCATGCCAACTGGTGGCAACTGCGGTTCCGGCCCGAGCAGTTCGACGATGTGCTCGATCATTGCCCCTCGCTCGCGGTGCTCAGCCGCATCGGCGGCGTCGGGCGGCGCACGGTCAGGTGCGGCGAGCAATCGGTGGACAACGTGGAGATCCAGGGCATCGAGCCGGCCTTTCATCAGATCGAGCACCGGCCGGTGATCCTGGGACGCATCTTCTCGCCCATCGACGATGAGCAGTCCCGCCAGGTCTGCCTGATCGAGCCGAAGCTGCGGGACAAGCTGCGGATGGACCACGACTGCATCGGCGAGACCCTCCGGATCGGCTACGACCGCGTTTCGTCGTGGTCGGCGTCATCGAGGCCCGGCCGCAGATGAACTTCGGCGACAGCGGCCAGGAACGGTACGAGGTCTTCATCCCCTTCAAGACGCTCAAAAAACTCGGCGAGCCCTTCACGTGGGCCATGGCCTCCGGCAAGTCCGCCGAGACCCTGGAGGACGCCCAGGCGGAGCTGAAGTTCTTCCTCCGCCGGACCCGCAACATCCGGCCGGGCCAGCCCGACACGTTCGACGTCCAGTCCCTGCAAAACGCCCTGAACACCTTCAACAAGATCGCCGTGATCGTCACGATGGTCGCCGGCGGCATCGTCGGCATCTCCCTGCTCGTCGGCGGCGTCGGCATCATGAACATCATGCTCGTCTCCGTCTCCGAGCGCACCCGCGAGATCGGTCTGCGCAAGGCGGTCGGCGCGCGGCGCTCGGCCATCCTGACGCAGTTCATGATCGAATCGGTCACGCTGTGCTTCTTCGGCGGGCTCGTCGGCATCGGCCTGGGCCAATTGCTGACCATGGCCATCGCCAATATTCCGCAGGTCAAGCTGGACCTGGCCCATATCCCGCTGTGGGCGATCGGCATCTCCTTCGGCTTCGCCGGCATTGTCGGGGTCTGCTTCGGGATGGTTCCGGCCATCAAAGCCGCGCGGTTGGACCCTATTGAGGCTCTCAGGCATGAATAGACGCTCTCTTCTCGCACGCGTGTGGTTGGCAGTCCCGTTGTCTCTTGTCGCTGTGCTGGCGGGTTGCGGTTCGCATTCCGAGCGCTACGGTCTGCACGAGCTCGGCGTCTCGCCCCAGCAGGTGCACGAGATCGAGCCGCTGGAGTTCCAAAAGGCCGAGCCCAACCAGGTCCCGCCGGAGCCCAATACGCCGCCGGAGAAGATCGAGCTGTCCCTGGAACAGACGTCGTGCCCTGGCCCTGGAGAACAATCTGCAGCTCAAGACGGCCCTGATCAACCCGGCCATCGCCGGGGCCCAGCTCAGCGCGGAAGAGGCCAAGTTCGAAGCTTCGTTCTTCGCCAATGCCAATCTGCTCGAGTTGGACCAGCCCCAGGGCCGGGCCGTCTTCATCGATGGTCTTCTCGTCCCGACCATCGCCGCCTCCCAGATTGAGCGTCTTCAGGCGGATTTGGGGCTGCGCGTGCCGTTGCGGACCGGGGGCACAGTGACCTTCGACCTGGCCGACACGCGGGCGGAGCAGTTGCACGTGGATGCGCCCTTCAATCCCTCCTTCGAGAACAATGCCTCCATTTCGATCAGTCATCCGCTCCTGCGCAACGCGGGTCAGCGGGTCAATATGTATTCGATCCGCATCGCCGCCTATAACCGCGACATCGTCGACACGCGCACGAAGCTCGACGTCATCACCGTCCTGGCCGCCCTGGATCGGGTGTACTGGCGTCTCTACGCCGCCCGCCGGGAATTGGAGGTCCGCCAGCAGCAATACGGGCTGGCCCAGCAGCAGTTGGAGCGGGCGCGGCGTCTGGTGGAGGCCGGTCAGCGGGCCCAGGTGGAGATCATCCGGGCGGAGGCGGGTGTCGCCGAGCAGCTTCAGGCCATCATCCTGGCGGAGAACAGTCTGCGCGATCGGGAGCGCGAGCTCAAACGCGTCGTCCACAAAGCCGGTCTGGACGTGCAAACGCCCACCATCGTGGTTCCGACGACGTTGCCGGACCCGGTACGCTACGAGTTGGATCGGCCGCGCCTGGTCCGTGCGGCTATCGAGAATCGGATGGAGTTGCTGGAGCTGCAACTGCAACTGTTGCAGGATGCCAGCACGATCGACTTCGCGCGCAATCAGACCTTGCCTCTGGCCACGCTCACCTACAACTACAACATCAGCGGCACCGGGGAGAGCCGCGAAGACTCGTTCGACATGCTGGGCGGGACCGACTTCACGACCCACAGCGGGGGCTTGCAGTTGATCGTTCCCATCGGCAACGAGGCGGCCAAGAGCCGGCTGCGCCAAGCCATCTATCAGCGCCGCCAGCGGCTCGCCACGCGGGCCAACCGCGAGGATCTGATTCGCCTCGAAGTGCTCAACGCCGTCGATCAGGTCGAGGCCAACTGGCAGCAGATTCTCGCGGCCCGCCAGACCTCCATCCTCAACGGCCGGCTCTATGAAGCCGAGCAGCGCCAGTTCGAGCAGGGCCTCCGCACCAGCACCGACGTGCTCGACGCCCAGATCCGCTTCGCCAACGCGCAAAGCAACGAGGTCGCCGCCCTGGCGAACTACCAGATCTCGCTCGTGGACGTCGCCTACGCCACCGGGACGCTCCTCGGCTCCGATAAGATCCGCTGGGAGCCGATCATCCCTGAAACCGACGCCGAGTGATCGCGCGTTCGTAGTGTGCCCGTAAGGGCATAGTAGCATGGGCATCCTGCCCACGACTATCACGGGCGTCCCGCCCGTGGAGGCAGGGCCAGGATGGCCCTGCGACTCATGGGCAAGATGCCCGTGCTACGGGATGGCTCACGCGCCCCGGCCGGGGTTATAGATGAGTCCGCCGGCTTTGGCGTACTGTTGCAGGACGGCCCGGGCCTCGTCCCGCAGCACGTCCCGGACCACTTCGATCCCGCGTTTTTGCAGCTCGCCGACCCAATCGGCGGGCTTGGCCCCTTCGTCGAATCCGATGGCGGCGGCATCCTCGCCGTGGGCCGCACACACGACCCGCCGCACACCCGACCAGGGAATCGCCCCGAGACACATGGCGCAAGGCTCGGTGCTCGTCGCCAGCTCATACACGCCGGCGGCGCCGAGGTCGTAGTGTCCCGACCGCCCGTTGTGCCAGGGCAATCGCGATCATCTCGGCATGAGCCATCGAGCAATTCGACACCTCCACGAGATTGACGCCGACGCTCACCAGTCTGCCGCTGTTCGCCTCGAACACGGCGGCCCCGAAAGGTCCCCCGGTGCGCTGCTCGATATTCTGCCGCGCCAGCTCGATCGCAAACCGCATCCTGGACTCGGCGGATTTGAAAACACGTCCCTCCTGCTGCGCGAGCGCACGAAGCCAGGGAGGCAGCTCCAGGACGATCTCGGTACTTCGCGGACCACCATCAGCCACTTGCCCACCTTCCTTCTGATGTCCATCTTTCCTATCCGCTCCCCGCGCCTCAATCGTACGCAACAGACGAGGGGCCGTCAATTCTCGCCGGGTCGAAGATTGACGATTCGCCGTTCGCGGTTTACGATCCCGATGCTTGGGCGGCTCGTGTGGGCCGAGCTGAAGACAGAATGCCCGCGACGGGTGTGCTCACACCAATGCCGCGACCGGCAAGGGACATCTTTCAGGGAGACATGGTGCTATGACGAGGAAAACGAATCTGGTTCTGTGTGTTCTGTCGATTTTGATCGCGCTGGCTCCGGTCGCGTCCGGACAGGGGCTGCCGTCGGCGCCGCCTCGATCCGTCGGCTTGTCCCAGCAGCGTCTGGAACGCATCGGTATGCTGATGCAAGAGCACGTGGATGGCGGGCTGTTGGCGGGGGCGGTGGCGCTGGTGGCGCGCGACGGCAAGGTGGCCTACCTCAAGAGTGTGGGCATGCAGGACAAGGAACGGAACGTTGCCATGAAGCCGGACGCGATCTTCCGGATCGCGTCGATGAGCAAGCCCATTACCAGCGTCGCCGTGATGATGCTGTATGAGGAAGGGTGGTTTCGGCTCAGCGACCCGGTCTCGAAGTATCTCCCGGAATTCAAAGATATGAAGGTCCTCGTCTCCGATCCGGCGGGCGACGGCGGCAAGGCCCAGGAACAGCTTGTGCCGGCCAAGCGCGAGATCACGATCCGCAACCTTCTGACCCACACCTCCGGCCTGACCTATCATTGGGACCCGCGCGTCGGGGCCAAGTACGCGGAGGCCGGGATCACGCATGGCCTGATCCAGACGGAAGATTCGTTGGCCGACGGCATCAAGAAGCTCGCCCAGATACCGTTGGTGCACCAGCCGGGCGAGGCATTCACCTACAGTCTCTCGGTCGATGTCCTCGGCCGGCTGGTCGAGGTCATCTCCGAGATGCCCTTCGATCAGTTTCTGCAGAAGCGCATCTTCGAGCCGCTGCGGATGAACGACACGGGCTTCTACCTTCCTAATGGCAAAGTGTCCCGGCTCGCGGCCATCTACGGGCCGGATGCGAGCGGAGCTTTGGAACGGCTGGGTGATGGCATTCTCGGGGAAGGGGCCATGCGGGTTTGTGTGACCTATCCCTATGAGGGACCCAAGCGCTACTGCTCCGGCGGCGGGGGGCTGTGCTCGACGATCTCGGATTACACGCGGTTCTGCCAGATGATGCTCAACGGCGGTGAGTTGGACGGCGTCCGGCTGCTGAGCCGTAAGACGGTCGAACTGATGACCGCCGACCACGTCGGCGATCTGAATCCCGGCTCCGGCTTCGGCCTGGGCTTCGGCGTCACGCGCAGCCTGCGCGAGGCCGGCGAGCTGACCAGTGCCGGTTCCTACCGCTGGGGCGGCTTCTGGTATACGACCTTCTTCATCGACCCTGCCGAGAAGCTGATCGGCGTGTGCATGGTCCAACTGTACCCCTCCGGCAAGGCGACGCCTGAACGACAAATTCGAGGCCCTCGCCCACCAGGCCATCGTGAACTGAAACTGCACCATAGGCACTATTTTTGAAAGGAGTGTGTTATGAACAATCGGTATTCCTGGCTGGTCAAACTGATCTGTGGCGGCCTTCTGGCCGTGGTCCTGTCGGTCTGCTATTTCGGCTCCTGGGACTCGAAGGCCCAGGCCAAAGCCAAATCGTCCGGGAGAGAGCAGGACGTGATGCCGGGAGCCTTCTTCCAGGTCGAGGTGGAAGGCCGCTGGAGCGGCATCTTCAAGGCTTGCACCGGGATCGGCTCGCGCAATGAGACGATCGAAAACAAAGTGGCGAGCAAAGGTGCGCAGCCGGTCATCAACAAGGTGCCCGGCTCGCTGCATTTGCACGACGTCACCCTCACGCGCGGCCTGACCGGCGACACGAAGCTCTGGGCCTGGCGCCAGGAAGTCGTGGTCGGCAAAGTCGCCGGGGCCAAGCAGAAGTGCACCATCACCCTGATGAACCAGGACGGCAAGCCGGTGGCGGTCTGGGAGTTGGCCGATGCCTGGCCCACCGACCTGACGATCAGCTCAAAGGGCGACAATAACCTGGTCACCGAAGAGGTCACCATCGCCCACGAGGGCGTGACCCGCAGGCAGTAGACCGGAGCTTGGCGTGCGGACGCCTGTTTCATGCTTGATAGGGGCGTTTTTATCGGGCTGCGGATATCCTTCGCAGCCCTTTGCCTGCGCCTTGGGGCGGTACGGGCTGAAAGTCTTGCCTCATGACCGCAGACGCGGTATAAACACCAGGAGACGGCAGGTTGCCATCATGCATCGTCCCTTTGAGGGGTGTCGTGTGGTTCGTAGACGCGAAAGTCCGCAGGCGAAGACAGATCTCTCGGATGAGACCCTGGTCCGGCTGGCCGGCGCACGACCCGGGCGTGAAGGCGGCGAAGATCGTCACGGGGGCCGCGGTGGAGACGGCGCCCTGGGTCCGGCTCAAGTGCCAGTTCGGGTGCGATGGGTACGCCCAATGCCTGGTGTGCCCGCCGTATACGCCGACGCCCGAGGACATGCGCAAGGTCCTGGACTCTTACCGGCGGGCGATCCTCGTTCACTTCGAGCCGGACGCGGATGTGAAGGCGGCCGTCGTCGAGCTGGAGCGCGAGATCTTTCTGCAGGGTGCCTGGAAGGCCCTTGGACTCGGCGCCGGGCCGTGCTACCTCTGCGAGCGCTGCGCCTTGCAGGTGGGCGAGTGCCGGCATGCCGAGCGGGCCCGCCCGGCGATGGAGGCCTGCGGCATCGACGTGTTTACGACCGTCCGCAAGGCCGGCCTGCCGATCGAAGTGGTGCGAACGACGCGACAATGTCCGAATTATTACGGACTGGTACTCGTGGACTGACGAATAACGTGCTTGATGGGAGAACGATTATGGGCAAGGGTGAATTGATTTCCGGGTGTGCGTGCTGCCGGATGAATCGGCGGCGTTTTCTGGCGGCGGGTGTGCCGCGTGTGCCGGGGCGGCGGGACTTCTGCCGAGTCCGGGCACGCTGTGGGCGGCCGGCGCCGGCGGTGGCAAGATGAAGATTCGCATCATCTATTCCCTGCACGCCGCCCAGCAGCCGGGTCCGGACTGGCCGAACGTAGGGTTCGACTTCCAGCCGGTGATGGACCGGATCAACACGGGGCTGGCGCAGCAGTGCCCCAATCTCGAGTTTGTCTCCTCGCTGGCCACCGGGCCGGAGCAGGCCCAGAAGATCCTCGACGAGGACAAGTCCGCCAATATCGACGGCTATCTCGTCTATCAGATGAACGCTGGAACCGCGTCGTGCAGACGATCGCGACGTCGGGCAAGCCGGTGCTGTACGCCGATTTCCAGTACGGCGGCAGCGGCGGGTTCCTGGTCTACATGGCGGACTTCATCCGCAAGAAGGCGCCGAACGTCGGGTTCGTGGCTTCCTCGCGGTTTGAAGATCTGGTGGAGGCGGTGAAGTGCTTCGAGCGGGTCCAGCAAGGGCGGCTCGATGGCGGACTTTGTCGCGGCCACCGCGCAGGTGCGGACGAAGAACACGCCGAAGACCGGCGATCTCGCCTGCACGCCCGATCCGGTGAAGACCCTCTCGACGCAGGAGTGCCTCGCCCGGATGAAGCAGTCGAGGATCCTCGCGGTACGCGACCAGAATTCCGGTCCGGCCGACCCGCTCCTGGGCATTCCCGATGGAGCGGGTCTCGTTCGCGGAGGTCAACGAGGCATGGAAGGCGGCGGACAAGGACGAGTCCCGCGCGGTGGCGAACCGGTGGCGCAAGAACGCGGCCACGGTGATCGGCGTTTCGCAGGAGACGCTCGATACGTCGGCGGCGATGTACCTGGGGATGAAAGCCGTGCTGAAGAAGCACGGGGCCAACGCCATCACGATCAACTGCCTCGGCGGCTTCTACGGCGGGCACATCCACGCCTATCCGTGCCTGGGCTTCCACGAATTGAACAACGAGGGCCTGATCGGCGGCGTGCGAGTGCGATGTCCGCTCCACCGCCACGATGGTCACACTGAACGCGCTGACGCAGGGCCGGCCCGGCTATATCTCCGACCCGGTGATCGACACCGCGAAGCGCCAGATCATCTACGCCCATTGCGTCGCGTCGAACAAGGTCTTCGGGCCGCAAGGGCCGACCAACCCGTTCGCGATCCTGACGCACTCGGAGGATCGCCAGGGGGCCTCCCTGCGCTCGGTCCTGCCGCTGGGCTACATGACGACCACGGTCGAATTCGAGCAGAGCCGCAAAGAGATCCTCTTCCACCGGGGCAAGGCGGTCGCCAACGACCCGGACGACCGGGCCTGCCGGACCAAGCTGGCCGCCGAGCCGGTCGGCGACATCGAGAAGCTCTTCACGCTGTGGGACCAGTGGGGCTGGCACCGCGTCACCTGCTATGGCGACCTGAAGGAGCCGGTGTTTGCCCTGGCCGACGCGCTGGGCTATAAAGTGGTCGAAGAAGCGTAGGTGGTAAGACAAACTCGAAATCCGAAACAAGTTCGCAATATGTCATTGCGAGCGAAGCGAAGCCATCTCCCGTTCGGTGGATTGAGATTGCTTCGTCGCTGCGCTCCTCGCAATGACATAAACGAGGCCGGGTGGCAGCGGCAAGCGGAGTCTTCGGAGCTTGCCGATGGCTTGGCTTGCGCGAAATACCATCCCCAAGCTTCGCTTGAGGCTGCCACCCGCGTCTTTGTCCTGTGTAGGGGAGTCAACATGAAGCGTCGCAGTACGTTGTCCTTCGTCGGATGGCTGGTCGGCATCCTTATTCTGTTGAGCGTCGGATCCCTGGCGACGGCACAGGTCCGGCCGCCGGAGGAGCTGATCGGGCACAAGGTCGGAGCGGACTACAAGCTCGCTCGCTACGAGAAGATTTGCGAGTATTTTCGGCACGTGGCGGACAATTCCGTCCGCGTGCGGGTGCGGGACATCGGGCGGACCACGGAAGGCCGCAGCATGATCCTGGCGGAGATCACCGAGGAAGCCACGCCGGGACAGATCGAGCAGGCGATGGCCAGCCAGAAGAAGGTCGCCGACCCGCGACAAATCCAGGACAAGGAGCAGGAGCGGTCCCTGGTGGATACGACCAAGGTCGTGATCCTGGTGAGCTGCAATTTGCACTCCAGCGAAATCGCCTCCAGCCAGATGGCGATGGAGCTGTTGTACGATCTGGCCACGCAGACCTCGGATGAGGTCATGGAGATTCTCCGGCGCACGATCATCGTGCTGATCCCCAGCGCCAACCCCGACGGCACCGACAAAGTCATCGACTGGTACGAGCGGTCGCTGGGCAAGCCCTGGGAGGGGGCGGGGATGCCCTGGCTGTACCACACCTACGCCGGTCACGACAACAACCGCGACTGGTTCATGCTCAATCTGCAGGAGACCCGGCTCGTCACGCAGGTGATCTACAAGGAGTGGCTGCCCGACGTCGTGTACGACATTCACCAGATGGGCAGCACCGGGGCGCGGCTCTTCGTGCCGCCGTTCTTCGATCCGAAGAATCCGAACATCCATCCCTCTGAACGACAGCATGATGCTGATCATCGGCGGGCACATGGCGGCCGCGCTGACCCGCGCGGGCAAGAAAGGGGTCCTCAACAGCGCCATGTACGACAACTGGTGGGAGGGCGGCTTTCGCACGACGGCGTACCGGCACAATATGACGGGCCTTCTCACGGAGGCCGCGAGCGTCGGGATCGCCTCGCCCGTGTTTCTGCGCAACAGCGAGCTCAAGGGGGGGCACGCGGGCTGCCGGACTACGAGGTGACGACCAACTTCCCCGATCCGTGGCCCGGCGGCTGGTGGCGGCTGCGGGACATCGTGGAGTACGAGAAGATCGCCTGCATGAGCCTGTTCACGCTGGCGGCCCGCTACCACGACATGTTCAAGAGCAACGTGATCAAGCAGGCCCGCGATGCGATGGAACGCGGCCAGGGCGAGCCGCCCTGCGCGTGGCTGGTCCCGCCCGAGCAGCGCGACCCGCGGGCCGCCGCCCAGATGCTGGAGGTCCTCCACGCGACCGGTGTCGAGGTCCATCAGGCCCAGACGCCTTTTACCGCCGACGGGGTCCAATACCCCGCCCAGACCTACATCCTCTACTGCTGCCAGCCCTATCGCAGCCACCTCAACGACATGATGGAGCGGCAGGAGTATCCCAATCGATCTCTTTACCCGCAGGGACCGCCGGAAGCCCCGTATGATATCGCCGGGTGGACGCTGCCCCTGCAGATGGGGGTCCACGTCGTCAGCGTCAATCGGCCGTTCGAGTGCCAGGCGAAAGAGCTGGACGCCGTCCCTCTGCCGCAGGGCAAATGGTGGAGGCGGAGAAGGCCGACGGCTACCTGGTGCGGGCAGGGCCCAATGACAACTACCGGCTGATGAATCGCCTGTTCGCGGCGGGTGATTCCTTTCCGCCTGATTACTGCCGCGGTGCCGTGGAAGGCCGTCGCCGGCGAGGAGGTGCCGGCCGGCTCGCTGCTCATTTCGGATGTGAACAGCCTCAAGTCCGCCCAGCCGAAGATTCTCAACGGAATCTCGTCCCTTCTCACCGGTGTCCGGCTGACGCAGGGGGAAATGGAGCGGATCCTGCGGAGCGTCTCGCGGCCGCGCCTGGGTCTGTATCAGCCCTGGACGGCCAATGTCGATGAAGGGTGGACGCGGTTCGTGCTGGACAACTTCGAATTTCAATACGCTTCGGTCCACAATGCGGAAATCCGGGCGGGCAACCTGCGGAACCGCTACGACTGCCTGGTTCTGCCCTCGATGAGCTCGAGGTCGATGGTGGAGGGCGGGATGTAGACACGACCGAGCCGCAGTACGTGGGCGGGGTCGGCTCGGAGGGGATCGTGGCCCTGCAGGGCTTCGTCGTCGGAGGGCGGCACGCTGGTCTGCATCGACGAGGCGTGCAATTTCCCGATAGATCAGTTCCATATTCCCGTCCGCAATGCCCTGCGGGACAAGCAGGCGAAGGAGTTCTACTGCCCCGGGTCGCTGCTGCGGGTCTGGATCGACCGCACGCATCCGGTCGGCTACGGCATGCCGGAATGGGCGTCCGGGTACTTCACCCGCTCCCAGGCTTTTGAAGTCACGGAGAAGCCCAAGAAGGCGGAGGACGATCCGCGCAACCCGGCGGCGCGCTTCCCCGTCCACGTGATCGGGCGGTACTCGGATACCGTCCTGCTGGAGAGCGGCTGGATTCGGGCCCAGGAGTGCATCGCGGACAAACCGGCGATCGTGGAAGTGCAGTACGGCGCAGGAAAGATCATCCTCCTGGGCTTCCGCGTCCAGCATCGCGGCCAGCCCCATGGCACGTTCGCCCTGCTGTTCAACGCGATCCTTTCCAGCACGATGGATAGGTAGGTGCGTAACGCAGTCTGTGCCACGTGGGAATGGCGGGATCCCGCACCGTCGTGGGTGCCATGCTTACGCTTGCGTAGGCATGTCTCTCTCTGGGTCGGAACGTGGCTACGCAGCGTACCATGGCACCGGCCGAGCGGCGACGGCGGACCACTTGGCAACGTGGACAGATGTGGGTGCCGCGGCCGGAGGCGCGGAGGTATTGGATCGTCGTGCCGCAGCGCGGGCAGGGCTCACCTTGTCGCCCGTAGACCTTCAATCGATTGCGGAACCGGCCCATGTCGCCGTACACATTGCGAAAGTCGCTGAAGGTCGTGCCGCCCGCGCGAATCGCCCGGCGGAGGACCTTCTGAATCTCACGCAGCAAAGCCGCGGCCTCGGCGGAGGTGAGAGACGAGCCCGCCCGAGCCGGATGGATGCACGCGGCCCAGAGCGATTCGTCCGCGTAAATGTTGCCCAGCCCGGCGATCCGGCTCTGATCCAACAGCAGCGATTTGATAGGCCGCTCTGTCTGGAGAAGGGGAGCGAAGGTCTTCGGATCCAGGTCGAGCGCCTCCGGCCCCAACGGTGTCAGGCCGGCCGCTTCCATGGTTGCATCCGGCGCCTTCGGGTCCAGACCACGCAGGCACCACACGCGCCCGAATCGGCGCGGGTCCACGAAGAGAAGCTCCGTCCCATCCGGAAGGACAGGATCAATCGTGTATGCTTCGGCCGTGCCGCCGCGGGGCTCTTCTTGCGGATTCCGCAGGAGGAACTTGCCTGTCATACCAAGTTGGAACGACCAGGGCCAGACGTCCCTCTGCCGTCAGGCCGAGCCGCTTCGCCCGGCGGCTCACGCTGGTGATACGCCGCCCGGTCAGTTCGGCCATGAAGGCCCGCCAGCGTCTGCGGTCGGGACCACGGACGATGATCGGACTACCAACCCAAACGGACGCCACGCGCTTACCCACGAGGACGGGCCGCAGGCCCAAGGCGATATTCTCAACTTCCGGCATCTCCGGCACAACTAACTCCTCACTGACGACATATTGGCTCAGCAGAGTAGCGGGAAGGCATTGCGGAATCAAGCAGGGCTTGACGCGGACGGGCAATGGTGCATCGTACACACGCCGACAGCCCTGCCGGGTACTTTGGGGCAGCAGCCTAGCGAGAAAGGGCTCCCGAATCAAGCGCGCTTGACGTGGCCTTCGGCCGCGGCCAAAATCACGATAGCCGAAAGAAACGAAAGAAAGCGAAAGAACATGTAGCCCAGCCGCCCTCGGCTGGGAAACCCGAAGACACAGCCGCTTGAAGGCTGTGCTACAAGGCATCCGCAGCATTTTTGCGTCTTTCTTCGTTTTTTGCGGCTCCATTCTCCTGGCTTCTTGGGTCCCGATCATTTTGGACAATCCAACTGTTACCCTGGCGGCTTCTCCTGCCTTATAATACAGGGGCAATCCAGATCGATATGCGTGAGGTGTCGAGAGTGAGAGCAGGAAGGGTCATTCTGATCGTGCTGCTGCTTCTGCCCAGCGGCTGCAAGAGGAAGTCACAGGATCTCAATGCGTCCTTGCATTCGGCGGTGGGAAGGCCTGATCTCAAACGAGCGAAAGCACTCATCGCTCGCGGTGCTGATGTCAATGCGAAGGATGGGTACGGATGGACGCCTCTTCATGTGGCAGCCAAGCTGGGCCAGTCGGGGATGGTCAGTCTCCTGATAACGTGTGGCGCAGATCTCGACCCGAACGACGCACAGTTTGGCACGCCATTGCAATACGCGGCTTGGGAGGGCCATGCAGCCGTTGTAGCGAAGCTCGTTGCGGCTGGGGCAAACGTTAACGTGCGAGGCGTCCGATATGGGTCAATGCCTCTACAGCTTGCCTTCGCTCGATACCACATCGAGGTAGCGAGGTTGCTGCTTGCTGGAGGCGCTGATCCCAATGCGCGGGATGAGTGGGGCCGAGCGGTCCTGCACGATGCGGCGTTAAAAGGACTCGCCGACTTTGCCAAGCTCCTTCTGGCTCACGGAGCCGAAGTCAATGTGAAGGACACAGAGGGCCTTACGCCTCTGCATGAAGCTGCGTGGAGCAATCGCCTGGAAATGGCGCAGTTGTTGCTTGCTCACGGTGCAGACGCCAACGCCAAAGACGGACGCGGACAAACCGCGCTGCATGTAGCGGCGATCAATGGGTACAAAGAACTCTTTGATCTGCTCATGAAGAAGGGAGCCGATGTCAATGTCAAGGACGACCAGGGCCGGACACCGGTTGATTATGCGCGGCTACCGGCAGCTTCTTGGGTCGTCACATTGCGTGCGGATGGCAAGGACCCGTACTGTGTGATCCTAACCAACCCAAACACCGTGCGAGAGTTCCTCCGACGCGAATCCATCCTCTATGACCGAGTGTGGACTCCGGGCAAAGAAGACATTGATGCATTGAATCTGAGAAACGCCATCGCTAAGAGTGCTCAGATCGCGACAAAAACGTGGTTCGATCTTGGCTACATCCTCAGCCATCTCCCGGGTTATAACTACGAGTACGGCGGTTTCATCAGACAAGGAAGGAGATACGTGCTCTGCAACATGGAGTTCAACCCGCACAATAGAGAGCCAGGCAACGAGTTCACTTGGGGTGCGGAAGGCGGTTGCACTCTGGCGCGGGTAGTGATCGACCTCATAGACGAAACCGTTGTTCGTATCGACTGCAACGGAAACTGAGCGGCGAGCATCATTTCACGTGGGTGACATTTCCTCCCCTGTTGGTCAAGGCAGTTCACCTGGACTGCACCGGAGAGGAAGACAGCGTGTGCACCGCGCAGCATTTTCCTGTTTGAGGAGGCGGTCGGCCGGGGGGTACAGTGAGCGACGGACAGGACCGCCGCAGGCGGCCGTCTCTCACGATCATCATTTGTGCAAAGGGGGAACCATGAGGGCGCTGGTGGCTTTCGTACGGGCAACTCTGATCGGCGGCATTCTGTTCCTTCTGCCGATTGTTGTGGTGGCGATTGTGCTGGGCAAGGCCCATGAACTCGCGAGCCGTATCGTGGCCCCGCTGGCCAGCCGGATCGCGATGAAATCGATGGCGGGCATCTCCACGGGGACGCTTCTGGCGATCGGGCTGCTGGTGCTCTTTTGTCTGCTCGTCGGCTTGTTTGCGAGAACCCGCCTCGCCCCCAAGATCGTGGAATGGCTGGAGAGCGGGTTTCTCTACAACATTCCCGGGTACGATTTCTTCAAGGGGATCAGCGAAAGTCTGATGGGGTACGAAACGGGTCATGCCTATCCCGTGGTTCTGGCACGCATCGAAGAGGCGTGGCAGATCGGCTTCCTGATCGAGCACCTGGAGAACGGGCACTATGCGGTATTTGTGCCGGGAGCGCCCAATGTGTGGTCCGGTTCCGTCTATCTGATGACGGAAGAGCGGTTTCAGCGCATCGGCATCTCCCGCATCGAGGCGGTGAAGTGTCTGCGACGCCTCGGCCTCGGCGCTAACGAGTTGCTGGGTAAAACAATGGGTGGACGGACCGTGTTATTGGGTGGTTACCGGTGTGAGGTATAAGTGATTTCGTGAAGCCGGCGGGCCGGAGCCTGCTCATTCCACGTGGACGACGCTTCGTTTCTAGTCGGTGTTGAGGCCGGCTTCTTTTGGAGCGTCATGAGGCACGGACGAACATTGACTTGGCGCTTCCTTCCGGCCAAACTACTGACAGGAATACGAGCGTTGACAAGATCATGGCGGACGCGTTGGAGTTGCCGGGAGATGGACGAGGGGGCGGGTCATCTGGTGGAAGCGGGAGGGGTCTTTCCGAGAGCCTGCTCGGAACGGACATGAGGGCCGCCCCCGGTGGAGGACATCTCCTTTCCTGTTGGTCTTGACCGCTCTCCTTAATCGCGCCGCAGAGGCGGACCCAGTGTGCCTCGTGCAGCATTTTCCTGCTTGAGGAAGAGACCGGCGAGAGGGTACGGTGATTGATCTGGGAAACCGCCATGGGAGGCGGTCTCTCGTTGCCGTCATTTGCTCAAAGGAGGAATCATGAAGGCTCTTGGCAGTTTCATCCGGACGACCCTGATAGGCGGGATTCTGTTTCTCCTACCCATCATTGTGTTGATCATGGTACTGGGCAAGGCCCAGAACATCGCAGGCCGAATCATGGCGCCGGCGGTGGAGCGGATACCGGTCCAGTCGGTCGCAGGCGTTGCCGTTGCGAAGATCCTGGTGATTGGCGCGCTCGTCCTTTTCTGCCTTCTCGCGGGTCTGTTCGCGCAGACCCGCCTCGCGAGAAGAAGCGTGGGATGGCTGGAACAAGGGCTTCTGTCCAAACTTCCCGGGTATAATTTCCTCAAAGGAATCAGCGAAAGCCTGGCGGGGTTTGAGACCGACCATCGGCAGGAAGTCGTTCTGGCGCGGATCGAGGACGCCTGGCAGATCGGGTTTCTGATGGAACGCGTGGAGAACGATCACTATGCGGTTTTCGTGCCCGGTGCACCGAGCATCTGGTCGGGCTCCGTCTACTTCATGACGGAAGATCGCTTTCAGCGCATCAATATCTCCCGCGCGGCGGCGATGAAATGCCTGGGACGGCTGGGCGAGGGCACGAATCAGTTGCTGGCCGGAAGGATCGTCTCGGCCCATCCTGCTCCTGCCGGCGTCGAGACCAGTCTTTGAACGTGCGGCGGAGGACGCAGATTGATCTTGTGCGATCCCAATGCTCTCCTTGGAGGGAAAGGAGGAGATTCGTCGGAGGCGCCGGGAGATCGACGACGGGACGGTTCAGTTGATGGAAGCCCAAGAGGCCTTTGCCCGAGCCTACGCGAGACTGACATGCGGAAAGTCAGGCCTATTCCACGTGGACGACGCTGCGTTTTTTGTCGGCGTTGAGGCCGGCTTCTTTGAGAGCGTCGTAGAGGGGGCGGCAGCGGTTGACTTTGACGAACTCGAATTCGGGGTCGGATTCGTCGGAAGTGATGAGGATGACGGTGCCGATGCCGAGGAGACATTCGAGGAGGGAGCGCCGCAGCTTCAGGTCGACCACGCGGAACATGTCGATATTGTCCACGTGGCGGTCGAAGACTCCCCGCGCCCACTCGATCCGGTCCGGCGTGACTTCATAGTGGATACTCTTGAGCGAGATCGCTTTCCAGGCGAGCGTCATCGCGGCCAGCAGGGCCAGGGCCAGCGCTCCGGCGTCCAGCCAGCCCTCGATTTGCACCAGTTGCTCGAGCCGCACGTGGGTTTTAGGCAGGTAGCGGATCAGCCCGGTCACGGAGTAGCGGTACACGACCCAACACAGAGCAATGAAGCCGCCGGCCTTGAGGAACATCCCGGCCAAGGCCAACAGGCTCGGCCGACCGGACCAGAGGACCGATGGGCCGTCCTCACTCTCCGGAGCATCAGGGTCCGGGGCCGAGGACGGCGCAGCGGATTTCGTCGGGCGGCGGGTATCGCTATCCTCGGTCTTCTGTTCTGCGTCCGCCGATTTTGATTTTCCCGCCTCGGCCTTGCGGTGGTTGCCGTCGAGGAACTCGCCGCAGAAGCGACACTTGATCGCCTCGTAACGGATCGTCTCGGCGCAGAACGGGCAGGACTTGGTCTGCTGGCGCGTCCGCGGCAAACGCGGCATGGGCACAGGATCGATCTGCTGCCGCATAGTCATGTCATCCCTATACAGGACACTATCGAATCGGGCACACGTGACATATTATCGGCCAAGGGCCTCCCGAAAGGACAATATCCGGCGTGATGGGACCACACTTCGCGTTATGGGACGTGAATTTCTCTTACGGTGGGCACTTGGCGCAGATGGAGCGAAAGAGCGTCGTGCTCAGGTAGCGGTCGCCGCGGTCGGGCAGGATGACGACAATCGTGCCGTGCGCCATCTGGTGCGCGATGGTCAGGGCGCCCGCCACCGCCGCACCGCTGGACATGCCGACGAAGATGCCCTCGTTGGCGGCGAGCAGCCGGGTGGTCTCAAAGGCCTCACCGTCCTCCACGGTGACCTTCTCGTCCAACAAGCTCGGGTCGTAGATGCCCGGGACCATCGATTCGGTCATGTTCTTGAGCCCCTGGATCGTGTGCCCCATTCCCGGCTCGACGCCGACGACCTTGGCCTGCGGCTTCTTCTCCTTGAGATAGCGCTTGACGCCCATGAGGGTGCCGGTGGTGCCCATGCCGGCGACGAAGACATCGATCTGACCCTTCGTCTGGGCGAGGATCTCCGGGCCGGTCGTCTCGTAGTGGGCGAGGACGTTGCTCTCGTTCTCGAACTGGTTGGGCATGTAGTAGGTGTCCGGCTCGGACTCCAGAAGCTGGTGGGCCCGGCGGATGGAGCCGTCGGTGCCCTCCCGCGCCGGCGTCAGGACCACGTCCGCACTCAAGGCCCGCAGGATCTGCTGCCTTTCCGTGCTGACGCATTCCGGCATGCAGAGCTTGACGCGGTAGCCCTTGGCGGCCCCGATCATGGCCACGGCAATGCCCGTATTGCCGGAGGTGGCCTCCAGGATGATCTTGCCGGGCATCAGCTCGCCCGACTCCTCGGCCCGCTTGATCATGTAGTACGCCGGACGGTCCTTGACGGAGCCGCCGGGATTGGCACCTTCGAGCTTGCCGAAGATGCGCACGCTGGGCCGTTTCGAGTTGAGGTGCGTCAACTCGACCAGGGGAGTGTTCCCGATCGCCGATGTAATGCTCATATCAGAAAAGCCTCGACAGACAGATCGTCACAGCGCCGCCCGATGCTCGGGCAGTTCCCATCATGCCTGTCAATATAGCAGGAATTCGCCGGGGGTCAAATCAACAGTGGCACGGTGCTATCGCGCCTCGGTCTGGATAACGGCGGCTTTCTTCTGGAACAGCTCCAGCCAACTCAGGGTCATCGCGTCGCCGATCGTGTTCGACCGCCGGTATTCTTCGGGTGTCTTGCCCCAGTAGAAGCCGATCCAGCCCTCGGCGATCTTCCGCGAGCCGTCGATGAAGGCGCCCAGTTCCTCCGCGCTGCACTTGAGCGGGAACATCTCCTCGACGACGAGAGGCTTGCCGACGTCGTAGACGGCCAGGGCGGTGAGGGCCTGGTCGATCTTGCCTTTCTCCGGGTAGAAGTGCACGCTGGCGAAATCGAGATTCTCGGACACCTCCTTCGAGTAGAACAGCGGCTTGGCCTTGGGGAAGACCAAGTGCCCAGGGGATGACGCCGACCGTGATCGAATGACGGCGATCCTGCTTGCGGATCGCCGCGACGAGCCGGTCCACCCAGGCCTTCGCGACCTGCTGCTGCGTGCGTCCCGCCAGATCGAGCGTGAGGCGCTGGACGAAGAACTTGCCGCCCAGCTCGCCCGCGAGCCACTCGGTCTCCTTCTTGCCGCCGGGCAGGATCGGCTCATTCATCAGGTCGTAACAGAAGATCGCGGGGCTGCCGGCACAGCGACCGGCGACCGCCTCCCAGAAACGGGCCTGCACCTCCCAGCGGTCCTGCTCCGACAGTCCATCGTACCAGGCGGGGACGTCCTTCTTGTGGTAGCACGCCAGCCCGGTCAGATCGAGGTACAGGTGCACGCGTTCCGCCAACTCCACAACTTGTCCGAGTCTGGTCAGCGCGGCTTCGTTCGGCTCATCCGGCTGTTGCATGAACTTGCCGAGCTGAAGGTGGAGGCGGACGACGTTGGCGCCGAGATCCTTCATCTCCCGGAAATCCTCCTGGACCTTCGGCCACTCCGTTGCCCAGTAGTCCTCCAGCAGCCGGCCCTTCTCGTCGTGGTCGTAGTTGAAGCCCCACGCGACAAACGGGCTGCCATCGTCCAGAATGAAACCGCGTTCGTCATCGGAGACTCGAACGAATTTCATCGGAGTCGTGCGCTCTGGACTCCACGGTCCAGACCGATGCGCCGAGCAGAAACAGAATCGCCAACGGTCTGAGAAACGCGCATGTGTGGCAGACCATAGACTCAGTGGCATGGGCAAACTCGTTCCCCCGTCGGACCGTGGCGAGACCATCTTGGCCTTGTTCTTCGTGGCGAGGGCATCCTGCCCTTGCATTTTGGCGTTAGGGAGCATCGCGCACCGGCGAAGCGAGGCCAGGATGGCCTCGCCACACAAGGGCGGGACGCCCTCGCCACGAGAGGCCGATGATGCCACTTGCCGCTGTTCTCTGTCCTCTGCCATCTGTCCTCCCGTCGCGCTCCTGCGTCTGCTCACGGCAATGCGGCGACGCGGGGCCAGCCGTTGTCCCAGACCATTGTGGAGATCTTCAGCTCGGACCGGCCGGTCTTGCCCTCGTAGGCGTGAAAGACCAGATAGTCGCCGCTGATATCCTGGAGCACGGCCTCGTGTCCGGGCCCGCGCCAGTTCGGCGTCGTGGCCTCGATCACGAGGGTGCCGCCGCCTTCGGTCATGGGCACGCCGGCCCGGTCTACGTAGGGACCGGTGACACTCTGGGAGCGTCCCACCCGGACGTTGTACGTGCTGTTCACGCCCCGGCAGCAGAAATCGAAGGAGGCGAACAGATACCACCAGTCGTCGTGCCGAACGATGAACGGGGCCTCGATGGAGCCTGGCTGCCCGCCGGTGCGAGGGCGCCTGGCCAGGTTGTGCAACGTCGTGTCGGTCGTGGAGAGCTTGCCGGTCTGGGGGTCGATCCGCCTCATCATGATGCCGCCCCAGAAGCTGCCCCAGCAGAGCCACACGTTCTGCTCGTCCTGGATCACGAGTTGGGGGTCGATGGCGTTCCAATCGTCCTGGCCCGGGTGCGACCGGACCACCAGGCCCTCATCGACCCATTTGTAATCGGGGCTGTTCGGATCGAGCGTGCGGTTCGTGGCCAGTCCGATGGCGGAGTTGTTCTTGCCGAAGGTGGAGACGGAATAGTAGAGGTGGTACTTGCCGTGGTAACGGGAGATATCCGGCGCCCAGATACTGCGCGTCCCTGGAATCTCCTGGGCCGCCCATTCCGGCAGCGTCTCGAACACGGACCCGCAGCGCGTCCAGTGGTGCAAATCCTTGGAGCACCGGATCGGCAGCACGCCGGCCCGCCGATTGCCCGTCGCGAAGATGTAGAACGTGTCGTTCTCGCGGATGATGACCGGGTCGTGCACCGCCAGATCGCCGGAGAGCGCGAGCATCTGCGGCGCGGCCAGGGCCGGGGGATTCTCCGCACTCCGAGAGGGCGCTGCGACCGCAACAATTCCAAGCACACCAGCGAAATAGATCGCCTGACAGGTTCGCGAGCTGGCAAGGACCGCTAATTTCGCCACGCGCAGCATAGGGCACCGATCCTCTCGAAATCACGTGCGCTCCTCGGGTAGTTGCGACGAGGCAACAGGTTCCCGTGGGCGCACTACGGCCCTATTATGTCCTCACCCCAGGACCGTGTCACGCCGCGCGGTGGATTTTCGCCTGGGATTCGTCCCGCGGACCTGCGGCCGGAATGATCTCCGGCGCCGGCTTGGCCTTGGCGGCTTCGTCCACGGAACAGAACCGCGGCGGGGTGCGCCGGCACTGCTTCTTCGGCTCATCCAGCCACGGACAACCTGCACATTGCTCGTTCATCTGCTGCCCCTCTATCTGTCGTTTCGGTTGCTTTCAGTACGTTAGACCACTGTCGGCACGATCTTTCTTCGGGATCCTGATGTACACGTGGGTGTCCCCCCCAAGGAGTACCGACAGGATACAAAACAGTCACAATAGCGTCCGACGGGGGACGTGTCAAGTCCCTATCAGGCGTGATTCACAGAATTTGCCGTGCGACGGATCTCATCAAATCAGTTGACATAGGGCCATTTCTTGCGGCCGTCAGGATCGTACCAGAACTGTCTCCAGTACTCCTGATCGATTTGGAACACGTCGATGGGATCGCGGGCCGGGTCGAATTGGGCGGGCAGGACGCCGAAGCGTTTCATCTCCCGGACATACTGGCGGTTCGGCCGGAACTCGGGCGTGCCGTACCGCGGGACCGCGTCGAGACGGTCCTTTCCTCCGCGGATGGCCCCGAGCAGATTCTGGTAACCGGGGTCCCCGGTGCCTGTGAATCCACTCGGGCAACTGGCCCAGCCGCCGGCCGATTTGGGCAAGGGGCCCAGCAGCAGGGGCGAGAACTCCGGCCGGGACATGTTCAGCAGCACGTGGGCGGAGAAGCGATAGTCGTCCGGGCGGACGATCCGCTCGTAGGGAGCCAGCTTGAGAGTCCGGACCATCTCGTTTCGCTCCTGTTCCGAGAGACCGACCGGCAGCGGCGGGGCCTGGCGGCCCTGGCCGTGACATTGCCGGCAGCGCAGGTTCAGGACCGCCGCGCCCAACGCGATATGCCCGGGCCCTTCGCGGGTTTGGTCCTCGAGGTTGCGCAGGGCGGCGTAGGTCCCGGCGTAGGGAGCGCCGCTCTCCAGCCACAGCCAGACCGTTCGGCGCTGTTCGGGCGGGAGGCGGACGCCGTAATGGGAACCGTCAATCTTGCGCATCAGCTTGCTGGCCGACGATCCGATCGTGCGCGGCATCTGGTTGCCGAGTCCGTTGCGGCCGTCTGCGACCTGGCCAGTGGCGAGCAGCGTGTAGTAACTGATCGACCAGGATACGCCGAGGTCTTCCGTCAGGACGATGTGCCCCTTGGGATTCTCATAGCTGTGGCACGCGACGCAGTGGGCGTTGAGCACCGGCTGGATGTCTCGGCGGAAGTCGAGCACATCGGGCTGGGCCGGAAACGGCGCGATCGGGCTCGGCCGGCCGTTGGACGGCCCGCGGCGTGGGGCGAGTTGCAGCGTGCGGGGCCTGCGTCCGCGGCTCGTGGCAGTCCAGCGCAGCCGAGGGTCTCGCCCGGCATGACGTTCGTGAAGCTCTGCATCCGCTTGACCGACAGGTCGTTGGCGTCCAAGGCGACGAAGAACACCGGCCGGCCCGCGGGCACCTCGAAATAGGCCGAGCCGTCCGCTTCCACCGGCACCGTGCCGAGGACCCGTTCGAGCGTGAAGGTGCCCAGCCACGAGGTCAGGTCCATGCCGCCGCTGAAGTTGACCGGCTTGGGCAGGATCTCCAGGACCAGCAGCTTCTTGATCTCGCCGGGGCGGACGCCTTCCATGTTCCGCCCGCTGTAGACGTCCGCCAGCATCATCCTGCCGGTCGCCTCGCGGGGGTTCGTGCGGTCGGTCGGAATGTTCTCGCGGGGACGCGCCCGCACCGGGACCGGCTCGTGCACGCTCGCGCTGCCCTTGTACGTCACGACCGGCGTCAGGACGCCCTCGTAGGTCCCCACCAGAATCTGCTTGTTCAAGGCCGCCAGAAAGGACGTGCCGTCCAGCGGGGCAGGATCGTTGTAGGCCGGTTTGGGCGTGATCCGGCGGCAGCCCCGCGGATCGTCCGGGCCGTACCGGGCGGTGATCGTGCAGACGTGGCCACGATGGTCGGTGCGGCCGTGGCCCGGGGAATCGATCAGCAGCAGCTCGTCCCCGCCGGGGATCGGTTTGGCGTCGATGAACAGCGGGTAGTGCTGCTGATTGCCGAAGAAGGTCGCCACGCCGGTCCCATCCGGGTTCATGGTCCAGAGTTGGTGATAGCCGACCTGGGAGCGATCCACGTATTCCCAGCGCGTGTAGAGGATGCGCCCATCCGGCAGGACGGCCGGCGTGTTGTCGTGCTCAAGATTGAACGACAGGGGACGGAGGTTCCCGCCTTGGCGGTCGCAGCGAAACAGCGTGCCGACCTGCGTCTTCCAGCAGCCGACCCAGCGCTTGCTCCGGGTGGAAACGAAGACGATGTCATCATCAGGCAAATAGATGGCCTCATAATCATCAAAGGGCCCGCGCGTGATTTGTCGAAACGCGGTGCCGTCCACCTGGATCTCACAGAGGTTGTAGTAGTCGCTTCCCGCGCGGCGGTACGAGAAGAGAATCGTTTTGCCGTCGTAGTGGACATGCGGGTCCCGGACACTGCCGCCTTTGCCGTCGATCAGCGTGCTGACCTCGCCTGTGGCAGCGTTCAGTACATACAGCCCGCTCTCATCCGGCTTGCCGTTGCCCGCGTAGGCCTTCTGGTTCTCATCGTCGCAGTAGTAGCCGATATTGGCGTACCAGTGGGGATCGTCATAGCCAAGCCGGGTCGCAAAGACCACCTGCCGAACGCCCGACGGAGCCAATGCCTCGATACCCTTTTCACGCTGAAACCCCCGGATCCCAGCAGGAGATGGCTGGCCGCCCGCCCCGCGGGAGCATAGCACAAGCAGAATGACCGAGGCGAACCTCAACCATCTGCGGCAATTCCTGATATTGGCTTGATTCTGTGCCATCGTGCTCTCCTGACACCCAGCCCACGTTATTGCTGCCGTACCCTCTCCAGTGTGCAGAATAGAACCCCGCCGCACTGTTGTCAACATGGCGCTTTGCTGTCGCTCTTTCTGAGCTAAGCCCATATTCTCTCAGCGATTATGTGCCGATTCTGTCATCCTGAGCGACAGCGAAGGATCTGGGCCGAGCAGGACAACAAGCGTTGTTTCCCTCCGTTGGCCAGATGCCTCGCTTTGCTCAGCATGACAAATAGGGGCCGATTCACCGCGAAACGTAGTCCTACATCGCCGCGGCGTTGGCGACGTTTGTATTGGTTGACGTGCGGGGGCTGTGGTATTATGGGCGGCGGTTTTCGGTGACGCCGGGCTGCGGCTCATTGTGATATCGCGGTCGGTCACGCGATGGGTCGTGATTGTTGCGTGAGAGGGCAGATATGAGCAGAGTGAATTCGAAGGTTACGCGAAGGCAGTTCATTGGCACGGCGGCGGGGGCGCGGCGGCGTTCACCATCGTGCCGCGATACGTGCTGGGCGGGGCGAAGTTCGTCGCGCCGAGCGAGAAGGTCTATATCGCCGTCATCGGCTGCGGCGGACAGGGCCGGACCAATGCCCGCGGTCTGTTCCAGGAGAAGGACGCCCAGATCGTCGCTATCGCCGATCCGAGGGACCAGGCGGATTACGAGCAGTGGTACTACAAGGGGGTCGCGGGCCGGCTGCCGGTCAAGGCGGAGGTCGAGAAGCGATATTCGCGGGACAATCCACAGTTCAAGTGCAAGGACTACGTCGATTTCCGCGAGCTGCTGGACAAGGAAAAGAACATCGACGCGATCCTGTGCGCCACGCCGGACCACTGGCACGCGTTCGTGACGGTCGCGGCGATTCATCGCGGCAAGCACGTCTACTGCGAGAAGCCGCTGACGCACAATATCTACGAGGCCCGCATGGTGGCCAAGGCGGCCGAAAGAGGCGGGCGTCGCGACCCAGATGGGCAACCAGGGCCGCAGCGACGAGGGCAACCAGCTGACGTGCGAGATGGTCTGGGACGGGGCCATCGGCGAGGTCCGCGAGGTCCACGCCTGGAGCGGCGCCGGCGGCTGGACGAGCAGTCGCGGCCGGCCCAAGGACACGCCCCCAGTGCCCCAGGGCTTCGACTGGCAACTGTGGCTCGGACCCAAGGCGGACCGGCCCTATCATCCGGCGTACGCCCCGTACAACTGGCGCGGCTGGTGGGAGTTCGGCACCGGCTGCGTCGGCGACATGGCGGTGCACAACCTGGACCCGGCGTTCGCGGCCCTGAAGCTGGGCCACCCGATCAGCGTCGAGGCGGTCAAGACCGACTTTGTCGATTCCGAAGTCATCGGCGGCAACAACCACGTGGTCTGGGAGTTCGGCCCGCGCGAGAAGATGGGGCCGGTGACGGTCCACTGGTATGACGGCGAGCTGCGGCCGCCGCGACCGGCGGACCTGGAGCCGGGCCGGCGCGTGGGCGAGGACGGCAACGGCATCCTGATCGTCGGCAGCAAGGGCACGATCATGGGCGGCGGCTGGAGCAAGTCGCCCCGGCTCATTCCGGAAGCGAAGATGAAGGCCTACGGCCGGCCGCCGAAGGTCCTGCCGCGCAGTCCGGGCCATCATCGCAACTGGCTCGACGCCTGCAAGGGCGGCCCGCAGGCGGTCAGCGACTTCAGCTACGGCGCCCGGCTGGCCGAATTCATCCTGCTCGGCGACGTCGCGATCCGTGCCCAGAAGAAGATCCTCTGGGACGGCCCGAACATGAAAGCGACCAACGCCCCCGAGGCCCAGCGGTTCGTGCAAGAGCCCTACCGCCCCGGCTTCGACCTGGAGAAGATATAAGACCGCGGGTGGCCCCGAGATCATGGGCTGGTTTGTAGTGACGCCGTTAGGCGTTTCGTAGCATGGGCATCTTGCCCATGAGTCGCAGGGCCATCCTGGCCCTGCCTCCACGGGCGGGAGGCTTGCCATGCCTCACGGGCGCGACGCCCATGCTACTTACGGGCAGAGCGCCGTCACAAGGATGGTGGACGGCGACGACACACATAAAGGAGTTGATGCAGTGCAGAAGAAGAGTTGTCACACAGATTGGGTCCCTGCCGTACGATGACGTCGACCAGGCGGTCGAGTACAGCCTGCGGCATGACATCCCCTTCCTGCCCGAGCTGCCGAAGCTGGGCGATGCCATGCTGGAGTACGCCAAAGAGCCGGGACAGTTGAGCTGCCTGCGCCGCTTTCAGGAGCGCGTCGCGGGCCTGGATACGGTCAAGGTGCAGTGCATCGGTCCGGCGACGCTGATCCTCAGCGGGTACTCGGAAGATGAAGCGATCAGCCGTGCTTACCAGCACATCACGGCTATTCTCGACGGCCTGCGGGTCCGCCAGGTCATTCTCTTCCTGGATGAGCCGGCCCTGGGCCAGGTGGGGTTCGACTATCAGCGGCTGTGGTCGGCTCTGTTCGAGAGCTTCCCGGTCACGCCGGGAGTCCACGTCTGCGGCAACATGAACTGGGACGACCTGTTCCGCTCCAACATCGAGATCATCAGTTTCGACGCCTCCAAGTACGACATCACGAAGTACCCCGCCTACCGCAACGGCAAGCGGATCGCCTGGGGCGTCCAGAGCCGGGAGAACGTCAAGGACTTCCGGGACGGGGACCTGTTGACCCTGCCCTGCGGCATGGGACCAAAGTTCTACACCCCGGCGATTGTGACGCCAAGTCTCCAAAGATTGCTGGAGATATCGAGCAGTCTCAAAGTGGAGTGCCCGGTTTGATGGAGCAAGCGATCCAAAACGTCGAGTTCGCCCGCCAATACAAGCCGCTCGCTGGCGCCGGAGCCGTGAGGAATTGCTCGCCTACGGCAACCAACTGGCCGAATAGCTCGGCCCCCGTTACGGCCCCGCGGCGTGACGTTGGTACGGTATGTGAGGATACACTGTGGGCACAGACTCCCGCAGTTTGACGGGTTGGCTTTCCCGCGTTACACTTGGCCTGCGGTTTCAATTGGTAAACTCTCTGGAGTCACAGCAGAATTGGAGGAACGATAATGGATCATGAACTTCTGATGCAATCTGGAATGATGTCGAGGCGGACGTTTTGTGGAGTGGCGATGGCGGCGGTCGCAGTTCCCTTGGCCAGGTTGTCCGCTGGGGCGGCCCAGGGGACGGGCGGGGTCAAGTTCTTTAAGAACTTCTCGGGGGGGCATATCGGGGTCAAGGCCAATCAGCAGCAGGCGCTGGAGTATGCCGTCAAGTATGGGTTTGGAGGGATTGCGCCCTCGGAGGGCGAGTTTGCGAACAAGTCCGCCGCCGAGATCGGCGAGTGGGTGGCGCTGATGAAGCAGAAGGGGATTCGGTACGGGGCCGCCGGACTGCCGGTCGAGTTTCGCCGGGATGAGGCGCAGTTCCAGAAGGATATGGCGCAGTTGCCCAAGCGGGCGGCTCTGCTGAAGCAGTTGGGCGTGACGCGCGTGGCGACCTGGATCACGCCGGGACATAACGAGCTGACCTATCTGCAGAACTTCAAGATGCTCGAGACGCGGTTCCGCGAGGCGGCCAAGGTGCTCAAGGACAACGATCATCCGGCTGGGGCTGGAGTTCGTCGGGCCGCGCACCTCCCGCGAGCGGTTCCGCTTCCCGTTTGCCTGCACGCAGGTGGACATGATGGAACTGTGCGAGGCGATCGGCACGGGCAACGTGGGCCTGCTGCTCGATAGCTGGCACTGGTACACCTCGCACGGGACGGTGCCGGAATTGGAGCGGCTGTCCAATAAGGACATCGTCCATGTCCACGTCAACGATGCCCCCTCCGGCGTCGCGGTCGATCAGCAGATGGACAACCGGCGCAAGCTGCCCGCGACGACCAACGTGATCGATCTCAAGGGCTTCATCAACACGCTGGTGAAGATCGGCTACGACGGCCCGGTCGAGTGCGAGCCCTTCGACCAGGAATTGCGGAAGATGGACCAGGCGGCCATCGTGCAGACGACCGCCGAGTCGCTCAATCGGCTGTGGGGCTTGATCGCGGCCTGACGATCAGTAGTCCTTGAACTGGTTCATCCAGTCGGGCCAGAGGGGCATGCCGCGCTCGTTGATGTCCTTGGTCCATTCGCGGTGCCAGTTGAGTCGCCAGAGCTCCTTGAGGCCGGCTTTCCGGGCCGAGAAGTCCAGGAAGAGACAGTTGACGAAGCCCTTGTGGCGGTTCATGCAGAACCGCTGCATGTTGTTGCCTTCGCCCAGTTGGAACTCGCCGTCGAAGGTGGGCGGCGCGTCCACCGCCTCCGGCCAGCCGTCCAGCCGATTGGCGCCCAGGAACAGCGGCACGTAGGCAGCGCCCTTGACGTTCTTGTTCTTCCAGTGCTTCTGCTCGCCCTGGCGCGTGTTGGTCTCGACGAAGCCGTTGATGCCGTAGCTGCCATGATCGAGGCCCAGACCGCTGTCGAAGGCCCAGGCGGTGTCGTGGCCCCAGCCGCCGCTGTTTTCGATGAAGCGAGTCGCCGAGGGACAGAAGAACAGATCGGTGTCCTTCAACCCGCTGAAGTAGGGGCGCAGGGCGACAATCCAGTGGTGGCCCCGGTCTTGGCCGCGCTCGAATTCACCGTTGTGCTCCTCCGTGTACATGGAGAAGATCAGGCCCCATTGCTTGAGGTTTGACAGGCAGGTGACGGACCGGGCCTGCTCGCGGACCCGCTGCAAGGCGGGCATCAGGATCGCCATGAGCAGGGCGATGATCGCGATCACGACGAGCAGCTCGATCAGCGTGAAGCCGCGAGGATCTACGATTGATGATCTGCTGATTTGTGATTTGTCCGCCTGTGTGCATCATTCTCTACGGCCAAAGCTGCCGGTTGAGCCATTGTCGCGGCCAGTTTCGTGAAGTCCTTCAGATTCACGGACTTCTGGTTGGCCGGCTCGGCGCTGTACAACTCGGCCACCGACATCAGCGGCACGTACAGCTTGCCGTCGCCCGGCGTCTGGTCGGCGAGATAGCGGACCTCCGCCTCGGTCAGCGCCCGGTTGTAGATGCGCACTTCGTCGATCGATCCCTTCCACAGACGAGCCGTCTGCTCGGAGTTGCCGCCGAGGAGGACCTTCTGGGTATTCTTGGCAATGAGGCCGGCGGTGGCCATCGTGCCGTCGAGCTTGCCGTCCACGTAGAGCCACGCGGTGGCGCCGTCGTAGGTTCCCGCCGCATGGTGCCATTCGCCATCGTTGACATTGACCGTGCCGTTGATGCGGAACGTGGGATTCGGGCCGTTGCACCGCCATTGCAGGGTATTCGTTTCGTTGTTCCTGGCGATGCGCCACGAGCTGTCGCCCTTGGTCACGATGGGCTGATAGGTCACGTCGAACACGTCCACGCGGAACCAGGCAGACACGGTGAGCTTGTCCGTGATGGCATCCCACTTCACGTTGTTCGTGCAGTCCACGTAGTCGCCGCTGCCGTCGAAGGTCAGCGCCTGCCCGGCGACGCCCGGCGTGAAGGCGGGATTGCCCATGATCGTCCCGTTGAGATTGCTGCCGGAGCTGTCGAGGACGTTGCCGTCGAGCTTGTACTGGGCGATCAGGCCGGTGGTGCTCGGGGCGGCCGGAGAGGTCGCGAGCGTGGAGTCGCCTTGGAGCCAATCGTCGGCCATAAGGTCGAGGTCCCGATAGTCGACCACGCAATCCTGGTTGAGGTCGCCCTCGATCGGCGCCAGACCGGCGACACAACGGCTCGGGTACAACCGCACGTCATCCACGTAGATCCGCCCCTTGCCGCTGCCTTCCACGCCGATGGTTAGTTTGGTGACCTTCTGCAGGCTCCCGCTCAGGGACGCCAGGTCGATGTTCCACTGCGTCCAGCGCGTCTGTGGCGATAGCGCCGGCCTCACCATTGTAGACGAAGCTTGGTGTTGTTGATCTTCACGTAGAGTTGTCCGCCGGTATTGTTGGGCTCGCCCCGGAACTGGATCGCCAGGGCCTTGATCCCGGCCCGCGTCCAATCCTGCGGCGTGTCGAAGGTCCGCGTCGTCTCGGAGAAGGCGGCGGTGGTGTTGTTGTAGGCCAGGGGCATCGATTGCTTGCCGCCGTTGACGATCTTCTGCTCGGCGAAGGGGGCGTTGACATAGCCGACCTGGGAGCCGTTGTTGTTCGTGCCCCAGCCGTCGATCCACGTCGCGAAGATCTGTTTGCCTTCCGCGTCGGTGTAGCCTTCGAAGTCGTCCACGACGAGGAACTCCGGCGTCGTGAAGCTCCACACACTGCCCGCCCACGCCGCGGTTGTATTGAGGGCGTTGACCTCATCGACGCGCCAATAATACGTGGTGGCCAGATTCAACGTCCCGGCGTCGAGCGCGGCAGCGGGCGGGTGCACGACCGGCGCGGTGCCGTTCTGCACGGCCTGCAGATCGGCGCTCAGGTAGACATCGTGAGAGGCGGCCTGCCGGCCCGTCCGCCAGCTCAGCGTCACCTCCGGGCCCATCCCGGCGGCGTTCGCCGCCGGCTGCGGCTCCCGCGCCTGAACGGGGATATAAAAGAATCGCACCTCGCTCAGACCCGACCTGGCCGCCGCCGCCCCAACTGCTCTTGGCCGTGATCCGAACGAACTGAGCCGGCACGCCGCTGCAGGCGACCGTGGTATTATGGGCGTAGCCCGCCGCTCCGAGAGCCCGGGCGAATTGCGTGCTCGGGGCCAGCGGCGTCCAGACCACGCCGTCCGCCGAAACCTCGATCGCCACGTCTTTCATGCCGAAGCCGACAATCGGCTCCACGGTCTGATTGTAGTTCCAGACCCACATCTCGTGCAGGCTGTAGATCTTGTCGAACTGGTACTGGAGCCAGGCGGGCTGCGCCCCGCCGGCCAGCCACATGTCCGAGTCGATCGTCGCGTGCAGGTCGGCGGCATCGAGGCCGGAGCCATCGATGGTCTTGTTGGGCGTGGACTTCTCGTTCAGAGAGCCGGAGGCCGTCGCGGTAATCGACTTGCCCGGGATCGGATACGCGTACGGCTCCGTGGTGAAGCTCCACACCGTCCCGACGGCGTACCCCTTGGCGGCGCTGCCTTCGTCGATCCGCCAGTAGTAGGTCGTGCCGAACTCCAGCGGCGTGGCCAGGCTCAAGATATCGAACAGGGGGTCGGTGGTGAAGCCGCGGTCCGCCGCCGTGACGCCGTTCTTCACGTCATCCACGCTCTTGCTCAGGAAGACTTTGTGGCCGTTGGTCGCTGCGGCGGTTTCCGCTGCCGTCCAGCGGAGCGTCACATCGCGGGGCACATCGGTGGTCTTGTCCGCCGGCTGCGGTCCGGTGGCCTTGCCGGGCTCCACGGCCCGGTCGAGGGTGAAACCGTTGAGATAGGCTTCGTTGTGGATGCCGTCGTTGTTGTCGGCGAACGTCAGGACGACGTCGCTGCCGTCGGAGCGGAAGGTGAAGGTCACCGAGCAGACGGTCGCCGGCTTCGGTCCCCAGCTCTGCTGGACGTGATCGGCGACCAGCCGCGTGCCGTCGGCGTCCTTGACGGTGATGTTCAGAGTCCCATCGTCGTTGACCACGTCTTCCTTCGGATCGTGGTCGTAGGTCGTCAGCGTGTACGTCGCCGGGGCCAGGCCGACGATGGTCATCGTGAACGGGTTCGACTCCTTGAACGCGTCGGACAGCACGGCCGCCAGCGGGATGGCGGCATTCACCGTCGCCCGGTTGCGGGCATCGACTTTGGTGAACTTGATCGTGAAGTCGTCATCGAAATCCACCTGGTTTTGAAAACGCTTCTCGAAGTTGGCGTTATCGGCCGACCCGCCCGTGTTCCAGTCGAACCAGCCGGGCTCCACCGCTCCGTTGGCCGACAGGTCCACCTTCAGCGGGGCCGCCCAGGCGAGGGTCGAAACCAGGGTGAACGCGAGCGACAGTGCCGTTTTCCCATGCATGCCTGTTCTCCTCCTACCAAGATGAGGCACCTACGATGCAGAACTACGCAATTCTCACTACACCCGCGTCTCCGGGAGAGACGCGTGTGTACAACTCCTACATAGTACCAAGAATGGATTTGCGTGACAAGCTGTCGCGCCGGATTTCCGGACCTTAGCGTCGATGTGTGGGCAGGCATTCAGGTCCTTGTGGTCCTCCAGGGCCTCTAACAGAATGAGGACAAGGCTCTCCTCTGTCATCCCCGCGCAGGCGGGGGTCCAGGAAAGCTGCGGCGCGGGTGGATTCCCGCCTGCGCGGGAATGACAGAAGGCAACAGCCTTCCGCCGACACGTCAGCGTGTAGAGGCTCTTAGATCGTTTGCGTCTTAAGACCAAAGTGACGCAGGGGACCACAAGGATTTGGAACTGGTGGCTACTTCCGGGCGGCTTGTTTCTCGCGGCGGAGGGCGATGATCTCCTCGGCGAGCTTGGCGGGGACGCGGGCGTAGTGGGACATCTCCATCGAGAAGGTGGCCATGCCCTTGCTCAGGCCGCGGACGACCGTGGCGTAGCCGAACATGCTGGCCAGCGGGACCTCGGCCCGCACGACGGCGCAGGTGCCGCGGGCCTCCGTCTCATGGATGATGCCCCGGCGGCTGTTGAGGTCGCCGACGATCGCGCCCTGGTACTCGCGCGGCGTCTCGACCTCGACCTTCATGATCGGCTCCAGCAGGCAGGGCTTGGCCTTGCGGAACGCCTCGGCGAAGGCGTCGCGGGCCGCGATGCGGAAGGCCATCTCGCTGGAATCGACCGCGTGGTACGAGCCGTCGTCGAGGCACATCTTGCAGCCGACGATCTCGTAGCCCGCCAGCGGGCCCTTTCTTCATGGCCGCCTGGAAGCCCTTGTTCACGGCGGGGATGTACTCGCCGGGGATGCGCCCGCTGGTGATGTTGTCCTCGAACTCGTAGGGGGTTTCGTGGCCCGGCGGCAGCGGGAATCAAGCGGCCGACGACGTGGGCGAACTGGCCGGCGCCGCCGGTCTGCTTCTTGTGGCGGTAGTCGAACTTGGCCTCGACGGTGGGGGCCTCGCGATAGCTGACGCTCGGGGCGCCGACGGTGACGTTGGCCCTGTACTCGCGGCGCATCCGCTCGACGTAGATGTCCAGGTGCAGCTCGCCCATGCCGGCGATGATCGTCTCGCTGGTCTGCGGGATCGGTCGAGACGCGGAAGGTCGGGTCCTCTTTCATGAACCGGCTGAGGGCCTTGGCCATCCGGTCCTGGTCGGCGTTGCTGGCCGGCGTGACGGACAGGCTGATCACCGGGTCGGCCACGTAGATGCTTTCGAGCGAGTAGTTGATGCCCTCGCCGCAGAGCGTGTCGCCGTTGGCGCACTCGACCGCCAGCAGGGCGACGATGTCGCCCGGTCCGGCGTCGGTGATGTCCTGGCGGTTGTTGGCGTGCATGCGGACGATCCGCCCGACGCGCAGCGTGCGATTCGTGCGGGCGTTGCGGTACTGGCCGCTCTTGACGAGCCGGCCCTGGTAGACGCGGACGTAGCTCAACTGCCCGAACGGCTCATCGGTGATCTTGAAGACCATCGCCACCAGCGGGGCGTCCGGGTCGGCCGCCAGCGGCGTCTCCGTGCCGTCGTTGTTGTGGTCGCGGGCGAAGGAGGAGCGGTCCAGCGGGCTGGGCAGGTAATCGCAGACGGCGTCCAGCAGCGGCTGGACGCCCTTGTTCTTGAAGGCCGAGCCCATCATCAGCGGCACGATGTCGCGGTTGATCGTCGCCTCGCGGATCGTCCGGCGGATCATCTCTTCGGTCGATGGGCTGGTCTTCCAGGAGCAGCTCCATCATCTCGTCGTTGTACATGCTCAGGGCTTCGAGCATCTCGTGCCGGGCCTTCTGCGGCCGCGGCGGCGTACTCCGGCGGAATCGGACCGCGAACGACCTCCTCGCCGTCGTCGCCCTCGAAGGTCACGGCCTCCATCGTGATCAGGTCGATCACGCCCTGGAAGCTCTCGGCGGCGCCCATGTTCAACTGGATGGGCACGACGTTCAGGCCGAGCTTCTCCCGCAGCTCCCGGCGGACCCGCTCCGGGTCGGCGCCGACGCGGTCCATCTTGTTGATGAAGGCGATGCGCGGCACGCGGTAGCGCTTCATCTGCTGATCGACGGTGAACGACTGGCTCTGCACGCCGCCCACGGCGCACAGGATCATGATCGCCCCGTCGAGCACGCGCAGCGACCGCTCGACCTCGACGGTGAAGTCCACGTGGCCGGGGGTGTCGATCAGGTTGATGCACCGGCCGCTGCCAGGCGACCTGCGTGGCGGCCGACTTGATCGTGATGCCGCGCTCCCGCTCGAGGTCCATGAAGTCCATGGTGGCGCCGCCCTCGCCGTTGCCGTCGTGGACCTCCTGCATGCGATGAATCCGGCCGCAGTAGTAAAGAATGCGCTCGCTCAGGGTCGTCTTGCCCGAGTCGATATGCGCCGAAATCCCGATATTCCTGATTTTGCTGATTTTTTCCATAGTTCTTCAACGTTATCGGTCAAACAGACCCCGCACTCCAGTCGTTTTCGGTTAGTAGATTCTCGCCGATTACGAGTACTACGCAGATTTCAGGTGAGGCAAGTAGCGGATCGCTAACCCCCCGTCCTGCACCAGAAGACGCGAGAAACCAAAAGTATACCCCACCTCCGACCCGAACGCAACACAAATTTCCCCCTTTTTACGAAAATCCGAAGCCCCGGTTCACCGCCTCAGCCCCCTTTTATCCCTGCATTTGAGCGGGCCCCTCCCCATCTGCCAGGGTCTTTCGGGGCAAGAACGGTAAATGCCTGGCCCAAGGGTCTTTCCCGCGGCAATCCAGGCGTTTTGGCGAAAAGATGCTACCTCCCAGAGGCGGTAGGCGGTAGGCCGTAGGATGAGTCTGTGCGCGCACACCGATCCCTGGACTTGCGACAGGCGGTGAAATACGCAATCCTATGGCCCGGAGACTACGGAGCGACTACCTTCACGGTGAATGCGGTCGAGGTTGGCTTGCCGGTATTCGGCGTCTCAGTGACAGTGACACGATAGGTACCGAGGGCCGTGTCCTTGGTCGTTGCTATGTGGAATTGTGCCTCTGGGCTTTCGCTCGCTTTGACCAGAACGTCGCTCGGGTCGACGCTGCTGCCCATCGTTCTGAACGTAAGATCTCGTACGCTCGTTTGGCGTAGTCGTTCTCGGAATGTCCCCCGAAAACCACGGAACGGGTGGTTGGGGGCTGGCGCGAATCTCGAGTTTAGTATGGTGTCACCGGAATTACGGTGCTCCCTTGGACACCAAGACCGATGCGGCTCGGTCAGACATCGAATCCGAATCACCTGGAAAAGAATAGGGATTCCTTGAAGATTGATGAACGGCACCAGAATACCCGCGTATCCAAATGCTAAGGTACGCATGTCATATGAACTGGCAGGCAATAGGGGGGTGGAGCACCGACCTGCGATCGGTACAACGCGAGCTTAAAAACTTTCAACGTCTTTGGAAGGGAAACAAAGATGAAAAAAGCAGCGATTGTCGCAACGTGCACCCTCCTGGCAGCCGGCAGCGTCTACCTTGTTCTTTTTGGCACATCCGCCGCCCAGCCAGGGGCGGTCGCCGCGAAGGATGTTACGATCACGGGCAAGCTCTCCTGTACGTTCTGCGCACTGGCGAATCCGGACAAGGCGTGCACACCCGGATGCTGCGCCGACTGTGTCAAAGCCGGCGATCCGCCTTCGTTGACCGACGCCCAGGGCAGCATGTACATCCTCTTGACCGGTGAGAAGGGCATGACGTTGATGACGCCCGCGCGGATCGAGATGATGGGCGGCCAGGTCACCGTCAAAGGGCTGCTCGTGAATCGAAACGGAATTCAGGCGATTTACGTCGACAGCATGCAGAAGTAATGCCAAGGATTTGCAGGAAGAACAGAAACCAGATCGGAATACCGCGGGTGGCTGAGCGCCGACGAGGCTTCTGACTTCGCGATGTCAGCGCCCGGACCTGGTGGCCGCCTTCCAACTCGCCTTTCCGGATCAGCCGGAGCCGGTGACGTTCGACAACGTGGCGCGTGCCATCGCGGCCTTTGAAAGAACGCTCGTCACCCCGTCTCGGTTTGATCGGTATCTGCGGGGCCAGACGGACGCCCTGGCCCGCGAGGAGAAGCGCGGCCTGAACACCTTCATGGATAGGCACTGCATCGAATGCCACAGCAGTATCCCGGTCGGCGGCCGCTTGCTGCGAAAGCTCGGGGTCTATCGTCCTTACGAGAACCAGTCGGACCTGGGCCGGTTCGACATCACCCATGACGAACAGGACAAGTTCGTCTTCAAAGTCGCCATGCTGCGCAATGTCACGTTCACGGCGCCGTATTTTCATGATGGCCGCGTGCCCACTCTGTCCGAGGCGATCCGGCTGATGGCCTCGATGCAGTTGGACATGGAGGTCACTCCTGCCGAGATCGACGCGATCATTTGCTTTTTCCGTTCCCTGGAGGCGGAAAAGCGGGACTGGATCGAGGTGCCCGTGGCGCCCGTCGCGGTCTTGGCCCCTTCTGGGGGCCGTCCGGGGTGAGCCGGCGGCGCCCCGTGCCTTGGGTGCCGAGGGCGAACCCAGCCCGGACATCTGGCGATGGGACCCGCGCATGCCGCATAACACGTACGCCGTGCCCGAGTCTTTCTACGGCCGGTGGTCGGCCGCCTACAAGGTCTATTTGGAAGGGGGAATGATCGTCCCCGGACCAGAGATTGCGACGCTGCGCTCGTTCCGAGATCGCGTCGTGCGGGTAGAGACTTGCGGCATAGGCGGTGGTTGCGGTATATACATAGGGACGCGTTGTAAGTGGACAAGGACCTTGTGAGGAGCTTGAATATGGAACGGCGTGAGTTTCTGGCGAAATCGTGTGCGGCGGGCGTGGCGGCGGCGAGCGGCGGGGCCTTATTGGCGCAAGAGCAGTCGACGAAGGTGGGCAGCTATTACGAGCTGCGGCGGTATGAGATCGAAAGCGAACAGCAGAAGGCTGGCTTCGATGCATTCGCCAGCGCGGCGGCGCATCCCTGCCCTCAATCGGCTGGGGATCAAGCCGGTGGGCGTATTCTACCCGAACGAGGGTCCCAGTCCGATCTATGTTCTTCTGCCGCACCCGTCCGTCGCATCGTTCGTCACGCTCACGCAGAGACTGGGCGAGGATCAGGAATTCCTGGAGAAGGGGGCGGACTTCATCAATGCCCCGGCGGACAAGCCGGCCTACAAGAGCATGGAGGTCCAGTTCATGGCGGCCTTCGAGGGAATGCCCAGGCTGGAGCGGCCGACCGATGCACCGACGCGCATCTTCCAACTGCGGACCTACGAGAGCCCCAGCGAGAAGACCGGCCTGAAGAAAATCGAGATGTTCAACACGGCCGAGATCGCCGTCTTCCGCAAGGTCGGTTTGCACCCGGTCTTCTTCGGCCAGACTCTGGCGGGCACGAAGATGCCCAACCTGACGTACATGCTCGGCTTTAAGGACATGGAAGAGAGCAAGGCCAACTGGAAGAAGTTCGGGGCCGACCCCGACTGGCAGAAGCTGCGGGCGATGCCCGAGTATATGGACAAGGTGATCCTCCGCAACAAGGGGGTCACGAACCTGTACCTCAAGCCGGCGAGCTATTCGCAGATCTGAGGACAGCTATCGCTAAGTAAATCTCCCCGGCGATTGCGGCAAAATACCTACTTGCCTCCGCACGTATGGTCTCCCTACACTCCCTGAAAGGACGACATACAGGAGGAAGAAATGCCATGTTCAGTGATGTCCATGTTCTTCTGGCGTGGTTTGGGTTCATGTGCCTGATGCTGTTGTGCCAAGCGCCCTTCCGCGTGGCGAAGAGGCGCAAAGGGCCGTAGCAACCCCCATCTTTGGGAGGAGATTCACCATGTCCATCCGTGCGAGCATTCACCGCCACCCCATTCATCCCATGCTGGCATGATGGATCTGCGCGATAAGGTCGTGGTGATCACGGGTGGTTCGGCCGGCGTCGGGCGGGCGGCCGCTGAGGCGTTCGCCCGGGAGGGGGCCAAGGTCGCCGTCCTGGCGCGGGGCCGGGAACGCTGGGACAACACGGTGCAGGAGCTGCAGAGGCTCGGGCGCAGGCCATGAGCGTGCCGGTGGACGTGGCCGATGCGCAGCAGGTGGAGAACGCCGCCCAGCGGGTGGAGGAGCAGCTTGGCCTCATCGATGTCCGGGTGAACGACGCACTGACGACGGTTTTCGCGCCATCCAAGAGAAGGACCGCGGAGGATTTCCGCCGGGCGACGGAGCACATCGGCTGGTACCGGGGCGTGGCCGCCGTCGTCGTCATCACCCTGGCCGCCGCGGCCGGAGGCGCCCTGGCGCTGCTGTGTCAGGGGCGCCGCAGAGGCGAGTGGGGTGAGCTGGGCAAAGCCCGCGGCGGCGGCTGGCACCGCGGGTAGGATAAGATCGTTGCGGCTGGAGTTCCAGACACCGGAAAGGAGGCATGTCCCCGCCCCTCCCTATACCCAAGGAGGGTGAGACTTTTGGCGAAACCAAATCAGGGAAGTCCCTAATCACGCTCCCTTGCAGGGCCCGTAGAGTACTCTGTAGAACGTAATCAATATTGACAACGGGAATCGACTATGGGCTTGTTGGGATGGGCATTGATCTTCCTGACAGTGGCGGGGGTGGCCGCGATCTTTGGTTTCGGCGGCATCGCGACGGCGGCCGCCGGTGTCGCGAAGTTGCTCTTTTTCGTATTCCTGGCCATTTTCGTCGTCTTGTTCATCGCCGGCATGCTCGGCGCCGGGGCGGCCACGGCGTGAGAGTTCGCAGGACACACGGGATTTCCCGCCCGCGCTGCTCCACTCGGCAGAACGCCGGTTCCCTCGTCTGGAGCAAAGGAGTTCCGACATGGTGGCGGACAAGGAAAGGAGCGAACACATGGCCATGACCACAGATGAGAACAGAAGCGGCGAGATCGACAGGATCAAGAGTGACCTGCAGGAACTGCGGGACGGTCTCGGGAAATTGCTGGGACATATCGGATCTTACAGCAAAGGAAAACTGGGCAGCACGCGCGAGAAGGTCAGCGCGGCGGTGGAGGATGCGGGGGGACGGGCCTATGACCGCTTCCAGGGGACCGGCCATCAAGTGACGGAACGGAGCCGGCAGGCCCTGGACGTCTCCCGGGACGCGGTCCAGCACAAGCCGCTGACCTACGTCGCCGTCGCGTTCGTGGCAGGTATGGTTCTGGCCGCCCTTTTTGAATGGAAGAGATCATGAGCTTGCTGGGAGACTTGCTGAAGACGGCCAGCGACGCCATGCGGCTGTCCAGTGACGTGATCCGCTATCAGATGGTGACCCGGAAGAAGGCCGTCCGGCGTCGCGTCAGCCGCCTCGTGATCTGCATGGCCATGGGCCTGATCGCCCTGGGCTTTGTCGGGGCCGGCATCGGACTGTTCCTGCACGGGGCGTATCTCCTGGTCGCCCACGCGCTGGGCGGGGGGCCGTCCGGCCTGATCATCGGCGCCGCGTCGATCCTGTTGGCAGGCCTTCTGATGCTGCTGGCGTGCGGTACGGGGGGGCGGTCGTAAGGAATTGATTATTCCGCATGGAGGATGGTTGATTTGGCGAGAACGACCGGGCTCCTCCGGCAATCGTCAATCCTCCATCGTCCTGAATCCATGTTAAGGATGGTGCATTATGGCAGACACAATATCCGCAATAAAAGACAGGGTCGAAGATATCGGAGACGAAGTCAAAGACCGGGCCGAGGAGATCGGGAGCCAAAGTGAAAAGCGCGGTCGCAGCCCTACGTGGCCAGACGCGCGGAAGCGCGGATGCAAGAGAAGACGCCGGAAGAGATCAACCGGCAGATTCGCCGCGATCTCCAGGCCCGTGTCCTGTACTTCGCGCAGCGGCCGGAAGAGATCGACCGCCGGCTCGCGGAGCTGGATCGGGAATGGGACATCGAGCGGCTCCTGGAGGCGAATGCGGGCGTCTTGTCCCTGATGGGCCTGGTCTTCGGCGTTCTCCGCAGCCGGTGGTTCATCCTGCCGGCGGCGGCCGCCGCGTTTCTCGTGCAGCACGCGGTGCAGGGCTGGTGTCCGCCGGCGTCGCTGCTGCGGCGGCTCGGAATTCGCACCGCGCGCGAGATCAATCACGAGCGCTATACCCTGAAGGCACTGCGCGGCGATTTTGACAGCGTGCGCCTGGGCGAAGAGCTGGACGCGGAAGAACGGGCTCGTCGGGCCATCGACGCCGCCGACGCGAACACTTGAAGAGACGCGGCGGGCGCCAAGGACAGGAGATCAGCGACGAAGCTCGTACATGACGGGTCAGGTACTGCCGTTTCTGCTCGCTGTCGGTCAACAATCGGAGCCACCGCATCCTCACCGGGCGGCGGCCACAGGTATCGCGGCCCTGGCGGAAGAGATGTCCCGAGTCGCGCCGGCTCGAGATCCATCCGGAACAACCGCGCGAAATGCGCCATCGCTTCGTGATCAGGGAGATCCCGGGAACCATGAGTCCACCAGCAATAGCGGACGGGAGCCGATCCTCCATAGGGGATCGCCTGATTACCGTCTCGCATTTGCCTACGTGTCATGCCGGACGGCCGCGTCGTGGGACGGTCCGCGGGCGGCCGAGGCCCATGGCCTGGGCGGATAAGGATTTGGAGACGGGGCTATCAGGCATTTGCCCATTTCGTGAATAGCGGATATGCACTATCGTCATCATGTTTGACTGGGCGGCGGGCCGAGAGTCCCGGTGCCTGCGCCGCGGCGGTTCGGTACAACGATCACCAACGATGCGGACATCAGGAGTGAGGGGGAGGCGGGGGTAATGCCATAGATGAGCGGGAAAGTCCTTATTACCGGCGCAGGATTCATTGGCTCGCATCTCGTGGACGAGCGCGGTCAGCCGCTGGAGCCCGTCCCGACGGTCGAGACCAAGCGGTCCGGTTTGTGGTCCATCCACGCCCTGGGCAAGCATGACCGGGAGCAGATGGCCCTGATGATCGGCAGGACCAATGCCTTCGACGTGGCGGCCCTGGAGCTCGAAAGGAGAGGACTGACCCTATGACCGAAGAGCTCCGAGGATGGAAGACGGAAGATGGAAGACAAAAGGCAGAGGGAAGCCTGATGGCAGGTGATCGAGGCGATCCGTCCTCTGTGCTCTGTCCTCCATCCTCCGAGACCCGTACTCCCATCCTCGGGATGACCGGGCACTTCCAACCGGGCGAGCAGGAGCGGGTGAAGGCCGGCATGCGGGCCCTCGCGTCGCTGGGAGTGCGCCACATCCGAATCGAGATGGCCTGGGCGGATTGGCATGAAACCGGTGTCCGCGAGTGGTACCAGTGGCTGATGGCGATCGTTGTCGCAGCAATTCACAGTTCTGCCGGCGCTGATCTACACGCCTCCGTCTGACGAGATGGGAGCCCCTGTGTCCATCCCGCCGGAGGACCCGAAGGCCTTTGCCGATTTTCTCGACGAGCTGACGGACGATCTCTCCGCCACGTTCGAATGGATCGAATTGCCGAGCGAGCCGGCCCATCCGGGAATCTGGGATTGGCGGCTGGACCCCAGGGGGCATATCTTCTCCCAGGTCATTGCCTCGGCTGCCTACCGGTGCCGGCAAAGGGGCATCAAGACTGTGCTCGGCGGCCTGCGGGCCGGCGATCTGGGCTGGCTTTCCCTCCTGTGCGAGAATGGTGCCGTCGACTTTGCGGATGCGGTCGGATTACAGGATGATCCGGCGGCTCCGCTGAGCCGTCTGAGGGGCTGGCCCGAGGTCGTGCGCGAGGCCAAACGCATTCTGGCGGAGCACTACCGCAACGCTCAACTCTGGATCACCGGCGCCGGCTGCTCGACCGACAACTACGATGAATTCGCGCAATGCGAAGTGTTTACAGATCTGTTGAACGCGGATGTGCAGCGGGTCTACTGGTCCCATCTCCAGGATTCGCGGCCGCCGTCATCGCGCTGGACCGATCGCGTCGACCATGCGTTGGGCCGGCATTCCGGACTGCTGGAGTCGGACGGCACGCCCAGACTGCTCTTTCGTCTCTGGAAGTCACAAGGGATAGAAGGGGTCCGACAGGTGAGCGACTATGGCGCCAACCATACTCCCCATCTCTATCCCCGTCGGCCCGTGCTGATCACCGGCGGCGCGGGATTCATTGGATCGAACCTGGCGGACCGCCTCCTGCGCCTGGGCCGGCCGGTGAGGATTCTGGACAATCTATCCCGCCTCGGGGCCGAGCACAACGTGAGGTATCTCTGGGACACCTATGGGGACCTCCTGGAGGTCCACGTGGGCGACGTCCGCAACAAAGATCTCGTGGAGAAGCTGGCCGCCCGCTGCGAGGGCATCTTTCACTTCGCCGCCCAGGTAGCGGTGACGACCAGCCTCACCGATCCCGCCGACGATTTTGCGACGAACCTGCAGGGGACGCTGAACGTCCTGGAGGCGGCCCGTCAACAGGACCCGCTGCCGCCGGTGCTCTTCACATCCACCAACAAAGTCTACGGCGACCTGCAGGACGTGGAGCTGATTCCGCGTGGCAAGCGGCACGTGCCGCGCGATCACGGCACCCGCATGTCCGGCATCAGCGAAGCACGGCCGCTGGACTTCCGCAGTCCCTATGGCTGCTCCAAAGGGGCGGCGGATCAGTACGTCCTGGACTACACCCGGATGTACGGGCTGCCGGGCGTCGTCTTTCGCATGAGCTGTATCTACGGCCGCCGTCAACTGGGGACGGAAGACCAGGGGTGGGTGGCTCATTTCGCGCTGCAGATGCTGCGCGACAGTCCGCTGACCCTCTACGGCGACGGCCGGCAGGTCCGTGACATCCTGTATATCGACGACCTGCTTGACGCCCTGCTCCTGGCCATGGAGCACATCCGGGAGGTGGCCGGCAAGGCGTTCAATATCGGCGGCGGCCCGGACAACACCGTCAGTCTGCTCGAAGTGATCGAGCAGTTATCGGAGCTGTCCGGCGTGCAGCCGGAGATTCGCTACGGCCCCCGGCGGAAAGGCGACCAGCCGTACTACGTCTCGGACATCCGCCGCTTCTCGCAGGCGACCGGTTGGACACCGCAAGTCGCGGCCCGGCGGGGCGTGCCGCGACTCTATCACTGGATTCTGGAAAACGTGCAGCCGGATGTCCTGCAACCAAAGGAGTGAATGGTATGGAGGAGCGTCCGGAGGGATTCTTGAAAGGCTGGGTGTGTTATGACTGATACCGCCATGGAACAAATGGTCGAACAGACCGTTCGTTCGGCACGCGTCACGCCGAGATTGGGCTTTGCCGGCGTCGGCTGGATCGGACGCAACCGTCTGACGGCTCTGGCCCAGAGCGCGTCGGTGGACATTCTTGCGGTGACGGACCCGGACGAGACGTGTACCCGCGCCTGTCGTGAGATCGTTCCGGCGGTTCAGGTATTCGACAGCTTCGAGGACCTGTTGGCGCAGGATCTGGATGCCCTGGTGATTGCCACGCCCAGTGCCTTGCATGCCCCGCAGTGCATCGCGGCGTTCCAGCGGGGCTTGGCCGTGTTCTGCCAGAAGCCGCTGGGCCGCAATGCGGCCGAAGTGCGCGGGGTCGTCGAAGCCGCTCGTCGGGCCGACCGGTTGCTCGGCGTGGATCTGTCCTATCGCTGGACGCGAGCCGTCTCATTGTGCGCAACGCCGTGTGCACGGGCCGCATTGGCCGCGTCTTTCATTCGGAGTTGGTGTTCCACAACGCCTACGGCCCGGGCAAGGCCTGGTTCTACGACCGTCGCCTGGCCGGCGGGGGTTGTGTCATCGACCTGGGCGTGCATCTGGTCGATCTGGCCCTTTGGACCCTGGGCTTTCCGCAAATCGTCGAGACCCGCAGCCGGCTGTACAACAAAGGGGTGCTGCTCAAGAGAGACAGCGCCGTCGTGGAGGATTTCGCGACGGCCCAATTGCTGACCGAAGACGATACCGGCATCGCCCTGCAGTGCTCCTGGAATTTGCACGCGGGCTGTGACGCCGTGATCGCGGCCCGGTTCTGCGGAGAGCGCGGGTCCGTCCAGGTCGAGAATATCAATGGCTCGTTCTATGACTTTCGTACGCGCTTGTGTTCGGGCACGAAAGCGGTAGCCCTCGCCGAGCCGCCCGATCCCTGGTTTGGGCGGGCCGCTGTGGAATGGGCCCATAAGCTGCGGCGCAACCCGCGGTTCGACCCCGAAGCCCAGGAGCATATCGCCGTAGCAGAAGTCCTCGATGGCATTTATGGCCGACCCAATCGGCCGGGGAGTATTCACCATGTCGAGGCATTTGTCGAAGACAACCACCGATCCTAAGACGATTCGCAAGTGAACTTCAACAAGCTCGTAAAACGGGAAACGGCGGCGAAACGCTCGCGATGAACCCGGATCCGAAGGGCAAAATGCCGGTTCTTATGACCACCGATGCGGTCGGCGGGGTGTGGAACTATGGCGTCCGGCTGGCGGAGGCTCTGGGGCCAAAGTCCTCGACCGCCTCTATGGCCGGGTCAACAACTTGAACGCGTGACTCCAGTCGTTGCGCAGGAAGCCGGGGATGCACCAGAGCATGCACAGCGGCTCGATGGCACGGGCCGCCTCGGCCTTGCCCATGTCCGCCGTTTCCCAGCCGAACTGATCCAGGATTCCCTGGACGATCTTCTTCGCCGACTCGTCGTTGCCGCAGATGAACATCGTCGGCTTGCCGCCCTGGAACTGCGGATTCACCATGCACGCATGGCCGACGGAGTTGAACGCTTTGACGAAGCGGACTTTGCCGAACTCGCGCTGCAGCCGCTCCATCAGGGACTCGTCGAGATTGGTGAAGAACTTCAACACGCCGTTGGAAGGCGGGGCGTCCGCAATGGGATTGGTCGTGTCGATCACGGGCTTTCCCAGCGAGATTCGCGGCGCCGGCGGCACGCAGCGCGTCGGCCGCCGCCGTGCCTTTGACCGCCAGGACAGCCAGCTCGGCGAATCTGGCCGCCTCCGCAAAACTGCCGACGCGGGCCTTGGGATTCTGCGCCGTCCAATCCGCGAGCTTGGCGGGCGTGCGCGTTCCGAGCATCACATCGTGACCATGCTCCAGAAAACCGCCGGCCAGCGCCTTGGCCACGTCCCCCGATCCCAGGATGCCGATTTTCATATCGTTCTCCTCGCTCAGTGCCATTCCTATCCCCAGAGGCCGGACACCACAAACCTAAACTCGTGCCCGATTACCTGTATTACGCCTCTTGTCGGGACCGAGTGCGAAACCTATGGAGAGGCAGCCCACCGTCAGGGGTGACCGGACCGTCGTGGACTGGGGTCGCAACCTGCGCAAAAACCGTCGCTTCGACCCCGAAGCCGAGGAGCACAGAGCCGGAGCCCAGGTCCTTGACAGCCTCTATGGTCGAGCGTAGCGATCCGTAGGTCCGGCGTGGTTTGCTAAAAAAGCTCAAAGAACTCATCCGACCCCAGGGCGGGGATCAGTGAGCGGGCAAGCTCCTCTATCGGCTTGTCGAACGCAATGGCGATCCAATCGTCAATGCTGCCGAGATAGCACATGCGCTCCGCCTTGAAGCGGCGCTTCTGGCCGTCGATGAGTGTGAAGCGCAAGACTGGCGCGAATTGCCCACGCGCCAGGCTCTCTGCCTCGAATTTCGCGAGACGGTCATTGGAGAACCCGGGCAAGCCGAATCGTTCGGACCAGTCCTGGACCACTTCCCGCGGATCGGTGCCCGCGTACTCATGAATCGTGATCTGCTTGGCCTTGACCTCCACGCGATACAGCCTGGCGCGGGGATGGTTCTCCAGAGCGTGCTTCACCACGCGAATCTCCGTCTCAAGGAGAAGCGCGGGCGCACTTTCACAAGCGACACGATACCATTGACGCTCTCGCTGATCTCATACCCTTCCGGGATTTTCTCCACGGGTTCGCCCACAGGCTCCCGCGCGAAGAAGTAGCGGGTCTTGCCCGTTTGGGTAACGCCCCGGCAAAGGGAGTACGTTGTACCTTTTCGGTTTGTATAGGTGAGAGCCATTTTCTATGCCTGAACGATGTGCGTGGCCCAGAAATCAATCGCCCCCACATACGGGGTCACCGGCGCGATGTCTATGCGCGTCCGGTGGAGCGAACGGTCGCATGAGGCGGTCATCTGTACACATCTCGCCGATGACCGATGTGCATGATTGTGATTGCGTGATTGGGGTCATCGATTTCATAGACCACACGATAGGAACCGACTCTGATCCGCCATCCTGTGCGTCCGGCCAGCTTTTTCGATCCATGCGGCCTTGGTTCCTCCGCAAGTTCTCTGATGGCGTCTCGCACCCGAAGGTAGGGTTCCTGCGGCAGATTCGAAAGCTCCTTTTGTGCTCGCCGCAAAATAGTGATTGCGTAGGTCATCGCCGATTCCGCTCGATCTCTGTGACGGCTTGCTCGAATGGAATCGCTTCGTCGCCCGCCGCCTTGGCGGCATCGTACGCACGAATCGCCTCCAGTTCTTCCGCCTCCTCAAGCAGTTTCTGGTATTCCCCGATATCCAATATAACGGCTGTCCTTTCCCCGTTATCGTCAACTACGAATCGGTGCTTAGGAATTGCCATTTCAATTCACCTTTCCCGTGAGGTTTCGTTGCAGCTAACACAGAGCTCGCGGACAGCCCGCAGTTGGGACGATCCGCTGCCGCAACTGATTATACACTGTTTCCAGCATTTTCGGTCAATGAGTTTCTCCTCGTAGTCGAACGCAAGGACGATACAACCGTCAATACCGCCGCAGGGAGAATATCGGCAAGTCCACCGCGTCGCGTTGGGTGTCGACGGAAGGGATAATGCAGAAACGCCGGGACTCGATATCGGAGTTCAGAGTATTCGCGCATTTCGACGTTGTCTGAGTGTCGCGCACACTACTCAAAGGAGTCCTGCGCAGCCCGAGAAACATTCCACTGTTCCGGTCTGTGGTTTTCGACAAAACCCATTTCAGAACGCAGTCAGATTACGTCTTCACTGTCTGCGGCTTGGACTGACGGAGGTACGATGCGGCTGATTTTGTCCCAATATAACACGGCGTACTTCAGCCAGTTCCTATTCGTGAGATTGCTACGCGGATAGTACAACGCATGCCCAAAGCTCATGGATTTTCTCCCTCTCTTCTCAGACAGCGACTTCGAATTCCGCCAGTTCACGGGCATAGTCCAAGCAGGCGGCAATCTGCACTTGATTGATGTCAGGAAGCTCCGCGATGACTTGCTCTGGATTGTACCCTGCGGCGAGGTAACCGAGAATCAGGCTTACGGGGATCCTGGTGCCCTTGAGACGCGGCTTACCCCGCAGGACTTTCGGATCGCTTTCAATGTGGTTTCTCCACGCTACGCTCATTTTCGACCTCATCTTCCAGATCGTGAAACTCCAACGCCTCTTTTCGCATAAGACGTTCCAGCGTTCTGCCAAGATACTACCCTCAGAGGCAGGGTATTACAAGCGAGAATCCATTCCGGATCGTCTCCGTGACCCTTGCCGAAAAGTCATTGAAGAGCGGCATGCGCTCCGGTATTCTAAGCCGCTGGATTGGTGATTGATAACTGGTGATCGGCTCTTGGGAAAGGTGGGTCTATGAAGGCTACTGGGAAGCGCGTGCACATCCATCAGGCCGCCGTGTCCCGTCGGACTCTGCTGCGTGCGGGTGCCGGTGTAGCGGCGTTCACGATTGTGCCCAGACACGTTCTGGGTGGGGCGGGAGGGACGCCGCCCAGCGAGAAGCTCAACATCGCCGGCGTCGGCATCGGCGGCCAGGGCGGCAGCGATCTGCACGACGTCAGCAGCGAGAATATCGTTGCTCTGTGTGACGTCGATTGGGATTACGCCGCCCACACGTTCAAGCAGTACCCCAAGGCGAAACAGTACCGCGACTTCCGCATCATGTTCGAGAAGGAAAAGAGCATCGATGCGGTGGTCGTGGGGACGCCCGATCACAACCACGCCATCGTCAGCATGGCGGCGATCAAGCTGGGGAAGCACGTCTATTGCGAAAAGCCGCTGACCCGGACGGTGTACGAGGCCCGCGCGCTGGCGAAGGCGGCCCGCGAGGCCAAGGTCGCGACCCAGATGGGCAACCAGGGCATGGCTTTCGAGGGCAACCGCCTGATTAACGAGTGGCTCTGGGACGGCGCCATCGGCCCCGTGCGGGAAGTCCATGCGTGGTCGGATCGGCCCACCCACAGCGGCAAGCCGCCTCTCTACTGGGCGCAAGGGGTGGAACGGCCCAAGGATACGCCGGCAGTGCCCGCGACGCTGGATTGGGACCTGTGGCTGGGCCCAGCGCCTTCTCGGCCGTACCATTCTGCGTATGCTCCGTTCCGCTGGCGCGGTTGGTGGGACTTCGGTTCCGGCGGGCTCGGCGACATGGGCATCCACAACCTGGCCCCGGTCTGGTCGGCGTTGAAGCTGGGCGCGCCGCTCAGCGTGGAAGCCAGCTCGACACTGTTCAACAATGAGACCCTGCCTTTGGCCTCGATGGTCCATTATGAATTCGCCGCCCGGGGCGATATGCCGGCGGTCCGGCTGCATTGGTATGATGGCGGGATCGTGCCGCCGCGCCCGCCCGAGCTGGAGCCGGATCGCGAATTGTCGCGCGAAGATGGCCTGATCTTCGTCGGCGACAAGGGCACGATGTACGTGGAAGGCTGGGGCGGCAACAGCCCGCGCCTGATCCCGGAAGCGAAGATGCAGGCCTATCAGCGGCCGCCCAAGACCCTGCCGCGCTCGATCGGCCACCACCAGGAGTGGATCAAGGCCTGTAAGGAAGGCACGCCCACGGGGTCGAGCTTCGCCGACTTCGCGGGCCCGCTGACGGAGGCGGTGCTGTTGGGAACCGTCTGCGTTCGCATGGGCGGCCAGCGACTGGTCTGGGACAGCGAGAACCTCAAGGTGACGAATCTGCCCGAGGCGAATCAGTATCTGCACTACGAGTATCGCAAGGGGTGGATGTTGTAGGGAGTTTCAAGTGTGAAGCTGGAAGTGTGAAGAATGTCATTGCGAGGAGCGCAGCGACGAAGCAATCTTGATCACAGCGGTTAGGGATTGCTTCGCTGCGCTCGCAATGACATGCATAGAACCCAACACTTGCTTCAATGAGGTGCCTTGAACATGGCCAGTAAGGGAAGAGTGAAAGTTGGGATCATCGGGTCGCGGTTTGAAGGGGAGATTCACGCGGAGTCGTTTCGTCTGATGCCGGATGAGGCAGAGGTTGTCGCCATCGCCTCGCCCACCCCGGGCAATGCCGCGCGGCTCGCGCAGAAGTATAAGATTCCGCGGATCTTCACCGACTACCGCAAGATGCTGGCCGAGAAGGACATCGAAATGGTGACGATCACGGCCCCGAATTCCGTGCACGCCCCGATGACCATCGATATTGCCGAGGCCGGCAAACACGTGGTTTGCGAAAAGCCCCTGTGCATGACGCTGGAAGAGGCGGACCGCATGATCAAGACGTGCCGCAAGCAGGGCGTCCTGCTGATGTACGCGGAAGAGCTGTTCTTCACGCCCAAGTACGTCAAGGCCAAGGAAATGGCTGACCAGGGCGCCTTCGGCAAGGTGTACTTAATCAAGCAGAGCGAGAAGCATTTCGGCCCGCACGCGGACTGGTTCTGGGATGTCCAGAAATCGGGCGGCGGCGTGTTCATGGACATGGGCTGCCACGGCATCGCGTTCTGCCACTGGTTCCTGGGCCGGCCGAAGATCAAGACGGTCTACTGCCAGATGGGCACCTATGTTCATGGCGGCAAGACCAAGGGCGAGGACAACTCGATCTGTATCCTCGAATTCGAGGATGGGGCGGTCGGCATGATCGAGGATAGCTGGGCCCGGCGCGGCGGTATGGACGACTGCATCGAGGTCTACGGCGAGGGCGGCGTCACCTACGCCGACCTGCACATGGGCAACGCCTTGCCGACCTACAGCGAGCACGGCTACGGCTACGCTGTGGAGAAGGCCCCGACGACCAAGGGCTGGACGTATCCCGTCTTCGGGGAGTTGTGGAACTACGGCTTCCCGCAGGAGATGCACCACTTCGCGCGGTGCGTGCGCGGCAAAGAGGAGCCCCAAGCCACCGGCGAAGACGGCCGTTTGGTGCAGGAGGTGCTGTGCGCCGGCTACCAGTCGGCGGGACTGGGCCGCAAGGTCGAGCTGCCGTTCCGCCCCAAGAACGTCCGGAGACCCATCGACCTATGGTTCAAACCAAAGTAGCACGGGCATCTTGCCCGTGAGTATCATGGGCGCGCGCCCATGAATACCAGGAGCATCCACAGGCGAGATGCTCGTGGTACTCACGGCCGGGACGGCTGTGCTACTCATGGGCGGGACGCCCATGCTACGGGTCGCGGGCGGATGTGTGACCTGAGGGAGCAAATCATGGCAAGGATACCACCACTGCAAATCCTATCGCAATCCGAGATCGAAGCGATCCAGGATGCCAGTCTTGTCATTCTGCGAGACACCGGCGTCATGGTGCACCACGAGGAAATGCTGCGCCTGCTCGGCGAGGCCGGCGCCCAGGTGGATGCCCCTCGCAAGATCGCCCGCCTGTCCGAGAAGCTCGTGATGGATGCCGTGGACCGGGCCGGCAAGCAATACGTGCTGTACGGCCGGGACAAGAACCGGACCGCTCGCTTCGGCTACGGCGCTCTCGTGCTGATGTCCAGCCCGGGACAATTTGCCTGGATTGATCTGGAAACCGGCCAACGCCGTCCCGCGACAATTCAGGACACGCAGGATGCCATTCGCCTCGGCGACGCGTTGGAGAATATCACGATCGTGGGCGCCATGGCCCAGCCGGAAACGATGTCGGAGAAGTACCGGGACGTGGCGCTCACGGCCGAGCTTGTCAAAGGGACGACCAAGCCCAGCCGCTGCTGGGTGCGGAACGGCGCCACGGCCCGCTACATTCTGGAAATCTACCGCACCATCGCGGGCGGTGACGCGGCTTTGCGGACTCAGCCGATGGTCGAGGCGTTTCTGGAGCCGATCAGCCCGTTACAGTTGCCGGGAGACGGCCTCGATATCGTCAAGGAATTCGCCCAAGCCGGCCAGCCGGTGAGCATCGGTCCGATGGCGATGACGGCCGGCACAGCCCCCGGCACTTTGGCGGCGACCCTGGCCCAGGAGAACGCGGAGATCCTGGCGGGCATCGTGATCGCACAACTGCTCGCCCCGGGCACGCCGATCACGTACGGCGGTATCCCGCACATCATGGACCCGCGCACCGGCATCTGCTCGTTCGGCTCGCCGGAACAGGGGCTGATGGCGGTCGCCATGGTCCAGATCGCCCACTCGTATGGCTTCCCGGTCTACATCAACGTGGGCTTGACCGACGCAAAGCTCCCCGACGCCCAGGCCGGTATGGAGAAAGCCGCCACGCTCCTGCTGGGCGTTCTCGCCGGCGCGGACACGTTCGGCCACTGCGGCATCTGCGGCACCGACCACGCGGGCAGCCTCCTGTGGCTGGCCTTCGATGATGAGATGATGAGTTATATCAAGCGAATCGCGCGGGGCTTTGCCGTGGGCGCCGAGCATTTGGCGACCGATGTCATTCACTCCGTAGGCCCCGCCGGCAACTTCCTGGCGGAGGACCACACGGTTCGCCACTTCCGCGAAGAATTATGGCTGCCGGGCTCTACCTGGACGCGCCAGCCCTACGATCTCTGGCACAGCGAAGGCGCGACCTCCTTCGGCGACCGGCTGCGGGGACGCGTAAGCGGCATCCTGGCCACTCACCAAGTCTCGGCCTCTGGATGAGGCCCTGTCACGGGAGATCGACCGAATCGTCGCAGCAGCGAAGCGAGAGTTGCGGCTGAGCGAAGCATTGGCCTTGGGCAAGCCTCAGCGTCAAGGCGGGATGACGAAAAGTACAGTTGCGCACCCGCGCGGGATTCGGGGTAATCTGTACCTTGGAATTGCAGAGCATCTTGAGGAACATTATGAGCAATCAATCTGTACTTGACGAGACGGCACGATTGGTCGGGCGGCGTATCTGGCTGATCGCTACGGGATGTTGGCTTTCAGCCTTAGCTTCCTGGCAGTTGCATCACATCGTACTTCATCTGGCCACACTGGACGTGCTGGACGGATCCCTTGTGATGGGTTCATTTTCCTCTCATGCTGCTGTTCGGCCATCTGGCCGTTGGCGTTGAGTCGCCGTTCCGGTGGCCCACTTGGCTCATCGTCGCAGTTCACGTTCTCTCCTTGGGCTGGACGGTCTTTGCCTTTTCTATGTCTTCTATCTGTCAGACGTTCTCTACCCCGCGCCAGATGCCTCGGGGAATATGTAGCGTGCCACGCCATGGACATCGCGGCACCTGACGTGCGTAAGGCTTCGTAACGATGGCTGCTACCAGATCACCTTGGACTGCGCCAAATCTCTGTCGCGCGTTGTGTCCCTGCCGGAAGGAATATTCGGCCATCCCGATTGACGATTCGGCGTTGGCAGCTTACCATTCCCTGCTGGTTGGCTCGTCTTCGACCTTTTTGGTGGATTTGGTCCGGGAGTGCCATGAGGTTACACAGTCTCGTCGGTTGGACAGCATTCGCCCTCGCGATGGGCGGATTGACTTGCGGGCTCGGCACCGAATCCGCAATCCGCAATCCGCAATCCGCAATCTCAAGTGATTCTCAAACTCGGGCATGGGCTCGACACCACGCACCCGGTCCACAAGGCGATGGTCTTCATGGCCGAGAAGGTCCGGGAGAAGTCGGGGGGCCGGATGCGGGTCGAGATCTTCCCCAGCGAGCAGCTCGGCAACGAGAAGGAGTGCATCGAGGCCCTGCAGTTGGGCTACCTGGCGATGACCAAGACCTCCAGCGCCCCGATGGAGGGGTTCGTGTCGCAGATGCAGGTCTTCGGGATTCCCTATCTCTTCCGCGACGCCGCGCATTTCTGGAAGGTCTGCAACGGCCCGATCGGGAAGAAGCTCCTGCTGTCGGGCGAGTCGAAGCGGTTGCGGGGCCTGTGCTACTACGATGCCGGGGCCCGGAGCTTCTACGCCGCTCGGGCGATCAACCAGCCCCCCGACTTGGCCGGCATGAAGATCCGGGTCCAGAGCAGCATCATGTCCATGAAGATGGTCCAGGCGATGGGCGGCTCGCCCACCCCGATCCCTTGGGGCGAGCTCTACACCGCCCTCGATCAGGGGGTGGTCGATGGGGCGGAGAACAACACCCCCTCGCTGCGGACCTCGCGACATTACGAGGTCTGCAAGTACTACAGTCTCGATGAGCACACGCGGCTGCCCGATATACTCATCATCAGCGTGAGGGTCTGGAATCATCTTTCTGCCGAACAACAGCGCATCCTGCAGGAGGCGGTGGACGAGTCGGTCGAGTACCAGCGGAAGATCTGGACCGAGGCCGAGGAGGCGGACCTCAAGATCGTACAGACGGCCGGCGCCCAGGTCGTCCAACCGGACAAGGTTTTGTTCCGCGAATCGGTGCAGAGCGTCTGGAAGGAGTTCGAGGGCACCGAGATCGGCGACCTCATCCGGCAGATCCAGGAGGTGCAATGAGAGTCCTCCAGATTGTGAAGAAGGTCCTGGATCGTTCGCTGGAAGTGCTGGTCATGGTCGTCGTGGCGGTCCTCGTTCTGGATGTCCTGTGGCAGGTCTTCGCGCGGCTGGTTCTGCGCGATCCCAGCACGGTGACCGAAGAGCTGGCGACGTTCATGCTGATCTGGGTCGCGCTGCTCGGGGCCGCCGTGGCGCTGGGCCGCGGGGCCCATCTCGGCATCGACTTTTTTGTCGGCAAGCTGCCGGCCCGTGCCAGAGTCTTCACGGAGATGATCGTCTTTCTCTCTGTCGCGGCGTTCTCCTTCCTGGTGATGATCGTCGGCGGCATCGATCTGGTGGCCAGCATGCTGGAGCTGGGGCAGGAATCACCGGCGCTGCGGGTCAGGGTGGGCTATGTCTACCTCGCCGTCCCGATCAGCGGCTTCTTTCTGACGCTTTACGCGGTCATCGGCCTGGTTGAGAGGGTCGCCCAATTCCGAACCGCGCCCGCGGGACCCGGTCCGGAATCGGCCGTGGGGAGGGATATCGTATGAACCTGCCCATCCTGGTCCTGACTGTCAGTTTCCTCCTGCTACTGCTGATCAACGTGCCGGTGGCATTCTGCATGGGCATTGCAGCCGTGCTCGGTTTTTTGGCGATGGGCGGCGTCCCCGCGTTCACGGCGGTCGCCCACAACATGGCCACCGGGATTGATAGTTTCTCGCTGCTGGCGATTCCGTTTTTCGTTCTGTCCGGCCTGCTCATGGGCTATGGTGGCATCGCCCGCCGGTTGATCGACTTCGCCAACGTCCTGGCCGGACGCTATCGCGGCGGCTTGGCCTACGTCAATGTTGTCACCTGCATGCTGTTCGGCGCGATCTCCGGCTCCGCCACGGCGGCGGTCTCCTCCATCGGCGGCTTCATGATCCCCCTGATGAACAAGATGGGCTATCACCGGGACTTCAACGCCTCCGTGACGATCACGGCCGCCACCACCGGGCTGCTCATCCCGCCGAGCAATATCATGATCGTCTACTCGCTTGCCACCGGCGGGTCCGTCTCGATTGCCGCCATCTTCATGGCGGGCTATCTGCCCGGCATCCTCGTCGGCGTGGGACTGCTGATCGCCAGCGCCATCGTCTCGATCCGAAACAACTACGGTAAGGGCGAGACGTTCACTCTGGGAGAGAGCCTGGTCCGGTTCCTGCGGGCCATCCCCGCCATGTTCATGATTTTCGTCGTGATCGGCGGCATCCTGCTGGGCTGGTTCACGCCGACCGAGGCCTCGGCGGTCTCCGTGTTGTACTCGTTCATCCTGGCCGTCGTGGTGTACCGGGAAGTGAAAGTCCGCGACCTGCCCAACATTCTGCTCCAGACCGGCGTTACGACCTCGGTGGTGTTCCTCTTGATCGCGACCAGCATGGCGATGTCCTGGGTCCTGGCCTCGGAGCGCGTCCCGCAGGACATCAGCGCGGCCCTCGTCAGCTGGACGAGCAGCAAGGTCATCCTGCTGCTGCTGATCAACGCATTTCTGCTCATCGTGGGCTGCTTCATGGACATGACGCCGGCGGTGCTGATCTTCACGCCGATTTTCCTGCCGGTGGTCCAGAAGCTCGGCATGCACCCGCTGCATTTCGGGATTATCATGATCATGAACCTGTGCATCGGCCTGTGCACGCCGCCGGTCGGCACGTGCCTGTTCCTCGGCTGCGGCATCGCCGAGACCACCGTGACCCGAGTCATGCGTCCCATCCTGCCGTTCTTCGTCGCGATGATCGTGACGTTGCTGTTGTGCACCTTCATCCCGGAAATCTCGATGTGGCTCCCCGCCAAGCTCGGCTTCGTCAAGTAGCATGGACAGCGCATATCGCGATTGGGAACCCATCTGCCCGTGCCTGAGTCGCTTCGCAGAGCCTCCTGTTGCCGGCAGACCTTCCGGAGCCTGCCGCCGCTCGCCTATCTGCGGCCGCCGCGCGCGGCCACGGCCTCGACCCGGGGCCGGGCGGCCATCTTCTCGTCATAGAAGCGATGCATGTGGGCGGCGATGTAGTCCAGGCAATCCTCCACCGCGAAGTGGCCGGAATCCAGCCGATGCACTTGGCCTCGGGCAAGTCCTGCAGGTACGCCTCGCCGCCTTCGCGGGTGAAGAAGATGTCGTCCTGACCCCAGAAGATGATCGTCTTGGGTTGCTGGGAGCGCAGGAGTTCCTGCCACGCCGGATAGAGCGTGACGTTGTTGCGGTAGTCGTAGAAAAGCTCCATCTGTCCGTGGCATCGGGTGTGTAGTCCATTTGAGTCTCCTTTCCTTTTCTTGTTACTGAGCATGACCGGGTTATGGACCGTCTTTCGATCAGGCAGTTCCCTAAAATGCAGGTAGAACAGCCTCACTCCGTCGGTCACGGAGCCCAGACCGACGAGCTGCGGCAATTCCTTGAGCAACGAGTCGCTGCCGTCAGGGAGAAGGGCAGGCGGGATTGACCCCGGCGTTGCCTTGGGGCATGATAAGGCACGCTTTTGAAAGGGAACGCCGTGAGAATGCCGGTCTGTGTCGTGAGTGTCGTTGCCGTGTTTGTGCTCGTTGGCAGTGCGCCCGTGAGGGCGTCGAAAGAAACGCCTGACGGCGTCACTACGAACCTTCTTGCGTTTCCGGGGGCGGAGGGGTTTGGGGCGTATGCTAGAGGGGGACGAGGCGGGAAGGTGTACCATGTGACGACGCTGGAAGATGGAGGCGCGGGCAGTCTGCGCGAGGCGGTGGAGGCGCAGGGGCCGCGCATCGTCGTCTTCGATGTCGCCGGCACGATCCGGCTGATGAAGGACCTTTTGATCAGGAATCCCTTCATCACCATCGCCGGACAGACGGCGCCGGGCGATGGGATCTGTCTGCGCGATGGGGGGCTGGGGATCTATGCGGACCAGGTGGTGATTCGTTATCTGCGGCAGCGGTTGGGGGATCAGGGCAGGGCGGGCGACGCCATCGGGATCGGCAGGGGGCATCAGATCATCATCGACCATTGCTCGGCCAGTTGGAGTCTGGATGAGGTCCTCTCGTGCTCGACGGGCGAGCCGTCCCTCAGCGACGTGACGGTGCAATGGTGCTTCATCACGGAGGCACTCAATCCCAAGAATCACAGCTTCGGGTCCCTGATCCGGGGCTGCCACGGGGCCCGGTACAGCTATCATCACAACCTGTACGCCCACAACCGCAACCGCAATCCGCGGCCCGGCAACTACGACAATCAGAATCCGCACGAGAAGGACCCGGACGGCCTGTTGCTCGATTTCCGCAACAATGTGATCTACAACTGGCAAGGATCGTATGCCGGCTACAACGCGGATAAGGAAAGCGTGACGAAGCTCAATTATGTGGGCAATTATCTCGTGCCGGGGCCCAATTCGAAGCCGACGGGCATTGCCTATCAGGAAGGCTCACCCTACAACAAAGGCTATTTCGCCGGCAACTGCTACGGTTACAAACTGCCCGGCGACCCCTGGGTTCTGGTGGACTTCCGCGATTGGAGCGGGCCGCAAATCGCGGCGTACAAGCAATCCGGGCCGTTTGAGACCGGCCCGGTCACAACGCAGGACGCTAAGGACGCTTACCGGGACGTTCTGGCCCGGGGCGGGGCGGTTCTGCCGCGACGCGATGCGGTGGACCGGCGGATTGTCGAGGAAGTCACGAGCGGCAAGGGGCACATCATCAACAGTCAGGCCGAGGTGGGCGGCTGGCCCGATTTGCAGAGTGGGCCGGTTCCCCGCGACAGTGACGGGGACGGCATGCCCGACGAGTGGGAGCGGCGGCACGGCTTGAATCCAGACAACCCGGCCGATGGCGTTCAAGACAGAAATGGGGATGGTTACACGAATCTGGAAGAGTATGTGAATGGCTTGGCAGTGTAAAAGTTTGAAGTTTCAAGTTCGAAGTGCGCAGTTCGAAGCAACAGTACTCCAGAACTTCAAACTTGAGACTTCACACTGTCCTCAAGTCTTCCATGATCCTCTCGACGACGATGTCCAGGCGATCTTCAATGCTATACGTTCCCTCTCCCAGTTGCCGCCGGATTTCGAGGATCTTGTCCACGCGGATATCAGTGGACTCGTCCTCCACCAGAATGGTAGAGTCCGGTCCCGCACTTTTGGTGCAGCACGATCGAATCATAGTTTGTCCCCGCCCCAATCAGATCGTAGAGAAGTTGATAAGCGAAACCGCCTCCCGGCGGGGCGTCCCTGCCCCTGTAGTACCGGCGAAACCCGCGATCGGATCCCCCAAAGACAGTCTTGTGCCTTTGGGAATCCTTCCGAGATGTTTCGATAGGCTAATCTCAATCCGTTCCTGTGCTTTCGGCCCCATGCCGCTGTGCCACACGCGGCATTGTATGCGAAATCACGCACCGGGAAGGCGGCCTCGCGAGATACCCGGTTCTACATCAAGACGCAGTAATTCCACGATGGAAGAGTTGACGGGTTCCCCCGAAGGACCCGAACCCAGGAGTCGCGACCGATGTCAGACACTGCGCATCCGCAACGCCTTCTTGGATAGCCATTGCCCGGTACAGTCTTCGCGCGTACACGCATACCAGATGAACACCGCCCCGTCCTCCGTGAGTCTGTCGAACTCGACCATGGCGGCGCCGCACTCCGGGCAAAGCCGTTCCGCATCTACCTGGAGGCTTTCACCCGTCATACTGCCTGTATTCGACAACTCCATGTTCCATCACTCCTTTCTCAAGCTCCAACATGGTGCCCTGAAATCCGTGTCCGCGGCGCCCAACGCATAAGGTTCATGACGAATAACTACTCCAGCATACGCCCGTGGCTCCGCCGGAGCAGTAGGCAAAGTACTTAAACATGGCACGCCAAATCCTTAGTCCTGAGGAAAAAGCTTCCGGCTCGGTTCGCCATTCACCTCAGCCGACGACAGCTTCGGTGTGTTCGACGGCACTTCGCAGGCTGGCGATCGCCGCAAGTCGATCTGCCTGGGAGAATATCGCACTGCCGGCGACGAGGGTGTCCGCGCCGCAGGAGACGACCAGGGGGGCTGTTTCGGGCGATATCCCGCCATCGACCTCGATCCGGATGGCCGGGCCGACCAATTCCCGCACCTGCCGGACCTTGTCGGCCATGGCGGGGATGAACTCCTGGCCGCCGAACCCCGGATGGACGGTCATCACCAGGACCATCTCGCAATACGGGGCTACGTCGATGATTTTGAGGACATCAGTCTCGGGATTGAGGGCCACTCCCGCTGTTACACCGGCTTTGTGCAGGTCGTCCACAAGATCCAGCGGCTTCTCTACGGTCTCGATGTGGAAGGTGATATGGTCGGCACCGGCCCGCACGAACGTCTCCGCATACCTCCGAGGCTCGGAAATCATCAGATGCACGTCGAAAACCAGCGTGCTGTACCCACGCAGGGCAGCCACGATGGGCGGTCCGAAGCTGATATTGGGCACGAAATGGCCATCCATGATGTCGAACTGGATCATTCTGACGCCGGCGGCTTCCACCTGGGCCACTTCCGCCGCCAGGCAGCCGAAATCCGCCGCCAGGACCGAAGGAACGATCTCGATTGTGCCTGCCTTGGGTATTCGCATCACATGCCCGCGCACGGACCGACAAGCTGCCCTGTCTGTCTTATCTCTTCGTTGTTCCTCGCACCTGCTCCAGCCGCATGGCGGCAAACGGCCAATTCGCCAACTTCATGAAGTTGTTCACCCAGTCGGAGCGGTTGTTCTGATACTGGAGGTAATAGGCGTGCTCCCACACATCACACACGAGCAGGGGCACCGTGTTCCAGATCGTCAAATTCTGATGCTTTTCACACTGCAAAATCAGGAGCCTGTCGGCCATCGGCTCGTAGACGAGCACGCCCCAGCCGCTGCCCTCGACCGCCTTTGTAGCGGCGGCGAACTGGCTCTGTGCATTCTGGACCGAGCCGAAGCTTCTGGTCATGGCGACGGCAAGGCCCGGTGGCACCTGGGGTGCGCCGGGGCTCATGGAGTGCCAGAAGAGGGTGTGCTGGAGGTGGCCACTGCCGTGGAAGGCCAATTGCCCACACAGACTCTGGATCGAGCTATAGTCGTTCGCTTTGCGGGCGGCCTCCAGCTTCTGGAGAGCCTCGTTGAGCCCCTTCACGTAGGCCGCATGGTGTTTGTCGTGATGAATTCGGAGCGTCTTCTCGTCGTACAGAGGCTCCAGGGCATTGTAGGCGTATGGCAGCGGGGGCAGGCGGTACTCACCCTTTTCGTAAGCCCCCTCGAATGCTCCCCGGCCGGCAGGCGCCGGCGGGGGCTGACTTGCAAACAGTTGCCGGTCCAAACCACACAAGCCGAGAACTGCCAGCGATCCGAGCTTGAGCACGTCCCGGCGCGACGGATCGGTTCTCATGACCTCGTCCCTCCTACTTGCTCATCATGTTCTTGGCCTGCTCCAAACGGGCGGCGGCAAACGTCCAGTTCGCCAGCTTCATGAAATTGTCCACCCAGCCGGCGCGGTTGTTTTGGTACTGGAGGTAATAGGCATGCTCCCATACGTCGCAGACGAGCAGGGGCACGGCATTCCAGATCGTGAGATTCTGATGTTTCTCGCACTGGAGGACCAGGAGCTTGTCGGACATCGGCTCGTAGACGAGCACGCCCCAGCCGCTGCCCTCGACGGCTTTCGTGGCGGCGGCAAACTGACTGCGGGCGTTCTGCTCGGAGCCGAAGCTGTCGTTCAACGCCTCGACGAGGGCGGCCGGCATCTGCGGCTTGTCCGGACTCATGGAGTGCCAGAACAGCGTGTGCAGGACGTGGCCGCTGCCGTGGAAGGCCGTTTGCAGGCTCAAGCTCTGGATCGGGCCGTAATCATTCGCCTTGCGGGCGGCCTCCAGCTTCTGGAGGGCCTCGTTGAGCCCCTTCACGTAGGCCGCATGATGCTTGTCGTGGTGAATGCGCAACGTCTTCTCATCATAGAGGGGCTCCAAGGCGTTGTAGCCGTACGGGAGCGCGGGCAGGCGGTATTCCCCATTCTCATAGGTTCCCTCAAAGGCGCTGTGAAGCGCGGGCGCCGCCATGCCTTGCTGCCCGAAGAACCCCTGGTCCAAGGCCAGGATGCCTGCGAAGGCCGGCGATCCAAACTTGAGCATGTCCCGAAGAGATTGACTCGTATTCATAACCTCTCCTTTTCACGTTGGTTGTGCTGGTTGCCGGCTGCATGGAGGCCAAGGCCCCAGTGTAGGAGACGGCAATTCCCGGGGCAATGAGGTAACGGCTCATATTCGAATGGAACAATGCCTACCATCAGGAAGGAATTCATAACGTACAAATCAAGAAGGGATGAATCTGTGAGCAGCCGGGGGCAGTTGAGTCCAAGGCTGCGAAAAGCTGTACTTGAGGAAACGGAACCGACCTCCTCGAGAGAAAGGGGGCGTGATAATATGAACGTCAGCGAGATTATGACAACGGACTTCGAGATGATCGATGCCACAAGTTCTCTGATCGAGGCGGCGGAGAAGATGCGGTCGCTCAATGTCGGGTTCCTGCCCGTGCGGGAGGGTACCCGCTTGGCAGGAATCCTCACCGATCGGGACATTGTCATTCGCGGCCTGGCCGAGGGACTGGATCCGGGCTCTACCCAGGTGAAAGACATCATCAGCTCTGAGGTCGTGTACTGCTACGATGACGACAGCGTGGAAGATGCCGCCCGGCTAATGGAGGACAACCAGATCCGGCGGCTGATCGTCGTAAACCATGACCAGACTCCGGTCGGGATTCTGTCGATCGGCGATATCGCTGTCAAATCGGGACAGGAGCAGTTGGCTGGCGAGGTTCTGGAGCGGATCAGCGAGCCAGCCGCACCGGTCCGTTGACGCGATCTGGGATTGACGGCGTTTAGATCGCCACGCCGCGCAGCGGCGCTGAGAATAAGGGCCAGGGGAGGCGGGCATTTTGGATAATCTGAATTCGATGAAGATCAGAGAGTACTACGCGACCCCGGATGTCCGCTCCCGGATGATTGAATCTCTGGGCGGCCAGACCCTTGACGATGCCACCTGCTACTATATCGGCCGATGTTTCGACACGATCAGGCCGGGCTTCTGTATGCAGAGGCCGAACGAGCTCGACCTCTTCCTGCGGAATGAGTGGGATGTGGCGCGTTCCTTGTGGGATAGGAAATGGCTCTTCGCCGATATTGATATCGAGTACGTGAACTTCGACTTTCCGGCGGAGCCGTTCTTGGATTACCGGCGCTGCTTCGCGTTGCAGGAGCCTGTCCTGCGTGCTATTCAGGAGGTGCTTGCCGAGGCCGGCATGCAGCCTTTGCACACTGTCACCGGGCGCGGCCATCATTTCGGATGGACAGTTGACCCGGCCAGTCCGGCGTTCCAGAGCTTGGAGCGGATCGGTCCGGTACCGCTTGCCCTGCAACGTACGTATGCAGCGCCGCAGCCGCCGGATGGCGAGCCGGTCGATCTGGCGATGGGCAGGGCCTTTGCCGGATTGGGCTTGGTGATCGAATATGTGGCCCACCGCATCATGGAGGAAGCACAGCCTTTCTGCCCGATCCCGATTCTGCCCGAAGCCGTCGATATGGGGCCGCAGGAGAGGGGCAAGGAGATTATCGTACTGGATATCAGCGAATACGGCGACCCCTTGCATACCCGAGCGGTGCGGATGCCGTTCAGCCTCTATCTTAAGCCATGGCTGCACACGGACATTCTTACTCCGGAGATCGAAGGCCGGGTGCCGGTCATGGTGATGGTACCCGCCGGCGGACGGGAGACGGAGCAGGTTACCCCCATCATGCGGAACCTCAGCAAAGCCGCGAAGTGGGCCTCTCAGGTCAGCGGTGCGTTCCCGGATTGCTCGCCGGGCATGGAACGGCTGATCGCCGAGTATCTGCATTCCGAGATTCGGCGGTTTCACGACGAATACTACTCGGTCGAGCCTGAGCCGCTGGAACAGTGGCCTTTGACCTACGATCGAGTCGTTCTGGATGGGCTGGTCCCGATGGCGCGGTATGCTCTGGAGAACCCCAACGACGCCTTGCTCAGGCCCGACTTTGTCCGGCAGATTGTGGCCGGGCTGCTCGAGCGGGGCTGGCATCCCCGCCACATCGCCGGCCTGATCCGGTCCAAATACGAGCGGGACTATCGTTGGCTGAACCTGTGGTACGTCTATGATGCGGGAACGCGGGCGGATTTCCACACGCGGGTGCTCGCCGGCATGATCCGGCTGGGCCGGGACCAGGATTGAGAGTTCGGCCCCGGGTCGCAGTCGGGGGTGACGACATTGAAGATTGTGGATTAGCACGGCACGCCTTCTTCAATCCGCAATCCGCCATAGTAAGGGATATGAGCCATGAGCGATTGGCCAATAGGGATTTCGACCGGCTGTTTCTACTTTATGAACTTCTTCGATTGCCTGGAGCCGATCTGCCGGGGCGGCTTTTCGATGATCGAGATTGCCTCCTCGAAGACGCACTTGGACTATCACGACAAGCACGCCATGAAGAAGGCCGCGCGGACCCTCGAAGAACGAGGGATCGAAGCCTATTCCTTTCATGCGCCGTTTCGGGAGGATATCGACGTTACCTCTCTGGACGAGGGGGGCCGCGCCCATGCCCGGCAGGAGATCTTCGCGGCGGCGGACGCGGCGGCCATCCTGGGCGTGCGCTACTTCGTCTTTCATCCCGGCCCGGAGAAGAGCTACCATCCGCCGCCCGAGGAACGCATCCGACGGATGAACCACGCCGCCGAGATCATCAACGAAGTCAGCGAGCATTGTCACAAGCTCGGGATCGGGATTGTCCTGGAGAACATGCTGCCGCATCTATTCTTCGGCAATATGAAGGACATGCTGTGGATCATCGGTGCGATCCAAAGCCCCATGGTCGGCACCTGCCTCGATACGGGCCATGCGCACATCTCCGGGGACCTCCACCGGATCATGTACAAGATGTCGGGCTATCTCCAGTTCATCCACGCCAACGACAATCATGGCAAGGACGATCTGCACCTGTGCCCCGGCCAGGGCAAGATCGACTGGCACAGGTTGTTGCATGAGCTGAACGAAGTGGGATTTCAAGGGGCCCTCATCTTGGAGTTGATGGGGGACGCGAAGAAGAATCCTCAGACGGTTATGGACGAGGCCCGTCAGTCCCGCCGGTTTCTGCGGGATATCTGTCGGCGGCTCACGGTAGGCAATCCGCCGGCCGTGCCCAGAGCGGCGCCGGAGACAACGTAAGCAGTCGACAGTGGGCAGTTCTCGGTTGTCAGTTGGCCGCGAACTGCGATCTGGCGGGAACTGGGAACTGAGAACAGGCAACTTCTCCAAGGAGCGGCCATGGAATACAACGAATTCATCCAACGCGTTCAGAGAGAGGCCGAACTGGCCGCGCCGGACGAGGCCGCGGCTGCGACTGGGGCCGTGCTCGGGACGCTCGGCGAGATGCTCTCTCCGACGGAACGTCGGCACCTGGCGGCCCAACTGCCCAAGTCCATGAAAGGTTACGTCACCGAATGGATGGAGCGTCCCCCCAAAGAGAAGGGCCGTCCCCATCGCTTTGGTCTGGAGGAGTTCTACCAGCGTGTGGCGGCCCGATCCGAGGTTCGATATCCGGCCGCGGTGAAGCGCAGCCGGGCGGTCATGAAGGTCCTGCGCGAGGCCGTGGCGCCGGGAGAGCTCGCGGATATCTCTCGTGAGCTGCCCCAGGAGTACGAAGAGCTGCTCACCGGGACCCCCAAGAGTCCGGTCTCCCCGACCTGGTGGAATAGCCTGACACGGCCGTTTCTTCGATCTCACGAAAAAGCGACATGAGAACATATTTTGCTGGACAATGGTTCGTCCACGAACTATATTCTGTTCCAGTAGCATGGGAATGGTGCATAGGGTGGTTTATGGCTGACATCGGTGGCATCGCAGGGCAAATCGCGAGGATCAGGGAGAAGGCCAATGCCCTGATTGAGAAGGAATTGAAGAATCGGAAGATCCAGGGGATTGTCCCGGCGCACGGACCGGTGCTGTCCTTTCTCTTGCGACAGAGCGAGCCCGTTCCGATCAAGGCTGTGGTCGAGAGTGTGCGCAGGGTCAAATCGACCGTGACCGTGACGATCCGTACCCTCGAAAAACACGGCTACCTTCGCAAGTTCCCGTGTGAAACGGACACCCGCGTCACTTATGTGGAACTGACCCCCAAGGGCCGCAGGCTCCAGAAGGACTTCGCGGAGATTTCCCGGGCGTTGCGGAGCCAGCTTTATGGCGACATGAGCGAAAAGGACCGGGAGCGTCTGGTTCGGCAACTGGACACGATCGAGGCCAACTTGAGTCAGTAGTTCTTTTTTTTGTGCAGATAGTTCGTGGACGAACCATATGACAATCAGAAAGGAGCAAAGCCATGCCAAACGTATCAAAGCACGTAACCGCCGTAAGCGACTTCCTGGTCAAGAGCCAAGTCCAGTATCTCGGCCACGATCGGCTTGGATGACAAGCCCAAGGTTCGTCCCTTCCAATTCATGCTGGAAGAGGGCGGAAGACTGTATTTCTGCACGTCCAATCAGAAGCCCGTATGCAAGGAAATGCAGAAGCATCCGTACGTCGAGTTCTGCGCGTCCGGCGAGAACTTCTCGTGGCTGCGTCTGAACGGCAAGGTCGTATTCTCCAAGGACCTGGAGCTTAAAGCCAGAATCCAAGACGCCAGTCCCACCGTCAAGTCGATCTACAAGACGCCGGATAGCCCGATGTTCGAGATCTTCTATTTGGACGGAGCCGTGGCGACCATCGCCGATTTCAGCGGCAATCCACCGCAGACGTTCAGACTGTGATTCAAGGGCATACTGCACCTGCCCGGCAGATTGCCCCGATCCGCCATGCTTGAACGTGGCATCTTGACTGGGACTGACGCCGAACAGGCGCTTGTACTCGCGCCTGAATTGTAGAGCACCCTCGTACCTTCCCACAGCGACACTACCTGAGCCACCGCGCCAGAAAAGTGGGAGTATTGCATTTGAGTCCTCTCCTGACTATAAACATCATGTTGTGAATACATTATGACGTCCAGATGCAAGACGAATCATGACCGATGTCACACGAATTCTGAATTCGATTGAACAGGGAGATGCCGAAGCCATCAATGCATTACTTCCGGCGGTGTACGAAGAACTCCGTCAAATGGCCGATCGCAAGCTCTCGAACGAAGGCCCCGGACATACACTTCAGGCGACCGCGCTGGTTCATGAGGCATACCTCCGTCTTGTGGGTTCGGATGGCAATGCCTGGTCAAGCCGTACCTACTTTTTCGGCGCGGCGGCAGAAGCTATGCGTCGCATCCTGGTTGAACACGCTCGAAAGAAAAGGAGCAAGAAACGTGGTGGAGATCGTAAGCGCGTTGATTTCATGGGCGCGGATGTGATGGCGGATGAATCCCCGGACGACCTGATTGCCCTGGACGAAGCCCTCACAAAGTTCTCAGAGACCGATCCCATCAAGGCGGAACTGGTCAAACTGCGTTTCTTTGCCGGTCTGAGCTTCGAGCAGGCCGCCGGACTCCTGGATATCTCCCCTGCCACTGCGAGACGGCACTGGAACTACGCGCGGGCCTGGCTTTACGGCAGAGTCTGCTCCGCGGCTTGATCCCGCAAATTTTTTTCATTTTTCCTGTGGAATCGTGATTGAACTGACGGCCAATCTGCGCAGGTCCTGAAGAAAGGGCAAAATGCAGGACCTTGGCTGCTATAAGAACAGGAAGAGTCTTTCGTGATGGCACCAGAACAGAACCCAGAAGAGCTATTCCACCATGCCTTGGAGTTGAACGACCCCGAGAAGCGGGCTGCGTATTTGGATGAAGCCTGTGCCGGAGATGAAGAATTGCGGGCGGAGGTCGATGCCTTGCTCCGGTGGGATAGTGAGGCCGGGGGGTTCATGGACGTATCAGACAGAGACCCCAATGCCACCCGAGAGGCTCCCCCGATCCCGGACATGACAGGTACGGAGATTGGTCGCTATAAGCTCTTGGAGAAGATCGGCGAAGGCGGTATGGCGACCGTCTACATGGCCGAACAGAGGCACCCTATCTGCCGCCGCGTTGCCTTGAAGATCATCAAGCTGGGGATGGATACCAAGCAAGTCATCGCCCGCTTTGAGGCAGAACGCCAGGCTCTGGCTATGATGGACCACCCCAATATTGCCACGGTATTGGACGCGGGGACGACCGAGACGGGACGGCCCTACTTCGTGATGGAGCTGGTTCGAGGGCTACCGATCACTAAGTTCTGCGATACCAACAACTTAACGACGCGGGAACGTCTGGAGTTGTTCGTGTCCGTCTGCCATGCCGTCCAGCATGCCCATCAACGCGGGATCATTCATCGGGATATCAAGCCCTCCAACATCTTGGTCACTCTGCACGATGGCAAGCCGGTCCCCAAGGTGATTGACTTCGGGATTGCCAAAGCCCTGAATCAGCGACTGACCGAGAAGACCATCTTCACTCGGTATTCCCAGATGATCGGCACGCCGGAGTATATGAGCCCTGAGCAGGCCGAGATGAGCGGGCTGGATGTAGATACGAGAACGGATGTCTTCTCGCTGGGCGTGCTTCTCTACGAACTACTCACGGGTAGAACACCATTCGATTCGGAGTACCTGCTGAGTAAGGGCTATGGAGAGATGCAACGGATCATACGGGAAGAAGAGCCGACACGCCCATCCACCAAAGTCAGCACTCTGGGAGAAGCTCTCACCGATGTCGCCAAGCACCGCAGGGTGGCGCCGGAAGCCCTAAGAAAACTGATGCGCGGCGATCTGGACTGGATCGTGATGAAGACGCTGGAGAAAGACAGGACGCACCGGTACGAGACGGTGCACGCCCTGGCCGAAGATATCGAACGGCACCTGCGGAACGAACCGATAACGGCATCATCGCCCGGCACGATCTACCGCCTGCAGAAATTCGTGCGGAGGAATCGCACGAAGGTCGTAACGTGGTCGGCCGTCGCTGTTATTGTCATCGGGCTGCTGCTTGTCCCCGGCGCTTACCTACGCTTCAGAACCGAGCGCATCCGGAGCAACGACCTCCGGATAATCGCATTGGTCGAAGATCTGGTCACCAGCGGCGATTATGAGCGGGCGCTGGCCGAAGTCAAACCTGTTCTTTCCAGCCGGTTTGTCGGCCCGGAAGCCGGGCTGCTGAATGCGCGCATACTGCTGGAGCTGCAAAGTCCCGACGCCAGCGTCGAGCAGTTGTACAAGCTGCTGAATGAACGGTCTGAAATCGCTGCCAACGCTCACTTTCTCCTCGCGCGAATCTATCTGGAGTCCGCCGCCCGCGATCCTCACCTGAAGGACAAAGCGGAGGTTCACCTGCAGCACGGGGAACAATTGCTGCCGAGAACGGCGGAGGCCTATTTGCTGCGCGCCGTAATAGCACAAACGGTACAGGAGACTCTCCGATGGCTGGAAGAGGCCCTGCAACTGGATCCGGCGAATTACGATGCCCATCGGGCCCGCGCCCTGACGTGTCTCGCACTCGGTGAATACCACGACATGGAGACAGAGGCATCCGTCATGATCGGCAGCCAGCCGAAAAATCCAGCGGGTTTTTCGCTTCGTGCCATCGCACGGCGTGAACTGACGCTGGGCCAAAACGACAGCAAATTGCTCAACGAGGCTGTTGCGGATCATAACCGGGCGATAGGTCTGACCGCGCCGCATGACAGCCGCTTGGCGGATCTGTGCCACCAGCGTCACCGGACTCTCATGCGGATGGGGAAATACGATGACGCTCTGGCCGACATGCAGACCTGTCTGCAGATGCAGCCCCGTGACCCGGCATACCATTTTGACTTGTTCTGTGTGCTGTTGGCCCTGAGTCAATACGAGAAGGCCCAGGCAGAATACGACAATATTCTCAAATCCGGCCTAATGACACCAGATGCATTTTGACTGTTTGGCAGCCAAGTATGTTTCCGACAGTCTGTGGTCGAGAGGGTCGTGGTACCCTCAGGACAGACCGCCGATGGGGACGGCCTTCGAGAGCATGCACGCGGCGGCCAGGCAATACCATCAGCTTGCCGAGCGAGCCAGGCGTGTCGTGGCTGAGGGTTTCCATCCGAGCTTCTCACCGGACGGCGCCCAGTTGGCATACAGCAGAGGCGTACTTGGCGCCAGCGGCATTGAGATTCTTCATCTCGGCACGGGCAAGACCCGGCTGTTGACCGTGCCCGGCAAAGACCCGGCATGGTCTCCCGATGGGCAGTATATTCTGTACGTTCGTGACCGGCAGTTCTTGTCCATGCAGGACTTGACATTGCCGGGTGAGGGGAGGCATCAGTCGTGGAAACAGGAGGAGATCTGGATCATCAGAGCCGACGGTACGGAGCGTCCAAGGTTTCTGGCCAAGGGGGGCTGGCCGAACTGGTCCGGCGATTCCAAGAGGCTTTACTACCACAGCCGTCTGGACAATATGGTGTATTCCATGTCGACGGATCCGAACAACGCGAATCCGAGGGAAGTGTTCGCGTGCGAAACCCAGTTTCCCGTGGTGTCACCGGATGAGAAATTCGTCGCCTTCATCGAAAAGAAGACCGGTGCATTCAGGATCGTGGATCTAACCGATGGGTCGGAGGCAGCATCCTGGTCGGGGGTTGGTGGAGACGGGCTATCTTTCATCTGCTGGTCGGCGGATGCGAAGCGGCTGGCGATCGGACGTTATTGGCAGGGAGGGCTCTGGATCTACGACACGGGCACAAAACAGGCGACCCGGATATTCGACGGTTCTTTTGCCTGGTGCGGTTGGTCGGCTCCCGATATGAGCCACATGGTCATCGAGCGGACCTTTGGAGGGTGGCATCACGAGATTTGGATCGCCGATGAGGTCAAAGATGGCGTCCCGATGGTTACCCGGAAGAACTCAGACACACAGAAATAGCCACAGGCATACGAAAAAGGAGTAAGAAATGAAAGCGAGAGTAGTGTTGGCAGCGGTTGTTGTGATGGTGACGGCTGGCAGCAGTGTGGCGGCGGACTGGCCGCAATATCTTGGACCGGCCAGAAACTCAACGTCACCGGAGAAAGGACTCTTGCGCTCCTGGCCTGAGAAGGGGCCGGAGGTGCTGTGGACTGTTGCTGTTGGCATAGGCTACGGTGGCCCTGTTGTCAGAGACGGCAAGGTGTACTTGCTCGACAGGGATGACAAGGTGGGTGATAACCTGCGGTGTTTGGACCTCTCCAATGGCAAGGAACTCTGGAGTTTTGCCTATGACGCTCCCGGACGTGTCATGTTTCCCGGTTCGCGGAGTGTACCGATCCTGGACGGCAATCATGTCTATTCGTGTGGTCCCTATGGCGATCTCTATTGCATAGACATAAACACGCACAAACCGGTCTGGAATAAGAACGTGTGGACGGATTTCGGCGGCAGACCCGCAAGTGGCTCATCGGGGGGATTTGGATCACGCGGACCCGGTAGTTTTCCGATCTGGGCCATTACACAGTGTCCTTTGGTTTACGGCGATTTGCTGATCTTGGCTTCACAGGCACCGCAGGCTGGTGTTGTGGCTTATGAGAAGCGTACTGGCAGTCTCAAATGGAAAACACCCAATCTTGGCAATGAATCATATGCCAGTCCTTCCGTTGTGAAAATAGACGGAAAGGACCATGTCGTAATGGTTATTTCATCTACCAATCCTATTGGAAATCGAGGATTGCCTCAGACTCTGGGTAATGTTGTTGGAATAGAACCCCTTACGGGAGAGATTCTCTGGAAATATGACAAGTGGCAGTGTCACATTTCGGTGCCGAGTGCCGTTGATGCCGGTGACAACAAAGTGCTTGTTGTAGGCGGATATGAACTCGGTGCCACAATGATAAAGGTCGAAAAGAAGGCAGACGGCAGCTACGGCACCACAGAACTCTTTACAACCGAAGAATTCGGCGATCAAACAAAACCGCCGGTACTGCATAACGGCTACTTCTATGCTCAGAACGGAACCAATAACCGGCGTGACGGCTTGGTGTGTATGAGCATGGATGGCAAGATCCTGTGGAAGACAGGACGTTCACCTGATTTCAACAAAGGCAGTATGATTCTGGTCGACGGTCTGCTTCTGGCTACGGACGGCAGGAAGACTCTGTATCTCATAGAGCCTGATCCATCTGGATTCAAGCCACTTGCATCAGCAGAGGTGCTTGCAGAAGGAGGAACAGGATCAGAAAATGATCCTTTGGCTTCCAGAGTGGGAGGTTCAACCCAGAACTGGGCACCGTTGGCACTTTCCGAGGGCAAGCTCCTTATCCGAGACCAAAGCAGGTTAAAGTGCATTCAAGTTGCTAAAGGAGATTAAGATTGGCAATTCCGAAGGTGGCACACGAGTTGAGTACTTCCACAAACAAGGAGGTCATTGTGATGAAAGCAGTATTAGCCATTATTATCGGTTTCAGTCTATGTGCTGAGCAAACGATTGTTAATGCTGCTCCGGAAGCATCGCCGACGGTTCGTACCGTCTCCGGGATTGTGCGTGGCGTGACACAGGGAGCGATATCGAGTTTCAAAGGAATACCCTATGCTGCTGCTCCGGTCGGTGACAATCGTTGGCGGCCGCCGCAACCCGTACCCGCATGGGAGGGAGTGCGTGATGCAAGCGAGTTTGGCGCAAATTGTGCGCAGGCAGGCTGGCCCCGCGGTTCCGGATCAATTGCGGAGGGCTCATCGGAAGATTGCCTGTATCTCAATTTGTGGTGTCCTGCCGGGACTAAGCCGGGTGCAAAGCTGCCGGTCATGGTGTGGATCCACGGCGGGGCTTTCGTAGGGGGAAGCGGCTCCGGTCCCGCCACTTCAGGAAATGAATTTGCCAAACAAGGCGTCATCCTGATGACCTTCAACTACCGTCTTGGGCGCCTCGGCCATTTTGCATTCCCTGCATTGAGCAAAGAGCATCCGGAAGAGCCGAAGGGCAGTTACGCCTATATGGACCAGATCGCCGCCCTCAAGTGGGTGCAGGCAAACATTGCCGCATTCGGAGGCGATCCGGGCAATGTTACCATTTTCGGTGTCTCTGCAGGTGGCGTCTCGGTGCATTCACTTCTGACAATCCCGGCTGCAAAAGGTCTCTTCCATAAGGCGATCAGCCAGTCTGGCGGCGGCCGGGATGGTGTTCTTACCGGTAGGCCGATTCGTGAAGAAAATGCCGATCCGTTCTACCCCGTTTCAGCGGAAACGATCGGGATCAACTTTGCTCGCAAACATGGGATCGAAGGCACGGATGCGGCTGCACTGGCCAAGCTGCGCGCCCTGAGCGTGGGGGAGATTGTGGACGGGGGTCAGGAAACGGATGGGCAAGGAGGTCCGCGTATCTATTCGGGACCGATTCTCGACGGTAAACTGGTTGTAGAAACGGCTGAGAGTGCATACAAGGCAGGCAGGCAGGTCACGCGTTCCGCTCATCATCGGGAATACCAGTGCGGAAATAGGTGGAGGCTTTGTGAATGCCAGCAGTTCAAAGGAAGATCTGTTTTCACTGTTCGGGGAACTGGAGGATGAAGCTGAATCTGCCTATGATCCTGATGGTAACAGAGAATTCGCTGAAGTCATCACAAAGTTTAACACCGACTGGGTATGGGGTGAGCCGGCTCGTTTCGCTGCTAGGACTTTTGTCGCTAATGGAGCACCCGTCTACATCTACCATTTCGGTTACGTCCCTGCCGCAATGCAACAGATGGACGCGGTATGGCGCCGGACACGGATCTGAAGTTTCATACGTGTTCGGCAACCTTACAGGCCGAGATGGGGCTCCTGTGGACACCTAAGGACAAAGAGGTCGCCATCATGATGAACACCTATTGGGCAAACTTTGCCAAAACCGGCAATCCGAATGGTGAGGGTCTGCCAGAATGGCCCGTTTACAATACTCAAAATGAAGAAATCCTCGATATCCAGCCTGATGGTAAATTAGTCGGCAAGCCCGATCCCAGGAAAGCGAGACTGGATGTGATTGAAAAGGTAGGCACGTTGAGGACTCATATACAATCACGTGGTGGTATTTAACCGGACAGGCAAAGCACGATAGGGGTTCCCTTTAACAAAGGAATGGTCATGATAATGATAAAACTATTTGCGATGATCCTGTCTGTTCTTTTTCTGCTCTCGGCTGCGGCTTGCCCAGCGGATAACAGCGGTTATCCGACAGACGGGAACAACACTTCAACGGGCGAAGGACGCCAGTTAACCGACGGAAGCAATTCACCGTCCGGTGACGGCGATATCGTCAACGTTCCCGACGAAATTGCTGAAATACCGGATGAATACTATTCACCGGCAGAAGAAAAAGGAACACTTGTTGAGCTATACTACGACACCTACGAATCAATGACCTATGAGCAACACACCACGCCTTTGCAAAAGCGTGCGATCGTCTACCTTCCATATGGCTATACGGATGAAACAGAATACAATGTGTTTTACCTGATGCACGGCGGCTGGGGCAACGAAACGACCACACTCGGTACACCGGATCATCCGTCACGATTCAAAAATGTGATAGACAACGCCATACAGGATGGAAAATTTGACCGGCTTATCATTGTCTGTCCGACATACAACAACACCAACGAAAACGGTCAAGACAGTGCGAATTTCAGTCTGGCATTACAGCTCAACCGGAATTATCACAACGAACTGATAAACGATCTGATTCCGGCAGTCGAAAGCAAATATCATACATGTGCCGGGGATGTTACGGCTGAAGGAATCGCCGCTTCGCGTGATCACAGAGGGTTTGGCGGCTTTTCAATGGGTGCGGTCGCCACATGGCGCACATTCCAGAATTGTCTTGATTATTTCAGCTATTTTCTCCCGATGAGCTGTGGAACAGGTCTTGACGACGACAATATCTTCGAGGCTGCAAACGGGCGTGAGCAAAGCGACTACTTTGTCTTTATTATGACGGGTACAGAAGATTTTGCTTACAGCTATGACAATAACCGTGTTGCGAAAATGCGCACCTCGCCGTATTTCACGGAAGCTAAAGATGGCGTTCAGGGTAATTTTGCCTATCGCGTCAAAGAAGGGTATTCCCACGGCGGCGTGGCGGCAATCGAATATACATATAACGGTCTGATGCTGTTTGGGGGCAATAGAAAAGCAGCTGCAAGTTCCGATTTTACTGTGAACACAAAGATCGCAGATGTCATTTCCGATGATGCATTCAGCGACTGGGGCAGACTGATATTTCCAGCTGATACCGGTTATTACAGCGGCGAAACTTTGGGTGAGCTGCGTTTGACATGGTACACGGGAATCGACGCGGACAAGACGGTAGAAATCGCAAACTACATGAAAAGTCACGCCTCGGCAGGCGAAACCATCTTTTACGACATCTACACCGATGCCGAGAAAGCTGCCGATCCCGCTAAAGAGGACACCGGACTATTCTTTTTCAGGGGGAACGCAGGTGCTCCCTTTGCAGTCTGCAACGCAGGCGGCGGATTTGCCTATGTCGGTGCCATGCACGACAGCTTTCCCCATGCGCTGGAGCTTTCAAAGAAGGGATACAATGCCTTTGCACTGATCTACCGTCCCGGCGCGACGACCGCTTGTGAAGATTTAGCACGGGCGATCAGCTTCATCTTTGAAAATGCGAACGAACTCGGTGTGAATACCGACTGCTATTCACTCTGGGGCGGTTCTGCCGGAGCGCGGATGGCAGCAAATCTCGGAAGCTATGGAGCTGCGTATTACGGCGGCGACGACTTGCCGCGTGCCGGTGCTGTTATCATGCAGTATACAGGACATTCCGACTATCGTGAAAGCGATCCGCCTACTTTTGTCTGCGTCGGCAAGAACGACGGAATTGCCAACTGGCAGACGATGAAAAGAAGGATCGACGCAATGTCCGCTCTCGGCATTCCGACCGAGTTTCACGCATACGAAGGACTCGGGCACGGCTTCGGTCTCGGTACAGGTACGGATGCCGAAGGATGGTTGGACTTAGCTGTTCGCTTCTGGCAACGACATATAAGTGAAGAAGTGTCTTAAAGGACAGACTAATGACTGTGGCATCACTTCATAGTCATATGGTCGCACAAGTGTTGTTTTGGCCACACACACGATGATTTCTGAACGGAGTAAGAAATGAAGGTTAGAGTAACGGTGATAGCAGTCGTTATGATGGTGACGGCTGGCAGCAGTCTGGCCGCGGATTGGCCGCAATGGCAGGGACCGAACCGGGACGGCAAGTCCGCGGACACGGGCCTCCTCAAGCAATGGCCGAAAAGGGTCCACCGCTGGCCTGGAGAGATCGACAAACTCGGCGGGGGCGACAGCGCTCCGGCCATTGCCGCCGGGCGGATCTTCGGTCATGAGCAATCGCGGCGACAAGGAAGTCGTCTGGGCCCTGTCCGAGAAGGACGGAAGTGAAATCTGGGTAACACCCCTCGGGCCGGCCTTTCGGCAGCAGCCATCGCAGGGAAGAGAGGGGCCGTCGTGCACGCCGACGGTCGATGGCGAACGGCTCTATGTCGAGGGCTTGGGGGGCAATGTGGCTTGCCTGCAGGTCAAAGACGGCAAGATCGTCTGGCAGCGCAGCCTGACAGAGGATTTTGGCGGGCGCAGACCGATGTGGAGCTACCGCGAATCGCCGCTCGTTGATGGCGACAAAGTCATCGTCACCCCCGGCGGGGCAGATGCGATGCTGGTGGCCCTGAACAAGCTGACCGGCGAGACGATCTGGAAGGCCAAGATGCCCGACAGCCCGGCCGGCGCTTCCGGAGCCCCCGGCGGCTCTGGCGGTGGTCGAGGGGGCGTCGGCGGTCCGGGTAGTGCCGGCGGACCCGGCGGTGGTCGAGGCGGTTCCGGCGGAGCCGGCGGTGGTTCGGCTACGGGGGTCACCGGAACCAAGGATCCGGGCTTGTTCTCGAGCGAGCATTTTTCGATGACCGCTTTCTCCTGCAAGATTCCCAACGGCAAGTATCTCGCGAAGCTCTACTTTGCGGAGACGTACCAAGGCATCACCGGCCCCGGCCAGCGCGTTTTTTCCTTCAATGTCCAGGGGCAGGAATTCAAGGACTTTGACATTTGGGTGAAGGCCGGCGGTCCCAACCGCGCCTATATCGAGACTGTGCCCGTGGAAGTGACCAACGGAGAGTTTCGCATTGTCTTCACGCCCAAGGTCGAAAACCCGGCCATTAAGGCGATTGAAATCATTCCACAGGCAGAGGGTGCGGCGTCTCCGTCGCAACGACAGTCCGGATCAAGGCCGGTTCGGCTGCGCCATTTACGGATTCGAGCGGCAATGTCTGGCAGCCGGATCAGGGATTTGAGGGAGGCATGACGAACCCGATGACCGGCGGTTCAGGAGCCGGTGCTGGCGGCTTTGGCGGTTTTCCCGGCGGTGGTCAAGGTGGTCCAGGCGGCTTTGGCGGCGGTCGAGGGGGTCCCGGCGGTTTCGGCGGTTTCGGAGGCGGTGGAGCGGCCTACGCCTCGCCGATCGCCATCGACTTCGACGGGCAGCGCCAGTACGTGCAACTGACCGCAAGAGCACTTATCGGAGTCGCGGCATCCGACGGCAAGTTCCTCTGGCGGTATGACAAACCCGCCAACCGCATGGGTCTCAACTGTTCGACGCCGCTCTACCACGATGGCATGGTGTTCGCCTCCTCCGCCTATGGCGCAGGCGGCGGGTTGGTCAAGCTGAGCAAGGATGCGGACGGTGCTGTCAAGGCCGAGGAAGTCTATGCCACCACGGACATGCAGAACCACCACGGCGGCATGATCCTCCTCGACGGCTGCCTCTACGGCGCCAGCGGCGGCAATGAGGGCGGTGCCCTCGTCTGTCTCGACTTCAAGACCGGCAAGGTTCTGTGGGACCAGCGAGCCAGCGTTGGTCGTCGCGCGAAAGGCTCGCTGGCCCTGGCGGACGGCCGGCTCTACTATCGCATGGAGGACGGCACCATCCTCCTGATCGAGCCGAACCCGAAGCAGTACATCGAACGCGGCCGTTTCGAACAGCCCGACCGCACCGACCTGCCGGCCTGGGCTCACCCGGTCATTGCCAACGGCAAACTGTACATCCGCGATCAGGATGTACTGTTCTGCTACGATGTCAAGGCGAAGTGAGAGTCAGTCAATTACCATGGTCACATCTGATGTGAATTTGCCTCCTTCAGAGGGACTGCCGGCGCGGTCGCACTTCCGGTCGGTGCAATCGGAAGGCGCCGCGTCGGCACACCTTATGAGTGTGTGCCGCTGCGTGGGGACCTGTGTAGGAACTCAGTTCGCATGAGCACAGTGAATGCAGTTTTTGGAGGGTTCGATCATGTCATGGGGAAACGATGAGCATGCTGAGAGGATTTGTCCGAAGACCGGGCGTCGCGTCGAGCGCGGAAGGGAACGCCGCTGGGCATCTTGGGCGCTGCCTTTCGTGGGGCTGGTGTCGCTGCTGTGGTTCCTGGTACGTGTGATCCCCAAGCCCTCGCGGGCGGCCTATCCATGCCAGCGGGCAGCCTTTCCCCTGGCCTCAGGTTTCGTGGTGTGGCTGACCGGCATCAGTCGTGTCGAGCCTGGCGTATCGCAAGGCCAAGCGTCTGGCGGGCCGAGCCCGCTACGTGGCTGCCGGACTCTTCGCGGCGGTGGCGGTGGCGGCTATCTGGTGGTCGATCAACATCACCGCCGACACCGGCGCTCGTGCGGCGTTCGTCCCGATCGATCCGCCCAATAGCCCGATCGGCGTCGGCAAGGGCATCTATCCGGGGCGGGTCGTATGGGTGCACGATCCCAGCGCGACAACGTGGGACGGCGTGACCGGCTTTTGGTGGGACGACCGGAATCTGGATCAGCAGGCGGTGGATAACATGGTCTCGCGTGCCCTGCGGACTCTGACCGGGCAGCAGGATGATGCCGCCGCCTGGGATGCCATCTTTCGCTATTTCAATCGCACTCACGGTGCTGGTGACGTCGGCTACCAGCCGGGCGAAAAGATCGCAATCAAGATCAACCTGAACGCGGAGGGATACGGCCCCGCTTATGACACCCGCGGCGGCAACGGCCGCATGCCAAGCCCGCAGATGATTCATTCCCTCCTTGCCCAACTCTTCGACAACGTGCATGTCTCCGGGTCAAACGTCACCATTTATGATGCCTCGCGGGCCATTGCCGATCCGCTCTACAACCGGATCCACGGCGATGCGGACCCGAATTTCCAGAACGTGAGGTTCGTTGCCAATACCACGGGCAACGGCCGCATCGGTGCGGTCTATGACCCCGCTTATCCCGTCCACTTCGCCAATCCGAGCGTGAGCCCCGCGAACAATGCCACGGCCTATCTGCCAACCTGCGTGACCGAAGCCAAATATCTGATCAATATGGCCCCGCTCTCGGCGCATAGCATGTACGGTTTTACCGCGAGCGGCAAAAACTGGTTTGGCTCTATCTGTTGGCGGACGAATGCCAATTATTGGTCGTGGAACGGTGGCTGGACGCCCTCGCCCCTGCACAACTTCGGTCTTCGCAATAATCCTATGGGCTCCTACAACTGTATTGTCGATCTCATTGGCCACCCGCAACTCGGCGGTAAGACGCTGCTGTTCCTGGTGGATGGTCTCTATGGTTCCGACAACGCGATCACCAGGGTGCTCCGCTTCAGCTCCTTTGGCAACCAATTGGACCGCCAGCGTGTTTGCGTCGCAGGACTCCATCGCAATCGATTCGGTCGTGCTGGACTTCCTGCGGAATGAACCGCTGCTGAACAACAACTGCTCCGGCCAAGGCGTGGACAATTACCTCCACGAGGCAGCCCAGGCGGGCAATCCGCCCTCGGGCAGCTTCTACGATCCAGGCCGCACCGGATCTCGTCTGGCCAGTCTCGGCGTCCACGAGCACTGGAACAACGCGGTGGACAAGCAGTACTCCCGCAATCTCGGCAAAAGCGAAGGCATCGAACTCGTCACGCCCTCGCTGGCCGTGCCGGATGGAGCGGTCACAAATACCGCAACCGGCATACACTATGGCTATATCCGTGATGCCGTGTCGGAGGCGAGCAATGGGGATGTCATCGAAGTGGCACCCGGTATCTACAAGGAGACGGTTTCGTTCAGCGGGAAAGCCTTGCGGATCACCTCCCAGAATCCTTGGGATTCGAACGTGGTCGCGGCTACGGTGATCCAGGGGGCGACGTTCGCCGCCGGCGCGGACGCCAACTCCGTACTTGAGGGCTTCACGATCAGCGGTCCCGGCCCCGGCATCTCCTGCGAAGGCGCCTCCCCTTGGATCGATCACTGCGGCATTGTGGATAATGGAAAGTCAGGTATTGTGCTATCGGCGGGCAGCAACCCACTGCTGACCAACTGCATCATTGCGGGCAACGGGGGCGATGGCATCGATATGTCGGCAACGCAGGGAAGCCGGCAAGTGGTATACGGCCGCGCCACGATTCTCCACTGCGACATTCTGGGCAATCGCGGCAATGGGATTCACGGCGGCAGGCCCACGGTCGACAGCACGATCATTCGCGCCAATGGCCGCGTGCCCGGAACGGCCCAGATCATCGCCAATTCGTCGACCGTCAGCTACTCGAATGTGCAAGGCGGGTGGCCCGGCGAGGGCAATATCGACGCGGACCCCGACTTCGTCAAGCCGGGGTATTGGGCAGATCCCACCGATCCCAATGAGCCTGCGGGGGCGGGTGAGACAGAGGCGGTCTGGGTGGGAGGCGACTATCACTTGAAGGCGGGTTCGCCTTGTATCGATGCCGGCAATCCTGTCATCACCACGTGGATGGATGTCGAGATCGACGGCCTATGGCGTGCCGTGGGCTCTGCCCCGGACATCGGTGCCTATGAATTCGGCATGCTGCCCTCTTCAGTCTCGATTTCCAGACCGCTAAAGTCCCGTGGGGCTCGTGCGACAGCGGCCGACGCCGGGCGAGAGGTTCGCTGGCTCTGGCGGACGGCCTGCTCCACTATCGAATGGAGGACGGCACCGTGCTCCTGATTGAGCCGAACCCGCAGCAATACGTCGAGCGGGGTCGTTTCGAACAGCCGGATCGCAGCAAGCTGCCGGCCTGGGCGCACCCGGTCATTGCCAACGGCAAACTGTACGTGCGCGACCAGGATGTACTGCTTTGCTGCAACATCAAGTAGTCATCAGCCTCTCCGTGGTTGCCCAGGTCGGCGGGGTCTGTTCACAAGATGACACGGGTGGTATGCTGGATCCCAAAAAGGAGGCAAACCATGAACAGGATGACAGACGATTTCAGCGCTCATCGTGGTGATCGGTTGGTGGCGACGGTGCCAGGGCGGGGATTGTCCCCGCTTTCGCGGGCCGGCCGGCGACGGTCAGTTCCCGGAGACCGGATTGCTGAAGCAATGGCCGGCGGGTGGGCCGAAGGTCGCCTGGACGGTCAAGGGACTTGGGCAGGGCTACTCCTCGGCCACGGTGGCCGAACGGCACCGTCTACGTGACCGGGATGGACGACCAGAAGCAGGGGTATCTGTTCGCCTTCAAGCTCGGACGGCTCGCCCAAGTGGAAGACGGCGTATGGGCCGGAGTTGGACAAACGCGGTCCGGCCGTGGCGGGGACGCGGGCACGCCGACCATCGATGGCGACCGGGCGTATCTTGTGACCGGCTTCGGCAAGCTGGTCACTCTTCGACGCGGCCAAGGGACAGGTGCTCAAGACGGTGGACCTGCTGGAGCGGTTCGGGGCCAAGCAGGCGCAATTCGGCTTTGCCGAAGTCCGTGCTGGTGGATGGCCAGAAGATCGATCTGCACGCCGGGAGGCCCGGATGCGTCGCTCGTGGCCCTGGACAAGAACACCGGCGAGATTCTCTGGCAGACCAAGGGTCTCAGCCAGGCCGACGGGCTGCTGCTCGCCCAGAATCATCGAGCCACAACGGCCGGCGGCTGATCCTCACCATGCTGGCACAGGGCGTCGTTGCCGTCGATCCGGGCACCGGCGAGGTCGTCTGGCAGCACGAATACCCGCACCGGGCCGGCGTGCAGCCGAATCCGCCGCTCTATGCGGATGGACTGGTCTACGTCACCTCGGGCATGGGAGCGGGAGGGGCGATGCTGTCCCTGGCGGACAGCAGCCCCACCGCGGCTCCGAAATGGACGGACAAGACCATGGATTGCCAGATGCAGGGCACCGTCCTGATCGACGGCTACATCTATGGCACGGCCCAGAGCGGCAATAAGGGCCTCGTCTGCCTGGACTGGAAGACGGGCAAGGTGATGTGGAACGCCCCGGCGGTCGGGATGGCGGTGGTGATTGCGGCCGACGGGATGCTCTACGTCTATGCACAGGATGGGAAGATGTATCTGGTCAAGCCCAACGCCGCGGCTTTCGAGCCGGTGAGCCAGTTCGCCATCTCGGAGGGCACAAACGAGCACTGGGCCCATCCGACGATTGCCAACGGCCGGCTCTACATCCGTCACGGCGACGCCTTGGTGGCCTATGAGATCAAGGGTTGAAAGGACGGGTCCGGGACATCTCGCCGAGCGTTCGGAATTCCGCCTTCAGGCGGTTCCGAGCGTCTTCCGGTGCAGCCGGTGCCATATCGTGTGAGCATGGAATCAAGAGGAGGTTCGGACTGTCCACCCGCCTGAAGGCGGAACTCCAAACGGCGAGGGTCGTGTTGCGAATCTCGGCCCCGACGGGTATAATAACGCTTTTGCTTAGTATGGTAGCTGGGGGCCCAAACGCCGCGTATCGCGTTGGGGCCCGAGGCTGATTGGGATGGAGGAGAAGAGATGTTGCGTTTCATTGCCTGTCTGAGTGTGCTGACCGTTTGTACTGCCGCCGTAGAGGCTTCAGGTGTCGCGACCAGCATTGCGATTGAGAATGCCTCGTTTGAGGCCCCCGCGATCGATCCGCAGGCGTTTCCGGCCTGGCCTGTCATCGACGGCTGGTTGGAGGTCGATCTCGATAAAGGGTCTCAGAATACCGGCGTTTTTGCCAACACCGCGGCGGGCAGTCCGGATTCCATGACTAACGCGGACGGCAAGCAACTGGCCTTCCTGGGGTCCCAGCAGGGCAATGCCCTGGAACAGGACCTGGCGGCGCTCTACCGGGTCGGCTGTGAATACCGGTTGACCGTGGGTGTAGGCGTCTCCGGGCGATTCCCGCCCTCGAGCGTCAAGCCGGTGGATACGATCGATCTGGTCCTTTACTATCTCGATGCCAACCAGCCCGTGGACATCGTGCGTCTGACGGTTGGGGCCAGAGGGCTGTCCTCGACCCGGTTGCAGGACTACACGGTGGTGCTGGCGACCGTGCGTTCCAGCGATGCCTGGGCGGGTAAGACCATCGGCGTGGCGCTGCGGGCTACCGGGGCCGCCGGCGGGTTCTGGGACTTGGACAACGTCCGTCTCGACGAGTCGATGCCGACTGCGATTCCGGTGGCGAACGCTTCCTTTGAAGCCCCGGCCGTGGACCCCGAACGCCTTTCCCGCGCTGCCCTTCGCCGACGGGTGGCAGGAACTCGATCTCGACACGGTGGCCAGCTCCAACACCGGCGTGTTCGCCAATACGCCCGCGGGCAGCCCGGATCGCCTGGTCAATGCCGACGCAAACCAATTGGCTTTTCTGGGCTCCCAGCAGGGCAACGCCCTGAAGCAGGATTTGGCGGCCGTCTACCAGATCGGCTGTAGCTATCGATTGACCGTGGCGGTGGGCGTCTCCGCGAGGTTTCCACCGTCCGCCATCGCGCCGGTAGACACCATTGAGATCGTCCTTTATTATCTTGCGGAGGACAAATCCGTGGACATCGCGCATCAGACAGTCGAGGCGAAAGGACTTTCCTCGACACAACTGCAGGATTTCTCGGTATACTTGTCCGCAGTGCAGTCGGCCGATGCCTGGGCAGGCAAGAAGATCGGCGTGGCGATCCGTGCCGTCGGCGCGGCCGGCGGGTTCTGGGATTTGGACAACGTTCGCCTCGCGGAGTCGCCGTTGGTCGCGCAGCCTGCGCCGACGGCTAAGGAGCAGACGTTCTTGAACGGAATTCGCAATCCGCAATCCGAAATCCGCAATCGGCGAGGGGGCTTCAGCCTCATCGAGCTGCTGGTGGTGATTGCGGTGATGGCTTTGCTGCTGGCGATTCTGTCCCCGGCCTTGTCGGAGGCCCGTAACCATGCCCGGCGGGCGGCCTGTGCCGCGAACCTCCGCCAGGTGGGTACGGCCATTCATCTCTACGCGCAGGATTTCGAGGACACGATCCCCTTCGGGCCGGCGGGCCGGCCGGTGACGGGCTCCAATTTCTATACGGTGATCGGCAATGTGACCAGTCTGCTGTCCCTGGAAGATGGAGCGGCCGTGGGGTTGGGCCTGCTTCTGAAGCATTACCTCGCCCAACAGCCCACAGTCTTGTTCTGTCCCGGCGCGGACCAGCCTTCGGAAGCGAAAGAGCAATTGTCGCGCGTAGGGTCGGGCCAGGCCCAATGCGACTTCTATTATCGTCATGCCTCGGTCGCCTTGCTGACCGGTGCGCCCAAGGCGTTCCACACGCGACTGAGCAATCTGGGCCAGAACAGTAAGGGGATGCCCATTGCCGCCCTGGCCGCCGATGTGCAGTTCCTGGCCCACCCATCGCTGGCGGTGTTTCAAGTCAAGACTCGAACGAGCCATCAGCGGGAGGCCAGCAACATCCTCTTTGCCGCGGGCAACGTATCTACCCTCTCCAACCGAGACGATGCCCTCACGGTGAACATTGGGACCGCCCCCTACGACGCCCTGGAACGGATTCTCGCCATGTTCGAGCGCGCGGACGAACGCCGCTGAAAGACATCCGTCGGGGGCCATGGTCATTCGCAGGGAAATGACAGTCATCCTGATTCCGCGCATGTGAGTGCTTGTGGGGGGAGAGCCCCCGGTTGTTGGTTGTTGTGACCCGGGCGATTTGTCTTGCCTGAAGCCGAGTCAAACGGTATGTATTGACTCCATGAGTCGGCGACGACGACAGAGGCCACAAGGTGGAGGCCAGAAGAACGGGGACAGAGGGCCGGCGTCCCCCGTCGAGCATTCCGCGTTCGCTGCCGTTCGGGGTTGGCGGCTTTGGGCTTTGCGGGCCGCGCTGATCTTCGTGGGGCCGGCGGTCTTTCTGGGGCTGCTGGAGGGCATCCTGTTCGTTTGCGGCGTCGGGTACCCGACCTCGTTCTTCGTCAAGAGCGAGCAGCGGGGTGTGCTGACCCCCAACGTTCATTTCGGCTGGCACTATCAGCAGGAGACACTGACGGAGCCGGAGCCCTGCCTGGTCCCGGTGGATAAGCCCAAAGGCACGATCCGCATCTTCATCCTCGGCGAATCGGCGGCCCTGGGCACGCCGGACCCTTCCTTCGGCTTCGCCCGGATTCTGGAGGTCATGCTGCAGTCCGCGTTTCCCAACGAGCGGTTCGAGGTGATCAATGCGGCCATGCGAGGCATCAACTCGCATGTCATCGTCCCGATCGCGCGGGAATGTGCCGGCCTCGCCCCCGACCTCTTCGTCATCTACATGGGCAATAACGAGCTGAACGGCCTCTACGGCCCGAAGACGCCCGTGACCTTCTTCGGCAAACATCCGGCGCTGATCCCGGCGCTTCACCGCCTCAAGCAGACCCGGACGGCACAACTGCTTCGCCGAGTGCTCAAAGCCAATCCCGAGGCTGCGCGAACCAAAAGGAAGCCACCCACGGCGGAGTTCTTTCGGGAACACCGCACGACGCTTGACGATCCCGAAAGAGACTACGTGTACCGCAACTTCCGGCGCAATCTGGAACAAATCTGTGGGTACGGGTCGCGAGCGGGGGCCGCCGTGATCCTCTCGACCGTGGCGGTCAATCTGCGGGATTGCCCTCCGCTCGGGTCCTTGCACCGACGCGACCTGACCAAAGCACAGCAGGAGGAATGGGAACGGCTCTATCGCAGGGGAATGATGTCGGAAGTCGGCGGGGACACGCCCCAGGCGATTTCCTCCTACGAGCAAGCGGCGGCTTTCGACGATCATTACGCCGAGCTGCATTTCCGCCTGGCCCGCTGCCAGCTTCTGGCGGGCCGGCGCGAGGCGGCCCAGCATCATTTCGTCCTGGCGAAGGATTGGGACGCGCTCCAATTCCGTGCGGACACGCAGCTCAACGGCATCGTTCGGGAGGTTGCCACTGAGTTCTCAGGCAAAGGCCGGCTGACGGAGGACAGCGCTGCTAATCCACAATCCGCAATCCGCAGTCCGCAGTCTGAACGGCAGATTCGCCTCGTTGAGACGGAGGCCGCCTTGGCGGCCGGCGAACGGTGTCCCGATGGCATCCCCGGCCAGGAGTTCTTCTATGAGCACGTACACCTTCGTTTCGACGGCGACTACGAGGTCGCAAAGTCGCTACTACAGGGAGTTATCCAGAGCTTGCAGGAGCGAGGGTTGATGGTCCCGGAGCCGCCGGCTCCCGTGCTGTCGCGGGAGCAATGCGCGAAAGCCCTGGCATTCACGGCGTGGGATGAGGTGAATACGGCGGCGGCGATGACGAAGCTGACGGCCCAGCCGCCCTTCACCGGGCAGCTCGAACACGCGGCCCGGCAGGCGGCCGCCGAGAAAGCGGTCGCGGCCGTGATGGACCGGGTCGACGAAGCGTTCGTCCGACAGGTGATCCAGACGTACCGCCAGGCCATCGAGGCAAGGCCGCAGGATTGGCACCTGCGTTACAACCTGGGCGCTCTCCTGCACCAGCTTGAGCGGCCCCAGGAGGCCGCACCTTACTTCGACTCTGTCGTGCGGACGTTCCCTCATCTGGCTTCCTTCCGCGTCCTGCTGGGCTATGCCCTGGGCAAGGCTGGTCGGGTGGACCAGGCGATCGAGCAGTTCCGCCAGGCGCTGAGGCAGGACAGTCGCTGCAGGGAGGCCCGGGAAGGCCTGGCCTGGGCCCGCGCGATGAAGAAGCGAACCGGTCGATAGTCGGGCCGGCCAAAACAATCGGGGCCCGCGCCAAAGGCACAGGCCCCGATTTGAACTCACTCTGCGATGACGGCGTCGTAATCTGACGCCTCACCGCCCAGTCGCAGGGATGCGAGACTCACTATCCCTTTCGACTGCTACTTACTCACGCGGATGTCATCGATGTAGATGCGACCCGCGCCATCCGCGGCCGGATTCTTCTTGTCGCCCACACCGATGTACATCTTCTTGACCTTGGCCAGATTCACGCCGGTCAGACTGCTCAGCGGAATCTTCCACTCGGTCCAGGCCGCCGCATTCGCCAGCGCCGGATCGGACGCGGTGGCGGACTTGCCCGCACTGTCCTCGACTGTGACGTACAGGCTTCGGCTTACCGTTGTACCGCGGGCTGTCGATCACGGCCCCTTGCCACGAGCCGGTGACACCGCCCGTCGTGGTGATGCTGTCGAAGTCGAAGCTTCGCTGCTCACCGCCGGCATGCGAGGTCACGCATAGACCAATGTAAACCGGAGCGGCCATCGCGATCGTCTGAGGGATGCCCAGCGACCGCCACGTCTTGCCGTCGACGGAGTACGAGCCGCTGATGTTGTCGCCGAGGCGATCGATCTTCACCCAGTACGGCGGCTTGACCACGGCGGCCGAGTCGCTGTTCGCCGAGGCGCCATCGGTAGTCGCTCGGTACTGGAAGCTGGCGCCGTTGCCTGCGGTCCCATCGCTGTTGGAGGTCATGACCGTCATGGCATGCGTGGAGCCGCCATTAAGGCTGTCGCGAATCATCACACCGGCCTTGGCCCACGTGTTGGAGCCTGGGCCGATGCTGACGACACGCGCGGTCATGGAACCATCGCCGTTGAGGGTCTTGTAGGCGAACGTGAACTGATCGGAGTTGTTCCAGATGTCCGTGCCGTCGCCGGTCAGGGTGATCTTGCCGGCGGCCTCGGTGACCGTGACGCTCTGCGGCGCCGGATAACCACGGGCCCACAGACTCAGGTCGGTAACCCCATTGGCCGTCCAGTCCTGCAGCGGCGAGAATTCCTGGGATGCCTCACTGAAGAACGGCGTCTTGGTGTTGTCGAAGTCTATCGGCATCGACTGCCGGCCGCCGTGGACAATCGTCTGCTCGGCAAACGGGGCCTGGAAGTTGCCCACAGTGGAGTTGCTCTTGCCGTCGGTTACACCATCGATCCAGGTATCGAAGATGGTGGTCTTGGCGTCAAGATCATCGGTGTAGCTCTCGAAGTTGTCGACCGGGATGAAGTTGGCGGTGGTAAAGCTCCAAACGGGGCCTTTCCACGGGCTGTCGGCCTCGCCGGCGTTGGTCTCATCGACGCGCCAGTAGTAGGTCTTGCCCCACTCCAGATTGCCGGCATTGTAGGTGGTGCCGGTCTGGCTGCCCTTGAACAGCGGGCTCGTGTTGTCGGCGGCGGCCACGGCGGCCTTGTCATCGCCGAGATAGACCTCGTGCTTCTGGGCCTTGTCGCCGGCGGTCCAACTCAGGTCCAGCGACTGGGCGGTATCGACCGCGCCATTGGCCGGATTCGGACCGAACGCCTGCAGAGGCGCCAGATAGAACATGTCCACGTACTTGGCGGAAAGCAGTATGCGGGCGGCAATGCCCGGGCCTTGCCAGGCCACGCCGACACTGTCCCCGCCGCCGCCTTCCTTGTGCAGGGTCATGATGAAGTACTTTTGGCCGGCCTGGAGCTTGATCGGCGCGGACTTCAGCGATGCCACGGTGGTGGAACCGGTCGTGCCGTCCCAGTCCATGGCGTCGGTCCAGCCGGTCACCTCTGCGATCTTCACGACGTTCGTCGGGCTGCCGTCGGTGCTCAGCCACAACTGAGAGGCATCATCGCCGGCAATCCAGAAGGTGTAGTCGCCGGTCTGCTCGGGCTTAAGCCAGCCGAAGAGGCGGTCGCCGTAGTTGTTCGCCGTGTCGGATCCTCCCGACGATCCGGCGGGATAAAGCCACGAGTCCAGGAACAGGACCGTGTCGGGACTGCTGGGATACCGGGCATCGTTCGTCAGATCGACGACGGTGGTGCCGGCGCCGTCATTCAGCCAAACCTGAGCCTCGATCTTGTTGGCGGGGCCGGCATCGGCCGTGGTGAAGCTCCACACATCGCCTTGCACGACACTCTGGTCGGCCTTGATCACGTCGGCACGCCAATAATAGGTCGTCGAAGCGCGGAGAGCGCCGGAAGCGATCGTCGGGTCCTTGACTTTACCCAAGTCGACCGAGGCAGCGCCACTGGTGACCGCCGCTTGATCCGTGCCGAAGTACACTTGATACTGGGAGGCGTCTTTGCCCGGCTTCCAGGTCAAGAACATGCCCGGCAGCGCGCCGGTCGCCGCATCGGCGGGCACCGGCTAGGTAGTTCTTGGTCGGTTCCGAGCTGAACTTCCAGACGGGACCCGCATACATGGTCACGCCGTCGGCCTCGATCTCATCGACCTTCCAATAGTAGGTCGTGCCGGGCTGCAGGCCCTGGAGATAATAGAACATGGCGAACATCTGCTTGGAGGCGACCAGCGGCGGATTCGGATCGGTGCCGAAATAGACATTGTGGAACATCGCCGTGGGACCGGGGGTCCATGTCAGCAGGGGGGCCGTCACGCCCACTGTCCCATCGGCCGGATTCGGATTGGAGGGCATAAGCATCGGCTCCGGATTGCGGATAAGGGGAGCCAGGTACTTGCCGTCGACGAGGACAGGACCCGCGCCAATGCCGGGGCCGCCCCAGCCGACGCTGACCACGCCGCCGCCGGTGCCATCAGCGTTCCAGACCTCGACATAGTACCTCTTCCCGGCCTCCAGCTTGATGGGCGAGGACTTGTAGGTCGTGCCTGGCGCACCCGTATTGTACGCCCAGTTCTGGTAGTCCGTCCAGCCCTCGACGTTGCAGATCATCTTGATCTTGGCGGGGGTGTCGTCGGTGCTCAGCCAGACTTCGCTGTCATCATCGCTCACGGTCCAGAACGTGTAGTCGCCGTTCTGCGGCGGATAGAGGTAACCGCGCATCCGGCCGCCCCAGTAGTCCTCGCCGCCATCCGGCCGGTCCAGCGCCTTGAGCCAATAGGACCGCGACGGCGCGTTCCCTGCGGTGACGTAATCGTGGAGGGTCGTCACATTGTCGGTGACCTGCTGACCCGTAGTTGCCGTGAACCATTCTTCCATCAGGATATTGCCCTTGCCGGGATCGGCGGCCATCAACGGACTCGCCAGCCACAGCAGGCCCAGGGCCAGGCCAAGAAAGAACACTCTCTTACTCATAATATCCCTCCTTCAAAGGGAAATGGAAATGCTTGTGCCGGCCACACACCAGGCACATTGTCTTTTGAGTTCTCCGTCCGGGGTTCTTTGTCTGGAGTCCTCAGAACACCCCGACGGAAGACTCAACGTATCGAACTCGCAACATTCGGTCCGTGGTGGGGTTCACCTCCTTTCCGTGGACACCCCCTCCTCTGCCAAGGGAGTAGGTGTAGAATCAACCTCCTAACCGCAAGCCACACGCAACACCACTATCCATCCTCCACGCTGCATGGCTGCACGTCTCCTTCGGTCCAGACGCAAGTCACATCTCAGGCGTGCCATGTGCCCACGTGGCCAGAAGCTCTATACCCTATCGGCACATTGGTGTCAAGGCTTTCGCGGCCGTCTCCCGGACCAGGGCCGGGGGTAGATCGTCCGCGGCAGAGGGCAGGTCCGCGAGACTCAAAGCGGGATGCTTGTCGCCAGGAGACAATCGGAGCCCGTGCCACAGGCACGGGCCCCGATTCGAACTCACTCTGCGATGTCGGCGTCACCATTTGATGCTCCACCGCCCGGCCGCAGGGCAGCGAGACTCCGCGTCTCTTTCGACCGTTACTTACTCACGCTGGACGTCATCGATGTAGATACGACCAGCGCCATCCGCGGCCGGATTGGCCTTATCGCCCACACCGATGTACAGCTTCTTGACCTTGGCCAGATTCACGCCGGTCAGACTGCTCAGCGGAATCTTCCACTCGGTCCAGGCAGCCGCGTTCGCCAGCGCCGGATCGGACGCGGTAGCGGACTTGCCTGCACTGTCCTCGACCGTGACGTACAGGTTCGCCTGGCCGTTGTACCGCGGACTGTCGATCACGGCCCCTTGCCACTGGCCGGTGACACCGCCCGTGGTGGTGATGCTGTCGAACTCGAAGGTCCGCTGCTCGCCGGCCTGGTGCGAGGTTACGCACAGACCGATGTACACCGGAGCGGCCATCGCGATCGTCTGGGCGATGCCCAGCGATCGCCACGTCTTGCCGTCGACGGAGTACGAGCCGCTGAGGCTGTCGCCGAGGCGATCGATCTTCACCCAGTAGGGGGGCTTGACCACGGTTGTCGAGTCGCTGTTGGCCGAGGCCCCATCGGCCGCCGGCCGGTACTGGAAGCTGGCGCCGTTGCCGGCGGTTCCGTCGCTGTTGGCGGTCATCACCGTCATGGCATGCGTCGAGCCGCCATCCAGGCTGTCGCGAATCATCACGCCGGCCTTGGCCCAGGTGTTGGTACCCGGGCCGATGCTGACGACGCGGGCGACGATGGAACCATCGCCGTTGAGGGTCTTGTAGGCGAAGGTGAACTGATCGGAGTTGTTCCAGATGTCCGTGCCGTCGCCGGTCAGGGTGATCTTGCCGGCGGTCTCGGTGACCGCCACGCTCTGCGGCGCCGGATAGCCACGGACCCACAGACTCAGGTCGGTGACGCCATTGACCGTCCAGTCCTGCAGGGGCGAGAATTCCTGTACCGTCTCACTGAAGAACGGCGTCTTGGTGTTGTCGAAGTCCATCGGCATCGACTGCTTGCCGCCGTGGACGATCGTCTGCTCGGCAAACGGGGCCTGGAAGTTGCCGACCGTGGAGTTGCTCTTGCCATCGGTCAGGCCATCGATCCAGGTATCGAAGATGGTGGTCTTGGCCTCCAGATCATCCGTGTAGCTCTCGAAGTCGTCGACGAGCGTAAACGTGGTGAAGCTCCATACGTCTCCCGTGCGTGCGGCACTGCCGGGCACCAGCTCATCCACGCGCCAATAGTAGGTCGTGGCACCCTGAAGGTCCTTGAGAGCATAGGTGGTTCCGTCCATCTCGCCCTTGTCTGCTGCGGCTGTCCCCTGGGTGACCGCGTCCAGGCTGTCGCTGAGATACAGATGGTGCTTGGTGGCGCCCTGGCCCGCCTGCCACGTCAGGGTCGCGGTCGGTGAGACGCTGCCGGCCTTGTCCGCCGGCGTCGGGTAATAGGCTGTCAATGCTTGTGCTACAAAGCTCCAGACAGGTCCCGCGTGCAGGGTGGTGCCGTCCGCTTCGATCTCATCTACCTTCCAGTAGTAAGTTGCGCCAGGCTGGAGCCCCTGGAGATAATAGAACATGGCGAACATCTGCCGGGAGGCGACCAGCGGGGGATTGGGATCGGTGCCGAAATAGACATCGTGGAACATCGCCGTGCCGCCCGCCTTCCACTGGAGCAGGGGGGCCGACACGCCGACGGTCCCGTCCGCCGGATTCGGATTCTGGGCCATAAACATCGGCTCCGGACTGCGGATGAAGGCGGCCAGGTACTTGCCATCCACGAGGACGGGGCCTGCCCCGATTCCCGGGCCACCCCAGCCGACGCTGACCACGCCGCCGCCGGTACCGTCGGAGTTGTAGACCTCGACGTAGTACCTCTTCCCGGCTTCCAGCTTGATGGGCGAGGACTTGTAGGTCGTGCCCGGTGCGCCCGTGTTGTACGCCCAGTTCTGGTAGTCCGTCCAGCCTTCGACGTTGCAGATCATCTTGACGTTGGCGGGGTTCTCATCCGTGCTCAGCCAGACTTCGCTGTCATCATCGCTCACGGTCCAGAACGTGTAGTCGCCGGTCTGCGGCGGATAGAGGTAGCCGCGCATCCGGCCGCCCCAGTAGTCCTCGCCGCCATCCGGCCGGTCCATCGCCTTGGCCCAGTAGGCCCGCGACGGCGGGTTGCCCGCGTTGATGTAAGCGTGGAGAGTGTCGACATTGTCGGTGACCTGCTGACCCGTAGTTGCCGTGAACCATTCTTCCATCAGGATATTGCCCTTGCCGGGGTCGGCGGCCATCGTCGGGCTCGCCAGCCACAGCAGACCCAGGGCCAGGCCAAGAAAGAACAACTCTCTTACTCATGATATCCCTCCTTCAAGGGAAATGAAATGCTTGTGCCGGCCACACACCGGGCACCTTGTTTTTGAGTTCTCAGTCCGGGGTTCTTCGTCTTGAGTCCTCAGAACACCTCGACTCGAAAACTCAACGTATCAAACGCGCAATATTCGATCCGTGGTGGGGTTCACCTCCTTTCCGTGGACACCCACTCACCTACCAGGTGGGTGGACGTGAAGTCAGCCTCCTGACGGCATAGGACACCCATCGCAGAGTGTCCTCGGGTCCGGGTCCCCAAGTGCAAAACATCGCCGTGGGAGCCCCTCCCAAACGCCGATCATCGCGTTCAGGGACCCTTCCTCCACATCACATAGCTGCACCGCTCCTTCGGTCCAGACGCAGGTCACATCTTGTGCATGCCATGTGTCAACGTGGCCAGAGTCCTGTATACCATATCGGCCAAGCGGCGTCAAGAGTTTTGCGGCCGGGGACTCATTTTCAAGTCCGAAAAAAAGCGCACGCACTGGGATAGCGGGGTATCTCGACCGCCAGCCGATTGGCTTTCTTCTGCACAATCGGCTCGGCTGGAGATGGAGGGCCGGACGGCCGGCGGGGCCGAGATTGGCAGTGACCCCTCGTCCCTCGTCCCACGGGCCTCGTCCGACCCGGCGTCGCCGGGAATTGGGTTTGTTTGGCACAACGGCCGCCGGGTCTCCGACGGGTTCGTAGTGCCGCCGTCAGGCGGTACCGTGGCATCGGCATCCTGCCGATGGTCCAGACTCACGGGCGAAATTGGGTTTGTCTTGCACTTGGCCCCCGGATGCCGGCGGCCGTCGCCGAATTGGCTTCGTTTTGCGCATTCTCCCCCCGTCCCACGGCCCTATGGCCTCGACCCACCCGGCAGCCGGAAATTGGCTTTGTTTCGCCGAGGCTTATAGAATGTTCGATCCACCATAACTCCTTTCCCGCGAAGCACTTGCCTCTTCTTTCCCGCTGCCCGAATTGGGTTTGTTTCGCACATCCCGGCCGCCGAAATTGGGTTTGTTTTGCACAATCCGGCCCGTGCAGCCCAAGCGGCGGGCCGCGGGCCTTCCGGAAATCGGGCCATCCGACAACTCCGCCGAAGGCGGACGCCGGTTGCCCGGTGCCGTTCCGGCAATCCGCAATGCCGAGAAATTGGCTTTGTTTTGCCGAAGCCTATTGCATGTACGATTTACCATAACTCCTTTTCCGCAAAGCACTTGCTCCTCTTGTTGCTCTGGCAGAAATTGGCTTTGTTTCGCACGAATATTCACCACCGAGGCACAGAGACCACGGAGACGGAGTCCCGCCATCTCCTGCAACGAACTCGGGATTAGCTCTGGATTACTACTTGTCGGAATCTTGTTTTCCTGCACAGATTTTCGCCGGCACATAACATAAATCATTGAAAGCCAAAGAATTATGTCTCGCGCAAAGACGCCAAGATCGCCAAGGGTAAGATCATCGTCGCCTCGTCTTCTTGCGCTCTTCGCGTCTTGGCGAGAGAGAACAGGTTTTGGTTGCGGCCGAAGGCCGGGCTGGGATCTCTGTGTCTCTGTGGTGAGATCATTGCATCTCGCCGATGGACAAACAGCCGCGCTTCACTGGCTAACGCAGACCCGCAGAGTCCCTGACCCCGCGAATCGCGGCCGCCGCCGCGGGCGGCCTTACCTATCTTATAGACGTTTGTCGCGACCTGTATGTTGTGCAAAAACCAAAAATCCGGCAGAAATTTCCAAAGCAGAGCCTGCCCCGCGGCGCAGGCGGGGGACGGAGGCGGTAGGCTATAGGCCGGAGGGACGGCAGACGTAGACAGACTGGGATCTGGGAACTGCGAACGGACAACTGGGAACCGCTTTTCAACCGCCAAATACACGAACCACGCGAACGGAACATCTAGGACAGCCGCCCTCGGCTGTCAAAACGGGCTACCGACTACCGACTACCGGACGCAACCACCTATTGTCCGCAGATTTCGCCGATTGCAGGCGCAGAGACGCGGATTTCCTGCTGAGAACTGGGAACCGTCAACTGCCAACTTCTGTTTATCCGCCGATAGACCCAGCCCGGCCTGCGGCCGCCAGCCGAGGCGTTTAACGCTTTGCGGGTACCGGCGGGGAGATTGCCTCGCGCGGCACCGAAGGAGTGATGGGCATCAAGCCTTGGGACATTGCCGCCGGGGGACTCCTCGTGCGCGAGGCCGGTGGGCGTGCCGCGTCCACCGAGGGAGACGAGGACTTCCTATCGACGGGTACCATCGTCGTCTCGAACGGTCTGCTGCATGAGCAGATGCTGCACGTCTTGCGCGAAGGTGACGACGCGTCTTTGCCGCAGTAGCAGCGCCATACGCACGGGGGGAATTCCGGGAGCACCTTACTTGTTACGGTCTCGAATTGAGTATGGTGTCCCCCGATTCCGCCACACACTCTGTGCCTCGGGTCCTTCCTTGACGACCAGATGCAGAACATCTTCTTTCTCAAAATACACCAAACGGGGCTTACTCATGAACGAACCTCCCGGTCTGAACGCGGAATGCGATCTGTTGGCGCGTGGTCGCATGGACGGTTATGGGGGTTATCACTTCGTTGCCTGTCTCATACGGGACCAACACCAGTGTCTTTCCGCAACGACCGACGGCGATCCGACGATCCGTTGCCGTATCCACATACCTTTCCGTGGAATTCTTCACAATCTCTTCGATCCTGTCGCTATCAGATCATAGCGTCGTCCTGAGTCTAAGCGGCTCGGGCTGGACTGTCAATTGCCGTATCGGGCAGCACACGCCGCCATCGGGTCCGCAGTTGTCTTGGCGTTCTCCGCGCCTTTGCGAGAGAATGGCTTTGGCTGCGGCCGGAAGCCGCTCCAAGACCTCCTCGGACTCCCGCCTTTCCTCGGCAAGACCAGCAGGCGGTGTCATTTCACGCGCAGAGGAATTCCCTTTCACATTTTTGACGTGGACGGAGTTGCAGAGGAATACGGCTGGACGTTGACCGGGAACGAAAGAAGACGAAAAGGGGAGCGGTTCGGCGTGCCGGTCCTGTCCCGCTCAGGGCCCGGTCCCGCCGTACCGCTGGGTCCTGGGGCCCAGTGGGGGGACGCAACGGGGTTGCGAACCGGGTGTCCGTCGGCGATAATGGGCCCGTTTTGTGCAAAGAACAGATACGGTCGTGCAACTGAAGGAAAGGAGACGGACCATGAAATCCGCAAGGCAAGCTCTGAAGGCATCCACGATTCTGGTGGTGATCGCGGGACTAGTCGTCTTGCTGGTCACTTTGTTCGGCGGCAGTCAACGTTCTCAGGCGGCGGCCCAGGCCGACGACGGCAAGCTGCGCATCATCGTTTTCGGGGCCCACCCGGATGATGCCGAGCTCAAGGCGGGGGGGACCGCGGCCCTGTGGGCGGCCCAGGGTCACCATGTCAAGTTCGTCTCCGTGACCAACGGGGACATCGGCCACGCCGCCATGTCCGGCGGGCAGTTGGCCAAACGGCGCACCGCCGAGGTCAAGGAGGCCGCCAAGGTCCTGGGGATCGAGGCGGACGTGCTCGACATCCACGACGGCGAGCTGATGCCGACGCTCGAAAACCGCAGGAAGCTCGTCCGGCTCATCCGCGAGTGGAACGCGGACATCGTGATGGGACATCGGCCCAACGACTACCATCCCGACCACCGCTACGTGGGCGTCCTGATGCAGGATGCCGCCTACATGGTCACGGTCAAGTTCTTCTGCCCGGATGTGCGGCAGATGGCGAAGAACCCGGTCTTCCTGTACGTGTCCGACGGCTTCCAGAAGCCGAATCCCTTCCAGCCGGACATCATCGTCGCGACGGACAGTGTCATCGAGAAGAAGCAGGATGCCATCTGGAAGCTGCAATCGCAGATCGAGTCGCTCTGGGCCACCGGCAATTTCGAGAAGGTGGTTCCTATCCCAACCGATCCCGAAGGCCGCGCAGCGCGTCGCAAGCAGCAGGACGAGCGCACCGCCGGACGGGACCGGGGCGTGGCCCAGAAGTTCCGGGATAAGCTGATCGAGCTCTACGGGCCGGAGAAGGGCAAGACCGTCCAGTACGCCGAAGCCTTCGAGATCTGCGAATACGGCCGCCGCCCCTCGGCAGACGAGCTCAAGAAGATGTTCCCGATCGCAGAGCAGAAATAGACGCATGCGCAGCGTTGATGGGTCTGTCAGGAGCCTGAGGCGGATGATCGAATTGCTGCGAAAGAGGAAATCGGGTATAATGTTGTTGTGCCAGGATAGTTCATTATCTTGGAGTACGCGGTGTACGATCGCATCTTGAGGCGAATGCGGGAACTCGTGCGGAGTTGTCAATATGTGATGACGGTGCACGCGGAAGACGAAATGAACACAGACGCTTTGAATGAAGAGTAAACGTACAGTATGTGATGTTTGTGGCAAGACCGGCGCGTTGGTCCGCCGGGTCTCTCGGAGTTACGGCAAAGGGGTCCATCTGTTTGTCATCGAGAATGTGCCGGTTGTCAGTTGCCCTCATTGCGGTGAAAGCTATCTGACCGCGGAGACCCTGCACGAAATCGAACGTATCAAACTGCACCGCAAGTCATTGGCCCAGGAGCGGTGTATCGGTGTAGCCACCTATCGTTGAGGCGGATGTTCATGAAGGCCATCAGGCTTCGCAAGCTTGGTCTATTCCCGGTGGAGTGGGTGCGTTCGTGCCTCGGACGTCGCCGGACGAAATCAGACTACAAGCAGATGGCAAAAGATGAGAAGCGGGAAAGGGAAGCCCTCGAATGGACCGAGGCCACTTTTTGCGATGGGGCGGATGACATGCGGTAGGGCTACTCGGCGGGTCTGGCGGTGACGTATTCCGTGCGGGCGTCGGCAATGAGGCGGATCATCTGGTCGGCCTGCCGGCGAATGGCCGGGTCGGAGCTGATGACCCGCGAGCTCCACTTGGCGTACTCGCGATTCAACTGGTGGCGGGCTTCATCCTTGCTCATGCCGCTGGTGACGCCGAGGATCATTTCCGCGTCTTTCGTCTGGTGCATCTCGACCGGCAGAACCTTGGCAACCATCGCGCGGAGCCGGTCCCGGTCGATCTGGAGCCCTTCCGAGATCTCTTTGAGGAGATGCAACTCGGCGGCGGTCACCTGCCCCTTGGCGGCGGCGACCCGCAGGCACAGGTCCAGAATGTCGAGCCGCCCGACGAGCGGCGCGATCTCGATGATCTCGCGGCAGATCTGCGCCACATTGAGAGTGCCGCCCCGGCGGAAGAACGCCGTGGTCTTCTGCAGGGCGCGGTCGAGCTCCAGCCGGGCGCCCTCGGAAATTTCGGCGGGCCCGAAATTGGTCTTGACCCAGGCCCCGATCACATTGACCTCGGAATCGAGCAGTTGGCCGTTGGCCGCGCCGACGGTGAACGCCAGGCCGACGGCCAGCGTCTTGACCCGTTGAATGTCGTCCTCGATGTCCAGGTAGCCGGTCTCGGTGTTCTCATACGTGCCCAGGCAGGAGGCACAGGCCAGTGGTTCGCCCGTCGCCCGTGACACGACGGCGGTGGTGTACTTCAGTTGGCGCTGACCGCGGCGCGGCAGGACGAACCAGTCCGTGGAAAGCTGGGCCACCGTGGTCCAGTCCTGCAGGACCGTGGTTTGGCGACAGAGCCGGCCCATGTCGACCTGGTGGAAGAAGTGCGTCGAGGGGTTCAGCGGGCCGTGCTTGGGACGATCCAGCACGGCCAGCGGTTCGCTGGCATAGTCGGTGACATCGCTCAGCCCGATACGGACGTCGATCTCGAGACCCTCCGCAGGGGCCTGAATCGTGCCGGAGATGTCCACGACCAGGACCGACCGCCAGCAATCGCCGTGGCCCTCGCGACCGATCCGCGCCCGGCAATGGAACGCGTTCAGGTCCAACGGCTGACCGAAACCCGCGGGTGCTTCCGACTCGGGATGCTGGAAATGCTTGAGGCCGTCCCAACAGCGACGGCCGAGCATCGACACCATGTTGACCAACTTACCGGGCATATCTTTCATGGGGGACTTCACTCCACCTTGAAAGGCTCCAGCTCGGCGGCTTTGTGAGCCGCGTCGTCGGCGAGAGTGCCGTCCTTGTTGAGAGCGAGATCGACCTCCAGCAGGCGGCCGGACTCGACATCCTCGAACTTGCAGTGCATACGCTGGTTCAGGTCGTAGCTGTACGTTACTTTGATCGGCCGTTCGGCCGGACGGTCCGGCGGCAGCTCGAAGCTGTGGTTCGCGATCCGGTTGACGTAGGCGGGATCCGTATCCTCGCCCTGCGTGATCATCACCTCGACCCGCTTCTGTCCCTCGGACACCGTGTAGAACGTCTGGGTGACCGCGCAGGGCAGCGGCGTGTTCTTCTTCAGGATGATCCGGTTCTGCACGATGCGCCGGCCCGTCTCCTTGTCGATCGGGGCGCAAATCGTGCCGTAGCTGTGGTTGCACACGTCCGTCAGGTTGATGTCCTGAATGCCCGTGCGAATGCCGGCGTCCACCGCGTCGGGGTTCTGACGCATCATGGCCAAACCGGCGTGCAGCGCGGCGCCCAGCGCCACGCATTCATCCACATTGACCGAGCACTCGGGCGGAAAACCGAAGATCTCCTCGAGATGGGTCCGCACCAGGGGCACGCGCGAGCTTCCGCCGACCAGCAGGACGGTATCGACGTCCTTGGGCTTGAGCCCGGCCTCTTCGAGGGCCACCTCGACCAGCATGTCCGCCCGGGACACCAGCGAGGTGATGGCCTCTTCGAACATCTCGCCGGGAGACCTCCACCCGCATGCTGCCGCTGGGGCCGTAGAGCATCGTCTTGGCCACGGGCCGGCGGGAAAGCGTCTTTTTGATGTCCTCCGCCTCATCCTCGTACTTGGCCCGGTCCTCTTCAGAGCCGATCAGCTCGGCGGAGAACTTGTCCTTGTACATCTTCTGCAGGATTTCGAGGACCTTCTTGTCGAAGTCGATGCCGCCGAGGGCGTGGTCGCCCTGGGAGCAGATGATCTCCATTTCCAGGCCCTTGACGTTCATGAGCGTGACGTCGAACGTGCCACCGCCGAGATCGTAGACGAGGACCCGGCCGGACACGTCCCGGCTCGTCGCGTAGCACAGGGCGGCGGACACCGGCTCGTTGACGATGCCGATGACGTTGAAGCCGGCGGCGGTGCCGGCGTCCATCGTCGCCTTGCGCCGAATCTCATCGAAGTGGGCCGGCACGGAAATCACGGCGTCCCGGATCTCGCCGATCTGGGCGGCGCTGTCCTGCCGCAGCTTCTTGAGGATCAGGGCGGACAGCTCGGTGGCCGTCCAGTCCTTGCCGTCGACGGAGACCTTGTAGTCGGGGTCGCCCATGTGCCGCTTGACCCAGCGCACGGAGCGGGCGGGATTGAGGTGCCGCGAATTGAGCGCCTCGACCCCGACGCGGATCACATTCTCCTCGTCGAAGTAGATGGCCGAGGGCGTCAACCGTTCCCCGTCCGCATTGGGAACGATCTCCGGCTTGCCGATGGCATTGAGCATCGCCAGGGAGGAAAAGGTGGTCCCGAGATCGATACCGACGATATTGCTCATGATTTTCTCCTGCGTATCCAAGCACGCTCGACGAGGCATCATGCCGGGGGCGCAACCGGCTGATCCCGATCAACCGTAAAGTTTGACTTGCGCCGTCCTGACTATTCGATAATTTTCGTCGTCTATCAGGTAACGATAGCCGGGCCGGATGACCCGGGCGATTCTGCCGGCCTGTTCCGGCTTCTTCGCAGGTTGTTTTTCTTTCAGGGCTTCCGCGAGCTTCTCCTGCCCGTGGAATTCACTGTTGAGCTCGGGTTGGAACTGCTCCACGCCGCTCGATTCGAGTGCGAAGAGCAGCTCGTCCTTGATCTCTTCCAGATGGCTCAGGGCGCTGTCGCCTTTCGGCAGGTTGGCCAGCCGGCCCTCCAGGTTGTCGACGCAGCGAATCACCCGCAGACAGAACGTGCGGATGATGCCCCAGTCATAGCCGTCCTGGAGTTTCTCGACACGGTTCTGCTGACTGGCGGCGTATTCCCGGATCGCCGAGACCTGTTGGGTCAGTTCCTTGAGAGTATTGCCCAGCGGATTCGATTGCTCGTGCGTCACCTGCTGGACGCTCTGGGCCATCTGCTTGAACTCGGCAATCTGTTTCTGCAGCTCGTCGGCCTGCTCTTTCAGCGGGTCTTTCACCGTCGCCGCCTTTTGACCCTCTGGGGCGTTCTGCACGGCCCACTGTGCCTCCGGCGACCATCCTTTCTCGTGCGAGTCCTCATCAGCGAGCAGCAGGGCGACGCCGCTTTCTTCTCTCACGTGCGGCGCGGCCGAGGACGGACTGCCGGGCCGGGTCGTGGCTGGGATGGCTTCGCGCGGGCCCGCCCCGCCGGGAGGAACGTTGAAGAGATCGTCGATGCTCGTCAACCGCTGGGAGACAGAGGCTCCCGGCTCCGCCCCGCCGACGCCGGACTGGGACTCGCCGGCCGTCTCGGATAGGGTCAGCAGCCGTCTTCTCTGCTTGGGTTGCTCCTCAGACGCCGGCACATCGGGCTCGTTCGGCGGCTCTGCATTATTCTGCACGGGATCCGTCAGTTCGGCCGCTGCCGGCTCGGCCTGCATCTGGAGCTCCAAAGAGCGGTTCTTCCAGGCTTGGATCACCCGAACCACAGGCCGCAGCAGCCAGAAGATCGCGCAACTGCCGAAGAGAACGCCGCCGATGGACAAGCACACGATCGAGATGGTCTGAGCCGTCTCTACCTGTTCTCTGTGCTTTCGGTACTCCTCGACCTGATTTTCCCAGCCGCGGCCGTAAAGGTAATCCGCGATATCACCGGGATTCATCTGGCCGGCCGCCAGCTTGTCCAGATCGGCCTTCAGCCGTGCCTGTTGCTCTTGGCCAACCTGATCCGCGGATTTGCTCTTCTGCTCGTTGTTCAGTTCCAGGACGAGCTGATTCTGCTGCTCGGGGCTCAGTTGATACCAGCGGCCGTACTTCTCCACGTACTCCTGCGACCCCAGAGAGTTGGCGGGCGCCAGGCTCTGCGCCTGCCGGCGCTCATTCTGCGTCTCGCTGTAGAGCCACCCAAAAGCGGCACCTCCCGCGAGCAGCAAGACCAGACCGAGAATGGTACACTTCTGGAGCATGGTTCCCATCAAGTTTCTTTGGAGCTAATCCGCCTCTTCCATCGGCTGCCCGAAGGGGTGAATTGAGAATCTCTTGTGCCTGTTGCAGGCTGCAAAAGCTCTAATGCCGTGCTCCAAACCACGATTTGCTTCCCAATAAATCGATAATTCCATGGCCGGATGGCTTGGCAGCGTCTTTTCGCCGCGCAAACTGCCTCCTAAAATATAAGAAACGCGAGGAAGGGACCCAAGATGGGCGTGCCCGACGCCGCGGCGCATCGGGACGCCGCCGCGGAAAGATGTCAGAAAAATGACACCGTTTCGCTACCATCCGATAATGTGACCGGCTGGAAAGTCCGCCAATTCTGTTCAAAAACCCTTGCAACGATGGCCAGAACACTGTAAACTACAATCCTTGGCGTGCGTAGTGCATGTAACTCCTGCGGTGCAAGCCGACAGGGGTCTTGGGTGATTAGCTCAATTGGTAGAGCATCGCACTCTTAATGCGGCGGTTGAAGGTTCGATTCCTTCATCACCCATTCCGCTGTTTTCGGACAATTCTGCTGTGCCTACCCCCAATGAGCGTTTCCGCGTTCTCGAGATCGTCTTTTAGGTCTTTCTGCCGAACCTTGCCAGCCGTTGCCGAACGGCCTGCTGCATCTCTACCAGGCATACAGGGCGCCCACGGTAAGGCTCAACTGGTGATCCTTGCTGACGATGGGGCTGTTGGTGATCTCGCTGGCCAACCATTCGTACCGGGCATCGCTGAACAGACTCCAGTGCTTCGTGAGCTTGCGTCGGACGACCAGCCGCAGGAAGGGATCGAACGCCTGTTCGCCTCGATAGGCGGGACGATCCGGCCGGGCTTCGTTGGGTCTGACGCCGTAGTAGTAGTCCACCAGGCTATCGCTCCTCCATCTCACGCCGCCCGACGGGATAAAATGGAACCCGAGCGCCGGAACCATGATCAGGTAGCGGAACTCCACTTCCTGTCCGCGACTGCGGCCCAGCAGATCGCTGACGATCGATACCCCGAGCAAACCAGCGGGCGTGACTGCTTCGATATTGACGCCGCCGTCCACCGACCAATTCCGGTCCCGCATGCCGCGGAGGAACGGACTGTCGTCTTCCTTGAAGCCCTCGATGCGCGGCTCCACCAGCGGCCCGATCATCAGGCCATTCTCCGAGATGAGCCGATATCCGACGATGGCGCTGCGCACATAGAGACGCTTGCCTTCGTAGGCCACGACCGGCGCCGGGTACACCTTGGTATCGACTCCGGCATAGGGCGACATCTGGATAAAGCCTCCGCCGCCGACGTGGAGCGTAGTCACCTCTTCGATCATGGTCGATAGGCTCTTGTCACGCTCCTGCTCCTGGGCATGGCAACAGGCGACTTCCAATCGGATGAATCGGATTGGGGAGGTCCACCCGCCGGTCAGCACAAGGCACATGACTGCCATGCAGGGGTAACTTCTCAATCGCATCGAATCACCCTTCAAATACCTGAAGCCGCGGTTCGGGCTGGAAGGGCCGTCCCTGACCACGTACCGGCAGATGCTAACACGGGCAGGGCGAAGATACCAGATGGATGGTGGCCGCAAGGGATGGCATTTCACTTGGCTCCTAACCCTGCTTGGATGCGCCCTGCACGAAAGCCTTGCTGGCCGCCCTGACATGCTCCGGCAGCTTCGGCTCTGCTGCGGTCCCTGATGAGTTTTGACGAGCAAGTTCGGTAATGCGTAGGGTGGGGCTTGCCCCACCTTTTCCCGCGACGTTGGGTTTACGGTGGGGCAAGCCCCACCCTGCCATCACACCTTCCCCCGCCGGGTGCCATGTCTACGCTTGCGTAGACATGTTTCACACGACGGGCAAGACATGCTTACGCAAGCGTAAGCATGGCACCCAGCCACTGCCGAAGTTGCTCGTCAAGACTCATTGGGCAGAGCGGGTTTCAACAGTTATCAGTTTGATTTGATGCCTTGAGGAGTCTATGATGTAGGCAGCAAATCAATCTGGCGTCGGTAGTTGTCGTCCGTCCGGGCGATTCTCTATCACCTGGGCCGGCGTTCGGGGGCATTCAGCACGCCCATCGCTTCACTGATGCTCCCGGCGGACTTTACTGTTGATCGTACCAGTTCAGGAGGTGACAGCAATGGTCACAAGAGTCAAGGTTGTCAGTTATGGACTACTGTGCTTCCTTGCAGGAGCGGCGCTCATGCTGCTGGTCGGGGCCAGCGGCACCCAGGAAGCTCCAGTGGGCCGATACCAAGTCTCTGCAATGAGCAGTGGTGCATTCATCCTGGATACACAGACGGGCCATCTCTGGGAAAGATTGGACATATCCGCCATAAGTTACGATATGGGAACACTGGACCATCCGATATGCGAGTTGGTCAAGCCGTGAGAGTTGCCTGCGCCACCACGACGGCCGGCCGCCTCTGCTCAGGTGGCCCGATCTCACGGTGTTTGGACCAGCGCTAACACCGCCTGCTGGATCTGTTCCGGCAGCTTCGGCCAGCGGTCCTGAAGCAATGCCACGTCGGGGTCCAGAAGGGTGTCCCCGGCATTCGGTGCCCCGTTTTTGTCCTCGCGGTCTCAGAAATCGCGGGTCTTGATAGCGCCGGTGGAAGGTGTTCGATTCCTTCATCACCCATCCCCTTGTTATCGGGGCTGCCGTTGTGCTCGCCCGTGGACACGCCCGCAGATGTCTCTGGCGTGGCTCCGCTTCCCGGCACTGGTGCCAAGCGCCGAAAGACAAGCCCGGCGGGCGCTGGGAAAGGTCCGAGTTCCTTCCGGTTATCTTCCCTGCGATCCGCACACGTGGTACATCCGGCGGCCCTCTACCCGCCTGACGCGGGTTTTGTGAAAAGACTGGGAATTCCGGCGTCGCCGGGCTAAACCGCTCTGAGCCGGGGGCCGATGTAATCGATGACCGTCGGGGGATGATCGTGAGGACCTCCGGCGACGAACGGCGAAGAGAAACTTTGGCCCTATAGGGCTGGAGCCGAGAGGTTCTTCGGCCCGGTGGGAGGGTGCTATGATTTTCGACATCACACTGAAAGATTACCTCAAAGAGATCGACGACGCCCCTCTGTTGACGGCCAAGCAAGAGTACGAGTACGGCCGGCGGGTCGTGGATGACAACGATCCCTTGGCCCGCGAGCACCTCGTGCGGAGCAACCTGCGGCTCGTCGTCAACATCGCCAAGAAGTACGGCGGGCGGGGGATGAGTCTGGGCGACCTTATCGAGGAAGGCAACCTCGGCCTGATCAAGGCGGTCGACTACTTCGATCCCGACCGCGGCACGCGCTTCAGCACGTACGCCGCCTGGTGGATCAAGCAGAGCATCAAGCGGGCCCTGCTGGAGAACGTGCAGCCGGTGCACGTGCCGACGTACATGGTCACCCTGATCAGTCAATGGCGGCACGTGGCGGCGGAGGTCGAGGGTCGGATCGGCAGAAAGATGACCGTGGAGGAGATGGCCGACCTGATGCACCTGCCGGTGCGGAAGGCCGGCGTGATCCACCGGATCGTCGAGGTGCTCGGCAGCTCCGGCGAGAGCCTCAGCCCGGACGACCAGGACGAGAGCCAGGCGCTGGCGTCCACGCTGGAAGATCAGAATGCCGGCCGGCCGGAAGATAGCCTTGTCGAAGACGAGGAAAGGGCCAAGGCGGTCCGGCTGCTGGATGAGCTGGAATTCCGGGAGGCCGAGGTCCTGCGGCTGCACTACGGCATCGGCGAGAAACGGCCCCTGAGTCTCAAGGAGATCGGCAAGCGGATGGGGTTGACGCGGGAGCGGATCCGCCAGATCCGCCGGGATGCCCTGACCAGCCTGTACGAATACATGGAAGGGGAATAGATTTACAATTGACGATTTACGATTTATGATTTGAGGACATGGTCGCGCGGGTAGTTCCCATCGGCTCATGTGGCTGGCTCCGGCACGTAGAGCCAAATTGTAGATCATAAATCGTAACTCGTAAATCATAGATCCAAGGAGGGGCTCATGGCGAAGGAACAACTGCTCCTGACGCGGTACATCCGCGACGTTCCCGATTGGCCGAAGAAGGGAATTCTGTTTCGCGATATCACGCCGCTGCTGGCCGATCCCAAGGCGTTCCCGGCCGCCGTCGATGCGCTGTGCGCGCCCTTCAAACAGGCGGGCGTGGCCTACGTCGCCGGCGTGGAGGCCCGCGGCTTCATCTTCGGGGCGGCCGTCGCGGCCAGGCTCCGGGCCGGTTTCATCCCCATCCGCAAGAAAGGCAAGCTCCCCTGTCAGACGGAGAGCGTCACCTACGACCTGGAGTACGGGACCGATTGCATCGAGATCCATCGCGACGCCGTGACACCCGGGGCCAAGGTCCTGATCGTCGATGACCTGCTCGCCACCGGCGGCACGATGCAGGCCGCCTGCCGAGCTCATGGAGAAGGTCGGCGCCGAGGTCGTCGGCGTCGCCGTCGTGATCGAGCTGACCGACCTGAACGGCCGTCAGCGCCTGGCCCCGCACAAAATCCACGCCCTGATCTCCTATTAGCCGGCTCCGACTCTCGGCGCCGCCACCACCCGATCGTGGCTTTGGAGGTCTTTGTCGATCCGGATTGGGGCGAAGACGCCGGTTTGTTCGAGCAACTCCCGGACGGCGGGGCCTTGCTGGTAGCCGATCTCCAGCAGCAGAAGGCCGTCCGGTTTGAGGAATTCACGCACCTTTTCCACGATTCTGCGGTACAAGTCCAGGCCGTCCTGCCCGGCGTAGAGGGCGATCCGCGGCTCGTAGTCCTTCACGTTTCGGTCGAGGGCCTCGTATTCCGGCGCGCTCACGTAGGGTGGGTTGCACGCGATCAGGTCGAACATATCCAGTTGCGGCACCAGCGGCTCGAAGAGGTCCCCGTGACGCAATTCGATCCGACCCGCGAGCTTGTGTTTCTCGATGTTCCTGGCGGCCACGGCCAGGGCGGACTCGGAGATGTCCGTCGCCATGACCTTGGCGTCCGGGACGTTCTTGGCGATGGCCACCGCGATGATGCCGCAGCCGGTGCAGAGATCGCAGACCTGCTGCGGGCCCGTTCGCTTGCGCAGGAATTCGATCGAGCGCTGCACGAGCAGCTCGGTCTCCGGCCGTGGGATCAGGCAGTCCGGCGTGACCTCGAACTCGATGGAGTAGAACTCGGTCCGGCCGACGAGATAGGCGACCGGCTCGTGCTCCCCGGAACGTTTGACCAGGTCGCGCAATCGGTCCAATTGTTCCGGGACGACGACCTTGTTGTACTGCGTGTACAGCTCGATCCGCTTGAGTCCCAGGACGTGGGACAAGAGCAGTTCAGCGCTGAGCCGCGGCGCGTCCACGCCTTTTTGCGTCAGGTATTCCGTCACCCAGGTCAGAAGCCGTTGGATTGTCCATTCGTTCATCCGTGCCGCCTCGCTACCAGAAAGCCATCCTCCTTGACCACGCGAATGGCAAAGTCGTATTTATCTATCTCCAATGCGATTTCGAGATCCTCCCGATGGAAATGCGGCTGCTTCGGGTCGCCGAATTTGGCCGCCTCACCACTGGCCAGCACGAGCTTCCGCACTGCCCCCGGGTCCGGCCGGCGGCCCTGCAACAGGTTGCGCAGGTAGAGGGCGCAAAGCTCGTCCTCATCGGTGCGGACCCGGGCGTTCCAGCCCATTGCCACGATCGTCACCTGCGGCGGGTTCTCCCGCCGGAGCGCTTTCGCCGTAGCTTCCGCCACGACAAACGCTCCGGCGTATACCGCCTCGGCGTGCGTCGCCGCGGCAGCGCCGGTGGTTCCCGCCCGCGTGGACTGAATCACCACCTTGCCCTGAAAGGACGCCTGCATCATCTCATGCGGCGAGTTGCCGAAATCGAAGCCTTCGGGCTTTATCCCGTTCACTTCGCCCACGCAGACCTCGCCGACCCCGTGGTCCCGCAGCCGCAGTGCCTCCTCGATCCCGGGGACCATGATGATCCGCTCCGCCCCGCGCGCCAGCGCTACCGCCGCCGTCGTGAACGCCCGAAAGACGTCCACAATGACGACCGTGCCCTGGGCCCGCCTGGCCCCTTCGAGAAGGCTCTCAATCCTTATCTCCATAGCACTCCATCCTGCCTTGAACGCAGAGGATACACCAGCCCGCCCCACAGGCAACAGGAATCCCGTCCGTCGTGACGCCGCAAGGCGTTTCTTCGTAGGTCGTGCGTCTCCGCACGACTATGTCATTGCGAGCGAAGCGTGGCAATCTCAGGCGGGCGGGGACGCTCGCCCTGCGAGGACGTGCTCCCAACCTGCCTGATCTCGACTCGCACGCAATGGGACCGAGCCGCCCGATTGGCTTTGTTTTTCACTGGACCGTTATCCATCCGTTTTTCCCATAACTATTTTCTGTTCCATGGGTTACCGTCCGTTCTCGCCTCTGTAAAATTGGGTTTGTTTCGCACGTTTGCCCCCGCCAGGGGCGGCACTTGCGGCCCTGGCCGCCGGCGCCTCGTCCGCCCGATCCGTAATAAATCGGCCTCGTTTTGCGCGATTGGCTCCGGCCACGGCCCTGCCTCTCCGGGGGTAAATTGGGTTCGTTTTACACATTTTGCCCTCCGCAGGCCGGAGGCGGTAGGCTGCAGGGCAGCCGTGCCGCCGCAGGTCCGTCCCCAATCCGTAATCGAGGAATTGGCTTTGTTTCGCCGAGCCCGTTCATCCCTAGAATCCGCCATAACTCCTTTTTCCATAAGGTATTATCTCTTCCTAACGCCCCGGCGAAATTTGGTTTGTTTCGCACAATAAGTCCACCGCCGTCTCTTACTTCCAACATCAAACTTCACACTTCTCCTATTCATACGTCTCCCCCTATTACCTGCCGTGTTGCAGGAATCTGTACAGAAAAATGGACTGCGCCGCCCTCCGAAATCGTCATAAGTCCTTTTCCTGACGCCAATAAAGAAAATCTTGATGCCGGCCCGTTTTCGGTTTTGGACTGTTGCACGAATACGAACATCATAGAAGGGTTCTTGCGAGGCAGGGGTTCGCACGAATCGACAAAGAAACGTCCCTTTAGGCGTTACCAGGAGTTGGAGTAGTGCCTCATGTAGTGTAGCAGAGGGTATCATTGACGATACGCCGTTTGACGCACGCGAAGGGCCGGAATATGGCGTCCGGACCGCCCGACCGGACTCGCGTGGAGAGACAAGGACGCGGCATTGAGCCTTGGCGTCAGTTTGGAGCGACTTCAAGGCGTCGGTGTAGTGGACATCGGGAAAGGGCCGATCACAGCCTACGAGGAGATAGCTGTGCCCAAGCGGTGGACACAGTCCAAAACTGTCTGCGAAAATTGGAGGTCAAATTATGTGGAGAGAAACAATCCCTGTCGGTCTCATTCTACTGTCACTATCCCCGGCGGCGTACGCACTGGACCCGGTGGGACCACCGCAAGCTCTGCTCGGCCAGGGCCACTGGAGCTTGGGGGTCGAGTACGCCTACAGCGAGACCGCCGTCGGCCTGACCCGAGAGGCCTCCGAAGGTTTTCCCGCCGTGAGCGGTGCCGAACAGCTTCTATCAGACCGGGCCTATGCCAACCTCCGCTACGGCGTGTTGAAGAATGTGGATGTGTTCACGCGTCTCGGAGGCGTGACGTTCCAGGATCCCACAGGTTAATGAAGGAAATGCGGGTCTCGCCTGGGGCCTCGGGGCCGCCGCCACATTGTACGACACGGACAAGTTAGACTGGGGCCTACTCGTGCAATTCAGCAGTGGAGTATCCCCCTGGGGATCCGGGGCCACGTCCGAGATTGAGGCTTGGTCTTTCCAGGTGGCCACGGGGCCCAGCTATCGAATTCGGGATGACCTCGCTGCCTACGGCGGCATCTTCTACCACCTCCTGCGCGGGGAACGTGAGACACCGTTCGACGAGGAGGACTTGGACGAGAACGACCCCATCGGTGGACTCGTTGGCCTCGACTGGCAGGTGAAGGAAAACGCACACTGGACCTTCGAACTCCAGTATGCGGGGGCGACCTTCGCCATTGGCACTGGCCTGCGGTGGATGCTCAATTAGGGCGCGCCTGGCGGGATCGTAGGGACGAAGCAGAGCAGTAGGCGGAACGCAGTTGGAGGAGCATGAAGCGACTCCTCACGCCTCCAGTCCCTGCTCAGATGTAGACCTTATCCATCATCCTCGGGAATGGAATGCACTGGCGGATGTGGCGCTCGCCGATGACCCAGGCGACCGTGCGCTCGACGCCGAGGCCGAAGCCGCCGTGCGGGACGGAGCCGTAGCGCCGCAGGTCCAGATACCAGTCGTAGGTCTCCGGGTTGAGGCCCTGGTCTTTGATCCGGGCCAGGAGGCGATCGTAGTCGTCCTCGCGGACCGAGCCGCCGATGATCTCGCCGAAGCCGGCGGAGGCCAGCAGGTCGAAGTTTTCCACGACCTTCTCGTTCTGGCGGTCCGTCTTCATGTAGAAGGCCTTGGCCTCGCGCGGGTAGTGCGTCACGAAGACGGGCTTGTCGTGCATCTGCGAGATGATCGTTTCATCGGAGCCGCCCAGGTCCTTGCCCCAGGTGAACTCGGCCGCCAGTTGGTCGTGCTTCGGATTGTTCTCGATCCGCGTGTTGACCTCGTCCAACTCGCTACGCAGGTCGATCAGCTCGGCGGCGATCTTGTCCTGCTGCCATTGCTTCAGTTGGCTGGCCTGCTGCTTCTCCAATTCGGAAATCCGGGTCTCCATTTGCTGCTTTTGCTTTTGCAGATCATCCCGCTCGCGGGCGAGGAACTCGCGGGTCCTGGGGCCTTTGAGAATCTCGACCGCCTCGGTGTAGGTCAGCCGGTAGAAGGGGGGCTGGACTTTCTCCAAGAGCGGAATGTCGGCCCCGAGGGTCTGCAATTCACTGCGATTGTCCGCCAGGATGCGCTGGGCAATCGACGAGACGAGACCCTCCGCCAAGTGGAGCAGGCCGTCCAAGTCCGTGAAGGCGACCTCCGGCTCGACCATCCAGAACTCGGTCAGGTGCCGGCGGGTCTTGCTCTTTTCCGCCCGGAAGGTTGGCCCGAAGCAGTAGACCCGGCCGTAGGCCATCGCGGCCGATTCGAGATAGAGTTGGCCGGTCTGGGTCAGGTGCAGCGGCCGGCCGAAGTAGTCCACCTCGAACAGCGAGGTCTGGTCCTCGCCGACGATGGTCGTGAAGATGGGTGTATCGACCAGGATAAAACCATTGTCGTTGAAGTACCGCCGGATGGCATCGATGACGGTGTGACGGACCTTGCCGATGGCCCACTGCCGCTGCGAACGCAGGTGCAGGTGGCGGTGCTTCATCAGAAACTCGACACCGTGCGGCTTGGGCGTGATCGGGTAGCCTTCGGCCGGCGCGATGACTTGGGCATCCGTTACGGCCATCTCATAGCCGCCGACGCTGCGCTCGTCGGCCCGAATGGTCCCGGTCACCGAGAGCGACGACTCCTGGCCCAGCCGCTTAAGCTGCTCGAAAAGCTCATCCGGCACCTTGCCCTTTTCGACGATGCACTGGCACAGACCCGTGCCGTCGCGGACGATCAGAAACTGGATCTTGCCGCTGGCCCGGCTGTTGTACAGCCAGCCGCTGAGCGTTACCTCCTGCCCTACATGATCTTTCAACTGGTCGATATAGACGGCGTTGCCCTTGGTCATTTCTCAAGTTCCTCACTGGCATTGGGTTCAGCGCGGCCATGCCGTGGACGACGCAAGCGGTTAGCGGAGCCTGCACCACCACCCGCACGAGCCTTTTCCGGTCCCAGAATATATACGATGCGCGGGTTCCCGCAAAGAGCCTATTTCCCGTCGTTCACGATCCCACGGACTGCCTTGCAGGTCTGACTAAAGCTTCCAAGCCCGAATTGACGACAATGAATAGCGGAGTCTCTGGTGCGGTCAGGATCTGCTTAGGACAGCTTTATGCGGACTTTCTTGCGGGTCAGCTTGCTGGGAAACGCCCTTCTTGACCTGGCTTGCATATTGCTTCTTCTCCCGCACGGCAGCAGGAAGCAGCCTCGCGAGGCGGCCCTCTCCCCGGAACCGGCCCAGGAGCAAGCGGCTTTAGACAATCACAACCCCATCGGAGTTTTCGCCGGCGAAGCGCCATCTGTACGATGCGAGCTGCCAGGGTCCTATCCCGCCGGGCTTCTGGACGGCGATACGATGCTGACCGAATTGGTGCAGTTCGCCGGAATTCCCAAGTACATCACGGCGTACGAGGCGGGTTGGCTGAAGTGGCGCTTCGAGGGCAAGCCCTTGGAGTTGCGCCTGGGCGAAGGAGTCTACCCAAGACCTTCGCCCTGAAAGGATGCAGCGTGGCATGGGCTTGGGTCCCCAACGCACGATTCCGCGTTGGGGGTCCCCTTCCAGCCCATGAATCATCGGCAGGATGCCGATGCCACAAGACCGCACGGGCAGACGGCCGATGCCACTTCTGACATCCCCCCTGAGACGTGATTCCCCGACCTGGGCGGAGGATTCCATCGTCGTTCGGCGTGCCCGCGGGCCGGTCAACCCTGAGCCGGCGGCATGATGAATCGTGCCACGATGTAGGTCACAACCATGGGCAGCAAGCCGGTCGACAGGGCCAGAAAGACAACGATGATCCGAATCAAGGTCGGATCGATGTTGTAGGCCTCGCCAATCCCGCCGCAGATGCCGAAGATCTTCTTGTCCGTCCTGGAACGATATATCCGCTTCATACTCACCTCTCTTGGTCGCCCACTCTCCTACAACATTATACGCCGTTGGCATCCGGCGGTTTAGGGTCCGGGCTTGGCCCGCGCGGCGGCCAGATGGGCCAATCGTCTGGGCCGTTGTCAGGGTTCCATGTGCCCTCTTCGTCCACGTTATTCGGGCCTCTCGAATACAGTCTGAATCTGTCGGGCGTCAATCTGTAGACAAAGGATCCCTTGTTAAAAGGGTCCGTCTGAGCTTCTGTGGGGAGGCATGCCTGGATTTCCTCGAGGCTCGCGGGCCACTGGCCATTTGTATCCTTGTATCGCCTCAAGGCCACAAGGATGCGGATTCCGCGGGCGGTCGCTATGTTTCGGCGGTACAGATCACCGACCGTGTCAAATGGCGACAGGTCGTTCGTCAAGGAGTTGACCGCTCGGGTGACTCGGAAAAGCCGAAAGGCTTCAACGGGATGGCGCAGAGAACTCAGCAGATCTATCTGCTCTGCTACTCTCTGTACGATCAAGGCGTCGATCACACGGGCCTCTCGATCATGTTCGGCCCAGCGATCTCTCATCGGCAGTGGCAGCGCCGCCATCTTCTGCAGGTGCCTTTCCGCGAGATCTCCCGTCGCGATGAAGCGGGCCAGGGACTGCAAAGCCAACTCCCCGAGATGGTTCGCAAGGAGTTGATCGAGGATGTCAGGCTGGTGGCGAAGGTGGTCTTCCATTCGGAGCAGACACTGCCATTTCGTCGTGGCGTCATCAATGCGTCCCTCGGCGATGTCGTTGTTGGCTGCCACAGCCAATAGGAATCCCCACCGGCGCATCGATCTCACCCGATCCGCTTGAGTCGTGTTGGCAACGTCGATGACAAGCATAAAGCGGCACTTTTCAAATGGCAATGCTTTCAGAAGTCTGTCGATGACGGACTGATACTCCCTGACCCAGGCGGCCAGTTCTGGATGATCGTTGCTGCGCCAGGGCTCATACGGAGCGCGGGCGTAAATCTCCGTGACGAAAGAGTCAGGTTGGCCATCCGCTAGAGATGTAGCGTTCGGGTCCTGAAGCAACTGGTTGTAGATCAGGGCGGCGTTCTCGGAGTCCGGGATGGCGCGAGCGGCTTCGATCTCGGCGAGACGCTCATCGGCGGTTCTCGAATCGCGTGGAAAGACCGCCATCCACAGGAGCCAACCAGCAGCAGCCAAACCAACTAGAGAGATCGGAATAAGCCACACGCGTCTGCTGCGTCGGCTCTTTCGTGCGTGATCATCCCTCTGATCCCGTTCGCACATCTTCACACCTCCGATCTGATTCTACCTCAGATAAAGACGCGCGAGCGAGACTTTTCTTCACAGCCGCCCTTCACAGGATTATACGTTGTTGACGTCTTCCTGTTTGGGCTCGGGAATTCGCCCGTGCGGCGGCCAGATGGCCCAGTCGTCGACACCGGTGTCGGGGT
>CAVOUO010000012.1:0-218081 GCA_963699595.1 uncultured Planctomycetota bacterium
CTAAGATTGGCCATGAAGTCAATCGAATTGGGAGGATTAATCCTCGGATTCGGGACTTGATTCGGGAGCTGGGGGGCCAGCAGAGTGGACACCGAGATGTTGGTGAGCTCCTTGGGACCCGATGGCAGGCCTTACAACACAGTCCCCATTGAACGTGTCGAGGCCGTTGAAGCTCCTGCAGTGGTCAAAGCGGCGTTGCCCTCCTGGAAACGGTCGAAACGGGAATCGTCCGCAATCAGGGTGGACTCGTAAAGCTGCACGGCCAGGCCCCAGAAAAGGGAGAAGTTGGCCTCCATCTGCGTGAACTGGTCCGTGGTGAGCGGGCCGGCCGGCCTGGCGGAAATGACCGGGCAGGCCGCTTTGCGTTGTAGGTGACGATCTGGTCGGTGTTATTCCAGTACTTGGGGATGAACGCCTCTGGATCATCGCGGCATAGGTGGTGCTCAGGCCCTTTCCGCCGGGGGTCGAGCGGGCCAGGGCGCCCAGCACGGAGTCCTGCGGATGCACGACCTGCTTCGCCAGCGGGGTGAGGCTGAGCATCTTCTTCCCGAGTTTGGGCAAGGTGCGCCCGGCATAGGACATTTCAAAATCGCTGATCGGAGGGCCGACCGCCTGGGAAGCCAGGCTGGAGTTGGGGATCCGGATAAGCAGCCGGGGCCAGCTCCATGGCCCCTTTGTTCTCCAGGATCTTGGCGGTGAGGTCCGCCGGTCCGAAGGGGTTGACGCCGTTGAAGATATTGTGGGCCCGGCCGTCCCAGAAGTTGTCGAAATTGAAGACCGCATTGATCATGGTCGGCGCGTTTCGCGGCTCCACCCGGCGGGTGTTGACCCCGGCGACATTAAAGACCGGGTCCGGGAGGTGGGCGGTCAGATCCATGGCGGAACCGGGGATGATATCCACGAATTCGGAAAGAAAGACGCCCATGGAAGAGACAACGTCATTAGCATCCCGGACAATGGGCGAGTTCTGAAAATCCGGATTGGCCCTCTGGTGAAAAGGAAAATGGGAAGCCGCGCAGGGCAGATTGGGTCCTCCGACCTGGAAAGGTGGTATCCCCGGCGTTCAGGCCGGGGTTGATCTGGCTTTTGAAACGGTTGTCCGCTCCCGGCCTGGAAATGGCAGGACGCGCAGGACTGGATGCCGTCGCTGCCCACCTGCATGTCCCAGAAAAGGGCCTTGCCCAGGGCGATGGCCGCGGTCCTGTCCCGGACGTAGAGATTGAGGTCCGGGGGCTCTACGGCACCACAACGGTCTTGAGAGACTGCGCCCAAACGGTCCCTGAGTGGAAAATGCAAACAGGACCAGGAAGACAGAGGTCAGCCAATTGGTGGATTTCCGGCGGTTCATAACTTTTCCTCCTCCCGTACGCGTATCGGGCCGGTCCCGCCACCCGGAGAGAAGGACGCGCCTTCTTTTTTCTCCCCGGGGGTTGGCGGGTCGGGGACCCTCAACAGTGTCATACGGGTTAATGCTCAAGGGTGAATTTCCTCATCTTATTGACGGTTACGGTCCTCATGGAGAAAGGTTCCCGTACGATCAACCTGAAGACTCCTTCTGTAAATCTCGCACTTCTCATAGTCCCCGGCGCAGAAATGCACTGCCTTCTCCGCTGACTGACTGCTGGTGTTCACGATGTGGCAGTCGTCAAACGGATTCTCGATCACAGGGCATCGACGCTTTTTTTGGGGTAGCACGGACGGTTCCTTTCCAATAACAGTTCTCATCGACTAACGGCAAGAGTATCAAGAAGCATGCCAAGGAGGTGGGACGCGGCGATATAGAATCTTTATTAATAGTTACGAGTGGTTATGCGATGGATGGCTATGGGGCGGGCTGACCGGTTGGAAGGTCCAACCGTGACATGTCAGGCAACCGTGACATGTCAGGGTTCATGGATCTGGTCCTCGGTGATCTTGTAGCGGTTGATTTTTCGAAAAACGGTGCGTTCGCTCACACCCAGCAGCCGGGCCGCCCTCGCTTTGTTTCCGGCGGTTTTTCTGAGGGCCTGCAGGAGTGTCTGGCATCCGATGTTCCCATCGGCACTCGCTGCGCCTTCTCCGATTAAGCTCACGGGGGCAGATTCGCAGGGAGATGGTCAAGCGTGATGATGTCCTGGCGGCACAGCACGAAGCAATGTTCGAGTGTATGCTCCAGTTCTCTCACATTCCGGGCCAGGAGTGCTCGAGGAACAATCTACGGACATCGTCGGATACGGCAGTGATCTTCTTGTCGAATTTCTTGTTCAGCGTTTTCAGGAAGTGATCGACGAGCAGCGGCAAGTCTTCCCGCCTTTCCCTGAGCGGCGCCAAGGGCACCTCCATCACTTTGAGGCGGTAATAGAGGTACTCCCGGAACTCGCCGCGCGCCACTTTCTCCCGCAGATTCCGATTGGTGGCGGCTATGATCCGAACGTCGATGTTGATCTGTGTCGAATCTCCCACCCTCTCAAATTGCCTTTCCTGCAAAACCCGCAGCAGATTCAACTGCATTTTGGGTGAGATATCGCCGATTTCATCCAGGAAAATCGTCCCCTTATCGGCAGCCTGGAACCTGCCGCGGTTATCCTTTATGGCGCCTGTAAAGGCGCCTTTCACATGCCCGAAAAGCTCACTTTCGAGAAGATTCTCGGACAGCGCCGCACAGTTCACCTTGACATAAGGTTTTTCGCCGCGCGCGCCGCTGTAGTGGATGGCCGCTGCCACAAGCTCTTTGCCGGTCCCGCTTTCTCCGGTAATGAGAACGGTTGTCTCCACTTCGGCGAGGACCCTTATGAGCTCATAGACCTTCTGCATCTGCTCGCTTTTGCCGACGATGTTGTGGAACTCCCGACGCTCCTTTAAATCCTGTTCCAGGGTGGCGAGCCGTGTCTCGTCCCTCACCACCATCACGCCGCCGGCAAACAGGCCGTTGCGGTCGATGGGGGACGCCGTGACGTTGACCACCTGCGGTTCACGGTTTTTGCGCCGGCACTCCAGCCGGGCGACTTCGAACGACTGTTTCTTTTCGATCGTTTGCTTGAGCGCCTGGAGGCACCTTCCGTCACAGGCGGTACCGGGGGCGCCGATTCCCCGGCCGATGCTGTCGGCGGAAAAACCGCAGGTACTCTCGGCCGTTTCGTTCACCGCGAGGATCTTCAGATCCTTATCGACCGTTATGATTGCATCTTTTACGCTTCTGAAAACGGCTTCGAGATTATCCCGGTATTTCTCGTTTTCATCGACCAGAGCCTTGTGATTGAGGGCGAGTTTGGTGACATGCAGCAGGGCGTCCCGCCGGATGGGTTTGGAGACGTAATCGAAGGCCCCGAGGCGAAGCGCCTCCGATGCCGTCTCGAGATTGGGGTAACCGGTGATCATGACCACCGGGACATTCAGATTGCGTGTTTTGACCTCCCGCAGGATGTCGATCCCCGTATTGCCTACCAGCAGGATATCCGAGAAGATCAAATCGAGGTTGATATCCGAAATAACGCGCAGGGCCTCATCGTAGTCTTTCGACACGAAAGCTGATGCCCGATTTTGGAGAGAAAGCTCTCAAAAGTGAATCGCGTGCTTTCCTCGTCATCAATGATAAGAATGCTTGCCAATATGGTTCTCCTTTGCAGGGATGGCAATCACGAGCCTGGTCATCTCTCCGGGAATGCTGTCTACAGTGAGTTTGCCACCGTGGTCGGCGATAATGCCGTGACTGATGGACAAACCGAGCCCCGTTCCCTTGCCGGCAGGTTTGGTCGTAAAGAACGGAATCATTACTTTCTCTATAATATCCGGCGAAATGCCGGTTCCCTGGTCGTAGAAGGAGATATTCAGACTTCGACCGTCAGGCGTTACTGATTCCTCCACGGTAATATTAATCATTTTATCGTCATGCTTCCCGGAGTATTTCTGGTTCAGGGCATACCGGGCGTTGTTGAGTATGTTCAAGAAGACTTGTTGTATCTGCTGCGGGTTGGCGATTATGTCGGGCAGTTCCTCGGGTATTTCTGTCGTCAGCTTTATCCCGTTGACCCGCAATTGTGACTCGATCAGGGCCAGGGTATCGGTCAGTATTTCCTTCACGTTGACGGGCCTTTTTTCTTCTCCCCGGTCGCGGGCGAATGAAAGCAGGCTTCGGACTATATTGGAGATGCGGCCGCCTTCCTTTATGATTCGCTCTGCGATGTCGTTCTGCCTGCTTCCTGTCTCGCTTTCGTCGCTCAGGATCTCGGCATAGTTGATGATACCGCTTATGGGATTGTTTATCTCATGAGCGACACCGGCCGCCAGTTCCCCGATGGAGGCCAGATGAGCGGCCCTTATCGTTTCGGCCTGCAAGGCCACCTTCTTGTGACGTCGGCGGCCAGTTTAATGACGTTGATTGTCTCTCCCTCTTCGTTTTTTACCGGAAAAGCTCTCATATCCCAGGACTGGCCATTCGAAACAGGACGGTTGCGGTCTCCGGCTTGCCCGAAACGAAACTTGCCGTCACCGGACATTCGGTGCACCGGACGGGGCTTTTTCGCCATGCTTCATGGCAGTACTGCCCGGTCAGGTCGGAGACTTCCATCCCCGTAGTCCTGGCTGCGGCTTTGTTCGCCCACAGGACTTTCAAGTCGGGAGCCAGTAGCGTGATACTGTCGGGGATGGCGTCGAGAAGGGCATGAAATTCCAGTGAAAGCCTTCTAAATTTGCTTTCACTCTCTCGCAGCGCGTTCTCCGTTTGCTTCCGCTCGGTGGTATCCTTGAAGATCAGCCCGATATGCTCCTGCGGGAGAGGGAAGGCAAGTCCCGAGAAATAGTGATCGGCCCCGGTGTTGTGGCAGACTCGTCCAGGATCTCCGCCCTTCCGGAGCGAGCTACTTCCGAGCAAAGCTGCCGGACAGCGGCTTGAAAATTGGTGGGGGGGCTTCCCGGTTCGGTCGCCCCGAGGAGTTGTCGTGCTACACACTCTTGAGATTTCGCAGCAACGGGGTTGACCGGGCGCAGCCTGGGGGGCTCATTTCCCAACAGGTTTTCCCTATGCCCCACGAAGACGCCCAGCGGCATGTTGCTCACGATGGCCTCATAAAGCCTGAAGCCTTCCTCGGCCTGCTTCCTTTCGGCTATTTCCTGCTGCAGTCGGAGGTTGGAGCTCGACAGCTCCATGGTGCGCTCCTCCACCCGCCGCTCCAGTTCGTCGTTGGCCTCTCTGAGTGCCTTCTCCCACTGCGTCTGCCTTGCTTCACGATTTCTCAACCCCATTACCGCAAGGCCCACGATCGCGGTCCAGATGAGAATAACACCGAAAAACAGCTGTTCTGTTTTTACCCTGTCTCGGGCCTGTTTGGCTTCTGCGGCGAGCTCCAGAGCACCGGCTTCGGCAATGATTTTCTTGAAAAGCGCATCGAACCGCTCGTCCGCGTCCGAGCCGATGCCGGAAGAATCGGGATGCGCATGCCGCTCCAGTCCCAGAGCCCGGAACTCCTTCAGCAGGGAAAGAGGCTTTCCCACCCCGGCGCAGCTCAGGGTCGTCTACTGCCCGCATGTCCAGGCCGTGCTCGGATTTCCCTCCGTTCAGCACCGCTTCGGCCAGTAAAACCGCCTGGTCATAATCGGCAAAGACCTTCTGGATGTCTATGCTGGTCTCTCCGGAAAGTACTTCCTCGAGCCAAAGGTGGTATGTCGCAGTTGAAAGCTGGGCATCCATGATCGAGTCGATGAAAAGAGCATTCTCGTACTGCCGTTTGTTGATTTCGTTGATCCACACGGGCAGAATGATCGACAATATACCAATCAGGAACACCGCTACCGACATCCGGCAAAATCGGCCCATGACCGGTCCATGCATATGCATCGCTCCGAAAATCGTCGCCAGGAAATATAAGCGGACAAACAGTCCGTGATCTTTCAGGTAATCCCCATTATCACTGTAACCGGTTCCAGGGGGATAAGAGAATCCGGTAAACACCCTAATTCTTCATAGAATTGACTGTATTTGGAAATTGTATGTCGGGGGTGAAGCCGTGTGAATTTTTGGGAGCAAAATTCGGCGAAATGGAGTTTGATGTTGCATCTTTAGATCAAGCCGATCTTTGCTGATCATGCGTGTTGTGGATATTGTATCCGGCAGGCTTCTACTGGCACTGTTTTCCTGCTATCCTGTATATTCTTTGTGTCTTGCGGGCCGAGATAGCCCGTCAGTCGCGTCCCCCTCTTCAGGGACAGGGATGGAGAACGAGGATGTTCGATACGCTGCAGGTGCAAACGCCCCAGCATTCCGTAATGGTAGACATTACCGACGCGGTGGCGGGGAAAGGCCGCCGGAGAGTGGGTGACCTCCGGGCTTTGCGTCCTCTATACACCGCATACGACGGCCGGCCTGGCCATAAACGAGGGGGCCGATCCGGACGTGGCGCGGGACGTGCTGGACGCGCTGGAAAAGCTCGTCCCCTGGCGGCAGAATTTCAGGCACACCGAAGGAAACTCCGCGGCGCACATCAAGTCGATCCTGACCGGTGGGAGCGCGCAGGTAATAATCGATTCGGCCGGCTCGTACTGGGTACCTGGGAGCGGATTTTTCTGTGTGAATTCGACGGGCCGAGGACGCGAAAGGTGCACGTTAAAATTATCAAGGGTAAGCGCCGGAGCGCCACGCCTGGTTTCGTGGAATGAGCTGCTTTGTCTCCAACAGTAACCTATGATGCCGAGGAGGGTCCGGTGAAAAACCTCGAGGCGATTTTTTCTCCCAAATCCGTGGCGGTGATCGGGGCCTCCAACAAGCCCGGAAAAGTCGGGCACGACATTTTCAGCAACATCCTCCGCGGGAGCTACCAGGGGATTCTTTTCCCGGTAAATCCCGGCAGCCCCTCAGTGCAGAGCGTAAAATCCTACCCCGGCATCCTCGACGTGCCCGACCCGGTTGACCTCGCCATCATCATCCTGCCTCCCACGGAAGCGCTCCAGGCCGTGATCGCATCGGCGCAAAAAGGGGTGCAGGGCATCGTCATCGTCTCGGCCGGCTTTCGCGAGGTGGGAGCGGAAGGCCGCAGATGAAGAGGAGATAACCGCCCGGTGCCGCGAGGCCGGGATACGACTGGTGGGTCCCAACTGCCTGGGGGTGATCAACCCTCACCCCTCGGTTCGCCTCAACGCCAGTTTTTCCGCGCGCATGCCGGCCTACGGGCCGATGTCCTTCATCTCGCAAAGCGGGGCTTTGTGCACGGCCGTACTGGACTTTGCGGCAGATCGCGAGTTCGGGTTCTCGAAGTTCATCTCCATTGGAAACAAAGCCGACGTCGACGAGGTGGATCTGCTGCGCTACCTTCACCAGGACCGGGACACGGAAGTCATCATGATCTACCTCGAAGAGCTTCGGCGCGGTTACGAGTTCATCGAGGAGGTCAAGAACATCACCTCCGGCGATCGCCCCACTCCGGTTCTGGCCGTCAAGTCCGGGCGGACTTCAGCCGGGGCCAGGGCCGCGGCCTCCCACACCGGCTCGCTTGCGGATCGGAAGGCATCTACGAAGCCATTTTCCAGCAGTCCGGAATCATCCGGGCCGAATCGATCGAAGAGCTGTTCAATTTTGCCGACGCGTTTTCCGCCAAGCATACCCAACGGGAACAGGGTGGCGATCGTTACCAACGCCGGAGGCCCGGGAATTGTCGCGACCGACATGACCGTAAGCTCCGGGCTCTCGCTGGCGCAGTTCAAAGGCGAGACGGTCGAGGTGCTGACGAGCCACCTGCCGGAGACGGCGAGCGTTCACAACCCGGTGGACGTTATCGGGGACGCCTCGCAGGAGCGCTACGAGAACGCTCTCGGAGCGGTTATCAGGGACGAAGGAGTGGACGGGGCGCTCGTGATCCTCACCCCGCAGTCGATGACCAACGCGCTGGGGACGGCGGAGGCCATCGCGCGGATCGCCCGGCGCACCGCAAAACCGATCCTGTGCTGTTTTATGGGGATCATCGACGTTTGGCCGGTGTGAAATACCTGCAGGAAGCGGGCATTCCCGTCTTCCGGTTTCCGGAGCACGCGGCGCAGGCGTTCGGCGCGCTCTATCAGTATTCTCAGTGGCTGAACCGGCAGCACCTTGCACAGTTCACCGTAAAACACGACACGGACAAAGCCGCCGCGATCATCCGCCGCAACATCGAGCAGGGGAGCTTCTACCTGGGCGCGACCGAGGGGAGCGATCTGCTCGCCTGCTACGGTTTCGAGGTACTGCCCGGGTTTTTGGCCGGATCGAAGGAGGAAGCGGTTGAATTCGCCGGGGGTCTGGCCTTCCCGGTGGCCATGAAGATCGTTTCCCCGCAGATTCTTCACAAGAGCGAGGCAAAGGGGGTGCGCATCAACATAAGCGGCAGGGAGGCGGTGTTTCAGACTTTTGATGAGCTGGTGACCTCTGCCCGCGAGTTCGACCCGAAAGCTGAAATCGAAGGGGTTTTCATCCAGAAGATGGCCTCGCCGGGGGAGGAAGTGATCCTTGGGATGAGCCGATACCCGGTTTTCGGACCGCTGCTCATGTTCGGCCTGGGAGGGATTTTCGTCGAGGTCTTCAAGGACGTGGTGTTTCGAATCGCCCCTATCGGGCGAAACGAGGCGCGGCGGATGATCAGGGGAATCAAAGGATACAGCCTGCTGGAAGGGGTGCGCGGCAGGCCTCCCGTGGATATCGGAATCATCGAGCGCTATCTGGTGAGCCTTTCGGCGATGGCGCTGAACCATCCCGAAATCAAAGAGATGGACATAAACCCGTTGATCGTCTACGAGAATGGCCAGGGGGCCGTGGCCGCCGACTCGCGCATCATTCTGGAGCCGCCGAAACCGTAGGGCGCCGGTGAACCGCTCTCAGCAGAGCCCCAGCTTCGGAATCAGCTACTGAGTATTTTCCTTGTTAGGAGGAGGGGCTGAAACACCCCGCAGGAAAAGCTCGACCTTTGCGCGAAGGACATCTTCATCCCCGTCTCGCATTCCCAGATTAATAATGGGCTCCATCCCATGTGTTCCAATCGATCGACCACCTCTTGATCTCTGGCTTTATTCCGGCCAATTTTCCGTTCCCAATATTCTCGATTTGATTTTGGGACTCGATTCCCCCGCTTGCATAGATGGCCGTGCCAAAAGCAGCCATGAACAAAAATTACCTTTCGATACTTGGGGAAAACCAAGTCCGGATTTCCGGGGAGGTCTTTTCTGTGGAGCTGGAAGCGGAAACCCAACCGGTGAGCAATGCTTCGCACCTTGATTTCTGAGTGCGTGTTTTTAGACGTCACACGCCTCATGATGTCGCTACGCTTTGCCGGGGAAAACATCCATTCTCTAACGCGCCATTTCAATTCTCAGGCTCGGATCGGACTCGTGCTTCTCCACAATAGAATTATAAATTCTAACAAATTCTTGCACAGTCCCAAGCCGTTCTGTTGTGATGAAACCTGATCTTTCGTATAAATTGGCGGCCACAAACTGAGTAATTTCGAAGAAATCTATCCTGCCTTCCGATCCAGTTCCTTTGACGAAAGCCTCCGCGCCCTGCGCGCCGTTTTGTGTGGTTACGATGATGGGGCGCAATCCGGCGTCGAGATTTCGCTCACACTTTCTGACAAGCGCTTCGGTGGGGGCTGTAGTGACGTGGATGGCCGCGCCGCTGACAAGGAAATCGCCTTCCCGGTGTGATGGGGCGTCGGCCACTGAGGCGCCGTAATGGGTTAAAGCCCCCTCGCCTAACATCAGTTCAAGTTTCGCCCCGACCAAATGCTGAAGGACCGTCCCGGCGTATGTGACTCCCGGCGTTTCTCGTTGACGCTTGAGAGCCTGTTCGAGAAGCTCTGAAATGATACTCCGGAGAGATTTGGAAGGATCGATTTTCAACCTGAAGGGCTGCCCCGAGAAGAATCCTCTCACTTTCTCAATCCACCAGGCATCGACTGCATTTAGGTCAACTCGGCTCTGGTCATGCAACTTATTTAGGAAAGCGACGTAAGTGCGCATTTTGCTGATGCTGCCGCGGCTGGTCCGGCCTGCTTCCTCTGCTAAAACCCGGTCTATTCCATATTCTTTTAGAATAGACTGAACCGTAGCCTTCCCAAGTCCTTGAACCTGCCCGCCGCCTTCAGTGAGCAGTTCCTCAGGGTCCAAGGGCAGTCCTTGCTTCTCTGCTTTACGGGTGACGGCGAGCGCCACAGACAAAGCCCCCTTGCCGCGGAATCCGTGCTTTTTTGCAAAGCTCTCCAGCTCAGCCTCGATCGGGAGGTTCATTTCTTTCGCATTCACAGTTGCTTCTTTCTCCCCTGGAACCGGTGAAACGCTGGAATTCGCCAGCTTGCACAGCGGCGCCAGCAAGTGCTCCGCCAGATAATGGACTACCGGCAACGCCACAGCGTCCCCCATTGCTTTGTAGCCATCATTATAGCTGCCGGGAAGGCGATACCCCTCTGGGGAGTCGATTAACCGCGCCACCTCTTCAACAGTGAGCAGTCGGGTGGTGAGGTCTTCCCCGTTTTTATCGGGCAAGACCAGAAACTGCCGGCTGCTCCCCCCAACAGGCGTTCTCAGGCACCCCGCAATTCCATCGAACCCTAAGCTTCCTCGAGGACCTGTTTCCCATTGCGAATCCGTTTATATCCGGGGGCCACGCGGAACCGAAAGTGCTGCTGCTTTCGGAGCTTTCAGATGGCGTCCCGGAATGAGAGAGAGATTACGCTCTGCAACGAGCGTCGGATCGCATGGGGCGTCGAAATCTATGAGGTCTGCGAGCTGCCTCGTGCGTCTTGGAGGTTCCGGCAGATTCCACCAGATGACATTATCCATGCCTGCGACTGCTCGAACTACTGATCGAGGGTGCTGCCAACCAGGGCCTTTCCGGATGAACCCTGTAATATCCACTGTTTCATCGACAGCCACGATGAAGACCCTGGAGCGGGATTGGGGCAGCCATCTCACGGCATCAAGCATCATAGGCCCTATTCTGTAATTCCTCCTTCGAAGCGCTTTATGCAGTAGTCGGTAATGCTCCCCCGAGTGAGCCGTCACAAGGCCTGCCACGTTTTCAGCCACAAGCACCGCCGGACGATACCTGCATTCGTCCAGTATCCTCAGCCAGTGCCAGACAAGGCCGCTTCTTGCTTGATCCTCTACCTCCCACCTTTCCCGCCAACGAGAGGTCCTGGCATGGAAAGGACGCCCACCAAAGCTCAGCTTCGGGAAGCTCTTCACCACTTATGGATTCAATAAATTGTTCAACAAAAGAACCAGGGTCGTGATTCGACACGTACACGTCAGCCTTGAGCGGACAGTTGTCGTTGGCCCATACGGCGGTAAAGAATGGCTTCATGCCCTCCGTAACGAGTCCGCTGCCTGCAAAAAAATCAATGAACCTCATGACCCATGCTCCGTACCGACAAGTTCGGTTCAAAGGAACAAGCCGGGATCAGCGGTTCGTCGATGCCGCGTCAAATTCCCTCTTTTGGCTGTGAATTCTAGGCGGTATTAGTCAGCCTATGCCGAATTTGGAGATACTCTAACAGCACTCCGGCAAACCCTCAATAAGTAACAACTCAGCCCTCTGCGGAATTGAGGGGTCACCGAAACAAGGCACCTGAAAAATTCACGGCAGGCTTGGTTTTGGCAAAAAAAGCACATCAAATGGCGCTGATGCAACGGTTCCAGCTTCGGAGAAGCCGAGCTTCGCCAGACGGCTCCGCCCAAGACGAGCGAGATCACCCCACCGGCCAGCGCCCATGATCGATCGATCTCCTGGCGCAAGCCCCGCGCCACAATAACCGTCAGGCCCCCCTCCGAAGTGAAAAGAACGCTCAGAACGCGGGTCAGGGTTTCTGGTTCCGGCATGGGGATTCCCGCGGCAAAAAGCCCGAATGCCGGATACGGGAGTCGGATCAGGAGCTTCTCTTTTCATCCGGGCCACCCAGACCTTCTCGATGTCCCGGTTTGACAGGAGTGTTCTCTCTCCCATAACATAGTGACGGCGCAGATTGCCGCAATGGAAATGACAAGGCGCCGCTCGGTAAAGGCACACCGTATCCGAGCCGCCGGGCGGCGGGGCCGGAGGGAATCCAAGGTGCATTTCGAGCCATCGAGACAGGAAGTACTTGCCGCACGGGGCAAATCGGTTTCGGACGTTATCGCACCGGGGCTTCGGATTCTTTTTTGCGGGATCAACCCCGGGCTGTACACGGCGGCGGTGGGGCACCATTTTGCGCGGCCGGGGAACCGGTTCTGGCCGGCGCTGCACCGGGCCGGTCTCATTCTCCGGCCGCTCTCTCCCTTTGAGGAAAGAGAGCTTCTCGACCACGGCTACGGAATAACGAACGTGGTCGAGCGCGCAACGGCGAGCGCAGCCGAGCTGTCGGCCGAAGAGATCGTCCGGGGAGGTTCGCGGCTGGAGAAAAAGGTCCTGGAATACCGGCCCTGTATCCTCGCAATTCTCGGCCTCGGGGCATACCGGACGGCATTCGGAAGGCCCGGCGCAGTTCCCGGACCTCAAAACGAAAGCCTGGGCGGGGCGCGGGTCTGGGTCCTCCCCAACCCGAGCGGCATCAATGCCAACTATCGCATGGAAGTACTTGGCGAGAATGTTGAAAGAATTGAAGAACTCCGTGGAGGAGGGGTGCTGAGCCGGGTCGGGGGGCAACAACCGCTGGTCCCCAAGCTCCAATTCCCGCTGGTCCCCAGTCTCCAGCTCCCGCTGGTCCCCAAGCTCCAACTCCCGCTGGTCCCCAAGCTCCAGCTTGGGGACCGACTCCCGGAAGCTCCAGCTTCCACACCGGGAAAATCGCGGGTAAGTCGATGTGATCGAACGCTGGTGTTATTCCGTTGCCCGGAGCTACGCAGAGTGCCAGAGGGTTTTATAGAAGTCCTCACAGCCTGGAGGACCTGGACGCGAAGCTGGAGCTTCGGGCAGGGGCCTCCCAAGCCGGAGCTTGGGAGCCAGCGGACTTGGGGGGTCGTAAAATGCCGGAGCTTGGGAGCCAGCGGACTTGGGGGGTCGTAAAATGCCGGAGCTTGGGAGCCAGCGGACTTGGGGGGTCGTAAAATGCCGGAGCTTGGGAGCCAGCGGACTTGGGGGTCGTAAGATGCCCGAGCCTGGGAGCCGGCGAGCTCCCTCAGTATAGGATTGTAACCCCGTGGTCACTGCTACGCCGGGCCGCCGGCCTTCCCCTTCAGCTGGAGCCGCATCTTGCGGCGGGCGAGCGCCTCCCTGTTGCGTCTGCGCTCCTCATCGGTTTCGAAGATCAGCTCCGGGACTTCCGCGGAGCCTCCCTGTGCGTTCAACGCGACGAAAGTCAGGTACGCGGAAGCGGTGTGCCTCACCTGGCCGGTCAGAAGGTTTTGGCCTCGACCCGGACCCCGATTCCATCGAAGCTCCTGCCGACCATGTTCAGGCCGGCCTTGAGCACCAGCAGGTCGCCGATATAGACCGGATTGTGAAAGTCGAGCCGGTCGATCGAGGCCGTCACGGCGTTGCACCGTGAATGCCGGGTAGCAACCACCCCCGCGGCCGTGTCGATCAGCCGCATGATGACACCGCCGTGGACGTTGCCCGCCGGGTTCGCATCCTGCGGATTCATCTGCTCGGCCATCACCACGCTGCTTTCGGCGACTCGTTTCGGTTCCATCAGGTTTCTCCCAAAAATTGGAATTGCTGTCACAATATGTCCGGCAGCGAACCTGCTTTCGGCTCACGGCCCGCGCACGGAACATAAAAAGCCGCTCGGGCGGAGAGCGGCCTTTACAACGGGCTGCGATGCAACCCGCCCGGGTGGACTGCGGCGTGCTTCTATTCGGTGTAAACGCCGCTGCAAAAGATCATTTCGTCTACCTTCGCGAAATAGACTTCCTTGTGCTGCTGGGTCCTGGTCGCCGGGTTGAGCCATTTATAATCGGTCCAGCCGGAGCCTTCCGTATTGGCGGTGTCCACGATTTCCTTGATGAAGGTCTTCCCCTCGAAATCCGCGATGCGATAGAAGTCTTTGCCCGCATACCTTTCGTTGATCTCGTGGGCGAGCATCACCCCCGTGGGATTTAGAACGAAAATGTACATCTGGTCTTTATTAAACTGTCCGTTGGGACTGGAAAATTCAGCCAAAGCGATTTCTTTGCCCACGGCCTTGTAAAAAGCTACCGCGTTGTCCACCCATTGCTTCGCGCTGTTCCGTGTCCTTGGGCTCATCGATTCCTCCTGTGTTCAAGGGCTGTCTCGCAAAATCCGTAAACGAGTCACAATATTAAGCAGTTGCCGGGCTTTGTCCATCGGAAATTGACGAAGCAGGGCACCGAAGCCGGTCTTCCGAGCTTCGGCGGCCGTAGAGGGGGAAAGTCTGGAGAATAGTTTCACGAAGTCATTTATTTTTTTGATCTAATCTCAAGAGGGTGATAGTAATTTTTACTGTACCTGCACCAACTTCTAAAATTCTCGTTACAGATTCCTTCCCGTTGGCCAGTGTTGAATTTCAGCGCTCCCTTGCCCGTATTGACAGCGTTGCTTACATTCCCGGAGATGGCCCAGACAGCCGCTGTCAGTTTTTCATATCCAGCACTTCTTTAATTCTACCATTTCCAAAACCATAACCTTTAGAGGGGGGTGCCCTATGCGCCGCGGGACATGGTCGAAGCTGGCCGGTGTGGTGTTCACTTTTGTGCTGCTTTCAGCGTGCGGGGGGGAAAGCCCGATAGACATCAGTGCTGTCAAGGCAAAGCCTCAATCCTACGTGGGATCGGAGATGTGCAAAACCTGTCATCTGGAGCATTTTGACTCCTGGAAGATGACTCTGCACAGCCGCATGCTTCGGGACGCCCAAAAGAGACAAAGACGCAATCATAGCAGAAATAGACGAGAAGCAGATTCGGGAGGATCTGGCCAAGATCCCTAACCTCAAGGTGCCCGCGGATAAAATCTATGTGCCCAAGCTCGAAGAGATCAAATATACTATCGGCAGCCAGTGGAAGCAGCGTTACCTGGTGGAAAAGGAGGGTAAGCTTTACATCTCCCCGATTCAGTACAATGCGGACACGACCACCGCTGGGTGAATTACCACGAGGCCGACTGGGATAAGAATTCCTGGATTCTGAAATGTGGTGGCTGTCACGCAACCGGTGTCGACCTTGAGAAGAATACGTTCGTTGAGCCGGGTGTTCCTGTGAATCTTGCCATGGCAAGGGCTCATGGCATGCCGCTCTTCCCAAAACGGCGGTTGAAAACCTTGCCGGTCAGGCCCAATTCCCGGGCCAGACGGTAGACGGCGGGCCGGAAGCCTACCCCCTGGATACGGCCGGTCATGAGTATCTTCTGTTGCTTGAGCACCGTTGGAATCTTCCCGTTACCTCTCTCCACACTATAACGCCGGACGGGACCGGAAGTTCGGAGTCCACGAGGCATTGTGAGGATAAAGGCGCCCGGTGGGGACGGCCAAGCAAATACCCGGGAAAAATTGCTTGCCTGCCCCGGCGTGATGGGGTAGAATAGTGGAAATATTGCCGGCCGCTGGTCGTCAGCAACCAACTACTGACGACCGACGACCTTCAGACGGTCCGGGGCCGTAGCTCAGTTGGGAGAGCGCTTGCATGGCATGCAAGAGGTCGTGGGTTCGACTCTCATCGGCTCCATTACCCCCCGCCCAAGCGCGCTGTAAAGCCAGCCGGTGCGACCCTCTACTGTCCGGCGGAGGCGAAGTTGAGGAGGTCCATCGTGCGAAAGGCGCCCACGATTCTCAGTTCCGCTTCGACGGCATCTTCTTGTCTGCCAAAGGAATACGTAAAGGGCCAGGTCTCGTCCGGCACGATATTCCGGTAGGAGGCAGGATAGAAGTGCCCCACCGCCAGTGCGGCCGTTGGCATCCCGCAACGAGGCCTGCAACTCCACGGCCCTTGGAGGCAGAACTGGTGTTTTTGATCTCACCGATCACAGACACCCGCCAAAGCTGTCGCGGATCGCCCGAAAGCTCAGGATGGTAAAGCCGTGTCCTTCCAGGCAGGCGTTCGCGGGGCGGTCCTTTGGCTCGCTCGAGATCGTGTCTCTCGCCGGCGGCTCTTGGCCGGGATCGGCCCCCAAGGAGGCTCTTTCCGCCTGCCACGAGGCGGTGCAACCGCAGACGAGCAGCAAAAGGCTTATCGTAAGGACGATCGCACGAATCGTTCTCATCACTCCGTCCTCTTTCCGGGCCCCGTCCGGGCAGCGTGGGATCCTTCGGACCGGCGGCCAACCTCTGGGCTTCCCTGCTCTTAAGACTCAATTCCGACTACTCTGCTTGCCTCTTTCGTCCTCTATTATCCTCTTTCCGGCCCGGTCTGTCAAGGTTTTGATGGGATAAAGGCCGGGAAGGCCGGGATTGGAATAGTGGAATCATGGAACATTGGAATCATGGGCGCAGCCGAGGGGTCTTCTTCCAACATTCCAGCGTTCCAGACCGCCAACGACCTTCTTCACCACGGAGACGCGGAGGACACGGAGAAAATCATAGATCAGACGCTTGCTCCGGCCGAGAAGCGGGGTAGGATGTCGGGGGCGGAATGCAAGGCCGCGGGAAGTACCAGGAGGTCGCGACATGGCGGAGTCGTTTTGTATTTGACAAGGCGTTCGAGGCATTGACGGGGCATCGCCCGTTTCCCTGGCAGCAGAGGCTGTTCGACGATTGGTTTGCCAAGGGCAAGGTCCCTCCATCGTGCAATCTGCCGACGGGTTTGGGCAAGACGAACGTAATCACTATTTGGCTGATTGCTCTCGCATTCGGCCAAGAGTAGACTGCCACGGCGCTGGTGTACGTGGTGAATCGCCGGACGGTGGTGGATCAGGCGACGGCTGTAGTCGAACAGATGCGTCAGCGGCTGCTTGATCCCCAGGACCCCCGGTGGTCGACGGACGTACGGCCCTTACGGTTGCTGGCTGGAATCGCTTCGGGGAAATGGCGGCGACGGGCGAGATTCCGCTGGCCGTCAGCACACTTCGCGGGGAACTGGCCGACAACGAGCAGTGGAAGGCCGATCTCATCCCGGCCGGCGATTATCACTGGCACGATTGACATGATCGGCAGCAAACTGCTCTTTTCCGGTTATGGCGACCGGCGGTATGCTTGCACCCATCATGCCGGATCTGATCGGACAGGATACGCTCGTCATCCACGACGAGGCTCATCTGACACCGGCGTTCGGTGACTTACTGCGTGCGTTGCCGACGCACAGCATCAAAACACCGAGCCACGCCCTATTGGGGTAATGGAACTGTCCGCGACGTCACGCGGCAATGACAATGATGCGGTGCGATTGGAGCCACGGGACGAGCAGGATACCATTGTTCGACAACGGCTCAATGCGTCGAAGGGATTGCGGCTCTACGAGGTCGAGAAGGCTATGGTCGTCTCGAAGTTGGTGGAGCTTGTGCGCAGATACGAAAGATCGCCGTCGAAAGTCCTGGTCTACGTCCGGTCGCCCGAAGAAGGGCACAGAAGGTCGCCGCCTATTTGCAGAACGCCGCTCAGGACCGCGTAGCCCTGCTGACTGGCACGATTCGCGGCTACGAACGGGACCAACTCATGCAAAACCCTTCGCCGAGCCCTGCGGGTCGCATTATTCGCTCCTTTCTTCGACGGCACGTCCGAGAGTGTACGCTCTATTTAGTGAGCACGTCAGCCGGGGAGGTTGGCATCGAATCCACGCCGATCACGTCGTCTGTAGCCTGACTACAATGGATTCCATGATTCAACGGCTGGGCCGTGTGAATCGGCGGGGTGGTCCGGGGCGAGTGGCGAGCGTCGATGTGGTGGTGGATACCGGCGCGACCGAAGCCAAGGACGGGGCGTCGCCTTTCGATCAGGCGATTCGGTCCACGTACGCAGTTTTCAAGCAGTGGGTGGATCAGGCAGACGGCGAACTTGACGCCAGCCCCGGCCGCTTTCGGATGCTCCTGGAAGGTCTTGCCGATGACCAAAGACGGGGAGCATTCTCACCGAAGGGCATGGCCCCACCGCTGACTGACATTCTCCTCGATGCCTGGTCATTGACGAGCATCGTGGGGCCAATGCCTGGACGGCCGCAAGTCGCGGCCTACCTGCATGGGTTGACAAATGATCCGCCGGAGACCTTCGTCGTCTGGCGGAAAGAAGTCTCTTGCTCGCCCAGGCCCAAGTTGACAACGTGGCGCTGCGCGATTGGTTTTGCGCCTGCAGGCCCAAGGCTCACGAGCGTCTGCATGACCGCACGAAATACGTGCAGAATACGTTGGAAGCCCTGCTCAAGCTCCATCGCAAAAGGGAGGCGAACCGCGACTTCCCCGTCATTCTGCTGGACGAGCACGGCAAGGTGGAATGGTCGAGCCTCTCACAAATCGTCAAGGACTTCAATATCGCTTATCTGACGATAATCCTGCCTGTCGAGGCCGGTGGCCTGAATACCTATGGAATGCTTGACGCTCACGTTGACGAAGATGCGTCCGATGTGGCAGAGCATGGAGAGAGTGGACGCGAGCGATGGCTGCTGGTCAAGAATGGGGTTACGGATCGGAGCCATGCGCCTCACCACGGGCGAGGCGACGGATGTGTTGCCTGAGGGCCTGTGCGAATTGGAGCGGGTTGTTTTGAGGGAGCCCCCGGAGGGTGCCCAAGACCAGGGCGAGTCCAGGTATCTGTTGTTGATGATTTCGCCCAGGGAGTCGGCCCTCGAGATCCGGAAGCGGCCGAGACGACGCAGACCCTCGACGACCACGCAAACCAGATCGTCGAGCAGGTCAATCGCATCACAGGTGCTCTTGGGCTGGCCCCCTCTGCTCAAACGTCGCACTGGCAATCGCGGCACAGCACCACGACCGGGGGAAGAATCGTCCCGTGTGGCAGCGGTATGCCTGTAATCCCGATCCCGATAGCCTGTTGGCCAAATCCAGAAAGTACCGGCACTGGCGTAGCTTGGGCGGGTATCGTCACGAGTTTGGCTCTGTGTTGGACGCCGCCGACGATCCGGAGGTCAAAGACCACGCTGAGCGCAACCTGATTTTGCATCTGATCGCGGTCCACCACGGTTGGGCACGGCCGCATTTTGAGTCAAGGGCCTGCGATCCGCCTCCCACGACAACCGCCCAAAACGAGGAGATAGCCGCTGAAGCCATGCGCCGATATAGCCGGCTCCAACAACGTTTCGGCCGCTGGGGTTTGGCATGGCTGGAGTCACTTCTGCGCGCGGCGGACATCCTTGTTTCATCAGCGTCTCGCACTCGACGGGGCGCAGCTCGTGCGGAGGTGACGCGATGACCATGCCGACACCCGGTATTTCTATCAACGTGGACCTGACCAATCCGGGGCAGTTCTTCGCTTGCTGTGGTCTGCTTGAATTGACCCACCGTCTCCGGCCCGGCGTGGAAGGATGGTTTGAGGACAGTCGATTTCTGATAACCGCCGGCGCAGGGGAGAGCCTATTCGCCCACCTGATTGAGGGAACTGCGCAAGGCGTCTCTGACGTGCGATGATCCCAACGCTGATCCCGAAGACATGCCCGTTGCGTCTGACGGCCCCTTTTGACCTACGCCTGGATTGGTGGCTGGACGGAACCGGCGGCGACAGGCTCAAGACGTGGGCCGGACAGCAGAGTATCCTCCGTATTGCCCCTGCGATGAAGGAGGCAATTACCGACAGCTTCGCTCACAATGACATTTACCAGATTGGCATGGTGGTGATGGACCCGGCCAACAGCAAGAAATCCGTCGAACCGTTCTATTTCGACGCCAGGCTGCTTCGCTCACCCCCTTGATGCCGGATTCTCACTGGATGCGCAGGGTACCGAGACTGTCGCCCACCCGGTGGTGGAACTGCTCTGCCTGATTGGTTTGCAGCGATTCCGTCCCTCCGTCGGTCCTGTGAAGTGGAGCTTCGATTACTGGGTTTGGTCCCGGCCGCTGGCCCCCTCGGTCGCAGCAGGTGTTGTCAGCGGCACCGTGCCTATCCCCGCCCGACGCGGGTACCGCTTCCAACTGCGATTTCGTGACAATCAGAAACGATACAAGGCCTTTGGTTTTGCGACCCCTATTGGAGACATACTATGAGTAAAGAGCAGACGAAGCTGAATCAGTATGACGATTGGCTGAAGGATGACAGCGACGTTGCGGCGCTGGTCATGCGTCAACGGCTGGAATCGGTCGAGGGCAAGGATGCCGGTCATCTTCCCCCCGACGTACGCCAAGCCCGAAGGGATGAAGGAGGAGGACTGGACCGGCTACAATATCGACCGATTCGAGGATGGCACGAGCGTGTGCCAGATCGACAGCGTGGGCTCCCAGGCCAACCGGATGGAGCCGATTTTCGGGCGGGAGAAGTACAAGCACCTCATACCGCAGGTCATCATCCAGGCTACCAGCGAAGGAAAGCAGAGGACGATCCATATCCTGGAGGCAGGCCATCGCGCCGCTGACGCCATCGTGCGGTTCTCGACCCTTGGCCCGGACCTGGATAAGGCTTTTCGTGTCTACAAAGACGATGGCAACGTGGAACCCTTGGCCCGGATCGCGCCGACTTCCATCCTGTTCGGCTCGTGGGATTCACGCGCGACGCAGGCGAAGCTGCCGCGCATCGTCCGATCCGTCATCCGGGCGTTCAACGTCAAGCAGTTGCACCGGTCGGCACAATACTCCACGGTTGCCGGCGAGATCCTCGCGGGCGGCGACGCCGAAATCACGACGACAGGGCCGAAAGCCGAGCTTGGGCTGGCCCATGTGCCTTCGGTCATGACGCACGGCGGGGTTCAGGTGTTGGGAGAGATTCGGCGGGACGCGACCCTCAATTTCGTGGCGATCCGTGCCCTGGCCGCGTCGTCCGATGGCGACAGCACCCTCAATCTCCGTCGCTACATACTCGGCTTGGCCCTGGTGAGCTTGACCGCGCCAATGGAATCATCCCTGCGCGAGGGTTGTCAACTCGTGCCCGATCTCGATCATCCAACGGAATGGAAGCTGGTCCGCCATGATGGGACCCGGCAGGACTTCCCAATCGCCCACGATCAGGCGGTTGCCTTCGCTACGGCGGCGGCTAAAGCCTTCGGCGTTCAGCAACCGGCCGCACCGGCCGCATTCGATTCCGAACTCGTCAAAACCGTCCTGGACCTTAGCGAAGCCGATCATAAGAAGCTCTTCAAACAAGGAGCGATCACGAGAGAGGCAATCAAACAGCTTGGCAAGGCGGCGGCGAAAAAGAGTAAGGGCAAGTAGGTCGAATCGGAGGCCGGAAAATGACCCGTTATTTGTGTATCTCCGTGACGTTTCTCGATCCGATGTTTCACGGTCGGGGCGACACTGCGCCGGAATGGCCGCCGTCACCATTACGTTTGTTTCAGGCGTTGCTGGCCGGTTCCCGGACGGGATGCCACAATCGCAATTGGTCAGAGGACAGTCGCCCAAGCATTCCGTTGGTTGGAGCGTTGTAATCCGCCGGCCATCATCGCGCCTGCCGGCGAGGCTCGTATCTCCGTGCCGATTCTTCGTGCCCAACAACGACGGCGACGCCAACGGCAAATTCGACCGCCAAGAACGATTGACGGAGAAGGTGGCCCACCCACACCGCCTGGATGGCGGCGACATGCTGCACTACCTGTGGCCGCTTGATGAGAACCGTGATCCCGCATCGGGAGCGCATGCCGAATTGCTTTGCCGCGAGGCCCGTCGTTTGCTGGCGCTGGGTTGGGGCATCGACCAGGTGGTGGGCAATGGCCGGATTGTGGACGATGCGGCTGTCGGCCGCCCTGCCGGGATAGCGCTGGCGGGCGTGGGCTGGCCATCGACCGGGGCAACAACAGTGGCGTACACCAGCAGAAGGCTCCCTCGACGATCTGGCGACGGTCTACGAGTCGTTTCTGCGATGCGTCAACGGCAGGGAATACCATCCACCACTTCAACTCCGCAGGTTCAGCACCACGGCCTATATCCCCGCCGCTGTCGTGCCCCCGCGTTCCTGCGCGATCTTCGAGTTGCCGGAAGGTGTCGCCTTCTGTCAGGTTGATGCCGCAAGGGTCGCGGCGATGCTGCGGTCCCTGGCGTGCCGGTGCGCCAAGGCGGATACGCACGAATTTCGCGTGGATGGCCAAGCCATAAACTCGGAGGTCTACGTCGCCGGCCATGTCAAGCGGCGCGAGGCGTACGCCGCCAAGGTTCTCGTATCTGCCCCTGCCGACTATCGGCCATGAACATGCCGATGGCATGATCCGCCGCGTGATGATCGCCGAACCCTTCGGCGGTGACGGTCTCCATGCCCGTTGGGCACAGAACCGGCTGCGCAATGCGTCGCTCACGGACAAGGATGGCAACGAACGGGGCATCCTGCTCGATCCCTGGCGACGAAGCTCCATCACGGTGATCGAACGATCACCTCCGTGAGGCCCGAACGTGGTCTACCGTTACGCCGGTGATCCTGCCGGGATTCGACGATGGCAAGCACGCCAAGGCGGAGAAGCTGTTCCTGACCGCCGCGATGCAGGCCGATCTGCCGATTGACGCCATAGAGGAATTGTCACTGCGGAAACCACCCTTCTGGCCCGGCTCACAGCATCCGTCCCAGTACCGACGACCTGCCTACCTGGAGCATTTTGCGGCGTGGCACGTCCGCCTCTCGTTCCGCGAACCGGTCGCCGGCCCGCTTGCCCTCGGGGCGGGCAGGCATTGCGGGTTGGGCTTGTTTGCGCGCCCTGGAATCTTAATCGCCCTGCCCCTTGGGCGGTTCTTTGACAAGTCAATAGCGCGTTCACCCCGATGAGTGACGGTTGTCTCGCGGCCGGATACGAACCAAACAACTGCGAGCGACCGATGGTCAATATGCCTGGAGTCGCTCGAACTCGTTGGCTGGCCCGCGTGAGCGAACCGGATGCTGACTGACCGGCGCGGGCCACCCACTCCACGTACCTCTCGGAAATGCCCACATAAATGGTGCGAGACATTGCGGAGGAGCCGTTTCCGCGCCCGAAACGCGGCCCCATTGAAGCACCGGTATCCGCGCGGACATGTAGACACTCGGCCGGTTTCCGCGTCCTAACAGCGCGGCCCCATTGAAGCCGTGAACGTCCGATCGCCGCTGGAGCGCATCGCGTTTCCGCGTCCACACGACGCGGCCCCATTGAAGCTGCTGGTAAGGTCCCGGCCGACTTCTGGTGTTTCCGCGCCCGAACAGCGCGGCCCCATTGAAGCCCATGATACCGCATCAGCGTCGAGTACAGCTGTGTTTCCGCGTCCTCAACAGCGCGGCCCCATTGAAGCCCGCCACGTCGGCTTCTTGCAACTACCGCCAACGAGCGTTTCCGCGCCCCGAACAGCGCGGCCCCATTGAAGCACGCTGCTCGTCTGGGCCAGCTGTCGCCGCGAGCCGGGTTTCCGCGTCCTGAAACAGCGCGGCCCCATTGAAGCCACATCAGGCGGTCGCCAGGCCGCGCGACACGGCGTTTCCGCGTCCTCACAGACGCGGCCCCATTGAAGCCGATGACCACGTCATGACTGTCGCAGTTCACGACTGTTTCCGCGCTCAAACAGACGCGGCCCCATTGAAGCACGTACGGAGCACGTACCGCCTGTCACGCCGGCGCCGACGTTTCCGCGTCCTCACGGACGCGGCCCCATTGAAGCACGCCGCGGATCTGTCGCAGGCGCGCCATCCACGGAGCGCCGTTTCCGCGTCCTCACAGACGCGGCCCCATTGAAGCCGTGCGGCCACGCGAGTAGTGCAAGTCGCTGCCCGCGATTTCCGCGTCCCAGACAGCGCGGCCCCATTGAAGCTCGATGCACGACCGGTGGGCCAGCTCGGCGCATCGCGATTTCCGCGTCCCTCAACAGCGCGGCCCCATTGAAGCTCGCGTCGTTCCGCGCAGGCGCCACCGTCTGCACGACATTTCCGCGTCCTCACAGACGCGGCCCCATTGAAGCTCGGCCGGTGATCGATTCGGACGTTGTCGCCGGCTGCGTTTCCGCGCTCCCCAGCGACGCGGCCCCATTGAAGCATTGGGCAGCGTGTAGCTCGTAGAGGCCGCGGGGCGTTCGATTTCCGCGTTCTACGAACGCGGCCCCATTGAAGCATGCGGTTACAGACGTGACGGCCTGAAGCAACGCTGCGCCGATTTCCGCGTCCTCACGACGCGGCCCCATTGAAGCACTGACTCCATGCAACCCGCCTGGCGAGTCGGCTCGCCTGATTTCCGCGTTCTCACAGAACGCGGCCCCATTGAAGCTGGGCCCAGATGAGCTGCCTGCTAACGTCACCCCGCGAATTTCCGCGTTCTCCGAACGCGGCCCCATTGACGCAAGGCCACATTGCGATTCACGGACCCTTTTTTTCACGTTCTTTCCTTTCTTCCGGCACTCTTCCGCATGGGCTAAAGCCCATCCTACGACGACTCCCCGCTGGTACCCGCAAAGCGTTAAACGCACAAAAACCAGTAGTCGGTAGCCTCTGGATTGATGATTTATGATTTGGGTAGGATGCCTCGGTGAGTTCTTCTCATCAGCGTTCAGCTCCGTGGTTCCACTAGTCTTCGTTCGCGTGGTTCGCGGTCGAAAAGCAGTTCCCAGTTGTCAGTTCCCGGCTCCCGGCCCGTCCACCGTCCTCTGTCGTCCGTCTTCTGTCCTCTGCGTCCCTCGGCGGCCTCTGCGGTTAGGCATCGGTTGTCGGTAACCAGTAGCCAGTAGTCGGTAGCCGGTCAACTTGTAAGGATTACTTACAGGTTCCCCGCTGGTACCCGCAAAGCGATAAACGCCGCCCTCTGTCATCTGTCCTCCGTCTCCGTGTCCTCTGTGTCTCTGTGGTGGAAATACCGGTTGTCGGTAGCCGGTTGTCTTGACAGCCGAGGGCGGCTATCCTACATAGTTTGTTCGCGTCGTTCGCGTGGTTCGCGGTTAAAGAGCAGTTCCCAGTTCCCAGTCGACTCGATTGCGGATTGAGGCTGCCGCGCTTCGCTCGCAGTGACATGATTGCGGATTGAACGGAGAGGCCTCCGGCCTGCCGGCTCCGACCTCCCGCCTGCGGCCGCCTGCGCTACAAAGCCGCATCATCTTGTTTTCTTGACGAGCTTTCCGACGGGACGTGCCCTAAGTCTCCAGAGGCAAATGAGTTAGAGGATCCACAGATTGCACAGATTTTCACAGATTCAAGAGGGAGGAAAGAGGCCCGCTGTCGTCGATTCTCTTGCTTCTGCCCTGTGGTCTTTCTTCAGAAATCTGTGCTAATCGGCGAAATCTGTGGCTGACTCGCTTTGGTTGCGCCCGAAGGCCGCTCTGCGTCCCTCTGCGCTCTCTGCGGTTGAGAAGCAGTTCCCGGCGCGATGAACGACCACGTTCGTGCAACAGTTGAAAAGGCAAAACACCCTGCGCAAGAATTCTTTATTCCCTGCCGCACAAGGAGTTGCGCGACGTGGCCGCGTCGTGCGCGCACAGAATTCCGGCACGATTCGTGCAACACGGCCCCTATATAGAGGGACGCGGTGATTTATGATTGCCGCGCTTCGCTCGCAATGACATGTTGATGAATTATGATTCCCGCCTCCGCGGGAATGACATGTTTATGATTGATAATTCGAAGACGCAGGAGAAGAAAGTGACCGCGAAATACGCGAACCACGCGAAAAAGGAGGCCGATTGGGGGTTCCCTTCGCGTATTTGGCGTATTTCGCGGTTGAGTCTCTTTGCCTCGTGTCGGAGGCCACTCTCGGACCTCTGTGCCCCGGTGGTGAAGATTCGTGCAAAACAAACCCAATTGCCCGAAGCGGGGCACCGAAGGGGTGTCGGCCGTGGCGGCCGTCGAGAGCGCCCATTATTCCAATATTCCATCATTCCACCATTCCAATGCGATGCCAACCGTGCCAAACAAAGCCAATTCCCGGTTGGGCCGGGTGGGACGGGGCCTGCGGGGCATTGGGACGATGGGCTTCTGCGCCAAACAAACCCAATTTTCGACTACGGCAAGACGAAGCGGCAAGTGGTTTGCGGGAAAGGAGTTATGGCTGAGCTGACCTGCAAAGAGCACTGGAAAAACAAAGCCAAACTTGGGCAGGATGGGAGTCTGGGGGCATTGGTACGAGTGGCCTGTCGCCAAACAAACCCAATTTTGGCCACGGCAAGACGAGTGCAAGTGGTTTGCGGGAAAGGAGTTATGGCTGAGCGGACCTGCAAAGAGCACTGGAAAAACAAAGCCAAACTTGGGCAGGATGGGATATCTGGGGGATGGCGCCCAGGGAGAGGCCAATCGTGCAAAACAAAGCCAATTCCCGGCGGGGCCGGGTGGGACGGGGCCCGCGGGGCGTGGGACGAGGGGCTTCTGCGCCAAACAAACCCAATTTTGGCCACGGCAAAACGAATGGCAAGTGGTTTGCGGGAAAGGAGTTATGGCTGAGCGGACCTGCAAAGAGCACTGGAAAAACAAAGCCAATTTCCGGGCGAAGCCCGGCGGGCCGGGGCCTGGGGGACGCGGGACGTGGGGCGTGGTACAAACAAACCCAATTTTGGAAGAGGTTTGAAGTGTGAAGTTTGAAGTGCGGAACAAACCCAATTCCGGGCAGTTGGTCGGCACGTGGAATACCCAGCATTCCACTATTCCATTATTCCAGCATTCCAGCTCCATGCCAATCATGCGACATCGCCTCGATGCCCCGCTTCGGGAAACAAACCCAATTTGGCCGGCGCGCCGGGAATGGGCGCGGATGGCCGGAGCCGGAAGGCCCCGCCGGCCACGCCCTTTTGCTCCGCGTCCCCATAAAATCTGTTGCTGTAGGACCGGCACGGGTGTACAATACCGGCAGGTAGTTTGCGTCTTCGGAGGACGGCAAGGAAAAATGGTTCAGGCAGGAACACGTAGACCGCCAGGCGACTCTTACATGCGTAGTGGCCGGACCGGCAGACGAGTCCGGATGACAAGCATAAAGCACTCTCCGGGGAGTGCACGTTTTCCAAGGGAGGAAACGCATCATGAGGTCAAGAAGAGGCTTTACCCTGATCGAACTGCTGGTCGTCATCGCCATCATCGCGGTCCTGATGGCCATCCTGATGCCGTCGTTGAACCGGGCCAGAGAGCAGGGCAAACGCGCAAGCTGTCTGAGCAACCTCAAGCAACTGCAAATGGCCTGGATCGCCTACGCCGGCGACAATGACGACAGGATCGTCAACGGCGAGGCCGAGTACGGCACCGCGGGTCTGTGCTCGACCCCGACCAGCGGCCGGCACGCGCGCGAGAAATGGTGGGTGGGCACCGACTGCGCATTCCGGCTACATGACAGGCGACAAGCTTCCCGTGGCTCAGCAGCTCTCGGCCATCCGGCTTGGCGCGTTGTACCCGTTTGTCCCGGCCGATAAGGCGTATCAATGCCCGACCGGTGTACGCGGCGAGATGCGAACCTATACCGCAACCGACGCCATGAACGGGCTCTACCGCGACGGGACTCACAATGGCGAGGTGGGGACCAGGGTCGGCAGGACGGTGCTGTGGGTGAAGAAGCAGACCGAGGTCATGCAGCCGGGCCCGGCTAATAGACTGGTCTTCCTCGACGAAGGCCGCGTGACGCCGGACAGTTATGCCTGCCACTATCTCAACGCCCGCTGGTGGGACCCGCCGCACGTCCGCCACGGCGACGGCACGAACGTCTCCTTCGTCGACGGCCACAGCGACTACTGGAAGTGGGAGTCCAAAGAGACCATCGACGTTGGGAAGATGCCGAACCCGATGCACCAGTACGTCCCGAAGTCCCCCGAAGCGATGGAGGACCTGCAGAGAATGCAGAGGGCTCTTTGGGGCCGGCTCGGCTACTGATCGGAGCCGATGGAAGTCAGTCCCTGTCCGTGCGGATGCTCCCTGCACATGCGTGAGACGCATTGTGCGCGAAATTCGTGAGAAAATCCTCCTGGCCGGAGACACCGGTTATCGGGGTTAAACCGGAGAGCCTGCCGGTGTCGCGGCAACCCATCTTGCCTTGGACGCCGTGAGAATCGGCAGGCTGAAAGGACCGGCGAAAGGCTCTGCGAACGGCCGTATTTCCTGCGCTGAGAGGCGCGATGGTCGACGCAAAAGGTCCCTCGAAAAAAATTCAAGAAAGCGAGTCCGGCCTGCCGAAGAAGATGCTGACGGGTAAGCTGGAAAATGTGGCTCGAAGCTGCGGCCAGCAAGGTCATCTTAACCCGGACTTATGCCGTCTCACACACTTGCACCTATGTCAGATCGTAATCCGGACGGCACGAGGGGCGGTTAGGAACAAAAGAACGAGCCACAGACAGCTTGGGCGTGCCCCTGCGAAGTAGCAGACGAGTATTACATCAGGCAAGAGCCAAAAATTGGATACCGAGTACCTCGTCTTGCCGTCGCAGGGGCTTTTTTTGTCTGGAATGACGCCGTGAGGCGCTTTCTGCAGTCCCTGTGTCCCCGCCCGATGTCTTCGGGCGAGCATTCCTGGTCACCCTGCGCAACCACGTTACGAGCCCGCTTCATCGGCTGGGCCGTACCTTGTCTTCCCACTCCTGCAGCAGCCGCTTGAGCCGCTTGGCAACTTCGGGCTGACTGGCGACAAGACTGTTTTTCTCCTGCGGATCCGTACCGAGATTGAACAGGTACTCCTGGACCTTGCCGGCGTTGTCCAGGGCGATGTACTTCATGTCCCCGTCGCGAACGGCTTTACGGGTCCATTCGCCGCGTCGCGCCCGCCAGAAGAGCGTGCGGGGCTGGACGGGCTGGCCCGTTTCCAGGAGCTTGAGAACGTCGATCCCGTCGAAGGGGCGTGGGGCTGCCGCGCCCGCCGCCGCGATCAGGGACGAGGAGAAGTCCATCGTCATGCAGGGCTGAGGCGAAAGGACACCCTGTGGAAGTACCCCCGGCCATCGGGCCACACAGGGAACCCGAATCCCGCCTTCAAAAACGTTGCCCTTGTTGCCGGAGAACGGGGTGTTCCGGCCCATGTTGGTAGCGCCGTTGTCGCTCATGAAGACCACCAGCGTGTTCTGGGCCAAGCCGTTGTCCCGCAAGGCGTTGAGAATCGCCCCGACGCCCTCGTCCATCCGCTCCACCATGGCGATGTACGTGCTGCGCGAGCCTTTGTTATAGTCGCTCTCGGGGACGTAGGCGGGCCGTCTGTCGTTCGGTCCCAGGTACGGCGTGTGCGGAGCGGTGTAGGCGACGTAGAGGAAGAAAGGATGCCGGGCGTTTCTGCGGATGAAGCCGAGGGACTCCTCGGTGATCAGATCGGTCAGGTATCCCTCCCGGTCCACAGGTTTGCCGTTCAGATAGACCGCCGGCTGCCCCGTGGACTCGCAATGATGGAAGTAGTCTGTCGCCCCGCCGACCGGGCCAAACCAGTAGTCGAAGCCGTGATGAACGGGAAAGAACTTCGGCTCGTAGCCCAGGTGCCATTTGCCGCAGACGCCCGTGGCATAGCCGGTGGATTTGAGTGCCTTCGCGATGGAGGTCTCCGAGGCCGGCAGGCCCAGATCGTGGCTCTCCCGCAGGCGGATCGCATCGTCGTACCGACCCACGTTGCCGGTGCCGATGGCGCATTCCAGCCCACCGACCCGGTGCTGGTACCGGCCGGTCAGCAGGGCTGTGCGCGTGGGCGTGCACTCGGGTCCATTGGAATAGAAGCTCGTGAACCGTACTCCTTCGGCGGCAATTCGGTCGATGTTCGGCGTGCGGGTATCCGCGCAGCCATAACACCCGATGTCTCCATAGCCCAGGTCATCGGCCAGGATCAGCACGATGTTCGGCTTGGGACCCTTCGTCATGCGGGCAGTTTGGCACGCACCGATCCCCACGCTGCCTGCGAGCAATCCACCCGAGTAGGCCATGAATCGTCGTCGTGAGATGTCCTTCGCCATGGAAACGCCCCTTCCCGTCCGCTCACGGCGGACCCAGCCACGAAATCACATCTTCAAATCTACACGCCCCTCGTTTATAATATGCGGCAGCGTCATTGGCAAATGTGTGACACCGTTTTTGTCCGGAGGACGACTATGCAAAGCGGATTGAACCGACGCACGTTCCTGAAACAGACCGCCGGGGCAGCCATCAGCACGCTGGGCTTGCCCCTGTTCATTCACGCCGATGCTCTGGGAAGAGCAGGCCGCGCTGTGCCCAGCGAGCGAATTACGCTGGCCTCCATCGGCGTCGGCGGCATGGGCACGAACAATATGCGGGCCTTCCTGGCCCAGCCCGATGTCCAAGTCGTGGCCGTCTGCGACGTGGTCGAGGCCAATAACGAGTATGGGCACTGGTACAAGAAAGGCTGGAACGGCGAGTGGTTCGGACGCGAGCCGGCCCGCAAGATCGTCGAGAATGAATATGCCCAGAAAAGTCCCTCCGGCAGCTACAAAGGCTGTCGCGCCTACGTGGATTTTCGGGAGATCATCGCCCGGGACGATATCGACGCGGTCTGCGTGACCACGCCGGACCACTGGCATGCGATCCCATCCATCATGGCGGCGGCCGCCGGCAAGGACATCTACTGCGAGAAGCCCCTGAGCCTGACGGTCGCGGAAGGCCGCGCGATGGCCCAGGCCGTGCAGCGGCATGGCACCGTCTTCCAGACCGGCACAATGCGCAGGTCGGCCGAGCAGTATCGCCACATCTGCGAGCTGATCCGCAACGGCCGCATCGGCAAGCTCCAACGCGTCACTTCGGCGATCGGGCCGAACAACAAGCAGGCCCCGCCGCGGGACTGGAAACCGATGCCGGTCCCCGCGTGGCTCGACTACGATATGTGGCTCGGGCCCGCCCCCTGGGCCCCCTACCACAAAGACCGGTGCCTGTATACCTTCCGCTTCGGTCTGGACTATTCCGGCGGCCAGACCACGAATCTGGGCGCCCATGTCATCGACATCATCCAGTGGGCCAACGGAACCGATGAGACCGGCCCGGTCGAGTTCGAGGACCTCGGCAGCGAGTGGCCCGAGGATGGGCTGTTCACCACCGCCACCAAAGTGAGCTTCCGGGCCCGCTACGCCAACGGGGTCGAATTCACCTGCCAAACGCAGAAGACCGAGTCGTGGCGCTTCGAAGGAACCGAGGGCTGGATCGAGGTGCGGGACGACAAATGGACCGGCGCGCCGGAGTCCCTCAAAACAACGGTGATCGGCGCCAACGAGATTCACCTCTACAAGAGCAACGATCATCATCGCAACTTCATCGACTGCATCAAGAGCCGCCAGATCACGGCGGCCCCGGTGGAGATCGGCCACCGCTCCACCTCGATCTGCCTGCTCGGCAATATCGCCATGCAGCTCCACCGCAAGCTCCACTGGGACCCGGCGGCGGAGCGGTTCACCGACAGCGACGAAGCCAACCAGATGCTGTCCAAAGGGATGCGAAGTCCCTGGAGCCTCGGATGAGTTGCCGGTTGTCGGTTCTCAGTTGACAATTGGTGGGGACAGGAGAAGACGTATGCGGTTCGCGATTACTTCTTGTGATGGACCGGCCCCTGCTTGTCATGCGGAGCGAAGCGAAGCATCTGGCCCCTGCAAGAGAAGCCATTGTCGAATCGGGTCCACGTACCTATCGCAGGCCAGATCCTTCGCTGTCGCTCAGGATGACAGAGCCGGCGTGCAGTGCGCATTGCAGCTATGTCTATTGGTGTGGGTGCTGGTCCTTCTCGTCACTGCATTCCCTGACGCTTCGGTGCTCGCCAATGCCGGCAAGGCGGCGACGCTCGACAACGATCCGAACCTGGTCGGATGGTGGAAATTCGATGAGACAGCCGGCCGCACCGCCGCGGATTCCAGCGGGCACAAGCGCGACGGCACGCTGAGTGCAGGGCTCACGTTCGAGAAGGACTCTTCTCCCGGCAAGGCAGGCCGGGCGATCCGATTCGAAGCCAAAGATGCCCTGATCGAGGTCAAGGACTACAAGGGCATCGCCGGGACGCAACCTCGGACGGTGGCGGCCTGGATCAAGACAGCGTCCGCGCAGGGCGAGATCGTCTCCTGGGGCAAGCGGGACTTCGGCCAGATGTTCACCCTCGGCCATATTCGCGGGCGGGTCGGCGTCACGCCCCACGGCGGCTATCTCTACATGAATGCCGAAACGCACGATGACAAATGGCATCATGTGGCGGTCGTGGTGCAGCAGGCCGAATTGCCAAACTTGCACGATGACGTGAAGCTCTACCTCGACGGGGCCCCTGCCGAAATTCATGACATCGGGCTTTTGGATCTCTGGCCGGTCCAGACCGGACAGGAGTTGCCCGTCCGCGTCGGCCGGGGATTCAAGGGTCTGGTGGATGACCTCCGCCTCTACGACCGCGTTCTCTCCGAGGAGGAGATCAACGCCCTCTTCAAACTCCAAACAGATCGTCCCCTGCCCAAGGCAAAGTGAAGGAGACTGCAATGGAATCGAATGCGATGAATCGCCGGCAGTTCGTACAGGGTGCGGCGGCCACGGTCACGAGCGTAGCGGCGGGACTGACTGCGGCGAGCGCCAACGAATCGGCGAATACCTCGAAGATCCTCAGCTACAACCCCGACATGGAGTACCGCCGGCTGGGCAAGACCAATCTCATGGTTTCCGCCGTCGGCCTGGGCGGCCATTCGCGCAGCAATGATGAGGAACGCCGCGAGATCGTCACGCGGTGCCTGGAGGCGGGCATCAACTACATCGACGCCTGCTGGGACAATGAGGTCAAACGGGACGCCAAGGCCCTCAAAGGCCGGCGGGACAAGGCCTACCTGGCTCTGTCGCACGGGGCCAAGGAGGTCCGCCAGGAGGACTTCCGCACGTCCAAGAAGCTCCTGGAGTCGCTGGATGAGCTGCTCAAGGTCTCCGAGCAGGAATACACCGATCTGTGGCGGATCACCTGCCTGGAGCCCGGTGGGCGGCACACGTTCAATACGGCCTGCGAGATCGTCGATGCCCTGGAGAAGGCCAAGAAGCAGGGCAAGGCCCGCTTCGGCGGCTTCTCCTCGCACGACCGGCGGTGGATCAAGTTCATGATCGAGTACTTCCCGCAGGTCGATGTCGTTTGCTTTCCGTTCACGACCATGACCAAGAAGGCGCCGCAAGACAGCCTCTTCGATGCCTTGAAAAAACGTGATGTTGGGGCGTTCGGGATCAAGCCCTTCGCCGCCGCCTCACTCTTTGCCGCCGGCTCCGAGGAGAACAACCAGCGCGGCCGGTTGGCCATCCGCTACATCCTGCACAGCAACACGGTGGTCCCGATTCCCGGCATGAACAGCCTCAAGGAAGTGGACAACGTGATCGCCGCCGTGAAAGAGAGGCGGCAACTGGACATCAAGGAGAGCGCGGAGCTGGAGCACGCGGGCCATCAGGCCTGGGCCAATCTGCCGGCCGGTTACCAGTGGCTCAAGGATTGGCAGTATGTCTGATCGAAGGACGCATGTGCCAGGTCCCCAACTCGACATAGCTGGGAATCGCACGAGTTCCGGGTGGCACGGGAAAACTTGTTTGCCCGTGGGCTTTCGGGCGCTCAGACCCAGCCGAGGCGACACGGTCAAACAAGTTTGGCCGTGCCACCCGGTAGATTCCAGATACAGCTCTCTCCTCGTGACATGCGTGGTTTGGATACTCCTGGCTCGGCGGCTGCGAACGAACTGTAACCACCGCCCAGCCTCAGGTGCAGACCGTTTCGGCAGATCATCCGCAGCCCAAGGAGCCGCCCCAGGCTGCCGCGCCGGCGCCGCTGCTTCTGGAAGATGAGCCGGCAGGTGGAGCGTCAGACGGACCCAGTGCCGACAACAGCCGCTGTTTCGTATGCCACGTCAACTACATGCAGGAGAAACTCGCGACCACCCACGCCAAGGCGAACATAAGTTGCGCCACCTGTCACGGGCCGAGCGATGCCCACATCGCGGATGAATCCTGGGCCTCCGGCGGCAACGGCACGGCCCCGGACCGCATGTACACGCGGGACAAGATCAACGCCGCCTGTATGGCCTGCCACCCGAAAGACAAGATCGACACGCCGCAACACATGGCGGTCCTCGCGGATCTCGGCGGGCAGAAGGTCTGCACCGACTGCCACGGAAACCATCGCCTGCCCCAACGCCGGTGCAAGTGGAAGTAGCGCGTTCGTAGTGACGCCGTCAGGCGTTTCTTATGCCCTTATACGGATTGACTCGTGTGCTCCGCTTGTCATCCTGAGCGCAGCGAAGGATCTGAGCTGCGGGCGAGAGAAAGCCCTTATTCGGTGGCCAGATCCTTCGGCTTCGCCTCAGGATGACAGAGCCTGCAACGCGCACGGATTTCTCCGAATCCGCATTGCGGGCACACTACAAACCAGGGCATCTGGCCCTGAGACGCTCACTTCAGATCAGTTGCGTCTTCCCGGGGGCGGCGACGGGTGCCACCGGCAGGTCGCCCATTTCGTACTTGGCGGGCGTCAGGTCGAGCTTGGAAGCGTTCAAAGCCCAGTCCCACTTCATGGCCCGGCCGGTGTAGGCGCTCATCCGGCCCATGATCAGGGTCATCGTCGTCTCCGCGATCCGGCGGCACTCGTTCAGCGGCTGACCCGCGCGAATGCTCTGGAAGAGATTGGCGAACTGGGCGACCTCGCCGCTGTGGATTGGATCGCTGTACGTGAAGACCTTGCGGCCGCGGGTGTCCTCGATGTAGCCCATCGAACGGTCGGTGACAGTGGCGCCCTTCGTGCACAGAACGCGCTCGCCGATCTTTGACGTGGAGCCCTCGATCTGGGAGCACATGCTCATCACGCGGACGCCGTTGGGATACTCGTACTCGACCGTGAAATGGTCCCAGATATTGCCGAATTCCGGCCCGGTGCGCGACTGGCGGCCGCCCATGCCCAGGCAGGAAACCGGATGCGAGCCGATCGCCCAGTTGATGACGTCCATGTTGTGGAGGTGCTGCTCGACGATGTGGTCGCCCGACAGCCACACGAAGTAGGGCCAGCAGCGAATCTGCCACTCCATGTCGGACCAGCCGGCCTGGCGCGGCTCCCAATGCCATTTGGAGCTGCCCCAATTCCAGTAGGCCTGCCCGCCGACGACCTCGCCGAGGTCGCCGTCATGGACGCGCTTCATCAATTCCTGGTACTGTGGCTGCCACCGCTGCTGCGTCCCGACCACGATGGAAAGCTTCTTCTGGTCGGCGATGTCCGCCGACTGCAGCAGCGAGCGTACGCCCACCGGATCGACAGCGCCCGGTTTCTCCATGAAGACGTGCTTGCCCGCTTCCACGGCGGCCCGCAGCGTCAACGGACGAAAGCCGGGCGGGGTCAGGAGCAGGACGGCGTCGACGTCCTTGAGTGCCATGACCTTCCGGTAGGCGTCGAAGCCGATGAAACTCGTTTCCGGAGTCACTTTGACCTGGCCGGCCGCCGCCTTCTTCAGCCTCTCCAGCGAGCCGGCGAGCCGGTCCGGCAGCAGTTCCGCCAGGGCCACCATCTCGAGGCCGGGATCGGACTTGAGGCAGTCGATTGCATCCTTCGTGCCCCGGTCGCCGCAGCCGACCATCGCGACGCGAATCTTGTCCGAGCCGGCGGCCAACGCGCGGCCCCCCGACAACATGACCCCTGCCGATACGACGGCCCCTGCCTTCAACAAGTCCCGGCGGGAAAATGGCGATTTTCGATTCCTCATGGCACATGTCCTCCTATGGAGATGCCCGGTTCGTGGTTCACAGTCCCCACCATACAGGAAACCGCTGTCCCGGTCAATCGCCGCGACCCGATGATGCCGCGGCAAAACGAAGCCAATTTGCCCCAGATCGACCGGAAGAGGCGCTGGGGACAAGTGTGCGAAACGAAGCCAATTCCTACCGGTCCGGCCGACTCGACGGAGCCGGCAAGATTCTCAAAGAATGCTTGCAGGGGCAATCGTTCGGGACTATGATCACGTACGTTGATGAAGACATTGGTGAGATAAGGATGCACCGAATAGCATCCGCGGATTGGTCTATCGTAGTTCTTACGATTTATCCTGAATGGGGATAGGAACAGTGGCGGGACCTGCGGGGGACTCGGGTCCATGAGGGGACACAAAATGAGGGGAAAGACAAACGTGGGGGCGGGACGCCAGACGGAGGAACGACTGGACGCCTTGCGGTCCCGGTGTCGTGAGAGGGGTCTGAAGGTCACGCCGCAGCGCATGGCGGTCTACCGGGCCCTCGTCGAGAGCACCGAGCATCCATCCGCCGAGGTCGTGTTCCGGAAAGTCCGAGAAACATTTTCCAGCATCTCTCTCGACACGGTCAACCGGACCCTGCTGACGCTCAACAACATGGGCGCCGCTTTCGTCGTCGAAGGCTCGGGGGACGCCAAGCGCTTCGACGCCAACCTGAAAAATCACCAGCATTTCAAATGCGTTAAGTGCAAGCGTATCATAGACTTCCATCACGAAGCATTTGATTCCATCGACATTCCGGAAAACCTTACAGATCGATTTACCGTACTCAGAAAGACTGTATATCTGGAAGGGTACTGCGACCTGTGCAGAGCAAGGCAGAAGTAGAAGAGGTAAGAGGGACGAAGGTGCCGCGATGAACCAGGCGCCAGCGCCTGACTTAGCACCTTGTGCGGATTGCTTTTTCATTTATCTATGTCTCACTTTTACTTGACCAAAGGAGGTCTGGAATGAGTTTGAAGGGCACCGAAACCGAACGGAATCTGCTGACGGCCTTCGCGGGCGAATCGCAGGCCCGGAACCGCTACACCTATTGTGCCGACCAGGCGCGGGAGGAAGGCTACGAGCAAATGGGAGCCATTTTTGAGGAAACCGCCAACCAGGAGAGGGAGCACGCCAAACGGTTGTTCAAGTTTCTTCAGGGCGGCGAGGCCAAGATTCAGGCTGCGTTTCCGGCCGGTGTCGTCGGCAGTACCCTGGAGAACCTGAAAGCGGCCGCCGCCGGCGAGCACTACGAGAATACCGAGATGTACCCCAATTTCGCGCAAGTGGCGGAAAAGGAAGGATTTAAGGAAATTGCAGCCGTCTTCCGCAAGATCGCCGTGGCCGAGAAGCGCCATGAGGATAGATACGTAGCGCTGGCCAGGAATATCTCTGAGGGTCAGGTCTTCAAGCGCAGTACGCCCGCCCGGTGGGTCTGCCGTAGTTGCGGGATGGTCCACGAAGGACTCGAACCGCCGAAGATTTGTGCGGCTTGCGGAAAACCGCGGGCCTATTTCGAAATTGAAGCCGTGAACTATTGACGGATGGAGAACAACATGGGAGAACGAACAGGCTTGGTAACGATGAAGGGCAACCCGCTGACCTTGGTCGGGAAAGAGGTCAAGGTCGGTCAGAAAGCCCCGGATGCCGAACTGGTAGCGAACGACCTTTCCGCCGTGCGACTCTCCTCGCTTTGCCGGGGCAGGGTCAGTATCATTGCCTCCGTGCCGTCGCTGGATACATCAGTCTGCGATCTGGAGACGCGCCGGTTCAACGAAGAGGCCGGCAAACTGGGCGATGAGGTGATCATTCTCACCGTCAGCATGGATCTGCCCTTTGCCCAGAAGCGCTGGTGCGGCGCTGCGGGCGTCAAGAACGTCCAGACGCTCTCCGACCATCGCGAAGCCGCCTTCGGGAAAGCCTATGGTGTGCTCATCAAGGAGCTTCGACTCCTCGCCCGGGCCGTGTTCGTGTCGGACAAGCAAGGCGTTGTCCGATACGTGGAGTTGGTCAAGGAACTGGGGACCGAGCCGGACTACGAAGCCGCCCTGAAGGCCGCGAAAGAACTCTTGTAGAGAGGAATTGACCGCATGCAGGAACTCAGGCCAGACGTTTACTCGATTCGCGCCATCGATTGGGACCGCCGGCTTTTCGATGAGTTGATCCCGTTGCCCGAAGGAACGACGTACAACGCCTATCTGGTGGAAGGCAGCGAGAAGACCGCCCTGCTCGATACCGTGGACCCAACGAAGACCGCCACTCTCCTGGACAGTCTCTGCTCCTCGGGCGTGGACCGGATCGACTACGTGGTTTCGCATCATGCCGAGCAGGACCATTCCGGCTCGATCCCGCACGTTCTGGCCCGCTACCCGAATGCGAAGGTCGTCACCAACGCCAAGTGCAAGTCCATGCTCATCGACCTCCTGCACATCGACGAGGACCGATTCCTCACTATCGCGGACGGCCAGACCCTGCCGCTCGGCGGCAAAACGCTGCAATTCTTCGACATTCCCTGGGTGCATTGGCCGGAAACGATGTGCACGTATCTGCAGGAGGATCACATTTTGTTCCCCTGCGATTTCTTCGGGTCGCATCTGGCCACCAGCAGCCTGTATGCGGAGGACGAAACGCTGGTCTACGAATCGGCCAAACGATACTACGCTGAGATCATGATGCCCTTCCGCACGGTGATTAAGCGGAATCTCGAAAAGCTCGGCAAGCTCCAGATCGAGATGATCGCCCCCAGCCACGGACCGGTCTACAACAAGCCCGAAGTCATCGTCAACGCGTACCAGAACTGGGTCGGCGACGACGTCAAGAACGAGGTCGTGCTGGCCTACGTCTCCATGCACGAGAGCACCAAGATGATGGTTGAGCATTTCACGAATGCCCTGGTCCAGCGCGGCATCACCGTCAAGCAGTTCAATCTCACAGTGGCCGACTTGGGCCGGCTGGCCATCGCTCTGGTTGATGCCGCCACGATCGTGCTCGGCTCGCCCACGGTCCTGACGGGGCGCATCCCAAGGCGGCGTACGCGGCCTTCGTGGCCAACGCTCTGCGGCCCAAGACCAGATTCGCGTCGATCATCGGCTCCTTCGGCTGGGGCGGGAAGATGGTCGACCAGCTTGCGGCTCTGCTGACGAATCTGAAAGTGGAGTTGATCCCGCCCGTGATCGCCAAGGGGCAGCCGAAAGAGGGAGATTTTGCCGCCCTGGACCATTTGGCCGATCAGATTCTGGCCAAGCACCGGGAGGCCGGAATCGCCAAATAAGAACAATGGTTCGCTAATGAAAAGGGAAGAAAAAGGATGGCAGAGAAGCTTCAGGTCTACAAATGCGCTGCTTGCGGCAATGTCACGGCGCGAGAACACTGTAACCTTCACGGTGTATGGGAGGTGAAAACATGATGACGAGCAAAATGGAAAAAGCTCTCAACGAGCAGATCAACGAGGAATTGTATTCCGCCTATCTGTACCTGGCCATGTCGGCCTGGTTCGAGTCGCAGAACCTTCCGGGCTTCGCCTCCTGGATGAAGGTCCAGGCCCGGGAGGAGAACACGCATGCGATGAAGCTCTTCGACTTTCTCCATGAACGCCGCAGCCGGGTCGTTCTCAAGGCCGTCAAGGAGCCGGGCAAAGAGTGGGACTGCGCCGCTGGCGGCTTTCGAAGCGGCCCTGGAGCACGAGAAGCACATCACCGGGCGCATCAATGAGCTCGTGAACCTGGCCGTGGCGGAGAAAGACCACGCCACAGCCGGCTTCCTGCAATGGTTCGTCAAGGAGCAGGTCGAAGAAGAGGCCTCCGCGGACCGGATCGTCCAGATGCTCAAGATGGCCGCGAACGCCCCCGGCGCTCTGCTCATGCTGGACCACCAAATGGGCGAACGCAAGTAGACGTCCACGCCTTAGCGAAGGAGAAGAACTATGCCTATAGCTTTCAACGCCGATGAAGTGTTCGAGATGGCGGAGCAGATCGAGCGCAACGGCGCCAAGTTCTACCGGGAGGCCGCAACGAAGGCGCCGAGCGGCAGATCAAGGATATGTTCCTCCGCATGGCAGCCATGGAGGACACCCACCTGCGGATCTTCCAGCAGATGCGGACCACGCTCAGCGACCAGGACAAAGGTGGGACGACCTTTGATCCCGAGGGCGAGGCATCCTTGTACCTGCAGGCGATGGCCGACGACCGGGGATTCGAGGGCATGAAAGGCCGCAACGTCAAGCTGACCGGCAAGGAGTCCACGCGCGAGCTGCTCGAAATTGCCATTGGCGCCGAGAAGAACTCGATTCTCTATTACGTCGGCTTGAAGGAAATGGTCCCCACGGAGACCGGCAGAGACAAGGTCGACGCCATCATTCGGGAAGAAGTGGGTCACGCCGCCGAACTGCGGCGACAGTTGGCCGCGTTGCAGCCTTAGCCGCGACTCTTCGACTCCGGCATTTTGCCGTAAGGAGCCCAGAATGAAATATCGATGCCTCCTGTGCAGCTATGTCTATGATCCAGCGATTGGAGACCCGGACAATGGTGTCCAGCCCGGCACCGCGTTTGAGGATGTGCCGGACGCGTGGGTGTGCCCGGAGTGCGGCGCGGGCAAGGACGACTTCGAGCCGATTGATGAATGAATAGCGTCGGAAGTGTGACTTGGGTAATATGTCATTGCGAGGAGCGCAGCGACGAAGCAATCTCAATCCGTAGCATAGGAGATTGCTTCGCTCCGCTCGCAATGACATGCGTGGCATTTGGCACGTCCGACTAAGGCTGCTTTCGTGGGGGGTCAGACAATGGCGAATCGAGAGATTCATCCATCCGTGGCCGCGTTGGACATGATTTGTGCCGAGACGCCGGCCCCGCCCACGGCGATCGTCGTCTTCGGCGCCTCGGGCGACCTCGCGCATCGAAAGCTGTTCCCGAGTCTCGCACAGATCCGGGAACGCGGCCTGCTGAGCGAGCAGTTCTGTCTGTTGGGCTGCGGTCGAACCGCGTACTCCGACGAGCAGTTCCGCCAGGAGGCGGCTGATGCGATCCGGAGGAATTCGGGAGGCGTTTCTACCGAGGTATCCAGGGCATTTCTCGATAAGCTTTACTACCTCCCCGGCGACTACGGCGACGCCGGGACCTATGAGCGCATCAAGGGCAGGCTGGCCGAGCTGCGCGGGAAGCACCACGTGGACGGCTGCAACGTGCTCTACCTCTCGGTCCCTCCCTTCCTGTATCAGACGATCATCGAGCGGACGGGTGCGGCGGGCCTGTCGGGAAAGAACGGCCACGAAGGTGAGAAGCGGGTCCGGCTCATGGTGGAGAAGCCCTTTGGCCGCGATCTGCAGAGCGCCACCGAACTGAACGACACGATCTCGAAATGGTTCGAGGAGTCGCAGGTCTACCGGATCGATCATTACCTGGGCAAAGAGACGGTCCAGAACATCATGATCTTTCGCTTTGCCAACGCCATCTTTGAGCCCATCTGGAACCGCAATCACATTGACAATGTCCAGATCACCATCGCCGAGACGCTGGGCGTGGAGCACCGGGCGGATTACTACGACAAGTCCGGGGCCCTGCGGGACATCTTCCAGAACCACATGCTCCAGATGCTGGCCCTGGTGGCGATGGAGCCCCCGATCTCCTTCGATGCCGACCGTGTCCGCGATGAGAAAGTCAAGCTTCTGCGGACGATTCGGCCCTTCGATTGTGCGTCACCGCAAGCCCGTGCCGCCGTCTCGCCCTCCAGTTGCCGCCTAGCTCGAGGCCAGTATGGACCGGGGCGAATCAACGGCCAGATGGTGCCCGGCTACCGCGCTGAGGAGGGTGTGAATCCGGATTCGCGGACGGAGACCTTCGTGGCCGCCCGACTGCTCGTGGACAACTGGCGCTGGAAGGATGTGCCCTTCTACCTGCGCACCGGCAAGCGGCTGGCTAAGAAGGACACCGAGATCGTTGTGACCTTCAAGGAGATTCCGTATTCGCTGTTCGGCTCAGTGGGACTCAACGAAATGCCGCCCAACGTGCTCGTCTTTCAGATCCAGCCGGAAGAAGGAATCTCGCTGCGCTTTCAGGCCAAGCGGCCGGGCTCGAAGATCTGTATCGGCACGCTCAAGATGGCGTTCAGCTACAAGGAGGTCTTTGGGGTGGAAATGCCGGAAGCCTATCAGCGGTTGCTGCTGGACTGCATGGCCGGCGATCAGACCCTGTTCACCCGATTCGACAGCATCGAGGTCTCGTGGCAGCTCCTGATGCCGGTCCTGGAGGCCTGGCAGCGCAGTACCGAGAGACTGCCCGAGTACCCCGCCGGTAGTGAGAGCTTCCCGCAAGCCGATGCCCTGATCGAAGCCGACGGCCGCCAATGGCACAAACTGACTTCAGGCTCTTCGTAGGTCGTGCATCAGGAGCACGACTTCGTGGCATCGGCATCTTGCCGATGGGCTCCGGATCACGGGGAAGATGCCCGTGCCGCTTCAGGCGAGCGGGGACGCTCGCCCTACGAGGAAGTGCCCCGCCCACCCGTCGGACCGGCACGCATGTGCATCGTCCCTGAGCTTGGCGCAGCCCACCTTACGAAATGAACGCCCGCACATTCTCGCTCGGTACACCCGGAGGCATGCCGCCGCCGCAAGACAGGATAATCCGGCTCCTGTCGCGCAGAGGCTCGACGGCCGCCCGGACACTGGCCGCTACGTCGACGGGCGTCCCCTGGGCCAGCACATCCCGCGGCGGGATATTCCCCAACAGCGTCACGTTGGGGCCCGCCCACTGCCTCATCTCCGCCAGCGAATGCTCGAAGCTGAAGTTGAAGAGATTGATCCCTATTTCATGCAGGAACTTCGCACAGACACGCCCCTGCGCATCGTTGTGGAAGAACCGGACGGGCACATCGAGACAACCGAAGATGCGCTTCAGATACGGCAAGGCGGCGTTTCGCAGGTCCTCTTCGCCGAGGAACCCGACAATGTCATCGAGCACGAAGATGCCTTCGATCGACGGCAGACACTCTTTCTGGTATTGCAGCCAATCGACAACGAAGTCGGCGACCAGCGTCAGAAGCTGATGCGTCTCATCCGGATTGGTGCGAATCGCCATGAGAAACTCGGTCGTTCCCAGGAGGAAGCTGGCAATATTCAGCGGCCCGCGCGAAACGGCGAACCGAGGGCAATGGCCCGCCTCCTCGATGGCCTTTCGGTGAAGCTCCAGGCGGCGAACCACGAAGGGAAGAAGGCCATCCGTCCTGACGTTCGGCTTCTCCAAGCCACTCACACCCTCGATCGTCCGGAGGATCTTCTCGGCAAAAGGCAGGTCCTGCTCGGCCCAGCGGCACTTGGTCCCGAAGGCCGAGGGCTCCGTGCACATGCCGAACTCGGACCAGAAACCCGGCAGGAACATGATCTCGGGGAACGTCCGCACCGCCTGAAGGTTGGCGGCGAGCCACTTCTCATCGCTGGCATAGTAATCCAGCGTCGAAATGCCCGCCCAGCCGGGCAGCCAGGGGCTGTCGATGATGAACCCCACCGGCAGCGGATCAAAGACCTCGCCATCGAGCACCGCCAGCAGCTTCTCCCATTGCTCGTTGGTCATCGGCGGCACTCAGAACATCTTGATGGGGACTTCCGCGCCTTGGCGCTCGGCGGAGACGTAGGCGCTGTAGATCGTCGAGATGCAATCGGCCGCGATGCTGCTGTCGCTCTCCACCGGCTCGCCATAAGCGACGGTGCGATAGAACGCCTCGATCTCCTGGGGGTAGCCGGTGAACCAGTCCTCATCCGGCGAAGGATACGTCCAGCCCTGCTTGGTCCCGATCTTCTCGACCACGTAGATGTCCTGGAAATTCGCCTCGACGGGATTGTAGGTCTGCATGGCCGTGTTCGGGTTGATATTGCAGAACGTCCGGTGGTTGTTCGCCGCGACCTCCAGCCAGTTGTGAATCCCGCCCAGGATGATGTCCGAGGCGAAGATCGTCGCCGCGGTCCCATCTTCAAAGGTGACGTGCATCATCGAGAAATCGTCGATGTCGAAGTAATTGGACCGGATGTGGCCCTCATCGCGGAAGCGTCGGCATGCGCGTCAGCGCGTGGATGCGCGCCGTAACGGTCTTCGGGCGGATGGGCTTGCCGTCGCGGGCCTTGCCCTCCACGCGCTTGAGATACAGGGCCGCCGTCAAGGGGTGACAACCCTTGCCGATCATCACGCCGCCGCCGGAATACTTCCAGTAGGCATACGTCCGGGCGTGCGAGCCGGAATGGGCCTCCTCCGCGTGCATCCAGAGGACCTGGGCCCCGGTCTTCTCGATGATCTCGCGCTCCTTCTGGATCGACGGGGCATAGATCCAGTTCTCCGCGTAGAGGATTCGTCCCTTGCTCTTCTTCTCGGCCTTGAGCATGCGCTCGATGCTCGCCAGAGCCTTCTCGCGGGCGGTTTCCTTGGGGAAGGTTTCGCCATTGAAATTCTCGGAGCCGTCGCCGAAGAAGCCGGTCAGGGGCTTTTCCACAATGGCGAACTTGTTCCGCGCCAAGGCGGCAATGGCGATCGGCTCATGCGCCGACGCCGTCGCACAACAGTGGATGACATCCACATCATCCAGGAGTTTTTCGAGCGAGTCGTAGACAGCGATCTGACGCTTCTCGGCGTAGGCCGGCGCCCCTTCCAGGGCATACACGCCCTTGACCTCCACGTTAGTACCGTGGACCTGCTGAATCGCCTCGAAGTGAAATGACGCGGAGAACCCCGCTCCTACGATGCCGGCACGAACGGTCTTCTTATCCATTCCTGACCTCCTGTTATCAACCGTGGACTCCTGCAAGAAGGCCACAGAGAGCACAGAGGTCACAGAGAGAAGAAGATAGAAGATAAGAGCGTGAGAAGATTAGGAAGCTCCGAACTTGCTCCTTCCTCCTTTCTTCTCTTCTCACTTCTCTGTGGTCTCTGTGTCCTCTGTGGCCATCAGGGCTTTTCATTTCTTCGTCAGCTTCGCACTGGGCGTGGTGTCGGCCCTGAGGTCGCCGAGGACAAACTGAAGGCCGTCAAGGTAGTGCTGAAGCACAATCGGGTTCCAGAACAATTCATGCTGGTGGCCCAGGGCACAGTAGAACACCCGGCCCTGGCCGTAGCTCTTGACCCACGTCATGGCAAAATCCATGTCCTCGCGATGAATGTTCTTCTTATGCTCCGGCGTGATCTTGGTCCGTGCCGTGTCGATGCTCAGCAGGACGCGCAGGTTCTCCCGCGAGTACGGGGCCGTCACCTGGTAGATCTCATCGGTCACGATGAAGGACGGCTCCTTGAACGCCGCCATCAGCGGATGGCCCGGCTCCTCCACGCGGAGCACAACGGTCGAGCCGGCGCCCCAGGGATGGTTGTCGAAGCGGGCCCCGACGATATTCCCGAACTCGGGCCAGTCTCGAAAACTCGCCACGCCGGCGTGAATCACGGCCAGACCGCCGCCGGCCTGTACGAACTCGGCGAAGCTCTTCTTGAGCATCTCATCCCGCTGCCTGGCCTTCGCCTGCTCCGGCGCCGGCAGCTTGGCGAAATCCTCCGGCAGGAAGATCTCCTCGTTCGTGTTGTTGAGCACGACCGCATCGAATTGCTTGAGGCTCTGCGGCTCGAACAGGGCATCGTCTTCGGTGAGCACGGCCTCGAAGGCGCCGGTCTTGTGCCCGAGGACCTCAATGGCCTTGGCCCCGAACGGCCGGGCCGTGTGCTTGTAGCCCCAGGACCGCGAGAAGACCAGGAGTTTCCGTGACCTCATCGATGCGACGCGGGCCTTCGCGGGCGCGGCCGCCTGCATCTTGGCGATTTCCGCCGCCGACGGCTGCGGGTCCTGCGCCAGTACGCAGGCCGACATCAACAATATGACCGCCATGAGAGCCGACCCCAGTTGTTTATGACCACTCATCTTGACTCCTGCCAACTGCGAACATCAAACGACATAGGACTGATGGGACGAATAGGACCGATGGGACCTATAGACTCCACGGGGCCCGCATGGGCTTGGAGAGCATCTTGTTCGCCGCGTCGTCGTTCAGGAACTGCTCCTTGGCCGGGTCCCACCGCAACTTGCGGCCCAGCCGCATCGCGATGTCGCCCAGCAGGCAGATCGTGCAGGAGCGGTGCCCCACCTCGACCGGGGCGATCGTCGGCTTGCGGGACTTGATGCACTCGTAGAAGTTGCCCTTATGATTGTTGCTGACATAGAGCTTCGTTTCGCCGGCGCCGATGGTCTCCTGCAGCAGGGACTTCGGCTCGGCGTCGATCCGCCCGCGCGTCACCCACACCCAGCCCTTGTCGCCCTCGAACCGGACGCCGCCTTTGACTTTGCCTTCATCGGCACAGATGACCTTGACGCCATTCGCGTAGGTGTACTCGATGCGGAACGGCCCGTGCACGTCCCAGAGCCCGTCCTTCGGGAACTCCGTCTCGCCCTGGATCTCGACCGGCCCGGTATCTTCGGTGCCCATGCCCCACTGCACGATGTCGAGATGGTGGCTGCCCCAGCCGGTGATCATCCCCGCGCCGTAATCGGAGATGCGGAGCCAGCCCGGCCGGGCGGTGATGCTGTTTTGCGGATGGACCCGCTCTTCGGTATAGGGCGCCCACGGCGCCGGCCCCAGCCACATCTCATAGTTCAGGTTCTCCGGCACCGGCATCGTCGGCTTGGGGCCGCAGCCGGGGTCCGTGCCGAAACCCACGATGATCTGCTGGAGCTTGCCGACCCGGCCGTTGCGAACCAGCTCGCAGGCCGTCCGCCATTCTTTGTCGGACCGCTGTTGGCTTCCGACCTGAAAGACCCGGTTGTAGCGGCGGACCGTATCGCTCAGGATCCGTCCCTCCTGGATCGTCAGCGTCAGCGGCTTTTGCAGAAAGATGTCTTTGCCGGATCTGGCCGCTTCCAGGGCGGGCAGCGTGTGCCAATGGTCCGGCGTGGCGATCTGCACCGCGTCGATGTCGTTCCGAGCTACCAGTTCCCGGAAGTCGCCGTAGGTGGCACAGCCCTTGTAGTCCCCGCCGGGACTTCGCTTGGCGTAGGTGGACTCGATCCTCTTCTGGGCGAGTTGGGCCCTCCTGGAATCGAGATCGCAGACGGCCACGACTTGCACCTGCTTGAAGCCGAGTGCCTCCCCGAGGTCCCCCGTCCCCATGCGGCCGACGCCGATACAGCCGAGGGTGATTCGCTCGCTCGGGGCCTCGGCCCCGAAAACCGAGGAAGGGACAATCGTTGGCAGGGCCAGGCCCGCCCCAACCGCGGCGGAGGTTCTCAGGAGGTCACGGCGGGAGATAGCCTGGACCGAGGATGGCGCATAATGGACTGTTCTCATAGGATACTCCTCTTGGCTAATTAAGGTTGCAGCAATCTAATTACTAAAGATTATCGCTCCCATCGGCCCCTGTCAACGCTGCACCGCCGCCGCTTTTCTTTTCGATCCGGGTCGCGACCTGTGGTATGATAGTGCTTGCGCCTGCTGGGGCAGGCCCGGATGTAATCAGATACACCTTGGTTTGCGAAGGAGATGGTGTCTATGAGACAAAACCACGACAGAAGAGAGTTCCTGCAGATCGCGGCCGCCGGAGCCGCCGCACTCGTCGCCGGTCCGGCGTTGGGCGCCGAAGGCGGCAAGAAAGGCAAGGCCCGCAAGAAGCGAGCCGAGACCCCGGCTCCCCGCGCGGGCCGCGTTCTACCGTTCGAGCTGGGTCTGGCGTCGTACACGTGCCGCAAGTTCGATCTGGCCAAGACCCTGGAGATGACCAAGCGGGTCGGCCTCAAACACATCGCCCTCAAGGACGTCCATCTGGCGATGAAGAGCAGCCCGGAGCAGATCAAGGCGGTCGTCGCCAAGGTCAAGGAGGCGGGCCTGGACCTCTACGGCGGCGGCGTCATCTACATGCGGAACGAGGCCGAGGTCAACCAGGCGTTCGAGTACGCCAAGGCCGCCGGGATGAGGGTCATCATTGGCGTCGCCGGGCCGGAGCTGCTGCCCCTGGTGGACAAGAAGGTCAAGGAATACGACATCAAGGTTGCCATTCACAACCACGGCCCGGGCGACAAGGTCTACCCCATGCCGGAAACCGTCTACGAGAAGATCAAGGACCTCGACAAGCGGATCGGGCTGTGCAACGACATCGGCCACACGATCCGCGCCGGCGTGGACCCGGCCGCCTCGATCGAGCAGTTCGCCGACCGGCTTCTGGACATCCACATCAAGGACGTGACGGCGGCCGATCCCAAAGGCGGCACAATCGAGGTCGGCCGCGGCGTCATCAATATTCCCCAGGTCATTCGGACGCTCGTCAAGATCAACTACACCGGAATGGTATCGTTCGAGTACGAGAAGACCAGCCGAACGACCCGCTGCCCGGCCTGGCCGAGTCCGTCGGCTATGTCCGAGGGGTCATGGCAACGGTCTAAGCCGCAAACGACGGTTCGTGATTAGCAACGAACCGCTCAAACCGCACGAGTCGGTGCTCCGTATGTTATTCGGGCGTCGTGTTGCCCAGGTCAGCACGACGCCCGATGCTTTGTGCACAACGGGAGCACCGTATGCCCTACAATGTTCGGATCGTCAGCACGTATCCGCCGCGACGATGCGGGATCGGGACTTTTTCCCGCGACCTCGCCACGGCGCTGGCGCATTTCACGTCCGAGGTCGGCAATATCCGGGTCGCAGCTATCGACAATGGCAGCGGGCCCTATGACATCCCGGTCGATCTGGTGATCGATCAGTACAATCCTCAATCGTGGCGGGACGCGGTCACCCATATCTCGACCCGCGCCGACGAGGCGAAGAATCCCACGGTCATCGCGCTGCAGCACGAATTCGGCCTGGACCCCAGCCCGAAAGGCAAGCCCGGCGAAGGCAGCAGCTTCGTCAATCTGGCGCGGGCCTTTCACGAGCGAGGCTTGATCACGGTCGTCTACCTGCACACGGTCCCGGAGGAACCCAGCCCGCACGAAAAGACCACCATCCAGAACCTGGCCCGGCACAGCGATGGGCTGATCGTGACGACGGAAAGCGCCATCCAGATCCTCGAATCGGAGGTGTACGGGATCCCCAACGAGAAACTCAAGCACATCGACCACGGCGTGCGGATGCACCATCCCTCCTATTTCGACCGCCTGGCCACCAAGCAGGAATACGATCTGGAGAACCGCTTCCTCGTCACGACGCTCGGCATGCTCTCGCCCGGCAAAGGGATCGAATACGGCATCCGCGGCTACGGCCTGTTCCTCGACGAGTCCCTCACCGAGGAGCAGCGGAAGCGCGCGGTGTACCTGATCGCGGGCAAGTGCCACCCGGACTTCATCCGGGCCGAAGGGGGCGAGCCCTATCGCCGGTATCGCGCGTCCCTGGATCAGGCCCTGGAACAGGCGAAAGTGAAATGGTGCAAGGTCAAGGAGTTGGGCGGGACCAACTTCGACGAGTATGACATCGTCTTTCTCGACACGTTCCTCGACGAGCACACCTTGCTGAAGCTCTATGGGGCGACGAACGCAATGCTGTTGCCCTACCTGAACATGCAGCAGATCTCCAGCGGCATTCTGGCCGACACCCTCGGCGCGGGCCGGGTCGCCATCACGACAAAGTTCCGCTACGCCAGGGAATTGATCCACTCCAACAAGCCGTGTCCCGAAGGCCTGATCATCGGCCGCTACACGCGTGGCATCCTGGTCGATCCCGGCGAGCCGTCGGTCGAGCAAATCGCCCAGGCCCTCGATTTCCTCGTTTTCAACGAGAACAAACGCCTGATGATGGAGCGGCAGGCCCACCAGAGGGGCTACCAGATGCGCTGGAACAACAGCGCCTGGGCCCTGCTGCAATACGTCGACTTCATCCGGGAAGACAAAGAGCTGATCACCGGTCGCGGCATCAAATTCACCCGCGAGAAGCCCTCCCGCCTGGACGTCTACAAGTACCGGCGGATTCAGGTGACCTCCACCATCGAAGCGGTGACCCAGGAACCCAAGCCAGGCGTGAAACCCAGCGAAGTCTTGAGCGCGTAGGTTCGCATCAAGTGAAATCACACCTGGCGCAGACTGATCGACCCCCTTGTCATCCTGAACGGAGTGAAGGATCTGGGCCGCGACTTAGAGCAATCTCTCATTCGCAGGCCAGATCCTTCGCCTTCGGCTCAGGATGACAAACCATGGGGCCTGAAAGTCTCCCCGAATCCACGTTTCTCGATGACAGCCGCCTCTCACCCCAACTTCACCAGCTTCTTTTCCTTTGCGGAGCGATAGATCGCGAGAATCACTTCGACCGCTTTGCGGGCTTCGGGACCGCTGATCCAGAAATCCTTGCCCTTCTCCAGGGCCTCGAGGAACGCCTTGAAATTGCGGGTGTGGTTTTCGTGGGTGATCGCCGCCGGGTCGGCGACACCGCCGCCGCCCTGGATCTTCATGAAGCTCTGGCGGACCTGCTCGTCCTCGGGCCTCTCGTCGGCGAATTGCCAGACCGTGATGCTGTTTTCGACGTTGATGACCGTGCCCTTGGTGCCCGTGATCTCGAAACGGCGGAACTGGCCCGGGAAGGAGGCGGTCGTGCCGTAGATGACGCCGAGCGCGCCGGTCTTGTAGCGCAGGGCCGCCACGGCGGTGTCCTCGGTCTCTATGGTGTGCCCCAGGGTGGCCGTGTATGCCTGCACCGACTCAATCGGCGGCATCAGGTCGCAGAGCATGTCCACCATGTGAATGGACTGGTTCATCAGGGCCCCGCCGCCGTCGAGCTTCTGGGTCCCGTGCCAGGAGTCCTTGTAGTACGCGTCGGTCCGCCACCACGGCACGTACACGCTGGCGTACGTGATCGTGCCGAACCGGCCGGTCTTGATCGCCTCCCGCAGCGGCGACCATCAGGTCGTTGAAGCGGTACGGGAAGATGCCGCCCAGCCGGGTCTTGGCCTTCTTGTGGGCCGCGATCATCGCGTCGATCCGCTCCAGGGTGATTTCCACGGGCTTCTCGCAGATCACGTGCTTGCCCGCCTTGGCGGCAGCGACGGTCGGCTCCATGTGCAGACCGCTCGGCGTGGCAATGGTCACGATGTCGATGTCATCGCTCTGGACCATCTCCTCGTAGCTGCTGTACGCCTTGGCTCCGTACTTGCCGGCGAGGGCCTCTGCCTTCGGCACCACCGTATCGCAACAGGCGACGAACTTGGCGTTCGGAATATCGCGAATCGCCCGCGCGTGAAAATCGGCAATCAATCCGGCGCCAACCACGCCAAAATTCCATGTCTTCATGTCTTCGGTTCCTTTCAGATTTCGAGTTTGCACGGACGAACACGGACTGAGCACGGACCTCACGGACGAATTGTCCGTGCGAGTCCGTGTTCGTCCGTGTCCACGTGCTCAATTCAGTTTCAAGCCGACCTCGCTCGCGAGGCTTCGCACGGCGGCGATGGCTTGGGAGAACAGTTCCGGCCCGGTCGAGCCGCCGAATTGGCCGCCCGCCTGCAGGTGCGGCTCCATCGTCACGCAGCCTTGATACTTCATCGCCGCCAGCTCGGCCAGAAGCTCCTTGATCTGGCCATCGCCCTGGCCCGGCATGCTGCCGACGTCCTTGGCGCCGAGCTTCCAGTCCTTGATGTGGATGTGGACGACGTACGGCTTCATCAGCGGCCAGCAGACCTCGACATTGTTCGTGATCTTCTCGCCCCAGACGAAGTTGGCGGGATCGTAGGCCAGCCGCAGCTTCGGCGAATCGATCTCCTTGACGAGGTCCACGCAGTTCGCGGCACAGTGGCCGTAGATGTTGGCCTCGTTCTCGTGGACCATGATGACATCGGTGCCCGCCAGGGCCTCGACCTTGGCCACCATGCGGTCCATGACCTGAGGGCGATAGTCGTCGATGTTCTTGCCCTCCGGGGCGTAGTAGCTGAACATGCGAATGAACGGGGTCCCCAGGTACTGGGCCAGCTCGACCGCGTGCTTGAACTTGTCCAGGTGCGGCTTGAACGGCTGGTCCAGCCGGACCTTGCCGATGGGCGAGCCGATCGCGCTGACCTTCAGGCCATGGTCCTGGATCAGCTTGCGGACCTCCGCCAACTCCTTCTGATTCAGGTCCATGAGGTTCTTCTTGTCGACGAACCGCGGCTCGATGTAGCCGACCTTCTCCTTCGCCAGAAACTCGACCTGGCCCCGGAAATCGTCCACCACTTCATCCGCAAAAGCACTCATTTTCGCCATGTTCAGTCACTCCCAAAGATCGAGTAGTCGCACACCCCTGTACCTTTGTCATCCTGAGCAAAGCGAAGGATCTGGGCCGCGAATCTGAGGAACCGCCCCTTCGCAAGCCAGATGCGTTCCCAAACGCGACGATCGCGTTGGGGGCCTCAGTTCGTTCAGCATGACAGTAAGACCCGTCAGTCCGAGTCACCTATTTCGAAAAGCTGGCTGCCTTTTCCGGCAATTGCCGCTTGATCTCATTCAACCGATAGCCGAATCCGGGACCGCGTATGCTGGACAGGTCCACCTCGCCGTTGCGCCGGCGGTAGAGTCCCGGATGCACCGCCTCTTCCGGCGCGGAGGCGGCCGGATAGAACTGCATCGCGTTCGTCTCCACGCCCATGATCGTCCCCGCGTGGGCCGCCAGCAGCACGTGCGGAATCTGGGCCAGCATGGGATTCGTCAGGTCCTGCACCATGAGGGTCATGCCGTGGGCCTTGGCCCAGCACAGGCTCAGCAGCGCCCCGGTCTGGGTCTTGCAGGTCTTGAGAGCCACGCCGGTCCAGCCCAACTGCCGTCCCAGCCGGATCAGCTTCCAGTCGTGGGCACTCTCGTCCATGAACAGCGGCTTGCGGGCCGAGACGCTGTGCACGTCGATCTGGTTCGCCTCCAGGTCGTACGGGAACGGCTGCTCGACGTAGAGCATCATCTGATAGATGCGCGGATGCTCCGACACGAGCCGGTCCAGCATCTCATTGACGTAGGCCGGATCGGTCACGGTGCAGTTGAAGTCACTGGTCAGCCACAGGACATCGTGCTTGAGGGCGATCTCGCCGACCTTGACCAGCCGGTCGTAGTCCCACGCGGCGTCATTGCCGCGCAGCTTCACCTTGAGGCACTTGAGGCCGTCCCGCTCGATCCAGTCCGCCAGAAGGACCGGGTAGCCATCCTTCGGCTCCTGACCGGTCAGCTCCGACGCGTCGATCAGGTCCTTGCCGCCGACCAGATGCCAGGCCGGCATCCGCTGAGCCGGCGGCCGTTGGAAGAAATCCACCGGGTACTTGCCGGCAAAGGACACCTTCGTGCCTGCCGCCGGCTTGAGGAAGTAGCTCAGGTCCACGTTCATGTACTTGGCGTCATAGGTCTCATAGACCGGGACGCCGAGGATCTGCCCGTAGGCGTCGTGCAGGGCGATGTCGAACACCGAGCAGCAAACGAGGGCCGCCAGCCACGGCATCGGCTCTTTGCCGGCGCGATGCTTGCGGTTGAAGTCCTTGAGCAGGTCCGGGAGCTCCGATCGCTCGAAGTCGTGGCCCACCTCGATCGGGTGGCCCTTGGTCCGGAAATAGGCCCAGCTTTGGGCCAGCCGCCGGCACATCTCCAGCATCGCGTCGCAGCGCTCCTGGTACGCGATGGTGCTGGGCCAGACCCACTGCACACTCAGCGGGGTCTCGCCCCAGCCCTGGGCCCGCTTGCCCTGGCCGTCCACGACGGTCATGCAGGCCCGGGCACAGATGACCGACGTCAACGTCTCGGGCCCGAACTTCAGCGGCACCCGCGTCGTCACCGGAAGAAGATACAGATCGACGGAAACAGGATGGATGTCTGTCCGCATATCACCTCGTTTCTGCCAAGAAGAACGTCACACAGATAACCCGACCAAGGTTTACGGCCTGCGCCGGAGATTGTCAATGCTTAGTTCGTCCGCGTGACTTGATCCAGCCTTGCGAAGCAGTTTCATGCCACGAGTATATTGGCCCCTCCGAACGCGATTTGCGGGCGGCAAGACCGGCATTTGCGGTTGCTTTGCGGGCCTGAACCCCTATAATCGCCACTGATCTTGTGCAGGAGGAAACACGTATTCGGGCATCGGAGTCCCGTGAGCACATTCATCGAAAATCGACGTCCACAGCAGCGCTAAGTTGAAAGGAGCAGGTATGAAACTCGACCGGAAGTTGAGAATGGGTTTGATCGGCGGAGGCCCGGGGGCGTTCATCGGCGAGGTCCATCGCAAGGCCTCTCGGCTGGATGGGGAGATCGAGCTGGTGGCCGGCGCGTTCGATATCGATCCCAAGAAGTCCAAGGACATGGGCAAGCACCTGGCCCTGGACCCGAACCGCGTGTACAACGACTACACCGAGATGATCAAGGCCGAGTCCGCCCTGCCCCCCGAGCAGCGGATCGACTTTGTGGCCGTGACGACCCCCAACAACTGGCACTTCCCGATCGCGCGGGACTTCCTCAAGGCCGGCTTCCACGTCATGTGCGAGAAGCCCATGACCCTTAACTCCAAAGAGGCCAAGGACTTGCAGAAGCTGGTGGAGAAGACGGGACTGGTCTTCGGCCTGATGCACAACTACACGGGCTACCCGATGGCCAAGCTCGCCCGCGACATGGTGAAAAAGGGCGAACTGGGCAATATCCGCAAGATCGTCGTGCAGTATCCGCAAGGCTGGCTGGCCACGGCCCTGGAGAAGACCGGCCAGATGCAGGCCAGTTGGCGGACCGACCCGAAGCAGACCGGCGCCGGCGGCTGCGTCGGCGACATCGGCACCCATGCGGCCAACCTGGCGGAGTACATCTCCGGCCTGAAGATCACTCACATCTGCGCCGAGCTGACGACGTTTGTCCAAGGGCGCCTGGTGGACGATGACTGCAACTGCCTGCTCAAGTTCGACAACGGCGCCAAGGGCGTCCTGCACGCCAGCCAGATCTCCATCGGCGAAGAGAACAACCTCGCGATCTGGGTCCACGGCGAGAAGGCCAGCCTGGAATGGCACCAGGAGCACCCGAACTACCTGTACGTCCGCCGGATGGACAAGCCGGAAGAGGTCTGGAAGAGAGGCAACGGCTACGTCGGCGCCTACAGTGCCGCCGCCGGGCGTGGCACGCGCATCCCCTCCGGCCACCCGGAAGCCTTCCTCGAAGCCTTCGCCAACAACTACATGAACTTCTGCGAGACCGTCAAGTGCAAGATCGCCGGCGAGCAGCCGAGCGAACTGGCCCTGGACTTCCCCAGCGTCGAGGCGGGCGTCCGCGGCCTGCTCTTCATCGAGACGGTCGTGGCCAGCTCCAAGAGCAACCAGAAGTGGACCGCGATGAAGAAGTAGTTCGTGTTTTATCAGTCTTTCCCGTCACAGTGGAAAGAGATTGCTTCGCTACGCTCGCAATGACATGTTGTGGACACGCATGTCATTGCGAGAAGCGAAGCGACGAAGCAATCTCCAACCGCACGATCACGGGAAGACAGTAGTAGAATAGGAGCACCCAAATGCAAGATCATCAAAACACTTCCGCCATTTCCCGCCGAAGTCTTCGTTGCGAGTGCTGCCGCGGCGGTGGCGGTCTCGGCGGTGTCGTCCATGACCAAGGCCGCCGAGTCACCGAAGAAGTTCAAGCTCAAGTACGCGCCCGACCTGGGTGCCTTCCACCAGCACGCCGGCAAAGACCCCATCGACCAGCTCAAGTTCATGGCCGACGAGGGCTTCTCGGCCATGTTCGACAACGGCCTGATGGGCAAGCCCCCGGAGCTGCAGGAGAAGATCGCCAAGGAGATGACCCGGCTGGGCATGACCCTGGGGCCGTTCGTCATGTACGCCGACTTCAGCAAGGCCACGCTCGTGACCCCGGACGAGGAAATCCGCAAGCAGATCGTCAATCTCACGAAGCAGGCGGTGGAGACCTCCAAGCGGGCCAATGCCAAGTGGGCGCTGATCGCCCCCGGCCTGTGCAGCCAGCGGCTGGAATGGGATTATCAGACGGCCAATCTCGTCGACAATCTGCGGCGCTGCGCCGAGGTCGCGGAGCCGGCCGGCATGGTCATCGTGATTGAGCCCCTGAACTGGTGGGCCAACCACCCGGGCCTGTTCCTCCAGAAGATCCCGCAGGCCTATCTGATCTGCAAGGCGGTCAACAGCCCCGTCCGTGCAAGATCGTCGATGACCTGTACCATCAGCAGATCACCGAGGGAAACCTCATTCCCAATATTGATAAGGCCTATAGCGAGATCGCGGCGTTCCACCTCGGCGACAACCCCGGCCGCAACGAGCCCGGCACCGGCGAGATCAACTACAAGAACATCTTCCGGCATCTGGCCCGCAAGGGCTACCAGGGCACGCTGTGCATGGAGCACGGCAAGAGCAAACGGGGCAAAGAAGGCGAACGCGCCGTGATCGACGCCTACCGGGCCTGCGACAGTTTCGAAGTGTGACGCCTATCGAGGCCCGCGCACAGTCTGTCATCCTGAGCCGAAGGCGAAGGATCTGGCCTGCGAATGAAGGGTGTCTCTAAATCGCGGCCCAGATCCTTTGCTTCGCTCAGAGCCTGCCCTGAGCCTCAGCGAAGGGATGACAGGGTTCTCTCCGAGCCAGAAAAAAGAAGTCGCGCCATCCTTGGCACGACTTCCTTTTTTCTGGCGAATCAACGACCCACATCCTTGCGGGGTCGATTCGAGTCATTTGTCGGAATCGAGCAGCACAATCTCGGTGAACTCGATGAGGGATCGCTGCGTCTCCGCATGCGGCGAGATCTGGGCCCACCAGGCCGACCTTGTGGCCAATGTACTTGTTGAAGTCGGTGTTCGCAATCGGTCCGGTCGGCATCACATAGCAGATCGTCTTGCCGGCATCATCCAGCACGCGGAATCGCTTGGACGCTCCGGCGTAGACGCTGGAGGTCTCGAGCTTACCGACGAGGGCGAACTTGCTGCGATCGACGATTCCTCCCAGCTTCGTTGTACGCGCCTCGTCGATCTTCGCCGTCGTCTTCTCCAGCTCCTTTCTCTGTTGGTCCACCTCTTTGCCTACCTGGCAGGCCAACTCATACCGCTCCACCTGCTTGAGAGTGTACTCCGCAAAGCGAGCCGCCCGTCCGCCATCTTTGCTGGCGGCGAGCTCCATCAGCTTCTTCTTGAGCTCCGTGTAGTTTTGCTCGCCCAGCTTCTTCTCGTGCTCGGCCTTCACCTTTTCGCTCAAGGCGTAGTACAGATCAAGGCCGGTCAAGGGCGCGTTCGGGTCGCCCGGCTTCTTCACGGCCGCCGGCTTGCCCGCCGCGGTCGGTCGCAGGTGTCTTGATCAGCGACTTATCCGCCGGCTGGAGATACTGGCTGCTGACCCACAGGTACGCTCCCTGCGGCGGGGCGATCTTGTAGTAGTCATCCTTCTCCTCGCCGAGCAGCTTCACGGTCTGTCCGCGGCTGAGCACCACCTGCTTGCTGGTGGAATACTTCGCTTCCTGCGTATCCGAGCCCGTGTAGACACCGACGTTATCGCCCGTGAGCACGCCCACCGTCGGATTCTGTGGATTGATGCTCACGTACTGCATCGCAATCCACGAGAAGCAGCCCGGGGGCGGCACAATGCAGGACCAGCCCTGCTGGGCCTTGATAACCTGGACCCGGTCCCCCGCGTAGAGCTTGCTGCACTGGTAGAAATTCGTGCCGGGGCCGGAACGAACGTACACATCGTTGCCGATAACCTCGGCCACGTAGGACTCGTTCGCCGGCGTTGGGGCGGCCGCCGCTTCGTTGGGCAGCATCACGGGACTGCGCGGTGCGTTCGGATCCGGCGTCTGTCCTGCGGCTGGCAAAATCAGCACAACGACCAGCAATAGGGCGAACAGCCAGCCAGACAAGAGTGTCGCACGTACCCAGCGCACAGGTGGATGGACGCGAGCCTGCATCTTTCGACCTCCTTAAAGACGTTCCCACAGAGCCATGGAACAGCCCGCAGATAGGGGCGATCCTTCGCGTAGCAGACTACCGCTCCTTATCGGGCGCGTCAAGCCCTTTGCGCATTTTGACGCGACAATTATGCAAAAAAATGCGCCTCTTGCGCCGACTCCCTACAATTCTCTTGCCTCACCCGTCATCCTGAACGTAGCGAAGCAAAGTGAAGGGGCCTCCCAAACGCCATGCAGCGCGTTTGGGAAGGGCTCCCAAGTGCGGAATTATGCACTTGGGGACCCGAACCCAACAATATGGGCTCCCAGGTTTGAGGAGATCTCATCCGGTGGCCAGATCCTTCGCCTTTGGCTCAGGATGACAGGTTCTGATCGACGGAGGGTCCCTTCTGAGACGGATCAGGCGCCCAGCCGCGCCAATTCATCGCGACACATCTGCACTTGTCCGGAGTCGACGAGCTTCGGGGCGGCGTTGCGCAGATGTTTGATTGCCTCCTGGGGATCGTGGAGATACCGGGAATAGAGGATGCCGAGCATCAGTTCCACCTGCTCGGTGTATTCGTACGTCGTGCTGTAGTGCGTCAGAAACTGCTCGTAGGCGTGGGCGGCCTCGGCGGCGCGATGGTCGCTGGCCAACTGGTTGGCGATGTCCAGCAGATGCTGTCGCGGCAACACCTGCTGGGGGTCAAGCTGCATCAGTTCCATGTAGAGGTCGGCCGCCGCGGGCAGATTATGCTGTTCGATCCAACTGCCGATCTGCTGGCGAATCTGCTCGATCCTGGTCTGGCCCTGGCGGTCGGTGCGCATGCCCGGGACTTCCCGCGCTTGCACCCGCCGGCGGCCTCCTGCGGCCGAGAACGGATCGTAGCCCGCCGCCACGGCATCGCGGTATTGCCGGCGCCGGTTCCACTGCCGGATCATCACCCACAAGTCATACTGGGTCCCGCTGAGGATCCGGGTCGCCAGCAGCAGCAAGAGCAGGCCGATCCCGTAGGCATACCCCACCAGGTGGGCCTCGTAGGCCACATGCGGGCCGATGCGAGAGACGATATTGTCCCAGATGATCAGTTTGAGGCCGATGAAGTACAGAGCCGGGATCTCGAACGTTCCAATGAAGAAGACGATCCAGTAAAGGACCGTGATCTGCGTCTGGGGGAACAGGACCAGATATGCACCGGTGACGGCCGCGATCGCGCCGCTGGCGCCGAGCGTCGGGTCCAGAGAAGACGGGTGCAGGAGAGCGAAACCTACGCCGCTGACGATCGCGCCCATCAGGTAGAAAAGGACGTACCGGATGTGGCCGAGCTTGTCATTGATGTTCGCCCCGAACAGGTAGAGGAAGAACATGTTGCCAATGATGTGCAGGAGGCCGCCGTGCAGAAAGGCATACGACAGGAACTGCCAATAGTGCCAAGAGCCGGGCAACAGAATCCAGTTCACCGCCCACGGGCGGATGGGCAGCCGGATGACCTGGTCGCCCACCCTATAGGCGAATTGCCGGTCGAACGAGTACGAGAGAAGGAAAATGACGATGTTCAGGGTGATGAGGAGGTAGTTGGCGTAGGGGGTCCGCCTGGGCCAGATACTCGTGCGAATCGGCAGCAGTAGCAGCATGGGTCAACGGTTTTCCAGAACGACGAAACGGCGATTCTGTCGAATCAGCCGGCCATTCTAACCGGGGGCGGCCTGCGGAACAAGACAGGAAAAGGACGGCGACCGCCGTCCTACTCGTGGAAATGAGCCTCCGAGCCGGGCAGTTCATGCCGGGCTGCCGCAGCGCGAAGAATCGCGCTGCGGCAGCCGGAGTCCAAACGCGAGGCGTCGCGTTTGGGATTCTTTCTCCCCGCGGAAAACACCGCGAACTGCCCGATCCCTCATTCGCGTTTCTCTTTTGGCCCTCACCAGTTAGAGTATAGGAAACAAAAGAACATGCAGCCAATCGGCCAGTAGGAAAACCGACTCTTTACCCGGACCACCCGCATCTCTGGTATAATAAGACTGGATGCACGAATAGAGTCCGCGCTGTATCGAACAGGACCGATATGCAGACAGTCTATGTAGAAACAACGGTTGTGAGCTACCTTGCGGCCAATCCAAGCCGCGACTTGGTGATGGCCGCTCATCAGCAGATTACTCGCGATTGGTGGCGCACCGCGAAGGATCGGTTCAGTCTTTATGTTTCAGAGACAATCATGGCTGAGATTCAGGCCGGTGATCCCAACGTTGCGAGCCGTCGTCTTCAAGTCGTGCAGGGTCTTCCTGTCCTCCACTTGACAGACGACGTACGAGTGCTCGCCAGACACTATGATAGAACTCTCGGCCTATCTGGCAAGGCACAAGCCGACATCCCGCACTTTGCATTTGCCGTCTCCTATGAGATGGATTACCTCGTCACGTGGAACTGCTCGCATATCGCCAATGGAGAGATGATCAAACGACTAATGAGAGTGAATAACGAATTGAAGCGTCCGACTCCTCTGATTGTCACCCCGGAGGAAATACTGGAGTCCTTGGAGGACGATCAAACATGACCAAAGACCCAATCGTCGAAGAAGTACGAGCCGCGCGCGAGAAGTTGTTTGATGCCTGCGGTGGAAGCCTTGATGCACTCTTGGACTATCTACAGGAACGAGAGCAACAGGATCAATCTCGTTTGGTCTCGCCCAAGGACGTGAAGGCCAGACGGAAGTCCGGCAAAGCCTCGGGCAGGCAGCCGGACGATGCTACCGACTCGAAATCTGTGCATGCTCGTGAATCATAGACTATGGATAAGGAACACCTCCAGCGACGCGTCGGAGCCATCCGCAGTCAGTTGAGCAAAAACCACGTTGACGCTCTGGTCCTCACCAAGCCGGCCAATGTCACCTATCTGACCGGCTTCTCAGGGGAGGATAGCTGGGCCGTCGTGACCGGGCGGGCAGTGTATCTGCTGACGGACAGCCGATACACCGAACAGGCACAGAAGGAATGTCCTTTGGCGCGGATCGTCCAGCGCAAAGACCCGATTGCCGAGGCGGGCGGCAAGCTGTTGGGGAAGCTGAAGTTCGCGAAGACCGTCGCCGTGGAGAAGTCCATTTCCCTCGAGCAGTACGATGTTCTGAAGAAGAACATGGACGTTCGTCTCAAGGCGGCGGACGGCCTCGTCGAGGACGCAGCGCAGCGTAAAGGATGCGGGTGAAACCGCCGCGATCCGGTCCGCGGCCGCCATCGCCGCGAGCGGCCTTCCGAAGAGCCGTGCGCCACGTCAGACCGGGGATTACAGAGAGCGAGTTGGCCGGCATACTCGATCTGGAGATGCGCCGACAGGGCGCCAAGGTCGGCTTTGAAACGATCGTGGCCTTCGGGCCCAACGCCTCCCGCCCGCACCATCAGCCTTCGCCCAGGAAGCTCGCCCCGCGAGATACCATCCTGATCGACTTCGGGGCCAAGTGTAACGGGTACTGCTGCGATATCACCCGCTCCTTCGCCTTCGGCAAGCCCACGGCCGCCTACTGCCGGGCTTATGCGGTGGTGGAAAAGGCGCAGGCCGCCGCGATACGAGTGGCAAAAGCAGGAGCCAAATTGGTGGACGTGGATGCCGCCGCCAGGAACGCCATTCGGGAGAGCGGTCTGCCCGTCTACGGCCACGGCACCGGCCACGGCTTCGGCCTCGAAATCCATGAGATCCCCTTCCTCAAGGAAGGGGCAAAAGGCAATCTCAAGGCCGGCCAGATCATCACAATCGAGCCCGGCATCTACCTCCCCGGCAAGCTCGGCGTCCGTATCGAGGACGACATCCTCATTACCGAGGATGGCTGCGAGCTTCTAACCGGAGCCTGCCCGCGCAAGTCGCCCCTGGGAGACCGGTAGACGACCTTGATGCCGGCTGCGGATGAGTTCTTGCGGGAGTATGACCGGGAGAAGCGAGCGCGTGTCATGCTGAACGAGGTGAAGCATCTGGCCTACGCGTGGGAGTCCGCGCTGCGATCAGAGCCCCTCTTCATGCGATGGCCAGATCCTTCGCTTCGCTCAGGATGACAAATGCATTGACGGTCCGCAGAAGCGTTACTTGGGCAGGCCCTTCTTCTGGACAGGCTTTTGGCCGTCGGGCTTGGGGACGAACATGTCTTCCTTCGTCAGGCCACAACGTACCGCCATCAGGCGGCTGTAGGCCAGATCGCCCAGGTCGTCTTTGCCGCCGTTGTTAGTGCCGAAGGAGAATTTGGCCCCCGCCGCCTTGGCCCTCTTGATGAACTTTTCGCTGGGGAGCTTGTAGCGGGAGTTGATCTCGATGGCGACGCCGTTCTTCACCGCCGCCTGGATCACCTTGTCCATCCGCTCGTCCGTCCAGAGAGTGTCGTATTCCTTCTCGATGACGGCCGGCAGGAAGGTCGGATTGACGTAGATGTCGATCGGCTCGTTGTTGAGGATGCCGACGGTCCTCTCGACCAGCATCTCCATGAACTGCTGCTTGTCGCCGACCTCGACCTCGTTCGGTATCCACAGGCGCATCCGTTTGCCGCGGTCGTTCGTCCACGTCATCGAGTCCGTGAAGACGTAGTCGAATTTCGCGATCATCTCCGGCGAGAACATCTTGACCCACTCGCGTCCCTCGGCCTGCATCGCCCGGTAGACGGGCTTGCCTTCGAGCTTCTGCAAGGCCTTCTTCAGCCCCTCGTCGTTGGTGACCGGGTTACCGACGCCGCAGTTCTCGGCGACGCCGATCTTGACCCCACGCGGCTGAAAGATCGCGACCACGTCGTCGATGCCCAGGCCACCTTTAAGGTGGACGTGGTAGTCCGCGAGCGGGAAAAGCGGCTTGACATAGATATTCTTGTAGTAGACGGTGCTGCGTTCATCGTGCCCCTGCAAGGCGAAAGTGCCGCTGCTCAGCACGCGGCCCGGCCTGTCCGACGGCGGCTGCGGCGGGCTCGGCTCGGTCCAATCGACCAGCTTGCGGCCGTCCACGTCCACCGTGACATGCTTGCCCTCGACCACGATGTGCAGCGTGAACCACTCGCCGTCTTTGACGGGCGTCTCTCTCACATTCTGCATTTTGTACAGACTGCCCGTCCGGAGCGGGTCGGTGCTATCGCTGTTGTTGACCTGGACCTCGAAGCCTTTGGCCACCAGGCCCTTCTCCTGGTATTGGGTGTGGAAGAAGACGCCGCCGTTGGCCTCGGGCTCGGTCTTCACGTCCACCTTCAGCTCGAAGTCCTTGAAGTCGCCGTAGTACACCGGCCCCACATAGAAAAGGTGACTGAACGGCCCGTGCGCCACAATCGCTCCATCCCGAACGGAGAACGTCCCCGCGTTCCCGCTCACCTTCCACCCCTGGAGGCTCTGGCCATCGAACAAGCTGATCCAGCCCTGCTCGCCGGTCTGTGCACCTGCGGAAATCGCCAGAACCACCATCAACACCCCCACCAAACTCATCAGCGATCTCATGGCACGATCTCCTTCCACATCGAGACAAGCACACCGATCTGTTCGCATGGCACACACCGGGCACTTATAAGACCATAAGTGAGCCAGGAACGCAAGCCATGTCTGGATCTCGGGGGACGGCCTCATACGGGTTCGAAACGATCCAGGCGCGGCAGGGCCTTTGTCATCCTGAGGCGAAGCCGAAGAGCCTGTCCTGAGCCTGCCGAAGGAATCCGGCCGCCGAATGGAAGGTCTCTCTCGCGCACGGGCCAGATCCTTCACTCCGCTATGCTCCGTTCAGAGCCTGCCCTGAGCGTAGCGAAGGGATGACAAACAAGGCGCACGAATTGTCCGTAATCGGCCCAACCCCATAGATGCAAATTTGCATTTCAAATGCAAAACTGCACGGGGAGATCGGAAGGGATGACAAAACGAGCTTGATGCGCCGGCAGGCGGGGTTTGCGGGCGCATAAAAAAGGAGACCCGGTCAAGAACACTTAGCGAGTTGTGGGCCGGTCTCCTTGTTGCGGCGTGCCACAACGCACCGTACCGCGGTAGGTGCTTACGAGACCCACTGATCTCCGTCTGCACCCGCAACACTTATATAATACGACGAATTCGCCGCTCGGTCAAGTGAATTCCCGCCGATTTATCGCGGTTTTTCGCTTCCCGCGACCTTCTCCAGCGCCAAGCTGTTCTCCAACCTGCCGCTGATGCGGACATCATCTCCCAGGGCTTTGATCTGGACGTGGTGCAAGCCCGACCACATGTTCCAGGGCTGCCATCGGCTCGCTGAGGGACGCCGTGCCGCCTGCGCCCAGGACCTTCGGCGCCACGTACACGCACATCTCATCGACCAGCGCTTCCCGCAGGAAGGAGGCCGCCACGTGCGGACCGCCCTCCACCAGGACCTGCTGAACGCCGCGTTTGCTCAACGCATCGAGCAGAAATCGCAAGTCCGGCAGTTCGCCCGGGCCCTCATAGGCGAGCACCTCGGCTCCCTTCTTCTGGATCCGGGCCGCAAGCTGCGGATTCGCATCGACGGCCGCCTGGCGCGTGTAGATCAGCACGGGGCTCATCTTGGTCGTCCGCAGGAGCCTGCATCCGAGCGGCACCTTGAGTGCATCGTCCAGAACGACCCGGATGGGCTTTTTGCCCTTGCTCGGCCGGGGCGTCAGCAGCGGATCGTCCGCCAGGATCGTGTTGATGCCCACCAGGATCGCCCCGACCCGGCGCCGCAGCCGGTGGGCATCGCTGCGGCTGACCTCGTTCGTGATCCAGCGCTTCTCGGCGGACTGATCCGAGTAGGCCAGCTTGCCGTCGAGGCTCTGGGCCCACTTCAGCACGACCCAGGCTTTGCCCGTGGTCACATGCTTGAAGAAAGGCGCATTGAGCCGCCTGGCCTCCTGCTCGCAAAGGCCGACCTCGACCTCGATTCCGGCCCGCCGCAGTTGCTCCAGACCCTTGCCGTTGGCGTGCTCGGAGGGGTCGATCGTCGCGGCAACCACGCGGGTAATTTTGGCATTGATGATCGCTTCCGTGCACGGGCCGGTCTTGCCCTGGTGGCAGCATGGCTCCAGCGTGACGTACATGGTCCCGCCCTCCGGCGTGACGCCGAGCGTGCGGCAATCCGCGATCGCGTTGACTTCGGCGTGCGGCCCGCCGAATTTCTTGTGGTAGCCCTTGCCGATCAACTGCCCGGCCTTGACGATCACGCACCCGACCGCCGGATTCGGCTCCACCGAGCTGATCCCCTTCTCCGCCAGCTTGAGGGCCGACTGCATGAACTTCTCGTCTTGTGCGTTCACGACACTATCCCTTTCCTGCGAGCATCCCCGCAAACCGCTCTTCGTCGATGACCTCGACGCCCAGTTCTTGAGCTTTCCGCAGCTTGCTGCCGGGGTCTTCGCCCGGCCAGGACGAAGTCGGTCTTCTTGCTCACGCTGCCGGAGACCTTTCCGCCCGCCTCGCGAATGGCCTGCTCCGCCTGCTGGCGTGAGAAGCCCTGGAGAGTCCCGGTAACGACGACGGTCTTTCCCTGCAACCCACCCGTTCGCTTCTTCGGGGCCGGCGGCTGCGGACGAACACCGGCCGCCAGCAGATCGTCGATCACCATGCGGTGGCGCCGATTCTGGAAGTACCGCCAGACACTCTCCGCCATCACCGGGCCGACCTGGTCCACCGCCTGAAGCTCCTCCTGGCCGGCGTTCCTGATGGCATCAAGCGAGCCGAAATGCTCCGCCAGGATCTCGGCGGATTGCCCACCCACGTGCCGGATGCCCAGGGCAGCAATGAACCGCCACAGCGGCCGTGTCTTGCTGGCCTCGATCCCTTCGAGCACGTTCTGGGCGCTCTTCTCGCCCATCCGCTCCAGCGCCGTCAAATCTTCCTTTTTGAGCCGGTAGATATCGGAAAAGGTCTTCACCAGGCCGGCCTCGATCAACTGCTCGATCAGCGCCACGCCCAGACGCTCGATATCCATCTGATCCCGGCCCGCGAAGTATCGCAGCCGCTCCTTCAACATGCCGAAGCAGTCCGGATTCGGGCAGCGGACATACACGCCGGCCTCGTCCTTGACCACCTCGGTGCCGCAATTCGGGCATTTCTTCGGCACCGGGAACGGCTCCGCCCCCGCCGGGCGGAACTCCTTCTTGACCTCCACGACCTGCGGGATGATCTCGCCGGCCTTCTCGATCAGGACGGTATCGCCCGGCCGGACATCCAGCCGCTCCATTTCGTCGAAGTTGTGCAGACTGGCCCGCCGGACGGTGGTGCCCGCGAGCTGCACGGCCTTGAGATTGGCCACCGGCGTCAAGGCCCCGGTCTTGCCCACCTGGACGGCGATGGATTCCACGACCGTCCGGGCCCGCTCCGCAGGATACTTGTAGGCGATGCACCAGCGCGGCGAGCGGCCCGTCGCACCCAGGATCTCCCGCTGGTCGTAGCGATTGATCTTGATGACCATGCCGTCGATCTGGTAGGCCAGACTCGACCGCCGGTCGCTCCAGCTTTGGCAGATCTCGATGACTTCGGCGATATCCTTCGCCTTGCGGGTGTGCGGATTCACCGGCAAACCCAGCTTCTTGAACCGCTGCAACGTTTGATAGTGGTCTTCCGCCAGCACTTCCGAGATTTCGCCGACTCCGTAGGCGAAGAACGACAGGTTCCGCGTCGCGGTGATGCGCGAATCGAGCAGCTTGAGCGAGCCGGCGGCGGCATTGCGCGGATTGGCAAAGGCCGTCTCCCCCGCTTCGGCCCTGGCCTTGTTCAAGGCGACGAACGACTTGGTGGGCATGTACACCTCGCCGCGAACTTCCAGCACCGCCGGCACGTTCTGGCCATCCATCAGGCACAGCGGCACGGCCCGGATCGTGCGGATGTTGGCGGTCACATCGTCGCCGACCTCGCCGTCGCCGCGGGTCGCCCCCGTGACGAGCACCCCATCGACGTACCGCAGACTGACCGCCAGGCCGTCGATCTTGTGCTCGACGACGTAATCGTAGTCCGTGGCGCCCAGTTGCTTGCGGACCCGCTCGTCGAACGCCTTGAGCTCCTCGGCGCTGTAGGTGTTGTCCACGCTCAGCATGAGGACCGCATGCCGGACGGTCGCGAATTCTCCGAGCGGCCGGCCCGCCACCCGCTGGGTGGGCGAGTCCGGCGTTACGATCTCCGGGTGCTGGGCCTCCAGGGCCTTGAGCTCGGCGAAGAGCTTGTCGTAGTCCTGGTCGCTGATTTCGGGCTGGTTCTGGATGTAGTAGAGGTAATCGTGTCTGCGAATCTCCCGCCGGAGCCAGTCCGTTCGCTTCTTGAAGTCTCCAACCATAGCCATCAGAATGATGAATGACAATGGATGACCGATGATTGCCGCGAACCATCCCCACTTCGTCATCCATAACCCTATACGATTATAGTGCGGCCCAGCGCTTCCTGACTATGGAGAAATTCTTCCGGTTCGGGACGCAGAAAGGGCAGCGGAAATGGGCGTGGGCGTCGGCAGACGAGATAACTCCTCCTCGCGGCGTGCCGTTCGGATGCGTCTGGGGGATCGGGAGCGGATGCCCGGCGTGAAAGAAAGATCACCCTCCACGCCTGCCCCGGGCCGAGCCCAGGACAAACTGTTGCATCAGGAACGTCATAGACGAAGGTCCCCCGCGAGTGCGACTGGATCTGCACCTGGCGGTTGCTGACGAGGAAGATCATCTCCGTGCGCTTGCCATAGAAGACCTCGGCCGCCCCGGAGAGCAGCAAGGCATTGTACAGGTCCGGCCCCAGATCAAGAATCTGGTCGTCCGAAAACCCGACGCGCTGCATGATGCGGACCACGTCGTCGGGACTGAGCCGGACCACCTCGCGACCGCTGCGGGCCACGATGCGAAGCCCATTCCGTGCTGTTGCGCCGGCTCGGCCGGCTGTCCGAGCGGCCTTCCCAGCGCGGTTCGTCGCGATTCGAACCCGAGCCCAGTTCCGCCCACTCAACCGGCCGGCAGCCTGCCGCCTCCAAAGCCAGGGGAACCAGGACGAGCAACGCACCGGTTGTCGCCTTCAAGATGGATCCACACCTGTTGGGCACTGCTTTTCACTCTCCTGATTACTCGATCGACTACCGATTCTGACGCATCGACTCTGCCAGTTGCCTGCGGAAATCGTCGGGTGACGCCGGGCCACCCGTCGTTGGGACTTCCGCCGGTCCGGCCGGTCCCGCCAGAGCGGCCGGCGCACCGGCCATCTGCGCGCCTTCGCGAACCAGATGCGCCGTCACAAAGACCGCCACCTCGCGGCTGGCCTTGTCATTGTTGCGGTTCTTGAACAACTCCCCGAGCAGAGGAATGTTGCTGAGCACGGGCACCCGTTTCTCGCTGCTCTTGCTGCGATTTTCCGTCAGGCCGCCGACCGCGACGGTACCGCCGTCTTTGACGGTGACGGCGTTCTTCGCGGTCCGCCGCGTGACCAGCGGCAGCTCGCTGCCGCGGGCCTTCGGGATGCTGTCGCTGACCTCCACGGCCATTTCGAGCGTGATGTCGTTGTTGTCGCCGATGCGGGGTGTGATCGTCAGGACCGTGCCGGACTCGATCTTCTGGAGTTCTGCCCGCGAGTACGCCCCGAAGACATCATTGGCCGTCGGACCGGTCATCATGAACCACTCTTCCTGAATGACCCGCATTTCCGCCTGCCGGCCGTCCTGGGCAATCACTTTCGGATTGGCAATGATGTCCGCCTGGCTGTTCTCCTGCAACAGGTTCAACGCCATCATCAAGGAGTCGGTGAAGGTACGGTCGGGGGTGTAGCCGATCTGCACGCCCCACGGCCAACCAGGGAGGGGTAGCCGTCGTCTCCGTGCCGGCGCCATCGCGGAACAGACCCGCCTTGATCGTGGGCCAACCCCACTCGACGCCCAGATTCAGCAGGTTGCCCCGCTCCATCACCACCACGCGGGCATCCAGCAGCACCTGTCGCCTGCATCGAGTCGATCTCCCGGATGTCCTGCACAATCCGGTCGATCATCGCGGGAGACGCCGTGACGATCAGCGTATTGCCCTTGTCGTTCGGGTCCCGCGGATTGACGGGTTCCGCCTGCACATACTGGGCAAAGACCGGCGACAGGAGCGCCTTCGCCCGGCTGGCCTGGATGTAGTTCAGCCGGACGCGGCGCGTCTCGCTGATCTCCGCGAAGACCCGGCCGTTGATGCCGCGGTCGGCCACCAGATAGTAGCGCGGCATCCGCTTGTACACGTAGGGCTTGCCCGCCAGCATCATCTCGAGGGCATCCTCCAGAGAGACGTTCTCGAAGTTGACGTTGACTTGTCCCGTCACGTTGGGATCGGGAATGATGGGCACGCCGGAGGCGGTCGAGAGGTCCTGCAACGCATTGACCAGCTCGACGCCCGGGAACATGTTGGAGATCGGATGGTAGACCTTGTAGGTCCGGTCGTCCACGGGCTCGACTTTATACGTCGGTTTTCGTGCTCGTCCACGATTCTCTGCAGTGCCACCGATACCGACTGACCGACCAGGCTGTGGAGGGACACGGAGACCGGGTCCGGCTTGACGGTCATGTCCACCGCGATCGTCACGCCCGTTTGCCGCGCCAGATCCGTCAGAACACTGAGCAGGTCCGGCAACGGCGATTGGTCCACAATCGGTCCCTGGTCGACCGGCGACCGGTCTCGGCCCGGGCGGCGGCGCTGGTTCCCTGGTCCTCGGGCCGTGCGCCGCGGGCCTGGGCCAGCAGTCTGCCCATCTCCTGCGGGATCGCGTTCGAACCGTTGCAGCTTGTCGGCCGGCGGTTGCTGGCCTTGCTGCCGGAGGCGTTGATCTCCGCCGCCAGCCGGATCTGATTCCGCGTTGAGTTGCTCGATCTGCTGCTGAATCGCTTGCGACGTTCGCCTGGGCAGGCGGCGTACCTCCGGAGGCGGTGTCACCTCCGAAGGTGGTGTCACCTGCGAAGGCGGTGTCACCTGCGAAGGCGGCGTCACCTGCGAAGGCGGTGTCACCTCGGAAGGTGGCGTCACCTGCGAAGGCGGCGTTACCTCGGGCGGCCGCCGGAGGCTTCGGATTGATGTTGTCGATATCCTCGGTGACGTTCGTGAACGGCTTCGTATTGGGATCGAACACGAGGTCGGCCTTGTAGAACTCCAGGACCCCGCTCCAGCCGTAGGGGACCTTGACAATGTACTTGCCGTTGGCGTCCGTCACGACCGGGTTGGTGCCCGGAGGCATGGCGGTGACCTTCACGCCCGCGATGGGCTCGTCGATGGCTCCCTGGGTGATCACGATCCGGTCCGTGATCGTCATCATCTTGATCTTGGCGGTGACATTCACCTCCGGAGGCTTCGCGATGACCGACGGAAACGACTTCGTGGCCGGGTTGAAGGTGTACCCGTCCTTCTGGAAGCGTGACCCGGCCCTGCCAACGGTGCGCGACTTTCAGATCGAATCTGCCGTCCGGGACCGGTGGTCACCGGGGTGGGCTCGCCCTCGGCGGCCACGATCACATCCGCCACGGGGGCCCCGGTCTCATCCGCGACGCGGCCGGTGATCGAGTGTTGCATGATCAGGGGCTGATAGTCCTGGTTCGCTTGCGACATCTGCACGTCGTTGTATTCCCGGGAAGCGGGCTCGAACGTGATACCCGTCTTTCCGCGGGATGACGATACCCTTCCAGTTGAAATCGACATCGGCACTGTAGGAACCGTCCGGGCCGGAGACCACCGAGGTGGGAAAACCCATCAGGGTGACTTGCGGCATGTCCGACGTTGCCGGTGATCTTGGACGTGATGCGCTCGGGCTTGAAGTTCACCTTGACCTGATCCTGGGTCACGGAGCCGTACTCATAGCTGGGCGGCGTCGAAGGACCACCCCAACTTCGTCGGGGTCACGGTGCCGCCCCACCCGTACGGGACCTTCGCCGTAAAGGCCCCCGTGGCATCGCCCTGGGGATCGCCCGGCAGCCCCGCCAGGGTGACATTGCTCGTGCCCGCGGTGCCGCTGATCGTCAGGTAGATGGCCGAGGGCTTATAGTCCTGATTCTCGAATTTGGTCTTGACGTTCGTGTACTGCTTCGAGGGCGGGTCGAATTTTTGCCCGGCCTTTTCGGGAGTCACTTTTCCGGACCATCCGTGCGTAACCGTGGCGGTGTAAAGGCCGTTCTCATTCGTGATGGGATCCTCCGGCAGGCCCTTCATGATCACGCCCGCCAAGCCGGTCGTTCCCGTGATCTCGTAGGTGAAGACGCGGGCCTCGAAGTCCTGGCTCGTCTGGTTTTCCATCAGCGCCGTGTACGAGTGTTCCTCCGGCGTGAACTGGACGCCCTCCTTGACCGGTTTGATCTTTCCGCTCCAGCCGTGGCGCACTTCCACTCGGTAGGTCCCCGTTCGCCCCGGAGACCACCGGCTTCGGGAAGCCGGTCACGTTCAGGGTAACGCCCGCGGTCTTGACGGTGCCGGAAATGGTGAACGTCAGCTCGTAGGCCTTGTAGTTCTGGTCCTTCATCTCCTTATCGATCGGGCTGTACGAGATGCTGGGGGGCTCAAAACGATAGCCGGTCTTCTCCGGCAGGACCGTGCCGCTCCACCCATAGACGACCGTGGCCGTATAACGCCCCGTCGCATCGCTGACCACGTCCTCCGGGAAACCGATCAGCTTGACGTTCGACTGCGGCGTGGTGGTGCCGGTGATCGTGTAGGTCTGCACGGTGGCCTTGTAGTCCTCCTTGGTAGCATTGAGCGACGACCTTGGTATAGGTCCTTTCCGGCGGCTGGAACGTGTATCCCGCCTTGACCGGCTTGACCGTCCCGCTCCACCCGTAGTCGACCTCCACGCTGTAGACGCCGTTCTCATCGGTCGTGACCGGAGCGGGACTGACAGGAAAGCCCCCATGGTCACGCCGGCGGGACCAACCGTGCCGGAGATGACGCACTTCTTCTTGAGGATCTTCATCCCCTGGCCGTGGCTGTCGGGGGCCCATAATAGGATTGCGCACAGGGCTATCATCCCGCCCAATGGTAGTCCAACATATTTCCTGGCCATAGGTCTATGTCCCTTTCCTGGGCCGTGAGCACGTCTTCTCGCGGCCCGAAACCTGTATCGGCAATCCTGCGCCCTGCTTTAAGCAAAAACCTCCCCTGCGGTCTGCTACATCATCTTGATGACGATCGGTGCACCCCCCGCCGTAGTCATGCGGGCGACCTTGCGTCCACCTTGTTCGGAGACCCGGATCACGCGCTGCTCCTGCACCCCGTCCGCCGGACCGCCGGGCCACCTCAGAACGCTCGTCACGTAGTAGTCGCCCGGCGGCACATCCGAGATATCCAGGATGCCCGAGTAGGTGCGCGATCTCAAAGGGGAGCAGAATCCCCGTCTGCCCGACGGCCTCACAGGTCATCAGGAACCGCTTGTAGACCGCCGAGCCCAGGCCGCCCCCGCCCACGATCGACAGCACTCCCTGACAGGTGAGCGACGCGGCGTGGGTCTCTCCCGTATTCTGGAACGAGCCGGTCACCAGGTAGCGCGACGCCGAGGTCTCGGAAACCGTCAAGACCTTGGCCTCGAGAAGGGGCGTGCCAGTCACCGGCTTATTCTGCAGGCAAATCCAAGTGTCTTTCGTCCCGGCCGACTTTCCATCCGCATAGGAGAGCCGCAGTCTCAGGGTCCCGTAGAAGCTCGGGTATTTCCCGGCTTCCTTCGGCATCTTGGCGACGACGGCCAGGTTCTGCCGGCCGTGTCCCTTTCAAGACGAACTGGTTCGGCGAGACGGTCACCCAGTCGTTGCAGCTCAGGTCGTCTCCCCGGACCCCCCGGCCGCTCGACGCCATCTGCATATGCTCCGGCAGCGACCACTTCCGCATTCACCGTGATCTCTTCGTCGGAGCCATTCAACACCGTGACCGAGGTCGACCGGGTGGCCCCGGCAATCATCTCAATGGACAAGGGCGACGGCCGCACGGTCATCGGCGACCTGGCCGCATCACGTTGGTGGGGATGCGCGGGTCGCCCTTGAACTGGACCTCCTTCTGGATCCGGGAGCCCCGCAGACCATCGACGAACACGAATCCCTCCAACCGGTAGTTGCCGGAAGCCAGCGGCTGTCCCGCGTCCTGCTTCATGTGCAGCTTCGCGCCCGGCATGATCGCGACTTCCCTGAACTTCAGATCCGTGATCTTCTGCCAGTGGCCGCTCGACTGTCCCCAGACGCGGACGATCGGCAGCAAGCGGGAGAACGTCCCGCCGGTGTTGGCGATATCCAACGTCAGGTTGCTGGCGGCCGGGGCCGCCTCCGTTTGCGGCTGCGGGTCCAAGCCGATATCGGTCAACTCGATCCGGCGCGGCATCGGCATGTTCTGGACCTCCACGATCACCGGCACCACCATCTCCATGTTCATCGGGGTCACGACTCCGTTGGGAAGCGTTGTCGTCCGGGGCGCCGTCGTGGCCACGATCGCGGCAAAGAAGAAGCCGCGCGTGCCGGCCGGTACGTCGACCTGGAGAGTGAAGGGCACGATCTGGTACGGCGGCACCGTGGATGTTGTTGGCGGGAACCGTGAGCCAGCTCTGGCAGCTCCGCAGGACCGCCGTGCTGAGATTCGGATCGCCGGCCTTCAGCTCCGTCCACGAAGCGTCCGCGTTCTGCGTCAGCTCCGCCAGGCGCACCGTCAGGGTCTCCGCAGCCTGCGGATCTGAGTTTTCCAGCTTCAGCTCCCTCGTGTAGCGCCGGCCCGGCTGGACCGTCATTCTCACGAGCAAGGGCTGAACCATCAGGTCCGCGAACGCCGAATCGCCGGCCAGGAATACCACCAACAGCAGTCCGATAATCCGCACCGAGGTTCCCCCGCCCGCAGACGTCCATCTGCCTGCCCGGTCCCAAGAGAGTCCTTCCTTCGCCCGCGTCACCTGCTTCTCACCCATTGTGATTGCTCCACATTCCTGAGGTTCCGTTGCGACTACTGCCTCTGAGGCGTCGAGTATGTGCGGGTACTCTTATGCCGATCTGCACCCTACTTCGGCAACACAGAGACAGTACTTGCCCTCTTCCGAGCGATTTCCAGTGAGACACCCCCAATCTAACGTGTCACCTATCATCAGGACCGCTTAGGGATCCTGATGATACCCCTGGATAGGATATTACGCAGATTAACATATTCGGGCGGCCATGTCAAGACCCAAGTTGCCTGCCACAACTATTTTACCACAGATTGTCCGTCGACGTTGCGTCTGGGCGCCGCAGGGACGCGCCCATGTCTCTGAGAGCCTCTAACAGAATGAACCTGAGTATGTCATTGCGAGGAGCGCAGCGACGAAGCAATCTCAATCCGACGAGTGGGAGATTGCTTCGCTGCGCTCGCAATGACATGGTGCTTGTCGCGTTCTCATTCTGTTGGCGGCTCTAAGTAAAAAGAGGAGGGCTGGATATTCGTATCCAGCCCTCCCCGTAGGATTCATCTGCTCAGGCTTTGTGAACACCGCGCCGGAACCCATTCGGATCCCAGTCGCAGGGCAAGCCTGTCGGATGACCTGTCAGCAGGCACCGGCGAGCTGCGGAGCCACGCTCGGACGGACCGAGATGGTCACGTTGCCAACTTGAATGCAAGTGCCAACCTGCTCGGCCTTCCAGCCGGCCATGTCGACATCCTTCAGGCCTACCGAAACCACCACATCACCACCGGTGGGATCCAGGTGCGACGGAGTGATCTTGGCAAAATCCGTGTTGAACGGCATGCCGGACAGCTTCGCAAAATCGACCTTCAGGTCGATGCTGACGTTGCACTGGATCGTAAGGGTGATCTCGCCAGAGTACTTGCGGATCTGATCCTGATGCAGCTTAAGGACGGCATCTTTGCAGCCTTTGACCCGGACCCAGAATCCCACGTCCATCTTGACCGGAATGACGCAGACCGGTTGATACTTGTACTCAGCCGGCCAGTTCCAGGACTCGCCCTTGATGTTGTTGTGGCCGTCCCACTCTTCCACGTCAACGCCAGTGAACGATCCGCCCGGGCGGCAGCGCGGCGTAAGACGCACCGGCAATCAAAAGCACAGTGCCAACGAATACCAACTTCTTCAACATGTTTACTTCCTTTCTAACTTAACCCTCGCTCCGATCGGCCGCCTTGGCCCTACGAAGCTAACCCAGTTGCTCTGGCCCGGCATACGGTTGCCGGGACCTCAAACCGTCTACATGTTTACTGGCGCGGGCACGAATACACGAACGATCTGGAGGGACCTGCCCGCTGCTGGTCCGATCCATCGTGGCCCTTATGACACTTTGATTTGACCTGCGATTTTCATTCCCACTTGGCATTTGACATTGTTCTGCCGTCCAAAAGGAAGGCCACCCTTTTCGGACGTCTCGCAAACCGTCCCCAGCTTGCGAGAAGCTCATGTCATCACCCTACCTCCTTTCTCCCCTGTCCCTTGTCGAGGGGGCTGGTTTGGGATCGCACCTTTCCGTAGGTCCTGGGCATATCTTTGGGATCATATCCACCCGACAGAGGCCGTCGGGAAAACCGGTTCATCACCCTCCTCTGACGGTGATTGTCAGGTTTCCGCCGTACTGCCCTGCCGAGTAAGCTAAAACTCCTGCCGTTTTGATCTCGACCGCCACTGGGACATCCACACCGGCCGGCGGCGTCGGACCTCCCGTCGCGATCTGCACAAACTGCGTCCCGATCGGCACCTCCTTGCCGTTGATCGTCACCTTCATCAGTTGCGGCGGTATGGCGGCCCTGTCGGTTGCCCCTCCCACCAGGCCTTGAAACGAGGCCATCAGGCGGAAGGGACAATTCGCCGCCACGCGGACGGTTGTCTCGGCCTTGAGCCGCGTCGGCCCAGGTCCGGCAATCTTGCCGAACGACAGGGGTGTCTGCGGCCCCGAGACTACGGCCACCGGCGCGGGGCGACCCGCGATCGGACTTGGCTTGGATGAACGCATCCGCGCTGCCGACAGCCGGCTCATTTGGGCCCGCGCCAGCCCCGGCCGGGGGCGATCCGCCGCCCCTACCGCGCCGGTCATGACGAGGCACAACGCAGCCACCGCGCATCTCTTCGCCAGATTCCGCATTCTATTACCCCCCGGGAATCATCCACAAACTCGAAGAACCCCTGCGGTTCCATCCATCTGGCGCAATGCTATCCTTGCCTCTGTTTGATCTGACTCACCAGGTTATCTGAGAGCACCTCCGCTACGACTGGCTGCCGGTCGCAGGCACCTCCACAGCACAGTCTTTCCATCGTAACCTTGTGAGAAAAAGGGTGTGTCGCCGAACGGCCTGTCCACCCTCCTCCATTTCTCACTCTCCTACCAACAAGTCCGACATCACAGAAACCTATGCCTGCTTACCCGCAAAGCATCTCCACAATATCTAACTTGTCTAACTTTCCCAGCTTATCAGGTTCTACTCACACTGTCAAGACTAAAAAGCTGAAAATCCATTTTTTATCCCAACCACTCAATTCTCCAATTTCCCGTATTTTACCCATTCACCCAATGAATGTCAATGCCTTATAGGTCAAAAACGTCTCAGAACGCCCACCGGCCCCATCTGGACATGAGCAAACCAGGCCAAGAGAGCCATCGCCCGCGGCATTCGGGACAAAACGGGCGTCACGTCGTATAAGTATTTATTTCATAGTCACTTACGACGTGGCGTTTACACGCGCTGACGTGACCACCTGCCCGGGAGGTCCAGGGATATCGCCCGCCGGAACCGCGCATGGTGGTGGCAGGGACTTGCGGCCGTGATTTCAGGGACAATTCGGTGGCAAGGCGTGCCAATCCCTCAGGCGCAGAGCGACCGCACTTTTGCGTTCACTCCGGCGATCACTCTCGCTCAACTCCCCGAGCAGGGCTCGAACCTGCGACCTAGCGGTTAACAGCCGCTCGCTCTACCAATTGAGCTATCGGGGAATACACCCAAAAGCGGGGCTGCCAAGCACATGCTCACGGCCTCGACAGCAGTATCGGTAAAGAACCAGATTTTCATTACTTTGTCAAGATTTATCTGGGGCTGCCGATACAGAAAAATCGCCCCTGCGATGGACAGAGGCACGCCCATCAAGTAAAGTGGGTGGTTTGCGTATTCTGTGCAGAGTCAGTTGGCGTACGACACCGCTATGGGAGGATCAGCCCTCCCCCGGAGCGCGGATCGGTCGAGGAATTAGAGGAACACGGACGGACTGTGGCGCATCTTCGTAGTTTTCGGGAGCCGTTGTCGGGTCTTGGGTTCTTGGGTTAGCTGCAAATGGGCAAGGATATTCTCAGTGTCGGGGGGTTCACGATCATCCGACGGATTGGCAATGGCGCTCGCAGCACGATCTACCTGGCCACGGACGACGAGGACGGCAGCACCGTCGCCCTCAAGCGGCTGATCTGGGAGAAACCGGAGGATCACCGCTTCTTCGAGCAGACGGAGACGGAGTACAAGGTGGCCCAGAAGATCGATCATCCCTACGTCCGGAAATGCTACAAACTGCGAAAAATCCGCAGTATGTTCCGGGTCCGGGAGTTGCTGCTGTCCATGGAGCATTTCGACGGCAAGCCCCTGGAAGAGACCGACGACGCTCAGCCTGGGCGACGTCCTGCTGGTCTTTCGCATGGTGGCCGCCGGACTCAACGCCATGCATCAAGCGGGCTTTGTCCATTGCGACATCAAGCCCAACAATATCCTGATCAACAAGAGCGGGGCCATCAAGATCATCGACCTGGGCCAGAGCTGTCCCATCGGGACCATCAAGCCCCGCATCCAGGGAACGCCGGACTACATCGCACCCGAGCAGGTCCGGCGTAAGACCCTGGGCCCCAAGACCGACATTTTCAACCTCGGGGCGACGATGTACTGGGCCCTGACCGGCAAGAACGTGCCGACGCTCATCCCGAAGAAGACCCTGCTCCCTGCCCGGAACGGGTTAGGCCCCTACGAGTCCACGAAGTGCGTTCCCCCGCACGAGTTGAGGCGGCAGTTGCCGATCGGAATCTCCAAGCTGGTGATGGACTGCATCAAGCAGGATCCGGCGGAGCGGCCCGCCAGCATGGCGGAGGTGATGTCCAGACTCGACCTGCTGATTCACAGTATCTTCGGAAGCAAGATCAAAGCGAACCGAAATGCCTCAAACAACCATCGACCTGCTCAATAAGGGAATTCGAGCCAATCAGACCGACCGATTCCGACGCGCCAACCTCATCTGTCTGCCGGCCCAGGGCTCGTTGGTCGTCGGCGGCGACATCCATGGCCACCGCCGCAACCTCGAACGCCTCATCACCCACGCCCAACTGGCCGACCACCCGGACCGGCATATCGTTCTGCAGGAGATCATCCACGGCGGCCCGGAGGATGGCGCCGGCGGATGCCTGTCCTACCAGTTGCTCTTCGAGGCGATCCGGTACAAGCTGAGCTTTCCCGACCAGGTCCATTTCGTGATGGGCAATCACGATACCGCCGTCATCAACAGCAGCGAGGTCATGAAGAACGGCAAGGAAATGAACCGGGCGATGACCCTGGCCCTGGAGCGCCAGTTCGGCCCGGCCGGCCCCAACGTCCGGCTGGCCATCCAGCAGTTCCTCTTCTCGCAGCCTTTGGCCGTCAAGTGCAGCAACGGGGTATGGATTTCCCACTCCCTGCCGAACGAGCGCTGCATCGACCAGTTCGACCCCGGCATCTTCGAGAGGGAGCTGCGGCTCAGCGACTGCGAGAAAGCCGGGCTCCGCCTATCTCCTCACCTGGGGCCGCCGCCACAGCCAGGCCGCCCTCAATCGCATGGCCCAGTTGCTCGATGCCGACGTCTTCGTGCTGGGCCATCAGCCCCAGCAGAGCGGGTGGAGCCAGGCCGGCGACAATCTCCTCATCCTCGCCTCCGACCACAATCACGGCTGCCTACTGGACCTGGACTTGTCGAAGAGCTACACGGCCGCCCAGCTTGCCCAGTCCCTGGTTCCGCTGGCCGCCATCGCCTGATGGGGCGTGTGCGACCGGAATACAGTGGCAGCGACCCATCGCAAGACACAAGCGACTGGCGGGCAGGAAGAGGAACCGCCGCAATTGGGCTCCGGGTGGCAGCGGCAAGCGCCAGCTTGCCGATGGTCTTGCGAATGCGATGGACCATCGGCAAGCTCCGAAGACTCCGCTTGCCGCTGCCACCCAGATAGGAGCCGGCGGAATCCGCCACCGTATGCCGGCCGCACCCGATGCGGCGGCCGCGGGGAAAAGACTGGTGTTTTACCGCGATTTGACTATCGTAAGGTCATGAATTGGTATTGGCCCATAGCCTGCGCCGCCCTCGTGGCGCAACTGCTGGTCGTGTGTTACGCCGTGAACAACTATCATTACGCCGCGGCGAAGTTCCGGAGGAAGAAGCCGCCTTTCTATCGGCCGCGCACGGCCTTGATCATCCCCTGCAAGGGCATCGACGGCCATTTCGCAGCCAACATCCGGTCGTTCTTCGAGCAAGACTACGAGAGCTACCATCTGCTCTTCGTGGTCGAGGATGAATCCGACCCGGCCTACCGGGAGCTTCACACGCTGGTGCAAGAGGGGCAGAAGAAAGGCAGAGCTTGCCAGATCCTGGTGGCCGGCGTCTCCCAGTCTTGCAGCCAGAAGATCCACAATCTGCTGTACGCCGTGGATCGAGCCCCGCCCCAGACGGAGGTCCTGGCCTTCGCCGATTCGGATATCTGCGTCCACCGGGATTGGCTCAGTCATCTGGTCCACCCCCTGGTTGTGCCGAAGCGCGGCGTCACAACCGGGTACCGCTGGTTCATTCCGACAGTCAACAACGCGTCCACCCTGGCCGCGTCCGCGCTCAACGCCGCGGTCGCCCAGTACCTGGGCAATAGCCATTGGAACCTGGCCTGGGGCGGCTCGATGGCGATTCGCGCGGAGGATTTTCGCCGGCTGGGGATGCGGGAGATCTGGTCCCAGGCCCTGAGCGACGACCTGTCCCTGAGTTGGGCCGTGCGGCGCGCGGGCCTGCGGATCGTCTTCGTGCCCGAGTGCCTGGTCGCCTCGTTCGAGTCGTTCACGTGGCGCCGACTCTGTGAGTTCGGCCGCCGGCAGTTCCTGATCACGCGGGTCTACACCCCGGGCGCGTGGTGGATGGGATTCCTCACCAGCCTGGGCTCTGTCCTCGGTTTGTGGGGCGGCGCCGCGGCGGCGTTGTACGCCGGGGCCACTCACGCCGAGCATATCGTGCTCTACGCCGCCGTGCCGATCGTCTTCTTCACCGGCCAGCTCACGCGGGCGGTGCTGCGTCAGCTTGCCATGGCCAAGGCCCTGAGCGAGCACCTCGCCCGGCTGCTGCCCGCCGCTGTCGCCGACGTATTCGGCTGCTGGCTCTGGTCCCTCCTGCTGCTGGCGTTGCTGCTGTCATCGGCCGCGGGGCGCACCATCCGCTGGCGCGGCATCCGTTACCGGCTGGTCAGCCCAACCCACATCCGCATCCTCAACAAGGGCCCCCAAACGCAATAGGTCGCGTTTGGGGTCCCAACCCGCGCATCGCCAACGCTCATTGTGGGAACTGATACGGGTTCGGAGAAATCTGTGCGCGACACGGACTCTGTCATCCTGAGGCGAAGCCGAAGGATCTGGGCACCGAATTGGAGTCTCCTCTCACTTGCGGCCCAGATCCTTCGCTACGCTCAGGATGACAAGCGGAGCGCACGAATCGACCCGAATCCGTATTATCCATACCGATCTGGTGTGGCAGAAATCCCTGGCAGATCGGTGGGAACTGGCCACGTTTGTGCAACAGTCGAAAAGGGAAAACACCTCGCGCGCGAAGAATTTTTTATCCCTTGAAGCATAAGGAGTTATGTGATTTTTGGGTCTCGCGCACACACAGAATTTCGGCACGATTCCTGCAACACGGCCCACAGGTAGAGGGAGAGCAAGGTCCGAGACGGACCTCGGGTTTATGATTGATGATTTACGATTTGAAAGCGAAAGGAGAAGACATGGCGAAACAAACTCAGTTTCCGCCTGGCACGGGTAGGACCTGGGGATGGGAGTCAATCGTGCAAAACGAACCCAATTTCCCGGCAGGGCCGGGTGGAACGGGGCCACAGCGGCGTGGGTCAAATGTGCGAAACGAACCCAATTTCTCCACAGGGCAGTCGACCGGCCCATTGCGCCAAACGAACCCAATTTGCCCCGCACCGACCGGCATGGGCGCCGGCTGGCGGGGCGGAGATCGCTGCCGCCGCGGGGGACAATCACGCCAAACAAACCCAATTTCCCCCCGGGCGGCGGGACGGGCAAGTGCTGTGTGGGAAAGGAGTTGTGGCCAATGGCGTCTGCCAAGAGGCTCGGCGAAACAAAGCCAATTTCCGGACGGACAGCAACGGCCAAGGGCCGGCGGGGCCGGTTGGACAAACGAAGCCAATTTGCCCACCCAGCGAGAGCGGGGCGCGGGCCGGGGAGTCACCGGCGGAGCCGTGGCTCGGGGTCATTTGCGCCAAACGAACCCAATTTGCCCCACGTCGGCCCCAAGAGGCGATGGCGGGACCCATCGTGCGAAACGAAGCCAATTTCCAGGGGTCGAGCCGAAGCGATGGATGTGGAATCCGCCACCAGGTGTCGACCACACCCAGAGGTTCAGGAGGGACGAATAATCGTTCGCCCCTGCCGGTGACGTGAGTATAATATGTCAGGGAACCCCGGTATGCTGTGAGGGATTGTCAAGTGCGGAACTTGGCGCCTGGGCAAGGGTCCCCAATCGCGATGCATCGCGATTGGGAGCCCGACTCGAATCCGATGGAGACGGCGGGACCGTGAGCAGTTGTCTGTCCCAGCGAGAGATGACGGCATTCCTCGAAGGCTCCGCCTCCGTGGAAGAGTTGGCGGCGTGGCGGCGTCATTTGCGCGTGTGCGACGCTTGCGCCGGGCCGCAGCACGCTTGCGCCGGTGTGGCAGCAGCCCCGGAGTCGGACAGCGACACGCTTGTCTGGGTCGATACAGGGAAGACCGATACGGCCGTCGTTGGGATAGAGCCGAATCTCCAGATCGGTGATTTTCGGCTGGAAAGACGCTTGGGCTGCGGCGGAATGGGCGTGGTCTATCAGGCGATGCAGCTCTCGCTGCAGCGGCGTGTCGCGCTGAAGGTGCTGCCCCTCGCCCTGGCGGCAGGCCCCTCGGCCGTCGAGCGCTTCCACCGGGAAGCGCGGGCCGCCGCGAAGCTGCGTCATCCGAACATTGTCACCATCTACGCGGAAGGCGATGAGCGAAACGTCTGCTACTTCGCGATGGAAATGATCGACGGCCAAAACCTCGATCACATCATTGCCGACCTCCGTCGCACCCGGGTTCAGCGCCGCGACGGGACGATCCCGGAGCCTATCGCCGCGGCGGGCGCCGAAACAGACGCCGGAGCCCGGGACGTGGCAAAAGTGCCTTGCATACTGCTGGACGGCCCATCGAGCCATGAATACTTCCGCGCGGTGGCCCGTCTCATCGGCGAAGTGGCCGACGCGCTGAGCTACGCGCACGCCCAGGGCGTCATTCACCGGGACGTCAAGCCATCGAACCTGATGCTGTCCGGCGACGGCCGGCTCATCCTGCTCGATTTCGGGATCGCGCGGATCTGCGAGGAACGGGGAACGACTCTCACCGGGTCCTTTGTCGGCACGCCCCGGTACATGAGTCCCGAGCAGATTGCCGGCGGGCAGGAGAAGCCGGACCACCGTAGCGACATCTACTCGCTCGGCGTGACCCTGTATGAGCTGCTGACGCTGGAACCGCCGTTCGAAGGCGATACTCAGCAGCAGGTGATCGGCCAGATCCTCGGCAAAGAGGCACGCCGGCCCCGGCAGATCGATCGGCACATTCCCGCCGATCTGGACACCATCTGCTGCAAAGCCATGGCAAAGGAAGCGAGCCGCCGGTACCGCGATGCCGGCGAAATGGCGGAGGACCTGCGCCGTTATCTCAACGGCCGCGTGATCCGGGCCAGGCGGCCGGGAGTGGCTGGCAGCGTGATCAAGCTCGTCCGCCGCCGTCCCGCCACCGTGGCCTTGGGGGCGGCGGTCGTGGTCCTGGGCGTGCTGGCCGCCACGATCGCCTGGACACACTATTCGACGCGCTGGGCCCAGCAATACGCGATGGCCGAGATCGACCAACTCATCGACCAGGACGAGTTCTATACGGCGTTCCTGCTCGCGGAAAGAGTCCAGCGGTACATTCCCGAGAACCCCCTGCTGCTCAGCCGGTGGCCGCAGATGTCCCGGGAATGCACCATCGCCACGGACCCGCCGGGGGCCAAAGTCTTCATCAGCCCCTATCGGGACAGGAGGCCTGGATGGAAGTTCCTTGGCCTGAGCCCGGTCCGGCAAGCCCGAATTCCGTATGGTACCTACCGGTGGCGGCTGGAGCGGGCCGGATTTCTGCCGGTGGAGGTGGTACGGTCGAACGAGCGGCCATCCCCGTATGCGGAGCCGCCCGGCTCATCGGCCGAGCGCATCGATTTCGTGCTCAACCGGGAAGGCAGCATGCCGGCCGACATGGTGTGGATCCCGCCCGCGACTCTCGACCAGAGGAGCCTGTTCCATGGCGAGCGGACCATCCCGGGTGTCCCGGCCTTTCTGATCGACAAGTACGAGGTCACGAACCGGCAATACAAAGAATTCATCGACAGCGGCGGCTACGAGAACGAGACGTTCTGGCAGGAGGCGTTCGTCAAGGACGGCCGGAACAATCCCCTGGTCCCAGGCACGAGAAGAGTTCCGCGATGAGACAGGCTCCTTCGGGCCGTCCACCTGGCGCAACGGGACCTACCCGCGCGGGCAAAGCAATTACCCGGTGGGCGGGATCAGTTGGTACGAGGCCGCCGGCTATGCCCGTTTCCGCGAGAAGGCCCTGCCCACTCTCTTCCATTGGACCTTCGCGGCGCGGGCGGACGATGAGCCTTACCGCATCACAGGTCTAAGCAACTTCAGCGACGGTCCAGCGCGGGTGGGCGCATGCACGGGAATGGGGCGCTTCGGCCTCTACGATGCGGCCGGAAACGTGCGCGAGTGGTGCTACAACGCCCTGGCGGACGCCGCGGACGTCCGGTGCATTCTGGGCGGCGCCTGGGGCGAATACGACACGGCCTTCATCAACGGGTCAGCCCGCTCGCCGTGGAACCGCGACCGGACCAACGGCGTGCGGTGCGTCAAGTACCTGGAGGGCCGGGAAACAGTGCCAATGCCGGCGTTTCAACCCGTCGAATGTCAATTTCGTGACTTCACGAAGTTCAAGCCGGTCCCTGATGAGGTGTTCAACTCTTACATCGATACCTATCGCTATGACCTGACGGAGCTGAACGCGCGCGTGGAGGCAACCGACGAGGACCTGGGCTACTGCCGGCGGGAGCGAATCACGTTCGACGCGACATACCCGAATGAGCGTGTCACCGCCTACCTGCACCTGCCCCAAGGGGTGAAGGAGCCGTATCAGGCGGTCGTCTGGTACCCCAGCGGCATCGCCCGGATTCAGCCCCTGGGATCAGCGGGCGTACGCGCACGAGCTGGTCTGCATCATCCGCAGCGGCCGGGCGGTGATCGTGCCCCTCTACAAAGGGACCTACGAGCGGGACCCGGAACGACCCCTCTACCCGCCCGACCGGATTCAGAGCCGTAATCTCTATATCCAGAGATCACAGGACATGCGGCGGGCCATCGACTATTTGGAGACGCGCAAGGATATCGACCTCGGCAAGCTCGCCTTCGCCGGACTGGCCTGGGGCGGCCAAATGGGTCCCGTGATGATCGCGGTGGAAGAGCGATTCAAGACCGGTATTCTGCTTCTGGGAGGCATCTGCGCGTGCAAGCGGCATCCGGCGTCGGACCCCGCCAACTTCGCCCCGCACGTCACGATCCCGATCCTCATGCTCAACGGCAGGGACGACTCGCTCTTTCCGGTCGAGACGGCCCAGAAGCCGCTGTTCGACCTGCTGGGGACGCCCGCCGAACACAAGAAACACGTGCTGTTTCCCGGCGAGCACAGCATTCCCTGGGAGTACCGCAAACAATACCACAAGGAAATCGTAGATTGGCTGGACAAGTACCTGGGACCGGTCGAAAGAACTTATGATTGATGATTGTAAATCATAAATCGTAAATCATAAATTGGATATGACTGATCCAGTTAATGCAGATCGAGGTGTGCTGGAGGCCATCCGGGGTGGCGACGCCGCGGCGTGGACCCGCCTGGTGGATGAATACCAGGGCCGGCTCCTGCGGTTCGCGACCGCCCGCGTGCCGCAGTGCGCCGATGCGGAGGACATCGTCCAGGATACCTTCGCCTCCTTCATCAAGGTGGTCAAGACCCTGCAGATCGAGACCAGCATCGAGACCTACCTGTTCGGCATCCTGCGCAACCGGCTCGTCGATCGGCTGCGCACCCGCTGGGCCCGCTCGGTGTGCCTGATCCAGGACGTTTGCCGCACCGGCACCGACGAGGGCCCGGCCGATCCGCTCGCCCGCATGGCGTCGGTCGATCCGAGCGTGAGCTGGTGCGTCAGTCACGGCGAGCAGCGCCAATTGCAGCGGCAGGTTCTGACGGAGGCCCTGCAACACTTGATCCGGGGTTTCCAGGAAGCACAGAAGTTCCGCGATTTGAAGGTGGCCGAACTGGTGTTCTACGGCCAGCTCACGAGCATCGAGATCGCCCGCCTGCTCGGTCTCGATGAGGGGCTGGTCCGCGTCGTCAAGCATCGCTGCCTCGAATCCATCCGCGCCCAAATCGCTCAGTGCGATGCCCTGAAAGATGTCTCCCTCTCGTACTCGGAGGATCTGCTGACCGATGTCTGGGAGACGCAGCGTCTGAGCTGCCCGAAGCGGAGCATCCTCAGCGAGTTCCTGCTCGAAAGCCTCTCTCCCGAATGGTTCGACTACGTGGATTTCCACCTGACGATGATGGGCTGTCACTTCTGCCGGGCCAGCTTCAAGGACCTCCAGGAGCAGCAGACCGGCGACCAGCACACCCAATTCCGCCAGCGTATCGTGACCTCCACCGTCGGCTTTCTTTCCGAGGCGTAGACGCAACCTCTGCGGGGAACATTGGCGGTCAGCAAGGAAACAGTTGGAATAATGGCATACTGGAATGATGCAATAATGGCACCCCTGCTCCCCAGTAATCCAATGCCTCCGCTCGGCCTGCTGTCTGCTCTACTCGGAGTTTTGAGGCAGGCGCGACGGCTGATCCACCGTGGGCTGGCCTTTTCTCGCGGGCTTCTGATGGACACCCCGTTGGAGAAACGCGAAACGATGCTCAATGGCATCCACGCCCACGAGGATCGCCACCGTCAAAACCGGCCAGCTTGACGCCCAGCCAGGGGAACCCCACCCCGATCACCACGCCGATGGCGGCCAGGACCCAGATGGCCGAGGCCGAAGTCACGCCGATAATGGCGCCGTGCCGGGCCAGAATGACCCCGGCGCCGAGGAACCCAATCCCGGTAATCACCTGGCCGATGACGCGCGAGGGATCGGTCATCTGGTTGGAGACGTGCCGCGTCATGGCGACGAAGACGTAGGTCCCCATGCAGATCAGGACGCTCGTGCGCATGCCCATCGGCTTGCCCCGCAACTGCCGCTCCAATCCGACCACGATCCCGGAGAGAAAGCAGCACAACAACGCCTCCCACGTCAACGGCCCGACATCAATCAAGCTCATAGCAACTCTTCTATCGGTCCCCTCGCGAACCTTGGCCTCGAACACCCAGACAACGATCAGATGAAAGCATATCCGAGACATGACGGTGAGGCAAGCCCCACCGCTTCCGCTATCTTTCTCGCAGCCAGCGGAGGATTTCGCGGGGGCCGGGACGCTTGCCGTAGAGGAGGATGCCGGTGCGAAAGACCTTGGCTGCCGCCCACACGGTGGCCAGGACGCCCACGATCAGCACGAGAATGGACAGGACCACCTCGCCCGCCCAGATCTCGGTGCCGCTCGACAGGCGCAGGACCATCACCATGGGCGTCGCCGGGGGCACGTACGACAGCACGCGGGCCAACTCGCCGTTGGGCTCCTGGGCCAGGCGCGGCCAGGCGATCATCGGGATGATGAACACCAGCATGATCGGCATCATCAGGCTCTGCGTCTCCTTGATCGTGTTGCAGACCGAGCCGACGCCGGCCAGGATGGCGCTGAACAGGACGAAGCCCAGGATGTAGTAGATCAGACCATAGACGAGCAGGTCGGCCCCGATCGTCGATTTGCAGGCCCTGCCAGCGGGCCGCCGCGTAGGCCGCCGCGCCCCACAGGGCCATGACCGCCAGGCCGACGGCCGCCAAGCCCGCGATCTTGCCGGCCATGAGCTCGAACGGGCTGACCGCCGACAGCAGCACCTCGATAATGCGAGAGTTCTTCTCCTCAATGATGCTGCTGATCATGTGCTGGCCCATGCCCACGATACCCATGAAGATCAGGTACATGAAGGCAAAGGGCACCATCATCCGGGCCATCTGCTGACTTTTGCCTTGCGTCCGCTCCTGGTCCTGCGTCTCGCCCAACTCGGCCCACTGGATGGAGACGTTCGAGATGGCCTCGAGCATCTTCCGGTCCAGGCCGCGGGTCTCGTAGCGACGGTCGATCACCGCCTCCCGCAGGAGGCGCTCGACCGTCCCGAGCGCATCCACCTGGGAGGGCTTGGACTTATGGGTGAAGAGGCGGATCGTGCCCTCTTCGCCTTCCAGGTTGCCCTCCAGCGCCGCATAGGCGTCCAGACGGTCTTTCCGCAAATCCTCTTTCGCCTGCTCTGCGACCGCCCCGCCACCGGCGTCCACGACATCGAGCGTGAGGGGGCCAAGCGGGTGGGCCAGGTTGTACTCGTCGAAGACAGTCCTGATCTGGGCGGACAAGTCCTTTGAGGAGCTTGTCACGCGGACCCGGACCGGGGCGCGGGGTGCATCCGGGCGCGGCGCGAACCACTGGCCGAACAGGATGACGCTGCCGATGATCAAGGGAATGAATAGCAGGCCCAGGAGGAACGTGCGGGTCTTGACCGTCTCGGCGAATTCACGCTGGGCGACCTTATAGATTTTCCGCATGACGGCCTCCGACAAGCTGTACGAAGATCTCGTGCAGCGAGGGCTGCTTGATCTCGAACGCCCGCACGCGGGCCCGCTCGACGAGCACCCGGAGCAAATCCTGGGGGTCGGCGCCGTCCCGCAAGCGTACCTCGAGCCGCCGGCCGTCCGGCTGGACCGCCTGCACCATCGGCAGCGTCCGGAGGAAATCCGGTGTCTCCCTCCAGTTCGAGGGAGATCGTGTTGGCCTCGTGCCCGGCGCGAATCTGATCGAGCGTGCCGTTGACCACGACCTGGCCGCGGTCGATCAGCACGATGAAGTCGCACAGCCGCTCCGCCTCGTGCATCACGTGCGTGGAAAACAGGACGGTCTTGCCCTCCCGCCGCAGACGGCTGATGATCTCCCGCAGCATGTCCTGATTCACCGGGTCGAGGCCCGAGAATGGCTCATCGAGGATCACGAGGTCCGGATCGTTGAGCACCGTCACGACGAATTGGAGCTTCTGATGCATGCCGCGCGACAGTTCCTCGACCTTCTTGCCGGCATGCTCGGCCAGATCGACCCGCTCCAGCCATTCGGGCACGCGCTGCCGAAGTTGGCCGGCGGTCATGCCCTTGAGCGTAGCCGAAGTAGTGGAGCACCGCCGTGACCGTCATTTTGCGATAAAGCCCGCGTTCCTCCGGCATGTATCCGACGCGATCGCGCACGGGCGAGGAGGCCGGCGCGCCGAACAGCCGGATCGTGCCGCTATCCGGCCGGATGATATCCATGATCATCCGCAGCGTCGTGGTCTTGCCCGCGCCGTTGGGACCCAGGAAGCCGTACACGCACCCTTGCGGCACCTGCACGCTCAATCCGTCCACGGCCCGCACCGCCCCGAACGACTTGCACACGTTGTCCAACTCTATCGCATACATGCCTATTCCTATTCCATGTCATTGCGAGGAGCGCCAGCGACGAAGCAATCTCAATCCGCCGCATGGGAGATTGCTTCGCTTCGCTCGCAATGACATGATCAGGTTCATTCTGTTCGCGGCTCTTAGGCGAGCGGGGACGGGGACCCCAAACGCGAGAAATCGCGTTTGGGAGCCCAGGCTCGCTCTACGCGGAGACACTACGAGCCACCGCCCGAAACGTCGGGCTTGAAGCCCCGGAGATTCTCGCCGACGATCTTGAACGCCACCGCGTAATCGCACGGCTTCTGGGCGGGCAGTTGGATGGTTAGGCCATTGGTGTCGTGCGTCCATTCCAGCACGCCCGAGTAGCCCAGGAGCTTCACGTCGGTGATCTTGCCGGTCACGCCCGGCAGCTTGGCCAGCGAGCGGATCGTGACCTGCCCGTCCGTCGGCCAGCCCAGGACGAACGCATAGAGGGTCCCGTCGCCCTTGGTCGTGAAGCGGATGTCCTTGGCGCGTGTAGGCGAAGTCCTCTTGAAGTGGCCGCCCTTGGCCCGGACCGGGCCTTCGCCGTAGACCAGCCAGGGCCGCGTGCCGTAGATGGCCTCGCCGTTGATCGCGATCCAGTCGGCCATCTGCGGCGAGCATCTGCTCGACCTCCGGATCGAGCGAGCCGTCGGGCCGCTGCACGACGTTGAGCAGCAGGTTGCCGTTCTTGCTGACGATGTCGACGAGCATGTGGATCACCCAGTCGGCGCCGCGGAACTTCCAGTTCTTGTTGTAGTACCAGTCGCCGATGGAGGTGTCGGTCTGCCAGGGGTCGGGCGTGATGCCGGGCATGACGCCGCGTTCGAGGTCCTCGACCCACATGCCCTTCGGACTCCTGCTTGCAGGTGTAGACCACCTGCGGCTTGCCGCCGTGCGTCTGGGCGTCGGCGTTGTAGAGATGGGCGATCAGGCTGCGGCCGACCTCGTTGCCGAACGGCACGCCGCCGTCGGTGTAGAGCAGGTCGGGATGGTAGTTGTCCACCAGCTCCTTGATGCGGTCGAACCACTGCTGCTGCCAGCGCGGGATTGGTGCTGTACCAGCGCCTTGTCGCCGGGCTCGGCGGGGAAGTGATAGAGGTCCTGCTACTTCGGGTCCGCGCCGTCGTAGGGCACGCCGGCCTTCGGGCCGGTCTTGTCGGCCCCGTGGCTGTCCTGGAACCAGGTGAAGCTGGCGCCCAGGTGCTCCGAGACGCCGAAGCGCAGGCCCTGCTTCTTCGCCGCCTTCTGCCAGTCGCCGACCACGTCGCGCTTCGGGCCCATGTTGACGGCGTTCCACTTGTGGAGCTTCGAGTTCCACAGGTAGAAGTTGTCGTGGTGCGAGCCCATGCTGACGAAGTAGCGGGCGCCGGCCTTCTTGTAGAGGGCCATCAGCCGGTCCGGGTCCCACTTCTCGGCCTTCCAGAGCGGGATGATGTCCTTGTAGCCGTTCTTGGACGGATGGCCGTAGTTCTCCAGGTGATGCTTGTACTGCTTGATGCCCCTGGACGTACATGTGCCTGGCGTACCAGTCGCCCATCATGGGCACCGCCTGCGGCCCCCAGTGCGCCCAGATGCCGAACTTGGCGTCGCGGAACCACTCGGGGCACTGGTACTGGGCGAACGACTCGAACTCGGGCTGGAACGGCCCCGAGGCGATAGGAAGATTCAGCTTCTTCTCGCTTGGCTGCGCCGCCCACAAACCACCCGCGGCCACGATGCACACCACGATTAGTGCGGCCCATCGAAATCTACCGGCAGTCATGCTCTTCATGGCGTCCCCTTTCTCTCGAATTCATCTTTCCCGGCTCCACAACGCGTCCGCCGGGCTTTGCGATTCTACCCGCCGGACGAGGGCGCAGCAAACGAAAGACGAATCCACCCCTGGGAGAGGTGCACGACAGAATTGTGGCAGAGCAAGTTCCAGGTCTCTGGGTGGCACACGGCCAAGCGTAGCTTGACCGTGTCTTCCTGGGCCCGGGAATAACTCCAGGCGCACACGGTCAAACGAGTTGGCTTCGTCCCCAGTCCTTGAGTTTTGGTCGGCATGAGGCATCGCCTCGGGTGGCAGCCTCAAGGCCTTTGGCCTTGGGGATGGCTGTCTTCCCCACGAAACCGAGCCATCCCCAATCCTTCGCAGGGCTCAGGAGGGGCGCTGCGCTTGCGGCTGCCACCCGGCGAACGTCCCGAGGTTCTCAAGAACTCCGGACGAACCCAACAAGTTTGGGCGTGGCATTCGGCAGCTATCGGCGCCAGATCCGCGCGCGAGCCCAATCGTGGCGGTCGCGCTCGTAGCGGTCGCGATCGAGCAGCGGTTCCGGATCTTCGGTCGAGTCGTAATAAAACTCCCGGGAAGGCGGCGTAAGGCCCGTGTAATCGCCGATGACCTTGGCATCATGGGGGCCGTTGAGCTGATTGAAGCCATTGCCCGCGACGCCAATGCTCCCCTGGGTGAACACGACATTCAAGCCGGAGTCGATCTCGATGACCTGATGGTTGAACTGGTCGCTGATCAGCGTGTTGCCGTTGTCGAGGCGCACGGCCCGCGTCGGAAGAGGATCGGCCACGCTGCCGGACCGTCTGCTGGTGAAGAATTCCATGACCGTGCGGCCGCTCGGATCTATCTCCAGGATCCGGTTGTTGCCCGTATCTGTGATCAACGTATTGCCGTCCTCCAGCCGGCAGGCGAAAGATGGGCCGTTGAGCGATCCGCCCAAACTCGAATCGCCGTACCGCCAGATCGTGCTGTGCCTGCGGCTGACTTCGATCACCCGGTCGTTGCCGGCGTCGGCGATCAGGATGTTCCCGTTGTCCAGCAGCAGGGCACTGCTGGGACTGCGGAGCTGATTGCGACCGGTCCCCGAAGTCCCTGTCATGCCGTGCTGCCAGACGATCGTTTTGGTGACCAGGGAGACTTCGATCACGCGGTGATTGCCCTGGTCGCAGATCAGGATGTCCCCATAAGGCAGATACGTCGCGTACGTCGGCGTATTCAGTTGATTCACGTCCGATCCCGCCACCCCGGCCTGGCCGTACTGCCAGAAGATCTTGCCCGACGCGTCCACCAGAAGCACACGGTGGTCGCCCGGCCCATTCTCGGCGTTCGGGTCCGTGCTCGCAGCGACCGATGCCCCGCAGATGAGGGTCCACTCGCCCACGCGTTCGGCGTCGCTCGGCGCCACGACCGATTTGGGCCCGGCCACGCTGTTGCCGTCGCCGAATTGCCAGACGACCTCATGGGTGGCGCGATCCACCTCGATGACCCGGTGATTGAGCCGGTCGGCGATCAGGATGTTGCCCGGCTTGTTGAATTGGCCGCTGTTGGGCTCCATCGGGGGGACGTTGTTAGGCTCCTGGACGGGAGGCTTGTTCGGGTCCACGACGGGCGGTTGGTTCGGCTCGCTGCCGGCGGTTTCGTTGGGATCCGTGGCAACCGTCTGATTGGGATCGCTGGCCGTCGTCGCGTTGGGGTCCTTGCCGGTCGTACTGTTAGGGTCGCTGATGACCAGCCTGCGCGTCAGCCTGGTGAAGCTCGTGACGGTCTGTGCCGCCAGAGGCGAAATCCCGAGGCACAGCGCGAGGGCGAGTATTGCCGCTGTCGTACGCCAATGGCGACCCGGCCGAGTCCGCTTTGAATTCCAATCTCTCGCTGAGACCATCCGCGTGGTGTTCATAGTATCTCCTTTCAACCTCGTCTTTACGATTACCGCTGAAAGGTCTATTACACCACAGAGCGGATGCGCTTGCGGCGTAGGAGAAACCCCTACTTTTGATCGAGGGAGAAACTCAGTGGAGCTGGGTGCCATGTCTACGCTCGCGCAGATACGCCCGGTCGCGAACGCGCAGTCCATAACACGGACGCCGCAGACCCAAACACTTCTCATTTCCACCGAAGCTGGCGCAGCTCGTCCTCGGTGCGGATGAATCTTACGGTGCCGTCATTCAGAAGGACGCAGCCGCCACGCGGGTCGTGATTGTCGAACGTAAACAACCCCGGCCCACCATGCTGATTCCAGCCTGCCTTCGTTTCAAACAGAAGTACCGTATCCTTTGGAGAATCAGGTTTGCAGTCCGGATTGATCGCGTAGTGGCACGTACGGGCACCGGGACACTCGAAGACGCTCCTCTCATAGGAACGGTCAGGACCTGAATCCCCGCTTATCCCGCAAGACAGCGTCGCACCATTGTGCAGGCGTTGCATATGCGTTGTTGTCTGCCATGCGGGTCAGATAGCCGTGGAGTCCAGAGATGATTATCCGCACAGCCGGAGCGCAACGCGAATGGCCATACTTGTGACAAGATGAGATGAAGATGTGGGAAGCCAGATCCGTATTCGAATTCTTGCTTATCCTCAGTACGGGTAGTGTTCCCAATCATGGTGAAAGACGTTACGCGCTCACCATTGCTATATCCAACAATTTGGATCCTGGTGGATATGCGAGGTTCCCCTTTTGCCGGCCCGATGTAGCTCCCTCCATCCAGAATGCCATTCGCGAACGTACGGATGTATCTCCGGATTGCCGCAGACAATCGTCGTGAGGAACTTCAGGTGCTCCTGCTCCTCCCGAGTGAGAAGGGCTCTTTCTTCGTTGTCAAGGCCAAAGTACGCGGCAGTAGATGGGGCCAATTTGATCTCAAGACGAGTACATCGGAGTAAATCATGAGACGGGTCCCGCGGCGGCTGTTTTGGCTGCGCGTATAAGACCGAGATCATCTGAGGCACAACAACAGAGCACAGGAGACAGCTTCCAACAATGCCAAACGTCCGATAGGAAATCCAGTGGCGGATTCCATTTGGCTTCAATCCCATAACATCGTCTCCATTCATCGGTGTTCAAACAAGTGCACACGCTCCCGAAGAGCCTATCCGATCTCGGCGATGTCGCCTTGGGGCTCGCCGACGAGGTAGAGGCGGTTCTTGCCGCTGCCTTTGGCTTCGCGGAGGGCCAGGTCGGCCCGCTCGAAGAGCTGCTCCACGGTGGCGCCGTCGCGCGGGAAGCTGGCCAGGCCGCCGCTGATGGTCAGGACGCCTTCGCCGCCGGGACCGAGCAGGTGCAGATCGGCGTGGCCGAACTCCTTCTGGAAGCGCTTGGCGACCAGGATCGCCTCGCTGGGGTGCTCGGCCGTCGCGGCCCGTCTCTCGCGCTCGATCTCACCGGCGGTGCGATAGGGGTCGTCCCAGAAGACTACGGCGAACTCGTCACCGCCGATGCGGCCTACCACATCGTGACTCCGGCAGCAGCGGCGCATCAGGAGGGCCGCCTGCCGCAGAATCTCATCGCCGGTCAGATGGCCGTAGACATCGTTGTAGTGCTTGAAGTTGTCGATGTCGAAGACGAGCAGCGTGACGCGGCCCTGGGTCTGCCGGGCATGCCCCAGGATTTGCCGGGCGAACTCCCAGAGGTAGCGGCGGTTCTTCAAGCCGGTCAGATCGTCGGTTGTCGCCAGCCGCTCCAGGTGCCGGATCCGCTGTTCCACGTCGGCAAGCAGCACTTCCGATTGCAGATCGCGGCCCCCGGTCAGAGCCGGGGGTGACATGATGGCGGATGGCGGATTCGAGGCGGCGCTGGCCTCCGTCCTCTGTCCTCTGTCCTCCAAGCCGGCGTGGGAGCAGAGGCTCGCCAGGCAGGTGGGACAGATGAGATAGGCGTCCGCCAGCTTCTCCTCGGTTCCCGTCTCGACAAAGCGCCGGGCGATCGGTTCTTCGTGCATCTGGGCCAGCAGGAGGATTCTCGCCTTCGTGCCGTCCCGCAGCGCCTTGAGCGCCGGGCCGAGCTGGTGCGTCGTCCCCTCCATCACGATGCCGACGGCCGCAAAACGGCCGCGGGCGGCGGCGTCAATCCCCTCCAGAATGTTCGTCCGGACCTCGCACGGATAGCGGTCCACCTGTACGGCGTCCAACAGGGCCTTGCTGGATGTCACCAATCAGCAACACCCTGCCCCGGCCCGCCGGCGAAGCCATTGCGTCCGACACCCTGTCCATCGGTTCTCACCCCAGCAAAGCACTGAGCTCCGCTTCGGTCGCCCGCAGATCCTCGTACGCTTTCCTCCCGTACCGGACGTTCGGCGAGGCGTGCCGCACCCGTGCGCGACCCGGGTGGCCGCGAGCCAGTCCTGGAGGACCGCTCGGACCTCCGGCACGGCGCCGACGATCGTGGCGTTCGCCCGCGTGGCGGCCAGCAGATCCTGCGGCCCCGCCGTCCGGTCCGCCTCCAGCAGACAGCAGCAGCGAACCGCGTGGGCGGCACCGATCCCCAAGAAAGCGCCATTGTCAACCGCCAAATCCTGTATTTGTCCTACGACCAGGATGCGCCGGCCGGCCGCCTGCGCCACGGCCACGACCGCCTCATATACGTTCGCACACGGCACGGCGTCGATCTCTCTTTCGCGCGCCAGCCGCACGATCATTTGCACCAACTCACTGCCCGGCGTCGCCCACGACAATCACGCACGAACCGGGACTCGCATCGTCCTTTGCCATTGCGGAGCACCCTGCCTACTCGTCCGTCCATACCGGCGGGCCGGCACCCAAAGCCGCCCGCTCTCCTCCATCGTACCGAAGGCCGGCGGCAAATGCAAAGCGAAGTTTCGGGCGATCTGAGTGCGACTACGTTTTGCGGGGATTGGGGGGCGAGCACCGCAAGGCCCTACTCGGGCCGGGGGCAGATCGTCGAGGTTCTTCTTGACCTGGGGCGAGTAGAAGCTGTCCGGGTACAGGTGCAGAAAGGTCGTCAGCATGTCGCGGGCCTGGACCAGGTTCTCGCGCTTGAGCTCCCGCTGGTACAGGCGGATGTGCAGACGCGTCAGCTCGTACAGGGCCTGCATGCCGCCGTCGGTTTTCTCGTACTGGCGGCTCAGCTCGCTCAGGCGCTGGGCCCGGTGCTGGTCGTCGGCGATCAGCTTGGCCTGGGCCAGCAGGATGTTGTCGCGCAGGCCGTCCTTCTCGCCGCTGAGCTTCAGCAGGGCGTCGAGCTGCGACTCGTAGTCCAGGCTGTACGGGTTGAGCATCACGAAGGCGGCCAGTCGTTCCAGGGCGCCGTTGGCGCCGGTCAGATTCTCATCGCTGATGAGCGTCTGCAATTCATAGATGCGCCCCTGCAACTCCCGCAGCTTCATCGGCGTCATCACCGTGTCCGGCGGCCGTCGAAACGCGCTGAACAGACTGTCGCCCGAAGGCGACGCCTTCCGCGGAAGCTCCAGATGGTGCTGCACGAGGGCCGCGGCGTCCGCGAGAATCGCGCGGGCCTTCTCCAGCCCCTTCTGGCCGACGAGCAGCTTGGCCGCCCGCCAGCGGGCCTCCGCCGCTTCCGGGCTGTCGCCGAAGTCGTTGTACAGCCGCAGCCAGATGCGCGACGACAGCTTCTGCGGATAGTCGCTGTAGAAATGCAGCGTCTCATCCTGGCCGATCCGCCGCAAGTCCGGACTGTACTCGTTCAGCAGCCCCTTGTAGTACAGGGCAATCGCCATGCGCCGGTTGCGGGACCGCCGCTCGACGATTCTCCGATAGACCGTCGTCGGCATCCACCGCGGCCGGGGCGGGTGGATGAACCAGTCGTACTGCTCGTTCAGCCACAGCCGCTTCTCCTCGTACCGCAATTCATCCGCCACCAGCAAGCCATCCGGCCACCGGTCGTCGCCCGCCAGGGAACTCTGAATCTCCCTCTTCAACTCCTCCCGCCAAGGGATGACGTCGGTCGGATAGGAGAACGTTCTGCGATACTCCTTCTCCGCCGGATCGGAGATCCTCTTATCCAGCGTCTCGCGAATGCTGTGGTCGCGAAATTCCGCGACCTCTTCCGGGTTGTTTCGGGCCACGTAAAGCTGATAGTCCAGCTCATCGAAGCCGATCGTCCAGCCGAACACGGCCAGGGCCAGCAGCAGAGTCGTGGTCGTGAAGGTCCAGACCAGCCCGGGCTTGTACCGGGTGTAGTGACCGATGGCCAGGACGATGCCGGCGACGGTCATCCCCGTCAGCCACGCCCAGATCCACGGGGCGAAGGAGAACCCCCATTCGAGCGGCTCCACGCCGCGGGCCCCGCCGAACAGCCCCCAGTAGACCAGTTGCGGGGCCAGGCACAAGGCAATCGCGATGATGCGGGAGCGAAACCGCAGCGGCCGGGCCGCCGCCGCCAGGCAACTGACGATGAGAAAGACCGCAAAGCCCGGCAGGTTCGCCAGGAAGAAGACCGCCAGCACGAACAGGAAGCTGTGCCCGAAGCTCATCAACTGGGCGACGAGCACCGGCACCACCGCCAGGATCCCCATCAGCAGGCCCAGCACGATGATCTGCCAGGGGTACTCGAAGATGCTGACGCCGGTGACGGTGGCCCGGCCCAGGTCGTGGAAATCGGGAATGGTCTGCGCCTCGAAATTGAAGGACCAGAACGACCCCGTCACGACCCGCGACCAGAACAGGCAGACGAGCGAGAACATGAACGCCGCCAGCAGCCAGTAGAACTGCACGTTCCGATGGCTGTAGTGCAGCGTGGGACCGACGGTCAGGAAGGTCTTCGGTGTCTTCGGCGTTTTTTCGAGCTCCTGGGACCATTTACGATTTACTATTTACTGATTTCCGTCACTGTTGGACACGGGCCAGCGGTACATGCCGGCACGCCGGTGTGCCTCACGGGACGCAGGCCATCTGCAAGCGTAAATCTTAAATCGTAAATTGCAGATGCGCTACGTTCCTTCGCCGCTGGAGGCAGATAGGCCACCTGCTCCGGCGTCAGCGTATCGATGGCGATCCCCATCGCCTTGAGCTTCAGCCGGCACACCTGGTCCTCGATCTCCGACGGCACGTCGTAGACCGTGGCCTGGAGCTTGCCCGCATGTTTGCAGACCCACTCGGCCTGCAGGGCCTGGGTGGCGAAGCTCATATCCATCACGCTGGCGGGATGTCCTTTCGCCGCCGCCAGGTTGATCAGCCGGCCCTCGGCCAGGAGGTAGATGCGCTTGTTCCGGCCCACGACATATTCATCGACGTGCTGCCGCACGCCGCGATTGATCTTGCGGCTCATCTTGGCCAGGCCGGGGATGTCGATCTCGACGTTGAAATGCCCGCTGTTGGCGATCACCGCGCGATCCTTCATCAGGCGGATATGCTCCGGCCGAATCACGTGCTTGTCGCCGGTCAGCGTCACGAACACGTCGCCGATCTTCGCGGCCTCTTTCATCGGCATGACCAGGAAGCCGTCCATCGCCGCTTCCAGCGCCTTGGTCGCATCGATCTCGGTGACGATCGTGATCGCCCCCATGCCGCGAATCCGCATGGCGAAGCCCCGGCCGCACCAGCCGTAGCCGGCCACGACCACCTTCGTCCCCGCCACCAGGAAATCCGTCGACCGGATGATGCCGTCCACGGTCGATTGTCCCGTGCCGTAGCGGTTGTCGAACAGGTGCTTGCTCTTGGCGTCGTTGACCGCGATCACCGGGAACCGCAGCTTGCCTTCCTGATCCATCGCCCGCAGCCGAATGACGCCGGTGGTCGTCTCTTCCATGCTGGCGATGATCCGCTCGGCGTCCTTCTTGCGCTTCGTGTGCATTTCATTGACCAGGTCGGCCCCATCGTCGAACGTGATCACCGGCTCATGGTCGATGGCCGCGTTGATATGCTTGTAGTAGGTCGCCCGGTTCTCGCCGCGAATGGCAAACACCGGGATGCCAAAGTCCTTGACCAGCGAGGCCGCCACATCGTCCTGCGTGCTCAGCGGATTGGAGGCGCACAGGACCGCGTTGGCCCCGCCCGCCTTCAGCGTCCGCGCCAGGTTGGCGGTCTCCGCCGTGATATGCAGACAGGCGGAGATGTTCTTGCCCTGGAGCGGCTTGGTCCGCGCGAATCGCTCGCGAATCGCCGCCACGACCGGCATATCGTTGTCCGCCCACAGAATCCTGCGTTTGCCTTCCGATGCCAACGCCAAGTCAGCCACGTCGTATTTCATCCACGATCCCTTTCCAAGAATCCCCAGTCCAAATCCCGGATTCTATGCCAAGCCCGGCCCCGCTGCAATCTTTTCTTTTTCCCGGCAAGACCGCAAGCGGGGCCGGGATGTCTGAACGGTAAGAAGGGTGTGAAAGGTAAGGCACGCCTGTCACTGTTTCGAACCCTCGGTCTGGCCATCATAGTTGGGCAGTTTCACCCCGTGCCTGGCGCAGGGATCGACAAGCCCATAATCACGTGGTGCTTCGATCTGAGTTCGAGACGTTTGGTCCGATATCAGATTGCGGAGGTTGGGGGACGCAGGACGGGCCGACCGACGCCGCCCATTCTCCGACGGCTGGTCCGGCAGCCTGCCTGTCCCGGTGGAGATCGCGGCGTAGTTCCCGGACGGCCCGGTCCCCAATCTCCGAGCGGCGACCGAGGAATTCATCGCGTCAAGAGCGGATGTTATCGGAGTCTGGCCGACCGGCTCGGAAGCGGCCGTGGGCCGCTCCTGCTGTTTGTTCCTAAAGGTCGTAGCTTCCTCAAGATACTGCGCGAAAATGCTGGACAACAACCCCTTAAGTTTGGTAGAATTAGAGTCGATGTAAGTCCTGCACGGAAACCTCTGGAGGAGGTCACAATATGAACACGCAAGCCTATCGTGGATGGTTGTTTGCTCTTGCCTTGGCTCTGTTGGCCTTGGCAACAGCGGCCCCCGCGAAGACGATCCGGATCGATCCCGATGGCAACGGCGATTTTTCGACCATCGCAGGAGGCCGTCAACGCGGCCCAAAGCGGTGACACGATCGTCCTCGAAGAGGGTGTGTACACCGGCGGCGGCAACCGGGATATCTGGCCCGGCCCCAAGACTGTGACCGTGACGCAGCCGAGATCCAAACAGCCCGGCCGTCGTGGCCAATACGATTATCGACGGCGAGGGACGACAACGCGTGTTCTTTTACTACGGCAGGGACGATGAGGCGGGCAGCATGCACATTTGACCCTGGCGGGGCTGACGATCCGCAACGGCAACGACAAGGGTGCCGGCGGGGCGGTGTGGTGGCAGGAGGCAATCTGGACGTGATCAACTGCACGTTCGAGAACAACAAGATCGACTCCTGGGGCGGCGCCGTGTCTTGCCGCAACAGCCGGGCCCACTTTGTGGGATGCACCTTTACGGGCAACACTTCGAATATCATGCATGGGGGAGCCATCCACGGCGAAAACAGCCAAATCGATCTCGCCCGCTGCTCGTTCGAAGCCAACAACGGATCTGCCTTGGAGACCTTCGACTGCCAAGTGACCGTGACTCAGTGTGATTTCCAGGGCAACAAGGGCCGGGACGGCGGGGCCATTCACAGCCGGGCCGATACCGATCCCGAGTCGAGCAGCCTGGCCGTGACCCGGTGCACCTTCAACGACCAATGCCGCCAGCGGCTCCGGCGGCGCACTGCACATCTATGCCCTGCGGGCCACTGTCGACGCCTGTACGTTTGAGACAAACACCGCCGATCAGGGCGGCGCCATCTGCAACAATCGCGCCGGCCCCACCATCAGCAGTTGTCTCTTTGTCGGCAATATCGCCACGAGCACCGGCGGCGCGATCCAGAACGTGCACGGCAGCAGCCCCGACCTCATCAATTGCACCTTTGCCGCCAACGACGCCCCCAAGGGCGGCGCCGTGGCCGGCCTGGGGAGCAATCTATCTTCTCCTGAGCCACAGTATTCTTTGGAACAACACCGCGACGCAGGGTCCGAGCCTGTATCTGGGGCGTGATCCCTGGAGCAACCCCACGACGGCGACGGCCACGATCGAGTATTGCGACGTGGAACGCGACCGCGACAGCACCTTCGTGGAGTCCGGCTGCGACCTGCGCTGGGGGTCCGGCAACCTCGAGGCCGACCCGTTCTTTATCGCCTCGAGCCGCGGCGACTACCGTGTCTCGGCGGATTCCCCTGCCATCGATGCCGGCGATCCGAAGTACACCCCGGCCACCGGCCAGACCGATCTGGACGGCCGGCGGCGACTGCTGGGCTCGGCCGTCGACCTGGGCGCATTTGAGTGTCCGGGCCTGGGACCCGTCTACCGGTTCTGGTCCCCGACCAAGAACAAGCACTTCTACACGATCATCGCCTCGCGAGCGCGACAAGCTCATCAACCGGTACGCAGAACGTCTGGCAGCTCGAGGGGGAGGCGTATTATGCCTTCTATCAGCCGGTCGAGGAGAACCTGCTGCCCGTCTATCGCTTCTGGTCTGCCAAGCTGGAGGCGCACTTCTGGACCATCAGCGAAGAGGAACGCACCAATCTTATCAAGAACTACCCGGGCGTCTGGACCCCGGAGGGCGTGGCCTTCTACGCCTACCCCCAGGGCAGTCAGCCGCTGGGCACCTTGCCCGTCTACCGGTTCTGGTCGAATCGCCTGGGGTATCACTTCTACACGATCAGCGAGAATGAGAAGAACAAGCTCCTCAAGGACTATCCCCAGATCTGGCAGTTCGAAGGCGTGGCCTGGTACGCGTACAACAAGACAGGCCTGCCCGAGAACACGATCTACACTTTCACCGGCGGTCCCGAGGAAGCCTCCTATATTATGACGCTGGGCGCCGCCATCGACGGCAAAGAGGTGGCCCTCGCCACGCCCGATGTCCGGCTGTCCACGTCGAGCACGTGGATGCAGATGGACATCGATTTCGACCGGTCGAGCGCGATGCTGAACCGGCTGCACATCCAGACGGCGGTGACCAACTACAAGACCACCCTCCCGACGGGCGGGTCTGGTTCAGCCATTCCCCTGACTTTGTCGGTGGAGGGTCTGTTGGATGTCTCGACGCCGCAAGGGCCTTTCGTCATCGATCCGAGCACCGGCGTCTTTGCCGACCTCACCAAGCCCAATCCGGACGTTGTGCTCAAGGACCCGCTCGCCCGGTGCAGCGGCTCCATCCGCGTCGGCACCCAGGAGAAGACCTTCACGATCGAAGGCGTGGCCAACCGGTTCGAGACGGAAGCCACCGGGACTTTCGAGTCCCTCGATCTGCTGCCGAACGAGGTCGTCGCAAACATTCCGTACACCTTCCAATGGCACCGCCAGTACATCAAAGACATCCTGGCGGATACCTCCGTGGATGGGCACCGCGTGCAGGTGTACGTCACCTCGATCTACGTGGGCACCCAGGGCCGCTGGAAAGGCCGGCTCGGGAAATAGAGAACGCTGTGGATCGTGGCGCCTGGGAGGGCAGGCATCACGCGATATGGTCCTGCCTTCCGCTTACAGGGCAATTCGATACAGGTGCACGCTCCACGGCGTGAAATCGTCCTCGAAGACGCCGTCCTTCGAGTCCAGCGTGCGCTGCTCGCCCAGCACCTCCACGCTCTTGGGCCCCGAGAGACCCTGTACGGCGAACCGGGCCCGCGTCTGGCCCTCCCGCATCGTCACCGCAAACAGGTACACCGCCCCGCCGTGCCGCTTGACCATCGTCGCCACGGGGACCGCGGCGTTCGAGGAGGCGACCTTGGCGGCGTCCGGGAGCGTCGGGCTGTTCAGCACCGGCGCCAGGGCGGCGATCTGCTGATTGATCTGCGTCACGGCGGCCAGCATTTCCGGGTCGCTCAGCAGCGCCGATTCATCGAACTTCGGCTGCCACTCGTGGACGAAGTAGATCAGCCCCATCGAGCCGTGGATGAGGGACATCCACACCTCGCAGCGCACCTGCTGCGGCGTGGCCTTGTGCTGCTGCTTGTTCTGGATCCGGGTGCACTCGATGCAATTCCAGACGGGCCGGCCCTGTGCCCATTGCTTGAGCCGCTCCACGCCGCGGGCGACGAACCACAGGTTTCCCGCGATCTCCGCGTTGTCGTGCGCCGCCGGGTAGATATCGAACGAGGCGATGTCGCAACCTTTGACGTACTCGGGATAATCCTCCGGGTGGTTCCTGCGCACGCCGCGGCCAATGTAGTTGTCCCAGGCGACCCCCTGTCCGAGATTCAGCAGCACCGGCCGATTCGGGTCCGCCGCCCGGATGCGCTGGTACGACGCGACGATCTTCTCCGGCAGGATGGGCGGCCCATAGCCCTTGCCGCTGCCGAGCGATTGCGCATTGTCCGGCTCGTCCCCGTGCATCCAGCCGATGATCGTCGGATCGTTCCGAGCGGCGAGCCCGGTCTGGTTCTGACTGCAGATCACCCGTATCCCCGCGGCCTTGAGCTGCTGCAACTGCTCATCCGTCGGGCCGCGCCAAAGCCCCACGAACACGTTGATGCCCGCGTCCCGATACTGCTGGGCCTTGGCCGGGCTTTGCAGCCATACGGCGATCGGAAAGAACCCCGCCCCGCCATCCGGCCCCTGGCTCCATTTCGTATACGGATTGGCCGCGCTCTCGGCTCCCCGGACCCCGGCCGACAGGACCAGCAACAACGCGCACGACAAGACGAGCATAACACGATACCTCATCTCAGGTACCTCCCAAGACAGTTGACGGTTGACAGTGGATGGTTGTAGGGTGGGGCTTGCCCCACCGATTCTTGGCGCCATACCGCTTCTGGTGGGGCAAGCCCCACCCTACCGACTGCGAACTGCATTGAATTCCATGCCGCATCATCATACCGACGCGCGCTCGGCCCAACAAGCCCATCTTGGCGCCAGAGGACGGACGACAGAAGACGGAGGGCGATATGGCGCCGGTCGTCGGTTGATGGTTGTCAGTGGACAGTCGGCAACGGACAGTTGGAGGTTCGGAACTGAGAACTGAGGGCTGAGAACTGCGAACCGGCACCTGGGAACTGGTCATACCGCATCCCTTGATGCCCTACGACAGCACCGGTGTGGCACCCATCTGTCTTTCCCAAGTCCATCCGCGCAGGCAGACGAATTGAGGCGGGAAGGGTCAGGTCAGTAGGGGTACATGCCCTCTCCGCCGTAGTCGCCGTAGCCGCCCATGTCTTCGTAGCCGCCCATGTCCTCGTAGCCGCCCATTCCGCCGGGACCGCCACGTCCCCGGCCGCGCAGGCCGCCCTTGTTGAAGGCGCGGAAGGGCTGCGGCTCCTTGCGCTTCTCGGTCTGGATGTACTGATAAGCCGCCGCCACGTCTTTGGGCCAGTTGGAGGCGCTGACGGGCATGTGCTCCAGATTCGTCCCGTCGCCGGTGTAAAGCATGTCATAGTACAGGCGCGGGCGCAGGTTCGGGACGTTGCCCCAGTCGTTAACCTGGACCAGGTCCACCAGCACCTTGCCGGTGCGGTAGTTGATGATCTTCGGGACGTTCTGCTGGTCCGGGCTGGTCGGCACCCCGTAACCCGGCATTCCGCCCGGTCCCATGGGCGGCATGCCGCGCATGCCGGTGATGCGATCGGGCCCGCCCGCCCCCGGGTAGCCGTAGCCGGCCGTCATCCGGGCCCGGTCTTTGGCGCGCTTGTCCCGGTCGTCTTCTTTCTTCGGCTCCATCTCCTTGCCGATGGTCTCGCCGGGCTTGACCTGGAAGCTCTCCGTCCGCCAATAGCCGAGGGCATAGCGGGCCACCTCGACCGTCGCCGTGCTGGTCTTGTCCTGGACATCCCGGGCGAACAGGTAGGTCATCTTCTGGACCTCGATCGGCTTGGTGATCTCCGAATACGGACTCCACAGGATGACCTGGTCTTTCTTGTCCATGTCCCGATCCACGACCTGGCCGGTCCCGGCCACAGGATTGAAGACCCCGAGGCGGACACGATACTGATAGGTCTTGCCCGGCGCGACCGTGTCGTCGAAGACCCAGACCAGCAAAGGCTTGGTCCGCTTGGAGAGGTCTTCCCGGAACGTGATCATCTCCGGAGAGAAATCAAAGTAGACCTCGTTGGTCGAGGATTTGCGCCGCATCCCCATGTCGCCAGGCATGCCGTACATGTCGCCGTACATGTCGCCGCCGGGTCCACCGCGCCGGCCCTGCCGGGTCTGGCCGCCCGGACCCGGGTAACCGCCCGGACCGGTCATGTCGCGACCGCGACCGCCGCGGCGGCCACCCTGCTGACCGCCGTACATATCGCCGCCCTGCATCCCGCCCGCCATCCCGCGGCCCCGCGCCGAGCCTGGCAGCGCCCGGCCGCCCTGCTGCATCGTGCCGCCGTACATCCCGCCCTGCCCGCCGCGAGCCATCGTGTCGCGCTGGGTACCCGTCGTCGTCCTCTGTTTGCTGTCTTTCTCCTTTTCGTCCCTTCTCTTCTCCGCGTCCACCTTTCTCTGCAAGTCCTTGAACTTGCCGTAGAAGCTGGGCGGGAACCATTCCTCGTCCGCCGAGGCGATCTGATAGGCTTCCGGCTGCAGCAGCTCCGAGGCGACATTGTCATCCTTGAACTGCATCAGACGAACGCCCAACCCGCCCGGCGGCAGGTCGCTGACCCGCTCGTACACGCGGAACCGTTCCCGGCTGGCTTCGACCCGGCTGCGCGGCACTGCCTGCCACGCCGTCCAGCCCCCGTCCTCCGACAGCTCCTGGCGCTCCAGATGGACCGCCGCAAAGATGGGCTTGGCCAGGCAGGGGTCGCGCCATTCTTCCTTCTGGACGTCCACCCCGGCGAAGCTCGCCTGGAAGCGGCGGTACAACTCCGCCACGTCGAAGCGGGCCTCCACCGTCACGAAGTCGACGTCGTTCGGCTCGACGGCCACCTTGTCATACGTTGTCTGGAGGGTGACCTCCTGAAGCGGCACGTAGGCCGCGGCCCGAATCAGGTTGACCCCCACGTCCGTCACGTCCGGGACCAGAGGCAGCCGGTATCGGCGCTCCGCGTACTGCCGGCTCGGCGAGACCACCGCCGGCGTCGTCACGAGCGTGGCGTTGATGAAGCTCAGCGGCGAGTCAAACAGGCCCATGAACCCCTTGGGCAGCGGCCGCTTGATCACGCCGTCGATCACGGGATCTTTGGCATCGATCGGGCCGTCGAGCTTCCGGGCGTACGTCTTGCCCACCCCGCCCTTCTTCTGCTGCTGCAGCTTGCGCGCAGCTCCTGGGCTTTCGTATCGTAGATGTGACGGTCGATCTGGGCGGGCGTATACCCCTTGCCGGTCCGGCCGAGCATCATGACGTTCGGGCTGAAGATCACGCGGGTGAAGAACAGCCACACGCACACAGCGCCCACGATCACGAGCACGATCTTCTCGACGTGGTTCTCGCAGAAGTGTCCGATTTTCGCGATGAGATCTTTCATGGTCTATCTCACTCTCAGCCGATTTGAATCACTTTCATGCAACCTCATTTCCCCGGCTTCTACCTTCTCGGGGTCGCGGCGGCCGTCTTCGACGCCTCGATATCGTCCAGGACCTCCTTCGGTATGAAGGAGGCGTAGGCCGCCTTGTACAGCGCGTATTCGCAAATCAGGTCCACATCGACCACTTCATCGTCCCCATATTGGAAGCTGCTGTGGTCGAAGTCCTCGCGATCGACGGGAGCGATCTGGCTTTCCAGGATGCTGATCTGGTTGTGCTTGTACGTCTGCTCCGGCTGATCGCCGAGCCAGCCGCGGAACTTGTGCGTCTTCGCACTGCACAACTCCTGCATGAAGCGCATCACATCGGCGGACTTGACGATCACACGCACCTCGAATTGCATAATATCATGCACGTCATTGCAGAAGCGACCGGTGCAGGGGGTGCCCGTCATGGCGTTGCGGAGCCCCGTGGCGTAGGTCGGCGTCTGCTTGTCTTTGGGTATGTTCGACATGCGGCGTCCCCGGCCCAGCATGGAGCGGCCCGTCCGTGACTGCGTGAACTGCACGCTCGACACCCGCTTGACCGGCGCTTGCAGGACGTTCCCCGAGTCCTTGTTCATCTGCCCGATCGTGGCGGTGACGTCTTCGATGATCCAGTAGGCGATCTGCCAGTACCAGGCGTCCTTGATGGCCTTGTCCCATTTCTCGAATTTCCAGTCGCTCCAGTAGGCATAGCCGCCAATATCGATGGGGTTGGCATAGACCTTGGCGGACCTGGCCTTGTCGGCAGTGACCTCTTCGACGATCCGGCGGTCGTTCTCGGTCATCATGCGGAAGTTCCGCCGCATGCCGGGGATTCCCCCCATGCCGCCGTACCCGCCGCCGGCGGTCGAGGCCCGGCCGGCCCCGGGGCGGCCGCCACGGCCGTACGGCGAGCGGGATGAGGTCTCCAGGGCGGCGTTGATTTCCGCATCCGTGGGCGGGCCGCCCGCCTTGAGGCTCAGGAGCATCGCCTCGATGCCCGAGACGAAGCCCTGGCGGTACGGATCGAACACCAGTTGCGAAGTCTGGTTCGGATCGGCGAAGACCTTGTAGCTGAGCAGCTCGCGCAGCGTGGTCTGCTTGATCAGATTGTCCATCGCGTTGGCGTCCTGGGCATACGCCTCGATGTACGGCGTCAGCGCCTCGGCCTCGGCCGCCTGGTTCACGTCTCGGATCAGCGTGTCGATGGTCTGACTCGCCTTTACGCTCTTCGTCTCGATCGTCTTGCGGAGACTGCGGGACAGGAGCGTCGTCGGAACGAACAACAGGATCGCCAGGATCACGATGATGATCGGCACCAGCAGAGCGAGGTTGTTCTTCAAAAAGCCCAGGACATTGAGCTTCTTGAGAAGAGGGAGAATATCCTTGAGATCGATGTTTGCTTTTGCCATTTGTCTACCTGCCTGTTTTGGCCTGCTTCATCACGGTCCAACGCGTATCTACCCCATGCGCGGCGCCATCGCCCCCGCCGCCGGAGCGGCACTCTTCGGCGCCTCGTTCCACAGGATCTTGAATTGCAGCTTGAACCAGTAGTCGTGCACCGTTTTCTTCGCCTTACCCAGGTTGTCCAGCGCCGGGTTGCCGTACTGGTCCGGCACGGGCTCGGCACTGACCAGTTCGCCGGTCATCGGATCGATCAAGATCCACTTCCCGTTCTGCGGGCCGCCCATGCCCATGCCGCCCAAGCCATACGTGTTGGCGGCGGGGGTTGTGCCCGGCGCCGGCGGATCGGGAATGAACTTCCACTGCCCCACGCCCATCGGGACATCCCCATCGGGGTCCGCCGGTCCCGTCTCCAGCTTGAAATGGTCGGTGTTCTTCGTGTAGATCTCGAAGGGGCTGTTGGGATCCTTCAGATTCAGGAACTGCTTCAGGTTCTCCAGCCGCGTGACGAACCCCCACTTGGCCGGCGTGTCCTTGACGTTCGGCGGATCGAGCAGATCGCCGATCTTCCGGTAGGGGCTGTAGCCCTCGATCATGACCACGAAGCCGGGGTCCTTTTGCGCTGCGGCCGTGGTGCCCATCATCTGTTTCATGTAGTCGGCGCCGTAGATCTGCTCCATCTGCATGCGCATCTCGTCGTCGTAGCCCTCCGACTCCTCCATCATCATGGAGTCGCGCATCAGGGCGTCCCGGCGCATCATCGCATTCTGGCGGAACTGGGCCTTGGCCAGATCATCGTGGTAGTAGATCGAGATCGTGGTCAGGAAAAGCTGCTTGCGCTCCGGGCGCTGGATCTGCTTGACCTTGGCCACGTCGCCCTGCGCGAAGGCTCGATAAAGCTCCGCCTGCTCCGGGTTGGTCTTCTCGTTCGGCAGGGCGGAAACGATGATCTCGTGGAGCTGCGGCACGACCTCGCGATAACGGAACCATTCCACATTCTTCTTCATGCGCTCCTGGAACCCGGCTTCGCTATCCTTGATGCCGGTGTTCTTCGCGGTGGCCTCCGTGGCCTGCCGGATGGTGCTGTTGGTCTTGGCCCGCGTGCTCTCGTTCCGCGTGTAGTTGACCTTGTCCAGCACAACGCGTCCCAGGCACATTCCCGAAACGATCAGCAGCATGACCGCCGCTCCGATAAAGTATTTCATCTTGCCTTCCCAGGCCAGCGCCCGGGTCTTGCTCTTGGGCAGCAGGTTGCTCTCGATGCGGGCCATGCCCAGGCCCTGCAGGCCCAGGCCGTAGACCACGCCGAAGTCGCTGACGTTCTCATGGAACTTGGCCGCCGACACGCCGGGCGCCACCGCCAGCCGCTTGAATGCATCCGGCTTTTCCGCCGGAATCTGGAGGGTCTGGCTGAGATACTTGACCAGGCCGCGCAGCTTGGTGCCGCCGCCCAGGGCGACGACCCTCGTCAGCTTCACATCCGGATTCGAGCCGGTGTAGAAGCCGAGGGATCGCTGGACCTCGCCGCTCCAATCGGTAATGACCGGCCGCATCGCCTGGAAGATTTGCCGGGCGTACTTGCTCACCGGCGCGGTCCGCTTGAGCTTCTCGGCCTTCTCGAAGCTGAGCTTGAAGGTCTCCGCAATCGCATTGGTGAAGGCATTACCACCCATCATGATGCAGCGCTGCCACACGCTCGAGGCGGTGCAGACGACCAGATCGGTGCTCTCGGCCCCGATGTTGACGATTACGGTGGCCCGCTTGTCGGAGCCGGCCAGGTCCGGCCGGTCGAACAACAGATAGTTATAGAGGGCCATCGGGGCCATCTGAACGTAGCTGATTTGCAGCTCTTCCCGCTCGAAGGACTCCAGCGACGAGTTGACCACTTCATTCTTGATGGCGAACAGCCCGACCCTCTTCTCCGGGCTGTCCGGGTCGCTCATGAGCTGCCAATCCCACTGAATCTCGTTCATGTCGAAGGGGATTTGCTGGGCGGCCTCGAATCGGACGATCTCGGGCAGCCGCTTGGCCTCCACCGGCGGCAGCGTGACAAACCGGGCGAAACTGTTCTGGCTGGGCACAGAGATGATGATCGGGTCGAAGCCGAGGTCGTTGTTCTGGACGAACTGCCGCAAGGTGATTGCGACCAACTCCTCCTTTTCCGCGGCACTGACCCCGCTCGCGAGGACCTTGCCGTGCGGAATATGATCGAATCCGATGACCTGGACCACATCCCCAACCGCCACAAGGTGCAGCGCCTTGAGCGAGTTGTTGCCCAAGTCGATTGCCCAAACCGCATCCGATGCTGCTGCCATGACAAACCTCCCCTGTGGGACCCCCGCCCTCGGGGGTCATCCTCTGATCTCGACAGCCGAGGGCATCGGGCTCCCAAACGCATACTTTCGCGTTTGGGGTCCCGGCTGTCCCACTTGGTTGGATACCACTATCGTTTCGTGCGTTGGCCTTGTAAACAGCCTTCAGTACGCCTACATTATATCACATGCTTCACAGTTTCGCTATCTTAACTCTCGGCTGCAAAGTGAATCAGTACGAGAGTCAGCAGATTCGCCAGCTTCTGGAGACCTTCGGGCTGGCCCAGGCCGATGCCGCGGACACGCCGCAACTGGTGGTCATCAATACCTGTTGCGTGACGCATACCGCCTCGGCCAAGAGCCGCCACCTGATCAATCAGGCCCAAAAACACGGTCCGCAAGCCGTCGTCATCTGCGGCTGCCTGCCTGTAGTCGAAACAGATGAACTAAAAGCGCTCGGGGAGAACGTCCATGTTGTCAAGAACCGATGTGACCTCGCGACTACCCTGAGTCGTTTGGTCCACACCGAATCCACCGCCCCAGATTCGGCTCGACTGGCTTGGGGCCCCAAACGCGACGCATCGCGTTTGGGAACCCCCCCCGCCTCTGCAGGGGTAACGTCATCGCCGTATCTGCATTCCACAGACACATTTATTAGACCAGAAAGTGACGCCAAAGTCAAGTGCGAAAAAGACTTATGTCCATCTGACGACCTGCCCCCGCTTGTCTCCTTTCAGAACCAAACCCGTGCGTTTCTCAAAATCCAGGACGGTTGTGATGCGTTCTGCTCCTACTGCATTATACCGACGGCCCGGCCGGTCGTCCGATACAAGAATTCTGAAGAAATCCTGGCGGAGGCAGAGGCCCTGGTATCTGCCGGCCACAAGGAAATCGTCCTAACCGGCGTCCACATCGGCTCTTACGGCCAGACGACCGCCCGCCGGCACCGATGGCCGACCGCAGAGAACCCGCACCTGCCCGCCCTGCTGGACCAAGTCGCAGAATCCCCGGCTTGGCCCGCATCCGTCTAAGCTCTTTGGACCCGGCGGATGTCACATCGCCGCCCGCGACGCAAGTGGCCGACCGCAGAGAACCCGCACCTGCCCGCCCTGCTGGACCAAGTCGCCCAAATCCCAGGCTTGGCCCGCATCCGCCTGAGCTCTTTGGACCCGGCGGATGTCACGCCGACCCTGCTCGACGTCTTCTGCGCGCACCCCAACCTCATGCCGCACCTGCACTTATCGCTCCAGTCCGGTTCCGACGCTGTCCTGCGCCGCATGGCGCGGCCCTATACAGCGGCTGACTTCCGCGCCAAGGTGGCCCTGATTCGTAGTCGCTTGGACCGCCCCGCCATCACGACCGATATTATCGTCGGTTTCCCAGGTGAGACGGATGCCGACTTTGACCAAACGGTCACCTTGGCTAACGAAATCGCCTTCGCCAAGATGCACGTTTTCGTCTTTTCAGCGCGAAAAGGCACGGCTGCTGCCCGAATGCAACCGAAGGTGCCGGCAGAGGTCAAGAAAGCCCGCTCCCGCATCCTCCGCGACTTGAACTTGGCCGTCCAGAGTCAGTTCCGCGCTCAGTTCCTCGGGGAAATCGCCCAAATCCTGATCGAGAGCACTAACGGCCACGTCGGCGGCCGGGCCGAGCGGTACTTCGAAGTCAAGATAGTGGATAGGACTGATAGGACCTATGCTTCCGGCGACATAGTCGCAGCGAGGCTGGAAGAGAACGCCGCCGACAACGTCTTGGCGACTCCGCTTGACTCTTGATCTCGCCGCCTGTGGGCGCTATCATTGAAGGCATGGAGGAAGAGCGAGTCGCCGCGACCGAGAGAAGAAAAGAATAAGGCGATCCCGAACCCCGCGAGGCCAGATGACAACTCCGCCCGGATCAGAGCCAGGGAGCCATCCTGAGTTAGCCGAGCGTCTTCGCCGGCACGTGGATCGACTCGCAGGCCTGATCGGGCCGCGTCACGTGGGTCGGCCCGTGCGTTGGACGCCGCCGCATCCCTCATCACGTGCGAACTATCTGAATCCGGCTACGCCGTGCAGCGACAGCCATACAAGGTCCACAATGTAGAGGTCGCGAACTTGATCGCTGAGATGCCGGGGACGGCACCAGGAACAGGCATCCTCATCCTCGGCGCCCATTACGACACAGTCGAGGCAACTTCCTCGCGGCGGTCGGGAACTTCCGATCGTGGCGATTGGCGTGGTCCTTCCGGCGTGGCTTCAAGAAGGCGACACGGTTTCCCCTCTATTCCATCGTGCTGCCGGAATCCGTGCATGCGATTCGTCTCTCGGACAACAGTTCCTTCTGGGATCAAGGCTATCCGGCGTTGATGCTGACGGACACCAGTTTCCTCCGCAACCCCCGCTATCACCTGCCGACCGACACACCCGACACTCTCGACTACTCCCGGATGGCCCAGCGACATTGGGCGTCGCGCGCGCGATGCTCACGACTGAAGAACACGAACACACGACCCCCACGGCAGGCACGCCGTTTCCGTCACGCCGGTCCTAATGGTCCGGCTTGGCTTGGGACTGGACGCCGCCGCCCTGCGGCGGCCCCACCTGCTCCGCCTCTGGCTTGCCGTGGGCGAGGGAGCGGGCTATGATCGGTGCCGTGACCGGCGGCGAACGATCGCCGGCGCGGTTCCTGGAAGACAGTGAGTGCTGGAAACGGGAGGCTGACGTGGATTTGCGATCCTTGCGTGTGACATGCTTGTTGTGGGTCTCCCTCCTGCTGGCGGGGTCCGGGTGTACGATGTTGCGGCCGGAGCGACAGGTCATTCACCCGGCGAAGTCGCTGCCGGCCACCACGCCGTGGGACCTGGCCGCTCTGAGTCAGCCGCCGCAATACGAGTGGGCGGACCGCCAGGGGCCGGTGTGGTCGCTGTTCTACGAGGGGCAGGCTTACAAGGGCAAACCGACTCACGTGTTCGCCTATTATGCCAGTCCGGCGACGTTGGAGAGGAAAGGGACATTCTCTTTCGGCCACGGGCAATCCCGATAACACAACAGCCGAGGAAAAGTGAAGTCCCCTTTCCTGCGCAGGGGCTTTCCCGGCGTCGTGCTGGTGCACGGGGGCGGCGGGACCGCGCTTCAAGGAGTGGGCCGAGCTTGTGGGCCAAGCGCGGGTACGCGGCGATCGCGATGGATCTGGCCGGGTGCGGGCCGGACAAGAAACGCCTGGCCGACGGCGGGCCGGACCAGAGCGACGAGACGAAGTTCGGCGCGATCGACCAGCCGCCCCAGGACCAGTGGACGTATCATGCGGTGGGCAACGTGATCCTGGCCCATTCGCTGCTGCGGAGTTTGAAGGAGGTCGACGCCGGACGCACCGCCGTCACCGGGATCAGTTGGGGCGGGTATCTGACGTGCATCGTGGCGGGCGTGGATAATCGGTTCAAGGCCGCGGTGCCGGTCTATGGCTGCGGGTTCCTGCACGAGAATAGCGTGTGGCTCCCGCAGTTCGCGAAGATGACGCCCGAGCAGAGGGACAGGTGGGTCCGGCTATGGGACCCCTCCCGGTACATCGGCTCGGCGGCAGATGCCGGTGCTCTTCATGAACGGCACGAACGACTTCGCCTATCCGCTCGACAGCTATGCCAAGACCTACGGTCTGGTGAAAGGCCGGCGCCAGGTCCGCATCACGGTGAACATGCCGCACGGCCACCCGCAGGGTTGGGCGCCTGCCGAGATCGGGCTTTTCATCGACAACTGTCTGCGCGGCGGCAAGCCGCTGCCGATGGTCTCGCCTCCCAGTATCGTCAACGATCAGGTGCTGGCCCAGGTCCGGCCCAGGACGAAGCTGGTCGAGGCCGCCCTGCACTACACGACGGAGACGGGACCGATCAACAAGCGGCAGTGGCAGACGGTTCCGGGCCAGGTCGAGGGCTCGCACATTGTCGCGCCGGCCCCGCCGCAAGAGGCGACCATCTGGTTCCTCACGGCCACCGACGAGCGCTGGGCCGTAGTCTCAAGCGAGTTGGTATTCAGCCCGAAGCCGTGAGCGCCAGGAAAAGGGGACATTCTACTTTTGCGCCGCGAGCAAGCCCGGCAGCACCACAGCAAGGGAAAAAGTAGAATGTCCCCTTTTCCCACGCGGTCGCGCGGGGCACGGCTGGGTCCCGTAATAATCCGCGTTACGACCCTGTGTGGGCTGTAGCCAAGGATGCGCACGGATTCCAGGGCCGCTCCGAGCCTGCGACGGGCCAGATTGGCGCCAACCGCGTGTTGCCGGCCGCAGGATGACGCGGTAAAGTGGGGCCGCTCGCAACAACTGTGGGAACGCTTAATTAAGGGTGACCCCGTGGACCTCGGATCCTATCGAAGACAATTGTTATCGGTTTTCCTCGTGGGGGTGTTCCTGGGGCCAGTGTGGCCGGCGGAATACACCAACTCCCGGTCGATGACGGAGCAACTGGCCGGCCTGGCGCAGCAGGACCCGAATCTCGTGCGCGTCCGCGAGCTGGCCCAGTCGCGCGAGAAACGCCAGGTCTGGCTCGTGGAGATCGGCGTCGGGTCGGACGAGAACCGCAGCACGCGGCCGGCGGTGCTGGTCGTCGCCGGGATCGAGGGCAACGACCTGGTCGGGCCGTATACCACCGTGGCCTGGATCGAACGCCTGATGCAGCAGTATCGAGAGGACCCGCCAACGGCGGAGCTTCTGAAGAAGACGACGATCTACGTGGTCCCCTGCCTCAATCCGGATGCCCGGGAGCGGTTTTTTGCCAGTCCCAAGATGGAGAGGAGCGGCAACAACACGCCACGCGATGACGACCATGATGGGCTCGTCGATGAGGACCCCGGCGAGGACCTCAACGGCGACGGCTTGATCACGATGATGCGCATCGAGGACAAGGAGGGCGAGTACATCCTCGACCCGAACGAGAAACGGCTGCTGCTCAAGGCCGATCCGCTCCAGGGCGAAAAGGGCGCCTGGAAGCTGCTGCCGGAGGGGCTCGACACCGACCACGATAAGCGGTGGAACGAAGATGGGCCCCGGCGGCGCCAATTTCAATCGCAGCTTCCCGCACAACTACCAGTATTTCACGCCGGAGGCGGGCGTCCTTCCCATCAGCCAGGTCGAAACGCGGGCCTTGGCGGATTTCGTCGTGGCGCACACGAATATCGGCATCGTCCTGACCTACGGGGCGGCGGACAATCTGCGCAAGACCCCGAAGGCCGCGAAGTCGCCGGGCCGCTCCAAGCCGATGGAGGCCATCGATGAGAAGGATGTGGGCTACTACGAGGTATTCGGTAAGCTCTACCGCAAGGTGATCGGGCTGAGCAAGGAGATGGAGAGCATCTCCGAGCCCGGGACTTTCAGCGACTGGATGTACTTCCAGCGCGGCCGGCTGTCCCTGGCGGTCCGGCCCTGGGACGTGGCGCTCGCCCGCGGGCTCTCGGAGCCGAAGAAAGCGGAGGACGGAGCACGCACAGCGGAGGATCGGGATAAGAAGAAGGATGATTCCTCCGATCCCAATGCCGCCAAGGGAGACAAGAAATCGGCCAAGAAGGAGGAGAAACGAGGCGACGGAGGAGCGCCAGCAGCTCAAGTGGTTCGACGAGCATGCGCCGGAGGCCTTCGTCCCGTGGCAGGCGGTCGAGCAGCCTGATTTCCCGGGCCAGCGGGTCGAGGTGGGCGGTTATCGTCCGTTTGTGCTGACCAATCCGCCGGCACAGATGCTCGCCGGAGTGGCGGCCAAACAGGAAGACTTCCTGATGGAGTTGGCCCGCCGGCTCCCGCGGATCGGCGTCGGCAAGATCGAGTGTCACCTGCTGGCCGATTCGATCTATGGCATCGAGATTCACGTGGTCAATACGGGCTTTCTCCCGACCGCTCTGGCCCACGGCGAGACGACGCAGGAGGTCTACCCGACGCGGCTGATCGTGGACCTGGAGCCCACGTGCTTCCTCGCCGGGGCCAGGACCACATTCCTGCCCACGATCGCCGGCAGCGGCGGCACCGCCAAGGCACGGTACACGATCCACGCCGCCAACCGGCAGGAAATCCATTTCAAGGTCGTGTCCATGTTGGGCGGCCAGGCGGAAGGAACCATCGAGCTGCTCCAAGCGGCGGAGAACAAGTAAGGTGGGGCTTGCCCTACCATGACCTATATGACAGGAAGAATCGGTGGGGCAAGCCCCACCCTACAAAAGGCAAAGGCCATGACATCCATATCCCAGATTCGCGTCGGTGTAGTTGCGTCGATGCTCGCGTGTTGGTTGTGGTCGGCGGCCTCGGGCGGCCAGCCCAAGGCGACCGATCCGGCGGATCGCGCGCCTGCCCGCTCTGGGCGCCTCGTACCCCCGCAAGGTGGAGGTCGTGTGGAACCGGTTCTACGACCATGCGAGCCTCGGGTCCATTCTGGCCCATCTGCACGAGGCTTTTCCCGACCTCACGGAACTGTATTCCATCGGCAAATCCACGGAGGGACGCGACCTGTGGTGTCTGGAGGTGACGGCCCGGAAGGTCGGCGATCCCGAACCGCAAGCCCGGCATGTACATCGATGGGAACATCCACGGCAACGAGGTCCAGGCGGGCGAGGTCGTCGCCTACACCGCCTGGTACCTGTGCCATCAGTACGGCCGGCTCGACCGGGTCACCGCCCTGCTCGACAACTACGTCTTCTATCTCATGCCGATGGTCAATCCGGACGGCCGGGACCGCTGGCTCCGCGACTGCAACGGGGCGATGTCCTCCCGCGGCGGCTCCGCGCCGACCGACAACGACCGGGACGGCGTCGCGGATGAGGACGACTGCGAGGACCTCAACGGCGACGCAGTGCATCACGCAGATGCGGATCAAGGACCCGCAGGGCCGCTGGAAGCGTCACCCGGATTATCCCGAATACCTGATGATCCGGGCCAAGCCCGATGAACCGGGCGAGTACACTATGCTGGGCTGGGAGGGAATCGACAACGACGGCGACGGCCGGGTGAACGAGGACGGCCGGGGCGGCTACGACATGAACCGCAACTATCCCTACGACTGGCAGCCCAGCTACATCCAATACGGCGCCCGGGAGTACCCGCTTTCACAGCCGGAGACGCGGGCCGTCGCCGACTTCGTGCTCGCCCATCCCAATATCGCGGCGGCCCAGTGCTACCACAACTCCGGCGGCATGATCCTGCGCGGGCCCGGCCGCGAAGGCGGCGCGATGAAGAGCGCCGACGAGCGGCTCCTGGAGATCATCGGCCAACGGGGCGAGCGCATCCTGCCCTACTACCGCTCGATCATCACCTGGAAAGACCTCTACACGACCTGGGGCGATGAGGACACCTGGCTCTACGGCGGCCGGGGCATCCTGGCGTACACCGATGAAATGTGGACGGAGAGAAACCTGTACAAGGGCGATAAGACGCCGTCCAACGAGGACGAGGCGGAGTTCATCAAGCAGGTCCTCCTCGGCGACGGCTTCGTTCCCTGGAAGCCCTGCAACCATCCCACGTACGGCGCGATCGAGATCGGGGGCTCCAAGAAGGAATGGGGCCGGACGCCGCCGTCCTTCTTGCTCGAAGAGGAACTCCATCGCAATATGGCCTTCACGCTCTATCACGCGGGCACGCTGCCGCTGCTGCGGATCAGCGACGTGACCGCGACGCCGCTGGGCGGAAATCTGTTCAAAGTCTGGGTGACGGTGGAGAACCAGCGGATGATGCCGACGCGGACCGCCCAGGATGTGGACCACGAGATCAGCCCGCCGGATGTCGTTTCCATCAAAGGCGATGGTATCAAGGTCCTGTCGAGCGGGCGCGTAACCGATCGGTTCTTCCAGCGGGCCGAGGCGGTTGAATGCCGCCCGCAGCGCGTGGAATTGGAGACCATCAGCGGCATGGAGGCCGTGCGGGTGCAGTTCATTCTCCAGGGCAGCGGCTCGTTCACCGTGACCATCGACTCCGCCCGGGGCGGATTGCTGCACAAGGACGCCTCTTTGCCTTAGGCCCTCGCCCGATTTATTCTCAGCAGCATCTTGTATGCTCTTTTGCCTACGGTTATACTTCCGTAATGATGAGATACAAGCATGTTTTGGCAGTGAGTCCGTATTTTGGTCATTCGACCGATACCCGGGGACTGTTTCCGCCCACCGGCTTGGAGTACATCGCCGCCAGCATGAAAGGGCTCGTCGACAAGATCACGGTTATGGACCTGCGGCAGGAAAGACCCCTTCAAGACCCCCGGGCCCTCAGCGACTTCATCCGCAAGAACGTCGATCTGCTGTGCATCAGCGTCGGATGGCGCTGCGCAGTTCGAGAAGATCTGCGACTTCATCTCCCAACTGCCCCGCGAAGTTACCACCATCGTCGGCGGCTACCAGGCAACCTTGGAAGTCGAGGACGTGTTCGAACGCTGCCCCAACGTCACTGCGGTCGTGCGGGGCGAGGGCGAGGAGATCATCAAGCAGGTCGTGACCGGAGTCCCGTTCGAGGAGATTCGCGGGCTCTCCTATCGACGGGACGGCCGGATCGTGCACAACGAGAACCAGGCGCTGCCGGGCCTGGACCACATCGCCTTTCCAGATCGCTCGCTGCGCCGGTACGAGTACTACTGGGGCCGCGACGGCATCCGGTTCAGCCGCCATACGTTCGATACGGTGCTGACGACGCGCGGCTGCCCGTTCAAGTGCAAGTTCTGCACGTTCAGTCTCAATCCCCTGGGTCAGAAGAGGGAATACACGGAGCGCCCGATCGAATCGGTGCTCGAGGAGCTCAAGACGATCACGGCCGATACCGTGCTCTTCAGCGACGACAATTTCGCCACGAATCCGAAACGTGCCGAGCAACTGTGCGACCTGATCATCGAGAACAAGATTCAAAAGACCTTCGTGGTCCAGGCGCGGGTGGACATCGCCCGGCACCGCCGGCTTCTCGACAAGGCCTGGCAGGCGGGCTTCCGAGTCTTCCTGATCGGGGTCGAGTCGCCGCACGACCGCATCCTGGCCCAACTGCAAAAAGGGATCACGCAGCAGCAGGTCCGCGAGGCCTTCGCCGTCCTGACGCAATATGATTTCCACCTGCACGGCTATTTCATTTACGGCAACCTCGGCGAGACGGAAGAGGAAATGCTTTACATCCCGAAGTTCGCCAGGGAAATCGGGCTGGACTCCATCAGTTTTCAGAAGCTCCGCGTGGAGAAGTTCTCGCCGTTGAAGGAAGCGGTCGAGAACACGCCCGGCTACTACTATGAGAGCATCGGCGGTCCCGTCTTCTCCGACAAGTACGGGCCCAAAGAGCTCAAGCGCGTCCGCAATCGCATCCGGTCGGAGTTCTACAACGTGCCGCAACTCCTGCGCATCGCCCGCAAGGCCCGGCGGATCGGGCTGGTCACTGGTTGGGACATGGCCGGCACCGCCCTCAAGCTGCCGATCATCGTGGGGCAGATGATTGGAAGCCGCATCGAGAAAAGGAAAAGGAGACACCAAACCGCCCGCGTGCACCGCCCCGCCGGCGACAAGCCAATCCAAGTCCCTGTGGCGGTCGGGAATAGAGGCGAACGAGACCGCGGTTGAGTGAGCTGGGCGGCCCGGCCCGCACGCTCTTCGCATTCCGGCGTCTATGAGTCTACATCACACCTATGAAGAAATACAAGCATGTTTTAGCCCTGAATCCGTACTTTGGTGATTCGGTGGCCGCGATGGGGTTATTCCCGCCAACCGGCTTGGAGTATATCGCCGCGAGCATGAAGGGCCTCGTCGGCAAGATCACGCTCCTGGACCTTCGCTACGAGAGAGCTCTCCAGAACCCCGCCGCGCTCAGCGCGTTCATCCGCCGCGAGATCGATCTGGTGTGCGTCAGCGTCCGCTGGCACACCCAGTTTGAGAAGATCCTCGACTTCGTGGCCCAACTGCCCGCGGAGATCACCACGGTCGTCGGGGGCTACCAGGCCACCCTGGAAGTCGAATATCTGTTCGAGCGGTGTCCGAACATCGACGCGGTCGTGCGCGGCGAGGGGGAAGAGATCATCAAGCAGTTCGTGACCGGGGTGCCGCTGGAGGAGATTCGCGGGCTCTCCTACCGGCGCGACGGCCGGATCGTGCACAACGAAAACCAGGTTCTGCCCGACCTTTCGCACATTGCGTATCCGGATCGGTCTCTCCGAGGGCACGACTATTGCTGGACTCAGGGTGGCATTCGGCTCAGCCGTCTGACCTTCGATACGGTCCTGACGACGCGGGGCTGCCCGTTCAAGTGCAAGTTCTGCACGTTCAGCCTCAATCCCCTGGGCCAGAAGAGGGAGTACACGGAGCGGCCGATCGAATCCGTCATCGAAGAGTTGAAGACGGTCACGGCCGATATCGTGCTCTTCAGCGATGACAACATGTTCACGAACCCCAAGCGGGCCGAACAACTGTGCGACCTGATCCTCGAGAACGGGATCCGGAAGATGTTCGTGGTCCAGGCCCGGATCGACGTCGCCAAGCATCGCCGGCTCCTCGACAAGGCCCAGCGGGCGGGTTTCAAGATCTTCCTGCTCGGCCTCGAGTCGCCGCACGATCGCATCCTGGGCAACCTGCAAAAGGGCATCACCCAGCAGCAGATCCGGGAGGCCCTCGCCGTCCTGACGCAATACGATTTCCTCCTGCACGGGTACTTCATCTACGGCAACATCGGCGAGACGGAAGAGGAAATGCTCTACATCCCGAAATTCGCGAAAGAGATCGGGGTGGATACCATCAGCTTCCAGAAGCTCCGCATCGAGAAGTTCTCGCCGTTGAAAGAGGTGGTGGAGACGACGCCGGGCTACTACTACGAGCGGACCGGCGGCCCCGTGTACTCCGACAAGTTCGGGCCCAAGGAGCTCAAGCAAATCCGCAACCGCATCCGGTCGGAGTTCTATGATGTACCGCAGCTCCTGCGGATCGCCAGGAAGGCCCGGCGGATCGGGCTGGTCGATGGCCGCGACATCGCCGGTATGCTTCTGAAGCTGCCGCTCCTCACGTACAGCCTGGTCAAGATCCGGGCGCAGAAGAGGAAAAGGAGACGTCACGCCTACAGCGTGCCTTCACCCACGCGAGCCTGACAGCCCAACGTCACTGTTTGATTCTGAACGTGGGTCGGTGCTGATCACCGCCGAGCACCAGCGCATCGCGCAATACACCGCCCAAGGCGACCTGCTACCCCGCGAGCAAATCCTCAAATACCTCCGCACGCGGGATTGATCTCGGATGGAATCTTCACTTGTCATCCTGAACGGAGCGTAGCGAAGTGAAGGATCTGGGCTGCGAATGAAAGGGATCTCTCCTCCGAGGCCCAGATCCTTCGCCTGCGGCTCAGGATGACAGAGTCCGTACCAGACTCGAGTCGTTTCGAATTCGTGTCACGCCCTCAACAGGTAGGGTGCGTATCACGCACCATTCCACCGTCCCCTGCGACTCAAAGCGGTGCGTGATACGCACCCTACGGCTGCTGGAATTGCTCGAACACAAGAGGGACCACCCGGAGACATGACGGGCCTCGCCGCACCCATTCCCTGCCCCACGAGGCGGCGCATTATGCGGACCTTGGGGCCATTGTCTCTCCGATGTTCAAACCACATGCCTGGGTGGCATGGACAAACTTGTTTGTCCATGGGGCTTTGAAAGAGCGGGCTCCTCCATGGCAACACCGACAAACAAGTTTGTCGGTGCCACCCGAAGCTGCGCCATCCCTGTTTTGAGTACCTGAGAATCAATAAAGCACCTTGGTGCCCGTGACGATAGATAGGAATCGGCAAGAGATTCTTCTCAGCGCGAGGGAAAAGCTCCGATGGCAGGATGGGACCCAATGGATGATACGACCTATCAACTCGATCAAAGACGCTTTCTGCGCGGCCGGCAGACCCTGACTCTGACAAGCAACCAACTGAAGGTGCAATGGCAACGGGGTCTGTCCCTCAATGAGTACCGCTTCGACCTGCGCGGTTTCTCGCCGGATCCCACGCGCATGAAACGGATACCCATCGCCCGAATCGTCGGAGCCGGCGTTGTGACAGTGCTGGGTACCGTCCTGCTGGCCGCCGGGATGAGTGGCAAGGTAAGAGTGGACCACATTCCCCCGTTCATGTCGTCGGGGATCCTGTTGCTGGTCTTTGCGGCGCTGGTCTGGTTTTCCGTGGCCAGAGAAACGGTCGATGTCGTGCTGTTCCAGGGTCCCGGCGGGCAGTTCGTCCTATGGCCCGACCGCCCGGACAAGGGAAGCTTCAAGGAATTCCTCGCGGTCTTGGACGCCAGAATCCGCAACACCCAACCCCAGGATCACGACCTGCTGCGGCTGCTGCGGTGCGCCGAGATCATTGATGATTGGCAGTTTGAGCAGGCCGTGGAGTTGCTCGAACAGAAAGGAATCGCCGGGAGGCCCGGTAATCCAAGCGTGGAGGAGTAGCAGCAAGAGTCGGGCCGTACACATCCTACGACTTTCCACGGCCTCAAAGGTCGGTACCGGCCCACACTGAGGGACAAAACCGATGGATGAAGCGACCTGTATGATAGTCCAGAAGAGATTCCTACGCGGCCAACAGACGCTGACCATCGAAGGCAACAAGCTCAAGGCCGAGTACCGGCGGGGCTTGTCTTTTCACGAATATCGGTTCGATCTGCAAGGTTTTTCGCCGGAGCCACTGCGCATGAAGCGGGCGCCGACGGCACACATCGCAGTGCTTGTGCTCTGCAGCGTGGTGGTCCTGGCGTTTGTCCCCCTCGCGGTCATCGGTGGAAGCGAAGTCCCGGGTGCAGCGGCAGGCTTCGGCGGACTTCTTCTGATCATCGTGATTCTGGAATGGATTTCGACGGTCAAGGCGTTTGTGAACATCGTCGTGTTTGAAGGCCCCGGCGGACGGGTGGCCCTGTGGCCGGATCTGCCGAGCAAGGAGCAATTCGACAAATTCCTCGCCGTGCTGACCGCCCGAATCCGAAACTGCGCAAAACTGCGAGCAGATTGTGCTGCGCCGCCTTCGTCGGGCGGAGATCATCGATGATTGGCAGTATGATCAGGCGGTAGAGTTGCTCCGTCAGAACGGCGACCACTCGGACAACGGATAGCTCTTATTCGGCGTTGCGTCCCGTGTAGGGTGGGTCCTTAACCCATGCCTCAAGTGCGCGTGGGCTGAGGGCACGCTGGAAGAACAGGCATTGGGTGCCACTTGTCATCCTGAGCGCAGCGAAGGATCTGGGCTGCGAGCGAGAGAAACCTCATGTTCGGTGGCCAGATCCTTCGGCTTTGCCTCAGGATGACAAAGTCCACGCCAGGCGCAAGTCGTTCCGAATTCGCGTCACGCCATCAGCTTCTTCAGCAGAGCGCGCTGGAAGTGCAGGCGGTTCTCGGCCTGGTCGAAGATGATCGACGCGGGGCTTTCGGCGACCTCGTCGGTGATCTCGTAGCCGCGATAGGCTGGCAGGCAGTGCATAATCTTCACGTGCTTCGGGGCGGCGGCGACCAGCTTGGCATCGACTGCGTAACCGGCGAAGTCCTTCTGGCGCTTCGCTTTCTCGTTCTCCTGCCCCATACTGACCCACGTGTCCGTGTAGATCACGTCGGCGCCGGCGACCGCGGTGTAGGGGTCGCAGACCTGAAACGTGCAATCCGGCGTGAAGCCGTTGGCCTGTTGGATCGTCTCGGCGTCCAGCTCATAGCCGTGCGGCGAGGCCACGACCAGCCTCATGTTGAGCTTGCCGGCGGCGAACGCCAGCGAGCGGGCCACGTTGTTGCCGTCGCCGATAAAGGCGATCTTGATGCCCGCAATCCGGCCGAAGTGCTCCTGGATCGTCAGGACGTCCGCCATCGCCTGGCACGGGTGCGACCAGTCGGTCAGCGCGTTGATCACGGGGACATCGGCGTACCGGGCCAGGTCGAGGACCGTCTGGTGCTCGAAGGTCCGGGCCATGATGCCCTGGACGTACCGGCTCAGCACGCGGGCGATGTCCTTGACCGGCTCGCGCTTGCCGATGCCGCCGATATCCTCCGGCTTGACGTAGATCGGATGGCCGCCCAGGTCCGTCATGGCCACCTGAAAGCTCAGCCGCGTCCGCAGGCTCGGCTTTTCGAAAAGCATGGCCAACGTCTGCCCCACCAGGCACAAGTCGCGCCGGCCGGACTTGTAGAACGCCTTGAGCGAGCTGCTTTCCGCGAGCAACTCGTGAAGCTCCGGGACGGAGCACTCGCTGATCGCCAGAAAATCTTCCATCGTCAACCCTCCGATAGGACGCTATCGAGAATCCCCACCGCCTCGTCGATCTGCTCGGCCGTCACGATCATCGGCGGCATGAAACGAATCACCGTATCATGGGTGCAGTTGATCCGGAGACCTTTCTCCAGGCACTTGGCTACGATCTGGGCACCCGGCCGGGTGAGCTGAATGCCGATCATCAGCCCGATGCCGCGGACGTGGTCGATGGCGGCGTGCTTCTCTTTCAGTGCCCGCAGCTTCTCCTGGGTGTATTGGCCCATTTCGGCGGCGTGCTGGAGCAGGTTGCCCTCTTCAATCGTCTCGATGGTCGCGATACCGGCGGCACAGGCGAGACAATTGCCGCCGAAGGTCGAGGCATGCTTGCCCGGCACCAGACAGGCGGCCACTTCCGCCTTGGCCATCATCGCGCCGATGGCGACCCCCCCGCCGAGGGTCTTGGCCATCGTGATAATGTCCGGCTCAACGTCAAAGTGCTGATAGGCGAACCATTTGCCGGTCCGGCCCATGCCCGTCTGCACCTCATCGAGGATCATCACCGCCCCCTTCTGGTCGCAGAGCCGGCGAATGGCCCGCAGAAACTCCGGACTGGCGACGTTGATGCCGCCCTCGCCCTGGATCGGCTCGACCAGCACGGCGGCCACCTCGTCGGTGAACGCCGCTTCCAGCGCCTTGACGTCGTTGAACGGGATGTAGACGAAACCCGGCAGCAGCGGCAGGAAGCCCTCGTGGTATTTCGGCTGTGCCGTAGCCGTCACGGTCGCAAAGGTCCGGCCGTGGAAGCTGCCTTCGCACGTGATGAACTTGTACTTCTCCTTCGGCGTGTGCAGCCGCGCGAGCTTGAGCGCCGCCTCGTTCGCCTCGGCGCCGCTGTTGCAGAAAAAGCACTTGCCGCCGAAGGCTCGCTCGCTGAGCATCTTGGCAAACCGGCCCTGCGGCTCGGAATAGAACGTGTTGTCGATGTGGATGAGCTCGCCCACCTGCTGGCGGACGGCCTCCACCACCTTGGGCGGGCAATGGCCGATGCCGCTGACGGCCCAGCCGGGGAACATGTCCAGAATCTTGTTGCCGTCGGCGTCCCAGAGGTAGCAGCCTTCGCCCTTGACCATGACCCGCGGCAGCCGGCCGTAGTTGGCAATGACATATTGATTGAACAATCCAATGGTCTCTTGTGTCGTCATGAGTATCCTCGCGATCTTCAAATCGATTTGGGCATTATGGTTGCTTCACGTCGCGACGGGAAGACGCCTCAATGGCCCCTTGAGCCCGTGCCCAAGGAAGCGGCCCTCCCCGGCTCGTGGCGAGGGCATCTTGCCCTTGTTCTTTGAGGCGAGGGCATCCTGCCCTCGCGCTTCGGGCCAGGGACACGCCGCTCCGTGAAAGAGCAAGGCCAAGATGGCCTCGCGACGCAAGGGCGGGACGCCCTCGCCACGTGCAAAGCCAACTTCAGCAAACAATGTATTCGTAATTAACACAGTCATACCTTTGCGAATCTCTCGCTGTGCGAGGCTCACTGCCTGACGATCTCGGTGCCGATGCCCTTTTCCGTGTAGATTTCGAGCAGCAGCGAGTGGGCGATCCGGCCGTCGACGATGTGGGCCTTCTTGACGCCCGCCTCCAGCGCGATCAGGCACGCCTCGACCTTGGGGAACATCGCATCTGTGATAATGCCGGCGTCGATCATCTCCTTGATCCGGACTTCGTTGAGGCTGGAGACACGACTTTCGGGATCGTTGATGTCGCGGCGGATGCCGTGCGTGTCGCTGACCATGACGAGCTTCTCCGCCACGACCGCGGCCGCCACCTTGCCGGCAGCGGTGTCGGCGTTGACGTTCAGCTTGCCGCCGGCCTTGTCCAGGGCGGTCGAGGAGATGACGGGAATCGTGCCGTCGCCGCAGAGCGTGTGCAGCAGCTTGGCGTTGACCTCGGTGACTTTGCCCACGAGGCCCAAGTCGAGCTTGCGGCCCTCCTCGCCCGGCAGGCGGAGCATCTCCGCCGTCAGCACGCAACTGCTGAGCGTGTGCAGGCCCATCGTGTTGCAGCCCAGCTCCTCGAGGATGCGGCAGATGGGCTCGTTGACCTGGTGCACGAGCACGTGCTCGACGATGTTCAGCGTCCGCTGGTCCGTATAGCGGCGGCCCTGGACCCAGACCGGCTCCAGGCCCGCGTCGTTCATCGCCCGGGTGATGGCCTTGCCGCCGCCATGGACAATGATCGGCCGCATGCCGACCGTGGCCATGAAGGCCACATCGGTCAGCAGGTTGCGCTGGGCGGCCTCATCGTCCAGGACGCTGCCGCCGAGCTTGAGGACCACCTCGCGCCCGCGAAACGCGCGGATATACCCCATCGCCTCGATCAAAGCATCCGCTTTGGCAATAGCTTCTTGCACGCAACAACTCCTTGGATTCCCGAAAAAAACAAACCTTCGAATTTATCACCCACGTCCCGTGAAGTCAAGATCCACCACACGAATTCTCAAGGGCAAACCAAAGTCGCAAGACATGCATAGGGTGGCAGCGTGAAGCGGAGTCCTCGGCGCTAGGCGAGGGAATCCATCGCATTCGCAAAACCAACGGCAAGCCGCGTTTGGAAACCCTGCTCATCCGGGGGGGCGTTGCTTCGCTTCGCTCGCAATGACATACGGGGGCAGGGCCTTCGGCGACTTCGCCATTGCCCTGCCCGCTGCATGCCGCGGCCTTGACGCTCCGCGTCGCCCCGCGTTACAATTCCTCCGCATAATGCACGGGCCCTTGCGGGTCATGCATATGGTTTTTGACTATCCAGGAGCGAACCATGGCAGCCAAACGTGTCGGTGCGAGCAAAGCGCAGCAATCTCCCCAAGTTCCCCTGACGGGTCGCGAGCGGGTGCTGCGTGCCCTCAATCATCAGCCGGCAGACCGCGTCCCCGTCGATCTGAGCGGGACACCTTGTTCCGGCGCCCACGTCAGCGTCATCGCCAACCTGCGCCGCGCGCTGGGCCTCGACAAGGCCGGGGCGCGGGTCAAGGTCACCGAGCCGTACCAGATGCTCGGCGAGATGGCCGCCGACCTGCGGCAGGCCCTGGGGATCGATGTGGTCCACCTGCCCAACCGCACCAACATGTTCGGCTATGAGAACACCGGCTGGAAGCCCTGGCGGACCTTCGACGGCACGGACGTGCTCGTCGCGGCCGATTTCAACACCAGTCCGCAGCCCAATGGCGACATTCTGATGTACCCCCAGGGGGACCGCTCGGTGCCGGCGTCGGCCCGGATGCCTAAAGGCGGGTACTACTTCGACTCCATCGTCCGCCAGAAGCCAATTGACGACGCCAAGCTCGATCCGGCCGATAATCTCGAAGAATTCGGGCCTGTCAGCGAGGAGAACCTGCGGCACTACGAGCGATTGGCGGACGACCTGTACAGAAACACCGATCTGGCCATCGCCGCCGGCTTTCCCGGCACGGCGTTCGGCGACATCGCCCTGGTCCCCGGGCCCTGGATGAAGGACCCCAAGGGCATCCGGGATATCGAGGAGTGGTATATCAGCACCGTGACCCGGCGCGAGTACATCCGGGAAGTCTTCGCCCGCCAAGCCGAGATCGCCGTGGAGAACCTCAAGCGCATCCACCAGGCCGTCGGCGACAAGGTCCACGTCGTATTTATGGATGGGACAGACCTCGCCTCACAGAACAGCCTCTTCTGCTCCCCCGCCACCTACTATGATCTGTATCTGCCCTATGCCAAACAGGTCAACGACTGGGTCCACGCCCACACCAAGTGGAAGACCCTGAAACACTGCTGCGGCGGGTGCGAGCCGCTGATCGGGGGCTTCATCGACGCCGGCTACGATGTCCTCAATCCCGTCCAGACCTCCGCCAAGGGGATGGACCCGCAGCACCTGGTCGATACGTTCGGCGACCGCATCGTCTTCTGGGGCGGCGGCGTGGACACCCAGCAGACGTTGCCCTTCGGCACGCCCGCCGAAGTTCGCCAACAGGTGCAGGACCGGGTGAAGGTCTTCGGCCGCAAGCACGGCTACATCTTCAACCCCATCCACAACATCCAATGCAACACGCCCACCGAAAACGTGCTGGCCATGTTCGAAGCCCTGGGTCGGAAACTATAGCTCAACCGATCTGCTCCCAGTCCTCGCGCGTGATTTGCGCCTGCCGCAGGATGCGGGCCAGCAGTTCACGACCGATGTCCCGTCGGTGCGGAATTGGGCAGGGTCAACGTCAGATTGCCTCTGATCATAAAGGAGTGCTTGCCGCCTTTGTAGGGTCCATCGAATCCAGCGGTGCGCAGACCGCGGATCAAGTCCTTCCTCGAGATGGGGCCAAACGGAGGCATCAGGCCGCCATCTCCTTCTTCACCGTCAACTGGACGCCGCCAATCTTGGGCAGCGGAAGATTCCTGTAAATCCGGAACAGCAGCCAATCCTCAAGGACCTGCTCCAACTCGCTGCGACACTCTTCCAATGTCGGCGCGTTCGCATACACGCCCTCGCATTCGGGAATCTCCCCGTAGTACGTTTGGTCGTCGGTTAGAATCTCGTAACGAGCGTGTCTCATGGCGGCCTGGAGGTATTTCGTAAGCATATATCAGCGCCCTCTCTAACCGGACCAGAATGTATTCGGCAACGTTTGCCCTATCGCTACGGTGCACGATGAGTATACTACAAGGAATGCCGCTCCGCAAGCACAGGTCAGTGCCTGGGCGCCGATGGATGCCGATACTGCCGCACTGGCTTGACATCTTCAGATGAGCGGCCTATAGTCGGCAAGGTCTTGGGCTCGGTCACGATACACGGCAAGCATCAGGTTTGTGGAATGATGGTGTGAAAGCGGGACCGCGGAAACGTCGGATGACGACTCGATCGGCCGCGAGGGAATCCCAGCCGATTGACTTGGAGCGTCTTGCCACGATTCTGGGCGATATTGAGTCCATCGAGTATGCGATGCTTTTCGGCTCGGCCCGGGATGGCATTGTCCACGCGGGATCCGATCTCGACGTTGCCGTATCCTTGGCTCACGCGAACGCCGAGGATGCGGACGTCCTTCTACAAATCGTGGGCAGGGTCGAAGACGCCTTGGGTGTCACCGGCGATCTGACGGTGCTCAACACGGCGGGACCCGTGCTGCGGCACGAGGTCTTGAAGGGACGTGTTCTCTTCATCCGACCCGGCCGGGAAGACGATTTCGCCGAGTTTTACGTCCGGACTTGTGCCGAGTACGAGGATCTCATGGCCTGGCGCGCCCGGCAGCTTGCCTACAGGGGGTATTCATGCCCAGCAACGGCGTAGTCGAAAGCAAGCTTCGTTTCCTGGAGCAGACCCTGGCCGACCTGCAGAGTTGGCCCCTGGGAGACTTGTCTGAGTTCGCTGGCAACTCGATGCTGCGACGGGCGGTGGAGCGGGCTTTGCAGCTTGCGGTCGAGAGCATGATCGACGTGGCAGAACGGATTCTGGCCGCTCGACGCCTGTCGCCGGAGGATACCGCCGCACGGAACCTCAAGCGGCTGCAGGAAATGGGGGTTTTGAAAGATGCTGATCGATACGCCGAGATGGTACGCTTTCGCAACTTCATTGTCCATCGATACGAGCAGATTGACCCTCAAATCGTCTATAGTCTGGCAAAAACCAAATTGAGTTGTTTTCGCGACTTCGTTGATGAGATTCGCAAAGCGTGTGCCGTTGAGGCACCTGGACAGGAGACAGGGGACAAGTAGCACGGGCATCCCCCGCCTGCGCGGGGGCAGGCTCTGCCCGTGATTTTAAGTCATGGGCGCTCGCGCTCATACTATCGGATGGGTTAAGGAGCAGATCATGAGAAGTGTGCTTGTGCTTTTGGTTGTTGGAGCGTCCACGTCGATGGTTGGTAGTGTGCCCATAAGGGCATCGAAAGAAACGCCTGACGGCGTCACTACGAACAGGCGGGTGATCGACCTCAACGGCACGTGGCAGGTGGCCGAAGGGGCTATGGACTCCATGCCGAAGCAGTTCGAGCATACTGTCCCTGTGCCGGGGCTGATCGATATGGCGAAGCCGGCCTTTGCCGAGGTCGGGAAAAAGAGCGACAAACGACAGGCCTTCTGGTACCGGCGGACCTTCACCGTCGATGGAGCGATCCCCCCTGTCGCCCTCCTGAAGATCCACAAGGCCCGTTACGGCACAAAGGTCTGGCTCAACGGTCAAGTGGTTGGCGAGCATCTGCCGTGCTTCACGCCGGCGCTGCTGGATGTCAAGCAGCACCTGAAAGGCCCCGGGCAGCAGAACGAGCTTGTCATCCGGGTCGGCGCCGATCGCGAGTCCCGGCCCACGGACGTTCCCAGCGGCTGGGACTTCGAGAAGTACCTGTATATCCCCGGCATCTACGACTCGGTCGAGTTGATCCTCGCCGGCGAGCCATTTATCAACAATATCCAGGTGGTCCCGGATATCTCTGCCGGCAAAGTGCGAGTGGTCACGGAGCTGCGCCGGTCCCAGGATTCGAGCCAGGATTCCGTCAATTACGAGATCACCGAGGCTAAAAGCGGCCGGCTGGTGGGTACACTGAAGCAACTCCCCATTCCGCCGGTAGCGATGCCGACGCTCAGCGTGGAGATCCCCATCGAGGACTGCCAACTGTGGAGCCCCGAGAACCCGTTCCTCTACAGGCTGAAGGTCAGCACCGGCGGCGACACCGCCGAGACACGCTTCGGCATGCGGTCGTTCCGGTTCGACAAGGGCAGCGGCCGGGCGATTCTCAACGGCAAAACCTACTTCATGCGGGGCACGAATGTCTGCGCGTACCGGTTCTTCGAGGACGCCGAGCGGGGCGACAAGCCGTGGCGGGCCCAGTGGGTCCGGCGGCTGCATCAGCAGTTCAAGAGCATGCACTGGGACGCGATCCGCTACTGCATCGGCTTTCCGCCGGAGATGTGGTATGACATCGCCGACGAGGTCGGCTTCCTGATCCAGGACGAGTTCCCGATCTGGCTGCTGGGCAAGGCCCCGGAGAACCCGACGGCCGAGAAGATCATTCCCGAGTACACGGAATGGATGCGCGAGCGGTGGAACCATCCGTGCGTGGTCATCTGGGACGCCCAGAACGAAAGCCACACGCCCGAGACCGGCAAAGCCCTCATGGCGGTCCGCTCGTTGGACCTCTCGAATCGGCCGTGGGAGAACGGCTGGGCCGAGCCGCAGACCGACCAGGATTGCGTCGAGTCGCACCCCTACTTGTTCAGTCGTGGCTGGCAGGGAAAGAATCCGTTCTTTCTCAAGGAGATGGAGAAGGTCTCGGGCACGCCCCACTTGCAGAAAGCCCAAGAGAAACTCCGGGTGCCGGTCATCATCAACGAGTACGACTGGCTGTGGCTCAACCGCGACGGGAGCTTCACCTGCCTGACGGACAAGATCTACGAGGCACTCCTGGGGCCCAACTCGACGGTCGAGCAGCGGCGGCACCTCCACGGCCGCTACGTCGCGGCGCTCACGGAGTTCTGGCGCGGCCACCGCCAGGCAGCCGGCGTGCTCCACTTCTGCGGACTGGGATACTCGCGCGCCGGTGACAAGCCGCGGCCCGAAGGCGGGGCCACCAGCGACGATTTCCTCGACTTGGAGAAGCTGAATTTCGAGCCGAATTTCGAGAAGTACGTCCGCGATGCGTTTTCACCGGTCGGCCTGATGCTCGACTACTGGGGCCAGGACCTGCCCGCCGGCAAGGAACACGAATTCAAGGTCGTGGTTATCAACGACCTGTACAGCGATTGGACCGGCAAGGTCCGCCTGCTGTGGATGAAAGGAACCGACACCGTGGCCGCGCAGGAGCAAGGGTGCACGGTGCGCGGCCTGGGCGGTCAGACGGTCACCTTCCGGCCCTTGGTCCCCTCCGCACCAGGCGACTACACCTTGATCGCCGAGCTGGCCGATGCCACAGGAAAACCGGTCCGCAGCCTTCGCGACGCCAAGATCGTCCCGGCCCCGTGATCTTCTGCCAGAATGTCCTTCAGGATCACGTGGTTCTCGGCAACGGCAGCAAGGGCGAAAGCCCTGGCTTGCCGTGTGACCACGTACCTCAGAGGAGACAATCATGCCCTGCACGGTCCGAGATGCCGTTACAGCCTTTCGCTTCCCTCTGTCTCTGGGGTAAGACCCGACCGGACCGATAATGCCGGCTACGGTTTTACCCTATGGAGAGAGGTGAGCTTTCGGCGTAGCATATTTCCAGCGGTGAACTGAGAACCACGCTGTCTTCGCAGGGTGAACCGAAATGGCGGGTGGGTTTCCGAAAACGCTTTGGCATGCGCTCGGCAGATTGGGGGAGATGGTTTGGGCACAGTGGGATGAGCTGCGTCATGCGGCGGCGGTGATTGGGACCGTGCTCTACGTCGGTATTCGGCCACGATCGTGGGTGCGCACGGTGCGCCGAGAGCTGGTGCGGCAGATCGCGGCGATCGGCATTGAGGCGGTCGGGTTTGTGGGCGGGGTGGCGGTCTTTGTCGGAATCACGGTGGTGCTGCACCTGGTGTTCTGGATCGGGCAAGCAGGACAGTCCCAACTGCTCGGGCCGTTGCTGGTGGGCGTCATGGTCCGCGAACTGGGCCCGGTGCTGATCAGCCTCGTCGTGATCGTTCGCAGCGGCAGTGTGATGGCGACGGAATTGGGAATCATGAAGATTGACGGGCGAGTTCACGCGCTCGAGGCGCAGGGAATCTCGCCGCTGCTCTCTCTCGTCCTGCCGCGCGTGCTGGGCGCCGCCGTGTCCACGTTTTGCCTGACGATCATCTTTATTCTGGTCGCTCTGGCGAGCGGGTATGTGTTCGGAGCGATCGTGGGGAAAGGCAGCCGTGATTTGCTGTTGCTGGCGAACAACGTGTCGAGCGCGATTCGTCCCAAAGATGTGCTCGCCGTTCTCAGCAAGAGCATCCTGCCCAGCCTGTATACCAGCGCCTCGTGTTGCATCGGCGGGCTGGGCGTCGGCGCGTCGCTGACCGAAGTCCCGCAGGCTACGCAGCGTGCGCTGGAGCGCTCCGTGGCCGGATTGTTTGTGATCTCCACGGTAGTGTCCCTCTTGACGTACCTCGGCTGATGAACCAATCGATCGACATCCTGAGATTTCACGACGTGACGGCCGCGGCGGGCCGCCGGGCGGCACAGCGGCATCCCACGCGACGCTCCGTCCCGGAGATCGAGCGGGAGGCGGTCGGATGAAACAGCGCTTCAAATTCGAGCACGTCAACGAAATCACCGGCACCTTCGTCATTCTCGTTGTGCTGGTGCTGATCGCCGTCCTCGTGTGGGCGGCCTACAACCAGCGCTGGTTCCGGCGCACTGTCGCGTTACGGATCGTTCTGCCCGAGGAGGGCGCCGTGCGCATCCGGCAAGGCTCGGAAGTGTATTTCCTGGGCACGCTCGTGGGCACGGTCTCCGATGTCCGCCTTACGCCAACCGGTCGCATGGAAGCCGAGACACGCATCCGCGGCGACTTCTTCCGATTCCTGCGTGAGGGTTCGTTTGCGGTCGTCAAGAAGAAGTTTGTCGCGACGGGCGATGCGTACTTTGACATCGCGCGGGGCGAGGGCCCCCCGCTACCCTCGAAGAATGCCTTCATCGTCTGCAAAGAATTGCCGATGACGATGGAAGCCACGGTTGACGAAGTCCGCCGTACGGTCTTGCCGGTTCTGGAGAAGTTCAGCGTGGCGGTCGACACGTGGATCACGGTCGGCGCGAAATGGCACGCCAGCGGTGAGACCTGGACCGCTCTGGGCATCCATCTGGACGAGAGCCGCCGGCAGTTGGATACGCTCATCGCCCGCCTTGATGGCCTGGTCGCGGGGGTCGAGCAGGGCCAAGGCGCCGTCGGCAAGCTCCTGGCCGACCCGGCCGTTGCCGACGATCTGAAGGATGTCCTCGACAAAGGCAACGTCTCCATGGATCAGCTCCAGGGCATTTTGAAAGACGTGCAGGTTGCCGGCGCCCATCTGTCTGCAGTTAGCGAGGCCCTTGCCAGTGAGGCCAAGGATCTCCCCGGGCTGGTTTTGCAGACGCAGCAGACGGTGCAGGAGTTGAAGAGACTGATCGAAGGGATCGAAAAAGTCTGGCCGATCCGCAGCCACATCGAGCAGCGCCGGCCGAACACACGCATCCCCCCCAGCGAGGTTGTGCCATGAGGATGGTTCATCATCGCCCTGACTTTTCTGACGCTGGTCGGCTGCGCCACCCCGCCAACCGCGCCACGTAAAGACAAGGAGCTGTCCCGAACCAGCGACCTGGCCCGGGCCGCCTTCGAAGACGGTGCGACGGCCCGGGCGGCCGATCTCTACGGCCAAGCCCTGAACCGGGCGCACGCCATGGACGACGCCACGGAGATCGGCAACGCCGCCTACAACCTCGCGCTGTGCCAAATCCTCCTGGGACAACTCGATCAGGCGAGTGCCGCGCTGGCCGAGGCCAGGGCCGCGTTCCAACGCAGCGGGAGCAATCCCGCCGACGTGCTGTTGCTGGAGGCGACCCTCGCGCAACGGCAAGGCCAACTGGAGCAGGCGCTGTCGCTGGCCGACCAGGTGCTGTCGGCGTCGCCCGACGAAAGCCACCGTTTTCAGGCCGTTTTGCTGAAGGGAACGATCGCCTGCGCACAGGACGACCCGGCGCGCGCCAGGATGGCGCTGGCCGAAGCGGACAAGCATCCCGTGACCAATGTCGCACTGCTCGCCGCCCGGGAGCGACTCATCGGAAATATCTTCATGCGGGAGGGCCATCCGGCCGACGCCGCCGCCGCGTTCGATCGTGCGGCGGCCCTGTTCCAAAAGGCGAAGCAATATCGCGACATGGCGCTCACGTTGCGGCGTGCCGGCGCAGCGTATCGGGAGGCAGGCGACCCACAACGCGCGGAGGATCGTCTGTTTCGCGCCAGGCGCAGCCTAACCGCCCAGGGGGAGAAAGCGGGATGATTTCGGCGGGAGCCGGCCCTCCTCAGCGCGGATGATAACGCGACCGGCCGCCGGGTGCTCGACTACTGGGGCCGGGACCTGGACTGGACCGTCGGCAATGTTCACAAGAATCCCAACCTCTTCTGGTTCGAGTACAGGGGTCCCGAGGACTGGGTCGAACACTACATCGACCGTGACGACATCTTCTACGGCGGTGCCTGTGCCTTGGATGTCAACGGCGATGGATGGCTCGACCTGGTGTCGAGCACGCTGCTCTACGTGAACCAGGGGCGTGGCGCCGGTTGGAGCAAGCACAACATCGCCGTGTCGGACGACCACTGCCACGACCTGCAGGCCGTGGACCTCAACGGCGACGGCAAGCTCGACATCCTCTCCACCAGCGGCAACGACGGGGTCTGTTGGTATGAGGCGCCGGCGGATGCCACGAAGCCGTGGGCAAGGCACGACATCGGCGGCCCCGGATACCGGCCCCACGCCGCGACGGCCCCGGAGAGTGCGGCCGATCTGGATGGCGACGGCGACCTGGACGTGGCGGCCGCTCAGGCCTGGTTCGAGAACGCCGACGGCAAGGCCCTCCAGTGGAAGAAACACGCGAATACTCTGCTCGGTCTTCAGGGGCCCTGGGGGGCGGCGGTGAAGACGGTCTGCCGCGACATGGACTTCGACGGCGATATGGACGTGGTGCAGTCGGAATGCGACCACCGAGGCGCAGTGGGGGTCGCATGGCTGGAGAATACGGACGGACAGGGCACGTTCGCCCTCCACTGGATCAAGCCGCGCACGGCCGAGGATTTCCACACGCTGGCGGTGATCGACTACGACAACGATGGCGACTGGGACGTGCTCAGCGCCGTCGGCCCGCTCTCGAAGCTCCCGCAAAGAGTCTATCTCGTCGAAAACACCTCGGGCAAAGGCAAGCGTCCGGGGTCCTGGAAGGAACACGTGATCCTCGCCGATCAGCCGTGCCACGAGGCACTGGCCGGGGACGTGGACGGCGATGGCGACGTCGACCTGCTCATCAAGGGCTGGACCGGCGGCTCGTTCTTCTATCTGGAGAACCAGCTCCGCGCCACGGTCCAACCGCAACCGTAACGACCTGGCGCTGAATGGAGCCCAGCCGCCGTGGCGAGGGCGTGGGGACCCCAAACGCGATGAATCGCGTTTGCCTCGGGGTCTCGGGGTCGACGCTCAGCTCTTTACACAGCGTAAAGAGTTGAGCGTCGACCCCCTTTGCCGTTGCTACAGTCTCCCGAATCAGAACCACCCTGGTCTTCCCGCTTCTCGCGGTCTTCTTGCTCTTGGGAATTCCGGGGAATTTCGGGGACGCCTTACTTATTTTGCGTCCCATTGGGTGTGGGGTCACCGGAATCATACCCGCAAGCAGCACCGTATGCCTTTAGTTCTGCGCCGGCCGCTTTTCCCCTTGCCTTTCGCGTCCCCCCGCCGCCATAATCCTGTCTTGGAGGGACACCCCGGAAGATGTCCGAAAGAAAGGACGCGAATGCGGGTTGGGCGCATGCGCCTGCGGTGACGCGACAGGCGGCCCCACGCGTGCGCCTGGTGGAGGACGCTGCTGAGTATGATAGGCTATTTCGCCATGCCCGGCCCAAGGGAGTGGCTGATCATCATCGCCCTGTTGCTTGTCCTGCTGGCCGGGGCTGCCGCCGGGCTCTTTTGGCACGGGCTGGGAGGATTCCAGGACGGCGGAGAACCACGGATTCAGGCAATCCGTCTTGGCTTTCTGGTCCTGGGCTCTCTCATGCTATTGTCGTAGGAAGAGATTGCCGCGTTTCGCTCGCAATGACATTTCTGCGGAATTTTGGCTTTTTGTGTCAACAGGCGGCCATCGAGAAGCGTCCTATTATGGTTAAATTATATAGTCGCAGAGACATCGAGACAGCCGAAAGGCGGTAGGCGGTTGTACAAAAACGCCAATTGGAGGGGTTTCAAGTGTCACGTTTGAAGTGTGAAACAGCGAGCCCGCACCTCACACTTCCTATGTACCCCATCATTCCACTATTCTATCATTCCACCATCCAAATCCGATGCTGGTTGTGCGAAACGAACCCGAATTTGCACCCGTGGGCAAGGATCGGTGGGGCAAGCCCCACCCTACAGGTGGACTCCATTGCGCCAAACGAACCCAATTCGGCCCGGCCGGGCCTCCATCGGGCGAAATGTGCGAAACGAAGCCAATTTGGCCGAGTCCGGCCGGGACCCGGGGGCCGATTGTGCAAAACGAACCCAATTTCGGAGAGTTGGCCGGCGGGCGAAATACCCATCATTCCACTATTCCATCGTTCCAGCATTCCAATCCGATGCCTGTCGTGCGAAACAAAGCCAATGACTCCGAAGCGGACTGGGATGGTAGATATGCAGGGCAATTGCATGTGGGCATGGTGTCGAGGTGGCATGGGCTTCCAGCCCATGAATCATCGGCAGGATGCCGATGCCACAGACTCTCACGGGCAGGATGCCCGTGCCACAGGTGTGCGTAACGCCCACGTGCAATTGCCCTGGGTAGATATGCTGGCGGGTTGTCGCCCGGCTGGCCGACAACTATAATGGCCGCCGCACAGGATGTGCAGGGCACAGGAGGATTCCATTGGTGATGAGGTATGATGGCACAGTTTGATAAACTTGTAGCATGGAGTAACACAATGGAGTCTTCAGTTCACACTCGCCGCGAGTTTCTCAAGGAGGCGGGTTTGTGCGCATCAATGCTGACGGTCGCCGGGTGCATGATGGAGCCGATCCCCGGGCCCGTTTTGCCGCCCGAGGAGCAGCCGCAGCCGGTGCGGCCGAACATCCTCTGGATCACCTGCGAGGACACGAGTCCCTACCTGGGCTGCTGGGGCGACCCGTACGCGACGACGCCGAACCTGGACCGGTTCGCCGGCCGGGCGATCCGGTACACGAACGCCTTTTCCACCGCCCCGGTCTGCTCGCCGGCCCGGTCGTGCCTGATCACCGGCGTCTATGCGACCTCGCTCGGGACGCAGAACCTCCGCTCCGCCATCCGCATCCCGAAACAGATCGAGCCGTTGCCGAAGCGGCTGCGGGTCGCCGGCTACTACTGCTCGAACAACTTCAAGGAAGACTACAATTTCAAGGACGCGACGATGTGGGACGATTCGAGCCCGACCGCCCACTGGCGGAATCGGCCCACCGGCACGCCCTTCTTCAGCGTCTTCAACATCACCTGCACGCACCAGGGCCAGATCAACGGCTCGGATGAGGAGTTCTTCGAGAAATACACCTCCAAGCTCAAGCCCGAGGAGCGGCACGACCCGAAGGTGCTCACGCTGCCGCCCTTCTACCCCGACACGCCGATGGTGCGGAAGATCTGGGCCCGCTATTACGACCTGATCACCACGATGGACAAGCAGGTGGGCGACCTGCTGGGGCAGCTTGAGGCGGACGGACTGGCGCACAGCACGATCGTGTTCTTCTTTCCCGACCACGGGCTGGGCCTGCCGCGTTTCAAACGGACGCTCTACGACACGGGGCTCCGCGTCCCCTTGATGGTTCGCGTCCCCGGGCGGCACCAGCACCTCGCGCCGTACGCCCCCGGCGGGCAGACGGACCAGCTTGTCAGCTTCGTCGATTTCGCCCCGACGGTGCTGAGCCTGGCGGGATTGGAGATCCCGCCGCACATGCAAGGGCAGCCGTTCCTCGGCCAGACGCCGGCAAAGCCACGCGAGTACATCTTCGCGACCCACAGCCGGGTCGATGAGGCGTACGACATGTCGCGGTGCGTGCGGGACAAGCGCTACAAGTACATCCGCAACTTCATGCCGCACCTGCCTTACATCCAGCCGAGCGACTACTGCGACCAGGCCGAGATCATGCAGGAACTGCGGCGGGTGGCCAAAGAGGGCGGCATGGCTGGGATTGAGAAGCTCTTGTGGGAGCCGACCAAGCCCGTCGAGGAGTTGTACGACACGCTCACCGACCCCAACGAGGTCAAGAACCTGGCCGGCTCGCCCGCCCACGCGCAGACCCTCAGCCGCATGAGGCAGCAACTGCGGGACTGGATGGCCCGGACGAAGGACACGGAGCTATTGCCGGAGGCGGAAATGCACATCCGGTCCGCCGGCTCGACGCCGTATGAGATGGCGCGCGACCCGCGCAAGTACGCACAGGCTCGGATTCTCGCGACGGCGGAACTCGTGGGCGAGGGAACCCGAATCCTCCCGGCCCTGGCGGATCTGCTCCAGGATGAGGATAGCGCCGTGCGCTACTGGGCGGCGGTCGGCCTGGAGGCCCTCGGCCCCGAAGCGGCGCCGGCGATGGACGCCCTCAAGAAGGTGTTGGACGACCCCAGTCCAAACGTCCGCTTTACGGCGGCCGGTGTTCTGTGCCGGCTCGGCTCGTGCGACGATGCCCTGCCGGTATTGGCCCAAGGCCTGCTGGACGGGCGCGAAGTGGTCGTCCTGCACGCCGCCCGCACGCTGCAAACCCTGGGCGACAAGGCCTGCCCGCTGGTCCTCCAGATGGGGTCCGCCCGCGAGAAGTGCAAGAACCTCGACGGCAGCTATCGGAACGACAATTACGCGATGTTCATCGACTGGGCGCTGAAACACGCGCTGGAGAACTGCAAAGAGTAGCCATACGGCTGACTGAGCTTTGTGAGGACTTGTCATCCTGAGCCGAAGGCGAAGGATCTGGGCTGCGGTTTTGAGAAACCTCCCATTCGCAGGCCAGATCCTTCACTGCGCTTCGCTGCGTTCAGGATGACAAGCCGCTCCGGAAAATGCGTCAGAACCCGTGTGACGGAGGTGCTTCGACAATGAGCCAGAGTCCTGAAATGACGGCTGGAAGTGGACCGGTCATGGACCGCGGTGCCGTGCTGGCGGGCGGTCAGATCGGCAGCATGACGTACGTCTTTCTCGTCACCATTGTGGCCGCCCTGGGCGGCTTGCTGTTCGGCTATGACACCGGCGTTATCAACGGCGCCATCGGCCCGTTGAGGACCCATTTCGGCCTCGGTCCCAAGCAGGAAGGCTGGGCCATGGGCTGTGCTTTGCTGGGCTGCGCCCTGGGAGCGGCCGGGGCCGGGGCGATCAGCGACCGGTTCGGCCGCAAGAAGGTCCTGATCCTTTCGGCGATCCTGTTCTTTGTCTCCGCGATCGGAACCGCCGTGCCGACGACGCTGACGGCCTTCATCCTCTTTCGCATCCTCGCCGGCCTGGGTATCGGAGCGGCGTCCATCTCCTCGCCCCTGTACATCGCCGAGATCACGCCGGCCCGCATCCGGGGACGCATGGTCTCCATCAACCAGTTCGCCATCGTTTCGGGCATTTCCGTCGTCTTCTTCGTGAACTACTTCATCGCCCTGCAGGGGGACGAGCGTGGAACCAGACCCACGGCTGGCGGTGGATGTTCGCCTCCGGGGCCCTGCCTGCCCTGGTGCTGCTGGTCCTGTTGTTCCTTGTTCCCGAAAGCCCGCGCTGGCTGACGAAACAGGGACGTGAAGACCAAGCCTTGGGCATTCTCACCCGTGTCAATGGTTCCGATCAGGCCCGGACCGAATTGGCCCAGATCAAGGACACCCTCGGCCACGAGACCGGCTCGCTGGGACAGCTCCTCCAGCCGGGAATGAAGCTGGTCCTGGTCATCGGAATCGTTCTGGCCGTCCTGCAGCAGATCACCGGGATCAACGTGTTCCTGTACTTCGGCACGGAGATCTTCAAGAAGATGGGCTCGGAAACCAACGCCGCCCTGCTGCAGAACATCGTGGTCGGTGTGGTGAATCTGTCTTTCACCGTTATCGCCATCTGGACCGTGGACCGGCTCGGCCGCAAGCCTCTGATGATGATCGGCTCGACCGGCATGGGCATCTGCCTGCTGGCGATGGGACTGGCGGCCTACACCCAGACCACCGGGAGGTGGATGCTCCTCTTCATCCTGGGTTACATCGCCTGCTTCGCGCTGTCCGTGGGGCCGGTGACGTGGGTGATCCTCTCGGAGATCTTCCCCACCCGCATCCGGGGGCGGGCGATGGCGATTGCCACGATCTGCCTGTGGGTCGCCAACTACATCGTGTCCCAGACGTTCCCCATGATGAACGACGACGCCTCCTGGCTGGTGGCGACGTTCCACCGTGCCGTCCCCTTCTGGCTCTATGGGGCCTTCTGTGCGGTCCTGCTGGTCTTTATCTGCGTCTTCGTTCCGGAGACCAAGGGCAAGACCCTCGAAGAAATCGAGCGTCACTGGACCCGGTAATGACCAAAGTCCCAGATTCAGAACCAAGAGCCGGGTGCCATGCCTACGCTCGCGTAGGCATGTCTTCCATCGTTGCGTCGAGCATGTCTGCGTCAGCGCAGACATGGCACCCACCGTCTCCGGATTGGAGAACAACCCGAAACAGGACATCCGAGGGTGACTTCGCCTCCGCCGTGCCACAGATGATTCAAAAAGAAGCCCCTGCGCGGCGGAGGGAGAGGAAAAGCGAGATAACACGCAGGGGCTTGAGGGCTCAGCCTGCACTTATCACTTGCTACTATAACCGCCCCGGACGTCCCCGTAAAGCAAATTTTTGCTCATATCTCGAATAATTTGCGGACGTGACACAAAGGGGCGGCGTGGCCGGGCCGGCGGGCCGCGGCCAGGCCCTTGCAGACGGCCTGACATTTGGTATCCTTGCGGACGTTATGCAGCTTCCCGAACGGATGACAATTCAGAGCCATACGATTACGGTGGTCCCCCGGTACGCCGAGACGGACAAAGGCGGCGTGATCCATCACAGCGTCTACCCCGTCTGGTTTGAGATGGGACGCACGGAACTGCTCCGGGCCAACGGCGTCGCCTACCGGGACCTGGAGGCCCAGGGGACCTTCTTCGTCGTGGCGGAGCTGCGGATCAAGTACCGCCGGCCGGCCTTCTACGACGAGGAACTGCTCCTGGAGACGACCTGCTCGAACGTCACGCCGGGCAAGGTGGAGCACACGTACAAGCTCACCCGCCCGAGCACCGGCCTGCTGCTGGCGGAGGGTTCCAGCGTCCTGGCCTGCGTCACGGCCGAAGGCAAGGTCCGCCGGATCCCCGACTTCATGTGCCCGCCGGAGGGCTGGCTCGGCAAGAAAGAGGCCTGACCCCCCTGCTCCGGGTGGCACGGCCAAACTTGTTTGACCGTGCTTGCCAGATACGTTCCGTGGCCTCAAAGACACGGTCAACTCGCCAAGGCTGCTTGGCCGTGCCACCCATAGGCCCGGTGCCATGCCTACGCTCGCGCAGGCATGCCTTTCATCAATGTATTAAGCATGTCTGCGACAGCGCAGACATGGCACCCTAATTCCCGGTGTTTTGCTCTGGAATTACGGCTGGTCCGGCTGGAGGGTCACGGCTGCCGCCGGATTGTGGGCCCGGGGCGACTTGCAAGAGCGAGGACCTTGTCGAGGCTGGAGGCGAACTGCTCTTTCGCCTCGCCCAGGTACTGGTGGATCTCATCGACGTAGCCGTCGGCCGAGGCGCACCAGGCGCGGTTGAGGTACCGCTCCCCGGCGGCAAAGGAACTCATGACGTCGGCGTAGGCGGCCAGCCCATAGGAATAGGCAATGCTCTCGCGGGCCGTGATGAACGTGGTCAGGTCGTCCGCGAACAGCTCATCCAGGCGGTGACGGACCTCATACGGGTCGATGGACTGCTTCTCGGCATTGAGTTGGTTCATGTTCTGCGTGATCCGGCGGAGGCTGTCCTGGATGGCTCGCAGATTGGACGTCAGTCGCTCCGTCGCGAGAACCTCCCGCCTGCGCCCATCTGGACGAGAACCACACCCATGAATCCAACCGCCGCAGAAGGGATAAACCAGTCCCACCGCACGGTGCTTTCATTTACCACCGACACCAGTGCCCCGGCCAGGAAGCCGACGGCCACCAAAAGGAAACCGAGTCTTCTCATGCAGTCACCTCGATCAGCCGGTCATGCCGGCCACCACGGAGGATACGGCGAAGCCGACGCCCATGAGGCCCTCGCCGACGATGAAACCGGCCGCCACCGGGATGCCGACCTCCTCGCTGTAGCGCAGCCCCCGCCGCCAATCGACGAGAATGCGCAGCAGCATGCCAATCGTGTAGGTCAGGACGATGTTGAACGGCAAGTAGAAGCCCAGGCCCACCTGGATGCCCAGCCCGCCGACGCCGGTGGCGCTGAGCAGCACTCCCAGAACGGCTCCCACCGCGTACTTCGTGGCGGGAACATCGCCGCCCAGGATGCCATTGATCACGCCGGCCAGGGCTTGGGCCTGAGGGGCCGGCAGCCGGTCACTGCCCAAGCCATAGGCCTGATGCAACACATAGATAAGGACGATGATGATGAGGGGCCCCAGCCAGGTGGCCAGAAATTCGCCGATCTGCTGTTTTCTCGGAATTGCGCCGACAAGATACCCGCTCTTGAGATCGAGCATGACATCGGTGGCATTAGCCATGGCGCAACACGTCGCCGCCCCGACGATCACGGAAGAGATGATGGCGCCCTTGCTCCCGAGGTCGCGGGTAATCAGCACGAGGATGGTCACACCGATCAGCGTCATGCCACTCAACGGCGACCAGTTGGTCCGGCCGATGCACTCCGACAGGATCACACCGGCCATCCAGATCCACAGCGTTCCGACCAGGGCCATGAGGATGCCGCGGAGAACACCCATTCCCTCGACGGAATAGACGGCCACAATCGACAGCACCAGCACGGCCGCCGCGATACCGAAATACAGGAACCGGATCGGCATCTCGTCCCGGGACAGACCCGTCCGGGTCTTGGCCGCGTTATGCATGCTCCGTACCGCGCTGACGATCAGAGGCAGGGCAAAGACGATCCCCATGAGCGCCCCGCCGACCAGCATCCCGATTCCCACCGGCCGAAACAGGTGCAAACGCATATACTCGGGGATCGCGGCGTGGGGGTCCGGGAACTGCGCCGGCACCGGCAGCAGGCCCATCCCCGCCAGGATCGGACCCAGAATCCAGTAGCAGACGAAGCCGCCGATGATGAAGGCGACGCCGCCACGGCCCGCAATGAAGCCCACGCCGATGGTCAGCAGGGAAACGAACCAGATGCCGTTCATATACGCGGGCATGCCGAGGTGTCGGCCCAGCGGCAGGTCCTCGAACTTGGTAACGTGGCTGACGATGCTCACGGTGGCGCTCAGGCCAATCCCGATCAACAGCAGAACCGCCTTGTGTACGCCTGCTCCCGGCGACTTGAGGACAGTCGCCACGGCCACGCCGCCGGGGAAGGTCAGCCGCTCGAAATCGATCATCTGCTTGCGCAGCGGGATGATAAAGGCAACGCCCAGAAAGCTGCCCGCGATGCAGGCAGCGACCATCAGCAGCGGACTGAAGTCGGTCTGGTTCAGAATGAACAAGAGCGGGAATCGTGAACATCATCCCGGCCGAGGCGGCGTTGACGCTGCTGGCGATGGTCTGGTTGATGTTGTTCTCGATGATGCTGGTCCGGCCCAGCAGACCCCGCAGGATCCCGAAGCCCAGGATGGCCGCCAATTCCGAGCCTTCATGAGAGAAACCCAGGATCAGGGCCGCATAGCCCAGGCTGATCGTGATGATGATCCCGATGCCGTAACCCAGCAGTACGGCCGTCCAAGTGAACTCCGGATACGGCCCCCGGCGAACGATTCGGGTCCCCAAACGCGATATGTCGCGTTCGGGAGCCCTACTCCCCCCGCTTCCTTGCGATTCCGTCACGTCCGATACTCCTTCATGCGGGCGTCAACACTGATTCCGCTGCTACGGCCTCCCCTGGAAGACGAAGTGGACTTCGACAATGCCGGTTCTTCAAGGAAATCGGAAAACCGATTTCCTTGAAGAAGGTAACGGAGAGGGCGGGATTCGAACCCGCGGTAGGGTAAACCCTACACGGCCTTTCCAAGACCGCTCGATAAGCCGCTCTGACACCTCTCCGACGGCTCACATAAGCTCATAGGAACCCTGTGGCTCCTTGATTCTACGAAACGGCAGGCTAAAAACAAGCCCAAAAGCGAAAACCACGCGCCAAAACTCCCCTTGAAGAAGTCTGCCGGCCGAAAGCCGCGTCAGGGATATTTTCCTGCTTTTTCGCAAAATGGTGAACCGATGCGGCATTAGCGAAGACTAAGCAGGTAGAGATGGCAGAGCAAGATGAACAAATCATCGATGAGCTGCTGGCACAGTGAAATCCCGCCTGCACGCCGCGAGGAACGAACTGAAGGCCCTGTGGCAGCAGGCATCCAAGTAAAGGAGCCCGACAATGAACTCAGATGAGAGAATCAGACAGATGATGGACGACAACTACGATGATTCGCGCGAGGATACCATACGCTCGATGCTCAGCGAGTTTTACAGCAGGAAGATGGCCGCCACGTCGGCTGTGATCTGGGTTATCAGCGTTCTCTTCCTGGCTGGGGCAATCTACAGTGCCGTGGTGTTCTTCAAGACTCCCGAGACCAAGTACCAGATCATGTACGCGACCATCTTCACCGCCTGCTTCATTGGTATGGGTCTCATGAAGATCTTCGCCTGGCAGGTGCTCCACAAGAACAGCATCAAGCGCGAGATCAAGCGACTGGAGCTGCGAATTGCGGCACTGGCACCGTCGGGGAACAAAACGACCCGGTAATCTCACGAACGAACCGACTCGTCCTGAACTCGGTAGAACTCAAGTTCTGTGGTCTCCTGCACGGATTGCATCCGAGAGGACCATGACATGAGCCAGAGACGGATCGTTTGGTTAGATGGACGAGCGAATGCGGACGAGAAAGCCGTTGGTCCCAAGGCCCTCAGCCTGGTCCGGTTGAGCCGGATCGGGCTGACGGTCCCCGCCGGCTTCTGCATTCCCGTAGAGGCATATCGGGAGCACGTGGAGACCAACGGCATCCTGCCCCAAATCGCCTCGGCTTTGGACACCCTTACCTTAGCCCCTCTTGAGCAGAAGAGGTCAATCCTGTCGGAGATTCGCGAGGCGATCATCAAGGCGCCCATGGCCGAAGAAACCCGCCGAGCGATCGAGACGCAATATCACAAGCTGGGAGCGGGATTCGTCGCGGTTCGCTCTTCGGCTACGGCGGAGGATCTGCCGGGCCAATCTTTTGCCGGCCAGTACGATACCTATCTGGGCATCACGGATATTGATGAGTGCCTGGCGGCCATCAAGCAATGCTGGGCCTCGCTTTGGACCGAACGGGCCTGCGAGTACCGCGAGCAGAACGGCTTTAGCCAACCTGCCGCCGGCATGGCCGTGATCGTCCAGGCGCTCGTGCCGGCGACTGCCTCCGGTGTGCTGTTTACGACCGACCCTGCCACCGGGCGCTGCGACCGGATCATCGTCGAGGCCTGCTTCGGACTTGGGGAGACCCTCGTCTCCGGTCAAGTCACGCCGGACAGGTTCCTCGTAAGAAAGCGCGATCTCCATCTCCTCGCCAAGACCATAAGCGACAAGCGAATCGAGACCGTGTTCGATCAACACGGCGGCATTCGACAACAGTGGGTTGCGCTGGAGCGGGTGTCTCGGCCATCTGTCGAAAGGCGCACGGTAATCCGGCTGGCCCGACTCGCCAAGCGTGCCGAGGCCAGGCTCGGCGGCCCGCAGGACATGGAATGGGCCGTACAGGGAACGACGGTCTTCTTCCTGCAAGCCCGGCCCATCACCGCGGTTCCCGGCGCCGAGTCCTGGGAGGAGCGTCAGGTCTGGACCAATGCGAACCTCGGCGAAGTGCTCCCGGACGTGATGACGCCCATGACCGCTTCCTTCATCGATCTCACCGACGACACGCTCCTGAGACCGGTCCTGACCATACTCGGTCTCGAAGTTACGGACAGAAGGAAACTGCTGCGCCTCGTTGCAGGCCGTCTGTACTTCAATGCCAGCATGGGAATGGCGCTCATCCGGCACCTGCCCGGCGGGCAGCATTTTGACTACCGCGCGCTCATGGGCGGAGGACAGGCCGCGGCGCCGGAGGACGGGCCTTCTGACGTCGCCGAGGATGGGCCGGACCTGGAAGTCAGCACGACGAAGATACTTCTCAGACTGCCGTGGTCGATCCGTCTGATGATCGCGCACCGGCAGGAAAAGGCCCGCGCCTCTGTACAGGAGCTGCAGGAGATCAACTGCCGCCTGCAAGACCTGGACTTTTCCCGCCTGTCGCTGGAAGAGCTGGGGCACCGGTTCACCGCGGTCATACAGGACGGCGTTGCCAGGTTCGATCTGCTGTATGCCGTGCTGACCACAGCTCCTCTGGCCCTCCTGTACAAGATCTGCGAGCGCTGGCTGGGCGACACGGATGGCGCGCTGGCCAACCACCTTCTCGCGGATACGGGCGGCATGGCCAGCGCCCAGGCCGGCATCGACCTGTGGCGACTGGCGGGCCAGGCACGGCAGGTCTCACTCGTACGCCGGGTGCTGGTCTCTCATGACACGTGGGGCACTATCCGAGAAACGCTGTCGGCGACGGATGAAGGCCGAGCGTTCCTCAGGGGCTGGGACCAATTCATGGCCTGCCACGGCCACCACTGTCGCGGGGAGCTCGAGCTCCACAACCAGCCCTGGTCCGAAACGCCCGACTACGTTCTGAAGCTCCTGCGCGGCTACCTGGCCCAGCCCGACGCAGCGAACCCCCTCGAACATCACCAGGAGCGGACCCGCCAACGGGAGCAATTGCAGGGGCGCTGCCGCCGGCAGTTGCCCAATCCGCTCAAGCGGATGATCTTCGATCGCTTCCTGCGTGCCGCCCGGAGCGGCTCGGTCCTCCGGGAGAACTTCAAGAACGAAGGCATCCGCTGGACGATGATGCTGCGGCGCATGCTCCTGGAGATCGGCGCCAGGCTCACCGCTACCGGCGTGCTCAAAGAGCGGGACGATGTATTCTTCCTGCAACTGCAGGAATTGGAGGCAGTGTTGCGTGGCGCGGACCTGGATGTGCCCAAGATCATTGCCGACCGCCGGGCGGAGTATGAGAGGAATAAATCGATCACGCCGCCCAAGGTCGTGGTGGGTCGGTTTGACCCCGATACATATGTCCCCGAACCGGAGGTGGCAGACGTGAGCGCCGGCGTTCTGCACGGGGTTGCCGCCAGCGCGGGAATTGCCGCCGGCGCAGCGCGTGTGATCCTGCGGGCGGATACGAACGAGCAGGTCCATGCGGGCGAGATTTTGGTCGCCCCGTTCACCGATCCGGGCTGGACCCCCTACTTCGTGCCGGCGGCTGCGATTGTAACGGAGCAAGGCGGTCTGCTCTCCCACGGCAGTATCATCGCCCGCGAATACGGCATCCCCGCCGTGGTCAACGTCCCGGCCGCCACGAGAATTCTTCGAACCGGCCAGAGGCTCCGGGTAGACGGAAATCGCGGCGTCGTTACAATACTCCCGTAAGAAATCGTCAAGCGGTTGCGGTTGCGAAGCTCGTTCGTAGTGTGCCCGTAAGGGCATATCTTCAAGGCAGAAGATAACGCCTTCCGGCGTCACTGGGGCCCCCAACGCGGAATTCTGCGTTGGGGACCCCACTACAAACGGAAACGAGCCGCGCAACCGTTCGACGAGGCACGATCCGTTCGGGAAGGAAAGACAATGTCATTGAGCGCCATCATCTGTACCGTATCCACATTCTGCCTGGTCTCGAGCGGACCGACCGTCGTCCGCGAGCAAATGACGTATGCCGAACGCCTGGGGTGGCCGATGGACACGAAAGTGGTCATCTTCCACGTGGATGACGCGGGTATGTCGTACGATTCCAACCAGGGAGTAATCCAAGCCCTCGCCGGAGGCGTCGCCACGTCCACGAGCGTGATGATGCCGTGCCCGTGGGTCCCGCATATTGCCGCTTACCTGAAGGACCATCCGCAGACAGACGCCGGCCTGCATTTGACGCTCACGTCGGAGTGGGACAACTACCGCTGGGGACCCCTGGTAGGCCAGTCCGCCGCCCCGGGCCTCGTCGATCCGCAGGGCTATCTCTGGCAACGGGTCGAGGACGTGTTGGACCACGCGACCGTGGAGGAATTCGAAAAGGAGATCCGCGCCAGATCGATAAAGCGCAAGCCGTGGGCCTCACGCCGACTCACCTCGACAGCCACATGGGGACATGTTTCTACGAACCGTTCATCGAATCCTATGTCAAAGTCGGCATCGAGAAGAAGATTCCTATTCTCATGATCGGCGGCCACATGCAGCACGCGGGCCCCGGGGTGGGCAAGCTCAGACTCCTGCTCACGGCGTTGGGGGACAGGGTTTGGAAAGGAGGACTGCCGGTAATCGATGACCTCGTGACCCAGCCGACGAACGCCCCCGACTACGAGGGCAGGAAGCAGCAGTTGCTCAAGCTGCTCGCCGAGATGAGGCCGGGCATCACGCAGATCATCGTACACTGCACCGCCCCGACGGAAGTGTTCGCCCACATCTCCGGTTCCGGCAAGGCCCGCGCGGCGGAATTGCGCCTGATGCTCGACCCCGACGTCTGCTCGTTCATCAAAAAGCAGGGAATCGTCCTAACCACTTGGCGGGAGCTCAAGCAGCGCCGCGACGCCGCAAGGCAGTAGCGTGCAAGTATGAAGTGTGATTTGTGATCTTCGATTTTGAAATCAACAATCAACCATCAGACTTCACACTTCCAGGTTCTCTTCCGGCCTTGCTCACGAAGATCGTCCCGCGTCCGGCACCGTGATGACGAAGATGCTGCCTTTGCCGACGGCGCTGCGGATCTTCATGCGGCCGCCCAGGTACTCGACGCGTTCCCGGATGCTCAGCAACCCGAAACCGCGGGCTTTGCCGAGTCCCCGTACATCGAAACCCCGGCCCTGATCCGACACCGAGAGCCGGAGGCGCCCGCGTCGCTGCCGCAGACGCAGCTTCGCCTCGTGCACTCCGGCGTGCTTGATTGCGTTGAACAGCAACTCCTGGGCCGCCTTGTAGAGCAGGACTCGCAACGGCTCTGACGCCACCTCGATCCGCTCCCCCGTCTCCAGATGGACCGTGAAGCGGTGTTTCTGCTGTATCTGCTCGGCCAGCCACTCGAACGGCTCGCACAGATTGCTCCGGGACAACCCCGGGGCGCTGAGCTCGTGGGACAGGCTGCGGGACTTGGCGATCGCGTCCACCAGCAGCCCCTTGGCCTGCCCCGCGATCTCGTAAGACTCGGCATCGTTCTTGACCCGGCTGCTCAGGAGACCCACGTGCAACTTGGCCGCCGCCAGCACCTGCTGCAAGTCATCGTGGAGAATTCCGGCCAGACGCTTGCGCTCCCGCTCTTCCGCCTCCGTCAGTTCCAGTGTCAGCCTCTGAAGCTGCCCGGCCCGATGCTCCAACTCCTCCGTACGCCGGGCCACCCTGCTCTCCAGCGTCGCGTTCAACTCGCGCAGCTCTTGTTCCGACTTCCGCAGCGCCTCCTCGGCCCTCTTGCGCTCCGTGACATCGAAGGCAACAACCAAACCGGCCGGCTTATTCCCGTAGGTGATCGAGGTGGTCACGCTATCCACCCACCTGTCCTGGCCCTCCTTGGTGAGAATCTTCACATCGTAGTGCATAGGAGGTCCTTGCCCCCGGCGCGCCGGGAAGCCATTTGCTTCACCTGCTGGCGATAATCCGGATGTACGACGTCCCCTGGCGCCTGCGGGAGGAGCTCGGCGCGGCGGTATCCGGTGAGCGACTCGGCGGCCGGGTTCACGTAGACGTACTTGCCCCCCTGGTAGATGAGAATCGCCGCCGGTGAAGTCTCCGCGAGCAGGCGGAATTTCTCCTCGCTCTCCCGCAGGGCCTCCTCGGCCTGCTTGCGCGGTGATGTCCTGCGTGATGCCGGAGGCGATCTTCACTCGACCGTCCGGTCCTCGAACGACACTGTCCGTCAGGGCATGCACGTAATGTAGGGAGCCATCGGCCCATACGATCCGGTAGTCGATTCCTCCCAGCCGTCCCTCCTGCCGCACGCCCTCGACATACTCCCGATACCTTTCCACGTCATCCGGGTGGATCATCGGCCAGATATGGTCCAGGAGAACCACGGATTGAGGCTCAAATCCATAGATCCGGTAATCCTCATCGGACGCCTCAAACTTTCCCGTCTCGAAATCGAGGCTCCAACTCCCGAGATGACCGACCTGCTGGGACTTGGCCAGCGCGGCGAGGTTCTTCTTCAACGCCTCCTCGGTCCTGCTTGCGCTCCGTGATATCTTGGCCGATTCCGTAAGCCCCTACGACCCGCCCCTGGGGATCACGAACCAGACCGTCCACCACGCTGTTCATAATGCATACGGACCCGTCCCGGCGTACGATGCGATATTCGGCGCTTCCGAGCTCACCCCTGTGCATGCTCTCCAAATACTCTTGGACTTTCTTCTTATCATCAGGATGGATATGAGACAGGTACAGGGACAGCTTGGGCTTTACCGCGCCGACCTCATACCCGTAGTTCCTGAATGCCTGATCCGAGACGCCCAATTCCCCCGTCTCAAAATTCAACGCCCAATTATTGACGCGCGTGATCTCCTGAGACCTCTTGAGAGCAGCTTCACTCCGTCTCAGAGTCTCCTCGGCGCTGCTTGCGCTCGGTGATGTCCTGGAGGGCACCCTCCGCCTTCACCGGATGTCCCTCCGAGTCCAGGATGGTCCGCGCTTCGCAATGAACGTATCGTTCTTGGCCTCCCCGCTGGACGATGCGGAAGTCGAGCTGGTAGGGTTCTCCGCGCGCGAGCGCCTCCCGCACGCCCTGCTCCACTCGCGGCCGGTCTTCGGGATGGACGAAGCCCAGGAAATCCTCGTGCCGAGGCACCGATTCCCCCGGTTGCAGTCCGTACAACCGGTAGGTCTCGTCCGACCAGAACAGGCGGCCCGCGGCGATGTCCCAGGACCAGCTTCCGAGGTGGGCGATCTGCTGCGCCTGCGCCAGGTGAAATTCGCTCTCCCGCAACGCCGCATTCGCGGCGGCCAGTTCCTCCGTCTGCCGACGCTCGTGGATTCGGTTCCGCCGCATCTTCTCGCCCACGAGGCTGACGACCACTCCGCCGGCCAGGAGGATCAACAACCTGCTGATGGCCGCCAGGTCACCGAAGCCGATCTGCCCGGGAGTGGAATCGAAGAGAAGCTCAATACACAGCCAGGAAGCCACCGTCGCCAGCAGCCCCGGCCCCAGCCCGCCGAACGCGGCGGCGCCGACCCAGGCCAGGTAGAAGACCAGAGTCGGCGCGGGGTTTAGCACGTCCGACAAAGCCCAGCGCAGCAGGGCCGCACCCCCTACAAAAAGCAGGGCCAAGCCGTAGTACCTCAGGCGGCCCAGCCACGCGGGAAACGCCGGCCTGCCTCGCGTCGCGTCTCCGATCTTCGCTTGGGGCGCCTCCGGGGTGCTGCTCGTGATCCGCTGGCCCCGGTCCACAGATTCCTGGGAGACCTCTTGGACAGACCCGGGTCCGGCCTGGACCGGTTTTGCGGCCGGAGTCAGTCGCTCGACCGTGCCCGGTCGTTGTCTTCCCCCGTTAGTTCTCTCGCGATCCGTATCGATGCTCATGCCTTGCTTTCCCTATGAAACACCGGGGAGGCCTGAACCCTCTGCGCTGCCCGCAGAGCCACCAGGGCGCCTCATGAGCCAAAACCGTAAGAAGCGATCGAGAGCGTCTCTACCAAAGCCCTTCACCTGCCTCCGAGAGGGCTTCTCGGACACATCAGGATAACCGCGCCAACCAGTCTTTCAAGAGCCCGGTATAAAGTTTTTACGCGCGACGAACCAGCCTCGTTCATGGATGAGCAGGTTTCGGCGAAAAGATATGTGTATTCGGTGCGCGCGGGAAGGAAAAACGCCCGCAGAACGGCTGTAATCCGCGTTCCGGGGCCGCAATTTGGGCTTCTCATCGGTCCCTCTTGGCCGTATCCTGTGTCCCTGCCCCGCGGGACATTACAATGTCGTCATTTTTGATGATGCAAGGAGAGATAGGCGTGGACTTCAGGTCAGGAGAGCCTGGATCGGACTGCCCCTCGAAGCAGAGCGGCGTGCGGGCCGTTGCTCCTCGTCGCCGGCAGCGCAGGTTCATTCCTCCGTGACAGGCGCGCCGCCGGGAACAGACGACGCCTCCTGGGGAAATGCAGGTTCCCGCGCGTCGGAGTCCGGCACGGTGAGGAGGAAGATACTGCCTTTGCCGACGGCACTGCGGATCTTCATGCGACCGCCCAGGTACTTGACGCGTTCCCGGATGCTCCGAAGTCCGAACCCGAGGTTGTGGCCGGGTTCCCGGGGATCGAATCCCCGGCCTTTGTCCGACACCGAGAGCCGAATGCGGCCGCGTTGATGCCGCAGACGGAGCCTCGCCTCGCGCACCCCCGCGTGTTTGACCGCGTTGAACAGCGCCTCCCGGGCCGCCTTGTAGAGCAGAGCCCGCAGCGGCTCCGACGCCAGCTCGATCCGCTCGCCTATATCCAGATGGACCGTGAACCCGTGCTTTTTCTGCATCTGCTCGGCCAACCACTCGAACGTCTCGCAGAGATCGCTCTGGGACAAGGTCGGCGCGCTGAGCTCGTGGGACAAGCTGCGGGATTTGGCGATCGCGTCGGTCAGCAGATCCTTGGCCTGTCCCGCGATCTCCTGTGACGCGGCGTGCACCCCGGCGTGCTTGCTCGCATTGAACAGCAATTCCTGCGCCGCCTTGTAGAGCAGTACCCGCAGCGGCTCCGACGCCAGCTCGATCCGCTCGCCCAGGTCCAGATGGACCGTGAACCCGTACTTCTTCTGCATCTGCTCGGCCAGCCACTCGAACGCCTCGCCGAGGTTGCTCTGGGACAGCACCGGCGCTGAGCTCGTGGGACAGGCTGCGCAATTTGGCGATCGCGTCGCCGAGCAAATCCCTGGCCTGCTCGGCGATCTCGTGAGACTCGGCATCGTTCTTGACCCGGCTGCTCAGGAGACCCACCTGGAACTTGGCCGCCGCCAGCATCTGCTGCAGATCATCGTGAAGGATCTCGGCGAGGCGCTTGCGAGTCCGCTCTTCCGCCTCCGTCAGCTCCAGCGTCAGCTTCTGAAGCTGCCCGGCCCGATGCTGCAACTGCGCCGTGCGACTGGGCTACCCTGCTCTCCAGCGTCGCGTTCAACTCGCGCAGCTCTTGTTCCGCCTGCTTGCGCTTGGTGATGTCCTGGGTGATACCCACAAATCCAAGAAATGCTCCCTCGATGGATAATCTCGGCTCGGCGTGGGACTCGATCCATCTCCACTGACCGTCGGCTCGTCTGACCCTCGCCTCAGCGGAAAATGGACGATGTTCCTTCAATGATGACACGAAAGAATTGACGTACGTTGGCACATCATCCGGATGGATGAAGGGTTTCCATTCTCCCCCCTCCATCTCCTGCTCGGAAATCCCAAAATACTCCAGGTACTGTTTGTTGGCAAAGATGCGTTCACCTTCGGCATTTGTCACCCAGATAGGGTTCGGGGAACCGTCGGCCATGATTCGGAAGCGTTCCTCGCTCTCGCGCAGAGCCTCCTCGGCCCGCTTGCGCATCGGTCACGTCCCGGTCGACGCCTGTATACCCCAGGAAGGCCCCGTCTTCTGCGAACACCGGCATGCCGCTGGTCTCGACGGTGACCAGGCGGCCATCTTTCCGCACGAGCGTGTTCTCGAGCAACTCCAGAGGTTTCCTCTCGAGCCAGATGGGTTGAAAGGCGTTCCGGACCCGCTGGACTTCGGCGGGCGGCATGAAGTCGAAGGGTGTCTTTCCCACGATCTCCTCGGGCCGGTATCCCAGCAGCTCCAGCGCGCGGGGGCTCACGTACGTGTACACGCCGTCGGCGTCAATTTCCCAAACCCAGTCGTTGATCTTCTCCACGAGCCCGCGATACCTCTTGCGGCTCTCGGCCACCGCCTCCTCCGCCTGCTTGCGCTCCGTGATGTCCTGCGTGATGCCGGAGGCCGTCTTCAACCGGCCGTCCGGTCCGCGAACGACACTGTCCGTCAGAGCATGCACGTAGTGCAGGGAGCCATCGGGCCAAACAATTCGGTAGTCGATCCCTCCCAGCGGTCCGCCGCGCAGGATCGCCTCCACATACTCCTTGTATCTCTCCAGGTCATCCGGATGAATCATCGCCAATACCTGGTCCATCGAAACCACCGCGCCAGGCTCAAATCCATAGATCCGCAAATCCTCATCGGATGCCTCGAACTCCCACGTCCCAAGATCGACCGTCCAGTTCCCCATATGGGCGATCTCTTGGGACTTGGCCAGCACGGCCAGATTCCTCCGCAACGCCTCCTCCGCCCGCTTCCGGTCGGTGATGTCCCGGGCGAAGGCACAGTCGTACTCGCGGCCGCCGAACTCGAGGTAATTCGCGCGGATGTCCACCGGGTAGATCCTCCCGTCCCTGGCCCGGTGGACGGTCTCCAGAACGATGCTCTTTTCCGCCTTGAGCTTGCGCCGGTTCTCGAGCCACATGCTCTGCGTAAAGGCCGGGTCGATGTCGAATACCGTCATCTGCAGCAGCTCCTCGCGCGAATAGCCCAGGGCCTGGCAGGCCGCCTCGTTTACGTAGAAGAGCTTCGCATCTTCGGTCATCCAGAACGCGGCGTCCGCCGTGTGATCGACGGCAAACTGGGTGAATTGTAGCGCGTCTCGCGCCCGCTTGCGCTCGGTGACGTCCCGGGACACCCCCTGCACGCCCACGATGTTCCCGTCGCCGTCGACGATGGAGGCCGTGAGCAGTTCGAAGGGCGTGTGACGGCCGTCTTTGCCCACGACCAGCACCTCGTAGGGCGGCAGGTCTTCGCCCCGCACGCGCCGGCGCAGCCTGTCTTCGACGAGATCGTGGCACTCGGGCGCCAGGAAGTCCCAGAGGGTCTTGCCGATGATCTCGTCGACCCGGTATCCGGTCACTTTCTCCACGTTGCCGCTGATAAACGTCCACGTGCCCTGAAGGTCGATCGTCCAGGTGATATCCTTCGAGTTCTCGACGAGAAAGCGGTACTTCTCCTCGCTCACCCGCAACGCCGCATTCGCGTCGGCCAACTCTTGCCCCTGCCGGCGCTCGCGGATTCGCGTCCGCCGCATCCTCTCGCCCACGACGCTGACGGCCAGTCCGCCGGCCAGGAAGACCAATAGCCGGGCGATGGATGCCACATCGTGGAAGCCGATGTGGCTGGCGGTGGGATCGAATAGAAGCTCGATGCACAGCCAGGAGGCCAGCGTCGCCAGCAGCCCCGGCCCCAGTCCGCCGAACGCGGCGGCTGCGACCCATGCCAGGTAGAATACCAGAAAGGGCGCCGGGGCTCAGCACATCCGAACAGTGCCCAGCGCAGCAGGACCGCCACCCCACGAAAAGCAGGGCCAAGCCGTAGTTTCTCAGGCGGCGCAACCAAGTGAGAACCAACGACATGCCTCGCGCGCCCTCCTTGGCGTTTTCTCTCGAACCGCTTGACTCGTTCCTCTCCCTCCGCTTGCTCTGGTCCGCGGATTCCTGGGAAGGAGATGGGACAAGCGACTCCCTATCCTGCCCCGGCTTTGTAACCGGAGCCAACTGGACCACCGTGCGTTGTGGTCGTTTCTTCGTCAATTCTCTCACGGCCTGTATCGGTGCTCATGCTTTGCTCTCCCTATGAAACACCGGGGAGGCCTGAACCCTCTGCGCCATCCGCAGAGCCACCCAGGCGCCTCATGAGCCAAAATAGTAAGAAGCGATCGAGAGTGTCTCTGACGTAGCCCTTGATCTGCCACCGAGAGGGCTTCTCAGATGTATTCGATTCCGCTGGAAAAGTCCCATTTTGGCCTCTCTCCCTGCATCTTTGGCCCCGAAAACGCGGGGGGTGGCCCTTCTCAAGGGTCTTCTCAGCGAAATCAGGTATCAGGATAGCCGCGCCAACCAATCTTTCAAGAGCCCGCCTGCTATTTTTTACGCGCCACAAACTTGCCTCGTTCATGGATGAGCAGGTAATGTCGTCATTTTCGATGATATCCACCCGGGCAGGTGCGCCGCTTGGAGCAGATGAGCGCATCCAGACCTGCGCCATTCATGGGCGAGTGTTCTGCGCCGCAGAAAGGTTTGCGGGCGGTGCGTCGGATCGAAGCTTCCCTCACGCCTTTGGGCTTATCCTGAGGCGCTGCCGCCTGCCGGGTCGCAGGAGGTCGTGGCTTTCGATGATGGACTGGGCTTGCGATCGAGGGAATATGAATTCAACCACTTCTCAAACCAGAACCGCATCGTGGCCGCTGCTTCTTGTCGTAGCACTCGCTGTATTTTCCACAAATAGTCTCGCGGCTGCACCAGGCGAGCTCCCGCTGAAGCCCGACTCCTTCAAGCACTACATTGACCGATTCAAGAGGACGATGAGGAACTGTACGTCCAGCACATCCCGAACGCCCGGGCGTGGCAGTTCCTCCAGGCGAACATTCCGCTGTTCGAGTGCCCGGACAAGGATATCGAGCGGACGTACTACTTCCGCTGGTGGACGTACCGCAAGCACATCAAGCAGACGCCGGATGGCTTCGTCATCACGGAGTTTCTCCCGCCGGTCGGATGGGCGGGCAAGCACAACACGATCAACTGTGCGGCGGGACATCATTTCTACGAGGGCCGCTGGCTCCACGACCCGCAATACCTGAACGACTACGCCGTCTTCTGGTTCCGCAAAGGCGGCGCCGTGCGCAGCTACAGTTTCTGGGCGGCCGATGCCCTCTGGGCCCGATTCCAGGTGACGGCGGACAAGGACTCGGTGACCGGGCTTCTGCCCGACCTGATCCGCAACTACGAAGAATGGGAGAAGAGCCGGCGGGAGCCGGACGGCCTGTTCTGGCAGATCGACGACCGCGACGGCATGGAGGTCTCCATCGGCGGCAGCGGCAAGCGGGCGACGATCAACTCCTACATGTACGGCGATGCCGTGGCGATTGCCAGGATCGCCGCGCTCGCGGGCCGCGAGGACATCGCGAAAACGTATCGCGAGAAAGCCGAGCGAGATCAAGGAACTCGTCCAGAGCAAGCTGTGGGATCGTGAGGCCCAGTTCTTCAAGACTCTGCCCCGCGAGAAGCAGAGCCTCGTGGACGTGCGGGAACTGCACGGCTACACGCCCTGGTACTTCAATCTGCCCGACGCAGGGCTACGAGCAGGCGTGGAAGCAACTCATGGACCCGCAGGGCTTCTATGCTCCCTTCGGCCCGACGACGGCGGAGCAGAGGCATCCGAAATTCGCCGTCTCCTACCAGGGCCATGAGTGCCAGTGGAACGGACCAAGCTGGCCCTACGCCACGTCCGTGACGCTGACGGCCTTGGCCAACGTGCTGAACAACTACCAGCAGGACATCGTGACGAAGGCCGATTACTTCAAGCTGCTGACGATCTATACCAAGAGCCACAGTCTCACAGCGCGAGGATGGCCGGATCGTCCCCTGGATCGACGAGAACCTCAATCCCGCAGACCGGCGATTGGCTCTCCCGCACGCGACTGAAGAGCTGGAAGAACGGCACCTGGGACGCCGGCAAAGGCGGCAAGGAACGCGGCAAGGACTACAACCATTCGACCTACTGCGACCTGGTCATCAGCGGCCTCGTGGGCCTGCGCCCCCGGTCCGACGACACGGTCGAGGTCAATCCCCTCGTCCCATCCGGACACCTGGGACTGGTTCTGCCTCGACAATGTCCTCTATCACGGCCGGATGCTCACGATCCTTTGGGACAAGACCGGCGACAAATATGGGCGAGGCAAAGGGCTGCGCGTGTTCGCCGACGGCCGCCCGATCGCCCAGTCCGATTCTCTCGGGCGCGTCACGGGGACGCTTTCCTCCCCTCTCCGCACGGAAGGGGCCTCGGCGGGCTGGCGCAAGTACGAGGGAAATCCGGTCCTGGGCGGCAGTCTCGGCACCTGCTTCGACGTGACCCTGCTCCAGGAGGACGATACTGTATCGCATGTGGTTCTCCTGGCGGCCGAAGGATTCGATTGCGCTGGTGGAAAGCCGCGACGGCATCCATTGGAGCGAGCCGCAGATCGTCCTGGGTCCCAACCGCGGCTCCGACTGGGAAGGCCGCATCAACCGCCCCGCCGTCGTCAAGCGCGACGGCACCTATCACATGTGGTACACGGGCCAGAGCGCGAAGCAATCCTGGATCGGCTACGCGACCAGCCCGGACGGCCGGACGTGGACGCGGGCGTCCGCCAAGCCGGTGCTATCGCCGGAGTTGCACTGGGAAGGGGTAGCCGTCATGTGTCCGCACGTGCTGTGGGATGAGAAGACCAAGCAGTACCGAATGTGGTACTCGGCGGGCGAGCAGTACGAGCCCAACGCCATCGGGTACGCGACGAGCAGCGATGGGATCAACTGGACCAAACACAAGGACAATCCGATTTTCGCCGCCGACCCGCGCAACCCCTGGGAGCAGCACAAGGTCACCGCCTGCCAGGTCATCCCCGCCGGCGACTGGCATATCATGTTCTACATCGGCTTTCGCGATGAGAACCGCGCCCAGATCGGCCTGGCCCGCTCACGCGACGGCGTCACCGGCTGGCAGCGCCATCCCGCCAACCCGATCCTCTTTCCCGTCACCGGCGCCTGGGACGCCGACGCCTGCTACAAGCCGTTTGCCCTCTTCGACCGTGCCGGCGACCGCTGGCTGCTCTGGTACAACGGCCGCCAGGGAGGCGTGGAGCAGATCGGCCTCGCCACACACCCCGGCTACGACCTCGGCTTCCCGCCGCCATAAAAGCACGTATCAGGCAATGTGCCCCCGCCTTCCGGGTGGCACGGCCAAACTGGTATGGGTTCCCAGACGCGATGTATCGCGTTTGGGGTCCCTTTGACCGTGCTCCATCGCACACAGACAACACGCTCAAGCTGCGCTTGGGCGTGCCACCCAAAGCCCAAACAGGGGCATCGAGGATCAAGAGCTCACAGCCTTGAATCAGGGCTGTGGGACAAAGCGGATGTCTTTCGTGTTCTCGCCGATCTTCACCCGGCTGGACTCGCGCGTCAGCTTCTCGCCGAGGATGGAGACGTTTTCCAAGGTCACGTCCTGCACATCGTGCTCGGCGATCGGCGCCCTGAATCTGCACCAGGTACTCGCCGGGTTTCCCTTCGATGGTCACATTCTTGAAGCGGATGCCCTTGATGAAGCCGGGGACCTTCTTGCGCATGTACTGGTTCACCACCGGGCGCAGGCGGATGAACTCCCTCTGGCCTTCGCCGTGGATGCGGATGTCCTCGGCGGTGATCTCCTCCAGCCGCATGTCCTCGCCGGGCTCGAACAGGAACGCCGTCATGGTGAAGTGAATGATGTCGAGGTTCCGCAGCGTGACGTTGCGCATGTAGGCGGCACGGCTCTCGTGGCCGAGCAGGAAGATGCGGGCCCGGTCGCACCAGAGGGTCGAGTTCTCCACCGTGATCCGCTCGACGTTGCTGTTGGACCCGGTGAAGTCGAGGCCCTTGAGGGCCACGCAATCGTCGTCGCTGCGAATGAAGCAGTCGGTGATCAGGACATCCTGCGAATTGCACGGATTGATGCCGTCGTCGTTCTGGACGCGGGAGTTGCAGAGCTTGACGTTGCGGATCGTGACGTTGCGGCTGTTCCGCGGCACGATGGTCCAATGGGACGACCCGCGCAGCGTGATGTCCCGCACCTCGATCTCCGTGCAGTTGCGAATCGCGATCAGGTTGCCGACCGGTCCTTTGCGCCATTCCCAGTCGGAGCCATCCAGAATTCCCCGGCCGCGAATCTTGATGTTCGAGCCTGTGGCGAGCACCTCCGCCTTCACGACAGCACCGCCCGCCAGGTACAGGGTCTGATTGCTCTCCAGAGCGATCTTCTCCGGCTTGTGCACGCCGGGACCGAAGTAGACAACGTTGGCATCGCCCTGCTTCGGGGCATCCGTCTCCAGGGGATTGGCGAAGAGCAGCAGCGGCCCTTTCCTGCCGTCCGGCTCCACGCTGAACTTGCACGGCCGGTCCAGCGTCAGACTCAACGTGTGATCGTCCACCACGGTCATCCGTACCTTGGCCGACTCCGGTCGAATCACGGTATTGCGCAGCGACCGCTCGGAGGTGATCTTGACCGTGACAGGCCCGGTCATGTCGAAATTGGCGAACGAATACGGCCCGCCGTAGTCGTACTGCTTGCCCGCAAACGGCGGATCGAGCACGCGGGCCGTGTAGACATCCACCTTCTGCCCCCCCGCCTCCACCTTGTAGTCCGTCGACAGGGTCTCGCCCGCCGGAGCGGCGTAGGTCACGACCTTGCCGCCACTCCCGGCCGCCCATCCTGGCCTGAGATCATGATTGCGAGGATCAGGACAGTCCGTAGGGTGCGTATCACGCACCGCCTTGTTCCCCGGTGGAATGGTGCGTGATACGCACCCTACAAGCTCGGATTCCTCTGCACTGCGTAATGTTGCCCATCGTTTTCATAGCCCCTCTTGCTCCTATCAAAACGCTCGTAAAGACTGTCGACTATGGCATACCATACCACTGTCGCCCGGAATCTCAAGCATTTACCCGAAGTGCAGCTCGACGATGTCCTTGTCGTGGAGGACGTGGGTGAGGTGGACGCTTTGGCCGTCGTAGACGCCGGTGCCCCAGATGCGGGCGGACTTGAGCTTCTGGGCCAGCTCGCGGTGGATCGCCAGCGCCAGGTCCTGGACCGTCGTGCCGACCGGCAACGTGAAGGGCGACTCCATGTCCGCCGGCTTGCCGGGCGGCTTGGCGTAGATGCGAATGATGTTCAACTGCCGGAACAGCAGCTCCCCCAGCTTGTCGAGGCCTTCGCCCGTCTGGGTCGAGAGCTTCAGGATATTCGATGGGCTTGTCGAAGGACTTCTTGGCCAATTCGAACGCCCCTTCCGGAGCGAGGTCGGCCTTCGTGCAGAAGCACACCGCCTTCTTGCCCAGGATGTTGCCTTGGGCGTCCACGGCGGGCGTCTTCTCGTCCATCAGCAGCTTGCGCGATTCCAGGAAGTCCAGCAGGATCAGGCATTGCTCCTCGATGTCCTGCGACAGGTCGATCACGACCGCGATGATATCGCAGTTGCGATAGGTCCCGACCTGGCCGGGGGCGCTGTAGTCGGCCGTGATGGGCGGCATGTCCACGAGCTGAATCTGGATGTCCTCGTACCGGACCATCCCCGGCACCGGGACCTGCGTGGCAAACGGGAAATCGGCGACGACCACCTTGGCCTTGGTCAGGGCGGCCAGAATGCTGCTCTTGCCGGTGTTGGGCAGGCCCACCAGGACGACCTGCCCAGCGCCGCTGCGCGGCACGTGGAAGATGTCGTGGGCTCCGGCCTTCTTCGGGGCGGGAGCCTCCTTGAGCTGGCTGAGCTTACGCCGGAGGTCCGCCCGCAGACCGTCGGTGCCCTTGTGCTTGGGCATCACGGACAGCATCTCCTCCAGGGCCGCGATCTTCTCCTCGTTGGTCGCGGCCTTGCGGAACCGGTCTTCCGCCTCGTAATAGACTGGTGTCAGATTCGCCGGCATAGGTCCTCGAGAACCGCTGCAAGGATCATGTCATTGCGAGCGCAGCGAAGCAATCTCCCACGCCACGAATTCAGATTGCTTCGTCGCGGCGCTCCTCGCAATGACATATCCTGGTTCATTCTACTGCAAGCTCCTACTGCTTCTTCTTGCCGCCGAAGAGGTCCTTGATCCCGTCGGTCACGCTTTTGCCGAGACTGTCTTTCTCCTGGCCGTCGGTCGTCTTGCCGCCGGGGCCGAAGATGATCTTGCCGATATCGATCGCCTTGTCGAGGATCGAGCCAAGCTCACCGATGGTCTCGCTGGGCAGGATACCGCCACCCTGCTCCGCGATCCCGGCGGCCACAGCCAGCAGGATCTTGCTGATCAACACGGCGGTATCCATTTTCTCGTTGCGGCCCAGATCGACCATGCGAATGGAGGCGAGCTTCAGGTCCACGCTCTGCGGCTGGCCGGGCAGGGCCGTCAGACCGGCGTGCACGGTCACGTTCGTGATCTCCAGATTGTCGATGACCAGACACTTGCCGGTCGGCTCGTGCGGCTCCCGCAGGGGCTTGATGACCTGGTAGAGGTTGTTCTGCAAGCCCTTTTGCTCGACGAACACCTCCATATTCTGGAGCTTCATATCCTTGATGAGCACCTGCTTGCCCAGCACCGACCCGACATCGGCCTGGAGATCCACGCGCTGCAGTTTCACGAGTGCCGCCCCCTCGTAGCCGGGCGGATTCGCGATGGTGATGTCCTGCAGCCGCACCTCTCCGGACAGAAGCGAGGCGTTCGCCTTGCCCACCTGCACCCCTACGTTCAGAGTCTTCGTCCCGGCCTTCTCTACCACGCTCTTCACCGCCTTGTCGGTGAACAGGATCGCGACCACGATGCCGGCCACGGCCAGAACCACCACCAGGGTGATGATAAACAGGATCGCTCTTATGAGCTTTCTCATCGAAACATTCTCTCAAAGGTGTGTGAAAGGCCCGTCCAGCGTGGCATGGGCTTGGGGTCCCCAACGCAAAATTCCGCGTTGGGGGGCCCTTCCAGCCCATGAATCATCGGCAGGATGCCGATGCCACAAGACTTCACGGACGGGATGCCTGTGCCACTTCTCACAGACCCTCACACGTGTATCTCTGGATTCAGCTACCCGGCAGGTCCTAGGTTCCTGCCCGCGCCGAGATGAGCCTACTCGCCCCGGCCGCCGGAGTCAAGCCTACCCTATGCCAAGCCTTCCGGCGTGGACTGGCCGTGGAACTCGCTGGGATTGAGGAAGATCTCGCCGCGAACCTCCTCGATGATGAGTTGGGCGATGGGCATGCCGGGCCGGAGAATGAGCGTCATCGGCCCGAGATTGATCATTTCGAGCGTCAGCGGCCCGGCCCAGCCGGGATGGACGGTCGGCGCGGTGAAGTGGACCATCAGGCCGCAGCGGGCCCGGCTGCTCTTGCCCTCGATCCGCGCCGCCAGGTGCGGCGTCCCCTTGTCCGTCGGCAGCTCGACCCGTTCCAGCGTCCGCCCGAGGATGAACTGGTGCGGCTTGAGCGAATACGGCTTCTCTTCCGTCAGCGTGAACCGCTGCGAATGTCGCGCAATGACTTCCGACAGTGTCCCGCGCTCCGCCATATCATAATGGTACGGCCCCGCCTGCAGCACCGTGATCTCCTGATACAGCCGCAGATCCACCGCATGGGTATCATAGGGACAATACCCCCCATCCTCCGGCCGCCGTGGCAGCGGCTCCGGCGCAATCACCAACCGCCCCTCCTCCAACGCCCTCTGAATCTCAATATTCGATAGGATCATGCAGCCGTCCGTCGGCATCCGTGCGGGTTCGCAGACCTCTCTTCTGCGTACTTTCCGCAGGGAGATGCCTCCCGTCTCCTTAGACCGTGCGTCCAGAAAGGACGCCAATTTCTCGCTGGCGCCTGAGGCGGCCACCTCCCGGTGCAAACTCGTCTGCCGGTTCAAGAACGAAGTCCTCCCCGGAGGGTGAGTGAATCAGAACCGCTTCGGATTTGGCAAGCGTGGCACATCGCTCAACGAATGATGTTCCTTTGTGAGGTCTATCTTTTTCATATCTCAACCTTATGCCCGCGTATGAACAACTCGTTATGGCCCTTGTGGCCGATGGCCAGCACCCTGACCGATCCTTCCCGGATCTCGTAGAAGACCCGATAGTCTCCGATCCTCAGTTCCCAAGGTGTCAGCGGAATCGGACGCATCTGCTTGCGTCTCTTGCTTTCTACGTTCGCATCGACCTCCAGGAATTCAGCGATGCAGTCCAGAATAATCCTCTGCTCCCGGACCGTGAAAGACGCTAAATCCTGATCGGCGCCGGGACGAATTCGACTTCGAATCTCATGTTTCCAAGGTACCATTGCCCCGCCGGATTGGCAAGCTGAAGTACGTGCCTGCTCGCGGGTTTCTCTTGATATTCTCGACCAAAAACCGTAAGATAGAAGGGAGCAGGCGAACCTGCCGGACCTGGCGAGGGTCCGTGGTTGGTGAGGATGTGCCGGATGGCGGAGTGTGCACCGTGAGAGCGAAAAGCCTTCTTATCGCAGTCTCTTGCATCAATCTCCTGGCTTGCCTCAGTGCGGCTCTTGGCGATGGTGGCGTGTTCATCCGCCGCAAGACCTACACCAATGCCGATGTGCTGCAGCCCACCCAAAAGGTCTATATCCGCTGGGACGGTTCGCAGGAGAGACTGCTGATCCAGACGAAGTATCAGGGGCCGGCCGAGGAAATGGTCTGGATCGTGCCGGTGCCTGCCGAGCCCACCGTTGAGAAGGGCGACTCGAAGGTTTTCGACACCCTCGGCCTCCAAACGTTCCACGCCGGATATTTCTGCGACTCCAATAAGCGGCATATTGCTGTTTCCCTGGATAGGCGGCGCGGTGGCCGGTGGAGGCGGCCCCAGCCCGGTCGCATGGCACCGGAGGATCGGAGAATATGACGTCGTGCTGCTGCGGCCCATCGGCGAGGAGAACGTCATCGACTGGCTCAACGGCAGCGACTTCGCCATGCCCGACAAGGCCGTGCCCATCCTTCAGGACTATATCCGCAGCGGCTGGTGGATGGTGGCCGCCAGGATTCATCCGGACGCCTTGACGGGCATCACCCGCGACAAACTGGCGGATGGCTTACTGCATCCGCTCGAAATGACGTTTGCCTCGCCCACCTGTCTCTACCCGCTACGCCTGACGAGCCTGGCCGCCGGCCCGGTGGAGGAGCTGATCTATATCGAAGGCCCGACGCACTGCGAGCCGGTGACGTTCGCCGATCCCAACTGGCAGATCGACGTTTCGGCGGTCCGCTGCGTCTCGTCCCGGATGGCTACCGGACGCCGGATATCGCGAACACGATGGAAATCCTCGCGGGGCGGACTATAACCATTCCCAAGAGGCACCTGACGAAACTGAGAAGGGTTTTCCAGCCCGACGAGATGACACAGGATATTCTCTTCGGGAAACTGGACTACGCGAAACTCACCGTGAGCGGGGAGCCTCTGCGGATTGCCCAGGCGGCAACTCAATACGGGCGTCACCGTGATCCCAATGGCGTTCCGCACCTGTCGAACGAGTTACCCCTCGCTACACTGGAGCAATTGCGTCAGGAATCGCGGAAGAGTTTTCCCACCCTTGAGGCTGCTCGTGCGGCTGATGATGCCTATGACAAGGTGCTCCAACAGGTGCGGAGCTGCATCTGGGCGTTGGGGGAAATCGCCGTCGAGCACAAGCTCGGCGATGCGCCCGAGGAAATACTCCTCCAGTGTGCGCAGCATGAGGAGGAGCGGCTGCGGATGGATGCATATATTGCGCTGAACGAAGCTGGGCAGCGAAAGGCTCGGTCCCATCCTCATGGATCGATTCGCACAAGAGCTGAGCGAAAGTTCCACCTACCCGGCCGGGGACTACCCCGGTTACATCTACTGGGATATTCCCGTCGTCCAAGCGGAGATTAATATTGTTGCCGACTGGCTTCTGCGCTTCGGGACAGCCCAGCAGAAGGACACTATTGTCGAGAACCTCAAGAGACTGATCCCGAACACGCTCGGTGTTCTTGCTCAGCGTCTCGGCCTGCCGGATGCGCGAGACCCCCGTGCCTTACAGCGGGATCGAATGGGTGATTTGGCGGGCCGCCTGCACGCAGGATCCGCGGTTCCTCGATACCCTGGAGAACGCGCGCAGCCAAGCGACCGGGTGGGCGTCTGATTTCCTGCTCCGAGCCGAAGCAGCGTGCGGCTCCACCTCGGCCCAGGAGGTGCTGCGGTGCAACATTCTCGGCGATGAGAGAATGATCACTCTCCAAGGGCGGGCTATCCCCATCGAGAACTTCACTCTCCTAAATTACGATTACCACGATAGCATGAGCCTGCGCGAGAAGATCCTGTCCAAGCGCGATTTGCCCTACGAGTTGTACCCGATGTCGCCCGAGGATAGTGACGCCACGATCCGGTCCGCGCTCTCGACGGGCAACTGCGGCCCATGGTACACACTCTACCTGCTCGCCGAAATCAAGAAGCCGCAGGCAACGGACAAGGAGAGACTACAGGCAATGTGGGATGGCCGGGACGGGCCCATTTCGCTGATTATTGTCGATGTGCTGTACGTGTGGGGCGACGGGCAAACGCTGATGAACCTCTATGGACAAACCCAATCCGCCGAGGCCAGGTCGGAGATCGCCTGGGCACTGGCCGAATTGGGCGTGCCGCAGGCGACGACCATTGTGGAGGAGCAGCTTCGATCCGCCTGGAACCCGCTATGGATCGCGAGCCACTGGGCGTTCCCCCGGCTCGTGCAAAAGAAAGAGACCCTCAGAGATCCCAAAGAAATCGACGCGGTCAGGACGGCGGAAGCTGTCTGGAGTTACTTTCATCCGGAGTATGCCGTGCAAAGCAACGACCTTCTTGACCTGTCTGTGCTGCGGCCGGGTGTCCTGGATGAGGAGCGTCTGGCGGCTCTCAAGAGGCTGGCACCGGATCACGACATCCATCCGGGGACAAGGTTCGACTTGATCGGGTCCGATTATGCCCTGAAGGACTGGGCCGGGCCTTTGCTCGCGGAAGCAGCCGGAGGGGTACTGCAGGTAAATCCCACCGCTTCTTCTATCAGCACCATCCTATCGGCGACCGGTCCGGAGTTCATCGCCGAACATCTGCGCAACGTCGATCTCCGATGAAACTCGGCGGAGTCTGCTGCTCAACCTCCTCAACAGCGGCGATGGGTACTATCTGCCAACGATCGAGGGACTGCTGTGGCAGGTTTGGCCCCAGCGGTATCAGGAAACCCAAGGCCAATCCATTCTGTTTCGTGAGCCTGGAGATCTCGCTTCTTCTGTCGATTATTATTGCGCACACTGCTCGACCCGATGGTATCTCCGCAAGGCAGAACCTGTGCTGATCGCACTAGTGGAGGACGACTCGCTGCCCGCCGGATATCGTGCCTTTCTGCTGATCTACTGGCCCAAGGCCCCGGGCTGGTTCTCGCCGGCATTTGTGGAACGTCTGTTAGACGAGGACATGCCCGACTTCATCCGAGAGGCCCTCCAGCGGCGGCTCCTGGGTTGGGAGGTGTCCCTGTAGGGAACACTCGCCGCGTCATTTGGGGACAACGCCGCCCAGACCCGCGAAGGAGTCAAGGAGGTAGTGCGGGTTTTGGGCTTGGATTTTGTGGAGGTACTTGACGGCTTGGCCGCCGGTTTGGACGGCGGCGGAGAGGACGCCGGCCTTCTTGGCCTGGCGGACATCGTGGTCGGTGTCACCGATGTAGATCGTCCGTTCTGGTGCAACGCCGAACTCCCTGACCAACGCCATGATGCCGATGGCCCGGGAGTCGCCCGCGGCGGCCGAGTACAGCATGGAGGAGCGGGCCGCGTCCCAGTCTTTGAAAGTCAGGGCCGAGAGGATGCTCTCGATGGCCTCCAGCCGCAGGCCGCTCAGGACGGCCAGCCGGACGCCCCGGCGCTTCAGATCGTGCAAGGCTTTCTCCACACCGGCGAACGGCGTGATCTGGTCCAGGACCTCGTACGGGAACAACTCCCAGAACCGCTTGTGACAATCGTTCGTGCGGTCCTTGTGTCCCTCCGGCAGATAGGCGTGAATGTACTCCCAGATGCTGGTGCCGAACACATCGTAGACCGGATCGGCGTACCCTTCGGGAATCTCCAACTCCCCGGCGGCACGGCGCACGGCGGCCATGATTGCCTCATCGGTCTTCACCAACGTCCCGCCGAGGTCCGTCACGATCAGATCGATGTTTCTGCGGTTGCTCAAGTTGTCCTCGGGTGTTTGTGACGGGACATCTCGCGCAACAGGGCATCTGCCTCCGCGAGGACCGTGTCGAGGTCGTAGCCTTTGCCTGCTTCGATTTCCTTCTCCCCGCGGGCGAGAAGTCGAAGGATCTCCAACTCACATGGAGAATGTTCATGGCCTTCTGCGTTCTGCACTTTCGCCATCTACGGTGACTCCCGAATAGTCTGAGAGCGTGTAGAAGAACCATCTATCCCGGGCGACGCGCGTTCTATCAGCGTCAAAGTATCGGGTGGCAGCCTCAAGCGCAGCTTGGGGATGGCCCGCTCTGTGAACGGAAAGCAGCCTGCAGTTGATGACTGACCATCCCCAAGGCCTCCGGCCTTGAGGCTGCCACCCAGAGAATGATGACTTCTCACACGCATTCTGACAAGATAGCACAGGGTCTTGCGATAGCAAGGCCGATCCGTCCGGAAATGATCGCGGGCAGCGAACTACGGGCTTCCTTGGGGAGCAGGCTCCGCCTTCTCTTCGACCTTGAAGATATGGAAGCCGGACTTGAGGTAGTTGTTCAGGGCGTTGGGGTGGTCGCGAGAGCAGGTGTGCACCCAAACCCGGCGGGCACCCCAGGCGAAGGCGTTTTCGATGGCGCTGTCGAGCAGCGGGCCGCCGTAACCGCGGCCGACGAAGGGAGGCGTCAGACCGAAGATACGGATTTCGACACTGCCCCCCTCCTGCTGCTGAAGCTCGTAATAGCCGGCCAGCGACCCTTGCCGGTAGGCGACGAAGGTCCGGAGGTTGTCGTTGGCGGCGTAGTCGTGCCACTGCTGGGCAGGCCATACCAGCCGGTCGATCCAGCGCCAATCCCCGCCCACATACTCATATAGGAAGCGATTGAAGCGCGGCTGCTTGACCACACACTCGCGAATTTCGATATCCACGCCCGCCCGGGCCCTGCGGATCCACTGGTCCCTTCGACGTGATCTCCAGATGCGTCGTCCGTACCATAACCGTCTGCCTTCGACTGAACCAAATTCGACTGAATAACGATGTAGCCCCGCCGTGGCGAGGGCTTCCAGCCCTTGCGTCGCGAGGCCATCTGGCGCTTCACCAGCGACGCTCGTGGCACAAGGACAAGGGCAAGATGCCCTCGCCACGATGAAGCGGGACGCCCTCGCCACAGCGGAGGTGCTACATGATGTTAGCCCGCCGGAGCGGAACGTTCAAGAGAAGGGGCGGATCGACACGCGAAGTGTAACACGGCGTGCTCGGGCGCATATCCACGGATCCCTCGCACTAAGCGAATAGGCGCCTGCCCGTTGTCGCAGGGACGGTCGCTATCGAGGAGCGGAATACGTTGCAGAGCGTTGGAAGATGGATTATAATCATTGCCGGCCGCACAGCAGCTTGGACTACGAGGCCCCGGCGGCATTCGCGGCCATGGGTCTTGAGCATGGCTCCGGTTCTCTCCGCCCTACTCAAGACGCAGCAGAGTTGTCGTGAAATACTCTCATGACTGGTTGACCAATATAAGGGCGCAGGTCATTGGAGAAACGCACACATGAGGACGCCATTTGCGCGACTGGTCACCGCCGTCTCTTGTTTGATGCTGTCTTTGCTGCTCTGCCCCGGATGCCGCCGTTCGCAGGACACGGGCACGGCACCCCAAGTCATCAAGACGAGCAGCGGTCTCGACATGGTCGCTATTCCCGCGGGCTGGTTCGAGATGGGAAGTGCCCAGGGGGCGCCCGACGAAGCGCCCGAACACAGGGTGTGGGTCGATTCCTTCCTGCTGGACAAATATGAAGTGGTTCAGGAGCAATACACCAAGTTGGTCGGAGCCAATCCCGCCTCCTTCAAGGGCCCTGGCAGACCCGTAGATACCGTAACGTGGACGGACGCCGTCTTGTACTGTAATCTCCGTTCCCGGGCCGAGGGTCTTGAGCCTTGCTATCAGGAGGAACGTGGGACGTGGCAGTGTAATTTCAAGGCCAATGGATACCGCCTTCCCACCGAAGCGGAATGGGAATACGCCTGCCGTGCGGGGACAGAAAGAGAACACTATTTCGGTAGTGACCTGCGCACCCTGAAAGAACACGCTTGGTACACGGACAATTCGTCCAGGCAAACCCACGGGGTGGGGCAAAGGAAACCGAATCCCTGGGGGCTTTATGACATGTACGGCAATGTGGCCGAATGGTGCAATGATGTGTATGGCGAAAACTACTATAAAACGAGCCCGTCCCAGAATCCCCGAGGACCTGAGAAAGGAGAAATAAAGGTTTTACGCGGCGGAGGCTGGCAAGACGGGGCAGATACTCTTCGCTCCTCCTGGCGTTCCGGCGAAAATTCCAGCTTTGTCGATGCTTGTATTATGGATAGTGCGGGGTTCCGGTGTGCCAGAAATGCGCCTTAAAGGACCTTTTCTTCAGCAAGATCAGGATGAGGACCACAATATGAACGTTTACTCCAAGATGGTACTGCTGCTGATGTTTGGCCTTGCCGCAACGTGTCCCGGCGAAGAAGAACAGCCCCTGAGAGCCAAATGGCCAATGCCGGCGCGTTGTGATCCGTTGGCCCAGCCGAGGATTCAGGATCTGAAGGAAGAGCTGCGCAGGACGGGATACCGGCTTGTCATCTCCATTCATCCGAGAACTCCTGACGAAGCGAAAGGGGAAACCCTAGCGCGAGATTTGTACATGATCAATGCCGATGGGACCGGACTGGAGCAATTCACCCATACCCCACACGAGGACGAACGCGCCCCGCGCACGTCTCCCAATGGAGAGTTCTTCACGTATAACCAGGGTAAGTATCTGGTGGATATGAGGACCCGTGCGACGAAGAAAATCGACGGAGATTATGTCTGGACGCCGGACAGCAACAACACCGTTCGGTGCGGCCCGGAGGGCATTGTTTCTACGGACATCCACACGGGGCACAGAAGCGTTCCCATCCCCGTAAAGCAAAACGTGTGGCTGGCGGATATGACCTCCGACGGCGGGTGGTTCATCTTTGAGATTCGCAATTATCTCGGCCGCCAATACACCATAGATTTTATGTCGTCAAAAGGAGGCGAGATCCAGAAGATGCCCAATTATCCCGGGGATTCCGGCGAGTGTCATCCCGCCTTCTCTCCGGATGGCAAATGGATGTGCTGGAACGCCGGCGGGGGCATCGGGATTCGCAAGTTCGACCCGTCTTTGCCCGGTGGAACCGACGGAAAGATCATCAGCCCGCCCAACAATGCGGACGTTATGGGGCAAGACCCTTGTGGTCGGTGGTCGCACTGTGGGCGATATATCGCCTATGTTAAGATTCCTTCCAGCGGCAGTTGGAGAGTCCATAGTCCTCTCTGTATTCTCCGTGTTGCGGACGGTAAAACCATCACGATCAGTCCGCCCGGATGGGTGGGCCACCACTGGGATTATGACTGGATTGGGCCCACCTTCGAATCCAAGCCTTAAACAGAAACGCGCGAGCGGAAGAAAGAGGAAGAAAGAAGGTCGGCCCTCAGAAGAGTATTTAACTCAGATAGCGGGCCGTCCCCGTACGCCCTGACCCCTTCCGCTTGGGGACAGCAGCTTCACCATTTGTCAGGTAGGCGCGGCACCTGCTCCTCTGGTATACGATGAAGCTATTCGCGCTCGCGGCGGGGACGGATCGAGTCTCAGGAGGTGGGTGCAAAACAGTGAAAAGGTAAGGCCATGAAGACGATTCCCGTCCATTATCAATCCCCCTTGAAGGAGATCATCCAGGGGGCTTCGGTGGCCCAGTTGGGCCCGGGCTTGTTGACGTCGAAGCGCTTGCTCCACCGGACGTGCCACAACTGCTTGAGCCAGATCTTGTCGACGTGGTAGTCCAGGAAGACGCCGTTGATGGCCTGCTGATGGCGGTTGATGCAGAAGCGGTTCATGGAATCGGTGTCGGGGGCGAAGCGGGCCTCGCGGCCGTCGACCTTGGGCGGCGTGTCCGTGTCGTCGGGCCACCCGCACCAGTACCAACAGTCCAGGAACAGCGGGATCTGCGCCGCCCCTTTGACGTTCGGGGTCTTCCAGAAGAACTGGGCGGGCTTGCCGTAGAGGAGGCCGCCGGGCTCGGCGTTGACGTAGACCCAGCCATTGATGCCGTAACTGCCGTAGGTCCCGACCGGCCGGCCGCCGCTCGGGGCTATGATGCCCCAGGCGGTCTCGGCGTCGCCACCGACCGTCAGGTCATCGACGGCGCCTTGCGGGGCCGCGATCCTGGTGGCCGACGGGCAAAGGCGGAACTTGCCGTTCCGATAATAGTACGAGAAGAGCACGTCGATCCAGCGGCCGGTGTTGGAAGTGCGTTTCGGGAAGAAGCCGTTGTTGTCGTCGGTGTACATGACCCAGATCGTGCCCCACTGCTTGAGGTTCGACTGGCAGGCCACGGCGCGGGCCTGCTTGCGCACCCGCTGCAGCGCCGGCATCAGAATCGACATCAGCAGCGCGATAATGGAAATGACCACCAGCAGTTCGATCAGCGTGAAACCCCTGGAATTGACGATGGAGGATTGATGATCGATGATTTGGGCACACCGACCCGGAGCGACTGTGACATGGATGCCTTCGTCACGCTCATGGTGCTGACGCTTGGTCAACATAGCTGCCTCGGTCAGTTCGCCAGGCGATTTCGAAGCCCGGCCGCAACGCAATCGTCCAGAACCCATCATCCGATGCCCGGCAACAATGCCGGCCCGCTAACGTACAAATATACCGCCACTGGCCTGGGGAATTCAAGTGCAAAAGGCGACCACGTTCGTGCAACAGTTGAAAGGACAAAATACCCCGTGAGCGAAGAATTCTTTATTCCTTTGGTCGCAAGGACTTACGCGATTCAATCGCCTCGTGCGCGCACAGAATTCCGGCACGATTCGTGCAACACGGCCCATAGGTAGAGAGATACTCTGGTCCGAGGCGGACCCTGGGATTTATGATTTATGACTTATGATTTGTGATTCGAAAGCGGAAGGAAGCCAGTGCTTCGATTGCGGATTGCGGATTGCGGATTGAAGATAGACCTGCGGCGGGACGCCTGGCCTGCGGCCGGCCGCCTCGGACCTGCGCGGGCCGATCGTGCGAAACAAAGCCAATTCGCACGGACGCGAACTGGAGACTAAGTGCTTTCCAGACAACGGATTAGGAGAGAAAGTGAGCGGGCTGTAGCGGTGAAAAACAAAGCCAATTTGGAGGATCAATCGTGCGAAACAAAGCCAAGAAGCGGTAGCCGGCAGGCGGCTGTAAGAACGAACTCAATTCGGTAGGGTCAAATGTGCGAAACAAACCCAATTCACCGCAGGCGTCAGAAAGGGCAAGTACCTTGGGGAAAAGGAGTTATGCCGAATGGGACCTGCCAAGAGGCTCGGCGAAACAAAGCCAATTTCCGCCCCTGGGGCCGGGGCGATGGATCGGTAATCCCCGCCACCGTGGGCCCACCGCACCCACTGGTGGGGGTCAACCGTATGGGTATAATCGGTGTCGGAGTAAATGACAGCGATACCGTTCCGAACTGGGAGGATTGAGAGATGGCAACGTACAAGACCGTTCTGCTACTGACGGGGGTGATGTCTATGGGGTGCAACAGCTTCGCCGCAAAGCCGACGGAAACGAATCTCAGCGACAATGCCCGCCTGGCGGCGTGCGGGAACAACTGCTTCGCCCTGCAACTCTATCAGAGGCTCCAGGGCGAGAAAGGGAACCTCTTCTTCTCGCCGTACAGCATCTCGACCGCCCTGGCGATGACGTACGCCGGAGCGCAGGGGCGGACGCAGGAACAGATGGCTCAGGCCCTGTGCTTCCCGACCTCGAAAGATGTCGTGCAGAAGTTGGCCGAGGCCCGGGGACCGCTCTCGCCGGAGGACTTCGCCCGGGCCTTCAGCGAGATCATCAAGGATCTGAACGCCCGCGGCGGCAAGGGCACGTACGAGCTTCGTGTCGCCAACGCCCTGTGGGGACAGCAGGACTTTGAGTTCCTGCCCTCATTCGCCAAGCTGGTGGAGGACCAGTACGGCGGCCACCTGGAGCGGGTCAATTTCGTCAAGGCCACCGAGAAGGCCCGGCAGACGATCAATACCTGGGTCGAGAAGCAGACCAACGACAAGATCAAGGACCTCATCGGCCAGGGCCTGCTCGACAGCATGACCCGGCTGGTCCTGACCAATGCGGTCTACTTCAAGGGCAACTGGGCCAGCCAGTTCCAGAAGGAAGGGACGCGGGATGAGCCGTTCACTCTGCTCGACGCCGGCAAGGTCCAGGTCCCCATGATGAACCAGCAGGCAACGTTCGGCTACGGCGAGGCCGACAGCTTGCAGGTGCTCGAAATGCCCTATGTGGGCCAGGAGCTTTCGATGGTGGTCCTGCTGCCGAAAGAGCCGGCCGGCATCGGCGGCCTGGAGAAGGCGCTGACGGCGGAGAACGTCTCGAAGTGGCTTGGCGGCATTCACAAGCAGGAGGTCATCGTCGCGGTGCCGAAGTTCAAGATGACGCACAAGTTCGACATGGGGGCCGTCTTGCAGGCGATGGGCATGACGGATGCCTTCACCCCGCAGGCGGACTTCTCCGGCATGACCGGCCGGCGCGACCTGTTCATCTCGGCGGTGGTTCACCAGGCCTACGTGGACGTGAACGAGGAAGGCACCGAGGCCGCCGCCGCCACCGGGGTCACGATGAAACTGACCTCCATCGCGCCGGGCAAGGTCCCGGTCTTCCGCGCGGATCACCCCTTCCTCTTCCTGATTCGCGACATCCGCTCCGGCAGCATCCTGTTCCTCGGCCGGATGACGAACCCGAAGGGGTGAGCGGATGGCATAATGCTCGCACAGCGAGGGTCTGATGCCGTGGACATCATCGAAGTCAAGGATCTGACGAAGCGGTTCGACGGTCTCGTCGCGGTGGATCATGTCTCCTTCACCGTGGAGAAAGGGGAGATCTTCGGATTTCTGGGGCCCAATGGGGCCGGCAAGACTACCACGATCGGCATGCTGGCCACCATTCTGACTCCTTCCGAGGGCGACGCCACCATCAGTGGCTTCAGTATCCGGCGGCAGCGGGACGCCGTGCGGCACTCGATCGGCATGGTCTTCCAGGATGCCTCCCTGGACAATCGTCTCACGGCCGAGGAGAATCTGCGGTTCCACGCACGCTTGTACGGCGTGCCGAGGGATGACTACCGCAGGCGCATGGAGGAGGTCCTGCGGCTGGTCGATCTCTGGGACCGCAAGCGGGACATCGTCGAGACCTTCTCCGGCGGCATGAAGCGGCGGCTGGAGATCGCCCGGGGGCTGATCCACTATCCCGATGTCCTGTTCCTCGATGAGCCGACCATCGGCCTCGACCCGCAGACCCGCGCGCTGCTGTGGGATTACGTCCTGAAACTGAAGCACGACCGGGCGATGACCATCTTCATGACCACGCACTACATGGATGAGGCCGAATACTGCGACCGCATCGCCATTATGGATCACGGCAAGATCGTGGCCCTGGATACGCCGGCCAGTCTCAAGAGGCAACTCGGCGGTGACATCGTTCGCATTGAAAGCAGCCAAAAGGACGCGCTCCGGAAAGAGTTGGAGCACAAGCTCGGCGCACCGGTTCATCAGGAAGGCAACGCCCTTCAATTCGAAGTGACCGATGGCGCGAGATTCCTGCCGCGCTTGCTCCAGGAGATCCAGACCAAGGTCGAGGCGGTGGAGTTGCGGAAACCCACGCTCGACGACGTCTTCCTCTCGCTCACCGGCCGGAACATCCGAAAAGAAGAGGCCCCGGACCAAGACCAAGGGCATGCGCGGGGCCGTCCATGACCAGGAAGAAACACCACCCGGTGCACTTTTTGCAGGCGATGACGACCATCTGGCAGCGGGAGATCACCCGCTACCGGCGGGATCGGACGCGGATCGTGTCCACGATCGTCCAGCCGGTGATGTTCCTGATCGTCTTCGGCTCGGGCTTTCGCCAGACGCTGGCTACTGGACTCGGAATGGACTTCCTCGCCTTCATGTACCCCGGCACCATCGCCATGACCGTCATGGGTGTGGCGTTCTTCTCGACCGTCTCCACCGTGTGGGATCGGGAGTTCGGCTTCCTGAAAGAGGTCCTGGTGGCCCCCATCCCGCGCACGGCCATCGCCCTGGGCAAAACGGCGGGCGCCGCCACGATCGCCTCCGTCCAGGCGTTGATTCTCCTGGGTCTGGCCCCCGTCATCGGCGTCGAGCTTCATCCGGCGCGGATTCCGTTGCTGATTCTCTACATGCTGATGCTGTCGCTGGCCGTCTCCGGTCTGGGCCTGCTGGTGGCCTCTCTGATGAAGACCACGGAGAGTTTCGGCATTGTGATCCAGATTCTGATCTTCCCCATGTTCTTTCTGTCCGGGGCCTTTTTCCCCCTGACCGAGGTACCGAAATGGATGGAGGTGCTGTCGAACCTCAACCCCCTCACCTACGGCGTCGACGCCTTTCGGCAGGTGATCCTGCACGGAGACATCCCCCCGGAAGTGGCCCACAAGATCTTTCTCTATCCGCTGCCCATCAACGGACTGTTCCTCCTGGGCTTTTCCACCGTCATGGTGTTGGCCGCCGTGATCGCCTTCGACAGGAGAAGCTGACCGGCGGCAGGACGCAGTACAGTCGTCGCAAAGCGTTCCGACGGCAGGCTCCGCACGGGCGCTGCCGTCGGCAAAGGCGGTCCGGGCCCGATGTTTTTCCACGCGAAACCGCCCTGCCGGCCGGGAAATCCCGGCAGGAGGCCTTTCTTCGCCGCGTCTGTCCTGCTATAATGACTTACATGGTTTCGCGGCCCACGCGTACACAAGTAGTATCGGGGATCCCAAACGCGACGCATCCCGTTTGAGAACCCTCCGGGAGGAGAATGCGATGGACGAAGCGAGCCTCGAAGGGGCACTGAACGAGTTGGCGAAGCAGTTCGGCGAGGGCGTCGACTTCACTCACTCCAAACTGGCTGATCTGGCAAAGAAGGCGGAAGCGAACCGCCAGCAACTCCAGAAAAGTATCAATACTCTCCAGGAGTTATTGGACTACCTGCGGGTCTGCATCAAATACCAGGCCTTCGACTTGGAGGCCACCCGGCGGGAGAACACCTATCTTCGCAAGCTCCTGGAGGACAATAGCAATAACAACCGCGACGAAGGAGGGCCCCCAAACGCATAGTTCCGCGTTTGGGAGGGGCTCCCCCGCGTGGACTTAGGCGTTGGGAGCCTCGAGCCCTGCCGGACCCGCAAGCGTGAGAATAGCGGTGGAGAAGGTAGGAAGCTGTGAACATCGGAGGCTGTGTGTCGCCGGGCTTCCTACCTTCCGCCGTTCCTGCCTTTGGACGCTCCGGTCTTCCGACCGATACGGGAAAGTCTCCGCCCGATTCTGCCGATACCTAAGATAATCCGGGAAAGCCCGGTTGGCGCCGTGAACATAGGAGGCATTTGGGTCATATAATGGTAGGCCACACGATACATGCACTCCTGTCTTATATGTTTTGTCGCAGAATGAGGCTGGCGTTGATCTGATGGAGTTGACAGGCGAGCAGAACTATGAGATAAGGTGGAGGCTATCGGAAAATCTGAATCGTGGTAAAAGCGGCAACAACAAGGCACGGAATTCTTTGGAGTAGGTCATAGAAGAGATGTTTGAACGTTTCACAGATCGAGCGCGGAAAGTGATGGCGTTGGCCAATCAAGAGGCCCAACGCTTCAATCACGAATACATCGGGACCGAGCACATCCTCCTGGGCTTGGTGAAGGAAGGCAGCGGTGTCGGCGCCACGGTTTTGAAGAACCTGGACGTGGACATCAAGAAGCTTCGTCTGGAAGTGGAGAAGCTGGTCAAGAGTGGCCCGGATATGGTCACGATGGGCAAGCTTCCGCAGACGCCGCGGGCCAAGAAGGTCATCGAGTACGCCATCGAGGAGGCCCGGGCCCTGAACCACAATTATGTCGGGACCGAGCACATCCTGCTGGGCCTGCTCCGGGAAAGCGAGGGCATCGCCGCCCAGGTGTTGATGAACCTGGGTCTGAAGTTGGAAGACGTCCGGCAGGAAGTCCTCAATCTGCTGGGCGCCGGCGTGGAAGACGCCCCCAACGATCTCGGCTTGAAGATGCCTCCGGGCGCCGTCGGTCGCAAGACCAAGAGCAAGACGCCCGCCCTGGACAGCTTCGGCCGGGACCTGACCCAACTGGCGATCAACAATGAACTCGATCCAGTCATCGGCCGGTCACGGGAAATCGAGCGGCTGATCCAGATTCTCTGCCGCCGGACGAAGAACAATCCCGTGCTGCTCGGCGAGGCCGGCGTCGGCAAGACTGCCATCGTCGAAGGGCTCAGCCAGCAGATTGTGAACAAGCAGGTGCCCGAGATCCTCAAAGAGAAGCGCATCGTGGTCCTCGACTTGGCGATGATGGTCGCCGGGACGAAATACCGCGGGCAGTTCGAAGAGCGCATCAAGGCGGTCATCAACGAGGTCCGGCGGGCCAGCAATGTCATCCTTTTCGTGGATGAATTGCACACGCTCGTCGGCGCCGGCGGGGCGGAAGGCGCCATCGACGCCTCCAACGTCCTGAAACCTGCTCTCGCCCGGGGCGAGGTGCAGTGCATCGGCGCCACCACGCTCGACGAGTACCGCAAATACATCGAAAAAGACGGCGCGTTGGAGCGACGGTTCCAGACGATCATCGTGGAGCCGCCGTCCAAGGAAGAGACCTTCGAGATTCTGCGCGGTTTGCAGGACCGATATGAGGCGCACCACCGGGTGCGTTTTACGAACGAGGCCCTGTATCAGGCGGTCGAGCTTTCCACCCGGTACATCACCGGACGCTGCCTGCCGGACAAGGCGATTGACGTGGTCGATGAAGCCGGGGCGCGGGTCAGACTCAAGAACATGACGCCCCCGCCCGACTTGACCAAGATCGAGAGCCGCATCGAGCAACTGGGCCGGGAAAAGGATGAGGCCGTCCGGGCCGCGGACTATGAGCGTGCGGCGTCGCTCCGCGATGAGCAGCAGCAGCTCCTCGAAGAGAAGTCGCAGCTCCAGAAGCGCTGGTACGAGCAGAACAAGGAGACGACCGGCCTGGTCGATACCGAGATCATCGCCGAGGTCGTCAGCAATATGACCGGCGTTCCGCTGACGAGACTGGAGAAGAAAGAGACCCAGAGATTGCTGGAGCTCGAGAATGAGCTGCACAAGACGGTGGTCTCGCAGCACGAGGCGATCACGGCGGTGGCCAAGGCCGTGCGGCGCAGCCGCAGCGGCATGAAGGACCCGAACCGCCCGATGGGCTGCTTCATCTTCCTCGGACCCAGCGGCGTCGGCAAGACGCTGCTCGCCCAGGCGCTGGCGGAATTCATGTTCAGCGACCGCAACGCCCTCGTCCGGCTCGACATGAGTGAGTTCATGGAAAAGCACAACGTCAGCCGGCTCGTCGGCGCGCCTCCGGGCTACGTCGGCTACGAGGAAGGCGGCCAGTTGACCGAGCGCATCCGGCGCCGGCCCTACGCGGTGCTCCTGCTCGACGAAATCGAGAAGGCCCATCCGGATGTCTACAACATGCTGTTGCAGATCATGGATGAAGGCCGCCTGACCGACAGCTTCGGACGCGGCATCGACTTCAAGAACGTGATCCTGATCATGACCAGCAACATCGGGGCGGAATTGATCAAGAACCAGGGCGGGTTCGGCTTCGGCAAGAAGTCGCCCGAGTCCACGTACGAGAAGATGAAGGAAATCCTGTCGAAGGAAGTGGAGCGTCACTTCCGGCCGGAGTTCCTCAACCGGGTCGATGACACGATCGTCTTCAAGCCGCTGACCCGCGACGACCTGACGACCATCGTCGACTACGAGTTGAACAAGGTGTTCAAGCGGCTGACCGAGCACGGGCTCAGACTCGAGCTGACGCCGGCGACCAAGGAATTCCTGATCGACAAAGGTTACAATCCGGAGTTCGGCGCGCGGCCGTTGCGGCGGGCGATCGAGCACTACATCGAGGACCCGCTCTCCGAGGCGATGCTCTCCGGCCAGTTCCGCGGCAAGAACCTCGTCCGGATCGATGTCCAGGACGAGGAGCACCTGAAGTTCGAGGGCGAAGAGGTCAAGGAGCCCGAGAAGGCCAAGGCCAAGGAAGTCGTGCCCTCCAAGTAGCACGACCTCTCAGGCACTATGAGAAACCAAAAGGCCGGGCGTCCGGAAACGGATGTCCGGCCTTTTCTTTGCCCGTGATTTCACCAGGACTAATGCTCTGATTTTCTGCCATGCGCCTCCTCCCGTTTGAAGATGGTGGAAGAACTTAGCTTCAAGATGCCTCGGTATAGCATCCAGAAGCCTCGACGCAACCCCCTCCTACTGCGTGATCTTCACCCGGTTGCCTTCGACGTGCAGCCGGCCTTTGGCGAAGAGCCGGATCGCCTCCGGGTAAGCGAGGCATTCCTGCTCGAAGACCCGGTCCGCCAAGATGTCCGCCGTGTCATCGTCCCGGACCGGACAGGTCCGCTGCACGATGATCGGACCTTTGTCATATTCGTTCGTGCAAAAGTGCACGGTGCAGCCGCTGACCTTGCAGCCGGCGGCCAGGACCGCCTCGTGCACGTGATGGCCCCACATGCCCTGCCCGCCGAAGCACGGCAGCAGGGCCGGGTGGATGTTCATCACGCGGTTCTCGTACCGCGGCGGAATCTTCCAGAGGCACAGCCAACCGCCCTGAATAACCAAGTCCACCTGAGCGGCATCGAGCGCCTCTACGATCTGTTTGCTGAAGGCGTCGATGTCGGCACAATCTCTCTTGCGGATAATCTTCAGGGGCAGACCCGCATCGCGCGCCCGGCCGACCCCGGCCACGGCCGAGAGTGAGCTGATGACCAGCGCGATATCAGCATGGAGATCGCCGCGCTGGATGGCGTCGTGGATGTTGAGCATCGTTCGGCCGCCGCCACTGATGAGAATTCCGAGGCGGATTCTCTTCTTCGGGGTGGCCTTGTCAAAGAGCCCCAAACGCGCTTCGTCGCGTTTGCCGGTCCCGTGCGAAGCCGGGTGATGATCTCTGGGAACGAGCTTCTCTTCGATGTTGCGGCGGGCGTCCAACGCCTGGTTGACCAGCCGGTCGGCCTCCTCATTCTTCTCGCGCATCACGTGTCGGACGAGGCAGCTCTCGAATTGGGACCGCAGCTCGTTGACGTGCTCGAACAGCGGCCGGATCGCTTCGCTCTTGACTTTGTACGCGCCGCTGAGCTGCCGGACCATCAACTCGCTATCGGAATGGACCACCACCTGGTCGGCGCCGAGCTTCTTGGCCGCCTCCAGGGCCTTGATCAAAGCCGTGTACTCGGCGACATTATTCGTGGTCTCGCCCAGGAAGAACGCTTTCGCCTGCAACCGCTGGCCGTCGAGGTCTTCGAGGACGAAGCCGGCCGCGGCGGGACCGGGATTGCCCCGGCTGCCGCCGTCCGTATGAATGATTACCTTCATACCTGCATCTGTGCGTTGCTGAGCACCAGGATCCTGGTGCAGTTGGCGCAGCGGATAATCTCATCGCGAGTAATCAACAGGTTGACGCTCTCGGCGGTGATGCCCATGAAGCAGCCGCCGCAACTGTACGCCCCGCGCCGGCCCTCCTGCTCCTCCACCTGGGCCACCGCCTCGCCATCATAGGTTTCGGCGACGCGTTTGAAGACCTTCAGGGGCTCGCCGGGGATCGTCTTGGCCACCTCATTCCATTCCGCCTGAATTTTCTTGATCTCCGCTTCCTGCTCCCCGGCCGCCGCCTCCGCCTTCTTGCGGGTCTGTTCGAGCTGCTGCTTCTGCTCTTCGATCTGCTTGCGGATATTCTCGCACTCCGCCTCATCCGTCTCCATCGCCTTCATCAGGTCCAGGATCTGGTTCTCGATCTTGGCATTGTCGGCGCGGGTGGTATTCAGCTGGGTCAGGACGGCGGCGTACTCCTTATTGCTCTTGGAAGTGTTCAGGGCGGCCCGGAGCTTGCTGACTTCCTCATCGCGGCTCTTGAGCTCCAGCTCGAGACGATTCGATTGCACTTTGGTCAGTTGCAGCTCCTCTTTCTTGGCTTCCAGAGCACTCTGAAGGCTTCGGACCTGGTTCTCCTGAACGATGACGCTCCTCCGGCTGCGGGCGAGTTTGGCCTTGGCGGCCCGCAAACGATTCTCCACACTCTGAAGTTTTATCAGACCATTCAATATCGGTCCCATGTATTCTCCTTTTGGCCCCGGCCGGCGGGCCTCCGCCGCCACGGCCCCAGAGCCAAAGTTATGAACCTTGTATTATGTCTGGTCGATCTATGACCCGCAACCGAAAATTGGCAGGCCCGCAGACATTTTTCCGCCAGTCCTCACAGGGCGAGCGTCCCCGCTCACCTGAGATTGCCGCGCTTCGCTCGCAATGACACGGTCGTGCGAGGACCCCTGCCTTCGCAGGGGGAGCCTGGCCCCGCGCAGGCGGGGCCACGACCTGCGAAGAGCGACTTCCTGCGGTTGACTCCACGAACTGTGGCGATATAATTGCCGTGCCATGAAGGACTTATTGAAGCAGCTCATTCAAGCCGATTCGACAGCCGCCCAGGGGGAATCTGCGGCGGCGGAGGTGATCGCCAGGCATTTTCACGAGCATGGGATCGAGAGCCGGATCGACCCATGGGACGGTCACCGGAGCAACGTGATCGCTCACGTCAAGACCGCTGACCGGCGTCCCGCCCTGCTGTTCGTGTGTCATCTCGACGTTGTCGGTCCGGGCGAGGAGCCCTGGCGGCATCCACCGTTCGCGGCGGTCGAGGAAGACGGCAGGATCTACGGCCGGGGCACGGTGGATATGAAGGGCTCGATCGCCGCTGTGGTCACGGCCATCTGCGATGTGGTGAATTCCAGGACGGCCCTGGCAGGAGACATCGTTTTCGCCGCCACGGCCGGGGAGGAGACCGACAGCGCCGGCGTCCAACGATTCATGCAGGACCGGACCTGGCTGCCCAAGCTCGCCGGTATCATCATTCCCGAGCCGACCGACCTGGCCGTCGTCACCGCTCACCGGGGCTTGTTCTGGCTCAAGGTCACAACCCGAGGCAAGGCGGTTCACAGTTCCATGGCAGAGCGTGGCGTCAATGCCATCGGTTCGATGAAGCGTGTGCTCGACGAGTTGGAGCACTACCGGATCGAATTCCCGCCGCACCCGCAGTTGGGCAAATCGTCCCTGAGCATCAACCTGATCAGCGGCGGCGCTGCGCTGAACATCGTGCCCGACCGCTGCAGCCTGGGGGTGGACATCCGCACGCTGCCGGGACAGGATCCGGAGGCGATCCGGTACGACTTCGAGCGTATGCTCGCGCGACTCACGGCCACCGTGCCGCAGTTCGAGGCCGGCCTGGCCGTCGAGCGCTGGGCCGGGGCGATGGAGACCGACCCCGCGTGTCCGTTCGTCAGGACGTTCTGCTCGGCCGTGGGAGTAGACCTGACCAATGCCATCGCCTTTACCACCGATGCGCCCCACCTCGCGCCGCTCGGAGCCCCGATCGTGATCTACGGCCCCGGCAAGCCCGGCCTGTGTCACCAGACCGACGAGTGCATTGAAATCGCTGATCTGCAGGCAAGCGTCGATCTCTTCAAGAACGTCATCGGCAAATGCCTGAGCTGATCCGATGACCCCATCTCTCCTCTTCCACCCGGCCGTCCGCGCGGCTTCCGAGAATGTCCGAGCACCAACCCCAGCAACCAAGGCCAATACCGAATCCTATGTTATGAGATGTCGCTGGCAGAGTGAGCGCATACCCTGGCGCCAGGAACACTGCTCCGGCTGGGGATACAGAAAGTCTGACGTTTGTCGGAATTTCCTCCCTATTTTCTCTTGACAAGGATTGTCCGGTTCTCTACGATTTGCGTTTACTGTGAGTTGAGCGGAATTCTTCCATGGTTCAGATTGGGGAACACAAGCATAAGCGTCTGACCCGCCACCTGGTGGCCACGGTGCTTGTGTGCGCCAGCCTCCCCGCCGACGTGATCGCGACGACCACCATGGTCATGCGCGTAGCCCGGGGAAAGGAGGCGGCTCCCTAAAAGGACCAGATCGCGAACCTTCGAATTTGGAAAAGCCTTTCAGGGAGCAACAGACCCTGAAAGGCTTTTTTGTTTTTGCCGGACCAGCAAAGCAGTGGCTTTGCGAGGATGTGAAAGGTTTGTCCCATGCGAGGGATCAGAGAAATGGACATCGACTTCTATCGGTATTATGCCCGCATGGTCGAGGCGGCACGAGAAATCGATGCCACGATACGAGAGTTTCAGAGGGCGGACCTGCCGCCGTTGCAGGCGCTGGTGCACAGGACGATCGCCAGGTGCTATCCGGGTCACTACTGCGGGGAAGCCGTCCGCTTCTTCTTAGACTACCACAATGAAGAGGCGATCCTCCGCGATGCGGAGAAAGGCAGCACGCTTGTCCTCGATAAAGCCGGACGCATCCTCGGCACCGGCACGATCGTCGCCGATGAGATCAAAAGGGTCTTTGTGGACCCTACGTTCCAGAAGCAGGGTTTCGGCCGCCGGATCATGCAGCAGCTCGAAGAGGCGGCCGCCCGGCAAGGAGCCGCCGCCGTGAAGCTGGATGCGTCGCTGCCGTCCAAGGCGTTCTACGACCGGCTCGGCTATGTCACGGTCGAGCCGGCATTCCTCCCCGTGGGCAACGGCCGGCGCTTGGATTTCTTCAAGATGCAGAAAGTCCTATGAGATGAAGGAGATCACGATGGCCAGTACACCCTTCCATATTGTCGATGTCTTTGCGGAACAGAAGTAGGCGGCAAGGTAGTCCCGGTCGCACAAGGGAGGTTGCTATGACAGATGATAGAGAACAAACTGCCTGTTGCGGCTTGTGCTGTGGGGATTGCATCCCCTCCCATCGGCCGCTCTTCGACGCCGCTGAGCGGCTCCGGCAAGAGCTGGAGAAATGCCGGTTCGGCGCGTATGCCACGTATAAGAGCAAAAGTAATCGAGCCTTCGAGCATTTCGGGACCTTTCGAGAGGTCCTTGACGCGATCCTGACCCTTCCATGCACGAAGCCTTGTTCCCAAGACGGAGGCAGACCCGACTGCCCCATTCGGGCTTGCGCGTACGGAAAAGGGATGGAAGGATGCTGGAAGTGCACCGCCTCCGAGACCTGCACGCTTCTGGAGCCGCTGTCCGCCTGCCACGGCGCTACCGTGAGACACAATCTGGGAGCCATCCGGCAGTTCGGCATCGAGAACTGGACCCACGCGCGCGGCAGGCACTACGTGTGGACAGAGGCAGATGAGCCACGGCCTCCACACAACTGCCCTCAGGCGTTGAATGGACAGCACCACAGGGTAGACTTCGAGTCGATGCCCTGGCAATCACCCGCGCCGGGCGTGCGGTTCAAGGCCTGGGAACACAATGGCAGCCGGCTGCGGGTGGCGGAATTTACCAAGGAGTTCCTCGAGACCGACTGGTGCGTCAAGGGACATGTCGGCTATGTTCTGGAAGGCGTAATTGAGGTAGACTTCCACAAGAAGGAAGAGGTCTTTGCAGCAGGCGATGGACTGTTCATCCCGCCTGGCAACGAACACGGGCATAAGGCAAAGGCCATAACGAATTCCGTGACGTTGGTGCTCGTGGAGGATAAAGTCTGATTCGCATGAGAGCTTGGAACACGGAAATCCTGGACCACCTGAAGGGTAGGGGGGCCGACCTGGTGGGTTTTGCCGATGCAACGTGCCTGGCCGCCGATGTCACGGACGGATTGCCGCGGGCGATCTCTATCGCGGTGGCGCTCGATCCGGCGACGATTCGCGACATAAGAGATGGTCCGACCGTGAGATACTTCGCCGAGTACGGCCGAGCGAACACGCTGCTGAGCCAACTGGGCGAGCAGATCGCACGTGTCCTGGTCGATGCCGGATGCCGCGCCCGGCCTTTTCCGCCGACGACGGAGCAGATTGACAGGACCACCCTGTCTGTGAAGCTCCAGCACAAGACTGTGGCCACCCGCGCTGGGCTGGGATGGATCGGGAAATCCGGTCTGCTGGTCACGAGGGAGTACGGGTCCGCCGTGCGCCTCGCTTCCGTGCTGACGGATGCCGAGCTTGAGACCGGAACACCCACGGATACGTCGCACTGCGGGGACTGTCGCCAGTGCGTCGAGCATTGCCCGGCCCAAGCGATCATCGGCCGGGATTGGGAACCGGGCCTCTCCCGAGAGCATATCTACTCTGCGGCGGCGTGCTTCCAGATGGCGCGAGAGTTCGCGGGACGAACCGGGGTCAAAGCAACAATCTGCGGCATCTGCATCAACGCCTGTCCCTGGACGCAACGGTACCTTGCTCGTGAGTTGAAAGAACGCGAGTCCCGTATCGCCCCCGCGACGGCGGAGGACCTCGACGCCGCCAAAGAACTGTTCCGAGAATATGAGGCGAGCCTGCCGTTTGACTTGTCGTTCCAGAATTTCGAGCAGGAATTGACGGACCTGCCCGGGAGATACGCGCCGCCGAGCGGGCGGCTGCTGCTGGCCCGCTGGGATGGTGTGTTCGTCGGGTGCGTGGCCTTGCGGCAGATTGGCGAGGGTTTGTGCGAGATGAAGCGGCTGTTTGTCCAGCCGGCCTTCCAGGGCAAAGGAATCGGCAAGGCCCTGGCCCGGGCGATCATTGAAGAGGGCCGCCGCATCGGATATAAACACATGCGGCTGGACACGGTGCTGGAACCCGCCAGGAGCTTGTACAGGTCGCTCGGTTTTCGGGAGATCCCGCCCTACCAGCACGTGCCGGTGGCAGGTGTTGTGTTCATGGAACTGGAATTGTAGGATGGGGCAAGCCCCATCCGTGTCAAGATGGTGCGCAGAGTGTTTTGCATTCAAGACTTATAGTGGGTGGCAGCGGCAAGCGCAGCTTGCCGATGGCTCGTGCAATACGCGTCAAGACCAGCGGCAAGCTCCGAGGACTCCGCTCGCCGCTGCCACCCATCATGATTGCGTAACAGGCAACTATGGCTGTGCACTTCAAGAAATATCACGGGCTGGGGAATGATTATCTTGTCATCGATCCGAACGTGCAGGATTTCGCGATGACCGAGGCGAATATCCGCCTGATCTGCAACCGCAACTTCGGCGTGGGCTCCGACGGCATTCTCTATGGTCCCACGTTCGAAAACGATGTGCCGGCGCTGCGAATCTTCAATCCCGACGGCAGCGAGGCGGAAAAGAGCGGCAATGGTCTGCGCATCTTCGCCAAGTACCTCTTCGAGAAGAAGTACGTCCGGTTGAAGAACTTCAAAATCAAGACGCTCGGCGGCATTGTGGACGTGCAGGTCCAGGACCGGACCGCCAACCTGATCCGCATCAACATGGGCAACGTGACGTTCATCAGCGACGAAATCCCCGTGGCGGGCGCGCACCGCGAGGTGGTGAACGAACCGCTTGACATCAATGGCACCGAGTACAAGGTGACGTGTTTATCCATCGGCAACCCGCACTGTGTAATCCCGATGAAAGAGGTCAGTGAAGAGACCGCGCGTGCGATCGGGCCTTATGTCGAGAACCACAAGTTGTTCCCGCATCGCATCAACCTGCAGATTGTGCGGGTGATCGATCGGGCCAACATTGACATCCGCATCTGGGAGCGCGGGGCCGGCTACACGCTGGCCTCCGGCAGCAGTTCCTGTGCCGCCGCGGCCGCCAGTCACAAGCTGGGCTTCGTGGACAAGGATATCACCGTCCACATGCCCGGTGGCACCCTCCGGATTGAAATCGCCGACGACGGCCAAATCCACATGACCGGTCCGGTGGAAGGCTCCTTCGAAGGCCGCTTCCATGCGGACCTGCAAAAGAGAATCTCCAAATAGGATTGCTGGTGTGCGGTGCACACCCTGCCAGCGGTCCCCTCACAGGTTCTCTTCGATCATTTCGCGGGTGAGGATGACCTTGCCCTGGTCGCAGATGTCGCAACGGCGGACGACCCTTGCGGGCAGGTCTCGGCCGGTGGCAATCGGGCCGCCGTAGATCACGACATCCGATCCGATGATATCGTCCAAGTTGATCTCATTCTCATGCTGCCCCGGCCCCGTACACCGCACCTTGATGATCTTCGCCATTACCGTATTCCCACAATCCCAATCGGTTGATGTTCTTCTTTGTTTTCCAAGATACCGTACAAGTCTTCGCCTGCCACGCAAAAACCACCAAAACGTGCGTGGAATCTCAGCTCCAGACGGTATAATGGAGCCGCCTTGCTCTCGGATAAGGAGCCCGGACATGGTTGGAATGGACTCGCACGGACCCAAAGATCACGATCAGGCCCCCTCGGTCAAGCGCCAGACTCGGCCTGTCGTTGTTCTTTCTGCTCTTCTTCGCGAGTCATGGACTCTGTGCCGCAGGCACGACGCAGGCGGATTTTTATCATTTTTTCCCGTTGCCGCGGTCCGCGTACTGTTGTATGATATGTACAACAGTTGATACTGATACGGACGGATTGGCATGTATTTGCACCTGGATCATCAAAGCGGCGAGCCCATCTATCGACAGATTGTCGAGCAGATCAAGTTCAAGGTGGCGTGCGGCCAGCTTGGCCCCGATGGACCAACTGCCGAGCATTCGGGACCTGGCTCAGCAACTGAAGATCAATCCGCGCACGGTCGTCAAGGCGTATGATGAGCTGCAAAGCGGCGGGCTGGCGGTCTGCAAGCAGGGCCAGGGGGTCTTCATCACCGACAACCACGGGGCGCTGCCGGCCCACCTGCGGCGCAAGGCGATCGAGGACCTGATCAAGCGGACGCTGGCGGAGACGTCGCGGCTGGGGGCCGACGTGAGCGAAGTGCGCAGAAGTCTTCGAGGAGGTGGCCAAAGAAGATGGGAGCAGAGCAATGAATGACGGTGCGATCCGAGTGGAAGGACTGACCCGCGATTACGGCCGATTCCGGGCCTTGGACCATGTGAACCTGACGATCGAGCCCGGCCGGGTGGTCGCGCTCCTCGGTCCCAACGGGGCGGGCAAAACGACCTTGCTGCGCCTGCTGCTGGGGCTGCTGGAGCCGACCGAAGGCCGCTCCTGGCTGCTCGGTGGGGCCAGCCGAGCCTTGCCCGAGGCGGTGGTATCCCGGATTGGATACATGGGCGATGCGGAGGAGCCACCCGGCTGGGCTACGATCCGGAGTCTGATCGACTTGCAGGCGGACGCCTCCAGTCACTTCGACCGGGAACAGATGAAGGATCTTCCTGGAGGCGCGGGGGCTGAGTCCGGGACAGGACCTACGGCTCGCTGAGCAAGGGACAGAAGAAGTGGGTCCGCGCCGGGCTGATCCTGGCGGCCGGGACGGATGTCCTGCTGATGGACGAGCCGGCCGAGGGGCTGGACCCGTCGGCCCGACAGGACTTGTACGACCGGCTGCGGGCGCATGCGTCGCAAAGGGACGCCACCGCCATCGTCGCCACGCACGTGATCAGCGACATCGAGCGGATCGCCGACGATGTGGCTCTCATCGACCGCGGCCGGCTGGTCGTCCACGCAGCGTTGGAGGACCTGCGGGAACAGGTCCGCCAGATCGAATGGCCCGCCGACGAGCCGACGCCGTCATGGCCCTCGGGCGTTGACGTGCTGGGCCGCAGGTGCGACGGCGACGTGCAGTTCCTCTGGGTGCAGTGCCCGCCGGAGATGGAGAGCAATCTGGAGTCGGCGTTGACCCGGCGAGTCGTGGTGCAGAAGGGTCGGGCTTGAGACGTTCTATCTGGCTCTCACACGACACGGCCAACCGACGGAAACGAGTTCCTCCACAGACGGAGTGTTCGCCATGAGAATCAAGATGTCTCTGCTGAAAATGATGATAAGACAAGTGGCTGCCGGCGACGCTCATCGGGCTGCCGCTCGCGTGCTTCTATGTGCACGAATCTCGTGGCCGGCTGGCGGCTGCACAGAACCCTTGAGGTTCAGTGAGGCGGATCGAATTGGCAGCACTTCATGAGGTGTGAAGATGACAGCGTATGAGTTGGCGAGGCTGGCACTGAGAAACAGCATCTTGCTTCTGCCGCCGCTGGCGCTGCTGGCGGCCTGGCTGGTCGCCCGGTACCTGGGCTGGTGGCCGAAAGGTCGCGCGTTTAACCGGCTCGCCTCCCCTGGGCAACCGCATTTCCCACCGGGCCGAGGCAATGGTGCTGCTCGGCGTCGCGGCGGCGATCTTCGCCTTCACCGCCACCAATACCTCCACCGGCGGGCGGCTGTTGATCCTGGACCAGTTGCGCCCGGGATTTGCCCTGGTCAATGTCCTCGCCGCGGTAGCAGCAGGCCTGGGCGCGCTCGTCGGCGTGCTGATGGCCCTGTTCTGGCGAACCTCGACCGGCGTGATTGTCGCAGCCGGAGTCCTGTGCATTTATGGAACGGTACTGAACGGCCCGCAAGACATACTGGAGTCGCTGGCGCCAAAGGACTCCATGGTGCCGGATGCTTCCTTGACGTTCGTGCTCAGCACTCCCGATGTCGAGGGAGGGGAGCTCTCCATCAACGGTGTCCACCTTGGAACTCTTCCCTACGAGACTACCTATGACGAATTCCATCAGCGCGTGCCCTTTTGGAGGAACGAGCCCAACGAATTGAAATTGGAGAATCTGCGCTCATGGCTGGAGGTTCCCGAGGGCTGGCATCCCGGCAGCAGCCGACCCTCCACCAGGCAGTACCCCCCATGGGCAAAGATCACCGTGCCGGAACGCCCGGCGGAGGGGGATCGGCCGCGTCTGGGTCTCAGAGCAGAAAGAAGAGCAAGAACCTACTATGCGCAGCGTGAAGTTGGATGGTGAATGGGGTTATTGGGAGCTCTCCGGCGGAAGCAGCAGGATAAGCGGAAAATATGGGCGACGTATTGCGGTGGTGCCGCTTGCCTTCATCTTCCCGGACAGGCAGGAGCGGATCGAAAAACTGCTGGACATCGCAAGGGTGAACGACTACGCGCCCGGCTCGGAGTGGTTCGAGGCGATGGAGACCTATCGCTCGGATGGCTGGATAATGCTGCGCAGGGCGATAGACAAAGAGCCCGGCATGTCGCAGGTACTCGATCGGTGGGCGACATGGAGATACGACTTGGACAGAGTGACTGACGCGGAATTGGCCTGGATGGTCTTCGAGAGAATCCGCAAAGAGGCGGATCAACGGCAATACTACTTGACCTCTGACATCGCCGGTCGGGCCGTGGAACTGCTCACACCCAAGCTGGACGCGGACAGGCTGGTTCGACTCGCCCGCACCATCATCCGTTCCACCCGGCTCTATAGTTGGGACAGTTGGCAGATGAACGGCCGCGTGCAATTCGGCATGAGCTACAACCCCGTAGGTTCCCAGACGGGCACGGGCCATATCACCGGCTATTGGGCGGGAGGCCGGGGAGACCAGAGGCTATCGCCCGGCGACTACGCCGTCGCCCACGCGGTCTGGATACTCGATGAGCAGTTGGACACGGGAAATGACACACAGCCCGATATCGTCGAGCGCGAGCTTGTCCCCATCTTCGTTGCTCGAAACTATGACGACATCGCCCTACTGCAGATCGCGGCCCAGATCGGAGGGCCGGTCCTCGAACGGTACCTGCTGCGTCAGAACTGGCGGGCCGGTCCGGAAGACCTGCCCTGGGGACATCAGATAAGAATCGGCGGCAGCCCGGCCAATGGCTGGTTGTATCTGCTGGCGAATCTTCCATCGCCGATGGGCCGGCAGTTCCGGCAGGAGAACCACTATCGGCTGATGGAGATGGCCGATCGACTCAATGAACGCACGTTCCTCTCGCTTGGGGAACGAGGCCTTGAGTTTCTCTTCCTGGACCTCGATCTGGGATCGAATAGCCTGGCCATGAAGTACTGGCCCAGATTCAAAGAGGCGGCCGCTCACGAGAGACACGATGCCCTGTCCCTGCAGTACCAGTATCTGGTCCGCATGGAGCCGCTGCCCACCGTGGACATGTATGGGCAGTGCTGGAAGGAATTTCGAGGCGGCGAGACCGAGTTCCACGGAGCACTCGGTAACCTTGCCAAGTCGTCTGTTCCGTACCACAAACGCCAAGAGATCCATGCTGCCTTGGCTGACCAGATCCAGCGCGATGTCAGAAATATCGAGGCCCCTTATCAGCCGGATGAACAGAGCATGCGCCGGAACCTGCTCATTCATCTGGAGGAGAAACTTCTGCCGATCACGGATGCGGCGCGGGCTCCGGACCTCTTCGCCGAGTTGCAGGCTGGCAGTTCCAGGTACAAGCCCGAGAACGTGGCCGCCTGGCTGGCCCACGGCGCGCCGGCACATCCTCTGGTGGGAATGCTGGCCGACGCCAACGCGCCGTCGCTGCGCCTGCTGGTCATGGGAGCTTTGCGGGAACACCCGACTCCTGCCAGCCAGGCAATTCTGCAGAAGCTTCTGCGCGATGACGACGAGCAGGTCCGCAGGGCGGCCGAGGCCGTGGCGACGGCGTTGGCTGCATTAAAGGAAACTCCAGCCACTCAATTTGCCGATAAAGAGAGAGGACCGGCAATGCCGTAGGTCCATTTATCTCACCTGCCCTGGAAGGAACGTCGGCATGGTCAGAATCAATCTTCCCGGACACGGGGGCGATGCCAAACCTGCCGGAGTGGTCGGCAAGCTCGGTCTGTCTCTGTTCTTTTTCGTCTTCTCCGCGCTGGGCTCGCTTTTCGAGGTACTCCTGATCCGCCAGTTCGGGCAAGCGATCGGCCAGAGATTCTGGCAGAAGACGCCCTGCACGATCCTCGGCAGCGAGATCCAGGAACGGAGCGATAACGAGGAACCCTTCGCCTTCACCGTCCGTTATCAATACACCTACGCGGGACAATCGTATACCGGCTCAAGATACCGGCGCAGCGACTGGACCTCCGGCTCTTACTCCGAGACGCAGCGGCTGGTGCAGAAGTACCCGGCGGGTCTGAGCGTCTTCTGCTATGTCAATCCGAAGAACCCCGGCCAGGCGGTGCTCCGGCGGGACAGCCTGGCCCTCGGGCTGGTGATTCCGTTCCCGCTGATCTTCGTCGTGATCGGCGCCGGGGGCGCCTTCCTGATGTGGCGCAAACAGGCCCCGGCGGCGGAAAAACCGATTGCCGCCGATGCGCTGCGCCAGAACAGGAAGGGCAAGGGCAAAAGCAGGTACGCCGTGGCGGCCCTGTTCACCATCTTTGCCATCGTCGGCGGGGCCTTGCTCTACCCGCTGGGCATCAAGCCGATCACCAAGACCATTGCCGCCGAATCGTGGGTCGCGACACCCTGCCAGGTGCTCCGGGCCGAGCTCCGCAGCCATGATAGCGACGATGGAACAACCTACAGCGTGTACATCCTCTACCAGTACGAATTCCAGGGGCAAACATACAAGAGCGACCGCTACGAGTTCCTCGGCGGCTCGTCCAGCGGTTACGAGGGCAAAGCCCGCGTGGTAGAGCAGTATAAGGCCGCCGCGAGTCCCATCTGCTACGTCAACCCCGACAATCCGTTCGAAGCCGTCCTCAAACGAGGCTTCCACGCCAAATTGCTGCTGGTGCTGGTCCCACTGCTTTTCCTGCTCATCGGGATCGGCGGCCTGGTCCCGGCGCTGCGAGGCAAGACGCTCACAAACGATGCGTTGCCCAAACCCTGGACCACCCCGCAACAAGCAGGAGCATCATCCGACCTCACGGTGCTGCGGGTAACCGAGACCGGCCGGGCCGTTCTCACGCCCAGATTCTCGCCCAAGGCCAAGTTCATCGGCATGATGATCCTGGCCCTCTTCGCCAACGGCATCCTCTCTCTCTTCACCTGGGGCCCGATCAGCAGCCTCCTGCACGGCCACCCGAATTGGCTCGGACTGCTGTTCGTATCGCCTCTGATCGCCGTCGGCCTCGGCCTTATCGGTGCCGCGGCGTACCACGGTCTGGCCATGTCCAACCCGCGTCCGACTGTGGAGCTAAGCTCCAGCACCATTCCGCTGGGCGGCGCAGCCGAGCTGCAGTGGAGCTTCTCCGGGCGAACGAGCCGGATCGACGAGCTTACCGTGACGCTGCGGGGAATCGAGCAGGCCACGTACAGCAAAGGGACAAGCACGTACACGGACCGCAATACCTTCCATGAGACGGAACTCTACCGGACGTCCGATCCCAGCGAAGTCGCCTCCGGCCAAGTGGGGTTCATCATGCCGCCCCATACGATGCACTCCTTCGAGGCCGCGAACAACAAGATCCTATGGCGACTTGAACTCCACGGCGGCATCAGAGGCTGGCCGGACGTGAAGGAGTCGTTCCAGATCACCGTGACACCGATGGTCGCTTAGATGGAGCCCCCTCATGGAGAAGCTCAGCATCGTTCTGGACTAAGACAAGGCCACCTTCGCTCCGCGCGAGACGATTCGCGGAACGGTTCGATGGAGTCTCGACGCGGGTACACGACGGTTGGAGCTGTCGCTGTTCTGGTATACCGCGGGCAAGGGTACTCGGGACGTCGGGGTGATCGAGACGAGGCACTTCGACGAGCCCGGCGCCGTCGGCTGGAAAGACTTCTCCTTCACTCTGCCCGACGGCCCCTACAGCTTCTCCGGAAAGCTCATCTCGCTGATCTGGGCGCTGGAGCTAACCTGTTCCCCCGGCTCTGACGCTGTCCGCCGGGAGATCACGGTCTCCCCCACGGGCCAGGAAATCATTCTGGACGCACGCCAATGAGAGCACGAGACAATCCGTTTGCGGTGGAACGAATTCTTCAGACGGTATAATGGAGCCGACCTTCTTCGCCAGGAACCCGGACATGATTGGAATGGACTCTCAGGGACGTCAGCACGGAGGCAAGACGCCATCGGTCGTCGGCCGGCTTGGCTCCTCTCTCTTCTTTTTTCTCCTCCTGGCGATGGGCATTCTCGTCGAATTGTTTGTCGTCCAGGAATTCGGGCTGGTGACCCTCTTGCCCATGCTCTTCGTCCTCATCGGCGCCGGCGGGATCTACTTCCTCTGGCGCGGACCGCGACCCAAGGCCCAAGAGCCGATCACCGAAGCGCCGTCCCCAAGAGCAGTACGAGTAAGAGTAAATACGCACTGGTGGGCGTATTTGGCATTGCGCCCTCGCGGGTGGCCTCATGCTCTACCCGCTGGGCATCAAGCCGGTCGCCAGAACCATCGCCGCCGCATCGTGGGTCGCGACGCCCTGTAAGGTGCTCCGGGCGGAGGTCCGCCAGCACGACAACGACGAGAGGATAACGTTCAGCGTCTATATTCTCTACCAGTACGAGTTCAACGGCCAGACGTACAGGTGCGACCGCTACGCCTTCGTCACCGAGTCGTCCGGCATCTGCCAGAGCGAGGCCCGCATCGCAGAGCAATATCGGGCCGCCGTGAACCCCGTCTGCTATGTCAATCCGAACGACCCGTCCGAGGCCGTGCTCAAGCGGGGCTTTCATCCGAAGCTGCTGCGAGCCTTTTTCCTGCTGGCGCTTTTGCTCATCGGCGTGGGTGGTCTGATCGGCGTCTTTCGCGGCACTATCACGGCCGGTAGTACGACAGGGAAAACATGGATCACTTGGCGCGTGACGCGCACCTCGGACGACCTGGGCGTACGACCATGAAGGCGAGAGACAATCCGTTTGCGGTGGAACGAATTCAAACGATCCGGTATCGCCCGCTCCATACGACCTTCGACCGAATCCTCGCCCGCCTGCACGAGCTGAACTATCGAGCAGCGATTATCGGTCCCGAAGGTTCCGGCAAGACGACGCTTCTCGAGGACCTGCAAGAAATGCTCCGGCAAAAGGGCCTCCGAGCCAACCTCATCTTCGTAAACGACACCTCGCGCTTCGACAGTCCGGCGTGCCGGCGCCTTCTCTCGGAACTGACGCGGGACACTCTCCTCCTGCTGGACGGGGCCGACCTGATCCGCCGCTCCGACTGGTCGCTCCTGAAGCGTCACACGATCACGCACGCCTACGGCCTCGTCATCACCTCCCACCGCCGCGGCCTGTTGCCGACTCTCATCGAATGCACAACCAGCGCCGCGTTGCTCCAGGAAATCGTCGCCGAATTGCTGCCCCAGGACCACCCCCTCCCACCGGAGTTCCTGGACCGCCTCTACACGCGCCACCAGGGTAATTTCCGAGCCTGCCTCCGCGAACTCTACGACTTCTACAGTCAAGATACTCGCGTCCGACGGCCGCCGCCACAAGCTGGCCACGATTGACGCGATCCTTCCGCTCCGTCATCCCTTCCGTGGTAGTTTTCCGCTGGTCTCCGTAGATCGCCTGGGTCTTCGTGTGACGACTCGGCGGCCTGATTGCTTCTCGATCCTCCTCAGATCGGCACAGATCTTCTTCAGGTCGTAATCGAAACGGCGAGCGTGCTCCTCCCTCGCCTTCCAGATCTCCTCAAGAATGGGGTCAAAGGCTTTCATAGTCGATCTCCAGAAGCTCTTCGGGCGTGCAGATGACCGGGCAATCGCACTCGAAGCGAGCAACGATTCTCATTACATCCGATTTCATTCTTGCGTTGTTGATGTGCCGGAAATTCCAGGTAAGCAGAAAATCCATGCTGTTTGTCGATGCTAAGGCAATGTGAAGAGCGTCCTGTCACGGGCAGTCGGCTACTTCCCAGGCTTCGATGGGACTGAGACCGTATTCATCCTTCGACAAGATGTGCTTGTCCACCTTGGTGAGGAATCCGTATACCTGGACGCGCGCGCCCTTCACCAGTCCCTCCTTCTGCAGATCGCCCAAGGTGCCTGTCCCTTTCGGAAAGAACAGTTGCAGATAGCGATACTCCGTCTCGCTCATCTGGGCCTGGATGCAACTCCACAAGTGGCCATCTTTCCGGGGCGAAAGGTCCCATACCATAACGCCGCGGGCCTGAACGCGTCGGTTGAGCAGCTTGTCCAATTCCCGATCCGAGCGCCGGCCGGCTACGCTGATGTAAGTGGGTTGCAGCTTCTTGAAGGCAGTCACCCTCAGATCGGCCAGATCGGCGTGTCCCGGGTACTTCCCGATCAAGTCCAGCACCAGCTTCATGTTTCCGGCCTCTGCCGCCTGCCTGGCTGCAACAACGTCGGCATCAAGCATTTGCCTCTGATGCCTGGCATGCCTGGATACCGCGAGGGAGCCCCCAACCGCCATTGTCCCGGCAATCAGTAGAACGGCGATGGGTATCCTGAACCTCCTTGTCCATACTCGCTTGACAAGCCAGCTACAGCAGCACCAGCCACAGTGCGGTTTATCGCGACAGACTTGAGGAGCACCGGTTACAGGCGAGGAGTCCTGCATCTTCTGCGCGATGTGCTTCGCCATCACGGATAGTTCTTCCGGCGCGAACTGGGAGACACTGTTGCGAACGTGCTCGGTGCCGAACACCTCCTCGACCATCTCCTGCACGCTCTGGTACCGCTCGGCCGGGTCTTTGGCCAACGCTTTGCGAATGACACGGGCGAACGGCTCTTCGATATTGGTCAGGTCCGGGAGCGGCGGTCATGTGCTTCATGAGGATCTCCGCCGGACTGGACCCCAGGAACGGCACCTGGCCCGTCAGCATCTCATACAGCAGGATGCCGAGGGCGTAGATGTCGATGCTGCGGTCGTATTGACCCTGGCCGACCTCCGGAGCCATGTACTTCACGGTACCGACCATCGTGGTCTGGCTGCCGTGATGAGCTAGCGCTCATGGCCTTGGTCAGGCCGTAGTCGCCGATCTTCACATAGCCGTTCTCGTAGAAGATGTTGCCCGGCTTGAGATCGCGGTGCACGATCCCGCACTCATGCAGAAACGACAGGCCCTTGCCGATCTCCCGCAGGAAGAACGCCGCCTTCTGCGTCCCCAGCCCGCCCGGCGATTCCTTCAACAGGTCCGCCAGCGACGGTCCCGAGACGAACTCCATGATGACGAAGGGCTTGCCCTGGTCGTTGTACTTGACATCGAAGATCGTCACCAGGTGCGGGCTCTTGAGGTTCATGCACTGGCTGATGCCGCGCACCTCGATCTGCTCGTAGCTCTGGACGGCCTTCAAGGCCACCTGGCGGCCGCTGTCGCTGACGGCGTAGTAGACCTCGCCGAAGCCGCCCCTGCCGGCCGCCCGCTGAATCGTGTATCCTTCCAGCGGCCGATCTCCATATTTGTATTGGTACGTGCCCATCTTGCGATCCCCACACACTATAATAAATGACGCTCACGACCCAATCAAGATCAGAATGCGTCCGCCGTCCTGCACGGGTAAACGGAACATCCTTGACACTACCCCCCTCATCGCCTATCATAATGCTGCTCGAAGGGCCACATAAGGATCTCGTAAGTTATGCCCAACAAAGGACTTACACGCCCCTATATGCATAATCAGTGCGGCCGGTCGCTGGCGGACGTATCCGGTATTTTGGTGCAGGCCAGGCGCACGGCCGTCCGGTCCGTCAACGCCGTGTTGACGTCGGCTCACCGGCGAATCGGGCGTCTTGGGCTCATCCAGTCTCAGAATACTATTGGCGGAAAGCGGAGAATGCCGGGGTCCGGGGCAGAGCCCCTGGCGGTTTCCAGTGGCACAAGACTCCAGGCACCGTCTGGAAAATCAAGGAAAGCGCAGACAGCGTCTGCGCGATCGACAAATGGTCCGATTCCCGTCACATTCCCGCCGATGGTGACAGATTGACAGACCATTGGGCAAAGGATTCAGGAGTCTATGTCCGACAAGGGGTTCATTCACCTCCACCTGCACAGCCAGTATTCACTACTCGATGGGGCCGTCACGTTTGAGGGGCTGTTCGAGCGGTGCAAGAAGCTGGGCATGAACGCGGTGGCCGTGACCGATCACGGCAATATGTTCGGGGCGATCGAGTTCTACACCAAGGCCAAGGCCGCCCAGATCAAGCCCATCATCGGCATCGAAGCCTATGTCGCCCCCGGCAGTCGCCTCGACCGGACCAAAACGTCCATCTCCGACGCCGCGTACCACCTGATTCTGCTGGCCGAAAACAACACCGGCTACCGAAACCTGCTCAAGCTGGCGAGCACCGGGTACGTCGATGGGTTCTATTATCGGCCTCGCATCGACAAGCAGATTCTCGCCGAGTGCCACGAAGGTCTCATCTGCGCCACGGCTTGTCTCAAAGGGGAGGTCACGGCCGCCGCAGCGGGCGGGGACATGAAGGCCGCGCGGCAGGCAGCCGAGAGCTACCTGAAGATCTTCGGGCCGGAGCGGTTCTTCATTGAGCTGCAACGCCACCAAAGCGATGGCCCGGACCCCTCCGCGGCCCTGATCGATCTGGCGAACGAGCTTGGTGTCGGCCTGATCGCCACGAACGATGTGCACTTTCTCACCGAGGAGGACCACGAAGCCCACAACTGCCTTTGTGCCATCAGCACCGGCAAGCACGCGGACGATCCCGACCGCATGATCTATCCGCCGGACGTTTACCTCAAGAGCGACGCCGAGATGCGGAAGCTCTTTCCGGAAGCGCCGCAGGCTTTTGACAACACCGTCGCCATCGCCGAGCGGTGCAACGTCGAGATCGACCTGCACACGCGCCATGCGCCGCGCTTCGCGCCGCCCGACGGCTCGACGCCGGAGGACTACCTCGCCCGCCTGTGCCTCGAAGGCATCAAGAGACGTTACGGCGAAATGACACCCCAGATCAAGGAGCGGCTCGACCGCGAGCTCCAGGTGATCCAGTCCAAGGGCTTTTCGAGCTACTTCCTGATCGTCTGGGACTTCTGCAATCACGCCCGCGAGAACAACATTCCCGTGGGGGCCAGGGGCAGCGGCGTCGGCACGATTGTCGGCTATTGCCTGGGCCTGTGCAACGTAGACCCGCTGCGATACGACCTGCTGTTCGAGCGGTTCATGGACCCGGCGCGAAATGAGATGCCCGATATTGACATCGACATGTGCCAGGCCCGTCGGCAGGAGATCATCGAATACGTACGGCAAAAGTACGGCCAGGTCGCCCAGATTATCACCTTCGGGACGATGAAGGCCAAGGCCGTGATCCGAGACATCTGCCGCGTCCTCGCGGTACCGCTGGTGGAGGCGGACCGGTTGGCCAAGCTGGTGCCCTTCTCGCTCGACATGACGCTCGACAAGGCCCTGGAGACCGAGCCGGAGCTCAAGAAGGCGTACGATGAAAACGAGCTGACCCGGAGAGTGATCGACGTCGGCCGCAAGCTCGAGGGCTTGGCGCGGCACGCCTCGGTGCACGCGGCGGGTGTGGTCATTGCCGATGAGCCGCTGACCAACTTCGTGCCGCTCTACAAGGCCCCGGGGACCGAGGAAATCATCACCCAATACGAAGGTCCCATTGTCGAGAAGGTCGGCTTGCTGAAAATGGACTTCCTGGGCCTCAAGACACTCAGCGTCCTGGAGCGGGCGCGTCAATGGATCAACCAGAAGCACGGCGTGGACCTCGACTTAGAGAAGCTCGACATCACCGATCCGAAGACCTTCAAGATCTTCGCCGACGGTAAGACCCGGGGCGTGTTCCAGTTCGAATCCGGCGGGATGCAGGACCTGCTGATGAAGATGAAGCCGGACCGCATCGAGGACCTGATCGCCGCCAACGCCCTCTACCGCCCCGGCCCGATGATCCTGATCCCCGACTACATCGATCGCAAGCACGGCGCCAAATGGTCCCTGCCCCACCCGATCATGACCGAGGTCCTGAAAGAGACCTACGGCATCATGTGCATCCACGAGGACGCTCGAATCGCTATGGCCGATGGTACCGAGAAACCGATTCGGGAGGCGCAGATAGGCGATGATGTTCAGTCGCTGAACAGGGCAACGTCACAGTTCGAGGTCAAGCAGTGCCACGGATGCGGCCCAACACGTCGCGGCAACGGCGTGAAGATCACACTCGAAAACGGTTTTTCGGTCACACTGACGGAGGATCATGAGGTCTACACGTTTGCGGGCATGAAGGAAGCCGGCAAACTCGACCCCACCTGCGATCTGGTTGCTGTCGGACGGCACTTGCCGCAAACGCAGGCAACAGCGAGGCACCTGGCACCTTGGCTCGGCGCAGATGAGGACGTGGCCTACTTGATTGGCTCGCTCATCGGTGACGGCGCGATGACGGGCAAAGGGATCTCCTTGGCTACTGGCCGAGAGGAGGATCATCGCAAGCTGCTCGCCTGGATGCACGAGCGGCTGCCGTCGTTGCACGCCCACGAGTACTTCCACGGCCGGTCCTGGTACTTGAGTCTGTCTCATCCTCAGTTGCTGAACGACCCAACGCACGGCAACCGCAAAACGCGGCTGCACCAGTTGCTCGAATCGCTGGGAATGAAAGTGACGGCTCGGCACAAACACGTACCGGAGGCGATTTTCCGCTGCAGCCCCAAGGTTCGCGCGGCATTTCTTGCCGGTCTGCTGGACGCGGACGGATGCACGGCAATCGGGAATAAGGGCGTGGCGGTTTGTTTTCTCTCGTCATGCTCGCCTGCACTGCTCGAAGATGTTCGGCGTCTCTGCCAACTGGAAGGCATCCCCACGACCATCCGGACAAATCGCATTCAGTTTTGGGACTTGCAGACACTGGCACGGACCACCGAGCCTTACCTTCTTGTACGGCGCTTCGCAGGCAAATTGACCCGGGGTCAATCTGTCGGCTGGATTCCACGGTCTCGCCTGCTGGAAGCGGTCCCTGCCGGTGAATCACTCCGCGCCTTCTCCCAGCGCACCGGCATTATGCGCGCCGGCATGAAGTATGACTTTCCCTTTGTGAAGTCAAGCACCGCTCTGAAGGCCGGGATTGACCTTGGTGGTCTGCGTTACTACCGCATCGCGAAAATCGAGCGGGTACATGACCAGCAATTCTACGGGATGTCGGTGGCCGACCATCATAATCTTGTCGCCAATGGCATCGTGGTGAAGAACTGCTACCAGGAACAGGTTATGCGGATCTGCAACCGCATGGGTGACATTCCGCTGCGCGATGCCTACACGCTCATCAAGGCCATCAGCAAGAAGAAGGCCAGCATCATCGTCAAGGAGAAGGAGCGATTCCTCGCGGGCTGCGTCGGTAAGGGCTTGAAAAAGGAGGAGGCGGAGCAGATTTTTGAGTTGATCGAACGGTTCGCCGGATACGGCTTCAACAAGAGTCACTCGACGCGCTATGCTTTCATCGCGTATCAGACGGCCTACCTGAAGGCCCACTGGCCGGTGGAGTTCATGGCCGCCCTGCTCACCTACGAAATGGGGGACACCGACAAGATCGTCGAGTACATTGCCGAGTGTCAGAGCATGGGCGTCGAGGTCATGGCGCCCGATATCAACGACAGTGATGTCGATTTCACGCCGCTGTACAAAGAGACCGGCCAAGGCAGTAAAGGCGTGATTCGCTTCGGACTGGCGGCGGTCAAAGGGGTGGGCGAGAAGGCCGTCCAGCATATGATTGCGGCCCGCCAGCGTATCGGGCGGTTCCAGAGCCTGTTCCACTTCTGCGAGAACGTCGACCTGCGGGCCGTCAACAAGCAGGTGATCGAGGCCCTCATCAAGGGCGGCGCCTTCGACCGGCTCGGCGGCAACCGCCACCAGATGATGGTCGCCCTGGAACGGGCAATGGAGGTTGGCGCCAGCCTGCAGCAGGACAAGATCAACGGCCAGATGAACTTCTTCGGGCAGATGACCAACGAGACGGACTACGCCGAGGATCACAAACAGCTTCCGGATGTGCCGCCTTGGCCGGAATTGCAGATGCTCGCCTTCGAGAAGCAGGTCCTTGGGTTCTACGTCACGAGCAACCCGCTGAGCCAGCACGCCGAGGCGATCAATGACTATTCGACCACGAATTCCGCCCGCCTGGCACAAAGCACCGGTCGAGCCGGCGGACAGGACAATGGACACGGCAATGGCAACGGCGAGAAGCTGGTCACCATCGGCGGGATGATCACCAAAATCCGGTATAATCTGACCAAGACGGGCCGCAACGCCGGCTCCAAGATGGCGGTCTTTACGCTGGAAGACTTGCAGGGCCAGATCGAGGTCGTCCTGTTCCCCGATGCGCTCAGCGAGCTCGCCTCCCTGCTGGTCGAGGACACGGTGGTCTTCGTCAAGGGCAAGGCCGACTACCGCCGGGAGCGGCCGAACATCATCGCGTCCGAGATGATCCCGATCGACAAGGCGCGGGAAAAACTGGCCAAAGGAGTCCGGATCCGGCTGGATGCGAAGGACGTGACCAAGGAAAAAGTGATGCAGATCCGCAGCATCTGCCAGTCGCACAAGGGCAGCCGGCCGCTGTCGGTGGTGATTACGACGAATAAAGGCAAGGTCTATGCGGCGGCGGACCGAAGCCTGTCCATCAATCCGGATGTGGAGTTCTGCCGCAAGATGCGACAGGTTGTAGGCGATGAGAACTTCACTCTGGCGAAGTGAGCAGGAACCATCATTCACGAGGAGGTCATGCAGATGAACAAGAGAAACCATCCGCACGTTGTTGTATCGATTCTCGTCATCAGCTTGCTGGGCGCCCTGGCGATCGGCGGCTGTGGGGCCGGCAAGCAAGCCCCGGTCGTCCGCCTGCCGGATGCGCCGCAAATGGTCGGCGGCGGCATGATGATCGCATGGAAGGCGCCCGCGCGCGGGACGGTCTATCTCGTCGAGACGCAGACCGGCAAGATCGTCGAGACGCGTTCCCTGGAGCAGGACGAGGTCTATTCGTTCGCCGCCACCTCCGTCGTCCAGGCCGACGAGTTTGAACAGATGCTCGGAATCCGATTCTCCAAGGCGCACTTTCTGCTGTACTTCGAGCCCGCCGTCGCGGAAGGCTCCGCCCCACAGGCGAGCGAGACGGTGCGCGCATGGAGCCGCTCTTGATTGAGGTCCGAAGAACGCCGGAAGACGCCCCTCTGTAAGCCATTGTGAGATGCTCAGATGGAAGCTGCGTGTCAGAGTGTATGGAGGCTTGATATGGTATGAGAGACCGGATGCTCGACGACACCTCGGCCGACGCCCTGGCGGTGCAGTTTCAGGTCCTGCGTCGGCTCGGTCCGGCCGGCAGGCTGGCCATGATGTTCGAACTCAGCGATAATCTGCGTTCTCTCGTCGAGGCAGGTGTTCGGCACCGCCATCCAGACTGGGACGATCGGACTGTCGAACGGGAAGCCATACGGCTGATGATCGGCGACGACCTGTTCCGACAGGCCTACGGGAAGGGACCGGCGGAGGCATGACCAGCCAAAGGGAATTTCTCGCGCATCTCGTTGGGCTTCTGGACGAGGCCGGGATACCTTACATGGTGGCGGGTTCCATGGGCAGCAGCATTCATGGTCGTCCGCGCGCGACCCAGGACGCGGATATGGTGATTGATCCGATGGAGGACCAATTCGTGTCTTTCCTTGCTCTCCTGGAGCAGGATTATTACGTCAGCCGGGATGCTGCGTTTGACGCGTTCCGCCGTCGGGGCATGTTCAATGTCATTGATGTTGCGGGGGGCTGGAAGGCAGACCTCATCTTTCGCAAAGATAGACCCTTTAGCCGCCAAGAATTCGAACGCCGGCGCCAGGTCGATGCAATGGGCCAGATTCTCTGGGTGGTTTCTCCGGAGGACACGATTCTGAGCAAGCTCGAATGGATGAAAGGACGCGAGTCCGACGTACAATACTCAGATGCATTGGGAGTAGCTGTTGCCCAATGGGGAGATCTCGACTCGGAGTACCTTCGCAGGTGGGCGAGAGAGCTTGGCATTGAGAACATGCTGACTCATCTCCTGAAGGAGGCCAAAAAGCAAGTGGAAAGGACTGATTGATTTGGAAGACGCTCGTTTGAGGACCAAGCTTGGTGGCCGATTCATCGTGCTGGATGGGCCGGATGGGTGCGGCAAGAGCAGCCAGGCGCGGCTGTTGATGGAGTGGCTCCAAAGTCAAGGAGTCTCGACCGTCGGCTTCCGCGATCCGGGTGCAACCGTCATCGGCGAGAAGATTCGCGAGATTTTGCTGAGCCCGGCCCACGAGGCCATGACGACGCCGGCGGAGGTGCTGCTGTACATGGCGGCCCGGGTGCAGCTTTGGGCCCAGAAGATCAAGCCGGCCTTGAGCGAAGGCCAGTGCGTGGTCCTGGACCGCTGGCTGTCGAGCACCTGTGCCTATCAGGGGTACGCCGGCGCGTTCGGGATGGACAAGGTGATCGAGATCGCCCGGGCCTCGCTGGAAAGGGTCTGGCCGGACTTGACGATTATCCTGGACGTCGATCTCCGGACAGCCGCCCAGCGGCTCAAGCGCGAGCTGGACAGAATAGAGCAGAAAGGGGACAGCTATCACAGCCGCGTTCGGGAGGGCTTTCTGAAATTGGCGGACGGCCGGCCGGATTTCGCCGTCGTGGACGCCACCGGCAGTGTCGAGGCAACCCATCGGGAAATCGCGACAATCCTGCAGAAAGGGGCGCTGGCTGACGGGCGGAGAACGCGGATGAACGGAGGGCCGAGGCTGGGGGGTTCTCACAATGGACGATCGTCTCGACGGACAGACTGCGACTGTTCCACGCGGGATCTCGGGCTACGACTGGGTGCCTGCCAATGACCTGATCAAGGTCGTGGCCATGGTTCTCATGGTGATCGATCATGTCGCCTGGGCGTTCAGCCGTCCTCCCGACCTGTGGCGTGCCCTGGGACGAGGTTCCTTTCCGCTCTTTGCGGCCCTGCTCGTGGTCGGCATGCGGCGGACCAGAAATCCGCGCCGCTACCTGATGCGCCTGACCCTGTTCGCACTCGTTTCCCAATACCCTTTCGCCCTGTGTTTCGAGGGTCTTAACATCGGCTTCACCCTCGCTATCGGCGGACTCGGCCTGTACGCCGGCGAGGGTATCCTGGAACGGAATCGACAGGCCAACTATCCCCTGCAGGGCTGGCTCGGCTGGACCGCCTCGATGGGCGCCGCCGGCATCGTCGCCAGCCTGCTGCGAACGGACTACGGCGGCATGGGCATCCTCGCCATGGCGATCCTCCAGCGGTCGCCCACGGCCGGGATCGGGATTCCCCTGATGATGGGCTGGACGGCTCTGTTCGGTTGGTTGCGTCAATGGGAGGCGGCCTTCTGGGGCACGCCCGTGGTCGGTGCGGTCCTGCTCCTCGGATGGGCGCTGCGCGGCTGGAACCGACGCTTTCTGCCTCGATGGATCCTCTATGCCTTCTCCCCGTCCATCTGGCTATCATCGGCCTCGTGCTCGCCCTCGGGAGTCCCGAGCCGGCGGAAGAACCAGCCATACTGACTGTCCAGGAAGATGCGCGGCCCCTCCGGGAGAACCCGCCCCGTGCACAGGCCTGTGATTCTCACTCCTGCCATCTGGAGCGGCGTAGGGGGCAGGCTCAACGACAGATCCGCAGACCGGCCCGGACAGATGGCAGGCTTGTGCCGCCGGAACGGACCCGGATTGAACCCGAAGGCCCTGAAAGGAGTACCTGAGTTTGAAGCCCAACGGAAGTGTTGCAGGTATGTGATGGATCCTGATTCTGTGCGTTGATTCTTGATGCTTGGAGTGTTATGTCGCTGAGAGACGTTTTTTGCCAGGATCGAGCCATTGGGATTCTACAGCGGGGACTGGCTGTGGATCGGCCGGCCCATGCGTACATTTTCGCCGGGCCGGAAGGGGTGGGGAAGTACAAGACCGCCCGCGAATGGGCCAGGCTCCTGCTCTGTCAAAAGCCCCACACGAAGAAAGACAAGTCCGGGGCGTTCGCCGATAGCTGCGGCTCGTGCGAATCCTGCACGCTGCTGGAGGCGGGCTCGCATCCGGACTATGCCCACGTCTATAAGGAGCTTCTGGAATACACGCGGGATGGCAAAGATCAAGAAAACGCCCGTCGAGTTGCCGATCAGTGTGATCCGCGAGTTTCTGATTGAGCAGGTGGCGATCCGGCCGGCCCTTTCCCGCGCAGAGTCTTCGTCATCAGCGAGGCGGAGAAACTGAACGCCAATTCGCAGAACGCCCTGCTGAAGGTGCTGGAGGAACCGCCCTCGTACTGCACGATCATCCTCCTGTGCACGCGGCTGGAGCAGCTTCTGCCCACGACGAAGTCACGCTGCCAGACCGTTCGTTTCGGGCCGGTCGACGAGGACCGCATCGTCGCCCATCTGATTCAGATGGGGCTGGGCGCGAAAAGAGGCTGCCTTCTTCGCCCGGCTGGCCCAGGGCAGTCTGGGACTGGCCGGCCAATGGGCGAAACTGGAGCTCAATGGCGTGGCACTCTTCGAAATCAAGCGGAGCGTCGTCACGTCCCTGGCGAGCTGCCAAATGGTCGAAGCGTTGGCTCTGGCCGAACGGATTCTGGAGAATGCCAGGCAGATCGCCGCCGGCTGGGCCGACCTTGACAAAGCCACGAGCAGAGCGATCTGACCCGCCGGGCCGACAAGACGCTGATCCAAATCTTCCTGTCGGCGGTACGACGTGACGATGGTTCACGCGGCCACAGACCGGCCGCTCATCAATGCGGATCAGCCGGGACCCATCGCCAGGCTGGCACATCGTCTGGACCCGAACCGGCGTGGAAGCCGTCGGCGAGGGTTACGAGATGCTCCGCTGGCTCGAAGACAACGTCAACGAGCGGCTAATTTTCGAGCGGCTCTCTTGCGCTCGCGCGTGCCGCTATAATGACAGGCCAGTGTTAATGCCTGCATGGTTGGATTCGTCGGGGTCATCTTGCCCGGCGAGATGACCGCTCTATTGGGATAGGCGAAGATGACGGAAGGAACACCAATACCGGCGAAACCGAAGCCGGTCAAGAGGAAGTTCGTGCTGGTGCGTTACGACCGCATGAACAACCTCGTTGTTCGAGCATAACGAGGCCCAGGTCCCCCGGACGCCGACCCGCGTGGTCGTCAAGACCGACAAGGGCCCTCGAGCTCGGCCATTTGGTCGGTCAACTGAGCTCCTACAAGGACGGCCGGTTCCGGCTCGCGGAAGACCAGATCTGTAGCTACTACGTCAACAGCGAGATGAGCTTCAACGCCGAGCCCGTCGGCAAGGTGGTGCGCTGCTACGCCCGACGACATCAGCGAAGAGCGGCACCTGCAGGGTTGACGGAAGAGGAGATCGCCTGCGCCTGGCGCTGCGCCAAGGACCTGAACCTCCGCATGAAGATCATCGACGCCGAGCACATCTTCGGCGGCGAGCGCATCGTGGTCTATTTCATGGCGGAAGGCCGCGTCGATTTCCGCGAGTTGGTCCGCAAGCTGGCCGCGAGTTCCAGACCCGGATCGAGATGCGCCAGATCGGCTCGCGGGACGAGGCCAAGCTGCTGGCCGATTACGAGAACTGCGGCGCGGAGTGCTGCTGCAACCACTTCCTGCAGACTGCTCAAGCCCGTCTCCATGCGGATGGCCAAGCTGCAAAAGGCCACGCTCGATCCCTCGAAGATTTCCGGGCGTTGCGGCCGGTTGAAGTGCTGCCTGCGTTACGAGGACGAAGCTACGCGCACCTGAAACAGAACCTGCCGCGGGAAAGGCACCCTCGTCCAGACCAAGCAGGGCGTGGGAAAGGTCTTTGACACCCAGATCCTGACGCAACTGGTCATCGTCGAATATGAGAACGGCGAGAAGACCGGGCCCTTCCCCTGGAAGAGCTCGGGGCTGCAGCCGCCTTCGGCCTCGCCCCCGGCAACCGCCTCAGGAGCCGCCAGCCGGCCGACCGCGAGCCACCGGAAGAAGCGGAGAGAAGGCGGGCACGACCAACAGGAGCCCGTAAGGAACCGCCATGCCTCGAACGATTGTCGTCACGTCCGCCTTGCCGTATGCCAACGGGCCACATCCACATCGGCCATCTCGTGGAGTACTTGCAGACCGACATCTGGGTCCGCTTCCAGAAGCTGCGCGGCCAGCGGTGCATCTACGTCTGCGCCGACGACACCCATGGCACGGCCATCATGATCAGCGCCCGGCAGGAGGGCATCCGGCGAGGAAGAGCTGATCGCCCGGATGCAGCAGGCCCACGTGGCGGACTTCACGGGCTTCGACATCGAGTTCGACAACTACGGCAGCACCCACCGCCCGGAGATTCGCGCGGTCTGCGCGGTGATCTTGGGCGGCGCCCTTCAGGCCGGGCTGGTAGTCGAGAAGGAGGTCACCCAACCTTCGATACGGCGGCCGGCAGATGTCCTGCCGACCGGTTCGTCAACGGCACCTGCCCGTCTGCCAGGCGCCCGACCAGTACGGGGAACTCCGAGAAGTGCAGAGGCCGATTGCCACCGGCCCACGGATCTGATTGATCCGGTTGCACCGTCTGTGGACCACGCCCGGTCTTCAAGATGTCGAAGCCATTACTTCTTCAAGCTGTCCGAGTACGAGCAACTGCACAATTTGATCGCGGGCGGATACATCGCGGGGGAAATCGGTGGCGAACAAGCTCGAGGAGTGGTCTTTCCAGGCCGGGACTGAAGGACTGGGACATCTCCCGCGATGGCCCGTACTTCGGCTTCCAGATCCCCGGCGAAGCCAGAACAAGTACTTCTACGTCTGGCTCGACGCCCCCATCGGCTACATGGCTTCACCGCCAAAATTACTGCCGCCGGCATGGGACTGGACTTCGCGGAGACCTTTGGAGCGGCGAGGACCCACGATCAGTCCACGTCATCGGCAAGGACATCATCAATCTCCATGCCCTGGTCTGCCGGCCACGCTCATCGGATCCGGTTTCAACGCCCCCGACAACGTACTCGTCACGGCCTCCTCACTGTCAACGGCGAGAAGATGAGCAAGTGCCGCGGGACGTTCCTCCGGGACGCGACGTTCGCGCAGCCACTTCGACCCGAGTTTCTCAGATACTTCTACGCCAGCAAGCTGACGGACCTGGTCGAGGACATCGACCTGGGGATTGCCGACTTCATCAGCAAGACGAACGCGGACCTGGTAAAGGTGCTTTACGCGAATCTGGCCTCCCGCTCCGGTCCCATGCTCACCCGGCAACTGGACGATCAAGGTCATGACGATTGCCAGGGGCACCCGGGTCGCCGTTCCCGAGCTGTCGTCGTACGGGTTCCAGCCTATCGTCCTTTCGCTCGCGGACGCTGGTTCCGATGACGCCTTTTCTGCCGTCTGTCGTTTCCGTTTCGCCCGAGATCGAAATCAGCCAGGTCGACACGCTGTCGGCACCGTATCCCGGCTATCGAGTGCGGCTCCGTAACCTTGCATCGAAAACGATCGCCACCTTTCACATGCGGGCCTACGGTCGCCCGGAAAAGTCAATGAGCACCGTCAAGGCCGGCGACCACGGCCGGCCGGCGATGGCGCCCGGCGGCGAGTACCACGTTCGACGTCAATCTGACCGGCGCCAGTCCGCTGGGCGACGGTTCCGTATCGCCGACACCGCTGGACGTCATCGAAATCGATTCCGTGGTCTGGGCTGATGGCACGACGACCGGTCCTCAGGTCAACGCCGCCGCAACGGCGATTCCGAACGACGCCGGACAGCGGCTGATGTTCGAGCGCGCGCTCGACATCCTGCGCGAGGTGTCGACGAGCCCGTCGAGCGGGCAGGAGCGGCTCGCCGAGATCCGCCGGCGCTTCCAGGCCCTGCCGATCGATCCCGATCGTCTGCCGGCCACCCGGATGGCGATGCGCGCCACGCAGAGCGTCCTCATCGCGGATCTGACGCGCTTCGAAAACGATGGCTCCGTTCCGCACGACGAGGGAACCGTCCGCCGGTGGATTGCGTACACGATTGCGCGGTACGAGGAGTGGCTCAAGCGCCTCGCCACCGTGTAGCGACCTAACCGATTTTCAGCAGCTTCTCCGCGTTCTTGCGATAGATCTGGTCCTTCTGTTCTGTCGTCAACCCGAGCGACTCCACGCACCGGATGGTTTCGCGCGCGTACAGTCCCGGCGACGGGCTCGAAGGGCATGTCGGACGCGTAGACGACGCGGTCGACGCCGAAGAATTCGTACCCGCACCGGGTCGCGGGAGCCGCGCCGAAGAGCGCCGTGTCGGCGTAGAAGCTCTTGAAGTAGTCGACGGGCCGCTTCTTCATCGACTGTCAGGAGTGACTTGTAGTCCACGTCCGACGTGCGTGTCCCGAGCTGGTCCCAGCCGTACCCGACGCGACCTTCGAAGTACGGCACCATGCCGCCCATGTGGTGCGTGATGATCTTCAGGTTCGGGAACCGGTCGAAGTAACCGGAAAACACCAGCCGCGCCATGGCGACGCTCGTTTCGTACGGCCAGCCGAACGTCCACCAGATCTCGTACAGCGACCGCGTCTCGCTCAGGTAGTCGGCGAAGTCTGCGCCGCGGGCGGGATGGATCCAGATCGGGATGTCACGCCGCGCCGCTTCCTCGAAGAGCGGCAGGAATTCCGGCGCGTCGAGCGGCTTGCCGGCGACGTTGGAATAGACCTGGAATCCGAACGCACCGAGGTCGTCCACGGCGCGCCGCAGTTCAGCCAGCGCGGCATCGGGGTTGTTCATCGGCAGGGCTGCCACGAAACCGAGGAACCGATCGTGGCGCCGGACGAGCTCCGCCAGCCCGTCGTTGCCCTCCGCCGCGATCTGCGGCGACTTCGCGGGGCCGGCGATGATCTCGAGCGGCGGCAGCGGCAGGCTGATGACCTGTACGTAGTCGCCGAACTCGTCGAGCACCCGCAGGCGGGCGTCGACGTCCACGATCGTCTGGATGTTCGACACGCGCTTGCCGATGTCCCTTCCGGCCGATCCCTTGTCGATGTACGTGTCGAAGAACTTCTTCGGAAAGATGTGGTTGAAGATGTCGATTTTCATGGGCGTGTTGTGCGCGTGCTGACGGTGAACGCTGCGCAGGTCGCGATGAGGGCCGGCACCGCCGCCGCCCAGAACGCGCGCCTCGCGCTGCCGCCGTAGGTTAGTAGAAAGCCGCCGACAATCGGGCCAAGAATCGACCCGACGCGGCCGATGCCGAGCGCCCAGCCGACGCCGGTCGAGCGGATCGCCGTCGGATAGATTTCAGCGGCCAGCGCGTTGGACGCCGTCTGGCCGCCAATGACGGCCAAACCTGCCGCGAACACCGCGACGATCAGCGGCGGAATGGACGCGCCCGCTTCGCCAATCAGAAGGATGAAGACCGCGGCAGCCAGATAAATGGTGGCGAGCAGACCGAACGAGAGCCGTCGCCCCCAGATCGCGGCGAACGCCAGCGATCCGACGAGCCCACCAATCTGGAAGAGGGACGTTATCAGGCTTGCCGCTTCGATGCTGATGCCGGCGTCGTGCATGATGAGCGGCAGCCAGTTGTTCAGGAACCACAGGTTGAGCAGGTTCATGAAGAACATCGTCCACACGAGCAGCGTGATGCCGAGGCGACCGTCCGCGAACAGCTCTCGAACCGAGAACGAACTTCCGGTGAACCGCCCGCCGACGCTCTTCAGCGAGAGAAACTGGGGTGATTCCGGCAGGAACCCGATCAACGCGATTGCGAGTACGAGCGGCGTGAGTCCCCCAACCAGAAATACCGCCTGCCACCCGAACCGCGTGATGACGGCCGCGGACACCCAGCCCGCGCACGCGGACCCGAACGAGAAGCCGCAGAACATCGTCATGACGACCGACGTCCGCGACCGCGCGGGCATGAATTCCGAGGTCAGCGCGATCGCGTTCGGCATCGCGCCGCCCATGCCGAATCCGGTGAACACGCGAAACGCGGTGAGCGCGGTCACCGTCGTCACGGTCGTCGTCAGGAGCGAGCCCAGGCCAAACGTCAGCACGCAGATGACGAGCACGGGCTTGCGTCCGATGCGATCGGCAAGCGGACCGAACGCCAGCGCGCCGAGCATCATGCCGAACGTCCCGCTCGAGATGACGGCCCCGAGCGCCACGCGCGCGATGTGGAGTTCCGCGCTGAGCGCCGGCGCCACGAACCCCATCACCTGCGCGTCGAATCCGTCGATGAACACCACGGCCGCGCACAGGCCGGCGACGAGCCCGTGAAGGCGCCCGAATGGCTGGTCGTCGATTACATTATTGACGTCGCGCGGCGTCACCTGCTGCAAGACATGCGAAATATACCGGAGCGCGAAGGCTTTAGCCGAGCGAGAAGGTGCGGAGGGAAGGCCGGCGGGCGAGAAGGTGCCGGAGCGCGAAGGCTTCGGTCGGGCGAAAGCGGCGCTGTGTCGGAGCGCGAAGGCTTCAGCCGAGCGAGAGCAGCGCTATAGTGGACCTATGCGCGCACGCTGGCTGCTACCGGTGGCGGTCGTCGCGATTTCTGCACTGCCCCACCAGGCGAGCGCCCAGGGCGGTTCGATTGGGACGCGCGTCGGCACCGCACCCGCCGGCCGGCCTGGCGGTGCGCGTCCTGCGCCCCGTCCCTCGCCGCCAACATCAGGTGCGCCGACGAGCCGCCCGTACGCCGGGATTACCACGGTCCCGTGGTTCAAGGGATCGTATGGCCATCGGCCGAACTACTTCCGATCGTCGGTCTTCGGACTCGTCGTCTTCGATCCGTACTGGTGGGTGGCTCCGGATATCAACGAGGAGACGGCCATGCCGCCGCTGCCGCCCCCGGTGCCATTCGCGAGCCCGCGGTTGATGGGCGGCCTGCAGCTGGACGTCGAACCGCGGCGCGCGTTCGTGTACGTCGACGGTATCCTGGTGGGGACCGTCGATCATCGTCGCGAGGAAGACGCCAATAGAGAGCACGGGCGACGCTGAGCGTGCGGGCCGGATGGCGCTCCCACACGATCGCCTCAGCGATTTCGCCGAGCATCACTGCCTCGTCAGATTCCCGATCGAAGCGCCGCGACAAGCGCTCAACGTGCTTTGCTGCCGCCAGATAGTTGCGCTTTGAGTTGTTGCAGCTGACGCAGGCCAACGCAAGGTTTTCGATGCCGTTGTCGGCGTAGCGTGACCACGGAATGAAGTGATCGACCTGGGAGTTACGTAGGGAGCGCTGGCCGTAGAAGCAGTTGCCGGCCTGTAGCTCGTGCAAGCCCGGTCGAACCTTGTCCAGGGGATACGGCTGAGTCCAAACAGGAATCATCCAGGTACGAGTCCTTGATCAGTTCACGGTTGTCGCGCTGCCGGGCGATCCAACTCGCCCATTCACGCTGAATCAGTGGTCGAAGGAGCCCGGCCAACTCGACGAGATGCTCGCCGACACCGTGGCCCAGGCGGATCGAGCGCTCGAAGTCTGGAGCACGAAACTCGCCCGCGCGGATCGAGTCGTCCCAGCCGATCTCGTAGAGAAACGACACACGCGTGTTCCCGATCAGCTGCAGGCGCGAAAGCGGCATCTCCGCCAGCTTCCACTCGACATGTTGGACAAGGCGCCGGAATCGCAGCGGAATGGCTTCTCCGCAAGAAGAGTGACCTGGCGCGGAAGACACTGCGGACCTACGCCCAGATCCTCGATTGCCATGTCGCGCCCTTCCTCGGTCACCTGCCGCTGGTCGCTCTTCGTCCCCGGCTCCTTGATGCCTGGCAGCGCGACCGCCTCGCCGCTGGCGCTGGCCGGGAATCGATGGCCAAGGCCACCAAGCTGCTGACGCAGATCCTCGATCGTGCGCTGGCTCAAGCTCATGCGCAGCAATCCGGCGCACACGCTTCCACGGCCACGGATCGTCTCACGGCGTCCGAGGCCAGCAACGCCAGAGCAAATCGAAGCGATCCGAGAATGGTTTCTGAACCGCGACCGCCTTGGAGACGCCACGCTTGTCTCGCTTCTTGCCTACGTCGGCCCGCGACCGATGGAGGCGCTCGCTCTCCATTTCTCCGACATCGAGGGCGACCGCCTGATCATTGAACGGGCGCTTACGAATGGGGAGCTAAAGTCGACGAAGCCGGGCGCCGGCGAGTGGCCGAACTCCCCGGCCCGGTCGTCCAGGATCTGCGCCTGTGGCGCATCGCCAAGGGGCGGATCGACGGGCTCATTTGCCGCGCCAGGCTGACGGTCAGGCTTGGCGCCAAGCCGACTGGAATAACTGGCGTCGTCGCTGGTTCGACAGGGCCGCTGAGTCTGCTGGGCTCCATGATTTTGTCGCGTACGACCTGCGGCATACCGCCGCTTCGGCTGATAATCGCCAGCGGGCGACCGGTGACCGAGGTTGCCAATCAGCTGGGCCACTCTCCAGCTGTCTCGACGCGCACCTATCAGCACTTGATGGAGGCAACCCGAGGCAAGCCCATCAGACCGATGGATCACTGGATCAGAGAGGCGCGTCCGACCAGCCAGGCCTCTGGGAAAGCCGCGTCGGCATCGAGCATGTTGGAGGATGTTCGGAGACGGGCCTGTGAACTACTCCCTGAAATGGGCACAAACGGCTTGTTTATGGGACGCCCCGAGCAGGATTCGAACCTGCGGCCTACTCCTTAGGAGGGAGTCGCTCTATCCAGCTGAGCTATCGGGGCCTATGTCGTAGGCATTTTCGTCGGCACCTGTTAGTACCCACGGTGTTCCACGGGCGTTCCATGGAACAGCCCATGACAAATACCGCGGCTGAGCCGTAGCGGATCGTAGCGCCAGGGATTCCGCTCAATGATGGAGCCGCCTGGGGATCGGCCAGTCCGCACAACTCAGTCTGGCGCTTGGCTAGAACGACCCTCCCCGCGGAGGTGCTCGATCCGGCGGGGCTCGCAGGCGCTCGATAACCACAGCCGGGCGAGCTTGCTCGAAGCGTCCGAGGCGGCAAGCCCAAGCGAATCAACGCCTACGTCCCAAACGTGTGGGGGGTTAGTAAGAGATAGGAGGGGTCAATTTGCAACATGTCCGGTCGGCGCCGTGCCTGGCCAGGCGTGGCCATGGGGATCCCGTGCGGGGGGCCTGGCAGCGCGCGGTGCCGTGCGGTCTTGGCGATCGAGCGGAGCGAGAGCGGTCGCGGGGGCGGCGCGGGCGGTGGATCAGAACCGGCTCCCCCTTGGCGCGGCGCTCGGCGCGCGAGATACTGGGCGCGCGATGTCGCAGGAGAACGTTGAAGATTTCATCCGGCGCGCATACGCCAGGTTCAACCAAGCCGAGCGGGAACCCCCTGACGAGGAGAACCTCGCCTCGCTGGATTTCTGGCACCCCGACAGCGTCTACGTGAACAACGCCCCAACGATCCCGACCCCGGCATTCACAAGGGCATTGAGGCGGTGAGGCGCAGATAGGGCGATGGGTCGACGCCTATCCCCGACCTTCAGGTGGACCCGCTCGAGATTCAGGTCAACGGCGATCGGGCGTTCGTGGGTCCGCTTCTCGGGTCACGGTGCAGGTAGTGGGGTTCCAATCGACATGGAATTGGCTCACGTCCACACGGTCGAGGGCGGCAAGCTCCGTCGGCTCGAGGAGTACTCGGAACGCGCCGCTGGCTCTCGAAGCCGCCGGGCTGTCGGAGTAGGCGATGTCGCAGGAGAACGTCGAGACCGTCCGCGCTGCGCTCGCGGCCTTCAACCGTGGCGACCTGGATGCTTGTCTCGATGAGTACTGGACGGACGACATCGACTACCGGGCGGTCGAGGGTGCGCCCGATGACCATGGCCCGATCCAAGGCAAGGACGCCCTGCGCGCCTTCGTGCAGGACTGGCTCGACACGTTCGACGATTTCAGAGGTCGAGCCCGTCGAACTGATCGACGCAGGTGACGACAACGTCATCGCGGTCATGAGGATCAGCGGACGGGCCAAGCTCAGCGGCGTCGAGACGGATCTGACCTACGCCGAACTCTGCACGTTCCGAGACGGGAAGATCGCGCGGGGTCGCCAGTACTGGACACGAGACGAGGCCCTCGAAGCCGCCGGGCTGTCGGAGTAGGCGATGTCGCAGGAGAACGTCGAGGTCGTGAAGCGCCGCCATCGCTGGAGGCTTTGATCGCGCGAGGATGTCGACGCCGTACCTCGGGTTGTGTGCCCCCGACTTCGGAGTTGGATCAACCCCGTGGCGGGCGCATTGTTGAGGGGTCTCCAACCGAGGCGAATCCAGGGGTGGTCCGGAGCTTTTCTTCGACGCCCTTCAGCCGAGGCGACGACCGAGTTCCACATGGGGAAGTGGAGCGCCTGCATCCGCTTTTGACGATGACCGCGTTCTCGCTTGGCTGACGCTCTCACCTAGAGTCCGAACGCGGCTTCCGCAGCACGGCGAGCCCGCAACCATCTACGAACTCGACGGCGGCAAGCTTGTGCGGGTACGGGTCTTCAGGGATCGCGACGAAGCCCTCGAAGCCGCCGGGCTGTCGGAGTAGGCGATGTCGCAGGAGAACTTGGAGCTCGTGCGGATGTTCATCGACCAGTACGGCGACGCCCCGAGGGACATACGTGGACTCGCGGGCGAGTTCTTGAGCCCGATGCCGACTACTACCCGGTCCGGAGCCCGAGGCACGGCCATGCCACGGCGTCGAGGAGATCGCCCGCTTCCAGGCCGACTATCGGGATGCGTGGGACCGCTACGAGATGGCGGTCAACGAGCTGATCCCCGTGAGCGATGATCGCGTCCTCGCTCACTCGACGATCAGGGCCGAAGGTCGCGAGAGCGGCGTGAAGCTGGACGGTGACCTCTACCAATGTGTGTGGCTGCGCCACGGGCGCTTCATGCGGTGGGAGGACCACCTGTCCCTAAAGGGCGCCCTTCGCGCACTGGGACTGAGTGGCGAGACCCTCGAAGCCGCCGGGCTGCGGGAGTAGGCGATGTCGCAGGAGAACGTGGAGATCGTGCAGCCGCCTTCGAGGCGTGGAACGCGGGGGACATGGATGCCTTTCGTGAGCTGTACGACCCCGACGTCATCGTGCGGACGCCGGAGGGTTGGCCGGAGCCGGGGCCTTTCGTGGGTCGGGAGGCGGTCATGCGCCAGTTCGAGCAACAGCGCGAGACCTGGGACGCCGACGCCCTGGAACCGATCAGCGACTTCATCGACGCCGCCGACCGAGTTGTCGTGAGGTTCATCTGGCGTGGCGCAGGCCACGGCCCTGAGGCGAACATGGAGATGACGGCCGTCTACACGGTGCGCAAGGGCAGGATCTTCTGCCTGGAGTTCTTCTGGGATCACGCGGAGGCCCTCGAAACCCTGGGGCTGTCGGAGTAGGCGATGTCGCAGGAGAACGTGGAGGTCGTGCGAGCGATCTACGAGGGCTTCAACCGTCGCCACTTCGGACTTTCGGGCCCTGAGGGTACGAAGCAATGGAGTTCATCCCGTAGTGCTCGTCGGTCCCAAGGGGGCGACCCAGATAGAGTGCCATGATGGCGTTCGAGGGGTGCAGGAGACTTCTCGCCGCTCCCCGTATCAGGGTGGGAGCACCTCACGGTCGAGAAGGAAGACCTCGAGAGCGGTGGGCAACACCGTTATGGCCGCGTCATGCGCACGGGTCGGGGCAGGCCGGTGCACCGATCGAGGGCGATCAACGGTACTTCGGCAGGCGGTTCACCTGGCGCGACCAGAAGATCGTCGGTGGCAGGCGTTGAGACGAAGCCGAGGCCCTCGAAGCCGCCGGGCTGTCAAGCGATCGCGCGCAGCTCGTCGATCGCCTCGACAGCGGTCACGACCCGGCCGAAT
>CAVOUO010000013.1:0-95218 GCA_963699595.1 uncultured Planctomycetota bacterium
CGTGGAAGCTTCTTTCTGGGATATCGAGGCCGCGGGATGCACCACCAGCGCTGGCGGCGAAGGAAGGACCACCTCACAAATGTACAGCCGCGCCACGTACGTGGACGCCGGCTGGGGTTTTGTCGCGAAGGGCCAAAAGGAAACGACAGCCCTCTGGTGCCTGCCGGTCTCAAAGGGTTATCCGCGCTTGGCGTCGGAGCGAACGGGGGCCGATTTCAACGGCGACGGGCGCGTGGACTTCCGCGATTTCGCCCTCGCCGCGAAACGATGGCGGCAGGCCGACACCGGCTCCTGGTCGGGCAACCGCTATGTGGCCCCGGATGGTGTCATGGATTTCGACGATCTGGCGCATGGGGCGGACCTCTGGCTGGCCCATCGCTGGTAGGGGGCCCCAACACACTTGATTCTTTCCCCCGGGAGAGGTAGTCTCAGGACACCGGCGGCGCCCGCCATCAGTGCCAGTGCAGAGGCGGTGCAGGGCGAACCGAAGGCCGAGGTCCGGAGTAGTACACGATACGCCGCGGTAGGGGTTTTGCGGCGGATCGATTTCGCCAAAGGGAGTTCTATGCCGATTTTCGAGTACAAGTGCGCGAAGTGTGGGCACGTGATGGAGGTGCTGCAGAAGAGCCGCACGGGCGCAACGCCCACCTGCGAGAAGTGCGGCGGTGCTGATCTGAAGAAGCTCCTCTCCGGCTTCGCGGTGGGAAAGGCAGCCGCGCCGGCCTGCGATTCCTGCTTCGATGGTCCGGCCTGCGGCGGCGCCTGCCCCGGCGGCACTTGCCCGATGTCTTGATACGCCCTTCTATGGCGGGCCTTCATTGAGCCAGATATCCAGACGCGGGGTCTGGCAACTGTAGGGTTTGTCGAGGACGTCGTAGTCGCCGTCGCCGTCCAGGTCGGCGATCTTCGACTCGTGGTTCTCCCACCACCAGACCTTGTTGTTCTGAAAGTCGCCTGCAAAGATGATGTCGAGATCGCCGTCGCCGTCGAGGTCGAGCGCATCGGACCCGGCCTCAATGTGCAGCGGCCCGGCCTCGACGAGGTACCGGGTCCAGCCGGAGGCGCTCCGGCGATACCAGACCAGGGCCGGCGCCTGCGTCCGTTCGGCGATGGCAAAGTCGTTGACGCCGTCCTTGTCGATGTCGCAGACGAGGCTCGCCGTCTGCTCCTTGCCCGGATTCGGGACCGGCAGGTCGCCGTTGATGCTCGACACGTGCTTCCATTTGAAACTGCCGCCCGGAGCGGAACTGCTGAGCACCAGCAGCCCTGCAACCGCCCCAGTCGTCAACAGCATCCAGTGCGTCATAGGGATTGCCTCCGGATTCGCGATCGGCCGCCAGGAAGGAGACAGCCAACCGTAAATCACGAATCATAAATCATGATTCAGGAATCTTCCGATCGCTCGCTCGGCTTGTCTTTCGGGCTGGAGCGGGGGAGTCTGCCATAGTTGTACTGCTTCTCGACCTGCCCCGTACTGTCGTGGACGACGAGCAGACTGTACTCGTGGGTCTGCGCCAGGTCCCGGCCTTGCAGAATGGCCTGGGTCCGGAACTGATGGCTGCCGAAGATCTTGCCTGTGTTCTCCTGCTGGACGTTCCACCCGCCGTGCTCACCCGGCACGACGTGATACGTCACCCGTTCGACCATTCCCATACCTCCATCTCTCTATCCATTGATCGGGACGGCTGTCACTTCTCTCATTGTGCCCGCCCGCCGGCGGACGTCAAGGTGTTATTTGTGTCGGTTTCTCAGGACCAGTCACTTCGTGTCTATCGGGAATTGGGTTTGTTTCGCATCTTTCGCCCGTCGTGGACCCGGCCCCGCCAGGCCAAATTGGCTTTGTTTTGCACGATAGGCATCGGACTGGAATGGTGGAATGATGGAATAGTGGAATGATGGGCATTTCGGCCGGAGATTGGCTTTGTTCCGACACGATTCGGTCCCCTCGGGCACCGGTCTGTTGGCCAGGCACCCGACTTGGGATTGTTTGGCACAATGGCCCCGTGGAATGGCCGGCATTGCGGCCGGAGATTGGCTTTGTTTGCACGACTGGTCCCCCGGCAGCCGGTCGGGCCGCCCGAGATTGGCTTTGTTTCGCACAATCGGCTCTTCGTAGAGCCTGCCCTGAGCGACAGCGAATGGGTTGGGCGTTCTTCGGCACTCAGGACAGCTCCCGCCCGACTTCTTCCGAATTGGCTTTGTTTCGCACGACGGGCGCGGACTGGAATGATGGAATAGTGGAATCGGGATACTGGGGTTTCGCGCATTTCGTCCCTCGGTGGCCCGTTCGGCCCCTGGGCAGGCAGGGCGCAGGGGGCTTCTGGCAGCAGATCTGTCTTCAATCCGCAATCCGCAATCCGAAATCCGAAATCGAGACATTGGCTTTGTTTCGCACGAATACTCATGACTCTTGCTTCCGCTTCCAAATCATGAATCATAATTCATCAACATGTCATTGCGAGCGAAGCGCGGCAATCACAAATCCGATTGTCCCTCTATCTAGGGGCCGTGTTGCACGAATCGTGACGGAATTCTGTGCGCGCGCAAGGCCCGAAAATCGCGTAACTCCTTGTCCCCGCAGGAATAAAGATTTTTTGCGCGAGGCGTTTTACCTTTTCGATTGTTGCACAAACGCGAACAAACCATGTAGGACAACCGCCCTCGGCTGTCAAAACAGCCGGGCTGCCGACTCCGATGCCTAACCGCAGAGGACGCGGGGGACAAGGAGGACAGAGGACGGAGGGCAGACTGGGAACCGGGAACTGTCAACTGGGAACTCCTATTCAACCGCGAACCACGCGAAAGACCCAGCGCGGCCTTCGGCCGCAACCAAAACCGATCCTCTCGCCAAGACGCGAAGAGCGCCAAGAAGACAGGACAGTAACGGTTTTGCCCTTTGCGATCTTGGCGTCTTTGCGAGAGACATAATCCTTGATTCTTCAATGACTTACGCTGTGCACATCCAGAAATCTTCGCGAAAACACAAGATTTGAACAAGTAGCAGTGCGAAAAAGACAAGGCCGGAGGCCGTAGACTGTAGGCCGCAGGCGTTCGATCTAAATCATAAACATGTCATTGCGAGCGGAACGCGGCAATCGTAAATCATAAATCCAAGGGCCGCAGACACACTTGCCCCTGCGCAGGCAGAACCAAGAGAAGAGGCGGTTCAGGGTGCGGGAATGTTGGGACCTTTCCACGCACAGGGAGCCGCGGAATCGGACGCGTCGGTCCGTCTGTGAGTAAGATCACACGTGCCCGGAACCAGAAGAGACCGGGCACAAGGGGATGGAGGCCGGAATCAGGAAGGCGAAGCCCGATGGAACAAGGGAATAGTGGAATGGCGGAATAATGAGGGAACGGGTGCCCCATCCCCAACATTCCAGTATTCCAACCCAATCTTCCTATGGGCCTTCTTCCCCAGGGGTTCGGCCCATGAACCGCCTCCGGAGAACGTCGCAAGTGAACGCGCCGTTGTTGGGATGCTGGACCGGCGGCGGGTACGTGCGTAGCGTCTACGCCCCTGAACCGCCCCTGTGCGTAGGTTTGCGGGCGTGGCGTTGAAGTGTGAGGGAACCATCGTGGTGTGCGAAGCAAGGGGATAAAGGGGTCAGGGTTTGGATATTCCTTTCCTCCTTTTTACGCCCCCAAAGTGAGTATGGTGTCCCCCGATTACACATGGTGGCGGTATGGTGAATTCGTCAACGAGATGAATGGAGTGTCCCCGGAATTCACGCAGTAGTAGCGGGTCGTACAATGCCATCCTCCATTTCGAGAATCCGGTCGAAGACATCGATGCCCGGTGATCGTGCGTCACGACAATGACTCCGGCCTTATGCTCGTGCGCGACCATGCGGAATAGTTCCATCACCTGACGGCCCCGATGACTGTCGAGGGCGGCGGTAGGCTCATCGGCGAGGATCAGGCTGGGATTGTTTGCCAGTGCTCGTGCCACAGCCACACGCTGCTGCTGGCCGCCAGAGAGCGTTGAAGGTAGACCGTGCCAGCGGGCAGCAATGCCCAGGTAGTCCAACAACTCCAAGGCACGCTTTCGGGCCTTTCGGGGAGGGGCATCATTGATCTCCATTGCCACCTGCACGTTTTCCAGGGCGCTGAGAAACGGAATCAGATTTGCCTTCTGAAACACGAACCCGATGTACTTGCGGCGAAACGCACGAAGATCGACCAGGGGCCTCGGCCCATCCATGACCGGGCAACCACTGATGGTGATGCGGCCGGACGTGGGCGGGTTGACCAGACCGATAGCGGTCAGGAGCGTGGATTTGCCCGCACCACTTGGCCCGAGTAGGGCCACGACTTCGCCGCGCCCGACCTGGAACGAAGCGTCGCGCATGGCAACGACCTCGGTGTTGCCATAACCATAGACCTTCGTGAGCGACTGGGCCTCAACGGAAGCAGCATCGGGTTGGATGGTCGCTCTCATGCCAGAACCTCGTTGGGTTGAACGGACATCGCCTTCCAAATGCCCAGCAGGCTGGAAATGACGGAGATGGCCAGAACGACCAGTGCAAGCTGCATGAGGATCGCGTTGGTGATTGCCACACGTCGAGGGAAAAAGGGATAGACCCAAAGTCCGATCCCGTAGGCCAAACCGTATCCCAAGGCACCCAAGAGTATCGCCTCTTGCAGGATGAGGGCGATGATCGCACGGTTGCGTGCGCCCATCAGCTTGAGCATGGCGATGTCGTGGACCTTATCCAGAGTCAGGGTGTACAGAATGAGCGCCATGATAATGGCGGAGATAATGACCAGCAGTGTGCGGAACATGCCAAGCTGCTTGCGGTTGCGCTCGATGCTCTTGAGCATCAGATCGCGTTGCACGTCGTTGGGATAAACCGTCACGTCGCTCCAACCGGAGATCACCTTCGCTACGCGGGCGGGATCGACACCCGGCTCGACGTTCACCATGATCGCGCTGACGTATTGCGTGCCCAGAGCGGGAAGCTGGGACGCTGGCCCAGCGGCCCGTTCCAGCAAAATGGGTTGCGTGTTCCCCAAGTCCTGCCTTTGCAGCCGTGAACGCCGTGCTTCGCGTTCCAGGCGGATCGCTTCTCCCGGCGTATCGTATTGGATGGCGATGGAATCCGGGATCGTGAAGAACGCAAAACCATCGCCGGTCGGACCCGCCATGCCCGCCGTGATGCCGACGACGGTATAGACGTCCTTGCCCAAGGGAACTCGGTCGCCCAGACGCAGTCCCAAAGTGCGGTCGGCAAGCATTTCGTAGTGTGCCTGGCCCAGCGCTCGCCCGGCCATCAGGGGCAGTTCGCTCCCGTCATCTCGGGGCCAAGCCAGCCCTTGCACGACGAGGCGCAGCGGCTTACCCTGATATTCACGTTGAATGATCTGGGTGACGAAGGCCCGCGCCCGCGCCACACCCGTGACCGCATAGGCACGATCTTCCAGGTCCCAAGGGATGCGGGATATTTCTGCGAAAGGCCCGCGCGTTGCCTTCTGCACGATCCAGAGATCGGCCTTGGCCCGATTGAGAAAACTCAGCGCGTCTTCGGTGAAGCCCTGATAGATTCCCGCCATGCCCATGACGATCATCAGCAACAGGCCGATGCCCACGGCAGTGAGCAGGAAGCGGCTGAGCTTATGTCGAATGTCTCGAATCGCCAGATTCATCGTGCCGTCACCACGCGCCGACCTGGTTGCAGTTTCTTCGCCTGAGCCTCACCGGCTATGACAATGGCGTCGTCTTCGGCAAGCCCGTTGGTAACTTCCACGAATTCCCGGCCCGCTATGCCGAGTTCGACATTCCGCCAGGTTGCCTTGCCGCGCTCATTCACCATAACCCCGGCCTTCCCCTCGCGCCAACGGATCATCTTGGTGGGGACCCGAACCACGTTGTCTTTCCTGCCGGTCACGATGAATACTTCCGCCCGTTGCCCGACCGCCCATCTTGGCGGCAACCGCTCCGGCGCCACATCGACAAGAAACTCGCGTGTCTCCCGGTCCACTTCTGGACTCACGCGAATCACGCGACCCCGCAGTCTTTGCCTGGCTCGGAGCGAAAGACGATTCGGGCCTTTTGGCCGGGCTTGACCGAAACCATCAACGACTCATCTACCCAGGCGGATACCCAGATGTCCTTGGTGGAAATCAACTGAAAGATGGAAGCTCCGGGAACAGCGATGTCCCCCAAGTCGCGGTCCCGCCGGGTAATCAGTCCGGCAAAGGGACTGTAGATGCTGGTGTCGGCCAGTCGAGCGTTCTGATAATCCAGCGTCCGGTCCGCCGCGACGATCTGCTTCTGCGCCTCAGTGATGGCCGCATTAGCCCTTGTCTCCTCGGCTTCGGCTACCTGCAAGAGTTCCCGGCTCTTGTCCAGATCGGATTCGGAAGCGAACTGCTTGGCCTGAAGCTGCTCTTGGCGGTCGTATTCCAGTTTCGCCTGGACTCGGACGGCTTCGGCTCGCTTCTGATCGGCCCCAGTACGCTCGTAGGCGGCGTGAGCCACTTCCACGTTGGCCTTAGCAATGGCCTGTTGCTCCCGCAGGTCGGAATCATCGAGGCGGGCGAGAAGCTGATCCTTGGTGACTACGTCATTCTGGTCCACCATCAGCGCGACCAACCGGCCTTGAATCTTCGGGCTAATGGTCGCCCGCGTGTGTGCGATCAAGGTCCCGGCCCCCAAGACCTCAGCTTCGACAGGGCCTCGCTTGACTGTGACAACTGACACAGGAATCGGGGCCAGCTTCATGTAGTAGAAGGCTGTGGCCGAGATCGCCGCGATAATCAGAAGACGCAGGATGTAATTCAGGTATTTTCTCATCATAGGAAAAGGGTTGAGACGGCGGCGCCTACCAGCACCACCCAGAGAATGTCCACTTTGAGACGCAAGGCCGCCAATGCCGCCAGCGCCAACACAACAGCCGGGATCGACCAGGATGCAGCAAGGCCGAAGCTGATGGCTACAGCCACAAGTAATCCAACGAAGGAGGCGAGCACGCCACGAATCGCTCGGCGAAACCAAAGCGAGTGTTGCAGGCGGTCGAAGTACGGGACCGTCACCAGGACCATCAGAACCGATGGTGTGAAGATACCGATGGTGCCAGCCACGGCGCCCGCCGTCCCCGCGACCTGATAGCCGACGAACGTGGCCGTGATGACAATTGGCCCCGGCGTCACCTGGCCCAAAGCGATGCCGTCCATAAATGTTCTGCTGTCCAGCCAGTGATGCACGTCCACGACCTGGTGCAGCATCAGCGGCACGGAGGCGAAGCCGCCGCCGAAAGCGAAGATGTCCACCTTGAGCATGAGCGTGGCCAAGTCAAATAGTAGCCGGTCAAGCAGATAGAGGACCACAAGCCCGGCGGCAACCAGCACTACCAACATTCCCGCGAGGGCGAGCGTCTGCCGCCCGGTGTCAGTACTGCCAGCGACGGAAGCTCTGGTCGGCAGGTTGACCCCTTGGTACAAAAGGATGCTCAGTGCGGCTGAGGCGATGATGGCGACAATCGGGCTGCCATGAAAGAGCAAGAACGCCGCTGCACCCGCCGCCAAGATTGCGTCTCGCCCGTTCCTGATCGAACTGCGGGCAAAATTCAATGTGGCGTTGACAACGATGGCAATGACGATCACGCGCAGGCCGTGAAATGCCGCCAGCACAGGCTGAAGGTCCCGTCCCGCCTGGTACGCTGCTGACAGGCCGACCATGAATACAAAGGCGGGCAGCCCGAACCCTACAAAGGCGGCCAGAGCACCGAGCGGTCCACCGGCACGAAGCCCGACGTAGGCCGCCGTCTGCATGGCCGTCGCGCCGGAATGGACTGACACAACGCCGCGCCGTCCTCGAAGGTCTCTTGGGAGAGCCACCGCTTCTTTTTCACCGCCAAATCGCGGATGTACGCGACCATTGCTGGTCCGCCGAACGCCGTCCCGCCAAGACGAAGAAACGCCAAGAACAGGCGGATGGTCGGTACGCGCGTCTCCGGCTGGTTCTGCCCGGTGATCGTCGGCAACTCGGTGATATTCACTTGGCCGTTGTTCACAGCAAGCCTTTTCTACTCATCCAGCCGCAACAACCCATCAGCCGCCTCGCGCCAACGGGCCAACGCCTTCTCATTGATGCGATAATGAACGAAATACCCTTGCTTGTGAGCCGTGACGATCCCGCCATCCCGTAGGACCCGTAGGTGCTGTGAAATTGCTGCCGGGGTCAATTCGAGTGAACGCGCGATCGCGTTCACGCAAAGCGAACGCTGCTTGAGCAACTGGATCACGCGGACCCGCGTGCCCACCGACATCAGCCTGAAAATTCGGGCCAGTTTCTCTGTATCAGTCATGGCAAATCCTACGATTAAGCATCCACGCGGACACTTTATCAATTGTGTCGTGGAAGGTCAAGAGGACAGCAGAACTTGGGGCCACGGGCTATCCTCGGTCAGAGCCGGGGAGCGAGAGAGCTGCAGATAATGCGGACAGGCACCAATTAGATAATGGGGACAGATAAAGGGGACAGGCACGAATGGCATGAAGATAAGCGACTTCTGCGCACAAATGATGCCGTTACGAGGCCAAAAACGATGATTCGGCGGGCTTCTCACATGCCATTTTCGGGACAGGCACCAATTAAGCAGCACATAAATCGGTGGCTGTCCGCAGTTCCGTGGAGCCAAAGTTCTCGTTGAACCTCTTGCGTATCCCCATGTTCCGCTCCAACTATTTCATCCAAGAAGACCTGGGCCTCAACGCTGTCTGCATTGTCCCACGCAGGGCATGTCACGTCAATGGGAATTGGGGTGGGGAAGGGGGACTTCGAGGATCAGCCCTTGTTTTAAGCTTTAGTGGACGCGGCGTCTCCTTCGCGCAAGAGCGCGCAGCATCCGCTCCGGAAGCAGACCGTTCGGGAGAAATCCGGGGGCACATCTCGAATTAGCAATTATTCGTTGACGGGATGCGAGGGCTGGATAAAAAGGCCGAGGCCCATGCCAATGGGCATGGGCCTCGGGTTCGTCACTTGTACTGAGGGCATCAGGCCATGGAGCGAGGCCTGACGCGGTTGCCACTGCGAACGTGGCTCCTACTTGGTCACGCGGATGTCGTCGAAGTACATGCGGCCGGTGGCGCCCCCAACGGGGGTCTTCTTGTCGCCGACGCCGAGGTAGAACTTCTTGACCTTCGCGAGATTCACGCCGGCCAGGTCCGTGAGCGGGATCTTCCACTGGGTCCAGGTGGTCAGGCCGACCGCCGCCGGATCGGGATGGGTCACGAGGGCGCTCTTGCCGGCGCTGTCCTCGACCGCCACGTAGAGCTTGGCCGGATCGTTGCTGTAACTGGTCCCGACCTTGGCGAGTTGCCACGAGCCGGAGACGGAACCGGTGGTCGTCACCTCGGAGAACTCACCGAAGCAGGAGGAAGCCCCGAAGTTGTTACTGGCCACACACAAGCCGATGCAGATGGTCGAACCCATCGCAATCGTCTGCGGGTTGAGCGACTTGTCGGCGCCGGTATTCTCGGTGTCGGGCTGACGGGTCCACGTCTTGCCATCCGTCGAGTAGTAGCCCGTGATGGTGCTGCCCTTGCGCTCGATCTTGACCCAGAACGGCAGCTTCACCACGCCGGTGGCGCTGTGGGCCGAGAAGGCGTTGCCGCCCGCGGTCGGCCGATTCTGGAAGGCCCGGCGGCCGTCCGGCGTCGGGAACATGTTCGCGTAGGTCGAGGCCGGATCCAGGGTATCCCGGATCATGACGCCGGCCTTCGCCCAGACGGAGGTCGTGTTGGTCACGGCCAGCACCTTGGCGGAAATGGAGCCGTCGCCCGTGAGGGTCTTATAGTAGAAGTTGAAGCTGTCGGCGGTGCCCCAGATGTCGTTCGAGCAGGCGCCGATCTTGTACTGGCCGGGGGCCGTCTCAACCACCGCCGGGGTCGCGGGCCGGCCGCGGAACCAGAGGCTCAGGGTATTTACGTCGCCGACCGTCCAGTCCTGCAGCGGCGCGAAATCCAGCTCGGCCTCACTGTAGTTGGGCGATTTGAGGTTGTTGTAGTCCATCGGCATCGACTGGCGGCCGCTGTGGATGATCGTTTGCTCGGCAAACGGGGCCGTGATGTTGCCGACGACGGAGCCGGTGCCGTTGGTCCAGCCGTCGATCCAGGTCTGGTAGATGCGCTCGCCGTCGATGTCCGTGTAGGTTTCGAATTCGTCCACGATGAGGTAGCCGGGAACCGTGAACGACCAGACGACGCCCTTGTGAACCGTCGTGCCGTCGGCCTCGACCTCATCGATGCGCCAGTAATAGGTGCCGCCGCCGAATTCGACCTTTCCGGCCGGCGAGAAGCTCGTGGCCGTCTGCCGGCCCTGATACAGCGGCGAGGTCGCGTCGGCCGCCTTGACGGCGTCCTTATCCTGGCCGAAGTAGACATCGTGCTTGGCCGCCGTATCGCCGGCCGACCAACTCAGATCCGCCGCATCACGGATGTCCAGTGTGGCCGTCGACTTGGGCTGCGGGTTCCAGGCGATGAACGCATCACCGCGCATGATCTGCTTGATCTCGTCCTCGGCCAGGGCCCGGTTGTAAATGCGGACATCGTCCAGCGTGCCGTTGAAGAAGGCGATCTTGGGATTCGTCCAGCCGCGAGCGCCGATGGAGATCATTCGCGTCGTGGCGTAGTTGTCGTCTCTGGTGGTGCTATCGGAGCCCTTCAGCACCCCATCCAGATAGATCTTGTGGCCGGCCGCGTCCTTCGTCGCTGTCACCATGTGCCATTCGTCGGCACGCCAGACCGTCTGGCCCACACGGACGGCGTGGAAGCCGGGGGCCGTGTCGTAGTAGTGCAGTGACAGGTCGCCGTTGACTCCAACGGCATCCTCGACGCCGAAGACCAGGTCGCTGCGCGAGCCGATGCACAGCAGATACTGCGCGCCGCTGTTGCCGGCGATGTCCCTGGCCACTTTGAACCAGGTAGAGTACGTATAGGTCTTGGGCAGATAGAGAGCCGCGGGCGTGCCGAAGTCCACGTAGTCGGTGGTGCCGTTGAACTTCAGGCCGCTGTCGAGGAGGCCCTCCACCCATTGCGGATTACCCGTGAGCGTGCCGTAGCGGTCATTGCCGGAGTAATCGGCGGCAAAGGTGGATTTTGGCTCGTCCAGCTTCCACCATGCGACCAGGTTCGGATCGGTCTTCGCTATGACCGGACGGACGCTGAAGGACCAGACCGGGCCGGCCACGGTCGTGCCGGTCGCAAGCTGCTCATCCACGCGCCAGTAGTAGTCTTTGCCGCGCTCCAGGTTCGCCGTCTTGAAAGTGGTCGTGGGCAGGCTCGGCGCCACCTTGGCGGCGGCAGCGCCCGTCTCCACGGCAGCGCGGTCCTGGCTCAGATAGACATCATGAGTCACAGCGCCCATCCCCGCCGACCATTCGAGCGTCGTCGTGTCCGGCAGATACGTAGCGTCGTCGCCGGGCTTCTGGGCCCAGGCGGTCGCCGGAGTCGCGGTGAAGGCTCCAGACATCTCCCGTGGTCACTTGGCCGGCAGCGTCTATCTCGTCCACACGCCAGTAGTGGACGACGCCCGGCTCCAAGCCGGCCACGTGGAAGTACATCGTGAAGGGGAGATTCGCGCCGCCCAGGTTGGCCTGCGTCAGGTTCGGGTCCGTGCCGACGTAGACGTTGTGAAACACCGCGCCTTCGCCGGGGGTCCACTGGAACAGGGCTTGCGAGACGGCGACGGCCTTGTCGGCCGGATTGGGGTTCTCCGCCTTCAAGAAGGTGGCGCGGCTGCCGGCGTAAATCGCATTAATATGGTCGCCGGTCAGCAGGCGGTCGTAGATCTGGATATCGTCGTACATGCCGAAATACTGTTGATTCGTGGTCCACTGGTTGTTGCCGACGTAGAAGGGGCCGCCGACCCCAGTGACGGCGCCGGCCGTCGCGGCAGCGGCATTATAGGCCGAGGCGTTCATCCGGTCGGTCAGGACGCCATTGAGGTAGAAGACGCATCCACCCGTGGTGCTCGGCTGGAACGTCACGACGACGTGCTGCCATTCGTTGATTTTCAGAATCGTGTTCATCGCGTTGTGATCGAGCACGCCCGGCGTCGTGAAGCGCGCGTACGGACCGCTCGCCTTGAACGCGTAGTCCTGGTTCCGGGAGACGAAGGCCCGATCCGCGCCCGTGCCCGCCAGCGTGGCGCCGAGGTTGGTCGGATAGATCCACAAGGCGATGCTCAGCGGCATAGTGCCGGTGAACAGCGTCTTGGGGGCATTGCCGAAGTCCACCCAGGACTTGCCGTCGAGTTCGAGTGCCCCGCCGATCTTGCCGGCCACCCATTTCGGTGTACCTACGAAATTGCCGGTGATGCTGTTGCCGCTGGAGTCACTGACGGTCGTGCCGCTCGTTTCGTCGAGTTTCCACCAGCCCACCAGTCCCCCGGCGGGGGCCACGCAGGCCCAGGCCAGCACACATAGAATCATCAGACATAACGCTCTCTTGCACATACTTGGTTCTCCTTCTTAGCATCTATAGTTTTCGACTTGCCATTCGCAATTGGGGCCTGCAACGGGCCCGCAGGTCCTGGGTGTGTCGGACGTCCTCCTCCTTTTCGGCTCAATTTCCCCCTTTCATGACTCGGAGATCGTCAACATAGATCCGGCCGGCGCCGCCCGGAGCCGGGCTCGTCCGGCTGCCCACGCCGAGCGTGATCTTCTTGATCCTGGCGGCGTCCACCCCGGCCAGGCTGCTCAGTGGGACCTTCCATTCGGTCCACTGGGCGGTTGTCAGTATTGCGGCATCGGGATGCACCGCGGTCCCGCGGTGTCCCGCGGCGTCCTCGACGACCACGTAGAGCTTGTCCGCGCTATTGGCTGTCTGGCCCTGGATGTAGAGGGTCAGGGTGTCAACGCCATTGATGGTCCAATTCTGGGACGTGCCCCAACTTCGCTCGGCCTCGGAGTAGTACGGCGTCTTCGCGTTGTTGTAGTCGAAGGGCATGGATTGCATGCCGGTGTGCACGATCCTCTGCTCGGCGAACGGAGCCGTGATGTTGCCCACGGTCGAGCCGCTCAGGCCGTTGGTAAAGCCATCGATCCACGTATCGAAGATCGTGGTCTTGGCGTCGAGATCGTCGTTGTAGCTCTCGAAATCATCGATCACGAGGAAATCGGCCGTGGTGAAGCTCCAGAGCTGACCCCTCCACGGGCTGTCGGGGCTGGCTTCATTGACCTCATCGACCCGCCAATAGTAGGTCTTGCCCCACTCCAGGGGGCCGGGGTCGAAGGTGGTTGCGTCCAGCGCCTGGCGGCCCTGATAGAGATCGGCGGTCGTCGTGCCCGCGGCGGCCACCGCCTGGGCGTCCGTGCCGAAGTAGACATCGTGCTTGGCCGCCTTGTCGCCCGGGGACCACCGCAGGATCGGCGTGGGAGTGACATCCTTTTGCCCCAGAGTCGGCCGGGGCCGGTTGGCCTTCAGGGGCAGTTGCAGATAGCCGGGCCCTATGGTGACCCGCTCGCCGAACGGATCGATCCATTCGAGCCGGGCCTGCTTGCCTTGGGCGGTGTTGTACTTGTTCCACTCCATGACGAGGGAGTAGACGTTGCCGGCGGTCAACTGGATGCCGGTAGTGTTGTACTCCGGGATCGAGCCGTCATTGGGCCAGCGCTCGATCAGCAGCTTGTCGTCCAGCCACAAGCGGCCGCTGTCCTTGATGTTGATAATGAAGCGGTACTCGCCGGTGAAGGCGACATGCAGCTCGGCGGACCACCGGGCCGAGAAGTTGTTCACGGGGATGCCCACGGCGGGGGAGTTGACGCCTTCGACCGTGCCGTTGGGCCAGGTGAAATCGATCTTGGATTCGCTGCGGACCACGACGGGCGCGCCGGCCACGTTCGGATTGGCGAAGTACTCCGCCTTGACGCCGTCATACGGTCCGCCGGAGGTGCTGAACGTCCAGACGCTGCCTTGGTTGAGTTGGCCCGTCGCGGTGTGCTCATCGACCCGCCAGTAATACGTGGTGTTGCTCTGGAGCGGGCCGGGATCGTAGCTGTTGGCCGTTTGCTTGGCGGCCAGCACACGAGCATCACCGGCTTCCACCGCCGCCTTATCCGTGCCGAAGTAGACATCGTGCTGGACGGCTCCCTGGCCGAACTCCCAGGCGAGTTTGACGCCGGTGGGGTTGAGCCATCCCATGCCGTCCCGGGGTTTTGGGCCGTAGGCCTTGGTGGAGGCCGCGGTGAAGCTCCACACCTTGCCCGTGGTCTTGGTGCCGTCGGCCGTAACCTCATCGACCCGCCAGTAGTAGGTCTGGCCGGGAGTGGTTCCCGGGGCATGATAGTACATCGTCAGGGCCTGGCTCCCGCGGAAGTCGGCCGCCGTCAGGTTCGGGTCCGTGCCGAAGTAGACCTCGTGCAGCACCGCCCCCTCGCCGGGAGTCCATTTCAGCATGGGCATGGCCACCCCCTTGGCCCCGTCCGCGGGATCGGGCTCGACCGCCCGCGTGAACGAGGCCACGCCGCCCGCGAAGACCTCCAGCACCTGGGCGGCGGTCAGGTCGCGGTTGTAGATCTGGACCTCATCGATCGCACCCTTGAAGTTCTGATCGTTCTGGTTGGGGTTCTTGCCGATGTTCACGTTGAGGTTGATGTGATCGATGTCTCCGACGTGGGTCGGCCTCGACCTTCCAGTTTGCCGTTCACGTACGTCTTGAGCACCTTGCCGTCATACGTGCCCACGACGTGGTGCCATTCCTCGTTGAAGGACTTGTCGATCGAGATGCGTGTGGCGTAGGGCGCGCCGCTGTCCCAAATGGCGAAGATCAACAGGTTGCTGCGGTGCTTGACCTGATAACTGTTGTGCTTGGAGATATAATGGTTCTGACGCTCCGCTTGCCCGGCGACAAGCGGTCCGGCATCCGTGGTCTTGATCCAGGCACAAAGAGTTACCTTGGCCAGGATATCGAGGCTGGCCGCGCCGCCGCAATCGACATAATCCTTGACCCCGTCGAGCTGCAACGCCTTGCCAAAGGGCCCGTTGATCGTCAGTGGGGCGCCATTGAGCGTGCCATTGTTGCCACTGCCGCTTTGATCCGGGACCAGCGTACCCTGGATGTCGTCAAAAGACCAGTATCCCACCAGGGGACCGGCCTGACCGAGACTCGCGCAGAGACTCAGCATTAGAACAAACGAGGCAGCAAGCGCCATTTTCGAAAACATCATCAATCCTCCTCACAAAGTCAGTCTCTGAGTCCTCTCATCCACTCGGGCCAGTCTTCGGCCTTAACCCCACCCGCTTTGGTCCAATGACCGTCCGTGTTGAAATTCCGGTGCCATTTCAGTTGCCAGAGATGCTTGAGCGGCACTTTTGACAAGGACGCATCCATGAACAGGCAATTCACCGCGCCCTGGTGGCGGTTCAGGCAGAACCGGATCATGTTCGAAGTCGCGTCGAAGCCAATCATCTGTCCGTCGAACGCCGGGGGCCCGTCGGTGTCGAAAGGACGACCCTCGGCGTGCAGGCAATCCAGGAACAGTGGGACATTGCCCACGCCCTTGACGTGAAGCCCGCCCCAGAAGTTCTCGACCGGGCGTTCGAACGCTTCATCCGCCGCCTTGGCATTGTAGGCCCAACCATTGAGGCCGTAGCTGAGCAGGACGTTGTCCGGGCCGCGATAGCACCCATACGGCACCTGGCCGCCCTCGTCGTAGGGCTTCGTCGCCGTCGGACACAGCGTGATCTTCCGGTCGCGGTAGTAGTAGCGAACGCAGCGCCGTGGCCCAGTGCCGCTGGTCATTGGTATTGTAACTGCTGCACCCGTTGCAGAACCGACCGTCGTGATCGCTGTCATACATGGAGAAAACCAGGCTCCACTGGTGCAGGTTGGACTGGCACGCCGACGCTTTGGCCTGCTGCCGCACCCGACTGAGGGAGGGCATCAGGATCGCCATCAGCAGGGCAATGATGGCGATGACCACCAACAGCTCAATCAGCGTAAAGGCGTTTCGCGGAACTGTGTCTCCTTTCGTCACTACAGTCCTTGCCATACCATCAGGGTTTGGCCGGAGTCGGCTTCAGAAGCCAGATATCGTCGACGTAGATCCGGCCGGCGCCGCCGGCGGCGGGTTTCTTCCGGTCGCCCACGCCGAGGTACAGCTTCTTGACCTTGGCCAGGTTCACCCCGGCGGCGCTGAGGTCGGCGAACGGAATCCGCCATTCGAGCCACTTCGTAGTCTTCACCGCACCGGCATCCGGATGGACCAGCACGGCCGTGTGCGCGGCACTGTCTTCGAGGACGACATAAAGCGGCGCGATCGCATTGGCGACGTTGCCCCGGACGTACAGGATCAGAGTGTCGGCGCCGCCCGCGGTCCAGTCCTCGACGGGGCTGAACTGGCGCTGGGCCTCGCTGTAGAAGGGCGTCTTCAGATTGTTGTAGTCCATCGGCATGGACTGTTTGCCGCCGTGGATGATCTGCGTTTCGCCGAAGGTCCCATTGGCGGCGGTGGTGTAGCCGACCGTGGAACCGCTGGAGTTGTCAAGATAGCCGTCGATCCAGGTCGAGTAGACCTCCTCGTCTGCTTTGTCCGTGTAGCCTTCGAAATCGTCCACCACCAGCGAGGTCGTGAAGGTCCATACCGGACCCGTCTGCACAGCCCCGCCGGGGCCGATCTCGTCCACACGCCAGTAGTAGGTCGTCAAAGGCTCCAGGGCGCTCGGTACAAACGTCAGGGTCTTGAGCTTGCCTTTGTCCGTGGCGGCCGCACCTTGCTGCACCGCCTCGAGACTGTCCCCGAAGTACAGATGATGCTCCAGGGCGCTCTGGCCCGCCGCCCAAGTCAGGGTCATGTTGGGATCCGCGGACGCGTCCGAGACTCCGTTGGCCGGCTGGGGCAGGTACGCCGTAAGCGGCCAAGCCGTGAAGGTCCAGACGTCGCCGGTGTGAATCGTGGTCACGTCCGCCTCGATCTCATCGACCCGCCAATAGTAGGTCGTCCCCGGCGTCAGTCCCGGGACATGATAATACATCGCTACGGGCGAGTGCGACTGCACGAGGTTCTTCGGCCCCAGGTTCGGATCGGTGCCCACGTACACATCGTGGAACAGCGCGTTGTCGCCCGCCTTCCACTGAAGGAGCGGGAGGACGACGGTCATGTCGCCATTGCCAGGGGTCGGATTGCGGGCCTTGACCTTGGGCGGAATCAGGGCTTTCAGCTCGGCGGCGGACAGCGCATGATTGTACACCCGCACATCGTCGATCAGGCCCTTGTACTTTTTGAACAGCGAGCTATCCGTATGGTTCGTGATCGCCCCGATGTAGGCGTTGTGCTGGGAGGTGCCCCCCAGATTGTACGTGGCGGCCACGGTGTTCTGTCCGTCAAACACGCCGTCCGCAGCGACGCGGATCGTCGTGCCCTCGCGCATACCCACCACCAGGTGCCACTCGCCGTTGTTGACGAGGGTGGTGCCGGTCGCCTGGACCTTGGTGACATCGTCATCACACGTGAGGGTCAAACAGCCGCTCGCGATCTCCCCCACGCAGATCGTATAGCGGTGCCCGCCCCCGTTGTCTCCGCCCTTGGCATAGACGGTCCCGCGTTCTGTCTCCGCCGTGCCCGTGATGGTCGTGTTGATCCAGGCCGTCACCGTCCAATTTCCGGTCCCGAGGTCCAGCGCCTTGGGATTTCCCAGGTCCACGTAGCCCGCCCGGTCGAGCTCGATGCACCCGCCGGTGCCGTCGTAACCGGGACTTCTCCAGGCGGTGCTGGTCAGGGTGCCGTCCAGGCCGTTGCCGGAACTGTCGGCGGCGGTCTGGCCCGCGCCGTCATCGAGTTTCCACCAGCCCACCAGGCCGGCCCGGGTCTCCTGCGTTAACCCCAACACGCAAAGGAAGGCAAGGAGAATCAGCTTTCTGCACATACTCAGCCCTTTCCACTACACTGATTGTTGAACGATGCTTGTCGATTTCGATCAATTTGAGTGCCTTCTCAAGGTCTGGTCAGGCGGATGTCGTCGATGTAGATCCGGCCGGCGCCGCCCTTGATGGGAGTCGCCCGGTCGCCCACGCCGATGTACATTTTCTTGATCCGGGCCAGATTCACGCCGGCGCTGCTGAAGTCGCTCAGCGCGATCTTCCACTCGGTCCATTTGGCGGACGTGAAGGGGGCGGAATCCGCGTAGCTCGCCGTGCCCTTGTGCCCGGTGCTGTCCTCCAGGACGACATACAGCTTCTCGGGGGCGTTCGCGGAGCGGCCGCGGATGTAGAGCACCAGGGTATCCACTTCGTTGACCGTCCAGTCTTGCTGGGTGCCCCAGCTTCGCTCGGCCTCCGAGTAGAACGGCGTCTTGACGTTGTTATAGTCCATAGGCATGGACTGCTTGCCGCCGTGAACGACCGTGCGCTCGGCGAACGGGGCCTGAACGTTTCCGACGGTCGAACCGGTGCTGTTCGTCCAGCCGTCGATCCACGTCTCGTAGATGCGGGTGCCCTCGTCATCGGTGTAGGCTTCGAAATCGTCCACCGACAGGAACGTGACGAAGGTCCAGACCGGTCCGGCCTGGATGGTGCCGTCGGCTGCGATCTCGTCCACGCGCCAGTAGTAGACCGTGGCGCTCTCCAGTGCGCCCGGCGCAAAGGTGGTTTCTTTCATGGCACCCTTGTCCGCGCCGGCGGCACCCTGGGAGACGGCCTCGGAGCTGTCGCTCAGATACAGACGGTGCTGCACCGCGCCCTTGCCCACGCGCCAGGTGAGCGTCGGTGTCGGCGAAACGGCGTTGAAGGCGTTCGCCGGCTCGGGATGATAGGCGGTCAGGGGCAGCGCGACGAAACTCCACACGTCTCCCGTGTGAATGGTCTTTCCATCCATTTCAATCTCGTCCACACGCCAGTAGTAGGTCTGGCCCGGCTCCAGCCCGGGGGCGTACCACTGCATGAGCAGGGGGGTTCGGGGGCCGACCAGGTTCGCTTCGGTCAGGTTGGGGTCCTTGCCGACATAGACATTGTGGAGAAGGGCGGTGACTCCCGGCTTCCATTCCAGCAGCGGATTCTCGATCGCCTCGGCCCCGTCGGCCGGCTTCGGACTCCAGGCCTTCACCCGCGGCGACGGCACGAAGTTGACGAGCTCGTTGATCTCCGTGGCGGACAGGGCGCGGGCGTAAATACGGGCCTCGTCGATCGCGCCGTTCCAGCCGCAGTTGGTGCAGGCGTTGCGCGCCCCGATCATTACCGGCAAGGCGTTGTTGCTGTGTTGCTGGGCGGGAATACTGGCCGTATTCGTCGCGTGCAGCTCACCGTTGACGTACACTTCCGTGACCTCGCCGGGCCGGTAGACCCCGGCCATGTGGACCCATTCCTCCGTCGGCAGCGGTGTCTTGTCACCGACGCTGATATTGCTGGCGCCGCCATTGATACCGATCTGGAAGGTGGCGGGAAAGGTGACACCGCCCGACGTGGCCTCGATGTTCAGACTGTAGGATCGGGCGCCGCCGCCGCCGGACTTGGCGATGATCCGGCAGTTGTTCGTATTGGCCTTGTTCAGGAGCACCCAGGCGGCCAGGGTCATCTCGCCGGCGATCTGGAGTATGGGCGCGTCCTCGACGCGGATGTAGCAGTCCGCCGCACCGGTGAAAGACATGGCGGAATCGGCGTAGTCGAGCCGGTCGGCCGCCGGCTTGACGGCCCCACCGATGGTCCCGTGGAGATCGTTGCCGCTGGCGTCCAGGGCGTCGCCGTCCAGGGGCCAGTAGCCCACGAGGCCGGTAGTGATGTCCGCCTGGGCCGCAGCCGTTGCAAGCATGACCAATACGAGACCAAATGTCATGCAGGAGATCTCTCTAAGCACAATGGACCTCCTTCGAAGCTGTGAAAACGGGGAAATTTTGGCGATAGGGCCTGACCGGCCCCTCCTGAGGATTTGCTACCTAGACTGAACTCCGACCTCCGGTGCACCACACCCTCCTGACGGGACAGCCTGCATCACCAGATTCTGATGAGCCACCGAGGATCAGTATAATCCATGCGGCCGGTGGCGGTCAACCGAAAAACCCAATAGGACCTCGGTTGCCGAGGGATAGGCCGCGACATTATGGGGCCGGCTACCTATGTCCTTGCGACATGGACATTTATGACTGTCACCGATCTCCCGCCGGCAGGGGAGACGGCGCCATCAATGCGTGCCTGCAATGAACCGGCATAGCGTCTTGATGTTCTCGGCGAATGTCTGGCAGCGGATGACGCCCGATTCCGGCTCGATCCGGTGGAACCGCAGCGGACCGGCCTCCAGCCAGGCGCCCCGCTCGTCGAGGCAGGCGATGATCAGCCGCGACTGCTGCTCCAGGTTGGGAAGGGGAGACGATCCCAGCTTGGGCAGAGAGGCGGGATCGGCTGCCGCCAGCTTCTGGTACCGGGCCTCGATCTCGTCGAGCCGCGACTCCCAGACGAAGCCGTAGTGGGTGGGCGTGTTGTCGCCGGAATAGGTCAGTTCGTAGTCCCGTGTGAAATAGAGCGGCCGGTTGGTCTTCAACTCGTAGAACCTGGCGATGGTCCCATCGGGCAGCAGCGAGCTTCGCAGGTAGGTCAGCGCAGCGGGAGACCGGATCGAGGTACTTGCGGTCGCCCGTCCGCTGATACAGCATCAAGAGCGACTCCAGAACCGTTTGCGACTCCGCCCCGGTGATGGCCGGCGGCTCGAACGCACGTCCCCAGACCGGCTGCATCTTCACGTCATACGTCTGGCACCAGGCCGGCTGCGGGTCGGGCATCCGGGCCAGCAGCAGGAAGTCGCCGCCCTTTTTCGCCGCCGCCAGGGCCCGCGGGTCGTGGTAGATCTCCCAGGCGTCCAGCATGGTGCGGATGACGTTGGGCACGAGGTTGTCGTTGAGGATGTAGCAGATGCGGGGACGCTCGGCGTAGCCCTTGGGCGAGCGCGGCCACGACTCCGGATACGACGCCTGGACCACGGGGTATTCCTCGGGCTTGTACGGCTCCAGCTTTCGGACGAAGACAAACCACCCACCATTGGGATACTGCACCAGGAGCAGGCTATTGAGGGCCTTTATGGCGGCGTCGTGAACCTCCGTGTTCTTGAATTGGAGGGTCTTGTCGAGCCGCATGAGGAAACGCGTGGCGGCCTGCGTCGTGTCGTCGTCGAGCGTGGTCCGCACGGGCCGCTTGTCCCCCGGCTCCGTCGTCACGGAATAGTCCCACCCTCCCGTGTGGAACTGGCCTCGGATCAGGACCCGGGCCGCATCCAGTGCGGCGTCGAGACAGCCCTGTTCCCCGGTGGCTCCATAAGCATCGAGGAAGGCCTCGCCAATGGTCGGCGTGCCGGGCGGCTGCACCCAGACTCGCCCATCTTCCACGACACCCTCGGCCTCGCGCAGCTTCAAATCGCCGCTGTACTCCCAGAGGTAACCGCCGCGGCGCGCGACCTTCTCATGGAAGAAGCGCACCGCTTTCAGCACCGCCGCCACGGCCTGTTCCCGCGTCGCCGGCGTGTCGGGAAGAGCCGGCTTCCTCAGCGGATGGAAGACGTATTTTGTGGAAGTCGGCGCTGTCTTCGCAGGGGCCTCCGAATACTTCCCGGCGGCCGCTCGCTCCGGCATGAACTTGCCGGTCTCGGCACTCCGCGTGCGGTCGCGCTTGTCGCCGTCCCGCGGCCGATCCCCATCCCGTGGGCGGTCACCGTCCCGTGGCTTCCCGGCATCGCGCTGGGCCTGGGCCTCCGGACTGATTCGTTTGGCTTGATCGCCTTCGCGTGGACCGCGCTCATCGGCCCATGCCGCCGCCGTCAACAACAGTGCCGGTATGATGATCCATGCTTTATCCACGAAGAACACGTCCTGGCGGTTGTTCCCGCGCTGCGTGATATGATGGGCACACCCCACGGCGATGGCTCTGGCTAACTTTGGCATGCCGCCAATCTACCGCTCCGCACCGGCCCGCGTCAATCATCGCAGGCTGTCCCCCGCCCTCATTACCCTCGTTTTTGCCCCAAGAATCCAGACCGCCACGTGCCACGTGCCAAATACACACCGTCCCAGCACCAAGAAACCGCGTTTTTCGCAGCGCCGGCCCAGAAGACCACACCAGCCGAAACGGGATTCTGGTATGGTGGGTTCTTCACGCAAAAACGCCATCTCCGGCAACGAACGGGGGATTGCCGCGGCGGGCGCGGCGTCTCTGGGGTGAGCCCATCGGCCACCCTCCTCCTCCCTTCCGGCCCGAAATACGTGAGCCGTCCCCGGAATTCCGGCGGCCTGCGCCTCCACGCCTATTGTGCAGGCTGTGTATCGCCTTTTAATAGCTGCCTGCCCCGTTATTTGTCCGGGACCCCCGGAGTCGGTCACCAATAATGAAGAATTGATTCGGCTGAAAAACCCCTTCCAATCGCCAGACTACCCCCATTTTCGGGGTCGAGAACGGGGATAAAAAGGTCAAAATGGTACTTTTTCAGCGGAATCAAGAATTACGACGTGACCCCCATCCCCGACGTGACCCCCACCCCCCGGAATTCACTTCCATCGAAGCTGCTTCAACTCTTCCTCGGTGCGGATGAACTTCACCGTTCCGTCGTTTAGAAGGACACAGCCGCCCTTGGGATCGTGATTATCGAACGTGAACAACTCGGGCCCGCCATGTTGGTTCCATCCGGCCGTTGTTTCAAATAGGAGCACCGTATCTGCCGGCGAATCCCTCCGGCAATCCGGGTTGATCGCATAATGGCACCTGCCCTCGCCCGCAGCCGGGCACCGGAAGCGGTTCTCTGCTTGCTTGGCGAAATCCGGACCAACACCATATCCATGCCCGTAAAGCTTCAAGAACAACTCAAGGGTGGCATCACACCATCTGTCGGGCGCCGGGTATGGCGTCGGCGCGGCCTGTATGTAGGGTGCCCAGTCGCCTGGAAGAGAGCGTATTGTGCGGGCGCATCCCAACCGCGAGATGAGAGGGTGCACCCCCGGCGTGAAGTCGGAGAGGCTCAAGCCCGTGCCCCGCAGATGGAACCACTCTCCATCTTCAGTCACCACGTATCCCCCCTCCCTGAAGGAGAAGGACGCCACCTTTCGGTCACCATGATAGAAGGCGACCCGTGCCGCCTCCTCCGCACGAGGCACCCCTATCACCCCGGGTATGCCTGTGCTTCTGTCCACAGGTACCATCCCCGCCATCTTCCGAGCAAGGGCTGTGATTCGCTCACGATCATCAATGACGAAAACTTCTCGCGAGAATAGCTCCCCGAAATCTTCGGGATTCACGAACCTTTGCTCTCCACGAGTGCGGAGAAAATAATCCTTCGTGGAGGGGAGATAGCGAGTCTCGATGCGGGTACAATCGCTAAGGTCAGCCGTCTTGGTCTTAGGGACCGGGAGACCGTCAGACTTCTTATGGCACGATAGGCCGTGACAAGCAGCAAGTATGACCAACCCCAAAAGGGCGAAGCCTCGTCCTCTCTTCAAAGCGGGGACCTCGAAGCCCCCAGTGCGTAACCCAAACACAATCATGGATAGCCCTTTGCAATTGAGAAGCGTTCAATGATGGCGCATTAACATGCGAAGTGCAACACGGCGTGACATTTACGGGCCGACCGGTCGTCTATTCACTTGTGGGCGTTCTGGGGACGCTGTCCCCAGACCCCTGGGATTTTCCGCTTTGGGCCAGAGACAGGATAAAGGGGATAAGGCGACGTAGTATAGCAACAACATCGCCCCCTGCCCCTGGGCCGCAGCGGCGCTCGGGTTGCTTCCCAGCAGCGCCCTATCCTCCGCTCCGGCGCCGGGAGTATATCGCAGGTGGGTGTCACAGGCAAGGGCTATTCCGGCGGCGGGGCGTGGAAGACCTCGCAGGCCGTTTGGAAGCCGAGGCATTTGCGGGGCCGGTGGTTGATCTGGCGAACATAGACGCGGAGCTGTTCGGGGGTGACCTGGCTCAGATCGGTGCCTTTGGGCAGGTACTGGCGCAAGAGGCCGTTGGTGTTCTCGTTGGTGCCCCGCTCCCAGGAGTGATAGGGAGGGGCGAAGTAGACGGGCAGATCCAGTTTCTTTTCCAGCTCGAGGGGGCGGGCGAACTCGCGGCCGTTGTCCAAGGTCAGGCTCTGGCGTTTCTCGGGCGGTAGCTTACGGATCGTCTGCTGAAGCTGCACGGTCACCGGCTCCGTGGCACAGGTCTCCACCTGGCGGGCGATCAGGTAGCGGCTGGCCCGATCGACACAGGTCAAAACGAAGCCCCGCTGGCCTCTACCGACGATGGTATCGCCTTCCCAATCGCCCAGGCGGGTGCGTTCGTTGGCTTCGGCGGGACGCTCGTCAATGGAGCGTTTGCCGAGAATCTGGCCCCGGCGGGAAGGTTTGCCATAGGGTTTGCGCCGGGGCTTGGAGGCAATCCGCAGGAAGGGGCGGAACTCCTGGACCCGCTCGGGATCGCTCCAGATCGAGCGATAGATGGTCGTATGACTGAGGGAACATCCTTCGAGGTCCGCCGGGGGCTGGGCGGCCAGTCGGCCGGCAATCTGCTCGGGCGACCAGCGTTCGCGGAGCCGGTCCTCGACATAGGCCATCAGACGCGGATCGCCCGTCTTGGGCTGCCGCAGGTGCGCCCGCCGGCGGGCGTTCGCCTGCGTTTGGGCGGACCCGGCAAAGTACCGTCCGTCCGGGCCGGCGTTCCGTTTACACTCCCGCCCGATGGTACTGCGATGGCAACCCAAACAGCGGGCGATTTCGGCGTCCGAATGGCCCAGAAATCGCATTTGGTAGATGACATTCCGTTCGTCCACGCTAAGATGGTTATACGACATCGCGGGCACTCCTTAGCCTTGAAGTCCTTGAACAACTCCAAGCTACCGGATGCGGCTCGCGATGTCGCTCCTATATTCTTGTTGCACTTACCTTGTTAATTCGCCGATGCCTTTGGGTAAAACAGGGACAGTAACATATTTTCCGCTCGGTCTGGGTTCTCCAGAACTCGGTGTCCGTCGCCACGTAGCTCATCTCGGTCACCATCATGCTCGTGCGCTTGCCCACATCGTCGTCCACGCAGGCATGCCCCGCCTTCGCGGGGATGGCATGTTTGTCACGCAGGCAGAATATTGTCATCCCTGCGCAGGCAGGGATATGTTGCCCGTTATTGGTCCAGTTGTCAACACGCAACAGCGGGCTGGCGGCGTCGTAGCTGCAGTTGGCTTAGGCCCCGTTGGCCGAAGAAGACGCAAGGGGTGCGGTCCTGCCATCTGTCGGTCGAGAAATGACTAGCTGATATTTACGATGCGATCCCGTTCGATTATTGCGACTTCTCGCGTGACAGTCCGAAGTCGTAGGGCGTGAGTTCCAGAGGCTTCATCTTGGTGGAATGGCCGTCGATGAACAGGCAGTTGATCCAGTTGACGTGCCGATTGCGGGCCGCGCGCCGGGTGCTGTCCCCGGCCGACGGCAGATGGTTCGCATGCCAAACGTCCAGCGATTGCATCTTGATCTTCATCGTATCCGGCGGATCGTCCTTCAGGATGATTTTGATCTGGTCCGCGTTCGGCAGGTACTCGTAGTCGGCCATGTAGATCGTCGTCCCGTGGCGGGGAAAATCATCGATCTTGGTAAAGCCGAAATACTCCGTCAGCGTGCCCTTGAGGTCGAAGGCGTTGGTGCAGTAATCGACCGTCTGTTCCCTGGCCGGGTAGCTCGGGCAGTTGAAGACCTCCAGCTCGTAGTAGTGTTCGACCGAGCTGAAGGAGCCCCCGACATAGGGCATGAACAGGACCGGCCAGCGCATGTCGATCCCGGAATAGACGGCCACGCCCGGCCGCAGCTCCGCCCGGGGCAGGAGGTAATTGTAATCTGCGGCATACGCGTGCATGGCGATGCCGATCTGTTTGAGATTGCTCAGGCACCGCGTCCCTTTGCCCTGCTCCCGGGCCCGGCCCAGGGCCGGTAAGAGGACGGCCATCAACACGGCAATCACCGCGATGACCACCAGCAGCTCAATGAGCGTGAATCCACCGCGAACTTTCTGCAACGACATGGTCGATCCTCCTACTGGACCGTAGAGCCGAATCCGAGATTCCCGACTGCGATTGCTAAGGATGGTCACCCACTTTATCCTTCTTCCCCGATTTTTGTCGAGCCCGTTACTCCGGACATGCATTCGGAGGGCTCCGTTCGGCGGCGGAGCCAGCCGGGACGGTTGGTCGTGATGCCGTCGACACCCATAGCCGCGAGGCGCAGGGCTTGAGTCGGGTCGTCCACCGTCCAGACGTAGAGTCTAAGACCGGCGGTCTGTACAGCCCGGATGAAGCACCGCGTCAGGCCCGTCCAGTGGACGTCGAGACCATCCACGCCCCCGGCCTTCGCCTGTTCGACGATGGACCGTTCATACGATACGAGAACTCGCTTGTCACGGAGCCAATAGGCGAGGATATCCGGCAGCATCGCCTTGGCTGCTCTTACGGTGTCCAGGTCGAATCCGATGGCGACGACTTGCGACCGCTTGCCGCTGGTCGCAATGGTCTCGATCAGAGGGGGCAGGATTTCCGGGCCGCACTTGATCTCCACAAAGAGTTGCCGGCCCGGCGGCACCGTCTGGAGCAATTCTTCGAGGTAGGGAATACGCTCACCGGCGAATTTCGGGTGCTTGTGGCGGCCGAACGTCCAGCCGGCGGAGCTGCGACGAGTGGGTCGTAGCGACCTCCAGGTGCGTGCCGGCGGTCCGGTCGGTCGTTTCGTCGTGGATGGCCACAATTCGGCCATCTCGTGTCAGACGCACGTCCACCTCAACGGCGTCCGCCCCCAGGCGCCAGGCCAGTTCCACGGACGCCAGCGTGTTCTCCGGGGCCAGGTGCGAGGCGCCGCGATGCGCGATGACCGTGAGGTGCTCGGCCAAATCCCCAAGGCTCAGCCACCGGGGTCGCAGCCGGCCCGACGCCACGAGGAAAGAAGCGTACATAGGAGCGAACAAGGTCATATTGAGAGCAGATACTCCTTCTCCCTGTTACGTGTTCAGCATCGTAAGCCGGAACGTCCAAAGTCGCAGGCTCTTCGGCGGCCAGATCCTTCGGCTGCGCCTCAGGATGACAAAGTCGGTGCCGCGCACGATCTTCTCCGAATCCACGTCAGACCATGGCCTCGACACTGTACATCTGGCAGAAGCGGCCCAGGGCCTTGGCGTGGTTGCCATAGACCATGATGAGGTGGTGCCCCTTCAGCTCGGTCACGTCTTGCAGCTCGTTGATCGTGGTCTCGGCGTTGGTCCGGCAGCCGCCGGCCTGGGGCACGCTGGGGCAACCGACGATCTGGCCGGAGTAGACCAGCATCTGCGCCTTCTCCGAGTCGGCCTTGACCGACAGGTACTTGGTGATGGTTACATCCTGGCCGGGCGAGAACAGCACGCGGGGCACGCAACCCCAGCCCGCCTCGGCGTGGTTCATCAGTACGTAAGGCTCCGCCGGCGCATCCAGACCTTTCATTCTGGTCGCGCTCGTGCAGTGGGCACAGAAGTAGTGATTCCGCTCCGTCTCGACGGTCGGGTTGTGCTGGAAGCCGGGCCGTTCGAAGAGATATTGCAGGAGCATCATCGTCAGCGTCGCATCCAGATCGGACTCGCAGCCCGCGGGCATACCCCGGTCGCGCGAATCCATGAATCCCATGCAGGGCGGCACGTGCTGATGCGGATACTGCAAGCCGGGCAGGCAGTCCATCATCACGGCATCGACCTTGGCCGCCTCCACCACCCGCCTCAGGGCGACACTCGCCCGGGCCGCATCGAAAACATCCTCGTCATTGGGCTGGAGGATTCTCGTGGCGCCGCTTTTGTATCGGGCGGCGAGCTCCTTGACCTCCTCCGTGGCCCCGGTCCGCTTGAACTCATCAATGTACTCGGTGTTGGCCACCGTGCGAACCTTCGTCCCAAGGTGCGGAACCCTTCGATCGGCCGCGGCGGACTTGGCAATATTGAGGATACAGGCCTGTTCCATCCACGAGGCGGTCCGGACCATCCGCAGACCCTGCTCGACCGCGTCGAAATTATCGAGGGAGTTGATCATGTAGACGCCGGGCTTATGATGCAGCTCGCGCACCTGTACGGCCAGGAGCACGCCCAGCGGGCCCAGCACCACGGTTGGCAGCTTCGTCTCTTCGACGATCCGCGTGACGTGCGGCCAATGCCCCTTTTTCAACGGCACGAGAAACAGGGCATCCGGCGGCTCGGCCTTGACCTGACGGATGAATTGCGCGACAGCGCCCTCTTCGTCGAGCGGCCTTTGCTCCGGAGCGACACGAATACCCAGCTTGGCTTCGAGCGCCCGGAGTCTGCCCGTGTACTGCACCTGGCGGCCCTCGGCATCGAAGCTTGAGCCGGGCCAGCTATAGTATCCCGCCTTGCGCAGGGACTCCGTCGGCGGGTAGAGGAACGCGGCGCGCACCACGGCGGGCCTCTTGGCCTGTCCGGCCGGCTGGGCCAACGCCAGGCCGCCGAGCCAATGATGCGTGCCCAACGACAAGGTTGTCGCGGTCCCGCCCATGGCTTGCAGGAACATGCGTCTGGAGAGCCGAGTGGTGGTGTGTGATGGTCTCATCATAGCTCCTTTCCATCGTGCGGCCGATCCGGTCAGCGACTCACGGTCCCGAACGTCGCATTATAGCATACTCGGGTTTGTATTGTGAGGCGACAAGAATCATGCTACAGTGGGCCGCCGCGTGGGCGGCTGGGCCACCCATATCGACCGTGGAAAGAAACCGACCTGGTGGAGGTTTGGAATCCGATGGGCAGAACGTTCCGCAGAGTATCCATGCTGTTTGTGATCGTCGCCGGTGTATATGGCAACTCGTCTTACGCGGCGGACTGGCCGCAGTGGCGTGGGGCCAATCGAGATGGCGTCTGGACCGAGACGGGATTGGTGGAGCGGTTTGAATCGGCGCAGGTGCCGGTTAAATGGCGTGTCCCGATCGGCAGCGGCTACTGCGGCCCGACTGTCGCCGACGGGCGGGTCTACCTCATGGACCGCGTGCTCAAACCCACCCGGCAGGAGCGCCTGCAATGCTTCGACGCCGAGACGGGTAAGCCATTGTGGTCCTATGCCTATGATTGCGTCTATGAGCGGGTGCAGTACGAGGCGGGACCGCGGGCCTCCGTCACAGTTAACGACGGCCGGGCCTATTCCCTGGGCACGATGGGGCACCTGCATTGCCTTGAGGCCAAGTCGGGCCAGGTGCTCTGGAGCCACGATTGCCGCAAAGAATACGCGGCCCAGGTCCCCATCTGGGGCATCGCCGGAGCGCCGCTGGTCGAGGGCGACCTGCTCATCGTCCCCGTCGGCGGCAAAGACAATGCCTGCCTCATGGCCTTCGACAAGGCGACGGGGCAGGAGAAATGGCGGGCCCTGAAGGACGGGGTCTCTTATTCCGCCCCGGTCGTCATCGAGCAGGCCAAACAACGTGTCCTCGTCTATATCACGGATGAGCGCATCATCGGCCTGGAACCTCGGACCGGGCAGCTTTACTGGGAGCAGCCCTGGGCGCCGAAGGAGATGGAGATCACGATCGCCACGCCGGTCTTCGACGGCCGCCACCTCGTTGTCACGAGCTTCTACGACGGCATGCTCTTGATGCAGGTACACGCGGACGATCTCGGTGTGGATCGAATCTGGCAGCGGCGGGGGGCCAGCGAGTCCAAGACGGATGCCCTGCACTGCTGCATCTCGACGCCGATCTTCCAGGGCGACCACATCTACGGCGTGGACAGTTACGGCGAACTGCGCTGCCTGGACCTCAAGACCGGCGACCGCGTCTGGGAGAACCTGACCGCCGTGCCCAAGGCCCGCTGGTCCAACATCCACATGGTCCGTAACGGTGACAAGGTCTGGATGTTCAACGAGCGGGGCGAACTGATTATCAGTCACCTCGCACTCGACGGCTTCCACGAGATCAGCCGGGCCAAACTGATCGATCCCACCGAAGACCAACTCGGCCAGCGCGGCGGCGTCACCTGGTCCCACCCGGCCTTCGCCAACCAGCGCATCTACGCCCGCAACGACAAAGAACTCGTCTGTGCCGACCTGGCCGCCAAGCCGTAGGTGTGAGGTTGAGGGTGCTTTGTGATCAGACGGAATATGTCCAGACAAGCCCGGATCTGACGCCCGACGCGGGCGATCTGAATAGACCAGACAGACGAGCACTCTTGTCACTCCTGCGAAGATCAGGGTCCAGTAAAGCCGAAGCGCGGGTGGAAACCGGGACCGGCCTCCTCAAGCGGGGCGTGTCCGAAGAGCCGAGCGTGGACTTCCCGCTTTCGCGGGAATGACACGAGAGGGAGTCGGTAGATGGTGCTTCCCGACCGGCATCCCGCAAATGGATTGCGTCCCCCTGTATGCCACGAGCGGGCAGTCGGGAATCGTACTTGCCGCGACCGCTATCCCGCTGCCCACCATTCGTCGATGTCGGCTTGGGAAGGATTCAGGCTCTTGAGCAACTCGTCCACCAATCGGGCCCTCAGTTCCACAGATCTCAATATAGGTGCCCGTGTTGATGATGTCAATGGACTGAAGCTGCTTGTTGCAGGTAGCAGCTCGGATAGATAACATCACGGGAAGGCAACGTGTCCTGACCGCGAGTTGCCTCGTTCAATGCATCGAAGGAGGTCGACTATGACGGCACGATTCACGCGACGTACACTTCTCAAGAACACGACCCTGGGCGGCGTGGGGCTGGTCCTCCTGAAGGACAGCCGCTCGGCCCGGACCTACGGCGCCAACAGCAAGGTGAACCTGGCGATTGTTGGGGTCTCCGGGCGGGGCAGTTGGTTCTCGGACACCATGCCGAAGCTCGCCAACATCGTCGCCATGTGCGATGTGAACGACCGGCGCGCTGCACCGTACTACAAGGCGATCCCCCAGGCGAAGAAGTACCACGACTTCCGCAAGATGCTCGACGAGATGGACAAGCAGATCGACGCGATCACCGTCGCCACGCCGGACAATACCCACGCGGTCATTGCCGCGCGGGCTATTCGCATGGGCAAGGGCGTGTTCTGCGAGAAGCCGCTGACGCACGATGTCTATGAGGCGCGTTTTCTCCGCGATCTGGCGGTCGAGAAGAAAGTCGCCACGCAGTTGGGCAACCAGGGGACGGCCAGCGAGGCCTTTCGCCGGGCCGTCGAGCTGATCTGGGGCGGCGTGCTCGGCGACATTCGCGAGGTCCACGTCTGGAACACCAACGGCGGCTCGGGCGAGCGCCCGCTGCCCACCGACGAACATCCCATGCCGGACTATCTCCAGTGGGATTTGTGGCTGGGTCCGGCCCAAGGGCGGCCGTATAACTCCCGCTGGGCCGAGTGGCACACTTGGCGCGACTTTGCCACCGGGCAACTCGGCAACTGGGCCTCCCATACGATGAACGTCGTCTTCAAAGGGCTCCGGATCGATTCCCTTTGGCAAAGCGGTTCGCAGGAAGCTCCGCCGCGCCTGATCCGGATCGAGCCGGAAGTCTCGGGCGTTCACCCGCACACGTTCCCCAAGTGGGAGATCCTGCGCTACCGGATTCCGCCGCGCGGCCAGTTGCCGGCCATCACGATGAACTGGTACAACGGCGCCGGCCAGGCGCCGCAGTGCCGCGAGAGGATCGAGGAGATGCTGGGATATCGCTTGGACTGGGGCGATGCGGGCGAGAAGAAATGGGCGGACCACGCCGGCTGCGTGATCGCCGGGACCAACGGCATGATTCATTCGACCGGGCACAATGCGACGTTCTCGCTGCTTGCCCAAGGAGAAGTTCAAGGACTTTCAGGGACCCGCCCAGACCCTGCCGCGCTCGCCCGGCCACGAGCGCGAGTGGCTCGGCGCCTGCCAGGGCGGCCCGGCGGCGATGTCGAACTTCAATTACGGCGGGCCGCTGGCCGAGTTCGTCCTGCTCGGCAACGTCGCGACACTGGTCGGCAAGACCATCGAATACGACCCCGTCGCCATGAAGATCGTGAATTCGGCCGAGGCGAACGCGGCTCTCAAAAGAGAATACCGTGAAGGTTGGTCGCTGTGAAAGGATATGTGAGAAGTGGCACGGGCATCCTGCCCGTGGAGTCTTGTGGCATCGGCATCCTGCCGATGATTCATGGGCTGGAAGCCCATGCCACACCGAACCGGCGGGGAGGTTCTGAGAATCGATTTGGAGGAAGGATGTCATGCCGAATAGGCGATTCCGTGTGACCGCGATGATAGTCCTTGTGGTGCCTGCAATAGCGGCCACCTCGACGGCGCAGTTGACGCCGGATCAGGCCCGGCGGATCGAGGCGGCGGTGCCGCCAAAGGCGCGGGTCGCGCCGAAGCAGCCGCGCCGCGTGCTGATCTGGAACACGCCGTTCATGGACCAGTCCCCGCACAAAGGATATACCATCCCCCAGTCGGAGTACGCGATGCGGAAGCTGGGTGAGAAGACCGGGGCGTTCGAGCCGGTCGTCAGCGATGATGTCGCGATGTTCCTGCCCGAGAACCTCAAGAAGTTCGACGCGATCGTCCTGAACAACAGCAACGGACCCTGGATTCGGCCGACGCCCAAGGACATGGACAAATTCAAGAGCTACGGCTCCGATATCGACGCCGTCGAGAAGCTGCTCCGCCGGAGCTTCCTGGATTACGTCGCGAACGGCGGCGGGCTCTTTGCGTTTCACCATGCCATCGGGGTCAACAAATGGCCGGAGTTCCTGGATCTGCTCGGGGCGAGCTACTGGGGTCATCCGTGGAACGAGGAAGTCGGGATCAAGCTTGATGAGCCGGATCATCCTTTGGTGGCCGCCTTCGGGGGCAAGGGCTTTCGCCTGGCCGAGGAGATCTTCCAGTACAACGAGCCCTATTCCCGCGAGAAGGTCCGCGTGCTGCTGTCGCTGGATGTGGATAAGACGAACATGACGGTGCCGTGGGTCTATCGCAAGGACAAGGACTTTGCCCTGGCATGGATCAAGAGCTACGGCAAGGGCCGCGTCTTCTACAGCGCCATCGGCCATCACACGGAGCTCTGGTGGAATCCGCAGATCCTGAGCTTCTACCTGGATGCGATCCAGTTCGCGACGGGCGATCTGCCCGCCGACACCACGCCCAGTGCCCAGGTAAAGAAGGATACGAAAGTGGAGAAGAGCACGCATGAATAAGCGAGCGAAGATCACGCGACGCGGCTTTCTAAGTAGTGCGGCGGGGATTTGCGCTCTCCCGTCCATCGTCCCTGCCTCCGCGCTGGGGCAAGGCGGCGTGGAGGCCCCGAGCAATCGAATCACGATGGCCTGTATCGGCGTCGGCGGCCGAGGCAAGGAGAACCTGCGCAGCTTTATCGGGCACCAGAACTGCCGGGTCGTGGCCGTGTGCGACGTGAACGCCAACCGCGTCGAAGAGGCGAAGAAGATCGTCAACGACCACTACGGCAGCGTCGATTGTGCGGCGTATCGCGACTATCGGGACGTGCTGGCCCGAGGCGACGTTGACGCGGTGTCCATTGCCACGCCGGACGCCTGGCATGTGCTGCAATCCGTGGAAGCGGCCCGCGCGGGCAAGGACATCTTTCTCGAAAAGCCGCTGGGGCTCAGCGTCAAAGACGACATTGCTTTGCGCAACGCGGTGCGCGGTTATGACCGCGTGTTCCAGTTCGGCACTCAACAGCGGTCGGATCGCAACTTCGGCTTCGCCTGCGAGTTGGTCCAGAACGGGCGGATCGGCAAGCTCCAGAGGATCGTCGTCTCGGTGCCGGCCAGCCGGGCCGTTGGCCTGATTCGACCTGCGCCCGTGCCGGCGTGGCTGGATTGGGACATGTGGGTCGGTCCGGCCCGCTGGAGGCCGTACTCTGTTGGGATTGTCGGTAACTGTGGCGAGTGGGGGCACATCAGCAGCTTCTCCCTCGGCTGGATCACGACCTGGGGCATTCACCACGTGGACATCGCCCAGTGGGGCAACGATGCGGACAACACCGGCCCCGTCGAAGTTGAAGGGACCGGCGAATTTCCGCCCGAGGGCCTTTACGATTGTGCGACGGGATGGGACATGACCTGGAGGTACGCCAACGGCGTGGTGGTGCAGTTCATCGACAAGTCCAAGCGTCGCCAGGGCGTGCGCTTCGAGGGGACGGAGGGCTGGGTTTTTGTCGAGCGCGGGGTTATCGAGGCCGAGCCGAAGTCGCTGTTGCAGGAGCGGATCGGCCCGGACGAGCGACATTTGACGGTGGGCACGGACCACTGGGGCGGCTTCCTCGATTGCATCAGGAGCCGCAAGACGCCGGTTTCGTCCATCGAGTCGGCGGTGCGGACAGACACGGTCTGCCACATCTGCGATATCGCGATGCGGCTGGGCCGCAAGCTGCGCTGGGACCCTGCCGCCGAGCAGTTCATCGCGGACGCCGAGGCGAATCGCATGTTGACCCGCTCCTGGCGCAGCCCCTGGCATTTGTAGCCCGTTTGGAGTTCCGCCTTCAGGCGGGTCAAGACCGCGCAGCGGCTCAAGATCGCAGGAACGCGGAACGCCCGACCGTTTAGGCCCGCGTAAACGCGGAACTCCGAACAGCTCGACTCCGCTGAACCGGCGCCGGAGTGCTGCGTATCTCGGTAGAGTGCCTGGCTGACGCCAAACGAGAGAGTATCGGTAGATAAGAGGTGGAAACGATGGAACGCAGGGAATTCCTGAGAAAGGGCACGCTCGCGGCCGGATCGGTGGTGGCAGGAGGAGTCTTGCCGCAGGCGGAGGCGACCGAGAATGCGTGTCCCTGTGCCAGTAATGCCGCCAAGCTGCCGCAGCGGGCGTACGGCGACACCGGCCAGCGGCTGTCGATCATCGGTTTCGGCGGGATCGTGGTCAGCGGCGTCGAGCAGGAGCATGCGAATCGTGTGGTGGCCGAGGCGGTGGAGAAAGGTGTCAACTACTTCGATGTCGCCCCGAGCTATGGCGATGCCGAGATCAAGCTTGGTCCCGCCCTGGAGCCCTATCGCAAGAACGTCTTTCTCGCCTGCAAGACCGAGCATCGAACCAAAGAAGCGACAGCCGCGGAGTTGCAGGAATCCCTGAAGCGGCTGCGGACGGACTATCTCGATCTCTATCAGCTTCATGCCATTTCCGATGTCCGGAAGGACGTCGATGCGGTCTTTGCCAAAGGCGGGGCAATGGAGGTCTTCCTCGAAGCCAAGAAAGCAGGGGCAGGTTCGTCATCTCGGCTTCTCCGCTCACTCCGAGGAGGCGGCCCTGGCGGCGCTGGACCGCTACGACTTCGATTCGATCCTGTTCCCGATCAACTTTGCCACGTTTTACCAAGGCAACTTCGGCCCGCGCGTCATCGAGGCCGCCAAGTCGAAGGGTGTCGCCCGGCTGGCATTGAAAGCGATGGCGAAGCAGAAGTGGCCCAAGGACGATCCCACGCGAAAGCAGTATCCCAAGTGCTGGTACCAGCCGCTGACCGACCGCAATGAAGCCAAGCTGGCCTTGTACTTCACGCTGAGCCAGCCGATCACGGCCGCGATCCCGCCGGGCGAGGAGTCGCTATTTCGACTGGCCGCTGGACCTGGCGCATGGGCTTTCGCCCGATCTCGCAGAAAGAGATCGAAACGCTCCGGCAGATGGCCCAGTCGCTCGATCCCGTCTTTCGCGCGTAGCATGGGCATCTTGCCCATGAGTTGCAGGGCCATCTTGGCCCTGTCTCCACGGGCGAGACGCCCGTGATACACATGGGCGGGACGCCCATGCTACGGTGTTCTCATCAAGGAACGCGGCCCACGGTCGGGTTCGCGATGTCATCCGGGGTGCCTACCTGGCCGTCCGGACCGGCAGAACAGAGGTCGTAGCCCTTCGGGTTGCGCCGTCCGGGGCACTGGTACAAATAGTTGTTGCCCCACGGGTCTTTCGGCGCTTCGGGAATGTAAGGTCCGTGCCATCCCTTGGCCTTGGGGGAGGGCTCTTCCATCAGGGCACGGAGCCCCTCCGCGGTCGTAGGATAACGTCCAATGTCGATCTGAAAGGCGCCCAAGGCAACCGAAAGCTCCGCCACTCGCGTGCGTGCTGCCGTCATGTAGGCCTGCTCCCGACGCTTGGCGGGGTTCTGCGCCGCACCCATTCGCGCTTTCCGCGCTGGCCTCCACCTTGCTGTATCCGCACTTGGGGCAGCGGTCCTCGAAATCGTTCGGAACGCTGTTGGCGACAGAACACCTCCCCACACTGGTCGCACTTGTACGCCTTGCGGATCCCGTCCTGTCCGCATTTGTTGCACGTGAGCGGATAGGCAATCGGCATCGGCGACGGGTTGGCCTTGCGCCTTCTCCGTCAAGCTCCTGGTAGTACTCCTTGAGACCCATCTGGTAGCTCTGGCCGCACTTGAGGCACTTCACCCACATCTGCTCAGTGTCAGGCAACGCATTGAGGCCGGCCTCTTCTGACGCGACGGAGTATGGGCGATGCGGACGAGATACCAGGGCGTCGCCGGCTCGCCGACGGGGAAGCGGTAGCCCTCGGCGGTCTTCTGGGCCGGAATCGGTTTGCCGAGGGCCTTGGCACCACTGTCGAGAGGCGTCACCTCGATTTGCCCAACCAGGTTGAGATGCCCTTGAGCGTGACGAATCCTTTGACCGGCTCAATGACCGAGGGTTCGGTGCCCCAATCGATGAGCGAGGTCCGCTTGTCGTTCCACTGCATGCCGGTGTTGGCGGCGCGGGCGGTGGCGACCAGAAGCAGCCGGTCCGCCTGCGCGATAGGCTTGTCGTCCAGCGAAGTCAACACGAGCGAGCAGAACTCGTTCTCGACCGTCGCCGCGAGGTTCTTCAGCGGCTTATCGGCGTGCTGGATGAAGCCGATGAGTGCCTGGGATCGATCCGTCTCAATCGTCACACAACCCTGTCGTTTCTGGGCGTGGTGCCAGGCGAGTTGGCCGGTGTCAGCAGTGTATGTAGCACCCCCGCCCTCGGGGGTGATCTTCTCCCGAGCGGGGGCCGGTTGGGCCACATCGAAGGCGCGAATTCGCATGGCATGCATCAATGCGGTGGCCGGATCGAAACCCGGCGTGAAGAATGGTCGCTGGGAGGAGGGCAGCCGGATGCTCTCGCGGACTTCCTCGGGCGAATAGGAGCGGTAGATCGTCTCTTTCGCCGGCTGCACGTCGCCGCGCAGGAACAGGCATGCGCCGGCGGCGATGTTCATCATCTTCACCGGGTCGGGACGGACCTCGAAGTGGCTGGGCATCTTCGCGGTCCACCCGCTCGGGACCTTGTGCTCGAACGTGTATAAGAAGACGCCGTCCCAGTCCTGGAACGCCGCATAGGCGGCGAGAATCCCGAAGCCTTCGCAGGCGTACTCATTTGGGAACGGATGGTTGATCTCTGAGACCGTGTAGGGTTTGCCCGCGATGGGCGAGCGGGAGAGCTGGACGACGGTGGAATTCGCCGGGTCGTCTACCATGGGGGTGTTGCCGATGGTGAAGCCCTGCCTCTTGCCCTTGGGGTCGGCGACGTAGCTCGGGTGCTGCCAGTAGACGTGGCCGTCGATGATGTCGCATTGCGCGGTCGAGGTCAGGAGCGGATAGCCGCTGTTGTAGTGATTGTGGTCACTCGTGCCGGCGATAAGGGCCTTCACGCCGAGATCGTTCTTGAGATACTTGTACATGCCGCCGAAGTAGTCGTGCTCCAGGTGCATGTAGAACGCCGCCTCGGTGTGGAAACGCTGGGCCGGCGCATCTTTGAATTGGGCCTTCGTCAGACGCGGGACTGGCTGACCCTCCGCCACGCCCGCCAGCTTGCGAAGCTCGCCCAACTCCTCAGCACGGAGAGTCTCTTTCAGCCACTGGTTGTACTTGGCCGTAAGCTCTTCAGCGTACCAGGCGGTGATGTCGGTCCAGGTGCCGGGGTTTCGCTGGGTGTTTTTGCCGAGCAGCCGGTCGCTGAACCACGCCTCGACAATCGAATTCTCATTGACCAACTCCACAATGGCGACCGCCGGCTCGTGGCGATATTCCGCGCCGGTGTACGGATTGCGGTGCGTCAGAAGCTGCTGGGCGTACTCCTTATGGAGCATCTGGACCTGCTCGTCGAAATAATTCACGACCTTCGCCATGCCGAGATACTCATAGTCCCGCACGCCGTCACCCTTGCGGTAAACGCGTCCCACGTTGAGGTTCAGGTTTGTGTAGATGCCGCGTTTCTTCAACTCGGCGACGAAGTAGTCGAGCGTGTCCAACTGCTTCGGATCGAGTTGGCGCGTGTCGTCCCGGCCCCGCACAAACAGGCTCGGTGGACCCGTTCGAATCGAGAAAGTGGAACCGCACGCAGTTGATCCCGAATCGGGCCAGGTGGGCCGCCACCACCGGCGCATCCTCGCGGGACGGAAAGCACGCCGCCCCGGTGAAGTTGACGCCCCAAATTCTGAAGCCGTTTCCCGTCCGGCGTCACGAAATGCCCATCCTTGATTCGCGACATGCCCATTCTTGCCCGCCGGCGCCTCTAGAAACGACGATAGATCGACCAGCGGCGCGGCATTGTCCCGCCAGTCCACAACAAACGGCTGCATCGGAACGTCCGCGCCGGTCACCACCGGCACCGTGAACACAACAAGCAGTGAGGTCAGAAGACATCTCATAATCACACCCCTTTCATTCGTAGAGAGCGACCGTTGGCCCACAGCATACATGGCTCGATCTCGGGCTGCAACTTCTCGCCACGATTACGGCAGGCCCTGCAACACTTCGGCATCGCACGGGGCACTCCATTGAGCAGAAGTACGTGCAATACCGTAATCGCGAGGTGTACCGAGATTTTGGCAAGAAGATGTTGCTGGCCGGCTCATTGGTGGGTGGCGAAATATCGCTTGACGTTTAACGCCAGGCATTATATCCTTTTCTTATGATCCAGAGCTTCCAGAGCAAGGATACACAAGCACTGTTTGAGGGCAAGTGCCCTCCACGGTTCAAGGCGATTGCCAGAGTTGCCGAACGTAAACTGCAAATGCTGGACGACGCCAGCGGGATTCAAGACCTGCGTGTTCCTCCGGGCAACAGGCTGGAAGCTCTACAGGGAAGACGCAAAGGTCAGTGGAGCATTCGAATCAATGACCAATGGCGTTTGTGCTTTCGCTTTGAGAACGGCAATGCCTTTGATGTGGAGATCGTCGATTACCACTGAGGAGACTGAGCAATGAAGCCTACAAACAAGATGCGTCCCGTTCATCCGGGCGAAGTCCTGCGGGAGGAATTTCTCACGCCCTTGGGGATAAGCGCGCATGCGCTCGCGATGGAACTGAAGGTACCCGCGCCGCGGATCAACGAGGTCGTGCGTGAACGACGTGCTATCACGCCGGATACCGCCTTGCGATTGGCCCGCTACTTTGGGACGACCGCGCAGTTTTGGCTGAATCTGCAGACCAGTTACGATCTGAAGATCGCTGAACGAGAGGTTGGTTCACAAATTGCGAAGGAGGTGCATTCGCGGCTTGTGGCATGAACGAGATACGGGCATGCCGAAGATTCGCGCGATGGGATGACAACGGCGGGGACTGCTGGGCCAGTGTGGGGGGGGGCGTCTTGTTGTTGGCGCTCCTTTTCATCGACAAAACCTTGAGGCCGGGGAACCTGATTATGAAGAGATACCCGACGATTGGCGTGTGTGGCCTGGATTGTGGCTTGTGCCCGAGATACTACACAGCAGGTCCTTCGAGGTGCCCCGGATGCGCAGGTCCCGATTTCGCGAACAAACATCCTTCGTGCTCCTTCATCACCTGCTGCGTCAAGAAAAGGAACCTGGAGGTTTGTGGCGCGTGCCCGGACTTTCCTTGCCCCAAGTTCAAGAGCGAGGAAGAATATCGGCAAGTGAAAGAATCCTCCTCGTACCCGCCGTACAGAAAGGTCATGCCGAATCTGAACTTCATCAAGGAGCACGGGATCAAGAAGTTCGTGGAACAGCAGAGAAGACGAATCAAGTTGCTGGAGAAGATGATCGGCGGCTTCGACGACGGCAGGTCGAGGAGCTACTACTGCAGGTCAGCGGCTCTACTGGATCCGGCCGGTCTTCAAGGTGCATTGGAGGCGGCGGCTCGGAGAGTAAAGGCGGACCATGTCAGGCCGAACAACGTCAAGGCCAAAGCCAGGATTCTCCGAGGCATTCTCGACGATCTCGCCTTAAAGGAAGGCATGACCGGATGACGTGGGGAGTCATCGAATCGGCCTTCCAGGCGAGATGGGACAGGAGGTGACGGCATGAAACCTGCCATTGACGAGACGGACTTCGGTTACATCATCATTGAGGGTTCGAAGATCGAACACGACGTTGTGATCCGCCTGTCCGGCGCGGTCAAGAAGCGAAAGAAGAAGCTGGAAACCTGCCATCGATGAGACGGACTTCGGTTACATCGTCATTGAGGGTTCAAGGATCGAACACGATGTGGTGATACGCCTGTCCGGCGCGATCAAGAAGCGAAAGAAGAAGCTGTCCAAAGCGGTCTACGGCACCTCGCATACGATTTCCCTGGACGAAGCCAAGCAGATCTATGAGGACGGCGCCGAACGCCTGATCATCGGCTCCGGCCAAACGGCATGGTGAGCCTCTCCGAAGAGGCGGCGGACTACTTCCAGAAGAAGCGATGCGAGGTGGATCTGCACCCCACGCCCACGCGCGATCAAGGACTGGAACAAGGCCAAAGGCGCGGTCATCGGCCTGTTCCATGTCACGTGTTGATGCGGATTGTGCCGATGGACGCAAATTCGAGTTCACGCGGTGTGTGATCCTCAATCTGTCCGACTCTGCCCGATCTGCGGCTCGGGGTATTTCTCGGCGGCGATTGACAGAGTTCCGGCGAGGTGCTACCGTTTGAGCCGATATTGGCTGTCATAAGGAGATACGGGTATGCAGAAGATTCGCACGGCGGTGGTGGGGGCGGGGTTCATTGGGCCGGTGCATGTGGAGGCACTGGGACGTATCGGCGTGGAGATCACCGGGATTCTGGGGGTCTCGAAGGGCGAGTCGGAGCTGGCGGCCCGGACCCTGGGATTGCCCAAGGCGTACACGAGCTTCGAGGAGATTCTGGGCGATCAGAGCGTGCAGGTCGTGCACTTGGCCACGCCGAACCGCCTGCACTATCCGATGGCGAAGGCCGCGTTGAATGCCGGCAAGCACGTGCTGTGCGAGAAACCCTTGGCGATGAATTCGACCGAGTCGGCGGAACTGGTCGAGCTGGCCTGGCGGAGCGGCTTTGCGGCGGGGGTGAATTACAACATCCGGTATTATCCGCTCAACATCGAAGCGGCCGATATGATGAGACGCGGCGCTCTGGGACGCATCTATTCCGTCTGCGGCAGCTATGTGCAGGATTGGCTGTTTCACCCCACCGACTACAACTGGCGGGTGCTGGCCGAGGAGGGCGGCGAGCTGCGGGCCATTGCCGACATTGGGACGCACTGGCTGGATTTGATCCACGCGATCACGGGCTTGGAGGTCGAGGCGGTCTGTGCCGATCTTTCGACCGTGCATCCGGTGCGGCAGCGGCCCCTGGGCGAGGTGGAGACGTTCAAAGGCAAGCAGGAGAAGGCTGCCGTCAAGACGGAATCGATCGATATCAAGACGGAAGACTATGGCTGCGTGTTGCTGCGCTTTGCGGGCGGGGCCCGGGGCTGTCTGTGGGTCTCGCAGGTGACGGCGGGGCGGAAGAACTGCCTGCGGTACGAGATCGCCGGCTCGAATCAGGCCTTGGCCTGGTGCAGCGAGCAGCCGAACGAGATGTGGATCGGCCATCGCGACAAAGCGAATGAGAGCCTGATTCGCGATCCTTCCTTGCTCGGCGACAAGGCCCGGCGCTACACCAATTATCCCGGCGGCCACAACGAAGGCTTCCCGGACACCTTCAAGCAGTGCTTCCGGGCGTTTTACGATTACATCAAGGCGGGGGACCTCGCAGCGCCGCCGAGCTTTCCTACCTTCGCCGATGGTCATCGCGAGATTCTGTTGTGCGAGGCGATTTTGCAGAGCCACCGCGAGGGCCGCTGGGTGCCCGTGAAAGGAGGACGCCAATGAGACTCGGATTTGTCAGTGCGATTCTGCCGGACTTGCCGCTGGACCAGGTGCTCGGATTTGCCTTCGAGGCGGGGTACTCCTGCGTCGAGCTGATGTGCTGGCCCAAGGGCAAGGCGGAGCGGCGGTACGCGGGCGTGACGCACCTCGATGTTGCGGACTTCGGACAGCGCGAGGCCGGCGAGATCCGTTGCGATGCTGGAGAGTTCCGGCGTGAGCATCAGCTCGCTCGGCTACTACCCGAACTATCTCAGTCCCGATGCGGACGAGGCCAAGGCCGTGCTGGCCCACTTCAAGAAGGTGATCCAGGCGGCGGCCCTGCTGGAAATAGGGCAGGTCACGACCTTCATCGGCCGGGACTGGACCAAATCGGTGGACGAGAATTGGCCGAAATTCCTGCGGGTCTGGAAACCGCTGGTAAAGTTCGCCGAGGACCGCGATGTGCGGATCGGCATCGAGAACTGCCCGATGCTGTTCACGAACGATGAGTGGCCGGGCGGCAAGAACCTGGCCACCAGCCCGAAGATCTGGCGGCGCATGTTCGAGGACATCCCGTCCGCTCATCTGGGGCTCAACTACGATCCTTCGCACATGGTTTGGCAGCACATGGACTACCTCAAGCCGCTGCGGGAGTTCAAGGACCGCATCCACCACATCCACGCGAAGGACGTTCGACTGGATCGGGATCGGCTGGACGATGTGGGCATCCTCGCCAATCCGCTGCAGTACCACACGCCCAAGCTGCCCGGGCTGGGGGAGGTCAACTGGGGCCGATTCTGCTCGGTGCTGGGCGACATCGGCTACGCCGGACCGGTATGCGTGGAGGTGGAGGACCGCGCGTACGAAGGGTCGCTGGAGATGCGCAAAGCCTCTCTGCGGCAAAGCGCGCGATTCCTGCTTCAGTACATGCCATAGGAGTATTCGATGGATTACACGTACAGCGATATTGCCAAGATGATCGACCATTCTCTATTGAACCCGACGCTGACCGAGCGCGATCTGGAGCAGGGTTGCCAGCTTGCCCTGCGGTATGATGTGGGCAGCGTCTGCATCATGCCCTACGGGCTCAAGCGGTGCGCCGAGATGCTCAAGGGCAGCATGGTCAAGGCGAGCACGACGATTGGCTTTCCTCACGGTGGGCATACGACCGCGATCAAGGTCGCCGAGGCCAAGCAGGCCCTCGCGGATGGCGGGCAGGAGTTGGACATGGTCGTCAATATCAGCAGGGTCCTCAGTGGTGACTGGGACTACGTCCGCTCGGACATCGCCGCCGTGATTGACGTCACGCACAAGAAGGGCCAGAAGGTCAAGGTCATCTTCGAGAACTGCTACCTGAACGACGATCAGAAGGTCAAGCTGTGCGAGATCTGCGGCGACCTCGGGGCCGATTGGGTGAAGACCTCCACCGGCTACGGCACCGGCGGGGCGACCATCGAGGATCTCAAGCTGATGCGGCAGCACGCGCCCAAGAACGTCCAGGTCAAAGCGGCAGGAGGCGTCCGCGATCTGGACAAGCTGTTGGAAGTGCGTGCTCTCGGCGTGACACGCGTCGGCGCCACGCGCACCGCGGAGATGCTCGACGAGTGCAAACGCCGGCTGGGGATGAAATGAGAAGTTTGAAGTTCGATGTTTGAAGTGTGATGTTTGGAGCAAGAAACCAGTCTTCCAAATCCAAAATCAAAAATCACACTTCACAGCTTACGGGCTTTTCGGCTGGATCTCGGACAGAACGATGTCGTCGTGCTCGTCGAAGCTCCAGATGCTGGTGACGCCGTTCTTTTCCTTCACTTCGATAACCTTGCGGAACACGAATTTCTGTCCGTCCCAGACCCGGCGGACGGTGACTTCGCCGTACAGGACGTCCTTGTATTTCAGGCGGCCGCAATTCCGCGCGTCCACGATGCCCATCCGCTTTTTCGGTTGTGACGGCGTGGCGGACACTGTATCGCTGTTATCGGATGTTGCGCCGCTCGGTGATGGGGTGATCGTTGGGATTTGCAGACCCCGCGTCCGCGGCTCGTCCGTCGGGGAAAGCGGATCGGAAGCAGGGCCTCCGTTTGTCTGCTGTGTCGCGTCCTCCGTCCCGGACGTGAACTCCTGCATCGCTGCCGGGGCGCCAGTGCGAACGTCAGCATTTCCGGACTTGGGCGGCTGGCGGCACAACAGCAGGACCAGGAACGCGGCCGCGACTATGGTCAACTCCAATCGTGTGGTTTGTGAGGACATGATCGACATACCCAATAGCGCCCCGTTAGACTCGCGGTTTCATCCCCGATCTCCGTGCGGATTCCTGCCACGGCAGACTGCTACACTACCATGGCCCGGTTATCGGCAATATCGGGACCCTGATTAAACTATAGGCAACGTTTATCGGCACGCCAAGCCGGGGCTCCAGATTGCGGATTTCGGATTGCGGATTCCTGTCGCGGCGTTGATCTGCAATCGTATTACCGTTTGGGGCTGTTGGGCTCGGCGGGAGCGAAGTAGTAGAGAGCGGGGTGACGTCCTTCACTGATAGTGAAGTAACCCGCGCCCTTACTGTCAAAGCAGATGGCTTCACCCTGCGGTTCTGCGACGACGGGGATCGCCTTGGGCGGGCCGGAGAAGGCTTGCCACAGAGGCACGAGGTCCCCAACGCGAGATTCTGGATTGGAGGACGCCTTACCCGCGGGCCGTTCCCAGATTGCGGCATTGAACATGCCTCGGACGATCACGCGTCGGCCGTCGGGCGAGACGTCGCCGCCGGTGGGAAATAAGCCCAGCGGCATGGTGGCCACCTGTTCCAGCCTGGTCTGCTGCGTCGTCGATTGCGGATAGGCCGCACGGTACACTCTGGGGGCCAACTCCCGCTTCGAGATGATGTAGAGATCGCGGGTCAGGGGATCGACGAGCAGAGTCTCCGCATCACGCGGCTTGTCCGGGTAGACGAGCCGCAGTGCCTCGGCCGGACCGATCGTCATCTGACCGAAGGGTGTGACGGCATCCACCTTAGGCTCGGGCAGTCGGTACACGATGATCTCCGGACGCTTGGCCGCATTGTCGCCGATGTCGCCGATGTACATGCAGGATCGATTGGGGTCGGGACCCGGTCCGACCGCGATATCCTCCCAGTCGCGTTCCGTCGCCCCCCGGATGTGGCACGTGCCGAGCAGTTGGGCCTTCTCGTTGATGGCGTAGATTTGCGGGGTATCCCCCGAATCGTTGTGCACGTAGAGCACGCCGCGGTTGCGACGGCTGGCCGCGATGCCCGAAAGCTCCTGCAGCGCATCGCTCTCGATCTGGCCCATCGGCCGGCCCGACAGAAATGCCTCGGATTTCGCCAACGAGGCACGACGAGTTCAGCATGGCCGAGGACAATAAGATGACGGCAACGCGACCCACGCATCGATCCTTCCCGGTTTCCCCGGGTGCGGCCGGAATACGGTGGCAGCGACCCATCGAAAGACACAAGGGACTGACCGGTAGGAAGATGAATCGCCGTAATTGGGCTCCGGGTGGCAGCGGCAAGCGTCAGCTTGCCGATGGTGCATGCGATGGACCATCGGCAAGCTCCGAAGACTCCACTTGCCGCTGCCACCCGGATAAAGCGGGCGGAATCCGCCACCGAATGCTGGTCGCACCCGTTACCATTGCCGTTCACCATTTCGTTCTCCATTCCATCTTCCCGGAGAGTATAGTATACTTGCCGCCGTCGTCTACGGGCGGGTTCACGAACACCATTCACGGGAAGGTCTGATGTATGGCGAATGTACCTGTTTCTGTCGAAGTCGATGCTCCGGCGCGGAAGGCCGTGCGGCGTAAGCCGTCGAAGGGAGTATTCCGGGGCCGCAAGATTTCACGCGTGCGAAAACCGGAAGAGATGTCGCTGGAACAGTGGCAAATCGCCCTGCGGAAGCAGTTTGCCCGCAAGCAGAACTTCCGCCTGACGAATATCGGCACGGACCCGATCTTCTCGGAATTCACGGTGGCCAACCGGCAAACCGGCGGCGAGTACCGCGTGGCGATTCGCGGGTCGGGGTTGGGCGACAACTACTGCTCTTGCCCGGATTTCGCGGTCAACACGCTGGGGACCTGCAAACATATCGAATGGGTGCTCGGCAAGCTGCAACGCCGGCCCGGCGGCGCGCGAGGCCTTCGCGCGGGGCTTTCACCCGGTTTACTCGGAGGTGTATCTCCGCTACGGAGCCAGGCGGGAGGTCGTGTTCCGGCCCGGCATCGAGTGCCCGGCGGGACTGCACCAGCTGGCCGCCGACTACTTCGATGGCAGCGGCATCCTTCGGGCCGGAGCGTACGAGCGATTCGAAACGTTCCTCAAGCATGCCGGCTCTTTCACTCACGATCTGCGGTGCTATGACGATGCCCTGGATTTCATCGCCGAGGTTCGGGACCGTGCCGCTCTGAGCGCACGGATCGACAAGGCGTTTCCCGGCGGCATCGAGAGCGCGGCGTTCGCCCATCTGCTCAAGGTCCCGCTTGTATCCGTACCAGCGGGAAGGGGCCCTCTTTGCCGCCCGGGCGGGACGGAGCCTGATCGCGGATGACATGGGGCTCGGCAAGACGATCCAGGCGCTTGCCGCGTGCGAGATTCTGGCCCGGACGGCGGGGGTCGAACGTGTCCTGATCATCTGCCCCACGTCGCTGAAGTATCAGTGGCAGCAGGAGATCGAGAAGTTTTGTGGCCGTTCGACGCTGGTGGTTGAAGGGTTGCTGACGCGGCGGAGCGATTTGTACGCCACCGAGTCGTTCTACAAAATCACCAACTACGAGGTCGTGCATCGGGACCTGGAGGCGATTGGCCGGTGGGGTCCCGAGGTCGTCATCCTCGATGAGGCCCAGCGGATCAAGAACTGGAAGACCCGGCGGGCCCAGACGATCAAACGGCTCCATTCCAAGTATGCCATCGTCCTGACCGGGACGCCCCTGGAGAACCGGCTGGAGGAACTCCACTCGATCGTGGAGTTCGTGGATCGCTTTCGCCTGGGGCCGGTGTTCCGCTTCCTGGCGGAGCATCAGCACACCGACGAGTGCGGCAAGGTGATCGGCTACCGGAACCTGGACAAGATCGGACAGACCCTCCGGCCAATCCTGATCCGCCGGACCAAGAAGGAGGTCCTCAAGCAACTGCCGGAGCGGCTCGACAAAAACTATTTCGTGCCCATGACAAAAGAGCAGATGGCACATCACGTGGAGAATGCCGAGATCGTCGCGCGAATCGTGGCCAAGTGGCGACGGCTCGGCTTTCTGCCCGAAGCCGACCAGCGGCGGCTGATGATCGCCTTGCAGAACATGCGGATGAGCTGCAACAGCACCTATCTGCTCGACAAGAAGACGGACTTCGGGTACAAGGCGGACGAGCTGCTCTCGGTTCTCCGGGAGTCGTTCGAGCGGCCGGACGACAAGGCCGTCATCTTCAGTCAGTGGGTGCGGACCCACGAGCTGATCGTCAATCGTCTTGAAACCGCCAAGCTGGGCCACGTGCTGTTCCACGGCGGCGTGGCCTCGAAGGAGCGGAAAGACCTCATCGCGCAGTTCAAACAGGATCCGAATTGCCGCATCTTTCTTTCCACGGATGCCGGCGGCGTCGGCCTGAATCTCCAGAACGCTGCGACCGTCGTGAACATGGACCTGCCCTGGAACCCGGCGGTTCTGGATCAGCGCGTCGGCCGGGTGCACCGCCTGGGCCAGCACCGGCCCGTTCGCGTCGTCAACTTCGTGGCCCAGGGGACCATCGAGCAGGGCATGCTCTCGGTGCTGTCTTTCAAGCAATCCATGTTCGCGGGTGTCCTGGACGGCGGCGCGAACGAGGTCTTCCTGGGCGGCAGCCGGCTCAAACGCTTCATGGATTCCGTGGACAAAGTCACCCAAGCCATTCCCGCCGCCCATGCCGCCGGAGGAGAAGGAAGAGCCGGAGCCCGATCAGGCGCCGGAGGAGGCGATTGTGGTTCCGGCCCCGCCGGCAGGGCCGAATTGGGAGAACGTGATCTCAGCGGGACTGGCCTTGCTGAGCAAGCTCGGCGGCACGTTGTCCGGCGGGGCGAAAGCGCCGGCCGAGGCAGGGTCCCGGATCAAGATCGAGACCGATGAATCCACCGGCCAGCGGCACCTCAGGCTTCCCGTGCCGTCCGGGGAGGTGCTGCGCGATATCGCGAGCTTCCTCAATCAGTTGGCGGAGAAGCTTTAGAGCCTTCAACGGGATGAAGACGCGGCGAGCATCATGTCATTGCGAGCGCAGCGAAGCAATCTCCCGACTCCCATCGCGGGTTTGAGATTGCTTCGTCGCTGCGCTCCTCGCAATGACATATTCACGTTCGTTCTGGGAGAGGCTTGCAAGCTGACTTTGTGAGCAGGAATCAAGAAAAAGTCGCACGGCGCTATGTTAATCAGCGCCTCCAGGTCGTCATTCTTATGACGAGCGCTTGCGGCGTGGTGCTCGGCGCGGATTGGCATGATGAACGATGAACAACTGATCCAGGACCTGAAGGCCGGCGATCGCGAGGCCATGCGGCTCCTGTACGAGAGCCACAAGGACCGCCTGTTCACGCTGGCCCGGGGTCTGCTCGGCGATGCGTCGGGGGCGGAAGATGTGGTCCACGACGTGTTCATCGGCTTCGTCGAGTCGCTGCACAAGTACCACGTCAATGGCGGTCTGGGAGCCTATCTGGCGGCGTCGGTCGCCAACCGTGCACGGGACCGGCTCCGGGCCGTCAAACGCCATGAGGCGAAGCCGGACTGGGCCGAGGGCAGTGAAGAATTCCACGACCCGCCCGAGGCACAGGCCATCCGGCAGGAAGAAGCACATCGGCTCAGGCAGGCGCTGGCGCAGTTGCCCTACGAGCAGCGGGAGGTCGTCCTGCTGCACCTGCAAGGCGATCTGACGTTCCAGAAGATCGCCGAACTCCAGGGCGTCTCGCTCAGCACTGCCCAGGGTCGCTACCGGTATGGCCTCGAAAAACTACGATCCTTATTGATGAGCAGGTGACAACGTGGAAAACGCAGATCGAAACCTCGAAGAACAGATCAGGAGCTTGTGTGACCGAACGAGCCACTCGATGGATCGGAGGATTCTCAACGATCTGGCCGGGAAGCTCACGAGAAGTGAACCCTCCTCGCCGACCTTAAGGTCGGCGGGACTATGGAGAATGACTATGATCAGCAGACGTATCAAAATAGCCGCGGCGGCGGTCGTCGCCTTGGCGGTCTTACTGCCCGTCAGCTACGCCGCGGTCGAAGCCGTGGTGAAGTACTTCACGATCTCCGAGGATCAGGTATCGTTCGTGCATGAGGAACCGGACTTCACGGCCTGGACGCCGTGGCCATCCGCAGCATCAGCATTGGAGGTACGAACATCGCCACCGAGGATGAGGCGCGGGCCTGCTTGGCGGAGTTCCGCCAGCTCTATCACGAAGGCAAGGCCCAGGAGATCCAGCCGGGCGTCTGGCAGGTCACGCTCGCCAATGGGAAACTCTTCAACTACCAGGGCGACCCCCAGCGGGCTACGGCCGAGTTCACTCCCCAAGAGAAGGAGCAGATGAAGAAGGAGTTTGAACTCAACGCGCTGCAAAGGCCCGCCCAGGGCGAGAGCGGTCAAGTTGACGACGGCGGACCTTCGTTGAATGTGGTGCCGGACAGCGCCGGCGACGGTTCCACCGTAACTCCCTATCGTCGTGCGGACCAGCCGGCGGTCGGATCGACGTCGGACGACATGGGACTCCACGAAGGGCCGTAAGCTGACACGCGTATTCACACCTGAAACGCCCAGCCAAAGCTGTGGTCTGCCGACTCCGGGCGGTCGGTTCTCCGGGGCGTGTGGCCTCTAAGTGGAGTTTCGCAAAATGGAGATTGGGCCTATATTCTTCCAGGAAATCTTATTCTTCGATTTCCTGGAAGAATCGGGGTAGGTCTTTCACCGTCCGGTGGTTCGGAGTTGGGAAGGAAAAATCGAGAAACGAGATTTTTCCTTCCCAAAGTAGGCCCAATCTCCATTTTGCAAGACTCCACCTCTAAGAAGAAAGACCGTGGTCCCGACGACAAATAGGTAGTGCCGGAATGGCCGGCAAAGGTTCCATCAGCAGGAAAAGGAGAACGGCGATGCAACGAAGAATCATCGAAATCGGTGTGGCGAGCTGTGTGTTGGCTTTGGTGGTCGCGGGACTGTCTCTCGCCCAACAAGACGACGGGCCATCACTGATGGCTGTCGACAATGAAGAAGGAATAGTAATCGTTGCCGACGGTGAAAAAGTGATCGTCACCGACGGTGCCGGAACAGTGATCGTTGGTGACGGTGAAGAAGCGGGTGGAAAGCCGTCTGTCGTTCCGCCCGAGGGCGGCGGCCCTCAAATCCGCAGGTCCCAAGGCAACGGCCCTGTCGTTTTCGGTGGCGGTCCCGGGGGCGTCGCGCAGTTTCGAGAGATCCGGATGCAGCAGATGAGACAGCGGCTCGGTGTCGATGACCAGGCCTGGAAGGTGATCGAGCCCCGGCTCGCCAAGGTCATGGACCTCAATCGCCAGGTTGCGAGCCTCCGGGGCGCGGCTGGCCCGTTCGGCGGCGGTCCGATCGTGGTACGCGGGTCGTCAGGTCGCGGAGCGTCGGCGGCGTTGGAGAGCGCCACGACGCAGACGCGCATGACGGTGACGAATCCGCCGGTGGCGAACGCAGCCGGTCCGCAAGGCGAGCAGACCGCGCTGGCCAAGGCTGTCGCCCAACTGCGCGCCACCGTCAACAACCCGTCCGCGACGCCGGAGGACATCAAGAAGCAACTGACAGCCGTCCGGCAAGCGTGGGAGAAGGTCAAGCAGGAATTGGCCGTGGCCCAGGCGGAGCTGACGAAGGTCCTTACGGTGCGCCAGGAAGCACAGTTGTTCCTCATGGGCGAGTTGAGCTAAGTACGCCGCCCCCGAAATTGGGGGCGGATAGTTAGGGGGCCGAATCGGTGCCGGGTCTGTGAGGACCCGTACTCCTCCACCCAGGGCCGGGCCGCTGGGTCCGCCCTTCTTCCTGCGCCTCGACGTGCCTGCGGATTCCTGGTACCATGGTATCATGTCGTCATGAAGGTACACGCACATTCGGAGGTCTGCCATGAGGAACCGTCTCTGTCTTGCCGCAGCGTTGGGGCTGTTGGGAATCTGCTATGTCAACGAGATCCGCGCCGCCGAATCGCTTGTTCGCGTCAGTCCCCGGGACAGTCGGTATTTCGAGTTGTCGGACGGAAAGCCGTACATTCCGATCGGGCTGAACATGATCGCGCCGCCCGGCCGCGATGAGAAACGGGCTCTGGCCACGATGGAGGACTGGATGCGCAGGCTCTCGGCCAACGGCGGCAATTATATCCGCCTGTGGCTGAGCAATCCTTTCTTCGACGTGGAGCACGCCCAGAGCGGCGTGTACGATGAGGACAAGGCCAAACGGATCGACGCCGTGCTGGCGCTGGCCCGCAAGTACAATATTCGCGTCAAGATGACCCTGGAGCACTTCCGGCACCTCGGCGACGGCAAGCAAACGTGGGCCGGCAAGCCGATTCACCGCGCGTCCCAGGGCGGACCCGCCAAAGACATCGCGGACTTCTTCGCCAATCCCGTGTCGCGTGACCAATTCAAGAGGAAACTGGACTGGTACGCGAAGCGGTACGGTGACGATCCAGCTATCTTCGCCTGGGAGCTCTGGAACGAGTTCGATGCGGTCCAGGACATGTGGAAGCCCGAGGCGTGGAAGCAGGGCGGCCTCGCTCTCGACTGGACGCGTGAGATGCTCGACGCTCTGCACCAGCGCTTCCCCAAGAACCTGGCCGTGCAAAGCCTCGGCAGCTTCGACACCGCGCCCAAGACGGAGACCTACCGCACCTTCTGCCTGATGCCGAACAACGACCTCGCCCAGGTGCACCGCTACCTGGATCTGGGGGCGAGGCTGGAGGTCTGCCACGGGCCGATGGATGTCTTGGCCGCCGACGCCGTGCAGACCCTGCTCTCTTTCAACTCCGGCAAGCCCGTCTTGCTGGCGGAGAGCGGGGCGGTTGAGCCGAGTCACAGCGGCCCCTTCAAGCTCTACGACAAAGACAAGGAGGGCATCCTCCTGCATGACGTCCTCTTCGCGCCGTTCTTTACAGGAGCGGCGGGAGCGGGACAATGTTGGCATTGGGATTCCTACGTGGCGAAGAACGACCTCTGGTGGCAGTTCGGCCGATTTGCCCAAGCTGTGAAAGACCTCGACCCGCCGGCCGAAGGGTTTCGTCCGATTCGCATCGAGCACCCGCGACTGCGAATCTACGTGCTGGCAGGGCGGCATACGCTTCTGGCCTGGTGCCGCGACAGCCAGAACACTTGGAAGACCGAACTGGCGGAGGGACAGGCGCCGGAACTCCTGAAGGACCAGTCCATCGCTCTGCCACAGGACATCCGTCCGATGCCATCGGCGTCGGTTCGCATCTACGACCCCTGGAGCGACACTTGGTCCCAAAGCCAGGTCCAGGATGGCAAGTTGTCCCTGCCGCCTTTCACTCGATCTGTCGTCTTTCGCCTGCAACGGTAGACATGGCACCCCTGCACGCTCTGTCATCCTGAACGGAGCGCAGCGCAGTGAAGGATCTGGCTTGCGAGCGAGAGGGACGTTCTCGTTCGGTAGCCAGATTCCTTCGACTACGCTCAGGACAGGCTCTTCGGCTTCGCCTCAGGATGACAAGGCCTATGGTATGACGATGATGCCGGTGTAGTCGGGGACGGGTTTGCCGTCGAGGATCGCCTGGATGTCGCTTTGCGGCAGAGCACGCCGGTAGATGCGGACGTCATCGATCGATCCATCCCAGAACTCTGCCGCATCGTTTACCTGCCGGCCGATGTGGGCTCGGTTCAGCACCAGGTTCCAGGTCTTGGGGCCTGAAGCGACTTGCCGGCCGTCCGCGTACAACCGGGCCGTGGTCCCATCGTAAGTCAGGCAGATGTGGTGCCACACTCCCGGGCTCCAGAAGCTGTTCAGTTGAAGGTCATCGGCATAGCCGCCACCGAACAAAGCGCTGCCATTGGCGCCGATGAACATGGCTTGGCCCTGACCGCCGGTCCCGTAGGCAACGATCCACCGCCAGCCGGCGGCGATCGTATCCGTCTTCGCCCACGCGCAGAGGCTGCGGACCGCTCTGCCTGCGGGGAGATCCTGCGGGTCGCCCAGATCGACGTAGTCGTCCTTGCCGTCGAAGGTCAAAGCGCCGCCCCGCATGCCCGTCGTCCAGGTTGGTCCGCCCTGGAGTACGCCGCTGTGCTCGTTACCGCTGGCATCGGCCGCGGTGGTCCCGAATACCTCGTCGAGCTTCCAGCGGGCCGCGATCTCGCCGGGCGGCGTCCAATCCATCTTGTGCGGCTGCTCATATACGTACGCATCGTTCACGGTGCCCTTGACGCTCGCGAAGGACTCTCGCTTGTAGCCGTGCTCATCCATCATGAGACCGTAGCTGTTCTTGAAGATCAGGTACCCACCCCCATCCCAAGTGGGATCGTATTGGTACCCTACGGCCGCCATGGAATGGGCCCGGCCGATCGCCACGGGAATTCCGCGTGCGAGATAGGAGAGGATCGCATCGAACTGCTCCTGTGTCGCTCCCGGTTCTCCGAGCGGCACGACGAAATGTCCGTCCAGGCGAAGGCCGTTCTGCAGCAGGGACGTTCCCTCCGCATACATCTGCGGCGTAATGGTCACGGCGTTGAAGTCGTAGATCCGGCTGGGATTGTAGACCATCCCGCCCTCGGCGATGATGCCGAAATTCTCGTATCCGGCCGCCACCGAAGAGAAGAAGTCGCCATCGTCCCTCTTGCCCACGGCCACGTTCGCCGCGTGGTTCAAGTACTCTTCGGACAGATCCGCATAGCCGCTACCCAGCATCTCGGTGTACGCATACTCCAGCAGGAAGGTCATGGCGAAGACCGAGCACGTGCCCCGGGCACCCTGGTTGCGGATGGCGATGCCTCTGCGGGCGATCTCGGAGCGAAAGTCCCTCGACCGGCCGTCGATCGCGACAACCCCGTTTTCACATCTCTGGTACCATTTGTCGTCGATCGTGTAGGGGTCTTCCATTGGATAGCCGTAAGCGCCGCGCTCCCCGCTGCTGTCGGCCCATTTCTGCAGGAGCGGGCCATACAGGTAGTGGGCGCCGCGCCGGGAAGGTAGTGGATCAGGCCGTACTGGAAGCGCCCCAGGACACCCCGGCCTTCGAGGTTCTCGGCGTCGGCCGTCGGATACCCCAGCGGTCCACCCTCGGCCCCCAGCTCGACCCACTTGTCCTTGATGACCCCGGAAACGATATAGGCGCCGAGCAGTGGAAACCAGTAGATCGAGCCGTTCGCAAAATGGTTGTACCGTCCCACACCGTGGGCGCCGGTCATCTCGCTGGTGCGCGGAAATCCCAGAGAGCCTGAGGGCCCTCCCGACGATAGGTACTTGGCGAGGATCTCGCCTTGGACTTCACTGGTTGCGCCGGGATTCGCATTGTCATAATAGATAATGCCCCATTCATGTTCCCGCTGGTATCCGCCTGGTATCGTCACCATCGGCTTGATGGCCGCGCCGATAGAGGGATGGTTCCGCGCGACCGCGTCCATCGAGTCCTGGACGGACCCTAGTGCCGCCGGCGGGACTTGCACCGCGAGACATAGACCAACCCATACAATGAACCACGCCCGATGTGTACCTTTGCCGCTCATGAACGGTCTCCCATCCTCGCCACTGACTCGATCTGTCCACCCGGCCGACGGAAAGGACCCTCCCCTTCAAGGCCGGGTGTGACGTTCATCCGCTTGACAGGTCACTCCACACTGCGGGCGCATCGTATCACAGCGGCGCGGGAATGTCCAGAACCTGTTCGGGACAGACAGGAGATGAAAATGCCGAGGCCCATGCCGTGCGGGCATGGGCCTCGGTTCTGTCGTTCGTAGTGACGCCGTAAGGCGTTATCTTATATGCTCTTACGAGCACACTACGAACGTGGTTACGGCTTTATCACGCGAATGTCATCGATGTAGACGCGACCACTGCCGTCTGCCACCGGCTTATCGCGATCGCCCACACCGATGTACAGCGTCTTGATCTTGGCCAGATTCACGCCGGTGAAGCCTGAGAGCGGAATCTTCCATTGGGTCCAGGCGGTCGCATTCGCCAGAGCCGGATCGGAGGCCACTCCCACCTTCCCCGCACTGTCCTCAACCGCCACATATAGGTTCCCGACACCGTTGAACCGCGCACCGGTGATCGCGGCCCCTTGCCACGAGCCGCTGACGCCGCCCGTCGTCGTGATGCTGTCGAACTCGAAGGTCCGCTGCTCGCCGGCCGCGTGCGACGTCACGCACAGGCCGATGTAGACGGGGGCAGCCATCTCGATGGTCTGCGTAACGCCCAGCGTTCTCCAGGTCTTGTTGTCGGCGGACATGAACGCGGAGATGTCACTGCCCCGGCGTTCGATCCTCACGTAGTAGGGGGGCTTGACCACCGTCGTGGAATCCGCGTTCCCGCTGGCCCCATCGGTCGCCACGCGGTATTGGAAGCTGGCGCCGTTCCCTGCGGTCCCGTCGCTGTTGGCCGTCATCACCATCAGAGCATGCGTCGAGCCGCCATTGAGGCTGTCACGGATCATCACGCCGGCCTTGGCCCACGTGTTGGAACCGGGGCCGATGCTGACCACGCGGGCGGTGATGGAGCCGTCGCCCGCGAGGGTCTTGTAGGCAAACGTGAAGTCGTCGGAGTTGTTCCAGATATCCGTGCCGTCACCGGTCAGGGTGATCTTGCCGGCGGCCTCGGTCACCGCCACGGTGGTGAGCGGCGGATAGCCCCGGACCCACAGACTCAGAGTATTCACGTCGGCCACCGTCCAGTCCTGGACCGGAGCGAAAGCAAGCTCCGCTTCGCTATAGAAGGGCGACTTGGTGTTGTTGAAGTCCAGGGGCATGGCCTGCGCCCCGCCATGGACAATCGTTCGCTCGGCAAACGGAGCCGTCGTGTTGCCCACGGTCGAGCCGCTGCCGTTCGTCCAGCCATCGACCCACGTGTCGAAAATGCGACCGCCGTCAACGTCCGTGTAGCTCTCGAAGTCATCGACGAGCATGAAGGTGGTGAAGCTCCACACCGGACCGGCCTGCGTCTGGCCGGCGGCGGTCACCTCGTCCACGCGCCAGTAGTAGGTTGTGGCGCCCTTGAGGTCCTTGGGCGTATACGTGGTTGCGTCCACCTCGCCCTTATCCGCGTCGGCGGCACCCTTGGCGACGGCGTCCTGGCTGTCGCTGAGGTACAGGTGGTGCTTGGCGGCGTTCTGGCCCGCCTGCCAACTCAGGGTCGTGGTCGGCGAGATGCCGGCCGCCTGGTCCACGGGCGCAGGCAGATAGGCCGTCAGGGCTTGTGCGACAAACCGCCAGAACGTCGCCGGCCGTAATGGTCCCATCGGCGGCAATTTCATCCACACGCCAATAGTAGGTTGTACCCGGCACGAAGCCCGCCACGCTATAGAACATGGCGAAAGGCTGGTGCGAGGCTTTAAGGTCCGCCGCGGCGAGATCTGGGCTCGTGCCGAGGTAAACGTCGTGGAACAGGGCTTTGTCGCCTGCGGTCCACTGCAGCAGGGGCGTGTTCACGCCAATGGTCTTGTCCGCCGGATTGGGCTTTCTGGCCTTGAGTTGCGGCGGGACGAGGTCTTTGATCTCCGCGGCCGTCAGGGCCCGGCTGAAGAACATGACATCGTCCAACGAGCCGTTCATTTGGCGGCCGGCCCAAGCGGCGACATCGTCGCCACCCAGATGGACCACGTTGTCCCAATTCGCCGCCGCGTGCGTGACCGTATTGACGGAGGTCTGCACACCATTGACGTAGAACGTCGCTTTGGTGGGCTCGACGGTCACCGCGCAGTGGGTCCAGTCATCGGCGGCGTAGTAGGCGGTGCCGCGGTAGCTCCAGGTCTCGGCGGCGTCCGCCCAGTGATAGGCCAGTTGCCGGCTGGCCAGGAAGTTGAACCCGTGGGCCAAGCCGGTGCCGCGGTGCATGATCATGGAGGCCCAGTCGCTCTGGGGTCCGTTGGGCAGGAACCAGCCGGCCATGGTGGCCTGGGTCAGCGTCACCCTGAAGGCCGGGACTTCGACCAGCGTCGGGCCGGCCAGCCGGATGGCGCTGCCATTGACGCCCGTGGTCCACGCGGGAGAGCCGTTGATGAAGGTCCCATTGTGAGCTCCAGCGGATGAGTCGCCGACCACGTTGCCGGCGCCCTCATCGCACTTCCACCAGGCGAGCAGGGTGGATTCTTTCAGGGGATCGAACGCGCCGTACGCTGCGCTCCCCAACATCAGCATCAACAGGACGAAACACGTACATCGTTGCCACATAAGATTCCTCCTTCACGCCAGATCGTTGTCACGATGCTCCGACCACATATCAGAGCATGTCTCCCTCCGCGCCACAGCATCAAACCGGGTTGGCCTCCGAAACCACGTCCGGGGGTCCATCCACTTCTCTGCACGCCCGCGCGGCCGCGGGCCGGGTGTTGTTCACCCTCCTCCGGATGCTCCAAACCGCAATATCGGCCGAATCACCTCCTTCCTGTAGCAGATGGACCACGCGCAAGACGGACAAAAAGGGTCCCGCATGCAACAGAATCGTGCTTGGAATTGGGCCGGCGTCCCCCCACGCAACGGATCGCGTTTGGGGGGCCGATTGTCACCTCTGCTATGGGCATCCCAGAGCACACGGCGCCAGGTCCTCCGAGGCTGATTGGATACGCGGTTTCCCGTCTGTCTGGATGTCCGACGCCGGCCTCTTCTCCAGCACCGTCACCGCCTCAGACGCGATAGAAAACCTGCTCGTAATGATCCTTCCTATTTGTACCAGATGGGGTCCCGATCTGCAAGAGCATTTTCTCGGACGTTAGGGGCCTGGGGACGCCTGCACCAGCCCGACCTGGCCGACGGTGTAATAGAAGAAGTAGCTCGTGCCGAATTCGCGGATCATACGATTGAGCACGGTTTGGCGGTCCTGTGACTCCCTGGCGTTGCCGAGCTGCACGAAGGCTTTGTATCTCTGGAGGGTTTCGGGACTTATGCTGAACTTGCCCAAGTCCACCTCCCGTCCCTGGGACCCGAAATGGATGAGGATGGCTTCCTGGTAGAGGGTCGGAGTGCCCTGATAGCCAAGATCGTGGAGTCTCCCCATGTTCCCCACGATCTTATCCACCTGCATGGTCAGCAGGTAGCACGCCATGAGGTATTCAAAGGCCATCTTGTTGTGGGGATTATGCTTCAGCAGGGCGGTCAGCGTCTCATTCACGGGCTCCGTCCCGGTGACTCCCGCCGTCTCGCCCTGCATACAGGAGCGGATTCCATCGATGTAGGCCGCCTGTTCCGGCGCGAAGCCGCGGTCCAGACCCTGCAGCAGAGACTGGGCCCGGCCGCGATGGACGAGGTCACCCTTGAGGGCCTCCAGATAGACGCGGGCGGTGTCGGGGTGTCCTTTGATAATATTGATCCACGCCAGCTCCTCCATCGCGATGCCGAGCGGGCCCTTGGTCGTCAGGATCTCCGAGGCCAGCTTCTGCGCCATGTTGACGTGTCCCAGCTCCAGGAAGATGTCGCTCAATCTGCCTTGGGTCAGGTCGGACTTTGTCTTCTCGTGCGTGAGCAGAATCCCTTCCGGGAACAGGGGGTAACAGAACATGTCGTAGGGGAGCCGGCCCGTGTGATACAGGGCGCGGAGGATGTCATGGGTGACGTAGGGATTGCTCTTGTCTTTGGGCAGATGGCGACCGAGCTCGATGATCTTGTCCCAGCGCTTTTGGCGGGAGTAGTAGTTCGACAGGACGTACGGCTTGCGGAGCTCCTTGTGGCTGACGTATAACCCCAGAGCCATCAGCACGATGGGGAGGGCCGCCAAGGCCGGCCTCGCGAAGCGGTAGGGTGCGTACCACGCACCGCCTTTAGACGCGGTTGAATGGTGCGTGATACGTACCCTGCCGGCCCTTTTGGACCGGACGTTAGTTTTCGGTCCGCGCCGTCCGAAGATGCTCTTGCCGACGGATACCACCACGATCACGAGAGGAACGAAGCCGTACAGGAGGAAGACCACGACCTTCAGGAAGGGATCCATGCCCGCCGTCGCGGAGGGTGCAAAGGGCGTCAGAACGACCAGGGCCTCGCGCGTGGGGATCAGGAACACGTATTGCGCCAGGACCAGGATGACCGCGGCGCTGGCCGACAGGGCCAGAGTGATTGCCGTCCCTCTCCTGTGAACGACGACTTCATGAACGAGCGTCATGAGGGCGAAGACCAGCCATGTCCCCGCGTCACCGAGCCAGAAGCCGGCCACGGCGATAAGGCAGCCTGCCGGGGCGCGGACCAGAGGCTGACGTAAAGGCAGCTTTTCGAAAATCAGGGACAAGACCAGCCCCAGCGATACCGCCAGACAGGCGGGCAGGGGGTGATGGTACTGGCTGTAGATGAGAAAGAGCATGATGGCCGGGAAGAGGGCCAGGAGCCGGCCGTGCGCGAAACCGGCGGTCACAAAATGCCGTCGGGAAAGCTCACCCAGACAGAACCCTGCCAGGACGATGATTCCGGCCCCCAGCCAGGAGTAGTAATAACCCTGAGAAAGGAACCCGGATATGTAGATGACCGGCCCGCCCGGCTGACTGAGGACCTCTTTGAGAAACGGCCATCCGGTGGCGAACGGGGGGGCATCCGGCAGCAGCGTGCCGAAGCCGTGATAGATCAGGTGCGGCTCAACCACCAGCCACAGGTAGAGGAAGCACAGAACGAAGAAGAGAAGGTGAGAGGCGTATGTCATTGCGAGCGAAGCGAAGCAATCTCCCATCGCACGCGTCGAGATTGCTTCGTTGCTGCGCTCCTCGCAATGACAGAGGCGAGGCTTCTTCTTGTCCTCTTCCTTTCTCACTTTCTTACCTTCCTATTTCCATTTCTCGTCTTCATCTCCTACCTCGGCCGGTTGATCATTCCCGTTCTTGCTGAGGGTCGATGGGAGCCGCCTTCGGACTCGCTCCCGTAATAGGAATCTCCGGCGCGATGGAAGGCTTGGCGCGGGCGGCATGGGCGAGCCGGGACTTGCTCGCCGCGACCGGTCCCTTGACCAACTCGGGGACGCTGTACGTCTCCAGCAGCGAATCGTAATAGGTCGGGTCCTGTTGCGGCAGGACCAAGGGTTTGTGGGCCGTCCCTTCCTCATCGATATAGCTCAGATAGGTCCGGGTGAACAGGCCGTCCTGACGCTTGCTGCTGAAGGCGAGCCACCGGCTGTTGCTGGACCAACTGTGCCATGACTCCGAAAACTCGCTGTTGATGGCAAGCTTGCGATATGGCTTCTCCGCAGCGGGGGCGGTTAGGTCCATGAGGTAAAGGTCGCTGCTGGGTTGATAGACCGGAAAGCACCCGTAGCGGCACATGCAGAAGATCAGGAACCGGCCATCGGGTGAGATCCTCGGCAGAAGGATGCTTTGGCCCGTCTCTGCGGCGGACAGGACGGTTTCGGCCTTTCCCCACTGGTCCGTGGCGACATCATAGGAGATGCGCCGAAGATCGTACTGGACCTTGTCGTAGTTCTGGGGCGGCACGGTGTTGCGGTCCTTCCACAGGATCGGCGCACTGCAAAAGTAGAGATACTTGCCGTCGGGAGACCAGGTCGGGTAGGTTTCCAGCCTGCCTTTGTCGGCCAACTCCTTGGGAGACTCGCCTTTGCGGCTCTCGACCCGGTAGCAGACCAAAGCGGAATCGAGGTCCACGACATCGCGGACTTCCATGCCCCCGGCGTGGAAGAACTGGGTCACCTTGTTGACCGAATACACGGCCACCCGGCCGCTGGGATGCCAGGCGGTATAGCCCCACTTGGCGCCGATCTTTTCGACCGTGCCGTGATGAGCCAGGAGAGTGTGGCTGCCGTACGTCACGCTCCGCAAGGCGATCGACATGGTATCGGGATCGTTGCCCACGAAGCTGTGGCAGTTCAGGCATCCTCCGCCGAACGACCGGCCGTGCAGAATTGGGGACACAGCGTAGTTGGCGAGGTTGCGCTGATAGATGCCGATGTCTTTCCACCAGGTGTAGAGAGGCTTCATGAACCGAAAGACCAGGGTCCCGTCAATATCTTCCGGTGCGATGGTGTTGGCGACGGGCCGGAACCGCTGCCATTGGCGGTCCGCACCCTGGACATAGACATCGAAAAAGATCTCGCGGCCCCGGCTGGCGTCGAGCAGGGCGTGCCAGGGGCGAATAGGGAGGCGGATCTGCCCCGTCTTGCTGAAGATGCGGATCGGATGCCCCTGGTCGCAGCGGACCGCGACGAAATACGCACGGCCCTCCTCAAGGACCCGGAAATTCAGAGGTGCGATATTGGCGGGTATGACGGTCCCGGTGTAGTCGGGGCTTATGTGGGGCTCGCGTGCGACTTCGCTATACTTCTCGATGGCCTTGGGAGAGCAGGAGGAGACGCATGCCCCCAAAACGACGACGGTGCTGCAAAAGGCGGCTATGCCGGCCAACCGCATTCTCGTCGTATATCCCACGCGCGGTCTTCCAACCATATCTACTCAGTTCCGGTGCGATACCTTCATACGGATTCGGATTGATTCTTGCGCCCGCTTGTCATCCCTTCGCTCCACTCAGGGCAGGCTCTGAACGGAGCGTAGCGGAGCGGAGCGAAGGATCTGGGCCGCGAAGGAGAGCATTTCCCATTCGGTAGCCAGATCCTTCGGCTGCGCCTCACGATGACAAAATCGGTGCCGCGCACGGACTTTTCCGAATCTGTATTACCCGTACAGTGTGTCAAGTTCCGCGTGGGAATTCAAGTCTTTAGACCCGCCGCCAAAAGAAAGGGGGCCTGCGCCCATGGACGCAGACCCCGCGGTCATCACTGAGATAGAGCAGATCCTTACGGCTTGATGACACCGATATCATCGATAAAGAGCCGCCCGGTGCCGCCTTTTGCCGGTTTGCTCTTGTCGCCGAGGCCGAGGTAGATCTTCTTGACCTTGGCCGGATTCACGCCGGCAAAGTCGGCCAGCGGAATCTTCCACTGGATCCAATGGCCCGTGGTGGTAATCGCCGTATTGGGATAGGCGATCATGGCGCTCTTGGCGGAGGCATCTTCGATGGCCACGTACAACTGGGCGGGGGCGTTTCCGACCCGACCCCGAATGTACAACTCCAGCGTGTTCGCATCGCCGACCGTCCAGTTCTGAGCACTGGCGAACTCCCGCTCGGCCTCGCTATAGAAGGGCGCATTCACGTTGTTGTAGTCCAGGGGCATGGCTTGCAGGCCGCCGTGGACCACCGTCTGCTCGGCAAACGGGGCCTGCGGGTTCCCGACCGTGGAGCCGGTGTTATTGGTCCAGCCATCGACCCAAGACTCATAGATGCGGCTGCCTTCGTCGTCCGTGTAGCTCTCGAAATCGTCCACCGGCAGGCAGGTGGTGAAGCTCCAGACCGGTCCGGCCTGCGTCGTCCCGCCGACCAGAATCTCGTCCACCCGCCAATAGTAGGTCGTCATGCCCTGGAGGGCTCCCGGCACAAAGAGCGCATCGGCCAGGGCCAGTGTGCCTTTGTCCGTCCCGGCCGCCCCTTGCTTGACCGCGTCGAGGCTGTCCCCGAAGTACACCTGGTGCTTCGTACCGCCCGCGCCGGCCAGCCAGGTCAGCGTCGGGGTGACGGAGGCATCCCTGGCCCCGTCCACCGGGCTGGGATAATAGGCCGTCGTGGCCTGCATGGTGAAGGACCAGACCGTGCCGGGGTGAACGGTGACGCCGTCTTTCTCAATCTCGTCCACGCGCCAGTAGTAGGTCACGCCGGGCGTCAGACCCATGACGTGGTAGTAGATCGTGACGAACTGGCGGGGCGCCACGAGGTCGGCGGCCGTCAGGTTCGGACTGGTACCCAGATAAACATCGTGAAAGATACCGCCATCGCCGGGCGTCCATTCGAGCAGGGGGGCCATCGCGTTCAGTGTGCCGTTGGCCGGATTCGGCTTGCGGGCCTTGACACTGGGCACGACGGCAGGGCTCAGGAACTCGGCCGGGATGATCTGGTTGTCGATGCCGGGGCCTCGCCAGAAGAGCTGCGCCACGGCGTCGCCCCCGTTCTCATAGAATTCCATCCGGATCGCGACGGGCTCGCCCGCCTCCAGGTAGATCGGCGCCCCTGGGTTCACGGTGGCCGAGTGGTCGCTCCAGTTGTTGACGACCGGGTCCCCCCCGACCCAGAGCCGCACGCCGTCGTCGCTGTTCGTGCTGAACGTGTACAGGCCCGACTCGGGCGGCGTGAGGCTGCCCGTCCAGCGCACGGAGAACAGGTCCGTGCCGATGGGCGCACCGGGCGAGGCGCCGCCCCAGTTGAAGCCCACGTTCTCCGTCCGGGTCAGGGCCGGCTGGCCGCTCAGAGTCATGTTGTTGAAGTACTCCCCTTTCAAGCCCTGGGCCTGTGCGGCCCCGCAGAATGCCAGGAGCACTCCCACCATCACGATTCGTCTTGTTCCCCTCGTTGACATTGTAGCCCTCCTTTAACCTGATTGTGGAAAATGGATCACGAGTCCTATTCATTGTATATCATATCTGCTCGCGGGGGTCAAGACCTCACGCGGGATTTGTTGCACAATCCCGGACAGCATCAGGTATAATCGCCTCCTGTCGTTAGGTAGAAGGTCCCGGATGTTCTCCGGCGGTAGAGGGCTCGGTGTTCGAGGTCACCTTGGGTCTGTTACGACGCGTGATCGGCAGGATGTTCAACGATTTCGATAGTATGGGTTGCAGCAATGACCCTGGGGTTCGACATGCGCCGGATCGCGCGTGAGGGCGGCGAGGCCCAGGAAAACTCCGCACCCGCGGCCCGCGAGCGCAGCCCGGGCGAACCTGCGGAACCCCCCGTGGGGCCGCGGACGCCCCGGAAGTCGGGCGTGCCCTCCCTGGTGCGCGCCCTGCGGCACCCAAACTATCGCTTGTTTTTCGGCGGCCAGTTTATCTCGCTCACCGGCACCTGGATGCAGATGGTCGCGCAGTCGTGGCTGGTCTACCGGCTGACCGGCTCGGCGGTACTGCTGGGGTTCGTCGGCTTTTCCGGTCAGATTCCGGTCTTTCTGCTGGCCCCGCTCGGCGGCTCGGTGGCGGACCGGCTCAACCGGCGCCGGATCCTGGTCGCGACGCAGACGATAGCCATGCTCCTGGCCTTCCTGCTGGCGGCGCTCACCCTCACCGGTCACGTCCAGGTGTGGCACGTCTTTGTGCTCGCCGCTCTCCTGGGGATCACCAATGCCTTCGACATCCCGACCCGGCAGGCCTTTGTCGTGGACATGGTGGGCAAGGAGGACCTGATCAATGCGATTGCCTTGAACTCCTCGATGATCAACGGCGCGCGGATCGTGGGGCCAGCGGTGGCGGGCGTGCTGCTGGGCGCTCTTGGCGAAGGCTGGTGTTTCTTCGCCAACGGCGTCAGCTTTCTGGCGGTGATTGCCGGGCTGCTGCTGATGAAGATGACGATCCAGACCCGGGTGCCCTTGCCCGGCTCGCCGCTCGCGAGCATCATCGAAGGATTTCGCTACATCAAGCACACGCGGCCGATCCTGGCCCTGTTGCTGCTGCTGGGTCTCGTGAGCCTCATGGGGATGCCGTATGCCGTGCTCATGCCGATCTTCGCCGATCAGATCCTGCACGGAGGCGCGCGGGGGCTGGGACTGCTGATGGGCGCCACGGGGGTAGGGGCGCTGGCGGGATCGATCACCCTGGCCGCGAAGAACGGCATTCACGGTCTGGGCCGCTGGATCGCGCTGGCCGCGATCGGGTTCGGCATAGGTTTGGTGTTGTTTTCTTTGTCCCGCTCTTTCTGGCTCTCGGCGGCCCTGCTTCTGCCGGTCGGTTTCTGCATGATTATCGAGATGGCCTCCTCCAACACGCTCATCCAGTCGCTGGTCTCCGATGAGCTGCGGGGCCGCGTGATGGCGGTGTACTCGATGATGTTCATGGGCATGGCCCCGTTCGGCGCACTGCTGGCCGGCGCTCTGGCGCATTCCCTGGGTGCGCCTTCGACCGTGGCGCTGGGTGGCCTCGCCTGTATCGCGGGAGCGCTGGTATTCGCCTGGCGTCTGCCGGCCTTGCGGCTGGAGGCACGACGCGTGATCGTCGCTCTGGAGGTCGCCGGCGGCGAGCCACCTGAAGAGATGACGGGAGAGGCCAGTGCCGCGGTGCCACGCAATTCCGAGAATCACGGCCCATAAGACAGTGCTCTGGTACTCTGCAGGGCTTCATCCCCTGCTCTTTGCCGATCATGCGGATTAGGACTAAGTGTTGCGCCCGCCTGTCATCCTGAACGGAGCGCAGCGCAGTGAAGGATCTGGGCCGGGAAGGAGAGAAACCTCCCATTCGGTGGCCAGATCCTTCGGCTACGCCTCAGGATGACAGAGTCGGTACCGCGTGCGAACTTTTCCGAATCCGTATCAGTTCCTAAAAGGTCGGCCGGGTTGTGCCTGGCCGTTGCATCGGCCATGACAGCATAAAGCCTTGCTGCATCAACAGTTATGGCGTTGGGCTGTATGCGGGGGAGAGGAAGACGCAGAAAAACCGCGAATTTCACCAACCGACAGGTTGTCATTTCGTATACTTGCTGATAGCATATATTGCTAATGACAAATATCGCTGAATGACCAGGTGGATCTATGAGCCGGCGTTTCTTCGAGTTGATTCTGGCCGTCAAACGCAAGTGCCAGAGGAACGAGGAGGAGATTCAGGAGGAGCTTGGACTTTCTCAGGCCGAGTTCAATGCCCTGATCGTCCTGGACGAGGGGCAGGAGGTTTCGGGCTACGCCTTCGCGGAGCGGATGGCGCTGTCCCCGTCGCGCGGCAGCCGGGTGCTGGAGCTGCTGGTGCAGGATGGCTACGTGAAAACGGCCCCCGGTTCGGCCGACCGCCGGGCCATTGTCATTTCGCTGACGCCCAAAGGAAAGCGGGCAAAACAGCGAATTGTCGACCATATGGAAGCGTGTGAACGGCGTATTTGCAGCGATCTGGATGACCGGACGGTCAGCCGGATCAAAGATGCTCTGGAGTCCTTGGAAACGGTTCTGTGACCGCATAGGAGAATGAAAATGCAAAGAGTGATGTTCCTTCAGTTGACTTTCGGGCTTCTCTTGGGCGGCGGCCTGGGGGCGTTGCTGGGCTATTTCGGCAGATGCACCACCGGGGCGTGTCCGCTCACGGCCAATCCGTGGCGGGGGGCGTTCATGGGAGCCGCGATCGGCGGCCTTTTCGCCGCCTCGGCCGGCTCCTCTCAATCGCGCGAGCAGATCGCCCCTCCGGCCCCTGTAGCGGTGGAGCCGCCAAGTGGGACCAGTGGGAGCGGTCAGGCTACGCCGCTGCATATCGGCAGTGCCGAGGCCTTCGAGCGGATCGTCCAGAAGGCGGACCGGCCGGTGCTGGTGGACTTCTACGCGGACTGGTGCGGCCCGTGCCGCATGTTGGCGTCGACCATCGAGAAGCTGGCCAAGGACTATCAAGGCCGGGCCATCATAGCCAAGGTCAACGTGGACAGTCTCCCGGCGATCGCGAGCCAGTACGGGATTCAAGGGATTCCGGCGGTGCTCGTTTTCAACAAGGGCCAAGAAGTCCAGCGCCTGGTCGGCCTGCGGCCCCAGAGTGATTACGCCAAAGTGCTCGACAAACTTGTGGGACAAGCTTCGTGACGGAAGGATTCATACCGTTTCATGCGGAGGCCAGAGCCTCAACCTCGGTAACGGTCTTGGGGATGTGCGGACCCAGGACACGGCAGCCCTCCGGCGTGATCAGGATATCGTCCTCGATCCGGATGCCGCCGAAGGTGCGATAGGCTTCGAGCTTTTCGTAGTTGATGAACTGGTGGTACTTGCCCTCGGTCTGCCGGCGGTTGATCAGTTCCGGGATGAAGTAGATGCCCGGCTCGACTGTGATGACGAAGCCCGACTCGACGGGCTTGGCCAAGCGCAGGTACCGCCAGCCGAACTCGGGGTTTCGCTTGATCGTGTCGGTGTAGCCGACGTAGTCTTCACCCAGCGGCTCCATGTCGTGCACATCAAGCCCCATCATGTGGCCGACGCCGGTGGGAAAGACCAGCGTATGTGCTCCCGCCGCCACCGCCTCCTGCGGGTCGCCCCGGACCAGGCCAAGCTCTTTCAAGCCCTCCATCAGGGCGACGGCCGCCAGCCGGTGGACCTCGCGCCACTCGACGCCCGGCGCCGCCGCGGCAATGGCCCTCTCCTGCGCATTGAGGACGACGGAATAGATCTCTTTCTGCCTGGGCGAGAACCGGCCGCCGACGGGAATCGTCCGCGTGATGTCGCCGGCATAGTGGAGCGGCGACTCGGCTCCGGAATCGTTGATGACGATGTTGCCGGCCTGCAAGCGATTGTCATAGTACGGGTTGTGCATAATCTCGCCGTGGACGGAGAAGATCGGCGGGAAGGCCGGCCGCACCCCGCTGGAGGCCATGATCCCTTCCATCGCCCCGGCCACCTCGTACTCGAAGATACCGGGCTTGGCCATTTTCATGGCCGCCGTCTGCATCCGCGCGGTGACCCCCAGAGCGATCTCGATTTCCTCGATCTCTTCCGCCGACTTGATCGACCTCTGCTCAACGACAGCCCGGATCAGATCGGGAGAGGGAAGAATGCTGCCCCGCGAATCCGCAATCCGCAATCCGCAATCCGCAATTCGACGACTGTTTTCCGCCCGGTACGGCGGCAAAGTGTGGATGGTTCTTCCCTGCCGGGCCGCCTTGCTCAAGACCTCCCCCAATTCTTTGCCGGGCGCCGCCTGCGTGACGCCGACCTGCTGACTCCTGTCCCGCAGCAGCGGCCGGGGGCCCGTCCAGACGATGTCGTCCAGGCTGGGATCGTCGCCAAAGAGGCACTCGGTCCCCTCATCCAGGTCCAGGACCACTGCCAGGCCCGGCTGATCGAGTCCGAAGAAGTAGAGGAACGTGCTGTCCTGCCGGAAGGGGTAGGTGTTGGCGGCATAGTTCATGGGCGACTCCTCGTTGCCCAGCAGCAGAACCACGCCCGACCGGACATGGGCTTTGAGCCGCTCTCTTCTTTGAATGTAGGTCTCTCTGGCGAACATATCACCGCACGAATTGCTGAACGAAATATTTGGGCGACAGCGGCTCACCCGTGGCCCGCACGATCATCTCCTGCCAGGTGTACCGGGCCCCGGGGCCGAACACGTTCTCGCGCAGGTACTGACCCACGCGCGGATCGCCAACATAACTGAGACCTTCATCCGATTCAAGTCCCAGGACCTTGTGCACGATGTGGTCGTGCAGTTGCGAGGCGAGCAGTTCGCCCAGCATGTAGTTGTGGTAGTAGCAGGGGGCCGTCGTGAAGTGCAGCTTGGAGGCCCAGCCCGCATCAGGTTGCCCCGGTGGCCGCCTGAGGAGCTGGTATTTCTCGACGAGGTCCCACCAGAGACTGTTCAAGTTCTGGTCGGGGTCGGCGTACAGGGCCTTCTCGAAGTGGTACATGACCAGGGCCCAGCGGACGAAGAGAATCTGCTGAAATTGCAGGTACCGGTCGCTGACCTGCCTGATTTTGGCCGCCTCTTCGTTCGAGAGGTCCAGCATCTTCTGTATCCAGGCGGCGTTGCGGCTGAGCCGGCCGAAGAACATCGCCACCGCCTCGGTCGTGAAGCTGTGGGCCGGCTCGCGCAGCAGCCAGGGCTCGTTCGGATCGTGATACTTGTCGTAGATCGCATGACCCAGCTCGTGCAGAAGGGTCTCCATCCACCGCTCGGTGTCCTGGAGGTTGGCGAGGACGCGGACATCGCCTTTGCGGTTCACATCGTGGCTGAACGCATGGGGATACTTGCCTTCCCGGTCGTGCAGGTCGCTGCGGGCCAGGATATCGGTCACGGACAGGCCGATGGTGGCGTAATACTCCCAGGCCAACTGCTCAACGTCCCGCCCTTTGTAGTACTTGTCCAGGTCCAGCTCGTAGACCAGCGGCGTCCTCTGGAAGAACGGATCGTGATAGTGCCACGGCATCAGGTCCGCCGGGGCGATCCCGTAGCTCTTGGCCAGGATCGCGTCCAGATCGTTTTTCAGGCGGCCAAACGGCTCCCGCGTCAGCCATTCCAGTTCCTCGAAGATCAGGTCCAGGTCCTTCGGGTTCTGCTCGCCGATGACGATGGCCATCGTGTGATAGTTGTCGAAGCCGAGCCTCCGGGCCGCCTGGTTGCGGAGGCGGACCAAGGCGAGGAAGTTATCGCTAATGACGTTGCCGACCTGCTTGCTGGCCCGCCAGGCCGCCGCGCGCTTGGCACAGTCCTTCTCCGTCGTCAGGATCGTGTAGATGTCGCTCATGGTGACGGTGCGGCCGTCGATCAGAGGGCGAAAGTTGTTGTAGCCCTGCTGAATGTCTGTATCCAATTCCACGATCTGCGCCAGCAGGCCAGGCTCGATCTGATTCTGGAGGTAGGCACAATAGAGCTTGTCCAACTGCCGGGCCAGCCGGGGTTCGCGGACGCTCTTGGATTCATCGAACGCCTTGATCCGGGCGAAATCGTTCGCATCGCTGTAGATCCGGCGAATCTGCAACTGGAGCTGCTTGAGCTCCTCGAACTTCTCCGGCTTGCCGGTCGTGGCAGCCTCCCAATACACCAGATTCGCCCGCGCCGACAGCGGCTCCACCTTCGCCACGTGTGCCTGCAGGAATTGGTCGAACGAATCTCCGCTCTGCTTCTGCGCCGCACAGCCAGAACCGGCGGCCAGTAGACACGCGACCAACCATGCAGGCAAGAGCTTCCTCATGCAGTACCTCGACAAGCATCATCCACGTCAAACAGGAGTTTCCTCACTTGGTTGTTCATAGAGCACTTGCCGCGTGGCTTCCACTTCGCGGCGGAAGAAGGGATTGCGGATCGACTCTTCCGTCACCAAATCGACCGGCCGCTCAAAGAGTTGCTCCAAGGCATCTGCGAACCCCAGGTAGCGATCGGCGTATTCCCCAGTCGGCTCGCGCTTAGCAAACCGGACCAAAAAGTCGAGATCGCTGCGCCGCGGGTCAAAGCGGCCCAACACCGCCGATCCGAAGACGAACAGCCGCTCGACGCCGTACCGTCGGCAAAGCTCGGTCAGTGCGGTCTTTCGCTGTTCGACGATGGTGACCATATCCGTAAAGTCTAAATGCGCGGGCAGATTTGTCAATGCGATCCCATATCCCTCACCTTCGTTGACGCTCGCTTGACAGCGGACGTCCGGATGTCTATGGTGGCGGACCATGGATGAACAACAGACGGGAAGGGTCCCACCGGAGTCCGCACCCAGGCGTCAGTGGCGGGAGCCGGTTCGCATTGGCAGGGCGGTCCTGTACCATGCTGACTGCTTCGACTGGATCGGGCGGCAGGGAGACAAGACCATTCACGCAATTGTCACCGACCCGCCGTACGGGTTGCACGAGTACACGCCGGAGCAGCAGGCTAAGCTCCGCAAGGGCAAAGGCGGCGTGTGGCGGATTCCCCCGTCCTTCGATGGACATCTGCGGTCTCCTCTGCCTCGATTCACTACACTGACTCGAGAACAACTTGTCTACCTCAGGACGTTCTTCAGCATCTGGGCACGACTTCTGATGCCGAAACTCGTTCCCGGCGCACATGTGGTCGTTGCGTCCAATCCGCTGCTGTCTTACATCGTCTCCGGAGCGTTGGCGGATGCCGGACTCGAGCGTCGCGGGGAAATCATCCGTCTGACCATGACGCTGCGAGGCGGGGACCGGCCCAAATCGGCCCACGACGAATTTCCGGAGGTCAGCGTCATGCCGCGCTCGATGTGGGAGCCCTGGGTCGTATACCGCAAGCCCATCGAGGGCCGGGTTCAAGACAATCTCCGGAAGTGGGGCACGGGGGGATTTCGCCGACCCTCGAAAGACAGGCCGTTCGGCGACGTCATCTCCTCCGCCCCGACGCGCAAGAAGGAACGCGACTTGGCCCCACATCCGAACCTCAAGCCACAAGGGTTCCTGCGCCAACTCGTGCGTGCCGTTCTGCCGCTGGGAAAGGGAGTGGTTCTGGACCCCTTCGCGGGAGCCGGTTCGACGCTCGCCGCCGCGGAAGCGGTAGGCTACGAGAGCATTGGTGTGGAGAACGATGAACATTACTTCGCTATGGCCTGCGCGGCCCTCCCAAAGCTTGCTCGATTCCGCCTGCCGGATCATCACTCGAATGGCATCCTATAACCTTCATCCGGCGGGAGATTGCCTTTTTGATTCGCTTGGCCGGCGAGCACATCGCAGCGTTCGTTCTCGCGGTGCCCGGCGTGTCCTTTCACCCAGATGAACTGCACCTCATGGGTTTCGCACAGCGTCAACAATCGCCCCCACAGGTCGGGATTGATGGCGTGGTCGTGGCGGTTGCGTTTCCAGCCATGGGCCTGCCAGCGCCGCGCCCAGCCTTCGGTCATGGCACTCACCAGATACTGCGAATCGCTGTGCAGCCGCACTTTGCAGGGGGTCTTGAGCGCCTCCAGACCCATGATCGCCGCGAGGAGTTCCATGCGGTTGTTCGTGGTCCGGGCGAATCCGCCGCTGAGCTCCTTGCGATGCTTCCCGCAGATCAGCACAACCCCATAGCCGCCCGGCCCGGGGTTCGGCTCTGCCGCCCCATCGGTATAGATCGTCACCTCTTCCCGTTGCTGGTTCACGCGAGCACTTTCATGTTCTCGTAGAGAAACTCGGGAGCAAGGTCAGCGCCGTTCTCCCAAACGATCGTTCCGAGTTCCGAGTCCACATGGAACTTGCGAAACAGTTGTTTGTCAATCAACGGGCCAAAAACTTCACCCTCCAACTCGTTCTCCAAATCGATCTCTCCCTCGGCCCCGTCGTTGAACCGAAGCCAGATCACGTAATCACGAAGGTACTTTGCCTCTATCACATGTAGAAACATACGATGTTCACTCCAACGGTGCGATACGCTTAAGGGATTTCTTCTGTTCGGCCAGTCTCCAGTCTCCCAGTAGTTCGTCTTTATGCGACTCCCGCCATTCTTGTATCAACGTAACTGCCTTGGGGACCATCGTTCCGGCCACTCGACCGGTTTCGATTTCGACGGTGATTTCCTGATCTTGGTACTTGGCATGGAAGTGCGGCGGTGCATGCTCACGCCAGAACATGAAAATCACGATCCCGAAAAATCGACTGATTACCGGCATGTCTCCGTTCCTTTCTAAAACGCCTTCTGCTCCGTGCGGGCGATGATTTCGTTTTGGAGGTCTTTGCCGAGGTCCACGAAGTAGTCGCTGTAGCCGGCGACGCGGACGATCAGGTTCTGGTATTCCTCGGGTCGGGCCTGGGCCTTCGCGCAGCGTCTCGGCGTCCACGACGTTGAACTGGATGTGATGACCGTCCAAGCGAAAGTACGAGCGGATGAGATCCTTGAGGTTGTCCAGGCCGTCTTCGCCCTCCAGAACCTGCGGGTTGAACTTCATGTTGAGCAGCGTCCCGCCGGTGCGGCCGTGGTCCATCTTGGCGGCGGACTTGAGCACCGCCGTCGGGCCCTGGCGGTCGGCGCCCTGGACCGGGGAGATGCCCTCGGAGAGCGGCAGACCCGCCTTGCGGCCGTCGGGCGTCGCGCCCATGACGGAGCCGAAGTAGACGTGGACCGTGGTGGGCAGGAGGTTGATGCGATACCGGCCGCCCTTGGTGTTCGGCCGGCCGTCGACAGCCTGGAAATAAGCCTCGAAGACCGATCGCATCACGTCGTCGGCGTAGTCGTCGTCGTTGCCGTACTTGGGAGTCCGCTGCCAGAGCGTCTGCCGCAGCGGCTCGTGGCCCTCGAAGTTCGCACGCAGGGCTGCCAGCAGGTCGCTCATGGAGAAGGTCTGTCGGTCGAAGACGTGATACTTGAGGGCGGTCAGGGCGTCGGTGATCGTGCCCAGGCCGACGCCCTGGATGTAGTTCGTGTTGTAGCGCGGGCCGCCGTCGTGGTAGTCCCGGCCGCGGGCGATGCAGTCGTCGATCAGGATCGACAGGAAGGGGGCGGGCATGTAGGTCGCGTACAGCCGCTCGATGATGTTGTTGCCGCGCATCTTGACGTCGATCAGGTAGTTGAGCTGCCGGCGGTAGGCTTCGAAAAGCTGCTCGAAACTGCCGAACTGCTCGGGGTCGCCGGTTTCGAGGCCGATCTGCTTGCCCGTCCTCGGATCGACGCCGTTGTTCAGGGTCAGTTCCAGCACCTTGGGCAGGTTGAAGTAGCCGGTCAGGATGTAGGCTTCCTTGCCGAAGGCGCCGACCTCGACGCAGCCGCTGGAGCCGCCGTTGCGGGCGTCGGCGATGGACTTGCCCATGCGAATCAGTTCCTGGACGATCAGGTCGGTGTTGAAGACGGAGGGCTGGCCGAAGCCGGTGCGGATGATCCGCGCCGCCCGCTTGATGAAAGCGGTCCGGGTTCTTCTTGCTCACCTGGATCGAGGAACTGGGCTGCACGAGGCGCATCTCCTCGATCACATCGAGGATCAGAAAGGTCACCTCGTTGACGCCGTCCGAGCCGTCCTCCTTGAGGCCGCCGTTGTTGATCTGGGCGAAGTCGGTGTAGGTGCCGCTCTCGGCGGCGGTGACGCCGACCTTGGGCGGGGCCGGCTGATTGTTGAACTTGATCCAGAAGCACTGGAGCAGCTCCTGCGCCTGCTCGCGCGTCAAGGTCCCCTCGTCCAAGCCCCTCTTGTAGAAGGGGTACAGGTGCTGGTCCAGCCTGGCCCGGGCAGAAGGAGTCCCAGGGGTTCATCTCGGTCGTGACGCCCAGATGGACGAACCAGTAGTACTGCAGTGCCTCCCAGAAGTCGCGCGGCGCATGGGCCGGGACGTGCGTGCAGACCTCGGCGATCCGCTCCAGCTCGGCTCTTGCGCCGTGGGTCGGATTCCTGTCTGCGCCAAATCCCTGGCTTTCTCCGCGTGGCGCTCGGCGAAGCGGATGATCGCGTCCGCGCAGATGAGCATGGCCTTAAGCTCTTCCTGCTTGGCATAGGCTTGCGGGATCGTTGAAGAAGTCCAGATGGTCCAGGCTCTGTTGGATGTCCTGTTTGAAGTCGAGCATGCCCTTGCGATAGATCTTGTTGTCGAGCACGGTGTGGCCGGGCGACCGCTGCTCCATGAACTCGGTGAACATGCCGGCTTCGTAGCGCATTGAGCCAGGCGGCGGTCCATCGCCTGGAAGATCTTCTCGCGCATGGTCTTGCCGGACCAGAAGGGGATGATCTTCTCCCGGTACACACGCCGGACTTCGTCACTGGCGGCAAAGGGCGTCTTCTCGCGGTCATTGAGGATCTGCAGATCCTGCATGCTGTGACAGCACAACTCGGGGTAGGTAGGTGTCGCCTTCGGTGCAGTGCCTTTCTCGCCGACGATCAGCTCGCCTTCATTGATGCAGATCGTCTTGTTCTCCATCAGGTACTGGAAGGCCAGCGCACGGCAGACGGGCACCGACTCCCGCAGGGGGACATCGCTCTGGTAGAACGCGGTCATCAACTCGGCCCGTTCGACGGAGATACTGGGCCTGGCCTCCACGCTCTGCCGCCGCAGCCTTGCCACTCGCTCGTTCATGACTCATACCCTCGTGGTGAATGCCACAGAGGACACAGAGGTCACAGAGAAGAGAAGGTACGAAGATCAGAGGGTAAGAAGGTAGGACGGACAGATAATGACAATCGGTTCCGACCTTCTTGGGTCCTCACTTTCTTATGTTCGCTCTTCTCTGTGTTCTCTGTGCACTCTGTGGCAACATTTTTCTGTCTTCACCCGCCGATCTTGACCTCAAATCCATAGCCCCGAAGGAACTCGGCGATTTCGTTCATTGTACCATCGCCTGGGACTTGGGCCTGCATCAAATCGATGTTGCCCGTCAGACGTCCGGCCTTCTCCAGTCCGCCGCGGTTGTAGGGCAGAATGTCGATTCGTCGGATGGTCTTCAACCCCTGCACAAACCGGGCGGTTTCCTCGAGGTTGACCCGGTCATCATTGAAGCCGGGGATGATCGGGACCCGAATAACGACTTCTCTGGCGGCCTGGGCCAGCATAGAGATATTCTCCAGAATCTGGCCGTTGCCCACACCGGTATACTGCTCGTGCCGCTCGCGGTTCATGTGCTTGATGTCGCAGAGGAACAGGTCCGCCACCTGGGCGACGCGCTGAATGACCTCAGGCACGGCGTAGCAGGTCGTATCGACGGCGGTCCGAATGCCCTTCGGCCCGGCAGGCATTCAGCAGGGCGAGCAGGAACTCCGGCTGCATCAGCGGCTCGCCGCCGGAGAAGGTCACGCCCCCGCCCGACTGATCGTAGAAGACCACGTCCTTCCGCACTTCGGCCATGACCTCCGCTGCCGTCGTTCTGCGTCCGATGATCTCCCTGGCGCCGGCCGCGCACGCGGTGACACACTCGCCGCACACGGTGCACTTCTGCGGATCGGTCACCGGACCGGCTTCGGCCGGCGAGATGGCGTTCTGCGGGCAGATCTCGATGCAGCGGCCGCAGCGAACGCACCGGCTGGGTCGAAAGCCCGGCTCCGGGCACGCCTTCCAGCTCTCCGGGTTGTGGCACCACCGGCACCGCAGCGGGCAGCCCTTGAGAAAGACCGTCGTCCGAATCCCGCGCCCATCGTGGATGGCGTATCTCTTGATGTCGAATACGTACCCGGACGCGGTCCGGTCGCACGTCCCCGCACCCCATCGGAACACTATCAGGTTGTCGTTTTGTGATCTTCTGTCACATCAAAAAGCCCATCGGATCGCACTCATTTGACCCCGCTTGAGCATACCGGACCCGGCCCTCGAACACAAGCAGACCAAGGTTACCTTGGCTTGACAGGCTGGAGACTTCCAACTTGAGACTCCTTCCGAAATTGGCTTTGTTTTGCACAACAGGCATCTGACTGGAATGGTGGAATGATAGAATAGTGGAATGCTGGGTATTCCGCCCGCCGGCCAACTCCCCGAAATTGGGTTCGTTTTGCGCAATGAGCCCGTCGGGACCCTGCCCAAGCCGGGCAAAATTGGGTTCGTTTTGCACGATTGGCTCCCACGAGGGCCCACCCCGGGGGAAATTGGCTTCGTTTCGCATAGTCCGCATCGGCTTGGAATGGTGGAACAATGGGAACAATGGAATAATAGACTGATGGGGCATCTGGCCCGCGTCCTCATGTCTTTTTCCCTTCCACTTTCAAATCACAAAGTATAAATCGTAACTCATAAATCCAAGCCTCCCTCTACCTGTGGGCCGTGTTGCAGGAATCGTGCTGAAATTCTGCGCGAGCACGACGCTGCCACGGCCCGTAACTCTTTGTGCCCAAAGGAATAAAGAATTTCTCGCATGCGGGATGTTTTACCTTTTCAACTGTTGCACAAACGTGGTCGTTCGCAGGGCGGGGACCCCAAAGGCGATCCATCGTGTTTAGGAAGGGCTCCCACAGCAGAGAATTCCTCTGGACGGGTCTCGGTTTTCTTCAGCGCCGGCATACGCTTTCCTGCCGTAGAGTTGGCATTCGGAACGGGAACAGGACGGCTATGACAAGAAAGGCAGGCTGACCCATGAACCAGCAGGACTATGATAGTATGCCGGAATGCAGGGCGCTCTGGGACGCCTTTCGCAGAACTCTCGCGGCGATATTCGCCTGTCTACCGGTAATTCTTCTGGCGGCGGGCTGCGCCTCCACCAGGACCACCGAACACGAGGTGCTCGTCAGCGAGCGACTGCCCCGGCCGAGCCAAATCTGGGTAGATGACTTCGCGGCCACGGCCGCCGCCGTGCCGCCGGAGTCGACGCTGGCCCGCAAGTTCACCGTGGAGTCCATGCCCCAAACGGCCGAGCAGATGGCGCTCGGCCAGCGCTGGGCGCCCAGATCGCCGCGGACCTGGTCCAGCGGATCCAAAAGATGGGGCTGCCCGCCAAGCATGCCGGCGGGGGCGAGACGGTCGAGGTCAACGACGTTGTGATTCGAGGCTATCTCGTCTGCCTCAAGAAAGGCAACGCCGCCGGGCGCATTATCATCGGCTTTGGCGTCGGAGGGTCCGGGTTGTGCACCATCGTCGAAGGTTTCCAGATGACTCCCCACGGACTGCGTGCGCTGACTGCCGACGCCGTCCGAGCCGGGGGCGGCAAGGCTCCGGCGCCAGCGTGAGCGTCGCAGGACTATTGGCCACCGGCTACCCCGTCGGGTTGATCGTCAGCAGCGGGATGAAAGTATACCAGGAAGCGAGCGGCCACAGCACGGTGGAGGGCCGAGCCCGGGCGACCGCCAAAGAAATCGCCGCGGACCTCAGGAAGCTATTCCAGGAACAAAGCTGGCTCGCCATAATCTGACCCTGATCAAGCATACAGGAACCGGCTTCAAGACACAAGCGAACCAGTATCGGAAGGGATCAGGTCGACGTAGGTGAAACGATTCTCGCGGACGACGGTGTGGCCTGTCCGGAAGAGTATGGGCCTGCGGAACAGAGGTCCATCGTAGACAAAGGAGTGAAACTCGCCGCGCTCGCCGCAGGGGTCCGCCTCCGGGGGCAGATCGGCCAGGAACTCGCGGTCGTAGCGCCGGCCGGCGAACTCCGGCGTCAGGGCCTGGAGGTCGACACAGGTGATGATCGCCTGAAATCCGGCGTGCAGGAAACGCCCCGCCAGTGCCCGCGTGTCCTGTCCCCATAGGGGAAAGACGGGCTCCATACCGGCTTGGGCGAGATTGCGCTCGCGGTACTGCCTCACATCTTGCAGAAAGAGATCGCCGAAGATCATCGCTTCGATGTCCCGCTCGCGGCAGCCCGCCAGATAGGTCTGCATCTTCGCTTCATACGCTTCTTGAGATCCGTTCGCGTCCAGGTAGATCTTATCCAGAGGCAGTCCCAGGGCGGCCGCCTGTTGCTCCAGCAGGACGGTCCTGACGCCGTGCATGCACACCCGGTCGTAGTCCCGGGTGATCGTCGTCAGGAGGCCCTGGATCTCCCAGCCGCCGGCACGCCGGACTTCGTAGAGCGCCATGGCACTATCTTTTCCACCGCTCCAGGACATGATCGCCTTGGTTCCCATAGCTTGCTCACTTATCGCAGATCGAATGGAGTATTGTCGACGGGCTCGAACCAGCCCAGGCCCAGGGCGGAGGAATTGACGCCGTAAACGTTGGCCATGTCGAGAGGGGCCAGGGACTCCGACCCGGTGTGGCCGTCGGCCCAGCCGATGCTGGCACGATCGGCGTGCCGGAAATGGATCGAGGGCGACATCCGAAAATCCGCCATCACCTGGCCGCCGAAGACAGCGAACGGAGGCTCGGCGAAAGAGTACTCGATCAGCTCGCAGCCATTCTTGGCCATGGCGGCGTCGGCGAACATCAGCGTCTGCCCGGGATTCTTCACCTCCGTGACCGCCGTAGTATGGGTGTAGGCGCGGCGCTGTCGCCGATGCGGTGTCGGTCGAGGCCTCCCACAGGCGGCTGCCGAGGTACATCAGGTTGTACCCGTACCCGCCGCCGCCTTGCTCGAAGTTGCGGCTCCATTCCTGGCCCTTCGTGAAGGCGATCCGCAGGGGACACTCTTTGACCTGGCCGTCGCCCAGGTAGCCCGCGAGCGGCCCACCGCGTGGGTCGAAAGGTTCATCGGGGCTGCTCCGCACGCCGTGCCAACGGCAGAGGCCCGCACTGGCCCACAGGTCGCTGGCGGCCGCCACGTAGAATCCGCCGCTTTCCGTGGCGTAGGCGGTATTCGCCAGGACAAGCTGGTGGAGATTCGAGCGGCACACGATCTCCCGGGCTTCGGAGCGCGCGCGGGCCAGCGCCGGCATCAGCAGGGCCGTCAGCAACAGGATCGTGGCCAGCACCGCCACGATCTCAACCAAAGTGAACGCGCGGATGTCACGGTGTTTCATCGGGGACACCTTCCTTGGACACCGGCGGGGCCGCGGGCGGTTGCCGCCAGGATTCCACCGCGCCCCATTGCGCGGCCAGGACATCCAGATCCCGGCCGTCGATGAGCAAGTCTTTGGGCTGTGCCAGATCGCAGCGGGCAATCCAGCGGGCGTCGCCGAACCGGCTGTTCCAGGCCGAGGTCATGAGGTCCAGATCCTGGGCATCGACGATGCCGTCGAGATTGATGTCGGCCTCGTACTCTTGCTCCTGGAGCACGCCGACCGCTTGCAGATCGAAGCCGCCGGAACCCCACGTGGGCCACTGGTCGAAGATCGGATGCGCACCGGCGTAGTTCGCCCAGGCCGGCCAGGTATTCGGGTCAAGGTGGCTCGGGGCATCATCGAAGAAGCTGCCGTCGCCGGGGATATCGACGAGCCGGACATAGTGGATCGCGTCAAGATCGACTTTGCCCGAAAGCACCTCGGGATGGGCAGCCAGATCGTCCAGATCGAAGGGCGTTCCCGTGCAGATGCCGCCGGCGTTGGGATGTTTGCCGGCCAGGTTGTGGATGTTGCCCATGTCGGTCGTGCCGTACGCGCCGACCCGTCCCGGCGTCAACGCCACGGACGGGAATCGGACGAAATCCCGGCCGTTGGACGAAACTTCCACATAGGCCAACTCGGCGAGCACCTGGCCCTGCACGGAGCCGTTGACCGTGGTCATGTGCGAGATGATTCCGTTCTCGAAGACCGCGAAGTCGAGGCCTTGGCCGTTGCGAAGGGCCCGGCGGTCGTTCGGATCGTTAGGGTCGCCAAAGACCAGCGTAACGCGTCCGGGCAGTTTGCCCGCGTCGATCTCCTGTTGGGTCAGCTCGCCCAGGCTGACGATATCGAGGGGATCGCCGGTGGCCGGACCGAGGGCCTTGTCCGGCTGGTTCCAGTCGCCGCTCCACACGTCATCGGCGGGACTGTATTGGGCCACACCATCGGCCCAGCCGCGAAAGAGAGGATTGAGGATCGCATTGGGGTCCTGCGGGGCGGCGTGCGCTCGGCTGAGCGGGTCGATGTAGCCGTTGATCGCCGGGTCGCTGCGGAAAGGCTTGCCGGGACCGGCCGGCACCGCCGGGTCTGGGTCGCTGATGATGCTGTCGAGGCAGAAGTACGCCGGCGTGTTCATACCGAAGGCCCCGAAGTCGCTCGAAGTCAATGAAAACTCCAGCGATTTCACCTGGCCCAGCGGCCGCAGGCCCGCGAGGGCCCAGGAGTCGAGGAGGTAATCCTTGGTGTTGTCGGCGAAGCGGAAATCCGCGAGATAGAAATCGACCGTGCCGGTGACCTTCCCGGCCGCATCCTTGCCGGTGATCGTCAGCTTGAGCCAGTCTTCATCGTTGCCCGTCGGGCCTCCGAACTTCTTCGAGAACGCGCTGCCGAGCAGCATAGCGTAATACGCGTAGCTGTCGTTCGTGACATATAGACCGCTGAGCACCTGGGACGTGGGCAAAGTCAGCGTCGGCAGTGTCTCCCAACCGACGAATGCCACTCCATAATTGGCCGAGCCGCCTTGGCCGCCACCGGCAATCGCATTGTGCTGGGCCGGCAGGTCGCTAAGGTTAGGATCGGTGCGGTTGGAGTAGGCGAACCCATCCCAGAAGGCCCAGTCGGCATTGTAGTGGTTGGCGAAACGGACCCCGCCGCTGGTAAATCCCCCCGCGCCGTCGGCACCGTTCCAGTAAGAGTCCCGCGCCAGCGGCAGATCGTCAAACGTCACAATAGCGGCCCCGGACACTGCTGCCCATAGCAGCGTGAGAATGCCAATCCGCCATCCGCAACATGTCATTGCGAGCGAAGCGCGGCAATCCGCCATCCGCAATTCCTTCGATGTCCCTCCCCTGTGTAGCGCCGTGTGTTCCATGTTCCACCTCCTTCGGGCAGCGGCCCAGGTCGCGAGACCGTCTGCCGGACAATAAAAAAACCGCCGTTCCCGCGAAAGGAACGACGGCCATTGTCCATAATTCGCCACCGGCGTGGTCCGAAGGGTATGGGCGCCATCACACGTGCGTTCCAGGTCGCGAGAACACAACCGGGGTCCCATGTAGCCCAGCCGCCCCCGGCTGGGGAATCCGAGCAGACACCCCCGAGGGCGGGGGTGCTACAAGGTTGGGGACCCCCAACATGCGCAACCGACCACAGGCAGGTTTTCTGACTTGCATCTTACCGAGAGGCTCCTTCCCATTCGCTCCAGGGCGAACAGTGGACTACGCCTCGCGGATTTCCGAAGAGCAGATGCTCACAGCGGCGCGACCGTCGCGGATTCTCACCGCGTTCCCGTTTCGGTATCCCAAGGCCAGGGCCTTGAGACCTGCAGCCGAGCTATGCACTTCCCAAAGAGCTTACCCGTGGATCCTACGGAGCGGCTCGCCGGGCGTCAAGTGGAAAAACCTCTCATTTGCCGAGAATGTCCGGCGCGATTCTCTCAACCCTTGGTACCATCGTGAGTTGCAGTTTCGCGCCACCTTGTCGGAATCTCGGGCCAGTTTCCCTTGTCGACCGGGTCCAAATCTGATAGATGCAGCATCCATGAACAGCAATTATGATTTTCGGATTATTCGCGTCTTGCGCCGGCGACTGAGCCTGACGTTGCAGGCTTTGGCCGCCCGCGCTGGGTTGACGTATCCCACGGTCGAGTCCATCGAGACGAATAAGACGCTGCCCTCGTTGAAGACGTTGGACGCCCTCGCCGAGGCGCTTCAGATCTCGACCAGCGATCTGCTCGGGCTGGCGGAGCGGCGGCTGGTCCAACGGCGCAAGGCCAACACCGAGCCCCGCAGCCATTCGCGGCACGCCGATGAGGGGTTGGAGAACTGCCGGGTGGCCCGGTACGACAAGGGCAAGCTCATCCGGGTGACGGCGGAAGCGGGCGATCACATCCACGTGATGGGCCTCCACGAGGACGTTCACGAGTTCTGCTACGTGCTCAGCGGCGTCGTCGAGCTGCGGATCGAGGACAAGACCTACCGGCTCCAGCAGGATGACACGATTCTCTTCAACGGCCTCCTGGACCACTCCTACACGCAAATCGAGGCGGGGGAGTACCTGACGGTCCACATTCCCACGGATGCGCGGATCATCGAGGCGCTTCTGGGCGGCAAGTCGGAGGATGTCCCGGGGCAATGACGCCGGCAGGCCGGAAGCGATGCGGTGGAGTCCCACTGCTTTCGCGCGGACCTATGCCACGGCGGGCGTTCGACCTCGGCGAACCACCTGCGCTGCAGCCAGAGGCTCACGTTCACCAGCCCGATCAGTGCGGGCACCTCCACGAGGGGACCGATGACGGCGGCGAACGCCGCACCGTGGTGGATGCCGAACACGCCCACCGCCACCGCGATGGCCAGCTCGAAGTTGTTGCTGGCGGCGGTGAAGGAGAGCGTCGCAGACTTTGGCATAGTCCGCCCCGGCCTTTTTGCCCATCCAGAAGCTCAGCAGAAACATGACGACGAAATAGATCAGCAGGGGAATCGCAATGAGGACCACGTCACCGGGCCGGCCGACGATCTTCTGCCCTTGCATGGAGAACATGACCACGATGGTGAACAGCAGGGCGATCAGCGTAATCGGGCTGATCTTGGGGATGAACCGGCTGTGGTACCACAGCTTGCCCTTGAGCCTTGACCAGGACGAAGCGGGTCGCCAGCCCGGCCAGGAAGGGAATGCCCAGATAGATGAACACGCTCTGGGCGATCTGGCCGATGGTGATATTGACCACGGCTCCGGACAAGCCAAGCCGCGGCGGCAGGATCGTCACGAACAGCCATGCGTATACGCTATAGAAGAAGACCTGGAAGATGGAGTTGAAGGCGACCAGGCCGGCACAGTACTCCGTGTCTCCCTTGGCGAGGTCGTTCCAGACGATCACCATGGCGATGCAGCGGGCCAGGCCGATCATGATCAGACCGATCATGAACTCCGGCCGGCCGTGGAGGAACAGGACCGCCAGCGCGAACATCAGGATCGGGCCGATGATCCAGTTCTGCACGAGGCTCAGGCCCAGCACCCGGTAGTTACGGAAGGCGTCGCCCAGCTCCTCGTACTTGACCTTCGCCAAAGGGGGGTACATCATCAGGATCAGTCCTACGGCAATGGGGAGGCTGGTCTGTGTCCCTGCAGGCCGGAGCGACCCGATCCAGTCGCCGAACGCCGGAGCGAAATACCCCAGCGCTACCCCGAAGGCCATCGCCAGGAAGATCCACAACGTCAAAAACCGATCCAGAAAAGAAAGCCTCTTGGCGATTCCTTCGCTCATGCACAGACCCCAGTCAAAATGACGCCAGCAAATACAGGCCCGCGCCGACCAGCAGGACCCCTGCGACGGCTCGGATCGCCGCGTCCGCCTTCTGCGCCTTGAGGGACGCCTTGCCAAATGACACACCAAAGAGAATGGCGCTGAGCGGCAAACTGAAGCCCACCGCAAACGCGGCCATGAGCACCATGCCCCAGACCACGCGACCCAGCAGCACGCTGGCCCCGAGAACGACAAAGATCCCCGGATTACAGCACAGGGAGAAGGCCGCCACGCCGCCGCCCAGGAACAGTCCGCCGAGCGCTGCGCCCATCTTCCCGCCGCGAGCGCCGGATGCGTCGTCTTTTGCAGCACGCTGCGGCAGAGGAAAGGGAAGCCACTTGAGGGTGACTAATCCCAGAAGGACCGCCACTACCCCCGCGAAGATCTTCCAGTATCGCCCCAAAATCGCCTGTGCCGTCTGACCGATCAGACCGGCGACCAGCCCCAGTACGACCAGCGCCAGCGTGGTCCCGATCAGGAACCAGACCGCCGACGTGAGTGCGGTGCGCCGGGTGGCATCCTGGCGGGTGCCCGAGTAGGCGACCAGCACACTCATCGCCGGCAACGTGCAGCAGGCGCTGGCGACGGCGCTGACCAGTCCCAACAGGAAAGCCAACGGCAACGCGGCCGGCCCCATGCTGGCGGATTGCAGAGCGTCGGTAATTGTCTTGAGCATCTTACTTGGACCCTGTCGGTGGACAACATCCTGTCGGCCCACAGCCGCCTGGCCCGCAGGCGGCGTTTCCGGCCGCGACGAAACCCTGGATAAGCTTCGTTTCCGTGATCTCGCCGGAGACGGCGCTCATCCCGCGTCCTTTGACCAGCGCCAGGACCGCCGGCACGGACATCTGCGCGGCCAGTTGGGCGTAGTCGCGCGAGCCTGTCGCCAGGGTGAACAGGCCGACCTTATGCCCCTGGGAATTGATTCTGCTCGCCGCGCTCTCTATGGACGCGATGGGGAGAGCATTGGATGTCTCGTCGTTGGCAGGCAGATACACAAAGGCAGCGTCGTTGGCCGCCGCGACCTTGTTCAAGTCCGACAGGGAGGCGATATTCGTGCCCACGTTCGCCCCTGTTGCGGTCACGGCTGCGACCGAGCTTACGGGAGCCTGACTGTCGGCCGTTGTGGCCGGGGCCAGCGTCGGAAAAGCAGACGCGGCTGGCTCCGTTGACGCCCCGTTGTTCTTGACCACTGCCCGCGATGCCAACGTCACCGCGACGAGCAGCACGATTATCCCCAACACCCAGCGCATGGGTCGCGACGATCCAGCGCCGTGGCAGTCGCATCCGGCTCCACAGCACGATGGCGGTTGTTGCGCCGATTCCGCGTCGTCACTCGGTTTTTGGTCTTCGTTCGGTGCGTCCATTAGTCATTCCTCCTTATTCTGTTTCTCACGAGCGTCCACAACAGGAAGAGTTCTCTCCACAACACTCCGTCTTGCCGGTGGTCCAGCTATGCAGAACCGCTTGGGCACAGCCGACGCCGGCTTCGACGGAAATCGCCCCGACCGGGCAGTTCTTGGCGCAGGCGCCGCATTCCATGCACGCATCTCGATCTTCAATCCGGGCCTTGCTCTCCCGGAGGACGAAGACGGCGTGCGGACAGACTTCGGTGCACTGGCCGCACCCGACGCACTTGTCGGCATCCAGGCCCAGAGTCACGACATTCTTCAAGTACACGCCCATATTCCACCTCTCATAAGATGCCACACGCTCGTATCCAGAGGCCCAGAGCTGCGATGAGACCGGCGGCCAACACCGGGATAGCGATGCGTGTCTCCTTCTTGACGCCGGACAGTGACGTATAGGTCGAGGCGCCGGTGAAATTCAGCCCCAGGAAAGACGCCATCACGCACAGCAGGATCAGCCATGCCGCGAGATCAATGACACGCGTGTAGGGTCCCGTCGCCCAGAGTACCAGCCACGCCAGCAGTCCCGCAGAGGCCCCCTTGACGCTGAAGGCCCGACCCGGCAACCACGGCAGTAAGCCTGGAACGGCAATGCCGACAAAGATGTATCCTCCCAAGGCCGATGCGGCCGCGATCCAGCCTTCCTTTCCGAACGTGCTCCAAGCCCAACCGCCGCCGCGCCACCCTGCCAAAAGTGCGAAAGCCGCCGCCACAAGGAAGGCGTACTTGGCCGAGATAATCAACTCCACGGGAACCACCGCGAGGCGGTCGGCAAGGCGGAACCGCACGGTTCGCATGTCGGCATCCGCTTTCATCCCGTTCCGCAGAAAGGCAGGAATGTCCCCGGCCCGGACAGGCCCATACACCACCCGAAAGCCGGTTTGCCTATGCACCTCGTGCGCTGCCACGCCAGGCGCACCCAACTGCGGGACAATAAGAGTCCGGTGGGAGACCTGCTGGGCCAGGCCTACGGCCGCAACTCGCTGTATCAACTCGGTCGTGCCAAAAGTCCCCTTGCCGGCGGCACACCAGACATTGATGCCCTTGGTGTCGAGCACGAGTATCCACCCGGAAATGCCGTCCAACGCACGCCGAAGGTGGTCAAACGAGAGTTTGTAGTTCGCCGAAACGAATACGGGAGCATCCGGCCCCGGCCCGTTCACGGCGTACAGACCCGGCTCCACAGTGTAGCGCATCCGACCGACATTGCAGCGAACGGCCACGGCCCCCAGCCGATCCGCCCAAGTCCAGGCGGGGTTGACAATACCTTCGGATGGTGTCATGTCCTTTGAGGCTCCTGCTGACGGACTTCGGTCAGCCACGATTTGATTCGCTGCTCGATTTGACCGCGCACCTGCCGGAATTTCTCGAGTCTCTCTTCCTGACTGCCCTGGGCCGTGTCGGGGTCTTCGAACGGCCAGAACACCCGCTGATGGACTCCCGGCCAGGTGTACGGGCATCGGCGGTTGGCCGTCTCACATACAATGATGAGATAGTTGACCGGAAGTTTGCCCAGATAGGTTTCCACACCCTTGGCCGACTGGCCCTCCAGGTCCAGACCGACTTCCTCCATGACTTGGCGGGTCATCGGGTGAATCTCCGTAGGCTCCAGACCGGCACTATACGCATGGAACTGGTCGCCCGCGTACTTGCGCAGAAACGCCTCCGCCATCTGGCTGCGGCTGCTATTATGCGTACACAAGAACAACACATTACGTTTTGGTTCCATGATCCGGACTCCTCGTCTGCTCCAGACTCTCCGGCAACGACTCGACGAACCGGCGGATCTCGTCCCTGACCCGGCGATAGTGGCTCAGAGCCTCGTGTTCGTTCTTGGCCTCCTTGGCCAACCGCGGGGGATCGTCAAAGCCGACGTGGATCACCTTCGTCCGGCCCGGAAACAGCGGACACGATTCATGGGCCTGGTCGCAAACGGTCACCACATAATCGAAGTGAATGTCTTTCAGCTCCTCGACACCCTTGGAGCGCTGGCCGGAGATGTCAATACCGGCTTCGGCCATGACCTTAACGGCCCTGGGATCGAGTCCGTGCGGCTCGATCCCCGCCGAATAAGGCTCAAGCACATCGCCCTTGAGGCAGCGGGCCCAGCCCTCGGCCATCTGGCTCCGGCAGGAATTGCCCGTGCACAAAAACAGCACCTTCAGCTTTTGCACTGTCCCTTGCATATTTCTTCCGGGTCCATGCTGAGGATTCTCTGAAGCTCTTTCCCGTCCCGCACGATCTGCGGCGATTCGGCCAGATGACGCCGCACCCAAGCCACGGCGTCCTTGACCGCCTTGCGGGCATCGCGGTCCGGCAGCCGGTAGTACATCCAGCGGCCCTCCTTGCGGCTTTCCACCAGCCGGGCCTGCCGCAGGATGGACATGTGCTTGGAGGTCGTGGAAGGAGCCAATCGCAGCAGCTCCACGATCTGGCAGACGCACAGCTCGCCGCCCCCCAGGGCCATCAGGACCCGCAGCCGATTCCCATCGGCCAGAGCCTTCGTTATGTCCAAAACCTCACGCATATACACCTACTATATTTCGCCATATAACGAATTATACTATAGCAGAGTTACGTGTCAATGGCAAAATTGTTCGGCAAGGCAGACTTCCAGCGTCAGGGATGCTTCGTCCACACGGTCATGACGTTTGGCGATTCGCCGGACCTGTTGACAGCCGGCAAGGACGTACCTACAATATTGACTGTAGGTGCAGGAGAAATAAGCATGCCGATTCTGTCAATGTTCTATGGCATCGTGATCCGTATGTATTTCTACGATGATAAACAGCATCATGTGCCCCATTTGCACGCCGAGTATGCTGGAAAGCGGTCGGTGTTCAATCTTGAGGACGGGGAAGTATTGGCCGGCGAGTTGCCGCCTGGCAAGGCTCGCATGGTGCAGGCGTGGATCGAAATCCACCGCGAAGAATTGCTCGCAGATTGGGAGTTGGCGGTGAACGGCGAAGACGTATTCAAGATCGAGCCATTGAAGTAGGATATGCCCATGAATCCGTACGTAAAAGCTGTTCATCCTCGGGATGATTATCGGCTGGAGAGTCGTCTTCGAGAACGGCGAGCGGCGGATGTTCGATATGAAACCTTATCTTCAGCGTGGCGTGTTCGTCCGATCTGCAGAATCGTGGCTGTCTTTCAAGCGGCCGCGTGGTGGCCGGGTCGGTGGGATCAAGTGCCGGTTCGCACAGCTTCAGAGCGACCTCGGGCGACGTGGCGGCCGAGATTCTTGGCCGTGGCAACTCCGGAGGTGTCGCCGGCAATGCTGTCCTTGCCGTCGTTGACGAGCGCCGCGCCGAAATGGGACGTGGGCTGGCCGTCGCCGACGACGATCATCTCCTGGCACAGCAGCGATGCCTGTACGGATCGCAGCGCCAGTTCCAACCCGCCGTTGCGGCCCGCCCCGACGGCGACGACCCCGCCCACCTTGCCGCCCAGGGCGAACTTCTGCTGGCGGAAGACGATGCAGTGGTCGAGGAAGGCTTTGCACAAGGAGGTCATATTGCCCATGTAGACCGGCGTTCCGACAATGATGCCGCCGACATTCGGGTCGGACAGGACAGGAATAAGGTCCGCAAATCCGCCTTGACTGGCCTTGGGATCGGCTGGGTCGAAAACGCCGATGTTGCGGCCCGCCAGTTCGATCAGCTCCGTGGCGACGCCGGGAACGGCCTTCGCCGCTTCCAGGCAGATGCTCAGTGCGGCGGCTGTGGTTTTGCCCTTGCGAGGGCTGCATGATACGCCCACAATCTTGACGGCTTTGTGGTCACCGGCGACAGCCGAGGTGGCCACCGATCCCGTCGTGCCCGCGGCCAGTGTGGTGGTCAGGAATGCCCTTCGATCCATACTCCATACCTCCTTTACAGATGCTGAATTGCCTTGGTTGCGCCAACAGGCCCTTACTGCGCGATGTAGATCAGATACAAGCCGGCGAGCAGGACCAGGACGCCGCAGATCCTTTTGACGATGACGGCCCCTTGGGATTTCTCGTTCCAGTTGAGATAACGTTGGACGAGCCCGGTGCTGGTGCCGGCCAGGACGATGACCGAGCAGTGGCCGACGCCATAGGCGACGAGCAGGACGATTCCGTACAGCAGGGCGGTGGAGGCCACCCGGAAGGTGACGGCCAGCATGGGGGCCATGTAGGCGAACGTGCAGGGGCCGATGGCAATGCCGAAGATCAGGCCAAGAAGGAACGCGGCCAGCAGGCCCTTACGCTTCATGCCGATCTGGCCGGGACCCGACCAGGGCAGGGGGATGATGTCCAGCAGGTACAGGCCGACGAGAAAGAAGATGGCGGCTACGAAGTAGTTGCCATAGCGTCCCACGTCGCCCATCATCCGGCCGGCGGCGGCCGTGACAGCACCCACGGCCGCAATCGTAATGAGAATCCCACCGGCGAAGAACGAGGAAATGGCAAAAGTCCGCTTCGTGGACATCTGGCCCTGTTTGCCGATGAAGCCCACAATCAGCGGGATGCTGGACAGATGGCAGGGGCTGAGCACAACGCTGAGAATCCCCCAGACGACGCGGCCGTGACCGCAAGCGCGGGCGTGCCCTCGACGGCGTGCGTCAAAGTTGTGAACAGCTTCTCCATGACCTATTGGACCCCGATTTCCGCCAGCTTCTTCTCGATCTCCTCCTGCGGCCAGAAGCCGACGTGGCGGAAGACCTCTTTGCCATCCTTGTCGTAGAAGAACTGCATGGGGATGGTCTGAATGCCGTACCGCGCGGCGAGGATCTGCTCTTGGCCGACGTGAACGAACAGTACGTTCACCTTGCCCGCGTACTTGTCCTTCAGGGTCTCCAGGATGGGAGCCAGCATTTCGCAGGGCCGGCATCCCGTGGAGCCGAAATCCACCAGCGAGGGCTTGCCGCTGAACCGGGCCTTGTCCACAGGATTGTCCCTGGCCAGCACGGATTGTTCCTTCGTCCAAGCCGCGGAGACTTCGATGGACATACGCTCACCCAACGTGCGGATGTGCTCATCGACCAGGCTTTGCTGCTTCTGCTGGAGCACGAGTTGTTTCAACTGATCCTTCACCTGGTCCAGGGTCGCGCCGCCGCAGGCGTCTTTGTTCTCCAGGTAGAAGCTGGCCACCTCCACGTCGCTGACTTGCACGTTGGCGACCAGCTCTCCCAGGTAGCGCTGGACCAATTCACGCTCATCCGACGGCGCGGCATCCTTCTGCTCCGGGCTCTTGGACTTTGCCTGCAGAGCCAGGAGTTGACGTGTCGCCAGGTTCTCCAGCATAAAGAAGGTGTTCTTTTGAAGCTGGGCCTGCATCTCCTGCGGCGCTTTGGCGATCTGACCGGCTACCTCTTTGTCTGTGAGAGTAAGGCCCTGTGCCTTCAGGAGTATTCCGGTAGGCAGGTCCGACAATCTCGCATAGGTCAGGCTGTTCGAAGCCAAGCCGGGATAGACCTCGCCTACCAGGGCAGGTTTCTTCTCGACTTGGGCCTTGGGTGCCGCCGGTTCACCTGCCTGGACCCAGAGGGCAGACAATCCGAACAGCACAATCACGGCTGGAAGAATACCCTTTATCTTCATGGCAATGTCCTTCACATGTGGATCGATGGGTGGCTATTTCGGTGCACATTCGCCGATCTTGCAGGCTTTCTGAATTTGGTCGGGCGACAGCTTCATCTTGTCGGCCAGGGCTTGGCTGATGCTGATCAGCCGGCCCGTTTCGCAGGGGTTCTGCTCGACCCACTTCTTGAGATTGTCGGCACTCGTGAAGAAGCCCTGGTGGAAGCAGCCGGCGGAGGTCCAGGTGCCGTCGGGCTTCTTGCGCTGGCCGAACCATGCGACCGCGGTCGCCGGTTCCAGCGAGGCGACTTTGCCGTCGAGCGTCTTGACGACAATGGCTTGCTTGGTCAGGCGGTCTTTCTCACGCACTTCGATGTTTTTGCCGGTCCGGGCCGCCACGCCCAAGGCGCAGTGGGAGCAGCAGCCCCAGGTGTGTACTCCGCCTTCCACGATGACTTCGGAGGCGTCCTGCGGATAGCAGGCACGATCACAGAATCCGCAGCGATGGGAGAATTCCTTCTGCTGGAGTGCGGCCAGGGCCAGGACACTTCCCCCGCTGGCGGCTCGTTCCGCGACGGCGGCCTCCCGGCCGGCAAAGGCTCTTGATCCAGGGTTTGCCGGTCGTTTCATCCTCACCATACAGAAAGGCGGCTTCGCGAAAGTGGGATGGGTTTACCCGCAGCCCAATCCGTGACCGTGACTTTCTTCTCGAAGTTGGCCTTGTCTTCCGTCAAGCAGGAATACATGATGAAGTAGCAGTGCGGGCCACACAGCCGGACCGGTCCCTTGTCCGTCTGCACGGTCACGAGCGTCTTGGCATTGATGTCACCGTCGCACATGTAGCAGATGCTCTCTTTGGGCCGCTCATCGGGCTTGGCCGGCGTCGAGCCGCTCGAAGGCCGGTGTCGCCGAGCTGGGTCCCGACAGGTCCACGCCCAATTCCTTCCACTTGGCCAGAATGTCGTCCTTGGCGAAGAATCCCTCGTGGCGGAACCGCTCTTGGCCGGAGGCGTCGAAGAAGATCTGCGTCGGGCATGAGCTTCATGTTGTACTTCTGGGCCATGTGCGGATTCTGGACCACGTCGATAGAATTCGACACTCAGCCGGCCCGCATATTCCTTCTTGAGCTCCTCCAGGATAGGCGCCATCATCTTGCAGGGAATGCACGTGACGGACCCCAGATCGACCAGGCGGGGCACGCCCGATGCCACCGCTGTGGCAGCGACCGCCGGCGTTGTCACGCTCTGTGCGGCGTCACCTCCCTTGCCTTGTTGCTTGACAGCCACGATTGCGGCCACGGCCAGGACCAGACCCGCGACCACCACGATCTTCAGCATCTTACTCATAGTACCTTCTCCTTTCGATCTCAATACCGAAGGAACCCATACGAAGAGGCACCACATGCCTATCGCAGTAGCCAGCAGGAAGGCGATATTCGCCGGACCGGGACTGCAGCACTGTGCCAGCATCATGCTCTCACCCACTCTGCGCGGAACTCAGGTACGCGCGAATCTGGTCCACCAGGTACTTCGAGTAAGCATCCGGGCGGTCCGAGAGTCCCCACAACTCATCGAGCTTCTTTGACTTTTTGCACACGCCGTCTTCCATGCGGGCCAGCACGAGCTCACTGGACCGCACCTTGAATTGCTGCTGGAGAACCTTGCCTTCCGGCTTCTCGATGTTCACGGGCATCCAAACCACCTGTCCCTCCTGTATCTGCTGGGCAAAGTTCTCCTGGATCGCGCGGGCGGCCATCTCCTCCATCGTCTGACACGTAAAGCAGCGAAAGGTCTGACGGAAATAGTAGGCGTACACCACGGTATTTGCCGCAGTGGATTGGACCTGAGCGACAGCGGCGGCCGGATCAACCGCCGAAGAGGCGGGGTCTTGGGGATTCGAAGGGTTGGCGGCCCGACAACCCAGACAGGACAAGCACGCTACCATCGATGAGAAAGCATCGCATGGTCATCTGTGATCCTTTCTACGAGGCGATCATCTCCGCCGCCCGTACCATCACTTTATTGACGCTCTCCTCCGTCACCGGGCTCTGGCATTTCTCCAGGCCCAGGTCCGCCAGTTGCAGATGCTTGAAGGCGGTGAACCCCGCCTGCTCCAGGCTGGACTTCACACAGTTCAGCGGGCAACCGTCGATGGCGAGAACGCCCTCGGCCGCCTCCGTGGTCTTGAGAATACCGCTGATCCGTCCGCCAAGACCGGCTGTACAGAACATACGGCCCTTCCCGTCGCGCGTCAACTTCCGGGCGGCCTTATCGGCAATTTCCCCTACGTCCGCCGCACCGCTGCACGCAAAGATCAATTTCGCTCCGCCACCGCACCCACAGGATTGTTGATTGCCCATCTGTCTTCCTTTCTCCTTTTGCTGCTCTTGGTCAGGCCAACATCTTCTTGATCTCCTCCGGCGAGGGCACCTTGCCGACGACCTTCACTTGGCCGTCAATCGGCCAGGGCCGGGGTGATCATCACGCCGAATTTCATGATCTCGTTGATGTCGGTAACCTTCTCGATGGCGCACTCGATGCCCAGCGCCTTGGCGGCCGTCTCTGTATTCTCCGCCAGTTTCTTGCACTTGGGGCATCCGGTACCCAGGATTTGTAGTTTCTTCACGGGTTTACTCCTTATTTCTGAATCGTCGCTTCTTTCTCCATGTTTATACCGTCCATCACGCCCAATCCGCGGCATATTTCCACCAGCGCCGGCCGCAAGTGGGCAAAATCCCCGGTAAAGACCGGTTGGCACTGCGAAGGCTGCCCGCCGCCGGACCAGAGCTTCACGGCGAAGGCCAGGCAGGTCAATTCCCCGCAGGCCCGGCAGTTTGTCCGGGGCAGCCGCTTGAAGATCTCCAGCCGGAGGCTTCTCGCGCATCTCGTAGGACGGTGTAATCTCAGCCCGATGAGCCCACGTGCCATTGACTCGGCAACGGATGGCCTCCAGCGTTCGCCAGGCATCCACGATCTCGTCGGCCTTCGCAATGGTGATCCGGCGCGGATATAACGAGATCATCCGATGACCGTCCATGAACGTGAAGGTCGGACCGTTGCGGTTGAAGCACGCCTGGTGCATCTGGGTGTTCAGATACGGAAAGACCTCGGTGAGGTCGCCCGAAAGGTGGGCGATCAGCCGTATTCGGGCAGGATCGGCCACGCAAGGAGCCAGGACCATGATCGCCGTTTCGCCGAAGCGGTCGTCGGCGAAGCTCGGCGGCTCTTGCTGCGGGACACGGATCGTCGCCGGGCGATACGTCACCCATCCGGCGCACGTAAACGCATCGGCGCAGCGCGCGTACAAAGCCCTGTGGGTGTCTTCATCCAGAACGAGCGAAGGCAACGCCCACCCGGCCAAAGCCAGGCTCCGGCGCGAAATGAGCCGGTAAGACAGGGACAGACCCTCCAGTGCGGCCCTGGCTTTGTCGAACTGGGCACGATTCGGAAATGTCCCTATGAGAGATTCGGTCACAGCGTTACTCGTTCTCAGAAGAATTCGCCAAAGATCATGCCGGTGATCGTGGCCATCACGACCACCAGCGAGACGAACACGACCGTCTTTCGGGTGCCCATGATGCTGCGGATGACCAGCATGCTGGGCAGCGACAGGGCCGGGCCGGCCAGCAGCAGCGCCAGGGCCGGACCCTTGCCCATGCCCGAGCCGATCAGGCCCTGGAGGATCGGCACCTCGGTCAGCGTGGCGAAGTACATGAACGCCCCGAAGACGCTGGCGAAGAAGTTCGTCCAGAGCGGCCAGACGGCCCGGGCGAAGCTCTCGAATGCCGCCGCCGCCCCAGCCGGTGATCGCCAAGCAGCGTGTCCGGGCTGTCGCCGACGAGCATCTCGACGTACTTGCTGGGGATGAGCCCCTCGTGGTCCGACCGGCCCGAGCAGGAAGCCCGCCACCAGCACGCCGAAGAACAGCAGCGGCAGGATCTGCTTGGCGAAGGTCCAGGTGGCCGCGAACCACTCGCCCGGCCTCGCCCTTCGTCGGTGCTGGTGATGGCCGACAGGCCGACGACGGCCGCCGCGAAGGGAATCATGACCATCAGGCCCTGCATGGGCAGAACCAGGGCAAGAATCACCGCCGGCAGCGCCGCCAGCGACCACCTTCCACCAGCCGGATGCCGAACCAGAAGACCAGGATCAGCGCCAAGGCCGACCGCAAAGCCGGCCGTCACCAGCCACTTGTTCTGCCAGATGGTCGTCCACGTGCCCGGGTGTCGGCGTCTTGGCCGCGATCGCGACGGCAGCGCACGGAGATCTGCTCGCCTTCGTCCGGGCCGCTGATGACCTTCAGGGAATAGGAAGCCCCGTCGGCGGCGGATTCTCCGGGGCCTTGACCACGGCGGCGTGGAGCTGCCGGCCATCGTCGAGCTGGAAGGCGAAGTCGTTCGGCGCGCCCCAGTTGGCGAAGACCAGGATGCCGATCATGACCGCGAAGAAGAGCGGCATTCTGCCACAGCGGCCGGCGGACCTCCGGCTCGGGCATGGCCGTCTGCCGCCTCGCCTTGGCCAGTTCCTCCTTGCGGTAGATCAGGTGCATGATCAGGCCGATGACGACGCTGAAGCCGATCGCCCCGACCGCCCGGGCGATGCCCAGTTCCAGCCCCAGGATGCGGGCCGTCAGGATGATGGCCAGCACGTTGATCGCCGGGCCGGAGTAGAGGAAGGCCGTGGCCGGCCCCAGGCCCGCGCCCATCCGCCAGATGCCGGCGAACAGCGGCAGCACCGTGCAGGAGCAGACCGCCAGGATCGTGCCGGAGACGACGGCCACGCCGTAGGCCAGCACCTTGTTGGCCCTGGCCCCCAGGTACTTCATCACCGAGGCCTGGCTGACGAACACGCCGATGGCCCCGGCGATGAAGAACGCCGGCACCAGGCACAGCAGCACGTGCTCGCGGGCGTACCACTTGGTCAGGTGAAGCGACTCCATGACCGCGTTGTCGAATCGCGCCCAGCCCACCGGCAGCCAGAAGAACGCCAGGAACACGACCACGATCGCCGCCAGCTTCTTCCACTCGTTTCGCCAATTCATACTGCAACTTGCCTTCCGCTTTCTTCTCCGGTTCTCTTTGGGGGGCACACACTCTGCCATTATGCTATGAAATACTCACACATCGGCCATAGAGATCACGCTTGACCACACGGAGTTCTGCTATAGCTTCTTCAA
>CAVOUO010000014.1:0-20082 GCA_963699595.1 uncultured Planctomycetota bacterium
CAAGCCGTACAATTGAGGCATAGCTTCTGTCCTGCGAACAAAACTGACAGCCAAATGATAGCCTCTGAAATACTCCTTGACCACGTTTTTTCCCGTTGCCTACGCCGACCGGACGAGGCACAATACTCGCACGAGTCATGAAAAGCCGAGAAAAGGAGGTGTCTATGTCGGATCGAGCGTGTCTCTACCGTGGCGGGATGAAGACATCGATGATGGTGGCCGTGGTGGTCTTGACGCTGGGGGTGCTTGTGGGCGGGGACGCTTAGTGCCTCGAACGCCACCAATGGTTCTGCCGGAGGGATCTCGGGTAAGGTGATTGACGCGCGGGACAGCCGGTGGCCGGCGTCGCCGTCATTCTCTGCGAGCAAGGCGGCCGTGTCCCGCTGGGACGCGGGGCCGCTGCGACCCGTTCGTCACCGAGGGCACGCAGGGCAGGGACGGCGAGATCCTCTTTTCCATGACCGATTCGGACGGCCGCTTCACGTTCGCGAAGGTCCCCGTCAGGTCGTATCGCCTGGTGGCCCAATCGTGGAGAAAGAAAGCGTCCATCCGCTCTCTGATGGACGTCAATGGCGAGGAGATCGAGCTGCACGGCGTGGCGAATGATGTTCGCGTGACCGCAAACACCACGAGCGACGTGGTCCTGCACCCTTGGGTACGGGCACCCTGCGGATGGATCAGAAGGTTCCCAACGATGAGACATTTTTGATCCTCAGTACCGCTCCGACCGGGGCCGATCCGGTCCTTGGGTTTATCGGCTGGACGCCGTCCTTCTTTCAGCAGGTCATCGGCGGCAATCGGATGCCGGGGGGCCGAACGGTGGTACACGGTCTGCCGGAAGGAACGGTTTATGTAGCCATGTTCGCAGCGGATGATGTCCCCGGTTTTCTCGATGCGAAGGTCCAGATCAAGGCACAGCAGACCACCGTCCTGCCTTTCACGCCCTTTGTGGCGCGTTGGTCCGACGGCCGGCATGACCCGCCGCCGGAATTGGTGCCCCTCTTCGAGGAGGTCAAGGCGATGCAGGGCCCGGAATGGGCCGCGTGGACGGCCAAAGCCTTCTCCCAAGCGGGCATACAGACCAACTCGACCGACGGCCGACCGCCACTGGGCCGACCATCTGGATGCCGAGGTTGTGCTTCCCAGCGGGCGAAGGGCCACCGTGGGTCAGACGTTGGCGGCTTTCGCCTACGTCCAGTTGCAGGGCTCGGGGCCGCGGCGCGGTGACGCGCGAGCAACGGGACGAGACGCACCGGCCCCGAACCGGCTTGGGCCCAAGCCGGCGGCAGCGCCCAGCGAGTTGCAGCGTCTGATTGACGCCGCCCAGCCGGGAGCTACGGTCACGGTGCCTAAGGGCACCCATACCGTGCCGGTTCGGATTACCAAGCCTTTGTCGCTGAAAGGATCGTCCGCGGCGGAGTGTATTCTGGAGGTGACGGCCGATGGCCCGCGCTCTCCATCGATGCCGGGGGCAAAGGGGACGTCTCCATCGAAGGACTGACGATCAAGTGGCAACTGGCCGGCGGGTCAAGGGTGTCGAGCAGCCCGTGGCGTTGGCGGTCAAGGATACGAAAGCCGCGATTCGCAACTGCCGTTTCTTCCGCTGGGCAACACCCAGCGAGCGCCGATGGCCATCCGGATCGAGGGCGTTCCAAGACCACGGTCAGCGATTGCCGGTTCGAGGGATTCGACTACGTCATCAACTACGGTCCGGGCACGGAGGGTCTCGTCGAAGGACTGCCTCCTCCGGGACGGCGGGCACCAGGGCGTGACGGGTTATGACCGCAGCACGCTGCGCGTGGAGCGGACGATCGTGTCCGGCTTCAAATACCACGGCCTGCGCTGCACGGGCGGGACTCTCCACGTCAAAGACTCCCTTCTCATGAACAACAAGGTCTCCGGCATCTATCTGGGCAATAAGGACGGGCAGGGGACGATCACCAATACCTTGATGCTTCACAACCGTGCGGGCGTGGCGGCGTTCTACCAGGCCAAATTCCAGATCCGCAACAATGGGATTCTCGATTCCACGGATGCGGGAATCGGGATGTGGGACACCTGCCGGTTGAACATTTCGGACAACATCTTCCAGGGCAATGCCAAGGCCCTGGTCGTTTATCCCAAAGGCGGCAAGGACAACAGTGTCATCGGCACCAACGCCTTTTGGCGGAACACGGCCGACACGGAGAATTGCCGCCGTGCTGACGATTCGGTTCTGGCCGACCCGCTGTTCCAGGACCCCGGCGCGGGCGACTATTCCCTCAAGCCCGGCCCCAACGCTCGACCGCAAACAGGGCCTGACCGACCCCCAGGCCATCCGCAAGCTCCTGGAGCGATGGAACGCCGAGTCCAAGAGCCTCTAACAGAACGAACCCGAATATGTCATTGCGAGGAGCGCAGCGACGAAGCAATCTCAATCCGCCGCATGAGAGGTTGCTTCGCTGCATTGCAAAGGCGCTACATCTTGCTTTCTTGACAAGCATTTGGAGGTCGAAGACCAGGAAGGACACCAATTTTCACTGATTTTTCGACACGGATGGACACGGATTCACACGGATTCTGGAAAGGGAATGAGGGGGACGGCCGCAGAGAATCCGGCGTTCTCTTCAAAATCCGTGTTCCTCCGTGTGAATCCGTGTCCTACGGTGTTCCTCTCTGTCCTTCGTGCGTTTCACAGCTTCAGGCCTTTGATTGCGGCCCAAGGCCGCCCCAAGCTCGCAATGACATGATGCTTGCTGCGTTTTCATTCTGATAGAGGCTCCAAAACGTCGGTCAACCTTTGACGCAGATCAGCGGTTCCAGGCGGGCGACCTTCTTGGCCAAGCCGGCGATTTCGGTGGCGTCGACGACTGCCGTGACATCCTTGTACGCGCCCGGCGCCTCTTCGGCAATGCCGCGCGGCGAAGCGCCTTTGATGATGATGCCCTTCTGGGCCAGGTGCATGATGACGTCCTTGCCGTGCCAGCGTTTGGTGGCCTGGCTGCGGCTCATGGCCCGGCCTGCCCCGTGACAGCACGAGCCGAAGGACAACGTCATGCCTTCCGTGCGTGCCGGCCAGAATGAACGAGGCGGTCCCCATCGTGCCGCCGATCAGGACCGGCTGGCCGGTCGCCTGCAGATCCTCCGGCAGCGAGGGGTGTCCCGGCCCGAACGCCCGCGTTGCGCCCTTGCGGTGCACGTACAGCTTCTTCTTCTGCCCGTCGATCTCGTGCTCTTCCACCTTGCAGGTATTGTGCGAGACATCGTAGACCAGCGTCAGATTGGCTCGCGGGAAGAGGTCCGGCGAAGGCCTGCCGCGTCAGATGGGTCAGCACTTGGCGATTCGCGAGGGCGCAGTTGATCCCGGCGCACATCGCGCCGTAGTACTGCTTGCCCACCTCCGACTTGATCGGCGCGCAAGCCAGGTCCTTATCGGCCAGCTCGATGCCTTCCTCCCTGGCGGTCTTGATCATCTTGGCCAGGTAATCGGTCGCGATCTGATGGCCCAGGCCGCGCGAGCCGCAGTGGATCATCACCATGATGTCGTTGAGGGCGATGCCGAAGGCTTTCGCCAGTTCGTCGCTGTAGACCGCCGCGACCCGCTGCACCTCCAGGTAGTGATTGCCCGAGCCGAGTGTGCCGACCTCCTTCTCCTGGCGCTGCTTGGCGTGATCCGAGACGTACCTCGGCTCGGCCCCCAGCATCCGGCCGTTCTCCTCGATCCGCCGCAGATCGCTGCGCTGCCCGTAGCCCTGCTCGACGGCCCACAGGGCGCCGCCTTGCAGCATGTCGTCCATTTCGAGCGACGTGACGCGGAATTTGCCTTCGCTGCCGACGCCGGCCGGGATACGCCGGGCCAGCACGTCGGCCAGCTCTTTCTCGTTGCCCTTGATCTGATCGAAGGTCAGCCCGGTGTGCAGGGACCGCACGCCGCAGGAGATGTCGAAGCCGACCCCGCCCGCGGAGATGATGCCGCCGTTGTCCGGATCGAACGCCCCGACGCCGCCAATCGGAAAGCCATAGCCCCAATGGGCGTCCGGCATGGCATAGGACGCCTTCACGATCCCCGGCAGGGCCGCCACGTTCGCCGCCTGCTGGTAGACCTGCTCGTCCATATCCCGGATCAGCCCCTCATCCGCGAAGACGATGATAGGCACCCGCATTTTGCCGAAGGGCTCGATCACCCACTGGGCTTCCCCATGCTTCTTCAGTTTCTCAGCGAACATTCCGTTGCTCCTCACCGGGAAGTTTGGATTTTTGATGTTGGATTGTTGGGGGGGACTTCATCCTTCATTCACTTCAAACTTCGATTCCTCACACATCGACGATGCACTGGGCGATCCAGGTGCCGTCGCTTTGCCGCTCGGCTTTCAAATCCGCGTAGGTCGCGGCCTTGACTTCGACGGCCGGCTCATGCCGGGCGACCTCGACCGGCTCGCCCCACGCCCTGGCCTTGATCCCTCCTTCGATGGCCTCGATCTCGAACCGGCTGAACAGCATCCGGCGGGTGTCCATCTCATAGAGCAGCGAGCTGAGCCAGCACAAGAAGAGCAGGTCATCGTCTTGTTCCTTGCATTCGATGTCCACGGCCTCTTTCGGCTGCACCTTCCCCAAGTCGGTGAGAACCGAGGTCAGCGCCAGCGCCGCCTGCGCGAACGCCTCCTCTCTCGTCGGCCCGACGCCGCGAACGCCGATGTCCGACGGATGCGAATAAAGCTCCCAACGCCCTTCAGTCATAATCACTAAGTCTTCCAGAAAGCGGTTCTACTGGTATGCTAACAGAGGCGGCCCCACGCCGCATCGGGTTTTTCCCCAATCCCGGGGGCAGGGGCGAGGCCGGAGGGGCTTAGAAGGTCAGCCTTCAGGCCGCTTAGGCCGTTCTGTCGAGGACCACAGGATCATGTTCTCTCTCCTATCTTGCTGCGCAAGACTGCATTTGACAGCCTTTCGGGCCTCAAGATAATGCACGCCGAACCAGGTTTCAAGCTTGAAGCAACCATTCGTCGGCAGAAAGACCTGGACTTGTCGGTCGTCATAGTGTAACCTGACTCAATGCCCGTCGTATTCAGATATAAGGGGTTCCGGTTCTTCTTTCATTCGAACGAGGGTGACCCGTTGGAGCCCTTGCACATCCACGTGAGAAAGGCGGAGTGTGTGGCGAAGTTCTGGTTGGAGCCGGATCCCGGGATTGCCCGCGCGTACGGGTTGACTTCTGGTGAGTTGCGCGAACTGCTGGGCGTTGCCATCGAGAACCGTGAATTGATTCGGAGGTACTGGAATGAGCACTTTGGTGTCTGAGGCTCTGGCAAAACAGGTCAGGTTCGATGAGGACACCATGTGGGTAGATTTGGTAGACGGGCGCACGCTCGGTGTCCCGCTGGCGTATTTTCCCCGTCTTCTCAACGCTACGCCTGCGGAGCGGATGAAGTATGTGGTGAGCGGCGGGGGAACAGGCCTGCATTGGGATGATCTCGATGAGGACATCTCTGTTCCTGCCTTGCTCCTGGGCGTGGGCGACAGAACCCGCAAGTCCGCCCCATAGAGTACCGCCAACACGTCCTTCCGGCGGATATGGCTTGCGTCTCAAGTTGAGTATGGCGTCCCCAGAATCCCTCACCACCGAGGGCACGGAGACCACGGAGAATATCATCGGAGAGGGCGGTAGACGGTAGGGATCACCGGCGAAATCCACACGTGCGGATTATGTTCCCGCGATCAACGCTCGTAGCAGTCTCCACAGACCGCCCCGTTCATGCCAGACGTACGCGCCCGAATCCAACGGCACGCGGTATTCGCTGTACCTCGAGAAATCACTTGGCGGGGTTTGCATGTCTTTGCTGCCCACGACAAGCCCCCAACTATTCGGCGGCCCGACCCACCTTATCCGGACAGCCGGATGCCCGTTGCCATCAGGCGACAACTCGGCAGAGACCGGGCCCAGGGGAGTGATTGCCTTTGCCCACGATCCTGCCTCGGGCCACCAGTCCTCGATCGTGGCCCCCGATTCCAGATCGTAGGTGTAGTTCGGGTCGTACTTCCCATTCAGAGTGTTCAGCCAGGCTCGCGTGGCGTCGAGGTCCACGTTCGCAAGAGTGTACTTTCTGAAGGCGCGTGTGAACGTTTTGTAGGGCGGCCAACCGAGCCGGGTGAAAGGAAGCACAAGATAGGTCGCGATACCGACGACCGCCAGAAGCCGCAACCCTACGAGTTGACGCTTATCCTGGATGTGCCCTCGCCAGGCGCGAGCCATTCGGAGAGCCAAACCAATGAGCAGCACCACTGTCAGCACGGCCAACGCCAGAGGCACAACCGCAACCCAACACGAAAGCGTTCGCTGGAGCCCCAACAGGTAGGCGATGACATGAACACCACCAAGAAAGCCCCCATAGGACAAGAGAACCCCGGCGAGAAGCCGGATGTCGCGGGAATACCAAGCCCTCTTCGGCCGGTTGATGACCGCGGTTTTTTCCTCCGGCTCAGTCATAGCGCACCCGCATGGCCATTTGTGTGAAATCGAGACCCTTCGCGGTCAGTTGGAGATGCTGGTTTTCAACGTGGATCAGTTTGAGGCCGGACAGAAGCATCGTGATCCGTTCCTCAACAAGATCACAATTGAGCGGCCGGTTCTGCTCCGTCGCCAGCCTGCACAGGACCATGGCGGCAATTCGTATCTCGCCGGGCGTCGGCGGGAACCAGAGCCACGAGACAGAGAGAAGCTCCCGATAGGCCGAGGTGACGAGATTGGGGACCGCCAGCACCAGGCCGATCCTCGTCGCCTCAGTGTCAACGTCCTGAGCGCCGTGGTCGGGCGGCAGTGTCTGGCTGACGAATCCGAGGATCAGGAAGCCGACCATCGCGTAGAGGACACCGAACAGCAAGGCGTGCTGTTGCGGCAACGACGTGGCGTAGGTCAAGATCAGCAGCACCAGGAACAGAGCCGCACCGGTGATCCACATCCTGTCGAATCTCAACCCCTCCGCAGAGGAAACCGAGTTTCTCATCGTACCCGCCACCATATACGCCAGAAAGACACTGACCGCTGTATAGAACGTCATCGCATCCAGGTCAAACCGCCGAGGAGACTGCGAAACGATATAGGCCGCAACGAACGCGACAAACAGAGCGCCCAGCACGACGAATGCCGGTGTGCACAGCACCGTCAGGAACGTGTACTCCATGGCCTTGTGGCGCTCCTTGACCAGCACCGCCTCCAGATGCTGCGTGATCCTATCCATATCAGGCCCGCTCATCGGTCTGACTCCTACTGTCCTCTGTATGTTCCGACCTCTCGGCAGTGTCTCAGCAGGCGGGCGAGTGACGCCTGTATGTCCGTGGGGTAGGTCACGGTCAACAGCCTCGCGAGCGTCCCACTCGCAGGAAAGGCACGCCCCACGCACAAATCAGCGGAGCCTTCCGGCTCCAGAGACCATCATAATCGCGTACTCACGCGAAGGCAAGGCCGCTCACCTGGCGAATACACCTCGATCAGTTCACAGTTCCCACGGCGGATCGGAGTCGGGGGTGACGAGGTCGTCAATCCTCAGTGCCGTTCGGAGTACCGCCTTCAGGCGGGTCTGAGAGTCTTCCGGCGCAGCCGGCTCCATAGCGCGTAAACGCTGTAGGGGCGAGTAATCATTCGCCCCCACGAACGGATCGCCTGAAATCGGGTGCCGTCCGGACAGTTGACCCGCCTGAAGGCGGTACTCCAAACCAGCCGCGTGAACGCGGTACTCCGAACGGGCGAAACCGCAAGCCCGTACCGCGCCTGGGTGCCATGTCTACGGCTTTGCGCAGACATGCCAAACCAGCGCGACAGGCATGCCTACGAGGCGTAGGCATGGCACCCTGCGTCAGCGTGCCGATGGTTTTGCGAATGCGAGGGACCATCGGCAAGCTCCGAGGACTCCGTTTGCCGCTGCCACCCGGATAAGAGCCGGCGGCGAGGCGGCGCTTGCTGCCGGGACGGGGCGGTGTTAGAATCGAACGTCGCAGCGGCGGGGAGGATGGGTGCCTTTAGGTGACTCAAGAAAGGAGTACCGCGATGCATGCACGTTGGTCGGCATTGGTGATGGTCGTTTCCCTCGTTGTCTTCGGAAGTCTTCTCTCCGGCGGGTCGGCGGTCGCCGCACCGTTGGCGACGATCACGGTCGAGGCGGGACAGTACGCGCGGACCGATACGCCGGTCTCGGTGCCGCTGGCGTCGGTGCCACAGGCCGTGGCGGGGCAGGCGCTGTCGCTGCAGGAGGTCCGCGGCTCCGAGCGCGTGACGGTGCCGGCGCAGGTCGAGCAGGGGCCGACGCCAAGACTGCACTGGATTCTCGCCGGCACGCTGCCCGCCGGCCAGAAGAGGGTCTATGAGCTGGTCGCCGGGGAGACTCGGGCGGATCGGGTGGTCGCCGCCGTCAAGAGCGACAAGGACCTTCAGATTCGCATGGGGGATGCCAAGGTGATGCAGTACCAGCATGCGATGTGGCCGGCCCCGAAGGGTGTGGCCAAGGTCCCGGATGCGAAGCTGTCGCTGTATGACCACAGTGCGTTCATCCATCCCTTGTGGTCGCCCAAGGGCAACGTGCTGACCGATATCAACCCGCCGGACCATCTCCACCACCTGGGCATCTGGATGCCCTGGACCCATACGACTTTCGAGGGCAAGATGGTCGATTTCTGGAACGTCGGCGACGGCACTGGGACGGTCCGGTTCTCGAAGTACCTGTCCACGACCACCGGCTCGGTCTACGGCGGTTGGCAGTCGGAGCAGGACCACGTCGCCCTCAAGACCTCCAAGGGCGAGCAGACCATTCTCAAGGAAGTCTGGGACGTGCGCGTCTACAACGTGGGCGGGCCGCAGAAGTACTGGCTCGTGGATTTCCAATCGACGCAGCGTTGCGTGGCCGACCAGCCTCTGATTCAGGATGAGTATCGTTACGGCGGATTCGGCTACCGGGCGACCCGCCAGTGGAAGGGTCCGGAGGCGGATTACCTGACCAGCGAGGGCAAGACCCGCAAGGATGGTCACGGCACGCGGGCCCGCTGGTGCGACTGCTTCGGCACGATCGACGGCCAGGTGGAGGGCGTGACGTTCTTCAGCAATCCCAAGAACTTCCGGCACCCCGAGCCGATGCGGCTGTGGCCCGAGCCGACCAACTACACCTTCTTCAACTTCTGTCCTTCGCAGATCGGCGCGTGGGAGATGAAGCCGGGCGAGGATCACGTGTTCCGGTATCGCTGGTTCGTCCACGAGGGCAAGCCCGACGTGGCCGAGATCGAGCGGATCTGGAACGACTACGCCAATCCGCCGCAGGTGACAGTCGAAGCCGCCCGGCCCGAGAAGGCCATCGTCCTGTTCGACGGCAAGGACTTCTCCCAGTGGCAGCGCGACGGCAAGGGCGAGATCGGTTGGAAGATCGCGGATGGCGTCATGCAGTGTGTGCCCAAGACCGGCTCCATCATGACCAAACGTGATTTCGGCGACTTCATCCTGCACGCGGAGTTCAAGACGCCGCAGATGCCGGCGAACGTCAAGGGCCAGGGCCGCGGCAATAGCGGCATCTACATCCAGCGCCGCTACGAGCTGCAAATCCTCGATTCCTTCGGCCAGGAGCCGAAGAACAACGAGGGCGGCAGCATCTACACGTTCAAGGCCCCCGACACCAACGCCAGCAAGAAGCCGGGCGAGTGGCAGAGCTACGACATTCTCTTCCGTGCCGCTCGTTGGGCGGACAAAGACGGCAAGCCCGTGAAGACGCAGAACGCCCGGATCACGGTCTTCCAGAATGGTGTACTGATCCACGACAATGTCGAGGTGCCGCGGAAGACCGGCGCCGGCCAGCAGGAAGGCCCGAAGCCCGCCCCGATCCTGCTCCAGGAACACGGCAACGAGGTCAGCTTCCGCAACCTCTGGATCGTCCCCTTGGAAGGATGAACGCGCTGAGAGGGTATGTGAGAAGTGGCACGGGCATCCCCCGCCTACGCGGGGGCAGGCTCTGCCCGTGGGACTTTGTGGCATCGGCATCCTGCCGATGATCCATGGGCTGGAAGGGGCCCCCCAACGCGGAATTTTGCGTTGGGGACCCCAAGCCCATGCCACGATGAACTGGCTCCGCGGTGCGGGGCCGAGAAACGGCTATGATGACAACGGACAAGCTCGAGATCTGGGATGTGCACACGCACCTGTCCGGTGTGCCCGGGGACACGCCGGAGGCGCGCCTCGGCAAGCTGCTCGAATATGCCGACCGCCTGGGCATCGCGCGGCTGTGCGTCTTCATGGGCATGAGTTGGAGTGAAGATCCGTCGCCCGAGACGATGCGCCGGGACAACGACGATGTGCTGCGGGCGCTGCGTCACTTTCCCGACCGCGCTTTTGGTTTTGTCTATCTGAACCCGAAGCACACGCAGGCCAGTCTGGATGAGCTCAACCGCTGTGTGCGCGATGGCCCGATGGTGGGCGTGAAACTCTGGGTCGCCCAACACTGCAACGAGCCGACCCTCGACCCGATCGTCGCACGCGCCACGGAGCTGAAAGTGCCCGTGCTGCAGCACTACTGGCAGAAGATCACCGGCAATCTCCCCGGCGAGTCCACGCCGCGGGACGTGGCCCAACTCGCCGCACGCCATCCGCGATGCCACGATCATCTGCGCCCACACCGGCGGGGAGTGGGCCAGCGGCATCCGCGCGATCCGCCCGTACCCGCAGGTCCATGCCGAGCTCTGCGGCAGCGATCCCACGGCGGGCTTCACCGAGATGGCCGTGCGCGAGCTGGGCGCCGAACGGGTCCTCTACGGCAGCGACGCGGGCGGGCGCAGCTTCGCCTCGCAACTGGCGAAGGTGCTGGGCGCGGATATTCCCGCTCCGGCGAAACGCCTCCTTCTCGCCGGCAATCTCAAGCGAATCCTGGAGCCCATTCTGCGCGAGAAAGGAGTCCGTCTATGAGGGTGCCTGAAAGGCCGGTTCCTCGTGGCATGGGCATCTTGCCCATGAATCATCGGCAGGATGCCGATGCCACAAAGCCTCACGGGCAGGATGCCCGTGCCACTCTTCAAACGCTCTCCGTGACGGGCGTACAATCCATCGCTGCCCTGGACCGTCGCGGCTTTCTCCAGATGGCCGCCGCCGCCACAGGCGTCGGGACGCTGGCCGCAGCGCGCGGCGGGCAGGCCGCCGCCACATCGGGCGGACTGATTGACGTCAACACCTATCTCGGGCGCTGGCCGCTGCGCCGTCTGCCGGGCGACGATACGGCCGACCTCGTGTCCCGGCTGCGCCGTCACGGCGTGGTGCAAGCGTGGGTCGGCAGTGTTGACGGTCTCCTGCACCGGGACATGGCCGCGGTGAACGCGCGGCTCGCGGACGAGTGCCGCCGTCACGGGGATGGGCTGCTCGTGCCGTTCGGCTCGGTCAATCCGAAGCTGCCCGATTGGCAAGACGATCTGCGTCGCTGCGTCGAAGAGCACCACATGCCGGGGATTCGGCTGCACCCGAACTACCACGGCTACACAGCTCGACGACCCCGACTTTGCGAAACTGTTGCGGCTGGCGGCCGAGCGCGGCTTGATCGTCCAACTGACGCTGATCATGGAAGATGAGCGGACGATGCATCCGCTGCTGCGCGTCGAGCCGACGAGCGTCACCGGGCTGCCCGGCCTGCTGAAACAAACGCCCGGTCTTCGGCTCGTGCTGCTCGAACTCGCAGCGCGTCCTTCGGGTTCAGGCGCTGGCCGACTTGATGGCCGCCGGCGAGGTGTACGTCGAGATTGCCATGCTGGAAGGCGTGGGCGGCGTCGCCGGCCTCCTGGCCCAGGTGCCGCCCAACCGCGTGCTGTTTGGCTCTTACGCGCCGGTGTTCTACTTTGAATCGGCCTTGCTGAAACTGCAAGAGTCGCCGTTGAGCGATGAACAACTGGGGGCGATCCGCTGCGCCAATGCGCGGCGATTGCTCGCGAAAAACCGTTAGAAGGTGTTTGAAAAGCGGCACGGGCATCCTGCCCGTGGGCTTTGTGGCATCGGCATCCTGCCGATGATTCATGGGCTGGAAGGGGCCCCCCAACGCGGAATCTTGCGTTGGGGACCCCAAGCCCATGCCACGCTGAACCGACTTTTCAAACGCCCTCTTATAGCCTTCAGGAGATGACTATGAGCCAGCATCGTTCCTCCGCTTCGGCCCGGCCCGTCAGCGCAGTGTCCCGCCGGGAGTTTCTCGCTACGTCGTCGGCGGCGTTGCTCGCGACGAACCTCGACGGGACGAAGTCCACCGCTGCCGAACCTGCCGCGAAGCTGGCGCTCGACGGCGGCGCGAAAGCCGTGAAGCAAAGTTGTCCGCTCGGCATCCGCTGGGGCGAGCCCGAGCGCGAGCGACTCGAGCGCCATGCTCCAGCAGCAGGATCTGTTCTACTGGAAAGGCCCGCAGACGGCGCTGATGTTGGAGCGGTTCAAGGAAGTCTGCCCGGTGAAATACGCCCAGTCCTGCTCGTCCGGCACGGCGGCGCTGCACATCGCCGTGTTGGCGGCGGGCATCGGCCCGGGCGACGAGGTCATCACCTCGCCGATCACGGATATCGGCACGGTCATCGGCGTCCTCTACCAGCAGGCCGTGCCGGTCTTCGCCGACCTGGGCGCCGGCACCTACAACCTCGACCCGGCCGACGTGGAGCGCCGCATCACGCCCAAAACGAAGGCCATCATCGCGGTGCACCTCTGTGGCAACCCGTGCGACCTGCACGCGCTGAAGGCCATCGCCGACAAGCACAAGCTGATATTGATCGAGGATTCCTGCCAGGCCTGGGGCGCCAAGTATCCGCGGCCGGCCCATCGGCACCGTCGGTGACATGACGTGCTTCTCCCTGCAAAACACGAAGCACATCACCTGCGGCGACGGCGGCGTCGTCGGGTCGAGCGACGAACGCTTCGGCCCGGTCCTGCAAAAGTATCGGCGACAAAGGGTTCGACCGGCGTCAAGGGCGGCGGGTTCCAGGCGTTCTCGACCAACTACCGCATGAGCGAGCCGCAGGCGGCGGTGGTCGCGGCGCAACTGACGCGGCTCGAAGCCATCGCCGCCCAGCGCGCCCGGCTCGGCAACCTGCTCACCGAGAAAATCTCCGGCCTGCCCGGCGTGATGCCTCATCAGGTTCATCCCGAGGACCGCTGCGTCTACTGGTTCTACTTTTTCCGGATCAAGCCGGAGGCGTTCCGCTGCGACCGCGCCAGTTCGTCAAGGCCCTGGCGGCCGAAGGCGCGCCCTGCTCGGCCGGCTACATCGCGGTGCCGCTGCATCGCGAGCCGGTGTTCCAGCAGCACGGCTTCTTCGCCGGCCGCTGGCCCGTCGCGCGAGTTCGGCCTGACCACGATGGACTACACGAAGCACCAGACACCCGAAGCGGAGGCCATCCTGCGGACCGGCATCCGCGTGACGATCCACGAAGGCATGACCGAGCAGTACATCGCCGGCGTGGCCGAGGCCATCCGCAAGGTGGCCCGGCACTACGCCGCGTGAGCATGAGAATGTGAAAGGGAGGACGTGACTATGGCACAACAATGGCGAATTCTGACCGGAGCGATGACAGTGTGCAGTCTGTCTCTCTTCGTGCCACAGGCGCGGGCCGTCTCGCCGGAGGAGGCGCAGAAGATCGAGGCGGCGGCGCCGGCCAAGGCCCCGGCCGTGCCGGCGAAGCCCCGCAAGCTGCTCGTTTTCAATCTCACCAAAGGCTACGTGCATACGGCGATCCCCTATGGGGCCAAGGCCCTGGAGGCTCTGGGCGCCAAGACCGGCGCCTATGAAGTCGTCCACAGCACGGACATGTCCGTCTTCGACGCGGCCAACCTCAAGCAATTTGACGCGATCTGCCTGAACAACAGCAGTCAGCTCGACTTCAGTCCGGACGCCCAAAAGGCGATCCTGGATTTCGTGAACGGCGGCAAAGGCATAGTCGGCATCCACGGGGCGACGGTCAATTTCGCCAAGTGGCCCGAAGGGGCGGCCTTGCTCGGCGGCGTCTTCGACGGGCATCCGTGGGTCGCCGAGGGGACCTGGGCCGTGAAGATCGACGACCCCGGGCACCCGCTCAATGCCGCGTTCCAGGGGCAAGGCTTCAAAGCCAACGATGAGCTGTATCGCACGAAGTTCTCGTATCCGCCACGGGAGAACCTCCGCGTGCTGGTCAGCATTGATATGTCGGACGAGGCGACGCGAACCGCCAAGGGCATCCGGCCCGGCGAGACGGACTATCCGCTGAGCTGGATTCGCACCTACGGCCAGGGCCGGGTCTTCTACACGTCCTTCGCGCACAATCATCATCTCTACTGGAATCCCGCGATCCTCGGGCACATCCTGGCCGGCGTGCAGTTCGCGCTGGGCGATCTGCCGGTGGATACGACGCCGAGCGCGAAGGTTGCCGCCGGACCGGGGCCGGGATTCCGGAGCCTCTTCAACGGCACGAGACCTTTCCGGCTGGCGGGGCAATCCCGATATCTGGTCCGCCAAGGATGGCGTCATCACGGGCCAGACGACGCCGGACTGCCGGATCTGCGAGAACAACTTCCTGATCTGGACCGGCGGCGAGCCGCGGGACTTCGAGCTTCACTTCAAATTCCGCCTCGAGAGCGGCAACTCCGGCGTCTACTTCCGCAGCCTGGAGCGCACGGGGATGGAGAAGGAGCCGCTGATCGGCTGCCAGGCCGATTTCAGCGCCGACGGCCGCTGGACCGGCGTCATCATGGAGTACACCCGGCGTGAAATCCTGGCGGAGCGCGGACAAAAGGCCGTGGTAGGCGAGGACGGCAAGGTCCGAGTGGTCGGCAGCCTCGGCAATCCGGATGAGCTGCTCAAAGCCGTCAAGCCCGGCCAGTGGAACCAGTACATCGTGACGGCCAAGGCCGGCCACATCATCCTGAAGATCAACGACGTCACATGTGCGAGCTCGACGACAACGACCCGAAGCGGATCGTACAAGGCAAGCTGGCCCTCCAAGTCCACGAAGGCCCGCCTATGCTGGTCCAGTTCAAAGACATCTACCTGCGCGAGTTGTGATCGGCGACCTTTCCCGTTCTCCCATGAAACGCGACAGACTGGCGTTGAACCAGCCGAGGCATTCGGCATTGACGTTCAGACTGGCCGGAAGGTATCCTGTCTTCTGGTAGTGAACGTTCGCACAGAATTGCAGTGGAGACTCGCCGTGAAGCCGAAATCGCAAGACCTGCTCAAGGAAGCCCTGGACTTGCCGCCCATTGAGAGGGCTGCTCTGGCCGACCAACTTCTTGCCAGCCTTGACAAGCCGGACGAAGCTGTCGATGCGGTGTGGCGGAAGGAAATAGCTGCGAGGCTGCGTGCCTATCGGTCCGGTACGGCAGCAACCGCATCAGCGGAGGACATTCTCGCTGAATATCGAGCCAAATGAGAGTCCGCTTCCTCCAAATCGCAAAGCATGAGCTGGACGACGCGGTTGACTACTACAACCGGGAGAAGCCCGGTCTTGGCTACGAGTTCCTTTGGGAGATCTTCTTCGCGATCGATCGCATCAAGCAGTTTCCGCAGGCATGGCAGGTGTTCTACGAAGATGCGCGAAGATGCATCATCCGGCGGTTTCCGTACGGACTCATCTATGTCCAGGAAAAGGATGTCATCCTCATCCTTGCTGTCGCCCACCTGCACCGAAATCCGAACTACTGGATCGACCGTCTGCCCGGCCAGAACCAATGATACGTCAGGAAAGCGAGTAGCCTTGGGGCTGTCGTGTAGGATGGACTTCAGCCCGTGCGGTGCCTATCAAGGCACGCCATTACGGCTTCCGACCGGAGGTACGGTGCCGTGTCTTGAGGTGCGATTCCACCGCGCCGGCGGCTTCCTCGCTGAGCGGCTGTTCGCTGATTTCCTTCAGGAGTTGCTGCACGTCCACCGGATTCTTCACAACCCGCTTGATGACTTGACTAAACGGCTCGCCCTTTCTCTGGACGGTCTTGAGCCGCTCATAAGCCTCCAAGTCAATCTTGATCGTCTTGATCGCCATGAAACCGCCCTCTTGTGCGTGTCGGCATACGTACATGGAATGGCTGGCTCCATGCTCCGTCAACACGAATCACTCCGAAGCCCCGAGAAAGATATGGTGTCCGCGAAACCGTGTCCCCGAAACCCCCGAAACGAGGCTAACCAGAGCGCAACAAAGAGCCAATGCCCAAAGGCACCACGTCTCAAACCCCGAACGGAAGAAGGCTGGGTCACCGCGATAACGAATCTGTGCTGCTTGATACTCGCATCGACGCACCGCAAGTTCCTGTGCGAATCGCTGATAGCGGACATTGGCGTCCGGGTCTGACAGGATGAGAGTCTGTTCCGCTTTGTATCTCCCAAGGGCATCCTCCCAGTCGGTGACACGCGAGAGAGGACGCGCGTAGACTTGGTCAGGATGCACGAACCAGCCCAAGAAGGCCAGCACGAGAGCCAAGCCCAGAAAGCCAACGGATGCACTTAGCCGACGCTTCCCCGCGCGCCAAAGAATGACTACTGCGAAGGCAACAGCCGCCGCACCCGTCTCGGCATAAAAAAGTGAATTGGCGGAAGACTCACCGAAGAAGTTCCGCTGCGCATCGCCGATCTCTGCAATAAGGAGGACAAAAGACATGGGTAAGAGAACGCAACATGCTATCCCGAGAATCGGCCCCAGAATGCTCGCCATCGCAGCGGTTACTTTCTCGCAGGAACCATGATGGGCCACCGGCGCAGAGCGACCAACGTTTGCCGGATCTCTGACTGAGACTGGGGCACTACACCGGTAGCACCGTGAGGGGTTTCCGTACAGACTTGTTTGGCAATGGGGGCACGGAATCATACGCGACCTTCCCATCGTCCTTCACATGTGCGGTGGCCGATTCTGGACATGTTTTCGCCGATTCCATTTGTACATCGAAGATTACGGTGCGCTGGAATTCGTAACGGCACCCTCTGTTTTCGCCTGTTGTTCCTCAAGCCACGCTTTGTAGGAACCGCAGATGTCCGCGATCTGCGGTCCCACTATCAGGCGAAGCTCCTCGCCTTCGCGCTCCACACGCACAGGAGGGGTCCCGCTCTTGTGTTTGGGGTTTACGTTCCAGTGCTCCCGACCCCATGCTTCGAGACGCCTTGCAGCGGTCTCCACATCGCTTAGCCTCATCTCCAACTGCTGGAGGCGATCATCCTCGCATTCGTCTCCTCGTTGGAAGGCAATGGTCTCCCGCCCGCTCACGTATTGTTCGCAGAGCCAGTCAAGAAGCCTTTGTTCTCTGAGGGACAGTGGAAACCTCGGTGATGTTTGGAAATTCATCGTTGTCGCCTTTGAAATCTCAAATGCGTCCTTTGCTGTCTCCATTCAAGTAAGACACAAGAGCAGTGTGTTCTTTTCCTTCTCAACCCCTGAGGCTAAATTCCTCCATCGGCTCGCGATTTTGCTCCAACGATTTTACCGGAGTGTCAGTTTCTCGACGGTGCGTCCGTTCTTGATGAAGGTGATCTGCCTGTAGTAGGGATCGAGCGACACAAACTGTCCGTGCTTTTGCGCGAACTCTCTGAGCTTGTTATGACAACAATGTTCCCAACTCATGACTTCAATACCCCATCCGCCTTCCAGGAATCCCTCAAGGTCATACAGGAAGCCATCCTCTGCGTCATATCCCTTGCCATCCCCCGTGGCAACAACCATGATGCCAGGGTGACCTCGGTATTTTCGAGCGTGCCTATGCATCTTGAGTTGAATCCTGCTATCGACCGTATCATTCTCCCCGCTTGGAGAGCGGGATCAACTCGGGCTTTACACCGATTCCTTCAAGATGCTTCCATACCGAGTCCTCTGGAGGGGGTATGCTCCCGCCCCAAACAACCTCCCTCAGTTCTCTTTCATGTGTAGCAAGGTCGATGAAGTTCCGGAAATGCAATCTAAAGGAGGGTCCGTCTTCGCCGATCAGAGTCTCGGCTATTCGCTTACCCTCGATAAAGACGTTGGAGTTGTCCACGTAAAGGCACACATAGTCAGCACACATGTGGGCTCTCCCATATGCATCCAGTTCCGGACGATACCAATCGCACGCACTCTCTATCCATCCGCTTTAGCTATAGGATTCGCGGATAGAACTCACGAGCGTTCTTCCGTGAGGTTCGTCCCCGTTCCCCTCCAAAACTATGACTGCCGCTCGCCATCCTCAGGCTCTGGCAGTCTCATCAAGAATGCAAGAATTAACCGCTCGGCCTTCTATCGGCTGGAAATCGAGACCCGATAAGAGAAAAGCGCGGAAGAAAGGGGTCGGGGATCAGGCGTCGGGGGCAGTGGTGCAAAGAGGCCCTGAGACACCAGGTCGTCCCGCGTGTTTCGCCCCCATTCGGTATCTCACGCAAAGACACAGAGCCACAAAGGTGCAATGGGACAATCCGTGTGAGTCCGGGTCCGAGAATTGGCGGGGAATTGCCGGGGGCATGCGGCTGTCAGGCGGGGGCGGTCGCCTTGTCTCGTCCGGAGACTTTCAGCGGCTTCCCATATTTCTTGCAGAAGAACCGCACACATTCCGGCGCCATGTCGATCGCCTGCTCATCATACGCCCCCGTTTCCGGGTTCGGCCAGATCAGCGCATACTCCCCCCGAACCTGTCTGAACCGTTCTTGATCCTTCAAGGGTCCGAAGACGCCCCCCGGATTGTCGTCCACGACCAGAGGACGGAAGTCCAACTCATAGATGGAGACGTCCATCTCGTCCTCAAACCAAAGGCGCAGAACGTAGTCGCCGACGTACTCCGCCTTGAGCAATCCTCTCTCCTCCCGGTTCTTCCACAGAGATGGATCGTCTGCCACAGCAGACCATTCTTGCCATTTCATAGCTCACCCCACGATGGAGACTGGGCGATGCTGCCGCGCATTTTCCCATTGTTCGAGGAGTTCCGACTCATGAGCCTCGACCCACGTTTCAACCAGTCTCCGCAGTGTCGGCGGCAAATCCTTGCCCGGCTTTATCCAAGTTCTCGTTCTGATCTCGATCCGATATTCTCCCACGTCCCCCTGATATCTCACATGCACGTGCGGCGGCGCGTGGTCGCTGTAGTTCATCAGGACCACCATCGCTCCTTTTTTGAACGGATGTGAAACGGGAGGCATGGGATTCAACTCCTTGCGCCCTGGTTCTTCTGCGTTAGCGTGTATGTCTGACCTTCATCTGTTCTCATCCTCTGTTTACTCCAATGATAGTGTTGCATGTGCGGCAAGTCAACGGGAGCGGTGGAAAACGTGTACCCCGCATCCCTGTGGCGAGCCCAGGCGCTCGCCTGCTCACACAGTTGCAGGGGGCGCTTTTTGGTGGGAATTTGACGTTGCTTGCCTCCTTGTGCTCTGTATAATGGAACGTCCCTGGAGTGCAAAGGAGGATCGTGTCCCGTGCCCCCCTGTGAAGCCGGGGACGAGAGTCCTTGTGCGGTACTCGTGGCGAGGCCGTCTCGGCCTTGCGTCTCGCCGGCATCTTGCCGGCGCCCGACCAAGTCGCAAGGGGTGCCTTGGCATCAGGAGACGAGGCCAGGATGGCCTCGCGACGCAAGGGCGGGACGCCCTCGCCACGGTGAACTCGCAATAAAACGGGGATAGTGAGCGTTTTTCTTTGCGAAGAGACGCTTTGCAGAAGATGTGCGACGAGTCTTTTGGATAAGGAGGTACGAGGATGGCAAGACCAGTAACGCTTTTCACGGGACAGTGGGCGGACCTGCCGCTGGAGGTCCTGGCGCAGAAAGCCAAGAGCTGGGGCTATGACGGCCTGGAACTGGCCTGCTGGGGCGACCACTTCGAGGTCGACAAGGCCCTCAAGGACGACAAGTACTGCAAAGCCAAACGGGCGCTGCTCGACAAGTACGGGCTGAAGGTGTTGCCATCTCGAACCACCTGGTCGGCCAGTGCATCTGCGACAACATCGACCAGCGTCACAAGGGCATCCTCTCGCCCGAGATCTGGGGCGACGGTGAGCCGGAGGGCGTCAAGCAGCGCGCTGCGCAGAACATGATCGACGCCGCCAGGGCGGCCAAGAAGCTCGGCATCGGCGTTGTCAACGGCTTTACCGGCAGCTCCATCTGGCACCTCCTTTACTCCTTCCCGCCCGTGTCGAAGGATATGATTG
>CAVOUO010000015.1:0-130839 GCA_963699595.1 uncultured Planctomycetota bacterium
TGAGAACACCAACGGGATTGTTGTCTCGTCGTGACTGTCTGAAACTCACCGGTATTGCCGCCTTCTTGCTACGCCGCTGGCCGGTTGGGCGGCCGACGATCTCCGGTCAAGCCAAGGCAAAGACGAACCTCAAGCTGGCCATCTTCACGGGCGTGTACGCCGGCCTGCCCCTGGAAGAGGCCGCCGGAGGATCAAGGCCGACGGGTTCAGCGGCGTGGTGCTGGACATTTTCGCCGACGTCCGGTTCGATCCCTTCGCCCGGACTGGACGGCCGCCAACAAGATCACGGGCTGCCTGGAACGCAACGGGATCAAGGTGGTCGGCCTGTACGGCTACTACAACGTGGTCGCGCCGGACCGCGGAGAGCCGCAAACGGGGCGAGGAGCGGATGGAGTTTCTGATCGAGAACTGGAAGCGTCTCGGCTCCAACAACATCTCCACGGAGACCGGGACGCTCAATCGCGGAGTCGGAGTGGAACGATTCGCCCGAGAACGCCACGGAGGCGGCCTACCAGCAGTGCCGTGCCTCCCTGGAGAAGTTCGCCGAGATGGCGGAGAAGACCGGGGCCGTCGATCTCCATCGAGCCCTACTGGAAGAACGTGATCGGCTCGGTCGAGCGGACCGAGCGGCTGTTCCGCGAGATCCAGTCGCCCGCGCTCAAGCTGGTGATGGACCCGTGCAACTACTTCCGCAAGGCCGAGCTTGCCCAGATGCAGCCGATGCTCAAGGACATCTTCCAGCGGGTCGGCACGCAGATCGTCATGGCGCACGCCAAGGACGTCAAGGCGGCGGCCGACGCCGACGACACCGAACTGCCCGCCGCCGGCCAAGGCGTGCTCGATTACCCGCTCTACCTGCGGCTGCTGGCCCAGCTGGACCGCGAGATCTACCTGGCCGTCGAGCATCTGACGCTCGCCGAGGTCCCCGCAGCCAGAGATTACGTGCTGGCCCAGTTCGAGAGAGTATGATACGGATTCGAGCTGATTCTGTGCGTCCGTCTGTCATCCTGAGTCGCAGCGAAGGATCTGGGCTGCGAGCGAGAGAAACCTCACATTCGATGGCCAGATCCTTCACTCCGCTACGCTCCGTTCAGGCTGACACAGCGGGAGCACACAGTAGTCAATATGTGCCCACTCATTCCCACGAGGCGCGGATTTGGGTCGCCTCGTCTCCGTAGACCTCACAGGCCTGCAGACCGCTGGCCTGGGCCGTGTAGAAGAGCCGGCCGTTGGAGACGACCGCGCCGACGCACTCCGCGGCTCCAGGCCGGGCCGGTGGAGACCAGTTGGACGCCTTGTCGGCCAGGTCGATCAGGTCCATGTTGCGCCCACCAGGTACGGCTCGGAGAGCGTGAACCGCGTGCAGGCGTACCAAGTTGAAGCGCGAGAGGATCTTGCCGGTGCCCTGTCGATCAGATAGCTGGGGCAGCCGCCGAGGCGTTGGCGAAGAGGAACTCTGCGCCGACCGTGACCACGTTGATCGCCGAGGCCACCGGCTCCGATTGCCAGACCAGCGAGCCGTCGCGGGCGTCGAGGCACCAGACGTAGCGGTCTTGGTCTCGGCGTTGGGCTGGTTGTAGCCGCCCAGGTAGAGCCGGCCGTTCTCGCCCGAGATGGTGCAGCCGGCGGTGACGGAGTACTCGGTCGTCTGCCAGAGCACTTTCCCGGTCGCCGGGTCCAGGGCCGCGGTGAGGCCCTGGGCCCGGGCGTGCCGTCCTTGGCCTGGCCGCGTAGCCGAAGAAGGTCGAGTAGTAGAGCGTGCCGTCCATCAGGCACAGGCCGCAGTCGTTGCCGCCGGGCCGAACTCGGAGAAGTCCTTCTCCAGACCTCCTTGCCGGTGTCCAGGTCCCAGGCCCGCAGCAGCGGCTTGTTGTCCTTCGGGTAGTAGGGGTTGTCGTGGGTGTAGATCCAGCTCATGATCTCGGCGCCGTCGGGCGCCGGCTCGGGCTTGCCGCTCGAAGACGAACGGCTTCTCGGTCCCCTGGGCGGCGTACTTGCCCGAGCCGAAGCGCGTAGATCGCCAGGTTCTCGTAGACCACCGGCGGGCCCTGCCGGCTCCAACTCGGCGAGCCGGTGAACGGGGCTTCCCAGAGCAGCTTGCCCGTGGCCGCGTCGAGGCAGCGCAGCCGCGACTGCTTCATCCCGGCCTGCGGCACCAGCAGAAGCTCCTTCCGCTCGGCGGTAGTAGATCGGCGCAGGTGAACGAGAGATAGACGTCGGGGAAGTACCGCCGCCACAGCAGCCGGCCGGTCTCCTGCTCGACGGCGAAGATCTGGCCTTCGGCCGTGTGCGTGTACATCCGGCCGCCGCCGCAGACCGGGAGGTGCTTGAACGTGCCTTCGTAGCGGCGGACCCACTTGAGCTTCAGCGGCGGCCGCACGCCCTGGTCGTTGGCGTTGGTGTTGGCCAGGTCGCCGTAGTTGGTGAACCAGTCGTACTTCGCGTCCGTCCGTTGCGCTGGTCAGCGGGCTGCGGATTCGTCCCAGCTGGAGGTCCTTGCCGGCAGCGGCGCCTTGCCGCTCGGGCCCGAGCACGTAGAGATAGCCGTCTTCGCAGCCGAAGTAGATCCGGCCGTCGCAGACGGCCACGGGCGCGGTGATGGCCTTGCCGAAGGCCGTCTTGAACGACCACGCCCTGCCTGCCGGAGAGCGGCACGACGTACAGGCTGCCGTCCAGCCCGCCGTAGACCCCGCGCTCGCGCAGCAGGATCGGCGAGGCGATGGACGGATCGACGCCAGGACCGTCGGCGTGCTTGCTCGCCCCTGCCGAGCGAATGCTTGCAGAAGCCAAACCCATCCTCCGGCCGGCAGCGGTACACGTCGTTGCCGCGCACGCTCACCGACGAGAAGCTCAGCAAGCCGCGGCAGCTGGATCGCCGTCTGGGTGCCGGGCACGGAACTGGTCTCGGCCTCCTTGCCCCGCAAGCGGATGATCTCGACCCGGCCGGCGTTGTCGCGCCGGTGCCATTGCTGAAAGATCGTCCCATCTTCGGCCAGACTCGTTCCGAAGAGCGCGGGGTACTCGTAGCCGTTGAGCGACGGGATCGGCTTTCGCACCTGCACCTCGGCCCGCGTGCCCAGGTCCCGCAAGACCAGCGCGGAGCCGCCGACCGGGAGAACGATCAGATCGCCCTGCGCCGCCAGGTCCTGCGTGCAGAGGAACTGGTCGCGCCAGGTGACCCGGCCCTGCTTGTGCTTCAGCCACTGGTCGCCGCTCCAGCGATCGCCGGGGAACTTGAGCACCTCCTTGACGAAGTCCCAGGTCCAGGCGACCGTGCCGTCCGCCTTCAGGGAATAGACCTGGGAGCCGAGGGTCGCGAAGTACACCCGCTCGCCCACCACTACGGGAGCGCTGAGGATCGGCTCGCCGCACGGGATTTCCTTGACCACGGTGCCCTCGGCGCAATCGAGCACGTAGTACACCCCGCCATCGTGCCGACGTGGAGGAAACGACCAGCCAGGGCCGGCGATGAGACGTTGTTGCAGTTGGCCTTGCCGCCCGCGGTCTCGAACTTCCAGAGGACTTCCAGCGAGGAACCATCGATGCAGAAGACCACCCCGGCGCCGTCCACCGCGTAGACCCGACCGTCGTGACGACCGGCGCGGTGAAGATCGCATCGGTCAGGGGCACGCGCCAACGAGGCCCAGAGGCTAACAACATCTCGATCCGGCACATTGCCTGAGTGCCGGCTGTCATATTTGTACTGCGGCCAGTCTTCCGCGAAGGCCGCACTGCACAACAGGACGTAGGCGAAACACAGACTCAGGCTGATTCTTACTCTTGAAGCGCGCATAGTGTTACAACCTCCATTACCAGTCCACCACGGAGCCATCATCTTTGTCGTACGTTTGCGGATATCCCTGGGGCTCGCCGACCTGAGCCATGAGCTTGTCTTCGTCGATCGTGATGCCGAGGCCCGGCCCGGTCGGCAGCGGGCGGTACCCGTTCTCCACTTGAACGGCACCTTCAGCAGGTTCTCGTGCGTACTCGTGCCGCGCTCCTGGATCAGGAAGTTCGGGATCGCGGCGGCGATCTGGCAACTGGCGGCCAGCGAGCACGGCCCCTGCGGGTTGTGCGGCGCGATGGGGACGTAGTACGCCTCGGCCATGCCGGCGATCAGCCGCAGTTCCGTGATGCCGCCCGCATAGCAGACATCGGGCTGGAGGATGGTGGCGGCCCGCTTCTCGAGGATCTCCCGGAATCCCCACTTGGTGAAGATGCGCTCGCCCGTCGCGATCGGGATGTGGGTCTTGCTGGGCCAGTTCGGCCATGACGTCCACGTTCAGGCACTGGACCAGCTCCTCGATAGAACCACGGCTGGTACGGCTCCAGGGCCTTGATCAGCAGCGTGGCCGTCTGCGGCTGAACGGCGCCGTGGAAATCGATGCCGATGTCCACCTCCGGGCCGTGCTTCTCGCGCAAGCGCGGCGAAGTCCTTCGCCACCTCCTCGCACGAACGCCGGCCTCTCGACGTACTTGTACGCCGCCCGGCCTTCCGGCTCGGGCGCGAGACCTTGCAGGCGTTCGCCGCCGCCGTCCGTCGCTCGCTGCGTGCCGTAGACCCGGATCCTGTCGCGGGTCGGGCCGCCGAGCAGCTCGTAGACCGGCACGCCCGAGGGCCTTGCCCTTGATGTCCCACAGCGCCTGGTCGATGCCGCTGAGGACGCGCGGTCTTGATCGGGCCGCCGCGATAGAAGGCATGGCGGTGGATCGCCTGCCAGTGGAGGACCACCCGGCGCGGGTCCTTGCCGATCAGATAGTCCTCGACTTCCAGCGCGCCGGCGGCGCAGGCCTTGGCCTCATCCTTGAGCATCTCGCCCCAGCCGGTGATGCCGGCGTCGGTGGAGATCTTCACGAAGACCCAAGTGTTCCTCAGGACGAACGTCTCAAGCTTGGTGACCTTGATCGACTCCCGGGGCGAGATCGGGGCCCGTGCACCGGCAGCCGCCTGGGCCTGCCGATTCATTTCGAGCAGGCCCGCCAGCCCGGCCGCCGCCGTGGCGCGGGCGACGAATCCCCGGCGTGAAATGGTGTGTCTGTCTGTGGGAGTCGATGTCGAAGCCGGCTGGATCGCGTTGCTTTCGTCATTCACGTTGTCTCTCCTTAACTGGCGACCTGTAGGGGCGAATGATTATTCGCCCTACGAGACAAATCATACTCATAAACCACCTCCAGAGCAATCCTCGTCGGCGCTTCCGGAGTCTGCGACTACGTTTTGTAGAGGCCCTCTCCGCATTAGTCATGCTGAGCGAAGCGAAGCATCTGGCCAACGAATGGAGCCAACGCTTGTTACCATGCTCAGGCCAGATCCTTCGCTGCGCTCAGGATGACAGGTGGGGGGCATAGGCGCCACGCAATTTAGTCGCGCACAGCCGGCGAGGATGTTCCTTGACGGGCGGCAACGATGCAGTGACAATTCCTGCATGAGCGCTCCTGTGTATGACATCCTGCAAGACGATTTGAGCGGATTCGACCGGCAAGGACCGGCATTCGTCACGTTCGGCGAAGTGATGGTGCGGGATACGCCCGCCGATCTGGAGCGTCCGGAGCGGACCCGCCTGGTGCATTTGTCCATGGCAGGCAGCGAATACTCGCTCGCCATAGGGCTCGCCCGTCTGGGGATTCCCGCGGCCTACGTCACCCGCGTGCCGGACAATCCCTATGGGCAGGCCGTGCGGAACATCGCCCGCGAGAATGGCGTCAACACGGACCACTTCGTCTGGGCACCGAAGACCGAGCCGATCGGCCGGATGATTTACGAGATTGGCCGCACGCCCCGACGAAGCGTCACGGTCTATCAGCGCCAGTATTCCGCCGCCTCCCGGCTCGCCGCCGGCATGGTCCCCTGGAAAGAGGTTTTGAGGAACGCCCGGCTGTTCCATGCTTCCGGAATCACTTTCGGCCTGGCCGCCCATAGCAATTACGACCGGAATTACTGCCAGGAAGCCTTCCAAGAAGCCGTCGCCGCAGAAACCCGAGGGCTGCCTGGTAGGGATGGATTTCAATTACCGCAGCGCCCTATGGACGATGGAGCAGGCGCGCGATGTGATGACGCCGATCGTGACCGAACACGTGGACGTGCTGATCACGACGCTCGGGAACATGGCCGAGCTGTACGGCATCGGCTGCGGCCGGTATTCCGCCCACCAGATCCTCGCCGGCGAGATCGGGCCTCTGGAGGATGACGACCTGCGCCGGTTCGCACAGCAGGTTCATCAACAATTCAAGACCAAAATCGTCGCCGTCACGATACGCCATGCAGACTCATCAGAACACCACCGCTGGGAGTCGGCGGCGGTCCATGCGGACGGCACGTTCTTCCGATCCCCTGCGGTCAAGCCTATCACTCTGTGCGACCGGCTGGGCGGCGGCGACGTCTGGACCGCGGGCTTCTACTACGGGCTGCTCACGGAGGATTTCGACAGCAGAGGCATCCCCAAAGGTGTGCTCGTCGGTGACGCCGCCACGCAACTGAAGCAGACCCTCATGTTCGACCTGCCGATCATCGAGAAAAGCGAAGTCCAAGCCTTGATGACGGCTGACGTGGCCAAGGCGAAGCCGTAAACGTCACAAGTCCTGCCGATAGAAGAACAGCAGCGCCAGAGCGACCGCCATCAGGGTCGGCACACCATAGCCCAGGATCACGCGGGGCAGGGAGAAATCACCGAACCTCCCGCCCTCGAAGAAGTCCGGTCGGGCAGCGACCGACGGCGCTTGACCGTTGGAGAAGACACTGAGGAAATGGTTCACTTGTTGCGCGAGCGCTTCCATGTCCTGGGCAGAAGCCCTGCCCCTGGCACTCGTGCCGGCCGTGCGCCACGGCTGGCGCAGTTGCGTGGACAGGGCCCGGCTCAGACTGATCGGCGAGAACTCTTCCAGCGAAAAGACGTTCAGCACCGCGCCGATCGGATACCACACGAAGACGAGCACGACGGCGGCCAGCAGCGGCTTGCGGAGCAGGGTCCCGGCGAGAAATCCCAGGGACACGAGAAACGTGAGCACCAGTCCCACCACGCCCAGCGCGCTGACGATGCCAAAGAGGGTCACGGTGTCCTCCGGCACGGGACGCCGGGCCCACGTCACGACGACAAGCGCCGGGACGGCCACCACCAGATACACGCCCCACACGAGCAGCACCCGCGCCAACCAGGCGGCCAGCAGGTACTCGCAGCGACTCACCGGCCGGCTCAGAATGCCGTCGGCCAGCACCTCGGCCCGGGCCCCCGAGACCGGGCTGACCCCGAGCACCACGACCACGAAGAACCAGGGGAACACCAGGTAGGGAAACAACAGCGAGGCAATCAGCGGCGCATCCTGGAACTTCGGCCAGTTCGCGGCGGCCAGCAGCAGCGTCAGCAGCGCGGACGCCGCCAGCCAGAGCCGGACGAGCCGGCCGGCCCATAAGCCCCGCAGGTCGTGCTGGAGAATCGCCAGGAAAGGCATCCACCTGGGGCCAAGTCTGCAGGGTGGGCACTGCCCACCATTCTCATCAACGGAGCCTATGTGGTGTGCGGTGCACACCCTACCGGTGGAATCCATGCGCCTCGTCCTCTTGCAGCAACTGCAGATAAGCATTTTCGGTGGCATTTTGCCCGGAATGAACGCCCCGCAACGACAGGCCGCAGGCCTCCACCAGTTGCAGGACCTCGGCCAGCGCGAGCGCGGCGGCGGCCATCCGTAACCCGCACGACCACGGCCTGGCCGTCCCGGGTCCGGGCTTCAATGCCTTCCAGGCTCGCCGCGTCGCGGACCAGGCGACCGACTGTCTCCGGATCGCCCTCCAGCTCCAGTGTGAAGTCGTCCCGGCAAATCCGCCGCTGGACATCCTGCATCGAGCCGGTGAAGATCATCCGCCCCTCGTGCATCACGCCCAGGTGATCGCACACCTGATCGATGTCGCTCAGGATATGGGTGGCCACGACGATGGTCTTGGTCTTGCCCAACGCGCGGATGAGGTCCAATGCGAAGCGCCGGGCGGAAGGGTCCAAGCCGGCCGTCGGCTCATCCCAGATCAGCAAAGGCGGATCGCCGACGAGAGACGCCGCGATGCCCAGGCGGGTACACATCCCGGTCGAAAACGTCCCGATTTTCTGATCGGTGGCGTCGAGCAGCCCTACGGCCCGGAGCAACGAGGCAATGCGCGGCTTGCGAACCTCGCGCGGCAGCCGGAACAGCCGGCCGAGCAGGTCCAGATATTCGATGGGCCGCAAATCCTCGGGCAGCTTCGGATTGGTGGGCAGGTAGCCGATTTGCGAGCGGACCGCGACCGCGTTGGGTCCGCACGGCCTGCCGAAGACCTCCGCTCGGCCGGCCGTGGGGCGTTGCAGCCCCAGCAGCAAGCGGAGCGTGGTCGTCTTGCCCGCCCCGTTGGGGCCGAGCAGTCCGAAGACCGAGCCGCGCGGCACCTGGAGATTCATGTCGTTGACGGCGATCAGTCGCTGACCGTAGATCTTCGTCAGATGTTCGGTGTGAATCGCCAGCTCCGCCGCAGGTTCTTCCGCCGCCGACTCATCAAGCTCGCGATTCGCCTCTTGCATCGCTGACACAGACATCTTTCCATTCTATAAGGTTAACATGACGCGCCGATCTGCGACTCGCACGGCGTCACTCATACGGCTCCGGAGAAAGCCGTGCCCGTTGCAGACTCTGTCATCCTGAGGCGAAGCCGAAGGATCTGGCCACCGAATGAGTGCTTTCTCTCCTTCGCGGCCCAGATCCTTCGCTGCGCTCAGGATGACAAGCGAAGCGCACGAGTCAATCCGAATCCGTATCAGAAAGCTATCATACAGCGATAGCAGCAGACAAACCAGCATTCAGAACGGGACGGTGAAAATTTGGAAGGCGAAGCAATAGGCGCTCAAGGGGCGGAGATGATGTCCTTGAGCAGCTTAAATTCAAGGTCATAGACGCGGCGTAATTCGGCGTCGGGCACAACGTCGCCGGTGACGCCCATGCGGGCGTCGGCGAAGCGCGAGGCAAACCCGACTACGGTGACTGACCCTTGCCCGTGATGCAGGGTGGCGGCAATGGGCGTGCCATCCAAAGAGATGACCGGCGTGCCGCCGACGGCCCGATAAGCAGCCTCGATAGGAACGGCGGGCTGATTGCCGGCCGCCGGCAGCGAGCCGTTCAGGGTCCGGCTGGAGTCAAGGCTCAGACCGAAGGGGTACAGAAGGCTGTTGGCGGTCGAGCCGGTGTTCTCGGGCGAATCCAGGACCAGCACCTTCCCACCAGACTCCACGTAGCGTACAACGGCCGCACGGAATTCGTCGCTCACCGCTCGGGCCGGATAGGTGAACACCACCAGGTCCCCCTGGAGCGCCTCCACGCCGCTGCGGCGGGAGGTGAAGTAGCCGAGACGCAGAATCCACCGCTCGAAGATCCCGAAGCCGTTGGCCTCTCCGGCGAGGAATCCGCTTTTTGACAGCGGCGTATCGCAGAGAGTGCGGTCCATTACGACGTGGACAAACGGCCGCGCCGGCTGGGGCAGCGGCATGCCATGATGGTGCACGGCTCGTGCCGCCACGGCCGCGGCGGCCCAGGCCGACATGCCGAGAGCCAGCAGAAGAACAAACGATTGCGGATTGCGGATTGCGGATTGCGGATTCGCAGCGCTGCCCTTCTTCAATCCGAAATCCGCAATCCGAAATCCGCAATTCAGGATTCGTTGCACGCCGACAAGACCGAGGACCACGCCTACCAGCAACAGCCAGAGCCGCGGATGGAGCGGCACGTTCCGGTGGTTGAGCCATTCGAGCATACCGAGCATAAGCTCCGCCTTGCCCGGCTCGAAGGTGGAGAAGTTCGAGAAGACGGTCGAGTCCGGGAAGGCCGCCACGCGGCCGGCGCCGCGGCGGGTGGCCCACAGTTGGACGAAAGCCCCGTAGCGGCTGTACGCGTGGTCCTCGACCTGGGGATAGAAGTTGCTGACGTGGTAGTCCGCCGGCAGATTCCGCAGGCCGGTGGAGCGAATGACGGCTCGGCCGAGGCTCGCCCCGGGACTGAGGGAGCAGGAGACGGCAAAATCGAAGGACGGCAGATTCTGAACGATGGGATGCGCCGCCACGGGCGGCTGCCAGCGCTGCTCGAACACCGCGTCGATGTCGAACAGGCAGTCGTACCGAAAGCGGAAACCGAAGCGCCGGGCGATATCGTTGAGGTGCGTGCCGGTGTCGAACACGTTCGTGTGCTCGCCGATCAGCAGCAGGCCGCCGCCTTTCTTGACGAACCGTTCGAGAGCCGCCACTTCCTCGGGGGCATAGCGCGACGTGGGAACCTTGATGACCAGGACATCGCAGTCCTGAACGCGCCGCGTCGTCGATCCGCGCCTGGAGCCGCCCCATTTGATAGAAGCGCGAGCCGTAGTCATAAATACAGGCGTAGTTATATCCGGATTGCTCACCGTACCACTGGGTATCGAAGGGCCGGTCGATCGGCTCCCAGGTGGAGTGGAACTCATCCACCAGAATCCGGCCTTCTTTGCGCCGGCCCACCGGGTCCCACAACCACGCGAAACACAGCAGAAAGACCCCTGTGAACACCAGCGCGAGGGCCACGGCCCGGCGACGTGCAGGGTAGGCCATGGCCACCATGAGCCATCGGCAAGCTGCGCTTGCCGCTGCCACCCACCAGTTCAGGGTGGGCGGAGTAGTAGGGTGGGCTGTGCCCACCATTTTCTCCATCGAGCCAGCCCAGCCCGCCGATCCATCCAGACGCGCTGTCACGAAACGAATCACCAGCAGGACCGGAATCGCCAACAGTGCCAGATGCACCCATGGATTCCAGAATTGATTCATCAGTGCCAGCGGCGTGTCATATTCGGTCCGCAGCGCCCGATGCAGGAGAATCGATATCAGCAGAGCCGCACGAACGGGCAACCATAAGGCGACCAAGACGATGAGCAGAGCAGCCTGCGCCGACCAACTCCGCGAGGAGACAGCGTGCGATTGGTGGGCACAGCCCACCCTACGAACCAGCCCCAACAGGACGATGCCGCCCACGAGGAAGCACAGCGTGAGCGGGTCCAGAAGCAGCTCCCAGGTGGCTCCGAGCCGATGCACCGTACGAACGGAGTAAAGGGCCAGATCGGAGCCGTCCAGGGCCGCATCGAGGCCGAGCAGTCGCGCCATACCCACCAGAGGCAGCGACAGAAGCCGGGGCAGCTCGTGAGATCGGGCCGTGATGCTCTCGTAGGCAACTACCGCCAGCGCTTGGGCCGTCAGGATGATGCCCGCCCGCAGGGCCGCCGAGCCGATCGCCTGCGGCCACTGGCGCGGAATGGGTGCAAGGCACAGGGCCAGACCAACGACGATCAGCAGCGGTGCCACTCGATAGGGCCAGGGAGCCACGACGATGACCGGGAGCAACAGCGCCAGAGCCAGAATCGATTCGGCTCTGCCCGGCGTGTGCCGCCGGAGCCCGGTGAACAGGCCGGTCCCGGCGACGACCAATGCCGCCCCTATCGGCCAACTTCCGGCGTGGTAGTAGCGCAGCGCGAAAAGCCACGAGGCGCTCAACAGGGCCAGACCCACCCAGGCTCGTCTCATGGCGTCCCCTCCTGCTTCGGCTCACCGGCGGGTGGAGATTCCTCGGTCGCCTTCTCGCCTTGGAGCGCGGGGGGCACCCAGGGCGGCTCATCGCGCAACAGCGTGAGGAACCACCGCCAGAAGTCGGCGTTCTCCCGCAGGCCCTCGAAGGGCTCACCGTCCTCGCGTTCGAGGTTGTCGTTCGTGGCGAAACGCGTGTCGCCGATCACCACCACCTTGCCGGCCCCGACGCGACGCAGGACGATGACCGGCAGATTGTCCCGCCCGTAGGCGATGACCTGCGCATCCGCCTCGGTGCAGAGCACGGGCCACGCCGCATGAAAGCGAACGAAGACACGCCGGTCCTCGGATTGGAGGTATGGCGACTTGAAGTGCCCCATCGGCACGCTCTCCAGGGCATTGAGCCTGTCGCTGCCGACGCTGAAGCCGAAATCCGACAGCAGCGGGCGGCTGGGCCCGGCGTCGTCACATCCGACCGTGAGAATGAACGTGCCGCCGCGATTCACAAAATCGCGGATCGCGGCACGCTCGGAAGATGAAAAGCCCCGGTGGGGTGCTATGGAGATGAACAGACCCGCACGCTCCAGCCGCGCGATGTTGAGCTGCGGCAGAGAGAGTGTCAGGTAACCATTCCGCATGAGGGTCAACACCAGCCCACCAACGCCGTCCCCGCGCCAGGATTCTCCGCTCGAGGCCTCCAGGTGCGAAGCGTCAATGTAGGCCAGATTGTTGGGGTACTTGAGCCGGCCATCCGGGAAGGATTCCCAGGCGTGGCTCGTCACCGCTGAGGTGACTACGAACGATCCGGCCAGACCGAGCGCCAGCAGCACTACCATCCGCTCCTTCGGCCATCGAATCAGCGGGCCGAGGACCGCTGCGCCGAGCAACAGGCCGAGGAGTTGCCGCCAGAGGGCGTGTGCCCGGGCGGAGCCGTTCGCCAGATAGGCGAACAGCCGGGAGGTGAAGACGTGAGAGCCGACGTTGATGCCGTTGGTGAAAGACGATGTGTCGCCGAACGCGATGACTTTTCCCTGGCCCACCGGCTGCTCGGCTGCCAGCAGCAGATCGCCGAGCTTCTCGCCGGGATCGTACCGGTCGTTGCCGATCATCGCCCGGCTGCTGCCCTCGTCGCCAAGGTCCGACCAGCCCCACCGGCCCACCGCGATCGGGCGGGCCCGCCAGCCGGCCTGGAGCGAGGCGCCGATGACGATGCCCAACTGGTTGCGGTCATCGGGGATGCCGACGGTGGTCGGATGAATCATTGCTTCATAGGATTGCAGCCAGCCGCCGACGGCGAACGTCGCACAATCGAACGCCACCCGCATACTCGTAGGGCCCAGCACATCGTTGAACCGACTGCTCCCATCGCGGTCGCGGGTCGTGTGCTCGCCCAGGACCAGCAGCGAGCCGCCCCGGCGGACGAAGCTCCAGATCCGATCGAGCTGCCCCTCGACCCAGGGCTGGTCCGGGAAGATCAGGATCAGGGCGTCCGCCGCGTGCAAATCCTCTTCGGACAGGTCCTTCGAGATCACGCTCCGTGCCCCGAGGCTTTCGAGATAGACCGGCAGCATGCCGTACATGCCGCTGCCGAGACGCCCGTAACTGCCGTGGGTCGGCTTGAGCCAATTGAGAAATCCCTTTTCGTAGAAGACGATCTTCTTGCCGTGCAGATCGGGCGGCGAAGGGTAGAGGGACGTGGCCATGGGCAACAGGACGGCGGCCAGCACGATAAGGAACGAAGCGATTGCGGATTGCGGATTGCGGATTGCGGATTTGACGCGTGGCGCCCAGGCGGACCAGCGAAACAGGGCCGCGCCGACCAACAAGTGGACCGCACAGGCCAGCACGGGCACGTTCCACGGCATGGTTTTGTGGAAGAAACCCGCCCACGACCAACTCCCCGATGCGGCAGGACGTGGCACCGCCGCGAGCACGTCCGGTGCGTACGATAAGGCAATGAGGTAGCCCAAATGGCCTGTGGCAATCCCGATCAATCCGTAGGCAGCTCGTTTCGTCCGAGATCCGCCGGTCATGGTGATCCATGCGGCCCACAGGGCCAGCATCACGACCAGATAATCCAGGCCGGCGAAGGTGGCTCCGACGTTCAAGGGTCGCGCGGAGAGTAATCCCGCAAGGCGGCCCAGGCCGTACCCAAGGGAGTCCGCCGCCATCCATACGAGCGGTATTGTGGTGAACATCAGCCGGTACAGGGCCAGAGCCATCACGCCCACAGAGGCCGACAGCAGCATAGACCGATCCCGGCCGGAGAAGAGCGACGCCAGGAAGGCAAGCACAAGCGCCACGGCCGAGATGTTCACGACCGGCTGCGATGAGGCAATCATCAGCACAGCGGCGCTTGCTGCCGCGGCCAAACGAACGAGGAGCGATCTTGTCCATTGGGGAGGGAAAGGCAACACCGGGACGGCAACCGCCAGCAATCCCAGGGTCAAGGCTCGCGTCAAAGCGTGCGCCAGCAGACCGACGGAACCGGCCGCCGCCCAAGCCGCGGCCAGACCCGCCAGGGCGGCGATCACTACCCGCACGTCGCCTGCTGCGACTTGCAGGGCATCCGCCTGCGGACGGTCATCCTTGGTTTGCATGTCAGAAAACACGCCGCGATTATTGTCGAGATAGACGCACTATGCAAACCGATTTACCGCTTCGCCACCACGACCGTGGGGCAGGACACCTCCAGCGCAGGACACGGCGCGACGCTCGCCACAGACGCGAAAGGTATCGGTATTATTATACAGTTCGGCGACAGAGGGCACCTCGTCACGGCCACGGGGCATTGCGTCACCACCGGCGGGCACTGCGTCGTCACGGCCGGGCACTGCGTCTGCACGACCTGGCACAGGGTCGCCGTCGGCGGACACTTGGTCAGCGACGCCGGACACTGCGTCACCACCGGCGGGCACTGGGTCTGCACGGGCGGACACTGGGTCGTGACGGGCGGACACCGGGTCGTCACGGCCGGGCACTGCGTCTGCACCGCTTGGCACAGAGTCGCCGTCGGCGGACACTTGGTCAGCGACGCCGGACACTCCGTCGCCACGGCCGGGCACTTCGTCTGCTCCGGCGGGCACCGGGTGTCCACCGGCGGGCACCGCGTCAGCAGAGCCGGGCACTGCGTCGTCACGGTCTGGCACAAGGTCGCTGTTGGCGGGCATCGCGTCAGCGTTGCCGGGCACTCCGTCAAAACGGCCGGGCACTGCGTCTGCACCGTGGGGCACTGCGTCTCCACGACCGGGCACCGGGTGTCCACCGGCGGGCACCGCGTCAGCAGAGCCGGGCACTGCGTCGTCACGGTCTGGCACAGGGTCGGTGTTGGCGGGCACCGTGTCAGCGTTGCCGGGCATTCCGTCAAAACGGCCGGGCACTGGGTCTGCACCGTCTGACATAGCGTCACCGTCGGCGGACATTTCGTCAAAGACGCAGGGCACTGAGTGGCCACGACCGGGCACTGGGTGGCCGCCCCCACAACCGAGCATTGGGTCGGCGTCGGCGGGCACTTCGTCGTTACCGGCGGGCATTTCGTCTCCACCGCCGGGCACTCGGTGTCGATAACCCGGCAGTTGGTCGGCGTCGGAGGGCACTGGGTCGTCACCGGCGGACATTGGGTGACCGCGACGGGGCACTGCGTCGCCGCCGTAACAGCCGAGCATTGGGTCACCGTCGGCGGGCACTTCGTCGTTACCGGCGGGCATTTCGTCGCCACCGCCGGGCACTCGGTGTCGATAACCCGGCAGTTGGTCGGCGTCGGGGGGCACTGGGTCGCCACCGGGGGACATTGGGTGATCGCGGCCGGGCACTGCGTCGCCGCGGTAACGGTCGAGCATTGGGTCACCGTCGGCGGGCACCTTGTCGTTACCGGCGGGCATTTCGTCAGAGATTCGGGGCACTTCGTCAGCGTGATCGGACACTTCGTGGCCACCGCCGGGCATTGGGTATCCACGACCAGACACTTGGTTACCGTCGGCGGACACTTCGTCAAAGACTCGGGACAGCGGGTCGCCACGACCGGACACTTCGTCTTCACCACCGGGCAACGGGTCGCGGTCGTCGGGCACTTGGTCCTCACTACGGGGCAGCGCGTCGCGACCGTGGGGCACAGCGTCGGCACGGGGGGACACTTCGTCCGGGTCGTCGGGCACCGCGTCGCCACCATCGGGCACTGCGTCTTGACCGCCGGGCAGCGGGTCTCAACCGCCGGGCACCGGGTCTGGACCACGGGACACTGCGTCACGCTGCCCGGCCGGGTGGTCGGATGCTCGATGACCTCCTCCGTGTAGGTCAGAGCGAAGGCCAGGTCGATCGAGTTCTGCTCCCGGCAATCGTACGGGTGCTCCTTCGAATACCGCAGTTCCTTCCACGCGGCCGGCTTGTCCGCGGCCATGTCCCAGACCGCATCGTCCATGTAATGATCGGGCCAGCGGCGGGTCTTCCAGCCGAATTGGCCGTCCGTGGTCTCGACCTGCACCTGGAGCCAGTAGATGATCGGCTTGGCCGGCGAGCCCTGCTGCAGGAACGCATTCTGCGGGCTGATGGCCACGTCGATCTGCCAGACCTCCGTATCCCCGCCGGGAGTCAACTGCCCGAGGGCCGGATCCCACCACCATTCGCCGGGATCGCGCACGATATGATACGACGTCTCGGCAAACTCCGTGGGGCCAAAGGTCCCGGACCACAAGACCTCGGGGGAGGGCTTGGAGAAGCGATTCTGCTGGTCGGGTCCCGCCGCACCGGCCGGGTCGTCCGCACAGATGCTCAGATGAATCTTCTGAATCTTCCCCTGGCGGTCATTCTTCCACGAGCCCCAGAGCCGGACCTCCGTGATCCGGTTGGTGCTGGTGCACTTGAAGTCGTCGGCCAGCCACCGGGTCTTGCCGTCGCTGCTATCCACGCGGATGTCGATGCCGTTGGCCGTCAGGTCCGGCCATTGGACCAGCTTCAACTGGGGCGGCACTGCGCGGATCGATACATCGTAGTCCTCCACTTCGCCGTTGACGGCGGGACCTTCGGGATTCAGACCGCCCTTCGTGCTGATGCGGAACCGCGCGAAGCTCTGGCCGACCACCGCATCGGGAGGCACGAACACCGTGAGGGTGTGGGTGCCGTCGGGGAGGTAGCCGTCGAACACCTGCTCGCCGGACTGCCAGGTCATGTCCCCGTTGAAGTCGATCCAGGCCCGCAGGATACCCCCGCCCCCGCCGACCTCCACGGTGATCACCGCCGGCTCGCCCTGCACGAGAGGCGGAATCGTCACGCCTTGCTCATCATCGTTCCCATCGAGATCGTCGCCGAGAGCGTTGGGGTCCGGTTGCCCATCGGCTTCCGCGTCCGCAGCGCCGGCCCAATCGCCCAGCCACGGGCCTGCGACGGCGTGACGCGCGCCGCTGTGCGCCGACAGCGTCGCATATCCGGCGACCGTCTTTTCGTCCGGGGCATCGCCCCAGTCGAGCGCCGCCGGCGCCGGTTCATTCTTTGGCACGAAGTAGTAATCCTCCGTTTCCCCGGCGCGATAGCCGTTGACCGGCCCAGCGCCGCCGGCGCCGAAGGAATCGTCCCACGGGCTGTCCGACAGGGTGATGCGCATCCAGATCGGGTCGAGATCGCCCTGCGTGAATTCATGCCAGCAGGCGAACGCAGGAGTTGTCAACGTATGGACGCCAACTCCGGAAAGAACCAGGGACTGATTCTGGACCGCCCATTCCGGGACCTCCGTCCCATCGGGAAGCGTGATGGTGTCATTCCAATCCCCATTGCGGTTCCAGTCAAACCATACGTTGGCGAACAGGCGGGTCGCGGCGGGACTGACCACCGTCACGACATAATCGAACGTGGTCTTCCGGCCCGAGGGCAGGACCAGGGGCACCGTCACGCCGTCATCCGAGCCATCGGCGTCCGGAGCATCGGCCAGCACATCAAGGTTATTCGTGGGGTCCGCATCCGGCCCGACATCCGCCTCGTTCTCCGGAGTCACACCATAGCCCAGGAAAGCCCGCCCCTTGGGGTCGAGATGGATCGGCCCGTAAGGTGGAGAGCCGGCCCGGTACACCGTGGGGAAATCAGCCGTCACACTGGGCGGACCGCCCTTCGGGTAGGCGGTCATCGGGACACCGAGACTGTTGGAACTGTCGGGCGCATCGCCCAGGTCATACGTGGCCTGCAAATCACGTCCACTGTCAACGACGAAGGCCAGATCGAGCGTTTGACCGGCATTCTCGTGGCCCTTCGGATACACCAGCGGCCGCCAACTGCCATCGGTCGCCTGATACACCGCATCGTCACTCCACCGCCACTCAGGGCAGGTGCTCTTCCATCCGAACTGGTAGGCTGAATTGGCGGGATCGAGCACCTTGACGGCCAACCAGTAGACCGTTCCCTCCTCTTGCACGAAGGGATCCTTGTCCACGCAGAAATTGTACTGATAGGCCTGTCTGTGATTATCCTGCTGGTAGGAATCTCTCAGCGGGTCAAACCAGCCTTCGGGGCCATCATGGACCATCCGGACGGAGTAGTCGCCCGGCGCGAAGGTCCGCGTCCAGAGGACCGTGCCCGGTCGGCTCGGCGCGTTCGCCTGCGCCGGGACATCCGAGTAGATCATGACTTCGAAGGTCACGGCGTCCGGTCCCCGCTCCGGCAAGATGTCGTCGAGAAATGAGCCCCAGAAGTGGATGCGCGAAATGGGCCCGCTGGCCGTACACAGGAAATCATCCGCCAGCACCGTTCGCGTGCCGCTGACATCGACGCCCGCGGGGCTCAGGTCCGGCGTCTGAGGCCAGTGCATCTTGTGCGACCCTCCCGCGAACCAATCGCAGGGGCCCTCCCCCGCCGCCACCGGCACCCCCGGCCGGTCCTCGTAGGCCCAGCCATCGATGACCACGCTGTGAGTGTCAGTGTCGATCCCGGACTGACCCTCCACGTGGAGCCAGCCGTAGCGGCCGTCCGGCGTCAGAATCCCGACAAAGCCGCCCTCATCGTCAATCCCGCCGCCGTCATACAGGTACGCCCAATCCTGGAAACCCGAGCCCGGGCCGATGATGTCGCCCAGGGACAGGCTCATAGCCTGATTCATGAAGCCGAGGATGCCTCCCATCCCCATTCCCATGCCCATCCCCATGCCGGTGCCCATCCCCATCCCTGCCGGCATGACACCGGGAGCAAAAAGGGCCAAACGGCTCGCCATGGTCATCATAGCCGGCGATGACCCCGGCATGTCCCCCATCATCCCCGGCATGCCCATCATGCTCATCGCGCCCATGTCGAGCCACAGTTCGACCCGGAAGTCATCCCAGCGCTCGCCCTGCTCGGCAAGGTTGATCCCCATGGACGACATCGGATTCATGGGGGTCAATTGGATCACCACATTCTGCGAGCCGGAATAGACAATGGCCCCAAAGACTTGTACGGGAATTGCCACGACAGCGATTGCGGCGGCCAACACCAGTCTTCTCATGACGTGATCCTCCACCCATGGCGCGTCTCGCGTGGGTCGCAGTCCGTCCCACGTCACGCGCGGGCCCAAGAAGGTTGCCCCCGGCAACCATTGTGTAGTGTACGCAGCATACCCCCGCCCGTTCATGAAAGTCAAGAAAAAAGAGATGTCCCGCCGACAAATATGTGCGACTACGTTTTGTGGGATCCGTGTCGTCCCTCCTGTCATCCCTTCGTCTGGGTGGCAGCGGCAAGCGGAGTCTTCGGAGCTTGCCGATGGTCCATCGCCTTCGCCAAACCATCGGCAATCCTTCGAGGCTCAGGAGGGCCGCTGGCGCTTGCCGCTGCCACCCGGAGTCCAATGCCGGCAGTTCCTCTTCCTACCCGTCCGGCTGTGTCTTTCGATGGGCGTTCCCACCGAAAGTTGGTCGCACCCGACAAATTGCGGGCCGCCTCCGGCCGCGGGGTCCTGCACCTTTCGTATTCTCTCACAAGGTCTTCAGCTTCCGTTCGATTTGCCGCCATACCTGCCCGAGGGTCTTGTCGTGGCGGAGGCTCTGGGCGACGCGGTCGCGGGCCATCGTCAGGCCGCTGAGCGAAATGCCGAAGCGCTGGGCCAACGCGGTCAAGCTCTCGCCACCCCGGCAGTAATGACAGACGCCGTAGACCAGAAGCTGGCGTGCCCGCCGATCCGCCCCCCGCAGGGTCAGGAGGCTGTCCGGCTTGACCCCGCAGACCTTACCCACGCACCGGGCCACCGCCTCAAACGGAACCGACCGGCGGGCCCGCGCGAAGGCGGGCTGCTCCCGCTTGTCGCCGTGGCGCATCAAGACGTAGGCCCGGCGAATCCGGTCGACGAACGGCTCGGTGCCCAGGATCATCTGGCCCTCCAGCCGGGCCAGCGGATTGTCCAGGTCCCGCAGCAGGCCTTCCTCGACATACTCGGCGTAGCGCCGCCTCTGCGTGTTTCGGCTCGTGCCCCAGTCCGACAGCAGTTCGGCCGGGTCAAACCACGTGGGTCCGGGCACCAGACCGAGGCACGCCGCGTAGCTCGACCAGGCAAAGGAACGCAGGGCCCGGCGTCGCGCGGCCACGGACGCCTGCCGCAGGGCCTTCGTCCGGACGGGATTCAGATGGATGTAGCGCGAGACCTCGGCCCCATACGCCTCGTTCTCGACCAGATGGGCCGCGAATCGCCCCTGGAAGAGGTGGCCGCTGCGGTGGCGACGACGGTTCAGGGTGATGGTAAAGGACGTCAGCAGGCTCTGCATGAAGCGGCTGAGATTCGCCTGGTCGGTCCGCAAGTACAGATGAAAGTGGTTGGGCAGGCAGCAATAGCACAACAGGTGCACGTCAAATTGCCCGCTGAATTGCCCCAATCGCTCCAGGAACAGCTCATAGTCCCTCGGCTCCGTGAACACCGCCTGGCGCTGGTTGCCCCGATTGGTCACGTGATAATACGCGCCCGCATATTCGATCCGTACCGGACGAGCCATCGAATCCCCTTTCGAGAAAAGCCACGCAATAACGCCCGCACCCTACCGTCGCCCGGGGACCGTGTCAAGGATCAGGACAAGACCAAGACTTGGGTGGGCTACAAGGCCCAGATCGCCGAGACGGTTCCCGCGACGACCGAGCCCAAGCCGCCGGGGGAGCCGACCCGCGCGTTCCTGACGGAAGTGACCACGACCGAGGCGATTGCCAGCGACCTGGACGGCTGTGAGCGTTTGGAACGGCAGCAGGAGCAGCATGGTCTGGGCCGGGCTGACACCAAGTATGTGGATGGCGCGTATGTCACCGCCGACACCCTGGCGCAGGCCGCCGCTGAGGGGCGGGAATTGCTCGGTCCGGCTCACCGGGCGATCAACTCGCGCGGCAAGGGGTTCCCCACGGACCAGTTCGACATCTCGGTGGCCCAGCACCGGGCGGTCTGTCCGGCCGGTCATCCCAGCACCCAGTGCAGCCGCCTGCAGAATCAGCAGACCGGGCAGATCGAGTACCGCTTCGAGTGGAGCTCTCATTGTGACGATTGCCCGCTGCAGGTCCAGTGCACCAAAGCTGGCAGCGGCCGCCGCGCGGTGGTGGTCTCGCAACACCACGATTGGCTACAGGCCCGGCGCCGCGCGATGCAGACGCCGGCCTTTCAAGAGCAGATGCACCAACGCAACGCGATCGAGGGCACGATCAGTGAGTTCACGCGGAACGGGGGGCGTCGCACCCGCTATCGGGGCCTGGCCAAGACCGCGTTGGCAAACTATTTCCACGGAGCGGCGATCAACGCCAAACGCTGGATTCGGCTGTTGCAATACCGTCTGGGACCGAATGCCGCCACAGCCCTGTAATTCCCGAGAAAGGAGATCTGCACCTGTATGAAAGAGATGATGGACCTGCTCCCGCGCACCAACCCCAGGAAGACGACCTGCGGCTCTTTTCCCCGACCGCCTCCTCTTTGATCCTCTGCCTTGCCGTACCCCTCCCCGAGCAGCTACACTCCCTCTCCAAAAACCAGGGTTTTTCAGCCGAATCAAATGTGTAGGTGTGACCCCTGAATTCCCCTCTCAAGCCTCCGGCCTTGGGGATGGTTGGACACGGGTACCAAACGGACTCCCCTTCGTTGGCCAGACCATCCCCAGGCGCGCTTGGATGACGGTTACCTTTTTTTTGCCTGTTGCTTTCTCGGTCGGCCCGCCGGCAGGGGCCGCACACGCCGGCCGAGCAGGGTTTCCAGCTTGCTCACGAAACTGTCGCTGCCCAGCGGCCGGCCCGTGTGCGTCCGCAGGCGAATCCGGGCCACTTCCCCGTCGGTCAATCCTTCCGCCAGCTCCTTCCGCCACGCGTCAGCGGTGATCCGCTTATACCAGCGGGCCAGGTTCAGCAACTCCGACTCCGCCTTCTCGTCCACATGCAGGGCGGCACTGGACCAGGGATATTGCCACGCCCGCCGGCACAGCTTCGCCCGCACCGGGTTCAATTCCACGTACTTCAGCACCGGCCACAGGTGCCGTCCGTCCAGAGCACAAGAATGGAACCGTCCCTGCCACAAATGGCCGCTGCGCCCGTGGAAGCGGTTGACATACTGCGTGTAGCGAAGGTGGGTCCGGCCGATGGCCTGGGCCAGCGACTCCTCCTCGTGCGGAATCGCCACCAGATGAACGTGGTTGCTCATCAGGCAGTAGGCCAGGATCTCCAGGCCGTACTTCTGGGCCTGCTCCTGAAGGAGTTCCAGGTACACCTTCCGGTCGTCGTCCATGGAGAACACGTCCTGGCGGTTGTTCCCGTGTTGCGTGATATGATGGGCACACCCAACGGCTATGGCTCTGGCTATTCTTGGCATGCGGCCAATCTACCGGTCCGCACCCGCCCGCGTCAACAAAATACATAGAGGCTGTCCCCGGTTCCCCGTCCCTGACGAGGTCATCCCTGCGCCGCGGAGCTGGGCCCAGCGGGCGTATCCCAGGCTCATCCATTACAACCAGCTCGACAAAGGCGGGCACTTTGCGGCCTGGGAACAGCCGGAACTCTTTTCAGAAGAGGTTCGCGCGGCCTTCAGATCACTGCGCTAATTCTCAACGTCCCACCGGTCCCGCGGCGCACCAATACGCCGCGGAAAAAGAATTCGGGGGACATCGGACTTATTTCGGCCCAGAATTGAGTATGGTGTCCTCACATTCAAGGTCGGTCAACCGTGCTTCGGATCGCCTCAGCCGCGGCCTTTCTCCTGTGTCGATCCGGGTTCGGAGGTGGTCAACAGTACGGCGGTCTCATCGTGGTCGCCGACCGTGAACCTCGGGTTGCCAATCAAGGCGTTGTCCAGATCGACGAAAGCCTTGATCTTGTAGTCTGTCTTCAGGTCGAGGCGCTGCGACAGATCATCCCGCGCCTGATTGAACGAGACGTAGCGGTGTTTCACTTTTTCCCACACGTCCAGGCGTTCGCGACTGAAAGCCCCGGTGAAGAGCCATCCGCCGTGGTAGGGATGCGGGCCGAACACCCGCCCGTGATTATTGTGCATCTCGAACGGTTCATTGGAGAAGGCCTGTTCTTTGCCCTCCGGAATCTGTTCGTACACGACGCCCCCGATGTAGCCGCGATAGCCCGTCGAATGTCCCTCCCGGACGCGATAGCCGGCGGCGGCGAAGTTCTGCCCCAGGCGTTCCCGTGCCGCGTCCGCCGACGGCGCCGCCGTATCCACGATGATGATATTGATCGGCTCCAGCAGATGCTTGCCGTCATACCATTCTCCCAGCCAGTGCGCCGGTTCATTCTGCGCATCGAGCATCCACTTGCCGATTCCCGGCAATCCGGGTGGATGGGCGATCGCTTCCGGCGGCCCCGGCCACGATTCCTCTTCCCTGGAAGGACACCCGGACAAGCAGGAACTCGCGCCCATCGCCCAACAGACCCACGCGTACCACAGCACCTTTCGCCCACGTGCTATCCGCCTGCTCTTATCCATTTGTGACACTCCTGCAACACGGAAGTTCTCGTTGAGAAACCATGTGATCATACATGCAGGCATACTTACATTGCCCATTGGCGCATCTGTTGTCAACCAACAACAGCCGGCTGGCGGTGTCATATCCCTGCGTTCGCAGGTGTGCAACAGTTGAAAAGGTAAAACACCCCGCGTGCGAAAAATTCTTTATTCCTTTGGCCACAAAGAGTTACGCGATTTTTGGGCGTCGTGCCGCACAGAATTTCGGCACGATTCGTGCAACACGGCCCATAGGTAGAGGGACACTCGGGTCCGAGGCGGACCCTCGGATTTATGATTCCCGCCTTCGCGGGAATGACATGTTCACGATTTATGATTTATGATTTGAATGCAAAAGGAAGAGACATGAGGACGCGGGGCAGATGAATTGCGGATTGCGGATTGTAGATTGGGGACAGACCTGCGGCGGGACGCTCGCCCTCCAGCCTGCCGCCCCCGGCCTGCGGAGAACGAAATGTGCAAAACAAACCCAATTTCGTCCGGGCGCCGAGGAATGGGCGCGGGCGGCCGGGAGACCCCGCCGGGGAGCGATGGCGCGAAACAAAGCCAATTTCTGCGAGAGCAACAAGAGGAGCAAGTGCTTTGCGGAAAAGGAGTTATGGTAAATCGTACATGCAACAGGCTTCGGCAAAACAAAGCCAATTCCTGGCGAGCAAGATACCCCACCCTTCCAGTGTTCCATCGTTCCAGCATTCCCGTCTTGTCCCTTTTGTGCGAAACAAACCCAATTTGTCACCTGGCGCACGCGGGCGGGCCGGAGGGATCGTGCGAAACAAAGCCAATCTGCTGCAAGCGCCCACGAATGGGCGCGGGGCGACAAGGTCGCCCCTGGCGGCACCGGGGACGGATATGCAAAACGAAGCCAATTTCGGCTACGCCGCGTGGCACAGGCAGGATGCCTGTGGTCCGGAATCATGGGCAAGATGCCCATGCCACGGGGACGCCGGACGGCGTCGCTGCGAGCATGTCGAAGATCTGGGGCCAATCGTCCAAAACGAAGCCAATTCCCGGCAGGGCCGGGCGGGTCGGGACCCGCGGGACGAGGGGCGACGGTCCCACGTCCCCCGTCCCTGGGGCCCCGTCCCTTCTCCGGGGGACAGCGTGCGCGAGGTATTGCCGCGGGGACGCCGGAAGGATAGGATGGTTAGGGGAGGGAGGTCGGTGGGCCCATTCTATGCGTGGAGTTGTTGCCGCTGTGATTGTCCTCGGAGCCGCGACCGGTGCGGCGTGGCCCGCGACTCATCCCCTTCTGGGGGAGGCCAATGACGTGACCCTTGCCCCGAACACCACCCCCTCCCCGGCACTGGACGAGAGGGCCCCGCGCGGCGATTCTGCGGGCGATGAGGGAGGCAGCCACCCGCGAGGGTCTTGCCTCTTTGGCCATCGAGTATCCTCTGAATGAGGCGGTGTTTCCGCCGGATATGGCGGCTCCGACGTTCATCTGGAGCGACCCGGCCAAAGCGGCTGACACGTGGTTGATTGACGTGGGCTGCGATGATGAGGGTGACCACCTCCGTGTGCTCACCCAAGGGGCCACGCCGCCGCCGGCGCGGGACAGCGACCCGCGGACCGCCTCCGAGGCGGGGGCGGCCTACAAGCCGCCGCAGCCGCCGCTTGCACCCAGGCGATGGATGCCCAGCCCCCAGGTCTGGGAGCAGATCAAGAGTCTGTCGAAGGGGCGGACCCTGACCGTCACGATCTTCGGCTTCCAGAGCACGAAGCTGGTGCGCCGGCAAGATGCCGGCGCGACGCAAGGGCGGGACGCCCTCGCCACAGCCCTCTCGCGCGGCCGAGTGCAGTTCAGCATCTCTTCAGACCCGGTGGGCGCACCGATCTTCTACCGCGATGTGCCGTTGCCCTTCCGTCATGTCCTGAAGAACATCGACTCGATTCGCTGGCACCTGGGCGAGGTCTCGTCGTACCGGCCGCCCGTTCTGCTCACCGGCATGAAGGTCTGCGGCAATTGCCATTCGTTCACGCCCGACGGCAAGACGATGGCCATGGACGTCGACTACGGCAGCGACAAGGGGTCCTATGTCATCGCACCGGTGCGGCCGCAGACCATCCTGGGCAAGGACACGCTCATCTCCTGGAGCGACTACCGGCGCCAGGACAAGGAGCTCACGTTCGGCCTGTTGTCCCAGATCTCGCCCGACGGCCGCTACGTCATCAGCACGGTCAAGGACCGGTCCGTGTTTTCGCCCATAGATGATCTGTTCTATTCCCAGCGGTTCTTTCCGGTCGCGGGAATCCTGGTCGTTTACGACCGTCAAACAAAGGAATTCTCTCCCCTCAAGGGCGCCGACGACCGCCGGTACGTCCAGAGCAACCCGGTGTGGAGCCCGGATGGCAAGACCATTCTTTTTGCCCGCAACGAGTCGTACAAGCTCGCCGGCCTCAAGGACCCCTCTTCCGCCGTAGTGGAAAGGGATGAGGTCACCGAGTTCTTCGAGGGCGGCAAGAAGTTCCGCTACGATGTCTACCGAGTGGATTTCAATGAAGGCCGGGGCGGCGAGGCTGTGCCGCTGGCCGGAGCGTCCGGCAACGGGATGAGCAATTACTTCCCGCGCTTCTCGCCCGACGGGAAATGGATCGTCTTTTGCCAGAGCGACTCCTTCATGCTCCTGCGGCCCGACAGCACCCTTTGCATCCTGCCCTCCGCCGGGGGCACACCTCGGAAGATGCGCTGCAACTTCCCCGGCCGGATGAATTCCTGGCACAGTTGGTCCCCGAACGGCCGCTGGCTGGTTTTCGCGTCGAAGGCGAACGGGCCCTTCACGCAGCTCTGGCTGACGCACATTGATGACCGGGGCAATGACAGTCCCGCCGTCGTGCTGGAGCACTTCACGGCGGCGGACCGGGCCGCCAATATTCCCGAATTCGTCAACCTCCGACCCGGGCAGTTCCAGGAGATCCGGCAGGAATTCGCGGATTACTATACGTATTATCGCATCGGCGTAGGCTACGAGCAGCGTCACGAGTACACCAAAGCGATCGAGGAGTTTCACAGGGCCCTGGCCGAGGAGCCCAATCACCCGGAATCGCTGTATCTGCTGGCCTCGTGCCTGGCCCGGCTTGACCGGCCCCGGGAAGCGATGCCCTACGCCCGCAAGGTCGCCGTTCTGGCCCCGAACAGTCCCGCCGTGCATGGGCTCCTGGGCGGCTTGCTCTCCAGCGCCGGTCGTTACGGCGAAGCCCTGGCCCACTTGGAAGCCGCCTACGCGGTGAATCCGGGGGACGTGACCATTGTCAACAATCTGGCCTGGCTGCTGGCGACCTCCCCGGAAGCGACGCAACGCGATGGCCCCCGCGCGGTGCGGCTGGCGGAATGGGCGTGCAAAACAACGTCCTACAAGTCGCCCCCCCTGCTGGACAGCCTGGCAGCGGCCTATGCCCGGACCGGCCAGTTCGACCGGGCGATCCGCACGACCGAGCAGGCGATCGAGATCGTCCGCCGCAATCCCAAAGCCTCCACGGAGACTCTCGAATCCCGCCTGAAGCTGTATCGAGCGGGCCTGCCCTATCACGAAGCGCCGCCCCAATGAGCGTACCGGCGGAGGCACAGCGCGCCCGGGCCTGTCAATAATGCGTATTTTGCTCATTTGACACGGCCAGCCGACACCATAGAATCCCGGCGGTCCGGAAGAACACCGTTGATCCATACAAATGCGAAGGGGGGACAACATGGCAAAGAAATGGAGTGCATGGTTGGCCGCGGGACTGACGCTGGCGGGGCAGATCTCCGCCTTCGGCGCCGTCACCGGCATCGATCTGCTCAGTGAGGAGCACTGCGTGTGGGGCTCCGCCGGCAGCGCCACGCAGTACTATCCGGGGGGAACGGAAGCCTCCTACAATCGAACGTCGTCCGATCCGCTGGACGTGTCGGTGAGCGGGACTTATATGGACCCCTACTATGGCGAGTTTCCTCTGACGGCGTCGAGCAAGGCCGGCGATTTCCGGGTGGAAACGCAGGGCGTGTATTGGTTTTCCCGGGCGTATGCCCGGTCGATATACGTCTTCGCGCCCCAGGCCGAAGTCAGCGCTCTGGGTCTTGAACTCAGCGGCTCCGGCTACGGCGTCGGCCTTTGCAATGAAACGAATGTCGGATTCGCCCTCGACGACCTGACGGCCGGCACATCGGTCGTGTCTCTCGCGGCCCCGGATGATCCCCTGTCTTCGGTGAACCGCGGCGGCTGGGATTGGCCTCCGAGCGCGTGGTCGCTCCTGTGGGACCGCACTTGTCCGATAGACCCGACGCACACCTACGCCATGACACTCTTCGCCTTTGCGGGCGGTGGAGACGATATGAGAGGGGCGTGCCTGGATCTCGAGGTGCGGCCGGTCATTCCCGCCCCTGGGGCTCTGCTCCTGGCCGCCATGGGCGCCGGCCTCGTGGGCTGGAGGCGTAGGAGCGCCGCACGATAGGCGGCCATGACCTCACGAATATGGACGGGCTCGGACCAGCGCCGAACGCCGTGAGGCGGTGAACCGATTTCCATATTCCGACCCGCCATGAATATCCTGCGCCGACTGAGCTGTGGAGCGCCGGCACACGCTCCCACGACTCGTTCGGCTTAATCTATGGTTGGTTATACATATATCGCCGGGAGAAGCAAGCGTTTTTATGGGTCGCACAAAAGAAATCGCATGGAAATACAACGACAATACCTTCGCATTCTGTTGACACCCCGCCGGGATGACGATATATTATAGGGTGATCCTCAGGGAGGAGGTGAGGGTTCTGTGGGCAAGGGATGGCTTGGGGGCCATGGCTACCGTGGCCCGTGGATGGACGTGCGGTTGGGGGTTTGCACACTATGGTTCCGTACTATCTGCGCGAAGGGCACGAATCTCGCCAGAACATGCTGGAGATCGGCGCCGCGGTCGTAGGGGTGATCATCGCGGCGGCGTGCGCGATTTCGGATGCGCCGCGACCGGGCCTGACGACGCCGGTCGTACAGGGGAAAGAGCAGGAACACAGCAGGCAATTCATTGCGGAGCTGCAAACGGCACTGCAGCAGGCTCAGGAGCGGAGCAAGGCCGTCGAGACCGACCTGGCGGCCAATGCCCGCCTGTTGCAGGACCTCCGCGCCGAGCTGGCCGGCCTGAAAAACGGACACAGCTTGCTCGAAAGCCAGGTTACTACGACGGTCGCCAAGCTGCAGCAGCTCGAAACCGTCGTCCAGCAGACGAGCGAGCGCGTGGCGAACAGCGTGGACCCGAAGGCATTGCTCCAGGCAACCAAGGAGCGGGATGAGGCGCTCGCCCAAACCAAGCAGAGCGACGACCAGGTCCGCCAATTGACCCTCAAACTGCAGCGGGCGGGCCTGTTTCCCTGAGACCGGCCCGGAGCCGCAGCGGGCTTACTGCGGACGTACGGAGTAGGTGGCTTCCACCTCGGCGTACATGTCCCACTGGGCCGGGATCCACGAGGTGATGGTGCCGCGGCCGGAGATGCCCTTGAAGCGTTTGCTGCCGGCGAGAAAGACGATCGTCCCCACCTGTTTGGTTTTGGGCTCGCCGGCAACGTCGATCTTCGCCAGGATGCTGGAGCCGTCCTCGAAGTCGTACATGACGAACCCCTGGCAGAACTCCTTGCCTTCGGGCGAGGTGGTGTGAACGGTCGAGCTCCACAGCCGGGCGAACTCGCCGTCGCCGAACACGATGAACCCGCCCCGCTGGACGCCGTCCACGGCGCTCATGCGGCTGCCGAATTGGTTGCTCTGCCGGGCGCAGGAGAACTCCCGCCATCGGATCAGCTCCATCGACGTTTGCGCCGAAGTGAATCGGGCCGCGAAACACAGGACGCAAATGGCGGCCGTCAGGAGAATGACCCCCAGCGACTTCCGCGAGCCTGTATCTGGATAACGCCGACCTTCGGTCACCACACATGTCCTTCGAGCTTTGCTCATCGTCGCATACCTCTGCGGGGCACGGGAAGGGGTCCCCAACGCGGAATTGTGCGTTGGGGGCCCCAAGCCGTCCGGGGACCCTTGCTGCCCATCGGGAGACTCTTACCGTCGGCTGTCCGCAGGTACGCTCTGCGACCCCAGCCAAACCGTACCCGTCTATCGGCCGCTTTGAGGCCCCGGATAACCACTGGAGATGACAACAATGGGCAAAAAGCAAGTCCGAGAATATCCAGGGAGAAGGGCATACGACAGCGGCGGTCATGCCGCAGACAACCTCCGGACAGAACCGGGCAGCTTTCCGTGCGTACCTCCAGTGTGAAGAGTGCGTCCTGTTTGCGGCGTCACGGCAAACGCCGCATACTCTAAAGGCAAAGGAGTAGGTTATGGGCAGGCTGAAGGTTGGAGACAAGGCGCCGCCGTTCTCCCTGAAGGATCAGAACGGCCGCATGGTGTCATTGGCGGATTTTCGAGGGACAAGGCTGCTGCTGTACTTCTATCCGAAGGCGGACACGCCGGGATGCACGCGCCAGGCGCGCAGCGTCCGGGATGCGGCGGAACACCTGCAGGAAGCCGGTGCGGCGGCGGTCGGCATCAGCCCGGATCGACCAGACAAACTGAAGGAATTCGACGACAAGTACGACTTGCGCTTCCCGCTGCTGTCCGATCCGGACCATAAGGTGGCCGAAGCCTACGGCGTCTGGGGCACCAAGTCCCTGTACGGCAAGAGCTACGAGGGGATCATCCGCTCTTCCTTTTTGATCGAGGAGGACGGCCAAATCCTGCAAGTCACCTACGGCGTCAAGCCGGAGGACACCGTGCCCAAGGCGCAAGAGGCACTCGTCTGAGGGAATCGGGACAACGGCTTACTACTTGCCGGCCGCTGGCGTACGCATCTCGGGGCCGCCGAGCACGATGGAGAGAGGATGGTGTGCGGACGCCACGGCCCGCGAGACCGCCTTGAAGTCCGTGGCCTCACAGAAACCCACGATGAAATGGGCCGGGACCCGCGTCATGTACTTGTTCAGGTCCTTTCGTCCGAAGCCGAAGACGGTCATTTCGTGATTCATCGGCCAGTAGGAATCGACCTCGCCATCATCCTCTTCGTGAATCAGGTAGAGGACGCGGTTCAGGGCGCCGTCGCCGAAGTAGAGCCACTCGGCCGTCTCGCCCTGGGCGGCAATGTCACCATCCCAACGGGCCTTCGCCGGTGTCCGCGTACCATCACTGCGAACGCAGTAGTCTGAGTCCTCGTCCAGCTTGCCGCCGGGCGTTCCTTCGTAGAGGAACCAGTAGGGATGATCGGCCTTCAGAACGGTCAATCGCGCGTAGCACGAGAAAATGTCCCAGCGGCAGGCCCATTTGCCGTCGTTGGACTCGGAGACAATCGTTGCCTTGATCGGGCCGGCGGCCAGTAACCGGCTCGTGCACTGGTCATTCCCCGGGTGGAAACAGCCCTCGGGATGAACCATGTTGGGCAGGCCGCGGTACTTGCCTCCCGAGCCGCTCTTGCTCACCGGCCCGTCGCCGGAGTTGTAAGAGAGCCAATCGTGGCCGTCGCGGTCCTCGATGCTCGCGAAGCCCGCCCCCTGCTGATGGTAATAGTAGGCCGCCTGCGGCGTGACAATCCGGAAGCTCTTCTGACCTTCGTGCTCGACCTCGTCGGTAAGAACGACAGAGGGTCCAGCCTCCCATCGCTCAAAATCGAAGTTGATTTGAAAGAACCGCTCGGTGTGCGCCGCCATCGGGTCCGCGAGCATGAATGTCAGAGTGCCTCTGAGATTCGCCTTGGGATCGTCGTTCGCAGCCCTATCGAACTGCACGGGGACCACTTCGCGGATCACTCCGCCTGCGGCGTCAACTTCGCGGAGGCGAATCCGAAGGTCACTGCCTGATACCGTCCGGCCCAACTTCTGGAGCAACGGCGTGACGTTCCAGAGGTACTTCCACCGGCCGCGCTTCGCGTTCGAAGTCGCCCGCACCAACACGCACCGGGACCTGAAATCCATATCCATCACTTTTCGCACGGCCACTGGACTGGTTTTCCCACAGTTCCACCGGCTGATACGGCCCGCTCCAGTTGGCACCCATAAGATCCACGTCGCCATCGGAGCCAATGTCGCCCACCTGGATGCAGTGGGAGCCTTTCAGGGACAGAACCTGCCTGTCCCAAGCGGCTCCCCTGCTGCGGTTGACGAACAGAACGACCTCATCGGGGTCCTGGCCCTGGTGCATCTCCGAGGCGGCGATGTCCACGGCCCCATCTCGATTGAAGTCCGCCGTCGCCAGACCGTGAATGACGCATTCGATCCGATCCACGATGATGTGCTCGGCCCAGCCGGCCTGCTTGGCGTCGGCCGGGGCTTCGAACCACGAGAGCCGATACCAGTTGCCCGCCAACTCCGACGGTGACAGGACAACATCCGGGCGACCATCCCCGTTGATGTCGGCTAGTTCAACGCTGGCACTCGGATGCCAATCGCCGAATCGATGTGCCTGCCAAGGACCATCGAGGATGCTTCCGGGATTCTCGAACCAGATCCCGCCGATGATAACATCCGGATCGCCGTCGCGGTCGAGGTCGCCGAGAGCAAGCCCTTCACCGTGGGGGCATTCGATGATCCGGGACACCCACTTATCACCCTTATCTTGTCGCCAGAGGTAGACCTTATCGCCTGCTTTCGCACCAAAGTCCGACTGATCGCGTGTCACGATGTCGAGCTTGCCATCCTTGTCCAAGTCCGCCAATTCGATGTCGTGGGTACGGTGGTCAGCCACCTGGTGGGCCGCCCAGGCGGTTTTGGCCGGATCGCCTTTGGGAAGCGGATTCTCGTACCAGATCAGGCCGCCCATGACGATGTCCAGGTCGCTGTCACCGTCGATGTCGCCCGCCTCGCCATCGACGGTCCGGTAGCCGCCCTGGGCGATCACGGTTTTCGTCCAGTCGGGATAACGATACCAGACCAGGGGCCCCGTCTGGCCGCCGACGATGAGATCCGGGAAGCCATCGCGGTCGATGTCGGCGACGATCTTCGCCCACGGGTTCTTGACCCCGTCATCAACCGCCACGTACTTGAACGGTATCTCCGCGGCCAGGGATAGCGAAACGGCCGAGACCAGAACGATGCTTCCGACCCCCAGGATGCGCTTGCGTCTCATGACTCCTCACTTTCTGTCGGTGTACTGAATCAAGACCATGATGCCGGGCCAGTTCACCTCCATGCCATGCACCATCTTGCCATCGATCAGCGGCGTCTTGCCGGTGGTCAAGATGTTGACGCCGGGCTTGAACACGCCCGTATTGCTTACGTTCACCCGATGGAAGTAGTACTGGTAGTGCGGCCCCTCGGTATCGAACACCTGGGCGCCGTTGATGGAGACGCCGCGCATGTAGCCGGGGCTCCAGCTCGACCAGACAATCTGGGCCGCGACGGCCTTGCTCAGGTCCCCGGTCACGAGGAAATGCTCCTGTTTCTCGCCGGTTCGCGTAACCCATTTCTTCGGGATGTCATAGGGTTTGCACAGCTCCACCGAGCTCCCCTGGCGATCCAGGCCCAGCCCCGTCACAGCCTCGGTCATGTAGGTCATGCCATTGCCCCCGATGAGGCGGGCGGCCACCGCCATCGGCTGCTTCTGGTCCGGCACCCAGGAGGTGTCCCACGTCACTCGATAGGGGGCCTCCTGAGCCGTGCCGACGTGATGGACGATCTGGCCGTGGAAGAAATGGTAGTGCCATCGTGTATATAGGCCGTCGCCCTCGAAGTTCACGTCTTCATAGTGGCCGACATAATCCACCTGCTTGATGGCGCCGGCGGGATCTGCGATCTCCACCTCCAGCGGAACGCTCCGGCCGAGTTTGGCCCCGGACTGCGGCGTGGTGATCTTGCCCGTCGGGTGGGGCTTCTGGGCCGGGTCATAATAGACGCGGAAGTGCACGCCGTAGATGAGATTCTGCGGCCATTTCCACGAACTCTCCGGGGACACCCGCAGGCGGAATTGATTGCCTTTGCCGCTCTTGAGGAACGTCAAAGGCACCGGTACGACCGGGTAGATGTGGTGCTGGTATTCCCATTGCGGATATGGAATCGCCTCGGCCTCCGGGATGCGCAGCCAGGGATTCCCGTTGATTTCGATGGCCAGGCCCCGCGTGGAATCGTGGCACAGGATCTTCTCGATAACCACCTCGGCCCGGATCGCCTGGTCGAGATCGAAGTCGGGGTCGAGAGTCACGGGAGCATTGATGTAGTCGAACGCCCAGCCTCGACCCGGGTCCTTCTCGCCATACTTGCCGCCCACGCGGAAGGACCCGCCGGCATCGCCCTTCTCATTCCACCACATGTACTCGCGAAACACATCGCCCGGCACCGGCTGGCCCAGCCCCACCACCGCCCCGCCGATCAGGACCGCCGCGACCACGGACACAACCTTCTTCGTTCCCATCAGCAGATCACCTCCATCGTCAACTTGAAAGACGGCATCGCCAAGCGAAGCCCGTTTGTAGTGTGCCCGTAAGGGCATATGAAGAAACGCCTTACGGCGTCACTGCAAACGTCGCTTCCTCCCAGATGAGGTTTCAACGAGCCTGCGAATCGCCGCCAGGTCCACCTGCACGTGCGGCGGGTCGCCCAGCTCGGAGACGACCAGATCGGCCTCCCGGAAATCCTCGTCTTCCGTGTAGCCGTTGGTCGTCACGATGCAGTGCATCCCGGCCCCTTTGGCGGCGAGCAGGCCGTTGCGGTTGTCTTCCACCACCACGCACCCCGTGGATTTCAGATGCAACCGGTCCAGCACGAGAGTGTAGATCTCGGGATCGGGCTTCTTCTTCGACACGACATCACCCGCCAGAATTACATCGAATCTCTCCTTTCGGGCGGGACCGAGCAATCTCTCGATCAGGGTGTGAACGGCCCTCTCGTTGGAGGTCGAGCAGACGGCGAGCTTGATGCCTGCCCCGGCCGCCTCATCGACCAGCCGGGCCACACCCGGCCGCAGCGGCAGTTCCCCCGACTCGACGATCTGCGTGTAGAAGTCCGTCTTAAGCCGGTGCAGCTCCTTGATCAGGGCATCCCGGTCGCTCGTGCCGGGGGGCCAGGAGGTTCGGTCAAAAAAGTGCTTCATCCGCTCCTTGCCCCCGCCGATTTTCACCAGCTCCTTGTACAGGGCCACATCCCATTCGACGTCGTAGCCCTTGGCCGCGAACGTCCGGTTGAACGCGATGCGATGCCCATCCCGCTCCGTCTCCGCCAGCACGCCGTCGCAATCGAAAATCAACGCTTGGAGTTTGTTCACCATGATGGATTCTCGTGTATAGCGGACCAGACGCATGGAAGCTTGTCATGCTGAACGAAGTGAAGCATCTGGCCAACGAACGGAACTGGGCAACGAATGCGAATGGCACGTTCCATCCGCGGCCCAGATCCTTCGCTGCCGCTCAGGATGACAGATCGTATGCGAATCACTTCTTCAGCCCTTTCCCGCGCTGCCAAACAGCTTGATATTGCCGGCAATCGCCTTCTTCATCTCATCGAACTGGGCTTGGATGACCTTGAGGGGATCGTACTGGGTGTTGTGCGCGTTGTGGTAGCCGACGAACCCGTCGATAAAGGCATACTTGATCTGCGTGGAGATGTTGACCTTGGCGCAACCCAGCGAAATGCACCGCCGAAAGACCTCATCGGACAAGCCCGTGCCGCCGTGCAGAGCGATCGGCACCCCGGTGCTCGTTGCCACCTCCTCCAGGATGTGGTAGGCGATCTTCGGCTCGCCTTTGTAGATGCCGTGCGCGGTGCCAATGGCCGGTGCGAAGCAGTCGAGCTTGACCTGCGTGCAGAATTCCAGCGCCTGCCGGGGGTCCGCCAGGTGCGAATCCTGCTCTTTCACGTGGATTTCGTCCTCGACACCGACGATGGCGCCCAACTCGGCCTCCACCGTGACATCCTTCGGCCGGGCCATTTCCACCACCTGCCGGCTCAAGGCCAGATTCTCCTCGAACGGCTTGGCCGAGGCGTCGATCATGACCGAGGTCCAGCCGGCCTCGATGCACTCCCGGATGAGGCTCAAATCCTTGCAGTGGTCCAGGTGCAGTGCGACCGGCACCCGGGCGCGGCCGGCCAGATCGGCGATCCAGCCCACGAGGGTTCGGCAGCCCCAGAACGTGACCGTCTTGGCCGAGGTCTGAAGGATCACGGGAGCCTGGAGCTCCTCGGCCGCCTGCACAACCGCCTGCGCGGAATTGTAGTCCAGAATATTGAAGGCCCCAACGCCATACCGGCCCGCGGCCGCCTTCGAGAGCATCGCTCTCATGTTCTCCAGTGCCATACGTGTCCTTTCCGGCGGCCGCCACCTTCGGACAGATCCGCCGCCCTAAGATAGCCGCTTGTCCGGAACCCTGCAACCCTGGCCGGGGCAATTCCGCGGCGCCTGTGGGCCAAAGAGCGGGGACATCTGTCCCCGGCGACTGAGGGTTTTTCCTACCCTCAAATAAGGGAAAAGTATTTGCCGGTCCCGCGCAAAGGGCTACAATGGTACAAGGCTAATCTCAATCCATAATGATAGCTTACTGAAAGGAGTCACGAGATGGCCAGAATGGGCACAAAGGGATCGTGGACGAGGGACGATGTGAAACAGCTCAAGAGGCTGTTTCCCGATCGTCCGACATCGGAGGTCGCCGCTTCACTCGGCCGTCCCACCGAAGCTGTCAAGAAGAAGGCCTCGAGAATGGGATTGAAAAAGTCCAGAAGGTATATGAGGTCTCTGGGCCGGACGTAGCCGGAGCCCCCTCTCCCATCGCCGCGCCGTGGAGAGGTCTTCGGATTCGGGAGATGTCCGATCCTCGGGCTGAGTGATTACCAAACGCGAAAGCGGCGAGGGCTTCCAGCCCTTGCGATCGCCACGCCGGACACGATCTGGCGGTCGCGATCGTTGCGGGGCGCCAGTGCAAGGGCGGGATGCCCTCGCCGCTGTGTTTGGGAGGGGTCAGGATCTCAGGTCCCTTTCTGCCGGAATACGGGTCTCGCTTCCCGGGTGTCACGTCGGACATCACGCCGCAGTGCAGGGGTCTTCCTGAGCGTGCCGAAGGATTGAGCGTGCCGGCTTGGATGTATTCTCTTTCTTGTAGAGCCACGCTTCAACAAGTTTGAGCGTGACAGCCGGCAGGGGCCCGACGACCGGGTGAGAACCCGCGCGGTTGGTGACCGTGCTTTCGGATACGTCTTCGTACGCCCTGTGGGAATCCGATTATGACTTCACGAGAGCGTGTCCTGTCGGCGCTGAATCATCATGAGTCTGCGCGCGTCCCCGTTGACTTTTCCGGCCATCGCTCTTCCGGCATCGCCGCCTTGGCCTACCCGAAGCTGCGACAGGCTCTGGCTCTGCCCCCCGCCCCGATCTACGTCTATGATGTCGTGCAGCAGTTGGCCATCGTAGGGGAGGATGTGCTCGAACGTTTTGGGGTCGATACGGTCGAGATGGGGCGGGGTTTTGCCCTGCGTCCGGACGACTGGACCCCTTGGACACTGCCGGACGGCACACCGTGCCTCGTACCCGTCTGGACCCACATCGAGCGGGAACCGCACCGTTGGATCATCCGAGCCCGGGACGGCAAGATCCTCGCCCAAATGCCCGACGGCGCCTTGTACTTCGAGCAGACCTACTTCCCGCTGGCCGAGGAGCACGGTTCTCGAACCGTTCGCGAAGCGCTCGACCGGACCATGTGGACCGCCATTGCCAGCCCCCCCGGCCCCGTCGATCACGAGACTCTCCGTGAAGGCGCCCGACAACTCCGCGCGAGCACCGAGCGGGCGATCATCGGTCTGTTCGGCGGCAACCTCTTCGAGATCGGTCAGTTCTGCTACCGCAACGACATATTCATGATGATGCTGGCCGGCGAGCCCAAGAAGGCCCATGCGTTCCTCGACGAGCTGATGGAGATCCACTTGGCGAACCTGGACCGCTTCCTCGAGGCGGTCGGCACATCGATCGACATCATCCTGTTCGGCGACGATCTTGGCATGCAGACCGGGCCCGATGATGTCGCCGCGGATGTACTGCGAGTTCTTCAAGCCCCGCCATCAGTTGCTGTGGAATCGCGCCAAGAAGCTGGCCAACGTCAAGGTCATGCTCCACTGCTGCGGCGGCGTTCGGGAGCTTCTGCCGCACTTGATCGAAGCCGGCCTGGACGCCATCAACCCCGTCCAGATCAGTTGCCGGGGCATGGATGCCGGCGAGCTCAAGGCCGAGTTCGGCAAAGACATCACCTTCTGGGGCGGCGGCTGCGACACCCGCGAGATCCTGATCAACGCCACGCCCAAGCAGGTCGCCGAGCATGTCCAGCGGCAGGTCGAAATCCTGCCGGCCGGGCGGCGGCTTCGTCTTCCAGCAGGTCCACAACATCCTCGCCAACGTGCCGCCGGAGAACATCGTCGCCATGTTCGACGCGGTCAAGGCTGAACATGCTTGCGACTAATGTCGTCGCGGCATCGCCATCTCCTCGCTAGCTTCTCGACGATGCGGCAAGTCAGGCAATCCGATTGCCGCGAGTGGCCAAAAGCCTTGACAGGTGCATCCTCGCTATTCTCACTGTGATTCGCGTAATCTATTTAGGTTCTCGCTTTACGTTTTGGAGGCTGCATTGAGAGTTCTGTCGGGCATCCAGCCGTCAGGCCGCCTGCACATAGGCAACTACTTCGGCGCCATGCGCCAGCACCTGCGCATGCAGGCGGAGCATGAGTGCTTTTACTTCATTGCGGACTATCATGCCCTGACCAGCAATCCAGCGCCCCAGGCGGTGGCCGAGTATACGCTGGGCGTGGCGATGGACTACATGGCCTTGGGGCTCGATACGGAAAAGACCGTGTTCTGGCGGCAGTCGGACATGCCGGAAGTGACCGAGCTGACCTGGCTGCTCTCGTGCATCACCCCGATGAGTCTGCTGCAAAAGTGCGTCAGCTACAAGGACAAGATCGCCCAGGGTCTGAGCCCCAACCACGGCCTGTTCGCCTACCCGGTCCTGCAGGCCGCCGATATCCTGATCTTCCAATCGGACCTGGTGCCCGTCGGGGCGGACCAGAAGCAGCATATCGAGGTGACCCGCGACATCGCCCTGCGGTTCAACAACACCTATGGCGAGGTCTTCAAGATCCCGGCGGATTACATCATCGAGTCGGTGGCCGTGGTGCCGGGCATCGACGGCCGCAAGATGAGCAAAAGCTACGGCAACACGATCGAGATCTTCGAGCCGGAAAAGAGCATCAAGAGCAAGGTCATGAAGATCGTGACCGATTCCACGCCGGTCGAGGCGCCGAAAGACCCGGACAAGTGCAACGTGTTCGCCCTGCTGAAGCTGTTTGCCTCGCCCGAAGAGTTGGCCGAGTGGGACCGCCGCTACCGATCCGGGGGCATGGGCTACGGCGAGGCCAAGAAACGCCTGGCCGAGTTGATTATTGAGTATTTCCGGCCCTATCGGCAGAAAAGGGCGGAACTGGAGAACAATCCCGCCGTCGTGGACGCTATGCTCAAGAGAGGGGCCGAGCGGGCAAGGGCGGTCGCCGGACCGACCCTCCTGGCGGCCCGGAAAGCCGTGGGTTTGGGAGAGCGAAGATGAAAGATAAAGATAAAGTGAAACTCGTTACCGTGGCGCGGTTCGAGGACTATATGAAGGCGGATTTGGCCCGGCAGTTGCTGGAAGACGAGGGAATCAAGGCCTTCGTCTTGGGCCAGAACGTGGGCAACGTCTATTCCGGCGTGCCGGCCGTCGTCGATATCGAGCTGCAGACGGCGGAAAGCGAAGCCGAGGAAGCCCGGGAGATCCTGGAGGCCAATAGGCCTCAAGGCGGGGAGCTCGGAGAGGACGATGATTTCGACGAAGACGAGCCGGAGTCCGACCAGGAACAGGACAGCGAGCAGGAGTAGCCCTTGGCCGATTATCGCGTCAACCTCGACATCTTCGCCGGCCCGCTCGACCTGCTATTGTATCTGGTCCGCAAGGAGGAAGTCGACATCTACGACATCCCCCTGGCCAAGATCACCGACCAGTATCTGCGCTACCTCGAAATGCTCAAACAGCTCGATGTAGATCTGGCGGGCGACTTTCTGGTCATGGCCGCGACGCTGATGGAGATCAAATCGGCCATGCTGCTGCCGAAGGCCGAGCCGGAGCAGATGACGCCGGAGGAATCGGGCGATCCGCGGGCCGAGCTCATTCGCCAGCTTCTGGAGTACAAGAAGTTCAAGGACGCCGCCAACCTGCTCGACGCCGCGGCCGAGCGGCAGCAGGAACGGTTCGCCCGGCCCACCAGCCTGATCAGCCAACTGGTCCCTCAGGCCGAGCCGGAAGTGGATATGGACCAGGTCAGTATCTGGGACCTGCTCGAAGCCTTCGATGCCGTCTGCAAGGCCACGGGAACGCAGGCATACACCGGTCACATCCGCGACGATACGCCCATCGATCTGTACCAGATCGAAGTTCTCCACCGCCTGCAGACCGAAGGCCCGCTGACGTTCGAGCGGATTTTCGATGCCAAGCCGAACCGGCTGGTGCTGGTCGGGCTCTTCCTGGCGATGCTCGAGTTGATTCGCGACAGGCTCATCTGGGCCGAGCAGCCCGAGAACTCGTCCCAGATCTACGTGCGCTCCTTGACGGATGAGCCGCCGGAACAGGCGGTGCAGAGGGCCATCATGGCCGTCGGCGAGGCGGAAAACGGAGCCAAGCAGGAAGTCGCTCGAGCCGCCGCAGACGCCTCCCATCCCGATCGTGGAACTGCCGCCCAAGTCCAGCGTCCAGGTCCAGGAGCAGGAGGTTCAGGAGGCAGAGCTGGACGCCGCTACGGCCGACAACGATCTGGTTCTGGATGAGCCCGCGGAGAAGGACGAAGGATGATTGAGGAGGGAGTCGAGCATCCTCTTCTAAATCATCAATCATAAATCGTAAATCATCAATCGAAAGGATCGGTCATGGCAGGCAATGTGATCGAATTGTCGGACGCCAGTTTCGACGAGACGATCCATACTTCGCAGACGCCTGTCCTCGTGGACTTCTGGGCGCCGTGGTGCGGACCGTGCCGGATGCTGGCGCCGATTATCGAGCAGGTGGCCGATGAATTCGCCGGCAAGGCCAAGGTCTGCAAGCTGAACACGGATCAAAGCCGGGATACGGCCGTCGAGTTCGGCATCAGCGCCATCCCCACGGTGATGCTGTTCAAGGAGGGCAAAATGCAGAAGAAATGGGTGGGCCTGACCAGCAAGAAGGATATCAGCGAGGCCATTACGAAGTTGCTCTGAGGGGGCTCCCCAAACGCGAAATTCTGCGTTTGGGGACCCAAGTCAAATGTCCCATAGGATCATCAGCAAGAAACAGATCGGGCCGGACGTTTTCTGGGCCCAGGTGGAAGCTCCGCTGATCGCCCGAGCCCGCCGGCCCGGCCAATTCATCATTCTCAGTGTTGATAGCGACGGTTCCGAGCGCATTCCCCTGACCATCGCCGGCGCCGATCCGGGCACGGGAACGATCGAGCTGATCTGGCAGCGGGTGGGCAAGACGACGGCCCGGCTGGCGGACCTGAAAGAGGGCGAGCAGATTGCCAACGTCGCCGGTCCGCTCGGCACGCCCACCCACATCGAGCGGTTCGGCACGGTGGTGTGCGTCGGCGGCGGGATCGGCAACGCCCCGCTTCTGCCCATCGCCACGGCTCTCAAGCAGGCGGGCAATCGGGTCATCAGCATCCTCGGCGCGAGAGACAAGAGCCGGATGATTCTCGAAGACCGCTTCGCCGAGGTGAGCGACGAGTTGATCGTGTGCACTGACGACGGTTCCTATAAACGCAAAGCACTTGTGACGGAGCCGCTCAAAGAAGTCTGCCAGCGCAGTCCCAAGCCGGACCACGTTTTTGTGATCGGCCCGACCCTGATGATGAAGTTCTGCTGTGAGACAACGCGGCCGTTCCAGGTGCCGACGGAGGTCTCGCTGAACACGATCATGGTCGACGGGACCGGCATGTGCGGCGGCTGCCGGGTCGAGGTGGACGGCCAGGCGAAGTTCGTGTGCGTCGACGGCCCCGAGTTCGACGGCCACAAGGTCAATTTCGACCTGATGATCAAGCGCATCAACGCCTACAAGAAGCAGGAACAGCAGGCCTACGAGGAATACAGACAGCACCAGTGCAGGATAGGACTCGGAAGTTGATGATTGCATGATTGACTGATTTGAGAGGACTTCGCCCGCAACCATCGATAGCCAGCACCTATACGAGATTGTAGGGTGGGCTGTGCCCACCAATTCCCGTTGGGTCAATCAGAACCGCAAATGGTGGGCACAGCCCACCCTACGGAAACCATCACCGTGACGACCGGAAGAAAGACGAAAGCTGTTTGAGGAACTGCTGGCGAAGAAGAACTCCGGCGGTCTCAAGGCCAAGGATCGTTTGGCGATCCCGCCGCAGGAGATACCCGAGCAGGATGCGACCGCCCGACGCCGCAACGTAAGCGAGGTTGCCTTGGGCTATACCGAGGAACAGGCCCGGATCGAGGCCCTGCGCTGCCTTCAGTGCAAGAACGCACCGTGCATCGAGGGTTGCCCGGTTCGCATCCGCATCCGGGATTTCGTCGGCGCCATCGCCGAGGGCGACTACCGCAAGGCGCTGGAGATCATCAAGGAGAACTCCCTGCTGCCGGCGGTGTGCGGCCGCGTCTGCCCGCAGGAGGTCCAGTGCCAGGAGAAGTGCACGGTCGGGCTGAGTCTCAAGGATGTCTCGAAAGCCGTCTCCATCGGCCGGCTGGAGCGGTTCGTCGCGGACTGGGACAGTTCTCGTGGCGAGGGCGTCCCGCCCTTGCGTGACGCGGGCATCCCTTCGACAGGCTCAGGGCAGGCTCTGCCCGCGGATCGAGGGCAAGATGCCCTCGACACAAAAGAGCAAGGGCAGGATGCCCTCGCCACGGTACCCGCGGTCGCCGCGCCGACGGGCATGAAGGTCGCGATCATCGGCTCGGGTCCGGGCGGCATCGTCGCCGCCGCCGACACCCGCCGCGCCGGACACGAGGTGACCGTCTTCGAGGCCTTTCACAAGCCGGGCGGCGTCATGGTCTACGGCATCCCGGAGTTCCGGCTGCCCAAGGCCATCGTCCAGCAGGAAATCGAGACGCTCAGGCAAATGGGCGTCAAGATCGTCACGAACTTCATCGTCGGCCGGACCAGGACCATCGAGCAACTGATGAAGGAAGATGGCTTTGACGCGGTCTACATCGGCGTCGGGGCGGGCCTGCCCAGCTTCATGAACATCGAGGGCGAATCGCTCGTCGGGGTCTACAGCGCCAACGAGTACCTGACCCGGGCGAACCTGATGAAGGCCTACCAGTTCGGCGCGGGGGCCGACACGCCCATCGCGAGGTCGAAACGGGTGGCCGTCGTGGGCGGCGGCAACGTGGCGATGGACTCCGCCCGGACCGCCGTGCGGCTGGGGGCCGAGAAGGTCTACCTGATCTACCGCCGGACGGAGAAGGAAATGCCGGCCCGCGTGGAAGAGGTCCACCACGCCAAGCAGGAAGGCGTGGAGTTCCACCTGCTCCAGAACCCCAAGCGAATCCTCGGCGACGCCAACGGCAACGTGGTCGCCATCGAGTGTCTCCGCTACGAGTTGGGCGAGCCGGACGCCTCCGGCCGCCGGCGGCCCGTCGCCATCCCCGGCTCCGAGTTCCAGATCGAGGTCGATACGGTCATCATCGCCATCGGCAACCTGGCCAACCCCCTGATCCGCCAGACCACCCCCGGCCTGGAGTTCAACAAGTGGGGCAATATCATCGTCGACGAGAACTGCCGGACCTCGATGGAAGGCGTCTACGCCGGCGGCGACATCGTCCTCGGCGCCGCCACGGTCATCCTCGCCATGGGCCAAGGCCGCATCGCCGCCGCCGCCATGAACGAATACCTCGCCCAGAAGAAACTGGCCAGGGGAAACGCCGTGTAGGATGGGCTTCAGCCCATGCGGATCTTTGGAGATGTGAGAGAGCAACTTTCTATCTGCCAGGGGCGGAATGCTGGGCCAAGGTGTGCACAAATCAGAGCAAGAGGCCTCAGGGCTTGCGGCGTTTTGGCGTCGCTTTGCGGGATGCCGTCGCGGGGCGTCTTCTCTTCGGCTCAAGAGTGACGACTCTTTCGCCCAACGTCGCTTCGAACTCCCTCAGGTCTTCACAGATCCGATGGAGGTCGGAATCGAACTGACGCGTATGTTCCAGACGGTGCTTGCGCACTTCTTCCACGAATGGGTCTCTCATGTTTCGCCTCCCAGGAACGCGTCCGGGGAAACAATTTCCGGACACTCATATCCGGCATTCTCCACCGCCTGCCGGATCATCATCTTGGTGAAGGGATTGTTAATGTGAGCGAAATTCCAAGTGACGATGAAATCCATTCCCGCGAGGGCGGCCAGAGCGATGTGCAACGCATCTTCGGGATATTCCGCAGGTACGCCCCGCGCCTCGAGAATCGCCTCCGCGAGCCGCTCCGCCTCGGGCGTTGTCCGCAGGACGGGAAACGATTGGATCGTGTCGAGCCGGCATTGAGCCAATTCCGAATTGCCCTTCCCTGCCTCCTTCACGACGAGAGCGGAGACAAAGGGCGACAACTCCCCGCCCAGTAAAGCCCAGAAGTCCAGAGTCGACTGTTGCCGCCCCGCTATGACGACGTCCCGGCTCGCTCGTCCTGCACGGTAACTGACTACGCTGGTCTCGATGTAAACCTTGGGCTTCATGCGGACCAGTGTATCACCAGCCAGCCGATTCCGTCAAGCAGCCCCTGCCGCACGGCAGCGCCTGCGTGTAGGAGAGGTCTGGCCCTCCTGGATCATGAGAAGGATTCCTTGAGGTCGGCAAGAGTATAAGGCGTATCCTCGTCCTCCATATTGTGCAGGGCGGAAGCAAGAGAGAAGCGTGACCACGTGGCGTCCTCTTCCCTTTGGGTCAGTTCTTCCCGCCGGGATTCGAGGAATCTGACGAAATCGAGGACCTCCCGCTGTGCTGAGTCCGGCAGCGATCGGAGATGCTGAAGAATAGCCTCCGTTGTCGTCATAAGCGTAACCTCCACTGACGGCCCCAATGATAATTCCCGATGCGGGTCCCGGTCCAGCCCATCAATGCCCGCACCAGGGCGGTTCAGTGGGGTAGACGCTACGCACGTGCCCACCGCTGGTCCAGGACCCCATTGACCTCGCGTTCACTTCCGAGGTTCTCCGGAGGCGGTTCATGGGCCGAACCCCTTTGGAAGACGGCCCATAAGCGGATTGGGTTCCCAAACGCCATGCATCGCGTTTGGGGTCCCTTTCCTGCGGAAGGAGTCTAATGGAGAGCTCCGCTTTCTTCTTTCCGGCCTCCTCCGCCTGTGCCCGGTCTCTTCTGGTTCCGGGCACGTGTGATCTTACTCGCAGACGGACCGACACGTCCGATTCAGCGGCTCCCTGTGCCTGGAAGGGTCCGACCATTCCCGCACCCTGAACCGCCTCTTCGTCTTGCCCGGCATGTCATTGCGAGCCCCTGCCGCCGGAGCGCAGACAGAACAACCGCTAATTGCTAATTTGAGGGCTGACCGTCGCAGTCCCCCAGATTTCGAAATTTCCTATATGGATGACCCCAGCGCCCCCCCCGATGGGACAACCTCTGTTAGCCCACTATCATACCGGTCTACTTCTGGAAGAAGTTCTCAGGCCACAGAAACTCAGGAAGATACTGCCTGATCAGTTGGGATGCCCAGTCATATCCTCTCGTTTCCAGTTCTCTGACGAAGTAGGGCCACGGTGGAATATTGCTTCTATAGACGTCCACGGGGGATGTGGACATACCCCCACCTTGGGACGTTGATAAACCTCCATACTGAGAAGTCGATAATCCTCCGTACTGTGACGTGGACAAACCGCCATACTGCGATGTCGAAAGTCCACCGTATTGAGATGTAGACAGTCCTCCATACTGAGAAGTGGACATCCCTCCATATTGCGATGTGGATAGGCCACCGTATTGAGACGTAGATGCACCTCCATATTGGGAAGTAGACATGCCGCCAAACTGCGACGTAGAGAGTCCTCCGCCTTGACTTGTACTCAAGTTCCGAGGCCATGTTCGCATGTTTGGTATAATCGGCCTACTCATTGTCTGATCTCCTATGTCCAGCGCTCCGTATCCTGACTGGGAATTGCAGGGACATCTTACCTATTTTGGCCCCCAATTGAGTATGGTGTCGCTCGATTCCATTCGATTCCATAGCCGGCCGCTCACTACGCTGCCTAATGCGCCCACCTATACGATACTTTGAGGGAGTTGAGGCCGGACTGCCAAGCCACCTTCTTGTCGTGTTGCAACCGCCCAACCACTATGCCGGGGGCAATCCCGATGCTACGTGCGAAGCCCTGAATCGCTGCATATGTAAATCGGCCCTTTTTGCAGAAATCATGATATGCTGTCTTAGGTATCAAGGCATCGGCAGCGAACTCATTAGCCCGAGCCTCCTTGGGGTCGACCTTTTCGCCTCTTCCTTTCTCTTCATCCAGGAAGCTATCTCGCTTAGCGTCGAGCAATATATGGCCAGACTCATGAAAGAACGAGAACCATAGATGATCATTCGTCTTATACCGGAGATTTAATTGTATCAAGGCCTTTGTTGGTGATAACCAACGTGCCGCCCCACTGACCCGAAGTCCAGGGAGTTCCGGCACGAACGTCACAGCCACTCCGGCAGAGGCACACAGCTTTTGTATTCCGGGGATAAAGACTTTCGGTTCTGACTCACACGTCAACTGCCGCGCAAGCTTCAGATTGGAGGCGAACTCAGCTTTGCTAAAGCCAGCACAGATCATCCTCACCCCCTCCAAATCCCCTTGTCGGAGCCACGCCGCGACGGCTCCCGGTCGGCTCGCAAAGGTCTCTGATTGCCTGTATGCCACCTGCGCACGAGCGAAAATATCATGCCACTGATCTGGAGACGCGATCCCGAAGAAGTTGAGCACGGATCGTGTCTGTTCGACCTCGTCATCGCATGGGGGTATCCAACCCAATGCGACCATGCTTCTCACTGGGAATTGAGCCAGCCAAGATGTTTTCGTACGGAGTTGTTTCCGCTCGTCCTCTCGGGCCAAAGCATCTCGGTAGTGGCGTTCAAGATTGTTCCAGAAGCCTGCGGGTATCCCCAAGACTCGTTCAAACTCTAAGGCCGTTCGTGGCGTGATGCTAGCCTTCCCTTTGGCAATCTCATTGATCGTTTTCAAAGGACGGCCGCAGCGACCTGCGAAGTCTTTCTGCGTCATGCCGAGTGACTCCAGGGTCTCCACCAGGGTCTCACCCGGCGGGATCACGTGTTCGGGTCTATACTCGTGCAACTCCGCTTCAATCATGGTAGTCCTCTACCGCAAGAATGCAAATCTCACTGATCTTCTCAGTGTCTATCCCTCCGTCCGATTTCTGTGGGACTGGACTACAATGCGGCTCAAATACGATTCGGTACGGCTGTTTCACGTCCACGGCGAATCGTCCCTTGTAATCACCTTTCAGTGGATGGCAGTGCGCCGCCGGCAGTTTGAATAAATCTGCAAGGCTCTCAGCAGCATACATTTCGCCCAATCGCTGGAGTACCTTTCTACAGTTCTGTGCTCCAAATCGCCTCTGTGCCTCTTTCTCTGAGGTGCATGCCTGTAACAACTTCTTATCTACGAAGTATATCGTCATGACGTTTAGGCTGCCAGAATAAAATTAACCGAAAAGGTTAATAATTTTGCCTAGTCTGTCAAGAGAAAAGTGGCCGAGTATTGGCGGTTCATGAGACACGACGATCTGTTGGAGCTAGGGGTTGCTAGGGACACACCCCGGCTAGGCCCGGGAGATGAGGCCGCTCCCAAGAGGACCAAGAGAAGAAGCGGTTCAGGGTGCGGGCGGAATCAAGAAGGCGAAGCCCTGAATCGGACTGCTTCCGTAGGAATCCGCCTATGGGCCGTCTTCCAAAGGGGTTCGGCCCATGAACCGCCTCCGGAGAACGTCGCAAGTGGACGCGACGTTGTTGGGGTGCGGGACCGGCGGCGCGGTACGTGCGTAGCGTCCACGCCCCTGAACCGCCCTTGTGCGCATGTTCGCGGGTGGGGCGTTGAAGTGTGAGGGAACCAGAACAAGTCATCCACAGATTTCACCGATTCCCACAGATTTCTGAAGAAAAGCCACGAAGCAAAAGCAAGAGAAGCGACAACCGCGGGCCTCGTTCCTCCTTCTTGAATCTGTGAAATCTGTGTAATCTGTGGATTTCCTAACTCATTTACATGTGGAGACTTACGACACGTCCCATCAGAAAGCTTGTCAAAGAGACGAGATGTTGCGGCTTTGCAGCGGGAACGATTCCAGTGTTCACCGTCCTGCCTCTTCCGTCCTCCGCGCGCGTTTGTGCAACAGTTGAAAAGGTAAAACACCCCGCGAGCGAGAAATTCGTTATTCCTTTGGGAGCAAGGAGTTGTGCCATTTTCTGGCGTTGTGTGCGCACAGAATTCCGGCACGATTCGTGCAACACGGCCCCTAGGTAGAGGGACAATCTGCCTCGGGGCGGAGCCCTTCGAGTTATGATTTATGAGTTGTGATTTGAAGGCGGAAGGAAGAGACACGCTGTAAGTTTGCAGGTCTAAAGGAGTTAGAGAATCCACAGATTACACAGATTTTCACAGATTCAAGAAGTAGAAAAGGAAGCCCATGGCGGTCCGTCGTCTCTGTCCTTGCCCTTTGCCCTTTCTTCCAAAATCTGTGCCAATCGGCGAAATCTGTGGACCACTGGTTTTGGCTGCGGCCGAAGGCCACTCTGTGCCCTCCGCGTCTCGGTGGTGAGGATTCATGCGAAACAAACCCAATTTCCGGCAACATGGGCGCGACGGGGGTCGGCTGTACAAACAAACCCAATTGGCCGGAGCGAATCGTGCGACATCGCCTCGATGCCCCGCTTCGGGAAACAAACCCAATTTGGCCTGGCTCGGGCAGGGCGAGGTTCCGGGGGGAGCGGAGATGCGAAACGAACCCAATCTGCCACCTTGCGCGCTGGGGCCGGCAGGATCCAGCGCGCAAACAAAGCCAATTGCCGGCTACGCTGGGTGGGACCCGTCGTCGAGCCGATTGTGCAAAACGAAGCCAATTCCCGCCGGCCGGGGTGCGGCTGGGGGACCGGGGTTCCCCTCCCGCCCCCCTGGTCTGGCGGCCAATTGCGCCAAACAAACCCAATTTCCGGCAGCGGGAAAGAGGAGGCAAGTGCTTTGCGGGAGAGGAGTTATGGTGAATCGTACAGTCTATGGGCCTCGGCAAAACAAAGCCAATTGCCCGGCGGTGCCGGGCGGGACGAGGCCCGTGGGCCGGGGGCGTGGGGTGTTGTACAAACAAAGCCAATCTGCCCGGCAGTGCCGGGCGGGGCGGGGCCTGGGGGACGGGGGACGTGGGGCAAATGCGCCAAACAAACCCAATTCCCGGCGGGCGCAGCAGCGGCCATGCCGGTTTCCTCCCTCGCCCCTCGCCCCTCCAGCCTTCGACCCACCTCTGGCCGGTTGTACAAACAAACCCAATTTCCGGCAAGGCCGGGCGAGGCAGGCCTGGGTCCGGGGAGCGGCGGTTGTACAAACATCGCTTGCGATGCCCCAGGCTTGTGCGAAACAAACCCAATTCAGCGGGACCTGCCGCGCGAAACAAAGCCAATTCCGGGCCGTTGCGGCCGTCGCGAGCCCCCATTGTTCCAGTATTCCACAGTTCCGGCATTTCAGACCGATGCCGGGCGCACCCGTCATGTACCCGGGCTGGGCGGTGCATGACCGTTCTGGCGATCCGCGTGGATCCGATGCCGTCGCGCAGGCCCGTGGCGAGGGCATTCTGCCAACTTGTTCTTTCGTGTCGAGGGCGCAAGCGCCCATCGAATCGTGGGCAGGATGCCCGCGACACGCAAGGGCGAGACGCCCTCGCCACGAGGCCGCACGCGTCATGCACCCGATCTGCGTTCTCGCTTGACAAACACCGGTGCGTTGACTACCATTCGCGTTTTCCACGGACTCGGAGTCCAGGGAATCAGCCCTGCGGTCTATGGGGAGGTTGGAGTGGCGCAAGGACGACGAAGATTGTGGGAATGGAAATAAAGCCTTTCAAAGCGTTCCGGTTCAATGCCAGCGTCGTGGGTGACGTTGGCCGGTGCATTGCGCCGCCTTATGATGTGATCAGTGACGACGAACGAGAAGAGCTTTATCGCAAGAGCAAGTACAATATCGTGCACATCACAAAAGGCAAGGCCGCCACTTGTGACAACGGACAGCATAATCAGTACACCCGTGCGGCCGAGTATCTCCAGAACTGGATCGCGGAAGGCGCACTCCGAGCAGGACGATCAGGACACCATTTACGGATACGTCCAGGATTTCGAGATCAACGAGCATGGCCTTCCAGCGTCTGAGCTTCATCGCGCTGGGCAAGCTGGAGGACTTCGGCAAGGTCGTCCGGCCGCACGAGCAGGTGTTCGAGAAGCCCATGCTCGACCGGCTGAATCTCGAACGGGCCACGGCGGCCCGTTTCGGCCTGGTCTTCATGCTGTACGAGGATCCGCAGGGCGTCGCCGAGCAGATCATCACGCAGCCGCCGCACAGGAGCCGCTGGTCGATTTCGTCGATGACCAGGGCGTGCGGCACTGGCTCTTTGCGATCACCGCCCGGGACGAGATCGAGGCGGTCGAGGCGATGATGCGGGACAAGAGCTGCATCATCGCCGACGGCCACCACCGCTACACCATCGGCCTGAAGTACATGCGCGAGAGCGGCAACCCCAAGGCCCGGTACCAGATGATGGCGTTCGCGAACACGCGTCAGAGAGGCCTGACGGTCCTGGCGACGCACCGGTTGGTCGGGGGCCTCAAGGACTTCCGACCGGCGGACTTCCTCGCGCACCTGGGCCAGAGCTTTCACCTCCAGCCGTTGCCAGTTCACGTCAGACCTCGAGACCGAGACGCAGGCGTGCCACCAGATGTTGGCGCGGCATGCAGATTCTTCACGAGCAGCACCAGACCGACTTGGGCATGTACCTGGGAGACGGCGCGTTCTACGTCCTGGCCCTCACCGACCGATCTCTCATGGCCGCCGCGGCGCCCGACAAGAGCGAGGCTTGGCGGTCGCTCGATGTCGCGGTCCTCCAGAAGCTCGTTCTGGAGGGGTTGCTGGGCCTCGACGAGGAGAAGATGGGCAATCCCGAGTACGTCGAATACGTCAAGGACGTGCCCAACGCCATGAACGAAATGATCGAGCGGATCGACACCGGCCGCAAGCAGATCGCCTTTTTCACATACCCGGTCCGGATGGAACAACTGACCGCGGTCACCGACGCCGGCGAGCGCATGCCGCACAAATCGACGTATTTCTATCCGAAGATGTTCACCGGACTGACGATTCAGAAACTCTAACCGACTTTTTGGAGACCCCCATGGCAGATTGGAGAAACCCGCCGAGATTGTTCATCCCCGGCCCCATCCAGGTCAAGCCGGACGTGCTGCAGCAGTTGGCCCAGCGGACGCTTGGCCATCGCGACAAGGAATATGCACAGCTCCACGGCGAAGTGGTGGAGATGCTCAAGAAGCTCCTGTTCACGAACCAGTACATCTTCCTCTCCACCTCCAGCGGTTCGGGACTCTGGGAGGCCTCCATCCGCAACTGCGTCGCGCCCGACGAGACGGTCCTGGCCACCTGCTGCGGCGCCTTCAGCGACAAGTGGGCGGAGGTCGTGAAGGACTGCGGCCGCAACGTCGACGTGCTCAAGGTCGAGTGGGGCCAGGCCACCACGCCCGAGCTGATCGACGCCAAGCTCGCCGGCGGCAAATACGCGGCGGTCACGCTGATCTACAACGAGACCAGCACCGGGCTTGATGAACCCGATCTACGACATTGCCAAGATGATGAAGGCCAAGTACCCGAACGTGCTGGTGTTCGTCGATGCCGTCAGCGGCATGATCGGCCAGCCGATCCACTTCGACGAGCTCGGCTGGGACGTCGGGTTCGCCTCCGTGCAGAAGGCGTTCGGCCTGCCGCCGGGATTCACGGTCGCCGCCGTCAGCAAGAGGGCCGTCGAGAAGGCCAAGAGCGTCCCCGCCAAGGGCTACTATTTCAACTTCATCGAGTGGGCCAAGGCGGCCGAGAAGAACCAGACCCTCGTGACGCCGAGCATTCCGCACATCATGGGACTGCACTATCAGTGCCAGAAGTTCGTCAAGGAAGGCATGGAGAACGTCTGGGCGCGCCACAAGAAGATGGGCGATCTCGTCCGCGGCTGGGCCAAGCAGAAAGGGTTCTCTCTGTTCTGCGAGGAGCACTACGCCTCGAACACCCTGACGACGATCAAGAACACCCGCAACATCAACGTGGGCGAGGTGATTTCGGCCGTCAAGAAGAAGCACAACACGATCTTCAGCGCCGGCTACGGCCAGCTCAAGGACAAGACCTTCCGCATCGCCCACATGGGCGACATCACGATCGACGAGGTGCGGGAGCTGCTCGGCTGGATCGACGAAGAAATCGGCTGAGCCGCCGTCTCTCGGTGATTCGGGATCTTTCAACGACCGCGTTCCTCATCCGAACGCGGTCGTTTTCGTTGGGCAGAGCCGCGGAACATACCATATAATATCCCCTACGAAGGACTGTCGCGTTTCTCTCAGGACAACCGCATGGATTTGTCGATTGTCATACCGGCCTTTGAAGAAGGTCATAAGATCGCCCGCGATGTGGCGGTCGCCGCCCAGTTTCTTCAGGCCCACAACCTGCGGGGTGAGATCTTCGTCGTCGATGACGGCAGCACGGACAATACCGCAGAGGTCGCACGGAACGTACGGGTCCCGGAGGCGGTCGAGCGCCGGGTCGTCCGCTACGAGCCGCACCGGGGCAAAGGATATGCCGTACGCACGGGGATAACGCAAACGACGGGCCAGTACGTGATGTTTGCCGATTGCGGCCTGTGCATTCCCTACGGCAACGCCCTGGAGGGATTGGAGATGCTCAAGAGACGGGGCCTGTGACATCGCCCATGGCTCCAGGAGGCTCATCCAGAGCGATATCCTCAGGGACCAGCCCTGGCACCGTCGCCTCATCTCACGCACGTTCAAAGCGACGGTCCGGATGATGCTGAGGGTCCCGCGGGAACTGACGGACACCCAGTGCGGCTTCAAGGTCTACCGGGGCGACGTGGCGCGGGAGCTTTACGGCCAGTGCGTCACCGACGGTTTCCTGTTCGACATCGAGATCATTCTGCGGGCCATCGAGAAGGGCTACCGCATCGGGGAATTCCCCGTCGAGTGGGCCTGCGATCGGGACAGCTCGGCTCTCCGTCGCCCGCACCCCCTGGCCCGTCCTGTCCGAGCTGCGTGCTTTGCGACGGGCCATGGCCGGCAGCGCCAACAACTCGCCTGACCCACAGAAACAGAGTTGAGTCGCCGAGACATGAACCATCTTGTCATCCTGAGGCGAAGCCGAAGGATCTGGCCACCAAAGGGGAGGTTCTCCCACTCGCAGGCCAGATCCTCGCTGCGCTCAGGATGACAAGCGGAGCCAAGGATTAACCGCAATGGCAACGGATCAGCTCAAGCCAACAAGCTCCCCCTGTCTCCACTCGCCTGCCGGTATGATCTGCTCGGCGGATTCCGCTTCGCGGCCCGGCACAACGAGGAGAGCGACGGACTCGGGGGTGATTCAGCACAGTACTCTTTGACTTCGTCCGAGGTCATGATCATGAAGGCGGTCGAGAGGGCGTCGGCGCGGGCGGCATCGGGCGCGATCGACCACGTGGCGCTCTTGCCTTCGGCCGGCTCCCCCGTGCGCGGGTCGATGATATGCCGGCCCTTCTCCACGCCGGAGCCGCTGACGGAGACGCCCGCCAGTTGGACGCGGGCGAGCGTGCGGCGGCGATCCTTCGGATGGCTGAGCGTCACGGGCCAGCCGGCCATGCCTTGCGGCGCATCGAGGGCCAGGACCGAGCTGAAGCCGCCGTGGATCAGGGCCCGGTCGATGCTCCACTCGCGCAGCAGATCCGCCATCCGATCGACGGCGTACCCCTTGCCCACACCGCCCAGATCCACCCGGATGGGGCTGTCGGTCAGCGCCACCGCATGGGTCGGCTCATCGAACAGGATCAGGTCCATGCCGGTGTGCGCGCGGGCGAATTGCAGCTCCTCCGGCGACGGCGTGCGCGGCATCTTCTTTTCCTTGTCCAGCCAGCAGTCCACGAGGAAACCGACGGTGACATCGAAGGCCCCGCCGGTCTCGGCGCAGACCTCGGCACTGATCTTCAGACACTCGAACGTGTCCAGGCTCAGTTGCACCGGCTGCCCGGCGGGCAGATGGTTGATCCGCGTGACGTCGCTGGTTTCGAGAAAACGGCTCAAGTGCCCTTCGATGCGGTCCACCTCATCGAAAGCGGCCCGGGCCGCCTGTTGCGCGTAGGTCCGGTCCTCGTACTGGATGATGGCCTCGAACGTGGTCGCCATCGCCTGGTGGGCGAAGCGGTGCACGTTGGGCACGGCCGCCCAGTCACTGACCACGAACTGCGTCTCCGGCGGTTGGGCTTGGTTGTCCACGTTTTCCCTCCGACAGTCCGCTCGGAGCGGACGGCTGGTTTGCGCGCTCGTCCCACAGGTCTTTGCGGACGAAGCCGAGCATCTTGACCCCGGGTCGAAACCACATGTAGTACGGGGCCTCGAACAGGTACAGGTACATTTGCCGTTTCTCCCGCGGGGTGTCCACGTAGAGTTTGCGCGTCAGGGCCTCTTCGAGCTTGTCCGAGATGAGGATCAGCGGCCCGACCTCGTCCGGGATCTCGGCGTAACACCCCACCTGATACGCCCGCAGGTACCAGGGCAGCGGCCAATAGTCGTTGCCGGGGACGGCGACCTGAATGGGCACCGTGCCGGAACGACCCAGGCCAGGCAGATCGGCGTACTCCTTGACCTTCTCCACGATGGTGAAGATCTCCAGCGTGGGGTGGGCGTACACGTACGGGTTGCGGCTATCCGCATAGTAGACGAAGTTCGCCCGGTAGGCCTGGAAGGCCAGATGCCCCGCCGCGCCAAGCAACAGCACCACGAGGACGGCACGCGGACCGCGCCTCTTCACCCACACCAGAAGCGTCACCGCACCGATCGCCGGCCAGGAGAATCATGCCGTGCAGGAAGCTCAACAGACACCAGGGCGTCTTGTAGCGGACGGCGGAGTATACGACCGTCATGGCGATCGTATACACCGCGAGAAACCGCACCAGCTTGGGATCGATGGAGCCGAGGCTGCCGCCCTTCACCGCCGCCGCCATGCCTACCAGGGCCAGCAGCACGATCCAGCCTTCCGTCCAGATCGGGCCGTCAAAGTACTTCGCAAATACGATCATCTGGAGGTAGTAGTACCACGGGTGGACGTGCATGGTGTTCTCGCCGGCGCCCCGGCTGAAGTACGTCGCGTACGTCAGATAGGAATCCAGCACCCCTTTGGGATTGTGGCCGAACGAGGAGTAGAACAGGGCGGAGATCGCCTACCGCCACAGCGAGGCCCAGGACCACGTGAAGCGGCTTGACCAGCGACGCGGACGGGTCGCTCATGACGCGACAATACCAGGGCCAGTCCCATGGAGCACAATGCGATGATGCACGTCTCCTTCGTGGCGTGCATCAGTCCGACAAAAACCCCGGTCGCGAGCGCCCACGGCAGCGCCTGGGTGCGAAGATAGCGATAGCCGCAGACGATGACTCCGAACGTGAAGCAGACCAGCAGCGTCTCCTGGATGTAGTAGCGGCTGTAGAAGACCATGGCCGGCGAGAGGGCCGCCAGCAGAGCCGCCACCACGGCCGCGGGTCCCAGACCCCTCACGAGCAGCAGGGTCAGCAGGATCAGCACCGTGCCGAAGACAACCGGGACAATGCGCAGCGTGACCTCGGTAAGCTGGGGATAGGTATCCGCCGAAGTCAGGCGAGCGGGAATCAGCGTGAAGTAGTTGAGGGTGGGACCGTGATATTCGTGGGGATCGTACTTGTAGGTGCCGCCTTCCAGGAGGGTGCGGAAGTTGTCGGCGTGAACGGCCTCATCGGTGTGCATCGGCCGCATACTCAGCCGTGGCGCTCGGAGTGCCAAAGCCCCGAGCGCCACGACCAGGATAGAGAACCAGTATAGCTTGAGCCTCCCGTCGCCGGAGACCCAATCGCAGCCATTTCATTGCACCGGCTTGCCGTAAACCTCAACTTCGATGTAGTGGTTCAGGTCGTTGCTCGTGTTGCCGTTGCTGTAGAAGCGGACGTACCGGGCCTTCGGACTGCCCTGCGAGATCAGATCGATCAGCTTGCCTTCGGAGGTCTCGATGTAGTGCTTGTCCGTGCCGACACCCAGCCCGGCCGAATTGTCCAGGTCATTGTTGAAGACCGTCTTGACGTCCTTGATGAAGTCCGCATCGTTGGACACCTGGACCACGACATCCGTGTACACGCGCGGCTGCTTGTGATAGTGCCACATCACGATGGCATAGAGCTCGCAGGGCTTGCCGAGATCGACCGTGATGTGCTGCACGAGCGGTCCCAGCTCGACGTAGCTGCCGTCGGCCGCTTCCTTGTCGCCATCGGTGATATAGCTGATTTCGCCGATGATCGGCATCTCATCACTGGACTTGACAGGCTTGTCCTTCGCCAGGTTCACGGTACCTTCCGGGGCCAGGAAGTCCGGACGCGGCCTTCCGAGCGGTTTTTCCAGGTTTTCCACCTTGATATCCTGCGGGCGTGCCGACGAACATCGGCTTGGGCAGCTCGATCTTGATCGGGACCATCTTGGCGCCGGTCGGCGTCTGGGGCCGCCGCAGGCTGCGGGGCCGGAGCTGCCGGAGCAGGAGCCGGGGCCGCCGGCTTCGGGGCTTCCGCCGTGCGCCGCCGCGGGCTGCACGGCCGCCTTCGGCGCTTCCGGAGTTTTCGCCGGCGTGGCGGGGGCCGTCTTTTGCGGAGCTTTGGCCGGCGCCGGGGGCTCCGGCTTCTTCGCACAGGAAGCGGCCAGGCAAACGGCGAATGCCAAGACCACCAGCAGGACGATTCTTGTCATGGAATCCAGTCTCTTGTTCATTTGACTAACCTCTTCTTACGAAACCCAGTATCCTGTCACTCTACCTCGACTGTTCAACCTGCGAGACAGCCTTCCGGTCCCAAGCGGACGGAAAGCGGGCATCCTATCGACCTTCTCGTCCCTTGTCAAGTTGCGCCGCCGGCCATTTTGTTACACATTTTCCCGCCGGCCCGCGTCATAGAAAAAGCAGGGACCCGGTCGGTGCCGAGTCCCTGCGTGTCATTTCTGTTCTCGACGGGGTTGGGGATCGCCACGCGCCACACCCTGCCGGACTTACGATTTCTGGGCGGCGGACGGCACCTCAACGACCGGCGGCTGCAGCCCGGCCTTGGCCAGGACCCAGTACAGCACGAAGCCAATGATGAAGGCAATCACCGGCGCCGGCCGGATGAAGCGAGAAGCTCGCCGGTCTCGATGCATCGGGCAGGATCGCCACGACGAAACCCACCAGCCCATGCAATGTAGCCCGCCAGGTTGATGCCCTTGCGCGGACCGGCCCATTTCTTGCCGCTCAGGAGGTAGTCGGCTGCCATCGATCCGCAGATCGGACCGAACGAGGCACCGATGATGGACGAAGACGCCGCACCAGGTTGAGGGCCCTGCCCGTGACCGCCAGGATCACCGACACGGCGATGCCGATGCGACACCATGACCGTCTTGTTGACCGTCGGGAACATGGTCCCGATGCTGTTGGCGGCGATGAACGTGCTGAAACACGCGGGGGCGAAGCTCGCAATCGCAAACAGAAGGAACATGATTCTTCGCGATGAACCCGCCCTGCGCCGAGATGACCGCATCGAAAGTGTATTTCTCCATCTGCGGGTTGGCACCGTGAGCACCGGCCACGGCAATCAGCGGCAGCCCGCCGGCGATAATGATGGCCAGGGCGATGCCGACCAGGCCGCCCATTTGAACGTCCTTGGCATTGCGGTTGCCCATGCCAAAATCCACTCCCGCGGCGCCGGCGGTGGCAAAGAACCCGACGACAATCGTGATGATCGTCAGGAAACCGATGACCGGCTGGGCACCCGCAGGCGGCGTGTACTGACCGGCACTGCCGACATTGGCGAAGAAGACGATAGAGGATCATGAGCAAGGGCACGATGGGCAGCAGGGTCGAGACCTTGGCCACGTACTGGATGCCCTTGAGGGCCACAGAACAACGGCTGCGGCGCCCCAGAGGATCGCGACGATGGTAAAGGCCGCACTTCCGTGGAAGACCCCCTGGGCATCGATGGCCGAGGGCTGTCCTGCGAACTGGAGGATGAAGTCCGTCGAGACCGCCGTGTTGACGCCCATCCAGCCGAATTGCAGCACGCCCATCAACAGTCCCGGCATGAGGAAGCCGCCCTGCGTGCCGTAGGTCGAGGAGCCGACCACGTACAGTGGGTAGCCGGTCTGCATGCCGAGCAGACCCGGAACCAGGTAGAACAGGAAGTGGCAGATCAGGGCCGCGACCACCAGACCCAGCAGGCTCAGACCGAGTCCCGCCTGGTTCAAGGTCCCATTGGCGATCTGCATGTAGAACACGACCCACAGGAAGATGCCCGCATACGTGGGGGCCGTGCTCTTGTACCAGGGCACCCTATTCGTGGGCGGGTTTGGCTTGGCCATACTTATGTAGTTGGGTAACGCTCCATTGCTCATAATTGGCTCTCCTATCTCTTTACTCCCATCCATACCTGCGCAGAGCAGGTGACCTATAGAACCGGCAGGCGAACTGCCGTAACGACAAAGGAAGTGCGCTCGCAGAGTGAATCCCCCCACCCATTGGAGCGATGCTCTTGTGCACGCTTTTCTCCCGTGGCTCCCGTAAGCCGCCGTGCCGGTGTTTACCGAACCTGTCGTCGCGTCACAATAAGCCGACGCCGGGCCTTACTGAATGTGACAGTCTACAGCCCGGCGCTTCGTTAGGGAACAGAAAAAATGGACCCGTATTTTATGCTTCGCGCGCCGTATGGACGCGTATCGCCAGATACGTGTGGAGGATGGCCACGACAGCGAATACCAGACCCGTCCAGCGGTGGATCGCCATGGTGAAATGCTGCCAGCTCGTTCCCAGGATATGGAACATGCTGATCACGATCGACAGGATCAGCGGCAGCGCCAGGAACATCAGCAGCCAGAACGTCGCCTTGTACCCGAGCACGGAACACCGCCACGGCTTTTCCTCGGTCACGACGTGCAACCGCGTGGTGCGCCGCAGCAGCCGCTGGACCCAGGGACAATCCTCGGTCGTGAAGCGATTCGCGCCCGCCCACGTGACGGCCAGGATCGCCAGGCACAGCGCGAAGACCGGCGCAAACGTGGCGTGGATCATCATCAGATAGCCCCAGATGTGCTCGCCCCGGACCAGCAGCGGCCAGAAACCGGTGAGCGCCAACACCAGGAAGCAGACCAGTGACACCAGATAGGCCAGCTTCTTCAGAACCCCCAGAATACTGGACCTTTGCTCGATGAGCAGCAGACTGAACACGTGGACGCCGCCCTGAACCACGTTGCGCGGTCCCCCGGTCGGGACCAGGACCCAGTGGGCGGCTACCCCCAGAAACGTCATTACGAGAGCGATATCAGCAACCGTCTGAAACATCGACACTTCCCCAAGGAACGTCTACTTTTCCTGTTCCGCCAGCACCCGGGCCACGGCGCCCAGCGCCCGCAGCCCGTACAGCAGCAGGACGAGTCCGATCAGTCCCGCCGAGCCGATGGCCACGACCTTGAACCACGGGCGGAAGATGAACGACATGGCAAACGCCCACGTGCGGCCGTGGGGCGCCTGCTGGAATTCGTACTGCACCTTCGTCAGATTGCTCGAGGGAGGCAATCGGCGAATCCACAGCCACCTTCCCGAAGAAGAACGGCGACGCCGTGGAATGGCAGACCGTGCACTTGCCGACCCCGAGCGATTGGCCCGCCGGCCGAACGTTGTGGGCGATCGGCCACGTGTACGCCGCCGCCGCCGGATGATCCTGGTAGCTGGCCAGCGTGCCGTCCTCATTCAACCGGTACAGCGTGCCGCCGGTGACATAGACAGGCTTGCCGTCCTTGACCGAGCCGGCCAGCGTCTTGAGCACCTCGATCGATCTGTGCTTCCTTGATCTCGGCCCAAGTGCCCGCCGCCGTGAAGGTCAGGCCTTTCAACGCCGGGCCGACGACGTTCTTGACGGTCGTCAGATCCAGCGGCCGAACCTTGCCGTCCTCACTGACAGCGCCCCAGTAGGCGGGCCAGATCAGCTTATGCGGACCGATCTTGCGCGCCGTCGTCTCGTTGCCATCCACCGGAGCCTGTTTCGCAAAGACCGGGATACAGGACGTGAGGCAGCGCGTTCGGCGACTTGTTGACGGTGCGGGTGCCCAGCCCGTGGGCCTGGGAGGTCTTGACACGATACGTCGTGTCATCGGGCCAGGGACCGGAATGACACGCCGTGCAAGCCAGCCTCTCGAAGTGAACGGTCGGAATGCCCTTGTGCTCGGGCACGGGTGCCCCGAGCCGACCGCCTTGCGGCCGATGGCCGTTCTCATCGCCCAGATGGCAGCCCTTGCAGCTCGTCTTGGCTGCCATCACGTTGGCGTTGACTTCGCCTTCGTAGCCGCGAATCGTGTTGTGCTCCAGCCCTTCGCGGTGGCAGTCCACGCAGGTCAGTCCGGCGGTCAGGTGCACATCCTCATCCCCCTGCCACTTCTCATTGCCGCACTGATCCACGTTGATGTCCGAGTGGCAGAAGTAGCAGCGCTCCGCCGGGACCTTGCCGCTGACGTTGAAGACCACCTGATCCTTATGATCGAAGGCGCTGGGCTGATACGTCACGGTGGGAACGAGGGGTTTCTTCTTCTCGTCGCTGACCATATCCGGCATGAGATAGTCGAACGTGTCGTCCATCTCTTTCGCCGAGCCGCTCACGAGCGCAAACGACGCGGAGGCCGTCGCCGCCCAGCGGAAGCTCTGCTTGGCAATCTGGGCGGTGTATTCCGCCTGGTCGTGGGCGGGGTCCCGGTCGTGGCAGCTCAGGCAATTGATCTCCAGCTTGCCGGAGACGATCTGCCGGGGAATCTCGGTGTCGTCCTTCGTGTCGATCTCGCCCGCCCCGCCGCCCGGCATCTGCCGGCCGAAGAACTGGGTGAACTTGAACGGGGTCCAGCCCACCTGATCGGGTCGGAACGTCCCGGGCCAGGCGCGATAGGAAAGCGGGATCTGGGTGCCCGTCGTGACGTCCGCGTAGATCCACGGCTGGCCCGGCCGGCCCGGCGGAACATTCGCGTCGGTGGCATTGAAGTGCCAGCCCTTCTTGATGACGTTGTAGTCGTGCTTGTAGACGTGGCATTCCGAGCACGTGCCCCGGATGGAGAACGGCAGAGCGGGGCTCGTCTCCTTGGTGATCTTGTCGCCCAGCTTGCCCGGCTCGGCGGACTCCGCATACAGCGGAATCCGATGGACGCCCGGCGTACGGGACCCGTCACCCCGGGTGGTTACAGCGTTCGGTTCCGCCGCCCCGCCTGCCGCCGTCAGCCACGCCAGCAGCGACGGCAAACACAATCCGGCAAAGAGCACCTTCTTCAAGGTATCTACTTCCTTCCACGTGCGCTATACCTCGGGCGATTCACGTCGGTCGGTCGAGAGATTGCTTCGTCGCTTACGCGGGTCCTCGCAATGACATAACAGGCTCTGTTATGTCATTGCGAGCGAAGCGAAGCAATCTACAACCGCGATTTGCGAGACTCGGCGTCTCAGACCTTGAACTCTTCCGGCTTGAATTCCAGGCGTTTCGCCGCCTCGACGGCCTCGTTGACCTTCAGGACCATCACCGCCGTCTCGTAGCCGATCTCGGCCGGACAGGTGAGCTTGGCCTTGCCGCGGACCGCGTCGAAGAAGTTCTCGAGGTGCGGCTGATGGTAGAGCTTGCCTTCCATCGTGACCGGGATCTCGTAGGCCGGCGGCGCCAGCGTCTCCCGAACGTCCAGGACGGTCCCGGCCGCGGCCGGTTTCGGCTCTTCCTTCTTCGCGGCTCCTTGATGAAGCCCAGCTTGACCCACTTGTCCCAGTCGGGGACGCCCGCGCCCTGCTCGCGATAGACCGACCCGCGTGCGGACGACTCGGAAATCACCAGCGTGCCCTGGTCGCCCATGAACGTCTCGTAATAACCCTGGTTGCTGTTGGTCGTCAGCACCTGGTAGATACGCCCGGACGACGCCTTCTTTCGTCTCGAAGTCATAGATGGCCATGACCGTGTCGTACCATTCGTGCGTCTTCTTGTCGTAGTAGTCGGTGCCGCCGCTGGCGATGACGCCCTTCGGGGTCGTGCCGACGAACCAGGCATAGATGTCGATCTGGTGGGAGCCGAGATCCACGATGGGACCGCCGCCCAGCTTCTTGTACCAGCGCCAGTTGCGGAACTGGTCCATGGAGGTGAAGCCGTACTTGTTCAAGGTCGCGTCGTCCATCACCGCATTCTTGGGCCAGCCGAGCGGCTCCTGGGCCGAGCGGTTCCACTGCCCGTTGACCGTGGTCATGCGGCCCAGAATCTTGGCTTCCTTGATCAGTTTGTCGTAGCAGTGGATGTACCGCGGGTTGCTGCGGCGCTGGTGGCCGATCTGGAGAAGCTTGCCCGTCTTCTTCTGGGCCTCGACCATCTGCCGGGCCTTGGCCAGATCGTTGGACATTTCCTTCTCGCAGTAGACGTGCATGCCGGCCTCCAGGCAGGCGATGGTGTGCTCGGCATGCCAGAAGTCCGGGCGTCGCGATGATCACCGCGTCGATCTTGCCCTTCTCCTTGTCGAGCATCTCTTTGTAGTCGACGTAGGCGTTGCACTTGTGGCCGTAGCGGCCCAGAAGGTTGACCATCGCTCTCTGGTTGTAGGCCGTCCAGATGTCACAGACGGCCTTGAACTTGACGTTCGGGATCTTGCGGCACGCCTCCATCAGGATCCGTCCCTCGGCTCCGGCGCCGAGCAGGGCAATATTGATGTCGTTGCCCCCGCCGCTGGCCGCCGCGAACATCCGTGAGGAAAACGCCAGGCCCGCGCCGACCGCTGCCGTGGACTGCAGGAAACTCCGCCGATTGATACCACCCTGTTGTGTCTTTGGCTCGCTCATTGTATCTCTTCTTACTCCAAAAATTGAACCTCACGGTTCGTGACGATTACCGTTTAGCCGGTGCATTATCGGGGCGTCATCTACGGCTGTCAAGCCAGACAGCCGTTTTTTTGCACCGTCCGATAATTCCCGGCACGCTAATCCTGTTGTGTCGCGCAACACAAGCTTCGTTACGAGTTTGAAGCGGCAAGTTTGAGGCGTGCGGAATGTCATTGCGAGGACGCAGCGACGAAGCAATCTCAATCCCAACGGTGGGAGATTGCTTCGCTGCGCTCGCAATGACATGCTTCAAACTTGACACTTCCAATTCCTATTTCAATGGCTCAACTACGATATTGCGATAGGCCACGGGACCGTGGTTGCCTTGGAACATCAAGGGTCCCTCGGGCACTTCTTTTCCTACGACGCCGCCCGGGGTCGCCCCGGGCATGACCAGGTCCTGGTGCAGCACCTGGCCGTTGAGCTCGACCTTCAGAAACCTGGCGTTCTCGGTCTTCTTGCCGCCGGCGTCGAACCGGGGCGCTCGGAACTCAATGACGTACTGCTGCCACTCGCCCGGCTTCTTCGAGGCGTTGATCGAGGGTACCGCGGCGTTGTAGATCGCGCCCATGTCGCCGCTGCCCATCTTTTCTTTGCCGAAGCTGTCGAGCACCTGGATTTCGTACTCGCCCATCACATAGATGCCGGAGTTCGAGCCCTGGGGCACCATCACCTCCAGCTCGATCCGGCAGTCGCCGAACTTGGCCTTCGAATAGATGTCCTGGCTCTGTCCGTGCGCGGGCGTCAGGTTGATCATTTCGCCGGTCCCCTCGACGCGCTCCAACTGCTTCGCGTCGCCGGCCGACAGCTTCGCCTTGCCGACGGCCCACTGGTTGGCCTTGCCCGACCCGGCGTTGGTGGTCCACTCGTCCAGGTTCCGGCCGTTGAAGGCGAGCACCGCATCCGCACACGGCGGGGTGATCTGCTGGATACGGATGTCTTTGAAGTCGACCGCCATCGGTGGGCCGGCGTGCAACTGCAGGGCCATCAGGCCCGTGCGAGCCGCGCCGCGACGGTCCTTCGGATCGCCCGGGTTGACCAGGCGATCATTGTCGAGCAACTCGATAGTCTTGTAGCCATTGAGGTACTGGACAATGTGGTTGGCCCGGCAGATGATGCGGTACTCGTTCCAGTCCTTGATCTTGTAGTAGCCGGCGTCAATCAGCGCCTGCTTGTCGCAGACACTGCCGACGACATTCCGGTTGGCGTTCGGGCCCACAACCACGAACTCGCTCAGGTTGGCCAAAAACGCCCGGCCTCCCTCCTCATACAGGAAACCGACCATGCCGAGAGTGTCCAGGATATCGGCCTGGTACCCGGCGATCCGCCACTTGTCGAACTCCTTGCTGCGATACTGCACGCCCGAGTTTCCGCCCAGCAGGCGGAACTTGATCTGCAGTTCGAAATCGTCGAAGGACCCGCCACGATAGACGAGGAAGGTGTTGCTCTTGATAGGGTTCTCCTTCGTCGTCTCCCCGTGGAGGGCCCCGTCTTTGACCGACCAGAGCCCCGGATCGCCATCCCAGCCGGTCAGGTCCTTGCCGTTGAACAGCGAGACCCACTCGCCGGCAGCGCCCGCAGTGTCGGCAAACGTCGTCTGCCCGCCCAGGATCGCCAACGAGAGGACCAATGCCGCGACGCCCAGCAGCATCCCACAACGATTGATCGAACAATGATTCTTCATAGGCACACCTCCCCGCCATCAGGCTTAGTCAAGGGATTTGACCTTCAGGTTCCTGAACCACACCGGATTGCCGTGGTACTGGAAACCGAGGTTGCCCACGCGCGGCATGTCCTTGTAGGCCGTCTTGAACTTGTTCTTCGTGTTATCAGGGTTCTTGCCGGCTTCGGTCCACTGATCCAGGTCCATGTCGATGATGTCCTGGCCGTTGAGATTGACATAGATCTTGTTGTCCAGGCAGGTGATGACGTAGTGGTTCCACTGGTTCGGTCCTTTATTGGCATCCTTCGACGGCGGGAGGCAATTATAGACCGCACCGCATTGGCCATACTGGGCTCCGTCGGTCGTCGCATGGATCTGAATCTCGATGGCGCTGTAGATGTTCTTGATGTCGCCTGTGCGGATGAAGACGCCGCTGTTGCCCTTCTCGGGGACCTTGAAGTCCAGCTCGAGGATGAAGTTGCCGTAGCGCTCCTTGGTCCAGATGTCGCCATGGCCCTTGGGCGTGGGGGCGAGCACACCATCCGCATCGAACGCCCAGGCGCCGGCTTCCATCGCAGCGTTGGAAAGGTCCTTCTGGAAGACATCCTTGACCGGCGCTTTGCTCAGCTCGGCGGCCGTCTTCTTGAACCACTCGGCGGACTTGCTTGATCTCCGGCACGCTGTTGTCCCAGTGATACTCGTACTCGGCGGAGAAGGGTCCTTCAAACCCCTCGGCCGCCAGCTCGGCCAGGACCTCTCGGGCCTTGCCCTGGCCCGTGCCCCAGGGGACATCGTGGGCATTGGGACCCATTTCGTTCAGGTCCTTGAAATGCAGGCTGCGGATGCGACCGGCCTTGCCCAGGGCCTTGATCGCCACGACCGGATCGATGCCCGAACGCATCCAGTGCCCGGTGTCCGAACAGGAGCCGATCCATTTGCTGCGGCCCTCGCAGGCTTTCAGCACCGTCTCATAGTCCCAATAGTGGGAGGGCTTCGGATGGTTGTGAATCGCCACGCCGATCTTGTACTCCTCGCAGAGCTTGTCGATCATCGGCAGGTCTTTCTCCACCGCCTCCGACACGATCGTCTCGAAACCCATATCCTTGACGAAGTCGAACAGCTTGCGCCACTCCTGCTCGTTGCCCGGGGTGATCACGCCGTAGCAGGTGAGCGTCAGGCCGCTGTCCTTGAGCATCTGCTTGAGTTGCTGCCGCTGGGCCGGGGTCATGTTCTTGAACACCGTGTCGCCGAACTCCTTGCCGACCTTCTGATCGGGAAAGACCTCGATGTACTTCATCCCGCAGGCCTTCGTCTTGGCCATCGCCTCTTCGAAGGTGAACCGGTTGAAGCTGTACGACTGTACTCCCACCCGCCACTTGTCCTGCGTCTGCGCACCGGCGACGCTCGCGACGCCCACACACAGCCCCGCCACCACCAGGGCCACCGCCAATTTCGTCTGTCTGCTCATCTGCAATTCTCCTAATCCACCCAAATCTTAAATCATCAATCAGAGCAACGGTTGGGTGGCAGCGGCAAGCGGAGTCTTCGGAGCTTGCCGATGGCATTGACGCCTATGCTGAAGCCATCGGCAAGCTGCGCTTGCCGCTGCCACCCATCATAAACTTTGGAAACGAAACATTTTACACACCACTTTGACAGGAATGTCATCATCCGTCACAGGCTCCACCCCTTGCGGTACTCGCGCCGAAGCCAGTTATTCGCTTCGGGCACGTTCGTCACCTTCATGTTCGGCCCATCCCACAGAAGCTTCTGCTTCGCCAGGGCCGCGATGTTGCCCAGCAGGATCGCCTCGGCCAGCGGACCGGCATAGTCGAAGTTCGACAGTCCTTTCGGACCGCCCTTGCAGGACTTGATCCATTCCTGGTAGTGATCGGTCCCGCGCGGCAGGGACTGTTCCGGCGGCTTGAAGCCCTTCATCTTCGCTTCCGGGATCAGCCTCGGATTGCCCCCGTGCGGCAGGAGGATTGTCCCCTTCTCGCCGTAGTAGAGCCCGCCTTGGTCCGGCATCTTGCGCCCCTCATCCAAGTCTTTGGGCCGAGGCGGCTCATTCCTGCCGTCGCGCCACGTCACCGTCACCGGCGGCAGGTCCCCGCGGGCCGGGAATTCCCAGGTCACAATCGTATGCTCCGGGTAGGTCTCCTTGTTGAACGGCCCCGGCTGAGCCTCGACGCTCGTCGGGTACTTCAGGTCCAGCACCCACCAAGCGGGATCGATGATGTGGCAACCCATGTCGCCCAGCGTGCCCGTGCCGAAATCCCACCACCGTCGCCACTCGCCCGGCATGTACTTGGGATGGTAGGGCCGGTACGGCGCCGGACCCAGCCACAGGTCCCAGTCCAGGGTCGCCGGGACCGGGGGTGTGTCGGTCGGCCGCTCGCCGCCGCCCCAGTTCTTGCCGCTCCAGAGATCGACCTTGCGGATCTTGCCGATGACGCCGGCCCTGACCCACTCGACGAACGTCTTCATTTCTCCGGTCGCGTGGAGCTGCGTGCCCATCTGGGTCATGACGCCCTGCTTGCGAGCCTCTTCGGTGAGTTGGCGGACCTCGTAAATGTCGTGGCACAGGGGCTTCTCGCAGTACACGTGCTTGCCCCGCTTGATGGCCGCCATCGCCGCCACGGCGTGAATGTTGTCGGGCGTCCCAACCGTCACCGCGTCGATGTTCTTGTCCTCCGCGTCGAGCATCTTGCGGAAGTCCTTGTACTTCTTGGCGTTGGGGAACTTCTTGAAGTCTGGCCGCCGTGTGCTTGCCCCAATCGACGTCGCACAAGGCGACGATGTTCTCGCTGCTGACCGACTGGACGTCGCTACCGCCTTGGCCGCCGACGCCGATGCAGGCGATGTTGAGTTTCTCGCTCGGCGGCACCTGCCGCGCACCGCCCAGAACGTGACGCGGCACAATCGTGAACGTCGCCACCGCCGCCGCACTGCCCAGGAACTGGCGTCTATTCATTCGTCTGGTCTTCACTGTCTCAATCTCCTCAAGCATGTCCTTCGTAGCATGGGCATCTTGCCCATGTGTCGCAGGACCATCTTGGCCCTGCACCTGGTATGTCTTCTTCATGGGCGAGACGCCCATGCTACGTTTCACGGGCAACGATGCCCGTGTCTTCACATTCCTACAACGCCCAGCCTTCGCGAAATACCGGAGTTACGTATTTGTTGGCTTCGCTATTGTTGGTGATCTTCATATTCACTGAGTCCCATTCGAGCGGCGTGTCCTTGACCCGCATGGCGAGGACGCCCAAGCAGGACCATCTCCGTCAGCGGGCCGCCGTAGTCGAAGCTCGAACTGGCGGGCTTGCCGTCCTTGCAGGCGCGAATCCAGTCCTGCTCGTGGCCGCTCTGGCCGCCTTTGACGCGTGGGATGGTCTTGTCCGGCCGCTAGATAAGCCTTCATCTTCACTTCCGGGATGATCCGCACCCCGCCGGCGCCGTGCGAGCCGTGCATGATCGTGCCCTTGTCGCCGATCAGCAGGGCGCCGTTGCCCTCCAGCCTGCGGCCGGGCTCCAAGTCCTTCGGTCGCGGCGGCAGCAGCCGGCCATCGAACCAGGTCAGTTTCACCGGCGGCATGTCGCCCCGCGCCGGGAACTCGTATCGGATGATCGCGGCACGCGGGTACGTCTCGGATGCCACTTCCGGCTGATAATGGGTCGTCGTGGCCTCGACGCGCGTCGGGTGGCCCAGCTTCAGGACCCAGAACGCCGGGTCTACGATGTGGCAGCCCATGTCGCCCAGTGCCCCGGTGCCGAAATCCCACCAGCCGCGCCACGTCGTCGGGCAGTAGATCGGATGATACGGCCGATACTGGGCCGGGCCCAGCCACAGATCCCAGTCCAGCGTCGTCGGGACAGGCGGCGTGTCTTTCGGCCGGGCCATGACCGGGAAGTCCGACCAGGGATCGCCGCCCACCGGCCGGTCGCTCCAGGCGTACACCTCGCGCACCGGGCCGATCGCCCCATCCGCGATCCACTCGTACAGCATCCGAATCTCATCGGAGGAGTGGCCCTGATTGCCCATCTGCGTCTGGACCTTGGCCGCGCGGGCGGCCTCCGTCAGCTTGCGGACCTCGGCAATCGAGTGGGCCAGCGGCTTCTGGAGATAGATGTGCTTGCCGTGCTGGAGGCAGGCCATCGCGACCACGTAGTGCGTGTGGTCCGGCGTGGCGATGACGACCCCGTCGATGTTCTTGTCTTCCTTGTCCAGCATGACGCGGAAGTCTTTGTACTTCCTGGCGTTGGGGAACCTGTCGAACACCTTGGCGGCGTAGGCGTCATCGACATCGCACAGGGCCACGAAGTTCTCGGTGCTGCACTGCTTGATGTTGTAGTCGCCCATGCCGCCGATGCCGATGGCCGCCAGATTGAGCTTATCGCTGGGCCGCTGCCCCGCCGCCCCGGCCAGCACGTGGCTCGGCACAATCGTGAACGCCGCCACCGCACCTGCCGTTCCGCGAAGAAGCTCCCGCCGCGACACCATGTCATTGCGAGCGAAGCGAAGCAATCTCTTCTTCTCCATGTCCATCTACCCTTCGGGGCATCGCGGGCGCCACGTCCACGCAAGCATGCACATGACACCCACGAATCATCAATCATCAATAATCCTTCATCAATTCCTACAGCGCCCAGCCTTCGCGATATTCCTTGGTCAGGTACTGGTTCGCCTCGGGCATATTGGTGAACTTGAATTCCTTGGCATCCCAGAGCAGCTTCGTGCTGAGGAGCTTCTCCTTCAAGGCCGGACGCAGGGCGACGTTGCCCAGCAGAACCACCTGGGCCAACAAGCCCGCGTGATCGGGGAAGTTCGAGCCGGCGGCCTTGCCGCCCTTGCAGGCGATGACCCACTCCGTGTAGTGGCCGGGCGAACGCTCCAGCTTCTGCGGCGGCTTGCCGTATTCCTGCTGGCGGGACTCGGGGATCAGGCGGTTGCCGAGCATCTTGCCTTTGTCGCCCACATAAAGCGTGCCGTTCGTGCCCCACTGGCGGCCGTCCTCCAGCTCCGGCGGCCGCGGCGGCTTCATGCCGCCGTCGTACCAGTGCAGCCTCACCGGCACCATATCTCCCCGGGCGGGGAACTCATACGTCACCCGCGACGCCACGGGGTAGGTTTCGTTGTTGACCAGCGTGCAGGCGGCCTCGATGCTGGTCGGATAGCCCAGCTTCAGGGCGCGGAATACCGGGTCCATGCTGTGGCAGCCGATATCGCCCAGGGCCCCGGTGCCGAAGTCCCACCAGCCGCGCCAGACGAAGGGATTGTAGACTCTACTCTTATAAGGACGCATCGGCGCCGGGCCAACCCAGAGGTCCCAATTGAGCGACTCAGGGACAGGATCCTCGTCTTTCGGCCGGTCCACGCCTTGCGGCCAGTACCATTTGTCGATCCCGTTGAGCGGCCGGTCCGTCCAGACGTGGACCTCGCGAACCTGCCCGATGGCCCCATCCCAGATCGTCTCGCACAAGCAGGCGGACCCCTTCCTCCGCCTGGCCCTGGTTGCCCATCTGCGTGGCGAGCTTCTTCTCGCGGGCGATCTCCGCCATCATCCGGGCCTCGCGCACGGTATGCGTCAGGGGCTTCTCGCAGTAGACGTGCTTGCCGCGCTTCATGGCCGCGATCGAGACGATCGCGTGCATGTGGTCCGGCGTCCCCACGACGACGCCATCGATGTTCTTGTCTTCCTTGTCCAGCATCTCGCGGAAGTCTTTGTACTGCTTGGCGTTGGGATAGCGTTTGAAGCACCCGGAGGCATGCCGCCAGTCCACGTCGCACAGGGCCACGATGTTCGTCTCTTTTTCGAGGGACCGCAGGTCGGACCCGCCCTGGCCGCCGATGCCCACCCCCGCGATGTTGAGCTTCTCGCTGGGAGGCGTCTGGCCCGCACCGCCGAGCACGCTGCGGGGAACGATCGTAAACGCCGCCACGCCGGCAGCGGTGCCCATGAAACCACGTCGAGTCAACTTTTTCTCTTTCACGGTACTACTCCTCACACTTAAGTATTGCGCCAAGAACTCTTCCGTTACAACGCGCCCCGCCGCATCTGTCATGCTGAACGAAGTGAAGGGCCCCCAAACGCGACATATCGCGTTTGGGAACCCAAGCATCTGGCCGGCGAATAGGAAGCGACTCTCGCACTGCACGAATCACTCCCATTCGATACCCAGATCCTTCGCTGCGCTCAGGATGACAAGTAGGGGCACCCGTCAATTAATCAATCATCAATCATCCTTCAGCAATCACAAGCTCCAGCCCTCGCGATACTCATCGCGGATGTACTTGTTGGCTTCGGGCAGATTCGTCACCTGCATGTTCGGGCCATCGTAGTGCAGCTTCAGGCCCTTCTCATAGAGCTGTTTTTCCATCTTCAGGGCAACATTGCCCACCAGAACCGCTTCGGTCAGGGGTCCCGCCCAGTCGAAGTTGGCCCTGGCCGCCGGACCGCCCTTGCAGGCGTCGATCCACTCCTTGTGGTGGCCGGGCGAGCGGGCGATCTTCTGCGGCGGCTTGCCGTACTCCTTCATCCGGGCCTCCGGGATCAACCGATAGCCCAGCATCTTGCCCTTGTCGCCGACGAAGAGGTTGTCATCCGCCTCGCCGAACTTGCGGCCTTCTTCGAGCTCCGCCGGCCTCTGGGGCATCAGGCCGCCATCGTACCAGACAAGCGTCAGCGGCGGGAACCCCTCACGCGCGGGAAACTCATACCGGACAATCGATGACTTCGGAGCGGTCTCCTCCTTCACGGCCGGTCCCTCATCCATGTTGCTGGAGCAAGCCTCCACCGTCGTCGGATAGCCCAGCTTGAGCGCGCGGAAGACCGGATCAAGCTGGTGACAGCCGATATCGCCGAGCACGCCGGTGCCGAAATCCCACCAGCCCCGCCAACTGAAGGGCAGATAGGCTCCGTTGTACGGGCGGTATTTGGCCGGTCCGAGCCACAGGTCCCAGTTCAACGTTGAGGGTACCGGCGGCGTGTCTTTGGGTCGCCCGATCCCACGCTGCGAGATGGGCCGGTTGCACCACGCGTGCACCTCCCGAACGGTACCGAGCGCCCCATCCCAGATGATCTCGGAGACCAGCCGGTTGCCCTCCGTGGCCTGACCCTGATTGCCAAGCTGCGTCGCGACCTTCGCCTCGCGGGCGGCCAGGGTGAGCTGGCGGCACTCCCAGATGCAGTGGGCCAGCGGCTTCTCGCAGTAGACGTGCTTGCCCCGCTTGATGGCAGCCATCGCGACCACGGCGTGCAGATGGTCCGGCACGGCAATCACGACCGCGTCGATGTCCTTCTGCTCGTCGAGCATCTTGCGGAAGTCCGTCCACTTCTTCGCCTTGGGATACTTCTTGAAGACGCGAGCAGCGTGAGCCTCGTCCACGTCGCACAACGCGACGATATTCTCGCTGCGGCACTCGTCGAGGTCCCCTTCGCCCCGCCCGCCGATCCCGATCCCGGCGATGTTGAGCTTCTCGCTCGGCGGCACATTGCCCGCCCCGCCCAGCACGTGCCGCGGCACGACCGTAAACGCCGCCACCGCCGCCGCCGTTCCCATGAGACTCCTTCGCGACACCCCATTTCTCTTCTCGGTCTTCATCTTTGTAGCTCCAATCCGCGCTGATGGTTGCGATCAATAAGCACGAAATCCGTTCTCGTCGTCACGGCATGGCATCGAGCACCAGCACCCAGTCGTCTTGCTCGCCGTGGGTGGGCGGAACAAACTCCTGGGCGCCCTGGTTGGAATACTGCCCGATAGGTCTCCACATTCCGTTGCGCGGGTCGTACCACTGAGCGTTCACGCGTGCGTTGTTGAGCTTGTTCATGTGAATGCTGACGGGCCGGCCGACCGGCGTGTAGGCGATCACAAAGCTCCCGTCTTGAGCCCGCGCCGCAACGAGGCGCTGCGTGCCCTCTCCCTGCTCCGAGGCGAGGGCGGACTGGTCGGGAACCATTTTGTACCACGGTCGCTGCTCGAACAGCCGACGCATCAGCCCCACTTGGCGCGAACCCTCGTAGGCCAGCGCCGTGCGCCAGTGCTGGAAGCCATTCTTCGGGAAGGGACCGTCGGCATCCTTGTAGAAATAGAACATGTCCATCGAGCCGTAACCGTGCCCCGCCGCCCCGGCGAGCAGGGCCGAGTAAGCCTGAGAACGCACCTTGTGCGCGTCAACGCGCGGCTGGTTGGCCCCGGTCGGATGGTTCTCGTAGGCCGGTTCCATGTCCACGGTCGGCTTGGCCGGCGTCAGCGCGTAGTCCTTGCTGACAAACGCGTAACTGTCCGATTTGAAATTGTGCCCGGACTGGATCGAGTTGAAGTCGAGCCAGTCGGCCTGGTGAAACCACATGGATGACGACGTGCTCCCCTGGCCGTGGTAGCACACGAGCTGGCTGCCGCCGCTGCCGTCCCTGAGCCCCTTCGCCATCGCCACCCAGACCGCCTCGTATTTTCCCGGAGCCGAGTCGCCGCCGGGAAACCACACGACGGCGTTGTTCTTGTAGCGTTCGCCCAGGAATTTGCCGAACGTGTAGGCGCTCTTCTCGTCGAACACTTTTTCCGGATGATCCGTGACGTGCCAGGACTTGGCGGGCACCAGGCCCATCACCAGGCCCAGCTCGTTCGCCCGGTTGACCACGTAGTCCACGTTCTTGAAGAACTCCTCGTTGGGCCGCGTCGGGTCACGGTCGATGAGCGGCGCCGCGCCCAGAAGCGACGAGTTGCCGTCCGGGTGTTTCTGGCCCAGTCCGCGCAGCACATAGGCCTGGATGACCGTGAATCCCTTGGCGGCGCGGTCTTTCAGATACTCGTCCACTTCCGCCTGATTGGGCCGCTGAAAGACGAGCCAGCACGTGTCACCGAGGTAGAAGAACGGTTTGCCCTCCTGATCGACGAAGTAGCGCCCGTTTGGGCTGACTTTGAGCTTGAGGTCTTTCACGGAATGCGCGGACGCGGCGTCCGCCGCGGCGGCGTTGCCACAGACCACGATCAGCAACACTATCGCCGGTAGGCACAGGGCCCTGAGACCGATGCTCGCGACGACCTTCTCTGCCGTTTTCATCTTCGTAGCTCCTTCGTTCGTAGTTTGCCCGTAAGGGCATAGTGGCATCGGCATCCTGCCGATGATTCATGGGCTGGAAGCCCATGCCACGAAGACACCTTACAGCGTCCAGCCTTCCCTGTATTTGCGGTGCACGTACTCATTGGCTTCGGGCAGATTCGTGATGCGCATGTTCGGGCCATCGTAGGTGAGCCGCAGGCCCTTCTCCTGGGTCTTGAGGCTCATGCGGACCGCGATATTGCCCAGCAGAATCACCTCCGTCATCGGTCCGGCGTAGTCGAAATTCGAGCCGGCGGGCTTGCCGCCCTTGCAGGCTTCGATCCACTCTTTGTGGTGCCCCACCGAGCGCGGGATACTCTTCTCGGGCCGCTTGTAGTCCTTCATCCGCGCTTCGGGAATGAGTCGGGGGCTATTGGCGTAGCTGTCGCAGATCAGCGTGCCCGAGTCGCCGACGAAGATCGCACCGCCGAGCTTATCGCCGAGGCGACGCCCGGGTTCCAGTTCCTTCGGCCGTCGCGGCATGAGTCCGCCGTCGTACCAGGTCAATTCCAAGGGTGGCATCCCCTCGCGCTGCGGGAACTCGTACCGCACAATCGACGCCTGCGGGTAGCTCTCGTTGTTGAAGGGCTTGTCCCACGTGATGGTGGGCACGAAGATCGAGCAACTGGCCTCGACGCTGGTCGGGTGCCCCAGCTTCAAGGCCCAAAAGGCCGCGTCGAGGTTGTGGCAGCCCATGTCGCCGAGCCCGCCGGTGCCGAAATCCCACCACCCGCGCCACAGGGCCGGTACATAGGCGGGATGATAGGGCCGGTACGGGGCAGGACCGAGCCACAGGTCCCAGTCGAGCGTCTCGGGCACAGGCGGCGTCTCCTTGGGCCGCTCCATACCCTGGGGCCAGACCGCGTGCGTGGTCCACACGTGCACCTCGCGAACCGGGCCGATGGCGCCGTCCCAGATCCACTCGCAGATCAGCCGGATCCCCTCGCCGGAGTGGCCCTGGTTGCCCATCTGCGTGGCGACCTTCGCCTCGCGGGCCGCCTTGGCGATCTCGCGGGCCTCGTAGATCGAGTACGTCAGCGGCTTCTCGCAGTAGACGTGCTTGCCCATCTTGATGGCCATCATGGACGCGACCGCATGGACATGGTCCGGCGTCGCCACCACGACGGCGTCGATGTTCTTGTCCTCCTTCTCCAGCATCACCCGGAAGTCGGAGTACTGCTTGGCGTTCGGGAACTTCTTGAACGTCTCCGGCCGCCTGCCGGCGGTCCACGTCGCACAGGGCAACGATGTTCTCGCTGCTGACATTCTGGATGTCGCCGGCCCCCTGCCCGCCCACGCCGATCCCGGCGATGTTGAGCTTCTCGCTCGGCGGCACCTGTCGCCGCCCGCCCAGGACGTGACGGGGCACAACCGTGAACGCCGCAACCGCCGCGCGCCCTTCACGAACCTACGCCGGGAAATGCCCTCCAATGAGGCCCACTGACTTCCCTCCCCACGACCCGGCCGATTCACTGTCATCGCCGAGCCCTCCCGAAAAGAATGGGGCCTGCGCTCGGTGCGGCAGGCCCCTGCGATTCACGACCTGACTCGCACCGGACTTACACGAGATTGAAGCCGTTGCGATAGAACTTGGTAATGTAGTTGTCCGCCTCGGGACAATTCGGCGAACGCATCTTCACGGCGTCCCACTCGACGCGTTTTTGCAGCCGCACGGCCAGATTGCCGACCAGCAGCGCCTCGACGAACGGCCCGGCGTACCAGAAACCGCTCTTGGCGTCCTCGGGCTTGCGGGCCTTGCAGGCGTCGATCCATTCCTGGTGATGGCCGGGCGATCTCGGCAGGGTCTTCGGCGGCCGGCCGAACTCCTTCCTCTTGGCCTCGGGAATGATCCGAGGAGTACCCGCGTGGCTGCCACCCAGCAGGGAGCCTTTGTCCCCGACGAAGAGAATCCCGTTGTCGCCGAGCTTCAGGCCCTCGTCCAGATCGGCCGGTCGCGGCGGCAGCTTGGCGCCATCGTACCAGACCATCTTGACCGCCGGCCGGTCGCCCTTGGCCGGGAATTCGAACGTGATGATGTTCCAGACCGGCAACGTCTCATCGTTGACCGGACTGGTCTCGGCCTGGACCGCGGTCGGAGCGCCAAGCTCCAGAGCGAAGAAGGCCGGATCGGCATTGTGCACCGCCATGTCGCCGATCGCGCCGCAGCCGAAATCCCACCAGCCGCGCCAGTTGAACGGGCAATAGGTGGCCTCGCCGCCTCTGCCGTTCGGGAACTTGGCGTACGGGCCGCCACCGGGCGGGACCGAGCCACAGATCCCAGTCGAGATTCTCGGGAACCGGCACGCTGCCCTTGGGCCGGTCGATACCCTGCGGCCACCACGCCCGCTCGGGCGTGCCGGCCCGGTCGGTCCAGACGTGGACCTCCTTGACCGTGCCGATGGCTCCGGCGTGGATGTACTCCCAGTACAGACGCAGGCCCTCGCCCGCGTGGCCCTGGTTGCCCATCTGGGTGACGACGCCGGTCTCTTTCGCGACCTGGGTCATCCGCCGGGCCTCGTAGATCGTGTGCGCCATGGGCTTCTCGACGTACACGTGCTTGCCCATCTTCATGGCCATGACCGCCGCCGGAGCGTGGATGTGGTCGGGCGCGCCGATCACCACGGCGTCGATGTTCTTGTCTTCCTTCTGGAGCATCTCGCGGAAGTCGCGATAGATCTTGGCGTTCGGATGCTTCTTGATGGTCCCCGCGGCGCTCTTGAGGTCGGCATCGCACAGGAAGGCGATGTTCTCACTCGAAACGCCGTCGATATCCGACGCCCCACGGCCGCCGACGCCGATGCCGGCGATGTTGAGCTTGTTGTTGGCCGAGGGCTGCCCGGCGGCTCCCAGAACGTGCTTGGGCACAAACGTGAACGCCGCCACGGCCGCCGCCGTACCCACCAACTCCCGGCGGGACAAGCCGGACCTACGCTGAATCTTCTGCGAATCGCCTGACTCTCTCATACAACACAGCCTTTTATCTATGACGGAGCGGAAGAATCCATTCTTCGCGACTCCCTCCTGCATTCTGAGGAATCCTCACACCGTGTCATCCTGAGGCGAAGCCGAAGAGCCCGTCCTGAGCTTGCCGAAGGAATCTGGCCACCGAATGGAACATTTCTCTCGTTCGTGGCCCAGATCCTTCGCTTCGCTCAGGATGACAAGCAGAGCGTACGGACTCATCCAAATCCGTATTAGACCTTCATCTCCAGCGGACCCCAACCCTGGCGGGGCTCGCGCCAGGCCAGGTCGTTGATCTTCGGATCGCTGGTGATCTTCCCGGCTTCGTCCAGCTCGAGCTTCTTGCCCGCGCGGGCACAGAGGTTGCCGAGTTGAATGTTGGCGGCCATGGGACCCGAGTAGCTGTAGTTGGACTGACTGAACTCCCGCGGCTTCTCGCCTTTACAGGCCATGATGAACTCTTCGTGATGGCCGGGCGAGCGTTCCAGCAGTTGCTTGGGGCGGCCGAACTCCTTGACGCCGCGCCTCCGGGATGATCTGCGGGGTTTCCCAGTAATCGCCAATGACCAGCATCTTTCCCTTGGTGCCGATGATCAGGTTCCCCGTTCGCGGCAGTTGGCGCCTGTCGGCCTTCGAGTTCCTCCGGGGTGTCCGGCATGAAGGGCCTCCCGTTCCCATCGACGCCCTCGTACCAGAAGGTCTTGAACCCGGGCCGGCCATCTTTGGCGCGGTAGGTGCTCTTGACCACCATTCCGGCCGGCCACTGATCCTTGACGGGTCCGGTCATGATGAACGGCTCGGCCGTGGCCGCATAGCCCGGACTCATGATCGAGTAGATCCCATCGGTCGTATGGCAAGCCATGTCGCCCAGGGCCCCGGAGCCGAAATCGACCACGCCCCGCCAGTTGAAGGCGATGATAGGCGTCCCCTTCCGTCCTTGGTGACCGCGAGGCCGCATCGGGGCCGGGCCGATCCACGCGTCCCAGTCCAGAGTCTCGGGGACCGGATCGGACCCCTCCGGACGGTCGCCGCCTTGCGGCCAGATGGGGCGATTCGTCCAGGTATGGAACTCCTTGATGTCGCCCACCGCGCCGGCCTTGATGTATTCGTACGCCAGCCGCCAGCCGTTGCCGGCATGGCCCTGGTTGCCCTGCTGGGTGACGACCTTGGGATTCTTGGCATAAGCGGCCGCCAGCAGTTGGGCCTCGCGCACCGACCAGGTCAGCGGCTTTTCGGTGTAGCAGTGAATGCCCATGGAAACGGCCGTCATCGACGGGGCGAAATGGCTGTGATCCGGAGCCGCCACGAAGACCACATCCAGTTTCTTGCCGTGGTTCTCGAATACCTTGCGCCAATCCGTATACCCGGCCGCCTGTTCCCAGCCCTTCCGGCCGAGGACGCCACCCCACCGGGTCTTGTCAACCTCCGCGAAGGCGACACACTGGAGGCCGGTCTTGTGGCAGATAGTCCGTATGGGCCTCCGCCCGTCCACCCACTGCGACAAATCCGACCTGGAGCTTCTCGTTGAGTCCCTGGGCCCGGATGAGGCTCGGGAAACTCATCGTGCCGGCGGCTCCAACGGCCACAGCACCTTTGACAAACTGACGACGCGTGATGTCCGACATGAGCATGGCTCCTTTACCCTCTTAGACCTTCATTTCCAGCGGTCCCCAGCCCTTGCGCGGCTCGCGCCAGGCCAGGTCGTTGATCTTCGGATCGCTGGTGATCTTCCCGGCTTCGTCCAGCTCGAGCTTCTTTCCCGCGCGGGCACAGAGGTTGCCGAGCTGGATGTTGGCGGCCATGGGACCCGAGTAGCCCCAGTTGGACTGGCTGAACTCCCGCGGCTTCTCGCCCTTGCAGGCCATGATGAACTCTTCGTGATGGCCGGGCGAGCGTTCCAGCAGTTGCGGCGGGCTGGCCGAACTCCTTGCGCCGCGCCTCCGGGAGATCAGTCGCGGGCTGTCCCAGTAGTCGCCCTCGACCAGCATCTTGCCCTTGGTGCCGATGATCAGGTTTCCCGTGCGCGGCAGTTTGCGCCTGTCGGCCTTGAGTTCCTCCGGGGTCTCGGGCATGAAGGGCTTGCCGTCTCCATCGATTGCCCTCGTACCAGAAGGTGGTGAACCCGGGTCGGTCGTCCTTGGCGCGGTAGGTGCTCTTGACCACCATGCCGGCCGGGAACTGGTCCTTGACGGGTCCGGTCATGATGATCGGCTCGGCGGTGGCCGCGTAGCCCGGCTTCATGATCGCGTAGATGCCGTCGGTCGTGTGGCAGGCCATGTCGCCCAGGGCCCCGGAGCCGAAATCGACGACGCCGCGCCAGTTGAAGGGATGATAGGGACCGCGCTGCCCCACGGCCCTTCTTCTTCCACCGCCGTTTCACTGCTGTCCTCCGCGGACCGGCGAAGGGCCGCATCGGCGCCGCGCCGATCCAGGCCTCCCAGTCGAGCGTGTCGGGAACCGGATCGGTCCACGTCGGACGGTCGCCGCCCTGCGGCCAGATGGGGCGATTCGTCCAGGTGTGGAACTCCACGATGTCGCCGACCGCGCCGGCCTTGATGTATTCGTACGCCAGCCGCCAGCCATTGCCGGCGTGGCCCTGGTTGCCCTCTGGGTGACGACCTTGGGATTCTTGGCATAGACGGCCGCCAGCAGTTGGGCCTCGCGCACCGACCACGTCAGCGGCTTTTCGGTGTAGCAGTGAATGCCCATGGAGGCGGCCGTCATCGACGGGGCAAAATGGGTGTGATCCGGCACCGCCACGAAGACCACATCGAGTTCCTTGCCGTGGTTTTCGAACACCTTGCGCCAATCCGTATACCCGGCCGCCTGTTCCCAGCCTTTCTTGCCAAGGACGCCATCCCACCGGGTCTTGTCAACCTCCGCGAAGGCGATACACTGAAGGCCGGCCTTGCTGCAGTAGCCCGTATGGCTCCCCGCCTGTCCGCCCGCCCCGATGAATCCCACCTGGAGCTTCTCGTTGAGTCCCTGGGCCCGGATCAGATTCGGGAAGCCAATCGAGCCCGCGGTCCCCGCGGCAATCGTGCCCTTGATAAATTGACGACGTGTGATGTTTGACATGAGCTTGACTCCTCAACTTGCGGTGAATGAAGGCCTTGACGGACGCCTGTGCCTACCCCACGACTACAACTCCCAGCCTTTGCGATAATGCATGTGGACGTAGTCGTTGGCTTTCTCGTTCGTTGGTGACGAGCATCTTCTCGCCGTCCCATTCCAGTTTCTTGCCGACGTTCTCCGGCCGCAGGGCGAGGTTGCCCATGACGACCATCTCGGTGAACGGCCCGGAGTAATCGAAGTTCGAGGTGGCCGCCGGACCGCCCTTGCACGCGCGAATCCAGTTCTGCTCGTGGCCGCCCTTGATCCTTTCGAGCGTCTGCGGGGGGCGTTTGTACTCCTTCATCGCCGTCTCGGGGATCAGACGCGGGCTGCCCCCGTACTCGCCGCAGCGCAGGACGCCCTTGCTGCCCAGGAACAACACGTTGCTGGACTCCTGATCCAGGGGCCGCCCCACCTCCAGGGCCTCGGGACGAGCGGGCTTCAGGCCGCCGTCATACCAGTGAATCTTCACGGGCGGCATCCCTTCCCGAGCCGGGTACTCGAAGTGCACAATCGAGGCCAGCGGGAACGTCTCATTGTTGACCTTCGTGCAGCTCGCTTCCACGCTGGTCGCGTACTTGAGCTTCAGGGCCGAGAAGACCGGGTCCAGCACGTGGCAGGCCATATCGGCCAGCGCGCCGCCGCCGAAGTCCCACCAGCCGCGCCAGTTGAACGGGGCATAAATCTTCTTGTAGGGCCGCTTCGGGGCCGGGCCGAGCCAGAGGTCCCAGTCGAGCGTCTCGGGGACGGGGTCTTCGCCGGCGGGCCGGTCAATCCCCTGCGGCCAAACAGGGCGATTCGTCCAGGCATGGACCTCCCTCACTTCCCCGATGGCGCCGTCCCAAATCCACTCGCAGATGTTCCGGACGCCGTCGCTGCGAGTGGCCCTGGTTGCCCATCTGGGTCGCCACCTTGTACTTGCGCGCCGCCTCGGTCAGGACGCGGGCCTCTTCCACGAGACGGGTCAGAGGCTTCTGCACGTAGACGTGCTTGCCGCGCTGCATGGCGGCCATCGCTACCGGCGTATGCAGGTGGTCGGGCGTGGCCACGATCACCGCGTCGATGTCCTTCTGCTCGTCCAGCATCTTGCGGAAGTCCTTCCACTGCTGGGCGTTCGGATATTTCTTGAAGACCTTCGCGGCATAGTCCCAGTCCACGTCACACAGGGCCACGATGTTCTCGCTCTCGCAGCCGCGCAGGTTGCTGCTGCCCATCCCGCCGATGCCGACGCCGGCGATATTGAGCTTCTCGCTCGGCGGTTTCTGGCCCGCTGCCACCCAGCACGTGGCTCGGCACAATCGTAAACGCGGCCGCCGCGGCCGCCGCACCCATGAAATGGCGGCGCGACAACTTCGCGCCCTGCCCTGGCGTATTCACTATCTTTGTCATGTTTGTTGATCCTCTAAAACAACCGTTGATTTTCCTGCCCCGTCCGGGTGGCACCGCCAAACTTGTTTGACGGTGCTGCTTCGCTCGCGCTTACGCATCCAAGTGCCCACGGGCAAACAAGTTTGCCCGTGCCACCCGACTATCGCATCGTCTTCACTTGATTTGCCCCACGATTTGCTGCGCCTGCTCGCGAATCGAATCGTTCTGCGTGCCCTGGATCACCTTCTGGAGCACTTCCTTCACCCGTTGCGGCTGGGCGGCGACAGACCGCCGGAGCGATCCGGACCGCCGCCGATTCGGCTTCCAGGTGCAGGGCTACATCGTCGAGGTACCCGGCCGCCATGTTCAGCGCGGCCAGCGACTTGGTGCTCGCCAGACCCGCCAGAACGCGTTTCTTCTCCGTCGCGTCGCTCGCGAGGTCCATCGCTTTCTTGTAGAGATCGATCGTCTGCTCGGCGGTACGGTCGCTCTCCAGACCGAGCAGCCGCACAAAGCCCCGCAGCGCGACCACCTTGTGCACTTGGTTCGTCGAGGTCTGAGCCACCTTGAGCAAATCGGGCACCGGCTCGGCCGTCGGCCAATCCGACAGGGCCCGGATCGCCGCATCCTGGACTTGCGGCTCAGCGGCTGGCCAGGGCAGCCCGCAGCGTCGGCAGCGAGCCGGCATCGCCGATCCGCCCCAGCACGCGCAGCAGCGACGCCCGATCCGGCGGCATCCTTGACGTTCGGCAGCACGGCCTGCACGGCGGCGGACTGACGGGTCTTGTCCTCGATCTTGTGGGCCACGGCGGCCACCATCTTCTCCGCCTCGCCGCGATCCGCCTCGTTGTCCGTCTCCAGCAGCAGGTTCACCAGCGCGGGCATATCCTCCGGCTTGGCCACGATCCTCAGGACGCGGAACGACTCCAGCCGGACCTTGCGGTTCTCATCTTTGCCGGCCTTGAGCAGCGTCTCGACCGCCCCGGCGATGTTGCGCTCGCCGATCGCATCGATCAACTCCGCTTTGACACCGGGATCGGCCGAAGGGAGACTCTGGAGAATCGCCGCATCGACCTCCGCTCCCCGCAGCCGGTAGAGGCCCTCCCGAGCGGCTTTCTGCTCGGCGCCTTTGCTCGCCGCGGCCCGCTCGGCCAACAGCGCAACGTTCGCAACGCCCCCCAATTGGCCGAGGGCCCGCAGCGCCGCCACGCGCACCGACTCGTCCTGCGACTTGCCCGCCTCGATCACGGCCGGCAGGGCCGTCACGTCGCCGCGATCGCCCAGCACGGAGAGCAACTGGACCTGCCCCGTCGCCGGCAGCTTCGGCAGTTCCTGCACGAGGGCCTTGGTGACTTCCGGGCCGGGGATATCCCGCACGATGGCAATCGCGCCGCTCTGCATCTGGGGATCGTTGCTCTTCAAGGCATCGATCACCATGTTGATGATGTCCTGGTTCGGCTGATCGGCGGCGCCGGCGGCCGCCACGCCGGGCATCCCCGCGGCAAGCACCGCCATCAACAAGAGAAAGAATCGCTTCGATTCCCAAACCATATTGGCATCCTAATCCCGGTGAAAACCACCTGCCCCGGGAACAGCATTCCGGGTGGCAGCGGCAAGACGCAGCTTGCCGATGGTCGCGTCTCGCCCAAAGACGGGCAGACGCCCGATCGGCAAGACCTTCGTCTTGCCGCTGCCACCCAGCTAAGACTCTCACGACAAAACGCGGGCGCGACTACTTGGTATCGCCGCGACCGGCGGCGTTGACCATGCCCTTCAGGGCGGCGGTCCGAACCAGTTGCGGCACGCCCTCTTTGTTCAGATTGCGGTAGATCTTCAGCGCGCCGGGCCGGTCGCCCTTGGTCATCATCTTCTCCGCGGCCTTCAGACAGAGCATCATAGACCAGCGTCTTCTGATTGTCCGGGGCACTCTGCCAGGGTCTTGTCCAGGGCCTGGACGGCATCGGCGCTGCCGATCTTGCCCAGGGCGCTGATCGCGGCCCCGCCCAGCATCTTGTCCGAGCCTTCGGCACACTTGGCGATTTCACGCCGTCGCCGCGACGCAGCCGCGCTCGCCCAGGCTGTTGACGATGCCGATCTTGGCCTTGCCCTCGGCCTTCGGCAGGGCCGCCAGCAGGGCCTTGTTCACGGCCTCGCCCGGAATCCGCTCCAGGGCGTAGCGGGCCATGTCCGAGTACTCCTGGTTCGTCAGCATCGCCGGCCAGCACGGGCACCGACTGATCCGTCCCGATGATGCTCAGCTCGCGGCAGGCATACTGCTTGCCGGCGTACTTCGCATCCGACTTGAGGACATCGATCAGCGCCGCCTCGTATTTCTTCAACTCTTCGGGCTTGCCGTAGGCCTTGCGGATCTCATCGCTGAGCTCCGTCAGCGCTGCACGGCTGTCCCCGAAATCGTACGTCTTGATCTTCTCCCAACTGTTGTTCCATGCCAGACTCCCTTAACTGATGCCTATGCCTTTGGTTTTGTCGGTACCGGGAAATCCCCCGCCGCGAACTGAATGCCACGCAGATAGTGTTCGAGAATCGGCGTGGTCATGAAGATCTCGTTGTTGTGCCCGAGCGAGCAATAGAAGAGCCGGCCCTGGCCCACGTCCTTGACCCACGTGATGCCGGTGTCCTTGTCGGACTCGATGACGCCCTTGACGTTGTTGGTCGCCGGATCGCTCATGTCGAGGCTCATCAGGACGAGCTGCTTCTCGCGGGAATACGGCGGCGGGGCCGTGCGATAGATCTCATCCTTGACCTTGAAGCCCTGGCCGTGGAACGGCGCGGTCAGCGGATGATCGGGCTCATCGATCTTGATCGCCACGGTGCTGCCGGCGCCCCAGGGATGGGCGGTGAACTTGTTGCCCATCATCTCCTGGCCTTCGGGCCACTGGTAGAAGTTGTCGGCGGCGGCGTGAATGCCGACGATGCCCTTGCCGCTCTTGACGAAGTCCATCAGGGCCTGGCACCGCTCCGGCGTCGTCTTCGGATCGAACTTCAGGCTCGTCGTGTTGTTCAGGCAGACGATATCGAACTGCTTGAGCGTCTCGGCGTTGAAGACCGAGTAATCGTCCGTGACCGCCGTCACCTGGAAGGCCCCGGTCTTCTCGCCCATGATCTTCAGGGCCTCGTTGGCCACCGGAATCACCGTGTGGAAGAACGTCTCGCATTTCCAGAAGACCAGCATCTTGCGCGGCTGGGCCGGCTTGGCCACCGCCTTGTCCGGCATGGCCGCCTTGATCTTGGCGATCTCTTCATCCGTCACCTTCCGCAATTCCTTGGGCGACTGGGCCCACAGCGCCGTCGACAGGCAGAAGCTGACGAGCAGCAGTGCGGCGATTCCTCTTGACCTGATCATCTTGGCTCCTTTCTTCATAAGAAGATGGTGCGTGATACGCACCCTACAACTACTACTATACGGGCGTTGTCATCCTTCGCCTGCGGCTCAGGATGGCAAACGCATCCATCGTTCATTCAACACGCTCGTTACAGATGCCACGGGGCCCGCATCGGCCGCGACAGCAGCCGATTGGCCTCGTCATCGTTGACAAACAGTTCTTTCTCCGGGTCCCACTGCAGCTTGCGGCCCAGCAGCATGGCGATCTCGCCCAGCAGCCCGACGCTGATCGAGCGGCACGCCACCTCGATCGGCGTGATCGTCTTCTGGCGGGACTTCACGCAATCGAGGAAATTCTGATGATGGTCCCGGCTCTTGTACAGCTTGATCTCATCGGGACCGATCGTCTCCTTCCACAGTTCCGGCGGGTTCGGTCGCCTGCCGGCCGCGATCCACGTGGACCCAGCCCTTCTCGCCGTACCAGACGGTCCCCATGCCCTTGGGCACCTGCCTGTCGTTGGCCACGACCATTTCCACGCCGTTGGCGTACTTGCAGGTGAACTTGTAGGCGGTCGGGACGTCGAAAATCCCGTCCTTCGGGTACTCGCCCTTGCCCTCGATCTCCACCGGGCCGGTGTCGTCCATACCCAGGCCCCAATGGGCGATGTCGATGTGATGGCCCGCCCAGTCGGTCAACTGGCCGCCGGAGTAGTCCATCATCCAGCGCCAATCCCAGTGCATTACGCCCCGGAACGGCACCCACGGCGCCGGGCCCAGCCAGAAGTCCCAATCGACGCCTTCCGGCACCGGCTGGACCGGGTTGTTCTTGCCCGGACTGCCGGTCGGCAGGCCCACCTCCACGCGGGTGACCTTTCCGATCCGGCCGTTGCGGACCAGCTCGCAGCCGTGATGGAAATTGTCCACGGACCGCTGCCAGCTTCCCGTCTGCCAGATCCGGGCGTACTGGTTCACGGTGTCTCGCATCACCTTGGCCTCGTGGATCGTCCGGGCCAGCGGCTTCTCGCCGTACATGTCCTTGCCCGCCCGAGCCGCCATGATCACCGGAATCGAGTGCCAGTGGTCCGGCATCGCCAGCGACAGGGCATCGACGTCATTCCTCGCGATCAGCTCCCGGAAGTCGTGGTAGATCACGCAATCCGAGTTGCCGTACCTCTTGTCCACGAAGCCCTTGGCCTTCACGGCATTGCGTTGGTCCACGTCGCAGATCGCGACGACCTGGGCCGTCTTCTTGCCCAGGAAGTTCCTCATGTTGCCGGTGCCCTGGCCGCCGACGCCGATGCAGCCCATGGTGATCCTCTCGCTGGCGGCGACGGCCTCCGTTGGCTCCCAGCGCCGAGGAGCTGACGATGTACGGGAATCCCACCGCCGCCATCGAGACACCCGCGGCATTCCGCAGGAACTGCCGACGTGACACATTTCTCCTGGTCATACACTGTTCTCCTCGTTCACAATGAATCCGCCACAGAGGACACAGAGATCACAGAGGCAATTTCCATTCACTCCTGAACCTGGTTTTGTCTTCATTCTCCGTGTCCTCTGTGCCCTCTGTGGCAAAGAACTCCTGATTATACGTGCCAGGGACTGCGCATCGGTCGAGACAGCATGCGGTTGGCCTCCTCGTCGCCGAGGAACACCTGGCGTTTCGGGTCCCACTTCAGGGGCCGCTTGAGCGTGTAGGCGATGTTGCCGAGATGGCACACCGTCACCGAGCTGGCGCCAATCTCAATCTTGCAGATCGGATCGCTGCGTTTGCGAATGGCTTCGAGCCAGTCGGCATAATGGTTCTTGCTGTCGTACAGATGGACCTGGTCGGGTCCGATCACCTGGTCCTTGAGGTTGTCCGGCCACGTCTTGAGGTAGCCGCGATTGACCTCGACCTTGCCCGTCGTGCCCTCGAAGAGGACGCCGTTGACGTTCCGCCCGCGATTGGTCTTGACGCGTTCCAGCCAGAGCGGATAGGCGTCGCCCGTGAACGGAAGACCGGTGCCGTCGGGGCCGCGGACCTGGCCGTCCCGTGTCATGGTGATGCCGTTGGCGTACTTGTAGGTGAGGACCTTGTAGTCCTTGCCGTCGGGCGGGTAGATCTCGACCGGGCCGCTGCTCGTCCATGCCGAGACCCCACTGGGCGATGTCGAAGTGGTGAGCGCCCCAGTCGGTCATGCCGCCGCCGCCGTAGTAGCTGTAGTCGCGCCAGTTCGGGAAGCCGTCGAAACTGATGTGCGGGGCCAGATCGTTGTTGTAGGGCCGCCACATCGCCGGGCCGACCCACATATCCCAATCGAGGTAGTCCGGCACAGGCTCGGCCGGCAGCAGCTTATCCTGCGGCGGTCCGCCGACGTTGACCGTCACGTGCTTGATGTCGCCGATGTAGCCGTTGCGCACCAGCTCGCAGGCGAAGCGGAACTCGCGGCGAGGATCGCTGCATGCTGCCCGTCTGGAAGACGCGGCCGTACTGCCGGATCGTCTTGACCATCGCCTGGGCCTCGGCAATCGTCTGCGTCAGCGGCTTCTCGCAGTAGACGTCCTTGCCCGCCCGGCAGGCCTCGATCGTGGCGATCGCATGCCAGTGGTCCGGCGTCGAGATCACGACCGCATCGATATCCGGCCGGGCCAGCAGCTCGCGGAAGTCGTGATATCTCGCACAGCCTTTATAGGCCCCATCCTTCTTGTCGGCGTAGTACTTCTCGACGATATTCTTCGCGCTGCGCTCGAGCTTGAGCTTGTCCACGTCGCACGCCGCCACGACCTGCGTGCTGGGCAGCAGAAAGCACCGCATCAGGTGCTGGCTCTGCTTGCCGCAGGCGATGAAGCCGATGGTGATCCGCTCGCTGGGCGGCGTCTGGCCCTGCGCCCCAGGACCGAGGACGGCACCACATAAGGCACACCCGCGACCGCCGCCGCACCGGCGGCCCTCTTCAGGAAGTCACGCCGATTCATGTTCCTTTGCGCCATTCAACTACCCTCTCATAGGTCTGTAGATGCCAAAGGGTTGGGTGGCACGCCCAAGCGCAGCTTGAGCGTGTCCTCCTGTGGCACAGAACCCACCTGAACCAGCACGGTCAAACAAGTTTGGCCGTGCCACCCAAAGCATCGTTTGTCGAGCTAAACACGTGCTAAGGTACATGCAACTGTCTTCTCATAACTCTAAAGATGCCAAGGACTTCGGTACGGCCGGCCCAGCATCGCGGAGGCGACCGGATCGCCGATAATCTCTTCGGTTTCAGGGTTGAAACGAATCTTGCGACCCAGCCACATGGCTATCCGGCCGAGATGGCCCGGTGTGGCGGAGCGATGAGCCGTCTCACAGGGCGTGATGGTCTCCTGACGGCTCTTGATGCAGTCGAGGAAGTTCCGCCAGTGACCGGGCGAATCATAGAGATGAACGTCGTTGGGCCCGAGTTTCTCCTGCTTCAATTCCTTGGGCTCGGTTTCCACGCTCTTCGTGAGATCGCCGCGGCTGACCCAGACCCAGCCCTTGTCGCCGATCCACTTGGTGCCGCCGCGGATGTCCTTGTGTCCGCCGGCAATGACCATCGTCACGCCGCCGGGGTACTTGGCCGTCAGACGATAGCGCGTCGGGCTGTCGTAGAGGCCATCTTTCGGGTATTCGCCGGTGCCCTCGATCTCCAGAGGACCCGTGTTGTCCCAGCCCATGCCCCAGTGGGCGATGTCCACGTGGTGGCCGACCCAGTCCATGAGCTGGCCGCCGCCGTAATCGAGGACCCAGCGCCAGTTCTTGGGCAGCAGCGCGGGGCGGTAAGGCGTGTACGGGGCCGGCCCGATCCACCTGTCAAAATCGAGCCCTTCCGGCGGGGCCACAATCTGCTCCTGGCCCGCCGTCTTGGCAAAATCCGAGTGTCCCGCCGGCAGTCCGACTTCGACCGTGTGGACCTTGCCGATCCGGCCGTTGCGGACCAGCTCGCACGCGAAGCGGAAATGCGCCTGGGAGCGTTGCCAACTGCCCGGTCTGCCAGATCCGGCCGTACTGTTTGACGGCGTTGCACATCGCCCGGCCCTCGCGGAAGTCGTGCGAAAGCGGCTTTTCGCCGAAGATGTCCTTGCCGGAGCGGGCTGCTTCGATCGCCGGGATGGCATGCCAGTGGTCGGGCAGGCCGAGCGACACCGCGTCGATGTCCGTGCGGGCCAGCAGCTCGCGAAAGTCATTGTAGGCGGCACAATCCTGGTTGCCGTACCGCCTGTTGACCGAGTTCACGGCCCCCTGGAGCGTCTTTTTGTCCACGTCGCAGATCGCGACGATCCGGCAGTCCTTCACGCCAAGGAACTGGCCCATGTTGGAGCCGCCCTGCCAGCCGACGCCGATGCAGCCCATCGTGATGCGCTCGCTGGGTGCAGCAGCCCCGAATACCGAGGACGGCACCGACGGTGGGGAAGCCCACCACGGCCGCCGTACCCGCAGCCGCCTTCAGAAAGTCACGACGATTGATGCTCTCCTGTGCCATCCCACTGCCCTCTGTTGGGAACATGAGAATCTTCTCGCCACAGAGAGCACAGAGGGCACAGAGCCAAGAGGGAACGAAGGCAACAAGGGACAAAGGTGAGAAGGTATCAGTGCGTTCGGACCCTCTGACGTTCTTACCTTCTTGCCCTCGTTCTTCTCTGTGATCTCTGTGTTCTCTGTGGCAGATCTCCTCACAAGCGGTGAGGCCCGGATGCTTTCGCAACATCCGGGCCTCACTGTAGTTATGACTATTTCTTCTCGAAGGCCGAGTCGAAGGCAAGCTGCGACGGCTTGAAGTCGGCCTTCTTGATGAACTGGCCGGCCTCGGCCGCCCCGTGCTCGCGGTCCATCCGGCTGTCCTCCCACTCGATCGAGAGCGGGCCCTGATAGCCCACGTCGTTCAGCGCGACGATGATTTCCTCGAAATTGATGTCCCCGTGGCCGATGGAGCGGAAGTCCCAGTACCGGCGCGGGTCGGCGAAGTCGATATGGCCGCCGAAGACGCCGACGGTGCCGTCCCCGTGGCCCCACCACACGTCCTTCATGTGGCAGTGGAAGATCCGCTTGCCGAACGTGCGGATGAACTTCACGTAATCGACGCCCTGGTAGCCGAGGTGGCTGGGGTCGTAGTTGAAGCCGAAGCACTCGTGGCCTCTTGACGGCGTCGATCGCCCGCTGGGCGGAGGCGATGTCGAACGCGATCTCGGTGGGATGGACTTCCAGGCCGAACTTGATGCCCTCCTTCTTGAAGACATCGAGAATCGGCGTGAAACGCTTGGCGAAGTCCGCGTAGCCGGCGTCGATCATGTCCTTCGAGACCGGCGGGAACGAGTACAGGAGGTGCCAGATCGAGCTGCCGGTGAAGCCGTTGACGACGCCGATGCCGAGCTTCTTGGCCGCCCTGGCGGCGTCGATCATGTTCTGCGCAGCCCGCTGCTTGACGCCTTCCGGCTCGCCGTCGCCCCAGATCTCGGGCGAGAGGATGGACTTGTGACGCTCGTCGATGTTGTCGCAGATGCACTGGCCGACCAGGTGGTTCGAGATGGCGAACACCTTCAGCCCGTACTTGTCGAGCATCGCCCGCTTGGCCTTGCAGTACTTGTCGTCCTTGAGGGCCTTGTCGACCTCGAAGTGGTCGCCCCAGCAGGCCAGTTCCAGGCCGTCATAGCCCCAGCTCTTGGCCTTCTGCGCCAGGACCTCCAGCGGCAGGTCCGCCCATTGTCCCGTGAAAAGCGTTACCGGTCTTGCCATCCTCGTACCTCCTTATCCAAAAGACTCGTCGCACACCTTCTGCAAAGCGTCTCTTCGCAAAGAAAAACGCTCACTATCCCTGTTTTATTGCGACCGCACCCCGTGGCATGGCCATCCTGGCCATGTCTCCACGGGCTCCAAGCCCGTGCCACACGGCATCGTGGCGAGGGCGTCCCGCCCTTGCGTCGCGAGGCCATCCTGGCCTCGTCTCTTGGGGCAAGACAGCCTCGTTCCTGGTCGCGCCGGCAAGATGCCGGCAAGACGCAAGGCCGAGACGGCCTCGCCACGAGTACAGCACAAGGACTCTCGTCCCCGGCTTCACAGGGGGGCACGGGACACGATCCTCCTTGGCACTCCAGGGACGTACATTATACAAGGCCCCCCTACGCAAGCAATGTCAATTTCCCCCCAATTCCCGGACATGGATCCGTGCGGATTGGCGCTGATAGGATGACCCAAGCTGAGAGCCCAGCCCACACAGTGGAGTCGCTCAGGTCTTCTCGTAGGCGGTCAGGAAGTCCTCGCGGCTGATGTCCGACTGCCGGCAGATCGTTCGCAGCGTGGAACTCTTGAGGTGGGCGTGATTCGGGATTGTCATGGATGTCATTGTTCCGTCCGGATTGCGCCGTTGCAGGGCAGTGTGCTCGCGCTCACGTACAACCTCGAAACCGAGAAACTTCAGGGCCTGCAAGATCCGTGCCTTCGGCGCATCGACCGGGAACTCGGCCATGGTTACACCGTGGTTCCCGCCACGAAGGCCTCCAACACAGGGCCATCTTCGCCGTCCAGCACATCAAGCCCAAGGGTTTCAATGTGGAACTTGAGGGCCGACACAATCCTAAGCAATCGACCACAGCCAATAGACAGAATACCTCCTGACCAATCTGAACGTCAATCCTGAATGCCGTGTTGCGTTCAAGGCAGGTGTTCCGTTCGGTAAGGCGGCGAGACTGGTCGCTCGTCACAACTCGCGCAGGTAGAGGTCTTTGAACTGGACCAGCATAGGCGGGCCTTCGTGGATTTGGAGGGCCAGCTTGCCTTGTACGATCCGCTTCGGGTCGTTGTCGTCGATCTCGCACATGGTGACGTCGTTGATCTTCAAGACGATGTGGCCGGCCTTCGCCGTCACGACGTACTGATTCCACTGGCCGGGCTTGACGGCTTTGAGCAGCTCATCCGGATTGCCGAGGCTGCCGACCACTCGGACCTTGCCGTCCTCGCCTACCACGGCCTTTTGTCCGCGCTCCGCCAGGATTTCACGCCGGGTGTACTCCATGATGACGCCGGTCCAGCGACCGTCGGCGCTGAAATCCGCCTGGCAGCCGATCAGCGGCTCCTTCTCCATCCCCGTGCGCTCCAGGCTGCGGAAGTAGACGCCGGAGTTGCCGCTTTCGAGGCGGAATTTGAAGTGAAGCTCGAAGTCCCGGACCTCGCCGCCGGTCCAGATCAGGAAGTTGTTCTCACAGATCCGGCAGTCCGGCTTCGTCTGGCCCGTGATGATGCCATCCTTGGCAGACCAGATATCGGGATTGCCCCGCCAGCCGGAAAGGTCTCTGCCGTTGAAGAGGCTTCCGAGTCCCGGCTCCGGTGCGGCGGCAACCTTCGCGCTCGGCGTCGTATCCGCCGGCAGATCGCCCAGGGCGAACTGTACGCCGGCCAGGATGTGCCCGAGGATCGCGGGATTCCAGTAGAGATGATGATTGTGCGCGAAGGACGTGTAGAAGACCCGGCCCTGGCCGTAGGTGCGAATCCAGCTCAGCGGATAGTCCGTCTCGCCGGGCCGGATGCCCTTGGCGGTTCGCGTCGCCTCGTCCGACATATCAATGCTGACCAGCACGCGGAGGTTCTCCCGTGGCGGATACGAGAACTTCGTGCGGTAGAGCTCGTCGTTGGCCTTGAAGCCTTGCCCCTGGAACGCCGCGTTGAGCGGGTGCCCGGGGTCGTCGATCTTCACGGCCCAGGTCCCCTCGGCTACCCACGGATGCCCATCGAAGACGCCGCCGAGCAGGGCCGCCCCTTCGGGCCACTTGGCGAAATTGACCGTCGCCCCGTGGATGCCGACTATGCCTTTGCCGCTGTTCACGAAGTCCAGGATGGCCTTTTGGGCCTCCGGACTGAAATCAAGCTGACTGCTGTTGTTCAGGCAGATCGCGTCAAACTGCTTGAGGTTGGCTGCCTCGAAGGCGGACATGTCCGTGCTGTGGACGACCTCATAGGCGCCGGTCTTGGCGCCCATAACCTCCAGGGCCTTGACGCCATACGGAATCGCGGTATGGACATAACCCTTGGTGAGATTGAAAACGAGCATCTTGCGGGGCTTCGCCGGTACCGCCGAGGCCTTGGCCGGCGCCGCCGCCTCGATCTTCTGCGCCTCCTCCGGCGAGACGGCCCGCGCTTGTGGCACGAAGAGACAGACTGCACACGATCATCACTCCAACCAGGCTCGCCAGCGCTGCACCATTGTCACTTCCTCCCTTTCACATTCTCATGCTCACGCGGCGTAGTGCCGGGCCACCTTCCGGATGGCCGCCGCCACGCCGGGAATGTACTCCTCCGTCATGTGTTCGTGGATCGTCACGCGGATGCCGGTCTCCAGGATGGCCTCCGCTTCGGGGCATCTTGTGCTTCGAGAAATCCATCGTGGTCAGGCCCATCTCCTTGACCGGCCAGCGGCCGGCGAAGAAGCCGTGCTTCTGGAAGACCGGCTCGCCGTAGAGCGGCACCTTGATGTACCCGGCCGAGCAGGCGCACCTTCGGCCACCAGCGCCTTGACGAACTCGGAGCGGTCGCAGCGGAACGCCTCCGGCCGCATGCGGAACATGTAGAACCAGTAGACGCAGCGGTCCTCGGGATGCACCTGGTGCGGGATGATGCCGGGCAGGTCGGCGATCTTCTCGGTGAGCAGGTTGCCCAGCCGGGCGCGCTTCGCGGCGATCGCTTCCAGCCGCGTGAGCTGGGCGGCGGCCACGGCGGCCTGCGGCTCGCTCATGCGGTAGTTGGTGGCGAGAACGCGTGGAACCCGCCGCCCTTGCGCGGTCGCCCCCCTTGTCGCCGAACTTCTGCAGCAGCGGGCCCGAAGCGCTCGTCGCTCGAGCCGACCACGCCGCCGTCGCCGCAGGTGATGTGCTTCGAGTTCTGCAGCGAGAAGCACGCGATGTGGCCGACGGTGCCGATCGGCCGGCCGCGGTACTTCGCGCCCCACGCCTGGCAGCAGTCCTCGATCAGGATCAGCTTGTGCTGGTCGGCGAGGGCCTTCAGCGCGTCCAGGTCGCAGGGGTTGCCCCAGAGGTGGACCGCGATGATCGCCTTGGTCTTGGGCGTGATCCGCCGCTCGACGTCGGCCAGGTCGAGGTTGTACGTGCCCGCGCCCAGGTCGGCGAAGACCGGCACGGCCTGCTGGTAGAGGACGCCGATCACGGTGCCGATGTCGGTGATCGGCGAGGTGATCACCTCGTCGCCCGGGCCGATGCCGGCCGCCGCCACGGCGATGTGCATCGCGGCCGTGCCGGAGGAGCAGGTCTGCACGTACTTCACCGGACAGACTTCCTGGAACCGCTCGGGCAGCAGCGCCGTCTGCGGGCCCTGCCAGTAGAAGAGGTCCTGCTGCTGGAGCATGGCGCTGAGCTGCTTGCGTTCCGGCTCGCCCCAGCGGATGCCGAGCGGACAACTTTGCTTCACGGCTTTCGCGCCGCCGTCGAGCGCCAGCTTCGCGGCAGGTTCGGCAGCGGTGGACTTCGTCCCGTCGAGGTTCGTCGCGAGCAACGCCGCCGACGACGTAGCGAGAAACTCCCGGCGGGACACTGCGCTGACGGGCCGGGCCGAAGCGGAGGAACGATGCTGGCTCATAGTCATCTCCTGAAGGCTATAAGAGGGCGTTTGAAAAGTCGGTTCAGCGTGGCATGGGCTTGGGGTCCCCAACGCAAGATTCCGCGTTGGGGGGCCCCTTCCAGCCCATGAATCATCGGCAGGATGCCGATGCCACAAAGCCCACGGGCAGGATGCCCGTGCCGCTTTTCAAACACCTTCTAACGGTTTTTCGCGAGCAACCGCCGCGCATTTGCGCAGCGGATCGCCCCCAATTGTTCATCGCTCAACGGCGACTCTTGCAGTTTCAGCAAGGCAGATTCAAAGTAGAACACCGGTGCGTAAGAGCCAAACAGCACGCGGTTGGGCGGCACCTGGGCCAGGAGGCCGGCGACGCCGCCCACGCCTTCCAGCATGGCAATCTCGACGTACACCTCGCCGGCGGCCATCAAGTCGGCCAGCGCCTGAACCCGAAGGACGCGCTGCGAGTTCAACAGCACGAGCCGAAGACCGGGCGTTTGTTTCAGCAGGCCGGGCAGCCCGGTGACACTCGTCGGCTCGACGCGCAGCAGCGGATGCATCGTCCGCTCGTCTTCCATGATCAGCGCCAGTTGGACGATCAAGCCGCGCTCGGCCGCCAGCCGCAGCAGTTTCGCAAAGTCGGGGTCGTCGAGCGTGTAGCCGTGGTAGTTCGGGTGCAGCCGAATCCCCGGCATGTGGTGCTCTTCGACGCAGCGACGCAGATCGTCTTGCCAATCGGGCAGCTTCGGATTGACCGAGCCGAACGGCACGAGCAGCCCATCCCCGTGACGGCGGCACTCGTCCGCGAGCCGTGCGTTCACCGCGGCCATGTCCCGGTGCAGGAGAGCGTCGACACTGCCGACCCACGCCTGCACCACGCCGTGACGGCGCAGCCGGGACACCAGGTCGGCCGTATCGTCGCCCGGCAGACGGCGCAGCGGCCAGCGCGAGAGATAGGTGTTGACGTCAATCAGCCCGCCCGGTGTAGCGGCGGCCTGCCCGCCTGCCGCCGCGGCCAGCGCCCCGACGCCGGTGGCAGCGGCGGCCATCTGGAGAAAGCCGCGACGGTCCAGGGCAGCGATGGATTGTACGCCCGTCACGGAGAGCGTTTGAAGGGTGGCACGGGCATCCTGCCCGTGAGGCTTTGTGGCATCGGCATCCTGCCGATGATTCATGGGCAAGATGCCCATGCCACGAGGAACCGGCCTTTCAGGCACCCTCATAGACGGACTCCTTTCTCGCGCAGAATGGGCTCCAGGATTCGCTTGAGATTGCCGGCGAGAAGGAGGCGTTTCGCCGGAGCGGGAATATCCGCGCCCAGCACCTTCGCCAGTTGCGAGGCGAAGCTGCGCCCGCCCGCGTCGCTGCCGTAGAGGACCCGTTCGGCGCCCAGCTCGCGCACGGCCATCTCGGTGAAGCCCGCCGTGGGATCGCTGCCGCAGAGCTCGGCATGGACCTGCGGGTACGGGCGGATCGCGCGGATGCCGCTGGCCCACTCCCCGCCGGTGTGGGCGCAGATGATCGTGGCACGCGGATGGCGGGCGGCGAGTTGGGCCATGTCCGCCGACGTAGACTCGCCGGGGAGATTGCCGGTGATCTTCTGCCACGTAGTGCTGCAGCACGGGCACTTTCAGCTCCGTGGCGCGTGCGACGATCGGGTCGAGGGTCGGCTCGTTGCAGTGCTGGGCCACCCAGAGTTTCACGCCCACCATCGGGCCATCGCGCACACAGCGGTTGAGCTCATCCAGACTGGCCTGCGTGTGCTTCGGGTTCAGATAGACAAAACCAAAAGCGCGGTCCGGAAAATGACGCAGCGCCCGCAGCACATCGTCGTTGTCCCGGCGCATCGTCTCGGGCGATGGATCTTCACTCCAACTCATGCCCATGAAGACACACAGCCGCGCGATGCCCAGCCGGTCGGCATATTCCAGCAGCTTGCCGAAGGCGCGCCTCCGGCGTGTCCCCGGGCACACCGGAGAGGTGCGTGTGCACATCCCAGATCTCGAGCTTGTCCGTTGTCATCATAGCCGTTTCTCGGCCCCGCACCGCGGAGCCAGTTCATCGTGGCATGGGCTTGGGGTCCCCAACGCAAAATTCCGCGTTGGGGGGCCCCTTCCAGCCCATGGATCATCGGCAGGATGCCGATGCCACAAAGTCCCACGGGCAGAGCCTGCCCCCGCGTAGGCGGGGGATGCCCGTGCCACTTCTCACATACCCTCTCGGCGCGTTCATCCTTCCAAGGGGACGATCCAGAGGTTGCGGAAGCTGACCTCGTTGCCGTGCTCCTGGAGCAGGATCGGGGCGGGCTTCGGACCTTCCTGCTGGCCGGCGCCGGTCTTCCGCGGCACCTCGACATTGTCGTGGATCAGTACGCCGTTCTGGAAGACCGTGATCCGGGCGTTCTGCGTCTTCACCGGCTTGCCGTCTTTGTCCGCCCAACGAGCGGCACGGAAGAGAATGTCGTAGCTCTGCCACTCGCCCGGCTTCTTGCTGGCGTTGGTGTCGGGGGCCTTGAACGTGTAGATGCTGCCGCCCTCGTTGTTCTTCGGCTCCTGGCCGTAGGAATCGAGGATTTGCAGCTCATAGCGGCGCTGGATGTAGATGCCGCTATTGCCGCGGCCCTGGCCCTTGACGTTCGCCGGCATCTGCGGCGTCTTGAACTCCGCGTGCAGGATGAAGTCGCCGAAATCACGTTTGGTCATGATGGAGCCGGTCTTGGGCACACACTGCATGACGCCATCCGCGATCTTCCAACCGATCTCGCCCTTGCCGTCGCGCTGCCACTGGGAGAAGTCCTTGCCGTCGAACAGGACAATGGCCTTCTCGGGCCGGGCGGCCTCGACTGTCACCTGCGGCGGATTGGCGTAGTCGTTCCAGATCCGCTCGATCTCGGCCACGTCGGGCTTGCCCTCGTGGACGTACCAGCGATACCGGAACACGTGATCCTCGCCCGGCTTCATCTCCCAGGCGCCGATCTGCGAAGGACAGAAGTTGAAGAAGGTGTAGTTGGTCGGCTCAGGCCACAGCCGCATCGGCTCGGGGTGCCGGAAGTTCTTGGGATTGCTGAAGAACGTCACGCCCTCTGTCTGGCCGTCGATCGTGCCGAAGCAGTCGCACCAGCGGGCCCGCGTGCCATGACCATCTTTGCGGGTCTTGCCCTCGCTGGTCAGGTAATCCGCCTCTGGCCCCTTCCACTGGCGGGTCGCCCGGTAGCCGAATCCGCCGTAACGGTACTCATCCTGAATCAGAGGCTGGTCGGCCACGCAACGCTGCGTCGATTGGAAATCCACGAGCCAGTACTTCTGCGGGCCGCCCACGTTGTAGACGCGCACATCCCAGACTTCCTTGAGGATCGTCTGCTCGCCCTTGGAGGTCTTGAGGGCGACGTGATCCTGCTCCGACTGCCAACCGCCGTAGACCGAGCCGGTCGTCGTGGACAGGTACTTCGAGAAGCGAACCGTCCCCGTGGCGTCGCCGACGTTCCAGAAATCGACCATCTTGCCCTCGTAGGTCGTGTGGGTCCAGGGCATCCAGATGCCCAGGTGATGGAGATGGTCCGGCGGGTTGATGTCGGTCAACACGTTGCCCTTGGGCGACCACAGGGGATGGATGAACGCACTGTGGTCATACAGCGACAGCTTTGAATCCGGGACCTTGGCCACACCCTTCGGGGCCGGCCACATCGCATGCTGGTACTGCATCACCTTGGCATCCCCCATGCGAATCTGAAGGTCCTTGTCGCTCTTGACGGCGGCGACCACCCGATCCGCCCGAGTCTCCCCGGCGACCAGCTCATAGACCCTCTTCTGGCCGGCGGGCAGCGTGCCGGCGAGAATCCAGTGCAGTCTCGGCGTCGGCCCCTGCTCGACCTGGGCCGGCACCGTCACGCGCTCGGAGCCGCGGACCTCCTGCAGCGACAGCGCCTGCCCCGCCACGGCCTGTGGCACCGACGCCAGCGGCACCGAGACCGGCGTATCGGTCCGTGCGTACTGTCCCGCCTCGACCGTGATCGTCGCCAACGGTGCGGCGACGGCCGACCCGCCGGAGAAAAGACTTCCGAAGACAACGAGGGAAACGACCATCACCAATGCCGACGAACGTGCATGCATCGCGGTACTCCTTTCTTGAGTCACCCAAAGCCACCCATCCTCCCCGCCGCTGCGACGTTCGATTCTAACACCGCCCCGTCCCGCCAGCAAGCACCGGCTCGCCACCGAGCGTGTGATCATCCTTGCACGAGCACCCGCAGCCGTTCGGAGTTCCGCGTTTACGCGGGTCGGACCGGTCTTTCCCGCCGGAAGGCGGGTCAACAATCCGAGCGGCATCCGAAGTTCCTCCTTCAGGCGATCCGTTCGTAGCAGCGAATGACTATTCGCCCGTACAGCGTCTGCGCAGCATGGAGCCGGCTACGCCGGAAGATTCTCGAACCCGCCTGAAGGCGGAACTCCGAACGTAACCGTGAACTGATCGAAGGTGTAGCCCAGCCGCCCCCGGCTGGGGATCGATCGCCCCGCGAGTCCTCATTCCTCCCTTCCCGCTTCGAACAACCCCCCTCGAAAATGGACCGCGGACCTTTAATTCTCCTGAAGTCCCCCTTGAAGTCCCAGCTTGGAGTATGAGGCCCAGTTGCGCCAGCAAGAGATTGAGGGCGGTCGGGGCTGGAGGAATTGAGTCGCTCTCCGGCGTGCAGCCTCGGGACAACGCTCAATGGTCAGGACCCCATCGCCGCAACCCAAGCTGCTATCGCACTCGCAACAGCCGCCATCATGACAGCAACGGATATCCACTGCGACAACCGGGCACTTTCCTGCGTTTTCAAAGTAATCTCATGGTTCTTTGCCGCCGTCCGGCAGGCGTCGATCATGGAGGCGGTTTGCAGGGCGAAGTGGATGTTATAGGCAAGTTCGGGGATATCGGCATCATTGCAGACGGGTTTCGTGCCATAAACGGTGTGATCGAAGAAGACCCTCTGCGTACTTGCCCCGACCTTCTTAGCCAATTCCCGAAGGGCCCTTATCGCGTCCGCATCGTTCAGTGTCTTGGCCTCATGCTTCTCAAGAGTATCTTGCAGTTCGCTTTGCCTCGATTTCCTCATGTGTCATTTCGCCGACCTCTTGTCTCCCGGAATCATGTTACTGCCCCGGATAACTCTTGAAGAATCCATACGCGGCCGTATTGACGATCACGGGCCCCAGCTCTTTTCCCAGTTCGTAAATCTGCTTGGCGGCCTCCTTCACCTGTCCCTTTGCGACATCCTTCAAGGCACTGCCGATGAGGTCCAGGGCCGTCCTCTTGGCGATCTTGGAGAAGGTCGGGCTGTCTTCCGGCTGCGCCGCAACGGCGTCGCGCAGGTTGGTAATGTACTCAATGTGCTGGTCAATGTTGATGGTCGCATTGCCGTCCGGCATGATGACAGTCAAGTTTCCGATATTGATGGTCTTCGCATCGCTGCCGCTCTCCTTTGTGCCCACCGTCTCGCCCGGTTGCCCCCGCCGGTTTCTTGGGCGTGTTCGTTATGACGGCTGACGGTTCCGTCCCGCTCGTCTCGCTCTGCGTCTCTTCCTGCTTGCCCACGCCGTTCTGCAGGTCGGCTTTTACCTCCCCCATTGCCCAATTGATTAGCCCTGTGTTGACGTATTTGTGGCTGTTGGATTCGCCTTCCGGATAGGTCACAATGCGTCGCCATATCTCATCGCTGAGTTCCTGTGGCACGCAGCCGTCGTCTATCCTCTCACACTTGGGCAGATACTTGGGCAGAACGTGATCGTGCACGGCCTGCAAGAGGGCGTAACAGCCAAGTGGTGTCCCGCGAACATGAAGCCAGCCGGCCGCATGGATAGCGGGGCCGGGTCGGTTCAGGTGGCCAGACCAGATCATGTCAAGAGGATTCTCGGGTGTCCCCATAGAAGGCTGCCACGTGCCATCTTGCTCCGCTTGCTCGGCGATTCTGTATCTTGTCCATATGTCAGCAACCTCCGTGATCCGGCTGCGAAAGCGGGCCATATTGTCGGCATTGGCGACGAGGATGGCGATTTCCTTGGCCGATGAACGCAGAAACTGCACTGCTTCCGGTTTCAGTTCTTCGCTCCAGTCATTTGTCTCTGAGGGTATCATTGCTTCCCCGGTGCCGAAGAGAGAATCACGGCCGGGCGGTGTCGTGGCCACGATGTCCCGAGCGCGATCGTTGACGATATGATTCCAGCGTTGTCCTCATCGTGTCCACGTTTCCATTATCCCCCCATTCGGACACAATCTCAACGTTTCCCTTGCTTGGAGCAGGGCTATCGCATCTAAATTGCCCGATCCTGATTCTTTGGTCGAGAATGCAGAATCATCAGAGCATTCCCCGAGCCGGAGCATCAAACCGGCGGTTGCTCAACTGCCGGTTTCGGGGCCAGAAACCCGATTCTGATTTAGATGCGATAGCCCTGTTGCTTGGAGCAGGCGCAGTCTACAATCGGGGTGATTGGCGGCACACACACCTTGGATGAATCACGAAAGCGGAGTAAATGCCGCCGTTGGGAGAACGACTCTTGAATTGGAGCCAGAGCAATGAAGCTTAACACGGTCCTGTTGATATGTACGTCCAGCGCACTCGGCGGAGGCTTGGCGGCTTGCATGCTGTACGTACCATACGCCTACGCGGGTTCTGGATATCCCAAAGAAGTCACCGCCCAAAGCTTTCGACTTGTGGATGCGGCGGGAACAACAAAGGGCTCTTCTCGACCGACCCCAACGGCTACCCTATCCTTACGCTGACCGACGGCAGGGGTTTGGGCATCCTGCTCCATATAGAACGCGACGGATCTCGATTCATTCGCATCTTCGACCGAGGCAACAAAGAAAGAGTGCGTCTCCAGTGGTCCGACATACTGTCCTCCCTTGTGTTCCTTACTCCCCAGGGCGAGCCTTCCGCAACTCTTGGCAATACGGACGGGTCACCATTTCTTATTGTAGGCGAGGCTACCGGGAGCAATTGCTTCGTCAAGGTCGAGAAAGGTGAAGCCCGGTTGACCCTCAAGAACCCGATGTGCAAGGGTTCGGTAAACCTCACGGCCCAAACCAAAACGGCTCAAGTGTCAGTGGGTGCACCTGAGAACAAGAGCTTCGCCGCCCTCGTCTACGACGATGGCATGCTACCAAGAACCCGCATCGGGGTAATTCAGGATGGCAAGGGTAAATGGATGTTCCCAACGCCGCCCGAAATACCCGAACCGGGTAGGAAATGATGCTCCCAGAGCGAGAAGGGACCTCCAACCCCTTATCTTAGGGGGATACGGCCCCCCGGCGTGGTCTTCCCCCCTCCCCCCTGCCCCGGAAAAGCATGCTTGCCCCGGCCGGAGTGATCTCACCGCGCGCGCCCAAGCTCCCCTCAATCGCCTCGATCCGCTTTTCGAGTTCGTGCAGTTCTTTGTGTCTGAGAAAATGGTTGACGATATCATTGGCGGTCAGCCGCTTCACTCGCTCATCGTCGCTATCGAGCAGCCCGACGAGGGTCGATACGGCCTTGTCCATGCTCTGGGCAACCATCCCAAACACCGCTTCCACCAGCTCGTTGCGTCGGCGTTCCACTTCCGGCTAGGTGAGGGCCAGCCCTCAAATTAGCAATTGGCGGCGGGTGTTCGTGCATCGGGCGGCAACGCTGGCTATCCGTCCACGCCAGCAGGAGCCGATCTGGTGTTGCCCGGTCAGACCGACGAACTGTTCCCCGGCGATGAATTGCCGGACTATTGCCTTTTGCCGTCCGGGCTGGGCTCGTCCGGAGGTGAGAATTTCTGCATTATTTTAGATTTGTGTGTAACATACATGCATCGAGAAGCGTCTTCTTATGAGAAAGAGATTGGCTGGGAATTCCTTTCGCACCGCTACTTGTCCGAATCTTGTTTTCCCGCAAAGGTCTTCGAAGGCACACAACATAAGTAATTGAAAACCAAAGAGTTATATCGCGCAAAGACGCCAAGACCGCAGGGTAAGAGCATCAGAGTCCTGTCTTCTTGGCGTTCTTCGCGTCTTGGCGAGAGGATCGGTTTTAGTTGCGGCCGAAGGCCGGGCCGGGATCTCTGGGCCGCAAAAGCGACATCTTGTTTTCCGGCTTCTTGAGACAACGAAGCACGACAATCCCACCAAGAGAATGGGAATCCCATGCTTTCACCAAGGCTGTAGTCGGTAGTCGGTTGGAAGACGGCAGCACGAATCGTGCAAAACGAACCCAATTCGCTGGAGTCAAATGTGCAAGACGAAGCCGATGTCTCGATTGCGGATTGCGGATTGCGGATTGGGCACAGACCTGTGGCAGGGCGACGAATCGTGCGAAACAAAGCCAATTCTCGCCGGAGCAACAGGGGAAGGGTAAGTGCTTTGTGGGAAAGGATTTATGGTTAATCTCACATTCGATAGGCCTCGACAAAACAAAGCCAATTCCACCGGATGGGCTTGCCGCAGGGGCAAGCGTGCCAAACAAACCCAATTTGGCACCTGGTGTCCGGAAATGGACGCGGGCCGACCGGCGAAGGACCTCCCGCGGGGATCGATTGTGCGAAACAAACCCAATTCCCGGCGACGCCGGGCGGGGGACGGGGCCTGGGGGGCGGGGCCGTGGGGCAATCGTGCGAAACGAACCCAATAATTCCTCGATTGCGGATTGCGGATTGGGCACAGATCTGCGGCGGGAGGCCCGCCCTGCGGGACGAGGGGAAGATGCAAAACGAACCCAATTTCGCCCGGCGGGGCCGGGTGGCTTTCCCTCGCCCCTCGACCCGCCGGCCTCGCCCGTGCCCCGCGGGATTGGGGGAAAAACCCGATGCGGCGTGGGGCCGCCTCTGTTAGCATACCAGTAGAACCGCTTTCTGGAAGACTTGGTAATTATGACTGAAGGGCGTTGGGAGCTTTATTCGCATCCGTCGGATATCGGCGTTCGCGGCGTCGGGCCGACGCGCGAGGAGGCGTTCGCGCAGGCGGCGCTGGCGCTGACCTCGGTCCTCACCGACTTGGAGAAGGTGCAGCCGAAGGAGGCCGTGGAGATCGAATGCAAAGAAGAGGACGATGACCTGCTCTTCCTGTGCTGGCTCAGCTCGCTGCTCTATGAGATGGACACGCGCCGCATGCTGTTCAGCCGGTTCGAGATCGAGGCCATCGAAGGAGGGATCAAGGCCAGGGCGTGGGGCGAGCCGGTCGAGGTCGCCCGGCATGAGCCGGCGGTCGAAGTCAAGGCCGCCACCTACGCGGATTTGAAAGCCGAGCGGCAAAGCGACGGCACCTGGATCGCCCAGTGCATCGTCGATGTGTAGGAAGGAAGATCGAATGTGAAGTTGGAATGATGATTGAAGAATGGAATGATGGCGAATCCCAATCATTCAATCATTCCAACATTCAATACTTCCAGTGATCGGAGCACAGGAATGTTCGCTGAGAAACTGAAGAAGCATGGGGAAGCCCAGTGGGTCATCGAGCCTTTCGGCAAGATGCGGGTGCCTATGATCGTCTTCGCGGATGAGGGGCTGATCCGGGATATGGATGAGCAGGTCTACCAGCAGGCGGCGAACGTGGCGGCCCTGCCGGGGATCGTGAAGGCGTCCTATGCCATGCCGGACGCCCATTGGGGCTATGGCTTTCCCATTGGCGGCGTCGGGGCGTTCGATCCGGACGACGGCGGCATCATCTCGGCGGGCGGCGTCGGCTTCGACATCTCCTGCGGCGTGCGGTCCCTGCACACCGGGCTGACCTTCGATCAGATCAAGGGCAACGAGAAGGAGCTGGCCGATGTGCTGGCCCGGCGTATCCCGGCCGGCGTCGGCAGCGAAGGCAAGTTCCGCGTCACGTCGCTCGAAATGGACGATATGCTGCAAGGCGGCGCCCTGTGGGCCGTCGAGCAGGGCTACGGGCAGCGCAGCGACCTGCGGCGGATCGAGGAGAACGGCCGGATGCTCGGGGCCGAGCCGAGGTACGTCTCGGATCACGCCAAGCAGCGCCAGGAGAAAGAGGTCGGCACGCTCGGCTCGGGCAACCACTACCTCGAAGTGCAGCGGGTCGCGGCGGTCTACAGCGACGAACTGGCGAAAGCCTTCGGCATCGCCCTCAACGACATCATGGTGATGATCCACTGCGGCTCGCGCGGCCTGGGCCATCAGATCGCGACCGATTACCTGGCCAAGATGATCAAGACCGCCAGGGAGGAAGGCATCGAGCTGGCCGACAAGGACCTGGCTTGCGCGCCGATCAAATCGGACGTGGGCAAGCAGTACTACGGCGCGATGTGCGCCGGGATCAACTGCGCCCTCGCGAATCGCCAGGTGCTGACCCATCTGACGCGGCAAGGCCTTCGCGGACCTCTTCCCGCGAGCCAACCTGACGCTTGTCTACGATGTCTCGCACAATACCTGCAAGGTGGAAGAGCACGAGATCGACGGCAAACGAAAGAAGCTGTACGTGCACCGCAAGGGCGCAACGCGGGCGTTCGGGCCGGGACATCCCTCGCTGCCGGAGGACCTGCAGGCGACCGGCCAGCCGGTTCTGATCGGGGGCACGATGGGGACCGCTTCGTTCATTCTGGCCGGCACGACGGAAGGCATGACGTTGTCCTTCGGCTCCTGCTGTCACGGGGCAGGCCGGGCCATGAGCCGCAGCCAGGCCACCAAACGCTGGCACGGCAAGGACATCATCATGCACCTGGCCCAGAAGGGAATCATCATCAAAGGCGCTTCGCCGCGCGGCATCGCCGAAGAGGCCCCGGGCGCGTACAAGGATGTCACCGCAGTCGTCGACGCCACCGAAATCGCCGGCTTGGCCAAGAAGGTCGCCCGCCTGGAACCGCTGATCTGCGTCAAAGGATGACCGAGGTGTTCCGGAGGACTACTATCGATTTCAGAGATGAAAATGCAGCAATCTGCGTCCGGTTGCCATTACGCTGTGGTGGGCTGGTGTCGGCAATCACTATGGTGCCTGAAGCCTTATGAGAACGGCGCAGCTGGATGCAGTGGCTGATGACCGTGTCACGTGGGGATTCACACAGAGCCGGACACGATCTGGCAGGCGCCGGGTTCAAGGCGTCCCGATCCAACACGATCTGCATTTCCTCAAGGTACTCCGATACGTCGAGCGCAACCCCGTCCTGCGCTGGGCTGGTCAACAGGGCGGAGCACTGGCGCTGGTCCAGCCTGCATTCACAGGCCCATCGGCAGATCGTGGGGCTCCTTTCTCCCGGCCCCGTTTCAAGGCCGAGCAACTGGCTGGCCCTGGTCAATCTGTCGGAACCGCCGGAGGATGTCGCCCGGCTGCGCACCTGCGTCAACCGCGGCCGTCCATTCGGCTCCCGTCCCTGGGTCGAGCAGATCGTGACGCGATTGGGACTGGAATCAACGCTTCAGGCGCGTGGCAGACCGCCGGGATCCGCCGGCAAACGGAACGAATCGGAAGAAAAGTAGAATGTCCCTTTTTCGTTCCACGGAAACTTCGGTAACACTACCGCAGGCGTGGGTTTGTCGGCTTGCGAGGCACGCCGTTCAATGGAAAAGGGGACATTCTTGCTCTATCTTGATCTCTCAGGAAGCCGCGAGAATAATCAGGATGTGCGGACAACCCGCAGGACAGGACGATCTAGCACTTTTCCGTGCTGGCCCTATCCCGTCGAGCAGGAGCAGTGGCCAAAGGAAAAAGTAGAATGTCCCCTTTTCTTGCATGGTCAAGCGGGCGGTCTGACTTCGGTTCTTCCATCGCTCCAGGAGCTTGCGGATGGCCTGGGGGTCGGTCAGGCCCTGTTTGCGGTCGAGAGTTGGAGCCGGGCTTGAGAGAGTAATCGCCGGCGCCGGGGTCCTGGAAGAGCGGGTCGGCCAGGATCGAATCGTCGGCACGGCGGCAGTTCTCCGTGTCGGCCTTGTTCCGCCAGAAGGCGTTGACGCCAATGACATTGCTGTCCTTTCCGCCTTTAGGATAAACGACCAGTGCCTTGGCGTTACCCTGGAAGATGTTGTCCGCGATATGTAACCGGCAGGTGTCCCACATCCCGATACCGGCACTGGTGGAATCCAGAATGACGTTGTTATGGATCTGGAATTGAGCCCGATAGAACGCCGCCACGCCCTCGCTGTTGTGAATCATCAAGGTGTTGGTGATCGTCCCCTGTCCATCCTTGTTGCCCAGGTAGACGCCGGAGACCTTGTTGTTCATGAGAAGAGAGTCTTTGACGTGAAGAGTGCCGCCCGTGCAGCGGAGGCCGTGGTACTTGAAGCCGGACACGATCGTCCGCTCCACGCGCAGCGTGCTGCGGTCATAGCCGGTCACGCCCTGGTGCCCGCCGTCCCGGAGGAGGCAGTCCTCGACGAGACCTTCGGTGCCCGGGCCGTAGTTGACGACGTAGTCGAATCCCTCGAACCGGCAGTCGACTCACCCTGGCCCAGGAACGACCCTCGATCCTGATGGCCATCGGCGCTCGCTGCGTGTTGCCCAGCGGAAGGAAACGGCAGTTGCGGATCGCGGCTTGCGTATCCTTGACCACCAACGCCACAGGCGGCTCGACGCCCTTGGCACCGCCGGCCAGTTGCCATTTGATCGTCAGTCCTTCGATGAAGACGTACCCTTGGCCTCCGGCATCGATGGAGAGCGCGGGACCATCGGCCGTCACCTCCAGGATACAGTCCGCCGCGGACGATCCTTTCAGCGTCAGAGGGTTGGTGATCCGAACCGGCACAGTATGTGTGCCCTTAGGCACCGCAACCGTAGCTCCAGGCTGGGCGGCGTCAATCAGACGCTGCAACTCGCTGGGCGCTGCCGCCGGCTTGGGCCCAACCGGTTCGGGGCCGGTGCGTCCGTCCCGTTGCTCGCGCCTCACCGGCGCGGCCCCGAGCCCTGCAACTGGACGTAGGCGAAAGCCGCCAACGTCTGACCCACGGTGGCCCTTCGCCCGCTGGGAAGCACAACCTCGGCATCCAGATGGTCGGCCCATGGCGGTCGGCCGTCGGTCGAGTCGGTCTGGATGCCCGCTTGGGAGAAGGCTTTGGCCGTCCACGCGGCCCATTCCGGGCCCTGCATCGCCTTGACCTCCTCGAAGATGGGCACCAATTCCGGCGGCGGGTCATGTCGGCCGTCGGACGCAACGCGCCACAAAGGGCGTGAAAGGCAGGACGGTGGTCTGCTGTGCCTTGATCTGGACCTTCGCATCGAGAAAACCGGGGACATCATCCGCTGCGAACATGGCTACATGAACCGTTCCTTCCGGCAGACCGTGTACCACCGTTCGGCCCCCCGGCATCCGATTGCCGCCGATGACCTGCTGAAAGAAGGACGGCGTCCAGCCGATAAACCCAAGGACCGGATCGGCCCCGGTCGGAGCGGTACTGAGGATCAAAAATGTCTCATCGTTGGGAACCTTCTGATCCATCCGCAGGGTGCCCGTACCCAAGGGGCGCAGGATCACGTCGCTCGTGGTGTTTGCGGTCACGCGAACATCATTCGCCACGCCGTGCAGCTCGATCTCCTCGCCATTGACGTCCATCAGAGAGCGGATGGACGCTTTCTTTCTCCACGATTGGGCTACCAGGCGATACGACCTGACGGGGACCTTCGCGAACGCGAAGCGGCCGTCTGCCTCGGTCATGGAGAAGAGGATCTCGCCGTCCCCGCCCTGCGTGCCCTCGGTGACGAACGGTCGCAGCGGCCCCGCGTCCCGAGGGACACGGTCGCCTTGCTCGCAGAGAATGACGGCGACGCCGGCCACCGGCTGTCCCCGCGCGTCCAGCACCTTCCCGGAGATCCCTCCCGCAGGAGCGCTGGTGGCGCTCGAAGGCGCGAGAGCGTTCCCGCCCCCAGTACTCCGAGCAGGACCGCCACTACGGCCATCCATCGACGTCTTCATCCCGCCACGGCACCAGATACGCTCGATTCAACATAGGCACCTCCTTTTCTCGGCTTTTCATGACTCTGGGGAGTATTGTGCCTCATCCGGCCGACGTGGGCAATGGGAAAAGACGTGGCCAAGGAGCGTTTCAGAGGCTATGATTCGGCCGTCAGTATTACTCACAGGACAGAAGCTATGCCTCAATTGTACGGCTTGATTTTCGATGTGGATGGCGTCATTGCGGATACGGAGCCGCTCAACGCGCGGGTCACGATCCGGGTCCTGAAGGACATGTTCGGCCTGGAGGGCGTCGCGGACGAGGACTTCGCGGCGGGGATCGGTCGGGGCGCTGAGGCGTACGTCAAGGCCGGGGCCAAGGCTCACGGTCTGGAATTGACGGACGAGCAAGCGCAGGGCGCCGCCCAGGTGCGGGAGCGATATCTGATCGAGGCGCTGCACCAGGAGCCGTTGCCGGCGTTTCCGGGCGTGCTGAAGCTCATTCAGACGGGGCTGGACGATCCGAACTTCCGGCTGGCGATCGCCACCTCCGCCAGCCGCGACCTATCCCGGGCGATCCTGGAATCGGCCGGGGTACCCTACCAACGGATGGCTTATGTCAGCGGCAGCGAGGTCAAGAAGAAGAAGCCGGATCCGGGCCTGTTCCTGACCGCCGCCCAGCGCCTGAGTCTGCCACCGGCGCGGTGCGTCGTGTTTGAGGATGCCCCCAGCGGGGTCCAGGCGGCCCGAGCGGCGGGCACCCGTTGCATCGCCGTGACCAATAGCGTGCCCGCGGAAGAACTCTCGGCCGCGGATGTGGTGTGCGACTCCCTCGAACGGATCGACCTGGCGGCCCTCCGCTGTCTCGTCGATGGGAATTAGATCCGATCCGTGCGGCGGCCAGCGCCGCACGGATCGGCACAAATCAAATGCACTTACCAAATGATAATCACGCCGCAGTCGTCGCACTCGTCCTTGGTGTCATGGAAACAGGCCTTCAAAGTCAGGCCCGAATAGGCTTGATAGCCGCGAATCATGATGTACCACGCCGCGGCGGCAGGATGCTCAACCTCCACGACTTCATTGTTGCCGTGCAGGTAGGGAGCGTAATCCCAACTCTTGGCCGTCGGCTTCTCGCCCTTCTTGACGTAGAGGTCGGCGTCGCCGATACCACCGGAGATCTCGACGCGGAGAAGAGCCTGGCCGGCGGGGACATTGATCTTGAAGAACGCCTCACTGTCCGTGGCCCCCGAGAGATCGTGGACCGGCACGCAGCTCTCCAGAACCGTGATCTGCTCCCCCTTCGGTCCGTAGGTCGCTTGCAGCGTCACGCCGGTGTAGGGGATGTAGCCCCGGATCATGATGTAGTACGTTCCGGCCTTCGGATCGTCGATCGTGACCGTCTCCTTGTTGCCGAGCCGATAGGGCCGGTAGTCCCATTCCTTGGTGGTCGGCAGGGCGCCGAGGCGAACGTAGAGATCGGCGTCGCCCGTGCCGCCCGACATCGCGATCTCGAGCTGGGTCTGGTCGGCCGGGACCTCAATCTTGAAGAACGTCTCGCTGGTCGCCGAGCCCGCCAAGCCGGTGACCGGCACGCCATTTTGCAGGGCGACCACGCCGTCGGGGCTGAGGCTGTCGAACGTGGCCACCAGAGTGATGCCGGAGAAGGCCTGATAGCCCCGGATCATGATGTACCACGTGCCGGCGGTGAATTTCGTGATGACTACCTCCTCGTTGTTGCCCGTGCGGTAAGGCCGGTAGTCATATTCCGACGTGGTCGGCAGCTCTCCCTTGCGGACATACAGATCGGCATCGCCGGTGCCGCCCGACATCTTGATGGTCAGCGTCTTCGCGCCGCTCGGCACCTCGATACTGAAGAACAACTCGCTGCCCGCCTTGCCGGCCAGGTCCGGGACGGGAACGCCCGCGGTCAGCGGCGTCGCCTTGCCCTCCGGTTTCGGGCCAGGCTCTGGGGTGGGCTGAGGCGCCGGGACAAAGTGCACTTGAAGCGTCACACCGCTGTACGCCTGCGTCCCCACCAGCAGGACGTACCACGGCCCCCCGAGGTTACCGGTCGAGATGAAAACACTCTCGCTGTTCCCTGGACCGGCCTGGCGATCGTCATAGTCCGAAGTCGTGGGTCTGACTCCCTTCTTGATGTACATATCGCAGTTGCCGGTGCCGCCGTAGATGCGGAAATCGAGGCCGCCGTTGCGGTTGGGCGCATCGATGACGTAAAGGGCTTCGCTGCCCAGGGCGCCGGACAGGTTCGGGATCACCACGTCATCCATGACGCTTTCCGCCGGTCCACTGGTGCTGTAGACGGCCCGGAGCGTCACGTCGCTGTAATGATGGGACGTGTGAAGCACAATGTACCACGTTCCCGCGGCGGGACTGCTGATGCTGACGGCCTCCGCCGTACCGTAACCGGACGAACTGTCATCGTAGTCGAACTCGCTCGGAGCCGATCCGAACTTGACGTACAGGTCCACGTCCCCTGTACCATCCCACGTATTCACCTCCAGGCTGTTCTGGCCGGCCGGAACGTTGATGCTGTAGAGCCGGTCGGTATTACGGGCGCCGGAGATGCCGGTTTCAGGCACCCCATTGGCCAGCCCCGTCGGGACAGCCGGCGTATAACTGGCGACCAGCGTGACGCCGCTATAGGCATGGCGGCCGCGGAGCATGATGTACCAGGATCCGGCGGCGGGGTTGGATATCGTGACGGTCTCATCGTTGCCAAACAGGAACGGCCGGTAATCATACCCGCTGTACGTGGGCGGCTGATCGTACCGGACGTAAAGATCGCAGTCGCCGGTCCCGCCCGAAATGCTGATTTCCAGTTCACCCTGGCCGGCTGGAACAACGATCTTGTAGTCTACCTGGCTGCCGTCGGCGCCGGAGAGTCCGGCGACCGGCACACCGTCCGTAAGTTCGATTGGACTATCGCCGTAGGCCATCGAGGCGATCGCAACGACCGCCGCGGCCACAACGAAACCCCTCGCGCGCTTTCTGATTACGCTTGTCATACCCTACCCCTCAATTTCTGATGCAGCTTGGACTTACGATTTCGACTCGAACACAGATGGATGCTCCGGATCAACGCCGCGAGCAGTCGAGTTCATAAACCCCCTGTCCGATACCAATGCGTCGGCGTACCGGTTGGATGCGTCGACCCGTCGGACGGCCTTCCAATGACTCCTCCCGGAGTGCTCCTCCTCGTACGGTCCGCGGCAAAAGACGGCGACGTTCCCGAATTGCAGCTCGCCCACGGGCCCATACTTGACCTCAGTGTCATTCAAGTTATCCATTTTAACACTGGGAGCCACTCGTGTCAAGGACTTATCCAAATTATGATCGTCCCTGGCGTCTCTAATGCAGGCCAAGCCAGGGTCCGGTCGGGAGCCTCCCCAGGGACCCAGCTTCTTGTCACCCGTACTCCGTCAAAGATTTTCCTTTTTTTCATCAACAGCGCGACGTGAGGCTCGCCCTAAGATGAGGGTGCTGCTGGGAAGGCCCCCCGCACTTCGAAAAGTGCGGCAGAATCCAGAGCAGCACCCCTCGTTTCTATCCAGGGATGGACTCCACCGGTCAGTCCATGCCTCGTTCCCCGAGGTGAGAATCCTCTGCGTTGAGCAAATCCGGAGGTCTTATGCCGGTCCGATAACGGCCCATGACAGCCGCTCACCCGATCACCTCGCGTTGCCGTTCACCCATCCGCCTCGCGTGGCAGCATCGCGCCGATGCACTCCAGCCGAACGCCTGCGTACAAGAGAATACGGGACGTGCCTGGCAGGGCGCCGCGCCCGCCAAAGCACGCCCCGGGGAATGTTCATCGAACTCTTTCTTTGAGGAGAGCGGATATGACCGAGAACGAAAACATCCTGGTAACCGGGGCAACGGGCAAGCAAGGCGGAGCAGTCGCTCGGGAATTACTGACGCGCGGCTATCCCGTCCGAGCCATGACCCGACATCCTGAGGGCGAGGCAGCGCAGGATCTGGCCCAACTCGGCGCGGAGGTCGTCCGGGGCGACCTGGACGATCCGGCATCCCTGGCTGACGCCGTCAAAGGCGTGTGGGGCGTGTTCTCCGTCCAGAACACCTGGGAGGCGGGGGTGGAAAAAGAGGAGGAACAAGGCAAGCGATTCGCCCGGATCTCCAAGGAGGGCGGCGTCCGGCATTTCGTCTACTCCTCCGTCGGATCGGCCCATCGGAACACGGGAATCCCTCACTTTGAAAACAAGTGGCGGGTCGAAGAGACGGTGCGGAGCCTGGCCTTTCCCTCCTATACGATTCTGAGACCGGTGTTCTTCATGGAGAATCTCCTGACGCCCTGGTTCAAGCCGGGCCTCGATGAAGGAAAGCTGAAGGTGGGCATCAAGCCGACCACGGTGCTCCAGATGATCGCGGTCCGGGACATAGGCAAGTACGGCGCGTGGGCTTTCGACAATCACAAGGCCCTGAATGGGCGTGCCATCGACATCGCCTCAGACGCCCACACCATGCCCCAGACGGCCAGGATCATCGGAGCCGCCGCCGGCAGAAAGATCGAATTTGTCCCGACCCCCATCGAAGAGGTCCGCAAGTTCAGCGAAGACTACGCCATCATGCTCGAATGGTTTGACGCTGTGGGCTACGACGCCAACATCAAGAAGCTCGTCCCAGGAGTCGGGAATCCGGCCGACGACTCTGGCCGACTGGGCGGCGATAGTCGACTGGTCCGTAACACCGGCAGCGGAGCACGTCTTCGCCTAATCCGGCGGCGACATCGGACGGGGGACGGGCAGATAATCCTCGCGGACGGGCGAGAAGACCTCCACCGCGATGGAATCCTCCAGACTCTGTGCACCGTGCTCCACGCCGCTTGGGATGCACCAGCTATCGCCGGCTTTGACATCGTGCTCCTTCTCACCGATCCTGAGACGGATGTGGCCCTTGACGAGATAGCCGGTCTGCTCATGGGGGTGAGAATGCAGGGGCAGTACGCTGGCTGGCTCCAGGAGAACCTCGGTCATGAGCGTCCGCGCACCGTAACACAGGGTCTTCATCCGGATTCCCGGCAGCGCGGTCTTGTATCCTTCCCGATCATGCCTCTCAAACATGTCCCGATTGTAGCCAACCACGCGGGAGAGGTGAATACACGGGTGCGCAAAACCTGCAAAATGGGCTAATAGGGAGTCAGTTCCTGATGCTCGGCCGAACGCAGGTCTGTGGCGGCGTCCGCCCGGAAACCGCCGGCGGCAGGTATTGTGGCAACGAGTTCTCTCACGAGCGTCGCATTCACCTGGCCGAACCGGCCCGGGCCGGTGCCCGGCTCGCACGCCGCTCCGCGCACGCAGACGGCATCCACGCCCGTCTCCCACAGGCCGGGCAGCTCGTCCTTGCTGATGCTGCCGCCGACCCACGCGGCCAAGCCCCTCTCGTGGCATTTCGCCACGAATTCCTCGATGTCCCCCAGCTTATAGTAATCCAGCAGCCCCATGCCGATGCCCTTGTCGTACGTATCGACCAGCAGTCCATCGGCCCTCATGTGGTCCGCCAGGTCCGGCCCCTCTTTGATCGGGTCGATGTACCAGCGGGCCAGCCGCTCGTCCGCAAACAGCACCGGCACGCACTTCTTGGCGGCGAACCACTTCTTGACCGTTCGGACCAGGGCCGGGCCGAACTCCTGCGCCTCGCCCAGCGGCATCTTCGCCAGGCCGAGCTTGATGATATCCGCCCCCGCCAGCGCCACACCCAGGGCGGCCTGGCAGGCCGTCGAGCGCCCCGGCTGCTCGCCCCCGATGTTGGTGGCGACCGGGATCGACGCCGGCACCGCCTCGCGCACCGCCAGGATATTGAGCGGGTACGGCGTACCCAGGGCCGCCGCCGGATATTCGACATCCACGATGTGGGCACCGCCCTCGACCGCCGCCATCGCTTCGGTCTTGCCGCGCACCCCCACCAACAGTCAGCTGCGATTGGCTCTTCGCTCGCAGCTGCAGATCTCTCATGGGCCAATCTCTCCGCAATAACTACGCTTTTCCAACACGAATCTCCCCACAAGGAAATACGGCCTGCGACCCGCCCGGGTTTGACGAGCGAGTCGTAGCGAGCGTCGTAGGAGCATGGTCCGTACGCGCCGCTCGTCATCCTGAGCGCAGCCAAGGATCTGGTCTGCGAACGGGCCACCACCGGCCCTGTTCCCACGCGGCTAGGACGCCCTTCGGCTTCGCCTCGGGACAACGATGCCGCATGCGGCGTCCGAGTGCCTCTACGGAGCCCGCTACGAACTCACACTGGCGGCGGGAACGGCGCGATGGGGCAGCAGGCGAGGTGGGCGGAAAGGTATGGCCGGAAAAGAAAGAGGGTCCGGAGAAACCTCTGGAGTGAACTCCGGACCCGAGCCAATGAGTATCGTCAGCCCGGCACATCGGCAAGGGGAGGGCTCAACTTGCAGCAATACCACCCCAAAATCGAAAAAAGCGGCGAAAATACGTAGTTGGCACAATAGAAAGAATCGGATTTCCTTGTCATATTACATGCACTGTCATGGATGACCGGGGCACCGCTTGCGATTGTTCCCCAGGGGCTGATGGGAGCATCTTTCCGGAGTGGTGCCCCATTTTCTGCGCAGGTCCGGCCGGAAGTGTTCTTACCCGGGCAATTGTATGCTCGCCTACCCGTGCCCCAGGACCAGATGATCCGGACGTTCTCCGAAGTGATCGGCCAGGATCTGAAACCATGGTTCAAGGAGAGGTGGAATCTCGGCGGGACCGAAGCTCTGCGCCAAACACAAACTCTCGCCAAGAGAGCCCATAGCTCGACCCGCGACTGAGAAAGGCCGAGCGCGCCGTCGTGTCGAACACCATCATGTCGATCGTCGCGTCACCGACGTTGATTTCGTACGTACGGTCGGCAAAGTAGTCCTGCAGGTGCGCCAGATCGTTCCCGCCGGACGAGGCTTGCAGTAAGTCGTACATGCGTCGGCACCTCGGGTGAAGGGGCACCTGTTCCGCCGGCTTGACCCCGGTCATCTCGCGACTACCGTAACCGACACGCACGAGGCGGTCCTGGGCCCGTTCCACGACGATTCGTTCGGGCGAACCTTCGATGTTGACCAAACGGCCATCTCCGTCCGCCATGACAAAGGTGAACCAGCCGGCGTGCCTGTTCTTCCGGACTTCACGGATCACGCTGTCAAGGTTCTTCTGGGCGAGCAGATGAGCGATGAGCACATAGCTCGGGATGCCCACGCGGGGTACCTGTCGCTCGTCTCCCAATGCGGCACTGGTCCAGCACAGGGCGATCCCTTCGGAGTTGACGCCGGCTCCCATCGGCATACCGGGGAAACCGTAGGCCAGCACACTGACTCCCTCGGGACGACGCCATTGCGTCATGCGGGACTTTCCCGCGACGCTCTGCATCCAGTCCCACGTCTGGCCGACATAGGTGTGCTGGTTGCCGGTATCCGGCGGGCCGACGGCGACCGCCGTGCAATGGCCGTGCTGCGGCAACTGCTTGCGATGGTAGAACTCCTCGTGCAGGTTGATCAGCATGATCTCAGCGAACGCCAGTCCTGCACCGTCCGCAATCCCCTCAAACTCCTCCGCGATCATGGGGCACCCGTCGCGGACGACGTTGCCGCAGTCCGCGGCATAACGAAGCATCTGCTCCTTCACAAAGGGCCGGCCGACAAACGCCCGGTATATTTCCTTGTCGAGGAAATCGTGAATCTCCTCTCGAAACCGTTTCCCATAGGCGCAGCCGCGCTCTTTCGCCTTTCCCTCCAGCATGACAGCCGGTGCAAATCCCGGACTGTTTGACGCCCTGCTGACGGACGGCGACACAATAGCGATTGTCTGAGCCTGGACATCCGATAGGAAAAATACGAAACCTATTGCGATCACTCGTGCTTTCATCGGCAATACTCCTTTCGGATCGGCGCAACCTCGGGTGAATCAGCACTGCGCCTTTATGCGGCAGTATACCTCGGCGGTCCGTTCAGGCAAGCTCGGCCCGGCGAAGGCGCCAAGCCTCTGCCGATATCGGGGGAATCGGGCGGGAATCGGCGGACAGGGAATCGGTGGACAGCATACTCAATTCGGATGCCGAAATGAGTAAGGCGTCCCCAGAATTCCCCGGCCACTGACTACCGACTACTGCTTTTCAGAATGGAACGTCCGCGAAAAAATCCCGCGACCGTCTGGACAACGGCTTGCTCATCAGATGTCCCCGGAAGTCCCCGCTTCTTCAATTCTCCCCGTCACCGTCTTCTGTCGCTTGTCCACTCTTTCCCTTCGGGTGCCCTGCACGCACCGGCCATAATCCTCCCCAGAGAAACACCCCGGACGAAGCTGCGACGACACTGGTTGGGGCCTTTTTGTGGGCCGGACAGATATGGTAGGTTCAGATGAGCCGGGCGGCTGTCGGAGTCTGCCGAGACGCAGGAAAAAACCAGATGGCTTGTGTAGGAATTAGGATGCGCCCCCCTGAACAAGTGGGAAAGGAGTAGACTCGATGCGAACGCCAGGCGAGTGTGGGATGTTGGTCATGGAAACATTCAGGAAACTGGTCGATAGACCTGTTCCGGGGTCTAGGGGATGGGTTTCTTATCCGCTTAACAGAGATGTGATAAGGACAAAGATTGGTAATGTTCGTGATGCGGACCAAGGTATAGAGTATGCTGCGTGGGCGATGATTGATCAATGAGAATCCGGAGAATCCAAAATGTATCTGTGACAGAAGCCGGGCTCTGGAATGTTGGCCACAAGTTGGAAAGAGAGGGATATTCCCTTTCGGAGAAGGCGACGAGGCAGTGTAGACGCAGTGAATCCAGAAGAACGGGAGATGAGCATGGCGCAGGTTTTCAACGGCGGAAGAGTGTGGAAAGTGGGTCCTGTTCGCCTACAAGGCAAAGGGTTTGCGGCCGGGAGACATGCTGATGTTGCAGAATTTGCGTCAGAGTTTTCAATCAAGTCCGTGGCGAGCGCACTATCCGAACGGGGTTGGCGTGGTGTTTCGAGCAGGGATACCTGTCTAAGGACAAGGAGAAGCCTGGTAAGTACTTTCTTACAGAAGCAGGCTTCGCGGCACTGTAAACGCGAATTTGGGGACCCCATACCCAATTCGGGATCGAGACAACTAGGCTGCCCCCGGAATTCCAAGGGTGTCATATGAGAATTCTTCGACTGAGTTGGGTTTTGGGCTGGTCTTCAGCCATTGTCGGCTGGGTGCTTCTTGCGTCTTTCATCACTTGGCATTATCTTCCACCTGGCATTGCTGGCGTGGTGCCTGGAATCGTGAATGTCATAGTGGCGGCTCTTCTGGCTTACTTTTTTGGGCTACGCACGTATTTCAAGAGACGCGAGCACGAGCTTATCCAACACCGCTATGTGAATGAGGGAGTGGATAGAGTGCGAGCCCACATTCAGAGTATGGCAAAGGTGATCCACGAAAACACTGCAAAGGCCACCAAGATGCTCACCACGTTGCAGCGTGGTCAACCGCCCGACGCCGATGTTATTTTTGAGCAAGTGCCACCCAACTTTTTTGTGACTGTGGCCCTATATCGACTTAACATGCTCCTTGGGGATGATATCTTTGGTGAGTGGGTGGCGCGACTTGACGAGCGATGCCAGGGCGACTGGAAGGGTATTCGGAGAAAACCTCAGCGGCGTCCTGGTCCGATTGTAGGAAAGCACGGCCCGGAAGCATCCGCCCCGTTGATCGATAAGCTACAGCAGTTCGTTGGCGACTATCAGGGCCAACCGGAAAAGGCCGTGGATGTTGTGGCGGGCCTTGAATTCCTTGCATCAATTCTCGATAAAGACACATCACTCAACTGGAGCAATCTGGACACCTTCAAGAAGCGATCGGACATTAAAGAGGTGATTGCATCGCTGAGAGTGAGGCTGCACGAGTACAAAAAATCTCATTTTGTCACCGCTTGGGAAGAAGAGACCCGAGTTGAAAGAGATTTGGGGCATCTCGGATATTCGCCACTATGACGCAAGGCGTGCCCAAGGCTGGAACGACGGCCGATCTCCTCAATTGTCAAAGAGCCAGACACGGAACTGAGGGGAATTTGAGGCCACACATACACATGTCACATTTTGTCTTGTGGTGAACCTCGGCCTGTTGTGGCGCGTACGGCGCTGGCAGGGCGGCGGGAATCTGGGGACATGATACTCAATTCGGGATCGAGATAAATAAGCTGTCCCCGGAATTCCGGTTTCTGTGCGTACCGGACACGATTCCGATCCTGATCTGTGGAGTTATCTGCGAAATCAGCTTCAGAGCCTCTCTGACACTGTTGCACACATTCTAGAAATCACTCCCTGCTGCATGGAGATGTTATGTGTATGCATATGCAGAGATCCATCGCACCCATCGTGGTGAATAACTGGATCCACTGCCATACAACTTGTTGGACAGAAACCATGCGGCCAGGAATTTCAGGACTCCAGGTCCATGTTGCCAGTGCTCCGACTGCTGCTTAATACTCGATGGTGGTCAAAGAAATTGGTGTTAATCAATTGCCATCGGTTTGCTCTCCATGGTGGTGGTTTGATGTCACTGTGTCTCCCTGTTGCATCAGAATCAGGTGACGTCACCGCCCCGCCCAGGGCTGGGTTCACTGGCTCATGGGCATGGTGTGAACCTGTTCGTGTTGATCCTGCCTGTCTGTCATTGCAGAAACCCCTTTTGTGGCTATTGCTGTCCTCATTGTTGGATGCCCCCACCACTACCAAGAGAAGTGGACCACAGGGATTCTTGGGAAAGAAGGGGATCAGTCTTACTGCATCACTGTACTGGTCATGAACTCAGACTGCCCGGGCTGTTCTGTTGGACTGTGTGAGATTGTGTGATGTTCTGTCCAGATTCCTGTCATGGAGACACACGGCTATGTGTTTTGAAGGACAAATGTGTTGGCTGTGCAGATTTTTGTCTGTACAGGTGTTGTGATCTGATTGGCTATGCGGTGTAGATTGTCCATATGGCATCTCCAGTGTGGCAAAGACTTCACAACCACATCCCTCATTGTCTTCTCAGAGTGGTGGTGGCACCAAACTCAGTGCCCAGCCTCCCCAGGCTAATTCCCTTTAAAATCGCTGCAATGTCCCTGTTGAAGAGGGAATGTTTGCAGAGGACTGGGGGTTGCATTGTGGGGGCTGGTGTTGCATCCTGACATCAGCATTATTTGAGTTACTGTTTTGTGTGTGTAAATTTCATATGTATGTGAGGATTCTGCCCAAGTTGGGTGTCATCTGAACAAGTGATTGTTGTCCAGCGTCAGCTCCCTTTGCCCTGTGTCCAGAGCCTGTCCTGAGCCATGCCAGCTAGGACTGCTCCCTGTTGCACCATGTTGTGGACATCCCTCTCAATTGGTGGGAAAGAGGAAAAGAAAAAGGATAGGAGAAAAATGAAATCAAGTTAAAAAATGCTCATCGTGTTGAAGGACTTCTCAATGCCCTGGCTTGCCCCAAACCCCATCTGCTGCCTCTACCACGGATCATCAGCATACCTGGGATGGAAGGTCTGGCTGCATGGATGGAACTGGGTGGGCACTCAGTGAGTCTTGGCCAGGGTTTTTAAGCCCAGATACCGGAGCTGTATCTGATTAAATAAAAATCCATCTTCTGGGTCTTCTTCACCATGAGCCCAGTCAGAATTGCCAGGGCTTTGGTGCAGGCCCCCAACAACCACTGCAGGACCGTGGGGCCCTGTCCCATCTGAGCAAAGGTGTGTTTCCTTTCCAGTTCCTGTGCAAACATAAGGTGCAGAAAAGGTTGATTAGGATTCCGTTGGAGACACCCAGTTTGTTGCCCCCACATTGTGATTTTTTCTGTCCCTGTTCCCATCCTATTAATTATCATGTTTTTTTTCTGCTAAGACTCCAAAGGAATACCCCCGTGAGCCAAAATTCTAATCCCTTGCAAGGACCTGTGATCCTGAGATGTTTCTTGTGTGTAATCTCTGTTACTATTGTACATGGCTGGGAGCAGGGGGATGACTGGGTCCCAACAGTCACCCGTGACATTTACTCATCTCTGGGAACTGACATGTTTGACGAATTATGATTGGAAAGCGGAAGGAAGAATTATTAGAGGACATGGTCAGGGATTGCGCATGGGATTGGGGACGGCACCTGTGGCGGGATGGCTCAGCCTCCCGAGGCTGCCATCCGGCGCGCGGGCCGGTTGGAACAATCCCATATTTCAGGACGGCCCGAGGAAAGGATAATTGTGCGGACGGGGAGCCAAGGATTAGACCAATCGGACCTGCAAAAGAGCACTGAAACAAAGCCAATTCGCGGCGACGCCGCGTGGGACGAGGCCCCAGGGGCGTGGGACAGGGGGCAAATGCGCAAAACGAACCCAATTCCCGGCGACGCCGGGAGGGACGAGGCCTGGGGGACGGGGGACGAGGGGCAAATGTGCAAAACGAACCCAATTGCCCGAAGCGGGGCACCGAGGCGGTGTCCGGCGGGGCCGGGCGACCATCCCTCGGCCCCCGCCCCCTCCGGCCTCGCCCTCGTCGGGACGGGGGTTTGATCTCTCGGGGGCGACAGGGTATCTTGGGGCGTGGTAGGGGCGACGCATGCGTCGCCCGTACTTGGATTTCGGGAGTGCCTGATGAGTTTGGAAAGGGTGTGCCGCATGCCTGTATCGTGTAGAACCCGTTTTGCTATGACGACGATCGCTTTTCTGTCCTGCGTGAGCCCAGCGGCGGGGGCTGTCGGGGCGACGCATGCGTCGCCCGTACTTCTGCCGGATGCGGGCACCCCTTCTTGGCATGCACGGCGGATGAGTTGGGGCGGCTGCGGCAGGCGTATCGCGGGCAGGGGACGGAGCGGGACATCGTGGCGGCACGTGTGAAGGAGGCCGAGCGGTTCGTCGGGGAGCCGGTCGAGTTCCCGCCGCGTGGCGGGCAGCACAATCAGTGGTACCAGTGTGACAAGTGCGAGATCGCCTTGCGGACCGTCGACGCGACCCACCATCAGTGTCCCAAGTGCGGCAAGGTCTACTCGGGACCGCCCTATGACGACGTGATCTTCAGCCAGCAGCACAGCCGCAACCTCCAGCGGATGGTGACCGCCGCGTGGGCCTACGCGATCTCCGAGGACAAACGCTTCGCCGAATACGCCGCCAAGGTCCTCCTGGGCTATGCCCAGCGGTACGAGCAGTACCCTACCACAGTGCTTCCCTGGACGCCAAGAGCCGCTCCGGCGGGCACCTGTTCGAGCAGACATTGAACGAAGCCGCCGACCTGGCCGGCGAGATCGGCCCGGCGTACGATCTGATCCACGACTGCGGCGTGCTCTCGGCGGCGGACCACCAGGCGATTCGCGAGGGTTTGCTGTTGCCGATGCTGCGGAACATCGACAAGAACAAGACCGGCAAGAACAACTGGCAGACCTGGCACGATGCCGCCATGATCTGGGGCGGGGCCCTGGTCCGGGACCCGGCCTGGGTGCAAAAGGCGATCGCCGACCCGCAGAACGGCTTTCTCTACCAGATGGGCGTCTCCGTCTCCAAAGAGGGCATGTGGTACGAGAACAGTTGGGGCTACCACTTCTACACGCTGGGGGCCCTGGTCAATATCGCCGAGACGGCCCGGCGGCTGGGCATCGACCTGTGGTCGAACGAGCGGCTCAAGAAGATGTTCACCCTGCCGATCTACTACACGATGGCCGATGGCATGCTGCCGCGCTTCGGGGATGACACGAGTTCCTCCGTCCGGCGGGTGGGCCGCCAGTTCGAGCCGGCGTATCACGCGTACCAGGACCCGCAGATCCTGGCGCTGCTGGGCGAGAGGACGAGCTTCGACAGCCTTCTGTTGGGCCGAACCGCCCAGGCCACGGCCAAACCGGCCGTGCTGGAGAGCATGGTGTTCGAGGATGCGGGGCACGCGATCCTCAGGGCCAAGGGCGAAGCCGGCCTGACCGCCGCCCTGACGTTCGGTCCCTACGGCGGCTTCCACGGGCATTTCGATAAGCTCAGCTTCGTCTTCTTCGGCTTCGCGAGGGAACTGGGCGTCGATCCGGGCCGGGCCCGCAGCCAGGCGTACCGCCTGCCCATCCACAGCAACTGGTACAAGGCCACAATTTCCCACAATACGGTGCTGGTCGACAAGCAAAGCCAAAAGCCTGCGGCCGGCAAGCTGCTACGGTTTGAATCCAGGGACGCGTACACGGTGGCCGCCGCAAGCTGCGGCGATGCCTACCCCGGCGTGAAACACACCCGCTGGCTCCTCTTGACAGGGACGTACCTGCTCGTCGTCGACAAGCTGCAGTCGGACACAGAGCATCGATTCGACTGGCTGTACCACAACAAAGGCCAGAGCTTGACTTGCGCGGCGGCCACCGAGAGCATGAGTCTGGCCGGCGCGATGCCGGGCGGCGAGTACATCCGCAACGCGCGGCGCGGCACCACCGGCGAGCTCATCCGGGCAAGGTTCGAGGACGCCGGTGTGGCGACGTGTCTGACGATGGCGGCCCATGAGGGTGCCGTCGTGACTACCGGCGAGGGCGTGGGCGGATCGGTGAATGACCGGGTGCCGATGCTGACGGTGGGCACGGAGGGGCGCGAGGCCTCCTTCGCCGCGGTTCTGGAGCCGGTGCCCACGGACGGACGGCCGCAAGTCACCGACGTTCGGCTCGCGGCCACCGCGGAAGGTATGGCGATCACCGTGAAGTCCGGGCCTCACACCGACAGAATGACAATCCCGGCGGACGGCAATGTCTCGGTTGTTCTCGGGCAGTAATCGGGAGAAGCCGGAAAAAGAAAAGGGCTGCGATTATGCATCGCAGCCCTTGTCGTACGACGAGTACTTCTCGCTTACATTCGCTTACAGGACCTTTCGTGCCCGCAGCCAGGAAACCAATCCTGCTCCCATGCTGGCCAGCAGAATGGCGCCCGGAGCCGGGATGACCGGCTCCGGCTCCGGCGGCGTATCATCGTACGTGTACATGTACGAGTAGGCCGTCGTCGCCTGCAACCTGGACGACTTCACGATATCAAGCTGGTTCGTGGGGTACTGGGTCAACTGGACTTGCGCGTTGAGCCCGGTGGTCCCTTCGAACAGGCCGCGTGCGGCCGCATCGAGCGTGAACACCGTGGTGGTGTCCTGATTCCACTGCGGTCCCGCCACGAGGTTACCCAGCGTGGTGGCAAAACCAGGACCAATGCGTGCGGTGTCAACCTGGCCCGGACCGACGCCGTTGGCCACGATCGTCATCACCGCGCTCGTGATATCCACGTCCGGCCCGCTGAGAGTGCCACCGGCAGGATACGGACTCAGATCAGTGCAATGCGCCGTGAACGAGTACGGCTGGAACCAACTGATGAACCCTGTGCCGGACGGATATGTCGTACTGTTGGTAATACCGGAATTCACGGTATTATCGTACGTCGCGTTCGGCATGCCGATCGTCACGGTCACGGGCGTCGCGAATGCAGCAGTACTCATGGCAAGCAACACACTCGCCATCAAACATACTGCAACTCTTTTCATCTCTTCACTTCTCCTTTCGTACAAACCAAACCTTCCGGTGCAAAACGTCACTCCCTCCCATGCGACCGGTACCCCGCCGCATAGATAGAGAACGGGCTGCACCGTGTCACTCTACCAGAGATGCCCTTTTCATCACCTCCTTCCGAAGTGACAGTCGGGGGTGGTTACGAGATGAAACGACCACCCTCGCTCCGTGTACATGCCCTCGACAAAGGACATCCGTTAGAACGCTCGCAGCATTCTCTTCCGGCCTAACAAAGGCCGGACCACAGATCCGTGCGCACACACGCACGCCATGCCCAGGAATGATCCCGTGTTGTCTGCATTGCGAGTCCTCCTCCATGAGGAAATTGTATTCTATGACATTTCCCCCACTTTGTCAACCACCAAAACTGCCTATCTTCACAGGCAAAACCGCGTTTTTATGCGAAAACAGGCCATTAACGGAAAAATAATGTGCCGGCTGGGACCGTTAGCTCCACAACCGGTCATTGGTGTCACGCGAGTTCCACTCGTCCGTGGGGGCAAAACACTCCTCGTTCCGCGCCAGGTGTTGCTTGACGACCTCGAGATTCAGCTCCACGCCGAGACCCGGCGTCTCGGGGACAAGAGCATAGCCCTTTTGCTGGAGCGGCTTGTCGATCCCGGTCACCAGATCCTCCCACCAGGAGACATCGACGCCATGATGCTCCAGCACCACGAAGTTCTCGGTCGCCGCGGCGCAGTGGACGTTGGCCATGAAGGACACCGGCGAGCCGGCAAAGTGCATGACCAGCGGGATGCCACGCTCCTGGGCGTAGTCGCCGATCTTCTTGGTTTCCAGGATGCCGCCGGCGGTGGCCAGGTCCGGCTGGATCATGTCCACCGCGCGCTGATCGATCAGGTCCTTGAAGCCGCTGAGGCAGTAGATGTCTTCACCCGTCAGAGTCGGGACATTGATCGCATCCGTAATCTGCTTGAGCATCTGGGTGTATTGCCAGGGGACCATGTCCTCCAGCCAGGCCATCTGGTAAGGCTCCAGGGCCTTGCCCAGCCGGATGCAGCTATTGACGTCCAGATGCCCGAAGTGGTCGGCCGCCAGCGGGATCTCGTTGCCGACCTCTTTGCGAACCTGGGCCACGTACTCGGCCAGCATGGCAATGCCTTTGTCGGTGAGCTGAATCCGGGTGAAGGGAGCCATCGTGGACCGATACCGGTCCCAGTCGGTGTCCGGGGGCCGGCTCAGCGTGCCGGCGACATTGCGGATCAGGTTGATTCCCAGATCCATCTTCAAGAAGGAATAGCCCATCTTCATTCGTTCTTTGAGCTTCTCGGCGAATCTTCCCTTGTCCATCACGGACGGCGTATCGGCATACAGGCGGACGCGGCTGCGGTACCGACCGCCCAGCATTCGGTAGACGGGGACGCCATAGGCTTTGCCCGCCAGGTCCCACAGGGCCATCTCCACGCCGGAGACGCCGCCGCCCTGCCGGCCATGGTGTCCGAATTGCCGAATCGCCTTGAAGATCCGCTCCACGTCACAGGGATTCTCGCCGAGCAGCCGGCTCTTGAGCATCAGAGCGTACCGTTTGCTGCCGCCGTCGCGGACCTCACCGTAGCCCGAGATGCCCTGGTTCGTATCGATGCGGATCAAAGGGACCCGCATGGGGGCTCCCGAGATCACCGCAATCCGCAGATCGGTAATTCGCAACTGCGCAGGCTGCGAGGCCCGGCTGACGCCCTGGGTGGCATAAGCCACCTGGTCCTCGATGGAGGACCCGAGAACACCGGCCAGACTCAGCCCACCCAGCCCCTGGAGCAAAGAACGGCGAGAGTAGCCCGATTGCGGATTGCGGATTGCGGATTGCGGATTCGTTGCGGCAGTCTCATCCCGGTCGAGGGTTCGGAGTAGTTGCTTCTTCATGGCAGCCGTTTGAGACATTTGAAATTCGGTCTTTGGATTTGTTTCGGATTTCGGACTCTCTCTCTGGATGTCAGTAGCTTCGCTTCTGGAGCATTTCCTGAATCGCCTCTTTCGGCACCGGCAGGTCGTTCATGTTCTGCTTCAGCCACTCGCCGAAGTCTTCTTGGATCTCCTTGGACCAGGGGCTGTCGATCTGGCCGGGGGTGTACTTGCCTTCCTTGAGCCGCTGGTGGCCGAAGCGGTCCCGCAGCACGGTCGCCTCCCCGGTCCGAAGGACCTTCTCGGCCAGGTGGGCCGGGATGAATAGGACGCCTTCCCGCTTGGCGAGAACCACGTCCCCCGGCAGACAGATCGCCCGGCCGATCCGGATCGGCACGTTGATCCCCGTCAGCATCACCTCCTGAATGAAGGATGGGTCCCACCCGCGCACGAACGCGTTGAAGCCCTGGATCTCCGCCAGCCCCTCGATGTCACGGACGCTGCCGTCAAAGACGACGCCGTTGCCGCTCTTGGCGAAGATGGAATTGCCGAGATTGTCGCCGATCAGGGTACCGTCGACGATCTTGCCCATGCCGTCGGCGACGTACACATCGCCCTTTTGCAGCATGTCGATCGGCCAGGAATTGGAGCCGCCGATCCGGCCCTCGGCTTTGCCCCCGTCGTCGATCATCTTCTTCACATCGGGCCGGGTCGGCATATACTGGGCCGTCAAGGCCCGCCCGACGACCGGCACATCCTGATGGAGGATCTGCCAGCCGCCCTCGAACTGATTGCGGTAGCCTTCGTTCCGCACAACACCCCAGGCGTCCTCGATGGAAATGTTCTTCATCCGCTGCAGGATACTGTCCGGGACTTTGGGCCGGCCGTCCGGCAGCCGTTCCCCGGTCCACGCGGAGGTGTAGAGCTGCACGCGGTCCACGGCCGCCACGCTCATCTTCGGCGCCGCCGGCGCCCCGCCGATCGCCAGAGCCGATAATAATGCCACCAGGACAACTGCCCGGACCACATTCCTCCATCCGGCACGCGACACGCAGGCACTCCCGTTCATCTTTGCTCCTTTCACTCACCAAAAGCGATCTGTGACCAGAGACACGTGACAAGCCCGTTCCCGTTCTCACCCTGCCCCTCTTATACGCGTCACACCATTCGTTGCCTTCAACCCTTCTCGGCCGCGAGCTCGTCGACGGGACATTGTACCCGCTTCACGGCCCGGTGGGGAGTCCCTCCGAAAGAAAAGCAACCGCGAAATGCGCCGACCCGGCAAAAGGGACCTTCGACAAGCACGCGGACCTCAGCAACGAGTCCGAGGACGACCGGAACGGAGATGAGCCCGAAGGTCGCTTCCCGCCGGAGGGGTGTTCATACAGAAGCTCCGGGCGCGGTCGAGGATTCGCTCTGCGCAGTCATACGCGCCAGTGTTCGGTGAGCGGGCCATCGGGGCCGTAGAGAGGATCGGCTCCGGGCAGAGGGACACTGACGATGTTCCTGTCGGCTTGGAGGCGCTCTTCGCGCTTGCCGCGGCACATATCGTAGCCCTCCTGCCCGCGCGGATAGGCGCCGACGACCACAAAGTCATTGCCGGCGCCGAGGCTCTTGTGCGCCACGCCCGCCGGGATGACGACGACGTCGCCGGCCGCGAGGGCCAACTTAATGCCGTGCTCGCCGCCAAAGCATACCTCCGCCCGCCCCCCGCAGATTGCCAGGACCTCATGGGCGGTGCTGTGATAATGATGGTAGTCAAAGATGCCGTTCACCCAGGATCCGCCCCACCCATTGTCAGCAAAGAGGGCCCGCACTTGCCCGATCAGGTCGGGTACATCGAGACTCAACACCTTCCGGTACACCAGCAGCGGCAGTTTCCGGTTGTTCGGAAACACGCCATCATCGGTCAGAATGAAAGCCTCGACGTTGGGAGCCCGCAGAAGGTCCTGCGTCGCCGGGCCTTCCGTTCTGCTTGTTTCCTGATTATCCATGAGCATAACCTCCTCAATCGCAACGCCCGCGCCAATTTCATCGAGCCTATACAACACTATTATCCTCCGGTCGCGTCGATGTTCGGGGTTTGTGAGTCGATCTGCATGAGCGCAGCGCTCACTCCGCACAGAACAGACGCCGGGCGGCGTTGAGGCCGCATTTCTGATGTTTGTCGTAGGCGATAGCGGCACGCTCCTTGACTCTCTCGGCTGGCTCTCTCGCCAGCCAGCCGGCAGCCGCAGCTTCCAGCGTGTACGCCTCCGGGGCCATGAAACCCGTGGTCAGGAGGACGGATTTGGATCTCAACCGCGACAAGTGCGGCTGAAAGTGCGACTTGCTTTTGCACGCGAGGACAATAGCGTCTCGTGGCTTCGCCTCCTTCGGGGTCGTGGGCGGCTCGACATTGAAATCCATCAAGCCATTATGCCCGACGTAGACGACGAGGTCGGCGCCCCCCTGCAACCCGACCGACTCTTTCTCCAACTCCAAGGTCGCAGGATGGTTCCCCCCCGCCGCGTCGAGGAAGTCCAGGACCGCCTTCTTGATCTGCTCGCCACGATAGGCGTCGGCCACGAGATATGCACGAGCTTTCTTGTGCTTGAGGATGATTCTCTCCAGGACCTCCACGCGGGGATTCTTCTCTGTCTTGACGAGCGTCCAGTCCGAGCTCTTGCCCAGGAACGTCTTTACGCCGTAGCGGGCACCCCAGTAAAGATTGTGGACGGGATCGTCGCCTTTGCCGAGTTCCTTTGGCACCGGCACGATGCCCTGATGCTCGTTGTCGCAAAGGGCGACGAAGACATGAATGGTCCGAGCGCGCTCCTGAGCGGCATCGGAGGCAACAAGCAAGGAGATTGACAACACGAAGGCAGTGGCACTCATTTCCATCGGGAGGCCCCTTTCCAGACTTCGCTCCTAAGCCTTCTGCACCCAGACGGCAATCCATCTCGTTTCGAGTATATCGTCCAACGGGGAGGAGACGCATGAACTGATATCCGGCGAATTGCCTTGGAGTCTCTACATGCGTGCGCGGCCCCTCACGTGTCACCTCCGCGCAGAGCCTGCCCCCGGCCCGACCGGGGCAGGGTCCAGAGAAGGGCAGAGAAGGCGCAGATCTCGTTTCTCATTTGCCAGTTTGGTGGCAGGGATGTATAATAAAAAGTATGCCATCGGTTCCGACTCAGCCTTTTCGGGTATACGCCGACACCTCTGTATACGGCGGCGCGTTCGACGAAGAGTTCGCCAAACCGAGCCGAGCCTTCTTCGAACAGGTCCAGGCCGGTCGGTATCGCATCGTCACCTGTGCGCTCCTGGAAGATGAGTTGGAGGATGCGCCGCCGCACGTGCGCCGTTGGTACCAGCAGGTGAAGGCCGAAAGCGAGCGTGTGGACGTATCCGAAGCGGCCGTTCTTCTTCAACAGGCATACTTGAGCGCAGGCATCGTCGACCGCAAGTGGGAAACGGATGCATTGCACGTTGCCGTAGCCACCGTCAGCAATTGCCGCTTGATCGTCAGTTGGAACTTCAAGCACATTGTCAACTTTCAGAAGTTTCCCCTCTACAACGGTGTGAACCTGAGTCGCGGGCATGCGGCCATCGCGATTCACTCGCCGCAGGAGGTGATTGAGCATGAAAACCAAAACATTTGACTGTGTCGAGATGAAACGTCGAGGACGCTGCGCCTTCACGAACGGTTGAAGGACATGACGGTGGAGCAGCAGATTGAGTATTGGCGCCGCCGCAACAAGGAATTCCTTCGCCAACAACGGAGTCACCGGCGTGCGAGACAACCGAAAACGATTAACCCGAAGCGATGAGGCTGAACAGGCTCACGCCCAGGCATAATCCCTGTCTGGGGTCTCCGCCAACCTTCGTGCGGGAGCCCGGAACACTTCCGCACGGTGCCAGCACAAGTACTCCTTTTTGGGAAGGTAGCTTGGGCTCTGAGGCGAGAGAATCTTTCCGCCGTGGAAATCCTCCGAGAGATGCTCGCTGTACAAAAAGAGCAGGTGAGAGCAGACACCTCAGAAAGCCTTATCGGCAACGTACGTCGCACTGAAGAAGATGTCCATGCCAAGGGCGGCGAGAGGATGGCCCAGCGCAGCCAATGCAGGCGCAGGTTCTGGCGGGTCAAGAGGTAGATCAGGCCGGTCGCCCCAGCGCCTACAAGGTAGATCTCGCCGGCTTGGAGGAAGAGCCGGCCGTCGCCATCGCGCAAGTCCGGGAACACCTGGAAGCCCCCGGCCGCCAGCACGAGAGCGACAATCGCCAGAATGCCGAGGAAGATCGCGGCGGCGAGGACCCACCTCCTGTCCGCCGGGCCGGCCTCGATCAGGCCTTCCAGGCCGATGCCGCACAGGATGGCGCACCAGAGCATCGGAATACTCAGCCAGAGAATCGGGCTGACGCCCAGCCAGGCGACGCTGCCGGAATCCAGGAACGATCGGCCCAAGGCCAGCACCAGACCCGCGGCGGCGATCAGCAGGATGCCGTAGCGACGGGCCTTCCAGACCATCGCCAGACCGAGAACCAGCGCCGCGATGGGGACATGATACACGCCGAGCACAGCGGGGCTGCGATCGATCAGGGCCAGTGGGGCGATGCAGCCCATGAGATCCAGTGGACGGACGTTGGCCTGGAGCGGGGCCGCGAACAGCCGCCGTCCGGCGGAGAGGTAAAAGAACAGAGCAATGACCCCGAAAGGCAGCAGCCACAGCGGCAGGCACAACCATTTGCCTTGTTTTCGTTCCAGGACGGCGGCCGGGGCAAACAGCCACGGCACCCCGGCGGCCAGGAGACTCGACGCGGGGTGGAACCTGGCCAGTCCCAGCAGGAAAGGACCGAAACCGTATACCAAGCCCGCCAGGAGCGAGCCGGTGAACCCCGCCACCCAGCGCCGGCTCAGGAGGCAGCCGCCGAAAGCCGCTGCCCAGCGCTCACCGGCAGCAGCCACTCCCAGCCGGCGAGTCGGCTGAAGTGCGGCCAGTACAGATAGAGCGCGAACGCGCCATACAGTGCCGTCGCCACAGGAACCACGGAATGGCGGATTTCGGATCGCGGATGGCGGATTGTAGGGATGCCGGATGACCCATCTTTAGATACTGCTATTGCAGACTGATGGTCACGGATTGTGAGCTGGCCGCGTTTCTAATCGCGATCCGTCCAATCCGCAATCGCATCACTCTTTCAGCACCACTTGGCCGGTGCCGCCGGTGATGCGCCCGATGTTGTAGACTTTCTCGCCCGATTGGATCAGCATTCGCGCCGCCGCATCGGCGAAGTCCGCCGCCACGATCACCACATAGCCGATGCCCATATTGAGGACGCGGAACATCTCCTCTTCCTCGACCGGACCGGCCTTTTGCAGGAAGTTGAAGATCTTGGGCCGGGGCCAGCTCGATTTCTTGAGCACGGCGTTGCAATCCGGCGGCAGGATGCGCGGGATATTGCCGGGCAGGCCGTTGCCGGTGATATGGGCCATCGCATGCACCACCCGCTTGGTCCGGTACTTGGCGATCAGCTTGAGGATCGAGCGCACATAGATCCGCGTCGGGGCCAGCAAAGCATCGCCCAGCGTGCTGCCGTCCAGTTCATCGAGCACATCGGTCAGCTTGAATTTGTTTCGTTTGAAGCAGATGGCCCGGGCCAGGGCGTAGCCATTGCTGTGCAGACCGGTGGAGCCCAGGCCCAGGACACAATCGCCCGGCCGGACCTTCTTGCCCGTGATGATCCGATCCTTCTCGACCACGCCGACGCCAAAGCCCGCCATGTCGAAGTCGCCCTTGCGATAGGTGTCGGGCATCTCCGCGGTCTCGCCGCCCAGCAGGGCACAGTCCGCCTGGCGACAACCGGCGGCGACCCCTTTGACCATCTGCGCGACCAGGCCCGGTTCGAGCTTGTGCAGAGCCACGTAGTCCAGGAAGAACAAGGG
>CAVOUO010000016.1:0-18230 GCA_963699595.1 uncultured Planctomycetota bacterium
TCGGCCGCCACGTTGGGATCCCTGGCGTTGACCCAGCCACCGTTTTTCACGAACACCGGGTCCTGGAAAACGCCGTTCTCGCCCGAGGGACACAGGGCCGGTTCGATATTGCAGTAGACGACATTGTTGCAATCCTGCCCGGCGAGCTGATCGGGCGTATTCGCATACAGGATGGAGTTCGCCACCACCACGTTCGGGGTGTAGAAGATGCCGGCGCCCCGGCCGCTGGAGGAGGGGTCGTTGACATCGGTGCGCGACGTGGCCCGGTACACGGCATTGCCCACGACGGTGCACTGGCGCGACGGCGCCGATGCACACCAGATACCGCCGCCGTTGCCGTGGTCCAGCCAGCCGGCAGGGTCCGCGACATAGCCGCGGCCGGCCCGGTTGCCCGTGACCAGCCCGCTGCGTGACATCCAGCAGATTGCTGAAGAGGCCGCCGCCGTCCCCGGCGCCGGAGCCTCGGACCTCGTTGGCGTCCGCGCTCGGCATTCCTTCATCGCCGGCGCGGTTGGCCTCGAGGATGCACCGGTCCAGGGTAGCGGTATCGGCGTACAGACCGCCGCCGCGACCGCCCCGACCACAGCTGGCGCCTTGTCCACCGGCGCCGGCTACGTTGAGCGAGATGGTGGAAGTGGCCATGCGGACCGTATCGCCGCAGATGCCGCCGCCGTCACCACCGTTGCCGGCCGCCCCCTGGCCACTGTCACCGCCGGTGCCCGCCGTGTTGCGGGACACCGTGGAGGAAATCACACTGATATCGGAATTCACGCTGCCAATCCCGCCGCCGTTGCCGCCGGTACCGCCCTGCCCTTCTTTGGAGGCGGCTCCACTACCGGTGGCATTGCCGCGAATGAGGCAGCCCACCACCTGGACGACGGCATTCTCACAGTACAGGCCGCCGCCGGGACCGCCGTTGGCGTCTTCGTCCCCGCCGGGCAGCGTGCCGTTCTCGAGAATCCGGCAGTACATCAGGTCCAACGTGCTCTTGTGGCAGTAGACCGCCCCGCCGGCGGAGGCCAGGCCGTGGGTGATCGTCAGACCCGAGATCACGATGTCATTGCAGTCCACAACGTAGAAAGCCCGGTGCGGCTCCTGGGGCGTTCCGGCGCAATCGATGACCGTTTTCTCGACCGTATTGGGATCCAGCGGGTTAACGCCCTGGATGGTGAGGACCTTGCCCTGGAGATTGACATCCCAGTTGCCCGGCCCGCTGTACGTGCCGGGGCTCACGATGATGGTGTCGCCCGCCGCCGCCGCATCCACCGCGGCCTGAATCGTCTTGAGATCGGTTTCGCCGTCGCCCACGCGCAAGGTCGCGGCGTCCAGCGCGAGCGGGGACAGGGCCGCGCACAGAAGGACGGCCAGAGACCATCTACGGCAAAGTCCAGTTTTCATCGGTGTTCCTCCTCATGGGACAATTATTTATGGCCAATCATGCCAACTTGCCCGCAGCGCCGCTGCGCGTCGGGGATGTACTTTCGTCCAACGTCGCTTCCGTGCACATCGCCGCCAACCTATGGCCAAGTCCATGCCCAAGCTCGAGTCCTGTACCCCCAGTTGCACCATAGTCGTCATCTGGCAAGGACCCGATAATGTTACCACATCGGCGTCGCTAACGCAACTGAAATCAGGCCCCGGTGCGGAAATCGAGGCCGGCAGCGTGTGACGGCCGCCCCCCAGCACCGAAAAGCAGGGCATAGTGCCCTACCCGGCCCCGCTGGCGTTATTCGGCTTTCGGAGGGACCCAAGACACGAAAATCTTCTGCAAAACAGGGGTCAGGGCCTTGCTCCAGACCGCGTAGCCCTGGTCATTGAGGTGGAGTTGGTCCTTCAGGAACAGGTTGGCCACGGGCATGCCGTCGGGACCGAGAAGAGGCGTGCCCAGATCGGTGAAAGTGAGGCGATTATCGCTCTTGCAGAAATCGGCCAGCAAATCGTTCGCCTTCTGCGCTTGGGGCCAGAGCGACCAACGGGCGCGGCTGGGCTTGATGCCGAGGAAAACGATGCGCGTCGCCGGCTGCCGGGCGTGCACAAGCCCGATAAACCGGCGGCAGTCCTGGAAGACCCGTTGGGCGGACTTGCCGGCGGCCAGATCGTTGTCCCCCGCATAGAAGACAATGACCCTCGGCTTATAGGGGAACACGATGCGATCGGCAAAGTGGACGACGTCGGAGACTTGGGAGCCGCCGAAGCCCCGGTTGACCACGGGCAGATCGGGGAAACTCTCGTGCGTACGCCACAGGCGGATGCTCGAACTGCCGACGAACAGCACCGGATCGGCCGCAACGGCATTGCGACTATCCCAGTCCGCGAATGCCTTGATCTCCGCCGCGAACCGGTTCGGGTCCGGGTCCGCCGGCTGGCCCCCGCCGGCCCGCGACAGGATACTGATAACGGCAAGCCCGACGATCACCACATTCGCTGCCATAGAATCACCCTTTCCAATCATGCCGCCCGGAATTGTACTGAATCGGCCGCCAGACACCAAGGGATTTGACGGCATCCGTCACAAAGATGTGCCGCCCTGTTGTACCAGTGAGCTTCGTCGGATAAAATAATCAGGGGTGCGGAGGATCTCCCGAACTGCTCGCTCTCGGGAGGACCCGCCGACACCCCACGTGTAAGAAGCCGCAAGTCAAGATGATCGAACCGGATCGACATAAAGGGTGCCAGTGGTCTCCAGCACGTCACTGCGGAAGGTTGCACCGGCACCCCTTCGTATAGGAGCTATTCCCAAGATCCGTGCGCGGGTAACGGCCACGCACGCATCGGCTACAAACCGCGTTTCTTCAGTGACACACTGACGCCGCCTCCCTGCTGATAGAAGACCGTTTCCAGGTCCGGGTTGGTGGTGATCGCTGCGAGGAACTTCGGGTCGGCCATGCCGGGAGTGATATTGTGGGCGACGATCAGGCCGCCGGGGCGAACCTTCGGCAACATCTTGGTCAAGTAGTCACTGTACCCCTCTTTGTCAGCATCGATGAAGCACAGGTCGACCGGACCCTGGACCTGCGCCACTTTCTCGTGGGCATCCCCCTCGACCAGCGTCACGATGTCGTCGACGCCGGCCTTCTTGAAGTTCTGCCGGGCCAGGGCGGCGCGCTCGGCGTCGATCTCGAAGGTGGTGAGCCTGCCGCCGGTCGTCTTCAGGGCCAGGCACTGCCAGAGGCCCGAATAGCCGTTCGAAGTGCCGATTTCAACAATCTGCTTGGCGCCGATCGTCTCGGCCAGGAGTCGCAGGAACCGGCCATCTTCCGCCGGTACGTTCATCATGCCCCTGCCCCCGCCGCTGCCCAGCTCATCCAGGACAGCCAGGATCTTCTTCTCCGCCTCGTTTTTGGCCAGGGGAGGCTTGCTCATCGACGCTCCGCCCGCACCCTGCGGGCCCATGCGGCCCCCACCGGGACCACGCATCCCACCCGGGGGACCGCCGGGACCGGGTTGGCCCGGGCGTCCCGGAAACTGCTGCCGCTGCTCCTTCATCTTGGCGATCAACTCGCCGACCTTGTCCATATTCTTTTCCTGGTAGGCCTTGTCGAGGTCATCGAGCCAGGATCCCATCGGCCCGCCCGGGCCGGGACCGCGACCCCGGTCCTGGGCCACCAGCACGCCGACGGCTATCAGTAGACTCACTACGACGAAACTCACTATTGCTGTCCTTCTCATCGTCAGCTCCCTTCAGATTTCGATCCCCATAGAATCAACTCCGGTGCACGTGCCACATTATCACTAACATAGTGTCCGTCTGCCGACAGCGGTTACAACTTCCCGCCGGAATTCAAACCAGGCCAGTCCAGCCGGCCGGCGGCGGCGCAGGAAGGAGACACGCAAGGGGGATAATACGGATAGAACGTCAGCCGCTTCCCGAAGGAGCTTCCGTCGGACCTATGGGTCCCATAGATCGGCTGCTCTTTCCTACTGGTGCCGCAGCGCGATGATGGGATCGACCCGGGCGGCGTGCATGGCGGGATAGAGACCGAAGATGATCCCGACGGCCATGCTGATCAGCAGGGGCAGGAATACGCCGTTGGCGGTAAGGACCGTGGGCATGCCGGAGAAGTAAGTGATGAGGTAGGGAATCAGGGCGCCCAGCCCCAAACCGATGAGACCGCCGATCGTGGACAGCACGACGGCCTCGATGAGGAATTGATAGATGATCTGCTTGCGCTTGGCCCCGATGGCCCGGCGGATGCCGATCTCGCGGGTCCGCTCGGTGACCGAGGCGAGCATGATATTCATGATCCCGATGCCGCCGACGAGCAGACTGATTCCCGCGATGGAGCCCAGCACGATGTTGAACGTCCGCTTGGTGGCCTCGGCCTGCTGCAGCAGCGCCAGCGGGACGCTGATCGCGTAGTCCTCCTTTTTGTGGAAGGTCCGCAACACGCTTTCGATCGCCGCCGCGGTCACCTCCACGCGGGACACATCCTCGACCTGGACGATGATCTGGTGCAGCTCCACGCGCTCCCGCACCCGCGACCCGGACGTAAGCCGCGTGGCAGATGTCGCCGAAGTATTCCACGGCGACGTCGATGGGGATGTAGACATCCACGTCCTGGTCCGGCACCTGGATATTGCCGGCGTTGCCGCTTTCGTTCTGGATGATGCCGATCACCTCGAAGTTGTCGCCGCCCAGGAAAATGAGCTGGCCGATCGTGTTGGCGTTGGCCAGGAGCTTGCGGGCGCCGAATTCGGTGAGGACGGCGACCGGGGCCTGCCGGTCCTGGTCGATCGGCAGAATGACCCGTCCGGCGAGGACCGGGCGGGGGACGAGATCGAACCACTCGGGGGTCGTCCCCACGACGCGCAGCTCAATCGCCCGTTCGAGTTGGCGGGCGTCCTTGCGAATCAGTTTCGCGGGAGCGGTCTGGCGGATATTGCCGCAACTCTCGAGAATCCGGGTGAAATCCGCGTAGGTCAATCCGTAGACGCTCATGTACGAGAACCGGCCTACGGCCTGCTCCTCCTGGGCCGATTTGGTGGACGAGATGATGATGTTATCGCTGCCGAGCCGGCGAATCTGGTCCAGGGCCTGCGTGCTGGCGCCCTCGCCGACGGACAGCATCGCCACGACGCTGCTGACCCCGAACACCACGCCCAGCATCGTCAGCAAGGAACGCATCCGATGCAAGAGCAAAGTCTCGATGCCCAGCAGAATATCCCGTGCGATTCTCGTCCGCCCCATAACCATTTACGATTTATGATTGGTGCTCTATGACTGGTGAAAAATCCGTTGCGGCTGTCCCTTCCGGGCCGTCCCACTCGGTGCCGGCCCAAGTCACAAAGCCTCTAATTATAAATCATAAATCATAAATAGTAAATCCCTTTCATTCGTGGCGCAGGGCGACGATCGGATCGACCTGGGCGGCGTGCATGGCCGGATAGAGCCCGAAGACAATTCCGATGGCCATACTGATGACACAGCGGCAGGAAGATGCCGTTGGCCGTGACGACCGTCGGCATGCCGGAGAAGTGCGTGATCAGCAGCGGGATCAGGACGCCCAGCCCCAGGCCGATCAGGCCGCCGATCATCGAGAGCACGACCGTCTCGATGAGGAACTGGTAGATGATCTGCTTGCGCTTGGCCCCGATGGCCCGGCGGATGCCGATCTCCCGCGTCCGCTCGGTGACCGAGGCCAGCATGATGTTCATGATACCGATGCCGCCGACGAGCAGGCTGATGCCCGGCGATGGAGCCCAGCACGATGTTGAACGTCCGCTTGGTCGCCTCCGTCTGCTTGAGCAGCGCCAGCGGGACGCTCATGATGTAGTCCTTCTTCTTGTGGAACAGCATCAGCATGTTCTCGATGCCCGCCGCCACGGCCTCCACGTGTTTCGGATCGTCCACCTGGATGATGATCTGGTGCAGCTCCACCCTCTCGCGCTCGAACGAGCCGGACGTCATTCGCGCGAAGATGTCGCCATAGTACCGGCGGGCCACCTCCAGGGAGATGTAGGCGTCCGTCTCCTGGTCCGGGATCTGAATGTTGCCCGCCTGCCCGCTCTCGCTCTTGATGATGCCGATGATCTCGAACTCGTTGCCCCCGATGCGGAGGGTCTGGCCGATCGTGCTCTGGGTCGCCAGCAGCTTGCGGGCGCCGAACTCCGTGAGAATCACCACCGGGGCCCGCTTTTCCTCGTCGGCGCGCATCAGCAGCCGGCCGGCCAGCACCTCGCGGGGCACCAGGTCGAACCATTCCGCCGTCGTCCCCACCACGCGCAGCTCCATCGTCCGCTCGTGGAGGCGGGCGTCCTTGCGCACCAGCTTGGCCGGCGCCGTCTGCCGGATGTTCTCGAAGCTCGCCGCCAGCCGGCGGTGGTCTTCGTAGGTCAGGCCGTAGACGCTCATGCGAGGCCCGCATCGTGTTGGTCGCCTGCTCCTCCGCCGGCTTGATCGAGGAGATGATGATGTTGTTGCTCCCCAGCCGCCGGATCTGGGACAGGGCCTCTTTGCTGGCGCCCTCGCCGACGGAGAGCATCGCCACCACGCTGCCGACGCCGAAGACCACGCCCAGCATCGTCAGGAACGAGCGCAGCTTGTGCAGCAGGAGGTTCTCGATGCCCAGCCAGATGTTTCGTAGCGATTTTCGCCTGTCTCACTGGCATGCCCTTTCGAATCATCGGACTTAGCCTCTCTATTCGTGTCTCAGGGCAATGATGGGGTCCACCTTGGCCGCGTTCATGGCGGGATAGATGCCGAAGACGATCCCGATGGCCATGCTGACGAACAGGGGCAGGAGGATGCCATTGGCGGTAATGACGGTCGGCATGCCGGAGAAATGCGTGATCAGGAGCGGGATCAGGACCCCGATGCCCAGGCCGATCAGGCCGCCCGTGGTCGAGAGCACGACCGTCTCGATCAGGAACTGGTAGATGATCTGCCGGCGCTTGGCCCCGATGGCCCGGCGGATGCCGATCTCGCGGGTCCGCTCGGTGACGGAGGCCAGCATGATGTTCATGATCCCGATGCCGCCGACCAGCAGGCTGATGCCCGCGATGGAGCCCAGCACGATGTTGAACGTCCGCTTGGTGGCCTCCGCCTGCTTGAGCAGCGCCAGCGGGACGCTCACGGCGTAGTCCTTCTTCTTGTGGAACCGCTTCAGCATGCGTCTCGATGCCCGCCGCCGACCGCCTCGGCGTTCTTCGGATCGTCCACCTGGACGATGATCTGGTGCAGCTCCACCTTCTCCCGTTCCTCCGAGCCCGCCGTCCGCTTGGCGAAGATGTCCCCGAAGTACCGCTGGGCCACGTCGAGCGGGATATAGACGTCGATCTCCTGGTCCGGGATCTGGATATTGCCGGCCTGCCCGCTCTCGCTCTGGATGATGCCGATCACCTCGAACTGGTTGCCCCCGATGCGCAGGGTCTGGCCGATCGTGTTCTCCGTCGCCAGCAGCTTGCGGGCGCCGAATTCCGTCAGCACGGCCACGGGCGACCGCTGCTCCTGGTCGGCCGGCACGATGACCCGGCCGGCGACGAGCTCGCGGCGGCACCAGGTCGAACCACTCGGGCGTCGCCCCGACCACGCGCAGCTCCATCGCCCGCTCGCGCAGCCGGGACTCCTTGCGCATCAGCTTGGCCGGCGCGACCTGCCGGATGTTGGCGAAACTGGCGGCCAGCCGCCGGTGGTCCTCGTACGGTCAGACCGTAGATGCTCATGTGCGCGTGCGACGTGCTGGCCTGCTCCTCCTCGGCCGACTTGATCGAGGTGATGATGATGTTGTTGCTGCCCAGCTTGCGGATCTGGTCCAGGGCCTCCTTGCTGGCGCCCTCGCCGACGGAGAGCATGGCCACCACGCTGCCGACGCCGAAGACCACGCCCAGCATGGTCAGGAACGAGCGCAGCTTGTGCAGCAGGAGGTTCTCGATCCCCAGCCAGATGTTCCGGACGATTCGGGTTTGTCTCATGGGGTCATCCGCTCTTCGTTACGCCTCGCGCACTGCGCGCGTGGCATCCCGGTGCGCCGCGGCGATTCCTTCGACGTTACCGGCGGCCGGCTTGCCCGGGTCCTTCAGCGGCGCAAAGCCGGGGGCGTGCCCCGCCCCGGTGCGGCCCGCGCCTTCTTCGATCCGGTCGATATTGCCGTCGATCATGTGCAGCCGGCGATGTGCGTAAGCGGCGATGTCCGGCTCGTGCGTGACCATCACGATGGTCTTGCCCTGCTCGTTCAGCTTGGTCAGGACCTCCATGATCTGCACGCCCGTGGCCGAATCGAGGTTGCCCGTCGGCTCGTCGGCGAAGATCACCTGCGGGTCGTTGGTCAGGGCGCGGGCGATGGCCACCCGCTGCATCTGCCCGCCGGACAGCTCCGTGGGCCGGTGGTCCAACCGGTCGCCCAGTCCCACCTGCTCGGCCAGCTCCTTGGCCCGCTGGGCGCTGCGGATCGCGTCCCAGCCCAGGTAGTACAGCGGCAGCTCGATGTTTCGCTGCACGCGTCAACTGGGGGATCAGGTTGAAGCTCTGGAAGATGAACCCCAGGTATCGCAGCCGCAGCTCGCTGAGCGAATCGTCGTCCAACTGGCTGACGTCCTGGCCGTCCAGGTAGTACGCGCCGGAGGTCAGGCGGTCGAGGCATCCCAGGACGTTCATCATCGTGCTCTTGCCCGAGCCGCTGGGTCCCATGATCGCCCAGAAATCGCCCTTCTCGAACGTCACGTTGACGCCGCGCAGCGCGTTGACGTCTTCGGTGCCCATCTGGTAGATCTTCCAGGCGTTTTCCAGCCTGACGATCTCCCGTCCATTCTCCGGCAAACTCACTGCACTCATCTATTGGGTCCTCTCTGATCCTGGAGCCCGATTGGCATTTTGTTCCGGGCGAACCCCGGCCGGCATCTTTCCGGCGGCGTCGTTCGCGCGCAACGTCGCGGGCGCCGGCCCCGGTGGCTCGGGACTCGCCGGCGGCCGCCACGGCTTGGCTTCGTCCGGCCGCTTTGAGCTTTTCGCGGATCTGCTGCATCATGTCGTCGGTGTTCACGCCGCGGATCCCGGCCAGCCTCGACCCGGGCTCCACCGCCCCGGCCTTCAGCGGGGGCTTCAGCAGCACGAGCTCTCCCTCCTGCAGGCCGCTGGCGATCCGGACAACGCTGTTGTCGTCGAGGCCGGTCTCGACCTTGCGCTCCTCCACCGCCCCGTCCTCGTGGAGCACGTAGACGGTGGGCTGCCCGCCCACCCGCACAACGGTCTGCAGCGGGACGTACACCGCGTCCGCATACTGCTCGACAATGATCTCCGCCTTGCAGTTCATGCCGCTGCGCAGGCGAAATATCGTTGCTGTCGAGCGCGATTTCGGTCTTATAGACCTTCAGATCCGGGTTCATCCACATGCTCTGCGCATCGGGCAGCGGCGCGATCCGGGTGACCGTGCCCATGAGCTTCTTGCCCAGCAGCGCATCGACCGTCACGATGGCCGGCAGACCCACGCGCACCTTCTGCAGGCTCGCTTCGTGCACGGCCACCTCCGCCACGTCGAGGTGGACCGCGGCAGGTAGATCAACTCCTGCCGCTCCCAGACCTCGACGCCGTCCGCCAGCGGCCGGCGGTCCTCGTGCGAAGCGCCGCCCCGGCTGCTGGTCGCGTAGATCACCATGCCGTCCGTCGGCGCGTACAGCTTGCCCTGGCCGATCTTCATCCTCGATGCTTCGCCAGCATTTCCTGGTGATGCGCGTACTCCTGCTCGCGGCGCCGCAGGGAGCGGCCTCGGCCTGGGCGATATTGGCGCGGGCCCGCGCCTGCGCCCGCTCCAGGGCCTTCTCGGCCTGCTTGACGTCGCTGGTGAGCTGGGCGATCTGCCGCTTGTAGGTGTACTGTTTCAGCAGGTTGGCGTCATTGCTCGCCACCGGCCAGGTTGAGCTCCGCCCGCTGCATCGCCAGTTGGTCCGCCTGGAGCTGGGTCTTGGACAGATACTTCTCCTCGAACAGTCTCTTGGACCAGTCCAGGTAGTCCTCGGCCTTCGTCCGTCTCTTCCGCGTTCAGCTTGATCTTGCCCTCGGCGGCCGCGACCGTCGTTCTCGTACTCTCCGCCCTTGCCGGTGTACTTCTCCAGATCCTGTTTGGCGAACTCCAGACGTGAGCTCGGCCAGCTCCACGTTGCTCTGCGTCTGGCTCGTGATGATGGTCAGAGTCTCGCGGGCGTTGATCAAGGACGCCTCGGCGTTCTTCACCATGATCTCGTGGTCGACGCGGTGGTCGACCAGCTTGCTGACGTCCAGCTCGACCAGCAGGTCGCCCTCGTTGACCCGGGTCCCCTCGGGAACGATCGAGATGATCGTCGCCCGTCGCTGCAGGCCGCTGCGGATGATCTCCGGGTCCTTGGCCTTCAGCGCCCCGGCTTCCAGAACGCTGATGGTCAGCGGCCCCCGTTTGGCGGCCACGGTCGGCACGCTGCTCACCGGGTCCTCACCGCCCTGAACCACCTTGAGCCAGAGGACGACGAGACCGACGGCCACGAGCAGAACGGCCGTGCCCACGAGTCGATAGGGCTTGCGTCCCCGGCTCGCGTCCCTCTTGCTCTGTGTCGATCACGAGATGTCATTTCCGGCTGCTCCCGGCGAAGACTCTTATCATCGTAGCCTTTCTCCCCGGCCAAGTCATCCTCCTCGTCTACCGTCCTCCCCGGCCCCCGCCACCGCCGCCACCGCCGCCGCCGCCCGGGCCTCGACCGCCACCGCCGCCCGGCCCGCGATCCCCGCCGAAACCGCCCTCTCCCGAACCGCCCGAGCTCCGGCGCTGCGCATCGCCTCGCGCTGTTCGGGCGTCAGGTTCTTCATGCGTTCCTCGAATCAGCTTCTCCCGTTCTTCCGGGGACATGTTCTTGAACTTGGCCAGCTCTTCGGCCGAGAAGATCCCTGGGAGCCCCCGCGTCCGCCGCGTCGCTGCCCCGCCTCACCGGCCGGCCTCCGTCCCCTGTCCCGGGCCGCCTCTCTGGCGTTGCACCGCCGGCGCGGGCTCGTTGGCCGCCTTGAGCTTCGCGTTGATCTGCTGCGTCATATCGTTGGCGTCCGCGCCCTGGACCCCGGCGAGCTTCGACCCGGGCTCCACCGCCCCGGCCTTCAACGGGGGCGTCAGGAGGACCTGTTCGCCCTCTTTCAGGCCGCTGGCGATTCGGACCATACTGTTGTCGTCCAGGCCGATCTCGACCTTGCGTTCCTCCGTGCTCGCCGTTTTCGTTGAGCACGTACACCGTGGGCTGTCCGCCCACCCGCAGGACGGTCTGCACCGGCACGTACACGGTGTCGTTATGCTGCTCGACGATGATCTCCGCCTTGCAGTTCATGCCGCTGCGCAGCGAGGGATCGTTGCTGTCGAGCGCGATTTCCGTTTTATAGACCTTCAAATCCGGGTTCATCCACATGCTCTGGGGATCGGGCAACGGGGCAATCCGCGTGACGGTGCCCATGAGCTTCTTGCCCGGCAGGGCATCGACCGTCACGATCGCCGGCAGACCCGCGCGCACCTTCTGCAGGCTCGCCTCGTGCACGTCCACCTCCGCCACCGTCGAGGTGGACCTGCGGAAGATAGATCAGCTCCTGCCGCTCGAAGACTTCGACGCCATCGGCCAACGGCCGCCGGTCGTCGCGGAAGCCGCCGCCCCGGCTGCTGGTGGCATAGACCACCATGCCCTCCGTCGGAGCGTAGATCTTGCCCTTGGTGATCTGATCGTCGATCTTCGCCAGCTTGTCCTTCTGACGCTGATACTCCTGCTCTCTGGCCGCCAGGTCGGCGTTGGCCTGGGCGATATTGGCCGCGGGCCTTGGCTTCCGTCCGCTCCAGGGCCATCACCGCCTGGTTGACGTCGCTCGTGAGCTGGGCGATCTGTCGTTTGTACGTGTACTCCTCGCAGCAGATTGGCGTCGTTGCTCGCCACCTGCAGGTTCAGATCCGCACGTTGCAGCGCCAGCTGGTCCGCCTGAAGCTGCGTCTTGGACAGATACTTCTCATCGAACAGCCTCTGGGACCAGGTCAAGTAGTCCTCGGCCTTCGTCTTCTCTTCCGCATTCAGCTTGATCTTGCCCTCGGCCGACGCCACGACGGTTGTCATACTCCCCGCCCTTTCCCGTGTACTTCTCCAGGTCCTGTTTCGCGAACTCCAGCTTGAGCTGGGCGAGCTCCACGTCGCTCTGCCGCCTGGCTCGTTCGTGATGGTCCAGACTCTCCTGGGCGTTGATGAAGGACGCCTCGGCGTTTTTCACCCGGATCACCTGGTCCACCCGGGTGTCCACCAGCGTGCTGACGTCCAGCTCGACGAGCAGGTCCCCCTCCTTGACGCGGGTGCCCTCGGGGATGATCGAGATGATCGTGGCCCGGCCCTCCAGGTTATTGCGGATGATCTCCGGGTCTTTGGCCTTCAGGGCCCCGGCCTCCAGCACGCTGATCGTCAGCGGTCCGCGTTTGGCCACGAACGTCGCCACGCTGGCCGCCGTGTCCTCGCCGCCGCGGACGACCTTCAGCCAGACGACCACCAGGCCGATGGCCACGACGAGCACGGCGGCGCCGATCATCTTGTAGGATTTCTTTCCGCATAACACCATTGGCTCTATTGGTAAGGCTAGCTGTCATGTTTGATTTCTCCTGGTGAGAATTCCTTCAACAATCCCTCTCGTGTGATCGTGAGCAGATCCAGATCGCGCTGGAGCTGCAATTCCGCCGTACGGTACCGGATGATGGCGGCCGTCAGCCCGAGCTGGGCCGCCAGCCGTTGGTCCTCCGTATCCAGCAGGTCGCGGATCTGCAGCCGTCCCGCCTCCAGTTGCAGCTTGGCGTTGGCCACGCTGTTTTCCGCAATCACGACCGACTGGGCGTTGATCTTGAGACTCTCCCGCGACTCCAGCAGGGTCCGCAATTCGCTGCGAATGGCCGTCTTGATCTGATCTTCCAGCGTCTGCACGCTCCGCGTGGCCCGCTCCAGATTGATCAGGCTGTTGCGGTAGTTATTGCGTTCGCGGGTCCTTTCGATCGGCAGATCGAACGCGAGCGTGCTGGAGTAGGCCGCGTCCCGCAAAATCGACTCCCACATCCCTTTCGCCGGCGCTGTGCGGGCGACTCCCCAGGCCGCACTGCCCCTCAGAGTCAAACCGGCCCGCAGGGCATCCGCCGCGACGACCACCTGCCGCTGGGCATCATAAACGACGCCGTTCGCCACGCGCAAGTCCAGGCGGTTCTCCAGGGCCAGCTTGATCGCCAGGGCTTCATCGATCTCATAGGGTCCGGCGTCCTCCTTGCTGGGCGGCACCAGCACCACCTCGGCATCGGCCGGCGGAGCCGTCTCCGCCGCGGCGGCCTTGTAGGCCGTCTTCATGGTCTCCACGTAAGTATTGCCCCGCTGCCGCAACGGGTCCAGATCGTTCGGGTCCAGCTTGATCCGGGCATCCGCCGGCAGTCCGATCAGCACCTTGAACGTATCCAGGCGGTTTTCGTACTGCTGCTGCGCCGAAATCCAGCCGCTGCGCGCCTGCAACTCCCGCTGGACCGCCAGGTCCACGTCGATCGGCTTGAGCCGGCCGGCGTCGCCTTGCCGACGGGAGGATCCGCGCCGATTGAATCGCGCTCTTGTAGTTCGTCCTGTTGTTCTGCAGCGAGTCCAACTGCTGCAGAACGTTCAGGTAACTGGTGACAACATTGACGGCGAAGGTCCGCTTGTACCGCTCGAAATCCCAGAGCTCGTAGACCACGTCCCGCTCGGCCTGGGTCAGAGGCTCGGTAACAATGTGCCGGCCCGCGCCACGGAGCAGCGGGATCGATACCGAGGTATCGAATCGCAGGCCCCTCGAGGAGGCGCCCCCCTGGGTCAACAAGTTGACCAGGTCCAGCCCCACGGCCGCGGTCAGGGCGGCGCCGCCTTTCAACAGGCGGCTCACCTGTGCCGACGCGCTATTGGTCGTGGTCGTGACCGTCGTTCCTCCCGCGGTCGTGCTCATGGCGATCGCGTGATCGGTCCCGGCCGCGAAAATATTCCGGAAACTGTTGCGCTCCAGATCGAGGGCCAAGGCCACGCGAAACACGTCTTCCTTCCGCGATTGGTATTCCGGGCTGTTGCGCGCCGCGATCTGGAGGGCATCGATCATGGACATCGTCAAGGTCTTATTCGGCTCGATCGGGATATTCGCATCCGGCGAATGAAGCTCCGAGGGGTACGAATCCTTCGGCCAATGGGGAATCGGCTTCAACTGATCGGTCCCCAGGGAGGCCGTGCTGGAAACGGGCAGATTCTGCGTCTCGATCAGCCGGCGGCGCAGGATGTCGCTGGGCCGCTCGACCTCGAGTGGTTCCGTCTTGCCGGTGGCTTCCTGTTGCTTTTGCGCGATGATTTGGTCCGCTACCTTATCAGCCTTTTCCCGATATTGGCCCGGGCTCCGGCAACCGGCTGCGACCAGAGTCCCGAGCAACAAGATGGCGAGGATGAAGCGTAAACCACCCCTGAGACTGCAAACTCGTTGACTTACCTGCACAGGATACCCCGTTCCATTGAAAAACCGTCATTCTCTCACATCCAGTTGGCCAGCGGGTCGCCCGGCGGCGAAAGATCCGCTCCTGCAACCGGTCCCGAACGCGCTTTTCGGCGTCCTGGCGCGGGCGTCGGGTCCCCAACGCCCAACGGGGCGTTGGCCGGTCCCTTCCCCTGGCGCCAGGGGTCCCTTCGCACGGGCGGCCGGTCGCGCCGACTTGCGGGCAGATCAGCGGTCCGCCCGTCCAGACGCGGTTGGGGGTGCCCCAACGCGGAATTTCGCGTTGTCGGCCCCTTCCACTGTGGCACGTACCGAGGGTCGGTGTTCAAACCGCGGCTGCACGTCGGCGCTGGGCCACCTGCACTGGTAGACGTCTCCCAACTCCAACTCATTGCATCCAAACGACACCACCACTGAATAAGTGGTCTGAGAGTATACCCCCGTTACAGAAATTTGGAAGTCCGAAGTGAAAACGATGATCCAGATGCTGCATGGTCCCTCTATCGGCGGCCTCGGGCTGCGAATGAAGGTTGCGTTGGACGGTGGCCACGGGTATTTTGGGAGGCCGGTCTGAACGGATGACGCAAAACTGAACCGGGGCTTTGGAGATGCGCCTATGAATCCACCCGCAGAACGCCCGGCCGCGGCCGCCGGCCCGCTGCCCGGCGGCGGCGCAGCCCAGCGACTGATGTCGCTGGACGCCTTGCGAGGTTTTGACATGTTCTGGATTATCGGAGGCTACGAGTTGGTCCGGGGCTTGGGCAAGGGCCTGCACAGCGAGTGGCTCAACCGGTACATCATGCCCCAGATCGAGCATACACCTTGGGCGGGCTTCACGGCGTGGGACCTGATAATGCCCCTGTTCCTGTTCGTGGTCGGCGCGGCCATGCCCTTTTCCTTCGCCAAGAGACTCGAACGCGGCGAGAGCAAGGGCCGGATTTACCTGCATGTTCTCTTGCGGGTCGTCATTCTGTGGGTTCTGGGCATGATCGCGCAAGGCCATCTGCTCGAATACGAATTGCCCAAATTACACTGGTACAGCAACACGCTCCAAACCATCGCGGCGGGATATCTCATCTCCTCGATTCTCATGCTGAACCTGCGGCTGCCCTGGCAGTTTGTTGTGACGGCCGCCCTGCTATTGCTCTATTGGGGTCTGCTGATGCTCGTCCCGGTGCCCGGCCAGGGCGCCGACCACCTCGGCCAGCAGGACAACCTGGCCATCTACATCGACCGGCTGATCCTCGGCCGCTTCCAGGATGGGACCAATCCCCCCTACACGTGGATTCTCAGCAGCATGACCTTCGGCGCCATGGTGATGATGGGGGTGTTCGCGGGTCAGTTGCTGCGGTCCGATCTCGATAAGCTAAGGAAAGTGCTGATCCTTCTCGGCGCCGGCGTCGCCTGCGTGGTCGTCGGCTGGGAGTGGGGACTGATCTTCCCCATCATCAAGCACCTCTTCACCAGCTCGATGGTCCTGTTCGCGGCCGGCTGGAGCCTGCTGCTGCTGGGCCTGTTCTACTTGGTCATCGACGTGCTGCGTCTGCGCCGCTGGTCGTTCTTCTTCGTCGTCATCGGCATGAACGCCATCGCCGTCTACATGGCGACGCACGTGTTCGATTTCCGCGTGCTGGGCGACATCTTCGTGCGGGGCCTGTCCAGATGGACGGGCAACTGGCACGACTTTGTCCGCGCCGTCGCCGGCTTCACGATCCTATGGCTCATCCTTTTCTATATGTACCGCAAGAGGACCTTCATCAAAGTATAGAGACCGTCTCAAACCGCGTTCTGGCAGTGGATGCGGCCGGGTGGCAGCGGCAAGCGGAGTCTTCGGAGCTTGCCGATGGTTGGCAGGCACACCTACGAGCCATCGGCAAGCTGGCGCTTGCCGCTGCCACCCACCAGTCTAGGGTAGCGGGAGTACCAGTTTGACCGTTCGTCAGCGGTTGGGACGCTGTCGGGCCGCGCCGGGAGAAGGGGCCGCCGTCAGCCAGTTCAGGGGATCGTCGCCCCAGCGGGTCGCGTCGATGCGGGTCAGCGACTGTCCCCGGCCGTCGGCTTGGGCCGGCCAGGGGTCCAGACCGGCGGGGAAATCATCGTGGTGCGCGCCGTCGCTGTACGTGACGGAATCCACGCCGATCCAAGTGCGGATGCTATCGGTAAGCTCACCCGGCCGGCTCAGCTCGATCCCGTCTCCCGCGTCGCTGAGGCTGCCCATACCCCATTCGAGAATGGGCACCGAGGGAAGGACGCCGTACCGGGTCTCGAACACGATGCGGTCCTTGGTCAACAACAGATAGCCGCGCGGCGGCAAACTGATCGGCGGGCCCTCCGGGAACAGCAGCTCGACACCCCGGCCATCGGTGAAGCGCCACGGGCAACCTTCGACAGCGTCGTACAACGTGACCTCGGTGCTGCTGACATTCTGCAGCTCCACGTACTCGACATCGCCGGGGCTGTCCGCATGGTACATGATCTCGGTGATGACCACGGGGCTGAGTCGCCGGATCGGCGTTGGCGGCACCGGGGGTCGCCCCGCGCAACGGCACGAAATGCACACCGTCCGCCCCGTCCACGTACCGCCCGAACGTCACGCCGGGGTCGGATGGGCCGTACTTGATGTGCTCGCGGTAGCCGGTGACCTGTCCCTTGGCGCCGGAGCACAGGTACACGGACTCGCCGGTCCGGCTCAAGCCGAAGGGTTCGTGGCAGCCGGGGTCGCCGGGGTTGCCGAAGTGCCGGTCGTCGGTAAACACCCGATAGGCGTGCGGCGTAAGGATGGTGCCTTTGGCGATCTCGTACTTGGTCGGCCGGTCCGCATCGTCGCTGAGGAACCAGCCGCCGATGTCGATCGCCTGGTCGGTCGTGTTGTACAACTCGATCCAGTCGGGGCCTTGGCCGGCAGGATTGGCCAGCAGCTCGTTGATGACCACCGCCCCGGCCGCCGGGATGACGCCGCTGTCGTCCGACCCGGGCGAGCCGCCCGGCACCACGCTGGGACGCCAGGCGTCCGGCGTGCTCCAGGAGGTCGCGGGCGCATCCGGATACCGGACGGTCAACGAGTAGCCCAAGCCATCCGTGGTGCGGAACCAATTGTCCTCGTAGCGGAAGCTGTGGATGATCGCGCCGGCGGCATCCTGCAATTCGATCCATTCGCTGTTATCGCTCAGGCTTCCGGCGTATTGACCGGCCACCGGCAGACCGGGGCCATAGCGGGCCTCGAAGGCGGCTCGATCCTTGACCACCAGGCAGAACGCGTGCGGCGCCAGTTGCAGATTGGGGAAAGTGAAGCGGACGCCCTTCGTGAACTGGACGAAGCTCAGGTCGAGGGGCTCGGCGCCGATATTGGTCAGCTCGATGTACTCGGTGTTGGGGTCACCCGGCCGGCCCGCGTCGCCCGGGTGGTACATGATCTCGCTGATCCGAAGGTTGTCCTTCACCGGCCCGACGGCAAAAATCGCCTCGGCCAACGCGCTCCAGGTGTTGCCGCCCCGGACGCGGGCCTTGACCTCGCGGTGGTCCGCGTCAGGGCGATGGGACCAAGGTACGTCTGCGGGCCGCTCGGACCCTCGCGAGTGTCCTCCTGCTGGCCGTCAGCTCGACGCCGATCAGGAAGTCACTGTCCTTCGCGGAGGCGTTCAGGCCCTGGATGGCCAGGACGTTGTCGCCCTGCCGCAGCTTGCCGATGTGTCGGACAGGTCGATGAGCTCGAAGACAATCGCCTCGGCGTTGTCGTGGCTGGCGGTGGCCGCGGAGTCCCAGGCAGGCTCACCGACGAAATTCC
>CAVOUO010000017.1:0-550562 GCA_963699595.1 uncultured Planctomycetota bacterium
ACCACCGGGTCGACCACGAGATCATCGTGAAGAAGCGCGGCCGCCTCCTTCATCAATGCCCGCGAGATGTTGACCATCGTCACGAGCCAGACGCAGAGCAGCGTGGAGCTGGCCGAACTCGCGTTGGAGTTTGCCAAACAGGACCTGGACAAATACACGGGCAACGGCGGGGAGTACGAGAACATCGTCGCGGCCGCCGAGGGCAAGATCAAGCTCAACGCGGAAGAGAGGACCAAGGCGGCCGATTACCTGGACTGGTCCCAGAGGCTGTTCAATGAAAAGTACCTGTCCAAGACCCAACTCCAGGCGGACCAACTGGCACTGCAACGGGCAAATCTGAACCTGCAGGTGGCGAGCAATGACGCCAATCTGCTGAAACAGTACACGTACAAACGACAGATCGCCAAGCTCACCAGCAACGTGACGCAGGCCGAGCGGGCCTTGGAGCGGGCGAGGGCAGGGCCCGTGCCAACATTGCCCAGGCAACCGCGTCCCTGGGCCGGCTGCCAGCAGCAGTACCGCCGCTATCAGGAATTGCTGGCGAAGCTCGACGATCAGATCAGCCAGGGCAAGCTGTACGCGCCGACGGATGGCATGGTCATCTATGCCACCAGCGGCATGGGCGGCCATCCGCCTGATGACCGCCGACCGGTGGCGGACGGCGTGGAGGTCTGGGAGCGGCAGGAATTGATCTATCTGCCGCGAACCACCTCCATCATCGCGGAGGTGGCCGTGCACGAGGCGAGCTTGCGGAAGGTGCGCGTCGGGCCTGCCGGCGGTCGTGACCGTCGATGCCCTGCTGGGCCGCAAGCTCATGGGCACGGTCCTGCGGATCGCGCCGCTCCCGATGCGCAGAGCATGTGGACGAATCCGGATTTGAAGGTCTATAAGGCCGAAATCACGCTCGACAGCAACGATATTTCCCTGCGCAGCGGCATGAACTGCAAGGCGGAGATCATTGTCGAGCAATATGCGGAGGCGGTGTACGTCCCGCTGGAGACGGTCCTGCGGGTGGGCGGGCGGCCCACCGTCTATGTACTCCACGAGGACGGGGCGGTGGAGGAGCGCAGGTCAAGCGGCCCTCGACAACAACAGCGTCGTCCGGGTCGCCCGCGGTGTGCAGGAAGGAGAACAGGTTCTCCTGAAGCCCCCGCTGAAATGGGGCGGTGGAACCGGGTGCAAGCTGGCCGGGATCCGCGGCGTGAACACCGACGATATGATGCGGCAGATCCGCGAAAAGCTTAAAGCGGCCGATGAGGCCGAGCCCGTGCCGCCGCCACCGGCGAGTCCCGAGCCACCGGGGCCGGCACCCGCGACGTCGCGCGCGAACGACGCCGCGGGAAAGATGCCGGCCGGGGTTCGCCCGGAACAACATGTCAATCGGGCTCCAGGATCAGAGAGGACCCAATAGATGAGTGCAGTGAGTTTGCCGGAGAATGGACGGGAGATCGTCGGGCTGGAAAACCCTGAAGGATCTGCCCGGGACTGGGCACCGGGAAGCGTGGGAACGCGGTCGGCGTCAACGTGACGTTCGAGAAGGGTGATTTCTGGGCCATCATGGGACCCAGCGGCTCGGGCAAGGCACGATGATGAACGTCCTGGGGTGTCTCGATCGCCTGAGCTCCGGCGAGCATTACCTGGACGGCCAGAACGTCAGCCGGTTGGACGACGATTCGCTCAGCGAGCTGCGGCTGCGATACCTGGGGTTCATCTTTCAGAGCTTCAATCTGATCCCCCAGTTCAGGACGTACAACGCAACGTCGAGCTGCCGCTCGTACTACCTGGGATGGGACGCGATGCCGCGGCACCGAGCGAGCTCGGGCAGCTGGCGGAGGAGGTCGGGCTGGGCGACCGAGTTGCCACCGGCACTCGTCCTACCGGACTTGTCCGGCGGGCAGATGCAGCGGGTGGCCATCGCCCGGCCCTGACCACGACCCCCAGGTCATCTTCGCGGATGAGCCGACGGGCAATCTCGATTCGGCGACGGGCGTCAGATCATGGAGCTCCTGACCAAGTTGAACGACAGGGTAAGACCATCGTCATGGTCACGCACGAGCCGGACATTGCCGCTTACGCCGTGCCGGCTGCACATGATCGACGGTCTTATCGACCGGATCGAGAAGGGGCGGGCCGCACCAGGGCGCGCCCGGCTTTCAGCCGCTGAAGGACCCGGCAAGCCGGCCGCCGGTAACGTCGAAGGAATCGCCGCGGCGCACCGGGATGCCACGCGCACGGCGCGCGAGGCGTAACGAAGAGCGGGTGATCCCATGAGACAAAGCAACTTCCTAAGGAACATCTGGCTCGGCGTCGAGAACCTGCTGCTGCACAAGCTGCGCTCGTTTCTGACCATGCTGGGCGTCGTCTTCGGGGTCGGCAGCGTCGTGGCCATGCTCGTCCGTCGGCGAGGGGGCCAGCAAGGAGGCCCTCGAGCAGATCCGAAAGCTCGGCAGCAACAACATCATCATCACGTCCATGAAGTCGGTGGAGGAGGAGCAGGCGCAGCGCGTTCGCCGTCGCACATGAGCGTCTACGGTCTGACGTACGAAGACCACCGCCGGCATGACCGTACGTTCGCGCGATCGAGCAGGTCCCGGTCAAGACTGGTGCGAGGAGGGGACCCCGGCCAACGGACCATGGAGCTGCGCGTCATGGGCACCTCGGCCGACTGGTTCGACCTGGTGCCGCGGGAGGTCGACTGCCGGGCCGATCATCGGCAGTCCGACGGGCGCGCATGCTCCGGTCGCCGTGCTCACCGAGTTTGGGACCCGCAAGTTGCTCGCGACCGAAGAGGCCATCGGCCAGAGCCTGCGGATCGGAGGGCCGACTACGAGGTCGTCGGCATCGTCAAGAGCGAGAGCGGGTGAGGCCGGCAATCGGTCCAGATCCCGGATCAGGAGATCGACGTGTACGTCCCCATCGAGGTCGCGGCGCGAGCGACTTCGGAGACTACGTCACCGAGGCGGTCGCCGGCTCGATGGAGCGCGAGTTGGTCGAACTGCATCAGCTCATTGTCCAGGTCAAGGACACGAAAGACGTTGAACCCGTCTCCCAAGGGCTCGAACGCATGCTGAAGCAGAGCCACCCCAAGGGCGATTACCGCGTCAGCGTCCCCCTCGCCCTGCTTCGCCAGGCGGAAGCCACCAAGCACACGTTCAACATCGTGCTGGGCTCCATCGCCGGCATCAGCCTGCTGGTCGGCGGGCATCGGGATCATGAACATCATGCTCGCCTCCGTCACCGAGCGGACCCGCGAGATCGGCATCCGACGGGCCATCGGCGCCAAACGCCGGCAGATCATCGTCCAGTTCCTCATCGAGACGGTCGTGCTCTCGACGACCGGCGGAATGATGGGCCTGACCATCGGGGTGCTGATCCCGCTGCTCATCACGCACTTCTCCAACATGCCGACCGTCATTACGGCCAATGGAATTTTCCTTCCCTTGTTTGTCAGTATGGCCATCGGGATCGTTTTCGGCATCTATCCCGCCCTGAACGCGGCTCGGGTGGACCCCATCATTGCGTTGAGACACGAATAACATGCAGCAAGCGAAAATAGTGCGGAACATCTGGCTGGGTATCGAGAACCTCCTGTTGCACAAGCTGCGCTCGTTCCTGACGATGCTGGGCGTGGTTTTCGGCGTCGGCAGCGTGGTGGCGATGCTCTCCGTCGGGGGGGCGCCAGCAAAGAGGCCCTGTCCCAGATCCGGCGGCTGGGGAGCAACAACATCATCATCTCCTCGGTCAAGCCGGCGGAGGAGCAGGCGACCAATACCATGCGTGCTTCGCTGAGCGTCTACGGCATGACATACGAAGACCACCGCCGGCTGGCGGCGAGCTTTGCGAATATCCGGCAAACGGCCCCGGCCAAGCTGGTGCTCAAGGACGCTCGCCTGCACGAGCGGACGATGGAGCTGCGCGTGGTGGGGACGACGGCGGAATGGTTCGACCTGGTGCCGCGCGAGGTGGTGGCCGGCCGGCTGCTGATGCGCGCCGACGAGGAACAGCGCGCCCGTGGTGGATTCTCACGGAGTTCGGGCCCGCCGGCTGCTGGCGACCCAGAACACGATCGGCCAGACCCTGCGCATCGGAGGCAACGTGTTCGAGATCATCGGCATCATCAAGAGCGAGAGCGGGCAGGCGGGCAATATTCAGATCCCGGACCAGGAAACGGACGCCTACATCTCTCTGGAGGTGGCCCGCCGGTACTATGGGGACATTTTTGCGCAAAATGACGTGCCGGCTCCTTCGAGCGCGAGAGGGTGGAGCTCCACCAGATTATCATTCAGGTGGACGATCCGAAACACGTGGAGGCCGTAGCGGCGGGCATCGAGAACATGCTGATGCTGTTCCACAAGAAAAAGGACTATATCATGAGCGTCCCGCTGGCGCTGCTCAAGCAGACGGAGGCGACCAAGCGGACGTTCAACATCGTGCTGGGCTCCATCGCCGGGATCAGCCTGCTCGTCGGCGGCATCGGCATCATGAACATCATGCTCGCCTCGGTCACCGAGCGGACGCGGGAGATCGGCATCCGCCGGGCCATCGGGGCCAAGCGCAAGGCAGATCATCTACCAGTTCCTCATCGAGACGGTCGTGCTCTCGATGATCGGCGGTCTCATCGGCCTGGGGCTGGGCGTCCTGATCCCGCTGCTGATCACGCACTTCTCCGGCATGCCGACGGTCGTGACGGCCAACGGCATCTTCCTGCCGCTGTGTATCAGTATGGCCATCGGAATCGTCTTCGGGCTCTATCCTGCCATGCACGCCGCCCAGGTCGATCCGATCGTCGCCCTGCGCCACGAATGAAAGGGATTTGCTACTTATGATTTATGATTTATAATTAGGGCTTTGTGACTTGGCCGACACCGGTCGGACGGCCTGGGGGACAACCGCGACGGATTTTTCAGCCAGTCATCGCGCACAATCATAAATCGTAAATGGTTATGGGGCGGACGAGAATCGCACGGGATATTCTGCTGGGCATCGAGACTTTGCTCTTGCATCGGATGCGTTCCTTGCTGACGATGCTGGGCGTGGTGTTCGGGGTCAGCAGCGTCGTGGCGATGCTGTCCGTCGGCGAGGGCGCGAGCACGGAGGCCCTGGACCAGATTCGCCGGCTCGGCAGCGATAACATCATCATCTCGTCCACCAAATCGGCCCAGGAGGAGCAGGCCGTCACCGGTTCTCGTACATGAGCGTCTATCGGATTGACCTACGCGGATTTCACCCGGATTCTCGAGAGTTGCGGCAATATCCGCCAGATCGCTCCCGCGAAACTGATTCGCAAGGACGCCCGCAACTCGAACGGGCGATTGAGCTGCGCGTCGTGGGGACGACCCCCAGTGGTTCGATCTCGTCCCGCCCGGTCCTCGCCGGCACGGGTCATTCTGCCGATCGACCAGGACCGGCAGGCCCCGGTCGCCGTCCTCACCGAGTTCGGCGCCCGCAAGCTCCTGGCCAACGCCAACACCATCGGCCAGCTCATCTTCCTGGGCGGCGACAACTTCGAGGTGATCGGCATCATCCAGAACGAAAGCGGCAACGCCGGCAGTATCCAGGTGCCGGACCAGGACGTCGATGTCTACATCCCCATCAACGTCGCCCTGGAACACTTCGGCGACATCTGCCACGCGGCTTACGTCCGGGTCGCGAGTCGGAGCGCGTGGAGCTGCACCAGATCATCGTCCAGGTCGAGGATGTGTCCCGCGTGGAGGTGACGGCGGCGGCGATCGAAAGCGTGTTGCGGACCTTCCACAAAAAGGAGGACTACGCGATCAGCGTCCCGCTGGCGCTTTTGCAGCAGGCCGAGGCGACCAAGCGGACGTTCAATATCGTGCTGGGCTCCATCGCGGGAATCAGTCTGCTCGTCGGCGGCATCGGGATCATGAATATCATGCTCGCCTCGGTCACCGAGCGGACCCGCGAGATCGGCATCCGCCGGGCCATCGGGGCCAGCGCAAGCAGATCATCTATCAATTCCTCATCGAGGCCGTCGTGCTTTCCACGATCGGCGGTCTCATCGGTTTGGCGCTGAGCGGCCCCTGATTCCCTACCTCATCACTTACTTCTCCGGCATGCCCACGGTCCTTACCGCCAACGGCGTATTCCTGCCCCTGCTGATCAGCATGGCCGTGGGGATCATCTTCGGGCTCTATCCCGCCATGCACGCCGCCCGGGTCGATCCCATCATCGCGCTGCGGCACCAGTAGGAAGGAGCAGCCGATCTATGGGACCCATAGGTCCGACGGAAGCTCCTTCGGGAAGCGGCTGACGTTCTGATCCGTATTATCCCCCTTGCGTGTCTCCTTCCTGCGCCGCCGCCGGCCGGCTGGACTGGCCTGGTTTGAATTCCGGCGGGAAGTTGTAACCGCTGTCGGCAGACGGACACTATGTTAGTGATAATGTGGCACGTGCACCGGAGTTGATTCTATGGGGATCGAAATCTGAAGGGAGTTGACGATGAGAAGGACAGCAATAGTGAGTTTCGTCGTGGTGAGTCTACTGATAGCGGTCGGCGTGCTGGTGGCCCAGGACCGGGGCCGCGGTCCCGGCCCGGGCGGGCCGATGGGATCCTGGCTCGATGACCTCGACAAGGCCTACCAGGAAAAGAATATGGACAAGGTCGGCGAGTTGATCGCCAAGATGAAGGAGCAGCGGCAGCAGTTTCCGGGACGCCCGGGCCAACCCGGTCCCGGCGGTCCCCCCGGTGGGATGCGTGGTCCCGGCGGCGGCCGCATGGGCCCGCAGGGTGCGGGCGGAGCGTCGATGAGCAAGCCCCCCCTGGCCAAAAACGAGGCGGAGAAGAAGATCCTGGCTGTCCTGGATGAGCTGGACCCGCGCGGGGGCAGGGGCATGATGAACGTACCGGTGGAAGATGGCCGGTTCCTGCGACTCCTGGCCGAGACGATCGGCGCCAAGCAGATTGTCGAAATCGGCACTTCGAACGGCTATTCGGGCCTCTGGCAGTGCCTGGCCCTGAAGACGACCGGCGGCAGGCTCACCACCTTCGAGATCGACGCCGAGCGCGCCGCCCTGGCCCGGCAGAACTTCAAGAAGGCCGGTGTCGACGACATCGTGACGCTGATCGAAGGGGATGCCCACGAGAAAGTGGCGCAGGTCCAGGGTCCGGTCGACCTGTGCTTCATCGATGCTGACAAAGAGGGGTACAGTGACTACTTGACCAAGATGTTGCCGAAGGTTCGCCCCGGCGGCCTGATCGTCGCCCACAATATCACTCCCGGCATGGCCGACCCGAAGTTCCTCGCAGCGATCACCACCAACCCGGACCTGGAAACGGTCTTCTATCAGCAGGGAGGCGGCGTCAGTGTGTCACTGAAGAAACGCGGTTTGTAGCCGATGCGTGCGTGGCCGTTACCCGCGCACGTATCTTGGGAATAGCTCCTATACGAAGGGGTGCCGGTGCAACCTTCCGCAGTGACGTGCTGGAGACCGCTGGCACCCTTTATGTCGATCCGGTTCGATCATCTTGACTTGCGGCTTCTTACACGTGGGGTGTCGGCGGGTCCTCCCGAGAGCGAGCAGTTCGGGAGATCCTCGGCACCCCTGATTATCTTATCCGACGAAGCTCACTGGTACAACAGGGCGGCACATCTTTGTGACGGATGCCGTCAAATCCCTTGGTGTCTGGCGGCCGATTCAGTACAATTCCGGGCGGCATGATTGGAAAGGGTGATTCTATGGCAGCGAATGTGGTGATCGTCGGGCTTGCCGTTATCAGTATCCTGTCGCGGGCCGGCGGGGGCCAGCCGGCGGACCCGGACCCGAACCGGTTCGCGGCGGAGATCAAGGCATTCGCGGACTGGGATAGTCGCAATGCCGTTGCGGCCGATCCGGTGCTGTTCGTCGGCAGTTCGAGCATCCGCCTGTGGCGTACGCACGAGAGTTTCCCCGATCTGCCCGTGGTCAACCGGGGCTTCGGCGGCTCCCAAGTCTCCGACGTCGTCCACTTTGCCGATCGCATCGTGTTCCCCTATAAGCCGAGGGTCATTGTCTTCTATGCGGGGGACAACGATCTGGCCGCCGGCAAGTCCGCCCAACGGGTCTTCGAGGACTGCCGCCGGTTTATCGGGCTTGTGCACGCCCGGCAGCCGGCGACGCGCATCGTTTTCCTCGGCATCAAGCCCAGCCGCGCCCGTTGGTCGCTCTGGCCCCAAGCGCAGAAGGCGAACGATTTGCTGGCCGATTTCTGCAAGAGCGATAATCGCCTCACTTTCACCGATCTGGGCACGCCTCTTCTCGGTCCCGACGGCATGCCCGCGGCCAACCTGTTCCTGAAGGACCAACTCCACCTCAATGACCAGGGCTACGCGGTCTGGAGCAAGGCCCTGACCCCTGTTTTGCAGAAGATTTTCGTGTCTTGGGTCCCTCCGAAAGCCGAATAACGCCAGCGGGGCCGGGTAGGGCACTATGCCCTGCTTTTCGGTGCTGGGGGGCGGCCGTCACACGCTGCCGGCCTCGATTTCCGCACCGGGGCCTGATTTCAGTTGCGTTAGCGACGCCGATGTGGTAACATTATCGGGTCCTTGCCAGATGACGACTATGGTGCAACTGGGGGTACAGGACTCGAGCTTGGGCATGGACTTGGCCATAGGTTGGCGGCGATGTGCACGGAAGCGACGTTGGACGAAAGTACATCCCCAACGCGCAGCGGCGCTGCGGGCAAGTTGGCATGATTGGCCATAAATAATTGTCCCATGAGGAGGAACACCGATGAAAACTGGACTTTGCCGTAGATGGTCTCTGGCCGTCCTTCTGTGCGCGGCCCTCTCCCCGCTCGCGCTGGACGCCGCGACCTTGCGCGTCGGCGACGGCGAAACCGATCTCAAGACGATTCAGGCCGCGGTGGATGCGGCGGCGGCGGGCGACACCATCATCGTGAGCCCCGGCACGTACAGCGGACCGGGCAACTGGGATGTCAATTTGCAGGGCAAGGTCCTCACTATCCAGGGCGCTAACCCGCTGGATCCCAATACGGTCGAGAAAACGGTCATCGATTGCGCTGGAACGCCCCAGGAGCCGCACCGGGCTTTCTACGTTGTGGACTGCAATGACATCGTGATCTCGGGTCTGACGATCACCCACGGCCTGGCCTCCGCCGGCGGGGCGGTCTACTGCCAGAAAAGCACGTTGGACCTGATGTACTGCCGGATTATCGAGAACGGCACGCTGCCCGGCGGGGACGAAGACGCCAACGGCGGTCCCGGCGGCGGCCTGTACTGTGAGAATGCCGTCGTCCAGGTGGTGGGCTGCCTCATTCGCGGCAATGCCACCGGTAGTGGAGCCGCCTCCAAAGAAGGGCAGGGCGGTACCGGCGGCAACGGCGGCGGGATTGGCAGCGTGAATTCCGATATCAGTGTGATTTCCTCCACGGTGTCCCGCAACACGGCGGGCGCCGGCGGTGACGGTGGCCAGGGGGCGGCCGGCAATGGTGGTGACGGCGGCGGCATCTGCGGCGATACGGTCCGCATGGCCACTTCCACCATCTCGCTCAACGTAGCCGGCGCCGGTGGACAAGGTGCCATCTGTGGTCGGGGCGGTCGCGGCGGCGGTCTGTACGCCGATACCGCTACTCTGGACCGGTGCATCCTCGAGGCCAACCGCGCCGGGGATGAAGGAATGCCGAGCGCGGACGCCAACGAGGTCCGAGGCTCCGGCGCCGGCGACGGCGGCGGCCTCTTCAGCATTCTGCTGGACATCAGCAGCGGTCTGGTCACGGGCAACCGGGCCGGCCGCGGCCATGTCGCGGATCCTGCCGGCTGGGTGGACCACGGCAACGGCGGCGGAATCTGGTGTGCATCCGGCGCCGTCCGCCAGTGCACCGTCGTGGGCAACGTCGTGTACCAGCCCACGCCGCGCACCGACGTCAATGATCCCTCGACCGGCGGCCGGGGCGCTGGCGTCTTCTGCACCCCGAACGTGGTGGTGGCAAACTCCATCCTGTTCGCCAATGCGCCCGATCAGCTCGCCGGTCAGGACTGCAACAATGTCGTTTACTGCGATATCAAACCGGCTCTGTGTCCTTCGGGCCAGAACATGGCCGAGGACCCGGTGTTCGTGAAGAACGGCGGCTGGGTCAATGTCCGGGACCCCAACGTGGCGGTCGAGCCGAACGATCCCAACGCGGTCTGGGCCCAGGGCGATTACCATCTCAAGGTCACTTCCCCGTTGCTCGATGCCGGCGATCCGAACTATGTGCCCGGGGACGGCGAGCTGGATCTGGACGGCCATCCCCGCCGCGCGGATGCGGCGATCGACATGGGCGCCTACGAGTCCTCCGCTTTGGTGCCGGTCTATCGGTTCTGGTCTCCCACGACGGGCAAGCACTTCTACACCATCAGCGAGGCGGAGAAGGACAAGCTCATCCATCAATACGCGAGCGTCTGGACGTTCGAAGGGCCGGCCTACTATGCCTACATCCGGGCCAGCGATCCGAACCTGCTGCCGGTCTACCGGTTCTGGTCGGATACGCTCGGCAGCCATTTCTACACGATCAAAGAGACGGAAAAAGACAAGCTGATCCAGCAATATCCGGATGTCTGGGTGTTCGAGGGCGCGAAGTTCTACGCCTATCCGGAGGGCAAGCAGCCGGCGGGAACCAGGGCCGTCTACCGCTTCTGGTCCGACACGCTCGGCGGTCATTTCTACACGATCAAGGAGGCCGAGAAGGACAAGCTGATCAACCAGTATGCCGACACCTGGGCGTTCGAAGGCGTCGCCTGGTATGCCTACCCAACTCTGGGACCGGAGCCGGTCGATCCGAACGCTGCCGTCTACGAGTTCCGGGGCGGTGTGCTGGAAGCCGCGTGCACGCTTACGCTCAAGGCCTTCATCGACGGCAAAGAGGCCAAGATCGACAAGCCGGAGGTCACCTACACCCCGGAAAGCAGCCTGCTGACCATGACCGTGAATCTCACGGGCCTCAAGACCACGCTCAACGAGTTTCTCGTGGAGACCGCCTTTCTGCAGCATGAGGCGAAGATCGGCGGCGATGGCGCCGGCACCGTGGAGATCCCCATCGTGCTGTCCAGCAACGTCCTTTTCTCGGGTCGGACGGCCCGCGGGCCTTTTGGCATTGACCCCAACACGCTGACGTTTCCGACCACAGCCAGCGGCGCTCTGCCCGGCAACAATGAATCCTTCACGATCGGCGGCTCGGTCACCGTGGACGGCAGCAAGTTGGATGTCGGCCTGGTGGCCCGGGCGACCCAGTTCATGACCGGCGGCCCGGCCGTGTTTGACACCTCGCTTCTGCCGGACGTGCTGGCCGTCCGTATGGACGGGACCTTCCAATGGTCGTGCCAGGACCAGCAGAATCTCCTGCTGGAGACGACGGTCAAAGGCAGCGTCCTCCAGATCTACGTGACCGCCGCCCAGATTCAGACGACGGGCGTCTGGCAGGGCAAAGAGAAACGCTGAGGCGGCACGCCGCAGCCGCACCATTCGGAAAGCTTTCCGACCTCGCGGGCGGTGACACGGCCCGCGAGGTCGGAGAGGATTTGCATCTGTCGAGCGGCTGCTCGCTCTACGCGGTGTGAATCCGCCACCGAATGCCGGCCACACCCGGGTCTTGCGCCGTGGGGGAAACCTGTCGCATCGTAGCCGCACTTCTGGTATCCTTTCTGGGAACTGTTCCACAACCGGGGTCGGGTATCAGGGGAGTTGGGTGATGAAAGTCTACATCCTACCGTTCCTGGCAGTCCTTTTCCTGCCTGCGTGTTTGTTCGGCGCCCGGACGCCGGAGCTGCGCGGGGTCTGGGTCCACGGCACGCAGATCAAAACGCCGGCCGCCGCGGATGCTCTGGTCGCCAGGATCGAGCGCGCAAATCTCAATGCGGCGTTTGTCCTCGTGTGGTACTGGGGCGGCCAAGCCTACTTCCAGAGCAGCCTGTCCCCAATGGCCGAGGGCGTTCAGCCCGGGTACGACCCGCTCGACTACATGGTCCGGCAGTGTCATCAGCGCGGCATTCAGGTACACGCCTGGTTCGTCAACGGCGCCTACGGCGCGCCGGAAGCCCGGCACATTCTGGACCAGCACCCGGATTGGGCTGTGCAGGACGGCGCGGGCGGCCTCTGGTACGACTTCAGCAACCCCCAGGTCCGGCGCTTCGAAAGCGACCTGATGATCGAGTGCCTTCGCAAATACGACATCGACGGTCTCCATCTCGACTACATTCGCTATGGCCCGCACCAGTGCTACTGCGGCTATTGCCAGACGACGTTCGCCCGCCGCTACGGCTTCGCGCCGATCGCGCGCGAGCGCCTCACCAGCTTTCCCGCCGGCGCCACGATCACGGGCAATCCTCTGGCCAAACCCACCACGGCGCTGGTCATCGCCGACTTTCACGATGGCACGCCCGCGCTGGCTCTCAACAAGCTCGGCCGGGGGGCGGTGCTGCTGCTGAACTGGCACGCGGAGAATGAAATGCCGCCTGCTGTGGCCGCGACGGTCAAGCTCGTGCTGGGCATCTGGACGACCAACGGCGCCACCATCCATCTCACGACCACGGCGGCCAACCGCGCCGAATACGGCAGCAGTGCGCCTGGAAGCCGCCCGCGCCTGACTCTGACCCGGCTGGGCTACCGGCCCACCGCGATCCCCTCGGAGAATATCGACAAGCTGACGGCCAATACCGTTCTCGTCCTGCCGGCGGTCTACCTGATTCCGGAGAGCACAGCCGGCGACATCGAGCGCTTCGTTCGTAAGGGCGGCAAGCTGCTGATCATCGACGGCCCCACCAAGTCCATCCAGCTTGCTGCCGTGCAGCGCATCACCGGTTTCGCCGCCGGCGGCCGCTACCTCAACCGCGAGGACGTGATCCGGTCCACGGGCCGCAGCCCGCTGGCGCCCAAGGGCGCACACCAGATGAACCTCTGGGACTGGAAGCGCCGCCAGGCCAAGTGGACCGAGTTCCGCAAGCTGGGCGTCACGGAGTTGGTCCGCGACGTGTACCGGCGGGTCAAGGGCCTCAAGCCCAACGTACAGGTCACCGCCGCGGTCATGAGCACCCCGGAATCCGCCGACGCGGCGTACCAGGAATGGCCCCGCTGGCTCCGCGAAAAGACCATCGACTACGTGGTCCCCATGGCCTACACGGACAACACTGCTGAGCTGTCCCGCCAGATCGCCCAGTGGAAGAAGGTCGATCCCTCGTTGCAGCGCATCATCCCCGGCCTGTCCCTCTACCAGGACGACACCGGCAAACCGGCTCCGCGCAACCTCGATCTCATCCGCCGCCAGCACAACCTCTGCCGCCAGCAGGGGGCCCACGGCAACCTGTACTTCTCGATGGAGTACCTGACCGACCCGCTGATCGGCATCTTCCGCACCGAGTTCTACCCCACCGAAGCCCCCGTCTACGTCCCGCCGCGCCGCCTGCCGTGACGCGGCGGTGTGCGATGGACTCTCGTGGCGGCGCTGCCCCTTTCTGTCATCCTGAGCGTTAGCGAAGGATCTGGGCCAAATACAGGAACAGGCGTTGGTTCCATCTGCCGGCCAGATGCTTCACTCCGTTCAGCATGACGAATACGGGGTGACGCCTCACACAATGCAGTTGCGTAGGGTGGACTGTGCCCACCATTTTTCATCCGGCCTATCCCTTGGAGATTGGTGGGCACAGCCCACCCTACGGAAGCCAGGACAATTGCATGTGGGCATTGTACCGACGTGGCATGGGCGTGGGGTCCCCAACGCAGAATTCCGCGTTGGGGGCCCCTTCCAGCCCATGAATCATCGGCAGGATGCCGATGCCACAAGTGTGCCCGCGCCCACATGCGATTGCCCTGCCACGGAAACCGGGAGGGAGTGGACGTGGCGAGGGGACGCGGTACAATGACCGGTCCCGGCGTGGACACGCCGGGACAAGGTGGTTCGGGGAATCTCAGACGGGCCGTGTTGCGGCGCTCACAGGAGAAAGCGATGAGACTGAACAAGATCGTCGGCGCGGCATTCGTGACATTGTGTGCCTCTGTCCTTGCAGGCCCCCAACTGAAGGCGACGACTGTCGACCTTGTGATCTCCATCGACCAGGCCCAGTGGCAGAAATGGGGCTTTCAGTACCCAGTGACTTACATCTTCGATGTCAAGGGCGCTCGCGCCGAATGCACGAGTCAGTCGGCGGGACCGGGGGACGGAACCCTGGTCGCCGCTGGAGGCGCGAACCGCCGCCGACTTCTTCAACGGCATCGAGTGCGCCCGGTTCGACCCCCAGGCCGACAAGGCGTACATCTCCGTCGGTTTCAAGAACGCCCCCACGATCGAGCTGCAGTTCGAGAGCATCGGCTCAGTGAAGTTCCTCTCGATCGCCAAGTACTACGACAACCGCCAGGCCGCCTATACGCTGTCCAACGACAACTGGGGCTGCAATCCCTGGGCGAATCCGGGCGCCGCTTGGAAGGGCGAGACCGACGATGCCTCCGACAACTACCAGGCGGCCCTGCACGTGTGCCGGAGCTTCCACCTGCCGCTGTCGATCGCGATCAACAGCCGCTCCGCCGGCGGCGAAACCACGTGGCAACGGATGCAGCAGGAACTCGACCGCGAAGACAACAGTTGGGAGCCGGCCGTCCACGGCCAGACGCATCCCAGGGACGCCAACGCGTATTCCGTCCGGGGCTATCAGGCCGAGATCTTCGGCTGCCGCGACGACATCCTCCAGCACCTGCACAAGATCCCCTACGGTGGACGAATCTACGAGCACATTCTGACCACCGGCTACATCGATGAGAAGATCCTGCGCCTCGACACGGGCGAGTTCCTGTTCGTGCGCGGCTTCAACTGGCTGGACAACCCGACGAGCATCGCCTTGGTCCCATGGAACGAGCAGCGCCACTTCTACGGCGTGGGCGGCCTGAATACCAAAGGCTACGACCGGATCCTGGAGCAGCGCGAGCCGCATGGCCGCTACAATGCCGAGGACGTAGCCGATCTAAATAGGAGGTTCGACGAGGTGGTCGAGGCCGGCGGCGTCTTCTACGCCCTCTGGCACCCGGACCGCTTCAAGAACAGCGTGATCTACGATCCGCGCCCCGGCATCGACGGTCAGCAAGGCTCGACCCTGATGCAGCACCTCGCCCACGTCGCCAATCGCAAGAACGTCTGGTACGTCGCCAACGGCTGGCTGTACTCCTATCGCTACGTCGCCGAGCGCGCCCGCGTGACCGCGAGATAGCCTAACGTACCTGCCCTCATCTTGTTCTCCCGTGCAGAATGTGGCACAGCCGCCCCCGGCTGTGGACCCTCTTCATTCCCGCACCGCCGTTCCTCCGCGAGGCGGCGGGTCATGACAGTTCCTTGAGGAAGTCTGCGATGACCCCTTCCTGGAAAACGTCTCGCCGGCCTTCGCCCGTAGGCATCCTGGTCCATTTCACCAATCGGATTTGCCCGGACTCTATCTCTATGCAGGTAGGGCCCTTCGTATACAGGCAGCAACCGGTGTTGAAGTAGCACGGCTTGGGCTGGGAAGCCAAAGGTTCCACGTCGCGGCCATGCTCCCGCTCTTCCCGTAACTGGTCGTTGCGCAGGATCAGCTCCGTGTACAACTTCTCCGTCTCCGGCACGCCGGGGGCTGCCTGGATCTGCGCGTTCAGCCTGGCGATCTGCTCCCGCAGATAGGCGCTCCACGGCTTGGAGGCGAACATGGCGCGGTGGCTGTGGCCGCAGATCAGCAGCAACCGCTTCTTTTTCGCCCACGAGTACCGAATCGCCTCAAAGTTGTCGGGCACCTGGGAATCCGGGCTGGAGGGATTCCTGGCGCCCTCGATCCCCACCAGCCGGCCGATCCACTCTACGGGCGCCAGGGCGCGGGCGGCAAACCGGCTGATCCAGGCATACTTGTCCGACCCTGCCGTCCCCTGATGCCCATGAACGAGAAAAAGGCAGGGCTTGCCGGCCCCGTCCACCAGCTTCAGTCCCTCGGTGCGCACCCTGGGATTTGGTTGGCTCGTTCAGGATCGGATCCGGCGGTGCTCCCCAGTCGATGTCATGATTTCCAAACACCCTGTGTACCTGCACCGGCGGGAAGGCTCGGATCAGTCTGTAGATGGAAGATTCATAGCGGTCCAGGATCTTCTCCATATCAAACTGCCAGAACTCCTCAATGTCTCCGAGCAGAATGAGGGAGTAGTTGTTGCCACGGTAGTACTTCAGACTCGTCGCGAAGGCCTGCTCGTTAGGGTGGAAGTTGTCCGCCTGCCCTCCGTCGCCCAGATGGACATCGCTCACCACGGCGTACTTGTTGCTCCCGTCCAGGGGCAGCTCCGGAGCACTCTGGAACACCGCATCCAGCCTCTGGAAGGTGCGTTTCTCCTCATTGGCCATGCTGAACTCCTTTCCTCTTGTCCGCTCGAAGGGCCATCCCTGACAGCGGAAGTGGCTTCAAAACCCCAGTTTGTATGTCACCCAACTGGCAAATCGGTTGCACCAGGTGGGCCTTTCGTGGCTGCGTATGAAGAACGTACGGCGCAGCGGCACGGTCAGTCGTCGCAGCAGCTTGACGTGGAGGGCCGTGCTCTTGTGGGTAAAGTGTTTCTCGTCCATCTGCGCAGACGGTGTAAATCAGGTTGCCGAAGTGGTAGTTTGCGTCCAGGCCCTTGTGAGTGAACAGCGTCAGACCGACCGGCACATTCAGCCAAGGCCGGTACATGCTCGCATCGCCAACCAGTTCTATCTGCGGCTTGCCAAAGGCCTGGACTGCCAGACGCATGTACGGACTGATCATGGGATCCATTCCCATTTTGGTCGCGGCCACCCAATCCACCGCGACCAGGTCTGCGCCGCCGATCATGGTGTGGGTCGGATTGGGGAGCGGATCGGCAAAAATGCCAAACGGTCCATCCGCACTCTCATAGGCGTCCACCAGCCCGAAATGGACCGGGAAAGCCGCCAGGTATTCCAGGCCCGTATGGTAGATATCCCGGTGGCAGTGATACTCCCGGAACTTGTTGGCCAGGGGCAGTGCGCCATAGATGTTCTTGAGGGTGAGCGTATAGTACGCGTACGCGTGCGTCTTGTTCTTCGCGAAGGAGATGCGAAAATCGGCATCCCGCCACACCGTCGAGACCGGATGATAGCCCAGGTGGGGCCCGAGATCGCGATACTCCTCGGCGTCCTCCGTCATGTCCACCACCGCATAGCCCGCCGTCCCGTCGAACCCCAGGTAGTCGGCCATTTCCCGCACGCTGCGCCGATCGAAATACTCGCCGTACGTGCTCTGGGCCTCGGCGACTACAATCCGTTCAAAACCCTTCTCCCGCAGACGCTCCGCCAACTGCCCGACCAACGCCGGATCGGTGTAGGTGCTGGGATCGGTCTTATCATAGGCGAACATGAAGTTGGGCTTGATGACAATGGAGAACTCCGTTCTGGATTTTCCTGTCTCCGCCAGACGCCTCTCCAGCAACTTCAGGAAGCCGGTTTCTTCCAAGACCCGATCCAGTGCCACGGATTTGTCTTCGTCCCGGATGGAGGCCACCATCACCTTCCTGTCGGAGTTGACGGCCTCGAGCCGCATCCGCGACATATCTTCCTCCAACGCCAGGCACTCGTCGCCGCTCGGATCGCGCACCTTGATGATCCGGCGCTGAAAGACGGCCGTAGGGAAATGGTCGTTGTTGATTTCCAGGATCGGTTCTCCCAGTTTGACAAACAGACTGCCGTGGTCGCCGTGGCCGTTGGGGGCCGCCAGTCTCCGCACTTTCAGGCTGTCTCCCTCCAGCAGCATTTCCGCCGAGGCAATACGCGAGAGGACCTTGCCGAGAAATCGATCCAGTTGGTCCTTGGCCCACAGCTCGCGCTCATCGCGCAGCGTGCGCGTGTGAATCTGGACGCGTGCGGCGTGTTGGCTCGGCCGCAACGCGCACACGTACCCATAAAACAGCGTCGGTTCCTTGAAACTATGGAACGTGGACCGCTCCGCTTCACCGAAGGTTCTGCCGACGTCGATCTGCCATACTTCGGAAGGACCCGCCGTAGCATCGTGCTCCTCCCGTTGCTGGATCGTCAGGTTGCCGGAGCGAACGATCACGGTATGCGGCGTGATGGACATACCCAGTGGATGTTCGGACGGCAGCGCTTCACGCATCTTCGCTACCAGAGGTGCGGCGAACCTGCCCAGCACCGGCAGCGGGTAGGACACGGGCCCCATCGGTCGGGCCTCGAAATCAATCTCGAAGTCTGCCTCGCACGGGACCAGAGGCGGCGCCTGCACGCATCTGGGAAAAGGATGTCACAAAGCCGGAACCAAGGGCGAAAATCGGGCCGCGATAGCGATAGCTGCCGTGTTCGACGTCGAGCCGCAATCCCTCCAGAGCATGGTCCGTGATGCCATACTTGACGTAGCCGCCGTTGCCATCACCCACCGCGAGCAGAACGTCCCAGAAGGACTCGTCATCACCCCAGGGAAAGCCCTTTTCATGAACGCCGGAAACCAGGAAGAAGTCCCGCGCACCGTCGCGACCGTTCAGCACGCCGGAAAGTACCAGGTTCTCATATTCCGTTTGATAGTCCACGCGCAGGTTCTTCAGGTACTCTTCCCGCAGTGGAGCAAACACGAAAGATATAAAGGTCAAATACGCCGCGATGCGCTGCTTCAGAGTCTTCGCATTGGTGATCTCGATGGATGACACCAGCGACGCAGTATCCTTCAACTCGAAAGACAGCACGCCCGCTCCGTAGACAGGGGCGTGCTCATCATCACCCTGGTAAACGACCGCGAACAGGCGTGTCATGTCGCTCGACCACATCGGCCTTGCCGCGGTGGTGGTGAATCGCCTTGTGGCCGTGAAGGTAGTATTTCCGGCCGTCCGCAGCCGTGAATTTGAAGGCGTACACCATTTGCCTGATGCCCGTCGCAGGATCGATCGAGAATAGGCGGAAGGCCCCATCGACGATCGGGTATGTGCCGCCAAAGACGCTGCTGGTCACAGTGCCCGTCAATGCTGCCTGGTGCTCGGTTATCTTCACGAAGCGGCTCAGATCCTGTATCGTGATACGAACATCAAAGCGAATCCGGTCGCCCTGATGGCGCCCGAGTTCCTCTCCCTTGGCCGGATCGGATTGACCCTTGCCCAGATATCCGGACATGGATTCCTGAAAGTGTAGTCCAACGCTCTGCAAGATACTCATGGCGCCCATTTCATCCCTCAACGCAGTCGTCTGTCAATGAGAATAGCGAACATTCCTTGAGTCTTGCGTCAACACGACAGGCGGCGCTGTGCGACACCGTCCTTCAGACGACTGTCCTATTCTTGTCCTTGGAGTCGTAAGTCATTGACAGGAAAAGAATTATGTCCCGTTCCGGGGTGCAGCATGCCGGGTCGAAAGGGCCATTGTTGTCTTCTGATCTCTGCGTCCCGGCGTCTCTGCGCGAGCGGGTTTAGAGGGGCTCCTCGGCGGTTGGAATTCGCTGGTTTTCGGCATTGACACCGGTGGGGGCGGGGACTATACTCGCGCGCTTTATTTGCCCCAGGATCGCCGCTATCGAACTGGGGTCCCCAACGCGAAAAGGTGCGTTGGGGGTCCCCCTTCCGCAGATGGCGGGGCGAAACTCTCAGGTGCGATTGGGTTGAACAGGCAAACGGACTAATAGGAGATGGTTGGAATGGCAAAGAAAATGGTGTACTTCTTCGGAGGCGGCAAGGGCGAGGGCAACGCGGGGATGAAGAATCTGCTGGGCGGCAAGGGGGCCAATCTGGCCGAGATGGCGAAGCTCGGCGTGCCCGTTCCGCCCGGTTTCACGATTACCACCGACGTGTGCGTGTACTTCTATGCAGAACAAGCGGAAGTACCCGCAGGGCCTCAAGGAGGAGGTCGCCAAGGCGATGGCGAAGGTCGAGAAGGTGATGGGCAAGAAGTTCGGCGATGCGACGAATCCGCTGCTGGTCTCGGTGCGGTCCGGCGCCCGCAAGTCCATGCCGGGCATGATGGAGACGGTGCTGAACGTCGGCCTGACGAGCAAGACCATCCCGGGCCTGATCGCGCAGACCGGCGGCAACGAGCGGTTCGTCTACGACGCCTATCGGCGGCTGATCATGATGTACTCCGACGTGGTGATGGAGAAGGCCGCCGGGATCGAGCCGAAGGACGACATGGGCATCCGCCGGCAGCTCGAGCGGATCATGGACGAGATGAAGAACGCACAAGGGCTACACGCTCGACACCGACCTGACCGCCGACGACCTGAAGGCGCTGTGCGACGCGTTCAAGGCCAAGGTCAAGGAGGTCCTGGGCAAGGAATTCCCGGATGACGCCGACAAGCAGCTGTGGGGCGGCATCGACGCCGTCTTCGCCTCGTGGAACGGCAAGCGGGCCATCACCTATCGCCGGATCGAGAAGCATCCCCGACGAGTGGGGCACGGCGGTCAACGTCCAGTCGATGGTCTTCGGCAACATGGGCGACGGACTCCGCCACCGGCGTGGCCTTCTCCCGCAACCCGGCCACCGGCGAGAACAAGTTCTACGGCGAATGGCTGGTCAACGCCCAGGGCGAGGACGTGGTGGCCGGCATTCGCACGCCGAACCCGCTCAACGAGGCCACCAAGAGCGAGCAGAACAAGCACCTGCCGTCCCTGGAGACGGCCATGCCCAAGGTCTACAAGGAACTGGACGCCATCCAGAAGAAGCTGGAGAAGCACTATCACGACATGCAGGACATCGAGTTCACGATCGAGAAGGGCCGGCTCTGGATGCTGCAGTGCCGCGTCGGCAAGCGCAACGGTCCCGCCGCGGTCCGCATGGCCGTGGACATGGTCAAGGAAAAGCTCATCACGAAGGAAGAGGCGGTCATCCGCGTGACGCCGGCCCAGTTGGATGAGCTGCTGCACCCGATCATCGACCCGACGGTCGAGAAGGACCAGAAGGTCCTGGCCAAGGGTCTGCCCGCCGGTCCCGGCGGCGCCACCGGCCAGGTGGTCTTCACCGCGGCCGATGCCGTCAACTGGACCAAGGAAGGCAAGAAGGTCATCCTCGTCCGCGAAGAGACCAACCCGGAGGACGTCGAAGGCATGCGGGCCGCCCAGGCCATTCTGACCGCAGCGCGGCGGCATGACCAGCCACGCGGCCCTCGTCGCCCGCGGCTGGGGCAAGTGCTGCATCGTCGGCTGCGGCGCCCTGCACGTCGACCTGGCGCAAGAAGGAGTTCCGCGTCGGCGACACCGTCCTTCAACGAGGGCGACTGGATCACGCTCAACGGCACCAAGGGCAACGTCTACGCCGGCCAACTGCCGATGATGGCCGCCGGCGAGGAGAACGTCGTCCTGATGGACTTCCTGAAGATCTGCGACGCGGTCCGCACGCTGGGCGTCCGCACGAACGCCGACACGCCGGCGGACGCCGCCAAGGCCCGCGGCGTTCGGCGCCGAGGGCATCGGCCTGTTCCGCACCGAGCACATGTTCTACGGCAAGGGCTCGCGACGAGCCGCTGTTCATCCTGCGCAAGATGATCATGTCCAAGAGCGAGGAAGAGCGCAAGCAGGCCGTCGATGAGCTGTTCCCGTACGTCAAGGCGACATCAAGGGCACGATGGAGGCGATGGACGGCCTGCCGGTGGTCGTCCGGCTGCTCGATCCGCCGCTGCACGAGTTCGTGCCGCGAGGACCCGGAGAAGCGCCAGGCGCTGGCCAACGTCGCTCGGCATCAGCATGGACGAGCTGACCAAGCGGGCCGAGGCCCTGCACGAGAGCAACCCGATGATGGGCCATCGCGGCGTGCGGCTGGGCATCACCTATCCCGAGGTCGACCGCCATGCAGGTGCGGGCGATCTTCGAGGCCGCGGCCGAGCTGATCAAGGAAGGCAAGAAGCCCCACCCGGAGATCATGATCCCGGTCGTCTGCGACGTCAACGAGATCAAGCAACCAGCAGGTGATCATCGAGCCAGGTCTACAAGGAGGTCCTGGCCAAGTTCGGCCTCAAGAGGATCAAGCACATGGTCGGCACGATGATCGAGATCCCGCGGGCGGCCCTGCTGTCCGACCAGATCGCCGAGGTCGCCGAGTTCTTCAGCTTCGGCACCAACGACCTGACGCAGATGACCTTCGGCTTCAGCCGCGACGACATCGGCGGCTTCCTGCCGGACTACCTCGGCAAGAAGATCCTGCCCGGCGATCCGTTCCAGAGCATCGACCAGATCGGCGTCGGCGAGCTGATCAAGATCAGCATCGAGCGCGGCCGCAAGACCAGCAAGAACCTCGAAGTCGGCATCTGCGGCGAGCAGGGCGGCGAGCCCGCCAGCGTGGCCTTCTGCCACGCGTCGGCATGGACTACGTCAGTTGCTCGCCCGTTCCGCGTGCCGATCGCCCGGCTGGCGGCGGCCCAGGCGGCGGTCAGCCAAGTAAAACGCCGTTGACAATATCGGCCAGTTCGGTAGAATATCAAGGTGCGCCGAGCTTCTCACACGGCGCACCTTGTTTTTGCGGTGAGAGTAGCTCAGTTTGGATAGAGCATTGGATTGTGGTTCCAAGGGTCGAGGGTTCGAATCCCTTCTCTCACCCTTCAATAGCGAATGATGGCAAAGGGTCCAGTCGAAAGGTTCCGTGATGCCGACGATCAGCATGTTCTTTGGCATCGTCGTCCGGATGTATTGCGGCAAGTCCGAACATAACCCGCCTCACGTCCACGTCTATTACCAGGATCATGCGGCCATCTTCGATATTGCCACTGCTGAGAAGACCGAAGGGGACTTTCCGTCTCGCCAGACACGTCTTGTGGTTGCCTGGATTGAGCTCCACCGTGAAGATCTCATGGCGGATTGGGGCTTGGCTTCCCAGGGAGAACTGCCGTTTCAGATTGACCCCCTGCGGTGAAAGGGTGTGCCATGTACATGGGAGCAAAGGAAGTCAAGACCCTGCCGGATTTCAGATTGCTTCTCGTCTTCGAGAATGGAGAACGCCGGCTCTTTGACGTCTCGCCATATTTGGAGCACGGGGTTTTCCAAGCTCTGAGGGATCCTGCGGTATTCAATTCCGCGCATATCAGCTTTGATACTGTAGCGTGGTCTAACGGTGCGGATCTATGTCCCGAGGTGCTCTATAGGGATAGTACCCCTGTTGACGATGCGCACGCGCGATCGAAGTTCGGGCCAACCGTCGCGAGCGAAGGCGAAGAAGCATTCCTGACCCGTGGCAGCGGTAGGGTGCGCACCACGCACCGCCTTCGGACATATGGAACGGTTTCGATTGGCTTCTTGGAGAGCAGGCGATGGCTCCGGCAATCCAGATTCTGGGCGCGTATCGCGTGAGATTGACGCGAAAGCTGTTCCTCCACGCGCTGGAGGTGAAGTACGCCGGTTGCAGCCTGCAGGGCGACGAGTGCCGGCAAGCCGAGAAAGCCACCCTGGAGGAACCGTCCCATGTAGTTCTCCTCGAAGTCCTGATTTCGAAACGAGACAAACGCTTTGACGTGGGCGACTTTGGCCAGAAGGGCTCGGACCAGGCTCCTTACGATGAGCATTTCCTGAGCGAAGATGGCGCGCGTGATCGCCGAGGGCTTCGATGTCCCGGCGGGCAAGACGCTTCGCTGCGCGTTCTTCCTCCACTTCTTCGATCCGACGAAACCCCTCGGGACGAACTACGGGAGCGTGGTAGTCCCTCCGATCCAGCCCATGCCGCAAAGGCTCCGCCAGCTGGTCCCTTATGAACCGGTGGATTGACAGGTCCCGCAGGGTGAAATAGTTAAACTTGATCTGCCACTTTGACGATAACGGCGGAGAAGCGACCGGTATTTGTCGCCCTGCCTGCCCCCTCATGGTGCTTCACGACCTCCGGTGTCTTCCACGATGGGCCCGCCCCTGACCATTTCGTCTGGCTCCACGACGATCTCCCCGGGCAACGGCTGGTCTCTCCCGGAGAGGAAGAATATTGGTCTTTGCCTGGCCCACCGCCTGGACAATCCGCCCGTGGAGATCCGTGCCATTCAGCTTGCTGATGGCCGTCCGTGCCTCACGCTCCACCGGCATGGACACAAACGCTTTCAATTCGCCGGTAATCTTGTCCCCTACGATACTCACCGCTCGGACCTGGCCGAAGGCACTGAAAGCGTAACGCAAGGCGTCTTCGCTTGTCTCACGCGACAAGTTTGTTATACAGATGTTCATCTCGATTCCCTTCTAATCTCTAGACTCACGCGCTTCGCTTTCATGATCCCGGCGACCCGATGGCCGCCCTGCGGCGGCAGGCCGCAGACGCTGAGACAGCCGACATTTCCAGCACGGAGCCCGCCGGGGGAATGTCAACTCCCATTCCTCCTCGCAGGGTGGGTGGGGCTGACTTCTACGTTCCCAACTCAGGAGCGGCACATTCTTGATCTCGGCAAGGCCATTCCTTTCTCCCAAGCGCGGCATAGGAAAACGGAACAGCGCAAAAGATTGGCCCTGGGGTGATGCCCAGCTACCCGAACTGCTTCCGTTTCCGGGCTTCGCTATAGGTTCACCCCAATTCACAATGCTTCTTATAAGTATTGTACCACGGTTTGGTTCAGACGCAAGAGACTATTTTCGTTCCGCCGGAGATTCTTCCCGGTCCTCCCGGGCTCCGATTCCCTTGAACAAGTCGAAGTTGTTGCACTCTCTTCAATGGCATTCACGGCATTAAGACAATCTCTGAGTCGCGGGACTGCCATGAGGCTGCCCCTACGAGATCCAGGCGGCCAGGAGGGCGCCGAGGATGGGGCCGACGATCGGGACCCAGCTATAGCCCCAGTCGCTCGTCCCTTTGTTGGGGATGGGCACGAGGGAGTGGATGAAGCGCGGGCCGAGGTCGCGGGCGGGGTTGATGGCGTAGCCGGTCGTTCCGCCGAGGGACAGGCCGATACCGATCACGACGAAGGCGACCGGGATGGCGCCGAGAGAGCCCAAGCCGATTTTGGCCTCGCCGCCCGTCATGGCAATCTTCGGGCTGGCCGCGTACAGTACGGCCGTGAGCAGGACGAAGGTGCCGATGACTTCGGAGAGGACGTTGCGGAGCGGATTGCGGATGGCCGGGCCGGTAGCGAAGGTACCGAGGATCGTGCCTTGGTCGGTGCTGATGTCGTAATGGTCCTTGTAGAAGAGCCACACGAGCAAGGCGCCCGCCGCGGCGCCGAGGAACTGGGCGGCGAGAAACAGGGGGACCTTGGCTGCGGAAAATCTCCCCGCCGCCGCCAGGCCGATCGTCACCGCCGGATTGAGGTGAGCGCCGCTGAGCGGCTCGCTGACCATGACGGCCGTAAAGACGGCCAGGCCCCAGCCCATCGTGATCACGATCCAGCCGGCATTGCAGCCTTTGGTGCCCTTGAGGCAGACGTTGGCGACCACGCCGTCGCCCAGGAGGATCAGGATCATCGTCCCAATGAATTCCGCCGGCAAACTCACGCATACACAGGTCTCCAATACTCGGCTACCGTCCAGTGGTTACGCGGCTCGTTTCTTCGTAGGGCGAGCGTCCTCGCTCGCCTACAAGACGTCGTGCTCCTGATGCACGACCTACGAAGAGCCGTCACCGCAACCCTTTACCGATCCTTGCATCTACCGGTCCCAATCGCGCACGCGACTGACGGCCTTATGCCAATTCTTCAGAAGATCGGCCCGCCTCTCGGCGGCCATGTGGGATTCGAACTGGGCCCCTTTCTTCCAGATCGCGCGAATCTCGGCCAAGTCCTTCCAGTAGCCGACGGCCAGACCCGCGAAGAAGGCGGCCCCCAGGGCCGTGGTCTCCAGCGTCTGCGGCCGGACGACTTTCACCTGCGTCAGGCCCGCCTGAAACTCCATCAAACCATCGTTGATCGAGGCGCCGCCATCGACGCGCAGCTCGGTGATCGGGATGCCGGCGTCGTCGGCCATGGCATCGAGCACGTCCTTCGTCTGGAAGGCGATCGATTCGAGACAGGCCCGGGCGATATGGGCGTTGGTCGTGCCCCGGGTGAGGCCGAAGATGGCGCCGCGGGCGTACTGGTCCCAGTAGGGGGCCCCCAGTCCGGCGAACGCCGGAACCACGTAGACGCCGCCGTTGTCGGGGACCGAATTGGCGAGCTCTTCAACGTCGCGGGAGCAGGCGATGCACTTCAGCCCATCCCGCAGCCATTGCACGACGGCGCCGCCGATGAAGATGCTGCCTTCCAGGGCGTAGGTCACCTGGTCGCCCAGCTTCCAGGCGATGGTGGTCAGCAGGTTGTTCTTGGAGTCCTTCGCCTGGGCGCCGGTGTTCATCATGAGGAAGCAGCCGGTGCCGTAGGTGTTCTTGATCATGCCCTCTTCGGTGCACATGTTGCCGAACAGGGCCGCCTGCTGGTCGCCCGCCATGCCGGCGATGGGAATCCCCGCCGCGGCAAACGTACTCGCCGTCGCGCCCACCACCTCGCTGGAACTCTTGACTTCAGGCAGCATCGACGGCGGGACCTCAAACAGCGTGCACAGTTCCTCGTCCCATTTCTGCTCGTGGATGTTGAACAGCAGCGTCCGGCTGGCATTGGAGACGTCGGTCGCGTGGACACGACCGCCGGTCAGCTTCCAGACCAGCCAGGAATCGACGGTGCCGAAGGCCAGCTCGCCCGCCTGCGCCCGCTGCCGGGCCCCGGGCACATGGTCCAGAATCCAGCGCACCTTGGTCGCCGAGAAGTAGGCATCGAGGACCAGCCCGGTCTTTTGGCGGATCTTCTCGGCCAGGCCCGCCTTCTTGAGCTCGTCGCAGAATGCCGAGGTCCGGCGGTCCTGCCAGACGATGGCGTTGTAGACGGGCTCGCCCGTCTTGCGGTCCCAGACGATGGCGGTTTCCCGCTGATTGCTGATCCCGACGGCGGCGATCTGCGACCCGTCGATGTTCATCTTGGCCATCGCTTCGGCCGCGACGCCGGCCTGACTCGACCAGATCTCCTTCGGATCGTGCTCGACCCAGCCGCTCTTCGGGAAGATCTGCCGGAACTCCTTCTGCGCGACCGCGCCGATGTTGCCTTCCCGGTCGACGATCAACGCCCGGGAGCTGGTCGTGCCCTGATCGAGCGCCAGGATGTACTTCCTTTGGCCATGCCAGACACCTTGCTCTGTATTGATGAGATCTGTCCAACCCTGGTTCGACACCCTCCACGCGGGCATGATAGACCGTCCCGCATGTCTCTGTCAAGGACGGCTGCGATTCCGCAGGGATGAGTGTTAGGGATTGTGCCCGCTGGATTTACAGCGTTTGGCCGGCGAGAGCAGCTTCGTTTTGGCCCGGAAGCCTCCTCGGCGCAGGGATCAGGTGCACCCGCACGCTGGCGGGAACGGATCAAGGGGAGGGATAGCAGCAAGGTGCCGCCAGGCACTCAGGGGGGAGCACGCGTCTGGGACAGGTACAACTCGGCTTGGATCAACCGGGCCACATGGAGCATGCTCAGGGCCGCTTGTGCCGCAGGTTTGAGATTGCGACGGAAGAAGGCACAGAACACCGTGAGGCAGATTTGGGCCAAGAGCCAAAACACCAGCAGCGCCGTGGGCTCATGGCGGTACACGTGATCGGCATGCCACTGGTTGACCAACTCGTTGAAGCCCTGATTCTCGATGTCCCAGCGGCCATGGCCCAGTTGCACGACGGTGCCGGTGGGGGCCTGCCGCGTCGGCAGCGTCGTGACCCAGTACCATTCGGAAATCTCCGGATGGATTTGGTGGTCGAGCTGGCGGCGGACACTGCGGGTCTCCCGGCTGCGAACGACCCGAACGGGTACGCCCGCCTGCGGCCAGGTTCGGAAGCCCTCCAGGTCCCAACACTCCCGCAGGACATTTCCCTCCGCAGGATCACGGGGGCCATCGACTCGAACAACTGCTGGGCCTCCTGCAGCAAATCGCGTCGCTCATCTTTCAGGACCGCCAACGCGTACTTGCCATGCGCCGCGGCCCACTGGAAGAAGCGCGGATCGGTGTACAGGCCATCGCCCTGGACCAGATCAAAGGCCCGCGGGTAGGCCTGCACCACCCGATCCAACAGCCGCAGGGCCGCCGCGATCTCATCTTCCCCCGGCCGCAGGGGTTCGGCATCCAGCAGCACCCGCAGGTCTTGCGTCACCAACGAAACGGCCACCACCCGGTGATAGTACTGAATCCGATCGCCCCGCTTGGTGTGAATCGTACGCTCCAAGCACCCCGGACAATGCCGCTTGAAACTGGCGTGCACCTCATGCCCATCCAGCACCGCCGCCAGCCAGCCATGGGCCGGAGGGTTCAACGCCTTGCCCCGTTTGAGACGCGGATAGAGGTGCCGTCCCAAGGCCCGCACGTCGTCCAACTCGATCAGGCCGGCCACGCGACCGATCGTGTCGGGCGAGGGCAGAGCCCGCCCCAGCCAGCGGTGCCACCACGAACGGGAGCGGGTCTGCCCCAACGCGTTGAGGCTGCCCAGGCGACAGAAGAACATCGTCACGATCGCGCGGACAATGGCCCCCGTGGGAATCTGTCCTTGCTTACGCCGATCCCGAATCGACTCCAGGGCGGCGTCCCACCGTAAGATCGTCCGTCCGTAGGCCAAGAGTCTGCGAAGAATGGTCAGTCCTGCCGGTCGCGAATCTTATCCCAATGCAGACGCGAAAGCTCGTCCATCAGTTGCCGGGCTTGGCCGTAATTGGCAATCCACTGCCGCACGGCGGCCTCCCAGCGTCGGGGAACATACATCTGCCGCGTCCGGCCCGCTTCGCTCACCACCAGATACAGGCTCTCGTGGAGATGCCCTTGGGTGCAGCGGCACGTCTTCTTGCCGCAGACCCGTTGCCGGGTCAGCAGGGTTCCATGCACGACGCCGTGCTGACTGAGCAGGCGATTGAGGGCCGACCGCAGTTGCCGCTCGGCGGCAGACATCTGGCCCCGAAAGATAATCGGCTCGTGTCTGGTCATATATATATAGTACCAGATACCCGCCCGGTGTCAACAAAAAAATGAATGCGAATCTGCTCTGCTCGTGGGAAATAGCCTCAACTCCTGGACCAGCCGACAGTTACCTTCATCGTCTCATGCTTCTTTGCGGAATCGCTGCCGCAACAGCGGGGTCTTGTACCAGTCGCGGGCGGGGTCGATGAATCCGAAGTAATCATCGGCGTAGCAGGGCACGGCGTTGGCGGTCGTCTGGCCCGACAGTACCTCGGCGCATTGGATATAGTCCAGCACCCGTTGGACGTCGGGCGCGCACCTCTGCCCGGCCAGAAATGCCGGCCGTGACACGGGTGGTCCGCCAGGATACTGCCCGCCGGGAATTCGCCGCGCCGGAAAGCGGCCAGATGTGCGATGGGCTTGGCCGTCGCGGCCGCGGTGGCCTCCAAGCCGGCGGCGATACTCTCTGTGGTGACGGGATTCTTCTCGAACTGGTTGCGAGGGATCAGGCCTTGCCGGCTGGGAACGAGAGGGCCGTTGGCCCGCGTGCGGATGCGCTCCTGGAGTCTGCGGAAGTAGTCCGGGGCGGTGCGGTAGGGCGAGGCCGCCTGGAAGGCCGGATCGCTGAACCGGTAGACCCGGTAATCTTTGGCGGTCACCGGTTCGCCGGTCTCGGGATCGTAGTAGAGGTATCCCCGGTGCGGCTCGGGCATCGAAAGGCCCCAATCCACACATTGGCGCAGCGGTATCAAGTACTGATCATCGCCCGTCAGATCGTACATCAACAGCAGGGCCTCGGCGGCGTCGCTGGTCGCGCTGAGGCATACGGTGGGTGGCTCAAATCCCCGGGCCCAGGCCGGCTTGCCGTCATCGCTGTACTGCTCCGCCCAGCCGCAGGCCCGGCCGCGCAGTTGGGCGCTGATGACCCATTGTCCGGCTTTCTTCAGGGCGTCGAGGTATCCGCGTTCCTGCGTCAGGTGCCAGCCCATCAGCATCGCCTTGATGCCCCAGAGCGTGGTGCTGTCGTTGAGGGTGCTGTACCCGCTATAGCCGCCGCCGGGTTTCATCGTGTGCGAGTTGACGGTCAGAGGCCACGCCCCGTCGGGCTTCTGGCCCTTGAGCACGAACTGGGCGGACCTGCCGGCGGCTTGGCGATATTCCGGCCGACCGGTGATGCGCCAGAGCCAGAACAACACACGCAGCGGGTCGGTCTGGGTGCCCTCCTCGATGGACCCCTCGCCGGGAGAGACCGGATACTCGCGGTCCGGCATGATGATGTACCCCTGGCACCAGGCCCCGCTGGCGTCCTGGGTCCTCACGAGCATCTGGCCGCAATTCTCCGCCACCCGCAGGTAGCGATCGTCGCCCAGGACATCGTACGCCCGCAGAAAGGCCGGCGTGACATAACGCATGGTGTAATCGTCTTCGGCCGCCGCCGCATAGGAGCCGGGGCTCTCGTCCGGCATGAGGTTGGGCCAGGTGTAGACCCCCTCCCAGCCACCGCCCATCTGCAAACGTGCCGTGAAGTCCAGAAAGTGCCGGCACAGATCCTCGCCCTCCAGGATCAGTTGTTCATCCACCTGAGCATAAGGCGGCGGCACAGGAGACCCTGCCAGTCTGCCGGTGACCGTCTGGTCCTCGATCCGCAGCTCATCCAGGACGGCCCGCACGCTGGGACAGAAGACCTCGGGGAAGTACGAGCCGCCCAGGAAGATCTTGTAACAGGGGATCTGGGGGCCGGGATCAGGGGGTGTGGCCAACTGGGTCGTCACACCCTTGCCGTCCACCAGGAGCCAGATACGGCCTTGGCCTTCCATGCTCCACGAGCACAATACGTGGTGCCAGCCCGAGCCGGCCAGGACAGCGAGCGGCATGTGGAGCGCCGTCTTGGCGCTGTCGGCGATGTACGCGCCATTGAGATGAGAGTACCAACTGATCCGGTCCGTGTTGGCCGCGAATTGCAGGGAGCGAGTCGCGGCCTCCGTGCGCAGGACCAGGTGCACGCTGGGTCGTTGGCCATAGCCCACGTGCCATTCGGGCAGGATCGTCAGCAGGTACTGATCTTGGTCATGGGCAGGCAGATCCATGCCTTCCGGAACCCGCATCCAAAACTCGCAGGTGCCGTGCCGCAGATTGCAGTTGCCCGCCCCGCGATAGAGAATCGGCGCCCCGGAGTCTGTGGGTGTGGCGGCGGACGCTTGCCAGCCCAGCTCACGCCCGCTGCCGCCCGGCAGTTCCACCCCGAGTCCGAAGCGTCCCGGCACACCATGCTGGAGTCGCCATCCGCCCGCACGGCCTTCCCAGCGTGAGTAATCGGCATCGCAACTGTCGCGGTGGTCCATGTGTGCCAGCAGCGTCGTGTGGCGGTCCCGCACGAAGGGTGCATCGGGCACCTTCGCCAGGGAACATTTCTCCAGCTTCGCAAAGCGCTCGGCCGTGATCTCCTCCGGCGTGAGGCAGATGCCTCGACCGGCCTGCCAGTCGTCGGCCACCTGGGCCGGCGCGAGGGCCGTGTCGAAGACCTTCAAAGACGCGATGTCCCCATCCAGACGGCCGCTCTCGGCGAAGCCCACCTGGAAAACATGTCTCGACCCCGTCATAGGCGATAGGTCCTTCCACCAGGGCCCGCGCCACCACTTGGCCGTTGAGGAAAGCGACGGCCTCTTTGCCGTCATACGTTGCGGCGACCTGGTTCCACTGGCCCCGGACGATCTTGCCCCCCGAGATGTTGACCACCCGGCCCGCTCGGAGCAGCAGGCGGACGCCATCCTGATAGATCAGCAGCCGATAGCCCCGCGTGCCCTCCTCGCCCCAGCCCTTACCATGATTGACGATCGCACAATACTGCCCCGTACCGAGCGGACGGACCCAGGCAACCAGGCCGAGCGCTTGCGTCGGCCGCAATGCTGCACTCGGCTTGTCGCACCAGATGCGGCCCGAACCGGACGGGATGTTCAAGGCACTGCCAAGCTTGCTCGGCCCCCACTGACAGCCTTCGATACGCAGGTCATTTGCGCCACTTTTGTCGGAGATGACCTCGGCTGGCGAAGTGAAATCCCAATGACCGACCGGCTGCGGCACCGCGGCGTTCGTGACTGGCATACCGATCAGAATCAAGATCGGGAAAAACCGGAGAGTGTTACCCATTCCTTCTTCCTTTTCCTGTCACATTCAAGTTGTGACTGCCATGTGGCTGCAGAGGCAGCCCAACGGTTCGCCCCCGCATATCCCGCCGGTCAGGTGCGGCGGCTCATCTCTTCCTGGAACATGACGGCCGGGCCGCGGAGCTTGCGCTGGAGGGCGGGATCGCGGACGGGCCTGGACTCTCGCGGGTCGGATTCCAGGTCGAATAGTCCCAGCGGGGGACTGAGCGCGAGCTTCCACCGGCCCGAGCGCACCGCCGCCAATTGTCCTTCGCTGCTGTGATAATCATGAATTGTCGGCATTTTGGCCTCAGCAACCGCGACGTGCAAGAGGAAAACGATGCCACGAACCGCCCCGGGTGCGGCCGGCATCCGGCGACAGATTGCCGCGCTCCGCTCGCAATGACATGTTCCAGATCCCTCGCGTCGGCCCGGGGCGAGAATTGGCTTTGTTTCGCACGCTTGCCGCGTCGTCGGCGGCATTCCCGGCCCCGGCCCACCGCCGCTTCCAGTCGGTCCGGGGCCAATTGGCTTTGTTTCGCACGCTTGTCCCCGCCGGCGGCGGCATTTCCGGCCGTGGCCCAGTGCGGCCGATGTGGGAATTGGCTTTGTTTTGCGGAGGTCTTTTGCATGTTAAATTCGCCATAACTCCTTTGCCACCAAGTACTTGCCCGTCCTGCCGGTCCGGCGGAATTGGCTTTGTTTCGCACAACACGCTTGGGGCTGGAATGTTGGAATGATGGCATAGTGGAATGCTGGGGTATCTCGGCCCGCCGGGAATTGGGTTCGTTTTGCACAATCGGCCCACCACGGACTGCTGACAGCTCCTGCAAATTGGGTTCGTCTTGCATTGTTCGCCCCTAAAGGACCCGGCCTGCTTGCCGGCCGGGCTGAATTGGGTTTGTTTGCGCAATTGTGCCCACGGGTAGGGTGGATCGGGCTCCCAAACGCGACGAACCGCGTCTGGGGTCTCGGCTTGCCCCACCGATTCCTCTGGGCGGGTGCGAATTGGGTTCGTCTTGCACGTTTGCCCCGCGTTCCAAGCCGTTGCGGCCTCGTCCCGCCCGGCACCGCCGGAAATTGGGTTTGTTTCGCATAGTCAGCTCCTGCGACGGGGGCGCGGCTCTGCCGCTTCTCGGCCCGCTGGCCTCGTCCCATCGGGCATCGCCCCAGAATTGGGTTTGTTTCGCGCGAATACCCGCCACGTCGTCCCCGCCAGTCCCGGAGGGACGATCGACCTTAGCCCACCGTTTCAACGGTGGGAACCCGGGACCCGCCCCTGCGGAGCCCCGCAGGGGCGAAAGAAACGCCATCCCAGGCCAAGGGCGTTCTTTCGTCCCTGACGGGACTTGACCCGTCTGGAGGCCCTGATACCCACCGTTGAAACGGTGGGCTATGATCTTTCGCCCTGCGGGCTTGCTCTCAACGCATAAGTCGCAGACATGTCATTCCCGCGCAGGCGGGAATCATCAATCAGAGGTCCGTCTGGGACCTCGCTCTCCCTCTATATAGGGCCCGCGTTGCACGAATCGTGCCGAAATTCTGGTGCGCGCGGGGCTTCAGAATGGCGTAACTCCTTACACCCGAAGGAATAAACGATTTCTTGCTCGCGGCGTGTTTTCCCTTTTCAACTGTTGCACGAACGTGGTCATCGGTTCCTACCGATTTGCGGGCGATTTGGGCCCCACAGATCGGTACGGATTGCCACCCAATTCCGGCCGGGCCCAAAGAAACCGGTGAGATGGATGAGAATTGGCCAGACCGTACTATGAGCGTGCCTACCCCATATCTATACTATGCTTCTTGTGGGGTAGACCCCTTGTTGCTCTTCTCATGTATTTGGCGATCCTCTTCTTATGGTCCTCAGCAGCCTCGCCGAAAAGCCAGCACATATTGAGGACGTCAAGGAGCCACCGTTGGCCCCCGGTGACCTCCTCGCGCAGGAGAGAGAAGTATCTGTCGAAGTCAGACTCCAGCAGGTGCTCCAGCAAGACACAGGCAATAGCGCTGCGCATATCCGCGTCCTTCGGTTCGCCACACTCGAGAACAACTTGCCAGACGGCGCCCGGATCGGTCGCGATACTCTCTCCGACCACGATGGCCGCCTGCCATCGACAGTTGCTGTCGGAATCGCGGATCAGCGGCTTGGCCAAACAGAGATAAGCCGAGGCTGGGTCTCCTTCGGCGATTCGTCTACGCATCAGAAACAGGCTCAGCAGCTTCTCGTAGCTTTTCTTGGATTCACTGAGCCGACGTATCTCTTCCGCCGAAACGCGGGCCGGGTAAGACTCCGCCTCGCGCCATATCCTTTCAAAAGAGCGCTGGCTCTTCTTCATACCGGGTCCTCTGAAGCAACAACGTGTCTCAAGCTGGCGCAAGCGGTTCCTGCCGGTAATCGGCCTTTGATTCGGTACCATCTCTTCCAAAACAGCGAAGCCAGAAGGCCGCCCAGAGTATAGAACAGAATGTCGGTGTGGTCGGAGATTGCCCGGCCCTGGAGAAGAGGAGTGTTCGGCAGCCATAGCTCGAATAGGAGCGACCAGAGGACCAGCGGAATCAGGATTTCGTAGGACTGGGGAGGAGCATCGTCCGCCCGCAGATGCAGCCGCCGCAGGAAATGCAGCATGATCGGGACCCAGAAAGGGATGCAGATCAGATCGTTCAGATAGCACTGACTGAACGTGTTGGGCAAAAGAGGCTTGAACAGCCATCGATTCGCGAAGTACAGGGCGAAGCAGAAAACGAAGAGCGGATCTCGCAGGTACTTGTAGGCCATGGTCAGTGGTGATTCGGGATATGGAAGATGCTCAGGACGATAGCGACGGCCAAAGTTCCGAGAATGGTCAGGGCCAGCTTCACCGCGAGAAGCAGGGCCGCTCGGCCGTGCAGGGCAGCGGGAGTGACCGTGATCACACTCAGCCAGAAAGCTGCAATGCCACAGGCGAGACAAGTGAGCACGATACCCCTGGTCGCTGGATGGAGAAGGAATTGAAAGAACGTTGGCATGTTCTCTCTCGGCAATGACTTGTCATCGCTCGACAGGTCACAGTCGAAGCCGACGCCGCCGGGCTTACCATCACGACCATAGGAGGTGACGACGGGGTGCCCCTCCTTGACCGAGTAGAGAAACGGGTGTCCCCACGTATCAAGCGGTATGCCGTTTTCGTTGCAAGTGAAGGAGTAACGCTCCATGGTGTGGCGGAGCTCCACCCAAGACTGTGGCACGGTCTTCGTCTCGGCGCAGTAGGCCTCTATCAGTGGCTTCATTAGTTCGAGAAGCTGGTGCGTCGAGGCTTGTTCCGGTCGTACATTGGGCATCCACCCGATGCTCCGCCATGCGCCCAGACACGCAATGGCGGCAACCAGGATTCCCACACTGATTGAGATGGCAAGACGTATGCCGATCCGTTGGTACTTGTTCATGTCTCTGTGAGCTTCCATCGACCCGACAGCGTGGCGGCCAGTTGCTCTTCGTTGCCGCGCTAATCACGCATTGGCTGCATTTTGGCCCCAACGAGAGCGGTGTGCAAGAAGAAAACCGCAGCACCTCCCTTCGGTGTGCGACTACGTTTTGTGGGTTCGCCTGGTCCTTCCTGTCATCCCTTCGGCTACGCTCAGGGCAAGCTCTGACTGAGCGCCAGCGAAGGATCTGGGCTGAGCGCAGAACAAGCGCTGGTTCTATTCACCGCCCAGATGCTTCGCTCCGCTCAGCATGACAAATGTGGGTGGGTCCCCCACGACGATTAGTCGCACACTCCTTTGGCCGACCGGGCGTTCTGCGACTGTGGCATTGGAGGTGGTTAGTTCGTAGGGTGGGTATGCTGGCCATCGGGGGCACTTGCCAGTTGACCGGGCTCGATCTTCTCCTATACTTACGGTCGTGAAAGGGGTCCAATGAACCGAGAGAGCCATATCAGGATCATGCCTGTACGTTACACGGTCGGCCTGTGCCTCGCGCTTGGCCTGCTGATGTCGAATGCCGGCGCGGGACAGAACTGGCCTTCGTTCCGTGGGCCTTCGGCCTCTGGCGTGGCGCAGGGAGACAAGACCCCGACCGAGTGGAGCGTGAGTCCATCGAAGAACATCCTCTGGAAGACACCCATTCCGGGTCTTGGTCACTCGTCCCCGGTTATCTGGGAAGATCGTATCTTTGTAACGACGGCCATCCAGAAGCAGGGAGAATCGAACCTGAAGGTGGGCATGTACGGTGATGTCGAATCGGTCACCGAAAAAGAGCCTTTCAGTTGGCATGTCTATTGTATCGATAGAAATAACGGCGACATTCTGTGGGATCAACAAGCGTACCAGGGAAATCCGAAAGTCAAACGCCACCCCAAGTCCAGCCATGCCAACGCCACGCCCTGCACGAACGGAAATTACGTGGTGGCGTTTTTCGGCTCGGAGGGCCTGTACTGTTACGACATGGCCGGAAACCTCCTCTGGCAAAAGGACCTCGGAATCCTCGACTGGGGCTTTTATCGCAGTCCGGCGGCACAGTGGGCGGGAGGCTGCTCACCGGTCATCCACGAGGGAAGGGTCATTGTGCAATGTGACGTTCAAAAGGACTCTTTCATCGCGGCCTTCGATCTGAAGGATGGCGCCTTGTTGTGGAAGACCGCCCGAACGGATGTTCCAACGTGGGGCACGCCGACCGTCCATGCGGCACAACAGAACTCCCAGATCATCATCAACGGATACAAGCACATCGGGGGATATGATATTCAGACCGGCAAGGAGATTTGGAGGATGATGGGCGGCGGTGATATCCCGGTCCCGACGCCGATTGTGGCGCAAGGCCTGGTTTATGTCACCAACGCCCATGGGCGGATGTCTCCGATCTATGCGATCCGCCTCTCGGCCCAAGGGGATATCTCGCTGAAGGAGAATGAGACCAGCAATGAGCATATCGCCTGGAGCTACCCCAAGGGCGGCAACTACATCCCGACGCCCCTGGTGTATGACGATCTTCTGTATTGTGGCTCGGACCGAGGGACGCTGAGTTGTTTCGAGTGCAAGACCGGAAAGCCGGTGTATCGGGAGAACCTCGACCCGCAGGGCGCCGCTTTCTCGGCCTCCCCGGTGGCGGCGGATGGAAAGGTCTATTTCACAGCAGAAGATGGTCGGGTGTATGTCGTGCAAGCAGGACCTGACTTCAAACTGTTGAACGTCAACAAGATGGACGAAACCTGCATGGCGACGCCGGCCATCGCGGCGGGGACTCTGGTCTTTCGCACGAGGCAGCATCTCGTAGCCGTAGCGGAACACAACCAGTCGAAATGAAAGCCGTTGTGGGTATGGAGATTTCGCGCAGAGAATTGTTGGGGGCGTCGGTTCTGGCTGGGGCGGTGGGGCAGAGCCTTGTGGCGGCCGGCCAGCGCGGTCCAAAGGGACCGACGCGGCTTGATGTGAGCCGGAAACGGCTGCTGCTGCGGCATACATGGACGATTTCGCGGAATTCGAGCGATTTCAAGGACAACGTGTTCGTTCGTGTGGAGCGGGACGGCATCGTGGGCTGGGGCGAGGCGGCCCCCAATGTCCGCTACAATCAAAGTGCGGAGCAGACCGTCGCGGCTATCGAGAAGGCGCAGACCCCTCATCGAAGCCGGGGACTGGCATCACTATGTGGACGTGCGCGGCGCAGTGGGAGCGGGTCATCCCCGATCAGAGTTGTGCTTGTGCGGCGTTGGATATCGCGATTCTGGACTGGGTGGGCCGGAGGCTGAACGTGCCGCTGTATCGGCTGTTTGGACTGGATGCGGGCAAGGCGCCTGTCACGACCTTCTCGATCGGCATTGACACGCCGGAGGTGATCAAGGCGAAGGTCAAAGAGGCGAAGGATTTCCCGGTCCTGAAGATCAAGGTGGGCACGGAGAACGATGCGCAGATCGTCGCCGCGGTGCGCGAGGCGACCGACAGGCCGCTGCGCGTGGACGCCAATGAAGGTTGGCGCGACAAGGAGCAGGCCCTGAAGAAGATTCAGTGGCTGCAGAAGATGGGGGTGGAGCTGATCGAGCAGCCGCTGCCGGCGGCCATGATCGACGAGACGGCGTGGCTCAAGGAACGCGTGGACATGCCGATCATCGCCGATGAGGCGGTCAAGGGGGCCGGCGACATCCCCAAGCTGGCGGGAGCCTACGATGGGATCAATATCAAGCTCATGAAAGCCGGCGGTATTCAGGAGGCGATCCGCATGATCCACGTGGCCCGGGCCCTGGGGCTCAAGATCATGCTGGGCTGCATGATCGAAAGCTCCGTGGCGATCTCCGCCGCGGCACATATCAGCCCCCTGGTGGATTACGCCGACCTGGACGGGAATCTGCTGATCTCGAACGATCCCTTCGCAGGAGTGGACGTGAAGAATGGCAAGCTGATCCTCAACGATCAGCCGGGCCTGGGAGTCAGCGAGCAAACCGGGAGCTGAGCGCCGATTAGCAGTTCCCACGGGCGGGACGCCCGTGATACTCATGGGCGCTCGCGCCATGCTACGAGCAGCCGGCGTCGGCGTCAGGCTTGAGGGACTGTCTCTTCTTCATGCCAGGGGGCATGGCGATGCCACCGAGACCCTGGGTCTCTTTGAAGTCCACGATGATGCGGACGGCGGCGTCCGGGTCGTCCTGGACCGTGAAGACATCGAGGTCCTCCGGCGAGATGAAGCCGTGCTCGTCGAGCATCTTGTGCTTCATCCATTCGATCAGGCCGTTCCAGTAGTCGCTGACCATCAGGATGACGGGGAAGTGCGCCTGCCGGAGGGTCTGGATCAGGACGGCGGCCTCGAAGAACTCGTCCATCGTCCCGTAGCCGCCCGGAAACGCGATGAACCCACTGGCGTACTTCAGGAACATCACCTTGCGCACGAAGAAGTAGCGGAAATGCAGGGAGAGGTTCTGGTACTCGTTCGGGATCTGCTCTTCGGGGATTTCGATGTTCAGGCCGATGCTCATTCCGCCGGCGTCCGCGGCCCCCTTGTTGGCGGCTTCCATGACCCCACCGCCACCGCCGGTGATGACGGCAAAGCCGGCGCTGGCCAGTTTCCGGGCCGTCGTCTCGGCGAGTTGGTAATACGGATGCTCGCGGGCCAGGCGGGCGGAGCCGAAGATCGAGACGGCGGGACCGACCGGGGCCAGCTCCTCGAATCCTTCCGTAAACTCGGCCATGATTCGGAAGAGCCGCCACAGGTCGCGCACCGGTTTATCAACGTTTTCAAGCACGTGGTTTCTTCTGGGTCGCATCATCGTACCATTTATGATTTATGAATTATGATTTATGAATTCTGTTACCATAGATCAGGCCGATTGGCGGCCGGGCAATGCTCGGCGATCGGACAGCCCGGGACAATTCGGCTTTCGCGCCGTGCAGATCCTTCGGCCATGAAAGATCAGCAGATGGCTGAAGAGCGTCCAATCCTTTTTTGGGACTATATCGGCCAAATCGAACTCCAGCTTTACCGGATCGTTCGCATGCTCCGATAACTGGAGGCGGCGGGCCAGCCGCAGGACATGCGTGTCGCAGGCGATGGCGGGGATCCCGAAGGCATTGCCCAGCACGACATTCGCGGTCTTTCGGCCGACGCCCGGCAGGGTCGTGAGCTCCTCCATCGTGCCCGGGACCTGGCCGCCGAAGTCCTCGGCGATCTTGCGCGCGGCCCCTTGGATGCTGACGGCTTTGTTGTGGTAGAAGCCGCAGGTGCGGATGTCCTGCTCGATCTGTTTCAGATCCGCGTGGGCCCAATCGGCGGCGGATTTGTACTTCCGGAACAACTCCGGCGTGACCATGTTGACCCGGACATCCGTGCACTGGGCCGAGAGGATCGTCGCGATCAGCAATTCCAGCGGATTGGTGAAATGCAGCGCGATGGTGGCATCGGGGTAGGTCTTCTTCAGGATCGGCAGAATCTTCTTGACCCGCTCGGCTGCGGCGGCCTTATCGAAGGTCTCCGCCTTGCCGGCGTTCCGCTTGTCCGCCTTGGTTGTCTTGGGGGTTTTTTTCTTCCCTGCCATGGGTTCCGGCCTCCGGTAGCTTCTTGAGAATTTGCACCAATTCCTCCTTGTCGAAAATGCCGCGCCACTTCTCCTGCGACCCATCCGGCAAAAGGGCGATGGTCACCGGCACGTTGCCGGCCTCGCCGTACACCTGCTTTGAGGTCCTTGGTCGCGGGATAGTCGATGACCGTCGTATCGGCTCTGACGGGCAGGACGCCTTTTTCCCGGAGGAGCTTCGCAATCTCAGGGTCCTGGTAGACCTTCCGGTCCACGATCTTGCAGTTCGTGCACCAGTCGGCCATGAAGTCCAGCAGGACGGGCCGCCGCTCTGCGACCGCTTGCTGTACGAGCCGGGCGTCATAGGGCTGCCAGTCGATGACCGCTCCGGCCGACCGCCCCGGCAGGGGCAACAGCCACAGGCCGGCGATGACAGCCATGGCGGCCGCCGTCACTCGAACGGTCCATTTCCTGGGGGTCGGCGTCGCCAGATCGACCCACTTGCCCCACATCCACGCGCAGAAACTGAAGACGATCCCGTAGGTGAGCACGTTGAGGAGCTTGTCTTTCGGCAAGGCGGCCAGGGTCAGCTTCACCGCGATGAAGAACAGCAGGAAGGCCGTGGATTTCTTGAAGACCTCCATCCAGTAACCGGGCCTGGGAAGGCGGTCGATCAGGGAGGGGATCAGGACGAGGATGGCGTAGGGCAGGGCCATGCCGACGCCCATGAGCACGATGGCGGTGCTGCTGACGAGCAAAGGCTGGGTCTGCGCCCACACCAGGACAAAACCGAGCAGGGCCCCGCTGCACGGCGTGCTCAGGACGCCCGCGAAGAAGCCCATGCCCACGGTGCCGGCGATTCCGGAGGCCGTGCTCTGCCGGCTCGTAAGCGCGGACGGCAGCGACAGCGTGACGACGTCCAGCATGACCAATCCGAAAAGGACGATCGCCAGGAACAGGACGACCACCGCGGTCGGATAGCGGAAGAGGGCGTTCAGGTCGAGCACCGCCCCCGTCGTCAGGTTGATGATGGCCGAGACCAGGGCGAACACGGCAAAGAAGCCGATGACGCCCGCCGAGAACGCCAGCCCGGACATGACCCGGCGGCCGCCGGCGCGCTTGGACTCGCTGACCAGCCTCATCAGAATCAGGGGCAGGACCGGCAGCACGCACGGCATGAGGTTGATGGAGAGGCCGGCGAGCCAGCGCGAGCAGAAAATAGACGCATGGTGCTGTAAGGGAGGATTGCCTGTCGGACGGCCGGCGGCGCCGCGATCTGCGACCAGGCGGCGGTATGGCCCAGATCGATTGCGGCGGTCAGGGTCTTGTTGAAGGGGGGCAGGCACAACTGGCTCGTGCAGGCAATTCCCCTGATGCGGATGGTGACATCCGCCTGGGCTCGTGCGGCGGCCGCGGATTCCCGAATGGGGACAAAGACGCGAAATCACCGACATAGACCTCCGCCTTTCGGCCGGTGGGGTCCGTGATGATCCGCCACGGGGGAAAGACGGCTGGGCCGAACTCGACGCCGGGGGCCGCAGCTTCGACCTTCAGTTGCAGATCCGGGCGAGGGCGCCGTCTCGGCCTTGGCGTAGTAGTGCAGGTCCTCCGTGCCTTCGAAGACGACTGCCAAGCCGGGCCGGCCGTCCATGCGTGCCGGCTCCAGGCGGGCCTGCGAGTACTCCTTCTGGTAACGGACGATCTCGACGGCCTGAGCCTGGGGTACGAGCGCACCGCTCGTGTCTTGAGCGAGGCATGGCAATGCATACGCCGCCAAACCCATCACGTATGCCAGAACGAACTTCATCCCCATCATTTCGATTACCCGGGCGTCGGATACGGAAGCCCGCCGAGCGGATGTTCCTGCGGCCGGTCCTTTTCTTCCTTCTGCTTCTCTGCATCGGCACTGCTGGCCTTGGCCTGTTCCGCCGCCAGCAGGTCGCCGACCGTGGGCTTGTCCAGCCGTCCGCCCTCGATGATGAGCTTGACCTCGTCGGCATCGAGGGTCTCGTATTTGAGCAGGGCCTGGGCGATGCGCTCGAGCTTCTCGCGGTTCTGTCCGAGCACCAGCTTGGCCATTTGGTAGGCCTCATCCATGATGTGTTTGACCTCGGCGTCGATCTCTTCGGCGGTTTTCTCCGAATACTCACGTTCCATCGGCATGAGGTAGGAGGGTTCCTTCACACCGAGATCCTGCCCGTAGCTGATCGGGCCGAGATGATCGCTCATGCCCCACGTCAGGACCATCTGCCGGGCGATCTTCGTGGCCTGCTCGATGTCCGACTGCGCCCCGCTGGAGATATCCTCACAGAACATCTCCTCGGCGATGCGGCCGCTGAAACAGACCTGAAGCAGGGCCATGCAGTAGCGCTTCGTAAACATCGTGCGGTCCTTCTCGGGCAGGGCGAACGTGGCGCCGCCCATCGGGCCGCGGGGAATGATGCTGACCTTGTGCAGGGGGTCGGCGTCCTTGAGAATGCACTGGACCAGCGTGTGGCCGGCCTCGTGATACGCGGTGATCTCCCGCTCTTTCTGGTCGATCACGCGGCTGCTTCTTGGCGCGTCCCCAGCGCACCTTGTCCCGGGCCTCTTCCAGATCGGCCATCTCGATGCTGTCCTTGTTCGCCATGGTGGCGGCCAGGGCGGCCTCGTTGATGATCGCCGCCAGGTCCGCGCCGCTGAACATCGGCGTGCCCCGGGCCAGACGTTCGAGGTGGGCATTGAGGCTCAATTTGACCTTGCGGGCGTGGACCTGCAGGATTTCCAGCCGGCCCTTCAGGTCCGGCAGCGGCACGACGACCTGGCGGTCGAACCGGCCGGGCCGGGTCAAGGCGTGGTCCAGAATGTCCGCGCGGTTGGTCGCCGCGATGACGATGACCTGGTCGTTCGTGTCGAAGCCATCCATCTCGACGAGGATCGCGTTGAGGGTCTGCTCCCGCTCATCGTGGCCGCCGCCGACGAAGCTGGCGCCGCGCTTGCGGCCGATGGCGTCGATTTCGTCGAGAAAGATGATGCAGGGCGAATTGTCCTTGGCCTGCTTGAACAGGTCGCGGACGCGCGAAGCGCCGACGCCGACGAACATCTCGACGAAGTCGCTGCCGGAGATGCTGAAGAACGGCACATCGGCCTCGCCGGCGATGGCCTTGGCCAGCAGGGTCTTGCCGCATCCCGGCGGGCCGACCAGCAGGACGCCGCGCGGAATGCGCCCGCCGAGCCGCTGGAATTTCTTGGGATTCCGGAGGAACTCGATGATCTCGGCGACTTCTTCCTGGGCCTCGTCAATGCCGGCCACGTCCTTGAACGTGACCTTGACGCGATCCTTGCCCTGGACCCGATGGCGGCTGCGGCCGAAGGACATCAACATGCCGCCCGGCGCCGCCGCGCAGGTTGCGGGCAAAGAAGAAGTAGAAGAAGCCCACGAGCAGCAGGACCGGCAGCAGCCAGTTCAGCAGCCAGAGCATCCAGATCCGCTGCTGGGTGTATTCATACTTCAGATTGTATCTTCGGATCGTCAACGGCCTTCTTCTGGAGCGTGGTGAGGATCTCGTTGAGCCGTTCCTTGGCCCCGCTGTCCGGCCGATAATTCACCTTGAACGCGACCGCCCCCGTGTCCTGGGCGGCCTCGGAGTTCTCCTTGAACTTGCCCGAAATCTCCGTCTCGCCGATGTCGAGGCGGTCGATCTGGCCGCCCTCCTCCAGATACTGCAGTGAACTGATCCCACCGCAGCGTATTCGTGACGAGCCCCTGCTGGAGCATCATCATCGCGGTGAACACGATGATGGCGATAATCAGCCAACTGATCGGGCCACGCTTGTACGTGGGGAGGGCAGGCTTGCGGTTCGGGCGCCGGACCGGGCTCTCGGCGGCGAGCCGTTTTGCTGGTTATTCGCTGTATTTTTCATAGGAGATAGGGCCTGGCAGAAACTGCTACGTTTTCGCGGTTGCGACCGAGGCGCACAATCCGTCCTTTCTGGTTACCACTGGTTTTTCATAAGCTCTACGATGGACCGGGCCAGCTTGTTTGCCGCCACGGAAGAAGCATAGGTAAAGTCTTGCCCCTGGAAATCGGAGTAGCTGGCCGTGGCGGTCACCGTTCTGCTGTTGATCATGAGTTGGCCGTCCTTCAGGTTCTTCCAGTTCACGACGGCGGTCAGGACCACTTCCTTCTCCAGGGCCCGGCCGATATCGCGTTCGATGGTCAGGATGGATTCGCCGGCCGCTACGATCTGCCCGCTCATCACGCTGTCGGCCCGGTCGCGGCTGGACACGATCTTGTACGGCGTGTCCACCTCCACCCGCTTGGCCAGGGCATCCGAGAGCGTAAACTCGATCCCCCGGCGAAAACTGCGGTTGTCGAACATCTCCAGATAGACGTTGTTGACGTCGCTCGGGAACAGCGAGTCATTCGAGTAGCCGGTCGAGGCGCCGCAGCCGCCCAAGAGGGCGGAGGACAAAAGACAGACGACGGACGACAGATGACAGACGACAGAAGATGGAAGGCGGAGAGTTGCCCGACTTGGCCTTCTGTCCTCCGTCCTCTGTCCTCTGTCCTCTGCTTTTCCTGGCTTATTTGCCGCCATCCTGATTCCCCTCCAGGGCTTCCTTGGCCAGGGCGCCGGCCTCGGTCTCAGGCCAGGTCCGCGCGACCATGTCGAAGTACAGGTTCGCCGCCTGCCGCTTGCCCGTGCGGCGATAGAATTGCCCGATGGCGTACTGCTTGTAGGCGATCTCCTCGTCGATGTGCTTCATCTTCTCCGGCACTTCGTTATCCTTGGCTTCCTCGGGGTACAGGGCCAGGAATTTCGCGTAGTAGGTCTTGGCCGTGCTCAATTTCGAAGCATCGAAATTGGGCCTTTTCGACTCCGGGGCTTGTCGTAGGCGATCAGGTTATCCTCCGCCATGCGGTACAACGCCTTTTTGCCGATGGGACCGGTCTCCCAATAGGAGGCGATTTCCGACCATTTCAGATAGGCCTCGACGTATTTCTCCTGCGCCTCGAAGTGCTCGGCTACGGAGATGGCGGCCCTCAGACCGATCCCGTTCGGCTCATCGAGCCCGGCGCGGTCGCTGACCTTCTCCATGATGCTGACGCCTTCCTCGTAGCCGGAGATCTTGAAAATCCCCAGAATGGTCTTCTTGCGGCCTTCCAGGTAGGCTTGGGCCATGTCGAACTCTCTCTGCAGCGCCGGGGCGGCGTACTCGCTGCCCGGATAATCCTTTAGCATCTTCTCGAATTTGGCCAGGGCCTTGCCGTAGTGGTTCTTCCAGTATTGGAGCTCGCCGTTGATGAACAGGTCGAGGTCGGGGCCCACCCGATCCGGGAATTCCTCTTTGATCTGCTTGAGCGCCTCTTTGACGTCGCCGGCGGTCTCCCGATTTGACCAGCTCCTTGAGCTCGGCAATCGCGTGCAGATACCGTTCCTGAGGGTCTGACGCCACCGACTCCCATTGATCCGTGTTCTTCAGCCGCCACGTCTCGGCCGTCGCGCTGGCGCAGCAGGAAAGAGGCGACGCTTACGGCCAAACCCAAGAATCCCATCTTGTGTTTCGACATCGTTCCACTCGCAAAAGCACCGATAGAGAACCTCCGAAGCCGCCTTCGGCATTTGCCTGATTATACCGACGTGCCGGTGTATATCAACAAAAGGATCGTAATAGTCGGCGATAGCTTCCGGGCAGGCGACCGGATGGCTTGACAACGGCACGCCGGACTGCTAAAAGACAGGGTAGAGGCTCGGTGGTTTTTCACCGATTCTGCTCCTAAGACCTGCCATGGCATGTAGATAGGGATGCTTTGATGATTGGAGCACTTGGCGCCAAGACCATCCAGGACGTCATCGACGCCGGTCACTTCGGCCGATTCGCCTGGCGATCCGTGCTCACCTCGGCGCGCAGTTGCGCCTCCCGCCGGACGTATCCGCTCGTCTGGACCCAGATGAATCTGATCGGGGTGCGCAGCGTCCCCGGTCATCATGATTACCGGCGCCTTCGTGGGGATGACGCTGGCGGTGCAGGCCTATGACCAGTTGGCGGGCATGGGATTGGAGGAACACCTCGGAACGTTGATCAACATCTCGGTGGTGAAAGAGCTTGGCCCCGTTCTGGCGGCGGTCATGCTGGCCGGACGCGATCGGCGGCGCCCTGACGGCCGAACTGGGAACGATGAACGTTACGGAGCAGATCGACGCGGTCCGCAGCATGGGAACCGACCCCATTCGCTATCTGGTGGCGCCGCGACTGCTGGCCTGCCTGTTGCTCACCCCGGTGCTGATCATCTATGCGGATGTCCTGGGCATCATCGGCGGCGCGCTGGTCAGCTTCCTGCAGTTCGGCATCAACAGCCGGGCCTACTGGGACCTGAGCGCCTACGGGGTGGACTTCTGGGATGTCGGCGTGGGGGTGGTCAAGGGGTTCTTCTTCGGCGCCGCCATCGCCGTCATCAGTTGTTACAAGGGCTTCACCTGCCAGGAAGGAGCGCACGGGGTGGGCCAGGCCTGCACGGAGGCCTTTGTCTCGAGCTTCATCTGGATTCTGGCCCTGGATTTCGCCTTGGCGGTCATTTCCAAGAACGTCTACCTGATCTTCTGGCCGCTCAAGAGCCTGGTGGGCTGACGCCGGAGACGCAACGTTGGATAGCGACCATGGATGATGACGAACAAAGGAGCACGGAGAACGTCCGCTGCCCGGCGATTGTCGAGGTCAGGAATCTGACCAAGAGATTCGGGTCCAAGCTGGTGCTCGACAACGTCTCTTTGACCATCGAGAAGGGCAAGACCACGGTCATTATCGGTCCGAGCGGCTGCGGCAAGACGGTCCTGATCAAGCATTTCATCGTGCTGATAAGGCCGTCCGAGGGCGAGGTGTACTTCGAGGGCCGCCGGATCGATCATCTGAGCGAACGGGAGTTGAGCAAGGTCCGCACACATTTCGGGTACCTTTTCCAGGAAGGGGCGCTCTTTGACAGTATGACCGTGGCCGAGAACATCATGTTCCCGATCCGCCAGAACTACCGGGTGAAGCATTGGCAGGAGATCGAAGACGTCGTCAAGGCGAAGCTGGCGATGGTGGGGCTGGACGGTTTCCAGAACCATTATCCGGCGCGGCTCTCGGGCGGCCAGCGCAAGCGCGTCGCCCTCGCCCGGGCGATTGCGTTGAACCCCGAGGTGATCCTGTACGATGAGCCGACGACGGGTCTGGACCCGATTCGCTCGGACATCATCAATGAGCTGATCCTCAAGCTCGAACGAGAGCTGGGGGTCACGACCGTCGTGGTGACGCACGACATGAAGAGTGCCTATAAGGTGGCGGATCGCATCATCATGCTGCACAACGGCAAAGTGATCGCCGATGGGGACGCCGACCACATTCGCACCCATCCGCATCCGGTGGTGCAGCAATTCATCAACGGCCAGGTGGGTGAGGATGATCTGGCCGTCCTGCGGATGAACGGGTCCGCCGGATCGGCCCAGTTCCTGCCCCGGGATTTCGAGGAGTAGAAGGGCGGTCGATGACAGCCAGAGAACCTTCGCAAATTGCCGCCGATCTGAGCCAGCTCGTGCGCGGCGACGTCTTCGCGGACATCATTCACCGCGTCGCGTTCAGCACGGACGCGAGCAGCTATCGGATTGTCCCCCAGTGCGTGGTGGCGCCGCGGGACATACGGGATGTCGTCGCGGCCGTGCGCTACGCGGGGCGAGCACGGTCTGTCCCTCGCGGCGCGGGGGGCGGGCAGCGGACTCGCCGGAGAGTCGCTGTGCAACGGGATCGTGCTCGACATGACCCGCTACCTGAAGCGGATTCTGCGCGTGGACGGCGAGACGGCTACGTGTGAGCCCGGCGTGGTGCTGGATGACCTGAACAAGCGTCTGCTGGAGGTGGGCCGCAAGATCGGGCCCGACCCTTCCAGCGCCAATCGCGCGGTCGTCGGGGGCGTCGTGGGCAATAACTCGACCGGCGCGCATTCGCTGCAATACGGCCACATCGCGGCGTATGTGGAGAACATCGAGGCCGTGCTCGCGGACGGCCAGGTTGTCGAGTTCCGCAACGCCATGGACGTGGATCAGGCGAAAGACGGCCGGGCGGGCGCTATCGCCCGGGACTGCTGGTCGCTTCTGACGCCCGCCCAGGCCCTCATCGAAAAGGCTCTACCCGCCACCCCCAGGAACCGCTGCGGTTACAACATCGCCGGTGTTTGCCATGACAACGCGATCGACCTGGCGCATCTGCTGGCCGGTTCGGAGGGGACGCTGGCGATCTTCACGAGCATCACCCTGCGGACCGTGCCGTTGCCGCCGGCCAAGGGACTCCTGCAGTTGGAGTTCGATTCGCTCGACAGCATGGCCCGCGCCGTGCCGACCATCATGAAGACCGATCCGGCCGCGTGCGAAATGATGGACCAGGCGCTCGTGAATATGGCGATTGACCAGCTTCCGCAGTACCGCGACATTCTGCCTGCCGGAGCGGCCGCGGTGCTCCTGGTCGAGCATGTGGGGCAGTCGCCGGCCGAGGTCCGGGAGAAGCTCGACGTGACCAACCAGGCGGTCGGCCAGGCGCGCGACCGGGCGAACGACCATCCTGGAGCCGAAGGCCCAGGCCCGCGTCTGGAAATCCCGCAAGGACGCCGGACCTTTGCTGTACCGCAAGCGTCGCCGCCAGCATCCGGCGGAGTTCATGGAAGACGTCAGCGTGGACCATCGGCGCCTGGCCGACTATCTGGCCGGCCTGGAGAAGGTCCAGAAGAAGCACGGGATCACGATGTGCTTCTTCGGCCACGCCGGCGACGGCGAGCTGCACGTCCGGCCCTACATCGACCTGGGCGACCCCAAGGACCGGGCCAAGATGCTCGCGATTGCCGAGGACGTCTATACTCTGGCCTGGTCGCTGGGCGGCACGATCAGCGGCGAGCACGCGGTGGGCCTGATCCGGGCGGGCTTTGTCCGCCGGCAGTATGGGGATGAATACTACGGCCTGCTCCAGAAGGTGAAGAAGATCTTCGATCCCGCCGGCCTGATGAACCCGGGCAAGATCCTCAACGACGATCCCGACGTGATGTTCCGCCACCTGCGGCGTGAGCGTCACATTCTCCCCGAGAGGGCCAAGTCGGACATGCTCTTCCGGGAGAACGAGCTGGAGCTGGAATTCGAGCAGTGCTACGGGTGCGGGTTGTGCCTGGGCCGGGAGCCGGCGCTGCGCATGTGTCCCGTGTTCCGGGCGACGGGGGAGGAGCTGGGCAGCTCCCGCGCCAAGGCCAATCTGCTCCACTACTGGGCGACGGGACAGCTTGCGGAAAAGGACTTCGAGTCGCCGGAGTTCCGCAAGTTCCTGGACCTGTGCGTCAACTGCAAGATGTGCGAGCAGCAGTGCCCCTCCGGTGTCAATGTCTCGATGCTGATGGCCGCCGCCCGCGCCGCGTACGTGCGGCGCAAAGGGCTCCGCCGGGCGGAATTCGCTCTGAGCCATAATCGCTATCTCAGCAGGCTGGGCAGTGTGTTCGCGCCGATCTCCAACGCCTTGCTGCAACTGCCCGTGTCCAAATGGGCCCTGGAGAAGGCCGCCGGAATCGACCAACGCCGGAGCATGCCCCCGTTCCACCGCCGGTCCTTCCTGAAAGCCGGCCGCCACTACCTGGCCGTCATGCGGGCCCGTGGCCGAGCCGGTGGACAAGGTGGCCTACTTCGTCGATACGTACGCCAACTCCAACGACCACGAGCTGGGCTTCGCCGTCGTCGATGTCCTGCGTCACAACGGGGTCGAGGTCATCCTGCCCCCGCAGCGTCCGGCCCCACTGCCCGCCATCGTCTACGGCGACGTCTCGACGGCACGCGCTGATCTATCGTATAGCGTGAAGCACCTCGCCGAGGCCGTGCGCCAAGGCTACAAGATCGTCTGCTCCGAGCCGAGCGCCGCCCTGTGCCTGCGGGAAGAGCTGCGTCACTACGTGGCGGGGGAAGATGCCTCCCTCGTGTCGCAGAACACCAGCGAGCTGATGAATTACCTTTCGGCCCTGCGCCGCCAAGGCAAGCTCAAGGCCCCGATGGGCTCTGTGACGGAGAAATTCGTCTATCACCTGCCGTGTCATCTGTGCGCGGTAGGGGACGACACGGTGACTTTGCGTCTGCTGCATGAGCATTTTCAGATCGACGTGACCGACCTGCAGGCGGGCTGTTGCGGCCTGTCCGGCACCTTCGGCATGCAGCAGAAGAACTACGATCTGGCCGCACAGATCTCCGAAAGCCTCAAGGCGGCTCTCCAGAAATCGCCCACGCAGAACGTCCTGACTGAATGTGCCGCCTGCAAGATGCAGATCGAGCACCTTGCCCCGGCCCGGACGAGCCACCCCATCAAGCTCATCGCGCAGGCCTATGGTCTGTAGACGGCATTGTCATCCTGAACGTAGCGCAGCGGAGTGAAGGATCTGGGCTGCGACTTAGAGCAACCTCTCATTTGTAGGCCAGATCCTTCGCCTTCGGCTCAGGATGACAAGTCTTGCGCTCGAAGCGCTGTCGAATTCCCGTTATTTGTACTTCACCATCGGCTCAATCTCCCGGCCGAGCTTCTCCCATCGGAATTTACTATTTCCGACTCACGCTTTACAATGGGTCCGGATGAACACGGAATTGTAGGCCGCCAGCGGCCAATCGTCAATCCGGAGAATTCGCGATGGAATCGACGGAAACACTCAAGGAAGCCGTGCTGTGGGAACCGGCCCAAGCACAGAAGGTCCAGTGCCGCCTGTGCAGCTTTCGCTGCCGGATCGGTGAAGGCAAGCTGGGCCACTGCAATGTGCGCAAGAATATCGGCGGCAAGCTGTACTCGCTGAACTACCACAAGGTCTGTGCGACCAACGTGGACCCCATCGAGAAGAAACCGATGTACCATTTCCAGCCGGGCAGTCGGAGCTTCTCCATTGCGGCGGTCGGCTGCAATTTCCGCTGTGAGTTTTGCCAGAACTGGCAGATCAGCCAGGCGGCCCTGGAGACCGGGCGGATCGACGGCGAGGCCATCACGCCGGAACAGATCGTGGAGGCGGCGGTGCGGTCCGGCTGCAAGAGCATCGCCTACACGTACACCGAGCCGACGATCTTCATGGAACTGTGCAACGACTGTGCCCGGCCGGCGAAAGAAAGGGGGCTGGCCAACGTCTTCGTCAGCAACGGCTACATGACGCGCGAGGCCATCGATTTCGCCGCCGACTGGCTCGACGGCATCAACGTGGACCTCAAGGCGTTCACCGACGACTATTACAAGAAGCTCTGCGGCGCACGCCTGGAGCCGGTGCTGGATTCGATTGCCTACATCGCCAGGCAGACGAAGATCTGGATCGAGATCACGACGCTGCTGTTGCCCGGCCAGAATGATTCCGAGGAGGAGCTGAAGAAGCTCGCCGACTGGCTGGTCACGCGAGGCCGGACCGGAGGTGCCCTGGCACATCAGCCGGTTCTATCCCCAGTACAAGTACACCGATTCCGAGCCCACGCCGCTGGAGTCCCTGCAGCGGGCCGAAGAGATCGGCAAGGCCGCCGGCCTGCACTACGTGTATCTCGGCAACGTGCCCGGCACGGACGGCGAGAACACCTACTGCTACAACTGCCACACGAAGCTCATCGAGCGGATAGGCTATCGGATCATCGCCAACCACATTAAGGACTCCAAGTGCCCGAATTGCGGCACGGAGATCGCCGGTTTTGGATTGTGAGGCGACATGAAGATCGTTGCCGACGCCAATATCCCGTTCGTCCGCGAGTGCTTCTCCTCCGTCGGGGAGGTGGAGGTCCTGAGCGGACGTGACATCACCGCCGCAGGTGGTCGCGAAGGCGGATGCTCTGCTGGTGCGAAGCATCACGCCGGTGAATGAAGAACTGCTCGCCGGCAGCGCCGTGCGCTTCGTCGGCACGGCGACGATCGGCTTCGACCACGTCGATCTCGGCTATCTGGAGCGGAACCACATCGGCTTCGCCTCGGCGCCGGGCTCGAACGCCAACTCCGCCGCCGAGTACATCATTGCCGCTTTGCTGGAGGTCGGGCGCAGACACCAGATTCAGCTGGAGGGCAAGTCGATCGGCGTGATCGGCGTCGGCAACGTCGGCAGCCGCGTCGCCCGCAAGTGCGAGGCCCTGGGCATGCACGTGCTCCGCAACGATCCGCCGCTGCAGCGCCAGACGCGGCGACCCGCAATACGTGCCCCTCGAGGCTCTGTACGACTGCGACTTCCTCACGATTCACACGCCGCTGACCCAGGAAGGAATCGACAAGACGTTCCATCTCGCCGATGCCGGATTCTTCTCCTCTCTGAAGCCGGGGGCGGTCTTTCTCAATGCGTCGCGCGGGGCCGTCACGGACTCTGAGGCCCTGAAGGCGGCGATCCGGGCCGGCCGCTTGCAGGCGGTGGTGCTCGATGTCTGGGAGAATGAGCCGAACATCGACACGGAATTGCTGGAGATGGTCGATCTCGGCACGCCTCACATCGCCGGTTACTCCTACGATGGCAAGGTCGCCGGGATGATCATGATCTACAACGCTCTCTGTGCCCATTTCCACTTGCGGCCGACTCACGCAATCGAGGATTTCCTGCCCCAACCGGATGTCCCAAGGCTGGAGGTCGAAACGAGTGACGCTGGGCGACGAGGAGTTGCTGGCGCGTGCCGTGGAGCGGATCTACAGCATCAAGCGGGACGACGAGAATCTGCGGCAGATCGCACCATCAGCCTCCCGACAAGCGCGGCCGGTTCTTCGACGATCTGCGGAAGCATTATCCTGTTCGGCGCGAGTTCCAGAATACGACGGTCGTGCTCGATAAGGCCGAGAAGAGCCTGGCGCGAAAACTGCGGGCATCGGCTTCAACGTGGAAGGGACAGAGCCGAGCATGGAATGCGCCATCAGAACGCTGTGCTGCAATGGCCCAGGGGACGGTTGGATTTCTCTTGCGGCTGCCTGGTCATGGGAATCCTGAATGTCACGCCGGACTCATTCAGCGATGGCGGCCAGTTCTTCGACGCGGATCGAGCGGTGGCGCACGGTCTGGAGATGGCGGCGCAAGGGGCCGCGCTCATCGACGTGGGCGGCGAATCGACCCGTCCGGGCTCGCAGCCTGTCCCGCCGGCCGAGCAGATCCGTCGCGTCGTCCCTATCATCGGAGCTTTGGCCGAGAAGATCGACATTCCGATCAGCATCGATACGCATCACGTCGAGGTAGCGCGAGCGGCGTTCATGGCCGGAGCCTCGATCCTCAACGACATCACCGCCTTGTCCGACGAGCGGCTGGCGGAGTTGGCCGCCCAGCAGCAAGTCCCGGTGATCCTGATGCACATGCAGGGGACGCCCGCGACGATGCAGGCCGAGCCCCATTATGAGGACGTGGTGACGGAGGTACGCGATTTTCTGTTGGCACGGTGCGAGCGGGCCAGGAGCTTCGGCATTGCACGAGAGCGTCTCTTCATCGATCCGGGCATCGGCTTTGGGAAGACCTTGCAGCACAATCTGCTGCTCCTGCGGCATCTGGATGCGCTCGTGGCCACCGGCTATCGCGTCCTGGTGGGACCGAGCCGCAAGGCCTTCCTGGGCAAGCTCACCGGCAAGGAGAAGCCGGCCGACCGCATCTTCGGCACGGCAGCCACGGTGGCCCTGTGCGCCGCCGCGGGGGTATCCATCGTCCGGGTCCACGACGTGGCGGAGATGGCCGACGTGGTCAAAGTGACCAATGCGATCCTGAGGTCGTAGCATGGGCGTCTCGCCCGTCGACCAGGCGCCACGGATGGACCCCGTGACTCATGGGCAAGATGCCCATGCTACTTCGTGCCGTCGATCGCGGTCTTGAGGACATCATCGGTGTTGTCCACGAACACCAGGTTGAGACCTCTGATGGTTTCCGGCCGGATATCGGCGATGTCCTTCTTGTTCCGCGCGGGCAGGATGACCCTCTTGATCCCCGCTTCCTTGGCGGCGAGCAGCTTCTCCTTGAGTCCGCCAATCGGCAGGACCAGGCCGCGCAGGGTGATCTCGCCGGTCATGGCCACATCCGGCCGCGTGGGCTTTTGCAGCAGCAGACTGACCAGCGAGGTGAACATCGCGACGCCGGCACTGGGGCCATCCTTCGGCACCGCGCCCGCCGGCACGTGGATGTGGTAGTCGAACTTGCCGAATTGCTTCTCGTCGATGTCGCAGCCGCTTGGCATTGGCCTTCACGACGGAGAACGCCGCCTGCGCGCTCTCCTTCATGACGTCGCCGATCTGCCCGGTGAGCTGCAGGTGTCCCTTGCCCGGCATGGCGGCCGACTCGATGAACAGCAGCTCGCCGCCGACGGGCGTGTAGGCCAGTCCGGTCGCCACGCCCGGAATCCCGGAGCGGAGCGCCAGCTCGGACTCGAACTGGGTCGGGCCGAGGATGCGGGCGAGGTCCTGGCGGCCGATGGTTCTCTTTCTCTTATCCCGCCGGGCGATCTCGGTGGCGACCGCGCGGCAGATGGAGGCGATATGGCGTTCGAGGTTCCGCACGCCGGCCTCGCGCGTGTAGCTGGCGATGATCGCGGCCAACGCCTCCTCCTTGATCGTCAGTTGCCTCTCCTGCAGGCCGTGCTCCTTCAGTTGGCGCGGGACCAGGTACTTCTTGGCGATGTTCAGCTTCTCCAGGGTCGTGTAGCCGGGCAGCTCGATGATCTCCATGCGGTCCTGCAAGGCCGGCGGGATCGGCTCGGCGTAGTTGGCCGTGCCGATGAACATCACCGTGGACAGGTCGAACGGCTGGTCCAGGTAGTGATCGGTGAACGTGTTGTTCTGCTCCGGGTCCAGCACTTCGAGCAGGGCGCTGGACGGGTCGCCGCGAAAGTCGGCGCCGATCTTGTCCATCTCGTCGAGCATGAACACGGGGTTGCGGCTGCCGCACTTGCGCAATTCCTGGAGGATGCGGCCGGGCAGGGCCCCGATGTAGGTGCGGCGATGGCCCCGGATATCCGCCTCATCCCGAATGCCGCCCAGCGAGATGCGGACGAACTTGCGGCCCATCGCGCGGGCGATCGATTTGCCCAGCGAGGTCTTGCCGACGCCCGGCGGCCCGATGAAGCACAGGATGGGGCTCTTGCCGGTCGGGTTGAGCTTGCGCACCGCCAGGAATTCGAGGATTCTCTTCTTGATCTTGGTCAGGTCGTAGTGGTCGCGATTGAGAATCCGCTCGGCGCGGGCAATGTCGATCTGATCCTCCGTCTGCACGGACCAGGGCAGTTCGCACACCCAATCGAGGTAGGTTCGGATGACGCTGTATTCGGGGGAGGCCGCCGGAATCTTGTTCAGCCGGTCCAGCTCGCGCAGGGCCTCTTCCTCCACCGGCTTGGGCATCTTGGCCTTGGCGATATTCTCGTGCAGCTCTCGCAGTTCCTCCGTCCTGGCGTCCTGCTGCCCCAGTTCCGTCTGGATGGCCTTGAGCTGCTCCTGCAGGAAGTACTCCCGCTGGGTCTTGTCGATGGATTCCCGGACGCGGCCCTGGATCTTGTGGCTCAGCTCCAGCACCTCAAGCTGGTGCGCCAGGACGATGGAGATCGTCTCCAGCCGCTTGCCCGGATCGAGCTCCTGGAGCAAGGCCTGCTTCTGCGGCAAATCCATGCTGAGATTGGCCGCCAGGAAGTCGGCAAGCGAGGAGGGGTCCTCGATGTTCTCCAGCAGCACGGACGCCTCTTCCGGGATGTTCGGGCTCAGCGCGATCATGCGGTTGGCGCTGTGCCGGACGCTGACCGCCAGGGCCTGAAGTTGCTTGGTCATCTTCGTCCGGACGTGGAGTAGCCTGATCCTTGCCTTCAGATAGGGCTTCGTCGCGATCCGCTGAACGATCCGGAACCGGGCGATCCCGTGGACGACGATATTGATCGAGCCCTGGGGCATCTTGATGGTCTTGAGGACGGAGGCGGTCGTGCCGACGGAATAGAGGTCGGCAAAGGCCGGCCGGTCCGTGTCCGGGCGGCGCTGCGTCAGCAGCCCGATCACGGTTTCGTTGGGCTCGGTGTCCTTCAGCAGGGCTTTGCTGCGTTCGCGGCCGACGGCCAGATGGGTCACCGTGCCCGGATAGACCACGGTGTTGCGGATGGGCAGGATGCCAATGATCTCCGGCACCTTCAGATCGAGATCGTCATCATGAAACGGCTCATCGTCATCTTCCACGTAGGTGTCGATGTCGTCGGTCTCATCCGAACGCATCTCGTCCATCCACTCTCCGCCGCTGGGTATCCGCAGATTATCAAAGTAGCTTGCCATGTCGCTTTCGGTTGGGCCTCTCGTTTTATCTGGATTATACTCGATACTATACGCCACAGAGCATGATTTGGTTGAAATTTCGCGGAAAGATTGTCCAGCGCGAGGCCCTCGTGCGTCCTTATTGGTGGAATCAGGAGATTGGATTGGACATTGAAGTGGAGAAGGCGCTGGTAGCCTCGTGCAGGAACGGCGACCGGGGGGCGTACGCCGAACTGGTCAAGGTGCATGCCGGCCGCGTCTTCGCCATCTGCTTTGGCATGCTCGGCAACCGCCATGATGCGGAGGATATGGCGCAACAAACGTTATTGAAAGGCTTTATGCAAATCCAGGGCATTCGAGACTCAGGGCACTTCGGGGCGTGGATCGCGCGCATCGCGCGGAACCTGTGTATCGACGTGATCCGGCAGCGAAAGCGCCCGGCCGCACCCGCGGCGGACCTGGCGAGCCCCGAGGGCCAGACGGAAGAATGGGAATACGGCCAACTCGAGGGAGCCCTGGCCCAGCTTACCAGCGACTATCGCGTGCCCTTGCTGCTGTTCTACTTCGACGGCCACAGCACCAAAAGCATCGCCGCGACGCTGGGGACGACCCAGGCGGCGATCCAGGCGCGATTGAGCCGCGGCCGCAAGCAACTGCGCAAGCTCTTACAGACGGAGGGAGCCGAATGACGCGGTCTTCATGCCAACAAGTGCAGGAACAATTGCTGGACCTGGCGGGCAGCTCCGTGCCCCCAGAAGCGGGGCCCCTTCGAGACCACCTCGATTCCTGTCCCGCCTGCAAGGCCTACTGGGCCGCGTTGTGTGCCGACGACGCGTTGCTCCGCGACTGCATCGATGCCCTGCAACCGGCGGTCGCGCGCATCGAAGACGGCGTGATGCGACAATTGGCCCAGGTGCAGCCGGAAGGCAGCGTGCCTGCACCGCCCCGTCTGACGCCGGCAGCGGGATGGGGCGCGGTACGGACTCAATTGTTGCGCTGGTCGCCTCTGCGAAACCGCAGGACCGGGATGGCGGCTGCGGCGGTCCTTGCTCTTAGTCTGTACCTCCTGTTCGGCCGGGGCCGGACCACGCTGTACGACCAGGTTATGGGCGCCCTCGGCGAAGTCCAGACAGTCCACTTCGTCGATGCCGACGATCCGCGACGGTCGATGGCAGAAGCGGGTCGAGCTTTGGTACAACCGGGACGCCGGCGTGGCCGCGACGGTCTGGCAAGGCGACCAGATGACTTTCCAACGGATCGACAACGGTGAGTATGCATTGCTATATGCGGCCGACAGCGGGCTGGGCCAGCGGAGTCCCAGCACGGGGGCTCTGAGAGTCGTGGCGGACCTGCTGCAGACGGGCCTGTTCACCAGAGATTTTGTCCGCGTGCCCCGGGAAGACAAAGCCGTGGAGGGGACGCCGTGCCGGACCTATTCTCTGTCCAACGGGACGGGTACGGTGCGCCTCCTCGCCTGGCTCGATGACGCCAAGCGGGTCCGGGCCTGGGAAAAGCGGCGACTGTCGAAGGACGGAGGCTGGGAGACCTACCGGACCGGCACGATCGAATATGATGTCACGCCGGACCCCGCGCTCTTCCAGCCCGGTTTCGCACCCGACGTCAACATCGTGGACGTTGATCCCGCCCGATAGGCACTGACTATGACTCTGTTCATGTCATTGCGAGGAGCGCAGCGACGAAGCAATCTCAAGCCGTGGCATGGGAGATTGCTTCGCTTCGCTCGCAATGACATACAGGGCGGTCCGGCCCGCCCTACTTGATCCCCGCATGATAGCTCTGGAGCGACCGGACGGGAGCGGTCCCGTTGCGAGCTTCCGCGATGCCCTTGACCGCGGCGGCGGCCGCGGCCATCGTGGTGATGTAGGGGACCTTGTACTTGATCGCCGCCTTGCGGATGTAGGAGTCGTCGTGCTGTGCTCAGCTTGCCCCCCGGCGTGTTGATCACCAGCTGGATCTCGCCGTTCTTGATGGCGTCGACGATATTCGGCCGGCCCTCGTGCATCTTGAGGATCAGCTCGGCCTCGACGCCGTCCTGCGGCCAGGAACTCGTGCGTGCCCTCCGTGGCCTTGATCCGGAAGCCCAGCTTCTGGAACTGCCGGGCCACCTTCAAGGCACGCCTTCTTGTCCTCGTCGGCCACGGTGATCAGCACCGTGCCCTCCAGCGGCAGGTGCTGCTTGGCCGCCTCCTGCGGCCTTGTAGAAGGCCAGGCCGAACGAGTCGGCCATGCCCAGCACCTCGCCGGTCGAGCGCATCTCCGGGCCCGAGCACCGGATCGACCTCGGGGAACATGTTGAAGGGGAACACCGCTTCCTTGACGCCGAAGTGCGGGATCTTGCCGCTGCTCGAGGTCCAGCTCCGCGAGCTTCTTGCCCAGCATGCACTGCGTGGCGATCCGGGCCATCGGGATGTTGCAGACCTTCGAGACCAGCGGCACGGTGCGCGAGGCCCGCGGATTGGCCTCCAGGACGTAGACCGTGTCCTTGCAGATGGCGTACTGGATGTTCATCAGCCCGACCACCTTCAGCTCCATGGCGATCTTGCGGGTGTACTCGTCGATCGTGTCGATGTGCTTCGGCGGGATGCTGACCGGCGGGATGACGCAGGCCGAGTCGCCCGAGTGGATGCCGGCCAGCTCGATGTGCTCCATGACCGCCGGCACGAAGGCGTCCGCGCCGTCGGCAGATGGCGTCGGCCTCGGCCTCGATGGCGTTCTCCAGGAACTTGTCGATCAGGATCGGCCGCTCCGGCGTGACGTCCACGGCCGCGCGCCACGTACTGCCGCAGCATCTCCTCGTCGTGGACGACCTCCATGCCCCGGCCGCCCAGCACGTACGACGGCCGCACCATCAGCGGATAGCCGATCCGCTCGGCGATCGGCCAGCGCCTCCTCGAGGTTGCTGGCCATGCCGGACTCCGGCTGCGGGATGCCCAGCTTGCTGCATCATCTGCGCGGAAGCGGTCGCGGTCCTCGGCCAGGTCGATGGTCTCGGGCGAGGTGCCCAGGATCTTGACGCCGGCCTGCGGCCAGCTCGCGCGGCGATGTTCAGCGGCGTCTGGCCGCCGAACTGGACGATCACGCCCTCCGGCTTCTCCTTCTCGTAGATGCTCAGCACGTCCTCGACCGTCAGCGGCTCGAAGTAGAGCTTGTCCGAGGTGTCGTAGTCGGTGGAGACGGTCTCCGGGTTGCAGTTGACCATGATCGACTCGTAGCCCTCGTCGCGCAGGGCGAAGGCCGCGTGGACGCAGCAGTAGTCGAACTCGATGCCCTGGCCGATGCGGTTGGGCCCGCCGCCCAGGACCATGACCTTGCGTTGCGGTCGCTGACCGGCGACCTTGTCCGGGCGCGTTGTAGGTGGAGTAGTAGTAGGCCGCGTTCTCCACGCCGCTGACCGGCACCGGCGTCCCAGCCCTCGACCACGCCCAGGCCGATCCGCCGCTCGCGGATCTCGTCCTCCGGCACGCCCAGCAGCTTGGCCAGGTACCTGTCGGCGAAGCCGTCCTTCTTGGCCTGGATCAGCAGCTCGTCGGGCAGCTTCTTGCCCTTGTACTTGAGGATCTCCTCCTCCAGCTCGACCAGTTCCTTCATCTGCTGGATGAACCAGGGCTTGATGTAGGTCTTCTCGTAGAGCGTCCTCGATCGTCGGCGCCCTTGCGCAGGGCCTCGTACATGATGAACTGCCGCTCGCTGGTCGGCTCGGTCGAGCAGGCCCATCAGCTCGTCCAGCGGACAGCTTGTTGAAGTTCTTGGCGAAGCCCAGGCCGTGCCGGCCGATCTCCAGCGAGCGGATGGCCTTCTGGAAGGCCTCCTTGTAGTTCTTGCCGATGCTCATGACCTCGCCGACGGCCCGCATCTGCGTGCCGAGCTTGTCCTCGACGCCGCTGGAACTTCTCGAAGGCCCAGCGGGCGAACTTGACCACCACGTAGTCGCCCGAGGGCGTGTACTTCTCCAGCGTGCCGTCGCGCCAGTAGGGGATCTCGTCCAGCGTCAGCCCGCCGGCCAGCAGCGACGAGACGCAGCGCGATGGGGAAGCCGGTGGCCTTGGAGGCCAGGGCCGAGGAGCGCGAGGTGCGCGGGTTGATCTCGATGACCACCACGCGGCCGGTCTTCGGGTCGTGGGCGAACTGGATGTTCGTGCCGCCGATGACCTCGATCGCCTCGACGATGTCGTAGGAGTACTTCTGCAGCTTGCTCCTGCAGCTCCGGGTCGATGGTCAGCATGGGGGCCGTGCAGTAGGAGTCGCCGGTGTGGACGCCCATGGCGTCGACGTTCTCGATGAAGCAGACGGTGATCATCTGGTTCTTGGCGTCGCGGACGACCTCCAGCTCCAGCTCCTCCCAGCCCAGCGACCGATTCCTCGACCAGGATCTGGCCGACCAGGCTGGCCGCCAGGCCCCGGCTGGCGACGGTGCGCAGCTCCTCCACGTTGTAGACCAGGCCGCCGCCGGTGCCGCCCATGGTGTAGGCCGGCCGGATGACGACCGGGTAGCCGAGTCCGCTCGGCGATCTTCTCCGCCTCCTCGACGCTGTAGGCGATCTCGCTCCGCGGCATGTCGATGCCCAGGCTGCTTCATCGTCTCCTTGAAGGCCATGGCGGTCCTCGCCGCGCTCGATGGCATCGACCTGCACGCCGATGACCTTGACGCCGTACTTCTCGAGCACGCCCGCCTTGGCCAGCTCCGACGAGAGGTTCAGCCCGGTCTGGCCGCCCAGGTTCGGCAGCAGGGCGTCCGGCCGCTCCTTCTCGATGATCTCCGTCATGGCCGTCGAGCGTCAGCGGCTCGATGTAGGTGACGTCGGCCATGCCCGGGTCGGTCATGATGGTGGCCGGGTTGGAATTGACCAGCACGATCTGGTAGCCGAGCTTCCGCAGGGCCTTGCAGGCCTGCGTGCCGGAGTAGTCGAACTCGCACGCCTGGCCGATGACGATCGGGCCGGAACCGATGATCATCACCTTCTTGATGTCCGCACGTTTTGGCATTGGGTCTTCTCCTGTATATGACGGGTTCCCAAACGCGGGACATCGCGTTTGGGGCCCCTGATCCTCCACCCGTCGTGTTAGCGGGCACGGCAGGCATCGAGGTTGCTGGGCATCCAAAGTCCCCCAACGCGTAGCGGCGCGTTGGGGTCTCCAACAGGCTCGCGGAATTAGACCACATCCCGCCCATCTTGTCAAATCCGGTTGCCACCAGGGTTCCGGCTTTTGCCCCAGTCAGGGCACGGCCGAGGACGTGGTTTGCGGCGGACCTCGACCGTATCCAGGGTTGGGCTTTCGCGGCCTCGGGACCGTCATCCATGACCAGGCGGTCATTGGCCGCAATGTCTACATCGGGACCAATGTGACGATCGGCGGTCGCAATGGGGCCCTGACGGTGCCTGTCATCGGCGACAACTGTTTCATCGGCACCGGGGCCGAGATCCTGGGAGCCATCCACGTCGGGCGGGATTCCGTGACAGGCGCCAATGCCGTTGTTCTCACCGATGTGCCGGCGCGGTCATGCGTGGCCGGCATTCCCGCCAAGATCATACGGTCCAACATAGACTTGCGCGACTACCGGCTCAAGAGGGACATGCAACGGTACGTGCCGGCGCCCCCCGAAGATGAGGGTGGGGTCGCGTCGTAAGGCGCCGGCGGTGTTCAAGCGAATCCCCTGGGGACAATAGCCACCGTTTCCGGTCCGGAGAGGGAGTTTTTTACTTGACGGGAACCCTCCACAGGCGCCAATACTTATTGCCATAGTTGCTTTCGGGAGTGGCAGATGGCTGAGATGGCAGGAATTGTGGCGCTCATGGTCAGCATCATCGCCCTGGTGATGCTGAAGGCTTCTCGGGAGGCGATCCGACAGCTCGAAAATCGCATCGAGGACCTTGTGCGACAGGTTCACCGACTGCAGGAGTCCTCCGGCCGGAAGGTTGAGGACGCCCCCAGTCAGGCACGCGCGGCAGTCCCGGACAAGGTTGTTTCGACTCCCCGGATAGAGCCGGAGCCGAAGCAAGAGATTTCTGTCCCGCCGCTGGTGGATGTCCCGATGCGTCCTGCTCCGAAGGAGATTCGCGGAATCTTCGACACGCCCAAAGCCGAGGTTCTGCACGCTGTGGCGAAGCCGGAGACGCCCGCGGTTGTGCCGGCGCCTGAGGAGCCGCCCCGTCAACCGCCGGAGGCGGCGAGATCGCTGTTTGGCAGTTTTGACCGCGAATGCTGGGCCACGTGGGAAGCCAGGCTGGGCAAGCAGTGGATGACGTGGGTGGGCGCCGTCGTGCTCTTTTTGAGCGTCGGTTTCTTCGTCAAGTATGCGTTCGAGCACAGATGGCTGGGCGAGGGGGCACGCGTGATTCTGGGCGTAGTGGCCGGCGTGGGTGTGCTCGCTGTGGGCGAGCGTTTCATTCGGCGCCAAATGCGGGCGCTAGGCCAGGGCCTCGTCGCGCCGGCCTGGCGATCCTGTATGTCTCGCTCTTCGCCGCCTTCGGCCTGTACCGGCTGCTCCCGCAAAGCGCAACCTTTATTCTTATGGCCCTCGTGACCTCGGGGGGCGTGGTCCTGGCCGTTGTCCACGATGCCGTAGCCATCAGCTTCCTGGCCGTTCTGGGCGGGTTCCTGACACCGGTCCTGTTCCGGACGGGGCGTGACCCGCGCAATGCGCTGTTCGCTTACCTGCTCCTGCTCGATCTCGGCGTACTGGGCGTAGCCTTCTTCAAACGCTGGCGGGCGCTCGACGTCCTGGCCTTCCTCGGGACGGCGGCGCTCTTCACGGGGTGGTACTTCACTTTCCGTCACGCGCCGACCTACGCGACCGTACCCACCGTCTTGTGGCTCGCCGCCTTCTATGTGGTGTTCCTCATCCAACCCTTCATCTACCACCTGCGGCTGGCGACTCCGATCGTGGGCGAACGGTTCTTCCTGGCGGTCTCGAACGCCGCGGGAATGTTCTCGCTGGCCTACACGATCCTGCACGCCGAGCACAACCATGCTCTCGGCCTCATCACGCTGGGCATGAGTGCGTCGTACCTTGTCCTGGGCTCGCTCACCCGGAAGCGTCTGCGCGACGACGAGCGTGCGGTCTTTGGCTTCATTGCCTTGTCGGTGCTGTTTCTGACGATTGCGATCCCGATCCATCTGGACTTTGACGGCGTGACCGTTGCCTGGGCGGCGGAGGCGCCGGTGCTGCTCTACCTTGCCTACAAGTACCTGTATTTCCCGGTCCGGGCGGGCGTGCTCATCGTGTGGATTCTGGCCGCCGGTAGGATCTTCACGATCCATTGGCCCTTGCACGAGACGGCCTTCACTCCCATCGTCAATTCGCACTTCGGTACGGCGTTCTTCGTCGCTCTGGCCGGCGGGGCCTATACACTCGTCCACCATTGGCAGAGGAAGAACTCTTCTCCCATCGACCAGGTGCTCAAGCTCTGGACCGGGATCGTCTCGGCCTTTCTGGCCCTGGCCGTGCTGAATATCGAGGTGTGGCAGTGGCTCGATCTCTCCAAGAGGGACCATCTGGCCCGCTGGGCTTGCGCCTTGGTGTGTGCCGCCGGCACTGCCGCCTTTCTGGGGGCGGGGATCAAGCTGCCCAGTGTCCACTCGCGCATCTGTGGGCTCGTCGCGCTGGCAACCGCGGGCGCGCTGGAAATCTGGGACTACTATGTCGGTATCGTGCCGAGTTACACGATGATCTTCAACGGGCGTTTCGTCGCCGCGCTGGCAGCGATCATCATCCTGTTCTCCTACGCTTTCACGTACCGACGCCTGCAACAGTTGTGCCTTCCCGACGAGCAACATTTGTCCATTCCGTTCTACGGGACAGCCATTCTCCTGCTGATTCTTGTGTTCAGTGGTGAGACGTGGCAGTGGTTGGCCTTTCATGATCACCGCTACATTGGCAGATGCGTGCTGCCCTTATTGTGGGTGGCCGGTACGGCGGGCTACCTCGGCGCCGGATTGAGATTACGGTCTCTTGCTTTGCGCGAGACAGGGCTTGCGGCGCTGGCCGCGGCGGGCATCCTGGCCGGCCTGGGCTACGCGTACCGCGTGGAACGCGATATTCCGCTGCTTCTCAACGGGCGTTTCGTGGCCGCTCTCGCTGTGCCCTTGATGGCCTTCGCCTACGCCTTTGTCCTCCGCCGCCGGCGGGACACCGGCGCGGCGGTGGAACAGCGGATCTCCGAAGCCCTCTATGGGATTGGGATCTTCCTGCTTGTGATTCTGATGACCGCCGAGATCTGGCTGTGGCTCGACGCCCACGGCCACGAGTATCTGGCTCGCTGTCTTGTCCCCCTGATCTGGGTGGCCGGGGCCGCCGGCTATCTCGGCGCAGGATTCCGGCTGCGATCCTTCGAACTGCGGATCGCAGGCCTCGCCGTGCTCGCCGTAGCGGGCATGCTTGCCGGCACTGGCTATGCCTATCGCGTGGAAAACGATGTCCTGCTGGTTCTCAACGGGCGTTTTGCGGCCGCTCTGGTCGTACCTCTGATGGCGTTCCTTTACGCGTTTGCGCTGCACCGCCTACGGAACCTCTGCGACCCGATCGAACAGCGGGTATCGGAAGCTCTCTATGGCATCGCCCTCGCTCTGCTCGTGATTCTCGCCACCGCCGAGACCTGGTTCTGGCTGGACGCACGCCACTACGATTATCCGGCCCGATGTCTGGTTACCGTGATCTGGGTCGCCGGCGCCGCCGCGTACGCCGGGGCCGGAATCAAGCTGCGCACAGCGAACTTGCGTTATGTGGGCCTGGTGTTCCTGGCCGTGGCGGGGTTCCTTGCCGCCCGCGGTTACACGTTCGACCTCGGTGCCGGCCATCTTCTCTATCTCAACGGCCGGCTGCTGGCGGCTCTGTCCGTGATCCTGATGGTCTTCGCGCACGGGTATCTCCTGCGGCGCTTCCGGGATCTGTGCCAGCAGGAGGAGCAACTCACCGCGCAGGTGCTCTACGGCATCGGGATTGCCCTGCTCTTTGTCTTGTTGAGCGTGGAGACGTATTTGTACTTCCGGGAAACGATGGCCGATCGCGAAAGGGCCCGATGGGCCGCGCAGATGTCGCTCTCTGTGACGTGGGGGACGTATGCCATCGTGCTCCTGGCCATCGGCTTCTGGCGCAACGTGCGGCCCCTTCGCCTCGCCGCCCTTGGACTGTTTGGTCTGACGGCTCTGAAGCTCGTGGTGGTGGACATGGCGAAGGTGCAAGAGGTCTACCGCATCGTCTCCTTCCTGGTGCTCGGCGTCCTCATGATCGGCGCCTCGTACTTGTACCACCGGGTTGAGAAACGTCTGGGCCTGTCCTCCTCCCCCGGAGCCGCTCCACCAGCCAGACAATGAACGCTCCTTTCCGGTGACGAGTCTGCCGCAAGTTGTTCAAGATCGCCCCACAGGGACAATCGACAATCGCCCACCGTTTCAACGCTGGGCATCAACCAACACAGATCCCGAGCCCCCAACCCACGCTGCGCCAAAACGAAGGAGGGCTGTGCCAGTTGCCCACCGCCCTCCAGAGCGATTCCGTTCGCCAGAACTCACGTTGTCTTATATCGCACCCGCCAGCCGCCAAGACTCAGCAGACCGATGGCGCTGAGAAGTATCGCGCCGGGGGCGGGGATGGGGGCTGCAGCAATGCCGTCCATCTCGGGGTCGTAGTCATACCATCCCACCAGGATTCGGTGACGCCATACTCAATTCGAGACCAAGACAAGTAGCGCGTCCCCGGAATTCATGAGTCATGCTTCGTAGGAAAAGACCCGGGGCGCTTCGAGACTTCCGAAGCGCCCCGGGCGTTCATGGCCTGAAGCCTGCCGCTATTCGCAGCATGGGCAGTCGCACGTGCCGCAGCATTGGCAGTCGCACGCGTCGCCGCATTGCCCCTCGCAGTTGCACCCGCATGCCTGCGGGTCGGTGACCGTGATGGTTACGCTCGCGGAGGCATCCCTGCCATTCGCAGATTGCACGTGGTGCCAGATGCGAAACGTGATTTCGTGGTCACCGGCCGTCCCGTTGAAGGTGAAGTCGGATGTGCCCGAGGTCGCCCCGTTGAGCGACACGACTCCCTGGCCGTCACCGTCCACGGACCACTCGCAGCGGGTCACATCCTTGTTGGTGGACCAGGCGGCCGTGAGGGTCGTGGATTCACCGGTGCAGATCGCAGTGCCGCCGGTAATCGTGATGGTCGCTCTAAAAGCAGCTCCCCACACGAGCGCGCTCAGGGGCCCTGCCAGCGCCACAGCAAGAATCACGCAAAGACCTTTGGTTCTGTCTTGACTTCTCATCTTTGTCCTTTACGAATTTGTGTTTCTGTGATCTCTCGGATGAACTGGGGATTGTTCGGTGCTGTCTATTCGTCACGTCTTTCTGGCACTTGCCCACCCACGCGTGGCCTGCCCAATGGTCCCGTGAGGTTGACATCCCCGCGGTCCACCACGCTATAAAGTGCTATCATAGCAATTTGACCGGACGCAATCAACAGTATTCCTATAGTTATATTAACCTATCGCTCTTTCAGCGCTTTCGATAGATCGCATAAACCGTTGCCATGCAACAACTTATGAGGACAGCCATCAGTTACTGATATCCGCGAGCCCCGAAGCCGGTACCCGGAGAAGCAGGAGTCAAAGCTACACATTTCACTTTCTGGTCGTGCCTGTCGCCAGTATCCATTGCGGCTATTGCCAGGACTTGAGTCGCTCGGCGCGGCTCTGGAAGCTGCGGGACATGGAATGGGTGCGGGCCTTCAAGAGGAAACGGCGGCCCTCCGGCGTGCGGGTGTAGACCAGGTCGGTCGGTCCCACGTGCCGTGGACCACATCTTCCGGAAGTACTCCGCCAGATCCTTGTTCTTGCCCAGGACGGCCGGGACCGTGTGGTAGTCCTTGCGCAGGAACCAGCCGAGCAGCGATTTTCGCACCAGCACGTAGCGGGGGTTCTCGATGGGGCCGAGCACCTCCTGGAGGGCATCGAGGAAGATCGATCGCTCGCGGGTTGTGCCCCCCTTGAGCGAGCAACTGACGAAGCCGTAGTCCAGGGGCTGGGCGACCACCTTCAGTTGGGAGAGGTTGGTCTCGATCACCTCGCCCTGGACCATCGCCTTGAGCACGGCCTTGCCGACCTGCTTCATGCTGGAGGCGATGGAGCCGTGCCAGAGGAAAAGCCAGAGCGCCTTGAGGCATTTGGGCAGGGCCGCCAGAGCCGCCGCACCGGAGGCGATCGCCAGCAGGATGCAGCAGGCCCCGCAGACCCATCTTGTGCGAATTCTGCTCGGTGGACTGCATCAGCAGCGAGAATACGGAGACGCCCCAGAACCACGCTTGCCAGAGCAGGGCCAGAATGGTGTTGCGAAAGACGAAGTCCCGCGGCAACGCCAACTGGGAGGCGGCGACCTGCTCCACCATATCGCCGTCCCGCGGCGGCGCCGAGCGCCTGTTCCCAATCCGTGATGAGCCTGGCCCGATCGCAGGCCCTTTGGGTCATCACGGCGTTGATGTGGTCCATTCTGGGTCTTGGGGTAGGGCGGCTCGCCCAGGCCGAGACGGCCCAGGCCGCTCTCGATCCGGTTGCTCGTGAAGGAGACGCCAACGAACGATTTGAAACGCCGGGACAAGGTCTCCATGTCCTCGTTGAGTTGCTTGGCGTCCCTCCTCCTGGCACACGAGGTGCCAGATATTGGCAGTCTTTGTCGGGTTGCCGTCCTGGGTGCGGATGGCCCGGCCGCGCATCTGGTTGGACAGCATGTACGAGCCGACGAAGCTGGCCAAGATCAGCGAGTTCACCGAGGGGGCGTCCCAGCCCTCGCCCAGCAGGGACGTGGTCCCGACGAGGACCGTGATACTGCCCTGGTTGAACAGGCTCGTGATCAGGGCGACCATCTTGTGCTTGTCGGCCCCGCGAATCGTGACTTCGCAGAACCGGCTGTCGTGGTCCAGCGGCTTGAAGTCGATATCCGCCGGCTCGATGCCCAGACCCGGCGCGGTAGCCCGCAGCGCCTCGCGTGATTCGCTCGGTATGACCGTCAACGTCCCGCTGAGGATGCCGTAGGGGCAGGCCCCCGTGCCTGCCCTCTCTGTATCGGGTAACGACGCGGGATTGCCTCCGCCTTTTCGGGCAACCACGGGGGGTTGCCCCTACTGCGGCGGATCTGCTCGAAGATCGGCACGACGCCGAGACGCTTGATCGGTTTCACGTCGGCCTCGTCCTTGGGGAAGTCCGCCCGGCGGATATGGTCGGTGAGAACCACCATTCTCAGGTTCGGTCCCAGGCTGTCGCTCTCCAGCCGGACGATGTCTTCGATGCTGCGCAGCTTGGAGGCGCTGCGGATCAGGAGCCGCGCGATGTTCGTGCTGCTCTTGAGACTGACGGTCCGGCGATCCACCACGCCGGCACGTTTGGCATCGCGCAGGAGACGCTGGAACAGGTCCTTTTGGTCCGCAAAGGTCTTGGCATGGGTGTAGAAGCAGCCGGTCAGCAGGATCGTCAGCCAGTCCATGTCCAGCTTGGGACATTTTCGCGGCGACAGCCCGAGGGTTCGCAGCAACTCACGCGGCGGATGCCCGCGCACGTGGTTCAGGAAGAACGCCACGCTCGAATAGAACGGCGGATCGTCGAGGATCTCCTCGACGCACTCCTTGCGGCCGGCTCACGCACGCGTGGCTCTCCAGGGCCGCGGCGAACTCCTGGTCGGCACAGAGCCTCTGCACGAACGCCTCGGCCTCCTGGCGGAACTCGCGGATTTCCTGCTGCTCCGCCTGCAAGGGCGCGGACATGTAGACGTAGTCCTGGTGCGGGCAGAGGTTCTTCTGTGCGACCAGCTCCGGCACGGAAATCTCCGAGTCAATCGGCCCGCACAGGCCGATGTACCGCTCCCACTCGAAGGGTGAGACATCGAACGGGGCTGTGGCCGTCAGTGCGACCACCGTGGGTTTGCTCAAGTGCTTGTTCAGGTCGGCCAGGCACTTCCACCATTCATTGCGCAGATGGTGCGCCTCATCGAGCACGAGCGTCCGCACGCCCAAGCTGCTGAAGGCGTTGCAGCAGGGCATCCCTGCCTCCCGCCTTCCGTCTTCTGTCCTCCGTCGTCCGTCCTCGGTCCTGCGGCTCTGCTCCTGTCCTCCGTCCTCCGGCTCACCGCGGTAGACGCTGTGCAGGCCCTGATAGGTCGAGGCGGTGATGAACTGCGGCTGGCGAATGTCCCGCGAGATCCAGGCCGGGACGTGCCTGGCCGTTGTCCATGAACAAAGTGGACGAACCGGTCGACCCACTGGTCCCGGATGGCCACGGTGGGGGACAGGATCAGGGCCGGCCGGTTGAGCCGCCGCATCACCTCCAGGCCCAGCACGGTCTTGCCCGAGCCCGGCGCGGCGATGACGTGCAGGTGGTTGTCGTCCAGGTGGTCCTTCAGCTCGTCCAGCACGCGCTGCTGGTAGCTCCGCCAGGGCTTGCGAAATCGAACGTCGGAGGGGAAGGCATCCATTCGTCATTCACCGTGCACAAAATACCAATAGCCGCACGAGCGCGGCAACTTGCAGCAGGACGATGGCCACGAAGACGGCCTGAAAACGGAACTTGCGCGTCTTGTGCCGGAACAGTCCCTGGCCGAGCAGGGCCCCGGGACTGCCGCCGCACAGGGCGGCCAGGTGCAGCACCAACTCCGGAATGCGGGTCCGGCCGACGATGGCCTGCCGTTTGTCATACCCGTAGAGCACCAGGGCGAGCACGTTGATGCTGACCAGATAGGCAACCACGGGGGCCAGTCCCAGCCGCCACAGGGCCAAGGACAGACCCCAACGCCGCCACGGCGGCGAAACCGAGAGTATATTGTTTCGGCCTATGCCTTTTCATTAGACGCGTCGTAGATTCTCCAAACTGGTGGGTGGCAGCAGCAAGCGCCAGCTTGCCGATGGCTTGTGCATGCGCTGGGACGCCATCGGCAAGCTCCGAAGACTCCGCTTGCCGCTGCCACCCGACATTCACCAACTCAGCGGGGCCGGATACTATGTGCAAAACTCATTGCCGTTCCACATGGAGAATACATGACTTTCGCGCCGGCAGCGTAAAGGCCACGCGGGTGCGCGGGCCGGTGACGGCGAATTCCTGTCTCCGTATCTGCCGGGCTGCGCCGGATTCCACGACGGCGAGGGTCAGCACGTACGCGCCGGGCTGGAGCAGGTAGAATTCCGCGCCCATCGGCCGGTCTTTATCGCCGAAATGGAATAGCTCCGCCCGGAGCTTGTCTTTGTCGAAATGGACCAGTGCCGCGATGTCGCGGGGAGGCGTCAGCCAGCGCACGGCGTTCATCGGGAAGTACTCCGGCGTGCCGGGATCGCCCGTGACGCTGGAATACAGCAGACCCGGATTGGGGACGCGAATGGCCGGGACTGCTTGGCGCACGATTCCATTCGTGGCGAAGAGAGTCGGGAACCGAAGGACGCGGTCGGTATATCGGACCTCGCTCGTGTAGCCGGGGAAGTTGATGCGAAGTGCCTCGGCATTCTCTTGCAACGCGGCGGCCAGTGGCTGGCGGTCATCGTCCAGGCGATAGCGCATGTAGGGTGACTTCTCGCGGGCCAGCAGGGCATCGAGATCATTGCGACCGGTCAGAAGCTTGTACTTGGCGACCACATCGGCCACGCCGTCGAGCCGGGCGGCACACCAGGGGAGTGTGCCGGGAGCGGGATCATCCTGGGGCGGCGCGTTCAGATAGTCGAGCCGGATCTTCGCCATCGACCGGAGGGGCTCCAGGTACTTCGGGTCGCCGGTCATGTGATAGGTCAGCAGGAGCGTGTGGGTCATCATGCTCATCGCACTGGGGAACAGGTACAGGGTGTACTCGCTATGGTTTCGCGGGTCCCACCAGTTTGGGTCGAGGCCCCCAATGCGGCCGTCGGGCCAGTGGATCGCGGTGGGGATGATGCCCGCGGGCTTGCCGCGCTCGGTCCGCGCTGTCGCATCCACCCACGTGTCCATCCAGGTGGAGAACAGCTTCGTCAGCCTGGGATCGCCCGTCCGCAGCCAGTAAAGCAGGGTGGGCTGGACGACTCGCGCATGGTAGACGGTGTCACACGCGCGGGCGGGCGTCAGGTCCAGCTTCTCGGCCGTGAAGTAGGTGCTCTGGAATTGCAGGAAGCCGCGCTCGTTGCGGCCGGTCCAGAGCGTCTCCATCAGCTCGGCCAGGCGCAGCGCCCGCCGGCTCCAGTCCGGGTTGGCCGCGTCGATGTGCATCATCGCCGTGATCGCATCGGCCGAATCCTCGGCGGTGTGCTCGACGTCCGACATGCGGGTCGTGTAGCCGAGCTTCATGTGCGGCTGCGACATGATCGCGCGGGAGAACTTCGCCTGGGCCTCGTTGATCTTCGGACTCTCGAAGCCGATCAGGATCGGGGTCCACCACCGCCACATCTCGCAATCGTCCCCCCAGCCGCCGCCGTACTGACCGTCCTCCCGCATCCGGTGATCGATCCACCACTCGATGATATCGGCGAGTCTCTCCAGACCCTCTCGCTGATATACGGCCCAATCCGGGGCCCCGGCGACCGCCGGATACTGCTGTGGCGAAGGAATCGGCTCGCCCAGGTACATCCGGGCGATCTTGTTCTCCGGGAACGCGGCGACCGCTTTCTCGAAGAACCCGCGTGCCACATCGAGAAACGACATCTTCTTGAGTTGCGGCATCTTCCAGACGGTCCCCGATTCCAGGGCGTACCACGTGACCATCCGGCCGCGATAGAGGTACGTCAGCGGATACAGCGGCGAGTTCGGCTCGATTCCGAAATCGTAGTCCCGTGTCCGCGACACCTGGCGACCGAAGTAGTCGAGCGCCGGATCGTTGTTCCAGCGTTCGATCTCCCGGATGAGCCGGTCAAGGTCCGTCTGCAGACGCTCATCGAGGCCGCCCCGGCGGCGCAGTTGCCGCAGGAGATCGAGCCGGAGGTCCTCCGAGTCGGCATTGCCGGCACGCTGAACGAGTTGCCCGATGTCGTCGGCAGCGACACGCGGAGCCGGATTCGCTGTGGCCGAGAGCGCGCCGCGATGGTGAAGACCCAGATGAGTGTCTGCATACGATGATCCCGAGAAGGCCATACCATGGTCACACGTGGCATTCCAACGGCGGCATGATACCCGCAGGGAGGCTTGCCACGCAAAGACTATTAGGGCTTCGGGTCGAGCTGGGCCGTCTCGGGCGTCCGCCTCGACGCCGATTTCCTCGTTGATCAGGGCGATGGCGCCCGCGCGAGATCGGCGGTCTGCTTACTGGGGTCGTAGCGCAGGCACGCGCGAAAGGCCGTGCGGGCCTCCGCGAGCCGATGCTGCTGCACATAGACTTTGCCCAGGGTGAAGTGGGCGAGACTCTCCTGCGGACAGATCGAGGTGGACTTGAGCAAATGCTCTCTTGCCTGTTCCCAGTTCCCCTCGGCCGCCGCCAAGGCGCCCGCGAGACCCCAATAGATCGCCGCCTCCCAGTCCCGCGACTGGGGCGGGGGGATCTCAGCGAACCCCCGACGTGCTTCGGTCTCTTGGTCCGCACTGTACAGGGCGCCCGCGAGGAACACGCGTCCTTGCAGCGAATCGGGCCACAGTCTCAATCCCGCACGGTACGCTGCCAACTTCCCGGCGTCGCCCTCCCGGTTGTTGAAACACAGAAAGGCCGTGGCTTTGAGATCATCCAGGAGGGCGTATTGCTTGTGAGGCACTCCCAGCCAATGCTGGGCAGGATCGACAAGCAAGGCGCGATCGCCCAGAAAAACAGCGGCACAGGCATGGTTTCTGACCATTCCGTCCGGGAGACTGGTCACATGCACGAAGAACGCGTTGACGTCCACCGCTCGGGCCAACGCCACGAACAGAACGGCCCGATCCATGCAGACAAGGCGGATCTCCGGATTCTTCCACGCCTCGAAGACCTCCCTGGCCCCGCGGCTCCTCGCCCGCCCGGAGGGGTCGGGCCGCTCGGAAAGCTCCGCAAAGAGTGCCCGGGCTTTGTCGAGATCCGTGCCCGCGCCCTGCGTGAGTTCCTTCGCCCACTCTGTCATGGAGTCGGTGCAGGAGAAGGGGTTCCCGATGAGGGCATGCTCGTCATCCGTCAGTTTGTCCCACAGGATTCTGTCGAGCTCACCTTCGGTATAACGCGTGGGCGGGAACGCCTGGATGAACGTGGGTGCCAGGATACTCTTGACGCCTTGAATTCTTTGCTCGACGTACCGGAGGATCTTGGGGTTGACGCCCAGCCCTTTCACCGTGGCGATGGCCTGTTCGTAGGACTCAATCGCCTCGGGGCATCGGCCCAGGGACCGGTACGTTTCGCCGATCATCAGCAGCACGTTCCCGGCGGAAATCCCTTCGGGCAGATAGTGACGTGCTTCCCCCAATTCTCTCAGCGCATCATCCTGGCGTTTCCGGGCGCCATACGCGTTCGCCAGGTGAGCGTGAGCGGTGGCGTCGGTGCGATCCAGGGACACCGCCTTCTCCAACAGACCGAGGGCTTCGTCCCGTCTGCCGCCTTGCCCGCAGGCGACCGCCAGCCATGTCAGAGACTCGACGTCGTCGGCATCCAGTTGGCACGCCCGCCGGAATTCCGCCTCGGCTCGACCGTACTGCTCCTGAGTCAGGTAGATCCATCCGAGTACAGCGCGTGCCTGTGCGAAATCCGGTTTGAGCTGGAGGGCTTTCGCGGCTGCCTCCTCCGCCGGGTCGAATTTTCCCTGGGTTGCGAGCGCTGCGGCCAGATTGCCGTAGGCCATGGCACAGTTGGGGTCGGCCGCAATCGCCTTGCGGCTGAGCGTTTCCAGGTCCGTGACCGGCTTTCCCTGCTCCTGAAACAATTGCACTTTGAAGCACCAATCGAGCGCCTCAGCGGATCGCGTCCAGCGCTCCGCCATCTTCTTTTTCTCCTCGGGCGAGGGTGTGATGTCCAGTTCGGCGAGAATTTGACCATTCAGTTGGTCGCGGATATCGTACCAGTCGCTTGCTGCGGCGGAAAACTCGGGTGAAATGGCTCCGGTTGCCACGTTCATCACGCGCACACCGACCTGCCACAAATCAGCTTTTTTCGCGTAATTGCCCCAGATGACACGCTGGGCCTCGATATGTCCACCCATTGCGCGGGCGTGGTTCGGATCGATAGAATCGCCCGGCCGCAGGCCGACCTGGCGGAAGGCATATCGAACGGCTCCATCCGAGAGGACCCGGACGGCTTTGACTTGCCCGAGAGAACTGTGCCATAGCGCCGCGGCGTAGCGGCAGTGGGCCAGTTCGGGATCGTTGGTCTGATTCTCGAGCCCCAGGAATGCGACGGCGAGCCGTTTCGATGGAGCGGGCGCTGCGCGGGCAGGCTCCTCAGCAAATAGACGGGACGCCGTAGCCGACACGAGGAGCAGCGCGGCCACAAGGCACCGATGGACCTTGGTCCGTGGTTGGCTGAATTGACGTGCGTTTCTCCGCCGCAAGATCATAGCTGGCTCCTTTCCGCAATCTCTTCGCTGAAGTTGCCCACTATGATATCGCGCCTGGCACGCGTCGGCAAGTGCGGGGCGACAGCACGGCTTGCGTTTGTAGTGACGCCGTAAGGCGCTTTCTTTTCTATGCTCTTACGAGCACACTACGAACGCGCTGTGCCGGTCCGCCGCGTATAGGACGGTTGCTCACCGGCGCTTCAGCATCGGGTCGGCGCGGTGGACGAACTGGATGGCCAGGCCCCAGGGGTCGCGGAGCATGGCGAGCTTGTCGCCGGCCGGCGTGGTCGTGATCTCATCCACGGCCGTCGCGCCCGCAGCGAGCAGCTTGCTGCGCGTGGCTTCCACGTCCTCGACCATGAACGCGACATGCAGCAGCAGGGGGTCCATCGCCGCGTAGTTCGGCACCGCTTCCGGCGGATTGTGGTACAGCTCGAGCATCATGTTGCCGTCGGCGTCGGCCAGGAAGCGGCCGTTGATCGGCGCCGGGCCTTCGCGCAGGACTTTCATGCCCAGGTTGTCCACGTACCACTTCGCCGCCTTGATCGGATCGGCGACGTTCAGCCCGATGTGCTCCAGGCGCACACGAGTGCCTTGTGCGGCCTGGCGTTCGGCACCTGTACTTTTTCGCGGCTTGTCTTTGTTTCGTTCACTTGCCATGAGGACCCCAAGGGTTGTCGCCGTCACGAGCAGGCACGAGGCACACGTGAGCAATACGGTTCCGGTTCTCTGTCTACCAATCATTCGAGCCTCCTTTGAAAGATGTCGTCCGGTCATCGTGGCGAGGGCGTCCCGCCCTTGCATCGGGCTCCCAGACGCGATCTATCACGTTTGGGAGCCCGTCGGGAGGCCATCTTGGCCTCGCCCCACAAGGTTAGGATACGTCGTCACGCGTAAAGTGCAAGGGCAAGATGCCCTCGCCACGGCGGGAGGTGTCACCCTGCCGAGGACACGACCAGCCGGTCTCAAGCCTCATACGGGTGTTTCCAAGGGGCGCGGTACGGTCGCCGGAGCAACTCGGCCGCCTTGGGGTTGTCGACGATCTGTTGGGACTTCTCGTCCCACGTGATCTTCGCGCCGACCTCGTAGGCGATCATCGCGAGCTTGACAGTGGCCGTGGAGCGGTAGCCCTCCTGGACCGTGCAGCCCGGCGGCTTGCGGTCGCGCACCGCGTGGAGAAACTCGGCCATGTGGGCGGTTCCCAGGTCCGCGGCGGTCTTGTGCTCTTCCCGCAGCTTGTTCTTGTCCTTCGGGACCACGATCCAGCGGTCATCCGTCACGAACAGCGTGCCTTTCTCGCCATAGAAGAAGATGCCGTTCGACACTTCCGGCGTGTACTCCTGGGCGCCCCAGATGCGGTGTCGCCAGACGACCGGACAGGCCTCGAAATCGAATTGGACGGTGAGCGTGTCCGGCGTGGTGATCTTGTCCTTGTACTGGTAGAGTCCGCCCATCGCCTGAACCGAGCGCGGCATCGTCAGTCCGAGAATCCAGCGTGTCGCGTCGATCAGGTGAATGCCCCAATCCACGAGGTGGCCGTGCCCGGTCGTCTTTTCGAGACGCCAGGCAAAGTGGCCGACCTGAGGCGAGTAGGGGATCTTGGGTGCTGGGCCGCACCAGAGGTCCCAATCGAGCGCGGCCGGCGGCTCCTGCGGCGTGGCGTCGAGCAGGCCGGCCGAGTAGTGAATCTGGGCGTCCACCTGGACCACGCGGCCGAGATTCCCCTGCTGGAGGTAGTCGCGGGCCTGCCGCAGCGCCGGGCTCTGGCGGCGCTGGAAGCCAATCTGGACAACAATGTCCTTCTTCTGGGCCGCCGCGACCATGGCCTGCCCCTCGCGGATATCGTACGCCAGCGGTTTCTCACAGTAGATATCCAGATTCTTCTCGACGGCCGCCAGGAAGGGCAGGGCGTGCCAGTGCGGCGGGGTGGCAATGATGACGGCGTCGAGGCCGCCTGTTGCCAGCAGCTCCTCATAGTGCTTGAACATCCGGGGCCGCGCGCCTTGCAGCTTCTCGACCTCTGCGGCGGTGTCGGCCAGATGCTGGCTATCCACGTCACACAGAGCCACCATTTCCACATTGCCCACTTTGAACGCGGCCTTGGTGTCGTTGCGGCCGTAGCTGCCGCACCCGATCAAGCCGAGTCTGAGCTTGGCCTGCTGAGCGGCCGACGCGTGAGGCAGAAGGCTGTTCAGCGCCAGGGTTCCGCCGGCCACAGCGCCGATGAAGTCTCGACGGTTCACCTGTCCCATGATGTTCCATCCTTTCCTACGCCCGGTGAGCGCGTGTACGGGCGGTCACGGTTCCGTTTCGAGCGGCCGGCTGTCGCAGTCCGTGCCGTTAAAGCAGACAAGGTAAGCAACAGATAATCATACCGCGGCTGGTGACGCCGTCAACTGCGGCGGAGCGGGCAGGATGGGACAGCGTGCGACTACGTTTTGTGCAGACTGGGTGGCAGCCTCAATGCCTCCGGCCTTGGGGATGGCCGGACACTGAGGCTCACCGCGCCTTGATGGTGGCGTTCAACAAAAACAGGAGCATCACGAACATCGTCAAAAACAGTTCGTTCACGGCTATGTACCACCCCAAAATATGAGGGCATTCTACCACCTGAACGGCCGCAAGTCAAGCCCGGCGTCGCGGCACAAAAGAAAATGCAGGGAAACGGCCCCGGCACGCCCATGACGCGGCTTTCCGTCAGTCCGGGGGACCTGGCACATAAGAACTTTCCTGGGTCCCGACGCAGCACCGCTTCCAAGGCCAACGTGGCAACCGTTGCCTTCACGACGTCCGCCGCGAAGTCGTAGTCGTACGTGACAGCCGCTGGGACTAAAGGGATTGTTGGCCAGAGCATTACTGGCGTCTTCGGCCGAGTGGTAGTAGATGTTGCTGTCGCCGGCCCAGATCTCTTCGACTGTGTTCTCGATGGCGCCGAGAGCGGCATGCCCGGCCGTGATGAAAGGCCCGTGGTCGCTGGCCTCCCAGATCACCGGGTAATGGCTGTACGGATCGATGAGCAGAGATGGGACGTACGTCGTCGCCGCCGCAACGAAGGTCTGGACCCAGGCGGCACAGAACGGGACGTCCAGGGTTATGACGTCCAGGTCCTTGGGCCGATCGGCATCGCTGTCCCAGGCGGGCCGCAGGATCATGTCGAGGTTGACCACGCCCACGATGTTTGCGTCCTGAGGCAGGGAGCTGACGTACTCCCGGCTGCCTCTCATCCCAGTCTTCTTCGGCATTGAAGGCGATGAAGCGCAGGGTGGACCGAAATCGGTATTGCGTCAGCACGCGGGCGGCTTCCAGCACGCCGGCGGTGCCGGAGGCATTGTCATCGCCGCCGGGCCGCTCATCGCCGCCGGTGGTGTCGTAGTGGGCACAGACGATGTAGATCTCCTGCGGCCTCTGGGTGCCGGGCCATTCAGCCACGACGTTCTGGTAGATGCCCTTGATCGAGACGACCAGGCCCATGGCGGAGAATTGGTCGGCCAAGTAGAGTTGGGCCTCGTGGTTGCCCGGCGTCCCACCGCCGAGCCAGCCGTCGCGGTTACGATAGCCCTGGTTGAATGCCGGACCGCCGTAGAGGCCCAGACCCATGTTCTCAATGGCGACTTCGTAAGCCCGGTACTGGTCGGTGGAGACCTTGCTCACGGCTTCCCGGACCGGGTCGACCTCTGCCGCCGGGGCGGCCAGACCCAGGATCAGGCAGATGAGGCAGGTGTGGATCAATGCCGGGTGGGACACTCGCGCACGACTGGGGGACACTTCGCACATACGCTCTCCTTCCTCGCCTCTCGGCGAATCTCGCTGCCGGTCCAAGCATTACCGTCTGCTTCCGTGCGGTCTGCAGATGATCGGCTGGACGCGGGGGACGGGAAGCGGAAGAAAGGGCGAACGGCGGCACGCGCGGCCACCGGGGAGGCCCGATGTACCCTTGCCGTGTCGTAGTTGTGAGAACGGGCGCACCCGCTCTGGCAGACGCGCCCGCACCGCCTGCTCGTAGATCCGCTCCGCACTTCATAGACTGCGCCGGACAGACCGCGTCCGGCGACCACTGAAGGTGGTTGTCTTACTCACTTTTCCTTGGAGCCATTGCTCCGTACCTATAATAGACGCGTGGAAGACCGGCCGCAGTACAAGAGAAAACAATTTTTCTCACATTTTTTTGCGCCGGGACCGGCGACGGAGCGCCGCCTGCCGGCGCACGGATGTCACTCCGGACCCCGTACGGGCGGGCCATGATTCGCGGGAGGAACTCCAGTGCAGTCGGTATCAGTTTGGAAGGGCGCGGGCCCGGCGCGAGGCCCACGTCGTCGAGGAGGATCACGGCGGTTCTCGTGCGGTCGAAGCAAAGCCGGATCTGCTGCAATCGGCCGGGATCGAACGCCGGGTTCGCCGCCACGAAGTCCGACAGGGGAATCTCATACGTTTGCAGCACGGGCTCGGTGGCGGACTTGAAGCGGACGCGCTCCCAGTAGGGCCATTTCGTGAAGGTCACTTTCAGGATGGGTTGCAGGGGATGGAGGTGACTGAGCGGCAGGCGCGCGACCGTGCCGTCCGAGGTCACGAGCTCGATCGTCAGGTCGATGGGCGGCTTGCCCGGGCCCGGCGCGGGCGCGTTCGGATCCTCGGCCGGCGGAGCATTCGGCTCGGACGGCTCCGCGGAGTTCTCCTCTTTCTGCGCCTCGCATGTCTCGCACGTGTCGGCCAGGCAGAACGAGAGGATCGTCTGCCGGTCGAGCTGCCAGCGCGTGGGCAGATCGTCCGGCAACGTGATCGTGTAGTTGGGGGCATGGTCCGACGCGAGGTGGGTCCAGCCGGTCGTGTTCCAGCCCAGGACGGCGGCGCGGTCCTGGAACGACCATCCACCGCGGCCCTCCAGCCGGCGGTGGCGCCAGAAGCCCAGATTCGCGCCCGTTTGGAAGCCGCCCGCGACCGTCGTCCTGGTGACGTCGATCGACTCATCGAAGTCGCTCACCACCCGCAGGCGGGAATCCGCGAAGCGGTTGAAGTAGACGGTCTCGGGCAGCCAGTGGGCCGCCCGGCGGTGATCGCGGAACAGAGGGACATATTCGCTTTTGCCGCGCAGCGTGGCCTCCAGGAACGCGGCGATATACACCCGGGCGATCCGGCGCTGGTCCTCGGGGCTCAGCAGGGCGCCGCGGGCGAGCAGGTGCTTCAGGGGCGGACCCGCATCGTAGCGGCCCCAGACCGTGTTGAATTGCCCGTGATTGGCGCGGTGGATATACAGGGCCGTTTTCATCCAGTAATTGCGGTCGGTGAATTTCACCCGCCGGTAGGTGCGGGCGCCGGCGAAGAAGTCCACATCGCTGTCGTGACTGCCCTGCAGGACGAGGTAGTTGACGTTCTCGATCGGGGTGGGCAGCCCCACCGGCTCGTACTGACCGTCGATGGGAGCGATCGCGATCAGCGTTTTGATGGCGAAGCCGAAATCGAACGAGACCTTGGCGTTGTCCGGGTAGTACAGAAGCCGGTTGAAGGCGGCCGCGTGCACGATGGCCTCGCCGCCGCGGGAGTGGCCGATCAGGGCGATGCGGGAGAGGTCGACCTTGTCGTGGAAGGGATTTTCCGGTTGGCTCGTTCCAGGTCCGCCACAATTGCAGATGCTTGAGCAGCAGCCAGCCCCGGACGTTGTTCTCGCCGCCAATATCGCCCGACCAACTGAAGTTGAGGAAGTTCTCGTCGATGGAAGCCAGAATGAACCCCCGGCTGGCCAGGAGCTCGCCCAGGTACGCGTACCCCGGGTCGGAGAACTCCTCCATCTTGTGATTGCCGTGGACGACCAGGACCAGCGGGAAGGGCCCCTCGCCCTTGGGCAACCAGACGCGTGCGTTGAGCGGGAAACTCTTCGGCTCGAATCCCCAGTACTTGCGGCGGGCCCAGGCCTTGAAGCCGTTGAGGTTCGTGAGGAGGGCCGAGGCATCGACCGGCTCGGTCTTGAGATTCGCGTTTTGGGCATACTCCGGCCGGCGGCGGTCTGTGCCGCTGCCGTAGAACAGCGTCGTCACCTCATACGGACCGGCTTGGGATGGATCGGGGGCATCGAGGCCGGGAGCCTGCCTATCGCTTGCGGTGCGGAACTCCTTGAGGTAAGGGTCCGCGCCGGGGCTGGTCAGCCGGTGGATCAGAACAGCGCCGCCGGTGGCCGTGATGATCAGCACGAGCAAGGCAATGATGGCGGAGACGATGCCGGCTCGTCGCGCTCTCCAATGTCGAAGAATCCCGATGCTCGCGCCGGCCAACATCGGCAGTACGACCAGCCATCCGCCCAGACGCAAGGCAAATCCGGGCGAGAAGCCGAAAGGCTCGGCGATGGCAATGAGGCTGCCGAAGGCGACGACCACCAAGGCTTTGAACCGCAAGGGCATGCGCTTGGTCAGGGCCAGCGCGAGCAGGAGGATCAGGGTCGCCAGGCCCAGGACCACGACCCCGAGGAGCAGGACGCCGGCCACGTCGATGGCAGTCCCCAGGCCGGTCCCCATGCACAACCCGGCGTACGCGGGAAAGAACAGGGCCGCCACGATCAGTCCAAGCGCGGCGCCGCGCCACGCGAGGCCGCAGAAGCGCGTGCACGATCTCGCACACCACCCGCAGAAGCTCACGAGGCGATGTCCGAGGGAACGCCAGAAGTTTGCAGATACACCGGGATCGGGAGCCGAAGCTCCCGAGAATTCGGACATCACATTGCTCCTTTATGGAGGAGGTCAGTTGCGTAGCGGCTCAGGCAGAGGCAGGAAACGACGAACCGCCTGTTTCCTGGCGTCTGGACCGCGGGCTTCGATCGTGATCGTCCGGCGCGACGAGAGCGGGATGTTCTCCAGGAACAGGCCGTCGTCGGCGACCGGGATGTCCGTGCCGTTGATCGTGATCCGAGTACCCGGCTCGACCCAGCCGTGCACGTCGATCGCGGCACCGTCGGCCACGCGGGAGTGCTCGATCGGGTTGGTCTGGACGAGCAGACGCGGCGACTGGTCCAGGCCGAGAATCTCATCGATGATCTGCCTTTTGGCCGCATAGAGGACGTTCGGATCGTTGCTGTAGTCATCCGTCGTCCGGACGACGCCGGCGGCGATCTCGACGCCGCGTTGCGACGGCTCGATCAGCGCGGCAACCCGCTCGGCTCATTGCCTTCTTCATCTGCCGAACCTTCTCTTCCAGCAGGCGGAAGTACTCGTAGTCCTGGAGGCCGTTGCGCATCTGCTCCCAGCGCAGCGAGTCCAGGAGCCCGCCTTTCGTGGGGTATACGTGCCAGCCGTCGCCGCAGTGCTGACCGGGGGCCTCGAAGGGATCGTTCGTCCACGAATTGTAGCCCCAGTGCAGATAGCCGGTCAGGCCGAAACGATAGTTGAGCCAGTGCAGGGTCCGCGACTGGATGAGCGGCACGTCCACGGTCTTGTTCATGTACGCGCCGGCCTGAAAGATGCCCACGGTGTAGATCCACATTTCGTTGCCGCGCCGCTGGGCGTTGGTGTACGCCTCCTGCTGGGTGGCCTAGTGGTCGAGCTTGGGGACCCAGACTTCGAGCCGGTCGAGGCAGTGGGGCGTCTCGATGGCGTCCATCCGCCGGAGCCTCGGCCCGTAGCGGTGTACGAATTCCGAAGCCTCCCGCCACGTCATGATGTTGTGGTTGGAAGGCTCGTCGGCGATGTGGAAAACGGTCTTGTCGAGCCAGCCGCGCTCCTGGAGGTGCTGCTCCAGCGCCGGCAGGAATTGCGGCAGGAACTCCTTGCCCGGCATGGTGATGGAGGCGGCTTTTGCCTCATCCCGCACGGGGAAATCCCGCAGCACGATTTCCTTGCTGGACCAGCCCCCTTCGCGGAAGCGGGCGACGAAGCCGGTCTCCAGCAGATCCATTCGCCCCGTGCTCCAGAAGACCTCGCACCATTTGTCGAAGCGGGAGAAGTCGAACGTCAGCTTGCCGTCGCTGCGTTTGGTAGCCGCGATCAACTCCGGCGCAACGCGAAAGACATTCTGCCGGTGGTCGGCCATGTTTCGGGCATAGACGCCCAGCATCTTGTAGAAGGCCTCGGGATCGGAGGAATCGACGCCGTGGAACTGCTTGAATCGGCCCGTGGAGAACCACTCCGTGACCATCAGGTGCCGCTCATCCGGGCAGCGTCAGCGGAAAGACCGTGAGGGCCAGCGGCAGCGTCCTTTCGCCCTTATCCGCGCGGAAGGTTACAGCGCCCTCGTATTCGCCCGGCTGAGCATCCTTCGGCACGCGAATCGTCAGGTAGACGGCTTGATAACGCCCCTGTGCCACGGCCATCTGCTTGGCGTCGGACAGGTAATCCGGGAAGCGCGCCGGCGCGGGACGGGTGAAGCCTGCTTTGCGATGATTCGGCGAGTTCTCGGCGATCTGGATCGAGCCGACGAAGTTCCAAGTTACGGCCTCTGCCGGCATACTGCTATCGCCGCCCTTGAGCTTCAGCGGCCCGACGGAGACGGTCAGATCGCGCAGCGCCTGTTGGGCTTTCACCACACATTGGGCGGAGAGGACCTCGTTACGGATGCCGAAGACCTCGATCTGCTTCTGCGGCGGGGGACACTTGTACCCATCCTCGAAGACCCGCTCCAGGTCCGTCACGCCGAAGCATTCGAACGGGGACTCCTGGCCGAGGCAGCACGAGATCCAGAACAAGACGAGAATGGCAGGGACAACGTGATGAAGTCTGATCCGAGGTGTGCACATACAGCGACCTCTCTCTGCGGATGATAGTTACCGCCCTGGCAGAGCATGTCATCCTGAACGGAGCGAAGCGCAGTGGAGGATCTGAGCTGCGTCTTGGAGAAATCTCCCGTTCGCGGCCCAGATCCTTCGCCTGCGGCTCAGGATGACAAAGCGGTGCCACACGCGAGTCTCGGCGTGCTACCCGTTCAGGACCCAGCCCTGGCGGTAGGTCTTCGTGATGAACTTGTCTGCCTCCGGGTTGTTGGAGGCCTTGAGGTTCTGGGCGTCCCATTCGAGTTTCGGGCCGCTGGTGACCTCGACTTCCTTCTCCTGCTTGTTCTCCCGGATCTTTTTCTTCGACGTCTGACCAAGGCGGTAGGAGACCAGGGCCAGCAGGTTGTTCTCGATCATCGCGCCGGCGTAGTCGAAGTTGCACAGCGGGGCCTTGCCCGTCTTGCAGCCGACGATCCATTCCTGGTGATGGCCCAGCGACGGCGGGATCAGGTCCTCTTTCCGGGGCGACTTGTAGTGCGTCATATTGCCGGCTTCGGTCCGGGGCATCAGGACGCGGAAGCCGTAGTCGCAGATCAGATCGCCCTGGTCGCCGTGGAACAGCACGCCCTTGAACAGCCCCTCCCGGCTGAAGATTTCGGAGGGGAATCCGGGCTTCTTGCCGCCATCGTACCAGTTGAGCGTCAGGGCCGGTCGCCAGTCGTTGGCCGGATGGCTCCATTGGGCGGTCAGCCACTGCGGGCAGGTGTCGGTGCTCAGCGGCGAGCCCTGGGCTTCACAGGTCGTCGGCAGCCGCAGGTCGAGGGCCCAGTAGGCCATGTCCATCATGTGGCTGCCCATGTCGCCGATCTGGCCGCTGCCGAAGTCCCAGAAGCGGTTCCAGGTCAGACAGCCGCCCTTGATGTAGCCCGGAGTTGTACGGATGGAACCGGGAGGGGCCGATCCAGAGGTCCCAGTCGATGCCCGGCGGCACCGGCTCTTCCGGCAGATAGCTTCCGCCTTCCGGCGTGCGGCTGCACCAGACGTGCACCTTCGGACGGTGCCGATCGCGCCCCCGCGGATCAGCTCGACCATGCGGCGGTAGTTTTCGCGTGGCGTGAATCTGCGTGCCCATCTGCGTGGCGAGCTTGCCCTTGTTCTTGAGGTACGTCTCGCGGACGAGCCGGGCCTCGTGGACCGAGTTGGCCAGCGGCTTCTCGCAGTACACGTGCTTGCCGCGATTCATGGCCCAGATGTTGACGAAGGCGTGGGTGTGGTCGGTCGTCGCGCAGACCACGGCGTCGATGTCCTTCTGGTCGAGGCACTTGCGCCAGTCGGTATAGGTCTTGGCCTGCGGGAACTTCTTGGCGGCCGCCGCGAGGTTGCTTCTCGTTGACATCGCACAGGGCCACGATGTTCTCGCTCTTGACCCCGTTGAGGTCGTCGGCGCCCCGGCCGCCGACGCCGATGACGGCGATGTTGAGCTTCTCATTCGGCGAGTTGCCTGCCTTGAGAATGCCCGACTTGAGAATGGTGACACCGGCCCCGAGGGCGGCCGTGTGCGTGAGGAACGTGCGACGATTGACTTGCTCTTTCATGGATTCTCTCCTCGACATGAATGCAAGCGACTGATGCTCGTTCGATCCTGACCATAGGGACAGGGTACCCCGGCGCGGGACGGCTTCAAGCTTTTTTCCCGCGGCGATTGGTCAGGTACACGCCCGACAGGACGAGGACGGCGCCGACCGCCAGGGACCAGGTGATTGGCTCCCGGAGCATGAGAAAGGCGAGGATTACGGCGGAGATGGGGACGAAGTTGATGAACAGACCCGCGCGGGTGGCGCCAATGACGCTGGACGCCTTGATAGAACCAGACGAAGCCAATCACTGTTCCGCAGACCGCCAGATAGGCAATGGAGGTCCAGTCCAGCGGCGAAGCACGGTGGACGGTGTGGGTGAGACCCTCGTAGAGGGCGGGAAAGGCCAGGGCGATCGCGCCGGCCAGCGAGGAGTACGAGACGGACACCAGCGGCGAGAGCCGGCGCAGGGCGACTTTGCCGAGCAGCGAGTAGGCGGCCCAGTTCAGGACGCAGCCGAGGATGCAAAGCTCGCCCAAGCCGACGCCGCCCGCGACGATCTGGCGCAGATCGCCCTGGGCGATCACGACGGCGGCCCCGAGGATCGACAGCGGGATGCCGACGGCCTGGAGCGGGGCGAGTCTCTCATGGAGGAACAGGACCGAGGCGATGGCGATGAACGCCGGACACGTCGCGACAATCAGCGAGGCACGGCTGGCCTCGATCAGGCTCAGGCCCTTGAAGAACAGCGCGTTGTAGGCGAACACCCCGGTCAGACCCAGCAGGATGACCAGCAGGAGCTGCCCCAGGCTGAGTCGTGGAAACCGGCCTTCCTTGATTCGGGTGAGGCCCAGCAGCAGAACGGAGGCCATCGCAAACCGCAGAAACGCGATGCTGAAGGGGCCGAGGTCCTGGGCGACCTGCCGGCCGGCGATGAACGTGCCGCCCCAGAACAAGGCTGTCAGCAGAAGCTTGATGTAGATCACGGGAGAAGTCACATCTTAGACTCGCTACGACGATCTCAGCAGGGCCAGGAAGTCCGCCGCCTTCAGCTCGGACAGATCTGTCGACGATACGATCTGCTTGGGCCAGGTCTTCACGCTGGCGCGTCGTGGTGACGGCGACGACGGGCATGCCGGCGGCCTTCGCGGCCTGCACGCCCGGCACCGCATCCTCGACCACCGCACAGCACGCCGGAGCCAGGCCGAGTTTCTCGGCCGCCTTGAGGAACGTCTCGGGCGCGGGCTTGCTCCGGGTGATCTCCTCTTTCGTCACGCGGGCCTCGAACCAGTCCGCCAGCGACAGCCGGTCCCAGAAGAGGTTCAGGTTCTCCGGCGGGGCCGAGGAGCCGATGGCCAGGCGAAAGCCGTGCCGTTTGAGGTCCTTGAGCAAGGCTTCCGCCCCCGGCGCGAGCTCCAGATGCTCCTGTCATCAAGTCCCGGTAACGCTGTTCTTTCCAATCGGAGAGCCGCTCCATCTCCTGTGTCGATATGCCCGGCCGGAGCATGGGGAGGATCGCGGCATTCTGCATGCCGAACGTCCGGCGGAAGAACTCATCGGATATCTCGAGCCCTTCTTTCTCGGCCAGATCGTGCCACGCCTGGCGATGGGCCCAGCCCGTATCGACCAGGACGCCGTCCATATCGAAAATCACACCCAGCTTCTTGTCGCAAGCCTGCCATTGTTTCAGCAGATCCTTTCTCAGGCCGGACGCACAGACCGCCCGGCGCGAACGCACCATCCTACCGACTGGCCCCAGCCGGTCAAGACGCGACGTGTGCCTCACCGAACGCTCCGTCATTTGACGTTGGGTGGCAGCGTCAAGGCCGAAGGCCTTGGGGATGGTGGGCGTGAGTGCTGAGGCCATCCCCAAGCTGCGCTCGAGGCTGCCACCCGGAATGTCCCATCACAACCTTGTCAACATCCGCGCTTGTGGTACTCTCGGATCGCTCTGGCCCGCAAGGAAAGGAGAAAGGCATGCGCTGGAAAGAAGGGACCGCAATTCGGTTCGCCGCAGTCGTCGCAACAATTCAACGACGTGCGTGTGGGCGGCGATCCTGTGGCCTGTGCTCTGGCTGCTGTCCTGTGCAGCGGGACACGCCGAAGTACTCACCTGGCAGTCCGATCTCATCTTTCTCAATACGACGCTTCGAGAACGCTTCACCGCTTTACTGGGAGGCGGACGCGAACAACGTGGTCAACGTCTATCTCATCTACGACCAGGAGCGGTCCTCTCCCAACCGGGCCAACGGGCATTGGTTCTTTCAGGTCCAGGCGAAGCCGGGGGCCGAGCTGACGTTCGTGCTGCACAACTTCGACAACGTCTGGAACGGGCAGAAGGGCTCGCCCATCGACAAGCGGACGGTCTGTTTCGTCTCCGAGGACGGCCGGACGTGGCAGGCGATCCCCGCGCGAGAAGACGGCCGACAATTTCCTGCGGTTCAAGGTGCGGGTGGACAAAGGCTCCCTGTACCTGGCCCGGCTGCCGCCGTATCGCTTGTCCGACCTCGAAGCGCTCAAGCGGCGGATTCGCGACGACCGCCGGGTGGAGATCGTGACCATCGGCAAGACGGTCGAGGGCCGCGAGCTGGAGATCATCCGCGTTGGCAATCCCGACGCCGCCCACCGCGTGCTCCTGCGGGCCCGCGCCCATCCCTGGGAACCGGGGGGAAACTGGGTCGTCGAGGGTCTCATCCAGCGGCTGCTGCGCGACGATGTGGACGCCAGGCGGTACTTGGACGCCTACTGTGTCTACATCATGCCGATGGCGAACAAGGATGGCGTCGCCCGCGGCCGGACGCGGTTCAACCTGCTCGGGTCCGACCTCAATCGCAAGTGGGACAAGCCGCGCCGATCCCGCCGTCAATCCGGAGAACTACGCCCTGGAAACCTGGCTGGAGTCGATGGTGGCGAAGGGGCAGAGGCCCGACCTGATGATCGACCTGCACAACGATGAGTCCGGCGGCCTCCACGTGGATCGACCCGGCAAGGGCCTGGACGAGTATCTCAAGAGCATGGACCGTCTGGAAATGGTGCTGCGCAAGTACACGTGGTACACGGAGCGGACGTCTCGGGCGACCTCCAGCAGCCCCGGCTCGATCGGCGCAGGGTCTGCTCGACCGCTTCGGCGTCCACGCCTGCGTGCTGGAGCTCAACGCGAACTGGATCGCGGGACTGAATGCCTACACGTCGGCCGAGCGATGGGAACTCTTCGGGGCGCAGTTCTGCGAGGCATTCTTCCACTACTTCGAGGCCGAGGCGAGCAGCAAGTGACGCGTGGTGCAGGCATGCCGAGGCTGTGCCTGCCCGTCGTTCAGAGGGCAACCACGGGCGGTTGCCCCTACAACCGTCTACGGCCGGGCGGCGGGCGTGTAGCCCAGCTTGGTCCAGACGCCGCGCTGGACGCGGTGCAGATCCTCGTTGCCATAGGAGATAGGAATCCGCGCCGTTGCGGGTGGTGTTCTGCCAGACCGTGTAGTCCGCCTTCGCGACGTCCACCGTGCGGGGGTCCTTCCACTTCCAGTACTCGCTGTGGCCGTCGGCGAAGCCGAAGTTCGTGCCGTCGCCGTGGCGGGCGGTGATCTGGTCCCACCACCGCTCCTGGTCGTACCAGAGCGTCCAACTGTTCGGGCTCAGGCGGCCTTCATCGAGGAAGACGATCCGCTCATCGGCCCTCTTGATCTGCAGCCGGCGGTAGACCATCAGGTTCGTGGTGCCCGGAATGCCGTCGTAGCCGTTCATCGCGTCGGTGATGGCATACGTGACGACCTCGCCGCGAATGCCGGTCGGGCACTTGTACAGCTCGACTTCCGGGCAGTAGCGATACAGCAGTCCGGTCCTGATGCCGTGGATTTGTTGCTCTGTAGCGCAGGTTGTTGCCCGGCCAGCGCACCCACGCGGCGGTGGCTGCGGTGTTGGCCGCCGGGATCTTGTCGTTGTTGTCGTCGGCGTACAGGATCCAGCCTGTCATCAGTTGTTTCGAGGTTGTTCAGGCAGGCGGTTCGCTTGCCCTGTTCGCGGGCCCGGCTCAAGGCGGGCATGAGAATGGCCATCAAAATGGCAATGACGGCGATGACGACCAGAAGCTCGATCAGCGTAAAGGCATTTCTGCGGCTCATACCCGTTCTCCTTCCTTCCAGACAGTCTCAACTCGGCCGGGCTCGCCGAAGCCCGTCGATCTCTACCCAGACCCTTTTTCGCTATTCTAACGTCAGATCCTTGCTCCTGCAAGTCTGTCAAGGCTAAAAAGGCGGGGCAGCGACTGTATGACACTGTATCTCTCATCGCGGGCCAATCCCAGCTTGTCATGCTGAGCGGAGCGAAGCATCTGGCCAACGAATGGAGCTAACGCTTGTTCTCGTGCTCTGCCCAGATCCTTCGGCTGCGCCTCAGGATGACAAAGTCGGTGCCGCGCACAAACTCTTGCGAATCCGTATTAGCGGCTTTCCAGGTAGAGCCGCGCGAGCATGGCGGCGCCTTTGACGGAAGAGTCTTCTTCATGCACGTAGTCACAGTCGCGCAGCCATTTGCGCTTGGCGCGAATCAGGGCGGGATTGACGGCTCCGCCGGTCAGATGGATCGTGCGTTGGAGCGGCACATGTTGCTCGATGTCGAGGAGGTGGTTGCTTTGGTACCGGCACAGGCCGCGAACGATGGCGGCCAGGATTTCCTCGCGGGTCGTGGTCTGGGTCAGGCCCAGCAACTCGGCCTGGAGCGGGTCCAGCGAATAGCGAGAGCCCATCAGGTAAGGAGTATAGGTCACGGCACAGTCCCGGTCGAGCCAGGCGTCGATGGCGCTGGGGAGGAAACGACTGTAGAACTCCTCGTCGGTTATTTCGGAGCAAAAGACGCTCTTGAACCATTCGAGGGCCTTGCCGCCGGCGTTCATCACGTGCAGGGTCAGCCAGCGGTCCGGCAGGACGTGGGCCCGGATGTTGTAGTGGGGCGAGGGCAGGCACTGGGGCAGGCAGACGAGGCTGATCTCGCACGTGCCGTTGACATTGATGATCTCGCCGGGCTCCCGGATACCGACGGAGAAGGCGGCCAGCACGGCGTCGTTGCCGCCGATGAGCACCTGCGGCTCCTTCGCGAAGCCGAGCTCGCGGGCCAGTGCGGGGCGGACGGCGCCAACACTTCCACAGGCGGGGACAAGCTCCGGCAGTTGGCTGATGGACAGGCCGAAGGCGCGGACCAGATCGTCATTCCACGTGTAGTCGTTCCGGACCGTGTTGTACAGACCCGTGAGCGAGGCGGAGGAGGGATCGATCGCGTACGCGCCCGTGAGCCAATGGGCGAAATAGGTATTGGAGTGGCCGAACTTGTGGACCTTTTTGAATACCTCGGGAGCGTTGTCTCTGAGCCAGAGGATGCCGGCCAGCGAGCAGCCGCCGGCGACCGGCATGTTGGCCGTGGTGGCGAGCAGGCGGTCCAGACCCACCGTGTCGAGGATCTCGCGGGCCTGCTTATGCGAGCGCTGGTCGAGCATGAGGATGGCGGGATACAGCGCCTCGCCCTGGCGATCCATTGCCGTCAGTCCCGGCGTGGTGCCGCTGATAGCGATGACGTCAACGTCGGCGATGGTCTCGGCCAGGGCGCGACAACCGGCGGCGAACGCCTCTGTCCATTTGCTCTGTTCGATGTCGGCAAACAGCCCGTTGTTGTAGACGTGAATCGCGTAGGATTGGGAAAACTGGCGGATGGGCTCGAGCGCATCCGTCGACCAGGCGGAACACGCCCAGCTTCAGGTTCGTCGTCCCGATATCAACGCCCAGGATCCGCATGCAATGTATGATTTACAATTTATGATTTATGATTTCAAGAGCGTAGCGAAGCGCTCGAACCGACAGTCGAAACTACAGGCCTCAAGCAGCAAATCATCAAATCATAAATCTCCTACCGGCTCGGCACCAGGAAGCCCTCGTTTGTCAGGGCCTGCCGGATCTGGTCGACGGCGTCCGTCGGGACCGGCGTGAGGGGCTCACGCGGTCGGCCGCCGCGGAGGCCGACGAGGTCCATCGCCGCCTTGACCCCCGCGACGCCCCAGGCTCCGGAGATGAACTGATTGAGCCGGATCAGGCCGGCGCTGAGCTCCCGGGCCCGGTCGTACATACCGCGCATAAACAGGTCATACAACTCCGTGCAGGCTTCGGGCAGGACGTTCGCGAGCGATAAAACGCCGCCGGCAGCGCCCACGTGCAGCGAGGAATAGAAGAAGTTGATTCCGCCGGCCAGCACGGAGAAATCCTCGTCCGGGTCGAGGTCGGCGAGGAACCGGCCCGGACCGGCGGCCGAGGAGTCCTTCATCCCGACGATATTGGGGTGCCCCGACAGCTCGAGGACGGTCCTGGGCGGGATCTGCACGCCGGAGGCGAACTGCGGGGCGTTGTACAGCAGCAGCGGCACGGAGACGGCTTCGGCGATTCGCTCGTAGTAGCGGCCCAGCGTCGGGCCGTCCATCTGCTTGGCATGATAGTGCGGCGTCAGAACGCTGACATAATCGAAGCCCATCTGGGCGGCGACGTGAGATTTTTCGATGGTCTCTTTCGTGGATTCGCACCCGGTGCCCACCATCACGACCTTGTCGCCTTTTTCCTGCGCAAACACCTCCAGGACCAGCAGCCGCTCCTCGTCGGTGAGACTCTTGACCTCGCCATTGGAGCCGAGCGCCAGAAAGCCGGTCAGATCGGTCTGGCGCAGCTTCGTCAGATTGAAGGCCAGGGCATCGAGGTCGGGCTGATCCCCCTGAAACGGCGTCACGACCGGGGCAAAGACGCCGGCGAGCTTCTGCTTGTTGTGATTCATACGGTCACCTTCAGTGTATTGATAATGGATAATTGATTATTGATTATTTGATGAGGACGTTCCGGGCTCTATTGTCAATCATCAATTATCGATCATCCTTCATCAATCATTGGTCTACGCCGGCCGGCCTCCAGGGTGCGTAGGATTTGCCGCGTGTCGTAGACGCAGCCGGCCCAGGTGCCGCCGCTGATTTCCTGCAGGGCCGCCCACAACCGGGTATCGTCCGGCATGTCGGCATAGGGCGCCAGATCAGGCCGCAGCTCGCGCTGGGCCAGGAGGCGGCTGCCGAACTCCGGGCTGCGCTTCTCTGCCGGCGTATCGGCCGCACCGATCAGATCGAGGCTCCCTCGCAGATGCCGGCAGTCGATCACGATCTGAATGATATCGCCGTCGCGCAGCTTGCCGATGGGTCCGCCGGCGAGGGCTTCCGGACCGATGTGGCCGATGCACGCGCCGGTGCTGACGCCGCTGAATCGGCCATCGGTAATGACCGCGACGTGTTTGCCCCACGAGAGGTTCTTCAGGGCGCCGGTCACTTGCAGTGTCTCTTCCATGCCGCTGCCCAAGGGGCCGGCACAGATCACCGCCATAATATCGCCCGGCCGCACCGTGCCTTCTCGAATCGCCTGGATGCCGGCCCGCTCGCCGATGCAGACGCGGGCCGGCCCGGTCTTGCGGTAGACGCCGTCCGCCTCGAGCAGCGAGGGATCGATGGCGGTGCTTTTGATCGCCGAGCCTTGCGGCGCGAGATTCCCCTGCGGCAGCGTAATCGTGCCGGTCAGTCCGCGTGCGCGGGCCCGATCAGGCGGCAGAATCACATCGTCAGGATCGATTCCATCTTTCTGCTGAAGAACTTCGCGCAGACGCTTGCGCCGGTCCGACGGCTCCCACCAGTCGAGCGTTCGCCCCAGGGTTTCACCCGTGACGGTAAGCACATCCAGGTCCAACAGGCCCATCCCGCGCAGGTGCAGCATCACCTCCGGCACACCGCCGGCCAGGTAGGCACGGACGGTGGGATGGCCGACCGGCCCGTTCGGCAGGACGTCGACCAGCCGGGGCGTCCTGCGGTTGACCGTGTTCCAGTCCTCGATCGTGGGACGATCCAGACCCGCCGCAAAGGCGATGGCCGGGATGTGCAGCAGAAGATTCGTCGATCCGCCGAACGCGGCGAACACCGTCATGGCGTTGCGGATCGAGGCGTTGGACAGGATTCGACCGGCGGTCAGACCCCTTTGTGACAGTCGCCGCAGGGCACGAGCGGAACGCCGGCCCATGTCCAGCCAGATCTCCTGTCCGGAAGGTGCCAGGGCCGCATGCGGCAGCGTCAGGCCCAGGCCCTCCGCCACGACCTGCGCGGTGGCGGCCGTGCCGAGGAACTGGCAGCCGCCGCCCGCCCCGGCGCAGGCCCGGCACGCCATCTGCCGGGCGTATTCCAGCGTCACTTCGCCTTGGGCAAAGCGGGCCCCGATGGATTGAATCTTGCCCAGGTCCTCCCCCTGGATGGGCGGCAGGGTCACGCCGCCCGGCACAATCGCGACGGGCAGATCGTGCATCGACGCCAGAGCCATCATCAGGGCCGGCAGGGATTTGTCGCAGGTGCCGATGCCGAGGACACCCTTGCGCCCGGGCAGACTGCGGATCAGACGCCGGAAGATGCTCGCCGCATCGTTGCGATAGGCCAGGCTATCCATCATTCCCGGCGTGCCCTGGGTCCGTCCATCACACGGGTCCGTGCAGCAGGCGGCGAAGGGCATGCAGCCGAGGGCGTGAAACTCCCGCGCCGCCGCCTCCAGCAGCAGCCCCAGCTCATAATGCCCGACATGATAGCCGACCGCGATGGGTTTGCCGTCGGCGCCGCGCATCCCGCCCTGGTGACTGAGCAGCAGAAAGGTATCGGCCTGGACCTCGGCCGGCGGCCACCCCATCCCCACGTCCTGAATCAGGCCAAAAAGGTCGCCGCTGGCGGACCGGGCGAGAAAATCGCCGGTCAGAGGCAACTCGCCCGAAGGCCCCGCCGCACGCGTTGCGACATCGTACAGGGCCTCGTCGCGGCCGCCCAGAATATCGTCCCACGAGATCGAATCCGACATCCACCGGTCTCCTACTGGAAGAGCCGCAGTCTACCATGCGTTATCCCCTTGGTCCACCGGGAAGAAATGACTTGCCATTTCGTGCGTCTAAATATGGTAGAGTGCTTGACGGATCGAAGAGAATTGTTGACAATGAGGAGAATAGACTCGATGGGATCGAGTAGACCCCGGCTGGTCGCTTCACGGGACCATGGGGTCACAGAGCGTAGGGAAGTGCGCAGGATCAGGTGGGGAGTGCGGAGCACGCGGCAACCACTTGAAAGTCTAAACTTGGAACTTCTGCAGGGGTTGGCATGGCGGCAGTGGCAGAGAAATCCATTGCAGTAGCACAAAGACCGCGACGGAAGGTCGCGCCGCGGGCCCGCGGGATTCCGTGGGCCGCGGAGAACCTCGACGTCGGGGTGCGGACGTGGACTCGGGAGTTGCTGCAGTGCCGGCATCTGCTGGCCTTGTCAGGCGTCTTCTTCGCGGTGGCTTTGTTCGCGGACTACCAGTGCGGCGCCTACGTCACGGCCCGGCCGGGGGTCAAAGTGCCGGACCTGATCCTGGATCGCCTGCCCACGATCGATCTGAGTTTTCTCTTCACGTATGGATACATGGCCCTGATTGTCGGCATGTTCCTCTATCCGCTCTGGTGTCGGCCGCGGATGCTGCATGTGGTCGCCATTCAGTTCAGTCTGCTGCTGATCCTGCGGTCGCTGTCCATGATCTTCATGCACGTGAGCACGCCGGCGGACTCTGTCGCGGTGCACTTTCCCGGGTTTTTCAGCCGCTTCTACTTTGAGAATGACATGTTCTTCTCCGGGCACACGGCGATGTCCTTCCTCGGCTTCTACCTGTTCCGGCCCCACCGGCTCCGTTATGTGTACCTCGCGGGCTCTATTGTCATGGGGATCGTGGCCCTCCTGATGCACGTGCACTACAGCATCGACGTATTCGCCGCGTTCTTCATGACGTACTGCTCCTATCAGATGGGCAGTGCTCTCCTTCACAAGCTCGACCCGGCCTACTCCCAGTAGCGTGCGCGTCCCGCCCATGGTCCCGGCTTTAGCCGGCCTGCGCGCCGGCTGATGAGTCTCGACGAACAGCTTGGATGTCAAAACTCATAAGGCGGTACTCCCAAACGCGGCACTCCGAACGCTCAAACCAGTTCCAGGCCGAACGGCTGAGTCAAATGCAGTCGTATCGTCTTGTCCAGGGAGGCGGCGAGCCAGCGCTTGATCGGTGTCGGCGCTCATGCCGATACCTTCGGTTTTCCGCCGATGCCATGCTCGCGTTCCTTGATTCCGCGTGCGACGGTGAGGTTCTTCGGGATGAACAGGAACGTCAGAATCGCGCCGAGGAACAGCGCGGCCGCAATGACGTAAAGGGCGGCGGAGGGGTCCGCCGAGACACGCCGCACCCATACCGGGACATTCGGTCCGACATAGCCGCCGAGGTTGCCGAGGGAGTTGACGATGCCGATACCGGCCGCGGCCGCCGTGCCGGCCAGAAAGGTGGAGGGAATTGGCCAGAAAAGGGGCATCGAGCCGATGACGCCGAGCGTTCCGATCGAGAGGAAGGCCATCGCCAGGATCGGATGATCCGCCAAGACACCGCTCAGGATCAGGCCGAGGCCGCCCGCCGTCACGTTCAGTACGTAGTGCATTCGCCGCTCGCCCGTGCGGTCGGAGTGCCGGCTCAGAAGGATCATACCGACGACGGCCACGGCGTAGGGAATGGCGGTAATCAGGCCGATAGGAAGATATCCTTGGACGCCAAAGGCCTTGACGATCGTCGGCAGCCAGAAGGAGATCCCGTACAGCCCGATCATCAGGGTGAAATAGATCGCGCACAGGACCCAGACCTTGCTGCTCTTGAAGGCATCGCTGACCCGGACCTCGCGCTTGTGCCGGTCTTCGGCTTCGATGTTTCGTGCCAGCAGTGCTTTCTCTTCGTCATTGAGCCACTTGGCTTCGGCGATACCGCTGTCCAGGTAGAAATACACCCAAATCCCGACCACGATGGATGGTATTCCCTCGGCCAGGAACAGCCACTGCCAGCCGGCCAAGCCCATCTTGCCGGACAGCGCGTCCATGATCAGGCCGGAGATCGGATTGCCGAGCACGCCGGAGACGGCAATGGCCGAGACGAACAAGGCGGTTCGCGTGGAGCGGAGCCGCGAGGGGTACCACAACGTCAGGTAAAAGATGATTCCAGGAAAGAACCCGGCTTCGGCGAGGCCCAGGAGGAACCGCAAGCCATAGAAGGTCCATTCGTTTCGGGCAAAGATCATCGCGGCGGAAATGACGCCCCAGGAGATCATGATCCGCGCGATCCAGGTGCGCGCCCCGAACCTCTTCAAGAGAATGTTGCTGGGGACCTCGAACAGAAAGTAACCGATGAAGAAAATGCCGGCGCCGGTGGCGAAGGCCGCATCGCTCAGGGACAGGTCCTGGAGCATTTGCAGCTTGGCGAACCCCACGTTCACCCGGTCGAGATAGGCCAGAATGTAGCACAGGAACAGGAACGGGATCAGGCGACGGTCTACTTTGGCATAGGTTTTGGCTTCAAAGCTGGCATCCATGATGTCACTGTAGCCGGACTCGGCCCTACCGGCAAGGCAAAAGCGGTCCCCAAGCCGCAGGGTATGCGACTGCGTTTTGTGAGGTCCGTGTCGTCCCCCTGTCATCCCTTCGGCTGCGCTCAGGGCAGGCCCTGAGCGCCAGCGAAGGATCTGGGCCAGGCATGAGAACAGACGCTGGTTCCCTTCGCCGGCCAGATGCTTCGCTTCGCTCAGCATGACAAACGCGGGTGGGTCCCCCACGAAGATTAGTCGCACGTGCCGCAGGTGGGAAGGCGCGAAGGGTGTGAAGGGCCGCAGTGTGCGACTAAATCTCGCGGCGACCACACGGCCCCTCTGTCATCCTGAGCGATAGCGAAGGATCTGGCCCGGCACGTGTATGTGGAGCCGATACGAGGGGGCTTCTCCTGCGGTGCCCAGATGCTTCACTTCGTTCAGCATGACAAATCCAGGGTTGGCTCTCTACAAAACGTAGTCACACACAGGCCGCAGGGGAAGGAATGGCTCAATTGACAGGATGAAGCTGTTGCCGATACAATTCATCATGGAAACTCGAAGGGGAAACGCATGGCGGTCAATGGCGGCGCAGGGATAGACTTGTCGAATTCCGAGCCTCGCGCGCGGAGACGCTGGAGGAGGCGGTTTGGATATGGCGCCCTGATCCTGCTGCTGGCGGCGGCCGTCTTCTACGCGGCTCTGCGCCGCCACTGGCGACACGAATTCCGCCAACGCGTCGAGGCATCGGCGTATGACATGGTACTCACTGTGGAACGGTGAAAGATATGGCGGCGAACGAGATTGACAAATCCCCGAGACAACGCCGCAGACTGCGGCTCTGGCTCGTCCTTGGTGGACTGCTATTCGTGATTGTGGCGGGTCTGCTGCTGCTGTGGTGGCACGGGCGGCACGAGTTCCAGCAGCGAATCGCGGCGCTTCGCGCCGGCGGTTTTCCCGTTACGCTGGAGGAATTGGACAAGTGGTATACATGGCCTGAGTCCGGCGAGAATGCGGCGGCGATGGTTCTAAACGCGGCCTCTATGGCAGATACAGCGGCATTGTCACCGATCCTGCGGGGATCGGGGTTCCGGCGCGCAGTGCCGCTGGATGCGGACACTCGTACCGCGCTGGCGGGGTACATCACAGCCAACGCGCAGGCCCTGGAATCTCTCCACGCTATGGTCGCTATCGAAGGCAGCCGCTACCCGATCGATTTGAAAAAAGGGTATGCCCAATCCCTGGAATACGTGGGCGAGGTTGTGAACAGGGCTGGCATCTTGCCCTGTCTGGAGGCCATGCTGCACGCGGAAAACGGCGATCCGCGCCGAGCAAGCGAAGCAGTGATGACCTCTCTGGCGGTCGCTCGTTCTCTCGCTCGGGAGCCGATGCTCATCTGCCAGACTAACCGGTTGTCCTGTCAGATGGACGCTTTGACGGCTCTGCAACGCATCTTGAGCCGGGTGGACGGGTTCACGGACGACCAACTGCTGGCTCTGAGCCGGGCGGTCGCCGGAGCGTCGGAGGCCGATAGCTGGACCCGGGCCCTGATCGGCGAGCGCTGCATCATCATCGCCATGCACGCGCGGCCGGAATTGGTTCAGGACGCCATCGGCCCTTCACCGCGACAACTCGTCATCAATGCACAAAAGGAACTCGGGCTGACGGATCGCAGCGGCATTGCCTTCTTGAAGTTGATGGATCGCTTGATGCAGGTCCGCCAGTTGCCGCCGCACCAGCGCCTGAACGCGGCGGCGGAGGTGGACAAGGCAAGAAACGCTTTGCCGAAGACTTTCTTCCTCATTCATGATGTTGCACCCAATGCTGTCAGTGTGGTCAGATGGGAGCTTGCGGAGACCGCCCGGCTGGCAACCGCCTCCTGTGGTCTGGCCGTGGAACGATACCGGTTGGCTCACGGCGCCCTGCCTGAGACGTTGCGGGACCTTGTCCCTACATACCTCCCGGATGTGCCTTTGGACCCGTTCGACGGTAAGCCCCTGCGCTACAAGCACTTCGAGCAGGGCTATGCGGTCTACAGTGTCGGCCCGGACGGAAACGATGATGGCGGCAGGGAGTCCAATATACCTCCGTACGACATCCTGTTCATCGTTGAGCGGTGATGTACATGATAGCGAATGAGATGGACAAACTTCAGAGATGGCAAGGACGACGGCGGCAAGCAGGAGCCGCCGAGGGATACGAAAGAACCGAGCGAAACCTCGGACCTTGTTTTCCGGGTCAAGAGGCAGTAACATTTGTGCGAGTCGTCCGTCTTTAATTGATGAAGGATGAATGATAATGGATGATTGATGAAGGATGACCAAGGAATGCGCATGGACTGACGTACGCCGGCTCTTCCTGCAATAATCAATTATCCATTGTCAATAATCAATCATCCACGAGGGTGTCATGTCGTTTACGAAGGCATTTCATAAGAAGGTCAGGGCGGTTCAAGTTCGATGCAGCCTGAATCTGCTTCTCCAGCAGATCGGTAGGATTTTGGCCGTCGCCGGAGTTGTGGCCGCAGTGGCGATACTGATGCAGCGGCTGCTGGCTTTGGCGATCGTGACACCTGCGGCGCTCTGGGCATTCTGGGGTATCGCTGCCGGCGTTGTGTTGCTTCTCTGGCTTCTCAGACTGCCCAATCGGATGCAGGCCTCTCTGTTGCTCGATGAGCGACTGGGGCTGCGGGAGCGGTTCAGCACGACGCTGGCTCTGGCCCAGTCCGATGATCCGTTTGCCAAGGCGGCGCGGAGCGAATCCCTGGCGGCGATTCAGCGGGCGAACCTGCGGGGCCATTTTCCCATCGGCCTATCCCGAAGCTGGTATTACGGCGCGGGGACGTGGCTCAGCGTGATCGCGCTGGTCCTTCTTATGCCCCAGAAGGACTTGCTGGGCCTGTTGAAGAAGAAACAGCAGCAGGACCAGCAGACCAAGCAGATCGAGCAGGCTCAGGCCCAGGTCAAGCAGACGGCGGAAGCGGTCAAAGCGGTCGTGGAGAAGCTGGACGACCCAGCACTCCAGGAGGAATTGAAGAAACTGGAAGGACTGGCGCAGGCCGGTCAGCCTCAAGAGATCCGGCGCGACGCCATCAAGACCCTGGGCGATCTCTCCGACAAGCTCAAGCAAATGCAGGGCAATTCCCAGATCGACGCCGCCAACATGATGCAGCAGATGCTCCAGCGGCTGCGCGGCTCGACCGATCCTTTCTCACAGCAGCTTCGGACCGCCCTGGCGAAAGGGGATTTTGCCCAGGCCGCCAACCTGCTCGGCCAGTTGCAGAAGGATCTGGCCGGCGGCAAGCTGTCCGACCAGCAGCGGCGCGATGTGGCCCAGCAAATGCAGCAGTTGGCGAAGGAATTGGCGAAACTGACGGAGCAGAAGCGCGACCTGGAACAGGAGCTGGAGAAGCTCGGGCTGGACAAGAAGCTGGCCCAGATGGATCAGCAGCAGTTGAAACAGGCGCTGCAACAGCAGGGACTCAAGCAGGAGCAGATCGAGCAACTGTTGAAGAAAATGGCCGCCAGCCAGGCCGCGGCCGGCAAATGCTCCGGCTTGGCCCAGGCCCTGGCGGCTTGCGGGAGTGGGGCCGGCGGCCTCTCGGCCGACGAGTTGTCCGAGGCGATGGACCAGCTCGATGCCCTCGAATCCATGCACCAGCAGACGATGCTCCTGCAGGCGGGCCTCGATGAGGTTTCGCGGTTCATCGGCCAGTTGGGCGAGGGGATGTGTCAGGGTCCTGGGGGCCAGAGCCCGTGGCAGGAGGGGTGGTCCAACAAGTTCGGTTCGGGTTCCGGCGGTCCCGGCATGGGCTTTGGCCCGCGGGACAGCGACACGGAGGGCCAGACCGGCACTAAGGCCACGCGGACCCGGAACGCCTCCGGCGAAGGACCGGTGATCGCGAGCTGGTATTTCAAGGACACGCAGATCAAGGGCGAAGCCCGGCGGGACTTCACGGAAGTGGTGCAGGCCGGCCGGACCAGCGCCGCCGAGGCGATCAGCGAGAATCAAATCCCACGCAAGTACGAGGAGGCGGTCAAGAAGTACTTTGGCGAGCTGGAGCAGCGCGGCAAGGGGACCCCCAAGCAACCGTAGCGGAAATACTATTTACGATCCGGTATTTGCCATTGAGACGAGAGACGTTCCACGCTTCACGACGCCTGTTGATCGGCCTTTGGATCGGTCTGGCCCTCATCGGTCTGTGCTGCAAGGATCGATCCGATCGGCCCCAGGTTGTCCTCTATTGTTCGGTGGACCAGGAGGTGGCCGAGCCAATCATTGCCGGCTTCGAGAAACAGAGCGGGATCAGAGTTCTGGCGAAGTACGACACCGAGGCCAGCAAGACCGTCGGCCTGGCGCAGCGGCTCCGGGCCGAGGCGGCGGCCCCGGCGGCGGACGTGTTCTGGTCGGGCGAGGTCTTTCACACGATCCGCCTGGCGCGCGAGGGCCTGCTGGCCCCGTACCGTGGCACGGGCATCTTGCCCGTGAGTACCATGGGCGTCCCGCCCATGAATATCAGTGATGTCCACGGGCAAGATGCCCGTGCTACTCATGGGCGGGACGCCCATGCTACGGGAACGCCCGACGGCGTCACTACGAACTGGCCTGCTTCGTTTGCCGATCCAAATGGATACTGGTACGGGTTCGCTCTGCGGGGCAGGGTCATCGGGTACAACACGGACCGCGTCCCGGCGGCGGAGGCGCCGAAGTCACTGGAGGACGTGCTGGCGGCCAAGTGGAAGGGGCGGCTGGTCATGGCCTCCCCGGCGTTCGGCACGACCGGCGGCGATGTCGCGAGCTGGTTTGCCCACTACGGCCCGGACCGCGCCCGACAGATCCTGCGCGGGCTCAAAGATAACGGCGTGCGGCTTGTCTCCGGCAACAGCACCGCAGTTCGGATGGTCGCGACCGGCCAGGCCGACATCTGCTTTACGGACACCGACGACATCTACGCCGGTCAGCGGAACGGCTGGCCCATCGCCATGAACTTCCTCGACCAGGGCGGTGACGGCGCGCTGGCGATTCCGAACACGGCGGCGCTGGTCAAGGGTGGACCCAACCCTCAGAACGCCGGGGTCCTGATGCGTTTCCTGCTCAGCGAGGCACTGGAGCGACGGCTGGTCGAGAGCGACTCGCACAACAGCCCCCTCCATGCCCAGGTTGCCGCTGAGCACCCGCAATACGCTATCCCGCATCCTCTGTGCGTGGACTACGGCCGTGTCGCGGACTTCCTGCCGGAGGTGATTCAGGCGGCTCGGGAGATCCTTGAGTGAGATGGGACGCGATGCCAACCAGATTCCTGAAAATCGCCGGCCTGTTGCTCTGGCTGCTGGTGATCGCGCTGCCCCTGTCGGCGTTGGCGGTAGATGCTGTGTCCTCGTCGGCGCAGCCTGATGTGGCGCGACCGGTCATGGCCGCGCTGCTGCGGACGTGCGTTCTGGCGGGCATCGTCGCCGCGGCTGCGGTTCTTCTTGGGTGGCTGCCAGGCAAGCTCCTCGGGACATCAGGCGCGCACACGGGTTTGCTTTTGCTGCTCCTTTTGCTGCCGCTGGTGCTGCCGCAGTACGTCCTTTATTACGCCTGGACGTTGCTGCTCAGTCCCACGACGCAGCTTGGGCGGGTGCTGGCCTCCCGGCCCGATCTGGCCCGGCTGGTCGGCGTCGTGACTTCGACGGGCGTGCTCATCGGCTGGTATTGGCCCTTGGCGGCGCTGGTGCTCGCCCAAGGGTGGCGGAGCATCGACGGACGAGTCTGGGAGGGGGCTGTTCTGGAGGCGACCGGGTCCCAGGTCTTTCGTCATGTGACGCTGCCGCTCTTTTCCCGGACTATCCTGCTTGCGTTCGGCGTCTGCTTTGTGTTGTCGCTATCGGAATTCGCCACGTTTCACCTGGCCGGCGTCAAGACGGTCGGGACGGAACTGGCGGTGCTTTATGAACTGACCGGTGCGGCGGCTCCTGTCGCGCGAGCGGCGTGGCCGGTCACGCTGCCGGCTCTGCTGGCGGCCCTCGCGCTGACCTGGTCGTCGCACCGCTGGACACCGACCACAGTAACGGTGAAGACCTCCGCGGCCGGGTCCGCAGCGCCGGCTTGGACCGTGTTGCTCCTGCTGCTGGTCGTGTCATGGGCTGGCGCCCGTGATTCTGCTGGTCGCCAACGTCACGACATGGCAGCCCTTCCAGCAATTCCTGACCTTGCACGTTGACGATCTGGCGTGGTCGCTGTTGACCGCCGGCGTCGCGGCTCTGGTCGCGTATCTGATTGCCCTCAGTGGTTCTGTCGGACGCCGGACGTCCATACGGCGACATCGCTCGTTGTCTGTGGCACGACGTTTCTTGCGATGTTTCTGCCGGCCTCTTTGTCGGCCGTCTCACTCTTGAAGCTATCGGGGGGCTTCGCGCACAAGCGTGCGAAACTGGTTCCTGGTGTCCGCCGGGCAGGCCTCCCGTTTTGCGGGACTGGCGCTGGTTCTCCTGTTGCTGACGCGCTATCCGGACCGGCGGCAGTTGGCGGAAATGGCCTCCCTGGATGGGGCTTCGCCGCTGCGTGCGTGGCGGCACGTTCATCTTCCGAGGGTTTGGCCCGTGCTGGCCGGGACGTTTCTCCTGGTGACGATGCTCAGCTTCACCGAGCTTGCCGCGACGATGATTCTGCTGCCGGCGGGTCTGCCGAACTTCGCCCAGCGGCTGCTGAACCAGATGCATTATGCCCGGGATCAGCAGGTAATTGCTTCCTGCCTGGTTCTCATACTGCTGTTCGTTCTCGTGGCGGCATTGTCGGTTGCGCTGCTGCGGATGGCCTCGCTTCGGCGTTGGCTGGCGGTGCTACTGCTGCTTGCGATTCCCGTCGCCGGCTGCGGCCGAAAGGTCGGAGCCAGCGAGCCGAAAGTGATTGAGACGTTCGGCAAGACAGGGGCCGGGCCGGGCGAGTTCCTGTATCCCAGGGCCATAGCCCTGGACGGCGATAGCGCGGTCCTCGTGGTGGATAAGACCGGGCGCATCCAACGGTTCAGCCAGGATGGGCAGAGTCTCAGTACGATCCAGATGCCGCTGACGCAGGCCGGCAAGCCGACGGGAATGAGCCTGCACCAGGATGGCCGGCTTTTCGTGGCCGACACGCATTACAGCCGGGTAGTGATCTTCGCGCGTGACGGCCAACAGATCGGCGAGTTCGGGAAGTATGGGCAGGGGGACGGCTGCTTCATTTATCCCACGGATGTGGCTTTCGCGCCGGACGGCAGAATCTTTGTCAGCGAGTACGGCGGCAACGACCGCATCAGCGTCTTTACGGCCGAAGGCGGCTTTCTCTTCAGTTTCGGCACGCCCGGCACGGCCGAGGGACAGCTCTCGCGACCGGCGGCGCTTTGCGTGGACGAAACGCGCGGATGCCTCTATGTGGCGGATGCCTGTAACCACCGGATCGGTGTGTACGATCTCGACGGGCACCTCCTGCGCTACATCGGCTCCGCGGGCCTTGGTCCCGGCGAGCTTCGCTATCCTTACGGCTTGTCACTTCTGGACGATGGGACTATCGTAGTCTGCGAGTACGGGAACAATCGCCTCCAGTTGTTCAGCCCCGAGGGCAAATCTCTGGCCCTCTACGGCCAGGCCGGGCGACAATTGGGGCAGCTTGCGTATCCCTGGGCCGTGGCGGTCGATGCCCACCGCCGGGCCTTTGTGGTCGATGCGGGCAATAATCGAATTCAGGTGTGGCAGTTGTGAGAAGAAGTGGCACGGGCATCCTGCCCATGCTACGAAACAATGAATGCTTACGGCTTCTATCTTGGTCAGCCCTGGTGGCTGGCGGCCGGCTTGGTGATCATTCCGATGATCTGGCTGGCCCGCCGCAACCTGGCAGCATTTGGCGCGGGCCGTCGTGCCGCGGCCATCGTGCTGCGCGCTGCGGCGGTCCTGATCCTCGTCGTCCTGTTGACCCGGCCGATGCTCGTCCGGGAGAATCGCAGCGCGACGGTGATTGCCGTCGTGGACCGCAGCCAGTCCATCCCGACCCCGCTCGGTGAGGCGGCTCTCGATTATCTGTCGCGTGCCGTCACGGCCGGCAGAGGCGTGAACCAGCTTGCCGTCGTGGACGTGGCGGAGGCCGCGAGCATCTCCAAGCTGCCCTCGGGCGATACGACGATCCGCCGGAGGAACACGACGCTGACCGGCCAGCAGAGCCAGTTGGCCGCGGCGTGGAAATGGCGATGGCCATCGCGCCGCCCGACACGGCGACGCGCATCGTCCTCCTGAGCGAAGGCAACGAAACGGAAGGGGACCTGAAGGAGGCCGCCCGAACGGCGGCGGCCAACGGCATCCCGATCGACGTCGTGCCGCTGCGAGTATCGCTACGACCGCGAGGTGCTTTTCAAGCGGCTGGCGGCCCCGCCGCGGGCCCGCAGCGGCCAGACGATCTCGCTGCGTTTCGTTCTCAACAGCACCGCCGACGTGCGCGGCAAGCTGATGCTCACGCTTGAACGGCCAGCCGGTCGATCTGGTCCCCGATTCGCCGGAAGTCGCGGTCCCCGTCGAGCTGCAAGGCGGGGACGAACGTCAAGACGGTCTCGATTCCCGTCGGCACGCGGGGCATCCACAAGTTCAAGGCGGTCTTCCTGCCGGACGATCCGAAGCAGGACCGGATCGTCGAGAACAACCGCGCCAGCGCCATGACCTACGTGGCCGGCCCCGGCCACATCCTGGTCGTCGATGCGGACAACACCTCCGCGCAGACGTTGCTGCAGGCGCTGCGAGGCACGGACATGGAGGTGCGGTACGTCGCGGCGCAAGGTCTGCCGGACGATCTGGCCCTCCTGCTGGATACCGATGCCATCGTCCTGGCGAACGTCGATTGTGCCAGCCTCACGTTCCAGCAGCAGGAGATGCTGTGCCGGTACGTCAACGATCTCGGCGGGGGGCTGATCATGATCGGCGGGCCCGAACGCCTTCGGGGCCGGCGGCTGGATCGGCTCGCCGGTGGCCGAGATTCTGCCGGTCGATCTGGACCCGCCGCAGAAGAAGCAGTTGCCCAAGGGCGCGCTCGTTCTGATCATGCACGCCTGCGAGATGCCCGACGGCAACTACTGGGGCAAGAAGGTCGCGGCCGCGGCGGTCGGCACGCTGAGCCGGCTCGATCTGGTGGGCATCCTGTCGTACGACTGGACCAATGCGGGCCAGTGGGTGTCTCCTCTGGCAGCGGTCGGCGACAAAGACAAGATCATCGCCACGATCGAGCAGATGCAGATGGGGGACATGCCGAGTCTGCACGACCACCTGCAAGCGGCCTACGATGCGCTCGTCAAGTGCAACGCCGCCCAGAAGCACGTGATCGTCATCAGCGACGGCGATCCGGCCGCGCCGAGCCCGCAACTGCTGACCGAACTCGCGGCCGCGCGCATCACGTGCACGGGCGTCTGCATTTGGCCCCACTCGGCAGCGAGCAACAGGAAGCCTGCAACAGATGGCGATCGCAACCGGCGGGCGGTACTACGATGTCACCGACGCCTCGACCCTGCCGCAGATCTTCATCAAGGAGGCCCAGGTCGTCCGCCGCTCGCTGATCATCGAGGAGCCGTTCGCGCCGCAGATCGCCTTCGGGCTCAGCGAGATCCTCAAGGGTCTGACGCCGCCTCTGCCGAATCTCGACGGCTACGTGCTGACGGGGCCGAAGGGCGGCCTGAGCCAGCTGGTGCTGGCGACGCATCAGGCGGACCCGCTGCTGGCGACGTGCCAGTCCGGCCTCGGCCGCTGCGTGGCCTTCACCAGCTCGGCCGACAGCCGCTGGGCGGGCAAGTGGCTGCAATGGGGCGACTTCGCCCGGTTCTGGGAGCAGGTGGTCCGCTGGGCGGGCAAGCCCGCGCAGTCCACCGACTGCGAGATCTCCACCGACGTGGAGGGCCAGGAGGCCACGGTCAACGTGGAGGCCCTCGATGCCCAGGGCAAGTCCCTGCAACTGGCGGCGATCCAGGGGCAGGTCCTCACGCCGGAGATGAAGGGCGAGCCGCTGCAACTGACGCAGACCGGTCCCGGCCAGTATTCCGGCCGCTTCCAGGCGCCGGCCTCGGGCAGCTACATCGTCAACCTGCACTATCGCAAGGCCGAGGCCGACGGCGACGGCACGCCTGGCGAACGCCATTGTCACCATCCCCTTCGCCCCGGAGTTTCGCGACCTTTCCGACAATACGCCGCTGCTGCGGGAGGTCAGCCGGATCACGGGCGGCCGGGTCCTCTCGCTGTCGTCCGATCCGAACCAGGCGAATCTGTATGACTACGCGGGTCTGACGTTTCCGCAGACGCACCTGCCCTTGTTGCGGCCGCTGATGCTGGCGTGGATTGTGGTCTTCCTGCTGGATGTGGCGGTCCGGCGTGTGGTCGTCGATGTGCGGGCGATCGCTGCGCCGGGTCAAAGCCTGGCTGACCCGAACGGTCCGGCGGGAGGAGGACCAGACCATCTCCCGCCTGCAGGCCCGCCGGCAGAAGCTGCGCGAGCAGTGGTCCGCCAAGACCGCGGAGGCCGTCGTCTCAAAGCACTACGAAGGGGCGGAGAAATATCGAGGGCGAGCTTCTGACGGCGGAGCCGAAACGCGAGCCGGAGCCGCCGACAAAGAAAGAAGTCAAAGCCACCCGAAGGTCAGAAGCCAAGCCCGGGGAGGCCACGCACATCGATCAGCTTTTGCAGGCCAAACGCAGGAAGACGGGCCACGACAAAGATAAGGGGGCCACCGATGAGTGAGAACCAGGAGAATTCGAAGATGGCGATGAACGAGAAAGAAGTCGAGCAGCAGTGCCGGGAGTTCCGCGAGATGTTCGAGGCCCTGCGCGGCGAGATCGGCAAGGTGATCGTCGGCCACGAGGAGATCGTGGACGACGTCCTGATCAGCCTGTTCAGCGGCGGGCACGTGCTGCTGGAGGGCGTGCCCGGGACTGGGCAAGACGCTGCTGGTGCGGACGCTCAGCGCGGCGTTCTCGCTGGAGTTCCGGCGGATCCAGTTCACGCCGGACCTGATGCCCGCCGACATCATCGGCACGAACATCGTCGATGGAAGACCAGGCCAGCGGCCGGCGCGAGTTCCAGTTCCAGCACGGGCCGATCTTCGGGCAGATCGATCCTGGCCGACGAGATCAACCGGGCCACGCCCAAGACGCAGTCGGCCATGCTCGAAGCGATGCAGGAGCACTCCGTGACCAGCGGCGGGCAGGTCCGCAAGCTCCCGGAGCCGTTCATCGTCCTGGCCACGCAGAACCCCATCGAGCAGGAGGGGACCTATCCGCTGCCCGAGGCCCAGCTGGACCGCTTCTTCTTCAAGCTGCTGGTGGGCTACAGCAACCGCGAGGAGCTCAAGGCGATCCTGGACCGCACGACGACCGGCGCAGGAGCCGCAGGCGCAGCCCGTGGCCGACGCCGAGAAGATCCTCTGGGCCCAGAAGCTGGTCCGGCGGGTCGTGGTCGCCGAGCACGTGCAGGACTACGCCATTCGGCTGGTCCTGGCGACGCATCCGCAAGGCGAGTTCGCGACGGAGATGACGAATCGGTTCGTCCGCTTCGGCTCCTCGCCGCGCGGCGTGCAGGCCCTGGTCCTGGCGGGCAAGGTCCGCGCCCTGCTCGACGAGCGGTACCACGTCAGCTTCGACGACATCGCGCAATCGGCCCTGCCGGCCCTGCGGCACCGGCTCCTGCTGAACTTCGAGGGCCAGGCCGAGGGCATCCGGACGGACGACATCCTGAACGACATTCTCCAGAACGTCCCAAGACGGTGGAGCCAGAAGTTAAGTCGCCTGAAGTCCGCATGGGTTCCCATGACGTCCCGATCCGTCCATCGAGCGACAGATGACGACAAACCGACAACCCGCAAAGCTGACCGACCTGCTGGACCCGAAGTTCATGGCCCGGCTGGACGCGCTCGACGTGCTCAGCCGCAAGATTCTGCAGGGCAAGCTGCAGGGCGAGCGGCGGTCCAAGCGGCGGGGCCAGAGCGTCGAATTCGCCGACCACCGGGCCTACGTCGTCGGCGACGACCTGCGCTTCGTGGACTGGAACATCTACGGCCGGCTGGACCAGCTCTTCCTGAAGCTGTTCCTGGAGGAGCAGGACCTGACGGTGCACATCCTCGCCGACACCAGTGCGTCGATGGGCGTGGGCGAGCCGTCGAAGGACCTGTTCGCCAGGAGGCTCACGGCCGCCCTGGGCTACATCAGCCTGGTGAACAACAACCGCCTGACGGTCAGCCTGTTCGGCGACGGCGTGCGGGTCCAGTTGGCGAACGCGCGGGGCCGCAGCTACCTGGCGCAGATGACCGAGTTGCTCCTGACGACCGAGTGCGACGGCTTCTCGGATTTCGAGAAGGCCTGCCGGGATGTCGCGGCCGGACCGGATCGGCTCAGGCGTGACGATCGTGGTTTCCGATTTTCTGTTCAAGCAGGGCTACGAGACCGCGCTGCGGCGGCTCATCGGCGCGCGGTACGATCTCTACGTGATCCAGGTATTGTCGCCGCAGGAGATCTCGCCCGAGCTGGCGGGCGATCTGAAGCTGCTCGACGTCGAGGACGCGGACATGGCCGAGATCACCGTCAGCTCGGCGCTGCTCAAGTACTACAAACGCAACCTGGCCGCGTACTGCAAGGAGCTGAGCGAATTCTGCACGCATCGGGGCGCCGTCTACGTGCGGGCGAATTCCGCGGATTCGATCGAGTCGCTGGTCTTGAATTACCTGCGGCGTGTCCAGTTGCTGCGGTGATGTGAGGATAGACGACGGCATGGAATGGCTTATCACCTTTGATCGGGCTTTATGCGGCGGCGGTGGCCGTGCCGCTGCTGCTGTTGCTCTACTTCCTCAAGCTCAAGCGGCGGGAGGTGGTCGTTTCCAGCACGCTGCTCTGGAAGCGGGCCGTGCAGGATTTGCAGGTCAATGCCCCGTTCCAGCGGCTCCGGCGCAACCTCCTGCTCCTGCTGCAACTGCTGGCGCTGGCCGCCGTCCTGGTCGCGCTGGCCGGGCCGGTGCTGGCTTGGAGCCGGGGACCGGGGCAACGCTACGTTCTCCTGATCGACCGCTCGGCCAGCATGAACGCCACCGATGTCGAGCCGTCAGCCGGCTCGAGGCGGCCAAGGAGCAGGCGAAGGTTCTCATCGAGTCGATGCGCAGCGGCTCGGCGCTTTCCCTGCGCGACGGGTCCGACCACGCGATGGTGATCGCGTTCGACCAGCACGCCAAGGTGATGTGCAACTTCACGTCGGACAAGCGCCAGCTCACGGCGGCCATCGACGCGATCGAGCCGAGCGACGGCCCGTCCCGGCTGGCGCGAGGCGGTCACGGTGGCCCGGGCCTTCGCCCAGTCGCCCGGCGTGGAGGGCAACATCCGCAGCGCGGAAGAGGCCGCCAAGCTGGTCCTGTTCAGCGACGGCCGCATTCAGGACCTGGACGCCATTGTGGTCGGGCCCGACGAGCTTGTCTTCCACCGCATCGGGCAGTCGCCGGACAATGTCGCGCATCACGGCCATGAACGCCCGCCGGTCGTACGAGCAGCCGGAACAGGTGGAGGTCTTCGCCTCGCTGGCGAACTACGGGGCCGAGCCGGTGACCCGGGACGTGCAACTGGCCATCGACGGCAATGTTCAGGCGGTCCGGTCCGTCACGATCCCCGCCTGCCAGGCGGGCAGCGGCGAGGTGCCGTTCAAGCCGGGCCAGATCGCCGTCAACTTCTCTCTGTCACACAGCGAAGCGGGCGTGCTCGAAGTGCGGCAGTTGGGCGCCGATGCGCTGCCCGGCGACGATGCGGCCTGGAGCATTCTGGAGCCGCCCAAGCGGCTTTCCGTCCTGCTGGTCACGAACGGCAATCCCGTGCTGGAATCGGCGCTGCAGGCCTGCCCGCTGGCGCGGCTGGACCCGTGCACGCCGGCCGGCTTCGACGCGTTGGACCCGGCCGCCTTCGCCGCCCAGCAGCGGTACGACGTGATCGTGCTGGACAATCACGTGCCGGCGCATCTGCCGCAGTGCCGCTATCTCGTCTTCGGGCCGCCGCCGCACGGGATCGATGTGAACTGCCCGCAGGAGCTGGACAACCAGGTGATTGTCGATTGGCGGTCCCAGCATCCGGTGCTGCAATACGTGAACCTGACGAACCTCTTCGCGCTCAAGGGCCGCAAGCTGGAGTTGCCGCGCGACGCCGAGGTGCTGGCCGAGTTCAACGAGTCGCCCGCCCTGGCCCTCGTGCGGCGGCAGGGCAGCACGTATCTGCTGGCCGGCTTCGACATTCTGCAGAGCAACTGGCCGTTCGAGCCGAGCTTCGTCCTGTTCTGCTACAACGCCGTGAGCTTCCTGGGGGCCCAGGTCGGCAGCGGCGGCCGGCACGAGCTGGCGGTGGGCGAGCCGATCGCCATCGAGAGCGTGCCGGCCGAGACGGTCCTGACCCTGACGCGACCGGATGCCACGACGGTGGATTTGACGCCCGACCCCGGCGGCACGGTCCGCTTCCCGGGCACGCAGCGCGTCGGCGTTTATGCGGTCCAAGACGCCCGGTCAGCCGGGCCAGCTCTACGCCGTCAATCTGTTGGATGCCGAGGAGAGCCGCATCGAGCCGCAGGACCAGATCAAGTTCTCCAGCGTGACCGTCGCGGCCCAGGAGCAGATGGTCCAGCGGGCCAACGTGCCGCTGTGGCCGCTGCTGGTTCTCGCGGCGCTGGTGCTTGTCTGCCTCGAATGGCTGGCGTATAATCTGAAAGTGCGGATTTGAGTGTGACGTGGCGAGGTCTGGCCTATGTGCGGGCTCGCCGACATCGAGTGCGGAGATTCTCCAGATGTCCAGAATCCTGAGTGCGGCTTTCTGCTGTCTTGTCTGGCCGTCGGCGGCGTGCCTCGTCCAGGGGGCGAAGGACATCGAGTTCAACGTGGACTTCTTCTGCGGCTGGGACGGGTACTACCGGCCCATGGAATGGACGCCGGTCGAGGTCGGCATCGGCAGCGATCTGAAGGAGCCGTTCTCCGGGACCTTCACCATCACGGCCCGCCAGGACGGCCTCAACACGCTGAACGTCATCCACAGCTTCGTCCTGACGCCCGACCGCCCGCTGACCGCGCCCCTGGTGACCAAATTCGCCTTCGCCACGGACCGGTGCACGCTGGCCATCCGGGATGAGAAGGGGCGGACCCGGTGGCAGCAGGCGATCAACCTGTGGGATTTCTCGGCGACAGAATCGCATGCTCCGCGTGGTCCAGGAGCAGGACCTGCTGATCGGTCTGGTCGGCCAGGCGCAGCTTCGGCTTGCTGCGGCTGCCCCAGGAGACGGTGTGCATGTCCGACCGCGGCGCGGGAAAGGTCTTTCTGGGGTCCAAGGTGCCGCGCGCTGTGCCGTGGGACTGGACCGGCTATGTGAGCCTGGATCTGCTGGTGATCTGCGATCTGGACTGGTCGCTGTTGCAGCCCCAGCAGGCCAAGGCGATCTGCGAGTGGATCTCCAACGGCGGCACCGCACTGGTGATTCTCGGACAGCATCCTCTGCCGGCCGACAGTCCTTTGCGCGCGTTCCTGCCGTTCGACATCGGCGAGCCGAAGCAGGTGCAGATTCCGTCGCAGGTTCTGGAGGAATGGGGGCTGGATGCGAGCCAGGCGCAGACCGTGACGGCCTGGCCGCTCTCGCCCAAGCCCAACGCCGTGATCGCCCGGAAGGTGGAGACCTCCGAGGGTGATTGCCTCTGGGGGGCAGGTTTTGCGGGATTCGGGCGGATGGCCGTGCTGGCCTTCAACCCCGCGCAACTGGGCGAGGAGCAGAGCGGCCGCAGCGCGACGTTCTGGACACGGCAGATCGCCGCCTGTTTGCAGGCTCTGCGGACCTCTGCCGAGCCTCCGACCGGCACCGCGGCGGGCGGACGCCGCACCATCCTGGCGGAGGAGTCCCGAGGCGGGCGGGAACTCGCCCGGCGGCTTCAACCCGAACGACAACCGCTACCAGATCACGGTCGCCCAGAAGTGCCACCAACCAGGTGATGGAGTTCCTGTACCAGTTGGAGCAGATGAAGCCCCTGAGCATCTGGTGGATCGTCCTGACCCTGATGGCGCTTGGCCGTTCTGCTCGGCCCGGTGGACTATCTCGTGCTCAAGCGGCTGGACAAGCTGCCGTACACCTGGCTGACGAGCACCGGCTGGATCGTGATCTTCACCGTCGGCGCCTATTTCGGCGTTCAATGGCTCCGGGCCGGCGCGATGGAGGTGCGGGCGGTCTCGGTCCTGGACGGCATCGCCGACAGCAACTGCGCCTGGGCCACGAGCTACACGGGCCTGTTCGCTCCGCGCAGCGGCGACTACCGGCTGGCGGGCCTGACGCCGAACCAGTGGTGGTCCGGCATCTCCCCGATGCGGGAGGAAGTCTGGGCCTATCAGCGCGACATCGGGCATGCAGCAGATTCACTGCCTGCAGGTCGATGGCGGCAATCTCCCGGTGTCCTTGCCCGATCAACATGTGGACCGTGCAGCCTCTGCTGAGCGAGTGGGCGCTGGACCGGATGCCTTTCACCGCGACCGTGGAGCACCGGGCGGGCGACAGCCGACGGTGGAGATCACGCAACACCTCGGATAGCGCCATTCAGCGGGGATACGTCCTGTTCGCGGATACGTGCGCGGACCTGGGCCCGGTCCCGGCTCATTCGACCAGGCGGTTCGACGTGCGGACCCGCCCGTTCCGGTCGTGGGAGCAGATGGGACCGCGTCCGGTTCCCAACCGCAGGGGCCAGCCGATGGTCCTGATGCCGGGCACGAACACCCCGCGTTACCCCGGTCAGCTCGGCGGTCCGGCGGAGAGTGCCTTTCTGGCCCAGGGGTGTCTGAGCCGGACGCTGGCCATGCACGCCTGTCTGGACTCGGGGGCGGCCCTGGTCTGTGTGGTATTCGAGAACGCGCCGCTGCCCGTCGACGTTAAGGATCGCTCGTATGCGGTGAATCACATTCAGGTTGCCAGACAGCTTGTGCTGCCGAAGAGGTAGTCGGTGTCAGTAGTCTGAAGTGCGAAGTACGAAGCGATGTCATTGTGAGGAGCCATGATTGAGATCAAGAAACTGACGAAGACCTTCGGCAGCCTCGTGGCGGTGGACAATCTCGACCTGCACATCGGGGCGGGCGACATCTTCGGCTTCATCGGGCCCAACGGGGCGGGCAAGACCACGACCATGCGCATCCTGGTGACGCTGCTGGAGCCGACCAGCGGCGCGGCGTTCATCGACGGCCTGGACGTGCGCGAAGAAGGGCAAGGAGGTCCGCCGCCGCGTCGGCTACATGCCGGACTTCATGGGCGTCTACGACGATCTGAAGGTCTTCGAGTACCTGGAGTTCTTCGCGGCGGCCTTCGGCATCGAGTACGCGCAAGCGCAAGGCCATCGTCGACGGCGTGCTGGAGCTGACCGACCTGGTCTCGAAGCAGGACGCCCTGGTGGACAGCCTGTCCCGCGGCATGCAGCAGCGGCTGGGGCTGGCGCGCGTGCTGATCCACGACCCCAAGGTCCTGATCCTGGACGAGCCGGCCAGCGGACTCGACCCGCGGGCCCGGATCGAGATGCGCGAGCTGCTCCGCGAGCTCAAGCGCATGGGCAAGACGATCATGATCTCCAGCCACATCCTCAGCGAGCTGGAGGAGATCTGCGACCGGATCGGCATCATCGAGCACGGCCAGCTCGTCTTCAGCGGCACCCTGGAGGAGATCCGGCCGCGGCTGGGCATCCAGAGCAAGGTCCGCGTGAAGGTGCTCGGCGAGGAGCTCCGGGCGGTGGAGCTGCTGTCGGTCCTGCCCCAGATCCAGAGCGTCGAAGTGATGGCCTCGCAGCCGCCTCGTCCGGACTGGCCGGCGAGGGCCCGGGTTCCACGCTGCTGGTGACGTTCAAGGAGGGCCAGACCGCCGACGGCCTCATCGCCCGCACGCTCGTCAACGGCGGCGTGGACCTGGTCTACCTCCAGCCGGAGCAGCTCAAGCTCGACGACGCCTTCCTGCAACTGACCAAGGGAATCGTGCATTGAGCGAGTGGTTTAGGCCCCGTGGCGAGGGCGTCCCGCCCTTGCGTCGCGAGGCCATCCTGGCCTCGTATCGTAAGAGTGGGAAGCCTGCCCCGAGCGGCGACATCAGATCGTCTATGCTGTCGATGGCGAGAATGAATCTGTTGGAACGCCTCAGCCTCTCTTGGCTGGTTGGCCCGATACTTGACAAAGAGTTGCGGGTCGCCAGCCGGCAGCGGAAGAGTTACATCTTTCGTTTTGCCTACATCAGCCTTCTGACCGTCTTTGTGGCGGGGGTCTGGTTCATCTTTTGCTTCCGGAGGCAGGTCGGAGTCGGCCGTCTATCAGGCCTCCCGCATGGGAAGCGCCGGCAGGTACACCGCCGTGACCCTTGTCTGGTTCCAGTTCATCGCGGCCCAGATCCTTGCGGTTGTGCTGCTGGTAGGGGCCATGGACAGGGAGATTCGCAAACGCACACTGCACGTTCTGGCCGTCACTCCCCTCAGCGGCCTGCAGATCGTCTGGGGCAAACTGGCCGGCGGGTTGCTCCCCATCGTCACGTTGCTGGCGGCCAGCCTGCCCTTGCTCGCGATCGTCCGCGTATTGGGCGGCGTGTCCTGGGATTACGTTCTCTCGGGGGTGTGCATCACGTTCACGGCGACGGTGTTCATCGGCGTATTGGGCCTGGTTCCCTCCGCTCCTTATGGGAGTTTATTTGTGGCCTCTCTTCTGGGCGTCTGGTACGTGGTTCTGAGTCGGTGCATGGACTCTCTCGTTGACTGGCTGGGGCACTTCTTTCCGTCCGTCGGAAAGATCGGCATGTCCGTCCTGCTGGTGGTCAATCCGACGGATGTTCTGCTGGCCCGAACCAGGGAGATGTTGGCGGCCCGGCCCAGTACCGGCTTGTCCGCCTGGTGGCCGGTCCATTGCCTGATTCTGCTCGGTGGTTCCGTAGCAGTCGCGCTGTGGACCGCACGCCGCGTGCGCACCATGGCGGCCATAGCGGGCTCCGGTCCCACCGGGGAGACTCTGATGCATAGAATCGGAGCCCGGGCCGGCAGAAGGGGGCGTGGAGCCAAAGCGTCCCTGGGCCGCCGCCCCCAACGCGCGACGCCGATCCGACGCGTGCAGGGCTCGCCGATCGTGTGGAAGGAACTGCGCAAGTTTGCCAAGTGGAGGAACAAACGTCCTCTCGTGCGGTACGCAGAAGGCATGGGGGGCACTCTGGTATTGGTCGTTGTTTCGCTCGGATTCATCACGTTCGCAGAGGGCTCCTTTCAGTTCTCTATGGTCGTGTCGATGTTGGCGGGTTGCACCTTCGGTCTGCACGGAGGGCTGATCATGGGACTCGCGTTAGCGGCGGCGGGCGCGATTCGCGGGAGCGAGAGGCGCGGACGCTGCCGGTCCTGCTGACAATCCCGTGGGAGGACCGGGAAGTCGTGCGGGACGAGGCGCTCGCGGTGCTGTGCCGGGGACACTTATTCCTGGCGCCGCTTTCTGTGCCCACTCTTCTCTTGCTGATTGCCCTCATGGCGTTCATGCCGAGGGTCACAGCGCTCGATATCCTCTGGGGTGCAGGGCTCTATCTCGCAGGACTGCTGGGGATTGTGCCATTTCTCGTCGGGCTGGGCCTCTATCTGTAGCGTGCGCTTGAAGACGATCGCTGGGGCCTCGGTGTGCATGTTCGTCCTGTTGTTCGGCCTGATCCTGGGCGGCGCGGCCATTCTTATCCCGGTGCTCCGCCGGGGCAGCCTGGGCGGTCCGCAGAGATGGCCGGCGGCATCCGTCGTGACGATACTTGCGGCTTTTGCCTGTGCCGGCGCCGGACGGATTCTCTTGTGGGCGGCGTCGCGTCGGCTTCGACGGAACGTGTTCTGATCGGGTATCTGATGGCATCGGTCGTGATGAACCAATGGCAGTCTATGGCGCGACTGTGTCGGCCGTCCTGGTGGGCCGGACCGATCTTCCGGAAGGAGCTGCGCGTCGCCAGCCGCCGGCGGCGCAGCTATCTCCTGCGCTGCGCGTACGTTCTTCTGCTGACGTTGTACATCGCGCTGGTTTGGGCTTCCGCCGTCTCCCTCACGCGTTCCGGGGCGATGTCCCGGGCGCAGATGCAGGTGGCCGCGTATACGATCACGCGAGGCATTGTCTGGTTCCAGTTCATTGGCGTCCAGCTCGTGATGCTGATCCTGATGAGCACATCGATCAGCGAGGAGGTCTACAGCCGGACTCTGTGCGTTCTCATGACCACGCCGCTGAGCAGCCGCCAGGTGGTGATGAACAAGTTCATCAGCCGGCTGTTTCAGGTCCTGCTGCTGGTAGCGGTGAGCCTGCCGCTGCTGGCTATCGTGCGGGTATTGGGCGGCATCGCCTGGAGCTATCTCATCATGAGTCTGTGCGTGACGGCCGCCACAACGATCTTCGTCGGCTCCGTCAGTCTGTTCTTCTCCGTGCTGTGCCGGCGGCCGCACCTCGCCGTGCTGGCGAGTGTCCTGAGCATCGCATTGGTGTTCGTGCTTGCACCGGTTCTTCTGGATATGCCTTTACGGACCCTCTGGATGAATCCGAAGAGGCTCGCTCCTGTGAATCCCTACATTCTGTTGACGTATTACCGGAATCTCGGACGCGCGGGGGCGACGTCGTCGGGATGTGAGATCGATCGCCTGCTGTCTCCTGTTGCTGCTGGGCTCGTGACTGCTTCTGGCGTGTTCGGCACTGACTGGTGGACTCGTGTGGCCCTGCACCGGGCCATGGGCGAGCCGGTCCTGCTGGACCGGCTGCGGCACGGACGGTTCCGGGAGACTACACGGGAGCGGGAGGGCCAAGAGCCGGCCCCGTCGCATCCGGCGCGTGGTGGGTCCGCCGATGATCTGGAAGGAGTTGATCTGCACGTTCTCCGGTCGCCAGAAGTTCGCCGCGCGGATGGTCCTGGGCGTCGAGGTCCTCCTGATTCTGATCGTCCTTCTGTTTCCGGCGATGGTGATCCGCGTGCCGTACGAGGTTCTTCTTCGGGGGTTTGTCTGGGTCTTCCTGGGGCTGGGCGTGCTCATCACGATGATCGTACCCGCCAGCGTGATGAGCGCGGAGAGAGAGTCGCGGGCCTGGCCGGTGCTGCTGCTGACGCCGCTGACGAATCAGGAGATTCTGCTGGGCAAGTTCGTCGGGGTCATCCGCCGCTGCGGCGCGGTGTGGCTGTCTGCTGCTGGCCTACGTCGCCGGGTTCGCTTACGCCGGCTTCTTTCATCCGCTGGCCGTCGTGCAGATGAGCGGCCGTCGTTCTGGCCATTCTGTCGCTTCTCTCGGCGACCGGATTCTACTGTGGCCTGCGTCTGCGCCGGGCGACCGAAGCGGTGACGGCGAATCTCTTGCTGGCAGGCCTTCTGTGGTGCGTTCCTCTGCTGTTCGCGGGAGCCGTAGAGCATTGGATCAACGGCCGTTGGCACTGGGCCTCCTCGGCCGATTTGATCCTGGTTCCCTTCGTCCAGGTGTCTTCCATGATGAACACGACACTGGACGGCCGTGCCGGCACTATTCGGTGGCTCGGTCAATCCTTGAGTTCCTGGGAGTTCACCCGGCTGATGCTGGTTTCGATGTTGGGACATATGCTCGTTGCGCTCCTGTTCACCTGGCGGACGGTCCGAGGACTTGCGGCGACGGATTCTATGATATGTCCGGAGAAGACAGATGACAGGCTCTATCGGTAGAAGGCTGCACGCGGTTCTCGCTCCGGCGTGGCTGACCGGGCCGATCTTCGACAAGGAGCTGCGGGTCGCCAGCCGCCGGCGGAGACAATATGCCCTGCGGTTCCTGTACATCCTGGCCTTGACGGTGTTCGTCGGTGTCGTCTGGCTCGGCATGGTGCAATATGAAGGGAACGCCTCCTTCATGCAATCCCGCATGGCGGCCGCCGGCCAGCGGATCGTCACGACGATCGTGTTCTTCCAGTTCTTTGCCATGCAGGTTCTCGCCATCGTCCTGCTCAGCAGCGCCGTCAGCGACGAGGTCTATCACCGCACGCTGGGCATTCTCATGACCACGCCGATCAACGGTCTGCAGATCGTCATGGGCAAGCTCCTGAGCCGGCTGCTGCAATTGGTCCTGCTGCTGGCCATCTCGCTGCCGATGCTGGCGATCGTACGGGTTCTGGGCGGCGTGTCGTGGGGCTATCTGCTGTCGGGCCTGTGCATCACGCTGACCGCCGCCATCTTCGCGGGTGCGCTCAGCCTGCTGTTCTCGATCCGCAACCGCCACGCCTACGGTGTGATCATTCGAACGATGTTCACGCTGGCCTGTCTCTACTTTGTCCTGCCGGCGCTCCTCGGGTTCGCGGGGTTCTACCTTCTGACGAAGCTGGGCCTTGTCAGCGGCCGCCCTCCCGCGAGTCTGTCGGTCCTCGCCCCCATACTGGTTAGTCTTAACCCCATCTCCAGCATGGTGGCGATCACCGAGCAGATGTTCTCTCCCCGCGGCCCCGCCATGTTCTCCCTGCCCGTGCACTGCGGCTTCATGCTTAGTCTTTCCATCCTCGTTCTCGGCCGGGCGATGGACATCGTCCGCAAAGTCGCCCTGCGGCAGGCCGTGGGACAGAGTCCGGAGGACCGAAGACGAAGGACGGGGAACAGAAGACGGAGGACAGCGGACAGTGAACAGAGCACCGCACCTATCCGTCCTCCGTCGTCTGTCCTCCGTCCTCCACCCACGGTTCGCCGCGTCATGGGACCGCCGGTGGTTTGGAAGGAGCTGCGGGCACCTTTCATTCAGGGGATCGACAGCCGCAACAGCTACATCGGCCTGGCGATGGCTATCGTGGCGCTCGTGTTCACGTACTTGTCCGCGGCCCAGGCGAAGAGCCTCAATGAGGATTTCACCCACATCACCTATGTCATGCTGTTCGTTTTTATCGGCGGGCTGATCAACATCGTCTTCTCGGCGACGCGGATCACTACGGAGAAGGAATCTCAGGCCTGGCCGCTGCTCCTGACGACGCCTCTGAGCGACTGGGATATCCTGCTGGGCAAGGCCGTCAGTGCGTTTCGCCGCTGTCTGCCGATCTGGGGTCTGCTCGCCGGACACGTGCTCCTGTTCACCCTGGCCGGCTACATTCATCCGGTGGCCATCTTTCATCTGCTGGCGCTGGTGGCCTGGCTGACATGCTTCATCACGGGGTCGGGTCTCTACTTCAGTGCGTACTTCGCCCGCACGACGTCCGCCGTCGTGGCGAGCTTCGCTCTGGTTGTCGGTCTCTGGGTGATCGGACCGATTCTGGCCGGCCTGCTGGGAGTCATGGGTGGAAAGAACGATGTGCTCGCGACGTACCTGTGGGCCCATCCGGCGGTCCAGACGCAACTGATCATGACCGGCGCCGCGGGATCGCAGAACGCCGGGGCATCCTGGGGATCGCTCCGCTACGCCACCGCGGCCGTGTTTCACTCGGGTCGTGAGGAAATGAGCGTCGGCCGGGTGACGTGCCTCCTGACGGCCCTCGCGGCCGCCTATATCCTGGCAGGGTTGTTCTTCTTCTGGCGGGCGAAATGCTGCCTGCGAAGGAGAATCTTCTGATTTATGATTTGCGATTTTCGATTTATAATCGATACTGGCAAGCGACATGATGAACATGGAAACCACGGGTGTAAGATGGCGCTGGTGGGCGGTGTCCCTTCTGTCGCGCCTGGCCGGACCGATCTTCGACAAGGAGATGCGGGTCTCCAGCCGGCGCCGGCGCAACTACGTGCTGCGCTTCCTCTACATCGGCCTGTTCACCTTTCTGGTAGCGGTGACCTGGCTGGACAGTCTCGTGCGTGCCACCTCCTCGGTGTACCAGGCCTCGCGCATGGCCTCGGCAGGCCAGGCGATTGTCACAACCATTCTGTGGTTCCAGTTTCTCACGGCGCAGGCGCTCGCGGTGGTCATGCTCAGCACCTCGATCAGCGACGAGATCTACAAGCGGACGCTTGGCGTGCTCATGACGACGCCGATCGGCAGTTTCCAGATCGTGATCGGCAAGCTGATGAGCCGCCTGCTGCAAATCGTGCTGCTGCTGGCGATCTCCCTGCCGCTGCTGGCGGTGGTGCGCGTGTTCGGGGGGGTCCCCTGGGACTTCCTGCTGTGCGGCCTGTGCGTGACGCTGACGACGGTCGTCTTCGTCGGGTCCCTGAGCCTGTTCTTCTCGATCTTCACGCGGCAGGCCTATGCGGCGATCATCCAGACCATCCTGGCGACGGGGTTTCTCTTCGGAGGCATTCCCGTCCTTCTGGCTTTCCTCACGGACGGGGTGGTCTCGCCGCCCACCGTCCTGCGCTGGCTTTCCTACTTCAATCCGTTCGTGGTAATGGGGGCCGCGATGGAGGCGCTGTATTCGGCACGGCCGACGGTTCTCTTCGTCTGGCCGCTGCACTGTGCCGTCATGCTGGGCCTGTCGGCCCTGCTGCTGTTGCTGGCCATGTTCTTTGTCCGTAAGGCCGCTCTGCGCCAGGTCGGCGGGATCGTGGATTCGAGTCGCGGCACCAATCCGCAATCGACTATCCGTCGCGTGCAAGGGCCGCCCGTGCTGTGGAAGGAGCGCAGGGCCCCCTTGTTCGGCCGGCGGAAGCTCCGCCGGATCGCGGAGATCGTTTGCGGCGTGGCGATTCTGGGCCTGCTGCTCTTGACGTATGGACTGTGCCTGACCGAGCGAAACTGCTCCGGGACACAGAGACGCACGTTATGTACGGCGTCGTCTTCTTCAGCATCGGCATCCTTTTTACTGTGGTTCTGCCGGCCACCTGCATCACCACGGAGAAGGAGTCGCAGACGTGGCCGCTCCTGCTGACGACGACCGTCGGCAACGGGGAGATTCTCTGGGGCAAATTCGCGGGCGCGGTGCGCCGCTGCCTGCCGGCGTGGGTGCTGCTGTTCGCCCATACTCTCGTCTTCATGGTGCTGAAGATCATTCATCCGATCGCCGTGGTTCACCTGGCGCTCCTGGCGGCCTGGGTGGTGTTCTTCCTGACCAGCACGGGCCTGTACTTCAGCACGCGCCTGCGGCATACGACGACGGCGGTGATTGCCAACCTGGGACTGGCGGCGGGCCTCTGGGCCGTTTTCCCTCTGTTCCTCGCCATCCTGTTGGGAGTGGTGACCAAAACCCATACGGGTATGATCGAGACGTACATGGATCTGAACCCTTTTGTTCATGCGGGCGTCATCATGAATGCGGTCGCTCATCGAGGGGGTCTGGGGGCATTTGACTGGCTGCAGAAAGGGATGGGCAACCTGCCGGATGCGACCGGCTGGATGGCCCTGACCTTCGCGGTCTACGTGTCGGTGGGCCTGGTCTTCCTCGCGCGAGCCGCGGCCCGGCTGAGGCTCAATCCGTTCTAATCATGCGTGGCATCGGCATCCTGCCGATGGCTCATGGGCTGGAAGCCCATGCCACTTGCACAGGAATTATGGCATCTATCTCGCTGCAAAACGTCACCAAGGTTTTCGACCGCCGCACGACGGCCGTCTCCGGCGTGACTCTGGACGTGTGCGACGGTGAGTTCCTGGTCGTCGTCGGGCCGAGCGGCTGCGGCAAGACGACGATTCTGCGCCTGATCGCCGGCTTGGAGGCCCCGACCTCTGGTGCGATTCGCATCGCCGGCAGGACGGTCGAGGGTGTGCCGCCCAAAGATCGCGACGTCGCGATGGTCTTCCAGGATGGCGTCCTCTATCCTCACATGACGGTCCATGACAATCTCGCGTTTCCTTTGCGCATGCGCGGACAGCGGCGGACGCAAGTGAACCGACGGGTGGCGGAAGTCATCGAACTGCTGGGCATGGCGGACCTGGCAGATCGCCAGCCGGCGGCCTTGTCGGGCGGTCAGCGGCAGCGCGTCGCCCTGGGCCGGGCCCTGGTGCGCGAGCCGGCAGCTTTTCTGTTCGACGAGCCGCTGAGCAGTTTGGACGCCGGCCTGCGCCTGGCGCTGCGCGAAGAGATCAAGGCCCTCCATCAGAAACTGCACACGACGACGCTGTACGTCACGCACGATCAGTCAGAGGCCATGGCGTTGGGGGATCGCCTCTGTGTGCTCCGGGATGGGCAAATTCAGCAGGTGGGCCCGCCGGCCGAAGTCTATGATCGGCCTGCCAACCGCTTCGTCGCCGGCTTCTTTGGCGCGCCGCCGATGAACTTCCTGACGGGACGCCTCCATTCCGAGAACGGAACCTGCTTCCTCGAGTGGGTCGGTGGCAGGGTGTCTCTGCCTTGGCTCCCGGCCGACGGCTCCGAGAAAGCGGTTCATGCCGGAGTCCGGCCGCATGACCTTTCTCTGGAGCCGTTGCCAGGGCAGGGTAGTTGTGTACTTTCCGGTCGTGTCAGCCTGCTGGAGCCGTTCGGCTCGCGAACCGATGTGCACGTGGTGGTCACGTCCGGCGAGAAATGCATCCTCTCCGCGCCGCCTCATGTCCAATGCAGGATGGACGAAGAAGTCCGAATCTACGTCAATCCGGAAAAGCTCCATCTATTCTGCTCCGATGGCACGGCTCTAAGCGGAGCGCGTGGCAGCCTCAAGAGCCTGCCCTGAGCGAAGCCGAATGGGCCGAAGGTCTTGGTTGGTAGTGTGCTCGTAAGAGCATAAGAAGATAACGCCTTACGGCGTCACTACAAACGAGCCCCGCAAAGCGCTTGTCTTGTGTCTCTTCGCCCGTTATCCTGTCGAACGACCGGGTGGCAGCGGCAAGCGGAATCTGGGCCCCCAATCGCGATACATCGCGATTGGGAACCCTCTTCGGAGCTTGCCGATGGTGTCGAGCCGTATGCAGGAGCCAGCGGCAAGCTGACGCTTGCCGCTGCCACCCACCGACGGAAAACCACGGGAGGTGCACGTATGAAATCGCGAAACCACATGAATTGCGTCCGGATCGGAGTTCTCTTGTTGAGCCTGCCTGTCCTGCTGTTCTCTGTTACGGCTCATGCCGGCATTGTTCGGCTGCAGAGCGGCTCGCTCGCTCTTGAGGTCGATGATGCGACGGCGGCATGGAAGCTCTCGGACACTCGCTCCGGCATGCCGTGGCCGTCCGAGGGAACGGCAAGTCCCGGCAACGCACCCTGGCTCCAGGGCCGCTTTTCGCGCGCGGCGAGTGAACGCGGGGACTCCATCAAACTGGCGAATGAACAAGGCGGGGCGATTGCCTTTTCCCTTGTGGACGGCGGTCAGGCACTGGAGCTTCGCTACGAAAAACCCGGCAAGGAGACGGTGCGTGTCCTGAGCGATGCCCTGGCGATCAGCGGCGCAGACGGCGGCTACGTGATCGTTCCGAGCCGGGAGGGACTGCTGGTGCCCGTCCAGGGCGACAAGGCGTTCAAGCGGGTGTTCGGCACGTCGGAGTACGAGGGCTGCCACCTGAACATGCTGGGCTTGGTGAAGAAGGACTCGGCCCTGATCGTGACGTGGGACGATGCGTATGTCTTTCCCGAGCTGGAAAGGAAGGTCTCGGCCGGCAATCCCAATCGGCTGGGGACCACGTTCGAGCTGCGCGGCAGCGCGAACGTCGTGCGCCTGATGCCCCTCGGCAAGGGTGACTGGAATACCGTCGCCGGAGAGTATCGCCGGTATGCCGAGAAGCGCGGGTACGCCGTGACGCTGCGGGAGAAGATTCGCCGCGATCCGCACGTCGAGCTGATGGTCGGTGCTCCGGACGCCAAGCTGTGGTCGTGCCTGACCCGGCGGATGAACGAGGAGAGCACCGCCGAGGAATCGGTCCGCATTCATTGGACGTTCGACGAGGCCGCCAAGGTCGCCGAGCACCTGAAGAACGACGTGAAGATCGAGCGGTGCTTCTTCATGGTCGGCGGCTGGACGGAAGGGGGCTACGATGTCCGGCACCCGGACAACCTGCCGGCCAACCCGGAGTGCGGCGGCAACGAGGCCCTGGCGGATATGGTCAAACGCATCCAGAAGCTGGGCTACCTGGACTGCCTGCACGACAACGTCCAGGACATGTACCGTGATGCGAAGAGCTGGAGCCCGAGCTTCATCGAAAAGAATCGGGATGGCTCGCTGATCAGGGGCGGACGCTGGAACGGTGGACGGGCCTACATGGTCTGTGCCCCGAAGCAACTGGAATTGGCGCAGCGCCCGCAGAACCTCGGCGCGATTCGCGACTTGTTCGGGCCGTGGAGCTACTTCATCGACACGACCTATGCGGTCGGGCCGCGGGAGTGTTTCGACCCGAACCACCCCATCGGCCGCAACGACGATATCGCGTGGAAGATTCGCCTGAGCGACTATGCCCGCAACGTGTTCGGCATTTTCGGCAGCGAGTGTGGCCGGGAGTGGGCGCTGCCCCACAGCGATTTCTTCGAGGGCCTCGTCGGCGTCAGCGGCAACTACTACGCCAACGCCAAACTGCCGGAGGAAGTGGGGGCCCAGGTGATTCCCTTCTTCGAGATGGTCTACCACGACTGCCAGATCTGCTACGGCAAATACGGTTACCGCGCCGAGGACGCCGCCGAGAACGTGGCCCACCACGTCCTGTGTGCCCGCCCGCTGTACTACCATTCCTTCCCCGATCATCTCTACTGGCAGAACAAGCCAAGCGAGCGTCGCGGCGGGAATACGGGGACATCGGATCGTGCGTCCTACATGCGAAGCGACAACGGCTGGGCCCAAGGCATGCACCCGACCGACGTCTTCGTGAAGAACACACACGAGGTTCTGGGGCCGCTGCACGAGTTGACGGCCTACAATCGGCTCATCGCTTTCGAATACCTCACCGGGGATCGCAGCGTTCGCCGAGCCACCTACGGCGAAGGCAGCCAGGCGGTGAAAGTCACCGTCAACTTCGGCCAGGCGCCCGCCGAGGTCAACTCCGAGACCGGCGGTCGCGCGGTCCTGCCACCCTGGGGTTTCCTCGTGGAAGCACCGCGTTTCGTCGCTTTCCACGCCCGTTCCTGGAACGGCCAGGATTATGGCGATGGAGCCCTGTTCACTTTGCGCCCGACGGACAACAAGGACCTGAAAGACTCCGCCAGCATCCGCGTCTTTCACGCGTTCGGCCCAACGACACTCTCCTGGCGCGGGAGGAACTGCGAGGTTACACGGGAGGAAGTGGTCAAATCCGGTATCTGAATGTGACGGACCGCGTCGGGATCGCAGATGAGCAAAAACCGCATGGAAGCGTTCAGCGATGGGGTGATCGCCATCATCATCACCATTATGGTGCTGGAATTGCGGGCACCCCATGACGCCGACGTAGCCGCCCTGCGTCCGCTGTTTCCGGTCTTCCTGTGCTACGTGCTGAGTTTCGTCTTCCTCGGCATCTACTGGAACAACCACCATCACCTGCTCCACGCGATCGCGCACGTGGACGGCCGCGTCCTGTGGGCGAACCTGCATCTTCTGTTCTGGCTGTCGCTCATCCCCTTTGTCACCGCGTGGATGGGCGAGAACCGCTTCGCCGCCTGGCCGGTGGCCCTGTACGGCGTGGTGATGCTCGGGGCGGCGGTTGCCTATTTCATCCTGACCCGGGCCCTGATCGCTCTCCATGGCCGGGACTCGGTTCTGGCCACCGCGCTCGGCCGGGACCGCAAGGGCAAGCTCTCGCTGGTGTTCTATCTCGCGGCGATCCCCGTGGCCTTTGTGAGCCCTTGGATTTCTTGCGCTTTGTATGTCCTCGTCGCGGTAATGTGGCTCCTCCCCGACCGCCGCATCGAGAAGACCCTGCATCAATGATGTAGACGATGCTCTTTGATCTGCGTCATGCAGGCAGTATAATGGACTATTGTCAGTCTGAAGAACAAGAGCCAACGAAAGGCCTCGATTCGGAGATGCACATATGAGTGTTGACGAACTGAAAGCGGAGGTTCTTCGCTTAGACGCGGAGGCGCGAGCTGATCGCGCGCGAACTGCTGGCAAGTCTGGACGGTCTGAGCGAAGCCGAAGTGGAGAAGCTATGGATCGACGAGGCCATTCGTCGCGATGAAGACTTGGACAGCGGTGCAGCCCATGCCTCTCCGGCAGATGAGGTTCTCAACCGCGTACGGGCGCGCCGGAAATGAGTCGACGGCTTTCGATCCATGAGGCGGCAGAGGCGGAGATCAACGAGGCCGCCGATTTCCTCGTCCTGTGGAGGGTGTGAGCGAGAAATTGCTCAGCTTCCAGCTCGACCCGAACAACAGGTATTACAACGCGGAGATAATATACGTGCGGCTGGTGGATGGGAAAGTTGCGTCCAAGGAATACCTCCCCGATTGAAACAGGCCCAAGCCGGCGGCTCAACGTGATCTCGTCGCGAGAAGAACAGCGGCCGATGGGATTCGGACCCACAACATCTACCTTGGGAAGGTAGCACTCTACCATTGAGCTACGGCCGCGTATAACCTTATTCAGCCGTCATTCTACGGCTCGGGCCCCTGGCTGTCAACGGGAAAAACAGCCGTCTTCGAAGGCGTGTGCGACCATTCCTGAGATCGCTCCAGGCAGAAAGTGCTTCTGCCACGTCGCCGTACTTGGTAAGATGGGGAATCTGTACGAACGCAATACGTCACGTGCGGGCATCGTCTTTCCTGGGTCGTGACAAGTGACGACGCCACTGGATCTTGTGCGAAAGGAGCCGATGATGAGTCAGATGAATCGCCGGGGGTTTTTGAAACGCGGTATGGCCGCGACAACGGGGGCGTATGTGGCCCTGTCTTCGTCGGGCGGCCTCCTGCCGAGTGTGCGAGGAGCCAATGAGGAGATTCGCCTGGGCGTGGCCGGAATTCGGGGCCGGGGCGGCGACCACATCGGCCAGTTCATGAAGCTCCCCGGTGTGAAGGTCGTGGCCCTGTGCGACCCGGATAAGCAGGTCCTGGAGCAGGGAGTTGCACAATTCAAGAAGAAGTACAACGTCGGCGACTCTGCCATTACGGGATACGCCGATGTGCGCAAGCTCCTGGAGCGCAAGGACGTTGACGCCCTCGTGATCGCGGCCCCGAATCACTGGCATGCGCTGATGACCGTCTGGGCCTGCCAGGCGGGCAAGCACGTCTATGTGGAAAAGCCCGTCAGCCACGCGATCTGGGAGGGTCGCAAGATGGTCGAGGCGGCCCGCAAGTACAACCGGATCGTGCAGGCGGGCACGCAGCACCGGTCCTGTCCGGCGGTGAAGGAGGCCGCCCGCGATCTCCAGGCGGGCAAGTACGGCAAGGTGCTGTGGGTTCATTGCTCTGTGCTCCATTCCCGGGCCGGTATCGGCAAAGTGACTGAGCCGCAGCCCGTGCCGGAGTTCATCGATTACAACCTCTGGGCGGGCCCGGCCCCGATGACGCCGGTGATGCGCAAGCAGTTCCACTATGACTGGCACTGGCAGTGGAACTGGGGCGACGGCGAGATGGCGAACTGGGGCATTCACTACCTGGACGATGTCCGGCACTTGCTGGGCTGGAAGGACGTGCCCACGAAGGTCGTCGCGGCGGGCAATCGTTTTGCCTGGGACGACAACGGCGAAACCCCCAATATGCACTTCGCCCTGATGGACTACGATGGTCTGCCCCTGGTCGTCGACATCCGCAACTTGCCCGACCCGAAACGCAAGGGCGGCAAGGATGGGGCCGTCTATCTGACCTCCCGCGGCGGCAATTACGTCCAGTGCGAGCAGGGTTCCGTCCGCATCTCGCGCGGCGGCGGGTGGTTCTACGACAACGACGGCAAGCGCGTCTACCAGTACAAGGGCGATGGCGGCAGCGGACACGCCCCGAACTTTATTGCCGCCCTCCGCAGCGGGCGGCGTGAGGACCTGGCGGCCGAGATCGAAGTGGGCCACTTCGGCACGACGATCTGCCATCAGGCCAACATCGCCTGGCGCGCCGGCGCCAAGGCCACGCCGGACCAGGTTCGGGCGAACATGAAGTCCTGCGAGGATGCCCTGAACACCCTCAAGGATATGCTCGAACAGCTTGAAGGCAACGAGGTCGATCTGAAGAAGCAGCCGTTCGTCCTCGGGCCGGCGCTGAGCTACGACCGCAAGCAGGAGCGTTTCGTCGGCGCCAACGCCGAACAGGCGAACCAGTACCTCAAGCGCTCCTATCGCGAGCCGTTCGTCCTCCGCGATAACGTCTAAACTACTCTTGCATGCCCATGAAGAGCCCGGCTACCAACTTGCCGGGCTCTTTTCCTTCTGCTCGGAGACAATGCTTGATATCGAGGCATTCAAACCTGCGATTGCCGACGTTATGCCGCCGCCTCAAGGTTGGCAGATTGGACGTCTTCGGTTCGGCAACGTCTGAGGATTTTCACACTGACAGCGACGTAGATGCTGCTTATTCAATTCGAGGACGGCGGCGGGATCTCTTCAATCGCTATTTTGATCTCAAGGAAGGACTTGAAGCGATCTTCGGACGGCGGGTGGACGTGGTGGTGGAGGACTCGTTGAAGAATCCCTACTTCAGGGCGAGTATTGAGCGCAGCAGAAAGACCGTGTATGCGGATGAGAGCAGCATGGGCTAAAGCCCATCCTACACGGCTCATGGCGTAACCCGGCGGCTGATTGCCTTCGGGCTCGCTTTCTCGCTCTCTCGGTATCGTCATCCAGCGCTGGCATTTCGCTCGTATTCTGGTATTGTAGATCAAGCCTTGGTGGGATGGCCCGGGGGCAATCATGGACGAACCGAAGTGGTAGGGTGCGTATCACGCACCGTTCAATTGGCGGATTATGGCACGGAAATTCACACTCCAGTCGCGGACGGCGGCGGGGGATATCGATTTCGGGGCGGACCTGAACCCGGAGCAATTGGTGGTGGCGACGGCGTCGGGCGGGCCGATGCTGGTCGTGGCGGGCGCCGGCAGCGGCAAGACGCGGGCGCTGACCTATCGTTTGGCCTGGCTGGTGCATCATGGCGTCGATCCGGGGCGGATTATGCTCGTTACGTTCACGAACCGGGCGGCGCGCGAGATGCTCAACCGGGTCGAGCTGCTCGTCCAGCAGAAGACCCGCGATATCTGGGGCGGCACGTTCCACCACATCGCCAACCGCATTCTCCGCACCCATGGCAAGCGGCTCGGCATCTCGCCGGACTTCACCATCCTCGACCGCGAGGATGCCAAGGACCTGCTCGCCTCGTGCGTCCACGAGGCCGGCGTCGATATCCGCGAACGGCGCTTCCCCCAGAAGAACGTGCTGGCGGCAATCTCCAGCTTCCTCCAGAACACGCTGGAGCCGCTGCCGGAGGTCATCGGCAAGCGATTTCCGATGTTCCTCCAGGAGATCGACGGCATCGAGCGGGTCCTCGTGCTCTACACAGAGAAGAAGCGGCTGCGGCAGCTTCTGGACTTCGACGATCTGCTCAGCGCCTGGCTGCGGCTGATGATGGACCACGCGGAGGTCCGCGAGATGCTCGCCGGCCAGTTCCAGCATATTCTCGTCGATGAGTACCAGGATACGAACGCCATCCAGGGCGCGATCGTCGATCTGCTCGCCTCGAAGCACCGCAACCTGACGGTGGTCGGCGACGACTCCCAGTCGATCTACAGCTTCCGCGGGGCGAACTTCGAGAACATCATCACGTTCAAGCAGCGGTATCCGGACGCCCAGGAATACAAGCTCGAAACGAACTACCGCTCCGTGCCGGAGATTCTGACCCTGGCCAACGCGAGCATCGCCCAGAACAGCCGCCGGCTGCCGAAGAACCTCAAGGCGATCCGGTCCTCGGGCCTCAAGCCCGCCATCGTGGCCTGCCAGGACCACTTCACCCAATCCCGGTTCATCGCCGAATACGTGCTGCACCTGCTGGACCAGGGTCGCACGCTGAACGATATCGCCGTCCTCTACCGCAGCCACTGGCACTCACTGGAGATTCAATTGGAGTTCCAGCGTCGCAATATCCCCTTCCACATCCGGGGCGGCCTGCGCTTCTTCGAGCAGGCGCACATGAAGGACATCCTCTGCTACCTCCGCGTCCTGCAGAACCCCAACGATGAGCTGGCCTGGCTGCGGCTGCTCCAGATGCTGCCCCGCGTCGGCAGCGCGATTTCCCGGCGCCTCTGGCAGCATATCAGCAGTGCCGCGGACCCCTTCAACGAGGTCCTGGGCATCGAGACGGCCAGCCTCCTGCCCACCAGCGCCCGACCTTTCTTTCAGGAGTTCGTCGGCCTGCTCAAGGAATCGCGCGCGATCGATTCTCCGGCGGAGGTCATTGATCTGGCCAACAAGCGGTTCTACGACGATTACCTCGTTTCGCACTACGACAACGCGGCGATGCGGCGGGAGGACATCCGCGCCCTGGCGAACTTCGCGGGCCAGTACAAGAACGTGGAAGCGTTCCTGGCCGATGTCTCGCTGGCAGGCGAATTCTCCGGCGAGACCTGCGTCGAAGGCCCGGTCGAGCAGGAGTTCGTCATTCTCAGCACGGTCCACCAGGCGAAGGGTTTGGAGTGGCCGGTCATCTTCATCCCCTGGCTGGCGGATGGCCGCTTTCCGACCGATATGGCGATGAACAAAGACGAAGACCTCGAAGAGGAACGCCGCGTCTTTCACGTTGCGGTCACCCGCGCGCGAGATGAGCTGTATCTTGTGCTGCCGCAAGTCTACCGCAATCGCGGCGGCAACCTCATCATGATGAAGCCCAGCCGCTTCCTGACGGAACTGGCCAAAGATCTCACGGAGCCCATGGAGCTCGAAGAGGGCCTGCCGCACCTGATCGGCGGCGCGGACCACAACCTGCTGCCACCTGCGCCAGAGGCATAGCGTCTCGTTCGTAAGGACTTAAAGTGCTGCGCCGGAACGGCCGATAGACGCAAACGGGGCCGACCTGTGTTTCTCATTGTCGAAGTGCGCAGGAGTGAGATATGATCCAGCAGGATTTTCGCATCGTTACCGGCCCGATCCGCCCGGGAGCCATCCCCGTCCACATCTACAATGAAAGTCTGGTCGTGTTCCTTTACGACGAAGCAAATGAAGAGCGGATCAGGAATGCCGATCCGGAGATCATCTGGGGTGCAGGCGCAGACGCCTTCGAAGACCGGACCACGCAGGAACTGCTCACCGCCGGGGAACTGCTGTTCTACGGGCTGCACGGAGACGGCGGCGTGGACCTGGAGGTGGTGGTAGGATCGCCTCTTACCGAGAAGGAACTCTCGTGCGGCCAATGGTATCCGCTCGAGACCGGATACTTGTCTCTGCCCTCGGGCCGGCTCTGCGTCCACTCGTTCAACACCCTGCCGATGGGCGACAATGATGATGACCCCCCGGATGAAGGCGCGGTGGTGGAAGTGCCGGCCGGCACCTATCGAGTGACCCTGTATCGCAAGAACTGGGACGAGATGGAGAGTGCCGGTATGGTGACATTCGACCAGGCGCAGGAAGCCGGGATTGATGTGTACGGGCAAGGGCGCGTGGACGAAGTGCTCGTCCTGACCGCGGCCCCGAAGCCCGCCGCCGGCACGACGAACATCCTGTTCCGGTATTGCCTGGAAGCAGAGGAATGAAGGAACCGTGAGATTCGGAACCTGACCACCGGTGCCGACCGGGAGCTTCTCCTGCTGCCGGGTTGACAGGGAAACCTCCGTTCTCTCCTGATGGACATCCATGCCCTCGACATAAAAGTGAAGTTCTCGCGCGGAGAAAGGGAAATCCGCGAGGGCAAGGGCATTCACTCATGAGGAAGCCAAAGAGAGACTTGGGAAATGGACTGAAGTGACCTGGGCGCGAAGAGAAAGATGTATCGGGAAATCGTGCGTGATCTGAATGAGGTGGAGAGAGAAACTCTCCGTGAGAGGATCGAGACGACGGCGTCTCCCGTCTCCGGGCGAGACACCATCAAATGGGTCTTCGTCTCGCTCGGGGCTATCGGATTGCTGACATTGCTCGCGACCGGGTTGATCCTTTTGAGGCCGAATCCCATTCTTGGTGGATTGCTCGGCGGGGTCCTTGTGGCGGCTGGGATTGTGGGTATCTATGTGGTCATCGTTGTGATTTCCAGTTACTTTCGTTGGGCCCGTGTCACACGCCATTCGCAGAAAGATACACTCCCTTTGGTTAAAGCGACTCTCCAGGAGGGCAAAGTGCTGTCCCAGGATGTGACCGCCACGGCCGTGATAGAAATCGTGGAGTGCGAGGACGAAGGATCCGCATACATATTTGCCATCGAGGACAATCGCAGTCTGCTTCTTAAGGGGCAGCGGTTCGTTCCGGCGCAAGAGAATATGCCTTGGCCGGCCGCCGCGTTCTCTATCGTCCGCAGCCGTGACGGGAAGCTGTGGATCGGTGTCTTCTCTGCCGGCCGGGAATTGGACCCCACCCAGTCTCTCTCAATGGAATGCTGTACGGAGGAGTTCTGCTGGTCCGAGAGCGAGGACCTTGTCGAAGGGCGGCCCGAAGATGTCCTCAGACGCGTACGGAAAACAGGTCAACTGTGAGGCGTGGCTCATCCTGAACATCGCTCTGGCCGAGTGCTGGTCAGCGAACTGCGGTACCCGATCCTGAACCCGTACCGCATCTTTTTGCGCCCTCGGTCCCATATAACAACGGGCGGTAGTCCGGGTGCATGAGCCTGCGCAAAAAGGTCACGGGCGGGGCGGATTCTGTTCGGTTTTTGTTTGGGTTTTTTGAGGGGGGCGGCCGATAGGACGGGGGTCGATAGAAAGCGATGGGAAAAACGAATCGAGTTCAGGGTGACAAGGATGGATATGTACCGGATCAGACGGATCGAGCCGCTGTGCAAATTCGGGCCGGGGGGCGAGTACCTTTCCGTGTGGCCGCCGGGATGGGCCGAGGAAGATGACGTGTCGGCGGGACATTTGACCCGCCTGCTGGCGTCGCTCGCCGAGATCGTCGGAGTGCTTTCCGGGACCCGATGCGTCCAGGCGTCCACGCTGGCAATGTCCAATAACAAGCCCGCTGTCACTCCTAAGGAGACCACTGGGGATGCGGCCGCGCGACGCAGATCTTATCGACGGTTTGACTCCGAAACAGCTCGAGGTGCTCCGGCATATCGCCGCTTTCCACGGGAGCCAATGCTATTCCCCGACGATAGCCGAGCTGGCCAGCCAGTTGAGCCTCAGCCGCAGCACCGTGTTCGAGCATCTCGCCGAGCTGCAAAGAAAATCGTTGCTCTCGACCTGCCCGGGCAGAGCTCGCTCTTTGAGGTTGACGCCTCAAGGGCGAAGACTGCTTAGAAACACCCGGACTACAACTGTCGACGATGAGGAGACGCCGCACACGGGCGTGCCACTGCTGGGACAGGTGGCGGCGGGCGTGCCCGTGGAGGCGGTGGAGAATCGGGACACTCTGTCGCTGGCCTCGTGTTTCGGGACGGGCGACAATCTCTTTGCCCTCCAGGTGCGCGGCGACAGCATGATCGAAGAGAACATTCGGCCGGGCGATTATGTAATCTGCCGCCGGGCCCAGACGGCGCAAAACGGCCAGCTTGTCGTCGCTCTGGTCCAGGAAGGCCAGGCCACGCTCAAGCGATTCTACCAGGAGCAGGACAGGGCCCGCCTTCAGCCCGCCAATCCCAACTACGCGCCCATCTACTCGGACGACTGCCGGATCAATGCGGTGGTCGTCGGTCTCCTGCGAAAGCTCTGACCTGAGTATCACACCAATACGGATTCGGAGGGATTCGTGCGCGATCCGGACTCTGTCATCCTGAGGCGAAGCCGAAGGATCTGGGTACCGAATTGAGGCTTTCTCCCGGTCGCAGCCCAGATCCTTCGCTGCGCTCAGGATGACAAGGGGGCGCCGGAGGGCCGCTACATTGCGCTTGCAAAATGCGCGCCCCGCGGGACAATAGAGCCGTTGGGTCGTTGCAGTCCTTGATCCGCACGCCTCCGGAAGAGGGAATGCCACCCGTAGTGAAGAACTCAAGGAAAGTACGGAACAGGGGTAAGTCATGCATAGACGAGAAGCTTCGGTGAGGGAGTGTCGCGCGGTACGGATGGGGGTAGTATTGGCATTGTCGTTGGCGCTGGTGGGAGCGGTGCGGGCGGACAACTGGCCGCGCTTTCGCGGGCCGAACGGGCAGGGGATCAGTGACGCCAGGACGATTCCGGCCCAATGGTCGCCGTCGGAGTACACCTGGAAGATCGAGTTGCCGGGCGGGGGACATTCGTCGCCGGCCGTGTGGGACGATAAAGTCTTTGTCACCTGTGCCGACGAGAAGGCCCAGAAGGGGATTCTTCTGTGCCTGCGTGCGGCGGACGGACGAGAGGTCTGGCGCAAGGAGTACGGCTTGGACAAAGTCCGCATGAACACGCTCAACAACTATGCGGCGGCGACGCCGGCGCTCGATGCCGAGCACGTTTATCTGTTCTGGCCGGGGGTAGATGAGACCACGCTGGCGGCGCTGACGCACGACGGCCGAGAGGTCTGGACCCGGAAGCTGTCCGGCAACCGGACGCAGCACGGCATGGGCAGCTCGCCGATTGTCGTCGGGGAGTACGTGATTGTCACGCGGGAGCAGGATCAAAAGAGCGGCGGCAATATCGCGAGCACGTGGTTCGGCGTGGATCGCAAGACCGGGCGGATTCAATGGCAATACGAGCATCCCAAGAACGCGAATGCTTCGTACTCCACACCGTGTGTCTATCGGGACAAGCAGGGCCGCGATGAGCTGGTCTTCACGGGCAACCTGCACGGCCTGGCCGCCCTTGATCCGGGTACGGGCAAGCTGCTGTGGAAGACCGAGGCGGCACTGCCGGCCCGCGTGGTCAGCTCGCCGGTGCTGGCAGGAGACATGGTGATTGGCACCTGCGGAGAGGGGGGCCGAGGGCTCCGACTGGCCGCGATCAGGCCGCCCGAGACTGCCTCTGCGGACGCAAAAGAGGTTTACGACTTGAAGAGTAACGTGGTGCCGTACGTGCCGACATCGGTGGTGCATGATGAGTACTTCTTCGGTTTCCACGATGGCGGCGTGGTCTCGTGCTTCCGCATTGCCACGGGGGAAGTGCTCTGGAGTCAGAAGCCCGCCGGGCGGTTCTTCGGCTCGCCGGTCTGTGTCGACGGCAAGCTCTACTGCATCACCGTCGATGGCGATGTCGTCGTGCTCCGGGCTGGGCCGAAGTACGAGTTGTTGGCGGTGAATCCCCTCGGCGAGAAGAGCCACGCGACGCCGGCCGTCGCCAATGGGCGCATGTTCCTGCGAACCTTCTCTCACCTGATCTGCGTCGGTGGGGCGAAGGAGTAGGACAATCGTGGCCAAACCGAGCATGTACCTTACGTCCTCTGACAGAAGAACAGGCCAGTCGAAAGCGGCTCCCTCCCTGTCATTCCCGCGGAGGCGGGAATCTACCTGCACAACGGCGTTACTGGACTCCCGCCCCCGATCCGGTCGAGGGCAGGCTCTGCGCGGGGGTGACAATGGAGGTCCACACGCCATGATGCTGTCGGCGATCCTGCTGGGGATTCTGGCGATTGGGCTGGGATCTGATGTGTGCCGCGCGCAGAATGCTTCGGCTGGCGGACCCGTGACGCGCAGCCGCGCCGAAATCGAGAGCTTGATCGAGAAGGTGGGCAAGACGCCGCCCGACTGGTGGGATTCGACGCCGTTGACCTACCCGCCGACCTTGGATCTGGATTGGCCGATGCGGGCGGAGGGACCGTGGGATGCGCGGAAGAACGTCGGGCAGTATATTTGGGATATCATCAATCCGAATCCCGGCCGCTGGAAAGAGGGGATCAAGCTGGTCAATTATCTGATGATCCGGCACAAGGACGATCCGGCGAAACTGGTCCGCTCGATGGAGACCCTGGGCCACATGTACCACAACCTGCTGGAGGACTGGGCCCGGGCCGCCTTCTGGTGGCGAACGGCCGATCGTTTCGGCGGCTACGTGGACCCGGTCGGCCTGGCGCACTGCTATTGGAAGCTGGGCAGCAAGGAAATGGCGGTGGAGGTGCTCGCGGAGGTCGGCTCCGACTATACGCGTCACGGCGCCGTGATCAAGCTGTGGGCGGACATGGGCGAGTATGACAAAGCCCTGGCGCTGGCCGAGCGGAAGGCGGCGGAGGGCATGCCCGTGATCGCTTACCTGACGGCGGGCGATACGTGCCGACTGGCCGGCCGCTACCGGGAGGCGCTGGCCTACTATCAGAAGGTGCTGACGGTTGCAGGCGACACCCGGAGCGAGGGAGACGTCAAGAAGGACAAGGAGCGGGCCCAGGCCAGCATCCAGGCGATCCGGCTCTTCGACACGTTGGACGTGGCCCAAGTCGCCGATGGGGTGTACCGGGCCGACAGCATCGCCTACGCTGGACCGCTGCATGTGGAAGTCACCGTCAAGGCCGGGCGGATCGAATCCGTTCGCGTCACCAAGCACGAGGAAAAGCAGTTCTACTCCGCTCTCACGGATACGCCGGGCCAGATTGTGAGAAGGCAGAGTGTCAAGGGCGTGGACGCGGTCACGGGAGCGACGATGACCTCGGAAGCGATTATCAACGCGACGGCCAAGGCTCTGGCCGGCGGCATGCAGAAGAAGGCGAAGTAGCGGCAGCGGCGTGCAGGGGCCGACGATGCGTTTGAATCTGTTTCGCAAGCACAACAATACATCGGGACGGCTCGGGTGGATTCTCATGACCCTGGGCCCGACCTGGGCGGGCTCACCGATTCGGCGTCTCGCGCAAGTGCTCTGCCTGCTGGGTTTTCTGATCCTGTTCTTCTACGTGTGCTGGCCCTACGGATCGAGGCAGTACGAGGAGGCGTTTCGCGCGAAGGAGATCGTCAACGCGGAGCTATTTCTCCTGCTCGATCCTCTGGTGAGCATCTCGGCCGCACTGGCCGGCAAGATGCTCCTCGGGTCTCTGGCGGCGGCGGGGGTTGTCCTTGTCGTATGCCTCGTATTTCCCCGGGCGTTCTGTGGGTATGTCTGTCCCTTGGGAACGCTCCTGGACGGATTCGATTGGCTGATCGGCCGTCGCATCGCTCGCTGGCAGTTGGCGCGGGAAGGCTGGTGGGTCAACCTCAGGTACTTCCTGCTGACGGCAGTGTTGGTCGCGGCGGCCTTCGGCGTTCTTCTGTCGGGATTCTGTGCAGCGCTTGCGGTGCTGACTCGAGCGATGCTCTTCATGTTGGCTCCGGCACAGACGGGACTCTTGAAAGGCTGGTACTTGGTCCCGCCGATGAACTTCGGGCATTTTCTCTCGATCTTGCTGGTGGTGCTGATCTTCTGCCTGGGATTTCTGGGACGGCGGTTCTGGTGCTGCTACGTGTGTCCCACCGGGGCGTTATTCTCCGTCTGCAACACGATGCGGCTGAGCGAGCGGAGAGTGACCGGGGCCTGCGTGAAGTGCGGGCGGTGCATCCAGGTGTGTTCGTTCGCCGCGATCAACGAGGATTTCTCGACGCGGTTTCACAACTGCACGTTCTGCCAAAGCTGCGCCGGCGTCTGTCCGGCGGGGGCCATAGAGTTCACGTCCCGCTGGAGCCGGAGCGACAACGGGCGACCGGCGAAGAGCATAGGTAACAAGCCGATGTCCTCTGGGGTGCAGGGGTCCCCAAACGCGCTTCATCGCGTTTGGAAGCCCCGGCCTCAAGCGCAGCTTGGGGATGGGCTGCCCCGCAAGCCGGGGCCCGTCGCCAAACAGAGTCCAACCATCCCCAAGGCCTTCGGCCTTGAGGCTGCCACCCATCTTCACGCACCGGCCAAGACTGGTATCTCGCGTCGCGGTATTCTTGCCGGACTCGGCGCTGCCTCGGTGGTTGGAGCCGGCACCTCGTTGGCTGTGGGAAATCAAAGCGGTGAACCGCCGATCCGGCCGCCGGGCAGCGTGCCCGAGGACAAGTTTCTGCAGTTGTGCATCCGGTGCGGCCAGTGCATCAAGGTCTGTCCCAACAACGTCCTGCAGCCGGCCGGGTTGGAGCACGGATTCAACGGCCTCTGGACGCCCAAAGTTGTGGCGGACTGGTCGGGGTGCGAGCCGAGTTGCAGCAACTGCGGGCAGGTCTGCCCGACGGGGGCGGTCCGGGCTTTGACCCTGGAGGAGAAACGCGCTGCGCGGATCGGCCTGGCCCAGGTGGACCAGAGGACATGTCTGCCGTACGCGGGACGAGGGGCGTGCCAGTTATGTGTGGATGAGTGCCGCATGGCCGGCTACAATGCCATCGAGTTTATCCGCATGGGCGGTGAGGTGGATGAGAAAGGGGCGCCGATCGAAGACAGCGGACGTCTGGCTCCGGTGGTGCGCGAAGACCGGTGCGTCGGATGCGGGCTCTGCCAGATGCGCTGCCACGCGATCAACGTCAAGGTCCAGAAGCTGTTGCAGTGCAGCGCGATCCGGGTGGCGGCCGGAGAAGGCAAAGAGGATCGCGTCCTGAGCGGGTCGTACATCGCTCTGCGGGAGGAACGTGCCCGGCGGAAACAGTATGAGGAAAAGACGCGTTCGCCCCAGGATAATGCCGGGAGCGAATATCTGCCGGACTTTCTAAAATAGCGAGCCAAAGGAGGTGTTCGATGGCACTTGTTGCTTGTCCCGAATGCGGGCGCGAAGTCTCCGATCAGGCGCTGGCCTGTCCCCATTGCGGGTATCCGATCCGGGGCGGGTACGGATACGAGTACCGCTCCGAGCGGCAGCTCTTTGGTCTGCCCCTGGTACACATCGTCTCGGGCAACCGGATCGATCCTGTCACGGGCAAGCTGCGCGTGGCCAAGGGGATCATCGCCATCGGTCCCATCGCGATTGGGGGCCTGGCGCTCGGGGGATCGGCCATCGGGGTGGTCAGCTTTGGCGGTGCCGCCCTGGGACTGATTGCGGTCGGCGGGGCGGCCATCGGCGTGCTGTTGGCGCTGGGCGGTTTGGCGATTGGCCTGGTGGCCCTCGGCGGCGCGGCCATCGGGTACTATGCTCTCGGCGGCGGGGTGATCGGGGTGCATGCCCTCGGCGGCAACGCGCAAGATCCCAACATGATCGAATTCTTCCGCAGCCGGTTCCACCTCCCCGGTGGTGGGCGGTGACGACGGCCCCGGAAAGATGATGCGCCTGCGCTCGATCTCCCCCGTCCCTGCCCCGGGCCACGGGAATCCGGTAGGGATGATCGGGTTGCGGGCGCGGGCCGCGTGTGGTAGGGTAGACCCCGTCGATTCGTGCCCTGGTGGAACTGTGGTTGGATTTTGGTTTGCTGAAAGGGTTTGTCCATGAATACCGCGTTGCGCTCCCGGCCGGCCGTGCTGAGTCTTCTCGTCCTCCTGCTGCCGCTCTCCGCTGTCGTCGCTCAGGTCCGACGAGAAGTCCACATTCCTGATATTATGGGATACAAGACCCTGAAATGCGATTTCCACATGCACACGGTCTTCTCGGATGGGCTGGTCTGGCCCACGGTGCGCGTGGATGAGGCCTGGCAGGAGGGCCTCGATGCCATCGCGATCACGGACCATATCGAGTACCAGCCGCACAAGGCGGATGTCCCGACAAATCATAATCGGTCCTACGAGCTCGCGCTGCCGCGCACGAAAGAGACGGGGATTCTGCTGGTCCACGCGGCCGAGATCACGCGGGAGACTCCGCCGGGGCACTTCAACGCGCTGTTCCTCGAGGACGCGACGCCGCTGGATACCAAGGATCTCCTGGACGCCATGACGGCCGCCGACAAGCAAGGGGCGTTCATCTGGTGGAACCATCCGGATTGGATTCCCGATCGCAAGGGCTGGTTCGAGATCCACACGACGCTCTACGAGAAGAAATACCTGCGCGGGATCGAGGTGGTCAACGGGCGGTCGTACTACCCGACGGTCCATCAGTGGGCCTTGGACAAGAACCTGACCTTCATCGGGAACTCGGATATCCACGAGCCGGCCGGCCGGGAAGATATGCCTGCCGGCGGTCATCGGCCCATGACGTTCGCATTCGTCAAAGAGAAGAACATTCCGGCGCTCAAGGAGGCGTTGATTGCGGGCCGGACCGCCATCTGGTTCGAGAACAAGATCATCGCGCGCCGGGAATATGCGGAAGCCTTGTGCAAGGCCGCCATCCGGGTCACGGACGTGGACCGGGGAGGGAAGAAGGTCGTACTGTTCACGGTCCGGAACGACTCTGACCTGCGCATCGAATTGCGGCAGGCGGGCAAGCTCGGCCCCCAGGAACTGAATCTGCCCGCGAATACCTCGACGAGAATGAGAATCAACGCGGATGATCCGGAGAAGCAGATCGAACTGTCCTACACGGCAACCAACTTCCTGATCGCGCCGGAGAAAGGGCTGCCGGTGAGACTCATCATCGGTCTATAAATACCAAGCCCCACTCGGGCGAGCGGGGCTCAGTACTTGGTGGAGGCAGGTGATAGAGAGCTGCCATCGTCAGAGAGGCGATAGCGGTGTTGGTGTCATCTGCGGCTTGGAGCTTGACCTGGGTTTGGTTTGGGTTAAGGAGAAAGGTCTATTCTGTCTGGGTGAAGCCGGATCCATCCTGATGGTCTGCGACACGCGTAGCCGGGAACGATCCTGACGGCTGCAGCTTCTCTCGGAAGCGGGGACGGCAGCCTTCATCATCCTTTCTGCAGGCGAGCGTGTCATGTTTGTGTTGCCGAGAACCATCTTATCACCACCTTACCTTTTTGGAAGCTTGTTTGTCGTTGTTTTCAATCAGTAGTGCCGCAACGGACTCCGAACATAACGCGATTTCTCAAAAACGTGTAAGTTTTTTTCGGACTAACCTGAAACCCTTGTCGTAGCAGCACTTATGAGAAGTAATCTTTTTGGCGGCCGTCCGGGCACGACTCCTTTGCGCCGGAAAAATTCCACGCAAAAGACGAAACTCCCGTGAAAGCCCGTGGCGGGTGGATAGGGAGTTGACAGCGCAGGGTGGTGGCGATTACACTGCGAGAACGGAGCTCAAACGCGGCGAGTCGCGTTTGGGGTTCCAATCCAGCGCCTGTAGCTCAATTGGATAGAGCATCGGTCTACGGAACCGGCGGTTGGGGGTTCGAGCCCCTCCAGGCGCAATGTGCAATTACCTATCCCCAGGACACCGAACGAGTTGGGAGGACGGATTCCATGAGCACAATCTCAAGACGGCAATTCCTTGGCCAAGGCGCCCTGACCATCGCGGCGGGCGCGTGTTTGGGACCGGCGGCAAAGCAACTGCGGGCCGAGCCGCTCGGGCTGCCCATCGGCTGTCAGCTCTATCCGGTCGGCAAGCAGATCGCGCAGGATTTCGAGGGTACGCTACGGCAACTGGCGGCCATCGGGTACCGGACGATTGAGTTATGTTCGCCGCCCAGCTATGAGAAATCAGGCTTTGCTCCGCTCGTCAAGATGAAGGCGGCCCAGGTCCGCAAGGCCTTCGAGGCGGCGGGCCTGCGCTGCGAGAGCAGTCACTACCAGTTCCGGGAGCTCAAGGAGAATCTCGATGACCGGATCGCCTATGCCAAGGAACTTGGTCTCAAGCACATGGTTCTCTCGACCTTTGGCCTGCCGCGGAACGCGGCCATGGCCGATTGGATGAAGGCCGCCGGCGAGCTGAACAAGATCGGCGAACAGACCAAGAAGCAGGGCATCCAACTGGGCTTTCATAATCACAATTTCGAATTCCAGGAGATCGACGGCGTACTCATCTATGACAAGCTGATGGGCGAGTTCGATCCCAAACTGGTGAAAATGCAGTTCCAGGTGGCGGTGATCAGCCTCGGCTACCAGGCGGCCACGTATCTCCAGAAGTATCCCGGCCGGTTCAGCTCGCTGCATCTGGCGGACTGGTCATCGACCGAAAAGAGGTCGGTTCCGGTGGGCACGGGCGTGGTGGACTGGAAAGGTCTCTTCGCCGCGGCCAAGACCGGCGGCGTGGAGAACTACTTCGTCGAGATGAATATGGATGCCCTCAAGGCAAGCTATCCTTACCTGCGTGACCTGAAGGTGTAGCGCAGCGGCGATTTGCGTCACTCCTGGGCCACCAGTTCCGCGCAGGAGGCGAAGGCTTGTGCCGGATTGTCGCCAGACGCTGGCTTGCCGAGAACGCGAATCGCGACCACCTCCACGGGCTCGAAGGTCGCCGTAAAGCGTGCGCCGGGCCGGATGCCTTTGGGGTCCGTGGCCGTGGCGGCGGGGTAGTCCTCGAATATCGCGACGTCGATCCAGGGGCCGTCTGCTGCCTTCCTTACCTGGAGGTGGGGCTTGCCGCCGGCCGTGTCGAACCATCCGCCATCGTGGAAGATGTTTCCCGCCACGTAAGTTACGCGATGGATTTTGACGGGCTTCACGATGGCGATGCCGAAGAAGGCCTCCGACTGGGGTTTTCCATCGAACGTGACGCGGAAGGTGCTGCTGTCCCCATCGGCGATGCTGCCGTTGACGTTGCCCGCACGGCTGTAAAGCTCACGACCGAAGGTGAAGGGGCCGATGCCGTCCCCCTTCAGGGCGGCGCCGGGCGCCTGCAGCCAGACGGCGTAGCGCGTGGAGTCCCACGAGCCGGCATCGAAAAAGGGACGCAGCACGGCACGGCCTTCGGCCGCTCTTCCCTGAGCCGCCGCGAGGTCACGCACCTTACAGGTCCAAAAGATTTCCTCCGGCCACGATTCTTTGCCTGAGGCCGGCTTGCTTTCAAAGGTTAGCTCTTCCGCCGTCAGACCTTGCAGTGCCACGTACTGCGGGATTCGCAGGCCGGGATTATCCGCCTGGTCCAAGGCCAGGACGAGCGGCCCGGCCGTCACAGCCACACGGCCTTCGTTGGAGCCGGAGCCGACGTGGATCTCCGGAACGAACGGGAACGAGAACTTCACAACCTCGCCCCCGCGCCACAACCGCTGGACCACCAGGTACATTCCTGGCCTGGCCTGCAGGACGTCCGTCGCCAATGGACACGCGCGGTTGCGCGGTCCAGTGCGGGACGCGCAGCGCCAGGCGGAAGCGCGTGTCGCTCTGGGGGTCTACGGTGATCGTGCCCGCGCCGTCACTGGGGAACCGGCTCTTCAACGTGATGGTGACCGGTGTGCCGCCGAGGGTCACATGCCAGCGTGCCGGCGCGAACGTGTTGATGCGGAAACCATCGGTATCGACCGTGCCGAGGAACGTCGGGGCCAGGCCGAGGGCACGGGGCCCGGAGGAGTTGCAGCAGTCCATGTCGCGCGGTCCTGGGGCGTTCGCGCGGAAGGGCTTTTGCCCTTCGAGCGGCGTGAAGTAGGCGCAGCCCGATCCATCGGGTTTCTGCGCGGCCAAGGTCTCATTGAAGAGGACCTGTTCGAGGGCCGCCGCGTACTTCTCCTCACCCGTCAACCGCAGGAGCTGCCAGCAAAGCTGCATCCAGGTCGTGGTGACGCACATCTCCTGGATGTGCGCGCCCGTGTCGTTGGGAAGCTGACCATCCGGCTGGAAGTGCTCGCCCGCGCTGGCGCCGCCGGTGAGATACAGCCGCCGGGCCTTGACATCCTCCCAGGCATACTGGACGGCTTGCAGGAATTCGGGCTTTCCCGTCGCGCGATAAAGCTCGCACAGGCCAACGTAGTTGGAGAGCATCTCATACGCCTTGCGATTGCCCACCGCGAGAACGGTTTTCTCCCGGAGCATCGCCGAGAGGACCCGGGGCCCGCCCGGCTCGTCCCACGAGCCGACGATGTACAGGGCAAAGTCGAGGTACTTCTTCTCGCCCGTTGCGCGGTACAGCAGCACGATCGGTTCGAGAATCGAGGTGGAAGCCATGCCGACGTGTGTCCCGGCCTTGAGGATACTCCGGTCGCGCGGAAACACGGAGATCAGGAGATCGCCGGCACGTCGGCACGCCGTCAGAGCCTGCGCATCGCCCGAGATCCCATAGTACGAGAGCAAGCCGATCAGACAGTACTTGTGGGACCAAACATCCCAGTCGGCGTCACGGTACAGGCCAAACCGTTTCTCCGGTACATAAGTCCCCAGGTAGCCGTCCTCGCCCTGGGCGGCGATCAGCCCGTTGGCAACCCGCGTGATCTTGTCGCGCAGGCCCGCGTCTGGCGCGGAGAGCCAGAGCAGGGAGGCCGCGTGCAGCCATTTGCCCGCGTGCTCGCCGATCCAGGGATGAGAGCCGGGCCGCGTGCGAAAACCGCCGAGCAGTATGTCTTCGTCAATCGTAGCGATGCGGCCCAACGTATGAGCACGCAGCCGCTCCCCCAGCAGACCCGAGACCTCCACGGCGGCGGGAGACACGGGGGATGTCGTATCGCTCGCCCTGGGCTCCAGGGTCGCGGGCACAGGAATGGAACCGGCTTTCTCCCAGGTATCGATCGACGCGGCAAGCACGGCACAGACCATCAGAGCACTGAGCATGGACATTCTCCTTTCGGCGTTTTCCCCTCTATAGCAGAGCGCCACCCGTCTGTAAAGGCAGGCGAGGCGGCCCAAAATAGATTGTGAACGCCGCGACAAAGGCGATAATAGGACGCGTGTGTGAACCAGGCGGTTCCTCGAGCACGTGAACCCGTGCAGAAGTCTGCGGGAGAAGGTCAATTATGAGCAAAGCCACCCAGAGCAATACGTCACGTCGTGAGTTTCTGCAAACCACGGGCCGAGCAGCGGCGGCCTCGACATTCTTCGGCGCGATGTCGCCCCGTCTCTACGCGGGAGAGGACAACACGATCCGGCTGGCCCTCGTCGGCTGCGGCGGGCGGGGCTCCGGGGCGGCGGCCAACGCGATGGCGGCAAAAGGCGGCCCGATCAAGCTGGTCGCGATGGCCGATGTCTTTGCGGACCGTCTGCAACGCAGCTACGATGGCCTGATCGAGGCCGCCAGTGTCCCGCGGACCAAAGGGTCGGCCGATACCTGGGTGATGGGGTACCAAGCCACCCAGATCGACGTGCCGCCGGAGCGGCGGTTCCTCGGCTTCGATGCCTACCAGAAGGCCATGGACTGCCTGCGGCCGGGCGATGTCGTCATCCTGACGACGCCCGTGGCGTTTCGCTGGGTCCACTTCCGTCACGCCATCCAGAAGGGGATCAACGTCTTCATGGAAAAGCCGGTGACGGTGGATGGACCGACCACCCGCAGGATGATCCAACTGGCCGAGGAATCCGCCAAGAAGAACCTCAAGGTGGGCGTCGGGCTGATGTGCCGGCACTGCAAGGCCCGCTGGGAGCTCTACGACCGCATCAAGTCGGGCCAGATCGGCGAGATCTTCATGATGCGGACCTATCGCCAGCAGGGGCCGGCAGGATTCGCCGGACCACGGCAGGGCAACATCAGCGAGTTGCTCTGGCAGGTCCGCAGCTACCTGGGCTTCTTGTGGGCCAGCGGCGGGCTGTTCCAGGATGTCGTCGCCCACAACGTGGACGAGTGCTGCTGGATGAAGGACGCCTGGCCGGTCCGGGCCCAGGGCTCCGGCGCGCGGTGCTATCGCGGCAATGCCGTGGATCAGAATTTCGATCATTATGATGTTGAGTACACGTTCGCTGACGGGGCCAAGCTCTTTCTGCGGAACCGCCACATGCCCGGCTGTCACGAGGAATTCGCCAGTTACGCCCACGGCACCAAAGGCTCGGCCGTGATCTCGACCTTCATGCACACGCCGGGCAAGTGCCGCCTCTACAAAGGGCAGGATTTTGCCAAGGAGAACCTCACGTGGGCGTTCCCGCAGCCGGAACCGAATCCGTATCAGGTCGAATGGGACGAGTTGATCGACGCTATCCGCAAGGACAAGCCCTACAACGAGGCCAAACGCGGCGCCGAGGCCAGTCTGGTGACCGCGATGGCCCGCCGGGCCGTCCATACGGGGCAGGTCGTCACTTACGAGGAAATGCTCAATAGCGAGCAGGAGTTCGCCCCGGACGTGGACAAGCTGACGATGGACTCGCCGGCGCCCCTGCCTGCCGGGCCGGACGGCAAATACCCTACTCCGCAGCCGGGCATTCTCAAAAATCGGGAGTATTAGCCCCATCCCTGCAAAAAAATGGACGAATTATTGCATTTGCCGGCAATTCGTAGTACATTATCGGAAGGCATTCCGTCTGATCTCTAAAAGGACGCGGTGCATTTGCGTGTGAGGACTTGGGGCAGAATAAGGAGCGACGTTATGAAGAGCACGAGAGGGTTTACGTTGATTGAGCTGCTGGTGGTGATCTCCATCATAGCAATTCTGATGGGCGTTCTCATGCCGAGCCTTCAGCGGGTCCGCGAGCAGGCACGGTTCATGGCGTGCCGATCCAACCTGCGCACGTATTCTGTCGTCCAGCGGATGTATGCCGATGACAACAACGGCAACTTTCCGCGATCGTTCGATTGGCTCTTCAAGAACGGCGGCACCAACTGCAATTGGCATGATGCGACCAAGAACCTGGAGTATCACCCGGAGTTGGCCGGTCTGTGCTGGCCTTACCTGAAGGGCCACAAGATTCACGTGTGTCCGACGTTCAGGATGGTGGTCAAATCGAGGAGTTGCTGCCGCTGCAACGGGGCGACCATTCCGGTCGTGCCGCAGTACGGTTACACGATGAATTCTTATCTCAACGGTGACGCCTTCAACTCGGTGCCGGCGCAGTACAAGATTTCCATCGCCGGCGACGCGCTGCGCAAGGAAACACAGGTTAAGCGTCCGGCGGAGACGTTCTACTTCGGCGAGGAGAACTCCTGGTCGACGCCCGGGATCAATGCCGCCGGGATCAACGACACCAACCTGCGTCCTCTGCCGAGCCGTGCGACCGACAGCTTCGCGACGTTCCACAAAGTCTCGGCCAGCAAGTGGGACCACGGTCTCTCCAACGCCTCGTTTGTCGACGGCCACGTGCAGGAAGTCGATGCCTGGGCGACAAGACGCCCGCGAGTCATGGCAGTACGCTTGGCCCGGTGACAAAACCGGCTCCTGTCTTCTAACCGCTGCCGATGGTAGCCAACGTGCGCAGAGCAGGGAGGGAAGAAATGGGAAACCGGAGAGGATTCACCCTGATTGAACTGCTCGTGGTGATCGCCGTGATCGCCCTGTTGATGGCGATCCTGATGCCGGCGCTCAATGCCGCCCGGGAGCAGGGCCGGCGCGCCGTCTGTGCCCAGAACGAAAAGAACACGGGGCTGGGGCTGTTCCTCTACGCGAACGACTACGACGGCAAGCTCCCGCTCAACGAAGTCGACCGTTGGCTCTTCGACGTCTCGTATTGGACGACAGACATCGTTCTGAAGACCGGGGCCTTCGACCGGCACATCATGTATTGTCCCTCCTGGCGGCAGCGGGACCGGATCATCTTCTGGCGGTACGGCGAGAACCTGCCGACCGCGACGCCGGAGAGCTTGGAGCGGCCCGAACCTCAGGACGTGGCCACGCGGAAGAACTACCATCGCATCCTCGGGTACTTCTGGTTCATCGACGTTGTCAAGTCCCGGCAGGACACGCCCCTGAATCCCGGCGGCCCGAAGAAGGAGTGGGTCCGCTCGACGATCAAGACCCGCGCAGCCCCGGCTTTGGTGGAACTGATTGCGGATGTGACCGCCAGCGATGGGCCGGATCGCCTGCAATCCGATTTCACGAAGGCGACCGGCGGCTGCTGGTCCCGCTGGCAGATTTACGACCGGACGAGCCATCTCAAAAGTGGTACAAAACCCCTGGGCGGCAATATCCTCTTTGTGGACGGGCACGTCCAGTGGCGCACGTTCGATGAGATGGAGCACCGCTGGTTCGTGACCAACGGTAACCCCTGCTTCTGGTGGTGATTGTGTGAAAAGTGGCACGGGCATCCTGCCCGTGGGATCTCGTGGCATCGGCATCCTGCCGATGATTCATGGGCTGGAAGCCCATGCCACGCTGAAGCAGCCTTTCACGCACACTCTAAAAGATCTCGCGGATCCAGCGGAAGCGGAAAGCGTTGCGAATCCGCTCGGTGAAGCGCACCCCCATCCGCTGCGTGCTCGCGGAATAGTCGTTTCTCTGGAGGTCTTCCCCGGTTACCTCCGGCAGCCGGGTCTTGAACAGCCGCGCGAGCAGACTTGCCGCAAGGCCCAGCCACAGGGCTTTCGCGTGCGGGGCTTTCGCCGGGCTGGTATGAACTCTCATCGCTGTCTGCTGCATACCCGTAATTACCTCTGCACCGCCAGGGCTACCGATTCGAGCAGTTCCCGACCGGTTCTGCTGACAGTCTCGCCGGCCCCAAAAAGCTGCTGCGTTTCCAGGATCTGGGGTTGATCGCGGTAATAGCGCTCGACGGCCCCGATCCCGCCCTCCGCCGGGCCGGCCGTCCGATAGTCGCCTTCCAGCAGCCAGGCGCTGACTTCCTCATCCCGCTCGGCCGGGTAAAGGAGGGCGACTGCGAACTTATCTTCGGCGTACCGGGCCAATTGGACCTGTGCCCGACAGGGTGGGGCGCTCCGGACCGCCAGACTTGTGAGCCGCTGGAAATCCCGCCGGGCCGTTGCCTCGTCCTGCGCGTAGAAGAACATCCCGGCTTCCAACTGGAATCGGGCCGCCGGCACAGCGCGTAGCTCCATCCGGCCGTCGGGATATGCCCGCTGAATCTTGTATACCTTGCCCTCTTTGTATCGCTCGCTGTCCAGCAGCTCGGCCACCTCTTCCGCCGTAAAGCCCACGCCCGCGTGGTCGCCGAAGTCGAATACGTACAACCCCTGGTAGTGCTCCGGTTTTTCCAATTTCGGTAGTTTCATACACTAATTATACGTCCAGCACGCCGGCCCTGCACGGAATTTTCCACCCGGCCGGCGGCAAGAAAATATAAATGGACCCGGAAATTCGCTTGCAGGCGCTGGGGCGCCGCCGTACGATTAAAAGACTCTATGCAGCTTTGATTTGCTTTCGTCGAGTCGAGAGAGCGTGTGTACGATGGGGCCAACGGAGGGTTACGCGATGGCCGTACAATCGGAACACGGAAAGACCGACGGCGGGCAGGAATCCCGCCCAGCGTATGAGCCATTGCATCCCCGAGAGCCGAGCAAACCGGCCGATCCTCAAATCCATGATCCTCCGTCCCAGTTCGACGCTCCCAGCGAGCGCAAGGCGCTCCTGGCCCATCTCTTCGAGGTTTCCAGCGACGGTATCGTGCTGCACGAGTTGTTGCCCTCGCCGCAGAAGGGCCGTTTCATCGACGTGAACGACCGCATGTGCCACATGCTGGGCTACACCCGGGAGGAAGTCCTGAAGCTGACTCTCTTCGAGATCCTGGGTGAAGAAGCCCGCGGAGCAATCCCGGAGACCCTTCGGAGACTCCGGGAATCCGGTCGATTGCTGTTCGAGACCACTCTGATCCACAAGGATGGGCAACCGCTGCCGGCCGAGGTCAGCGTCGACACCCTGGAGTTCCGCCAGCGACGAATGACGCTTACGGTCGTCCGCGACATCACCGAGCGAAGACGGTTGCAGGACCAGGCCAGCCGCTGCCAGGATCGGCTCCAGGAGGAGGTGCGGACCCAGACGGAAGAGCTGCGTGACGCCCTCGGCCGGCTGCAGGGCGAGATGGGCCAGCGTGCCCTGATGGAAACGGAGCTGCGGAAACGGTCCCAGATGCTGGAAGCCTTCTTCCGGGATACGATCACGCCGCTGGCGTTTCTGGACCGGCATTTCACCTTCGTGCGGGTCAACGAAGCCTACGCCCACGCGGCCGGCAAGAGCCCGGAGTATTTTGCAGGCAAGAATCACTTTGCCCTCTATCCGCACGAGGAAACCCAGACGGTCTTCGAGCAGACCGTGCGGAGCCGGCAGGCCTTTCACGCGTACGCACAACCGTTGACCTATCCCGATCAGCCCGAACGAGGCGTGACCTATTGGGACTGGCGGCTCACCCCGCTGTGTGACGACGTCGGGGAGGTGCAGTTTCTGGTGCTGAGTCTCGACGACGTCACGGAGCGCCAGAACGCGATCGACGAGCTGGAGCAGCGCGCCCATCAGCTTCGACGGGTCACGTTGGAGATGCTGGCGGCGGAAGACCGCGAGCGGAAGCGCCTGGCGGAGATTCTCCACGATGACCTGCAGCAGACCCTGGCGGCGGCCAAGTTCCAACTGGGGCTGCTGGACGGCCGGGTCCGGAGCGATGAGGATCGCACAGAGACGGTCGGGCAGGTCAGGCAAATGCTCAAGGACGCGATCGAGAAATCGCGCAGTCTCTCGCACGAACTCGGTCCGGCGGTGCTGTCCCAGGGCGGCCTGGACGACACGTTCGAGTGGCTGGCTCATCAGATGGAGAGCAGGCATGGCCTGGTGGTCCATGTTCAGACGCGCGGGCCGGTCCACGCGCCGTCGGAGCCGGTGCGGATGTTTCTCTATCGGGCGGCCCAGGAGATTCTGTTCAACGTCATCAAGCACGCGGAGGTCTCCGAGGCGAAATTGCGCTCAAGCGCGTGCGGAGCCAGTTGCGGCTGACCATCTCCGACAAGGGCCAGGGCTTCGATTTGCGGTCGCTGTCCAACACGGCCGGTTTCGGCCTGCTGAACGTGCGGGAACGGGCGGAACTCCTGGGCGGACGCATGAAGATCAGGAGCGCCATGGGCAAGGGCAGTACCTTCCTCATCGCCGTCCCCGACACGGCGGCGGCCGCGAAGCATTCCAGACGATAGACGGAAATCCGTCCTCGGAGGGCGAGCGTCCCCGCTCAGATTGCCGCGCTACGCTCGCAATGACATGGTCGCGCGAGGACCGCCGCCTTCGCGGGGGGAGCCTGCCCCCGGCTTGACCGGGGGCACGACCTACGAAGAGTCGCGCAGCGTGGGCTGTGCCCGTCAATCCCCTGATAGGATGAGCAGAGGGCACACACCCTTTTGTCACCCCCGCGGAGGCGGGGGTCCAGGAAACTCGCAGCCGAAATGGATCCCCGCCTTCGCGGGAATGACAGAGGCGGAAGTCAGCCCTCGAGTATCCTTCATCCTGTTAGGGTCTGTTGGGAGATCCTTGTCCAAATACCCGTTGTGGGGGATAATTGCGTCCCGGCGTGGGCCGTACCGGATGTGGTGTCGCTCCGGGATAGAGTTGTGGCGCTGGCAGACGTGAAAGGACGGAGAATGGAGCGTTCCGTGATAAAGACGATGCTGCGGATCGGGTGTGGTCTCTTGGCGGTACTGGTGCCGATCATGGTACCGGCGTCGAGCGTCCGGGGACAGACGGCGGCAGGGGGGCCGCTCGATGCGAAGATCGACCGGCTGGCTGCGGAGGTGGAACAACAGGCCATTGCCTGGCGGCGCGATCTTCATCAGCATCCGGAACTGTCGAATCGCGAGGTTCGCACGGCAGGCGTTGTGGCGGACCACCTGCGCCGGCTCGGCTTGGAGGTCCGGACGCAAGTGGCCCACACCGGCGTGATCGGAGTCCTGCGCGGCGGCAAACCCGGTCCCGTGGTCGCGCTGCGGGCGGACATGGACGCCTTGCCTGTGACCGAGGTGTTGGATCTGCCCTTCGCCTCCAAGGTCAAGGCCGAGTACAACGGCCGGGAAGTGGGCGTGATGCACGCCTGCGGGCACGATGTCCATACGGCGGTCCTGATGGCCGTGGCCCAGGTGCTGGCGCAGATGCGGGAGGAATTACCCGGCACCGTGAAGTTCCTCTTCCAGCCGGCGGAGGAGGGGCGCCCCAGGGCGAGGACGGGGGCGCGGAGCTCATGATCCGTCAGGGGGCCCTGGAAGACCCCAAGCCCGAGGTCATTTTTGCCCTCCACGTCAACCCGAACTATCCGGCCGGCACGCTGGCGTACCACCCGGGCGCGACGATGGCCAATCAGGACAGTCTGCGGATCGTGGTCCGGGGCCGCCAGACCCACGGCGCTCTGCCATGGGGCGGAACGGATCCCATCGTGGTCGCCGCGCAGATCGTCCTCGGCCTCCAGACGATTGTCAGCCGGCAGATCAATCTGCCGGAGGCGCCCGCGGTCATCACGATCGGCGCGATCCACGGCGGCGTGCACTCCAACATCATTCCGGACGAGGTGGAGATGATCGGGACGATCCGCACCTTCGAGCCCGCCATGCGGACCGACATCCACGAGCGGATTCGCAAGACCGCGGCCCTGATCGCCCAGAGCGGCGGCGCCGGCGCGGACGTGACTATCGATCCGGGTTATCCGCTGACCTTCAACGACCCGAATCTCGCCGCACGGATGGTCCCGACGCTGCAAACGACCGCCGGCAGGGGACGCGCGGTTCCTATGCCGCCCTCGACGGGCGCGGAGGACTTCTCCTACTATCAGCAGAAGATCCCGGGGCTGTACTTCTTCCTCGGGGTCACGCCCCACGGCAGTGACTGCCAAAAAGCCCCGATGCTCCATTCGCCGCGTTTCTGCGCGGACGAAGGTGCGATGATCCTCGGCATTCGCACCCTGGCCCGCCTGACCATCAGCTACATGGAGAAGTAGGCAGATCGCGCTGCCGTCACGCGAGTCAAAGCACCGTGCCCAAGTCCTTTTCCAGTTCGGATAAGATCTGCGTGAGCATCGGTCCCAGGCCGCGACCAGTGCGTCGGCGGTCTTCTCTTGGGCTGGGTGGGAAGCCCGATAGTCGCGGGTGAAGACGATCTGGAACCTGGAGCCCTGGGTGGCAATCAAAAAGAAACGGATCTGCAGCACGGCCTCAGGCAGACTCTGTCCGCGCAAATTCCCATACAACGCGAGCACATTGCCTTCGAGGACGTGGGTGGCCTGGAGGAGGCTCCCAGGCTCCAGCACCGTCTTGAAGAGCCCGGATTGGGCCAGCCAGTTGCGGGTCTGGCTGCTGAGGAGCTCCTGCGGGGCAATCAGAAACTCATGGTAGAAATCCGATTCATATTCGGATTCACCCTTGCGGTATACCAGGCCCCGGGAATTGTAGACCGGATCGGCCATGAAACTGCGAACCGCCAACACGATATCCCGGCTCTGGCCCGGGGGTTGGGCCGGTCGCGCGGCTTCGAGGACGAACTGATGCTTGGTGTAGGCAGGGCGGCTGAGACATCCCGAACCCAGGAGGGCCAGGAGCAGGACCGCGGGCACATACACACAACGTGGGGACAGGACTCTGGTCATTTTCGCAGCTCCGAGGCGCGGGGGGGTGAACTCCGCAACAGGTCCGACGGATTGCGCTTGAGATTCGCGCTCAACTCGCTCAGGTCGCTCGACATCTTCCGGAGATTCTCCAAGGTACTCTCGAGGCGCGGCGCCTGTGTCGTAATCAGCAAGTTGAGGCGGCGCACGGCGTATTCAGCTCATCGACCATCAGGGCGATATTGGCCAGTTCTTGTCTGGTCGGACGGGCAGCAGTCTGAAGCGCTGGGGGCGGAACGGACCCCATCGTGGTCGCCGCTGCAGATCGTCCTCGGCCTCCAGACGATTGTCAGCCGGCAGATCAATCTGCCGGAGGCGCCCGCGGTCATCACGATCGGCGCGATCGACGGCGGCGTGCGCTCCAACATCATTCCGGACGAGGTGGAAATGATCGGGACGATCCGCACCTTCGAGCCCGCCATGCGGACCGACATCCACGAGCGGATTCGCAAGACCGCGGCCCTGATCGCCCAGAGCGGCGGCGCCGGCGCGGACGTGACTATCGATCCGGGTTATCCGCTGACCTTCAACGACCCGAATCTCGCCGCACGGATGGTCCCGACGCTGCAAACGACCGCCGGCAGGGGACGCGCGGTTCCTATGCCGCCCTCGACGGGCGCGGAGGACTTCTCCTACTATCAGCAGAAGATCCCGGGGCTGTACTTCTTCCTCGGGGTCACGCCCCACGGCAGTGACTGCCAAAAAGCCCCGATGCTCCATTCGCCACGTTTCTGCGCGGACGAAGGTGCGATGATCCTCGGCATTCGCACCCTGGCCCGCCTGACCATCAGCTACATGGAGAAGTAGGCAGATCGCGCTGCCGTCACGCGAGTCAAATGCGCCGTGCCCAAGTCCTTTTCCAGTTCGGATAAGATCTGCGCGAGACATCGGTCCCAGGCCGCGACCAATGCGTCGGCGGTCTTTTCTGCCTGCGCTGGGAAGCCCGGTAGTCGCGGGTGAAGACGATGTGGAACCTGGAGCCCTGGGTGGCAATCAAAAAGAAACGGATCTGCAGCATGGCCTCAGGCGGATGCTGTCCGCGCAAATCCCCATACAACGCGAGCACATTGCCTTCGAGGACGTGGGTGGCCTGGAGGAGGCTCCCGGGCTCCAGCACCGTCTTGAAGAGCCCGGATTGGGCCAGCCAGTTGCGGGTCTGGCTGCTGAGGAGCTCCTGCGGGGCAATCAGAAACTCATGGTAGAAATCCGATTCATATTCGGATTCACCCTTGCGGTATACCAAGCCCCGGGAATTGTAGACCGGATCGGCCATGAAACTGCGAACCGCCAACACGATCTCCCGGCTCCGGCCCGGGGGTTGGGCCGGTCGCGCGGCTTCGAGGACGAACTGATGCTTGGTGTAGGCCGGGCGGCTGAGACATCCCGAACCCAGGAGGGCCAGGAGCAGGACCGCGGGCACATACACACAACGTGGGGACAGGACTCTGGTCATTTTCGCAGCTCCGAGGCGCGGGGGGGTGAACTCCGCAACAGGTCCGACGGATTGCGCTTGAGATTCGCGCTCAACTCGCTCAGGTCGCTCGACATCTTCCGGAGATTCTCCAAGGTACTCTCGAGGCGCGGCGCCTGTGTCGTAATCAGCAGGTTGAGGCGGCGCACGGTCGTATTCAGCTCATCGACCATCAGGGCGATATTGGCCAGTTCCTTGTCCTGGTCCGGACGGGCCAGCAGTCCCTGAAGCCGCTCGTTCGTGACCCGCACATCCCCCACGGCGCCATTCGTGTTGGCCATGAGGCTCTCCACCTGTCTGCCAATCTTCTCCGTATCGATCGCGTTGATCTTGCCGCGGGTATCCGCCAGCAATCCCTGCGCCTGTTCGCGCAACGCCGCCACGTTCGCGTCTTCGACGGCCCGATCCGTGGTGCGGATGAGATCATCGACATGGTTGAACAATCCCTCGACGTCGAGTCCCCCGACTTTCACGAGAATGCGATCGAGAGACTCCTTCAAGGTCGCCAATTGGCTGGGCACCGAGGGCACGAAGGAATACTCCGGCTCCCAGGGCGGTTCCTGCACCGGGAACCGGTTCGGATCGACATACGTTCCCTGGAGGAGGCTTTTCCCGGTAAGCAGATTGGACTCCAGCCGCAGTCGAAGGCCACTGCGGATCTCCTGCCGCTGCCGGGTGGGACGCTCCGCGGGGGTCACCTCCTCCGCGAAGCGTCGGTTCACCGAGCAGATGACCCGCACCAGGCGTTTCTCTCCCAGCGTCGCCGCCAGCGCGGGGGGAAGGGCGTACGCTGCATCGGCGAATCCGATCCCTTCGACCCGGCCAATCTCCACACCCTGCAACTGGACCGGCGCCCCCGGGCTCAGGCCGCTGACGGACGTGTCGAAATAGGTCTCAAAATACTCCCCCGGGGGCGCGAACACCCCGGCCCCCAGGATCACAACGGCCGTCACCAGCAGAGCGGTGGCGATGACGAGAAAGACACCAAACTTGAAGTAGTTCGCTTTCATAATCTTCCGTCCGATAGCAAACTTGGAGCCTCCAACAGAATGAACCGGAATATGTCATTGCGAGGAGCGCAGCGACGAAGCAATCTCCATCCGATGGGATGGGAGATTGCTTCGCTACGCTCGCAATGACATGATGCTTCTTGCGTTTTCATTCTGTCCGAGGCTCTTGGACTCATGCTTTCTCTGCCTATCCGCGGCGCATCACGGCGGTGCTGATTCCGCGGCTCCTCGGTCTGGCGGTTCAGGAACTGGCGCACCCAGGGATTGTCGCTGTGGTCGCGCAGCTCGCTCGGCTTGCCGGTGGCAATAATGGTCTTGACCCGCGCGTCCAGCATGATGACCCGGTCGGCGATCTTGTAGATGCTGGGCAGCTCGTGACTGACGACGACAAAGGTCATCTGTAGGGTCCGGGAGAGCTTCAGAATCAAGTCGTCGAGCTGCGCGGAGGTGATGGGGTCCAGCCCGGCCGAAGGCTCATCGAGAAACAGGATCTGCGGGTCGAGGGCCATCGCCCGGGCGATGGCGGCTCTTTTGCGCATGCCGCCGCTGAGCTCGGCGGGCATCTTGTACTCCGCGCCCTCCAGGTTCACCGCTTTGAGCTTCGTCCGGGCAATCGTCTCCCGCGCCGCCTGCGGCAGGTCCGTGAACTCCTCCAGGACCAGGCTGATGTTCTCCAGGAGATTCATGGACCCGAAGAGCGCCCCGTTCTGGTACATGACGCCAATCCTGCGGAGGATCGCCAGCAAGTCGGCTCCTTCGGCCATCACGATATCCCTGCCCTCGATCAGCACGCGGCCCTGGACGGGTCGGAGCAGTCCGATCATGCTCTTGAGCAGCGTGCTCTTGCCGCAGCCCGAGCCGCCCAGGATGACAAAGACTTCCCCCGCCCGGACCTCGAAGGTGATGTCGTGCATCACGACGAAATCGCCGTAGGCGACGGTCACGTCTTGGACGCGAATGATCGGTGGGCTCTGTGTCTCCATCCTCCCCATCTTCTTAGATGCCCAGGAAGTAATAAACCACGGCGAACAGGCCGTCGACGACCACAATGGTGACGAAGCCGCTGACCACGGCCCTCGTAGCGGCGTTGCCCACGGAACTGGCTCCGATTCCGGTCTGCAGGCCCCGCAGACACCCGATTTCCGCGATCAACCCGCCAAAGACCAGCGTTTTGGCTAAGCCGCCCAAGAGATCGGTGAGATCCGCCGCGTGACGCATCTGGTCGACCACCACCTGCGGGGCAAAACCGATCGCGACCATGACGACGAAACAGCCCACCAGGGCCGACAGGTTGTTGAACAGGGTCAGCAACGGCGCGACGAAAACCGCGGCGATGATCCGCGGCAACACCAGGAACTGCACCGGGTCGATGCCCATCGTCTGGAGGGCGTCGATCTCTTCGTTCACCTTCATCGTCCCCAACTCGGCGGCAAAGGCCGAGCCGCTGCGGCTGGCCAGGACGAAACAGGTAATCAGGGGCCCCAGTTCGCGAAACGTGGCGATGACCACCAGGTCGGCCGTGTAAATCTGGGCCCCGAACATCGCCATGGCCAGGGTGGACTGGAACGCCAGGATCAACCCGATGAGGAACCCCATCAGAGCGGTGATAGCGACGCCGTCGGCCCCGGCCTTCTCCGCGACCAGGACCGTGTCGCCCCAGCGGATCTGCCCGCGGTGTCGCAGGGCGCCCGCCAACTTCCAGGTGGTCTCGCCGAGGAAGCTGATTTGCGCCCGGAGATCCTGCCGGAGTCCCTGCGCGGATTCGCCGATGGACTCGAAGAAACGCACCGCCGGCGGGGAACGCCGTTCGGGACTGGTCACCGGGCCGATCTCGAACAGACTCATCAAATCCACCACCTCCCGGCGCAGGCCCTCGATGCGGAACTCGCCGTGGTTCTTCTCCTGCTGCGCTTTCAACTCCTGCAGCAGCGCGATTCCGGCCCCATCGCAACTCTCCATGTCGTGTGCATCCACCTCGACTCGCGGGGGCTTGGATCGGACGATCGTGTCCACCACCTGCGTCCAGCGCGAACCGACGCCTTGGGCATCGAGCCTGCCCCGGATGATGAGCCGGACGACCCCTCCCGCGCCAGTCTCGTACTCCAAACCGGTTGCCGTGCTGGTCGTCACCATCTCACCTCTCCGGAATTCCGGGACGTCTTACTTGTTTCTGACTTGGTGGAACGCCGCCCGCCAGATTGAGATAGTCGAAGCGCGGCCGGCCTACGGTGGCGGATTCTGCCGGCTCCTGTCCGGGTGGCAGCGGCAAGCGGAGTCTTCGTAGCTTGCCGATGGTCCATCGCATTCGCAAAACCATCGGCAAGCTGGCGCCTGCCGCTGCCACCCGGAGTCCATCTGCGGTGGTTCATTTTCTACCCATCAACCGCTCGTGTCTTTCGGGGGGCCATTGCCACCGTATTCCCGCCGCACCCCCCGGAGTGGGACGGTCGAAGGGCTGCGGCCCTTGCTTCCCGCATGGTTCCTGGGAGGCCAGGGGCGGTCCCGGCCGGGTGCGCGATCGACCCGGGATCGTCGACCCATTCCCTTCGCCTAGCGCGTGTCCTCGTCCCAGTTTCGAGGGGCGGTGCCCGCCGGGACCTCTTCGTGCCAGGCTTTTGCCGTTCGCTCCAGAGAGCGCAGGCGGAGCGACAGGCCGACCGCGAGGGCACCGAAGATCACGGCGAAGACGCCGATCAGCCAGACCACCGAGAGCGCACCGGCTCCCGGGAACAGTGCGAGCAGCACGCCAAACGCGATGGAGGCGAGGCCGGCCAGCCCCAGGAGCCATTCGTTCTCGATCCAGTGGCGCAGGCGGATGGCCGCCGCGATCTCGACGCCGCCGCGCACGACGGCCCAGGCGGCGATCAAGTACAACAGCGCGAGCGCCGTGATGCCGGGCCAGAAGAAGGCGATCAGTCCGGCCAGCACGCTCACGGCCCCGACCGCCACCATCGACCACCAGCGGGAGCGCAGGCCCCAGACGATGGAGCCGACGCCATCCACAATCGCATAAGCGCCCCAGAGCAGCACCAGGGCCAACAGGCTGATCGCCGGCCAGACGAAGCACACGATGCCGAATACAATCGCGGCCACGCCGCGCACGAGAATCAGGGGCCAGTTCCTGGTAATCGTGTTGATCAGCACACGCCCGGGACCTACATCTGTCATTGCCATGGTAAACCTCCTTTCGATCTGTATCAGTATGCCGCCGGCGGGCGGGCAACCGCATTAGGCAATAGCCGCGCCGAGGAACAGGAACATACGCAATGGCAGGCGGGCAAAACTGGCGGGCGGCAGGCATGCAAGGAATCAACCGCGCAGCGTGGCAGAGGAAAGCCCGCCCCAAGCGAGCCTTGCAGGGCAGGCCGCAAGACCTATCTTCACGGGGTGCGGCCGGCATACGGTGGCACCGACCCATCGAAAGACACAAACGGCTGACCGGTAGGAAGGTGGACCGCCGCCATTGGACTCCGGGTGGCAGCGGCAAGCGCAGGGCCTCCTGAGCCTCGAAGGATGCCGATGGTTTGGCGAATGCGATAGACCATCGGCAAGCTCCGAGGACTCCGCTTGCCGCTGCCACCCGGACAAGAGCCGGCGAAATCCGCCACCGTATGCCGGCGCCTCTTCACGGGCGAGACACCCGCAGGCCACGCGGGCAGGATGCCCGTGCTACGTTTTCAGGCCGGTCAGGTCGGGTTCGAGGCGGCGGTTTTCTTGGAGGACCTCGTTGAGGGTCAGTCTGGTTCTGCGGCGGGCGGCTTCGCGGCCTAAGATCGTCGTCAGGGTTGCGTTGACGCTGGGCTCGAGGGTCGGGTTGTCGTACGTGCCCGCGGTGATGCACTTGTGGAACGTGTCGATGTTCCGCTCGGCGCCGGACGGGTAGAGGTTCACGACGTCGCCGCCGCGCCAGCCGCTACGGTTGCCGAGGATGCGGACCTGCGAGGTGTAGCCGGTCTGGAGCCAGCCGTCCTGGCCCTGGGCGAGGCAGTCGCTGCGGAACTCGCAGCGGTTCCGCAGGTGCTCGCCGCGATGATTCAGGATCATGCCGTTCGGGAATTCATACGTCAGCGAGAAGACATCGTGCGAGTCGCCGTGCGGGTCGACGCGGACGATCTGCGAGGCGCCCATGGCGCTCGTTGGCATCTGCCCCGCGATCCACAGGGCCACGTCGATGGCGTGGATGCCCGCGTTGACGAGATAGCTGCCGCCCAAATCGTCGTCGTTGACCCAGATCAGCTCTTGGAGGCGGCTCTCGACCGTGGCGGTCTTCGGCGGGTCGCGGAAGCTCTCATCGTTGTACTCCGACGACAACAGGCCGATCCGGCCGATGGCGCCCTCGCGCACGCGCTGGACGCCCTCGATGAAGAAGGGGTCGGTGCGGGTCTGGAAGTCCACCAGGAAGACCCGCTTGTTCGCGGTGGCTTTCTTGCCCGCCGCCTGGATGCGCAGGCAGCCGGGGACATCGCAGCCCAGGGGCTTGGCCAGGTAGACATGCCGCCCCGCCGCGACCGCGGCCTCCGCGTGCTCGGGAAAACAGTAGGGCGGCGTCTCCAGGAAGACGGCGTCCACCTCGGCGATCAGGCCCTTGTAGGCCGACAAGCCCGGAGAAGCGCCTGGCCTTGGATACGCCGAGTTGCTCGCCGGCGGCATCTGCGACACGCTCGAAATAGTCCGCGACGGCTGTGACTTCGTAGCCGCCGTGCTTGGCCACCATGCCGGCGATCATGCGGCCGCGACCGCCGAGGCCGATAACGCCGGCCTTGATCCGGCTGTTCGCCTGTGTCCCCCGGACGGCGTTGGGCCGGACAACCGCGAAGGACAGGGCCGCGGCCCCGGAGAGAAAACTGCGACGGGTAACGGATCGCATTTGGGTCTTGCTCGTAGCAGTCATGCCGATGCCTCCTTATTCACGGTTCAAGTCATTGGTCATCAAGTGTGAAGTTTGAAGTTGCAAGTTTGATGTGTCAAGTAAGAAGGGACATTGGGGTGCATGACCGTTCTTGTGTGGACCGCCGGAAAAGGGGACATTCTACTTTTCCCTCCGCGAAAGGGAAAAGTAGAATGTCCCCTTTTCCTAAACTTGACACTTGGTCCTCCGCCAAAATCTTCTTGGCTTTACGTGGGTCTTGGTGTAAAATAGGTAAAACGTGCAACTTGGAGCGTCCGAACGGTCCTGTGGCACGGGTGGCTTGCCCTCGATCTGGAATTCATGGGCAAGATGCCCATGCTACTGAGTTCTCTGGAGAGCGGATTGCAGATGAAAAGGCATCTTCTTTATGGGACGGTCCTGGCGTCGGTGGTGACGGGTCTGTGTCTGGCGGCGCCGCGGCCGGCCATGGTACAGCGGCCGGGGCAGTGGACCTTGGAGGTCAGATACGAGCATCCGCAGCAGATGGTGTTGCCCTGGGGGCCGGGCGGCGAGAGCCGGTTCTGGTATGTGATCGCGACGGTCACGAACCGCACGGGGCAGGATGCGGATTTCTACCCGAAGTGCGACCTGCTGACGGACACGTTCCAGATCGTTCCGGCGGGCCGGGGCGTCTCGCCGGCGGTGTTCCAGGCGATCAAAGAGCGTCACCAAGGCCAGTACCCGTTCCTGGAATCGCTCCAGACGGTTGGAAATCGGGTCTTGGAGGGTGAGGACAACGCCAAGGACATTGCCATCATCTGGCAGGACTTCGACACGCAGGCCCTTGGCTTCAAAGTATTTATCAGCGGTCTCAGTAACGAGACGGCCGTCATTCCGCACCCGGTGGCGGTCGACGCAGCCAGCGGCCGGCCCGTCCCGGTCTACCTCCGCAAGACGCTCGAACTGACCTACGCCCTGCGCGGCGATCCGGCCCTGAGATCTTCTGTGGAAGTCGTCCCCAAAGGCCACGACTGGGTGATGCGCTGAGAGATCGCGGGAGCAAGGCTCCACATTCGGGACAAATCCGAGGAGCGAGGTAGCCCAATCCAGAGGGATCCGGCGGAACCATTCCCGGTTCCCTCGTGGTTTCCCTGAGCACAATCGGCAGATGGGTCGCCCTTGGGCAAGGATTCTGTATTTACTGCTCGCGGCCACGCACTTATGATGGCCATCGTGTGTGAAAACGACAGGGTTCGTGCTGCGGCGGGTGATTCCGCGGCCGCATTGCCTTGAGAGGCGAGCATGGAAATCGACGGCGGGTTCGGGAGTGTGTTCAAGTACTGCCCAAGGTGTGGGGCGGCGGCGATTCGGGCGGTGGGTGCAAAGCTGCTGCGGTGCAGCGCTTGCGGGTTCGAGCTGTATCTAAACCCGGCAGCGGCGGTGGCGGGCGTGATCGTCGATGGACAGGGGCGAATGGTCGTGCTGGTGCGCGGGCAAGGAGCCGGGCAAGGGCAAGTGGGACCTGCCGGGCGGGTTCGTGGACCCTGGCGAGACGGTGGAAGACGCCCTGCGACGGGAGGTCCGCGAGGAGGTCGGATTAGAGGTGACGGCTCTGCGCTACTTGGGCTCGTGGCCGAATGTCTACGAGTACATGGGGGTACGATATCGGACGGTGGATATGGGATTCGCCTGCGAAGTGAAGGATGTGTCGCTCGCTCAGCCGAAGGAAGCTGAGATTGCGGAAGTCCTGTTCCTGAGCCCGGGCCAGATCGATCTCGGGCGGTTCGCCTTTCGCTCGGTGGGCAGCATCGCCGCCCGCTACCTCGAACAGGGGCATCTGACTACGTAGGGGCGACCCCCTGTGGTCGCCCGGAGAGGGCAGGCACGGGGGCCTGCCCCTACGCCAATTCCGTTCTTAAGACCTTGGGAACACGTCACCTGCGAGCGTCGCGTCACGCGGGACGCCGGGAAACCAGGGGTGTGGCCGGAATTCGGTGGCAATCCCCGCCCCTGAGAAACCCCTGGGATGTTCCTGTTCGTGCAACAGTCCAAAACCCAAAACGGGCCGGCACCAAGATTTTTTTATTGGCGTCAGGACAAGGACTTACGGCGATTTCCTGGGGTCGCGCAGTCCATTTTTTCGGCAAGATTCCTGCAACACGGCGCGTAATAGGGGGGCGCGTATAGATTGGGAGAAGTCTGAAGTGTGAAGTCTGATGTTGAAAGTAAGAGGGTGTGTGTGAAGTGGCACGGGCATCCTACCCGTGAGACTATGTGGCATCGGCATCCTGCCGATGATTCATGGGCTGGAAGCCCATGCCACGAAGAACGGACTTCTCACACAACTGCTAAGAGGCGGCCGTGGACCTATCGTGCTAAACAAAGCCAAAAAGCGGTAGTCGGTAGTCAGTAGCCGGTAGGCGGTTGTAAAAACGAACCCAATTGGCTGGAGTCAAATGTGCAAAACGAACCCAATGTGCGACAGGATAAGCTTGGAAAGGAGGATGTTCGTGAATACATCATGAACGGAAGCCTTGAGTGATGCCCAGAGGGTTCAAGTCCCTCGCGGTAAAGGTTCACCACCAGCCGCAAGCGAGTCTTGCGTGGTCCGGCAGCAATGTCGGCTGCGAAGCGTAGACAGCGCGTGCCAAAGCCGTGTGATTGAGCCCCGAAATTGTTAACCCGCGGGAGCCTTCGTCGTATTGGGTACGGGGGCAGCACCGAAGCACCGAGACGGTGGGGTGCAGAGGTCCGGCCGGGGTCAAAGAGCAGGGCAAAGGCACCGAAGGGGCATCCCAGGAACCTGTGAGGTCCCCGTATTCCCAGCCGAGACCAGCGGTCCCACGGCGCCGGACCGGAAACAAAGGAGCCAGGCGGCAGGAAGCGTCCTCGTACCTGACCGAGCGAAGACGAGGGCTGGGGCTGGAGCCGAGCGGCGAATCCATAAGTCGCTGGGTACGGGTACGGGGAAGTCGTAGTGTCGCATAGTACCCGTGAACTTGGGACACCCCACCCAGGGGGACCCAGGGGAGGGAAGGAGACACCAGATGGTAGAGCCGTCGGAAGGAAACACGCCAGGTACTCTGCAACCTGAGTCCGTGTCCACGAAATGGCGACGGATAGCTACGCTGGCCCGCTCGGATCGCTACGACCCGGCGGCCCAGAGGGTCCAGGAACCCGTCCTCTGCGGCGGCTTTCTGGAGTGAATCTGCCCGCTGAAGAACCGGATGCGGGAAATCCGCACGTCCGGGTCCGTGAGGGGCGAGGGGGGTAACCCCCTCGCCTACTCGACTTCTGGCCAGCCGGGCCCCGCGGAGCGCCCGATCGTGCGAAACGAAGCCAATTTGCCCCCGCGAGCACAAGAGCCGCCGGCCGGCTGGGCTTCGGCAAAACAAAGCCCATTTGCCAGTCCCGAGCACGCGGAGGCACTGGCGGCCAGGGCCGCCAGTGCGGCCGCCGCTGGGACAGGCGTGCGAAACAAAGCCAATTTGCCTCGGCTCGGCCGCAAGAGACACCGCCAGGACCGGTGGTACAAACAAAGCCAATTGGCCCCGGACCGACTGGAAGCGGCGCTGGGCCGGGGCCCCAAATGCGGCCGCCGGCGGGGGACAAACGTGCGAAACGAAGCCAATTTTGCCCCAGGCCGACGTGATGAATCTGGAATCCGCCCCCGCATGCCGGCCGCACCTGAAACTAGGGTCCCAGAATAATCCTGTTGCATGTATGGATTTCGTGTGGTAAGATATACGCGTCATGTGGCTTGGGCCGTTCGCGACGCAGGTGGTCTGCCAAGGGACGCACGCGTCGTTGCTATGTGGACACAGTGGGTCAGAGTCGGAGGCCCTGACGTGGTATGTGTGGCCGAACACAGGGTGAGCGGGGGAGCGAGGGTGCGCCTCAGCAGCATCTTACCCTTACTTTATCCATTCGACACTGATTCCCCGCCGGGAGGCTGCACGCCGGGAAGAAAGGTATGATCGGCATTTCTCGGAAAGGAGGTGAGCGAGCGGGTTCTATCAGAGCAAGTGTCAGAGGATTTGTGACGATGAGTCTTTGCGAGGATGGTGTGGGCGACCGGAAGAACCCGAAAGCGGGCGGTGCCGGCCGGCTCTATTTCGATGACATTCGCGTGACGAAGGCCGCGCTGTGGGGACGCGGTCCAGAACAAAGACAAGATTGCTTTGGCGTGTGGCCGAAGCACCGGAATTTTCGATTGAGTGAGAAGGAGAACGCAATGAGTAGAAAGCGGATGTATCTGACAGCGGTCACGATCGCCTTGCTGGTGGGCGGCGTGACCTGGGCGGCGCACGATGTCACCGCGCCGGGGGATCCCATTCAGGGTATTCCGAATGACGGTGTGAGCCCGGGTAACAACGCCGCCATCGGGTGGCCGGGCAACGAGGGGCCGGACCAGGCCATCGACAATCAGATCACGACAAAGTACCTGCACTTCAAAGGCGAAGTGGAGCCTGCGGGTTTCCGGGTCACGCCCAAGAGGGGCCCGAGCGTGGTGACCGGGATCCGGCTCAGCACGGCCAACGACGCCGTTGAGCGCGACCCCGTCGCTTGGGAGCTGTCCGGCTCCAACAACGGCATTAACGGGCCCTATACCCTGATTGCCAAGGGGCCTATCACCGATTTCGTCGGCGGGGTTTGGGCGCGGCGCACGTGGAACGCGACGCCGATCGCGTTTGCAAACACCGTCTCGTACACGAGCTATCAGTTGATCCTCTCCCCCGTGAGCAATCCGGGCGCCGCCAACAGCATGCAGATCGCGGAGGTGGAGTTGTTGGCCGCCGACTTGGTGCCTCTGGGCCCGAAGCCGGCCGACGGCGCCCAGGGCGTGACCCTGCCGCTGCTGCAGTGGACGCCCGGCGACATGGCCCTGTTCGAGGACGTGTACGTCGGCACGAGCCCCGACCTTACCGACGCCGACCGCTCGGCCTTCCATCAGCCGGCCGCGCTGAAAATGAACTACTACGCGAAGGGCCTGGTGCCTGGAACGAAGTACTATTGGCGCGTGGACGATATCGACAATGCCGGCAAGGTGTACACGGGGAACGTCTGGAGCTTCACGGCTTCACCGCTGAGCGCCTACAGCCCGTCCCCGCGCGACGGCGACAAGTGGCTGAGCGTCACGAGCCAGTTGAGCTGGCAGCCCGGCCAGAACGGGATCAAGCACGATCTGTTCTTCGGCACCGACAAGGCCAAGGTGGAGGCCCGCGATGCCGGCGTTTCCAAGGGCACGCTGATCGCGCCCACGTTTGATCCGGGCGCCCTGACCCAGAACACCACATATTACTGGGTTGTCGATGAGACCACCACCACCGGCACGAAGAACCCGGGCCAGGTGTGGAGCTTCACCACCATTGGTGCCACCGGCGGCGGCCTGCGCGGCAACTACTTTGTCGGCAATGCGCCGTCGGGCACGCCTGCCCTCAGCCGCATCGATTCGAAGGTCGATCTCAACTCTGACGGGTGCGACGAGTCCGGGCGCCCCGGTTCCGGGCGACGGCTGGTCGGCCCGCTGGATGGCGGACCTCGAAGTCCCGGTCGCCGACACGTTCCAGTTCAGTATCAACTGCCAGGACGGCACCCGGATGTGGATCGACGGCCAGTTGATCATCGACAAGTGGGTGACCCCCACGGTCACGAGCGAGTACTTCGCCCTGCTGGTCACCCTGGACAAGGGCTTCCATTCCCTGGTGGTGGAGTACTTTGACAGCGGCGGCGACGCCGTGGAGCAGTTGTACTGGTCGACGGCGACGATGGCGAAAGTGATCGTCCCCGCCGGTCCGCTGCAGCCGCCGTACCATGCCGCGGCGTTCTATCCGTTGAACAAGGCCGTGGACGCTCCGCAGCAATTGACGCTGTCCTGGACCGTCGGTGAGAAAGCGGCCAAGCACGATGTCTACTTCGGGGATAATGCCCAAGCGGTCGCCGACGCCACTGTGGCTACCACGGCCGTCTATAAGGGCCAGCAGAAACAGGCCGAGAACACGTTCGATCCGGGCATTCTGGAGTGGAACAAGACCTACTACTGGCGGATCGACGAGGTCAACGACGCCGCGGCCGACAGCCCGTGGAAAGGCCTCGTGTGGAGTTTCACGACCGCCAACTTCATCGTGGTCGACAACATGGAGACCTACACGGATGATACGGGCAACGAGATCTTCTCCGTCTGGGTTGACGGCTTTACCGACGGCAAGAGCAACTCCACGGTCGGTAACCTGCAGGCCCCGTTCGCCGAGGTGGTGTTTGTGAACAGCGGCCGGCAGGCCCTGCCGATGGCCTACGACAACACCAGGACGCCCTTCATCAGCGAGGGGCAGCGAGAATTCGCTCCGGTCCAGAACTGGACGGTTAACGGCGTGAATACGCTGGTGCTGGCTCTCCAAGGGGCCGCCGCGAATGGCGCCGGGCTGGTGTATGTCACCATCGAAGACAGCGCCGGCAAGAGTGCGACGGTGACCAACACCGACGCCGCCGTGGTGACCACCGGCATCTGGAGCGACTGGAAAGTTCCGCTGAGCCAGTTCGCCGGCGTGGATCTGGCCAAGGTCAAGAAGATGTATATCGGTGTCGGCGATCGCAAGGCCCCGAAGGCGGGCGGCGCCGGCACGATCTATGTCGACGATATCCGCGTGCTCAAGCAATAACGTTGCAGCGCGGAGCGCAACGACAGGACCATCAGGGTGTGGCTCCGCCGCTTTCCGGCGGAGCCACACCTGTTTGATTCCCTGGATGATCTCCAGGTAGATTCAGGACCCGTGTCCCTCAACCCGGGTCCTGAACTTACCTCCAACCTCAAGACATGTGCAGGAGGAAGACCATGTACCACAAGGTTGCCTTTCCATTTTTCACTGTGCTGGTCGTGCTGGCTCTGGCGCTGAGCAGCACCGCCTCTGCCGCCGGCCTGGTGGGCTGGTGGACGTTCGACGAGACCAGCGGCACGACCGCCAAGGACTCCAGCGGCAAGGGCAACGACGGCCGGATCACCGGCACGCCGCAGTGGGTGCCGGGCAAGATCGGCGGCGCCCTGCAGTTCAACGGCAGCACCTATGTAAACTGCGGGAGGAGCACGTCCCTCAACCTCCGCGAGCAGATCACCATCGCGTTCTGGTTCAAAGTCCAGGCGTTCTCGAACACGTGGGAGGCCTTCCTGGCCAAGGGCGACGGCGCCTATCGCGCCAGCCGCTCGAACGGCACGGACAACGCCACCCACATGGGTATTTCCGGCGGCAACTACTTCGACGCCGTCACCATCATTACCGACAACCAGTGGCATTTCTGGACCGGAACGTATGACGGCGCCACCGCTTGTATCTACATCGATGGCAAGCTGGACGCGACCCGGCAGTACACGGGGGGGATCGGCGACAGCAGCACACTATGACCTCTACATCGGGGAGAACCAGCAAGCCACCGGACGCATGCTGCACGGCGTGCTCGACGATGTCCGGATCTACGATCGGGCCCTGAGCGAGCAGCAGATCCTGGACCTGATCACCACGGGCGTCAGCCCGACCTGGAACAAGGCCGAGAAACCCAATCCGGCCGACGGCACGATTGGCGTGGGCATGCCGCTGTTGCAGTGGACGAAATCCGACACCGCGATGTTCCACAACGTCTACCTGGGCAGCAGCCCGGACCTGACGGCGGCGGACCTCAAGAGCGCACGCCAGCCCATGACGCTCTACTACCATGTCCCCGGTTTTCAGCCGGGCGCGACCTACTATTGGCGCGTCGACGAGATCGAAAAGGACGGGGTCACCACCTACGCCGGCGACGTGTGGAGCTTCGTGACGCAGGCGCTGACGGCCTACTACCCCAGTCCGGCGGATGCGGCCAACGCGGCTTCGGCCAAGCCGACGCTCACCTGGATGGCCGGCGCCGGGGCGCTGAAGCACCATCTGTATTTCGGGGACAACCGTGACGCGGTCAACCAGGGAACGGCCGCCGTGGACAAGGGCGTGCTGGACTTGGCCGACGCGACGTTCACCCCGGGCGCCCTGGAGAGCCTGACGGCCTACTACTGGCGCGTGGATGAGATTCTCACCGGCGACGCCGTCAAGACCGGCCCGGTCTGGACGTTCACGACCTGCCTGCCCGTGGATGACTTCGAGGGCTACACGGATGACGAGGGCAAGCGGATCTACGAGACCTGGGTCGATGGCTATACCAACAACACAGGCTCGATTGTCGGGAACGCGGTGGCCCCGTTTGCCGAGCAGACGATCGTGCATGGCGGGTCGCAGTCCATGCCGCTGGACTACAACAACGTGGCCGCGCCGTTCTACAGCGAGGCCGAGCAGGAGTTCGCCACGGCCCAGGACTGGACGGCCGGCGGCACCGACACGCTGGTGCTGTACGTGCGGGGCCGGCTGACCAACAGTCGTGCGCCGCTGTACATCGCACTGGAGGACTCGGCCAAGAAGGCGGCCGTCGTGGTCCATCCCGACGCGGCGGCAGTGACCGCCACGAAGTGGCTCGAGTGGAAGATTCCGCTCAGCAGCTTTGCCGGCGTGAGTGCGGCCAAGGTCAAGAAGCTGTATATCGGCGTCGGCGATCGCCAGAATCCCGCCGCGGATGGCACCGGCCGCCTCTACATTGACGATATCCAGTTGGCCAAGCCGTAGGATCGACGATTCGGGAAGGAAGAGTGACGGTACAAAGTCGAATCCGAAGCTGGAAACAGCAGGTCCGGCGGTATCACAGGAACGAATTCGGGGCCTCTGTCCGGCAGGGCAGGGGCCCCGGTTCATTGGGGTTCCTATCGGGGCAAAGCTGAAATACTCTGCTCCGAGATGCGTCCATATTCGCAGAGGTGTTGTTTTGCAGTGCAGAAACGTCGGCTCGGATGAAGGGGATAAGGATGAGCGAACTTGTGCGCACGTGGGCGTGGGCCGGACACCGGGGGATCGGGAAAATGTGGCTGCGGGGCCGGCGAACCTGGCGTCGCTGGCGGCTGACGGTGGCTCTTATTGTCTTCGTCGTGGTGCCGGTGAAGTCGAGTCTGGCTGACTGGAATTGGGTCCCGACCGGCTCCATGAACCCAACCATCCTGGAGGGCGATCTGATCTATGTCAACAAGGTCGCCTACGATCTGAGGGTCCCGCTGACACTGCATCGGCTGGCCTCGTGGTCCCAGCCGCAGCGGGGCGAGATTGTGGTCTGCCTGTCGCCGGAAGACGGCACGAGGCTCGTCAAACGGATCGTCGGCCAGCCGGGGGACACGGTGCAGATGATCCGCAATGTGCTCTATCTGAATGGCCGGCCGCTTTCCTATAGCGAAACGGGCCAAGCCTGCCCCGTCCACGTGCGCGGTCATCCCGCCCTCACAGGGGTTCTGACGTTGGAGGACTTGGACCGGACCGTTCATCCGGTGGTCAGTGTTCCCGTCTTGGGGGCGATGCGCAGCTTCGGACCCGTGGTGGTCCCCGCCGGGCACTACTTTGTCATGGGCGACAATCGCGATGTGAGCCGGGATTCACGATACTTCGGCCTGGTCCCGCGCGCGTCCATTCTCGGCCGCGCCAGGGCGGTAGTCGTATCCTTCGACCTCACCGATAAATACCAGCCTCGGATAGAAAGATTCCTCACCGGATTGCGGTAATGATCCGTGCCGCGTGCCAGAGGATCGATCCCTGACGCGGCGTTGCCTGGGCACCGCGCGCGAAAAGAGCGAAGGCGAGAAACGAAGAAGGACGGAACTTCCTCCCTTTCCCCGTTCTCACCTTCATGCCGTTCGTGAGCGGTGCGTTTCTGCTCAGGACACATCCACGACTTCCAGGTCGAAGATCAGGTCCTCGCCGGCCAGCGGGTGGTTGGCGTCAATCGTGACCGTGGCATCCGAAATATCCACCACGGACACGGCGATGGGCTCCTCATCAAGCTCATCTACCCAAAGCTGCTGGCCCACCTCGATATCCATATCGTCCGGCAGACTCGCCTTGGGGATTTCCTGGACCAGGTCCTCACGCCGCATGCCGAAGGCGTCTTCTGCGGCGATCCGCACGCTTTTCGTCTCACCGGGCTCCATGCCTTCCACCGCTTCCTCGATGGCCGGCAGCACGTCGTTCTCGCCCAACGTGAACTCGATCGGCTCATCGTTCATCGTGCTCGCGAAGACGGTTCCGTCGTCCAGCTTGCCCGTGAAATTCACTCGTACATGGTTGCCGGTTTTTGCCTGTGCCATGGTGCTTCCTTTCCTCTTTGGATTTCGCCGAAGCAATGACCCATCGGATCACGCGTGGCATCTCGTCGGCTCCTACGCGACTCTGGCGCCACATTTAGGCATACGATTCCGGTCCACGCTGGTCGGAGGGGGAAAACCCCTGAACACGACGCGGGAATTCCCTTCGTGAATCCGGATATCGGGAGGGAGAGATCACGCCCTTTGTGAGGAATTCCGATGATTCTGGGATTTGATCGGTGTGATCGGGCGAGGCCGGCTGGATTCGAGCGGAGCCGCTGCTGTAGAGCAAGGCAACGCTTTCACGGGCAGAATCCGCAGCGATCCTGCCGGGAATAGTTCACTGGCGGGAGGCCGAAGCGACCCTGGATTATAGGCAGTACGCCGCAGCCGCACACCAGCCGCAGAAACCATCGTCATCAGGACAGCGGGGCTGCCGAAAAGGCCCGGACCAGAGAATAATGTGCAGGGCCGTTATAACTGAACCCGCACTCACTTGGCCCAAGTCGCAGTCGGCCAGTCCGCAGATTCGCTATCAACCCTTTCAACGACCCCGCTGATCCTGACAACGCAAGCGTGTCGGCGTCAGACGCCGATAGTAACTACTGGTTCACATGCTGACCGCTATACCGTTACTGTCCGGGCGGCGTCGTGGGAGCCGGGGCGGCCGGTTTCTCGGTCGACGGGGCCGGTGCCGGAGCCGGAGCGGGCGCCGGTTTCTTCTCGGGTGCCGTCGCGGGGGGCTTCGTTGGCGTCGGCTTCGGTGCCGGCTGCTGTTTCTTGCAGCCGCTCAACGTGAACGTCACGAAGGCCAGGACTGCTAACGCGGTGAGAACTACTTTCCTCATGGTCATTCCCTTTCGTAAGACAATTTCTCTAAACACTCCGCCGGAACACCAGCGTGCTAAGACCCTCGGTGCACCATAAACTATCATCGCCGATTCAGAAAGGCAACGTGTACCAGACATACCATTACGGCAAAGCCCGAAAAAGATCAAGATAAAAATCCCTGAAAATGCCACAAACGAGCACGCTGCAAAGGGCTGGAGATCACGCCCAATGTCCCCATCCTCGCTGTCACAGTTTTCAATGGCGATCTATCATAGACAAGACACTCTGTCGCGATCTTGCCTCCTGAGTTTCCGTGACAGGCCCATCCTGGAGCAATCCCATTCGGTCGGAGCGTGACAGGCGACGAGCCGGAGACACATACTCGTCTACTCTCCCCGGAGTTCTCGGCGCTTTGCCAGAGACATCGCAATGGCCTCCGGCCCCACACAATTTGTGTAAACCGCCGCACCGGGTTAGGCTCGTCCCACTATATGTCATCTGGGGAGTCTCGGTGCCTGCCATTGTCGGTCGGCTGTCCGGCATACCCCAGTGCCATGGATGCTTCAGGCAACAATCTTGTGTGGAACTCTTGACTTTGAGCATGATAGTAGGTATTCTACTGGATGTCTGGCTTAAACTGGTATTGCCGGGGTGCCGACTCATATGTGTTGTCCGCACAAGTACTTACGGCGCATGTAGCGCACAGCAACGACTGCCCATATTGGCCAGTGCGCTCGCGGTGTGTTTGTGTTATGGAAGAGTATCCTATTACAACCATGGTAGTAGTTGGGAATTGCAGTCACGTGCACGTATCCAGGACGCCGAGGACGAAAAGGGGGCTGGGGTAATCGGCCTATGATTGGCTCTGTGAGTCTGTTTCTGCTTTCGGCCGTTGTGTCTGCCGCTGTCCCGTCGCCGGCCCAGATGGAAGGCAAGACCTGCACCGATTTCGGTTGTCATGCGGATCTGCAGGTCAAGGCGGTCGTCCACGAGCCAGTGACCCGCGGGATGTGCAATCCCTGCCACACTCAGCCGCAACGGAACACGCATGAATTCCAACTCAGCTTCCCCAAGGAAACCATGTGTAAGGCGTGTCACATCCTGACACTCAAGAACCACGTCCACCAGCCGGTCCAGGAAGGTCGCTGCCTGGACTGCCACGATCCGCATCAGAGCGACTTCCATCTGCTGCTGCGCGCCGACCCGTCGAAGCAGTTGTGCCTGAAGTGCCACGCCGACGACCCATTCATGAAGAAGCAGCATCTGCATGGACCGGTGGGGATGGGCGCCTGCATCCTGTGCCACGATTCGCATTCTTCCTGGAAGCCGAAGCTGCTGGTGGCCCAGGGAAATGACCTGTGTGCCGTATGCCACGAGGACAAGATACGCCGGGACCAGCAGGCGCGGCACGTTCACCCGCCGGCGACCGGGGAGTGTGAGAAGTGCCACGATCCGCACAGCTCGGACCACCCGCAGCAACTGCGGGAAGAGAGCCGCAAGCTCTGTGTGTCCTGCCACGACGATGTCGGACAACAGATCGCCAAGAGCCCGGTGGTGCACGGGGCCGTGACGGAGAAACAGGAGTGCCAGAATTGCCACGCCGGACATTCCTCCTCGCTGCCCACGCTCCTGAAGAGTTCTCTCCTCGACACGTGCCTGGGCTGCCACAACGAGGAGATGCCGCTGCCCAACGGCAGAAGGGTGGTCAACATGGCGGCCCTGTTGAAAGAGAACCCCAACCATCACGGCCCGATCCGGCAGGCGGACTGCTCGGCCTGTCACAACCCGCACGCCTCTGCACTTCCCAACCTTCTGACCGAGGCGTATCCGGAGCTGTTCTACGCCCCGTTCAATGCCGACAACTACAAGCTGTGCTTCACGTGCCACCGCAGCGAGCTGGTTTCCGCGAAGGACGGCCAGGGCGTGACCGAATTCCGCAACGGCACTCTGAATCTTCATTACGTCCATGTCAGCAAGCCCAGCAAAGGACGTACCTGCCGGGCCTGCCATGCGGTGCACGCCAGCAAGAGTCCCGCTCATATCAGCGAGGTCGTGCCCTACGGCAACTGGAAATATACGATCAAATTCGACGCGACGGCCAACGGCGGCACGTGCTCGCCCGCCTGCCACGTGGCCCGGACGTACGACCGGACGGCGGCGCCTCCCGCGGCACAGTCGCCCGCCGGGGCCAAGCCCGCCCAGTGAAGGCCAGGAGACTCGTCTCATGGAATCTACGGAATTCAACATATCATGCGTCCCAACCTCGACAGGACCTCGGGCGGTCCTGACTCTGCTGCTGATCGTGGGCACGGCCGCGCCGGGCTTGGCGGTATCGCACCTGAAGCTGTATGACAAAGCGCCGGCTTTCAATCTGCCGGCGCTGCTGCCGCCGGGAAAGCGCGTCAGCCTGGAACCGCTGGACCGGCCCATCCTGCTGATCTTCGGCGAGCCCTACCACCAGCCGACCCAGGAGGCGCTGACGGCGTTGAAGAAGATCTACAAGACCGTCGGACTGGCCGAGATCGATGTACCCGTGTACCTGATTCTGTCGCAGGAGCCGACGGCGGAGCAGAAGGCCCAGCTTGATGCGAAGGAGAAAATCCGGGCCGACATCCTGCTGGACAAGGACCGTCGGGCCTTTGGCGACTACGGCGTCATCGTGCTGCCGAGCGTGGTCCTCATCGACAAGGAGGGCAAAGTCAATCTCGCGCTGTCGGGTCTGCCCCTGGCGTTTGCCGACATGGTGGAGGATGCTCTCCTGTTTTCCACAGGCCGCATGACCCGCGCGGAGTATGAATCTTCCCGGTCCGCGCCGAAGTCGGCCCAGGAGGAGGAGAAGGCGGCCAAGGTCAGCCGTCTGACCGGCCTGGCCGGACAGTTGCTGCGCCGGGGCTTTGGCGAGTTGGCGTTGGCGCGTTACCAGGAAGCCCTGGGCCTGGACGGCGGCTATCTGCCGGCGCGGATCGGCCTGGCGCGGTGTTTTCTCCAGTTGAACCGGCTGCCCGAAGCCTGTGAGCAAGTGCAGAAAGTCCTCGAGGCGGAGAAGGACCACGTCGAAGCCAATCTGCTCATGGCGTGGGTCGAAATCCGGCGCGGCGGCGAGGAAATGGCTACCGCCAAATGGCGGCTCAACTGGATCCTGACCACGCATCCGAGCCATCCCCAGGCCAACTACCTGATGGGCATGGTCTATGAGACCCAGGGCGAAAAGGACCTGGCCCTGGAACACTACAAGAAGGCGGCACAGTTGTTGCTGGAAACGGACGGGCATTGAGGGCGGCAAACGTGAAAGGGCGAAGACATGGAGAATGGCCAGTGTAGTCACGGCGGGGCGGACTTCGGGAAGGCCCGAGCGAATGCGGCAGGGCGAAATCTCGCGCAGCCGAGCCGGCGGGGTTTCTTCCACGTGTGCATTGCCGCGATGACCGGCATCGCCGGTTTGGTCGTGGCGTTTCCGATCTTCTCGTTCCTGCGCCTGCCGAAGCGGATCAACACGGCCAAGAGCATTGAAGTGCCGCTGGCCGGCCTGAGCGAAAGCCAGGCGCTGTTCTTCGAGCGGGACGGCACGCAGATCGTCCTGATCAACACGAACAAGGAGCCCAAAGCGTACGATGCGGCCTGCACCCACCTGGGGTGCCTCGTCTCGTGGGACCAGAACGAGCACGTGTTCCACTGTCCCTGCCACGGGGCGGTGTTCGACGACCAGGGGGCGGCGGTCAAAGGCCCGGTCAACATGCCCCTCAAGAAAGTCAAATTCGAAATCAACAAAGGCGTTCTCGTGATTGCGTAGGTGGTCATGAACACGATTGCCAAACTGACCAAAGCGGTCATGGGCGAGGTCGACGAGCGGTTCCACCTGACACCCGTGATCGAGAAGAACCTGACCCGCAAGTGGGTCCCGCAAACGCTGAGCTGGGCCGGCTGTTTCGGGGGGCTCGCTTTCCTGATCTTCCTGATCCAGATCTTCACCGGCATTCTGCTGCTGATGTACTACAAGTCGGACGCGGAGCGGGCCTGGGACAGCGTGACCTTCGTCAAGAGCAACGTGCCGATGGGCTGGCTGATCCAGCGGATCCATTCCGTCGGCGCCAACTTCATGATCGCCCTGGTCTTCCTGCACATGGCCCGCGTGGCCTACCTGCGGATCTTCCGCAAGCCGCGGGAGCTGCACTGGATCAGCGGCGTCGGTCCTGCTTGCTGACGACGACGATGCTGGCCTTCACCGGCTACCTGCTGCCGTGGACGCAGCTTTCCTACTGGGGCGCCAAGGTGGGGACCGAGATCCCCTCGGCGGTCCCGGTTCTGGGGGAGTACATCGTCCTGTTGATTCGCCGAGGGCCGTCGATCAGCGGCGAGACGCTGGGCTTCTTCTTCGCCATGCACATCTGGGTGCTGCCCGGCATCTCGATGCTCATCATGGTTATGCATTTTCTGATGATCCGGCGGACCGGGATTTCCCGGCCTTTGTGAGGACCCGCCGGGCCGCAGGGAGATTTGCACATGGGTGTCGATTATCGCGAACAGTACAAACCGGATCATCTGGAGCCGTTTTTCCCGAACGAGATCGTCAAGATGATCATCGTCGTGCTCTGCACCCTGGCCCTGCTGACGTTCCTGGCGGTGCTGCCGGTGTTCCTGGAGCATCTGGGGATCGAGGGCCTTGCCCACGAGCAGCAGCCGGCCGACCCCTCCAGCACGCCGCCGCACATCCGGCCGGAGTGGTACTTCCTGGCCGTGTACCAGTACCTCAAGCTGATGCCGTCGGAGGTCCTGGGCGTCAGCGGCAAGGCCCTGGGCATCCTCACCCAGATGGTGGTGGTCGGGCTGCTGTTTCTGTTTCCCTTCTGGTCTCCGTTGCGCTCCGCCCAAGTGAACCGCAACGAATGGGCGACGGGCCTGATGACCCTCTTCCTGCACGGACTGGCGTTCACCATCCCGGCGGCGGTGCTGCTCTGGGTCCGCAGCCGCATGGAGGCGCCGTATTGCGACATCATTCATCCGATGTACGTCTGGCCGGTCCTGTGGATCGGCGGCTACGTCCTGGCCGGGCTCGTGATGAGGAGAGCGGGGTTTGACGACGCTTTCAAATGGTTGCTCCTGCTCAATACTACCGTAATCCTCATCGGCCTTCAGGCCCTGGCGTTTCTGGTGGTCCTGGGACAGGGCCTTTCCTGGGCGATCAGCCCGATCGCCGCATATGGCATTGGTTTGGCCCTGTTCCTCGCGACCACGCTCCTCATCCTCTGGTCGCTGGTTCGCCGGATCGCCGGCACCGACCAGGGCCTGCGGGTGAAGCTGATGCTCGCCATCACGACGGAGGGCCTGGCCCTGTTCCTGGGCCTGACGATCTGGGCGATGTGGCCGCCGGGCGGGCTCTTCGCCGGAGGGCCCCACGATGAGACCCGCCGGTTCCTGTTCGCCGTGGCGGTCATGGCGTTCGCCGTCGTCGTCTTCTACGCGTTCGTGCTGACCGAGCGGCGCACGGTGCTTCGTACTCTCAGTCCGGAAGAGAGGGATCAGTTGCCATGATGTCGAGATTCCCATTCATCCGCCTCGTTCGTTCTGCTCGTTTGTACTGTGCCCGCAGGGGCATCCGGTAGCACGGGCATCCCTTCGGTGCGCTCTCAGGGCAGGCTTTGCCCGTGACGTTTTGTGGCATCGGCATCCTGCCGATGATTCATGGGCAGGATGCCCATGCCACGGAAATGCCTGTTGGCGACGCGGCACTTCCAACTTCCAACCTCCAACTTCCCACTGACAATGCCTGCGTTTCCTGCCACCGCGACCTGGCGGGCCGGCTCAGCGCCGTCGTGCAGGAGTGGGGCCAGAGCGTGCACTTCCGCAACAACGTCAGTTGCGACGGCTGCCACGGCGGCGATCCCTCCGTCAAGCGGGACCAATTTGCCGACGATGAAACGTTCAAGAACCGCTCCCACCAGCAGCGCAGCCGGGAGCTGTCGCTGGTCAACCGGCCCGAGGAGCAGTTCACCAGCACCGCCCGGGGCCGCAGCGTCAGTTACTTCTGCGGCAAGTGCCATTCCCAGATCAAGGAAAAGCACCTGGGCTCGCCGCACGGCGACCTGGGCAACCCGACCTGCCTCTACTGTCACGGCCAGGGCTCCCACGCGATCGTGGAGTCGAAGGTGGACATCATCGACCTCAAACCCCTGAGCCAGGGCGGCCGCTGCGCCGTGTGCCACCGGGCGGCCACCATGGAAACCGTCTCCCAAGTCTACCATATCCTGGTGAACGCCGAGGCCCAGTTGAAAAGCTCCTCGGAGCTCTACGGCCGGCTGGAGACGTTCGGCTACCGGAACCTGGCCCTCAAGAAGATGTACGGCCACAGCCGCGAGACGATCTCCCAGTTGCGCCAGAGCTTCCACAGCTTCAACATGCGGGAGATCAACGAGGCCGCCTCGACGATCAACACCAACGCCCAGCTCACACAGGACACCTACAACATGATCCAGGCCCTGGAAGTCGCCAAAGGCCGCCAGGCCTTCATCGGCATCGGCGCGGTCGCCTTCCTGCTGTCCTTCGCCGGCCTGCTGCTGAGCTACCGCAAACGATACCTGCATTGACCGCCGACCCGGAAGACGGAGGGCGGGCGGAGGCGGCAGGCCTTAGGCCGAGCTACCCCTTCGCCACTCAGTACCTAATTCGCAATCCGCTCCGCAATCCGATTGCCGGTCACTCGGGTTTTGCACATTTGACGCCACCGGAAATTGGGTTTGTTTTGCACAATCTCGCTCCCGTACCATTCCCGCCCGGCTCCGCCCGGGAAATTGGCTTTGTTTCGCACGCTGCTCACCACGGGCCCGCGAAGTCTGTCGAGGCCGTGCGGTACCACGCCACCGCCGCATCTCCGCGGGGCCTGCTGACCCGGAAATTGGGTTTGTTTGCACAACACCCCACGGCCCCCGTCCCTCGGGCCTCGAACCACCCGGCGCGGCCGGGAATTGGCTTTGTTTTTCACGACCGGCAAGTCCCCCAAGACTCCCGTAACCATTTACCGCAACAGCAGTTAACTTCATTTTGCCTCATCCGGAAATTGGGTTTGTTTGTACAGCGAGTCCCGCCGGCGGCCGGGCGGAAGTTTGAAGTGTGAAGTGTGAAGTAGGAAGACCCGGACGACTTGAGCAGGACTCTCCAGCTTTACACTTGAAACTCGACACTTGAAACTCCTTCTGAAATTGGGTTTGTTTGTACAACCGCCCGCGCCGGAGGCCCAGAGGCCGGAGGCGGCCGACCGGAGGTCGCAGGCTGACCCCTGACTCCTGAGTCCTCGTTTGACCGGGAACTGAGAACCGCCAACTGACAACTCGCTCGTCCCGCCCACGCCTACCGCCTGATACTATCATTCTACCATAATAAGACGCTTCTCGACGCCCGGATGTTGACGCAAAAAGCCAGAATTCCGCAGAAATCTTCACGGCAGAGCCTGCCCCCGCGCAGAGCCTGCGCCCGACCTGATCGGGGGCGGGGGCCGGAGGCGGCAGGCCACAGAGAACAACGTCACCGCCGCAGGCGTCCGACCCAAATCATCAATCATAAATCATCAATCCAAAGGCCCCTGTCTTACCGGGAACTGAGAACTGGCACTGACAATTGATATCGAACCGCAGGGGACGCCGAGGGGACGCAGAGGGGTGAACCTTCGAATTCCTTCGGTCTCCGTTCTGACTCCTGCGCACCCTGCGACCTCCGCGGTTAAAGAAATTCACCGGTTTGTGCAGGTCTTCTGTGGAAATCTGAGAAATCTGCGGATGCTCCTACGAATTGCCATCAACATTCGCCCAGGGAGAATCGCCGTCTATGAGAAGGGCGGGGTAGTGGAGGGTTTGTGCCTGCTGCGACAAGCTGAGAACTGTTCTTCATCCACAGATTTCGCCCGATATTTGCGCAGATTCCCAACCGACCACTGATTACCGGCTACAGACTACCTTCGCTGGCGTCCCGCTGCTCTTACTTGTCGCGTGTCTCCTGTCACCTATCACCTTTTGCGGCTACGCCGCCATCCCGCCGCCTGCCGTCCTCGGTGCTCCGTCTTCCGTCCTCCGAAAAGGGTCACCCGCGTGACTTTTTCCTTGCCCTTGCCAGCCACTTCCGCCATACTACATCAACGTACTGTGGATGAGCATCTTGGACGAACCTGTGACGAAGTAGTTCGAGGCCGAAGATGGTATGGAGATGCAGCGGTTCCCGGATGTTCAAGGCTCGCGGTCGGCTATGTTGTGGTCTGTGGGAGGAACCGAGGAGTATATGGGTGGCAGCCGGCGAGGAGAAAGGGCGTGCTCGCGCATGAGAAGGGACTTTTCTGCTCTGAAAGACCGCGGTTTCCAACCGGTACACGGCCCAGCCCCAGACGATTCGCATTGGACATCTTCGGTTCTCTTCATCGGATGGATTCTCTTCACTTAAGCGATTTGGAAGGCGGTTATGACTGCGAAGCCACCAGGTTTGGAGAATCGGATCGACCTTGACGATGTGATTGAGATAGGTGATTTGGAAAGGATAGTCAAGTCGTTGGCTGCGTCTAGCGGCTTGGCGGCGGGTATCGTGAGAATGCCCCACGCTGGGCAAGAGATGCCATTAGATCCGGCTCAGTTTTGTCGCTGGCGACTGACAGAAGTGGAACCCAAAGGTCCGCCATTTGCGTTCTGTGAAATCGTTCGGGAAGTCAAAGCGTTAGACTTTCTTTGCATGTGGTCGGATCTTAAGTATGCAAAGGAAGCCAGAACGTTGGGCGAGCCCCTGGTCTATGAATGCGTGCCGTCCGGTCTTGTAGACATCGTTGCTCCGGTGGAAGTTGCAGGCCGACATGTTGCCAACATATATGTTGGCAGAGGACGTTGTCCGGGCTCCACCTTCGAGGAACACTACGAGAGAATTGTGGCGAACCTGAAAGAGCACGGTGCGGAAGTACCTGCCAGCTTGCGTGAAAAGCTCGAGCGTGTCTTTGACAAACTCCCTCCCTGTGACGCGAAGAAGATTGAGAGACTCAAACCGCTTCTGGCAAGCTTTGCCGAGTTGTTGTCTGAAAGAGCTAATCGTCGGGTGACTTCACGCGCGATTGAGGAAGTAAGCTCAGGGTCCGCAAGTCTACGGGACGAGAAGCTGTGCAGCAAAAGGTTCTATGTGCAGTGCAAAAGGATTTTAGGCTTTGACACAGGAAGCGTGTTTCTGCTCCGTGGCAGAGGCCGGAACGCATTCCTGGAACAAGCGGTTTTGGATTGGGGCGAAGGTCAGCCGCAATCATTTCGCTTTGACTTGGCTGACCCTAATGGACTGATTCCGTTTATCTCGCGGCGGGCCATTCAGGTTCCGCAGAACAGCGGAGGCGAAGCTATAGTCCTCTGTCAAAGCCGATCAGAGATGGATGCAATAACATCACCAGGATTCGCCGACTCCCGCACAATCCGCAAAATCGAGTCTTTTCTCGGAGTGCCCATCGTATGTGAGGAGCAGGTGCTTGGCGTTCTTGAGATTGTGCGCCAAGCGATCCTGTGCCTTTAACCGAGAAGACCAGCATCTGTTACATGGGCTTGCCGGCAATCTCGGACTGTCGTTGCGGGCTTGTCGTGATAGGTCATATATGACAACGATACCCGCCCAGGCTGATTTGAAGGACCTGTCGGCAGCACTTGTGAGATACCTGCCGGACCTTACAGGCGGGACGGGTTGTTCCATATTCATGAGATTAGGACAAGATCCCAACTCAGAGGCCGTGTTGTTTGCCTCGACGGAATTGCCCAACCTCGTTGGATCGATTTCGTACAAGCCGGGAGAAGGACTCACAGGTTGGGTCCTTAAAACCGGACGTACACTTGCCATTCCAGCGAGCGACGGGGCCAGATCTCCTGAGAAGTTGAGCCTGATCGATCCGGGACTTACTTGGTTTGGGAAATACAGGGATCAGGACGAATCAGGCATCGATTTTATGAACAGAGCATTCCTCGCTCATCCAGTACTGAACCCGTCTGGTGACGTTGTTGGAGTTGTGAGAATCGGGAGTCGTTGGACAGGTGACTTTTCCCCTGAGGACAAGGAGATAGTACAGCACTATGCTAATGTTCTGGGCTCTATGGTGAGCAAGACCAAGATGGCTGATACGCTACGCGAGATTAAGGACGAACTGCGATCTCTGCGTAGCGAGATCTTGAGCGGACGCGAATCGATTCTCACGGCTATAAAGCTGCTCGCCACACGCCTTTGTGATGCTTGTCTCCGAAGTCGGATTCGTGGCCTGTGCATCATCAATCGCGCGCTCCTGTTGCTCAATGTTACGTTTATCGATTTTCGGGTTGCCTTCTTTGGATGTCTCGCCTTTATCAGCTACTGGTTGATGGGCAAGATCAGCCAAATGGCACATCAGCGTGATGGTGAATCGGGGCAACGAGTTTTGCCAAACAAACTGCAAGGACTCCGGAGAGCGCTCGCTGAGGGGCACATGATGTTGCAGAATATCGTCTATCTGTTTCTTAGCATATTGGGTGCCGTGGCATTCTGTGGCTTTGCGTATGTTATTCATAAACACACAGTGAGACATGCTCCCCAATTCATAGCAAAGGTAATTAAGCTTGAGGTGCAGACCCAGGCAGGAAGGTTCAATCTGTTCGTTATTTGTCTGCAGTTCTTCTTGATTCTGCTTGAGTCAGCATGTTCTCTTCTCGCGAGGATACTGGCAGTGGCCCAAGGTCAACCTCCTGGAGAGTCGCCGGTGCTGGCGATGTACATCTGTCTTTCAGTGACCGCGTTGGGCAGCTTGATTATCGTAGCTATTTTGGAGAACCAAGTACAGTGAATTAGGGTATGACTCATAACCAGTATGGCTAACCTGCCCGTGAAAAAGAATCCCCTTGGTGGCCCGATGCGCCGGGTCTACCTGACAAGTGGCTTTGCCTCTCCGAGAATACTCGGCGGAGACCTGCGCCAATGGGTGTTTCCGCCCAATCCCATCACCATTCTCAATGTCTGTCGGGTTCCACAAACCCGAATGGGCCACCATGAATTCACGCTCTGAGAAGGATCACTTCATGGGAAAAAGCAGATACTGGGTAACCCTCAAGCCCGCCGAGACTAGGAAAGGAGCACGTGGATGAATGCCGTAGAGTTGCTGAAAGATAACCTGATCCACGCTAATGAGATCCAACCCACGGGAGGGCCCGTGAGACTCGCGAGGGCAAAGGAATTGGCGATGGCAGCCCTCGCAGAATGCAGGGATCCCAAGCATGTTCTCGATGAAGGGCTGATCAAAGGTATGGATGTTGTCGGCGCAGCGCTCAAGCAGAATGAGATATACATACCGGAAGTACTTGTATCGGTCGACTTCATGAAGGCAGCTATGGAGGTTCTCGAGCCCGAGCTTGTCAAAGCGGGGGTCAAGCCGCTGGGGAAGTTCCTGATAGGGACTGTGCAGGGTGATTTACATGACATCGGCAAGAACCTGGTTGCCATGATGATGAAGGGGCTGGTTTCGAGGTGATCGACTTGAAGGTGGACGTTGCGCCAGACAAATTCGCGGCGGAAGCCAAGGCCACGGGCGCCGACCTGATCGGCATGATGCCCTGCTGACCACGACGATGCCGCGCATGGAAGAGACGATCAAGGCCCTCAAGCAGGCTGGCGTCACAGCGAGAATCATGATCGGCGGCGCCCCGGTGACACAAAGCTTTGCCGACAAGATTGGTGCAGATGGATATGCGACAGATGCACCCACGGCAGTAGAGGAAGCAAGACGATTATTAGCTTAGTGACTCAGAAGGCTCTGTGGCGGTTGTGCACAGTCCTGATGGGTCGACGAATACCTGCGACTTTGTGACGGAGACGACAGACCACCTGCTGGCAGCGCGGAGTGGTTGCATCCGGGAAGTGAGGAAGTACAGAATGGAACTGACCGAAATCCTGGAGTCGGGAACGGTGCTTTGTGATGGAGCGATGGGTACAGAACTCATGAGGTCTCCTCTCGTGGATTCCCCCGTTGCGATGCTGCTCCCGTCGTGCTGGAACTGGAGAGGCCTGATGCCGTGCGCGAGGTGCACGCAAGGTACATCGAGGCGGGGGCCCACGTCATATTGACCAATACCTTCACGGCCAATCGACGGAAATTGGCGAAGTGTAAACGCAAATACGATGTATCCAAATTGAACCGTGTGAGCGTCGAAATAGCGCGTCGAGCGTCCGCAGGAACCGGTGTTTGGGTCTTTGGCGACGTGGGGCCTGACAGGAGACGAGAACCTGCTCTGGCAAGCACTGGACGAGGGGGGAATGATTGCAGAGGAAATGAAGCGGAATTTCTATGAGGTATTCAAAGAACAGATAGCCGCCTTGGCGGAGATGAAGGTCGATCTAATATTGATCGACACCATGTGCTATCTGCCGGAAGCGGTCATAGCGGTGCAGGCGGCGACCGACGCCACGAAAGACATCCCTGTGATCTGCACGATGGCGTTCAAGACCCCGCCTGCTTCGCGACCCGACGACTTCCGGACTCTTACGTGGGCTAACGGCGTTGCAGAGGCAGTCGACCAGCTTGCCAAGGTCGGCGCAAAAAGGGCCTCGGCGCCAATTGCGGCGAGATAGTGGAAGCGATGCCGCAATTGGCGAGACAGATGCGGAGAATGACTCGCTTGCCACTGGTTTTCCAGGTGAACGCCGGTCGCCCGGAAGTCGATCCGAAGACGAATTGGGAGGTGTGGCCGCTCAAGCCTGCTGCGTTCGGGCAGATTATCGTTCAACTGGTCACCGCGGGGGCCAGTATGGTGGGTGGTTGCTGTGGGACGACACCGGAGCACATCGCCGAGGGCGCAGATGTCTCGGACACGCTCCCACATGCGGTTGCGAGAAGGTACGCCGCATGACAACTGATGACGCCAGGCGATTTTGTGAAATGGCGGCACAGATTATCAATAGTGATGACCTATGCGTTCGAGCCGGCATCAAGGTGTCGCCGGAACAAATATTGGACGTGGTAGGACAATTAGGTCTCAAGTTGGAGGGCGGCAGAATCCGGGCCTCGGATAGTCGATGTGTTGTGCTCCAGAATGGCATCCGAGGCTGACAGTCACGTAGCGGCTCGTAGGGGCCGCGGTATCTGTGACCTCCTGAGAAACACGATTGAGAGGAATCGAAATGGGCTGCTGAGTGACGCGTGATAGGAGTGTAGGTAGTGTCAAGGATCTTTCGCTTTTTGCCTATCCTCCCGAGAGGGACGGCACCGCCTAACCATAGGTTGGGCAGCTGCCGTTATCGGCCGTTGCCGGCTCATCGTCCTATCGGAGTTTCTTGTGCGTGAACTTGCGGGCGTTGGGGCCGGTGTAGTCGGCGACGATCTGGCCTTTGCCGCAGCAGCTTCCACTTGTAGATGACCAGGCCGTCGAGGCCGACGGGGCCGCGGGCGTGGATTTTGTTGGTGCTGATGCCGACTTCGGCGCCCAAGCCGTAACGGTAGCCGTCGCTGAAACGCGTGCTGGCGTTCCAGAAGACGTCGGCGGAATCGACGAGGTTCATGAAGCGCTCGGCCTTCTCGCGGTCGGCGGTGACGATGGTGTCGGTGTGGCCGGAGCCGTAGCGGTTGATGTGGTCGATCGCGGCGTCCAGGCCGTCCACGACCTTGATCGAGAGGATGTAGTCGAGGTACTCGGTGGCCCAGTCCTCCTCCGTGGCGGGCTCGATGGCGATGATCGCCCGCGTCCGCTCGCAGCCCTTGAGCCGGCAGCCGCAGGCCTCCAGGGCGGCCTGGACCTTGGGCAGGAAGGCGGGGGCGATGGCGGCGTCCACCAGCAGCGTCTCGGCGGCGTTGCAGACGGCGACGTACTGGCACTTGGAATCGACGGTGACCCGCACGGCCATGTCGAGGTCGGCGTCGGCGTCGACGTAGACGTGGCAGATGCCGTCGGCGTGGCCGAGGACCGGGATGTTCGTGCTGTTCATGATGTGGCGGACGAAGTCGTTCGAGCCGCGCGGGATGACGAGGTTGATCTGCTCGTCGAGGGCGAGCATCTCGGCCACGTCCTGGCGGGTTTCGAGCAGGTGAATCCAGCCGGCGGGCATGCCGGCGGCGTCGGCGGCCTTGGCGATGGTGTCGGCGAGGACGCGGTTGGTGTGGGCCGCTTCGCTGCCGCCTTTGAGCAGCACGGCGTTGCCGCTCTTGAGGCAGAGGGTCGAGATCTGCACCAGGGCGTCCGGGCGGGACTCGAAGACCACGCCGATCACGCCGATCGGGCAACTGACGCGGTAGAGCTCCAGGCCCTCGTCCATTTCGATGGCGACGAGCGTCCTGCCGACCGGGTCGGGCAGCTTGATCAGGCTGTGGATGCCGGCACAGACGTCGGCGAGCTTGCCTTCGTCGAACTTGAGCCGCTTGAGCAGCGGGGCGGCCAGTCCGCTTGTCTGGGCCGCCTCCAGGTCCCGTTCGTTGGCCTGGATGATCTTGGCCGCATGCTCCTGCAGCGCCTTGGCGATCTCGGTCAATGCGTCGTTCTTCGCCTCGGTCTTGACCGCCCCCAGCCGAATCGAGGCCGCCTTCGCCGCCGCCGCCCGCTCCGCGATTTTCATTTTCCTTGACATTTTTATCTGCATCCCTTAACTTAATCCCACGCAGAAACGGATCATTATACGCCGGGACTGCGGAACAATCAATCGACGCCACGCGGGTGTTGCTTAGTGGTAAAGCACTAGCCTTCCAAGCTAGCTACGCGGGTTCGATCCCCGCCACCCGCTTTTCCCTTGCTCCGCCGCGGATTCCATCCATAATGCAGCCGACAGAAAGGATGGACATGGACGTTGAACATCTGCAAAACGGGAGCACGACCCCCGCTCGCTTTTCCCTCGGCTGGGCCACCGCGATCCTGTCGATGCTGCTGTGGCTGGGCGGTTGCGGCGGGCCGCCGAGCGTCATGAGTCTGCGCCGGCACGCGGCCTACGTGTACTCCTTCGAGGTCCCGGCCGCCTGCGAGACTGTCTACCTGCGGATCGCCCGCCGGGCCCAGGAGCGGTACCGGTACACCCGGCTCGCGACGTACCAGCCCGGCGCGGCCGCTCAACTCACCCCCGACGGCCAATCCGCCGCCGTGACCTTCTTTGAGGCCGGCGGCCTCAACCTGCGTTACGTCCTGACCGCCGACCTCCGCGCCCTCGACCCCGCCCGCACGCAAATCAGGATCTACACGGCCAGCCGCCGCTCGGCCCCCGAGGCCATCCTCTGGCGGCACTGGGCCAACATCCCGCTCGACTATGGCCGGGAGGGCGGGAAGGAGTCTCCATGAAATCCGATCGGCATCGCACGCACTCCGTGCACCCACCTCAATGTGCGGCCTCCATCATCGAGGTCATCGGCAACACACCGATGGTGGAGCTGCAGCGCATCGCGAAGCTCAGCGGCCTTGAGGGTCGGCTCCTGGCCAAGCTCGATTACCTCAACCCGGGCTTCTCCAAGAAGGACCGGATTGCCCGGGAAATGATGCTCGCCGCGTGCCAGGGGGGCGAACTGGCGCCCGGCCAGACCGTGGTCGAATTGACCAGCGGCAACACCGGGACGGGACTTGCTCTCGTGTGCCGGGCGCTGGGGCATCCCTTCGTCGCGGTCATGTCCAAGGGCAACACCCGGGAGCGCGCCCGCATGATGCAGGCCCTGGGCGCCGAAGTGGTGCTGGTGGACCAGGCTCCGGGCTCGCCGCCGAACCAGGTGTCCGGCGACGACCTGGCCTTGGTCGAGCAACGGGCGCAGCAACTGGTGCGGCAGCGCGGGGCGTTCCGTGCCGATCAGTTCCAGCAGCAGGCGAACGTGCTGGCCCACGAGCGGCACACGGGACCGGAGATCTGGGAGCAGGCGCAGGGGAAAGTGGATGTCTTTCTCGACTATGTCGGCACCGGCGGCACGTTTACGGGCACCTCCCGCTTCCTCAAGTCGAAGAACCCGTCGGTCCGCTGCTACGTCGTCGAGCCTGCCACCGCCCCGGCCCTGGCCGGCGGACCCATCACCAATCCCAGCCATAAGATCCAGGGCGGCGGCTATTGCCGGGCGGACCTGCCGCTGCTCGACCGCACGCTGGTGGAGGATTACCTGACTGTCACCGATGACGAGGCCATCGCCGGCGCCCGCATGCTCGCCGCGGAAGAAGGCATCTTCGGCGGCTTCTCCTCGGGCGCGCACCTGGCCGCCGCCCTGCATCTGCTCCGCCAGCGCGAGCGCGGCGCGACGATCGCCTTCCTGATCTGCGACAGCGGCCTCAAGTATCTCAGCACCGACCTGTACTCGAACGAGACGCCGTGACAATCCCCGCAGCAGGGGATGGCTCGACGCATCGGTGTCCGCCAGCCGTCATTTCTCACTTTGACAAGCGTGTGTGGGGCTTGCCCCACCGATTTCTCTGCTCAGAAAGGCTTGGTCACGCCGGGGACCGCGCAGGGATAGATGCCGTCCGGGCCGGGCTTGACGGGCGGCTCGGCATCCCACGCCAAGCGCTCCGGCCCCAGGCTCCGAGTCGAGTTGAACGCATCGTCCCACGCCACCACCTGGCCCGAGTAGGTCGCCATCCGCCCCAGGATCGCTGTCATCGTGGCCATCGCGTTGAACTCGGCCTCGTTGTAGGGCTTGCCTTCCACGATCGAGGCGAACAAGTCATCGTGCTCGACCTGGTAACCGCTGCTGCGCTTGGGCCAGCGGATCGGGTCCTTGCCTTGCACATGGATGGCGCAGTCCCATTGGTTGGCCATAACGGCGTAGCCCTTGGTCCCGTAGGCGTACGCCGTGTAGCCGCTGTCCCAGCAGCCGGGAATCTGGCGGCACTGGCTGAACAACTGGGAGCCGTCGGGGTAGTCGAACTCGTTGAAGTGATGATCGAAGATCTCGCCGAAGTCCTTGCCGATCCGGACCTGCCGGCCGCCCATCCCGTTGGCTCGCACCGGATGGGCCTCGCCCTTGAGCCAGTTGATGGTCTCCAGGGTGTACACGTGCTGCTCGACGATGTGATCGCCGGAGAGCCAGTTGAAGTAGTACCAGTTGCGGACCTGGTACTGCATCTCCGTCTGGCCGCTCTGGCGGGGGCGTACCCAGACGCCGGCGTTGTTGTACGCCGCCCGCATGTGGTGAATCTCGCCGAGGGCACCATCCTGGATCATCTTCACGCACTCTTTGTGATTGGGCTCATGGCGGAAGTCGAAGCCCACGGCCACGCTCAACGCTTTCTCCTTGGCCCGCCGGCCGGCGGCCAGAATCCGCCGGACGCCGGGGACATCGACGGCCACCGGTTTCTCCATGAACACGTGCTTGCCGGCCTCCACCGCCGCCTCAAACTGCATGGGCCGGAACCCCGGCGGGGTGGTCAAGAGCACCACGTCCACGTCGGATTCAAGCACCTTCTTATAGGCATCGAACCCCAGGAAACGCCGCTCCTTGGGGACATCGCACCGGTCCGGGAAGCTCTCCTTCAGCCGCCCGAGACTGCTCTCCATCCGGTCCTCGAAGACATCTGCGGCGGCCACGAGTCGGACGTTCGGTTTGACACTCAGGGCGTTCGTCGCGGCCCCCGTTCCCCGCCCGCCGCAGCCGATCAGGCCGATCCTGATCTGTTCCTTGCCCGCCGCGTAGGCGCGCGGGGCGATGCTGAGCTGACTGGCCAGCGACGCGCCGGCCACCGCGGCCGAGGAGGCGGCGGTCGTCTTCAAGAAGTCACGACGGGCAATTTGCTTTGACATGGCTGGCCCTCCGAGATAGCGTGGACATGGGGTTACGGTTCCGCGATGAAAGCCTTCGCTCTCTCCGAGCCTGACGCCGGTCAAGGGGAATTGCTTTTCATTCTGGCTCATAACGTATCATGGTGAAGAAATTTCGGAGGGTGTCAAGACAAAATCTGGCTGACTCTTCCCGGGTTTTGGCTGAGGATTTCTCGTCGGAGGTTGGAAAGGGGTCGTTGCAGGGCAGAACCATGGCGTTTGCTCTGAGCGGCGCGGAAGGATTTTTCGATGGTCGTCCGCCGGGCGAAGATCTGGGACAGGGCCCTGGCTTTGAGGTGCGCGACATTGGTCATGAGATACCACGGCTCCTCTTGTTCGGGCGGCCCGGACCAACCATTGAACGAGGCGAATGTCTGCTCAAGCGAGGCTGACCAACAGCCGCGGGATCAAACCTTCTGTCGCTCGGATCGGTTCGATGCGGAAATTGCCTATAAAAAAGCGGCCCACGTGTTTGATAAATTGCTTGACGGCGACGGGATGCTCCCGCGCGAGCGTGCGTCCGAGTTGGGCCAGAAAAGCCTGGGAGAACTGGATGGCCGCCCAGACCAGTTTACCAAAGGTCTTGCTCTCGGACAGCCGCAGACAATGGCAAAAGCTCAGGACTACGACGAGGGTGGTTGTTAGTGTGGACATGGCTGGTCCTTTCTGACTAGACCCTGAGGATTGGCCGGGGCCGGTGGTGTTGATGGCACGGCCGCTCCCACTCCATACAGCCTATGCGGCAGTTCGGGCATTTGCCGCCGAAACGTGGGGCGGATTTTGTGGGGGTAATGCCTTTGGAGACGGAAGATGACAATAATTGGCCTCGGCACGCCGACCTGATCGTTGCCTTCGTTGCACTGCAACTCTGTGTGGGGATCAAGTATACCGACGTGCTCTGGACGGAACTGCGGGGGAAGATTCGCGGAGTCACGCACGCACGCGGCGCAGATCAGGAGGAGACAGACAGTGTTCCGGGATTTCCGAGGCCCACACCACGTCGCTTCTTGGCGGGCACTTTCCAGGAGAGATTTGAGACGGCGGCACGCGAGAATTTTCCAGGATCCAAAGGGATGCTGCTGCCGGTTTACCGGAGTTCTTATGCTTGGCTCTCCCATGGGTCGCTGGTTCTCCTCCGGCAGTCTGTGGGCGCGCAGCCGCTTTGGGGCGGGTACAATCTGGTGGGCGAGGGCAAGGATCTGCGCCTCTGTGGTGAGGCAACGGCGTATCACCGGGAGGACCGCGGCAAACTCGCAGACCGGGCTGCCTATTACAACCAACTGTCCTCAACGTGGCCCAACGTTCGCTTCCATGTCTTTTCGATCCTGGGGGTCGCGGACTGGTGCGCCATGGACGCGTACGGCGAACAGAAATATCTGGCGGGCGAGACGTATGCACGGGAGTTCCGCAACTTTTTGAACGGCAAGGTCGGCTATGGGTGGGCGGGCGAGGGTTCCTGTCCTCGGGACGTGGTCGTGCAATACTACCGGACAGACCACCACCTCAATATCTCCGGTATGTACCAGGCCTATCGGCAGGTATGCGGATCGTTGAGTCGGGTCCCCCTGGAGCCGAAACGCTGGGCCCCGTTGCTCGATCTGGGTTTCCGAGGTTCTTACGCTCGAAGAGCCGGATATTTCGATGAGCTCGTGGAGTCCGTTGAAGATGGCATCTTTGATCTGCCCGAACAAACGGTGCGTATTTGCGGTTTTGAGGCCCGCCAGAGAAATGCCAAGTGCGAGTACTGGGCCGGGAAGCACCCACGGGGCAGATTCGCCAATCACTACGCCAAGTATTTCGGGATCGACTACGGCTTGGTCGAATATTCCTCCGCCTGGTCAACGACAGGTAATCTGTTGGTGATCAGCGATTCCTTTGACAACTGCATTGAGCCTTTGTTGGCCGCCCATTTCTCTCGCACATGGTTCGTCGATCTGCGGCTCTATGCGAAGGACGTTGGTGAGGAATTCGACCTCGACCAGTTTCTCTCATCTCACGAGATCACCAATGTCCTGTTCCTCGGCAGTCAGTATTGGGTCTTGGGACTCAAGCCCCTGGAGCCTTACGAATAGCGGAGGTCTCCGAGATGGTGTTTTCCAGTTTGACGTTTCTGTTCTTCTTCCTGCCCTGGACCTTGATCGGCTATTACGCCCGGTCGAGCCGGCGGTGGCGCAATACCTGGCTGTTGCTCGTCTCCATCCTGTTCTACGCCTGGGGCGAGCCGGTATACATCGTGCTCTTTCTGGCCTCCTGTCTGGTCAACTGGACCTTGGCACTGGTCCTGGTGCGTTGGCATTCCCGCCGGGCCTGGCTGCTGGCCGGGAGCATTGCCCTAAACCTGCTGGGCATCGGCGTTTTCAAATATGCGGGCTTTATCGTGCGGAGCCTGAATGCCGTCCTCGGGGTGGCGTGGCCGGTGCCGCAGATCGCTCTGCCCATCGGCATCTCGTTCTACACGTTTCAAGCCGTCTCGTACCTGGTCGATGTGTACCGAGGCACCGTTGCTCCGCAGAAGAATCCCGTGGTCTACGCGGCGTACCATGCGATGTTTCCGCAGTTGATCGCCGGTCCCATTGTGCGCTACGTGACGATTGAGAGCGAAATGCTCGGCCGGCGGGAGAGTCTGGGCGAATTTGCCCGGGGCCTTGAGCGTTTCTGTATAGGACTGGGCAAGAAGGCTTTGCTCGCCAACACGATGGGGTACATTGCGGATACCGTGTTGGCCGCCGATCCGGTGGTGGGTGCCCTGCCGTCGTGGTTCGCTTTTCTGGCCTACGCCTTTCAGATTTATTTCGACTTCTCGGGATACTCGGACATGGCTATCGGACTGGGACGGATGTTCGGTTTCCGGTTCCTGGAAAATTTCGACTATCCGTACATTGCCAGATCCGTAACCGACTTCTGGCGTCGGTGGCACATCTCGCTGTCCAGCTTCTTCCGAGACTACCTGTATATCCCTTTGGGCGGGAATCGCGTAAGCACCCCCCGCTGGATCGGGAATCTGCTGATCGTCTGGGGCCTGACAGGCCTGTGGCACGGTGCGAGCTGGAACTTCATGGCCTGGGGGTGCTACTACGGCGTCCTGCTCATGGGCGAGAGGCTTCTGTGGGGCCACGTGCTGGAGCGTCTTCCCGTTCCCGTTCAGCATCTTTACACCATTCTGGCCTTCACCCTGGGCTGGGTGTTCTTTCGCGTGGAGGACTTCTCGGCGATGGGGCGCTGGCTTGGCGCCTTGTTTGGTGGATATGGGATGGGCCACCTGACCACTCTTCATGCTCTGGGGGTCCTGCACCTGTGGCCCTGGCTGGTCGTGGCCGCAATAGCCTCGACACCCTGGCCGTGCGCGATGTTCCACCGCTTGGTCGCTTATCGCTTCGCGGGTGCCCTGCAGGTGGGCTGGGCTACCATCGTCTTGGTTTGGTCCTGCATGGCCCTGGTCGCGGGTGGCTTCAATCCGTTCATCTACTTCAGGTTTTGAGCCGGGCGCGAGAATACGGGTATTTCCTGTTGCTGCGACATAGTCCTTCGCGAGAAGACAGGATTTCAACAGGTAGTGGTACGAACAGGGAGTTCGTTCTCATTCGTGTAGTTGATCGCCTGACGCCTGTGATGACTCGGCGCCGTTGACTTTCGGGGTGGCGCCGGTGATCGAATCGACGTGGATCTGCGTCGAGCCGACGGCGGCTCGGACCAGCGTTTTCGGGTCCACGGGCACCGGCCCGGTCACCAACTCCGGCATGTTGTAGACACAATAACACGAATCGTAGAAAGATGGGGACCGCTGCGGCGGGAGAAAGGGCTTGGCGAACTGGCCGTCGGCGTCGACGTGGCTTATGAACGGCCGGGTGAAGACGCCACCCTCTCGCTTGCTGCTGAAGGCGATCCAGCGGCTGTTGCTCGACCAGCTATGCCAGGCCTCCGCGTACTCGCTGTTGATCGGCAGTGGGCGGTACGACCCGGTCCGGAGATCCATGAGATACAGGTCGCTGGTCGGCCCAAAGATGGGAAAACAGCCGTATTCGGCCATGCAAAATAGCAGGAACCTGCCATCCGGGGAAACGCGCGGCAGCAGAATGCTCCGGCCGGTATCGGCGGCGCTCAAGACCGTCTCCAAGGGGCCCCAGCGATCGGTTTCGAGATCGTAGCTGATGCGCATCAGGTCATATTTGACTTCCCGGTAGCGCGGGGGCGGCGGCGTCTCCGAGGTCGCCCACAATAGCGGCGCACTGCAGAAGTACAGGACCTTGCCGTCCGGCGTCCAGGCGGGATAGGTTTCCAGTCGTTTCTTGTCGGCGAGGGCCGGCGCGGTCTTGATTTTGGCTGCTGCGATGTCGTAGTAGAAGATCGCGGAATCGAGATCGACCACGTCGTGGATTTCCGTTCGGGCGTTGTGAAAGAACTGCCGGACATCGTTGACGGAGTAGGCCACGATCCTGCCGCTGGGATGCCACGCCGTATAGCCGAACTTCGTGCCGATCTTATCGACTCGGCCCTCGTGCCCATACAGCGTCGCACTGGCAAGGGTGATGTGGCGCATGCCGATGAGGATCTTGCCGGGACTATTGCCAATGAAGCTGTGGCAATGCACACACCCGTCCCCGAACGACTTGGTGTCGAGCACGGTTTCTTCCTCGAAGCTCTCGAGGTTCCGCTGACAGATGCGCAGCGGCTTGCCGGCATAGGAGGAGGGGGTCATGTAGCGGTAGACCAGATAGGGATCGATTTCCTCCGCCGCGATGGTATTGACGATGGTCTGGTACCGATTCCAGGTCCCGGCTTCGGTCTTGATGCAGACGTCGACATACATCTCCTGGCCGGCATTGTGAGTCAGCAGGTCTCTCCACTCGGTTCGCAGGGATTACGATTTCACCGGTCTTGCTGACGACTTCGATGGTCTCGCCTGCGGCACAATGGATCCTGGCTCGATATTTCCGGCCCGGTTCGCGAATCACGAAATTCAACGGCGCGATGTTGGGCGGGAACCATAATGCCGACATAGTCCGGCGTGACTTTCGGCAATCGGGGCACGGTAACGACGGATTCAGGCGTCTCGTCCCGGCAGGCACCCACCGACCACGCCGCCGCGAAGGCCAGCAGGACCAAAGGCGTTGTCAAGAAGGCCTGCCTGATTTCATCGTCACGTCTCAAGGCCAACCAACGGATCGTACCATCCTGTCTGCCGTGCGCAGGCAGAAACACGGCCTTCATCTTACTGTACCTCCGAAAGAAGCCAACGTTTTTCCCGCAGCCATTGGCTTCATGTGCGACTACGTTCGCAGAGGCCCTCCCGGCATTTGTCATGCTGAACGAAGTGAAGCATCTGTCCAACGAATGTAGGCAGCGCTTGTTACTGTGCTAGGCCCAGATTCCTTCGGCAAGCTCAGGACAGGCTCTTCGCTGCCGCTCAGAGCCTGCCCTGAGCGCAGCCGAAGGGATGACAGGTGGGGCGCACGGATGCCACGAAGTCTAGTCGCACACTTGGATTCGTGGCGGCCACGAGTTATGATGCACGATGGCTGGCATCGAGGTGTGGAGCCGCGCCGCTTTCAGGAAACAAGATTGTGCAGACAGGTCGGAGCATCTTGAGGATCACAGACATGGGTCGTGACGGCATTCTGGATCATCACGGACTCGAATCCTGCCTGGCGGCAGTCCTCTTTCTGGGGCTCTTCGTCTACCTGTGGCAGGGGATTGAACCGCACCTGCTGTACTATGGGTTTGGCGTGTTCACCGCCTATCCGATCGTTGCTTGGGAAGGCGCCTTCTTTCACGCGGCCTTCAGTACTCCGGGCGGGCCCACACGTGCCTTGGCCGCTCTCCTGGCACAAAGCTATTCTCAGTCGTGGCTGGGCGCTCTGACCGTTGCCGTCATCCTCGGCGTGCTCTGGCTGGGAGTGCAGCACCTGCTGCGCTCCCGGCGGGCAGGGCGGTTCCGAGACCTGGCCTGGGTTCCTCTGCTGTTGGCTCTGATGATCTACAGTGACTACTACGAGGACCCGCTGCCGGTGCTGCTGACCGTGGGACTGTCGGTCTGGACGGCCATCCTTTATGACGCGTTCGGCGCGCGGACCTTACGCGGGCGGGCCGGGTCGTTTCTGGCTCTCCTGGGTGTGCTCTATTACCTGGCCGGCGCCGCAGCCCTGGTCTTCGCCGCCATCGTATGCCTGACCGAGGCCTTCCGGCATCGAAAGATCAGGCTGGCGCTCGTGCAGATGGTCTTGGCGATCGGTGGGCTTTTTGTCCTGGGCCGGTTCGTCTTCGGCCTGGAACCTCAGGCGATCTATGCGGCCGGCACACCCTGGGACCCGGATAAGCCCCTCAACTTCTTCCCCGTGGCCAATTGGCTGGCGCTCGCTCTGCATTTCTTCGTCCCTGGCATGATTCTGGTGGCACTCGGGGGGGAAGCCCTCCTGGAGGTCGATACCAGAAGAAGCACACAAGGTGGGGGTCGCAAGGGCGGTCCTCCACCTGTTCGCGAGACCCGGCAAACTCGTTGGTGGCAGGCTGGCCCTCGCATGCGAGTGGGCCTGCGCATGCTCGCGGTGGCCGTGACGTTGGTCTTTTGCCTGCTGGTCTCGCGAACGCAGGCACATGATGAGCGGGCGCTGCATTACTATGCCCAACAGCGCAACTGGGATCGCGTATTGGCCCTGGCCCATCGGATGCGGGGCAAGCACCAGTTTACCCGCTCCGGCGTTTTCGACATCAACCGCGCCCTGGCCCACACGGGCCGTCTCGGCAGCGAGCTGTTCGTCTTCCCCCAGGACGACCTCAAGACGCTATACATGCGTTTTGATGATATGTCCGGCCGTCTGACGCGCGCCAAGTCGCTCGAGTTGTACCTGGATCTGGGTTGCCTGAACGCCGCCCAGGAGAATGCGTATGAGCTGCTCGCGCACGAGGGACCTTCGCCCCCCGTGCTGGATGCGCTGGTCCGGATCCATCTGGCCAAAGCGCAGTACGAATCGGCACGCGTCTTCTTTGCGGCCCTGCGCAAATACGCGGGTTCTCGACAGTATGTCCGCCGCTGGCAGCCGATTGTCGCCGATCCCGTCCGTGCCCAGACCGATCCGCTCCTGGAGTCCTGGCGCAGGGGCAGGCCCACCCGGGACGAAACGTCGCTCGGGGTTTCCCCGCTGGCGCTGAGAGATTTGCTGGAAGACAAGCCCGATCACCGCCTGGCGTTTGAGTATCTCATGGCGTGCATGCTCCTGAGAAACGAGCGCGGCGAGCTCATCCGCCGTCTGCCGTTGCTGAGGCCATTGGGTTACACCCAGCTTCCCCGCCACTATGCCGAGGTCTTGCTGGTGCATTCTCTGGCGGCCGGGACGCCGGCAGAGGCGCAGGGCTGGACCATCGACCCGGACGTGCAACGCCAATTCGAGGAGATCCGCCGGATCGTGACGGAGACCCGCGGGAGCGACCAGATGGTATTCGACATGCTGGCGCCCAAGTACGGGGACACCTACATGTTCTACAGCATGTTCAACCTCTGCGGCCTCAAGTGAACCACCGATTCGCCCCTGCTCTCCGGAATCCCGCTACTTCGTGACATTCCACAGCTTGATTTCCTGCTGCTTGAACTCGGGGTCCTCCGGCTCCACCTGGATGTAGCTGACATGCCAATCGAGAAACAGGGCATTGTAACCTTGCCTGTGACGCTTCTGCGCGAGGCGGCGACCCGCCCAGCTCGAATACGGAACGTTCGAGGCGCTTAGATGATCGGGGATGAACACATCGGTTCTCCCCAGCCCGGCATCCGTTTCTTTGGCCACGATGTACTGCTCGGTGCAGTCCTCAAAATCCGCCAGGTAGATCCTGCCCCCCGGCTGCTTGATGTCCACCAGCCGCGTCAGGCCCACGACCACGTTCACCCCGTCCTTCCAGCCGTTGACGGCAAAACAGACGGTGTGCCTCTTCTCCGGATAGGCGGGACAGCGGTAGATCTTCACGAGGCGATAATCCCCGTTCACGACGCTCTGGGCCAGGTACGGCATGAGGGCCTTGAACCAGCGCGTGGTCTCCTCGTTCGCGTGCCCGCTCAACAACTGCAAATCGTCGGCCCGGGGGATCTTGTTGTCGTGATCCTGGGCGAACACGTTGGCGGCCACGCCGACCTGCCGCAGATTGCTGCCGCACGTGACCCCCCAGGCCTGCTTGCGGGCCTTGCTCAAGGCCGGGATCAGGATCCCCATGAGCAGGGCAATAATGGCGATGACCACCAGCAATTCGATCAGCGTGAAGCCTGCTGTTTTCCGTGCCGTCTTGTGCATCGTGGCCGTTCCTTTCCGGGAGAACTACGGACTCTCTCATTCTACTACTCTTTCGGCAAAGCTCCACAGGCAATCCCCAGGGCGGACGCAAAGTCGCTGGGCAGATCACATTGATGTCATTGCAAGGGGCGACAAGCCGAAGGCCCTGAAACGCTGGCTGCGCATGACGGAACTTGATCCCCATAACTACGACGCCCACCGTAACGTCGCCGCCTTACTGGAGGAGCAGGGCAACCTGGACCAGGCCGTCGAGCGCGATCGCCAAGCCGCGCGGCTCAAGCCGGACGATTGCGCGGCACGGGCCCAGGTGGGGACGGCCCTGCGTGCCTGCACGGGGATCACATTCCTTTCGGCCACATCTCTTTCATTTGTTCTTGCGGCGGATGATGAGTGCTATGATGCTCATATTCGGCTCGACGGCCGAAGTGTTTTGAGAATAAGGACTTATGGACGGACGGCAGCCGACCGGAGGCAGTCCTTAGGAGAGGCCATCCACAGATCATGTCATTGCGAGCGAAGGGCGGCAATCTCCCGATTTTCGCAGATTCCCACTCTGTCATTCCCGCGAAGGCGGGAATCCAGGTTCCTAACCGTAGGGAGCCTGCCCCCGCGAGGGCCGGGCGTGCGTCGAGGCAATAGAGCCGCAGATGAACTAATGGACGCCGATGTTCTCACCACGGAGACGCCGAGGACACGGAGAACGGAGGAAAACGGATCGCAGGCCGGAGTTGCCCCCTTCACACTCTTCACACCCTGTCACCCTTCAAACCCCGCGGCGTAGCCGCCGCTCTTCACACCCTGCTACCCTTCCCGCGTCGCGACTCTGCTGCGGACACGAATTCTCGCGGGAAGTCTTCTGGATTCGGGGGATGCGTTGTTTCGGCGGACTACTCGCAACCGTGCTTCCACCGCAAAGGATGCGAAGGGCACGAAGAAAGTCGAGCCGCGATTCAGCCCGTTGGCGTCCTGAATGCAATCGGCCATACATGGTCACAACTCGAAGAAGTACCTGAGGTTGTCCCGTTCCCGCCAATAAAGGACGGCACGCACATATTCCTGGTTTGCCTTCCTGTCCTCCTCTTGTTATCATGCAACTCGTGACAGTGAGTGTGGCGTATGCGGAGGCCAAGAAACTCCCAAGTGTGCGCCAGATGTGGATTCCGTCGCATCTTTCGCCACTGAGTAGCCGATGGTCTATGTGCTGGCGTGAGGCGACGTTGTGCGGATGCGATGAGGACTGCAGGGCGAAGTGGATATATTTACTTCGGGACTCTCTTATAGCGAGAAACAGAGATGTTCGAGAACTTAAACGCCCGCACTGGCGAGATCATCAGGAATCTGTGCGAAGGTAAACGTGTTCAACTGGGAGGCCAGACCATTGGGGCGCTGACCAAGGAAGAGGCACGCCTCCTCGGTGTCCTTGCCTCGCACCTTCCGGGGCTGGATGTTCTCAAGGGACAAGACCTTGTTGATGAAGTGATGCGGCTCCTGACGCAGGCAGCAGAGTCACTGGAAACCGAGCCTGAAGGCATGCACGAGGAACAGGGCGGGCACGAACGGAAGGAGACACCTGCCCGTCCTGCATACAAGATTGGGTTGCTCCGTGCGTGTTCTTTCAGAGGATTGGCTCCTTCTGGTGTAAAATGGGAGCATGATCTTGGCGGAGACTCCCATCTGTTGTATGGCCCGAACGGCTCCGGGAAATCCTCTTTGCTAGGGGCCATCAGCTATTGCTTGACAGGTCGAATTTTCCGCGATGACCAGCCCCCGGAAGTGCCTACCTGGGAGAAGGTCTACTCGGCTGATGGGCCAACTCCTCATGCGAGTGAGCGTCCAGACGCGCTTGCTTTGACCGATAGCACTGAGAGAAACACAGACCCAAACGAAGAGTACTACGTGGAAGTCCAGCTTATTGGTAAAGGGGCATCCGAAGTCTGGGTTCGGCGCCACAGCATAACCGGCTTGAGTATGTCGCCCGATGGCGTAGCGTGGACGCCCATTAAGTCTCTGCAGGAGGCGGGGATCTGCGAACTGGATGCCGAACTGAATCTAGTCATGCCGGCCCGACTACCACACATCCGCTTTGGCAAGGATGCGGAGTTACTTCGAATTCTTTCGCAGATCATTGGGCTTGGACGACCTCGAAGCTATTTCCGATGTGGCGGGCCGCCTTGTTGTCGGGCTACGTCGCGAAGCCACGAGGATGAAGGGAAGAGAACTTGCGGCGGAAGAAAATCACGTCGCTGAGACGTTGCGACGGTTGGGGGAAATGAAAGATGCCACTATCTCAGGATTGCCTTTCTACGCAAAGGCGGTCGGCGACAAAAGAACTTTGTCGGACGTCGAGACCTTTGGGAAGGCTATGAAGGACACGATAGCGGGGAGTAGAAAGCAACTCGCCGCGGATCTGGGAATTCAAATCCCTGAGGAAGGCTCCGAAGGATTTGCGGAATTCAAGGAACAGCTTGAGAACCTGCCAGGACAGGTGCAGACCGCCATCGACGAATTAGATAAGCCGCTGTCCCAACTCTTTGCCAACAGTATTGGATTCGCTGTGCCTGCGGAAGACGAACTGGCTGAATTGGAGCGGCGGCTACGGGAATTCGGAGAGGACTCGCAGAGGCAAGTCACTGAACGACTTGAATGGGCACGGAAGGAAAATGTAGATTCGAAGGCATCTCTCATGCTCTTGGCGGCAACCCATTTCCCTGAGGGAGCACAAGAGTGCCCAGTATGCGGACAAAGCTTGGATAAAACGCCAATCGTTGCAGGCAGACTTGAGGAGTTGAGGGCACTGGCGCATTGCCCTCATTTGCGAACGGAGATAAGCGATTTGGAGTCGCGGTTACTCGGCGAACTCAACAGACTGGTGCCTCTCAAGTCACGTAATGAGGCTTCTAAGACGCTGCCAGAGCGGCTCCTTTCCGACTGGAATACATTGAAAGCAACGGCCTCAAGAGGTCTCCTTCAGCAGGTCATACTGGGTTTCGATCACGCCATTCTGACGGTGGTGGGCCGGCTGGGGACAGAATCAGAGCCAACGGCAAATGCCCTAGCGGGCGATTACCACGATGACTTTCCAGGAACATTTGTTGAATTAGACCAAGCATTGGCAGGCGCAAAGGCATACATTCGACTTTGCCGGTCGGTTGCTCAAAGCAAGAGTGCTTTGTCCGCCGCGGTTGAGAACCTTCTCACTGTGCCGAAGCACAACGGGGCGGAGGACTCTCTGAAAGTCGTTCTTGAGAGAGGCAAGGCGACGAACACGGCGATCAAAACGCTGAATCCTGCTTACGAGGTAACCAAGCAGTTGTATGCCCATGTGAAGAAGAAGGAGGAACTTCAGCGGACAATACAGCAGTATGAAAGCTGGGCGACCACCGGAGACGCGATCAAAGACCTCGGGACCAACGTCAGAAGTGAAGTAATAGGCATGGTCCGCAAGCTTGACACGCAAATGAAAGCGTATTTCCGCCGGCTCTACGACAGCGAAATTCTGGAACTCCAGATGTTGACGCACGGACACGCAGCAAATCCGAATGTAAAGGACGAGATCAATGCCTACTTGCGTGCAGGCAAGCAACTCGTTCCCGTTGGGCCATTTTGCAACACCGGAAGGCGGCGAGCTCTGGTTCTTTCTTTCGTTTTCGCGCTTCTGGACGAATCGAAGGGGACTCTGGGGCTAACTATTCTTGACGATCCAGCCGTCTCGCTTGACGATGAGCACAAGGCAAAGTTGGTCAACCGTGTTATCGGGCCCTCTCTGGGATCTAAGCAGGTCATATTGGCCACGCACTATGAGGGCTTCTACAGGCTGGCAGAGCGAACGTTTGCCGGGGCAGAGCGACTTGAAATGGTGCCACGGAGCCGAGTCTGTGATGAGGTTGGCTTTGGACCAGGCGACATACTCGATCGGGTCGAGCGTGCGATAAAAGACAACCGTGGCAACTGGCGTGACCAAGCAGGTAACCTAAGGCGATGGATAGAAAGGAGTCTTCAGGCATTGAGTGGGTACTGCCCCGAGCAGTTCTGGCTACACAACAACCTGAAAGGCACCGTGAACAAATACGGTACAATCACCGATCGACGCGTGGTGACTAAAGAAAGGCAGGAAATCGTTGACGCTCTGACACCGACCTTCATTGACGACGTACACAGGTTGGCGCATGACGAGGACGCTACGGACACGGAATTTGACGAAGCCCTCAAGACCCTGAAAGCCTGCAAGAGATGCGTCGACAAGGAGTTACAGAGATTCAAGAAGATATATGAATGTGAGCTTTCCTCGTTGGCCATAGCTCCTGCGCCGAGTCTACAGATTCTGTCGCTTCCTACAGCGATTCCCTCCTGGAAGTTGGACATTGTTCGTGAGGCAGCGGCCGCACACAACGGCCAAGGAATAGAATGGGATGAGCAAACGCCCCATCACCTGGCGGGCCATCAGGTAGCCGTCGTGATGGACGATGTGATTAGTCCAGTTGCTCTTACGGGGCAGTACGTGCTGCTCGACAGTAAAGAAACCACACCAATGAGCAGAGACTTGGTTGCTGTCGAGACGGAACAACGTGGAAGATATCTGCGGAGGTTTTGGGAAGGTCCAGACAAATCAATGTCGCTCGAAGCGATCAACCTCACATCGCCGAGGCCACCGATCCCGCTTTCTTGTGGCAAGCACTTGGTACGCCGCGTCGTGGGCGTCTTATTCGAAGGCGCAAAGCAAGTTGGGCACGAGATCGGGCCATGAGTGGGTGCCATTCAAATTGCCCGATGATTGGTTCGTCGATATCGTAGGGCTGCGCATCAAAGGGACGAGCATGGAGCCACTTGTTCGCGAGAACCAGTTCGTATTGGTGCGCAGGGCGACACCCGAAGGGTGAAGAGCCGGGATCTTGCGTGCGTGGACATTGCGAATGTCGGGACGGTGATCAAACGCTGTTACCCGTCAGACAAGGAGTGGGTTCTTTGCTCGATGAATCTGAATGACGTAGAGGATCCGATACACGTGAAAACCCAAGACATTCTGCATGCATATCTTCTGGTCGGGGTCCTATTTGAGTTGTAGGTGATTGGCGTACCGAGGGAACCCGGTGCTTTTGGGACTGCGCAAAGAATAGCTCGGCGGGCGATTGTCGCTCCGGATTACCGTCGAGCGGGGACGAAGTTCCCAGTCGAGGAGTGAGCGTCCGCTGGCGTTCATCCGCTGTTCGGGGTCAGAGCTCGATCACGGCGACGCCGAAGCGGTCGAGGTTGAGGGAGTCGCCGGTCTTCTGGCCGGTCAGGAGCTCGGTCTTGTCCTTGGGGACCTTCACCGTTTTGGGCTCGTCGGTGTGGTTGAGGAGGAAGAGGAGCCGCCGGTTCGAGCCCTGGCGGAGCGAGACTTCTACGCCGGGAGGGGGGGTGACCAGCGGGTCGATGACGGCGTCCTTCAAGAGCTGGGCGACCAGGTTGTCGTAGAAGGCAGTCTCCTTGACGACGGTGCCGACGTACCAGGCTTTGCCTTTGCCGTAGGTCTGCGCGTGACGGCGGCGTAGGGCTTGAGGTGCCACTGGTCGGCGTAGCCGGCTACCACGGCGGCGGTCTCCGGAGTGATCCAGTCCGTGTACTGGATGGCGGTGTAGATGCCGCCGAGACGGTCGGCACCGTTGACTTTGCAGGGCGAGTCGGCGGGCAGGGGGCTGTACTCCTCGATGCGAATGCCGAGGGCGGGGGAGAGCAGGCCGGGCAGGGTGCGGTCGTGGCAGAGGTTGCGCTCGTCCTTGACGCCCGTGCGGCAATCGGCGAGCAGGACGCCGCCGTTCTTCACGTAGGCGTCGAGCTTGGCGGCGGTCTCGTCGGGCAGGATCGACAGGTCCGGGGCGAGGACCAGCTTGTACTTCGCGAGGTCGGCGCTGGCGGTTGACGATGTCCACGTTGACGCCGGCGCGGAAGAGGGCGTCGTAGTAGCGGCGGATCGCGGCTTGCAGGCTGTTGCCGGCAAAGCCCGGCTGGAATTCGAGGGACCAGAGGTTGTCGTAGTCGTAGAGGATCGCGACGTCCGCGACGACGGTCGTGCCGCGCAGGTGCTCTTCGAGCTCGGCGGAATTCCTTCGCGGTCTGGGCGGCCTCCTGGTAGCGGCGCAGGGGCTTGCCGTCGTGGCCGAGCAGGCCGTGCCAGTACTGCTCCCGGCCGACCGTGCAGGTCCGCCAGCGGAACCAGATCTGGCCGTCCGAGCCGTGGGCCAGCTGCTGGTAGGCGATCTTGCGGATCTCGCCGGGCCAGGGGTTGCGGCCGAACGCCTCCCAGCCGCAGGGGCCCGCCGTCTGCTCCATGATCAAGAAGTTCTTCTGCTTGAGGCCCCGCATGAGGTCGGCGGCCAGCGAGGCACTGTACGGGATGTCCGGCTTGTCGGACCAGATCGGGTAGTTGTCCCAGGCGACGAAGTCGAGGTCCTCGCGCCAGGTCGTAGTAGTCCAGGTTCGGGAACAGGCCCATGAAGTTGTGCGTGACGAAGTGCCGGGGCAGACCGCGCGGATGATCTTGACCTGGTCCGCCTGGAAGCGGACGTGCTGCCAGGTGATGAAGCGTTTCCAGTCGAGGCAGGCGCTGGGGTTGCCCATGACCCAGGGCCGGTCGGTGGCGTCGTCGGGGATCGTGATCTCGGCCCAGTCGGTGAACTTCAGGCCCCAGAAGTGAGTGCCCCAGGCCCGGTTGAGCGCGTCCAGCGTGCCGTATTTCTGCCGCAGCCACGTCTGGAAATCGGCCCGGCACGAGCGGCAGTGACATTCCTCGCCGCCGAACTCGTTGTCGGTCTGCCAGCCGATGACGTTGGGCGTTTGGGCGAAGTGCTCGGCCATGGCCCGCGTGATGCGCTCGGAGAGCAGGCGGTAGTCCGCGTTGGAGTAGCAGTTGTTCTTGCGGCCGCCCCAGACGATCTGCGTGCCGTCGGCCTTGGTCCGCAGGGTCTCGGGGTACTTCCGGGCGACCCAGGCGGGCATGACGGCGGTGGGGGTGCCGAGGATCACGTCGATGTCGTAGCGGGCGAGCAGCTTGAGCGCATCGTCCAGCCAGGCGAAATCGAATTGACCCTCGCGCGGCTCCATGTCGATCCAGGCGAACTCCGCCAGACGGACGATGTTGAAGCCGGCCTCTTTCATGAGCCGGGCGTCGGTCTCCCAGCGCTCGCGCGGCCAGTGCTCGGGATAGTAGTCCACGCCGATGTACATGGCCCGTCCCGGCGTCAGAGGCTGATCCGGTGCCGCGGCGGGATGCTGCGCCTGCGCGGAGCGGGTATGGCAGCCGAGTGCGGCCAGCGCCGCTAAGCACGCGATCATCGTGGCAACCGTGCATCGTCTCATTTCGCACCCCTTCAAGTGGTTTGATGGAGGGGCGGATCATCATTCGCCCGTACCTTTGGTTGCGGCTGAGCACGGCGAAGCCGGGCCCAAACTCACATGTCATTGTAGAGTCCACGTACCACAAGTCAACGTAGGGCATTTGTCTGAAGGCACAACCAAACGTATTCTTTCCTTTGCCTTCCTTTCGCGTTTGAGGCATAATGGCAGCAGACTCACGCGAAACACGTCACGGCGGCAGCGCTATTGATTGGGACTGGAAGATGCACTCTCGAAAATGGCTGATGGGTCTCCGGTTGTTTCTGGGATTCCTGCTTGCGCCGGCGATCGTGGGAATCTGGCTGAGCATCTGCATGGATGGTGTTCTCGCGCACCTCGGCTGGCATCCGAGCGATATTGCCAATATCATGCTGGCCCTATGTTGGTTTGAGGTCGGAGTCCTGGAAGTATACTTCGTCGCGCTATTCTTCGGTCTCCCTGCGGTCTTGGCCATGCTAAGTAAAGGGTGTCTGCGTTTTCGATGGATCATGGTGCCGGCCATAGTGCTCGCGCCGATATACGCCGCCAACGTGTACGCTTCTCTTTGCTGGGGGCGACCGACGAACCCCTTTGTAGGAGTTGTGGCGGCACTCCAGGTGCCGGGAGTCATCGTATCGGGTCTGTGTTTCTACTTCATCAGTGTATGGAAATTGCAGAAGCGTGACACTGGGCCCGAGTTGACGCCAACAGGGCATGCCCAAGAATAAGCCGCGTAGGATAAGTTGTGCCCACCAATCCCCAGGGGATAGACCAAACGAGATGTGGTGGCATGGCGCAGGGCTCCCAAACGCGATACATCGCGTTTGGGGCCTCCACTCTACGGAGGTCGGTCGTGCACACAAATTCCGCGCCATCTCCGAAATAGACCGCTTGGTACTCCGACGAGATAGAGTGTATGGTACTGCGCGGCGCGGTAGTCAGCCGCAGGGTAGAAGAACCGTTTGGGCCGTGGAGGTATGGAATATGGCTGAGGTTGCCCCGGCGAGTGAAGTTGGGCATTCCCGGCAGGTTGGCAAAGGTCGCAATCCACTCCAAGTCGTTTCGTTTTGTATCAAGGCGCTGGTAGTGCTCTTTCCTATACCAGCCGCCTTCCTCACTGGCGCGCCGCCGGAGATGAAGCTGGCAGGGGTCTATGCCATGCTGGTGACGCTGGGCCTTTTCCTGGCATTGGCCGAGGTCGGCGGCGGTGTCCGCCGGCTCGCCGAGGCGGTGGATCGGCAGCGTCACGGCTCATGATTTCTCGCCCCGGGGGCTTTGACACGCGGTCGGCCGAGGGTAGAATGCCGCAACAAACAGGCGGTATAAGCAAGAACACACACGGAAAAGCTGAAGGAGATGGAGAATGGTGCGGGTAAGGGGAATCGTCTGGTCGGTTGCGGTGGGGATTGTTCTATCACTATCCGTCGGGGGTTGCATTATCGTGCATGACGGCGAGTGGGACGGCGGCCCCTGGAATCAGCGGGCCAAGTTCGAAAGGACGGTCGAGCTTCAGCAGGCGATGAAAGCGGGGGGCACGCTGGTCGTCTCGACGGCCAGCGGCTCGATTGAGACCACCGGTCAGGAAACCGATCAGGTGCAGGTCGTCGCCAAGATCACGGCGCGGGCGGCCACCGAGGAAGAGGCCCAGCAACTGGCCGAGCAGGTCCAGATCCGCTTCCAGGAGGCCGCCAACAAGCTTGAGATCAAGGCAGACAAGCCCACGCTGCACCGGAGCCGGATCAGCATCAGCTACAACATCATCGCGCCCCGGCAGACCAGCCTCGACTGCGAAAGCGCCTCCGGCTCACTCAAGGTGCGGGACCTGACCGGCAACGTCAACGCCCGCACAGCCAGCGGGTCCGTCGAGGGGGCACGGATCAAAGGGGCGGTTCGCCTGCACTCTTCCAGCGGGTCGGTCCATGGCGATAACGTCGGCGGCGGTGATGTCGATCTCGACACGGGCAGCGGCGGCGTCCGGCTGACGGAGGCGTCCGAAGTAGGGACCTGCCGGGCCCATTCCTCGTCGGGTCCGGTGCACGTCCAGCACGTCCAGGCCCAATCGATCCGCATGGATTCCGGCAGCGGCGGCGTGACCGGCGAAGACCTCAACTGCGCGAAACTGAAGGCCGGCTCCGGCAGCGGGCACGTCTCCGTGGCCTTCTCGCCCTCCGCCCCGAATAACGTCGTCGCGGACGTGGGCAGCGGCTCCGGCGGTATCAAGGTGGTCTTGCCGCCGGGCTTCGCCGGCCGGGTGGACCTGTCGGTCGGCAGCGGCTCCGTCCATATCGACCAGCCCATAACGGTCCGCGGCGACATCGGCAAGCGGCACATCATCGGCACGATCGGCGAAGGCACCGGCAGCCTTTCCGCCCATACCGGCAGCGGCTCCATCGACGTGCGGTAGAACACCGCAGGGGCTGAAGGGGCTCCCCCCACGCAGGAACTCGCGACGGGTGGCAGCGGCAAGCGCAGCTTGCCGATGGTCTGGTGAGATACGCGCGAATACCATCGGCAAGCTCCGAAGACTCCGCTTGCCGCTGCCACCCATTGTCTCGCATTTCGCCGCCCCACGGGCGGTCGCCGCCACCCAGATTCGCCAGGGGCACAAGAAACGAAAGGAACCCGGAGGCGGTTACGCCCTCTTTACGTCCTCTTTCATAGCTGCGGACGGCTTTCCTCCCGGAGGTATGCATCGTCTCCGGGCCGGGTCCACGGACCCGATGTCATCTCCAACCGCGACAAAGTAATAGAGTACAAACTGTATCTCGATTGTCTACGTACACGGCTTTGACGCGGGCGCCAACGCCGGGTTACCATGCCGCACGTAAGGATGCCTGCGCCGAACCTGAAAGGACGCCGCGCGCTCCGGCCTGCGTGTGCGGCCGCGATGCCATTACCGGTCTTTGCGAAAGGAGACATCGATGGGAACAAGGATGAGAGGCAGCCTCGGGATCGTCGTCCTGGCCTGGGCGGTTGGGGCCGGCACATCTATATTCGGCGCCACGCTCCACGTGGAACCGAACCATCCGGGCAGCTACGGCACCGTTCAGGAGGCGATGGATGTCGCCAAAAACCTGGACACGGTCATCGTTCATCCGGGGCTCTACCAGGAGGCCATCAACTACAAAGCCAAGGCCATCACGGTCCGGAGCCTGGACCCGAACGATCCCCAGACCGTGGCGGCGACCGTGATCGACGGGGCGGGCCAGAATGTCGTCACGTTCCAGTACGGAGAAACCGGGTATTCTGTCCTCCGGGGACTCACGATCCAGGGCGGGGGAACCGGCGTCCGCTGTGTGCAGATCTATGCGCGGCCCGTGATCCGCCAGTGCGTCATTACGTCCAACAAGCTCGATGGGATCAATGGCGGAAGCCCTACGGTGGTGGACTGCACGATCGCCGCGAACCTGGAGGGGGGGATCGATGCGTTTGGCGGAGACGCACGGGGCTGCCTGGTGATGGACAACGGGAATTCGGGCATCTACTGCGTCAGCAGTATCAGTGGAAAGCGGACGGCCATTGCCAATTGCGTGATCTCGGGAAACAAAGGCTATGGGATCAACTGCGACTCTTTCAGCCTGGTGGACATCGTCAATTGCACGATCGTGTGGAACCAGCGGTCCGGAGTCTGGGTAGGGAACTCCTCCACCGAGGCCCACGTGTCGAACAGCATTATCGCTTATAACCTGTCCTACGGTTTTGAGCCTTACTATTCCGGCCTCTCCAGGTTCAGCTCCCGCTACAACAATCTCTACGCCAATGTGGGCGGGGACTACCGCTACGCGATCAGCGCCTCGCACGACCTTTGCGAGAACCCCTGGTTCGCCGACAACGGTTATTGGGATCAGAGCGGCGTCTGGCACAACGGCGACTACCATATGCTGTCGGTCGCCGGCCGCTGGGACCCTCTGGCCCGGGCCTGGGTCACGGATCTCCTGGACAGTCCCTGCCTGGACCAGGGGGACCCCAACCTGCCCATCGGGGCAGAGCCGGCGCCCCATGGCGGCCGACTCAACCTGGGCGCCTACGGCGGCACGGCCGAGGCCAGCAAGTCCAAAGCCGCGGCGGGGTGCAGGTCGTACCCGGCCATGGATTTCAACCATGACTGCAAGGTCGAATCAGGCCGATCTGGACATCTTCATGCAGCACTGGTTGGAATCTAACTTCGATCCCAATGACGGCCGCTGACCGCCAGGACCGCCGCCCGCGCCGCGTGCAACCTTGATCCCGAAGCGCCGAAATTTTTGGAAAAAGGGGGTTGCAGGCGAACTGGAGGGCGTATATACTCTGCGTGTTGGTTTTTGCGGGCGTAGCTCAGAGGTAGAGCATCACGTTGCCAACGTGGGTGTCGTGAGTTCAAATCTCATCGCCCGCTGTAGGAGTCTCTCCTAAGGACGGGAGGCCCCAACGCACTTGAGCGGCGGGGCACCGTATAGTATCGGCGAGGTACCGGCTAGGTGTAGTTTGGCATTGGTCGTCGATACGTTGAAGCCCCGCGGCCGTGGCGGCGGGGTCGGAAACGTTCACCTGGCTAAGGGGAAGAGCTTCCCCTGAGGCCTTTTTTTGTTTTTGGTAGGGGCACCGAGGTTGCCCGACAGTCGGCCGTAGAAGTTCAGACAGGATCGGACAGGTTTTTTGGGAGTGCCGCGATGGCGGATGAGAACGAGGAAACAACGACCTCCGAGCAGGAGGAAGGGGCGCAGGAAGGCCAAGCAGCCAAGGACCGCGAAGAACACCGTAGCGGTCGAGGATGTCGGGCCCTGCAAGAAGAAGGTGGCGTCGAGGTTCCGGAAGAGACGATCAAAGAGGTGGCCGACGAGCAGTATCGGGAGCTACGCCGGGATGCGGTGCTGCCGGGCTTTCGCAAAGGCCGGGCGCCCCGCCGGCTCCTGGAGAAGCGGTTCGGCAAGGAGACCAGCGAGCAGATCAAGGTCAAGCTGTTGGCCGAGGCCAGCGAGGCGGCGATCAAGGACCAGAAGCTGGATATCCTGGGCGATCCGGAGATCGATTACGAGCATCATCGAGCTGCCCGAGACCGGCCCGCTGAAGTTCGAATTCCAGGTCGAGATCCGGCCGCAGTTCGATCTGCCGGCGCTGGAAGGCATCCCGGTGACCCGGCCCAAGCTGGAAGTGACCGAGGGCCAGATCGACCGCGAGATCGAGCAGTTGCAGCGGTGGTCGGGCGTCTGGACGCCGCGGGAAGGCGGTACGGTCGAGCGGGACGACCAGATCATCGCCGGGGTCCGGCAGAACCTGGAGCTGACGGACGAAGAGAAGGCCAAGCAGGCCGCCCAGGTCGAGGGCAAGACCGAAGGCGAGAGCCCGCCCCGACCTATCTTCCCGAAGCCGAGACCAAGCTCGACAACGCCGAGATCTATGTCCGGCCGAATGGGTTCGTCGGGTCGGTGCCCGTCGAGAAGCTCGATGAGCTGCTGGTCGGGGCCGCCGTCGGCGACAAGAAGACCACCACCGTCGAGATCCCCAAGACGTACTTCCGCGAGGAGCTCCAGGGCCGCAAGGTCAACATCGAGATCGAGATCAAGGAGATCAAGTACCTCAAGCCCGCGGAGGTCAACGAGCATTTCCTGCAGCGCTACGAAGTCCAGAGCGTCGAGGAGCTGCGGGAGAAGATTCGCGACAACTTGCAGGCCCGGATCGAATCCCAGGTGCGCAACGATATGAGCGAGCAGGTGTACCAGTATCTGCTCGACAATACGAAGTTCGATCTGCCGCTGGACATCGTGTCCCGGCAGGCCGGCAACGTCCTGCAACGGCAGTACATGAACCTGCTGTCGCGCGGGCTGAGCCGCCAGCAGGTCGAGGAGCAGATGGAGCAGCTCCGCGCCGGCAGCGAGGAGCAGGCCAAGCAGCAGCTCAAGACCTTCTTCATCATGGACAAGGTGGCCGAGAAGCTCGAGATCGAGGTCAGTGAGGAAGAGATCAACGGCGATATCGCCCGCGTGGCGATCCAGCGGGGCCAGCGGCCGGAGAAGCTCAAGGAGCAGATGGAACGGGATGGCTCGCTCGCCCAGTTCCGCTTGGACGTGCGCCAGAGCAAATGCATCAGCAAACTGCTCGAAACCGCGAACATTACGGAGGCCGCGCCCGAAGAGAAACCAGAAAAGAGCAAGAGATCGAAGAAGAAGAAATCTGCGGCCGAACCCGAGGAAGGCAAAGCGGAGTAAACAAGTGTGAAGTGTAAAGTTTGAAGTTTCAAGTTGGAAGGTGCCGCTCCCCGGCTCTGACTTCAGACTTTACACTTCAAACTTAAAACTTTTGTCATAAGGATCTTTTGATGTCTGCAAGAGACGACTTCGTGAGACATGGCGACCGGGGCAGGGGCATCTACGACCAGTACGGCCAGTACCAGCGCTTTCGGCAGATGAGTCTGGACGACATGCTGCTGGAGAACCGGATCATCTTTCTCATCGGCGAGATCAACTACGCCCGGGCGACCGAGGTCATCATGAAGATGCTGTACCTCGACAACCTGAAGAAGGGCCGGGAGATCAGCCTGTACATCAACTCGCCCGGCGGCACGGTGGACGATACGCTGGCGATCTACGACACCATGCGGTTCGTCGGCTCGCCGATCGCCACGTTCTGCATCGGGCGGGCCCAGTCGGGCGGGGCCGTGGTCCTGGCGGCGGGCACCAAGGGCAGCCGCTTCGCCCTGCCGCACGCCAAGATCATGCTGCACCAGCCGTGGGGCGGCGTGACCGGCCAGGCCTCCGACATCAAGATCCAGGCCGAGGAGATTCTCAAGGCCAAGCAGACGATCAACCGGATTCTGGCCGAGCACACGGGCCAGCCGCTGGACAAGATCATGGCCGAGACCGAGCGCGACCGGTACATGACCTCCGATGAGGCCAAGGCGTACGGTCTGATCGATGAGGTCCTCCACGAGGAAGCGCAAAAGCCCGGCGAAACCAAGAAAGAGGCGGAGCCGCCCGGGCAGAAACCGCCGGAATCTGGGAAGTAAGGAATCGGAAGAAGAACTGGTGGGGCAAGCCGGGTCCCCAAACGCCAGGGTTCGCGTTTGGGAGCCCGATCCACCCTGCAACGATTGGGAAATCGTAATGGCAAACATGGAAGAGATCCTGGTACCTATCGTAATCGAGAAGACCGGTCGGGGGGAGCGGTCCTATGACATCTACTCGCGCCTGCTGAAAGACCGGATCGTCTTTCTCGGCGGACAGGTCAACGACGCCGTCGCCAACCTGATCATCGCGCAGATGCTCTTTCTGAGCAATGAGGACAGCAAGAGCGATATTCACTTCTACATCAACTCGCCCGGCGGCGTGATTACGGCCGGCCTGGCGATCTACGATACGATGCAGTTTCTGCGGTGCGACGTGGCCACGTACTGCATCGGGCAGGCCGCCAGCATGGGTGCGGTCCTACTGGCGGGCGGGGCGGCGAACAAGCGCTTCCTGCTGACCAACAGCCGGGTCCTGCTCCACCAGCCGCACGTGATGGGCATTCTCGAAGGCCCCGCGACCGATCTCGATATCGAAGCCCGCGAGATTCTCCGGCTGCGCGAGCGGATCTATCACATCCTCGCGCACCACAGCGGCCAGGAGGCGGCCAAGATCGAGAAAGATACGGACCGCAACCTCTGGCTCAGCGCCGAAGAGGCGGTCAGCTACGGCATGGCCGACCAAATTCTGCAAAAGGCCCCGGAGATCGTCCGGACTGAGCCGGAACCGGAGCGGCAGTAGGGGCCACCCGATGGAGCATAAGGGGAAGGAGCGCGGAGAGCGGTTGCGGTTGCGCGGCTCGTTTCGTGGAACGGTTGCGTGGAGCGTTGCTTGCGCCGCCGGACGCTCGACGCAACCGAAACGAGCGGCGCAACCGTCGAACGATCACGCGTGTATGCGGCCCACCGGGTTAACGTCGTGGGTATACTTCGGGATTCCGGCGCTGATCCTCCTGGGGGGCTGCGGGATTGGCAGCGAGAGGATGGGTCCGCTCGAGATGAAGGTGCGCGACCTGGAGCGCGAAAAGGTACAACTGGCGAGCCAACTCGAACAGTGCCGGGTCGAGGCGGCGCAGATCAAAGCGCAGGTCCAGACGCTCGCCGCCCTGCCTCAGAGCAAGTCGGAGAACCTCTTCTACGCCCTGAGTGCCGTGAAGATCAACCGGCTCACGGATTTCTACGACAAGAACGGGGACGGCCGGCGGGACAAGTTGATCGTCTACCTCCAGCCGGTCGATCGGGCCGGCGATGCGATCAAGACCGCCGGGATCGTGGGCGTCCAGCTCTGGAATCTCAACCGTCCCGATGGCCAGGCGCTGCTCGGCCAGTGGCAGGTTCTGCCCGGCGAGCTGTACAAGCTCTGGTTCAATACCCTCACCTCGACCGCCTATCGCCTCACCTTCGAGGTGGCGACAACACCCGAGATGCTGGCCCAACCGCTGACGGTAAGGACCACGTTCACGGACTATCTGACCGGCCAGGTCTTTACCGACCAATACGTCATCCAGCCCAGGAGCAGCCCACCGAAGCAATGAGATGGGCAAAGAATCGTCGATCGCCCATTCTGTCATCCCTTCGGCTACGCTCAGGGCAGGCTCTGAGCGTCAGCGAAGGATCTGTCTGAGCACCATAACATGCGTTGGTTCCGTTTGTGGCCCAGATGCTTCACTTCGTTCAGCATGACAAATAGGGGATTGGTCCGGCGCAGTAAGTAGTCGTACCCCAAGCCGGTGCTTCCTTTGGGATTTCCTTGACAGTGAAGGGCCTCCCCCATACCTTTGGGTACTCCTGTCGTAGCCATCGATGAGGCCGTGAATATGAGGACTTACGGGAGGGCCCTGTGAATAGCTCCATCACTTGCCCGAACTGCCAGGCGCAGATCGAGATCACCGAGGTCATCTCCAGCCAATTGCGCGCGACGATTCGCGGCGAGCTGGAGACCGAGCTCAGCACGGTCCGCCAGCGGCTCAAGCAGCAGCAGGACGACCTCGCCCGGCAGCAGGGGGAACTGCAAAAGAAGACCGAGGCCGTCGAGGAGCAGATCCGGGCGAAGCTCAACCAGGAGCGTCAATCGTTGGAGCGCCGGATTCGGGAGCAGATGCACGTCGAGCTCAAGGACCGGGACGATCAGCTTGGCGAGCTGAGGCAGCAGCTCCAGGCCGCCCAGGAGAAAGAGCTGGCGGCCCGCAAACGCGAGCGCGAGATCGAACAGCTCAAGGCCCAACTCGATCAGGAAAGGCTGGAGCTGGAGCAGAATCTGCGTCAGAAGCTGGAGGATGGCCGCGCTGAGCTGATCCGGCAGACCCGCGCGAAGGCTCGCGAAGAACTCGGTGTCGAACTGAAGGATCGTGAGGCGGCCCTGGCCGAGATGCAGGCGAAGGTCCTGCAGGCGAATCAGAAGGAACTCGCCTTTCTCAAGGAAAAACGCGACCTGGAGGAGAAGGTCCGCAGCGTCGATCTGGAGGTCACCCGCCGGACTCAGGAGGAATTGAAGAGGGTGCGGGAGCAGGCCGTGAAGGAGCTGGACGAGCAGCACCGGCTCAAGCTCCTGGAGAAAGAGCAGCAGGTGGAGGCCCTCCGCCGGCAGATCGAGGACCTGAAACGCAGTGCCGAGCAGGGCTCGCAACAGGCGCAGGGCGAGGTCCTGGAGGTCGCCCTCGAAGAGTTGCTCAAGAGCCTCTTTCCGACCGATGCGATCGAGCCCGTGGCCAAGGGTATTCGCGGCGCGGACGTGATCCAGCGGGTGTACGATGAGAGCGGCATGGATTGCGGCGTGATCCTGTGGGAGTCGAAACGCACGCGGCATTGGAGCAACCAGTGGCTGCCGAAGCTGCGGGACGACCTGCGGGTGGTGAAGGCCTCGCGGTCCGTCCTCGTCAGTGAGCAGTTGCCCGAGCACATCCGCCATTTCGGCCAGATCGATGGCGTCTGGGTCGTGAACTGGACTTGCGTCCACCCGGTGGCGCTGGCCCTGCGCGAGGGTCTGATCGCGGTCGCCAAAGGCCGGCGGGCGATGGAGGGCCAGCACAGCAAGATGGAGCTGGTCTACAACTATCTGATCGGCCAGGAGTTCTACAACCGCGTCTCCGGCATCGCCGAGGCGTTCATGACGATGCGGCAGGACCTCGAAGCCGAAAAGCGGGCTTTCCAACGCTATTGGGCCAAACGAGAGAAACAGCTCGAACGCGTGGTCCTGAACACCTCGGGCCTCCACGGCGATCTCCAGGGCATCATCGGCAGCACGCTGCCCGAGATCAAGGGTATGAGCCTCGATGCCCTCGGCACGAGCGATCTGCCTGACGGCAAGGCCCTGACCGACGGCGAGGGAATCGATGCATAGACGCCCATCTCGTAAGTTCCGCAGCGGTGCGTGGGAGATTGCTTCGTTGCTGCGCTCCTCGCAATGACATGAATAGTCGTTGTATGTCATTGCGAGCGAAGCAAAGCAATCTCAGACGCACAATTTCGGAAATGTGGCAGTAGCTCAGACCAAACGCATGAGCACAGGACAGAAATCACCCAACACAAAGGAACGACGCGCGCGGCGGGGCAAGCCGCCGTGGTGGGTGCGCCTGCTGGTGGTGGTGCTCAGTCCCATTCTGTTTCTGGGACTCGTGGAGCTTGTCCTGTCCCTGATCGGCTACGGATACCCCAGGAGTTTCTTCATCCGCGTGGAAAGCCTCGGGACAGACGGTCTACCTGGCCAATTCCCATTACAGCGAGCACTTCGTCCCCAAGCAGCTTTCCCGAACGCCCGAGCCGTGCGTGCTGGGCCGCAAGGGCGATTCGACCATTCGTATCTTTGTCCTGGGCAGTTCCGCCGCGTATGGCGACCCGGAGCCGGCCTACGGCTTCTGCCGGCAGTTGGAATTGCTGCTCAACGAACACGCCGGCGGCAAATCGTTCGAGGTCATCAACACGGCGATGACCGCCATGAACTCCCACGTTGTCCGGCGCATCGCGCAGGAATGCGCCAAACACCAGCCCGATCTGTTCATCGTCTGGATGGGCAACAACGAGGTGGTTGGCCCCTATGGGCCGCCCACGCTGCCCAGCCGGCTCTATGCCAGTCGCCGTTTCATCAACGCCTGCATCACGGCCAAGAAGGAAACTCACGTGGGACAACTGCTGAAGAACATCAGCGGGAGCCTGCGGGCCAAGGGCCGGCCCGAAGAGAAATGGCAGGGCATGGAGAGCTTCCTGACGAGCCGGATCGCCGCCGATGATCCGAAGCTGCCGGTCTGCTATCGGTCATTTCCGCGACAACCTCAACGATATCGCTGGGACCGCGCATCGTGGCGGCGCGGGCCTCATTCTCTGCACGGTCCCGACCAACCTCCGGTCCTGTGCCCCGTTCGGCTCGCAGCACCGGGCGGGCTTGACGCAAGACCAGATCGTCGCATGGGAGCGAGCGTTTCAGCAGGGCAGGGGCCTGGAGCAGACGAAGGATTTCGCCGGCGCGGTCGCGGCATACGAGCGGGCCGGCCGGATCGACGATTCTCATGCCGACCTGGCGTTCTGCACGGGCCGCTGCCTCGAGGCTCTCGGCAAAGTCGAGGAGACCCAGCGCCTGTTCGTCGCGGCCCGCGACCGGGATGTGCTGCGTTTCCGGGCTGACAGCTCGATTCTGCGCGTCATTCGCGAGACGGCACAGGCGCACGCGGCCCACGGCGTTCGGCTCCTCGATCTGGACGCGGCCCTTTCCGCAGCGCCCGTGGAATTCTTTGTCGACCATGTGCATCTGAATATGCAGGGCAATTTCCGGGCGGCCTGTGCGGCGCTGGCTTTGATTCGGGAAATGATGCCCCAGGCAGAGCTCAAGGAATCGACGCGTTCCGAGGCCGAACTGCTCGACCTGTGCTGCCGGCGTCTGCTCTATGACGATCACGAACAGTATCGGCTGGCCATGGTGATGTATCGCCGCAAGACGCTGCCGCCCTTCGCAGGGCAGATCGATCATGATGCCCAGTTGAGGAGACTGTGCGAAGAGTTGGTCCCGTTGCGCCGGACGGAAAAGGACATGCCCGATTCCGAGGCCGCGTATCTTGATGCGATCCGACTGCGGCCGAATGACACGTACCTGATCCTGCGTCACGGCCAGTTCCTGGCGGGGGCCGGACGAGCGCGAGACGCCGTGGCGGTCTATCGGCAGGCGCTCGACGCGCGGCCCTTCGAGATGCGGATTCGCGTGGCCCTGGCTCAACTGCTCGCCCAAAGCGCGATGAAGGAGGAGGCGGTCAAGACCCTCACCTCGAGCGAGGCGCCGGATCGCTACAGTCGCAAGGACGCCTTGCTGCTGCTGGGAGCACACTGTGCGGCCAGTGGCAATATCCCCGAAGCCGCCGCCATTTACGAAGAGCTCGGCCGGATGGATCCGAAGAACGTCGATGTCCTGGCCAATCAGGCGGCCGCCGCCCTGCACCGAAACGATCTGGCCGCGATGAAGCAGTGCTTGGACAAAGCCCTGGTCCTCGACCCCGATTCGGTGGAGGCCCTGACGAACATGGGCAACTACTTCGCCAAGCAGAACCGGCCGCGCGAGGCGGTGGAGTGGTTCGCCAAGGCGGTGCAAATCGATCCGCAGAACCCCTTTGCCCACATCGGGCTGGCGCTGCAATCGGTGCGGCTGGGCCAGATGGAAAAGGGGATGGAGCATGCTGCGCAGGCGGTGACGCTCAAGCCCGATTTCCTGGAGGCGCACCTGCTCCTGGTGGGGCTCTACGATCAGGCGGGCAGGAAAGAAGAGGCCAAGAGGCACATGGAGCTTTATGCTCTGTTCAAGCCCGCTTCCGCGCATTAGACTCAGGGCCGAGCAGGTAGGGTGCGGTGACGCTGGATGGCGTTTTCTCGGATATGCCCTTACGAGCACACTACGAACCAGGCATGTTCCTGCTACAGATGGAACCGACTGCGGGAGGTGAGTTATGAGTCGCGCGAACCATGGGAGACTTGTGACGAGTCTGATCGTCTGCCTTCTGTCTGGCGGGGTCTGCTGCGCGGACTTTCTCGGGGACCTGGCCAAGCCGCACGAGGGACGCAGTATGCGGGCGACTTCGACGGCCAAGATCGGCCGGGACGGCAAACCCGATCCCAACGGCCAGCCCGACCCGAACAGCAATCGCGACAACAGCAACGTCCTCCCCGGCCAGCGGAAGATCCTGCTGGATGCCCAAGGGCCGGGTGTCATCACGCACATCTGGATGACGTTCCTCGGTCCCGAGCCGCACCCGTGGGCCAAGAAGGGCTCGGCCAACCACCAGGAGATGCTCCTGCGAATGTACTGGGACGGCCGGGAGAAGCCTGCCGTCGAGGCCCCGGTCGGCGACTTCTTCGCCAACAGCTTCGGCAAACGCAGTGAGGTCATCAGTCTGCCGGTGATCGTCGAGGATGCCGATTCTTACAACTGCTTCTGGCACATGCCGTTCCGCAAGTCGGCCCGGATCGAGGTCGTCAACGAGAGCGAAAAGCCGATCAGCTTGCTCTACTACAACATCGACTGGATCAAGAAGGAGTCGATCAGCGCGGACACGCCGTACTTCTATGCCCAGTACCGCCAGGAGTACCCCGTCCAGAAGGGCAAGGACTATGTCATCCTGGAGACCGAGGGCAAGGGACACTACGTCGGCACGGTCCTGAGCGTCCGGACCCGCAGCCCCTCTTGGTTCGGCGAGGGGGATGAAAAGATCTACATCGACGGCGAGGACAAGGCCTCCATCTGGGGCACCGGCACGGAGGACTACTTCCTCTCCGCCTGGGGCCTCAAGACCACCAGCACCCCGTACTTCGGCGTGCCGTACTTCGACCAGTGGGGCATCGTCGGCGGCCACACCTCCGCCTACCGCTGGCATATCAACGATCCCCTGGTTTTCAACAAGGGCATCAAAGTGACCTTCGAGCACTTCGGCTGGATGTCGCCCGATGAGAATCCGCAATACCGGTCCCACAGTTGGAACGAGCGCGAGGACGACTACTCCAGCGTCGCGTTCTGGTACCAGACCGGCGAGCCGACCTTCACGGCCCGCGCGCCGCACGGCCGCGAGCGGACGCTGCCAAGCCTGGAACGCCTCACCATCGCGGCCCGCGATTTCACGACCCAAGAGTATCATGGCCAGGGTGAAGCGGTCGCCCAGAATCTGGACCTCTACCCGAACGGCCATCTGCTTTACAAGCCCCAACGGCCGGAGAACGCCTGGATCGAGATTCCGTTCGAGATCCGAGAAGAAAGAGCCGCTGCGCCTGCTGCTCGTGATGACGCACGCCGATGACTACGGCAGATACCAGGCGTCCCTCAACGGCGTGAAGCTGGGCCGCCCGATGGACCTGTACGGCCGGGAGGTCTCTACCCGCGAGCATCACCTGTTGGATTTCTGGCCCGAGCCCGGCAAGTACACCCTGCGTTTGGAGTGCGTAGGCAAGAACCCCGCCGCCACCGGCTATTACCTCGGCCTCGAGTCCGTTCGCCTCCGCGAGCGTCGTCCGCGCGTCAGCGACTACCACCACGACGCCGGCAAGGACTGGCACACGAACCCGGTGTTCTACGAGTAGCAGACGCTTTATCCAATTGCCGCGATGGGCGTGATCTCTCCTTTGATCCGCTCGTCCAGAGCGTCTTCGGCGACGTCCAGCTCGTAGTCCATTTGCAGGCCCAGCCAGAACTGGGGCGACATACCCCTGTGGTAGTCCACAATCTCAACATCGTAAGGGTCCGCTCCCTGCCAACGATATTGAATCTTTCCGCACGCGACAACGTCTTATACCGTACAGAGATAGGGGGTAGTAGGCTTCTATCGGTGTATGTGGTGCCCCCGGGAGTGCATAGGAAAATGGCGGATCGGTGCGTGAGAACGGATGATTCCTCCCCGGGAATTTCGTGTATGCGCAGGGTAGCCGTCTTCGTGCTGCTGGTCCCGCTTTCGCTCGTGTCTGCCGGCGAGACCTCCGGCGATCGCAATGCCGTGCGGGTGAAGCGGATCACGACCCCGGCGTACGTCAGCCTCGTCATCGAGAATCTCCGGGCTTACGACGTGACGGTGACCCTGATGATCCGTGTGGAGAACGCCCAGGTTACGCGTCTCGTTCCGGAGACGGCCACGTATGGCGGCTATACGCAGCTTGAGGCCGCCAGAATATCCGTTGTCGACTCCAGCAAGCCCTGCCGGTGGCGCTACAGCCTCCATTGGGCCAAAGGCGCCATGAATGCCCGGCATGCGGACGAGACTCGCTACCGCCTCCCTTTCAGGAAAGGCGAGGCCCATCGTGTCAGCCAAGGGTACGAGGGCCGCTGGAGCCACCGGGGCCAGGACCAGTATGCCGTCGATTTTGCCATGCCGGAGGGGACGACCGTCTGCGCCGCCCGGGAAGGTGTCGTGGTGGACCTCAAGGAATCTTCGAAGACCGGCGGGCCGGACAAGAAACACAAGGACGAAGACAACTACGTCTCGATCGTACACCCTGATGGCACCATCGGCGAGTATCACCATCTCAAGTACGACGACGTGCTCGTGGAGATCGGCGATCGCGTCACGGCGGGCCAGGCCATCGCCCTATCGGGCAACACCGGCTACTCGACCCTCCCGCACCTGCACTTCGGCGTCTATTCGGCGGTCGACGGCTCGCACCGGCAATCGCATCGCGTCACCTTTGTTACCCGCGAGGGAACCATCGCCGAACCGCGCCGGAAGAACCTACACCGCCGAGTGACTCTGCCACCCACCGTCTCTATGGCGAGGGCTGACAGCGTTGTGTCAGGCACGCCAGGGGCGAGGACGGGTCAGGTTGGTCAGGACCTTGTTCGCGAGGATCGCGTCTTCGCGGACCTGGAAGTCACACATGCCGACACAGGCGAAATCGGCGCCGTGCTCGAAGGCGTATTGGAAGCCGTCGGCCGGCTGGATAGCGCCGGCGGCCAGGACCTTGTAGGCGATCCAGGGCTTGGGGCAGGTCTTCATGAACTCGATCGTCCGCTGGGGCTCCATACACCACATGTTGTCGTGCGAAGGCAGATCGTAGGGGCCCTTCTTGTCCTCGGGCGTGGCCGACCAGTAGTTGGGGCTGTGCAGCGTCTTCATGTAGAAATCGACCGGGAGGCCCGCCTTCTCGCAGGCGATGGGGACCTCGATGGAGTGGCACGCGACGCCGGCGATCAGGCCGTTCCTCTTCGCGTGCTCGGTGACCTTGGCGACCAGGTCCAGCCGGCCCTGTTGGGTCAGGCGGTCGCCCATCTCGCCCTGGATGAAGGCCCCGTGTGCGCCGGCGTCGATGGCCATCTGGAGCTTGGTCAAGGGGTCGTTGGGCCGGGGAAAGAACTGGGCCAGCCACTGGATCCGGCCGCCGCGCTCGTCCCAGTATTTCTTGATCGTCCGGCCGGTGGGGTCGGTGCCGTTGGCGTAGGGGTCGTCGATGGTCGAGATCATCGTATTGATGCCGCACTGCTCGCACAACTCCCAGGTCTGGATGATCTTTTCATCGGTGAAATAGTGCTTGAGCAGCGCGGAGATATAGATCATGTCCCGGGCATGGGCAAAGCCGTTGATCAGATTGCCGCCGCAGATGAGCCGGCTGATCTTAAGCTTGCCAATCTGGCCCATCGGCAGGGCGATGGAGGCGGCGGGCGGCTTGGATTCCCTGGCTTTCGCCTCTTGGGCGAGGAGGGCTTTCTCTTCCAGGCTCAATCCAACGACACCGGTGGTAAACGCACACGTCTTGAGAAAATTGCGGCGGTCCATATCCTCTGCGGTCCTGTCAATCCCCAAATCATCGCACCGTTTCGACGCTCGCCATTATATACAAAGGCGTGTTTTGACGCTACCCGCGGAAAAGGGTGTACCACTGAATTTCGTGGCGTCTGTGTACTCCACTTGTCATCCTGAGCGGCAGCGAAGGATCTGGGCTGAATACAGTAACAAGCCTCGGTTACGTTCCTTGGCCAGATGCTTCACTTCGTTCAGCATGACAAATGCGGAGAGGGCCCCCACAAAACGTAGTCGCACGCGGAAAAGGGCAAATCGCGTGAAACCCCTTGACGGCGGAGGGATTTCGCCTATGCTGGAGGCGTTCGACGCCGGGATCGGAAAGGAGTGTGCATGGTGCAAGGAAGTATATCCAGCGGCCGGTTCGTTTTCGAACAACGCGCCATCGAGCCGGGGCCGAGCGTGCTCTACGAGGAGCATCTCAAGCGCACGGGCAAATCCCATATCGCGGCCTTTGCCGGCTATCTGATGCCGCTGTGGTATTCGTCGATTGCCGAGGAGCACCGGGCCGTTCGCGAGCGGGCGGGGCTGTTTGACTGCACCCACATGGGCGTCCTGGAGGTTTCGGGGGCGGATGCAGCCGAGTTTCTTACTTTCGTCACCACCAACGAGGTCCCCAGTCTGAAGATCGGCCGGGCCCGGTACGGCTATATCCTCGATGCCGCCGGCAACGTCCTCGACGACATCATCATCTATCGTCGGGGCGAGGGCAACTTCATGGTCGTGGTCAATGCGGCCAACGAGCCGAAGATCAAGTTCTATCTGCACGAACTGAGGGAAGGACGGGCGGCAGTGGACATAGAGGAATCCGCGTGGGCCGCGAAGTTGCCGAGTTTGCGGGTGGAGGTCTGGGATATGCGCGACCCCAACCGGATCAAGGACCGGCGGGTGGACATCGCCTTGCAGGGGCCGGCGTCGGTTGAGACGCTTGCGAGACTGACGGACGATGCCGCTGTCGTGGAACGGATCTCCGCGTTGAAGGGTTTTGCCTTCGTCGAGGATCGGCTCGCGGGCATCGACTGTCTGATTTGCCGGACCGGTTACACAGGATCGACTGCGGGCGTCGAACTCTTCGCCGATCCGAAGCAGACGCCGCGACTATGGAACCTGATTCTCGAAGCGGGCCAGCCACTCGGGGTCGTGCCCTGCGGTCTGGGCGCACGCGACAGTCTGCGGATCGAGGCGGGTCTGCCGCTCTATGGCCATGAGCTCGACGGCAAATTCGATCTCTCCCCGTTCGAAGCGGGTTACGGCTGGGCGGTCAAGCTCGACAAGGAGTTCTTCATCGGCAAAGCAGCCATGCAGCACGTGGCGGAGAATTACGACATGGAGGTTGCCCGGATCGAGTTGCCCGCGACGCGGGGCGTTCGCCCGATCCGGCAGGACGATCCGATTCTCGACAGCCGCGGGAAGTGTGTCGGCTGGGTGCTCAGCGCTGCGAAAGTCGATGAGAAGCAGTACGCCCTGGCCTACGTGGATCGGGACGCCGCACGGGAAGGGACAGAGGTCGGCGTCTACTATCTGGCGCGGAGTCAGAGCCAGGTCGAGCAGGGCCGGGCCCAGGCGGCGGAGAAAGGACAGAAATTGGCGGCGGACCTCGCCGGAACGGTGGTCAGCCGGTTTGCGAAATTCTAAGTAGCATGGGCATCCTGCCCATGAATTCAAGATCACGGGCTGGAAGCCCGTGCCACGAAGAACACGGGCAAGATGCCCGTGCTACTAGGAGACGAAGATGGCGGTGCAGCAGGGATTGTTTTATACGAAAGATCATGAGTGGGCGAAGGTGGACGGCGATACGGCGACGGTCGGCATCACATTCTACGCCCAGGAGCAGTTGGGCGAGATCGTGTTCGTCGAGCTGCCCAAGGTGGGCAAGGAGTTCGGCGTGCACAAGGAAATGGCGGTGGTCGAAAGCTCCAAGGCGGCCAGCGATGTATATTGTCCTGTCGCGGGCAAGGTCACAGAGGTCAATTCCGAATTGGAGAGCAAGCCGGAACTGATCAACGAAGACTGTTACGGCCAAGGCTGGATCTGCAAGCTCAAGATCACGGACAAGAAGTCGCTCCAGGGTATGATGGATGCAAAGAAGTACGAGGAGTATCTCAAGACGCTGTAGCAGGATATGGAATAATGGAACCATGGAATGATGGGTACTCATCCTCCCTTCTTCCAATATTCCAGTATTCCATCATTCCATTATTCCATTGAGAGTCGTTTCCAGTTTTAGCGAGAGTTTGGACATGGAATTCATACCGAATACGGCCGAGCAGGAGAAGGAAATGCTGGCGGCGATCGGGCTGACGATGGCGGATTTGTTCCGTGATGTGCCGCCGGAGCTGATGGCCCGGTCGTTCAATCTGCCGCACGGGCTGAGCGAGCAGGAGGTGCGCGAGCGGCTGGCCGATTTGGCAGGGAAGAACTCGATCGACCTGACGCTCTTTGTGGGCGGCGGGTTCTACGACCATTTCATCCCGTCGGCGGTCTATTCGATCATCTCCCGCAGCGAGTTCTACACGTCCTACACGCCGTACCAGCCGGAAATCTCCCAGGGGACGCTCCAGGCGATCTACGAGTTTCAATCGGCCGTCTGCCGGCTGACGGACATGGAGGTCTCGAACGCCTCGCTCTACGACGGCGGGACCGCCCTCTACGAGGCCATGATGATGGCCCTGCGGATCACCGAGCGGAACAAAGTCATCGTGGATGACAGCGTCAATCCCATCTATCGTGTCATGCTGCACTCGTACACGCGGAATCTGCAGATCGACCTCGAAGAAACGCATTGCGTCGACGGGCTGGCGAACCGCTCCGACATTCTCGACCGGCTCGACGATAAAACGGCAGCGGTCATCGTGCAGAACCCGAACTTCTTCGGCTGCATCGACGATTTCACGGACCTGGCACGGGCCGCTCATGACAAAGGGGCGCTGTTGCTCGTGTCGTGTTATCCGATCTCGCTGGGCATCCTCAAGACGCCCGGCGCCATGGGGGCCGATATTGTCACCGCCGAAGGCCAGAGCCTGGGGCTGCCGATGTCGTTCGGTGGCCCGTACCTGGGGATGATGGCTTCCCGCAAGCAGTACGTCCGCAAGATGCCGGGCCGGATCGCGGGCGAGACGAAGGATCGCGAAGGCCGCCGGGCCTTTGTCCTGACCCTCCAGGCCCGCGAGCAGCACATCCGGCGTGAGAAGGCGACCTCCAACATCTGCTCCAACGAAGCCCTCTGTGCCCTGACGGCTCTGGTGTACCTGTCGCTCGTGGGCAAGGAGGGCCTGAAGCAGACGGCCCAGCGCTGTGCGGACAAGGCGAGCTATGCCTACCAGCGGCTGACGGCGATTCCCGGCGTGCGGCCGCACTTTCGGGCGAAGTGGTTCTTCAATGAGTTCGTGCTGGACCTGCCGTGCGAGGCGGCGGACGTGATCGCGCGGCTGATCGAGAAAGGCTTCGCCGCGGGCTTTCCGCTGAGCCGCTACTACAAGGGAATGGAGAACTCGATTCTGATCTGCGTCACGGAGAAACGAACGAAGCAGCAAATCGGCATGCTGGCCGAGGCGCTGGAGAGTGTGCTGTGATTTTTGATTTACGATTTTTGATTTATGATTTTTCACTTGTGATTGGCCGCGCGTTCGGCGGGTGGCAGCGGCAAGCGGAGTCTTCGGAGTTTGCCGATGGCGTGGAGGTGCATATACGAGCCATCGGCAAGCTGGCGCTTGCCGCTGCCACCCCCAGTTCAGGCTAGCTGGAGTACTACGGACGGTGATTGGAGAAGTCATGAAGCTCATATTCGAGAAGAGCGTTCCGGGCCGGACGGGCGTGCTGCCCGGGCCGAGCGATGTGCCGACCGGCATCAATATTCGCGAGGACCGGCTCCGGCAAAAGAGTGCCGAGCTGCCGGAGCTCAGCGAGCTTGACGTGATCCGGCACTTTACGGAGCTGTCGCGTCGCAATTTCGGCGTCGACACGAACTTCTATCCGCTGGGCTCGTGCACGATGAAGTACAACCCGAAGGTGAACGAGCGCATCGCCAATTACCCGGGCTTCGCGCACGTGCATCCGCTGCTGCCGCAACTGCGCCGGGGCGGCATGCTGACGCAAGGGGCCCTGGCGATCCTGTACGACATGGACCTGCTGCTGCGGGAGATCACCGGCATGGCGGGCTTCACGATGCAGCCGCTGGCCGGCGCCCACGGCGAGCTGACCGGCATGATGATCATGGCCGCCTATCACCGGGACAAGGGCAACAAAAAGAGCCTCGTGCTGGCCCCGGACAGCGCCACGGTACGAATCCCGCCAGCGCCGCGATTGCCGGCTACCGGGTCGTCTCCATCCCGAGCACGGACTCCGGCGATATGGACCTCGACGCCCTGAAGAGTGCGTTGACCGACGACGTGGCGGGCATCATGCTCACGTGCCCCAGCACCTTCGGCCTGTTCGATCCGCACATCAAGGAGATCTGCGACTCTGATCCACAGCGTGGACGGATTGGCCTACTACGATGGGGCAAACCTCAATGCCATCGTCGGCAAAGCCCGGCCGGGCGACTTCGGCTTCGACATCGTGCACCTGAATCTGCACAAGACCTTCTCTACACCGCATGGCGGCGGGGGTCCTGGGGCGGGGCCAGTCGGCGTGACGGAAAAGCTCCTGCCCTATCTGCCGATCTCCATCGTGGTCAAGCGCAACGATGGCACCTTTGCTCTCGAATACGACCGGCCGAAATCCATCGGCTATATCGCGCCCTTCTACGGCAACTTCGGCATTATCGTGCGGGCGTATGCTTATATCCTGATGCTGGGCAAGGAGGGCCTGCGGCACGTCGCCGAGACGGCCGTCCTCAACGCCAACTATGTCCGTGCGCGGCTGCGCGAATACTACCAGCCGGCGGTCGACCGCATCTGCAAGCACGAATGCGTCTTCACGACGACGGACAAGATGGCGGACAACGGCGTCCGCGCCCTGGACATCGCCAAGGCCCTGATCGACCGGGGCTTCCACCCGCCGACGGTCTATTTCCCGATCACAGTGCATGAGTCGATCATGATCGAGCCGACGGAGACCGAGAGCAAGGAAACGCTCGACGCCTTCATCGACGCCATGATCGAGGTCGCGGGCCTGGCCGAGAACGACCCGGAGAAGCTCAAAGCCGCCCCAACCACGACCCCGGTCTCCCGCCCCGATGAAGTCGCCGCCGCGAAGAACCTGAACATCACGTGCCTGTGATACGGATTCGGAGAAATCCGTGCGGTTACAGACTCTGTCATCCTGAGGCGCAGCCGAAGGATCTGGCCATCGCATGGGAGGTTTCTCTCCGTCGCGGCCCAGATCCTTCACTTCGCTGCGTCCGTTCAGGATGACAGACGGGGCCGATTGATCCTGATCCGTATAATCACCAGAGCTCGGTCCATTTCAGATTCAGTCGGTGCCGGGTTTCTGCGGGGGCTCGCGCCTCGGAGCGGGGGCCGACTTGCCGCCGCCTTGCCCTTGGAGTCTCTTTTGCCTTGGGAGCCGGGGCCGGCTTCGATGGGTCTTTCAGGGACAGGCTGATGCGCTTCTTCACGAGGTCCACCGCGAGCACCGTGGCCATCACCTTCTGATGCACTTTCACAATTTCCGCCGGGTCTTTCACAAACCGGTCGGCCAATTGGCTGATGTGCACCAGTCCATCCTGGTGGACGCCGATATCGACGAAGGCGCCGAAGGCGGTGACGTTGGTCACGATGCCCGGCAGTCGCATGCCGGGTTGGAGATCCTCCATCTTCCGGACGCCCTCGGCAAAGCTGAAGACCTCGAATTGCTTGCGCGGGTCCCGGCCGGGCTTGGCCAACTCCTGGATGATGTCCTGGAGCGTGGGCAGACCGACCGTCTCCGTCACGTAGTCCTCCAGGCGGATCTTGCGGCGCAGCGGCTCATTCGTCATCAGATCGGCGACCGAGCAGCCGGCATTCGTGGCCATCGCGTCCACGACGTGATAGCTCTCGGGGTGCACGGCACTGGCGTCGAGCGGATGGGCGGCGTCCTGGATGCGCAGGAAGCCCGCCGCCTGCTCGAAGGCCTTGGCGCCCAGGCGGGGGACCTCCTTGAGGTCCGCGCGGGAGCGGAAGGGACCGTTCTCGTTGCGGTAGGCGATGATGTTCTGGGCCAGTTGGGGTCCCAGGCCGGAGACGTACTGGAGCAGTTGCTTGCTGGCGGTGTTGACCTCGACGCCGACGCTGTTGACGCAACTGACGACGACATCGTCGAGGCTCTGCTTGAGCATCCCCTGGTCCACATCGTGCTGGTACTGGCCGACGCCGATGGATTTCGGATCGATCTTGACCAGTTCCGCCAGCGGGTCCATGAGCCGCCGGCCGATGGAGACGGCGCCCCGGACCGTGACATCCTTGTCGGGGAACTCCTCGCGGGCCACGTCCGAGGCGGAGTAGACGGATGCACCGCTCTCATTGACCACGACCACGGCGATGCTGGCGGGCAGTTGGAGGCCTCGGATGAAGTCTTCCGTCTCGCGGCCGGCCGTGCCGTTGCCGATGGCGATGGCGTCGATCTCGAATTTCTGGCACGAGAGCGGCGATCTTGACCCCATCCGTCGAGCCCGGCTTTTCGCTCTCGTGCAGATACACCACGTCCGAGTATTTGAGCTGTCCCTGCCGGTCGAGACACACGACCTTGCAGCCCGTCCGGAATCCGGGGTCGATGGCCAGCACGTTCTTGCGGCCCAGGGGCGGCGCCAGCAGCAACTCCCGCAGGTTCTCCGCGAAGACCCGGATGGCCTCCTGGTCGGCCCGCTCCTTCGTCTCCATCAGGATTTCCGTCTCCATCGACGGCGCCAGGAGACGCTTGTAGCCGTCGAGGGCGGCCTCGCGGACCAGGGCCGAGCACGGCGACGATCCTTTGACGAACAAGGTCTCCAGGGTTCGCGTCGCCTGCTCTTCGGGGGCGTTCACCTGCAAGCGCAGGAACTCCTCGCGGGCGCCCTGCGCATGGCGAGAATCCGGTGCGACGGCGCCTTGGCGACCGGCTCTTCCCAGTCGAAGTAATCCTCAAATTTGCACCCTTCGGCCTCTTTGCCTGCCACGACCTTGGTGTGGAACGTCCCTTCCTTGTGGAACAGCTCACGCACGCGCGTTCGGGCCGCCTGGTCCTCGTTGACCCATTCGGCAATGATGTCCCTGGCCCCCGCGAGCGCCGCCTCGACCGATTCGACACCCTTGCCCGCATCGACGAAGGCGCCCGCCTCCGCGAGCGGGTCGGTGGCCGGGTCCTGGGCCAGGACCAGCCTGGCCAAGGGCTCCAGACCCTTTTCGCGAGCCATGGTGGCACGCGTCCGCCGCTTCGGGCGGTAGGGCAGGTAGATGTCTTCCAAAGCGGTCATCGTGGCGGCTTGGGCGATCTGGGCTTTGAGCTCATCGGTGAGCAGGCCGCGTTCCTGGAGGGAGCTGAGAATCGCCTCCCGCCGGGCGTCCAGCTCGGCAAGCTGGGTGAGCCTGGTGCGGATGGCCATAATGGCCACTTCATCCAAACTGCCCGTTGCTTCTTTGCGGTATCGTGCAATGAACGGAACCGTAGCCCCGCCTTCGAGCAGCTCGGCGGTCGCCTGCACCTGCCCGGGCCGGACGGCCAGTTCCGCCGCGATCTGTATCACATGTGCTGGATTCAATGGTCAATCCCTTGAATATGCGATTTTCATTCCTCGCACCGACCTTGCGTGCGATCCCAGCGAATATAACCAAAGCAGCAGGAAGTTTGAAGTTTCAAATTGCATCCGGCATGACCCTACACGCTTCAAACTTGAAACTCATCCCCAATTGGCTTTGTTTGTACAACCGGCCCAGAGTTCGGGCACCGGGGCGCGGGCCGCTGAACCCTGACCCCTGATACCCGCCCCCTGACCGAATTGGCTTTGTTTTTCCGGGGCCGCTCCCGCAGCCAACTTGTCGCAACTCCTTATTCGCACAGCACTTGCCCTTCATTTTGCCCGGCCAGAAATTGGGTTTGTTTGCGCAGAAGCCCTGTTCGCAGTGACGCCGTAAGGCGTTCCGTAGCATGGGCGTCCCTTCGGCTTCGCTCAGGGCGGGCTCTGCCCATGAGTACCACGGCCGCGAGCGGCCGTGACCCGGAAATTCGGTTTGTTTGGCGCAATCGCCCTGAGCAGGCCGGAGGCGGCAGGTCTGTCCCACAATCCGCAATCCGAAATCCGCAATCCGCAATGAGAGGATTGGCTTTGTTTTTCCGAGGCCGCTCGTGCATCCCATTGGTTGCAACTCCTTGTCCGCACGACACTTATCCTCCAAATCGCCCGCGCAGAAATTGGGTTTGTTTGGCGCATTTGCTCGGCGTCCCGCGTCTGGTTCCCCAGATATCCCAGGGTGCCCAGGTTTGGCTTTGTTTGTACAATCGGCATCGGGCTGGAATGGTGGAATGATAGAACAGTAGAGTAGTGGGGTATGCCGGCCGCCCGAAATTGGGTTTGTTTGGCGCAATCGCCCTGCGGAGGCTGGAGGCCGCCGTTCTATCCCCGATCCGCAATCCAGATTGCCGCGCTTCGCTCGCAATGACATGATCCGAAATCCGCAATTCATCTGCCTCGTGTCATCACGTCTCTTGCTTCCGCTTTCAAATCATAAACATGTCATTCCCGCGAAGGCGGGAATCGCAAATCACCGCCTCCCTCCATATAGGGGCCGTGTTGCACGAATCGTGCCGGAATTCTGTGCACGGACGAGGCCCGAAAATCGCGCAACTCCTTGTGCGGCAGGAAATAAAGAATTTTTGGCTTGGAGCGTGTTTTACCTTCTCAACTGTTGCACAAACGTTGTCATTCCCGCGCAGGCGGGAACCCAGGTTTCCCTCGGCTGTCAAAACAACCGGCTACTGACTACCGGCAACCGATTCTTCACCGCAGAGGACGCCGAGGGACCCAGCGCGGCCTCCGGCCGCAACCAAAGACCCGTGAGCCACAGATTTCGCAGATTAGCACAGATTTCAAGAGGGACAACGAGCAGCAGACACAGACAAGGCCGTGCCGCGGCTTGTCCTTTCCGTGTCTTGGTCTTTTTGAATCTGCGAAAATCGGCAGATTGCCGCGCTTCGCTCGCAATGACATGATCTGCGGCTTCTCTAATTCTCTTATCTGGGCGGACTTACAGCCTATCTCCTCGGGAAGTTTGTCAAGAAAACAAGATATGGCGCGTTTGCAGTGCAGAGGACGGAGGACAGACTGGGAACCGGGAACTGTCAACGGGGAGCTCCTATTCAACCGCAGACACCGTCCCTTCGACGAGCTCAGGGCGGGCTCTGAGCACGGCCGAAGGATCAACGCTGATGAACACGGCCCCCCGCTTCGCACACGAACGATGGTTCCCTCACACTTCAACGCCACACCCGCAAACATGCGCACAAGGGCGGTTCAGGGGCGTAGACGCTACGCACGTACCCGCCGCCGGTCCAGCATCCCAATAACGTCGCGTCCACTTGCGACGTTCTCCGGAGGCGGTTCATGGGCCGAACCCCTGGGGAAGAAGGAAGGAATGATGGAATGTTGGAATACTGGAATGTTGGGGATGGGGCACCCCGATTCCCTCATTATTCCACCATTCCACGATTCCACTATTCCAGTCTTCCCTTTCCGGCCCATAGGCGGATTCCTACGGAAGGAGTCCGATTCAGGGCTTCGCCTTCTTGATTCCGGCCTCATCCGCTTGTGCCCGGTCTCTTCTGGTTCCGGGCACGTGTGATCTTACTCACAGACGGACCGACGCGTCCGATTCAGCGGCTCCCTGTGCGTGGAAAGGTCCCAACATTCCCGCACCCTGAACCGCCTCTTCTCTTGGTCCTCTTGGGAGTGGCCCCATCTCCCGGGCCTAACCGGGGGTCTGTCCGTAGTAACCGGCGCCAGATGAGCAATTGGATGTGCCGGCCCAGAAGTAGGGGCTTTGCGGAAGGGGGCGTGGGCCAAGAAAAACCGTGGAAAAATCTATGGCGTGGCACTGTCGGACTCGGGCGCACGGAGATACCTTTACATAGACCCGCCCCCTGGAGGATCCATTGGTTTGCAGGCGAAACTCCCTGGTTTCAGGAAGGACGGGTGGCTGGCTGGAGGAACCGACGACGACAGAATCGTCATGGTGTCTCGGCACAACCGGGTGCAGCCCGAAGAGGTAATCTGGCGAAGCGACAGTGTCAATTGCTGTCGTTGGACGCCTTTTTATGGCGATCAGCGGGTCAATCCAGGCAAATCTGTCAAGTAGCGGAAGGAAATGCGATACGATTTCAACTCCACCTGAAATGAGCCTCGGACGAACGGATCATGCACCTATTCTTGTACTGTCAGGATAGCAGGGCTGTCGGACTGTTGTTGCTGGAAAAGCGCCTCGCGTTTGTGGCTGGAATGGGAAGAATACGTCGGGGATGATCAAAGACACGCGAAGAACGAGATCCAGTCTGGACTCTGGGCTTTGTCTAGACGGGTGCAAGCCCGCCGCGGATCGCGACCAGACTTATCCACGAAGCAACTCGTTTTATTGACAGTGCCTGGAGAATATGGGTGTCTAAAGCCCGTTTAGCACGGATGGAGAAGCCCATGTCGTAGACTTTCCCGAATTGCTTTCGAACACAAAAGATGAACTGGAATCTGAGTCCATGCCGTGAGTGCGGAATCACGTCTCCATGATGCAGGTTGAACCCCACTATCGGTCTCTTTGAAAAGGAGCGGAGCAACAGACACAGAGAGACCTGAGCCGATGAACGGCAGTTGTTTGGCCTGAGTGCCGTTGGCGGCGAGGTCCGGGCTACCCGATTCGTCCACGGCGAAGAGGCCGGTGCTGCACGCGGCAGTTGAGTAAGGACCAGGATGACCGGCATACTAATTACGCGGTGAACACGGCAGAACCGGTGCCATGCGACATCTGGAACGAGGGGGCGAGTTGGACTTGTACGACGGGAACGGCAAGCCCCGCGCCGGACTGGGAATGGGCGAGTTCAGAAAACGGTGGTGCTGTCCCTTGCGGGAGACGATGGGAGGATCGCGCCCAATGGCTGTGTCGCACAGTCTGGGGCGACATGTCGAACTGCGTGTAGACGAAGGGTGCGGCCATACTGAGCCGTGGCAAGGGTGGGCCAGGCTTGTATTGTTCGACGAAATGGCAGGCCCCGAACGGACTCGGCGTGTCCGCGGCAGCCATAGACATTCCCTATTGGCTTGCCCTGGTTCGCCCCGAGGGGAATCTGGGGACGCCACATTCAATTCGGGGCCGAAATATGGAATCGGGGGACACAATACTCAATTCAGATCCGAAATAGATACGGTGTCTCCGTGAAAGCCCCTGTCCGAAGGTGGTTCGGTCGGTGGAGGAATGACGTGGACCATAGCTTTGAGGAAATTCGCAACGCGGCACTGGACCTCCTCGCTGGCCGCGAGAGAGGTTCGTACGAGCTTAGCCAGTACCAGCATCTGTTGATCGGCGTCGCGGAGGTCTTCCAGCGGCACGAGGGCCAATCTGAGGCTCAACGAGGGGTTGTCCACAGATTTCGAGGTGGCGACACGTGCCTGTCTCCCGCGGACAGCGAGCGATTCCTCGAGGTGTTCTGGGGGCTGTTCCGGGAGGGGGTGATCACTCTTGGCTGCAACGACTCGAACCGTGCGTTCCCGTTCTTTCGTGTGACAGAGTTCGGTCGCCCGGATTATTCAGCATCAACAGGCTTACTTCTTCCACGATGTGGATTCATACGAGAAGGTCATCACGACGGACCATCTCCCTCGATTGACCAGTGCAACGCTCCTGTATCTGAAAGAAGCGATGCAGTCTTTTCGGGCGGAGTATTTCGCTAGCCGCCAGTGTAATGCTCGGTGTGGCTAAGATCGAGGCACCACGTCCTTTTTGCTGGTGGGGAGAAGATCGACCAGAATCCGTCGCACGCACCGACCTATGCCAGCGTAAGTCAACAGCGAACGATTCTCCAAAAGGTGAACAAGTTCAAAAAGAACCTGAACAAGTACTCCAGCGCTGCACCAGCAGCTTATCGATCTCCTTGTTGTTGTTCAGAAATGTGTCCTTCCATTTCCTACGCACCATTCTGTATTTCACTTCACAGTGTCTGACGAACTCCTCCGTGAAATTCGCATCGCCCGCATCTGTCAGCAGTTCAAGCGTGTCAAGTTTGCTCAGATCTTCATCCTGAAGCCTTCGCTGATGCACGTGTTCGCCCCTTGTGGTTACGACTGGGCTCAGCACCTTCTCGACAGTTCCTCTAAGGTGCTTGAATACCTTGGCGAAATCATTGTGTCTTGAGTTCTTTTTGAATGCCCTCTCAATAGTTTTCGAGTAGGCAGCCAGACGCTCCTTCAGGATGTAAACCTCCTGGAAATAGTTCTCAATATGGTACCTGAGATGCCTTGATTTCGTGATTGCCTTGTTGCGATAAGGGAAACTGCCAACATAAACGGTTATATCGTGAAGAGTGTGAACGCACGAGTCTATCTCAATGAAGCCACGAAAGAGCTTGGCACGGTAGAGGTCATCAGATCCCTTTGGATGGTCGACAACCGTCGGGCCGTCGAGATCGAATGCGTAGTTCAAGACAGCTTCGCCGAGGTCAGCCATGCGCGTGTCCACGATGGGCTTGAGCATCCCTGTGATTTCGCCCAGGATAAGTTTGCTGAAATCCCCCCATCGCATCACATCCTTCTTCCCATCACGATCTTCAGGCAGCAGATTCCTTGCCATGGCAAATCCTTTCAACCACGAGACGCATCTTTATACAGACTTTGTCTCGCGACGCCATACTTAATTCCAGACCGAAATAAGTAAGGGACTCCTGGGGCCTGACCTTAAATTAAGCTTTAAGGAGGGAGATTCTCTGCCGACTGTTGGCTCCGGAGGGGCTTCGGCCCACTCGGCCCCAGACATAGGGGCATTTATCGCTTTCGGGGAAGGGGACGGGGTTAGGTACATTTGCGCGAGGAAATCCATGTTCACCCCGCGTGAATCCGTGTCAACGAAGCGGGGCTTACCAAGAGAAGAGGCGGTTCAGGGTGCGGGAATGTGGGGACCTTTCCACGCACAGGGAGCCGCTGAATCGGACGCGTCGGTCCGTCTGGGAGTAAGATCACACGTGCCCGGAACCAGAAGAGACCGGGCACGAGCGGATGGGGCCGGAATCAAGAAGGCGAAGCCTCAAATCGAGACTCCTTCCGTAGGAATCCGCCTATGGGCCGCAAAGGGAAGACTGGAATAGTGGAATCGTGGAATGGTGGAATAATGAGGGAATCGGGGTGCCCCATCCCCAACATTCCAGTATTCCAACATTCCATCATTCCTTCCTTCTTCCCCAGGGGTTCGGCCCATGAACCGCCTCCGGAGAACGTCGGAAGTGAACGCGACGTGGTTGGGATGCTGGACCGGCGGCGGGCACGTGCGTAGCGTCTACGCCCCTGAACCGCCCTTGTGCGCATCTTCGCGGGTGAGACACTGAAGTGTGAGGGAAGTATCGTGTCGCCGGAGCAAGGAGGTCTTATGGCGGGGGAGGGAAGAGGGCCTAACCGGGGTCCGTCCCGAGTAACCCCAATTCGAAGCATCTTGGTTTGGCGCGGACGGGAACGGCCATCGCCTTGCAGACAGCCGCGTTTTCAGCTATACTAGCATCATGTCCAATGTAAACGAAATCGAAGAAGCGGTTCGCAGGCTCGACCCTGCCGAATTGGCGGCCTTCCGCGCCTGGTTTGCGGAATTCGACGCGGAGTTGTGGGATCGTCAACTCGAGCGCGACGTTGCCGAGGGGCGACTCGACCACCTTGCCGAAGAAGCCTTGCGCGATCTTCGCGAGGGCCGGTGCACCGATCTGTGAGACATCGCGCCACCCCCAACTTCTGGCGTCATTTTGACAAACTGCCTGCTAACGTCCAGCGGCTGGCACGGGCCTGTTACACTCTGATGAAACAGAATCCCAGACACCCTTCCATACACCTCAAAAAAGTCGGCCGTTTCTGGTCGGCGAGAATCGGTCTCTATCACCGTGCCCTTGCCATAGAGCAGAATCAAGACCTCATCTGGTTCTGGATCGGGACGCACGCGGAGTACGATTCTCTGGTCGATCGGTAGAGATTGCATCATGGAGGATTGGAGATACTGGGGACCGTAACGGACTCCCGTGCTCCATAATAGATGGCTGTCTCCGTTAGTTCCCTAGCAAAACCCCCTAGTAACACCAAGAGAAGAGGCGGTTCAGGGTGCGGGAATGGTGGGACCCTTCCAGGCACAGGGAGCCGCTGAGTCGGACGCGTCGGTCCGTCTGCAAGGAAGATCACACGTGCCCGGAACCAGAAGAGACCGGGCACAAGCGGACGAGGCCGGAATCAAGAAGGCGAAGCCTCAAATCGAGACTCCTTCCGTAGGAATCCGCCTATGGGCCGCAAAGGGAAGACTGGAATAGTGGAATCGTGGAATGGTGGAATAATGAGGGAATCGGGGTGCCCCATCCCCAACATTCCAGTATTCCAATATTCCATCATTCCTTCCTTCTTCCCCAGGGGTTCGGCCCATGAACCGCCTCCGGAGAACGTCGGCAGTGAACGCGACGTTGTTGGGATGCTGGACCGGCGGCGGGTACGTGCGTAGCGTCTACGCCCCTGAACCGCCCTTGTGCGCATCTTCGCGGGCGTGGCGTTGAAGTGTGAGGGAACTATCGTGGTGTGCGAAGCTTGCCTTGGAGTAGGGCAGGCACGGGGTGGGAGCCCAAACGCGATGAATCGCGTTTGGGAAGGGCTCCCACCGGCGAAACAGAGCCGGTGGGGACCCGAACCCGGCCTGCCCGTACGGCGCTGGACGCGCTGCAACAACAGGAATAGCCTCGCCGGACGCCTTCCGGCGTGCTTTGTGCCTGTCGCAGATGCACTTGCGAAGGGGTGAACCGGCCGGTATACTGGCAAGTGAGATGACAAGTCCTGTTGTGTGCTGATGATGGGACGGGCGGGCCAAGGATGTTCGGTCCCTCTGCCCCTGAGAACATAATTTTGGGCCGGAACGTATGGAGTGTGAAACTCCTTTGAGATCTGTGAGAAACTGGATAAGGATCGCGAATCGGTTGCGTCGAGTGTGGTGCGGTGCGAGCTATGCCTCACGCAGCTGGTCGATGAAACGAGCCGCGCAACCGTTCGACGACAGACGCATCCGTTTAAGGAGGCTGGACTTTGACGACCACCCACACGGAAAACCCGCGACTGGCGCCCCTCAAGGAGAACCTGCAGAACGTCATCTACGGCAAGGGCGACTGCCTCGATGTGATGATCGTCGCGCTGCTGGCGGGGGGGTCGGTCCTGATCGAGGACGTTCCGGGCGTGGGCAAGACCACCCTGGCCAAGGCGCTGGCCAAGAGTCTCGACGCCAAGTTCCACCGGATCCAGTTCACGCCCGATCTGCTGCCGGCGGACATCCTGGGCTCGTCCATCTACAACCCGGTCAGCGGGGACTTTCGCTTCGAGGCCGGGCCGATCTTCTGCAACATCCTGCTGGCCGATGAGATCAACCGGGCCTCGCCCCGGACCCAGTCGGCCCTGCTGGAGGCGATGAACGAGAGCCAGGTGACCATCGACGGCCAGCGCCGTCCGCTGTCGCAGCCGTTTTTGGTGATCGCCACGGAGAATCCCATCGAGTTTCACGGCACGTATCCGCTGCCGGAGGCCCAACTGGATCGCTTTCTGATCCGGCTGGCCCTCGGCTATCCCGCGGCGGACGTGGAGGTCGATATTCTCAAATCCCACGCGCGGAATCATCCGCTGGACAAGATCGGCCCCGTCCTCGACCTGGAGCAGGTCCGCCAGGTCCAGCAGGAGGTGACGAGTGTCCACGTGGACGACAGCATCCTCGAATACATCGTGGAGATCGTCCATGCCACGCGCAGCGACAATCGGCTGGGGCTGGGCATCAGCACGCGGGGCTCGCTCATGCTCTCGCGGGCGGCCCAGGCACACGCCTACTATGAGAGTCGCGACTACGTGATTCCGGATGATGTGTTGTGGTGCGCCCCGCACGTGCTGCCGCATCGGGTGATCCTGACCTCGAAGACGCGTTACAGCGGCGCCGGCGCCAGGCAGATCATCGCGGACATCATCGGGCGGATCAAGGTCCCAGTCTAACTCGTGCGACGGGATGTGAGAATGATGGACCAATGGAATAATGGAATGATGGAATATTGGAATGTTGGAAGAGTCCCCGCCCTGCGCCCATTATTCCATCATTCCAACATTCCATTATTCCGGTCTTCTTGAGGCTTGTCATGGCCAGAGCCGAGGGCAGATTGCGTTTCGCGTTGACGGATGCCGGCAAGGTGATCCTGCGGGGCATCGGCTTCCTGGCGTTCGCCGCTCTGATTATCCCCGCTTTCGACGTGCTGTCGGTCCTGATCGCCGTCATGCTCGTGGCCCTGGTGGTGGGTTTTGTCTTTCGGCCGAGGATCCTCGTCACCGGTGCGCTGCCCGATTGCATCATCGCGGGCCAGGTCGCGCACCTGACCTACACGATCCGGAACATCGGACGGTTGTCGGCCTACCATCTGCGCGTGCGGTTCCGCGCCCTGCCGGAAGCGATTGAGCAAACGGCCGAGGCGGCGGTCGCGGGGCGGCTGGCGCCGGGCCAGGCCACCGACGTAGTGGTCACCATCCGGCCGCAGCGCCGCGGCTGCTACCGCCTCCGGCCGCCGGTCTGCGAATCGAGCTTCCCCTTCAACCTGTTTCACTTCGGCAGGGTGCGCGACGAGGAGGAAAGCCTGATCGTCCTGCCGGCCTTCTCTCTGCTGGACGTGTCGCTGCCGTACGTCAGTCGCCACGTCGATGCCAGCAGCATCCGGCCGGCGGGCCGGATGGGGACCTCGCCGGAGTATATCGGAAATAGACCTTACCAGCCGGGCGACCCGCCGCGCCGGATCGACGTGCGCGCCTGGGCCCGCCTGTCCGTGCCCGCCACCAAAGAGTACGACGACGATCTCGACAACTACGCCGCAATCGTTTTGGACACGCGTGTGCCGGGATTACCCCTGGGATCTCGCTCCCGGCAGGCTTGGTCCCGCGCCTCCCTGACGGGACGCCTCCTCCGCCGCCTCGTCCGAGGACGGAAGGTACACAAAGATGGGACGGGCTCGCTCCAGCCCGTCAAGGAACTGGAGGCGGCCGTCAGTCTTTGCGCCTCGATGGCCTATACCATTCACAAGGATTGTCTGATCGATTTGCTGCTGGTGGGGACCGAGTTGCACTCTTTCACGTCCCTGCCCCGGGCGACGCGCCTCGACCGGGTCCAGGAGACGCTGGCGACGGTCGAGCCCTCGGCGGACTACACCGCCGAGCAGGTCGGCTCACTATGGGAGGACCGGCTGCAAGAGATTTCCGAAGTCATTTTCATCGTCCTGCGTTGGGATCGCACGTACCAGCAGTTGGCCCAGATGGCCGAGGAGGCCGGCTGCCACTGCACCGTGCTGGTCGTGGGCGAGGCAAACCCTTCGGATTGCGGATTGCGGATTTCGGATTTCGGATTGAAAGAGGCGATTGGCGTCAATCCGCAATCCGAAATCCGCAATCCGCAATTGGCTATGGAGGCGATCGGCGACGTTCGCTTCGTGTCGGCCGACGAAGTTCTGGCGGGTGGGGGGGCGCAGTATGATCATCCAGCGGCTGATCGCGGTGGTCATGATTCTGGGCAGCTCGGTCCTGACCGCCTGGGCGTCGGGGGACATCGCGTTCCCGGCGATTCTGTGCATGTTGGGCCTGTTGGGCGTGCAACGGCGGTTCACCTGGGACATCCGCCCGGAGAGGCAGTTCATCGCGCCGCTCCTGTTGCTGCTGCTGGCGGTCTTGTTCGCGCTGCACTGCCGCTACGCGCACGTGCGGGCCGATCAAGCCGCCGCCTTCGCCTGGCAGACTATCGGCCGTTACTTTCTGGCCTCCATGATTCTCTTGCTGTTTCTGCGGCCGCACCGGAAGAACAATTTCGGATTGCGGATTGCGGATTGCGGATTGAAAGAGGCGAGCGGTACGAATCCGCCCTCTCCCGTCAGCCTGCCGCCGTCGCTGGGATTGTTCCACCTGGCCAGCGTCATGGCGGCCGGTCAGGTCCTGCTGCTCGACGACCGGTACGTCGCCTTCCGCTTGACGGAACTGCTGAGCGTGATCCTCGTCATCCTCTACGCGGTCAGTGGCGGCTCCAAGGTAATCGGGAGTCGGACGTCGGTAGTCGGTACGCTGCCGTCAAGGAACATCCGACTACTGGCTACCGACTACCGACTACCGCTTTCCCTCGGCCTGCTTCTGCTGGTGGCCGTGAACTTCGGCTGGATCGGCGGATCTCTGTTGTACCGGCACGTGGAGGTCATCAACTTCCTGCCGGCGTGGCTCTCGCGCGGCAGTGTGATTTTGGAGAGCACCACGACGGGCGCGGCCCGCGTGGGCTTCTCCACCAGCGGCAAGCTCTCGACGGTCCTGGCGATCAAGGAAGATGCCGACACCGCGCCCGTTCTGACCGTCACCGGCAACAATCCGACCTATCTGCGGGCGATGGCCTTCGAGACGTACAACCAGTCCGCCTGGCACGATCTGTCCTATCGGGAGGCGATCTCGCCCGAGCAGAACACGCCGTTCGGCATGCTCATGTCGCCCCGGATGTTTCTCTTCCGCCTGCGCGACGCGGGATCGGAGGAGGACCCGCCCCTGCGGGAGACGATCATTCGGCACGAAGCCAGCGTGGGCGACTCCATGTTCACACCCCTGGGGACCTGCTTCGTGGAAGCCCCGTTCGGTCTGCTGATGCGGGACGATGATGATACGATCACTTCGCCGAACGTCCGGAATCGCCAGAGCTATCGGGCCAGCTATACCGCTGCGCCGGCCAACCAGCCGGCCACCGGCTCGCAACTGCGGCGGCTGACGGCGGTCCCCAGTCAACTCGTCGATCAGCGTCTCCAGCAACTCGCCGGCCGCCTGTTCCACAACTGCAAGACGACGGCGGAGAAGATCGAGGCCGTCACCACGTATTTTCACACGACCTATACGTATTCGCTCGGGTTGGAGGTCCCGCCCGAAAAAGACGCCCTGAGCTACTTCCTGCGGGAGGCCTCCAGCGGCTATTGCGAGTATTTTGCCTCGGGCGCCGCGATCCTGCTGCGGATGGCCGCTGTCCCGACCCGCTACGTCACCGGCTTTCTGGTCACGGAACGGGGCGACGACAGCCGCACGTGGGTCGCGCGGAACATGGATGCCCATGCCTGGGCCGAAGCGTGGGACGCCGAGAACCGCCAGTGGGTGATCGTCGAGGCCACCACGCAGGAAGGCTTGGGGGATGCCTCCCTGGCCGATGAGCTGGCGCGGGGGGCCGGCAGCGGGCGACCGCTGCTGGCGCAGCTTGTGGAGGCCTTGTACGAGTACGGCCTGTTCGGCGTGATCGGGCGGCTCTTCGTCTCGTACGGTCTGCCGACCGGCATCGGGTTGTCATTAGTCTTCTTCGCGGCGGCGTTCTGGGTGGCCCGCCGCCGGCGCCAGCGGCACAGCTCGCCCGCCGGGCGGCCTGCCTCGTCCGAGGTGTTGGCTCTGCACCGATTGCTGGTGGCCATGGATCGCAAGGTCCGGGCCCTGGGCTACCGGCGCGACCCCGGCGAGACCCTCCACGGCTTCGCCGAACGAATCGGCTCCCACGTAGGGTGCGTATCACGCACCGATCCATCCTCGGCAGTGGTGCGTGGTACGCACCCTACCGGCGGCCTTGCCGCCTGGTACCTCCAATACGCCGGCCTGCGCTACACGCCGCATATCGACCCCGCGCAGATTCACCAATTGCAGCAGGGCCTGCTGGGAATCCGCGACGCGACGTAACGTGTTGGGCAGCCCTCTTCGCAGGTCCCCCTTTGCCTGCTGTGAAATCTTCCCGCCTGGGGCACGACTGATTCCATGACGTGTCTTTCTGAAGAGAGGTACCGAAGTGGAAAGGCTGGGATGATATGCGAGTCGCGTTGCTGAGCATGGTTGCCGTAATCTGTCCGAGCGCGTTCCTTCTCGTGGGGTTTGCCGGTACGGGGGCACCTGCCGAGGAGTCGTCGAAAGTGGATGCGCTATTCGCGGCGGTGGCCCAGAACGCCGGGCCAGGGGCGGCCGTGGCCGTCATTCAGGACGGCAAGATGGTCCACCAGAAGGGCTACGGCCTGGCCAACCTGGAGCAGGGTACGTCCTGCACGCCGCAGACGAAGTTCCGCATCGTCTCGCTCACCAAGGCGTTCACCGCGATGGCCGTCATGATCCTGCACGAGCGGGGAATGCTCAACCTCGATGACACCATCGGCAAGTATCTGCCGGACTACCCCAAGGGCGACCAGATCACCATCCGGCAATTGCTCACGCACACCTCGGGCGTCCAGGAGCCGGTCCCGGATGCCAAGGCCTTCGATCCGCTGCCCGCGATGAATACACCGTTGGAGAAGCGGTACGCCATGTGCCGGGACGAGCCTCTGGAATTCAATCCGGGTGAGCGCTGGAGCTACACCAATGCCGGGTACATTGTGCTCGGGTATCTGGTCGAGAGGGTTTCCGGTCAGTCCTATGAGGTGTTCCTGCGAGAGAACATCTTCAAGCCGTTGCGCATGGACAACACGGGGTACGATCATCCCGACGCGGTCCTCAAGCACCGTGCGGCGGGCTATTCGCGCCAGGGCGACACCTACAAAAACGCGATGTACTTCAACATGTCGCTCTTCGGTCCTTCGGGGGCTTTGTATTCCACGATCGAGGACATGGCGCGTTGGGACCAAGCCCTTTACGGCGACACATTGGTGAAATCCGAGCTGCTTCGGCAGGCGTTCACTCGGGCCAAGCTCAACGACGGCACCACGGCCGACTATGGATTCGGCTGGGTGCTCGGGAAGAACCGCGGCCTGGAGGAGATCCGCGCGACGGGGATGGCGCCGGGTTTCATGGCGCAAATCGTACGCATCCCCGCGCAGCGATTCAGCGTGATCATCCTCTCCAATTGCGACGCTGTCGATGCTCTCAATCTCGCGCACGAGATCGCGGAGATCTACCTGTGGGAGGTCATGGCGCCGCGCGAGCCGTAACGATGCAGTTGCGTAGGATGAGCTTTAGCCCATGCGGATACTCCTTGCACGCGGACAAAGGCAGCATGGGCTGAAGCCCCTCCTACATACTCCTTTCACGGGCGAGACGCCCGTGCTACTCGTGGGCGGGACGCTCATGCTACTCAGGCCAGCGCGACTCGCGGCTGCTTGCGGCGGGCGAAGAATTGGTGCAGGCCCTCCATGTAGAGGTAGAAGACCGGCGTGATGTACAGGGTCAGGGTCTGGGAAAAGAGCAGGCCGCCGACGACCGCCAGGCCCAGAGGCTGGCGCGCTTCGGCGCCGGCGCCCATGCCCAGGGCGATGGGAAGGCTGCCCATCAAGGCCGCCATCGTCGTCATCATGATCGGGCGGAAACGCACGAGACTGGCCTCCAGGATGGCGTCGTGCGGGTTCTTGCCCTCGGTGCGCTGGGCCTCCAGGGCGAAGTCCACCATCATGATGCCGTTCTTCTTGACCAGGCCGACGAGCATGATGATGCCGACGAAGGCGTAGATCGACAACTCGATGCCGAAGAGCATCAGCGTGAGTAAGGCGCCGAAACCGGCGAACGGCAGGGCCGAGAGAATCGTGATCGGGTGGATGAAGCTCTCGTAGAGGATGCCGAGCACCAGGTAAATGACGAGGATCGCCAGGGCCAGCAGCCAGCCCAGACCTTTCATGGAGGACTGGAACGCCTGGGCGGTGCCCTGGTAGCTGGTCATGATCGTGGCGGGCAGCGTCGTGCGGGCCAGACTGTCAATGCCGGCGACCGCCTCGCCCAGCGAGGTCCCCGGCGCCAGGTTGAAGGAAATCGTGACGGAGGGCAACTGGCCCTGGTGGTTGATCGTCAGGGGGCCGACGCCGGTGGTGACGCGGGCCAGCGTGTTGAGCGGGACGAGCCGGCCGTTCTTGGCGCGGACGTAGAGGAGCTCCAGGGCGGTGGGATCCTGTTGATATTCGTCCTTGAGCTCCACGACGACGTAGTATTGATTGTTCGGCGTCAGCATCAGCGAGACCTGCCGGGAGCCGTAGGCGCTGTACAGGGCTTCTTCGATCTGCGTGGCGGTGATGCCGGTGGCGGAGGCCTTGTCGCGGTCAATCTCGACGTTGACCTGGGGGTTCTTCATCCGCAGGTCGCTGGAGACATCCTGGAAGCCGGGCAAGTCGCGGATTTTGTCCTCCATCAAGGTCGCGTACTGGTAGAGCTCCGTCGTATCGGGACTCTGCATGGTGAACTGATACTGGCTGCGGGACATGCGGCCGCCCAGGGAGATGGTCGGCGGGTTCTGGAGGAAGACCCGGATGCCGGGCGTGGAGTTGAGGCCGGGCCGCAACTTCTGCACCAGCTCGTCGGCGTTGAGCTGGCGCTCCGACCGGGGCTTCAGACGGATCATCACGAAACCGCTGTTGCCCGATGAGCTGCCGCGACCGCCGGCGCTGGACATGAAGGACGCGACCTCAGGCGTCTGACGCAGGATGGCGGCGACCGCCTGCTGGTGCTCGAACATGGATTTGTAGGAGATGCCTTCCGCGGCCTCGGTCGAGCCCATGAGCTGGGAGCGGTCCTCACTGGGGATGAAGCCCTTGGGAATCCGCATGAACAGCAAGACGGTGGCGGCCAGGGTGGCGACCGAGAAGAGCATGGCGGCGTGCCGGTGAGCGAGGACGGTGCGCAGGGTTCGCTCGTAGAACCGCAGCGCGAGCTGAAAGAGCCATTCGGAAAAGAGATACGCCCGGCCGTGATGGACTTCGCCCGGGGGCTTCAGGAAGCGGCTGGACAGCATGGGCGTCAGCGTCAGGGCGATGAAGCCCGAGACGAGGACCGCGGCGCCGATCGTGATCGCGAATTCCCGGAAGAGCCGACCGACCAGCCCGCCCATGAACAGGACCGGGATGAATACCGCCGCCAGGGACAGGGTCATACTGATGATCGTAAAGCCAACCTCCCGGGCGCCTTCCATCGCCGCCTTCATCGGGGGTTTGCCCATCTCCATGTGCCGGACGATGTTCTCCAGCATGACGATGGCGTCGTCCACCACGAACCCGACCGACAGCGTCAGGGCCATGAGGGAGAGATTGTCAAGGCTGAAGTTGCGCAGGTACATGACGGTGAACGTTCCGACGATGGCCATCGGCAGGGCCAGGCTCGGAATGATCGTGGCCGAGACATTGCGGAGAAAGAGGAAGATGACCAGCACGACCAGAAACAACGTCAGCAGCAGGGTCATTTCGACGTCATGGACAGAGTCCTTGATCGAGATGGAGCGGTCGATCATGACGTGCATACTGACCGAGGCCGGCAGTTGATCGCGGAACGTGGGCAGGAGGGCCTTGACGGCCTCCGTGACGGCCACCGTGTTGGTACCGGGCTGCCGCTGGATCGCCAGGATGATGGAACGCGCCTGCTGGTCGCCGCTGAAGAACCAGGCGGCGGTCTTGTCGTTCTCGACGCTGTCGCTGACCTGGGCGATGTCGCCGAGCCGCACAGGCGAGCCGTTGCGATAGGCGACGATCAAAGGCCGGTAGGCCTCGGCGGTGTTGAGCTGGCCCGAGGCCAGGATGGTGAAGGCCCGGTCGGGGCCGTGCAGAACGCCGGTGGGCAGATTGACATTGCCGCTGTTGATCGCGGCGGTGACCTCGTCGAGCCCGATGCCCATGCTCGACAGGGCCATCGGGTCGAGCTTGACGCGGACCGCGTACTTCTGCGACCCGTAGACCATGACTTGCGCCACCCCATTGATGGTCGAGATCCGCTGGGCCATCAGGGTCTCGGCGTACTCATTCAGGGCGTACAGGGGCAGGGTGGGACTCGTCATCGCCACGTACAGGATCGGCTGGTCGGCCGGGTTCACCTTGCGATAGGTGGGGGGGCTGGGCATATCCCGGGGCAGGTTGCGCACCGCCCGCGAGATGGCCGCCTGGACATCCTGGGCGGCCGCGTCGATATCACGGTCCAGGGCGAACTGGAGCGTGATCGAAGTGGTGCCCAGGGCGCTGGAGGACAGCATGGAATCGATTCCGGCGATGGTCGAGAACTCTCGCTCCAGGGGCGTGGCCACGGCGGCGGCCATCGTCTCGGGGCTGGCCCCGGGCAGCGAGCCCGAGACCGAGAGCGTGGGAAAATCCACGTTCGGCAGGTCGCTCATCGGGAGCTGGCGAAACGCGGAAATACCGAACAGCAGAATCGCCAGCATGACGAGCGTCGTCATGACCGGCCGGTTGATGAAGAGATCCGTAAAACTCATACGACCCTCTGGATTGCGGATTTCGGATTGCGGATTGCGGATTCGTGCCGCGTGTCTTCTTCAATCCGCAATCCGAAATCCGCAATCCGCAATTGATTATTGTTTGGGGGACCCCGAACCCGGCTTGATCTGCATTCGCGCCCCGGGGACCAGCCGGAGTTGGCCGTCCGTGACGACCGTCTCGCCCGGTTGGACGCCTTCCACCACCATCTGCTTCTCGACGGCCCGCTTGGCCGTGACCGTCCGCGCCTCCACGGTCTGGTCCGCTTTGACCACGTACACGAACTGGTTGTCCTGGCTGGTCTGGAGGGCCTGCGACGGCACCAGGATGGAATTCGGTTCCTGGGCGACGGTCAGGAGCACCTTGACGTACTGGCCGGGCCAGAGCCGCCGGTCCGGGTTGGCGAACGTGGCCCGCAGATGGATCGTTCGGTTGTCGGGGTCCACGGTGTTGTCGAGGAAGGACAGGGTCCCGTGGATCGGCTCGCCTTCCTCGCCGGACAGCGTCACGGCGACGTCCAGCGCGCCGTTCGCCATGTTCTTCCGGATCGCGGGCAGGTGCTGCTCCTGGACCCAGAAGCTGACGTAGATCGGATCGACCTGGCGGATGGTCACGACGGAAGCATCGTTGGCTTTGATGAGATTTCCCCGGTGAATCGAGCAGACGTCCCGCACAGCCGTCGACCGGCGAGCAGATCGAGCAGTAATCGAGCTGGAGGGCGGCGTTTTCGATGGCCGCTTGATCCGCGCTGACCGCGGCCCGCAGCGTCTCCACGCTGGTCATGCGCCTGGTCATAGACATCCTGGGAGGCAAACCCTTTCTGCAGCAGTTCGGTCTGCCGGGCGGCCTCCCGCTCGGCGTTCTTCAATTGGGCCTGATCTTTCTCCAGGTTCGCCTGGGCCATCTTGAGATTGGCCTGCGGCTGGCGCGGATCGATGGACAGGAGCCGGTCCCCCTTCTTCACCATCTGGCCTTCCGTGAAGTGCACCTGCTCCAGGATGCCGGTCACCTGGGCCCGCACCTCGACATCCGCATAGGCTTCGACCGTGCCAAAGCTGGAGACCGCCACGGGCGTCGTCCTCTGCTCCACCGTGGCCACGGTCACCGGGACAGCGGCGCCGCCCTCACCCCGCGCTCCTTTGGTCGGCTTGGCCGCCGAGCGTTTCTCGCAACCACCGGCATAGAGCAGGCCCATACCCAGAATAATGAAAGCGAGGCCCCGCAATATGTCATTGCGAGGCACCGCGCAGCGACGCAAGCAATCTCGATCCACCGGATGGGAGATTGCTTCGCTTCGCTCGCAATGACAGAATCATGGATTTCGAATTTCGTATCTGCGACCGCACAATCATATTCAATCCTGTTGAGCATGGAGGTATCGATTCGCCGCACGTCAGAACTCCTCCGGCAATTTTACCGGTTCGCGCCCCGGACCGGCAATACCCCGCCGCTCCAGCAGCGAGCCCTCCAGCCGGTAGATCTCCACGAGCGCCTTCAAATAGTTCACCACGGCCTGGACCTCGTCGATCTGGCTGGAAACCAGGTCCCGTTGCGCCTGGGCGACGAGCAGCGAGGTGGATTTGCCCAGGCGGAATTTCTCGGTCTCCACGCCGACCTTCTCTTCCTGGAGTTTTCGTGTCGCGGCGGTGGCGACCACCTGCTCCTGCGAACGGGCGATCTCCAGGTAGGCCGTCCGCACGTCCACCTCGATCAGTTGGGACAGGTTGCCGATGGCTTCCTTCGCCTGCTGCCGCGTCAGGACCGCGCGCAGATGGCGGGACTCGGCCGCGCGATTGCGAACCGGGAATTCGAAGTTCAGCCCGGCCAGCGCATCGTAGCCGGTATCATCGGCGCCCGCGATCGACTTGCCGAACGACTCCGCAAACCCGGTGCGGCCGAGCGTGACGAACAGGTCGAGCTTCGGCAGCAGGCCGTTGCGGGTCTTGACGATCTCCAACTCGCCGCGCTGCCACAGCAGCCGCGCCTGGTTCAGATCGGGCCGCATCTGCAGCGCCAAGTCCACGTGCGGCTCCACCTCATCGAGCGTGATCGCAGGACTGGTGGGCAGGCTGGCCAGCACCACCTCCCGGTCCCACAGCTTCGCGCCGGGCGGGTTGACCAGCCGCAGCAGGACCAGCTTCGTCTTCGCCAGGCTGCTGCGGGCGTTGATCAGGTCCTCGCGGCGCAGCGCCACCTCGGCCTCGGCCGCCGACCGCTCGGTCTTCGCCAGATCTCCCACCTGGATGCGCTCCTGAGTCTCCTCCAGTTGCCTCTGCGCCAGCGCCAGGGACTGCGTGAAGATTTCGATCCTCCGCTCCGCCAGGGCATAGTCCCAATAGGTCTCCTCGACCTGCGCGATCAGCGTCTGCACGAAACCCCGCAGCTCGTATTGGGAGATCTGGACGTCGATCCTGGCCTGGTTGACCGACGCCAGGTTCACGGCGGACCCGAAGCCGCGCAGCAGCGACTGGGTCGCGTTGAAGGCGAGGGTCGAGCCGAAGTCGTTCGTGCCCGCCGGCAGGCCGGTGATGGGGAAGACGGAGGCACTCGCGGTGACGCCGAGGGAAGTGCCCGTGGGCAGGAATTCCTGGACGCCGACCGCTGCCGTGGGGCCGCTGCGATCCGCCTCCAGCGGTCCCTGCGTGAGCCCGTTCCACCCGTAACCCACCTGTCCGGTCAGGACAGGGTCGAAAACGGACAGCCCCTCCGGCACGAAAGTCCGTGCGATCTGGGGATTGAGCCGCTCGACCACCAGCGTCCGGTTGTTCTCCAGGGCCAGCAGCGTCGCCTGCTCGGTCGTGATCCGCAAAGGACCCGTGTCGGATTGCGGATTGCGGATTGCGGATTGCGGATTCGTATCGCGGCTCGTGTCTGCGGTCGACGAGGAGTTTCGTTCCGCCGCCTTCGGGCCGATGTAGTCTTTGGAAATCTGCGCGTCGGGATGGGCGCAGGAGCAGCCCAGAAACGCCAGGAACGATATGAGGAAGAGGTTTTTATCTGACCTCAACCAGGCGATACCCATCGACAGTCACCTCACGTCATCCGTCGCAAAGACCTATGATAGACGCTCCAGAGGGGAGAGAAATTGCCGCGATCGCCCCACGTCATCCTGGGCTCCCAGGGCCCGTGCGGCTATCGCGAAGCGATAAGAATAGAGCGTCCCGGGCGAAATGTCCAGTGGTTCCTGGGAACAGGACCGGGCGAACGCAAAGTCATTCGATGGCTCCGCCCCCCATGTCATTGCGAGCCCAGCGCGGCCTCCGGCCGCAACCGAAATTATCTTAGCCGAAAGAAACGCAAAACAACGCAAAAAGGGAAGAGCAGAGACTGCCTACTTCCTCGTCTTTCTTGCGTCTTCTTGCGTTTTTTGCGGCCCTATTCTCCTCTTTGTCTTTCGGTCCTTCTTGTCAGAAAAACAAGATGTTGCGCGTTTGCAGTGCAGCGAAGCAATCCACCACCCGTCGGATTGAGATTGCTTCGTCGCAGGCGCTCCTCGCAATGACATGAATGTGGTCTGTCCGCCGACCTTTCGCTGGCACTGCGGAATAGGATCACGGGGACTCACGGCAGGGAGATGAGGGGGTTCGGGACGAAGGTCCGGTGCCATTTCTGTTCCCACAACTCCTTCAGGGGCACCCGCGCCGGCGTGCGTGTCCACGAAGCCGATATTGATCGCCATCTTGTGGCGGTCGATGCAGAAGCGGCCCATGAAGTATCCCTCGCCGTGCGGATAGTTGGGGTAGCCCTTCTCGCCGGTCAGATCGTCCGGGACCTTATCGTCCGGGTAGGGCCAGGCCCCGACCCAGACGGAATCGCCCAGCACCGGCACGGAGCCGTTGGCATCGGAGTATTTCTCGAAGAAGTTCTTCGCCTGGCCGGGCAGGTCTTTGCGGTAGATGGGGTCGCTGGGCTGGAGCCACAGGTTCAGGCCGTAGCTGCCTTCGCCGCCCAGGAATTTCCAGGTTTGGTACGCCGTGCCGTAATAGGAGGCCTCCGTCCGCTGCTGGCGCTTGGTCATCGGACAAAACGACACTTCCATCACGCCCTCAATGTACTGCTCCGGATTCTTTTTGTACTCCTTGGCATTGAGGTAGGGCGCCAGTTGATGGAACCAGTATTCGCCCATCTGGTGCGAGAAGGGCATGGTGCGGTCTTCATTGTCGAGGGCATAGAGGTTCATGGCCAGGCACATCTGCCGCATATTGCTCTGGCAGGCGCTGGCCCGGGCATGCTTGCGGACAGCGCCGAGCGCCGGCATCAGCACGGCCATGAGGATCGCGATGATCGAAATGACCACCAGCAGCTCGATCAGCGTAAACGCCCGTCGTTTGCCCGTCATGCCGCACCTCCCGTCGCCCAGCGCCATCGCCCACCCGCTCCGGCGCCGACCCACCCATTGTAGACTCTCTCCCGCGTCAAGGGAAGAGCCCTACGTGCGGCGGCGTCCAAAATCCGACGGGGTTTGGTGCGGGTCGTCCCGTCCATCGGTGGCGTAGGGTCTGGCTGACGCCGTTCCCTGAGAGACGCCACCGCAACCCATTCACTCGCCTTCCACCTCTACCGACCGCCTGCTAAGGAGAATTAGAGACTCCGGTGTACACAAAACGCGCCAAAGCTTAACCGAAGGACTGACCCTGCTCTCCCCTCGGGTGTCGGACGTTGCTTGTCAATGTGCCCCCGAATGTGGGTGCTATTGACCCTGCCCTGGATCAAACAGAACGAACTGCTTTGATCCGTGTTCGATCTTTCTGGACACGCCGTGTTGGGCATCTTCAAAATGCCCGCCCAGAGAGTCGAATCGGAACTTGCTGGCTTCCAAGTACTCTCGCTGTGTCTCGAAAGCGAGCCATCTTCTACGTGACTGTTCCGCAACGGCTCCGGTGGTATTGCTTCCGGCGAATGGATCAAGTATCAAATCGCCCTCGTTCGTGAGGAAGTCGATGAAGAATCGAGGTAGTTGCGGAGGGAAGCGGGCCGGGTGCGGCTTAATCCCCGCTCGTTTGCAGGCCTGCAGATAATAGCCGTTGCTGTCATTGTTTCCGAATTCCAGGAGGTTCGGCGGGATGGAGCCGCCCAAATCTTTGCCGAATTTATCGGTGATGTTGTGCCCGGAGGGGCGCCTCTTGGCTTTGTATCCTCGCTCTATCAGGCGAAGCATGTCTTTGCTGTATTCGCGGAGGACTCTTCGGTTGTCCGCCTTTGGAAATGGGTTTTTTGACAGCCACCACACGCATTCCACAGAATCCTTGATTCTGATTTTGCGCACCGTGACCCATTCGGCCGGAGAAGGCAACTTGGCGGGGTTGTACCAAAAGAACTCCTGTGCCAGGTGGAATCCCAACTCATCACACAATGCGATCAGAAGTCTGAACTGGTAGAGAGAACGAGTAGGTCGCCCCTCGTTGTAGCTGCCCCCAATATCGATGACAAGACTCCCATCTGCTGTGAGTACGCGATGGAAGTGCCGTGCGAATTCGAGAAACCACGGGACGTACTCATGCTTCTCCACATTGCCATATTCTTTCTTGAAGTGAAGTGCGTACGGTGGGGACGTTACGATGAGATTCACAGAATCATCTGGCAAATCGCCCAACAGTTCGCGCGCATCGCCCAAGTACGCAACGCCCAGATCAGTTGCATAAAAGGGTTTCCTTTTTGTGAAGCCTGCTATCATGCGGTATCATTCCTGACTTACAGACACATCATAGCACGACTTCATCAGAGAAACAAGAATCACGGCATGGAGGCACGAACGGTTTCGAGCACCTCCAGGAGATCATCATGCCAGGGCGGCGCGGTGGGTAGAGAGACAGGATGCATCACTTCCAGCCGATCTGGCTGCCCGCGCCGTCGCGCCAGGTCCTTTGCGGCAGCGTAGACGTACTGCCAGACTCCCTTCTGATTGAAGAGGCAAACTGCAACCACGTCGAATTCATCCGGTCGGTATAGGCGGGTCTTCTCTCCAGTTCTCGGGTCGACGCCACCTCGCGTCTTTTGCAGTTCTACCCTGAAGGACCCTATCTCCGCGCCTTTGCAGTGTTGCCCACCACTTCTCACGTTTTTGCATTGTACCGTCAGACGATGGCCCTTGTACCAGAGAGAGAAATCTGGCTCCCCATCTGTGTCACTCCATTGCAGCTCCGATATGAGACCTTGCTTCTGCAACGCCTCTAACGCCCGAAACAGGTAGAGCTCAGCAAGCTTTCCTTTGACATCAACCTGCGCGGAACCCACTGCTGATCGCATCAAGGATATCCCTTGCCGATGCATTGAGTTTCTCTCGAGGGGATGCCCGATGCTATCTTTTTGCTCTTGTGTTTCCGAGCCCACGAAACAGTTCCTCGATATCCACGTCCAACGCGCGAGCCAAGTCTGCCACTACCTGCAGTGTGATATTCCTTTCACCCCGCTCAATGCCGCCGATGTACGTCCAGTGACGGCTGGCAGCTTCCGCGAGCTGCTCTTGTGTCCAGCCCCGTTTCTTACGCAGGTCGCGCACGCGCGACCCAAACTGTTCCTGGATCGTTTCCATTGTCCCGAAGTATCCTCGAACTCATTGAGCGTGCACAGAGACTATGAGTATTATCTGGCCGAAGATGGATTAAGGAGGCGGGGTCTTTCTGCCGAGGGAATCTGCGTCGAGTACGTGCGGGGCCGAGAGAAGCGGAGAGAACACGGCCGCAACCAAAACCAGCGCGCGTAGAGACGCGGAGACGCACCACGGGCTCAAGCGGGCTTGTTTGCGTCGGTTCCGGCGGCAACGAATTCGGGACTGGCTGATTGCCACGGTACAGAACCTGCGGACTCTGGTCCGGTATGCCGCGCCCCCACGAGGGGCTTGTGCGGAGGCTCTGGACCAGAGCGCCGCGGTGGTGGCAGAGCTGATGACAACTCTTGGCTTTCTGAAGGTCTTTTTACCGGAAGCGAAGCGCATCGATGGTCGCTCACTGGCCTGGTGCCGATGACATAAGCGCGGACGCTGGCGGACCCCGACGGTGTCCTTCGCAATCCCTTCGGGCAACAGCCCGTTAAGGGCTGACTCTGCCCCCCATTACTTCTGTTCGAGCAGGGGCCTGCTCTTGATGGTGATCACCCCCGGTTGGCCCTGGATATTCCGTCCGCGGATCAACATGTTGAGGAAGGGCGCCTCATAGCGCCAGTCTCTTATCTCCAAGTCAGGATTGTTGCTGGTCACCTCATGGGGCTCGAAACGCAGCTTCACCTTCACCCGCTGCGTTCCATACATCTCCAGCCCAACGACGGCGTTGTCTGTGCCGCTGCGGAACTCCTGGACGTTATAGGTGCCGTCGTTCCAGACGTAGGTGGGCAGGTCCGATGTTCCGGTGGTGACGGTCAGGGTGTACTGTTTCTTTTCCAGTCTTTGGCAGGACGATGTAGGCAAATCCCCGTTCTTCGTAATAGCAGGCGATCTCCCCACCGTTCAGGGATGCCGCAGAGATATGTTCACCAGCCTGCAACTTGTGCTTGAGCACGAGGTTCCCCAGGAAACCGAGATCATAGGCCCAGTCTGGCATCTGGCGGTTGTCGATGAGAACGGTGTTTCCGGTCACGGAGATTTGCGCGAACTTGCGGTACAGGAACTGCGAGTGAAGTTGGGCGGTGTTCTTGGCGGTGTAGCGGTCCGGGTCGTCTTTCACCTTGTTGAACCACGCGATCCATTTGTCCCCGGCCTCATGGTTACGCGCGGGATCGGGGTCCACGAAATTGGTCCAGTGGCTGGTCATGAATTCCGTTTGGGGATACGTCTTCGGCGCGCTGTTCGGCGCATCCCAGGCCACGCCGCCGGAGCGGAGCAGCACCATGAGGCCATGATCGGTCACGTATTCCCGGCCCGGCAGGGTGGCGTATTTCACACCCCAGGCCGACATGAGCGCCCCGGTCTCCTCGGGGTCGCTGGGGCTGTAATAGTAATTGGCCGCCGCGGTCCGAACGCTCTTGGGAAAGTCGATGCCGTACTGGTCGATGAGCTTCTTGAAACATTCCAGATGGCCCCACAGGACGTCATAGGGTCTCTTCTTCCCGTTGTCGGCCCATTCGGCCCTTGACATGGCGTGGGTCTGGGCGTCCCAGAATTCGTGCCGGACGCCGTGCAGGCCGAACTCGATGTGGGCCGCATTCTCCTTTACATAATTCATCACCGCAAAATCGTTGTCGCTCACGAGGGCGGAGTTGTCCCAATCGCTTCCCTTTTCGTTGGTGGTTGGATACCGGCGCAAATGTTGGATCGGTCAAACTCGCTCATGATGAACAGGCTCTTGAGCCGCACGCCCACCGCCTGCTGATGTAGACGAGCACCTCGTAGTCCGGCAAGCGTCATCGCTGCGCCCCGGGGGCAGGCCCAACCGGTAGGGGCCGCCCGACTCGTGCAGGTCCCATCCTTCCTTCCAGCCCAGATCGTCAATGTCGATGGCCATCGGTTTGGGGACGTTCAGGGCCCAGGCCGCCACAGGGAAAGACAAGAAAAAAGCCACGAGTACGGACTTGCGTAGGATGGGCGTCTTCATGCCAGCTCCTTTACCGAAGGGAAGAACCTTGAATCTGACGGAATTTACCGTTTCTGATCGGCCCCATCAAGAGCTTTGTTCCGACGCGTATGCCGCTTACTGTTCTTCACCTTGACAGGGGTGGCTATTTACAGCCCGCGATCTGGGATTTACCATTCGTTGGCCGTCGGACGGTGTCGATCGGTCGGGAATCGTGCATTGTGAATTCAGAGGATTGGATCATGCGCAACAGACTCAATCGTCGCCAGTTCCTGGAGACCGTCGGGGCCGGGACGGCGGGACTCATTCTGCCGTTGGAGAGCGAGGTCCGGGGCGCAAGGCGGCGCGAGGGACCGGACGGTGAAACTGCCGGCCGAATGGCTCAACCCGCCGAGCGAGTTCTCGCAGGCGCCGTTCTGGTTCTGGAACGACGATCTGTCCGAGGCGGAACTCCTGCGGCAGATGGAGGATTTCCGGGCGCACGGCGTGCTACGGCTTTCTGATCCATCCCCGGGCCGGGCTGCCGAAGAGCATCGGCTGGATGAGCGAGCGGATGATCGGCTTGATGCGGTTCGCGATCGAGCGGGCGGCCGAGCGGGACATGTGGGTCATCCTTTATGATGAGGGGATGTACCCGAGCGGCTCGTCCAGCGGCCAGGTGGTGGCGGAGAACCCGGCCTTTCGCACGCGCGGACTGGTGTGCGTCGATCTCGATGAGGCCAAGCCGCAGAGCGAGGTCCAGGGCGTGCGGATCGGCAGCAGTGGCGAGCCGGACCTGGCGCCGGGCCAGAATCTGGTCGCCATCGTCCGGCGCAAGAAGAATGGTCACCGGATCGCCGTCATCGACCGGGCGGCACGCGACCGCTACTCCGTCATTCGCGGCCTGCACTTCACCCAGGACGACCCGCCGCGTCGGCCCGACCATCGGGAGGTGCCGGAGAATCAGCCGCCGGGGGCCGACATCCTGAATCCGGAGGCGGTGGCCTGCTTCATTCGGCATGTCTACCAGAGGTACTACGATGAGTTCGGGCGGCATTTCGGCAAGACCGTCAAGGCGATCTTCACCGATGAGCCCTCGCTGCTGGCCCGAGGCGCGGAGCGCGGCATGATGCCGGGAACCACCGGGATCCTCGAACCAGTCAACGCCTTCCTGGGTTACGATTTCACGGAGCACCTGCCGGCCCTGTGGTACGCGGATGAGCCCGATGCGGCTCGGTACCGAAGCGACTACAATCGCGCGCTGGCCGCCCGCCTGGAGCAGACGTTCTATCGGCCGATCTCCGAGTGGTGCGAGGCGCACGGCATCTGCCCTGACCGGCCATCCGGCGGGGGGCGATGACATTGGCCCGCTGCGCTACTTCCACATTCCGGGTCAGGACATCGTCTGGCGGTACGTTGAGCCGGACAAGCCCTCCGCTCTCGAAGGCGAGCAGTCCACGCAGGCCAAGTGCGCCTCTTCGGCGATGATTCACCTGGGCCGCCGGCGCAATGTGAACGAGTTCTGCGGAGCCTTCGGCCCGAACTTCACGTTCGAGGAGATGAAGTGGCTGGCGAACTGGCTGCTGGTGCGCGGGTGCAATCTGCTGGTGCCGCATGCGTTCTTCTATTCGATTCGCGGCCCGCGCATCGATGAGCGTCCGCCGGACGTCGGGCCGAACAGCACCTGGTGGCCGCAGTACAAGCCGTTTGCGCAGGCGACCTCGCGCCTGTGCTGGCTCAACACGGACAGCACGCACGTCTGCTAGTCTGGCGATTCTCGGCTTGAACGATTACCTGCCCTGGCGGGCGGCCAAGGTCTGCTTCCAGCACCAGCGGGACTTCAACTACGTGGAGGCGCGTCACCTCTGGGAGGACGCCAAGGTGGATGAACAAGGGATTCACCTCGCCGGAATGCACTATCGCACGCTGATCCTCGAAGAGGACCCGCCGCAGAAAGCCCGGTCCGCCGTGGAGACGCTGGCGAACGCGGGGCGGATCGTGCGCTGGAACGAGAAGATGAGCGACGCGGAATTCGTCGGTCAGATCGACAGACTGACTCCGCCGGATGTGCGGGTCTCGCCGGCGGCCCCGGACCTCCGCGTGCGCCACGTGCGTAAGAGCGGCGTGGACTATTATCTGCTCTTCAACGAAGGCGCCGGCGCGATCGAAATCAGACTGGATCTGTCGGAAAAAGGGGAACGAAGCCTCTTGGACCCCCTCAGCGGCGGTCAGAACCCCCTGGCCAGCAACAGTTCCATTCGACTTGCGGGACATGCGATGCAAGTATTAGCGGTTGCGTAGGGTGCGTATCACGCACCGATTTGTGGTTGGTGGGTGGCAGCGGCAAGCGCCAGCTTGCCGATGGCTCGTACCTACGCCGGTACACCATCGGCAAGCTCCGAAGAGGGTTCGGGTCCCCACCGGCCCTGTTTCGCCGGTGGGAGCCCTTCCCAATCGCGATGTATCGCGATTGGGGGCCCAGACTCCGCTTGCCGCTGCCACCCGATATCCAGCAAATTGGCGCGGCTGGAGTACTATGGGCGTGTGGGCAGGAATTTATGTTCAGTGTGCATTGTCATCCTGAGCGAAGCGAAGGATCCGCTCCTCGTGGGGCGAGCGTCCCCGCTCGCTCAAGGTGGCACGAGCATCCCTTTGACTCGGTTCAGGGCCGGCTTTGCGCGTGACCCTGAACCCATGGGCAGGATGCCCATGCCACGGTGTCGTGCGGGGACGCACGACCTGCGAAGAGGCCCAGATGCTTCACTCCCCTTGGTGCCGCGCAGCATGACAACGGCGAGTGGCTCAGGTCGTGCAGCGGAGCGTCTCCTCGAACATCCGGTACGTTGTCGGCTGCATGCCGATCTGGTGGTAGGCGCGCTGGGCTACCTGGTTCGATTCCTCGACGTACAGGCGCAGGCCGCAGACCTCCGGATGCTGCAGGGCCTGCGTTTTGACGAACTCGTGGAGCCGGGTGAACACGCCGCGACGGCGGAACGGGGGCTGGACATACAGGCTCTGGATCCACCAGAACCGGGCGGACCGCCAGTCGCTCCATTCGTAGGTGATCAGCAGGCATCCGACGACTTCGCCGTTCTGCTCGGCCACGACGTAGAAACCGTAGTCCGAGTCATCCATGACCGCGCGGATGCCGCGGCGGATCGTGGCCGGGTCGAGCCGCTTCTGCTCCGTTTCCCAGGCCATGGCGGTATTGAGTTCGGCGATGGTTTCGATGTCCCCAATGTCGGCGATCCGGACATGGATGTCATTGGGCATGAGGTGCTCCTTGCCTGAGTCTGCGCCGCAACTGGTCCAACAGATCGGTGATCAGCCGCGCTCGTGCGGCAGCGTCCGAGCCCTGGACTCGGACGGAACGGCTCTCCACCCGGCCATCGGGAAGTCGGAAAGCGACTTCGACGGCCGAGCCGCCGTCGCCTTGGCGGATCTCGCCGATCGCGATGGCCCACGGACTGGCGGCCTCCTCGGCGGCCGCGCGGGCGAATTGTGACGTCGGGTCCTTGTCTGCGGCTTCCGGACGGATGCGCAGCAGTTGCCGCAGTCGCTCGTGCGTCGGGGCGACGTGCGCTCCCGCGAGGACGCGCGGGGCGTTCCGGGCCCCATTGAGGGCCGCGGCCAGGGCGCCGCCGCTGCCCACCTCGGCCAAGGCGAGCGTTTGACCGCGAGCCTCCAGGAGCTTCACGACGTGATCTTCCAGAGAGGTTGTCTCATCTTCCGCGTAGATGTTGTCGCGGAGGAACTCCATGATCCTGGTCTTGAGTTCCTGGAGCCGCATCCGATCCTCGGCAGAATCGCCCGGCAGGGAGAAGGTGAAATCGACCCGGCTGCCCTCGAACTGGGAGGATGTCCTGATGTCGGGCGGCAGCGGGACGTGCTCCTTGAGGGTCTGATCGATCTGCGACTGACCGAGCCCGACGAACCGCAGAGTCACCGAAGCCCCGGGCGGCCGGGTGCCGAACCGCCGGCTCAGGTAGGGGATCAGCTCCTCGCGGACCATCGGCTGCAGCTCGCGCGGCGGCCCCGGCAGGGCGACAATCACGCGGTCCGGCATCTCGAAGACCAGGCCGACCGCCGTGCCGTTGGAGTTCTTCAGATACGTGCCCTGGACGGGCACCTGGGTCTGCCGCCGCAGATTCGCGCGCAGCTCTCCGACGGGCGTATTGAAACGCCTGGCCATCGCGGCAAGCACATCCGGGTGCTCGCGCAGGGCGATGCCCGTGAAGTCGCGGAGCGCTTCGCGGGTGATGTCGTTGTCCGTCGGCCCCAGACCGCCGGTGACGATGATCAGCGTGGCTTTGCCGGCGGCGAAGCGCAGGGCCTCTTTGACATCCGCCGGATTGTCATCCACGAACATCGAGCCGACACATTGCAGACCGAGCGGCCTCAGCGTCCGGGTGAGGAAGAACGTGTGCCCATCCGGATAGGCGCCGGCCAGCAGCTCATCGCCAGTGATGACGATCATATAGCGGACGGGTTCCGACGGAGGCCGGTTGGCCGAATCACCTGCGACGGCCGCTCTTGCCCACCCAACCAGTAGGAGAAGTAGGAGAAGAAAATGTGCACGGCAGAGAGTTCTCAAAAGCGACGCATCGCGTTTGGAGGCCCACACTCTATGATCCCTGTTTCGTTCCATCACGATTGCTCCGTAGTCGCAAAACCTCAGTCCGGCACAACGACAACACCAGTTTCTCGCAAGGCGGGTCGGCGTGCAAGTGCCAGTCGCGAAAACCGGGAAAATGCTGGCAGTCGGCCGGGGGGTGTGCCAAAATGACGTCTCGGAGTTCCGCCGGTTCATTGGCGGGTCAGTTGAGTAACCTCAATCAAGCCGCAACGGCTGTAAGGAGTGGCGACCATGAGCGGACAGATGAATCGACGAGAATTTCTGGGTGTAGGTGCGGCGGGAGCCGGGGCGGTCTTGCTGGGCTCGCAAATGGCGGCGGCCCAGGGCAATGAGGACAACTGGCCTCCGAAGATGCCGCCCGCGAAAATCTACAAGGTCTACATCGGCCGCACCGGCGGGATCTACCTCTCGCGGCCGACGGCGGAAGTGGACAAATTCAATCGCTATCTGGCCAACCTGGAGTCCAAGCTCGGCGACGTCAAGTTCATCGGCGGGGACATGGTGCCGGAGACGGACGTGGAGAAGGTGCTGCCGAAGCTGACCGGGGCGGATGGCGTGCTGATGTTCCACCTGTGCGGCCACGGCGGCGATGCACCCCTGCAGGCCATGACGAAGATCGTGGACAAGGGCCTGCCGACGGTCGTCTTCTCGCAGCCGTTCAGCGGGCACGGCTGGATGTACTTCCCACCTTGGGCGAAGCAGGGCAAGAGAGTGGTCCTGCTGCCCTCCAGCGACTGGAGCGACCTCGACAAGGTGGTCGGCATCATGCGGGTCCAGCCGCACCTGGCCAAGACCCGTATTCTCGTCATCCGGGGACCCCAGGGGACGGCCGCCGCGTGCTCGGCCGAGCAGGTCAAAGCCAAGCTCGGCTGCGAGATGATCCCCGTCACCGTGGAGGAGACCATCAAGGCCCACCAGGCGGTCAGTCTCAAGGACGCCGAGGCCGAGGCCCAGCAATACTGGATCAGCAAGGCCAAGAAGATCGTCGAGCCGACGAAGGATGAGATCATCAGTTCCGCCCGGTACTATCTGGCAATCAAGAGGATGATGATGGAAAAGGGCGCCCAGGCCGTCACCAGCTCCAACTGCATGGGCGAGCCGGCCAAGGGGTGCTTCACCTTCAGCAAGCTGGGCGACCAGGGCCTGGTCGGCGCCTGCGAGGGCGACATGGACTCGACGCTGACGATGCTGATGTTCGGCTACGCGTTCAACGTGCCCGGCTTCATCACCGATCCGGTCTTTGACATGGCCAGCAACGCCTTGATCCACTTCCACTGCACCTGCGCCACGAAGATGGCCGGACCGAAGAGCAAACGGCTGCCTTTCCAGATCCGCACCCAGACCGACAGCGACAAGGGGGTCGCCCTGGAGGTGGAGATGCCGCTCGGCCAGGCCGTCACCTGCGCGAAGTTCGTCAACCTCGACACGATGGTGATCTCGACCGGCGATATCTTCAAAGTGACGCACGATGAGCTGGGTTGCCGCACCCAATTCTGGACGAAGGTCAAGGACGCCCGCAGCATGTTCCAGAACTGGGGCGCCGGCGTCGTCCAAGGCGGCGTGATGGCCCTGCTCCACCGGGCCGTCTTCTTCGGCGACCACATGCAGAGCATCAACGACCTGAGCCGTCTGATGGGCTTCAAGGTGGTCGAGGAGGCCTGAGACCGGAGAAGCTGACAACGCGTGCAGATTTGTCATCCTGAGCCGAAGGCGAAGGATCTGGGCTGAGAATGAGGGGTCTCCCGACTTCGCGGCCCAGATCCTTCACTTCGCTGCGCTCCGTTCAGGATGACAGACGGCGTTCTGCTTGAGCGGAGTCGTTCTGTCATTTCCGATACGTCTCCTTCATCAGGAACGTGCAGGCCAGCGACAGGACGGCGGCGACCAGGAGCACGAACAGGACGAGGCGGTAGGCCTGGACCGGGTATTGGCCCGCGTCGTTCTTCCCGTACGCATCCAACACCTGGCCCAGCAGGGGCATGAAGACGGCGCCGCCGAAGAAGGGGAAGAAGTTCACCATGCCCACGCAGGTTCCGGCGATCTCGACGGGGAATAGCTCTTTCGTGGTTGTGAAGCCCATAATCACGATGGCGGAGGAACAGACGGAGAACAGGAAGAACCATACGACCAGGGCCGTGCGGGACAGACCCGCCGGAAAGAGCGTCAGGGCGAGCAGCAGGACGACCAGGGCGGACGTGCACAGCACGAAGGTCTTCTTGCGGCTTCGGAGCACGCGCTGCGACAACATGCCCAGCAGCGGACCGCCGAGGACCATGCCCCAGGCGATCGTGCTCAGGATGGCCCCCGTCTCGACCCTGCTCAATCCGTACGTGTGGCTCAGGTACGGGCCGCTCCAGAGGCTGCCGAACCCGAAGAAGATGCCGCAGTCGAAGAAGAACCAGAGGGCCACCGGCCAGAAGTATTTCTGCGAGACCACGGTCCGGACGCCTTGCCAGAGACTGATCTGCGGGATGGCCACTCCACCGCCGTTGGCGGCGGTAAGGCCGCCGGCCGAGCGCTCCCCAGCCGAGGGCGGCTGGGCTGCGTTTGCGCGTTGGTCGATCTCGGCGATGGAGGGCCAACCCTTGTCGCCGGGACGGTCCCGCACGATCCACCACGCCCCCGCGACGATCAGCAGGGTGCCGCCGGCGATGAGCCCGAACGACCACCGCCAGCCGGTGTACACGACCAGCAGGCTCAGCAGCGACGTGGCGGCCAGGATTCCCACGCCGCCCGCCGCCTGCATCAGGCCCGACATGAAGGCGAACTCGCGGGCCCGGAACCATTGGGCCAGGATCTTCATCGTCGGGATGAAGACCATCGAGGCCCCCAGGCCGACCATGACGCGTGCCAGCTTCGCCATTCCCAGAGTCGGCGCCAGCGCGAACAGGAGACTGCCCGCTGCTGCCAGCAGCAGGGAGAAGCTGACCGTCCGGCGCGGTCCCACGGAATCGGACAGCAGACCCGCCGGAAACTGCATGGCGGCGTAACAGTAGAAGTAGATCGAACCGAGTACGCCGATCGCACTGGCCGAAGCCGTGAACTCTTTCGCCAGATCGTCCGCCACAATGGACAGGCAATTGCGATGGAAGTAGACGAAGCAGTAGGCGAGGGCGAGAATGGCAAAGAGCAGCCATCGGAAGAACAGCATCTTCGCGGCAAGCTTTCCATCCATAACAGTTCCTTTCTTCGTAGGTCGTGCGTCCCCGCACGACTTTCCTGGGCGAGCGGGGACGCTCGCCCTACGCGGACACGATACCGCGATCCGGCAGAATCGCAAGAGCCAAGCCGAGAGACGAAAACACTCTTCGCATTCATGCTCGCGAACAGTAGAATTGTCGTGCCGATTGAAGGTCGGTGTACTGGATAAAGCAGTGGAAACGCAAAGGAGCCTTATCATGGGAGAAATCAGACGCCGCCGAATCATGTGTTGGCCCATCCATGTCGTCATGGTCCTGACGATCACCTGTGCCGGCGCGGGACTTTCCGCCAAGGAGAAGCCGGCGCCGGAGCAGCTTCTGCTCAAGGACTTTCACCCCGAGTCCGTCTACAAGGTCCCGCAGACGACGGTGCCGAAGGCCAGGTATCCCGCGATCGACATGCACGCCCATGTCTATGCGAAGACCCCCGAGCAGGTGGACAAGTGGGTCCGCATGATGGACGAAGCGGGGGTCCGGAAGGCGATTGTGATGACGATGGCCTACGGCAAGGAGTTCGACAAGATCTATTCGCTCTACGCCAAGTACCCCGACCGGTTCGAGGTCTGGTGCGGGTTCGATTATACCGGATACGACAAGCCGGGATTCGGTCCGGCCGCCGTCAAGGAGCTGGAGCGCTGCTACCAGGCCGGGGCCCGCGGCGTGGGCGAACTGGGCGACAAGGGCAAGGGGCTGTTCTACTGCAAGCCGCCGGCGTGGGGCATGCATCTGGACGATCCCCGCATGGACCCGCTGCTGGAGAAGTGCGCCGAGCTGAAAATGCCCGTGAATATCCATGTGGCCGACCCGTATTGGATGTACCTGCCGATGGACGCCAAGAACGATGGCCTGATGAACGCCTACACGTGGCGGCTGGACAACCAGCCCGGCATCGTGGGCCACTCGGGGATGATCGACATCCTCGAACGGGCCGTCGCCCGGCACCCGAAGACGACCTTCGTCGCCTGTCACTTCGCCAACTGCTGCTACGACCTGAATCGGCTGGGCGAGATGTTCGACAAGTACCCCAACCTCTACGCGGACATCTCGGCCCGCTACGCCGAGACCGCCGCCATTCCCCGGTTCGTCGGGCGGTTCTACGAGAAGTACCAGGACCGGCTCGTCTACGGCACCGACATGGGCGCCAGCGTGGACACGTACCGCTTCACGTTCCGGGTGCTCGAATCGGCCGACGAGCATTTCTACGCCTGGAATCTCTCCACCTACCATTGGCCCCTCTATGGACTGGCCCTCAGCGACGGCGTCCTGGAAAAGGTCTACAGCGCCAATGCGTTGAAGATTCTCCAGAAGCGGTGCGCACGAGCTGACTTCGCGCAGTGCCAATAGCCTGCGCGTCCCACTCCGTCCGTTTCCTACAGGTGCCATGGCCTCGTCTCATCGTCGGCGGTGACGGGCGGGACCGGAGCTGGGACAGGATGTAGTCGCGGCGGGTGCGGACGAACTGCTTGATGGCGTCGCGCCGGCCGTCGCCCTGACCTTCCGCGCTCAGCACCGCGGCGTTCTCGTCGAGGAAGCGGTCGAAGGCCGTCGGCGGATCGCTGGTCCCGTAGGAGGTCTTCCACGGGCCGTCCACCAGTTCCTTGAACGCATCGTAGTACATCTGCTTGTACTTGGGATAGTTCAGGAACGCCGTGACCTCGGGGAACTGGCCGCCCACTTCGAACAGGTTTCCGGTGGCCCCCCGGCCGGAGCCGAGCGTGAAGTCGATGTCCCAGGGCAGCAGGTACCACTTGCCCTCCGGCAGGGCGTAGTAGAAGGCGTTGTTCTTGCCGCGCGTGTACCCATAGCTGTCCCAGTCGCCGACCGCGTGGCGGACCGCCAGGACCCTGCGCGAAGTGCCGCGGGTCGATCTTGGCCTCGATGATCTGCTCGTAGCCCGCGCTGCTCGCCGGGGTGTTCATCGCCACGGCGAAATCGAACAGGTGCTGCCAGTTGTCGTCCTCGTGGTGCGACCGCTTCTCGAAGTGCCACCGGTAGGTCTCCGGGATCAGCGGATGCCGGGCGTCGGCCCGCAGCCCTTCGTCGATATTGGTATAGCCGGTGCCGTCGGCGGTGTACTCGAAGTAGTCGTCGATCTTGTGAAGGTAGCCCTCGTTGTTCTGCGGGAACCAGGCATCGATGTAATCGCCGTCGATCTTGCGAACGTCATCGTAACTGCCGTAGCTGCGGCCGTTGCTGATCAGGCGGACCCATTCCTGGGACGAGTACTCCAGACCCATCTGGGCATAGAACCAGTAGGAGGCACGTTCCTGGAGGGGACCGCGGCTGCTGCCTTCGGTGTTGTCGAGATTGATCTCCTCGCGGCCGCGGAATTTCTGGTCCGGGTTGAACTCGATCCGATAGGCGTAGCGGTCGCGGGGGTCCCGGTTGGAGCCGCTGCGGAGGAAGGGGCTGCCGCGCATGCGAATCCCGCAGTTGTAGAAGACGTCGGTGTCGTTGTAGACGAAGGTGCAGTCCAGCAACTCGTTGGAGAGGTTCGGGCGGGACCGGAAGGCGTTGACCACGTCGTCCGACATCCAGACGCGATACGTGGCCACCCGGCTGCTGGCGGCGGCGTCGCCGACCCGGATCAGGCAGGTTCGCTCCGGCACCTCCGCCGACGGCTCCAGCTTCGTGGGGAACCGCGTGGTGGCGGTGCCGTCGGAGGCGGTGAGGTAGAACGCCCGCATCTGGCCGGAAGCGGAGCCCCGAATCGCGGCGGTGTAGATGCCGTCTCCGGCGATCTTGTCGTCGCCGGCGCCGTCGTCCGTCATGGGCGCGGCGGTGAACGCGGCGGCGCCCTCGTATCGGTAGTTGAGCGTGACGGATTTGACGCCGTCGTTATCGGCCACGCGGGCGGTCACCGTGATGGTCTGCCCGCCGGCGGGGACCACGGGCGCATGCCGCACGTCGAGGATATCGGGGCCGCGATTGGCGACGTAGGCCGTGTTCTGCCGGCCGGGTGTGCCGAGGTCGAGCGGCATGGGGAGTTCCACCGAGCCGGAGGGCCGGGGCGGCATGATGGGCGACCTCTCCCGCGTCGTGCGCAGGAGCAGGTACCGGCTGCCGCGCAGCCAGCGGGCCCAGCCCTGGAAGGTCACGGTATTGGCACTGATGCCGGTGATTGACTGGTTGATGCGGTTGGCCCCGGGGTCGCCGTGGCCGGTGGCGATCAGGTGCAGCGCTTGCGAGCCCAGGTGATGATCCTCCGTCGTCACGAAGGACCGCGTATGGTTGCCGAGGATGCGCCAGGACGACTCGCCGCGCTCGAAGCCGCCGTTCGCCAGGCGGTCCGAGCCGCCGACGATCAGCTCCAGGTCGTCGAGGAGGATCTCGCCGGCATTGAGGAGCATGAGGTCGAACACCGTGACGGAATCGTGGGTGTACTGGTTGTCGGCCGCATCGATGGTGAAGGAGAACGGCGTCCACTGGGTCTTGCCGCTCTCATCGCTGTCGGCCCAGGCCTCCGGCGTGTCGTTGTCGCTGCGCGGGTCGCGTAATTCGAGGCTGGCGCCCATGCCGTCGGCCCACTTGGGCCATCGGCCGCCGTCGTAGTAGGTCACTTCGTCCGCCGTGACCAGGGTTTCCTCGAGCTTGCCGGTCTTCGGATTGGCCTGCTGGAGCGGATAGCACAGGCGGATGCGCTCGCTGTGGTTGTCGAGCTTGCCCTCATACGGACCGACCAGGTTCGCTCCGACCGTCAGGTTGTTGTACACGCCCGCCAGAAAAGCCGGGTCTTGGGCCACAACCAGGTACGATCCGGGGGCCATCGCGACGCCCTGGCCGAAGGTGTAGTCGATGCCGTCGGTGAGCTTCCAGCCTTGCAGCGAGAGCGTGCGGTCGCCCCGGTTGTACAGCTCGATGTACTCGTAGCGGTCGTCGCGGGCTGCATGCTGGTACATGATCTCGTTGATCACAATGTCGCCCACGAATCTTGGGGTGTTGGGCCGCCCGAACGTGGCCGAAACCAGGCGGTCGAGCGCGTTGGAGCCGTTCGGATAGCGGCCGAACGTGGCACCGGGCTCCAAGCCTTCATGGCGCAAAGCGTCGAGCACGCGGGTCGGCACAGGCTGGGCGCCGCTGGTGGCAGCCGTGACGTAAACCGTCTCCGCCGCGGGGCTCAGGGCGAAGGAGAACCCGTTGGGCGGCGTGCCCTGGCGCACGGCCCAGAACCCGCCCGGCGACAGCACGGCCCCATCGGGGATCTTGTACGCCAGCAGGTTGAACCGATCGTTGCTCAGATAGACGCGGCTCAGATCGACAGTCGTCGGACCCGCATTGTACAGCTCGATCCAACTGTCGCCCTGGCCCGCCATCAGTTCGCTGATCAGGATGCGCGTGGTCGCGTCGCCGGCGCCGGTACTCGACACGGTGGCCCGCAATACCACGCCCAGGAAGCAGTCTGAACTGCCCGACAGCGCCGAATTGTGAACTTGGAAGGCCAGCACGTTTGTGCCCGTAACCAGAAGACTCTTCCTATCCATCAGGTCCACGGTTGCTGCTGCCGGCTCCGTGACCGCCGGGCCGCCGCTGGCGTTGAACGCCGGCGGTGTGCCGGACATCGTTCCGCTATCGCCCACGCGCGTGCCGTTGAGGTACAGGACGAAGCCGTCATCGTAATGGACTTCCGCCTGTAATTGGGAATACGCCGCGATCTGCTCTGCCGTCAGCGTGAACCGCAGCCGGGCGTAGATGGAGATGTACCTGCCATTCATGTCATTCAACTGGGTCCGCACCCACTGCAGCTCGCCGGCGTCGTTGCTGTAGCCGTACCCGCCGGGGCCTTCGAGCCAGGAGGTGGTGGCGGGATTGTCGTCGAAAGTCACCTGCGTCCATGCGGTGGTTGGCTGTCCATTGGCGCTGGGCGAGGGCTCCTTGCTGCCTTTGAAATACCGTCCGGCAGAGCCGATATCGACGAGTGCCACGGTTGTCGAAGTCGCCGCCGCGGCGGTCTGGCTCGGGTCGGCAGTGCCGGGACTGCCGCCGATGTAGGCGCTGGGCGACCAGGAACCGGCCTCCTCCGGGTCGCCGCCGAGCCTGGCGAGGACCAGCGAATGTCCCGCGCCGTCCGGCGAGACCGGCCAGGGGCTGGCGTCACCGTAGCGGAATGAGATCATGATGCCGCCATTGGCATTGGATAGTTCGATCCGCTCTCCGGCGTTATCGAGCTTGCCGGTGTAAGGGCCTACCACGTTGCTGATACCGTAGGCCGCCTTGAGGGCGTTCGGGTCGTGGGCGACGACCAGGTATTGCTTGGGACCGAGGACTGTATTTGGCTCGAAGACATAGTCGATGCCGTTCGTAAATGCCCATCCACCAAGGTCTTCCGACACTTCCCGGTTGTTGTACAGCTCGAGGAATTCGAGCTTCTCATCCTCCGTGGCATCCGACAGGCCGGGCGGGTGATACATCACTTCGGTGACCATCAGGCCAAATCCCGGCTGCGCCAGCCACAGGAAGACCACACAGACGGCCATCCACAACCCATGCCGGCAACGGCATTGCCTTCTCATCGACATCTCCAACCCTTTCTCCGAACAGGCTCCAAACCCTCATTTTACCACATTTTCGCCGCGACTCGGTCGAAATTCTTCCGTCCGCGCGACCGGCTGTGTGTGACTACGTTTTGTGGGGTCCGTGTCGTCCCTCCTGTCATCCTTAGCGCCAGCGAAGGATCTGGGCCAAGCACGAGAACAGACGCTGGTTCCATTCGCCGCCCAGGTGCTTCGCTTCGCTCAGCATGACAAACGCGGGCAACTCCTCCACGAAAGTTAGTCGCACACGACCGGCCCGACGGTGGGAATTGGCTTCGTTTCGCACGCTTGTCCCCGCCAGCGGCAACTGCGGCGCCGCCAGCCGGTGGCTCTTGGGGTCCTTCCGAGGCCGAATTGGGTTTGTTTGTACAATGCCCCACGGCCCCCGTCCCTCAGGCCTCGGCTCGCTCGGCACCGCCGGGAAATTGGCTTCGTTTTGCACAATGAGTCCCCGGCGGCACCGGTCGCTTGGCCGGCTCGCGCCTGACTGCCCCAGAATTGGCTTTGTTTGACACGCTTGCTGCCGACGCCGGCTGTGCCGGCCGCCTTGCCGGCTCGTGACCACCCCTGTTTGAGGTCCAGATTGGGTTCGTTTGGCGCATTTGCTTCCGCGCGGGTGGCATCGTCAAGGCCCGCGACCTTGCTTGGGCTTTCAAATCACAAACCGTAAATCATAAATCCAAGAGGTGTCCCTCTACCTATGGGCCGTGTTGCACGAATCGTGGCGAAATTCTGTGCGCGCACGGCGCTACCATGTCGCTTAACTCGTTGTGCCCAAAGGAATAAGAGATTTTTTACGCCCGGGGTGTTTTACCTTTTGAACTGTTGCACAAACGTGATCGTGTCCTGCCTCTCTCCGGCCTGAAGAAGACGGTGCCCTATCGCACGGAGTACGAGCCTGCGGGAGCAGGCCAGCCGCTTCGTCGACCTGAGGTCCGCCCTCACCAGTGTGACAGCCGAGAAGAAGCCGCTGGTGGAGAGCCTGGAGGCCCATCAGAAGGTCCTGGCAGAGCAAACGAGAGAAGTGGTGGCTATCCGGCAGCAAGAGCCGAAGATTCCGAGCAAGGTCGTCATCTACCCCGTCAAGTGGGTCGACGAACCGGCGGCGCCGTGAATCGACTGGGTTGGGTGCGGCAGACAGGCGCAAGAATAAAGGGCTGCGGGGAGGGCGGCGCAGCCCTGGGATGACGATGACGGCGGGGGGTGATTACGCCGTTGCGCGGCGCAGCCGCCAGCCGGCGCAGCTCAGACCGAGCATGCCCAGCACGACGGCGCCCGGAAGCGGGGCGTGCGTCACCATGCCGATCTGGTCGTTGCCACAGCTCGTGGCCTGATGCAAACCGAGATCGAACGACGGATCGTCCGAAAGCCAGGACAGCGGGACCGTCCACGTTTGAAGGTAGAAGGTTTGGTCGGTGACGCCGTGCAGGCCAATGTCCGTGGTCTGAGAATGAGCCAGGAGGGCGTCGCCCAGATCCAGGCCCCCCTGGGCATAGATGCGGGAGTCCAGACCGGATGGGGTCCAGGGGGCGTACGTGCCGGGACCGCCGGTCAGGGCGACCTGGCTGCTGGCGGACAACTGCACCAGATGGCCTTCCCGGCCCCCGATGTGAAACAACCCGGCCGCGTCGTAGGGGGTGCCCAGCGAGAGGACCGCCCCGGAGGCCGGATTCCGGGCCCAGCTACTGAGCAGGGCGAAGTTCTTCACCCCTGGCTCGAAATCGTCCACCGTGAGAAAGACGTTGCCCACGCTGTAGTACTTCTGCCAGGAGGCGCTCCAATAGCTGGTCTGCGGATTCAATCCGCAGGCCGCCCGCACGATCAGATTGCCGTCGGAGATGTGGACGCCCAAGCCGCCCTCGTCGAACGGTCGGGCCTCGGCCCAGTTATAGTAGCCGGGACTCGGGACGGTGCCGATGCCCGAGGGGTAACTCACACGCTCCGGTCCGAGGGTGAACATCGAGGTGGGCAGACTCGTGTTCACCGAAGACTCCAGCCCGCTGACCGTATTCTCCTGGACCCAGGTGTAACCGGCGAACTCAGTCGCCAGATCGGCCCACGCGGCGGAACCACAAGTCAGCAGAACAGCACCGGCCCAGAACCATCGGGTTCTTTGCATAGGACTTCTCCCCCAAACGTTGACCATGACACCCATGTGGCCGCTCTCCAGGCTTCGCATGGACCTTCGGTGGCGACCTTCTGCCGATGGGAAAGGACTTGAAACGACCCCCCAGAATGCCTACCACTACTCCCTATTAAAGCAAAAACTACTCGAAATGTCAAGTAAAAGAACTCTGAATCTCAGGAAATGAGGCCCCGGAAGGGTCGAATTGACCCTTGACAGGGGGCGGCGGAGGCGGTGAAGTGACCAGGGTCATCCGGGATGGCCCCGGGCGCCCGTTCGCGCCGGGGTCGGCGCACGCTATGAATGGAAAGGAGAAGGTGTATTATGAGACGCATCGTTGACTTGGCACTGATTCTGAGTTTCACAACGAGCCTGTGGGCGGGACCCTTTATGGGGGAGTACGAGGGGACGTTCCACGCCGATTCGAAAGTCACCCTCAAGGCGGTGGGGAAGGTGGTGGACGAAGGGGACCGGCACCGCGTCGTCCTCTATACGACGCCCGAGACGCCCATCGACCAGGGCGCGTACGTCGAGATCTCCGGGCAGGTGGAGGGGTCGGAACTGGCGCTTTCCGGGCTTTCCGGCGGCTACGGGTGGAAAGGCCAGATCAAGGATGGCACCCTGTCAGTCAAGAGCGGCTACGGCCAGTTCTTCGAGATGAAGAAGATCGAGAGCAAGTCGCCCAATGCCGGGCTCAAGCCGCCTGAGAATGCCGTCATCGTGCTGGCCTATCAGCCGGACAAGGCCCCGGATCTGAGCAATTGGACGAACGACGCGTGGGTGGCGCTGCCGGACGGCAGTATGCAGATCACGCCCAAGAGAGGGGCGAACCGGACCAAGCAGCGTTCGGCGACATCAAGCAGTTGCACATCGAGTTCTGGCTGCCCCTGGAGCCGAAGGAACGCGGGCAGGGCCGGGCCAATAGCGGCGTGTACCTGGCCGACCAGTATGAGGTCCAGGTGCTCGATTCCTTCGGGCTGCTGAATACCTCCGGCGACTGCGGCGGCATCTACAACGTGGCCCGGCCCCGGGTCAACGCCAGCCTGCCGCCGGAAGTCTGGCAGACGTACGACATCACGTTCCGGGCCCCTCGGATGGATGCCAGCGGCAAGGTGACGGAACTGCCCCGGCTTACCGTGATCCATAACGGCGTGAAGATTCACGACAACCTGGAAATCCCGGGGAACCGCCACCGCGCGAAAGGACCGCTCCAACTCCAGGACCACGGCCACAAAATCCAGTTCCGCAATATCTGGGTGGTCGAATGAAGTGTGATGTTTGATTGTTGATTTGGAAATCAGAAATCAACCATCAACAATCTTACTTCCCTCAATATCCTTCCATCATGATGAGGGCTTTGTAGGCGGCCTGGCGGACGGCGCGGTCGGAGTCGCTGGAGTTGGCCTGCTTCAGGACCTTCAGGGTGTTCTTGTCCTGCAGGCGGCTGAACAACTCGGCGACGGCCTTGCGGACCTGCGGGTCGCGATCCGAGAGCAGGGCCTGCTCCAGGGCGGTCCTGATCTGGGTGTCGCGCGCGAACTGCTCCAGGTCCTTGACGGCCTGGAGACGGTTGGCTCGGGTCGCCGATCCGGAGCTTCTTGAACGACTCGCTTTTCTTCTGCTGGAGCTTCTCCGCGACGAGGTCCGGCTGCTTCGGCGGAGCCGGCTTGTGTTCCGTGACCGTGATGTGCGGCCGTACCACGGGCGGGCTGACGACGACCGGGGCGGGATAGTACCAGGGGTCATACCAGGGATCATAGGAATAGTAGTGGGGCCACAGCGGCGCATACACATAGGCCCCGTACCCGTGGTGATGATGGAAATGCGGGCCGAAGGTGGTTCCAAAGCCGATGCCGATCTGAACACCGCCGGAAGCTATACCCGGCGTCAGCAACGCGAGGCATGCCAACGCCGGCACAACGAATCGAGACGCTCTTGTGCTCATAGGTACTCCAGCCAACCGATTGCTCCAACGCCCCTATTCAGTTCTTAACAAATATCGGCCGCCTGCAAAAGCGGGCTGCACTTTTGCCCGCCTATTGTAAAGATACGGCCGGAAATGTCCAGAGGTGCGGCCCGGGCATAAAGGGCGGACGCAAAGGGGCCGGGTGCCACGCCCAAGCGCAGCTTGAGCGTGTTGGCGCGGGTGCCTGAAGACACGCTCAAACAAGTTTGGGCGTGCCACCCATCGACCAGACACCCAACTTGCCACAGTCTTGCCGTACACCCCGCGGGGTGTGTGCGACAGCATTTCGTGGCGACCGCATGGCTATTTTGTCATCCCTTCGGCCACGCTCAGGGTAGGCTCTGAGCGACAGCGAAGGACCCGGCCGGCGATATGTATGTGGACTGGATGCGACAGAGTTCTTCCCGCGGTGCCCAGATGCTTCACTTCGTTCAGCATGACAAAGGCCCAGAAGGTTCCTGCAAAACGTAGCCGCACCCCGCGGGGCCAGTGTCGTAATATTTTGTTGACGGGCCGCCCGGGGGCCGCTATAGTACTTGTCTGACGACAATCGTTGTGAGGGCGTCGCGCAGGCGCTAAGCAGCGGGGCCACAACCAGATCCCTTTGAACCCAAGAGTTGAGTGTATTGGCGTTTCCAGACGCAATCGCCTCAAGGAGAACATGATGGTTGATTCTATGTACAGCACGTTGGCGTTTCTCAGCATGCCCGGCCACATCGAATGGCTGGTGATTCTCGTCGTTGCCCTGTTGATTTTCGGCAAGCGGCTGCCGGAGCTGGCCCGCAGTGTGGGCAAGAGCCTCACCGAGTTCAAGAAGGGCATCAACGAGGCCAAGGAATCCACCGACGATGTCGTGGCCGACGTCAAGAAGATCAAGGGCGACGTCGTGAATGACGCCAAGCAGGCCTCCGGTCTGAACGACAACACGAACACAAGCCACTGACCGCCTCCTGGGCTGTCCCGGTTCATTTTCATCGAGTCCAATGGCCAGAATGCGAAAAAGCCTTGACCCGGCGAGTTGTGTCATGTCTCTGGGCGACCACCTGGAGGAATTGCGCGCGCGATTGATTCTCGCTCTCCTGGGTCTGTTCGTGGGCATGATCGTCAGTCTCATTTTCGGCACGCACATCCTGCGTGTCATCGAATGGCCCTACCACCGGGCACGCGCCGAGAGGGCCGCGAGCTTGCAGAAGGTGGACACCCCCCGCGTGGAAGGGGAGGCCCTCGGGCTGGTTGACACCCTCTTCAACACCCTCACGGACCGCCTCGCCCACGACCCCAATGCTCCTCGCGATCTCGATCCGAAGCGCGTGGCCTGGCTCCACAACGTGTCCACCCAGGCCGTCAAGGCGTGGATGCAGAAGAAGGAATATGTCGCGCCGCCCGATACCCTCAGCTCGCTCATTGTGATCGCCCCGGCGGAGGGGTTCCTGGCCTACATGAAGGTCTCCCTGATCTCCGGCCTGATTCTCACGGCTCCCTGGGTCTTCTACCAGATCTGGATGTTTGTGGCGGCCGGTTTGTACCCGAAGGAGCGGAAGTATGTCTACAAAGCCGTGCCTTTCTCGGCCGGCCTGTTCATTGTCGGCGCCTTGTTCTTCCTGCTCGTGATCGCCTACTTGACTTTGAAGTTCTTCCTCATGTTCGACGATTCGGTGGGCGTGGCCTCGCAATGGACGTTGCAGAAGTACATTTCCTTTGTCACCGTTCTCATGCTGGTCTTCGGCCTGGCCTTCCAGACCCCGATTGCGGTGTTCGTTCTCGTCCGCATGGGCCTGGTCGGCATCAAGACGCTTCGTGCGTACCGCAAATATGTCGTGCTCGGCCTGGCCTTTGTGTCCGCCGTCGCCACGCCGTCGCCGGACCCGATGACCATGATGGCACTGCTGGTTCCCCTCTACGGCTTGTACGAAGTGGGCATCCTCATGGCCGTCTTCGCCGAGAAGAAGGCCAAGGAGCAGGAGGCACACGCCGCCCAAACCTGACCGTATCGCCTCGACCGACCCTGCCTGCGGGATCGCTCCGGCGTGCACTACCGGACACGCCGGGAACTCTGCCCGTAGAATGGCTTCCTCAACAAGCAAAGGAAAAGGGGACATTCTACTTTTCCCCTTTCCAGAGGGAAAAGTAGAATGTCCCCTTTTCCGCCTCCTGCGTATGCCAGTGGACACGCTGGGCAGTCTGCGCGTAGAATAGCTCTCACAACAGGGATCGTCTCGGACCTTGGCATGGGAGATCTGACATGAGCAAAGTGGATGAGGCGGTGGATTGTTTTTGTCGTGGAGCGGCGTGCTCGCAGGCGATTGTCGGGACCTACGGCCCGGCGGTGGGCCTGCCGCGCGAGCAGGGGGTCAAACTGGCTTCCGGCTTTGCCGGCGGGATGCGCCTGGCCCAGACCTGCGGGGCGGTGACGGGGGCCTTCATGGTGCTCGGCCTCAAGCACGCGGGACCCAACTGCGACCAGCGGGACGGCCGCGAGAAGGTCTACGCCGCCATCCGCGAGTTCGCGGCCCGCTTCCAGCAGCGCCGCCACACGGTCGTGTGCAAAGAGCTGCTCGGCTGCGATATCAGCACGCCGGAGGGCATCGCGCGAGCCACGAAAGAGGGCCTCTTTCGCACCATCTGCCCCAAGCTCGTCCAAGACGCCGCCGAGATCCTCGAAACAATGCTGTGAGGCCGCCTTCAGTCCCCCTTTGGCGATGATGTACACCGTTTTCCCTCTTGACTCGGCCCCGTCCCATCCATAGGATTCTGTCCCGTGATGGCTCTTGGAGTTGGTTGCGTGTGACAAGAGGAAGATGGCAGACTTGTTTGTGAAAGACCCCCTTTCATTCAGCAATGGTGCATCCATGGAAAGGCAATACGGATGAATTCTCGCCTGCAGGCGCCGTGTCTGTGGTTGTTTGTGATGGCTCTCGCCGGATGCTCCGGTCCGGTAGCCCGTGACTGCCGGCTCTCGCCCGTCCAGAAGTCTTTGATCTTGGACGAACCCTATGAATTTCGCGATTCGACCGGCACCGGCGATATGTACCTGCTGGCTCCGGGCGTGTATCCGTGCTACTACATGGACCAGATCGGAGACTACTACGAAGCGCCGTTCACAACGAAAGGGGAATACTATTTCAGCGGCAATCGCCGCGGCGGCGTCTACCTCACGCGGGGCGAGCCGAGAGAGAGTCGCATCTATACCCAGGACAATCGGATCGCACGCATCTACTCCGCCTATGGTGCGAGTGGTCAGTACGGCGGCTCCGGCAGATTTGTGATCGCGACGAGACTCCCCGACGACTTCCTGGCAGCGGCCAGGTTCTCAGAGGCAAAGACAACAGGAGAAGCAGGCAATGAGAGCAAGCAGCGTTAGTGCACTGTGTCTGTGGGCGGCCGTGGCGGCTGGGTGTGCCAGCAAGCCGATGTCCGTAGCGCCGGAGTTCTGGGACCATCCGGAAGCTAAGGTGGCTGTCGTATTGGCGAAGCTGCCCGAGCAGGGCCGCACCTACCGCGAGGGACCGCAGGGGTTGCTGGATATCGCCATCACGGCGGCCATCGACCCCGGCGAGGCGCGGTGTGCCCGGATGCTGCAAGCGGATCGGTTCCGCAATACGCCGGAGATCTTCCGGAAGGAGCTGGAGCGAGCGGGGTTGCAGGCAACCGTGTATGCCGACGAGGTCGATCTCACGGCGTTGCCAAAAGGGTCGCGACAGGATGGCTGCTATGAGCGGGATCTGAGCGAGGTCTTCCAGCAGACCGGGGCCGAGACGATCGTACTGCTGCAACTGACCGGTTTCGGCACGGCCCGCACCTATCAGGGCTTCATCCCGCAATCGGCCCCCAAGGGCTATGCCGTGGTGCGCGGGCTCATGATCGAGAAGTCGGAGCATCGGATCCTCTGGGATTCGGGCGAGGCCGAAGGCAGGATCCGCGAGCCGGTCATCGGCCCCTGGGCGCAGGAGCCGAACTTTCCGAACTTGGCCGGTGCTGCCGAACGGTGCTCGAGAAATCCAAGAAGTTCTTGTTCGAACGCTTTTTTGAGGAGCGGCTCAGCCCCGACGCCCTGGCGATGATCGACATGCACGCTGGCGAGACGCCCGAGCAGAAAGCGCTGACCGAGCTGATTGCACGCCATATGCAGGGCATCGAGACGACCAGTGCCGTTTGGATGTCGTGCTCCAAGCCGTATCGCCTGACGCAGGATTGCAGCTTCTGGTTTGGTGCGAATCGGAAGATCTCCATCGAGGGCGTCGAGGGGAACATTGCCGGCAGCAAAGATGGCATGATCGTCCTTGTGCAGGGACTGGACTTCACGCACGACGATTATAGTTGGGAACTGGATTCCACGTTTGGGGCTGTTGCGACAATCCTCGAAAGGGAGAAGATCCACATCACCAGAATCGTCGGGGCCACCGGACCCGATGGGAAATTCTACGCGTATTATCTCTTTCTCGACCAGGACGGCTACAGCCGGTTGAGGCCATACGCGGTTTCGCAGGAATGACGCGAACTGCCCACCAGGGACAGGTTGCGTCCTTGTGCAGTTCCCAGGCCGGGAGGCCCGGTGCGGATTGGCGTATCCTTGCATCCCGCAGGGGGACGCAGTAGGATGGCGCGATCAACCGTTTGTCCTGGGGAAAGGGTATGTGCAGGGGAAGTCGCTGTTGCGCGATAGTGCTGGCTCTCGTGGCGGGAGTCGCTCTGAGCGCGGAGCCGAGGTCACTGTCTTCGGAGTTCTCGTGGAGTTATACGCAGCCCATCCTGGAAGCGCGGGCGGTCGATGGCGTGGAGTTCATCTCAGTGAAGGACCCCTCGATCGCGCTGACGGGCGACATCTTCGAGGCGAGCCACACATACCGGCTCAAGGGCCTCAACCAGTATCTGACTCTCGTCGAGGCCCAGAACGGCCACGGCTGGCGGTACTACAAGGCCTATCTCGCGGACAAGCTTGACGGCCCCTGGCAGCCGCTCGCCGCCGAGAAGGACAGGGCCTTCGCCTCGATGCAGAACGTCAAACCGGTCGGGGTGAAGTGGACCGATGTCATCAGCCACGGCGAGTTTCTGCGGGCCGGCTGCGACGAGAAGCTGGAAGTGGACCCGGCGAATCTGCGCTTCCTGTTCCAGGGTGTTCCGGATGAAGACCGCCAAGGCAAAGGCTACGGCGAAATCCCCTGGAGGCTGGGGTTGCTGGAGCCCATGAGATGATTGCATCGGTACACCGGGATCGACGGCCATGAACGCACAAGAAAGGAAGGATCGATGAATCGGCATAGACGTCTCATCATGATGATCGTTGCTCTGGTGGCGGCGGCTGGTCTGGCCCAGGATCCGGCCGAGCGGTTTGCGAAGGTCGTGGGCCGGATGGTGGACGCGATCAATGCCGGAGACTATCCGGCGACCCAGCGCGATTTCAGCAAGATCCTGCTGGACGCCTTGCCGCTGGAGAAAGCCGAGCCCTTCTTCAAGGACCTGGTGGCCAACTACGGCAAGATCACCAGGCTCGGTCCCCCCCGGCTGACGCCCCCGAACCAGGCGGTCTTTCCGGCCTTTTTCGAGCGTGCGGTCCTCGACATCCGGATTATACTCGATGATGAGGACAAGATCGTCGGCCTGTGGTTCAACCCGCACATGGAAGACATCCCGGTCCCCGAGAACCATGCGACGGTGCTCCGGCTGCCCTTTGCGGGACGCTGGCAGGTCGTCTGGGGCGGCGATACGCGGGAGCTGAATCAGCACCACGATGTCACCAATCAGCGGTACGCGTTCGACTTTCTCGGCACGGATGAGCGGGGCAAATCATACAAGACCGATGGGGCCCGGAACGAGGACTACTATGCGTTCGGCCGGGAGATTCTCGCTCCGGCGGACGGCGTCGTGACCGATGTGATCGAGGGCGTCCGCGACAATCAGCCCGGGTCCATGAACCCCTACAGTGCGCTGGGCAACGCCGTCTTCATCCGGCACCGGGACTATGAGGTCTCCGTGTTCGCCCATTTCCAGCAAGACAGCATCCGGGTCAAGGTGGGCGATGCGGTCAAAACCGGCCAGGTGTTGGGCCTGTGCGGCAACTCCGGCAATTCCTCGGAGCCGCACCTGCACTACCATCTCCAGAACACCTCCATCATCCAGGACGGCACCGGCATCAAATGCTTCTTCGACAAGGTCTCTCTGACGCGGGGCGGCAAGACCTCGCTCGAACGGCGTTGTTCGCCCATTAAAGGCGATATCGTCGAGCAACGGTAGTCGCGCGAACGTACACCGATGATGGTCCCACGCACTCGGAAAGGACGTGAAATGGATGTGGCGATCCGAAGGGCACGCCCCGACGACGCGGAAGCGGTCGTTGGCATTCTCAACCCGGTCATCGAAACCGGAGAGTATACGGTGCTGGACGGTCCTTTCTCGGTGGAAGAGGAGCGCCGGTTCATTTCGGACTTTCCGCCGCGCGGGATCTTCCACGTGGCGACGAGCCGGCCAGACGCCCGGGTGGTTGGGCTTCAAACCATGGAGCCTTTCGCGGCCTACACCCATGCGTTCGATCATGTCGGGATCATCGCCACCTATGTGGATCTTGGCTGCCGCCGGCAAGGGATTGGCAGGCAATTGTTCGAGGCCACCTTTGCGGCGGCTCGAGAGAAAGGCTACGAGAAGATATTTACTTATGTGCGCAGCGACAATCCGGCGGCTCTGATGGCCTACATGAAATGCGGCTTCCGGATCGTTGGAACGGCCCAGAGGCATGCCAAATGCGGCGGCCGCTATGTGGATGAGATCATTATCGAGAAATTCCTGTAGCGGCGGGGTTTCTCCCTGCCCTGGGATTTCTCCAGTTGGCGCGAGCGGCAAAACAGGAAGGATGAAATGATCCTGCGGGAGCGAATCCATGTGAAGGCGACGGCCGAGCGGATCTGGGCGATCCTCCGTGATCCGCGTCTGATGAGCCAGTGGAATTCCCATTGCGTGTATTGCGATGCCAGCGAAGGCACGATGCGCGTGGGACTACGGTTCAAGGCCACCATGCACTTCGGCGGCGGACCCGCGCGGCAATTGGCTTGCGAAGTGATCGCATGTGAGCCACAGCAAGTCCTGACCCTCCGTTTTTCGGGTGAGGCGGCCGGCGGCACGGACGAGTATGTGGAGGAGACCTACGTGTTCCAGCCGATCGAGGGAGGCACGAAGGTCCTGCACCAGATCGATTTCTCGCACTCGGGTTTGCCGCGGTTTCTCCAGGTGGTGCTCAAGGTGGTTCACCTCGTGGGGCAGCCGCAGGGCAGGTCGCCGCTCGACGGCCTCAAGGAACTGGCCGAAGTGCCCGCATCCCGTGGGGCAACGGACGATCAGAGATGAAGGAATCATCCAAGCGACAACGTTTCCAGGGCCGGGAGGATTGGCGGGCGTGGCTGGCAGAGAATCACGCCGTAGCGCAGGAGATCTGGCTGGTCATTCGCAAGAAGCACACGGCCAAGGCCGGCTTGACCTACGTGGAGGCTCTGGAAGAAGCGCTGTGCTTCGGCTGGATCGACGGGATTCTCAAGCGGATCGATGACGAGAAACATACGATCCGGTTCACGCCGCGACGCAAGAACAGCATCTGGTCCGAGCAGAACAAAAAGCGTGTCGCCAAGCTGATCCAGGAGGGCCGGATGACTGAGGCGGGGCTGGCCAGGATCAGAGAAGCCAAGGCGAACGGCCAGTGGGAGAAGGCCGCCGTGAGAGAAGACGTGACGGTCGTCCCGCCGGAGTTGACGGCGGCGCTGGCCCGGAACGCCCAGGCCCGGGAGAATTTCGACAAGCTCGCCCCGTCCTATCGCAAGCAGTTCATCTACTGGATCGGCACCGCCAAGCGGGACCAGACGCGCGAGAAGCGGATCAAGACTACAATAAAGTTGCTGGCGGCGAACAGAAGGCTGGGAATGGAATCGCCCTACGAGGATTGAGTGTCGCGATGCAGCAGTATCCGGAACCGACGGTGGGGGCGTTGATCTTCAACGCCGAGGGCAAGCTCTTTCTGATGCGCTCGCACAAATGGAAGGGCAAGTGGGTGGTGCCGGGCGGACACATCGAGCTCGGCGAGCGGATGGAGGACGCCCTGCGCCGCGAGGTGAAGGAAGAGACGAATCTGGAGATCCGCGACATCGAGTTCGTCTGCTTCCAGGAGTTCATCTACGACGAACGCTTCTGGAAGACGAGCCATTTTATCTTCTTCGATTACGCCTGCCGGACCGATGCCACGGAGGTGAAGCTCAACGAGGAAGCCGAGGAGTACATCTGGGTCACCTTGGACGAGGCCCTCACCCTGCCCGTGGAGCACTACACCGCCGTCGCGATCCGCGCGTATCTGAAGAAAAAAGGCGATCGGGCCATCCCATCGTAATCGTTGTCTGCGGTCAACGAGTCCCGACCAACTGCTGCGGGGTCAGGCCGGCGCGTTGTTTCATCTGGTCGATGTCCACATCGCGGATGTAGTTGACGACGTTCTGATAGCCGTGGTTGAAGCGAAAGCCCCCCTGGGTCATCTCGGCGATGGCCTGGTCCTTGGTCCAGCCCTGCAAGGCGATGCGGTAGATCGCGCACATCAGGCCGGTGCGGTCGGCGCCGCGCTTGCAGTGCACGAACATCGGCGCGTGATCCGCAGCGCCGGCGATCCGCAGAAACTGCACCACGTCATCGTCCTTGACATGAAACGCCGTCATCGGGATGTGCTCGTAGGTCAGACCCAACTGTGCCATTTTAGCTTGATTGCCGTTGGACTCCCGCAGGTCGATCACGGTGCGGACGCCCAGCTTCTTCAACTCCTGGAGTCCTTCCGCCGTGGGCTCCGCGCCGCGATACAGGTTGTCGCAGACCTTGTGCAGGTTCGGCAGGCCCTGTACCTGCATGGGCTCGGCCCACTGCGCGCAGGCCGGATGGCTGGTCGCCCGCGTGGTGTTCATCGAGGCGAAGAGAAGCGGGTTGGGCGTCGACCGGCAGGCGGAACCGGCCACCGACACCAGGACCACAGCCGTCAGCAGCCCGCGAATCAGCCAAAACCCTACGAACGGTGGGTGGTTCCCTACGATCATTTGCACCTCACATCTTCTCTTTGTGCGTCAGTACAGTCGTGCCGACATTTCAATTCAAAAAACTACCGTGCCGGTCGCGCCTTTGTTCGGAATTACTCCCCGGCCTCGTGGCCTTTCCCCGATTTCAAGTCCCGGGCGAGCAAGAAGAAGCTGCCGGGTAATGCTATGGCAGACCCGCACGAACGAGAACTTCACCGGCATCAGGCTCGCCGGCTCAAAGCCGGGGCAGGGCGTGGGCGGCAGGGCGTCGCCGACGATCTCGATCCGGCCCGGGTCCGAGCAACCGTAGCCGATCTGCCGGGCGGCCTGGAGAATGGGCAGTTGGCCGGGCTCGAGGCCGATGAGCCGGGAGCAGACCACCTCGCACGCAATCGGGTCGATCGCCGCCGATGAGCCAGCCCAGCGGTTTGCTCGGGCCGCGGATCGGTCCTTGGCCGTGCATGGCCACGATCCCATCGATGATCGTCACGGCGGGCCTGAGATACTGACAGACGCCGACGAGCAGCCCGGCAAACTCGCTCGGCCGTGTTGCCTTTGCGAAAGTGCCAGAGGGCCTTGCGCTTGCCGCTGACGCAACCGAACATGTTCTTAACCGCGAAAGTGGCGACCATTTGCTGATGGGTCTTGAATTTCGGCAGGTTGACGATCACGTCGGCATCGAGCGCCGCCGCGCTGATTCCCACCTTCGGCCCCCCGGGGGCGAGCCGGCACATCCTCGGGGCGTTCAGTTGCCGGATCGGCACCCCCAGCCGGCGCAGCGGCTCGGTCAGTCCCAGGACGCGGGCGCAGACCGCCGCGTTGGTCCAGGCGGGCGAATCCGCGACGAACGGCCTGGCGCCGTAGTCCTTCAGCAGCCGGGCGGTTTCGAGGATCACGGCCGGATGGGTCTGGGCGGCGCTGTGGCGGTGCGAGCGCGGGGCGATGAAGTTGGGCTTGAGCAGCACCGTGTCGCCTCGCTGGATGAAGGTCTCCACGCCGCCCAGCAACTCCCACTGCCGCCGCACCGCGTCGCCGACCCGGGCCGGCTCGTAGTCCTCACATCGCACGAGAGCGACTTTGACGCGTGATATAGACCCATCCACTGGGAGAAGTCCGATTCAAGATTTACCATTTACGATTTACGACTCGGCAGCAGGGCCCTGCCTCTAAATCATAAATCATAAATCGCAAATCATAAATCGCAAATCCTATCCGCCGCTGACTTGCGTGCACAGCAGGACGTAGACGCGGACGGCGGGTCTTCGTTGCGGCGGCTTGGGCTTGTGCACATTGAAGAAGAGGGCGTCGGCCGGCTCGTTGAAGAACAGGCCGCCGAGCGTGGTCCGCTCGCCGGTGTAGGTCTCCGGGCCCAGGACGAGCAGATCGCCCGGCCCCATCTGGCAGGCGAACGCCGCCGAGTCGAACGGGAATTCCCGCCGGAGCGTCTGGGCCTGCAGTTCGGGGAATCGCCCCGCTGGTCGGGAGCGTGTACACCGGAAAGCCGATGATCTTGCGGACGCCGCGGGCCCAGGGGATCGGCTGGGCCACGAGACGCAAGGCCAGGACGCCCGACCCCACGTGAGCTGTCTGCTTCGAGAGATCGTTGGCGACGAAGGTGATGGGCCGCGCGATCGGCAGCTCGGCGACGGGCAGGTCGGTCTTGTCGTTGTCGGCGATAGTCAATGTCACGGTCGTCACCGGCTGCGCGTCCGCTGCCACCAGCAGGTCTTGAATTTTCGGCCACATCTCCATCTTGCCGTAGAGGAGGCGGAACGAGTTCTCCGAGAAGGCGTTGTAGCTCATCAGCCGGATGGGTGCAGCCGACAGGATCTGCCAGACGGCCTTGAGCTGCTCGACATTATCGGCCGGCATCTCCAGGACATGCACCTCGAGGGAGACAGTCACCAGATAGGAGGGCGGCGCAGCGCGGTCTTGCGGCGGGGGGGCAATCTCCCCGATCTTCTCGCCTTGCCAGATCAGGCTCGACCGCTTGGGTTCGGTCGGGCAGCCGGTTACGCCGAGAACCAGACCGAGGACAGAGACCACAACCAGGGAGAAACGAACCATATTTATAGGATAACGTTTCCGCCGCCTTTTGTCAATGTCAGGGGAGGACGGAGGACGCGATTGGGGCCAACGCAACGTCCCCAACGTGACGCGTGGCAGCCTCAAGCGCAGCTTGTTTGTAGTGACGCCGTAAGGCGTTATCTTCTTCTATATGCTCTTACCAGCACACTACAAACCAAGGCCGGAGGCCTTGAGGCTGCCACCCGGCCTCTACGAAATCTGGTCGCGCACCGCCCTCCCTTTCTGCGAGGGTTTGGGTTTGGCGTTTTGGACCTCGGAGTGTATCATTATGGATTGTGTGATGACGGACGACAGCCTCAAGCGACGTCGGTGGCTTGTTCAATTTCCGGACGAGACGTCGCCGGATGTTGGAGAGGCGGTCTGGCTTTGGGAGGAAGCAGAACAATGGCGGAGCGCTGGAATCTGAAACGGCTCACACGCTGGGATGTCCTGGTGGTTGCGGCCATTTGTCTGGCTCTGGTTCTCCTGGAGCCGATGCTGGCGGCCCGGGCGCGAAAGGGCGCCGAGCGCAGGCAGTGTGCGGCGAATCTCGCGCAGATCGGCAAGGCGATGTTCGCCTACGCCGGGGACTATGACGGCGCCTTGCCCCGCGCGGGCGGCCCAACGACGATCTGGGGACCGACGCACAACTGGGTCGCTCCCAATCGTAACGCGGCGTTCGACCTGGACGCGGCCGGCAACGGCGGCCGGGCCTCGATCAGCTCCAGCTTCTACCTGCTGGTGAAGTATTATGAAGTGCCCACGAATGCCTTCATCTGTCGGGGCGACGAGGGAACAACGGAATTCAACCTCGAAAAGCTCGTGGGCGTTGTCCCGAGCTTCACGCTTGGCCCGCGCCTGGGACTTCGGCCCGCCCGGTGAGTCCTGCAAGCATTGCAGCTATTCGTACCACATGCCGTACGGCCTGCTCTCGTTGACGACTTCCCGGGACCCCAATTTGGCCGTGGCTGCGGACAGGAACCCATACATCAGGAGCCCCGCGGCAGAGCGGTCACGCTTGGGCGGGATTCAAACCGGATTTATCGGGATCTCTCTGGGGTACAGACGAGCAGGCTCGCTGGGGCAACTGCAGTCACGCACGACCTGGCAGGATCAGAACGTCCTATTCCTCGATGGATCAGCACGTGACGTTCGAAAAACGGGCTTGTGGTACAGGCAATGCGGACATAGGCGGGGACAATATTTACCTCGATGTCACGCTGACTCCTGCGGGGGCTCGTGATTGGGCATGGATTCCTTGTCACCGGGGCCAGCCTGGCCGGGCAACGAACAAGATTCGAGTTCTTGTCCAGGATCCGCCTGTATTCGGCGGCGTTCGCGAGTAACTGATGGCTGCGCGCCGTGCACTGCACTTGAGCGTGCCATCCATGTGGGTCCCAAACGAGGCTCTCTCTTCGTAGGTCGTGCGTCCCCGCACGACTTGTTTAGGCGAGCGGGGACGCTCGCCCTACGAACACCGGCCAGGGGCGGGTTCTGACCACCAAACTTGTCCGTCAGAACTCATCACGATTCGGTGGACATTGCCCTATGGAAATGGTATGCTATGGGGCGACGTACAGAAGGAAGGATTTGCATTGGGGCTTTGGCCGCCGGGGGGCGGCTGGTATCATCCGACGTGGTGAGGGTCGAGGAGGATCAAACCGCCGCACCACCCGCTCACGGGCGGCTGACCGTGCCGACAGAACTCTTTGGAAAGGATGGGAAGATGAACCTGCGAAGTGTGGCGATCTGTGCCTGTGGGCTGCTCTTGCTGGGGTGGGGCGTCGTATCTGCCGATAGCGTCACGTGGATATCCGGCAGCATACCCCTGGCGCAGTGGAGCATCGATCCGGCCCATCCGACCCCTACGGATGTCATTCAGTTCTCCGGGCCGACCACGGTTTACTCCAACTCGTGCGTGGGGGAGCGGGGCCTGGGCGGGACGCCGCAGCTTCTGGTCGATACCAAGGCCAAGGTCATCACGCTGTCGTTCAAGGGGCCGGTTCCGCAGGTCTGCACCATGATCTACAGCCCGGTGGCGGGTCTCAAGGGCGACCTCGGCCCCTTGCCGGCCGGGGATTGGACGTTCACCTGTCCTTCGCGGGACCTGAGCTTCGAGATCCACTTTACCGTCCAGGAGAAGTTCGCGTACCACGTGGATGCCGATGCGCCGGGTGCGGTCCATGACGGCCGAACCTGGGCCACGGCCATGCTCACGCTTCAGGACGCCCTGGCGGCGGCCGCTGGCGGCGATGAGATTCTCGTGGCGGAAGGCATCTACAAGCCGGACCAGGGCGGCGGCGCTGCGGCCGGCAGCCGGGAGGCGACCTTCATGCTCAAGCCGGGCGTGACGATCTGGGGCGGATTTCCCGGGTACGGCCTGCCTGGGCCCGATGCGCGCGATCCGGCCGCCTATGTGACGATCCTCAGCGGCGATCTGAAGGGCAATGATCAATGGGGGAACCTGAATCTGGATGAGAACAGCTACCACGTCGTGACCGGCCCGGCGGATGGGCTGCCGGCCCTGCTGGATGGCGTCACGATCACCGGGGGCAACGCCGACGGCGCCTACCCGCACCATTACGGCGGCGGGCTCTACAACCCGGATGGCAAGCTCCAGGCTGTCAATTGCACGTTCCGGGCCAATACCGGCGTCTGGGGCGGCGCCCTGATGAATTTCGGCCCCTCGGTTGTGCTGGTCAACTGCCAGCTTATCGGCAACCGGGCGTTGATGCTCGGCGGCGGCCTCTACAACTACGAAGGCGCCGCCACGCTGACCAATTGCCGGGTGGCGGGCAATACGGCGGAATATGCCGAGACCACCGGCGGTGCGGCGATCTACAACCTCAACGGCACCCTGACGGTGCTCGACGGCACCATCGCCGACAACAGCTCGCCCACCGGCAGGGCCATCGCCAGCTTCAGTTGGGGGCCGGCGGCCGGTGTCAAGGTGAAGGTCGCCAACAGCATTCTGTACAACGGCGGCAATGAGCTCTGGAGCAACGTTCGCGAAGCCGTCGAAGTCACCTACAGCGATGTGCAGGGCGGCTGGACCGGCACGGGCAACCTCAGCGCCGACCCGCAGTTCACGCGGCCGGGCACACGCAACCTGGAGGGCGAGTGGATCGACGGGGATTACCGGCTCAAGACCGGCTCGCCGGCCATCGATGCCGGCAGCAGCGCGGCACTGCCGGCCGATAGTCTCGACCTGGATGCGGACGGCAATGTCACCGAGCCGCTGGCGTCCGATCTGGACAAGGAGGCCCGTGTCGAAGGGACGCGGGTGGATATGGGGGCCTACGAGCAGCCCGGCAAGAAGCCTGTTCCTGCCCCGGCCGTGGATCTGACGGTGAGCGTGGGCGACAGCTACGTCACGCTCCATCCCGATCCGAGCGTCTCCAGCTCGTCGAACACCTTCACCGCGACGGTGGACGTCGATATCGAGCTGAACTTCCGGGGCAAGCTCATGGTGACGGCCACGGCGACCTCTCCCGCCGGTGGGAAATGGACGGCCTCGGTCGTCCCGGACACGATCGGTCCCGGTCCCGCCACGGTCACCCTCACGATCAAGGGGGAGAACCTGAACCTGGCGGCCCTGCCCGGCGGCTCCACGAACGTGCAGGTGGCCGAAGTGCAGTTCTTCGTGGCGCCCCTGTAGAACCGGCTTTTCCAGACCTGCAAAGAAAATGATGCAGGGTCCGGCCGCGGTCCAGAGCCCGCGCACCGGACCCTTTCTTCTTGCCCCACAAAAATCGTGCAAATTAGGGATTATGCTTACTTGACATTGATGCTGCGGGTTTTTACTTTCGCCATCTGACAAAGGGACCAAACGCGAAAGACCGGATTTGGAAACCCAACATGGGGGTGGGTCCCGAACGCAACGAGTCGCTTTTGGGAGCCCGTGTGTGATTCTGCCCTCCCGGCGTGCGCCGGAGGAGGGCAGAGAAGCATGCAGTGGTCGGTAATTGATAGGTCTGTCTACTTCCGGGGGGGATGCAATGATCTCTGCAAGAGAACTCCGACGCTTCCTATGGATCATCGTCACACTTCTGATTCCCTGCGGCTGGTGTGGCCCGCTGGCGGCGGCGCCGTACTCCGGTGGGGACGGCACGGCCGAGACCCCGTACCTGCTCAGTACGGCGGAGGACCTCGCGACGCTGGCCAATACCCAGGCCGACTGGGGCAAATGGTTCCTCCTGACAGCGGATGTGGACATGAAGTCGACGCCGCTGACCAAGCCGATCGGGAGCCGCCCCGCGCCGTTTACGGGGGTCTTTGACGGCGGCCGTCACAGCATCCGGGGCCTGACGGCGAATGACACCGCCGTCACCAGCACCCCCTTCGGGCTGTTCGGGGCCCTGGGCCTGCCGGGCGTCGTCGAGCGGCTGCGCCTGATTGCCCCTTCGATCAACACCAGCGGCACCGGCAGCATCGGCGCGCTGGCCGGAGAGGTGGCCATAGGCGCCACCATCCAGCAGTGCAGCGTGGAGGGCGGCTCGGTGTCCACACCCGCCTCGAATGCGGCCGGCGGACTGGTGGGGGACAACGGCGGGACCGTCCGGGAGTGCTACTCCACCACCAGCGTCACCGCCTTTGGACTGGCCGGCGCTCTGCTCGGGCGCAGCACGGGCCTCGTGGAGAACTGCGCTGCGGCGGCGGCTGTCACGACGCTGAAAGTCGGCACCGGCACCGCGGCCGCGGGCCTCTTGGGCGCGGATGTCGGGGGCACGGTTCGGTTCTGCCTCGCCCTGAGTCCCAGCCTCACCGGGGCGCGCGTCGGAGGATTGGTCGGCTATGCTTCCGCCACGACGATCATCAGCAACAGCATCTGCAACAAGGTCGTGGCCAAAGCGGTGGAGAACTGGCCCGCGGACGTGCCGGGGTCGGCGTGGTCCGAGGACGAGAGCAATCTGACGAGCAGCGCGTTTTTCACCGAGCAGGGCTGGGACCTCCGGGGGGTGTGGTTCATGGACGCCGGTGGTCTGCTGCGGCTGCGGTGGGTCAATGCCGGTCTCACGGCGGTCGCCAAAGGGCCGACGGGCACGGTCCAGCCCGACCCCGGGACCGGACTGGCGCGAATCAACCTGGACGGCACGGATTCCACCGACCCGGATGGAAACAAGTTACAGTACAGTTGGAAGTGTCTGACGCCCAGCGGCGAGCCGACGGGTATTACGATCGAGCCCGTGGCCAATCCGACGATCAATCTGCCCGCCGGCACCTATCGGATCGAGCTCACGGTGAATAATGGCCAGGCAGATTCCACGCCGGCGACGCTGACCTTTACGGTCGCGAACAGCACCCCCAAGAGCCTCCCCGCGGCGGTGGTCAAGGGGCCGACCGGGGTCGTGCGGCCGGACCCGGCGACCGGGCTGGCGCAGATCGCCCTGGACGGCTCTGGATCCAGCGATCCAGACAAAAAGGAGCTAAAATACAACTGGAAGTGCCTGACCGCGAGCGGGGGAGCGACCGGCGTCACGATCAGTCCCGTCGCCAATCCCTCGGTCAGCCTGCGCAGCGGGACCTATCGAATCGAGCTGACGGTCAGCAACGGCACGGCGGATTCGGCGCCGGCCGTCCTCGCGCTCTCGGTCAACGCCGCTCCGACCGCCGCCATCAAGGCGCCGAACGGGAGCATTACGCCCGAGGCGGCGACCGGAGTCGCCCGGATCATTCTGGACGGCTCGGCCTCGAGCGATCCGGATAAGGATGCTCTCAAATACCGTTGGCAGTGCCTGACGCCGAGCGGCGGGACGACGGGGGTCGCGATCGATCCCGTGGCCAATCCCTCGGTGGACCTGCGTACCGGGACCTACCGGATCGAGCTTACGGTCAACGATGGGGCGGGGGATTCCGCGCCGTTCGCCGTCGTGCTGACGGTGGAGAGCACCAACAAACCTCCGACGGCGGTGATCCGGGAGCTCAAGGGGACGGTGCGAACCGATCCGGCGACCGGGCTGGCGCAGATCACCCTGGACGGCTCGCCGTCGAGCGATCCTGACAAGGATGCTCTGAAGTACTCCTGGAGATGCCTGACCCCCACGGGTGAGCCAACCGGCATCCCGATCAGCGCCGTGATCAACCCCTCCGTCGGTTTGCGGGCCGGGACCTACCGGATCGAGCTGACCGTCAATGACGGCAAGACGGAATCCGCGCCGACCGCCATCACGGTCACGGCGGCGGACAATGCCGCGCCGACCGCCGCGATCAAGGGGCCGGAAAGCGTGGCGCGGCCCGACGCCAAGACGGGTCTGGCGCAGATCGTCCTGGACGGCTCGTCCTCCAGCGATCCCGAGGGAGATGCGCTGAAGTACCGCTGGAGATGCCTGACGGCCGGCGGCGGGGCCACGACCGCCGTGCTGGATCCCGTGCCCACTCCCTCGGTTCGTCTGGGCGCCGGGACGTACAAGATCGAGCTTACCGTCAACGATGGAGTGGCCGATTCGGCGCCCTGCACGGTCTCCGTCGCGGTCAATACGCCGCCGACCGCCAAGGCGGGCGACTCCCAGAACCTGTTTGACGACGGCAGCGGAACGCGGCTGGTGAAACTGGACGGCTCCCGGTCCTTCGATCCGGAGGCCGGCAAAGGTCAGACGCTGGTTTACTCCTGGACCTGCGCCACGGCCGCGCCCGGCACGGCCTCCGGGCCCACGGCGTCCATGGCCTTTCCTGTCGGCACGCATACGGTTTCCCTGACCGTCAGCGACGGAATGGATTCCGCGCAGGACAAGATGCAGATCACGGTCATGCCTCCCTTGGCCGGTGCTCGGATGGCGTCGTCGCCGGGCACGGTCGGACGCACCAGCACGGTCTCGGATGTCAAGTTCTATCTTCTCCTGCCCGCGGGCAAGAGTGTCTCCGACGTAGATACGCAAGCGCCGATGTATCTCGATCTGAACGGAACGAGGGTCCCGCTGGCGCACGATCCGACGTATAACCACAAGAAGTACACCGTAGTGACCTTTGCCGACCGGCAGAAGATCGTCACGGCGGCCGGGGCGACCAACGGTCTCAAGACGGCGACGGTGAGCCTGCGTCTCAAGACCGGCGAGAGTGTCTGCGGGGCCCTGCGTTTCGAGATCGTCGCCGGATTCGGGCCCAATCTGGTCACCGTGCTGACGGAGAGAACCAGCTATTACTTCGATACCAAGATCTGGAGGTAGACGCATGCCGGGACAGACTCCATTTGGCGCCCCTCGCGGGCGGGGACGGAGTGGGACCGGCGACTCCAGAATACAGAGCGGGGGCGATGATTCGAAGGGGATTACGCCCAGGGGAGGAAGTCGCGGGAGAGTGCTGCCTGCGGAGTTTTACCTGCGGGTGCAATAGGAACACCCGGGCCGCGAGCCTTCGCCACTGTACCCGTACGGCAGGCCGTGCCCAAGCATTGCGGGACCCCAAACGCCACGAGCCGCGTGTGAGGTCCCCAAAGCCATCAAGACGGTCGGGAGCTATCGGGAGGATTCCCAGGATTCTCCCGCAGACCGTCGCTTACCAGCGGAAGCCAAGACCGACGATGTAGACCCATCGGCCGTCGTCGAAGCCGTCGCCGCCTTCGTCATCGTCGAGGAGCCAGTCGTACTCCAGCATGCCGAGGACGAACGTGGTGCTGTTCACGAAAAACTTCAAGCCGCCCTCGAGCCCCGCCTCCCAGGTGTCCGCCGCATCATCGCCGTAGATGTAACCGATGTTGCCCCCGACAAACGGCCAGAAGCGCCCCAGGTCGAAGTGGTAATCCAGGGCGCCCCGCGTGGTGGCGCTCCAGCTACTGCCCAAGCCCTCAACCGTGGTCAGGGAAAACGACTGGCGCACGGCGGCCTCGATGCTCTTCGTGAAGAAGTACCCGAGGCCGCCTTCCACCGAGAAGGCACTGCTGTCGAAGTCCTTATCGCTGGCGCCGGCGCCGTTCAGCAGGAGCTCCTTGTCGCCCCGCGAAAAGCCCTGAGCAAAGGTGGTGGTGGGCAGAATCAGGCAGAGAATGCCGATTGCCACAGCAACTCTTGTCAACATGGTGTTCTCCCTTCCTTCGTAAAGAACCATAATCCTTGGGCGCACAACGTTTGTGCGCGACCATCTCCTAAGACAGCCACCGGTTTTGCCGGCAGTCTTCACTCCGATGGTCTCCTCCATGCCGGCCCGAGGGCGACTGCCCGCCGATGTTGATGGCTCCGATGCCGTTGACTCGGACTCGTGCTGGCTGACTGGCGGGATAATAGAGGATGGTCAGGAAGGGAGCGCGTAGGCAAAATCCGCATTGTGACTAAGGGTAATGCGTAGCGCGGCGCGCGCGAGGCGCATCGCCACCGCGGCAGTGACGGGTGGCGTCCTTGCACGAGCGTACAACGGCGCTCTGCAGGCCGGACGGCGCTGGGCCGAGCCGGTTGCGGCTTACGGTTTCGCGGCGATCAGCTTTGCTTGGACCTCTGGGGTGATGTCCGGGCAACCACCGCAATACAGCACCTTCTGGGTGGCGATCACGCTGCGAATCCCCTCCGACTCCGGCACCGTGTTGGGATCGTCCTTGACGAGCACCAGCGACAGGCCCCTCTCGGCGGCCACTTCCTGTGTGGCCCGCAGGATCTGGCCGTATGCCTTCTGGGTCCACAATTCCTGTTTCAGGCGGATCTGCCGGTCGAGAAAGTCCCGGTGGGCGCTGAAGTGGGCCTTCTTCTCCGCCAGGGTCTCCGACTGCTTCAGAAAATCATCGCTCGTCGGCTTCAGGGCCGTCAGTTCCCGCTCTTCTGTCTCGATCTCCTTGGCCAGTGCGGCCAATTCGGCCTGGGCTTTGCCCTGATCGGCCTTGACCGCGTCGCCCAGTTTCCCGGCCTCCGAGAGCTTCAGGAGGAGGGTCACGACCCTTACGACTCCGACCGACTGAAACCCGGATGGGGGAGCGATGGTTCTGCTTCCACCGGCGCTGCCCGCCGCAAACGAGACCGCGATCCCTGTGAGACAACTCAATGCAATGACTGTGGTCTTCATGACATGTCCTTTCCGCATTTGTCTGCCTTCGGCGGGATTATAGCGGCGCGACCCCTCAGGGACAATAGGTGGATCGGTCGGGACTGAGGCGGTTTTGTGTTTTCGCCGCCTCAAGTTCTTTGCTACTATCGTGGGGCACTGGGAAGAGTTGGCTTGGAAAGGAAACCGTACCATGAAGAAATCGACGATTCTGCTGGTTGTGATGGCGATGGTGCTGCTGGGTTGTTCGAGCGCGGATCGCAGCGACAAGGAGGGCAACGTGAAGCAGGCCCGGTTTGACAGCGAGGTCCGGCGGCTGGTGGCGCAGATGACGCCGGAAGAGAAGGTCGGCCAGATGACCCAGATCACCCTGGAGCAATTCGGCAAGAGCGAGCCGGATGGCCGTTTCGTCCTCGATGAACAGAAGCTGCGGGAGGGGATCGTCAAGCACCACCTCGGCTCGATCCTCAACTGCGGCGGGCAGGCCCGCACCGTGCAGAACTGGCAGGAGATCATCACCAGAATGCAGGATCTCGCGACGAAAGAGACCCGGCTCCACATCCCCATCCTCTACGGCATCGACACGATCCACGGGGCCAACTACGTGCTCGGGGCGACGCTCTTCCCGCACAATATCGGCATGGCCGCCACCGGCAACGCGGCGCTGATGGAAAAGGCCGGCGAGATCGCGGCCCTGGAAACGCGGGCGGCGGGCATCCCCTGGAACTTCGGCCCGGTCCTCGACCTTGCCCGCCAGCCGATGTGGCCCCGCGTGTTCGAGACCTTCGGCGAGGACCCGTATCTCGCCTCCACGATGGGGGCCGCGTTCATCCAGGGCCAGCAGGGCAAGGACCTGTCCAGCCCGGTCAAGGTCGCGACGTGCATGAAGCATTACCTGGGGTACTGCCACCCCTGGTCGGGGGCCGACCGCACGCCGGCGTACATCCCCGACCGGCAGTTGCGCGAGTGGTTCCTCAAGCCCTACCAGGCGGCGGTCAAGGCGGGCACGGTGACCTGCATGGCCAACTCCTCCGAGATCAACGGCATCCCGGTCCACGCGAGCAAGTTCCACCTGACGGACCTGCTCCGCGGCGAGCTCGGCTTCAGGGGCCTGGTCGTCAGCGACTGGGCCGACATCGAGAACCTCTACACACGCGAGATGGTGGCCAAGGACCGGCGCGAGGCCGTCAAGATGGCCGTCCTGGCCGGGGTGGACATGAGCATGGTGCCGTACGACTACAGCTTCTACGATACGCTGCTGCAACTTGTCCACGACGGTGAGGTGCCGATGAAACGGATCGATGAAGCCGTGAGCAATATCCTCCAGGTCAAGTACATGCTCGGTCTCTTCAAGAATCCGTACCCAAGGAAGGACCTGGCCGGCACGGTTGGGGCGGAAAGCTCGCGGCAGGTGAACCTCCAGGCGGCCCAGGAGACGATTACCCTGCTGAAGAACGAAGGCAATCTGCTGCCGCTGGCCAAGGGCCGCAGGGTGCTGGTGGCCGGGCCGACCGCCAACAAGCTGTCCGTCCTCAATAGCGGCTGGTCCACCACCTGGCAGGGGGACCAGGAACAGCTCTACCCGCAGGACAAGGACACCATCCTCGAAGCGGTTCAAAAGAAGCTGGGCAAGGAGAACGTCACCCACGTCGAGGGTGTGACGTTCGACAAGGAGATCGACATTGCCAAGGCCGTTGCTGCGGCGGGGGATGTCGATGCGGTCATCGCCTGTGTCGGCGAGCCGCCGTATTGCGAGACACCGGGCAATATCAACGATCTGACGATGACCGAGCCGCAGTTGAAGCTGGTCAAGGCACTGGCGGCAGCGGGCAAACCGGTCATCCTGGTGCTGGTGGAAGGCCGGCCCCGCGTGATCCGCACGATTGTGGACGACGCCCGGGCGATCCTGATGGCCTATCTGCCCGGCTTGGAGGGCGGCCCGGCGATTGCCGATGTCCTCTTCGGCGACGCCAACCCGAGCGGAAAGCTCCCGCTGACCTACCCGAAGTACCCCGCCGGCTTTATGACATACGATCACAAGCCCAGCGAGGAGAAGGGCGGCAACAAATACGACCCGCAGTGGCCGTTCGGGTACGGCCTGTCCTACACGGCTTTCGAGTATCGCGCCCTGCGCGTCGATGCCGAGCGAGATGATGCCGAAGGACAAGCTCGCCGTGACGGTCGAGGTGACGAACACCGGCGCGCGTCCCGGCAAGGAGGTCGTCCAACTCTATCTGTCCGATGTGGTCGCGTCGGTGACGCCGCCGGTGAAGGTGCTCAAGCGGTTCCAGAAGATCGAGCTGAAGCCGAATGAGATGAAGACCGTACGCTTCGAGCTGACCTGGGACGACCTCGCCTTCATCGGCCGGGACAACAAGCCCGTTGTCGAGCCCGGCGAATTCAAGGTTGAAGTCGGCAAGATGTCCGTCCGCTTCACCGCCCGCGAAGCCAAGAAGTAAGGCGGATTCGGAGAGATTCGTGCGTGTTACGGACTCTATCATCCTGAGGCGAAGCCGAAGGATCTGGCCACCGAATTGGAGTTTTCTCTCACGCGCAGCCCAGATCCTTCGCTACGCTCAGGATGACAAGCGGAGCGCACGAATTAACCAGAATCCGTATGACAGGCCCCCCACCCACATTTTCCTCAGGAGGGGAGGTCCGGGATCTTGAGGCGGAGGCCGCATTGGGGACATTTGACGCGGCGACCGGCGTATTGAACAGGGACCTTCATCTTCTTGCCGCACGTGCAGATGAAGCGGATATGCTTGTCTTGTGCTTTCTTCGGCCGGCTCACGGCGACGGGCGGCAGCGCCGGGGCGGGACCGAAAAACTCGGTCTTGTCCGGGATCACGACCGGATGCCGGCATCTCGGACAGCGCACGGTCCGGCCGGCGTACTGGCGTGTCACTCGGATCGCATTGCCGCAGGCACAGGCGGTGCGGATGAATCCGTCGGCTCCCGGTTGGAACTGCGCAGGTTCTTGCTCGCTTTGAAAGGGGGGCAGGGCCTCGGGTTCCGGGGGCGTGGCAGAGTCGGCAGTCTCTTGCTGGAGTTCCTCCTCCATCATCCGCAGGCCAAGCTGGGAGTGGGCCGCGTCCGGCGGTTCCTTCTGTCTCTCTCGTTTGCGCTCCTCCCACATCTGGAGCAAGGACTTCTCATACTTTTCCATCGTGATCCAGCCCTTCTGGCACATGAGAAGGGTGATCCCGAAACCGGCGGCGAAACCGCCGAGGTGAGCGACATGCCCCACGTGCGAATCGCCCGGGAACAGCGCCCGACCACATCCCAGAACAGCCAGAAAAGGACCATCCAAACGCTGCTGACCGCGAACCAGCGGACGTAGGGCAGAATCAGCCAGAAGGCGAACAAGCACGTAATCTCGTTCTGGTAGAAGAGGACCAGGTAGGCCCCGACCACACCGTTAATAGCGCCGCTGGCACCCAGGGCGGGAAGGGCGTGGGACAGCAACTGCGCGATCCCGGCCACGACGCCGAAGAGAACATACAGGCCGAGGTACCTCACGTTGCCGAGCTTGGCGCAGAGAGCATTGCCGAAAATCCACAGGAAAAGCATGTTGCCCAGAAGATGGAACAGGTTGCCATGCAGCCACATGTACCCCAATAGCCTCCTGAGACTCCAGCCAGTCAGGATCAAATCCTGGGAGACGCCGGGGATTTCCGACCATGGTTCGGGTGGCCGCTCGTCGGGCAGCACGGCGGGAGCGGGCCGCGCAGTGCCCGGCTGCACAGCGCGGGGACGGGAGTCCTGCCGTATGTCGTCCTCGATGCGGTCGCGGACCTGAACCGCAAAGACCGCGACCAGGGCGAGGAGGATCAGCCAGTTCATTACCGGCCATCGGTCCTGCGGGACATCCACGCGCCATGGTATGAGGAAAAACACCGATCTCCATCCTCTCGGAACAGCATGCTTGCGGCAGCAGGCTCTCCCTCATTTTATCAGGAATATCGACAAAAATATACGGACCGTTCCGTCGGTTAAGGGTATACGGCTGCGGTTGCGCGGCTCGGTTCCGTTTGCAGTGGGGTCCCCAACGCAAAATTCCGCGTTGGGGGCCCCGGTGACGCCGTAAGGCGTTATCTTCTCTATGCTCTTACGAGCACACTACAAACGAGCCACGATCCTTGCCCTGCCTCACAGGCCCAGGTTCTCGTACACGTCCGCCAGGGGGATCTCGGCGTAGCAGAGGGAGGTGTCGGCGGCACCGTAGTAGATCTTCAAAGTCTGGTCTTCGAAGAGCAGGCCGCAACTGAAGACCACCTGGCCGAAGAAACCGCTGCGCTCGTAGTGGGCCTCGGGCTCGAAAAGGGGGTGTGCCGACCGGGCGAGGATCTTCCACGGCTGCTCGCCGTCCAGCAGGACCGCTCCCAGGCAGTAGCGGCTGTGGCGGTCCGCGCCGTGGTAGAGCTCGATCCAGCCCTTGTCCGTACGGAAGGGCGCGGCCCCGGCCCCGATGCGGGTCTCGTCCCATAGGCCGTCGCGCGTGCCCATCAGGTAGCGGTGGCGGCCCCAGGCGATCAGGTCGGGCGATTCGGCGATCCAGATGTCGTTCCGCAGGAACAGAGAGGAGTGGGGCCGATGCAGCGCGTAGTATCTGTCGCCAATCGATGCGGGGAAGAGGACCACATCCTTGTTGTCGGGGTGAAAGATGACGCCGTGACGTTGGAACGATTGGAAGTCCCGCGTGGAAGCTAAGCAGGTGGTCACGCCCAGCGGCGAGACACCGACGTAATCGACATAATATGTGGGGCCCCCCAACGCGGAAGTTTGCGTTGGGGACCCCGTGCCGTCGATGCAAGTGACTCGTGGGTCCTCGATGCCGAAGGTTTCGTATTCGTTCGCCGGGCCCAGCGCGGGTCTATCTTCGATCTGGAACCGCAGGCCGTCCCGGCTGCGGGCCAGCCGCAGGTGCGAAATCGAGGTCAGGTAAGTTTCGTACGAGGCACGGGCATCTTGCCCGTGATTCTGATTCTGGGCGGGACGTCCCTGCCACTTGGTCGCGGGCCATCTTGACTATGCATCCTGAACCATGGGCAGTGCAGGGCAGATGCCATGCCACGATCAGCCGCGGATCGGAGAAATCGTTGCGCGGATCGTCTCGGGCGAAGGACTTGACGGTGATCTCGTTCGTGTCCACGTCGTAGATCGGGCTCAGGACGACATCCTCGCGTTGGGCCCTCGGCCGCTCGGCGACCCGCAGCAGGAGGATCACCTCGCCTTCGTACCGGGCCACCCCGGCATTGAAGACGCCGATGACTTCGAAATCCTCCCGCGAAGGTCGGACGTTCTCCGGCCGGATGATCGGGTTTTCCGATGCACGAACAGTCGCCATGCTCTACCCCCTATCCGCAAGCGAGCCATGCCCCCTCGCTTGCAGCTTTCTCCCATGGTAGCGTCGGCAACGTCTTCGGGCAAGATGGTCCCGGCCATTTTGGGTAAAGGAATCTGCTGCCCGCGACCGATAAACCTTGACAGTACCATCTGAAAACTCTATACTTGTCTCGGAACATACGGTGAGGGGCCACACCAGAAGTTCCAGCAGCTCCCGAAGGAGCACAATGTTCCGAGGTTGGTGGCTGGCAAGAACATCAAAAGGATCGTGAGGGCGTCAGGTCTGCGCAGGTAGGTTGGTGGCCCAGTGGGGTGCGCACCCCCGGCTTCATTTCTAATCCCTTCTGAACGACGAATCGTCGGGGAGGAAACACAATGACAAACCAGATCTGGAAGATGTGTGTGGTCGGTCTCATGTTGGCGTCGCCCGTCATCTGCACCGCGACGACAATCACCGACGCGCTGGCCGCAGCAGGCGATGGGAAGTATGTCCGGATGGATGTCGGCAGTTCGATCGAGCTGACGTTCGATCCGCCCGTCACCTTTGGCGAGTCCGGTGGAGACATCATGGTGTACTTGTCCGGACTCAGCAAATCCATACGGATATGGTCGGGGGACTGGTACAACGACTTCTACGACGAGTCTGGGTACGATGGTGCATGGCAAGTGTGGTTGCCCGAAGGCACGTTGAGCTCTCTGACGATAATGGGGGTACCCGAGTTCAGTGACTTCGTAGCGTATCTTGACGCCGTGGAGGTTCTTGGCACTGGACAGCTAGGGGAATATGCTGACCATGGCGGGACGGTCAAAGCCTTTCCGGCACCGGCACCTGTGGTCACTGGGATTTCCATCGAGCCGACGGCGCTGGGGTCGGAGGCGGCGGTCGAGGCGGCATTCACGGATGAGGACGGCGGAACGCATACGGCGACCATCGACTGGGGCGACGACACGGACGAGACGATTGTTGAGTGTGCCGTGGGTTGCGGGACCGTTAGCGTAGTGCACACGTACGCCGACCCAGGTGTCTACACGGTCACGGTCGAGGTGACGGATAGCGACGATGGCACGGGCAGCGACACGGCATACGCGCCGGTCTACGATCCGGACGCGTGGAGCTGGGTCACCGGCGCCGGATGGTACCCGGAAGAAGGGGTACCGTGTGGAAAGGCGTTCTTTGGGTTTGTCTGCCGCCAGAGCGCGGGCCATGCGCCGCTGGGCGAGATGCGGCTGAGATGGGGCCAGAACCGGTTCGAGTCCACCGGCTACGAGTGGCTCGTGGTCTCGACGGATGAGAACACCGCCTGGTTCGGGGGCACCGGCACGATCAACGGCCAGGGGGACTATGACTTCCTGGTCGAGGTGGCCGACGCGGAGAATGAGATCTGGATCACGATCGACGACGAGGATGGCAACGAGTATTATGACAATGATGGGCCGTTGTCCATCGACGGCGGACTGATACGGATTCGCTGCTGGGACTGAGACGGAACCGGCTGCCCGGCTGCATCGCGCCTTCCACGCGATGCGCCGAGCGCGGGATTCGGCAGCAAGAGTAGCCACGAAAGGGCTGTGGACGCTCGCGTTCACGGCCCTTTCCCTTTCCACGTACTGCGAAAGCTGGAGTGTCGCTGACGGCATAGCGGCCCGGGCTCTCTCTGTGACCACCTGCCGATACGGCCGTGTCCGGCCTTTTTGGGCCTTATCCTTGCCCTTGTTCCCACGATAATAGGAACAGGGAGGAATGACCGGGGATGGGTCTGTCCACTCGGACGTAGGGATTGCGGGTATTATGGGCCTTGCGTGGGGAACTTGGAGGTTGGACGAAGTGATGAGAGGCATCGGCCGCAGACAATTGCAGAACAGGGAAGAGTTCTTCTGTCGCTGGCGAAGCCCGAGGGGGCAAGCAGGGCAACGCGAGGCAGGCCGGCACGCCACGATTGGCGCCCTGCCAATGGCCGGGCCAATCGCGGCACGTGTCTGGAGCCATGGCTTTACCCTCCTTGAAACGGTCCTCACCATGGTGGTGATGGGGATCCTCATGGCCGGCATCGGGTCCGCGATGGTGCTGGCCGGCCGCGCCTTGCCGACGGCCAAGAGTGTCACTGCCACGACGGTCACGGCGGCGGAAGCCCTGGACCAAGTCGTGGCCGACCTCCAGTACGCTGTTTCCGTGAGCCAGCGAACGGTGAGGATGATCGAGTTCACCGTCCCCGACCGCAACGGCGACGACATCCCGGAAACCATCCGCTACTCGTGGTCCGGGTCGGCCGGGGCCCCGCTCACCCGGCAGTACAACGGCGGCGCTGCGGAGAACATTCTCACGGACGTCCGCGAATTCAACCTCTTGTACACCCTCAAGACGATCTCCACGGAGATTCCGCAGCCGAGCGAGAGCGCCGAGACGATCCTGATCAGCTACGACTCAAGCACGAACCTCTTCGACTATCCGATCGCCGATACAGAGCGGTACGCCGAATACGTCTTCCCATCCCTGCCGGCGAACACGGTAAGCTGGAAAGTCACACGCGTGCTCCTGACGACCAAACTGGACGGTACCAACACCGGTCAGGCCAGTGTCCAATTGCAACGGCCGACGCCGGGCAACCAGGTGAGCGGCGTCGTGATTGAGGAGAAGACGCTCCTCGAATCGGTCTTGTCGACGAAGTACGGGACCCAGGAATTCACCTTTTCCAGCGCGAGCGGTCTGGCGCCGACGCAAGGCGTATGGATCGTTGTCAAATGGCTCGCCGATACGGTCGCTTGCCGGATTCGGGGACAAAGTCTGGGAGTGACCGCGACGAACCTGTCTCTGGCCAAATCGATAGACAGGAGTCTGTCATGGTCGCCGCTGGCCGGACAGTCGCTGCTGTTCACGGTCTATGGGACGGTGACTACGGCGGGAACCCCTCAGATTCAGAACACGTACTACCTCACAGGAGTGAATCTGAAGCTCAGAGCGAGCAGTGATACGGCGTCGCTGGTGCAGACCGGTGTCCGGCTCCTCAACCGGCCGCAAGTGACTCAATGAGCTCCCAGGACGAGCCGCCGGGGCCAACGCAAAGTCGCCAGCGCATCACATTCATGTCATTGCGAGGAGCGCAGCGACGAAGTAATCTCAATCCGTGGGATGGGAGATTGCTTCGCTTCGCTCGCAATGACATGCAGGGCGTCTGGGTGACGTCTCAAGGCCGGAGACCATCCCAAGCTGCGCTTGAGGCTGCCACCCATCATTTCCGCGAAGAACTCGGGCGCGGTCGGCGTCAACTCTCGAAATAGACGCCCGCTTTGTTGAGGGCATCTCTCAGGGCGCCGTAGCTCAGATCGCGCGTGCCGCAGTTCTGGGCGGCGCACAGAGCGGCGGCGGTGCCGGCGCCCTGGCCCTGGCCCATGCAGCAGACGGTGTTGCGCGTGGACATGTGGGCCTCGTGGTCCGACGTGATCATCATGCCGCAGGCGAAGAGGTTCTCGATGCCCGCGACGCGCAGCGCCCGGTACGGGATGCCGTAGGTGCCGCCGTTCTTGACCTGATAGCGCGGGGCGGAGTCGTGGAAGCCGTAGACCATGACCTCATCGTCGAAGTGCCGCGCTTCCAGCACGTCCGGCAGCGTGATGTCGTAGTCGCACTGGATCAGCCGGCCCCGGCGGATGCACAGCTTCGGGCTGGTCCGGGCCATGAAGGCCTTCTCGCAGCCGGGGACGTACTTACGGAAGATCTCGACCGCCTTGGCCATCCGCCGGCGGACCTCCAACTCGGCCTTGGCAAGCTCGTCCCGATTCGTGGGGCTGACCGGCATCTTGAGATTGCACTTGATGAACATGAAGTAGTTGTCGTGCACGGTCGTGGTGATCATGCCCATGCCGATGGCACGGGCCGCTTCGGCCAGGCCCGGCACGCTGATCGCCTCCGCGCCCGCCCGGACGATCTGGTCGGGCTGGCCGCTGCGGAGGCCCCGGGCCAGTTGGCCTTTGGCGTTGTGGGCCTGGAGGAACGCGTAGTACTTGTCGATGTCCACGTTGCCCATGCCGACGCTGTTGCAGACGGGATAGTCGTTGGGCTCCGTGTATTTGGCTCCGGCGTAGGCGGCCAGATCGCCATAGGCCGTGCAGTCCACGAAGGACTTCGCGTAGAACGCCTCGCGCCCGGACCGGCTCTCGACGATCACGCCCCGCAGACGCGGACCGCTCATGATCGCTCCCGCCAGCAGCGTATTCACGAAGACATGGACGCCCGCCTCGACGAGCATCTCGAACGCGGTCAGCTTGTAGAGCTCCGTGTCGATGCAGGTGCAGACCGAGTCGTAGTTGTAGCCTTCGGTCATCTCCGCATGGCCGGAGCAGCCGCCGACCTTCAGCAGCCGCTCGACGATCTCCTGGGGAATCCCCTTGACCACCTGCCGCTTCGCCACGCCGGGGAAGGCCTTCCACAGATTGTAGAAACTGTGCAGCGCCGTGCCGCCCTCGGTGACGGTCCCACCCGGATAGCCCTTGACCTCAATGAGGGCCGTCCTGGCCCCCTGGCGTGCCGCCGCGATGGCTGCTACCACGCCCCCCGTCCCCGCCCCCGCGACAATCACATCGAACTTCCGGACAGGCAGCCTCTTCGCCGGCTCCTCATAATACTCCCCGCTCGCATTCGCGGCCCGCGCTGGTGCCGCCATTGTCACGCCGGTCCCGACCCCCATCCCCGCCGCCAACACACTCTTCGAAAACTCCCGTCGATTCATTATGTCATCCTTTTTTTGGGAATGATTGTGCTCGTGTTCTGCGGCCAAGGCAAGACCAAAACGCATGAATCTCCGCGCGGCCGTGGCAGCGTCACTCCGTAGATCCACGCGTACCACGAGACTCAGGCGTACACGGTTCATCGGAGGGCGGCTCCGCCTGGATTCGATTGCCGTAGATGTCAATCAGGCACTCGCGAAATACCTGGTCGAGCCGGGCGGGGGATGCGTGCCTGGCAGACGGGGCCTGCAACCCGGATAGGCGGTCCACCTCATGGGAAAGAAAGCTCGAGATCGCAGGGATGTGCGGCCCGCGGTCCAACTCCTCTCCGGCCTTCTTGCGCTGGATGAGGTTCCGGACGGCGGTCTTGACGCTGCCTTCGTCCAGGATGCGCTCCACCAGCGTCTGGAACTGCGTGGGGACAACTCCGTAGCCTCTCTCGATCCACAGGCAGGCAAGGACCGGCCGGAGCACGTAGAAGTATTTCTTCAGCCAGACCTCGTCCCCTTGTAGAAAGTCACGATAATTTCCCTGTGCCATGTGGAGATAGTGATAGTGGCACGCGGCGGGTTCATAATATACCGGCATGAGCCCACGGATGCGCTGGACCACGCCGGTGCGCTCGTGGTAGACGATCGGCGATTGCAGCCATTCCAGCAGCGGCGGGTTGGACTTGCGGAGCAATTGCAGCGCCTTCTTGAGATCCCAACCGGATACATCCAGCAGCCCCTTGATCGGGCGTTCGATCGTATCGCTGCCGGACACGACGCGCAGATACCACTCGGTGCGGTGGGCGTAAATGAACCGGACATCGTAATCGCTGTCGGACGATTCGAATCCCCACGCCCGGCTGCCCGATTCACAAGCGTAGATGACGCAAACGCCATGCTCCCGCTCGATGCGCTTCAGTTCAGCTTCAATCTGCGTGCGTACATCCATCGATCTCAACCGCCTGACCGCTTGACTGTATAGCCACGCTGGGTCAACTCCGCCACCAACCGGTCGCGCTGGTCGCCCTGAATCTCGATGGTATTGCCCTTCACGGTCCCGCCGGCCCCGCATCTTCGCTTGAGGTCCGTGGCGAGCTTCTGCAACCCCGGTTCATCGAGCGGCAGACCGGTGATGACCGTCACGCCTTTGCCCTTGCGTCCCTTCGTCTCCCGTCCAACCCGCACAATGCCATCACCGACGGGAACAGCGGTTTTCTCCTGGCGGCAGATGCACTCGCCCACCGGCTTGCCGCACGCCGGACACATCCGCCCGTGCTCGGTCGAATAGACGACGCCAGTTCCTTTTGCCATGTCAACTGAACGCCTTGCGCAGGACGGCCAGGCTCTTGGGGATCGCGGTTTTGTAGTCCTCGTTGCCTTCGAATTCGAGCGAGACGTAGCCGCGGAAGTTGTGCTTTCTCATGATCCGGGCGATGCGGTCGTAGTCGAGGTCGAGGGTGTACCAGAGGCCGCCGCCGTAGTAGGTTTTGGCTTGCACGAGGACGGTCTGCGGGGCGCACTTTTCGAGCTTGTCGTAGGGGTCTTCGAGGAAGTTGCCCGTATCGAGCAGGACCTGGAGCCAGGGCGAGTTGATGGCGTTGACGATCCGCAGCAGGCCCTCGGGCGTCCGGGCCATGCCCCAGTGATTCTCCAGGCCGAGGATCACGCCGCACTCTTCGGCCTTCGGCAGGAGCTTTTGGATGCTGTCGATCACCCACTTGAAACCGTCCTCTTCCGTGTAGCCGGGCAGGGGCGGCTCGATGCCGCGTTTGGCCATGAGGTCGTCGAAGCTGCCGGTCGTGCCCCAGCGGCCGGTGTTGAGGCGGACAATCGGGATGCCGAGCTTATAGGCGATCTCGATCTGGCCCAGCGTCAGGTCGATGTTCTTCTTGCGTCGGGCCTCGTCCGGCGAGACGAAACCCTGGTGCGTCGACATGCAGCAAAGGGCCACGCCGTTGATCAGGGCCCGGCGTTTGAGCTTTTGCAGATAGGCGTTGTCTTCATTCTCCATTTGCATCAGCAGGATATCGACGCCGTCGAAGCCCATACGGGCCGCCTCATCGATGCACGTCTCGATGGGCATCTTGAGACCGTTCTTGAAGCGCCAGAAAGAATACGTGGAGACGGCAATCGGGTTACCGCGATGGACCTGCGCAGGAGACTCGGCTGTTTTCTCACCGGCGTGACTCACCACGTTCGCCCCAGCCAACGCCGCTATCGAACCTGCCACGAACGTTCTACGATCGGTCTGTGCCATGATTCTGTCCCTTTCCTTGCCCCGGCTGCTCATGATATGCTCACGTAGGGCGAGCGTCCCCGCTCGCCTGAAGACGTCGTGCTCCTGATGCACGACCTACGAAGACACGCGTCACGACGCTATCTTAGGTCAATTGCCGGGGTCTGACAAGGGCGCCGCTGCGGATTTGGGCGGCCACCTGCAGGAAGCGGGGCAGAGCGTAATCGAAGAACTGCCGGTAGCTTTCGCAGAAGTAGCTATGTGGCACGCCCGCCGTGGCGAGGGCATCTTGCCCTTGCCCTTCGGCTCCGATGCCCTCATCGGAACCCGGCCCGGCGAGGCCAGGATGGCCTCGCGACGCAAGGGCGGGACGCCCTCGCCACGATGCCTCGGCCGCCAGGGCGCGGTCCTTCATGCACCCGCCCCGGCACAGCGCCAGGTGCCGGCAAACGAGACACTTGTTGGACAGGTTCTGCTTCTGGCGGGCGAAGGCTTTCTTCTGCGCACAGGCGGCGAGCTGCTCGATGGGGGTCTCGAGGATATTGCCCAGACGCCATTTCGGCTCCACGAAGAAGTCGCAGGGGAAGACGTCGCCCGAGTGCTCGACGACGATGTACTGGCTGCACTGCCGGTCGAAGGTGCAAATCGTCGGATGGCCGCTGATGCAATAGCTCAGGGTGGAGTCGAAATCGCGGATGCTGAGTTTTTGCGGGCCGAACTCCATCCACCGGTCGAACATCCGGCACAGAAAGTCGCCGTACTGCTTCGGCGCGACGGAGAACTCGGCGATCCGGCCCGTCTGCGGGTCCACTTCGACGCAGGGGATGAATTGCAGATAGCGCACCCCGAGGCCGATCAGGAAGTCAAAGACCTCGTCGGGATGGTCGGCGGTGAGATGGTTGACCAGCGTCAGGGTGTTGAAATCGACCTGGTACTCCTTGCAGCGGTCGATGGCGCGCATGACGCGGTCCCAGGTGCCGTGGCCGCCGAGATCGAGGCGATAGTGGTCGTGCAGCTCCTTCGGCCCATCGATACTGATGCCGACGAGGAATTGGCTTTCGTGCAGGAACCGGCACCAATCGGCGTTGTCCAGCAGCAGGGCGTTGGTCTGGAGCGAGTTGCCGACCTCCTGGCCGGTGATGCCGTGCTTCTTCTGAAGCTCGACCGCTCTCTTGTAGAAGTCCAGGCCCATCAGCGTCGGCTCGCCCCCTTGCCAGGCAAAGCCCGACAACTGGAACCGCAGACCCATGTAGTCCTTGACGAGCCTTTCGAGCACCTCATCGCTCATGCGCTGCCGACCCGTGCCGATCTGCGGCGCGCGGCACTTGTAGAAGCAGTACGTGCAATCGACGTTGCAGTCGGAACCGGAGGGCTTGATCAGGAGCGTAAATGGCTGCATGTAACGTCAAGAAGTCGGGGCGATGCCTCTTGTCATCCTGAGCGCAGCGAAGGATCTGGGCTACGAATGGAGAACACCTCCCATTCGCTGGCCAGATGCTTCACTTCGTTCAGCATGACAAGTATGCAGCGCCACTGTGTCCTTTCTCTTACTTCGGTTCGGCCGGCTCGATCCGCACCGTCCAGCGATCCTGCAAAGCCGGCGTCTCGGCTTTCAGCAGGATGCGCGTGAGTCGTTCGGGCCAGACCGAGCGGAGATGCCCGTCCTCGACGACAATCGTCTCCAGGACCGGTTTCAATCTGCCGCCATCAAACCATACTTGCACGGCCGTGCGGGGTTCGGGTCCGTCCGCCGTTTTCAGCAGCAATTGGCCCTCCTTACCCACCTCGACCTGGCAGGGCGTCAGCAGGGTCAGCGTGATTTCCTTGGCCGGCTTGTCGAGTGTGTAGCTCTCGGTGATGCCGATGTCCTTGCCGCGATTGAGGCGGATCGTGCGAACCCAGGATTTGACGTTCGCCTGCTTCGGATAGGCGCCGGCGATATCGAGCTGAAGCTGGGCATGATCGTCGTTCGCCTCGTACCGGACATTGCGGGCGGCGAACTGCCGGCCGGGGCTTTGCATCACGCCGTCGATGGTCGGAAGATTGTGGTACGCCGACTGCATGGTCCAGATCTCGTAGCGCTGCCCGCTGAAGGTCTTGCGACTATAGGTCTCGACGCCGGCATCGATGAGAAGGGGCCGGCCGTCCCGATAGACGATGAAGTTGCCGACATCATTGTGATTGTGGCTCTCGGCGTTGTGGCCGCCTTGGGCCGCGACGAAGAACCCCTTCGTGGTCCCCTCGGCGCAGCGGGCCGTCATCACCTGTATGCCATCGAGCCAGGCATCCCGCACCAGCGGCGGCTGGGCCGGGGCCGTTCGCAACTCGGCGTCATTAAAGATCTCCGCCAGGTACCGGCCGACCGAGTACCCGCCCTTGCCGAGGAAGCCGGAGCCCTTGCCCCGGTCCATGGCATGGAAGTAAGCACCAAAGGCCGCGAGCCGGTCGTCGGCGATCCGTTTGCCGTAACGGTACACCAACTCACCGGCCGGATGTACCTTGGCCGAAGCGTCGGCGAAGTTCACGAAGTAGTCGTCCGCGATGTGGACGCGATAGATGTAGCGGCCCATCTCCTTGACCAGCGGCCGGTCGTAAACGTCAATTGCACCCTTCGTGGCGCTGTGGAGCAGCTCCAGGCAGTCGAGCAAGGAAGCGGGCGCCCGGCCCCAGTAGCCGGGACCTTCATCGCAGCCTCCGTCGTCGGCGTAGGCGTCGAAAAAGTGGTCCAGGCTCCGAACGATCTTGGCCACGGCCTTGATCCGCCGAGCCTCATCCGGCTCGACCAGCAGTGCGCAGGCCAGCCAGTTCGAGTTGCACCAGGGATTCCAGTTGTTGACGCGGCCGCCGGCAAAGCCCATCCAGCCGAAGTCATCCCGCTCCAGGCACGGCGTCAGAATCCGCCGGTCAATCTCCTGGCGGATGCGCGGGCGGACCAGCGGCGAGACGCGGTCAAGCTGCTCGCCCAGCAGGTAATAGGTCCAGGCCAGGCTCTCGCCCGTCTCGGCGGCGAACAGGTCCACGACCGGCTCGGCGGAATCGGGCAAGCCGGACCCGGCCTTCTGCGCCCCGACATGGGCGGGCACGCCCCAGAACGATTCCTCGCAGATGGCCCAGACGCCGTTGGCAATGTCGTCGAGGAAGCGGCCTTTGCCCTCGACGCACTCCGCAACGAGCAGGTCGGTCAGGGCGTTGCGGCGGGCGAAGCACTCGTGCTCGTAGCGGCTGCGGTTGCCGTTGCGGGCGTATTCAAGAAAGAGCGTCGCCGGCAGGCTCGGCCACTGGTAGCGGAGATACTGTTCGCCATTGGCGATCAGGTCCTTGCGGACCGGCTCGGGCAGACTCTCCCACCGTGCCCTCTCGCTCCATGTCGGCCACGGATGCCACTGCCCGCGCGGGACGAGGACCTTCTCGATCTTCTCCTGCGGGTACAAGTCGCCGAGCTTGAAACGAGTCTCCTGCGCAGTCGTTGTTCCCAGAAGAACCGCCATGATGAGTAGGGTGGGGCTTGCCCCACCGACCCTTTTATGGTGGGGCAAGCCCCACCCTACATGCTGTTGCGTCTGTCTCACATGAACCTCCATTCCAAAATGTTTCTCAACTTGTCATGCTGGGCGAGCCGAAGCATCTGGTCCTCTTCGTAGGTCGTGCGTCCTCGCACGACTCCGTAGCATGGGCATCCTGCCCGTGGATTCAAGATCACGGGCAAGATGCCCATGCCACTTCAGACGAGCGGGAACGCCCGCCCTACGAAGAGCAGAGTCTTCGGATGTATGTTCCAACCGGAATCTCAAGGTGTCACAGCGGCTTGCCGTGGTCGAGCGATCACGTCCGCCACCGAGACCGTAGACAGATCGTTGCCGATCAGGCAGGGGCGAGGACCAACGATCAGCGAGAGGCGATTCGGGGCCAGGTCGCCGCCTCGGCTCGTCCAGTCGCGATAACCCCAGGGCGTCAAGTACGCTTCATGCCCGGTCTGTCGAATCGTCACCGGCCGGGCCGGGGAATTCGTCTGCAGGATGACCTGGCGGTCCTGATCGTCCGCCGACCAGAGGGCCCAGCAATCCTCCCGGCCGATCTTGAACGACAGGACCCAGAGGTTCTCATCGTCGTGGGCAGGCGATCGAGGTACTGGCCGCGGGCAACCACCGGCGCGATATCGGCCATGACATCATACGACGGCTTGGGCGTCAGGTCCGGCCGGACCAGGCCGAAGTTGTCCTCGTTGTACTCGGCCTTCCAGCCATCGTCCTGGAAGTCGTACCACCAGAGGCCCTTGAATGACGGCGACGTGCGGGCCAGCAGGTACAGCCGCGCCAGGTACGACGCCGGAAAGCTCCGGGTCGGTCCCATTCTTGCCGACGTGGGTCGGCCAGCCCATCTCCGTGACGTAGAACGGCACATCGCTGCCCTTGTACTTGCGGAGCATCTCCTGCACGCCGGTCATCCACGCCGCAGCACGCCTCGGGGCCGCGCTGCGGGAATTTGTCGCTGTAGTTGTAGCTGTGGATCGAGATGGCGTCGCAGGCGTCGAGGGCACCCGAGCTTGACGATCTCTTCAAGCCAGCCCTTCTTGACGCCGCCGCTGGTGCAGGCCCCGGCCATCACCGTGACACCGGGATCGGCGGCCTTGATCCGCGGATAGACGGCCTTGAGCAGCTTGACGTAGTCCTCGGCCGAGCCGCCCTTGGCGATACTTCTGGGGCATGCCGATGCTGATGTCCCACTCGTTCCAGATCTCGTACAGCCGGACCTGCCTTGCCGAAGTGCCGCACGACGAACTCCGCATAGCGGCAGAAGCCTTCGATCGCCTCCGGCGAGCGGGGCCGGTCGCCGTCATCGTAGAAACGATTGGCGTAGTCGAGGATCAGCAGGACGTTCACGCCCTGGGCGGCGGCCTGCCGGACATAGGTATCGAACTGCTCCGGCATGGCGAGCTTACCCTTCTCCCGCTCGACCGCGCCCCAGCCCACTTCATCGCGGATCGAGGCAATCCCGGCCTGCTTGATTCGCTCGAGGTTCCGGTCGAGGATGCCCTTGCCCTGGCTGAAATGCGTGCACGCCCCGACGACAAAGGCCACGTCCGCGGCGCGGGCGGGCCGGTCCCAAGCCGCCATGCCACTGACCACCCACAGCACCCACAACCCATAACCTATTCTGCGCATGCCGGACATCTCCTTACTCTGGCTTTTCATCATTCATAGTGACCCCATCCTACCACAAGGACCACCGACTCGCCGCGGAAAATACTTCGGGAACTCTCAGGCGCTTCTTCCAGATGCCTGGATTCACCCCAGAGAGCCTATCTGCACGAAGGTGAGGGATACCGAACACAAAGAGAGAAGGAAACCGCAGAGAAACGTGGAGGAAGCCAGTTCGGCGTTTGGCGGAGGAGAATCTACTCGCGCAGAGACGCGGAGACGCGGAAAAGATTGTCGAGCGGTTGCGCCACGGATCAGGGGCGGGGTGACAAGGTTGCGCGGGCCGTTTTGTCGGGCAGTCGTATCGGCGCAGCGGGTACCGCGGAACGCTCCACGCAATCATAACGAGTGCCGCAACCGCAACCGATCAACGATGTCCCCGACATCCCAACGTCCCAGCATCTCTGCGCCAGATACAAGTCGTCTCTTTCGGCGAGGCTTGCTGGAACCGAGCAATTCGGGTATAATAGAAACTGTTCACTGAATCAAAGGGCTGTCGCGGTTATCAGAACCGTGCGCCTGTGTGACCATTGGAGTTGTGGAGAATATCGATGACTCTTTCCAAGAGCACTATCCTGACCCTTATCGTCGTCGCCGGCCTGGCGGCGGGGACTGCCCTGGTGGCAGGATACGCGAATAAGCCGAACCCCTCTTCGCAGGGAGCGTGTCAGGCTCAGTGCGACGAATGCCCGCTCCAGGGCACCGATGCGTGCTGCAAGGCCGGGACGCCCGGCTGCGGTGCTTGCGCCAAGACGCTGCGCCGGCCCCTGCTCCGAAACAATGTGTGGGAGTCCGGCCGCCGGTTGTTGCCCACGGGAGGTTCCGGCGGCTCCCCGTGCCGAATCAAGTTGCACAGGCTGTCCGATGGGAGGATGCCCGCGCACAAAGTAACTGTTTGGAGGACCGCGTTTACGCGGTCCTGGGCCGCCCGAAGGCGGAATTCCGAGCAGTGCCGACTCCGTGCCGCAACCGCAGATTGCGGATTCTGGTGCCCGACTTCAGCGGCAAATCCAGTCCGCAATCTGCGATTACGTCATCGGGTCCCCCAAAAGACAATCCTTGCCGTTTCGAGGCCCCCCTTGACGCCCACTGGGGCGTCGACTCCGTCACCCGGACTCCGTTCCGGGGGTTACCCTTCAGTTCGCGGTCTCGGACATCGTGACCGCATTCCAGTCTTCCGCGAATCGGTTTACCGCGATATGAAGCCGGCTCTTGACCGTGCCGACGGGAATTCCCAGAATGCCGGCGATCTCCGCGTAAGGGAACTTGTGAAAATACGCCAGGATCAGGATTTCGCGCAGCTTGACCGGCATCCGCGCGATGACCCGCTTGACCTCCGTCGCCGTCTCCTCCCGGATCAGGTCGTCATAGGGCATCCGGTCATCATGGTCCAGCGTGTTCAGCACATCGTCGATCGAGTGCTCTTCGTTGTCGAACATGCTCCCCAGGTTGGTGCAGTCGATCCGCTGCCTGCGCCGCAGAGCGTCCTTGGCCTTGTTCGCCGCGATTGTGAAGAGCCACGGACGCAAGGGCTTGGACTGGTCGAACGTGTCGCGACTGACGTACAGTTGCATGAAGGTTTCCTGGAACACGTCGTCCACGAGGTCCCGGTCGTTCAGGAACCTCCGGAGAAACGCATACACGCTGTCCTTGTACTGGCTGATGAGTTCCTGGAACGCCCCTTCATCGCCGGCCACATAACGCTCTAACAGTTGCACATCGTTCATGATAATCCCCTTCTAAACCAACCATAAATCATTTCGCCCTATGATATCGGGGACGTGATTCGGGCAAATCGGGCGATGTCTGGTTCTGCTATCCGGCCCGACGCTCGTTTCCGCATCGGGGAATCCCCGAGGGACTTCAGGGGCCTGACCTCGAATCAAGCTCTAATCAGGGGAACCCACCTGATTTCTGCGACGACGGCCGATCCTCCGGTCTTGCGACTCCAAGGCCGACGAAATACGGCCTTTCACTCGTGTCCTGAGGAATTTCCTGAAGGTAGGACGGCCATCGGCCCTGGGCAAGGATCGTAGAAATAGGAGAACGCAAGTTGGTTTACGCTCGATTGGAGGTACATGGGGGCAAGCGAAAGGAGATCAAGCTATGAGTACGACCAAAATAGAGACGAAGTCGCAAGCATCTTTGGAGCAGGAAGAAGCCGAGGCTCGCCGTACGCTGACACAGGAGCCGATGAAGGCCGAACCCCAGAGAGAACATCAGTGGCTGCAGAAGCTTGTCGGCGAATGGACGTTTGAAGGCGAGATGACGATGGCGCCCGGCAAGCCTCCGGAGAAGTTCACAGGTACCGAAAGCGTGCGCTCGCTCGGCGGCCTCTGGATTCTGGCCGAGGGACAGAGCCAGATGCCTGATGGCAACCCGGCAACGATGATCATGACGCTTGGCTATGACCCGCACAGGAAACGATTTGTGGGCACCTTCATTGGGTCGATGATGACCCATTTGTGGCTGTACGATGGCGGTCTGGATGCCGCCGAGAAGGTGCTGTCGCTGAACACCGAAGGGCCGGATATGTCCGCCGAGGGGAAAATGACGCCGTTCCGGGACGTGATCGAGTTCCGGAGCGACGATCATCGCGTGCTGAGATCGCATATGCTGGGTGACGATGGCAAGTGGCATGAAGTCATGACGGCCCACTATCGGCGGCGGAAATAATAGCGGTTGATTGCGGGTTCGCCCGGAATCTGTGCCGGCGAAGTTATGATCCAGCGGGGGTACAAGGGGCACGCAATTGGAGGGACTTGTTTGACTTGCGGCGAGGACGCGGTACAATAGAGGGGAGTGTGAGCAGGGAAGTCTGCCGTGATGCGAGTTGGACGTTGAGAGGAGAATGGTATGAACGGGCGGTCATTTCCCATTATCGCGAGCTTGGTGGCAGTCCTTGTTTTCACGGCGGCTTTGGCGGCCGGATCAGTCGGGGCGGCCCGGTGGGCCACGCTGGGAGGCGGTTTCCAGCGGGCGGGGCTGAGCGAGTGTCAGGGGCCGGTCGCGGGCGACATTCGGTGGAAGTTCGAGACCGGCGGGGCGGTGGTCGGCAGTGTCACGGTCGGCTCCGGCGGGCAAATTCACATCGCCTGTGAAGACGGCAAGCTCTACACCCTTGACTCCGGCGGCAAGTCGCTGTGGGTGCTCAATGCCAATTGCCCGCTGCTCAGTGCGCCGACCATTGGTCCTGACGGCACCCTTTATGTCGGAGGCAAGGACGGGAGACTCTTTGCCGTCGATCCCAATGGCCGATTGAACTGGACCTGCCGCACGGGCGGAGCAATCCACTCATCGCCCGCCGTCGGATCGGACGGCCATGTCTATATGGGGTCAACCGATGGGACACTCTACGCCGTAGGTCGGGACGGCGTGGAACTGTGGCGGTTCAAGACCAGAGGGCCGGGGACTCTGCCCAGTGGGGCCGTCTTTGCCTCACCTGCCCTCGGCGTGGATGGCACGATCTACTTGGCGGGTCTGTACGAGCCGAACCTTTATGCGCTCAAGCCTGCCGATGGCAGTGTCAAATGGGTGTGTCGCTTCCTGAAGGACCCGGCCGACCCCAAGACCGCCGGCTGGCCGTTCACCTCGCCGGTGGTGGGGGCCGACGGCACGATTTACCAGACGCTGCTCTACGACAGCCATCTGTACGCGGTCGATCCGGGCACGGGCAAGATCCTGTGGTCGGTCGATCTGTGCGATCCGGCTCTGTTCGTCCCAACCACGAACGCCACGCCCGACGGCGATGGTTGGTCCGAGCCGGTCCTCGGACCCGATGGGACGATCTACGTCAGTTGTGACGATCCATACCTGCGGGCGGTCGATCCCAGCGGGATCGTCAAATGGAGCAAGCGGTTTGGCGATGTCGGTGCCTTCACGCTGACGGTGGACAGGAACAATGTGGTCTACGCCGCCAGCGATGATGGACGCGTCTACGTGATCGCCGCCGATGGCTCGCTGGTCACGCAGTTCGAGACCGGCGGCTGGCCCGCCTTTCCCGTGCTGGCCGCCGACGGCGTGCTCATCCTCGCGGACTCGAAGGACTACGCCTCGCTGAACACCGACGCCCGGAACGCCGTCTGGGCCATTGCGGCCGATGGTTCTGCGAAACCGTAAGGTGTGAGTCCCATAGATCGGAAGGGCACCGCCATGCGAGCGAAGCAGTTCACAGGAAAAGACATCATTGTTGCTGTTCTCACGATGGCGTTTCTCTTAGGCAACGTTGCACTCGTCGGAACAGCAGGCCGGGAGCGAGCGAAGCGGGCGGTCTGTCTGGCCAATCTTGACAAGTTGACGGAGGCCTGGATCACCTACGCGGATGACAACGACGGCAGAATCGTCAACGGGGAAGCGGAGTATGCCACCCCGGGCGGCTGCTTCACCCCTCCGATCGGACGGCACGCGAATGAGAAATGGTGGGTGGGGACCGATACCGACCCCGGCTACATGACGGGCAAGCAGCTTGCCGAGGACGTGCAGATTCGGGCGATCCGCGCCGGAGCCTTGTTCCCCTACTGCGGGACCGAGAACCTGTATCATTGTCCCAGCGGGATACGGGGAGGAGTACGCAGCTATAGCATCACGGACGCGATGAACGGTCTCTACCGGGATGGGACTCACAGCTTCGGTGTGGGCGTCAAAGTGGGTGAGACGGTCTTGTGGGTCAAGAACCGGTCGGAGATCGTTGTGCCCGGGCCGGCTTTCCGCCTGGTCTTCGTGGATGAGGGCCGCCCAGCGCCCGACAGTTACGCCGTCCACTACCTGAATGCACGCTGGTGGGACCCGTCCCCGGTCCGTCACGACGACGGCACGAATGTCTCTTTCGCCGACGGCCACAGCGAACACTGGACCTGGGAGGCGGCCGAGACGGTGGCCAATGGTGCAGCGGCTAATCCCTTTCATCAGTACATGCCGACGACCGCCGCAGGCAAGCAGGGACTCTACAGAGGATGCAGGTAGCCGTCTGGGGCCGACTCGGCTACTGATTATCAAGAAGCTGATCGAGGAGAAGCTATGAATGCGAGAGCGTGGTACCTGCGAAAACGAGACGTTGTCGTGCTGACGCTTAGTGCGGTGGCCTTGATTTCCACTCTGGGGGCGGTCGGGGAGGGCGGCCGGCGGCGAGCGAAGGAAATGATCTGCCAAACCAACCTCCATCAGTGGAGCATCGTCTTCCCGAGCTACATCCAGCGGAACAATGGCAAGTTCTTCAGCGGGGATAAAGGCACGCCGGGCTACTGGTGGGTAAAAGAGTTGGATAAGGACCACAGAGATTGGAGGAGGATGAGAATGTGGTTCTGCCCTCAAGCGGAAAAGCCAATTACGGACGAGCAAGGCCGGATGGCATCGACGCTCAGCATCTTTAACGCGTGGGGCATATTCAACGCACCGGGCCTGGAACCGAGTGGAGTCTCCGGCAGCTATGGCGTAAACGGGTACCTACTGTGCATATCAGACAAGATGTCGTATGAAGGCGGCCTGCCTGCAAGCCAAGGCTGGCGGGACATTCTCAATGTGACTAACGCAGACCGCGTACCCATGTTCGCAGACGCACTTCGCTTTGACTTGTGGCCGCTGGAAACCAGCAGTCCTGCGTCCAATCAGTGGGCGGCGTGGACGGGCAACAGCATGCAGCGCTGTTGCATCAATCGGCATAACGGTGCGGTGAACTGCCTGTTCGTGGATGGTTCGGTGCGGAGGGTGGGACTCAAGGAGCTTTGGACGTTGAAGTGGCACAGGTCCTTCAATACGGCGGGGCCATGGACGCAGGCGGGCGGCGTCTGGCCCACCGATTGGCCCGTGTGGATGCGGGATTTCCGGGACTATTGATCTGGACGCCACCAGGTCTCCGATATCGCGACGCCGGATTTGGGGCTTGGCCGCGTTGACAGGGCGGGGCGGTTGTGGTATTATAAGACATCAGATTGACCATTCCGAGGTGTGCGTCTGCAGGTGGCCTTGGCTTCGAGGGGGCTGGACGAGCGACCTTGAGTGATCGGCGGCGCGGGCGATCTGTCCTGCGAACGCGACGCAGGCTTGCGAAGCACAGACACCCCGGGAGCAGAGCGTGCGTTCGCGCGAAAAGACGAGAGCAAAATCGGAGGCTGGATCATGGGTCGCTTCGGCAGGAGAAGGTCGTTTGTTGTCATTTCGGCCCTGGCATTTCTGTCTTGGAGTTCGGCCCTTTTCGCTGCATCAGTAGACCCAGCGCGGGTGCGGCAGGTGACGGAGGGCTTCTTGCAGGCCAAGGCCGCCAGCCGCCCGAGTTCCGAGTTGACCATTCTCAGTTCGCCCTCCCCCGGTACTTCTCCTCGAGAGATTCGAGGTGACGATGGGACGGTCCTGGCCTACGTAATGGACCTGGAGCCGCGCGGGTTTGTTGCCTTGGCGGCCGATACGGACCTGGCGCCGGTGATCGCGTATTCCTTCCGCAGTCCTTTCCCGGCCGAGGGGGACAAAGCCAATCCCCTGTACCGCATGGTGCGCGAAGACCTGCGCTTGCGGGCCAGGGCCCTGGCCGAGCATCCCGAGCTCAAGAGCCCCGAGACCGCACGGCAGTGGGCCTCTTATGCCGAGGGTGGGAACGGGGTAGGACCTCAGCCAACTCCCAACTTGAGACTTCAAAGTGTTCAGCAATGGCCACCGGAAGGGAGCACCGCGACGGGGGGCTTGGTGGCGACGGCCTGGGACCAGGAGCCGCCGTACAACCAATTCTGCCCGCTGGACACCGTGGACGGCGCCCGGTCCTACGTGGGCTGTGCCGCGACCGCGATGGCGCAGATCCTGAATTTTCACCGCCAGTGCAACGTTGCGTTCAGCCCGAGCGACGCCTACACGATGTACAGCGGCGTGAAGATGGATGCCGACAGCACCCTCTATGACTTCCCATCCTTTGACGACCTCAACGGCTACGTGGCGGCGGTCCGGGCCCGGTACCAGGAGGGGGCCGATCTGAACGACGTGGAGAAGGCTACGCTCAGCTTCGCGTGCGGCGTGGCGATGCACATGGACTACTCCAGCGACGGGTCCGGGGCCTCGCCTTACGATGCCCAGGAGGCCATGGTCCGCAAATTCGGATTCGCGGGGGCGGATATGTTTGGGGGGCTCTCGGCCGAGTCCTTCCTCGTGTTGCAGGAGAATATCATCAACGGGCTGCCCGCGATGATCGGCCTGCGTCCGACGGATGGCTACGGCGGCCATGCCGTCGTCTGCGACGGCTACAACACCGACGGGGAGTATCATCTGAACTTCGGCTGGGGCAGCCTGTATCCCCAGAAAATCGCCGACGTGTGGTATCGCCTGCCCACGGGGTTCTATCCCCTGGACCTGGTCATTACGGAAACCGTGTTGAACCTGCGGCCGCAGGAGCCGGCGATCCAGACCGATCCGGCGTCCCTGAACTTCTACGGGACCCCGGGGCAGGACTCCGAGCCGCAGGCTCTGCGGATCCAGAACAGCGCGGCTGGCGTGACGGTGCAGTCGATCACCAGTCCGGAAGGCTTCCTCATCGCCAAGCCCGATGATTTCTCCGATCACCTGGACTCTTTCGCACTGACCCGTCCGAACCAGAACGCTTCGATCCAGGTCAAGTTTCGCCCCGAGCGGGAGGGCGGGTACTACGGAACGCTCGCGATCCACTATGATGATGGCAAAGTGCGCTATGTGATTCTGCGCGGGTGGTCCTTCGCGGGCGGGACGCAGGTCGCGGCCGGCGCTGTCTCCGGGACTTGGTCCCAGGACAAGTCGCCTTATTTCGTGGGGGGCGATCTCCAGGTGGCGGCCAATGACAAGCTGACGATCGAGCCGGGCGTCAAGGTCTTCTTCCTGGGGTCGTTCGGTCTGACAGTGGGCAAGAACGCGACACTGACCGCGCAGGGCAACGCTGCCCAGCCCATCGAGTCTGACCGCCTGGAATCGCGCGACCGGCTGGGGCGGACTGCGCTTCGTCGACTCCGGCAGCGACGATGTGCTCCGCTACTGCTGGCTCTCCTGGGCGAAGAAGGCCACGGGCCTTGCCCCAACCGAGTCCAGTGGCGACACGGGCGTGCAGGAGCCGGACAGCCACGGCGGCGCCATCTACTGCTCCAATTCGGACCCGACGCTGGAAAGCTGCCGGCTGACGAACAACGTGGGCGATGGCGGCGGGGCGATCTACTGCGTGGACAGCTTCCCGATCCTGAGCAACACGCTCATCGCGAACAACACCTCGCTGGGAGGGGTGCCGCGCTGCGGCGGCTTCTGTATCAGCCAGTCCGGGCTGGCGGAGCTGCGCAACTGCACCATCGTGAACAACTCACCCGGCGGCGTCTTCACCGCCTCCTGGGACGGCCTGACCTTGACAAACTCGATCCTCTGGGGCAACGAGATGTACCAGATCCAGACGGAGGAATCGGCGCCGCAGGTGTCCTTCTGCGATGTGCAGGGGGGCTACCTTGGCGCGGGCAATCGCAGTGCCGACCCTTGTTTCTTCAGTCCCAGCGCCGGTCCCGGCATCGAGTACGACGGTTCGGCTGCCAATTGGGCGCTCCAGACCCGCTCACCCTGTATCAACGTGGGCACTGAGGTCCAGGACCTGCCGACCCTGGACATGGCGGGGGCCGCCCGAATCGCCGGCGGTGTGCTCGATGTCGGCGCGTACGAGAATCAGTCGGAGTTGCCTTTGCTTACGATCACCCCCGCCGGGACAGCCGACGTGGGCTTCGTCCAGCTCAACGCGAGCGAGACCCTCCTGCTCGACCTCACCAACACCGGCACGCAGGATTGCACGATCCAGAGTGTGAGCGTGTCCGAAGGCGGCCAGGTGTTCTCCCTTCCGACGGCGGTCGAAAACCGCGTTCTGGCGCCGGGGGCCTCGCTCTCGGTCCAGGTCGCCTTCAGCCCGACACGCGAGGCGGTCTACCGGGGCAAGCTCGATGTCCGCTCGACGGCGGCCAATGCCGGGCGGATCCAGATCGCGCTGAAGGGCATGGGCGTCTCGGGGACCGTCGTGCCGGGCGGGTCGGTCAGCGGCACCTGGAAAAAGGCGTCCAGTCCATACGTCGTCACGGGCGACATCACGGTTCCGCGCACCAAGACTCTGACTATCGAGCCGGGCGTCACGGTCAAGTTCGCGGGGCACTTCGGATTGACCGTGGGCTACAAGGCCAAACTGCAGGCTGTCGGCACGGAGCAGGATCGGATCGTCTTTACGGCCGGCGACAAGGAGCAGGGATGGTTCGGCCTCCGCCTGATCAACAGCGGCTCCGACGACAGGCTGCAATACTGCACGCTGGAATACGCGAGCAAGCCGCGCACCGGCGGGGGCGGCGTGACGGGCCTGTTCGGCGGCGCCATCCTCTGCTACGGGTCCTATGAGGACGAGCCCGGCTTCCCGATGCCTGCCAGCCCCACCATCGACTCCTGCCTGCTCACGCACAACTACGCCCGCACCGGCGGGGCTGTCGCGTGCCTCGAGTGCGAGCCGGTCATCACGAACAACAGGATCATCGAGAATGCGTCGGACTATGATGGGGGCGGGATCGCCCTGTACTACGCCCAGGGCATGATCGCCAATAACGTCATCGCCCGCAATTATGCCCTGGTGGGCGGCGGCATTATGAACATCCTGAGCAGCCCGTCGATCACAAACAACACGATCGTTGCCAACCGGCCCAACGCTCTGCAACTCGAGTCCGCGTTGATGGATTTCTTCGGGGGTGTCATGCCGGCGTCCATTGTGAATAACATCATCTGGAAGAATGAGATCCTCCTGTCAGAGGCGGCGGCGCCCGACGAGTTCGAGATTCGCTACAACGACGTCCAGGGCGGCTGGCAGGGCGAAGGCAATATCGACAAGGACCCCCTCTTCGCCAACCCGGACGCAGCCGACTTCCACCTCAAATCTCAGGCGGGGCGGTGGGACCCGGCGGCCCAGGCTTGGGCCCAGGACACTGTGACCAGCCCCTGCATCGATGCCGGCGACCCCGCCGCAGATTTGGCGGACGAGCCCGATCCCAACGGCGGGCGCATCAACCTGGGCGCCGACGGCGGTACCGCCCAGGCGAGCAAGTCCCCCGGTTCGTAGCATGGGCATCTTGCCCAGCGTGGAGCGTACGCTCGAAGCGCCTGACGGCGTCACTACAAACGGGCGTGCAGCACATGCCCGCTCCGTGTCCGCACATCGATCTGTACGAAGGCGCCATTCTCACGTATAATGCCCCCTCGGAGATGGGTGGACGATGGCACAACTGGACAGGGACAAGGCATGGAACCTCTCATTATTGTCGGTGTGATTGCGGTGGTGGCGGTCGTGGCCGTCCTGGGCTACCTCAGCGCCCAGAAGCGACGGCAGGCCATGACGGCGTTGGCGGCCCGGCTTGGGCTTCGCTTCGATCCGCAGAAGAACCGGGATTTGGCCGAGCGCTACCATTTCCTGGACAAGCTGCGGGCCGGGTCGAATCGGTACGCCTTCAACACGCTTTCCGGCGGCTACGAGAGCCAGGATGTGACGGCCTTCGACTATCACTATGAGACTCATTCCACCGACTCCAAGGGGCACCGGCAGACCCACCATCATTACTTCTCCTGCTTTCTCCTGCACCTGCCCCGGTCCTTTCCGGAACTGGTGATCGCGCGGGAGGGGTTCTTCTCGAAGGTCGCCCAGGCGTTTGGGTACGACGACATCGACTTCGAATCGCACGAATTCTCCCGCAAGTTCTGCGTGCGGTCCGCGGACAAGAAGTTCGCCTATGACTTCTGCAATGCCCGAACGATGGAGTATCTCCTGGCCCACGACGATCTGACCATCGAGGTCGACCAGGACACGCTGGCGCTCACCTTCAATTCCCGGCTGGACCCGGCGCGGATCGAGCCGAATCTGAACCGGCTGGTCGCGTTGCGGTCGCTGATGCCCGAGTACCTGTTTTCCGGGAGTCCAAGATGAATGGGAGCAATGCCTTGATACCGCTCGTTGTTCTCGGGGTCATTGTCCTGGTGCCTCTGATCTACGTGGTCGTGACGTACAATACGCTGGTCGCTCTGCGCAACCATATTCGCGACGCCTGGGGCAACGTTGATACGGAGCTCAAACGCCGCTACGACCTGATTCCCAACTTGGTGGCGACCGTCAAAGGGTATGCGGCCCACGAGAAGGAAGTCTTCGAACGCGTCACGCAACTGCGGGTCCAGTGCATGGCCAGTCAGGGCCGGCCGGAAGAGCAGGCGGTGGACGAGAACCAACTGGTGGCGGCCTTGCAGCGAATGTTGGCGGTCGTCGAGAACTACCCGCAGTTGAAAGCGGACCAGAACTTCCTCCAGTTGCAGCGGGAGCTGGTCAATACGGAGGATCGTATCCAAGCCGCCCGCCGCTTCTACAACGGGAACGTCCGCGACTACCGCAACAAGTGCGAGACGTTCCCGAGCAGCCTCGTGGCGGGCGTCTTCGGCTTCCAGCCGCAAGACTACTTCCAGGTGCCGCCGTCCGTGCGCGAGGTGCCGAACGCCCAGTTCGGGTAGCACACAGGGGTTGTAGGATTGACGATTTACTACTTCAGTCATAAATCACAAATCATAAATCATAAATCCTAAGGTATGGATAGACCCGAAATCATCCGGATTTCTCCGGTCGCGACAAGGTCGTGTCACGAGGCGGTGGCGTTCCTCGACCGGGACCTGGTGCAGCGGAAGGCCTACGACGCCCGGCGTAGCCCGCGCCGGCGGGATATCCATGTCTTCCATCGGGGCGACGAGGACCCGCTGCAACGCATGCTCAATGCCATCCAGCCGGGCAGCTACATCCGACCGCACCGGCACCTCGACCCGCCGAAATCGGAGTCTGTGATCCTGTTGCAGGGCATGCTGGGCTACGTGTCTTTTCGCGACGACGGCACGCCCCAGGACGACAGCTTCCTTCTCATCGACCTCGACCGGGGCGTCCTGGGGTGCGACATCCGTCCCGGCGTCTGGCACACGATCTTCGCCCTGGTCCCCGATACCGTGATCTTCGAGGTCAAGCCGGGCCCGTACAGCCCCGCCAACGACAAGGACTTTGCCCCGTGGGCGCCCGAGGAGTTCATTCCCGCCTCACCGGATCATAACCTTCCCGCCCCAGGGCGAAGCCTGGCGCCGGCGGCCTTTCTGGCGGAGATTGAGGATGCATTCCGGCGTCTTTGGGGTCTGCCGCCGCGTCCCTGGCAGTTGCCGGTGACGGCCATGCCGTAAAACTACCTGGCACCTCGTTCGTTGTCAGCAGCCGGACCGGGCCGAAAAGGCCGGAGGGCTCCGCCTTGCCAGTGCCGCGTGTACCCCAGATGTCCCAGGCGAAGCGATTCGCGAGAGAATTCGAGACGACGAGGACAAGTTCGTTCTTATCCTTCTTCAAGGGCTCGGTCAGCTCGGTACGGTAGGGCGGCCATAGCAGCGTGCCGACGAGCTTGCCGTTGACCCAGACTTCGGCATAGTGCTGCACCTCGCCCAGGTCCAAGAGCCAGCCTTGGGCCGGGCCGGACTGCGGGACTTCGATCTCCGTGCGGTACAGGACCCGGCCGCAGTACCACGGCAGGTTCCATTTCGACCAGGGCTCCAGCCGATCGACCTTGACCGCCCCGCACACCACCCGGAGGGGATTTTGCAGACCCGCCGGGCCACTGTGAGAGGTCGTCTCAATCGCGACGATATCGCCGAGTCCTGTTGTCGCCTTCGACAGGTCAATTCGCCCCGGCTGTGCCGGCGGACCGAGATGTTTGTCGAGTTCGACGCCGTTCACGTACAGGACATATTCGCCTGTCACCGGAAGAGGCGTCTCGATAGCTTTGGCGCCCGGCGGAAGCACGCCGCGCAAGAGCACAGGCGATGCATGCGCGAACATCGCGCCGTCGCGGCCCGTGTAGACCTTCTCCCAGTTGCCGTCGTCGTAGTCTCGCTGCTCCCAGCCGGAAACCGGCTGGAACTCGCGGGCCCGATGCCGAAAGGCCGGCAATTCCACGACCGTATCGCCAACGGTCGGGCTCCAGACCTCATCGAGAGCGTTCCCCACCACCTGAATCGTCCAGGGTCCTTCCTGTAGGGTGGGGCTTGCCCCACCGTGACCCTGTTGGTGGGGCAAGCCCCACCCTACGTGCGAAGCACATAAGAGTACTGTGGACGCATGGGGTGTGAGGATGAGAGGGACCGAGGCTTGTGCCTCGCTGATCGACTCGATTCTTCCGGTTTCCGTCTCCAGTCGCAGCCATTGGTTCGAAGGCGTCTGAGCGTGCGGCAGAGCCAATCGGCAATCCAATGCTCGATCCGAATCGTTGAAGCACAGGTACAGATCGGCGGAGGGGGTCTGGCGATGCTGGATGAGCAGGCCCTTGGCGTCGCCGGATTCAATGGTGATCTCCCTCGCGATGATTTCAGGCAGTTTCTTTATGACCTCGCGCGGCTGGGGGACGAGCGTCATGGTGGTTTGCTCGAAGGTCCGTTGCGGCTCGCCCGGCATAGCGGGCCAGCAGGTTTCAGGACGCCGACCGGTCCAGACGACGGTGCCGCCGGCCTTGGCGAATTCTGCCGCCACGCGCAAGGCCGAGGCGGCGATCGCTCGCACCGGCGGGAACACGAGGACTCTGTACGTCTCCGGGCCTATGGCGAGGCGAGCGCCGCCTTCGGTCTGCACGATCTTTGCCTGCTCCAGGGCCTTGCCGTCGGCGATGTCCAGGTCCCACAGGTTGTTGAAGAGCCCATCGACGAGGTCGCCGAAGCCGTTGATCGTGGCTTGGGCTCCCTTGTTGCCGACCGTCGTATGCTGCCAGGGAAAGGATTTCTGGCCCTTGCCGCCGGTGGAATCCATCCAGAGGGATTCGATCGGATAGTACACCAGCACCGGGGCGACATGCCGGCCGATGCGATTGAAGAGGGACAGCCGGTCGGTCAGGCCGGTCAGGCGGTCGTAGTATTTCCAGTAAGGGTTCTGAAAGAAGAAGCTCGGCGGGCACTCGACGCGCGGGTTCTCCACCGTCTGGAAGAACGCGTGCGGGATGAACGTGGTGGCGCCGAGGCAGGCGATCTGGTTGTACCCGCCGCGGAGCATGTCGAGCGTGCAATTCCACCCGCCGGCCAGGCCCAACGCCTCGCAGATGATTTCCTCGCGGTCCTCCAGATGCGCCACGGAGATGGCGATCTTGGTGGCGGCGGGGCGGGCCCGTGTTCCGAGGACGTTGAAGCCGGGCCAGTCCACGCGGCGCAGTTGCTCCATCAACTGCGGCGAGTTGGTGTAGGAGGCGATGTTCTCTTCGTAGCAGTGGCCGGTCAGGGCCAGTCCGTGCCGACGGCACCACTGCTCGATCTGGTCGAAGAAGCACTCGTTGAACCGTTCCGAGACGGTCTGCCAGTAGGCGGCCCGGATCGCGCCTGCGTCCGGGTAGGTGTCATCGAGCAGGGCGGGCAGCTTGGCCAGCAGGTCGAACCCGCGGCGCTCGCGGAGGACCTGGTCGAAGCCGAACGTCCACGGGAAGGGCGCGGGCGCCATCGTGCTCGGCTCATCATAGAAGATGGCAGGGATCTGCTTACCGAAGAGCTTGCCGTAACGCTTGGCGTACTGTTCGTGGGTCAATTCGATGAACCGCCGGGTCGGCTCCGGCCGCAGATAGTCAATGAATGGAGTTGCTGCCGTCATCCAGCGGACTGGGGTTGTGGCCGAGGCATTGGAAGAAGACCAGAATGCGCTGCGGCCCGCTCGGTACGGGACCAGTGACGGATTGGCCGCTCGGATCGATCTGTCCCCAGGGCTCGCGGGGGATGGCGTTGCCATCGGGTCCGATAAAAGCGGCCACGATCTTCTCGAATCGTTCCATGACCGGCTCGGATGCTGCGGGTCTATCGATCGTGAAGTCACGGGGCCCCTCGCAGTTGACGAAGGTGTAATCGAGGCCGCGCGGGTAGAACTCCGGATGGCCGTCGGTGACGCGTCCGCCGGCCCCGCCGCTGGGCCAGTTGTACTCATCATAGAGCCAGAGGGAAGAGCCGACCTTCTGTGCCTCGTCGAGCGTGGCATCCATCGCCTTCCAGAACGGCTCCTCCAGGTACAATCTTCGATCCATCCCGAACCGCGGGTGGGGCAGGGCGGCGTGTACGCCCTTCTCCGCCATCATGCGAACCTGCCGGCGCATCGTCTCAGGATCGAGCGGCCCGTTCCAGAACCAGAACGGCGCCTGGCTGCACACCCGCGGCGGCTCGCGCCAGAACTTGAGGATCTCCTCGACGGAAGGAGACAGAAACCGGCGTGGCTGCGGCCCAGGGGTCTGGGCCCCGGCGCCAATCGCCGCCAGGTCGATGACGACAGCGAGCGTGAGCGTGAGGTATCCTTTGCGCATGGTCGAGTGGCCTCTTTCAGAGTCAGTGTCTTTGGTAGTCATGCCGCCATTGTACCCGGCCCTTCATCAGACGGAAATTGGCTTCGTTTCGCGCCATTGCCCCGGTGACGGGTGGCATCGTCAAGAGCCTGCCCTGAGCGCAGCCGAATGGGCCGAAGGGCTTGGCGATGGTTCTCTTTCGTGGCGAGGGCATCTTGCCCTTGTTCTTCGAAGGCGACGAGCACGTCGTCGCCGATCCCGAGCAAGGCCAGAGCATGGCCTCGCGACGCAAGGGCGGGACGCCCTCGCCACGGGCAACATGCCCGCCGGCGGCAAATTGGGTTCGTTTTGCACGTTTGCCCCACGCCCGTCGTCCCCCAGGCCCCGTCCCACCCGGCCCCGCCGGGAATTGGGTTCGTTTTGCACGATTCGCCCCGATGCCGCCGGCTGGCGAAATTGGCTTTGTTTCGCACGTTCCCGCGTCCCCCCGAGCCTCGTCCCACCCGGCCCCGCCGGAAATTGGGTTCGTTTTGCACAATCCGCCTGCCGCGGGCCGGAGGCGACAGGTCTGTCCCCGCTCCGCAATCCGCAATCCACAATCCGCAATCGAGAAATTGGCTTTGTTTTGCCGGGGCTGTTTGGGTGGCCAATCCACCATAACTCTTTCTCCACCAGGCACTTGCCATTTCTTGCCCTCTGTTGGAATTGGCTTTGTTTCGCACGATTAGTCCCGCCGGATGGCACCGGGACGCGCCGCCGCCGGCAAATTGGCTTTGTTTCGCACAATTGCTCCTGATCTCCCGGCGGCAAATTGGGTTTGTTTGGCGAAGTTGGCCCCGGCCGACCCACCTGCTCGGCCGAAATTGGGTTTGTTTGACACAAATGTGCCGACGGAGGCACGCCGGGCGCGGAGCCGGGGCCGGGCCATGTCCGCACGGGACGGGAGACTGTCTCTATAGGCCAAAGGTGTGACATTTCATTGTTGTGACAAGAGGGACAACAAAGCGAAGCCGGGATCACCGCAAAGCAGTCAACCCTTGCGGCTATGTCAGGTCTGGTGGCGGCCACCGCCGCTGGTGACCGCACTTCTATATATAGACGTTTGTCGGTGCTCGTATGTTATGCAAAAAACCACATTCCGGTGGAAATTTTTCGCCACCGGCTGAGCGAAGCCGAAGGGATGACCTCGCCACGCAAGGGCGCTATCGCGGCCATCGCCACGGGCAACGTGTCCATCTCCTATCCGACCGTCCGACGGAACGCCGTGGCACGGCATGCCCGCCGTTGATAGAATACACGCATGGCGACGAGCACGATCAAGCTTTCGGACGAGTTGGAGACATCGATCAGGGACGCCTTGGCGCCGCTGCACCCGGAGAAGGTGATCCTCTTCGGCTCCTACGCCTGGGGCCAGCCGACGGAGGACAGCGATATCGATCTCTATGCCTATGCATCAGAAATTCGTCGAGACCGATAGCAGCTTCGCGCGCCAGATCATGAAAGAGGGGGTCCGCCTGCTATGAAGAGGGCGAGCGGCCAGTGGCTGGAATCCGCCGAGATGGATCTCGGCAGCATGGACCAGATCATCCGGCGCGAGGGTGTGGGTCAAGTCTTGATAGGTTTGTCAGATGCCGAGAGTTGACCCCAAGGGCCTTGAGAAGCCGTGACCCAAAGAGCCAGAAACCTCAAGAGAAAATAACATGACAGGAAGCACCGAAGAGGCAGCACTCAACGCGATGCGTCGAAGGGCCGTCGACTCTCAGTTCTCGCATCTCTGGTCTGATGCGGCTGTTTTCCCGAGAGCAGGCGCGCGACCGTGTGAAGCACAAGCTGCAAATCGAGAGCAACATCGTGAGCGTTCGCCAGCAACAGCACGAGCAGGCGGAACGTCATGTCTCACGCTATGAGGCGGAACTACAGCAGATCGCCTGGGACCTTGGTTCTTATGTTCGATGGACGATTATAACAGCATGGATGACATTCGAGCGTGCTGTGGTCGATGCAACCGAGCTTCCGGACTTGTCGCGGAATATGTACGAGAATCTACCCAAGGCTATTGCGCCAGTACGGCCGCGGCTGTGTTTTGGGCACAACCACCCTGGTTTGACGTTCGGAAAGGTCAACTGGAACGTAATAAGCTCGTCCACAGAAATCTCAAGACCTCGGACCTCTTCGCAGGCATTCAGCTAGCTGAAGAAGCGATCAGTGCTCTTCGCTCAGGCATAAAGGCGGTTTTCACAGCCTTAGGAAAGGATCCCCCGCTCTGGGTAGAATGCGACGAAGTTCCTCGTCGCCTGGGCGGTTCATTCGCAGCGCGCTCTCTGGGAGTCGGGCGGGTGCCGACGAGGACACCAGAGCCGATTCCGTGTAGTCTGGGTTCACGGTGGCAGAGAGACACTGGACACTGTTCTCCGGTCAGATGAGGATCTGTGGCCTGTCGTAGAGCGAATTGCGACTGGAATACGAATTCCAATTGAGGCGATTCGTTTATTACAGGGGCGAGGCCCTATGGCGCGAGTTAGCGGTGAAGATGCGAGGAAGCTGAAATGCGTATGGCGTCCCCCGAATGCGTGAGCAAACGTCATGATGGTCAGTGACGAAGAGTATCAGAACCACACGGTCTTCGGCGACTTGGAACGGTACGTTGCGTTCTACGAGAGCTTGGCTCACTCTGTACTCGGGTTCGTCTCGGTTGGTACGCGGGCCATCTGCAACATCGATTCATACCTGTTTTCCTCGGTCCGGGGAACGCTGGCGTCAATTCAAGCCGTTCTTCGAGATGGAAGGATCAATGACGCCTACGCTTTGCTTCGGAAGTACCACGACTCGGCGATCATCAATATCTACACGGGCTTATACCTTGAAGACCACTTCAGCATTCAGAATTTCGTTGTGGAGCAGATCGACAAATGGATGCAGGGAAAAGACCGACTGCCCGAGTTCAGGATCATGTCCCAGTACATACGGGAATCGGCGAAACTTGCTCCGATTACGGCTCTTCTGCTTGCAGACGACCGGTACAAGCGGCTAAGGAACCGGTGCAACGACCATACACACTACAACTTTTACCGGAACGTTCTCCTCAATGACAAAGAGATTTCCTTTGGGGGGCGGCGGCGGGCTTTGGAGGAGTTCTCGAACGATTTGCGCGATGTGCTGATACTCCATGTCTCCTACATGTTCTTTGCCAGCGGACACTACATGATGTCCAGCGATTACCTGGACTCCTTGGAGTGTGGGATGACACCAGAGCCGGATTCGCAATACTGGGTCGCGCCTTTCGTCCAGGAGATTTTCGATCAGACACTCAAAAGGTTTCGCCCTGACATAGCCGCCACGATTAAGCAGCACAGTTCCATGCACTTGGCATGAATAGAAAAGGCCCAACAAACGGATGCACCGAATGCCGCGATAGCGCTCTTGGTTTCAACCTCGCACCAGTGGTGCGGCATCGCTGTCCATGTCGTTCGCTTTGCCCTCATCAACCGGTGCATGAATCTGCTGTAAGGCACGAAGGGGGCCGTGGGCAATCGGCGAGACAGGCACAACGGCAACGCAATCCGCGCCGGCGGTATCTATTTCCTTCACGCCACTGGCCCAACCTTGCCTCTGTGAATTGCCGTCAGGTGTGGATCTTCTTGAGCAGCCAGGCCATGTTTTGGCCGAGGGCTTCCATTGTGGGGAGGGCCTCTTCGTCTTGCTCGACTTCGCCTTTGGCCCGGCCGAAGCTCTCGTTCTTCACCGGATATGCGGCCTCGACGGCCGACGAGTCGGATGTTCCCGCCTGTTCGCTTGACCCGCCCGGCCAGAGAAGCTACAGTCATAAGCGCTGGTTGGACAGAATCGGATGGTGGCAGTGCGAGGCACTCAGAATCAACGGCGCGTGTCCGCACCTGAGTAGCGTATCTTGGGAAGCAGAAACCGGAAGGCCTATCCGAGAACCATCTAAACAAAGGTTGGGCCGCGTGTATAGGCCGTCAGAAAGCGCGTATGGACAATTGTTCTCACCGGGAAGTACGATGCCTGAATCCATTTGAGCTAATTCGCAAGTACGAGTGTATTCAATGCGGTGCCGTAATGATGTGCGCGTGCGACGAAAAGATCGGCCGCCGATTTCTTTCCCACCAGTTGCAGGAGGGCCGCGAACTGGAAACTCAGCGAAGAATTCCGGTAACAGCCGGTTTCCAGCCGAAAATCTGCCGGGAGTGCAGAGGCTTGGCACCAGAAGCTCACCCCGTCGCAGCTATACACGGTCGAACGTCAAAGATAAAGCGGTACTACTGGCGGGAGCTTGCATTCCGGCAGATGGAGCTTATTGCGGAGTGGACAAATACAGAGGACTCGCCAAGTCGCAGTTCCGACGGAACAGAGACGGAATCGCTGCGCCGGCGTGCCGAAGAACAGGCTTTGAAGGAGATGAAGACACTACATGCATCGACCCCGAAGTATCGGTTTGACGACAAATCGCAGGTGGAAGTCATTCAAGAGTGCGACGTTGACGTGATTGACCTGAAGGCCATCTACCTGCGGGACGCCCCAGGGAAGAAGGTGCAGATTTTCGACGAGGATAAACTGGTTTTCGCGGAGGAATTCGCGAGCCGATATATTCAGAGACTCGGTTATTCGGTATTCGCCACTGAAAGTCGGCCTTTTCACGTCATGTTCGGAGTATTTATGTGGATTCTCGTACAAGATCCGGCTGACCCGCTAAACCGCATGGTAGAGTTTGGAAATCGCCAGGATTTCGACGAAGGCAGAGAGAGTTCGCCGATCCGGACATTGCTTCCCGCGGATTTCGGAACCCTGGGTTACGGGGAGGCTGCGCTGCATCGATCGATGCACATCTGGGGCCTGAGATGAACAATCGGGATGAGCTTCTTTCGCTATTTGACTATTGGCTGCCTTATAGCGAGAGTCTTCGACAGTATCTGTGGGCGCAGCGGGAAGAGGACGTCGTAACTGGTGCGGCAGACTTGTCGAGGTGCTGCCGGCTCCTGTCATAACGAGGATTCTACGCTATCTTGTCGAGGACTATTGGGGCCACTATCTTGGGTGGCCCGACCTCCTGGCTTACAACGGCACGGATTATCTGTTTGTAGAGGTGAAATCATCGGGAGATAAGCTCTCGGACGAGCAAAAACGATGGATCAGAGACAACCACCGCCATCTAAAGCTTCCATTTTCACTGCTCAAAATACATAAGGAAAGCTCTCGATCCTTGTAGAGGCTGATAGCGAGGTGCCTGACCCAGATTGCCTCAGGGGCTCGTGTCCTTCGGCAGGCGGGTACGCCCGCCCGCCTTCGTTTCCCTCATACTCTCGGCCTATGCATAGCCTTGCGAAGCGAGGAGACCGTGAATTGCTGTCAGGCGTTAATCTTCTTGAGCAGCCAGGCCATGTTCTGGCCGAGGGCTTGCATGGTGCGGAGGCCCTCTTCGTCCTGCTCGACTTCGCCTTTGTCCCGGCCGATGCCGATGTTCCAGTAGCTCGAGCCGGGGATGATCATCTGGCCGATCAGGAAGAAGTGGTTGATCGAGTCGAAGGCGTGCATGGCCCCGGCCCGGCGGACCGCCACGACGGCGGCGCCGACCTTGCGCTGGAACATGTCGCCGTTGGCCCGGGCGACGTAGCCGGCCCGGTCGATCAGGGCCTTGGTCTCGGAGGTCACGTCCGCGAAGTAGGTGGGCGAGGCGAGGATGATGCCGTCGGCGGCCAGCATCTTCTCGATGCAGGCGTTGACGATGTCGTCGTCCACGGCGCAGCGCTGGTTCTTGTTCTTGAAGCACTGGCCGCAGGCGGTGCAGCCGTGGATCGGCTGGCCCGCCAGTTGGACCAGCTCCGTCTCGATCCCTTCCTTCTCCAGCTCGGAGAAGACCCGCCGGACCAGGATCGCCGTGTTGCCGTCCTTGCGGGCACTGCCGTTGAAAGCGACGACCTTCATGGAGCATTCCTCTTCCAAGTAGCACGGGCATCTTGCCCGTGATTCTCATTCCATGGGCGGGACGCCCATGCTACGTCAGAGGAATGCTAATATACAGACCGCGATACCGCAAGTCAGTTGCACGACGCCGTCATAGTCTGAAGCGTCCGGTCCTCGGACAGGACCTTATGGCGGAGGAATAGTGTCGCCCGGTTGTGCCACAGGAGGCCGGCGGCGCGGTCCAGGCTGTGCTCTTCCACCCGGCGGCGCAGGTCGGCCCACCGGGACCGGCAGCAGCGGCAGACATCGTGCTCCTTGTCGTACCACCACAGCTCAAAGCCGCCGAAGGCGTAACAACTGTCTGTCCCTGATCCCCAGGACGCAATCGCTATAGAGCAGCTCTTTGATTTGCTGCTTGTCGTTGACGGTGATCTGTCTCATGGCTGAACCCTCCATGAAGAAGTCGGTTCGACGGCAGGCGGTTGTGGTTGCGCAACTCGTCTCTGGGGGCGTCCGACGTCGGACGTGACGAGCCGCAGAACCATCCCACGCTCCACAATTCCGTCGCTGTCGACCCGACGGCCTCTCATCTTTACTTGTCCTGTGCCCGTTGCCGGGCGGATCACCGCGGTGTTCTCACCCTATTAGTGTCGCAGAAAACGCAAACGTTTCACGCCGGGAGGCCAAAATCGTGGAAATTGATGGTCCGGCGGCAATAAATGTTACCGGTTTGCGACCAATCTGATGTGGCCGGAGCACGGCCGGGAAAAGTCCATAGTGGGGTTTCCAGACTTTTAAGGAGCAGTACTATGATTCTCAGATGGGTAAAATGGGGCGTGATGGGAACGGTTGGTCTGGGCCTGTTGGGCGGCCTGCTGTTCGGAAAAGACATTATCAGCTACGCCAAGAGCTCGGCCAAGGGCGTCCGGGCTGCCGCGAAGGACTCGGTTCCGATCGAGTTCGAGCTGCGGCGGGCCCGGGACCTGCTCGAGGAGATCATCCCCGAAATGCAGGCCAATGTCCGGGTGATCGCCACGGAAGAGGTCGAAGTGGCGGCCTTGAAGGGTGAGATCGCCAAGCAAAGGGAGTCCCTGGACGGCGAGCAGTCGAAGATCAAGACGCTGCGGGTGGCCCTGGAGCAGCCCCGGGCCCAATACGCCTTCGCCGGCAGGAATTACAGTCATGATGAGGTGAAGCACGACCTGGCGGCGCGGTTCGAGCGGTTCAAGGAGAGCGAAGTCGTTCTGGCCAGCAAGGTGCAGGTCCTGGAGTCCCGGGAGCGGTCCCTGGATGCCGCCCGGCAGCAGTTCGCCAAGACCACCGGCCAGAAGCGCATTCTTGAGAGCAAGATCGAAGGGCTGACCGGCCAGTATCGGCTCGTCAAAGCCGCCAGTGCCGGCTCCAAGTTCCAGATGGACAACAGCAAGCTGGCCCAGACCGAGAAGCTCATTGCCCAGATCCAGAAGCGGCTGGATGTGGCCGAGCGGGTCCTGGCCGCCGAGAGCAAGTTCGTGGAGCAGATCCCGGTGGATACGGTGGTCGAGTCGGACCTGGTCGCCCAGGTGGACGAGTACTTCGACGCCCGCCATCAGCAGCCCGAGAAAGCCCCGTCGGCCGTCACGATGGCGGAGCACAAGGACTCGGCGCTGTAGGATTGATAATTGATGATGGATAACGGATGATTGGTGGTCAATAATTAATCGTCAATCATCAATGATCGATGATAGGGTTCTGCCGTGTTAATCCTGCGAATCAGACAAGCTGAGTGTGCGTTGGCGGACGGCCGGCTCGATGAAGCTTACGAGATCGCTCAGGCGGACGATGTTCGCCGCCATCATCACGGTCAAAGGCTCATCGGCCGGCTGGCCCGGGCCATGCTTCAGCGCGGGCAGGAGAATCTGGCCGCTCATCGGTTTCAGCCGGCGTTGTCCGACTGCAACAAGGCCGAGAAGCTCGGCGGGACCCTGCCGGAAGTCGCCCAGCTTCGGGCGGCGGTCTGCGACGCCATTTTCAAGGAGCAGCAGGTTCATCAGCAGGAGGCGTTGCGGGTCGCCCAGGCGAAGCAGCACATTGAGAATGGCTGGCTCTCGGTGGGCGGGCGCATTCTCGAAGAAGCGCCCGCCGGCAATGGCCGGGTCCAACTCGCCCGGCAGGAACTGGCGGCGGCCCGGCTTCAGACCGAAGACGCCGTCGCCAAGGCCCAGCAGGCGCTCCAGCAGGGCGACATCGAAGAGGCGATTCACATCGTCTGCGGGGCCCGGCTCGGGCAGTGCAAGGGCGGCCAGGCGGGGGAACTCCTCCGCCAGATCCGAGGCCAGGCGGTTCAGCGCGTGCGGGCGGATCTCGAACAGGGCCGCCTCGACCGCGCGCAGACGTTCCTGCAGCGAGCTCATGCCGCTGGGAAAGGATGGCACCGAGGTTGCCGAGCTGACCGAGGCCCTGGCCTGGTGCCGCCAGGCGGCCCAGCACGTCCTCGCCGGCAGGCCGAGCGCCGCGCTGCCGCTGCTGCGCAAGGTCAAGACGATCTGCCCGTCGGCCCGGTGGCTGGATGCGGCTATTTCCGATGCCAAACGGGCGGCGGAGGCGTATGATGAGCTGAATGCAGGGCCGCTGGGCCTGACGCCGGCGGAGGCCGCCGATTTGCGGATTGCGGATTGCGGATTGCGGATTGAGAATCGACGCCCACTACGAATCCGCAATGCCGCAATCCGCAATCCGCAATCAGAGGACGTGGATATGCCGCCAAGGTTCGTTTTACAGGTCGATGGCGTGGGCAGCTTCATCGTGTTCCGGGATGCTCGCGTCACGGTCGGGCCGATCAGCTCTTCCGCTCGGCCGATGCTGGCATTGATGGCCGACCCGAACCTGCCGGTCATCTGCATCGAGCGTATGGAAGGCGATTACTTCGTCCGGTCCCAGACGCCCGTGGAGGTCAACGGCCAGGCGGTGACCGAGAAGCTGCTCGCCGACGGCGACCGCATCACGCTGTCGCCGCGCTGCAGTCATCCGGTTCCACCTGCCCAACCCGGCCAGCACGACGGCGGTCCTGACGGTCTCCGGGGCGCGGCTCAGCCGGCCGGACATCAAGCAGTTGATCCTGATGGATCGCGATATCCTGATCGGGCCGTATGCCAACGATCACATTCGCACGGAACAGTTGAAAGAGCCCGTCGCGCTGTTTGCGCAAAATGGCCGGCTGCTTTGCCGGGCCAAAGAGAGTATACTCGTCGATGGGCGTAGTTTCGACCCAAACGTGGGTCTTGCCATGGACAAACGCGTGGAGATCGGCAAGGTCTCGCTGGTCGTGGCAAGGCTCGGGGAGTAAATGGTTCGCGTGTTAATCTAATCCGGCAGAACGACAATGGACACGTACCAGTACAAATATGGAGATCGGCCGCTCGAAGGATACACGATCCAGCGGGCGGCCGGCCGGGGCGGCTTCGGCGAGGTCTACTACGCCATCAGCGACAGCGGCCGCCAGGTGGCCCTGAAGGCCGTCCAGAGCTACGAGCAGATCGAGCTGCGCGGCATCAGCCAGTGCATGAACCTCAAGAGCCCGCACCTGGTCACGATCTTCGACGTCAAGTACAACGACCAGGGCAAGCCCTTCGTCATCATGGAGTACGTCTCGGGACCGTCGCTGGCGGACCTGCTGAAGGAATCGCCCGGCGGGCTGGGGACCCAGAAGGCGGCGTTCTTCCTGCGCGAGATCGGCAAGGGCCTGTCGTTTCTGCACGAGTGCGGCATCGTGCACCGCGACCTCAAGCCGGGCAACATCTTCTACGAGAACGGCTACGTCAAGATCGGCGACTACGGCCTGACCAAGGCCATCAGCGCCAGCCATCAGTCAGTCAGACCATCACGGTCGGCACCGTCCACTACATGGCCCCGGAGATCGGCGCGGGCCGCTACGACCGCAGCATCGACATCTACGCCCTCGGCATGCTGCTCTACGAGATGCTGACGGGCCAGGTGCCGTTCCTCGGGGCCAGTCCGGCGGAGATCCTCATGAAGCACATGACCGCCGCCCCGGACCTGACCAATATCGAGGAGCCGTTCGCCCGCGTCATTCGCAAGGCCCTGGCCAAGGACCCGGCCGAGCGGTATCAGAGCGTGCAGGAGATGGTCGAGGACGTGTTCGGCACCGAGCACGTCCGCAACAGCGTCTCTCAGTTCGCGCCGGAAGAGCTGTCGGTCGTGGCGGAGCACATCGCGCAGAAGATGCACACCGCGCAGGCGAAAGCCTCAGGGCAGACGGCCGCGCCGGGTGCCGCCGAGAAGGACTTCAGCAAAGAGATCGGCAAGAAGGCCGAGCAATTCGCCAAGAAGGCGGAGGAGTTCGCCAAGAAAGCCGAAGTGATCGGCAGCCAGTTCGCCGAGAAGATCAAGGCCGCCAAGGAGCGGACGCGGCGGGTGGGTCAATCCCAGGTTGCAGATCCGCTCGACCGCCACCAGCGGCGCAAGCTGGCTGGATCGCCATTGCCGCCACCGCCTTGGGGGCGGGTTTCATCTGTGGTCATGGAGAGAGAGGCATCTTTCCAACGGCGGCCGTCGTTGCCGTGATGATTGGCGTGGCTTCACGGATCATTCTCCGTGCCCGCCAGCAGTGGTGGCCCGGCCTCGACTCCGATTCCAAGGGATGGGGCAAGGTGGGCACGTGTTTCCTCGCGGCCTTCCTCTCCACTCTGATTGGAGCCGCCATCGGCACCGCCCTGGCGTGTCGCGCCGTCGTTTGCCGGACCAGGTGGTCACCGCTGGCCGATGCCTCCCTTCATGCCGATTCCCCCTGAGGGGTTCCTGGTTTGGGATGGTCCTGGCCCTGGCGTTGCCGATGCTGCTGGTGGATTGGTGGAAGCTCACCGATCCGCAGCGTCCGCGGCGGGTGGTCGTTGGCCATGCGATTGTGATCGGTTTGCTCGGCCTCATAACCGGAGGCGATCTTCGACCTGGAGCCGGTGGTTACCGCCTGCACACTGGCCGGCATCGTCCTGGTCGTTCAGACGCTGCAGCCCCTGGGGTCAAGTGCTGGCGAATGCCCCGGCGGGGGGCGGCTTCCCAGGCGCGGACCAGGTCCATGGTGCGCCCGCAAGGGCATCGCAAGAAACGCCTGACGGCGTCACTACAAACCGGCCTGAGGGCACCAGCCGCAGAGCAGGCTCAAGCTGGGCCGGCCCCGCCGTCCGCGAGGTCCCGGGCTTTGTCCACGCTATATGGTTCATCGCCTGGCTGGTCAGCCTGGGCGTCGGCTTGATGGCCGTGATTGTCGCCGGGGCTACCAACATGGGTCGCCACGACTTCGGGCCGACCGTGGCGTTCGGTGTCGACTCGTTCATCTTCTCGGCCTTGTGCTTCATCATGATGTTTCGCAATACTTTTGCGGGTTGGTACCGCTACCTGGTCCGGCCGCTGCTGCTGACGGCCTGCATCGGGACCATCGTGACTTCATCCATCTGGCTCGGCACGTCGAACCCGCGCGGGGACGACATGGCGCTCGGCCTCTTCTTCATCATCTTCCCGGCCATTCTGTTCCTCGTGATCCTGTTCGTCCCGGCCCGGCTGTTCGGGGCGCCGGATTCCGTCCGCGCGAAGGCCCGCCGACGGGCGCAGGTCCAGGAGACGTCCTTTGGGCCTGTCTCTCCCTGCAAGCGTGGGGTAGCACTCATCTTGGCCGTTATCGCCGTGCCCACCATGCTCTGCGGTCTCCATCGATTCTATGTTGGCAAGATCGGAACCGGCATTCTCTGGCTGTTCACGGGTGGTCTGTTTGGAGTCGGTCAGCTCATCGATGTCATCTTGATCGCGACCGGTCAGTTCAAGGATCGAAATGAACTGCCGCTGGTGATCTGGCATGATCGCAAAGAAGCCGAGACGACGGTTGCGCCGAGTCCGGTGCAGGCCGCCGCGCCGACGCCGCAGCCGGCGGCCCCCGCACAGAAAGTCGAAGAGGTTGCGGCCGTGGCCGAGACCCCGCAGCCGCAGCCGGCGGCTTATCAGCCGCCGTCTTGGCCGTCCTATACGAGCACCGGCAGCATCATGTATGAGCCTTGGGACCCCATCAGCGGCCTTTTTGCCGCCGTCGGCCATATCTTCGCCCTGGCGGCCATTCTGATCGGGCTGACGCTCGGACTGCATCTGCCGTCCGTGGCGGCGGCCGCGTGGCCCGAGGCGGACCCGGTGCGGATGCTGGGCCAAGCGTTGGGCTCCAATTGGCCCCGAATCGTGGAACAGGCCGGGGTCATGCTGATTGCGGCTTTGCTGTTCCTGGCCGCGGTCCTGATCATGATCGGCCGCCGGCGGTACGGTCCCGCGCACCTGATCCGGGCTCTCGCCGGCCTGGGTGGGTTCTTCTGGGCCATTCAACTCTTCCGCAGTGACGCGATCTCGACCGATGCGGTCCAGCGGATGGTCGATCTTATCAAGCAGAATCAGGTCGGCTCCGCCCTGGAGATTCTCTTTCACGCCTCCAGCCAGGAAGAGGCCGTCGTGGCCGGCGTCATCACTCTCATCTCGGTTCTGATCCTGTCGTGGCCGCCGCGTAAACGGGCGCCGGTCTTCGCGCCGCTGCCCCATCAGGGAGTTGTCCTATGAGCTCTGTACATCCTCAGATGCTTCCGGTCTGCATCGTGCCGATGACGTTCCTGTTCGTCCTGCTGGTCGTTCTCGTCACCAAATCGCCCAAGGCAGGCGCGTGGCTGGTAGGGACTCTGGCCTTCCTCTTCCCCATGCTGGTGTTCCGGGCCGCGAAGGCGGGCGTCTTTGCCACGCCGGTGGCTTTGCCCCTGTTCATCGTGCCGCTGACGTTTCTGTTCATCTTGCTGATGGTTCTGATCTCGAAGTCCCCCAAGGCGGGGGCCTGGATTGTGGGGGGGCTGGTCTTTCTCTTCCCGATGCTGGTATACTGGGCCGCGATGGTCCACGCCTTTGCGATGCCGGTGGCCCTGCCGCTGTTCATCGTGCCGGCCACGTTCCTGTTCATCCTGGTGGTGGTCGTTCTGTCCAAGACCCCCAAGGCGGGGACGGCCCTGGTCTTCGGTCTGGTGGTCCTGGGTCTGGCCGCCCTGGTCCTCGTGCCTCTGATGTCGCACCGGCGCGAGGGGCGAGCACGCACTCAGGCGACGCTCTCGTATCGCACGAGGGATCTGACCGCACGGATCGTTCAGCAGCAGACCGATCACGGGGCAGGAAGTGCCGTCGCCCACGAGGAGTCCGAGAGGGTGTTCCAGGATTCGGTGAGCCTGCCTTCCGATGGGGCCCATCCACCCGCGCCGCCCTCGGCGTCGGCCCCGATCTGGTCGGGCGCGGTGGAAACCCAATTCGATGCCGATGTCTATCCCTCCCAACTGGCGGCCGTCCGGGCGCTGGGCTTGCGGATGGACAAGTTGATTCGGGAGTCGGTCCAGGACATCAACGCACCGCGCATCGTTCTCTTCCAGGAAGGCCGCGATCCCGGACTGCTGGCAGGATTGAAAAACGCTATCCAGGAGGTAGTGTCGGACCTGCCCTGCGCGATCGAGGCGGAGACGAGGAATATCCGGCCGGACGAAGTCGGTGTCGAGCTTCAGTTCCACAACCAGGACATGCAACCCGCGCCTTGGGCACGCTCCAGCGAGGTCAAAGCGGCCAGCGGGCTGATCGAGCTGCGGGTCTCCACCGCTGCCGCCGACCGCCGCGTCTCCCAGGGACGGTTTGCGGGACGGTTTGTGGAGAAGCCCTGGATCGAGAACTTCGCCACCTTCGCGAGCAACCGGCCCCAGCAGGCGTTCATCGTCGCCCGCTCCACCGGGACGTGCACCAGCGAGAGCGAGGCACGGCAACAGGCGATGCGGGATGCCTCCCAGCAGGTGGGTCACATCGTGTGGAATCGCCGGCCGCCGAGCAGGACCGCCCGACCGGGACGCGGCCTGGATCAGTCCTTCGGATTTGCAGCGAAACGGCCTCGTGGTGGACACCTTCGTGCAGAGCTTCGAAGGCTCGGTCGGCAAGATCTGGCGGCAGGCCGTGCTGCTCGACGTTTCTGGCGCCAAGATCACCCAGTTGTACCGCCTGAAGTCCGGCGAGGTCCGGCACGCGCGGGAGAGCTGGGCGCGCATGGGCCTGTCGGCCGTCGGGGTGGTCGTGCTGATCGGCGTGATTTATTTCTTCCTCAACATGGCCACGATGGGGTATTATGAGTGGTCGTTGAGGATCGCCTCCGTGGTTCTGGCGGTCGTGGGAGTGCTCTCGATCCTCATGGTTGTGCACTGAGGTGGAAGTTTGATTGTTGATGGTTGATTGTTGATTTGAGGACGGCAGGCAGTGCTCCTCAAATCGGAAATCAAACATCACAAATCAAAAATCATAATTTCCAAGCGATGGGCGTCACCAAGGGCGAACAGTACTACGTCGACAAGATTCGGCAGGGCGATGGGCAGGCCTGGTCTGACTTTGTCAGTCGCTACCAAGGCCGGCTGTTGCGCTTTGCGCGGGCCAAGCTCCCGCAGCGCGCCGACGCCGAGGACGTGGTGCAGGAGACCTTCATCGCCTTTGTCCGCAGCATCGGCCGCTACCGGGGCGAGTGTGATCTGGAGACCTACCTTTTCGCCCTCATGCGCCGTAAGATCATCGACAGCTATCGCAGCGCTGGAGCCCGCAAAGTCTGCCTGATCCAGGACACCGGCGAAACCGATTCCGAGGAGCCGGCCTCCGATCTCCTCGATGTCATGCCCAGTCCGGCCCAGACGGCGAGCTGGTACGCCCGGGCGGACGAGCACTACGACCGGCAAAAGGTGGCGCTGGCCGAGGCTTTGACCGAACTGATCGACGGCATGAAGAAGGCGCTGAAGCTGCGCGACCTGCAGATCATCGAGCTGCTGTTCTACGGCCAGCTTCCCAACAAGAAGGTCGCGAGCACGATGGGCCTCGACGAGAAGGCCGTCGCCTTGATCAAGCACCGCAATCTCAAGCAGATTCGCGAATCCGTGGCGCAGCAGCAGTTGTCCGGCGAGCCCACGTCGGAGGAATTCGAGAATCTCCTCACCGACTTGTGGGAATACTACCGCTTCAGTTGCCCCAAGCGCAATACCATCGGCGCGTATATGCTCGGGACGCTCGAACGCGACTGGCACCAGTACGTCGAGTTCCACCTCAACACTCTCGGCTGCCGGTTCTGCCGGGCCAATCTCGACGACCTGCAAAACCAGAGCCGCGAGACCCAGCAGGAAGCCTTCCAGGCCCGGATCATGGAATCCACCATCGGCTTTCTCAGCCGCCCGCAATAGTCCGCACCTCGCGCTTGCCACCGTCACCCTCTGTCTCTGATCACGCCGCAAAATCACCAGAAAAGGATGAAGGCGTAACAAAGAGGTAACGTGTGGGCAGCAGAATCTCGGAGAGATTTCCGACAAGAGTTGCCCGATGTGCCATGAGTTGAAAGGCGCCGGATTCGAGCGGTGCCCAGGACGAGGCTCTGGATCGTCCTTCTGTCTGCTGTCGGCGTGTGGTCTACCTCCATCACTTCCACAACTTCGAGAACGTCGTGGTGCTCGATCTGGCCGAGGAGTTGAAGAAGGGTAAGCGCGAGCTGGATTTGCCCGCGCTATTTCCGCCGACCGTCGCCGCCGAGGATTTCGCCCGCAGGAAGCTGCGGCAACTCGAGGAGAAGCGGAACGTCAAACGAGCCACGGACGTTGATCCCGGCATCTACGACCAATACGTCGGGCAGTACCAGCTTTCCGGCGGCCCGTTGCCCGGGCTGATCGTGACGATCCTCAGGCAGGGGGACGGGCTCTACATGGAAGCTCCCGGCGTGATGCGGTTCGAGTTGATCCCCGAATCGACTACGACCTTTTTCTATGCCAGCGTCGACAGCTTCGTGAAAGCGACGTTCACCAAGGACGACCAAGGAAGAATCACCGGCTTCGACGGACAAGTGAACGACTCCAAGGTCTCGGGAAAGAGAGTCCAGTAGCTGAATAGGGATCGCGATTGGTCCTCATACCGTGTTTGTCATCCCTTCGCTGCGCTCAGGGCAGGCTCTGAACGGAGCGTAGCGGAGTGAAGGATCTGGGCTGCGAATAGAGGGACTTCCCGTCCGCTGGCCAGATCTCTCGGCTTCGCCCCAGAATGACAACATCCGTACTATTCTTGCGTCACTTTGAGAACCGATTCAGCCGCTTCAGGAAGGGCAGAACCAGCAGGGCGGAGCAGAAGGGCATCGCGGCAATAATCAGGAAGAAGGTGTGGTGGGGGAACTGGCTATAGTACTTGCCCAGCAGGCCGGAGCCGTAGCTCCCGATGGCCGTGGAGCCGAACCAGCAGCCCATCATCAAGCCCCGCATCCGCTGCGGCGACACCTTGGAGACGAAGGACAACCCCATCGGCGAGACGAGAATCTCGGAGATGGTCACTACAAAGTAGGAGGAGATCAGCCACCAGGGGGACATGATGTTCTCATCCCGGTCGCCGCCGGCCGAGCGGCGAAGACCATGATGAGCACGGACAGGCCCATCACAACCATCCCCGTAAAAATCTTCGAGGCGCTCGATGGCTCCAGCCCCTTCTCCCGCATCCGGCCGAAGGCCGCCACGAGGAGCGGCGTCAAAAGAAGGATGAAGAGCGGATTGAAGACCTGATACGTCTCCGGCTTTAGCCAGTCGTAGGTCTTGGTCGAACGCTCGGCAAACAGCGTGAGCGAAGAGCCGTTTTGATAGAAGGCGACCCAGAAGAAGATGGCGATGATGAAAAGGGTGAAGAGAGAAGCGATTCGCTGCCGGTCCTCGTCGCGAGAACTGACGGCGGCCGCTTCCCCACCTGCCGGTGCCGGTTTCGGATTGACGGCGCGTGCCGGGAGCAGGTGCCTCCTCCCGATCTGAAAGATGATCAGCGAAAAGACCATTCCGACGGCCGCCGCCGCGAAAGAGAGGTTGTAGCTGTGGTAGCGGTTGCTGATGAAGGTGGCGGCCAGCGGCGCCAGAGCCGCCCCGAGGTTCACGCCCATGTAGAAGATATTGAACGCGGCGTCTTTGAACTGACTGCCTTCCTCGTACAAGTTGCCGACGAGCACGGAGATATTCGCCTTGAACAGCCCGGTTCCCACCGCCACCAAAAGCAGGCCGACATAGAATAAGGCGAGCCGCTGAAGGGAGGAAAAAGTCAGGGCGACATAGCCGAACGTCATCAGGACCGCCCCCAGCCGAATCGTGTTACGCTGGCCGAGGACACGGTCGCCCAGGAATCCGCCCAGAATAGGGATAAAATAGACCGTCCCCAGAAAGGCGCCGTACAGACTTCCCTTGCGCTCGTCGTCCCATCCCAGGCTCTTGTCCATGTACAGGTAGAAGATGGCCATCATGATGTAGAAGCCGAAGCGCTCCCACATCTCGGTGAAGAAGAGGACCATGAGTCCCCGGGGATGATTTCTGAGCATGGGCATCCTTTCAACGATTCAACGCAAAGCAGTTCGAGGGAATCCTACCACGAACGACGAGAATGTCAAAGCCCAAGAGACTCCTCGGGTTTGGATGCCGGTGAGGTTCCGTAGCTCGTCAGCCATCCGGCGGCCTTGACAGAGTGTGCTCTGTATTGTACACTTAAGTACAGTTTGGATCAGGAGATTCGCCAGTGAAGACGATCACATTTACGGAATTTCGCCGCCGCGCCTCTGGAGTGCTCTCCGACGTTGAGAAAGGAGAAAGCTTCTTGGTGCTGCGCCATGGCAAGCCCATCGCCGAGATTTCCCCCGCCGCGGAGGATCGCGACCACAAGCCTTCGTGGAAACGCCCCGGGCTGCGCCTGACGGCCAAAGGAGCCAGCCTGTCGGGCGCGATTCTCGAGGAACGCAGACGTGAAAACGTTTTTTGATTCCTCTGCTTTCGCGAAGCGGTACGTGGACGAGCCGGGCAGTCAAGCCGTCGACACGCTTTGCCTGGCCGCCACGGAGCTTGCTCTGAGTGTTGTCTGTGTTCCGGAGATTCTGTCTGCCCTCAACCGGCGCGTGCGGGAGCGGAGTCTCTCGGCTCGGCAATACGACGCGGCCAAAGAGAGCCTGTCCGACGATATCCGCGACGCCATGATCGTCAACCTCACGGCAGACGTCATCGCGGTCTGCGTGACCATTCTGGAGGCCAATCCAGTGCGGGCGATGGATGCACTGCATGTGGCGTGTGCGGTCGAATGGGGAGCGGAGTTGTTCGTGACGGCAGACAAGAGACAAGTCTCTGCGGCGAAGAAAGCAGGACTGCAGACGAGACTCATTTGAAGCGGCTCGGCGGCAATCAGAGATTCATCGGCAGGCCGCGGTCGCGGAGGTGCTCTTTGATCTGGCGGATCGTGTAGTTGCCGAAGTGGGTGATCGAGGCCATCAGAACGGCATCGGCACCGCCTATGACTACGGCGTCGTAGAGGTGGTCGAGCGTACCGGCGCCGCCGGAGGCGATGACGGGGATGTTGACCGCATCGGAAACAGCGCGGTTGAGCTCGTTGTCATAGCCGGCCTGTGTGCCGTCGGCGTCCATGCTGGTCAAGAGAATCTCGCCGGCGCCCAACTGCTCGCCGCGCACGGCCCATTCGACCACATCGACGTCTGTCGGTTCCGAGCCGGCCTTGACGCAGACCTGCCAATGGCCGGGGTGCGTCTTGGATCGTCGCGCATCGATGGCCAGAACGACGCACTGATTGCCGAAACGCCGGGACGCGTCGGCGATCAAATTCGGGTTCTGCACGGCGGCGGTGTTGACGGACACCTTCTCCGCGCCGCTGCGCAGCAGTTCATCGATCTGCTCGATCGTTCGCACGCCGCCCCCGACGGTGAACGGGATAAACACGTTATCTGCCACCCGCCGGACCATCTCCACGATGGTCTTGCGCGAGCGGATCGTCGCGGTGATATCCAGGAACACCAGCTCATCGGCCCCGGTATCGCTATATCGCGCCCCCAGTTCCACAGGGTCGCCGGCGTCACGCAGGTTCAGGAAATTGACGCCTTTGACAACGCGGTTGTCTTTGACATCGAGACACGGAATAATTCGCTTGGTCAGCATGGATGAGAGTCTCAAGTTCGGGGAATGTCATTGCGAGGGTGCGCGACGAAGCAATCTCATCTGGGCGTGGCAGATGGTTCCTGCCTCGCAATGACTGCTTACCTCCGACATATCTCGTAGAAATTCCTCAGCACTTGCAGTCCCTGCGGGACCGCTCTTTTCCGGGTGGAACTGCACGCCATAGATGTTGGCCTTCTGAATCGACGCGGTCAGCGGGAAACCGTAATCGGTATACGCAATCTTCGTCCGGGGGTCCTGAACCTGGACCTGGAACGAGTGCGCGAAGTAAAAGTGCTTCGCCGGTCCCAGATCCGTGAAGAGGCCCATATCCTCGGGCAACTCCACCAGGTTCCAGCCCATGTGCGGCACGGTCTGCTGGGGCGGGACCGGGACCACCTTGCCTTGGACCAGTCCCAGGCCCTCGTGTCGACCGTATTCGCAGCTTTCATCGAAGAGCAACTGGTGCCCGACGCAGATTCCCAGGATGGGCTTGCCCGCCGCCACGGCCTGCTTGACCGGCCCGGCCGCCGAGCCCAGGGCCTCCATCGCGTATCCAAAGGCGGCCACGCCCGGCAGAACCAGACCCGCCGCTTTTTCAATCTGCGCCGGGTCCCGGCTTAACTGGGCGTCGCATCCGATATGTTGCAGGGCGTTGCACACACTCCGGACGTTGCCTACGTTGTAGTCAATGACAATGATCATCCTAAGCGTTTTACCGTCCGCGGTTTACGGCGTCAAATGAGAATCTGCGATCCCCCTTTCATGAAAGATGGAGCGGCATCGGCCCCGTCCCCGGACTACCATAGGCATTTCCCAGTTGATCGCGTGCGGGCTTCCCCCGATTTTCTGTGGAGCATGAGCCCGAAAATGTCGATGGAATAAAGTCGTGCGCGGACATAGAGAGAGTATAATCAGGATGATCGATATGTGTGGCATTGTGGCTTATCTTGGGAAGAAGGCGGCTCAGCCGATCCTGATCGAGAGTCTCAAGCGGCTCGAATACCGGGGTTACGACTCCGCCGGCATCGCGCTGCTCCAAGGGGACGGCCTCATCGTCAAGAAGACCAGCGGCCGGATCAACGTCCTGGAGCAGATTGTGGACCCGCCGCGGAGCATCGACACGGTGGGGATCGCGCACACCCGTTGGGCGACGCACGGCGTGCCGAACACGGTCAATGCCCACCCGCACACGGACTACACCGGCAAATTCGCCGTCGTCCACAACGGGATCATCGAGAACTACAGCACGTTGAAGACGTGGCTCCAGGGCGAGGGAATTCCGTTCCTCAGTCAGACAGACACAGAGGTCATCTCCAACCTGATCGGGTACCTTTACGCCAGCGACGAGCCGTCGGACCGAGGCAACGGACAGCACCGGTTCGAATGGGCCGTGCAGCAGGCATTGCAGAGACTCCATGGGACCTTCGGCGTGGCGATCCTCTGCTCGGATTTCCCCGATACGCTCATCGGCGCCAAGCGGGGCAGTCCGCTGATTCTCGGCGTCGGCAGCGACGAGTACATCCTGGCCTCCGATGCGGCCGCCATTGTCGAACACACCACGCAGGCGATCTACCTGGCCGACAACGAGATGGTGATGGTCGGGTCGGAGGGATTTCATACCAAGACCATCGACAACGTCGTTGTGGCCAAGGACCTCAAGCAGATCGAGTTCTCGCTGGAGCAGATCGAGCTGGGCAGCTTCGAGCACCACATGCTCAAGGAGATCTTCGCGCAGCCGGAGTCGCTGAGCACCTGCCTGGGCGGCCGGATCGACAAGCAGTGCGGGAAGATCGTGCTGGGCGGCATTGCCGACCACCTGCGCGACCTGACGCAGGCCAAGCATATCATCTTCACGGCGTGCGGCACCGCCTTCCACGCCGGGTTGGTGGGGGAGTTCCTCCTGGAACACCTGGCGCGCATCCCGGCCGACACGGAGTATGCCAGTGAATTCCGCTATCGCAATCCGATCATCGGCGACGACACGATTGTGGTTGCCATCAGCCAGTCCGGCGAGACCGCCGATACCCTGGCCGCGGTGGAGCAGGCCAAAGAGCGCGGCGCTACCGTCCTGGGAATCGTCAACGTCGTCGGCTCTTCGATCGCCCGTGCCACCGATGCCGGGATCTACCTGCACGTGGGGCCGGAGATCGGCGTCGCCAGCACCAAGGCCTTCACGGCGCAGGTGGCGGTGCTGAGCATGCTGGCCATCGAGCTGGGCCGGCGGCGCCACCTCAGCAGCGACGCCGCCGCCCGCTGCATCGCGGAGCTTTCGGAAATCCCGGAGAAGATCCGCACGATCTTGGACCAGTCGGACCACATCCGCGAAATCGCGGCGGCCAATATCGACCGGGAGAATTGGCTCTTTCTGGGCCGGGGATTCAATTATCCCGTGGCCCTGGAAGGAGCCCTGAAGCTCAAGGAGATCAGCTACATTCATGCCGAGGGTCTGCCGGCGGCCGAGATGAAACACGGTCCGATCGCCCTGATCGTCGACGGTATGCCGGCCGTATTCATCGCGACGGCGGGGCCGCAGTACGATAAGATCATGGGCAACATTCAGGAAGTCCGGGCCCGGGGCGGCAAAATCATCGTCGTGGCCACCGAGGGCGACGACGAGGTCCGCCGGTGTGCGGACCATCTGATCACCATCCCGGAGGCGCCGGAGCTCTTCCAGCCGATGCTGACGGTGGTTCCGCTGCAACTGCTGGCGTACCATGCCGCCGTGCTGCGCGGCCATGACGTCGACAAGCCGCGCAATCTGGCCAAGAGCGTGACGGTGGAATGAGATAAGGGAATGGAATATTGGAATAATGGAATACTGGAATATTGGGCTCGCCACGCACGCCACCCATCATTCCGGCGTTCCAATATTCCAACATTCCAGTATTCCATTATTCCATCCACCCACGCCTTCACTCTCATCGAGCTGCTGGTCGTGATTTCCATCATCGCGCTGCTGCTCGCACTGCTGGGGCCGTCGCTGGCAAAAGCGCGATCCCTGGCACGGCGCGTCACGTGTTCGCACAATCTCAAACAGGTGGGATTGGCCGTCGATATGTACACGGGCGATCACGACACCGTGTACCCGTGTGCCCAGGACCCCGTGTCCACGACCCCGCCGTACTGGTTGTGGATGGGCCGTGGATGGCGGCACTGGGTCCAGAAGTACCTGAGCACCAATATCGACGTGAACACGCCCTCCGTTCTCCTCTGTCCGGCCGACCGGACCGATCCGGCGAAGTATGAATCCACCAGCTACGCCTACTCCATGGCCTTCTACCACAGCCCGGAGCAGATCGATGGCATGAGCGCCGCGACCGACACCTACACGAATCCCCAGTCCTCGGTTCCCCAGCGGACGGGCAACGTTGCCAGTCCATCCGCCAAGATTCTCCTGGGCGAATGGAACAGCAATCACGCGCCTTATGAGAATGACAAAGGCTGGTGGGAGTGGCAGGGGACCCGCTACTTCCTGTTTCCTGATGGTCAGACGGCCTATCTTGCGGCCCGGAAGATTCGCCCAGCTCGCGACGACCTGCCGGACGCGAATCTGACGGTGCACGGCCTCAAAGGCCGAGACTTCGCACCGTAGCCCCGTCACAGTCGAGGCACTTCACGATCGCAGAGTCGTTTGACGGCTGCCTGTATGTCATTGCGAGGAGCGCAGCGACGAAGCAATCTCAATCCGGCGGGTCGGAGATTGCTTCGCTTCGCTCGCCATGACATAAGTGTGATCCGCCAGGCAACTTGCGTTCGCCTTGCGTCCGGCGTTGACAGAGCAATTCGGCAAAGGTAGTCTGTGGCGCTTTCGTGAGTCTCTGTAAGGGTTTGCGGCATGAAGATATCTCTCAACTGGTTGCGTGATTACGTCGAGACGGACCTGAAGGCCGAGCAGATCGCCGAGATCTTGAGCGACCTCGGCCTGCCGTGCGAGGGGATCGAGCATCTGGCCGACGATGCGGTCATCGACGTGGAGGTGACGAGCAACCGGGGCGATTGCCTCAGCCATATCGGGATCGCCCGCGAATTGGCCGCCGCGACCGGGAAGGAACTGCGGCTGCCGGAGATCCGCTTCGAGGAGACGGAGCGCCCCGCGTCGGAGTTTGTACAGGTCGAGATTCGAGAGCCCGATCTGTGCCGGCGGTACACGGCCCGCGTCATCGAAGGAGTCAAGATCGGGCCGTCGCCGGAGTGGATGGTCAAGCGGCTGGAAGCCGTCGGGATGCGGAGCGTGAACAACGTCGTCGATGCGACGAACTACGCGATGATGGAGACGGGCCAGCCGCCGCACGCGTTCGACTATGCGACGATCGAAGGGCGCAAGATCATCGTGCGCAAGGCCGTAGCGGGCGAGCAGATCGTCAGTATCGACGGGACCCAGTGCGCGTTGACGCCGGAAATGCTCGTCATTGCCGATGCCCGGCGGCCGGTGGCCGTGGCCGGCATCATGGGCGGCCTGGCCACGGAAGTGAGCGACGCGACCACGACGATTCTCCTGGAGGATGCGTACTTCGACCCGGTCTGCATCCGCACGACGGAGCGCCGGCTCGGACTGCCGTCGGAGGCCTCTTTCCGGTTCGAGCGGATTGTGGATATCGAGAAGATCGACTGGGCGTCGCAGCGCACGACGCAACTGATCGTCCAACTGGCGGGCGGCCGGGTGGCCCGGGGAATGGTGGACGCGTATCCGCGCCGGCACCAGCCGCTGGAAGTGACGATGAGGATGTCCCGGCTCAGCAAGCTGCTGGGCATCGAAGTGCCGGCGGACGTCGTGCTGAGAATTCTGTCGGCCCTGTGCTTCGAGCCGCGCCTGCGGGATGGCTCCGTCACGTGTACCGTGCCCACCTGGCGCAGCAACGTCGATCGCGAGGTGGACCTGGTCGAGGAGGTTGTCCGCGTGTACGGGTACGACAAGGTGCCGACGCGCCGGCGAATCCAGATCGAGGCCACCGCTGTCGATCCCCGGCACAAGCTGGCGCAGGCCGTGGGGACATTCCTCAACGGCTGCGGCTTCTACGAGACCATCAACGTCGATTTCGTCGACCAGGCGGTGGCGGAGGTCTTCTCGGCGGGCGGCACGCTCCGCCATCTGGGCGTGCGCGATGTCACCCGCAAGGCGGGCAACCTGCTGCGCCGGACCCTGCTGGCTTCGCTTGTGGAGGTCCTCAAGACAAATGTGAACGCGAAGAACCTGCCGTGCCGCATCTACGAGATCGCCGACACGTTCGTCCCGACGGGCGTCAAAGACGCGCTGCCGCGGGAGCGGGCGAAGCTGGGTCTCGTCGTCGACGGCGAGTTCCGACTGCTGCGTGGCGCGGTCGAGGGATTGATCAAGAGCATCCATCACGGGGCGGCGGTGGAATTCGTGCCCGCGGAACTGCCCTGGGCGCAGGCGGGGGCCCGGGTGCTGGTGAACGGCCAGGTCCTGGGTGAGGCGGGCGTATTCTCGGATGCTATCCGCGCGCGATTCGATTTCAAGGACCTGGCGCCCTGCGGCGCCGAGCTGGATTTCGACGAATTGCTGGCGTTGGGCAGCGGATCGGTCAAGATCAAGCCCATCCCGCGTTTCCCGGCCATCGAGCGCGATCTGTCGATCGTGGTGGCCGAGCCGGTCATGTGGGCGGACCTCGCCCGCGCCGTGCGGGAAGTCGCACCGGCCGAGTTGGAGGATGTCCGATTCGTCGATATCTACCGGGGCAAGGGCGTCGCACCGGGCACCAAGAGCGTAACGCTTTCTCTGCGCTTCCGCGATGAGGATGGGACGCTCACGCATGAGGCGGTCGACAACTACCAGGCCGCTATCCTGGAGAGCCTGAAACGGGCCGTGGCCGCCGAGTTGCGGACTCTCTGAGGACCGCATTCCGCACGTCCTGCGCCCGCGGGAGCAGATTGCTTTGCGGCGCTCGCAATGACACACGATGTCTGTCCACGTCATTGCGAGCGCCGCGAAGCAATCTCCGACGCACGGTTTCTCGCGTGGTGCACCCGTATCTTTGTCGAATCCCGTACAATCTTGGCGGATTTTGCCTGTAGAGAAGACGGGCGTGGTGCCGATAACAATTCCTGGATGGAGTCAAGGTTGGCTCCGATCCCTGACGAATAGGCCTTTATTTTCTTGACGGAAGATCAAGGATTTGCTATATGGTAGGTTGCGGGCTGACCCCTGCAGTGTTCGTATCGAAGGCATGTATTTGAAGGAACCGATACCCGTACTGAGGGAAATCAGACCTTGCCGGACCGGAAACGCCCACGCACTGGGACTTTCGGCCGCAAGCAACGATTACCCACCTGAAAGTAATGGGTTCCCTTCAATTGCCTACGGTACGGCACAGGTGGAGGTGAGCTTGTATACAGAGAAAAGGCCTGTGCATGCAGGCCTTTTTCCTTTTGAAGACCCCTTCGGTCCCGAATTTATCGGGCCGCGCGACCTGCCACGATCAGCCCATCCTTGCTCCTTTTGGGGTTAAGCAGTCTGTTGGAATTGCCGATAACCAACGAAGGATTTGCCCTTGCTTCACGTACAGGGTGTGTCTACGGATATTTGGATTGCGAGGAGTCTTCAATGCCGAGTGTGCGTAGTTTCACGGTCTTGCCGGCACTGCCTGAATCCTTAAGTGAGCTGGACGGTCTCGCCCGGAACCTGTCTTGGTCCTGGAATCCGCAGTTTATCGAGCTGTTCAAGCGGATTGACCCTGCCCTCTGGGCGGCGTGCGGCCACAATCCGGTCAAGCTGTTGGGAAACGTCGCGCAGCCGCGTCTGGAGGCCCTCGCGCAGAATGAGAGCTTCCGCAGTGAGCTGGACCGGGTCTCAGAGGCGCTGGGCTCCTATCTGGAAGGTCCGACCTGGTTCCAGAAAGTCTGCGGCAACCCCTCCGACGTCGTCATCGCCTACTTCAGCGCGGAGTTCGGACTGCACGAGTGTCTGCCGATCTACGCCGGCGGCCTGGGGATCCTGGCGGGCGACCATCTCAAGAGCGCCTCGGATCTCGGCATTCCGATCATCGGCGTCGGCCTGATGTACCAGAAGGGCTATTTCCGCCAATGCCTGAACATCGACGGCTGGCAGCAAGAGAACTACGTGGAGAACGATCTGTTCAACATGCCGGCGGAGTTGGTCCGAAAATCCAGCGGCCGGCCGCTGACCATCGGGGTCGAGTACCCGGGCCGCACGGTGCAGGCGCAGGTGTGGTGCATCTCCGTGGGGCGGCTGAAGCTGTACCTGCTCGACACGAACATCCCGGCCAACTCGCCCGGCGACCGCATGATTACCAGCAGCCTGTACGGCGGAGACCGCGAGCTGCGGATGCGGCAGGAAATCCTGCTGGGCATCGGCGGCCTCAAGGCCCTGACCGCGATGGATATCAATCCGACCGTCTGCCACATGAACGAGGGACACGCCGCGTTCATGGCCCTCGAACGCATCCGGCAACTGCGCAGCACGACGAACATGACCTTCGAGGAAGCCGTCGAGGCCACCCGGTCGGGCAACATCTTCACCACGCACACGATCGTCAAGGCCGGCCTCGATGAATTCGAAGTCGACCTGATGGACAAGTACTTCGGCGGCTACTTCCCGCATTTGGGCATCAATCGCCGGCAGTTCCTGGCGTTGGGACGCATGCTCCCCGACGACGACAATGAGCCGTTCAAGATGCCGGTGCTGGCGATCAAGCTCAGCAGCTATCTCAACGGCGTCAGCAAACTGCATGGGCAGATCTCCCGCGAGGTCTGGGGGTCGCTCTGGCCGGGACTGCCTGCGACGAGGTGCCGATCATCTCGATCACGAACGGCATTCACGTGAAGACCTGGCTCTCGGACGAGGTATCCAGCTTGTACGACCGGTATCTCGGACCGATGTGGTCTGGGTCCGTGTTCGACAAGTCCATGTGGGACCAGGTGCACCAGATTCCGGACGAAGAATTGTGGAGCGCCCACCAGCGGTGCAAAGACCAGTTGATCGTCTTTGCCCGAAAGCGCCTGATGGGCCAGATGCAGCGTCGCGGCACGTGCCAGGGCGAGCTCCGGCAGGCCGAAGAGGTCCTCGATCCCGAGGCGCTGACCATCGGTTTCGCCCGGCGGTTTGTCGCCTATAAGCGGGGCGATCTGCTCCTGCGCGATATGGAGCGGCTGACGCGCTTGGTCAACAACACCGAGCGGCCCGTGCAGATCATCTTCGCGGGCAAGGCCCATCCCAAGGACAACGGCGGCAAGGAGATCATCCGTCATATCATCCATAGCAGTTCCCAGGAGCAGGTGCGGCGGCGCATCCTCTTCCTGGAAGATTACGATATCGACATCGCCCGCTTCCTCGTGCGGGGCGTCGATGTCTGGCTCAACAACCCGCGCCGGCCGATGGAAGCCAGCGGGACCAGCGGCATGAAGGCGGCCGTCAACGGGGTGCTGAACATGAGCACGCTCGACGGCTGGTGGTGCGAAGGCTATATTCCGGACGGCGGCTGGATCATCGGCGCCGGGGAGAACTACGAGAACCCGGAGTACCAGGATACGGTCGAGTCCCAGGCTCTTTACAGCGTGCTGGAGAACGAAGTGGTTCCGCTGTTCTTCCAGCGTTCGGCGGATAACCTGCCGCGGGCCTGGATTCAGAGGATGAAGGCCTGTATCCGGTGGGTGGCCCCGCGGTTCAATACGCATCGGATGCTCGCCGAGTACACCCGGCGGTTCTATTGTCCCGCGGCGGCGCGGTATCGCTATCTCACCGGCGACGCGATGGCCAAGGCCAAAGCGTTTGCCCAATGGAAAGCCGAGATCCGCCAGACGTGGTCGGAATTCGCCATCAAGGAGGTGCTGCTCAATACGAGCAACGGCAACGGCGGCGAGCAGTTGAACCCGCGCCAGCCGCAGTTGAAGGTGGGCGCCGAGCTGACGGTGCGGGCCCTCATCAAGCTCGGGCGGGTCCAGCCGCGCGACGTGGCGGTCGAGCTGTACCACGGTCCCACCGACTCGTGGGGCAATATCCAGGAAGGCTCCGCCATTCCCATGGCCTACGAGCAGAAGGCGGGCGACGATGGCGAGCACTGGTTCGCGGGCCGCATGGCATGCCAGGCGACGGGGCAGCATGGGGTGGCCGTGAGAGTCCTGCCGAGCCATCCCGACCAGAGCAACCCGTTCGATCTCGGCCTGGTTCTGTGGGAAAGAAGCTGAGGAATCTGTGATTTATGATCTATGATTTATGATTTCAGACGGGCGATTCGCCTGTTGCGAAGCCGAATCATAAATCAAAAATCATAAATTCTTACCGGCTTTCCCGCTCGCTCATCAGATCGTAGGCCGCCTGGGCCGAGGACGCACTCTCCAGGGCTCTCTTGAAATCCTCGTCGAGCATGAGGCGGCTGATGCGCGCCAAGGCTTGGATATGGGGGCCGGTCTGATCGAGGGGCGAGACCAGCAGGATCACGATCGACACGGGCCTCTTGTCGACGCTGTCAAAGTCGATGGGGTCGCTCGCGATGCCCAGAGCCATGACCAACTCCCGGACCGCGCTGCTCTTGCCGTGCGGGATGGCGATCCCCGAGCCGATTCCCGTGCTGCGGGTCCGCTCCCGGGTGAAGACGGCATCCGCGACCGCCTGTTTGTCCTGGATCAATCCGTTCTCGTCCAGAAGGTCAACCAACTCCATAATGACCGAGTTCTTATCCTTGCCTTCCAACGGAACCTTGACACACGTTGGCTGTAGTATCTGCGTCAGAATCATAGTATTAGAGCGACCCAAGTGAAAGTCACGCCGAGCGCCTCGGCGTAAAACCGGGAGTATACCTCCCTCCCGGCAGCGTGCCAACAGTTTTATTTCCGGGCAGCGCGATTTTGCGGACGCCGGAGAATTCCCCACCGTGCCCTCGGGCTGACGCGGCGTGGTTTTGACCTTTACAAACGGGGATGAAGGGGTACAATCGGACACCTTCTGTCGAGCCTCCACGGGCAGGGATCGTCGCCCGGTGCTGCGGCCCGACGAAGCATGGTTGGAATTCGATATGACGAAGATTGCACTCTACGATACGACCCTACGCGACGGCATGCAGGCGGAAGGGGTGAGTTTCTCGCTGGAGGATAAGCTGTCCATCGCGAAATGGCTCGATGGGCTGGGCTTGCACTACATCGAGGGCGGCTATGCGGCGTCCAATCCCAAGGAAATGCACTTCTTCCAGGAGGTGGCCAAGCTCGGCCTGAGCAACGCGCGGATCGTCGCCTTCGGCAGCACGCGGCGGGCCGACGGCCCGGTCAGTGAGGACGCCTCGCTGAACGCGATTCTCGCCTGCAAGACGCCCGCCGCCACCATCGTGGGCAAGACGTGGGACCTCCATGTCCGGGACGTGCTCGGCTGCACGCTCGACGAGAATCTGACGCTCTGCGCCGAGTCCGTGCGCGTATCTCAAGCACAAGGGTCTGGAGACGATCTTCGATGCCGAACACTTCTTTGACGGCTACAAAGAGAACCCGGAATATGCCCTGAAGGTGCTGACTGCCGCGGCGGAAGCGGGCGCGGATGTTCTGGTCCTGTGCGATACCAACGGCGGCTCACTGCCGGAGCAGGTCTTCGAGATCACCCAGCGGGTCTGCCAGGCGTTCGGCTCCGTGACGGTGGGCATTCACACCCATAACGACGGTGATTGTGCGACCGCCAACGCCTTCGCCGCCGTACGGGCGGGGGCCCGTCACGTCCAGGGCACCATCAACGGTCTGGGCGAGCGGTGCGGCAACGCGGACCTGTGCGCCGTCATCCCCGGCCTGGCCTTCAAGATGGGGCTCGACGTGCTGTCGCCCGAGAAGATGCGGATGCTGACGGAGACCTCGCGCTTTGTCTTCGAGGTCGGCAATCTTACGCCGGCGCTGAATCTGCCCTACGTCGGCGGCAGCGCCTTCGCCCACAAGGCGGGCCTGCACGTGGATGCCCTGCGCAAGAGCCGGCGCAGCTACGAGCATATCGATCCCAAGCTGGTCGGCAACGAACGCCGGTTTCTCATCTCGGAGCTCAGCGGCAAGTCGAACGTCCTGGCCGAGCTCGAAAAGGCGAAGCTCACTCAGGACAAAGCCCTGGCCAGGAAGATTCTGGCCCGCGTGCAGGAGCTGGAAAATGAGGGATACCAGTTCGAGGCGGCCAACGCGAGTTTCGATCTGCTGACCAAGAGAGTCATGGGGACCTTCAAGCCCTCGTTCGAGCTGCTCAAGTACCATGTGAATGTGGAGCGGCAAAGGACGGGCGAGACGGTCACGGAAGCGACCGTCAAGTTGAAGGTGGGCGATCGCGTCGAGCACGTGGTCGGCGAAGGCGATGGCCCGGTCAATGCGCTCGATGCGGCGTTGCGTCGATCGCTGGAAGACTTCTACCCGGTGATTCGGGAGATGCACCTGATCGACTACAAAGTCCGCGTGGTCAATGCCCGGGCGGGGACAGCGGCCCGGGTCCGCGTCGTGATCGAGTCCCGCGACAAGCAGTCGATCTGGGGAACGGTGGGTGTCTCGGGGAACGTGATTGACGCCAGTTGGTTGGCGCTGGTCGACAGCGTCGAGTACAAGATCCAGAAATCGGTGCCCTGACGCAGCAGTCTGGCAGGAGGTGGGTCCTTTGGGTCTCTTTGGTCCTTGGACCCTTGCGGGACCTGGAGGACCAAAGAGACTTAAGGGACGTACGTGCGAGGAGTCACACCGCGGGGACCGGCTCGCGCGCTTCGATCTGCTGTCTGCGCTTGCGACGGTTGACGGTCCGGCGGTCGGGGTTGGCAACCTGGGTGTCATCGCCGGCTACCTGAAGGACGTCCGCGGCCGTGGCCGCGAACCCATCGGCCCCGATCTCTTCCCAGAGGCCCTCGGCGCGGTTGAACAGCCCCCCGGAGACGATAATCCGCATGTCGGGCCACGCGTTCACCGCCCGCACCCGGTCGATGAGCCGCCGGATATCCGGCGCCTGCTTCGGAGTGGTCCCATAAACCAGCAGGACATCGGGGGCATACTCGTTGATGAAAGCGAAGATGTCATCGTTGCTCAGGCCGCCGCCGAGGAAACGTACCTGCCAGCCATCGCTCTCAAACAGGTCCGCGATCATCTGGGCGCCAAGCTCCTGCAGCTCGTCACGAGCGCAGCACACGGCGGCCTTCTTTTGCTTGGCAGGGCGGCGGGGCAGCTTGTTCTGTAATTGATCGACAATCGTCCGGTTGATCCGTGTCGCAAGATGCTCTTGGACGGAGGTGATCCGGTCCGTCCGTTGGAGCCGCTCGATCTCGGCCATGACGGGCCAGATCAGGTGCAGGTAGACCGAGTTGGCGGGTATGCCGCTCTGCAGCGTCTCTTCGACGACCGACCGGCACGCCTTTCTGTCGCCTTGGAGGAGGGCTTCGAGATAACGAGCAAGGGCATCTTCTTTAACCATTGGTTCTCCTTTACCTACTTTGTATGAATTTGGCTGCCATGTGTAATATGAGGAAGATTGACGCGGCGTAGTATGTCAACTTGGGTAACATGTTCATGCTGGTAGTATCGGAGGTGCTATTCAAAAATCTTGAGTCAAAATGGGTAGTGATGGGAGAACGAGAGGATGTCATCTTCATCAGGTTTCTGTGGTGCTGTGCGTGGCTCTGGCGGGGTGTCTGGTGCCTGCAAGGAATTCGCCTGGGGGAGTTGGGCCTATGGGCAGAGCTGCGATCCGCAGCGATGGTCCGGGAAAAACGGGACGCGGGGTTCAGGAGGCGGCGCGGATGTATTTGCGCGGAGAGAAGAGAAGTCTGATGGGGGTGGATTGGGTGGCCCTGCGGAGTACTCGACAAGGTGGACATGCTCATTCCGGAGACCGGGCTTGTCGCGTCGAGGCGGCGAAATGTCCCCGCATTTGGGAGGGATTAGCCCGTGCGGTGAATCGGGCCTCTTTAAGTGGTTGCGGCGAAAAGACTTGTGACGGGGGATCCTCCCCAGTGACGTGGCGAGCGTGCGGGAGATTTTTCTTGAAATCGAGACGCAGCATCTGGTATAAAATAGAAGGACGTGCGGCTGTGCCAACCGCATAGCTTTCAAGCTGACGGTGGGGCCGACGTGGATCGAGCGTTGTAGTGTTGGTACTCTCGGAGCAGGGCGGCAACCATCACGGAGCCGGCAGTGCAACTACAGGCTCATCATCATCTCGCAGATTCGTGCGGGTCAGGGTAATTCGCGGCTCATGTGCATCGGAAGGAAGGAAATGAGCAGCCGGATCACCAGGTTCACATCCCGGTTCCTCGGTCGGGGTGGCGTGACCCCGCGCGCATCTGGACACATCGTGGCAGTCGGATTGGCGTGTAACGAAGACTTCTGGCGTGTGGCCAGAGCTTGACCATTTCTCGTGGGCGTGCTGGTTTGAAGGAGGACTGACATGAGGACGAAAGTACCGTATCTGACAATCCTGGCCATCGTGCTGGGTCTGTGTGGCGCTTCCTGGGGCCAGAAGAAAGCGAGCAATCCCAATCCGGCCAACGGGGCGGCGGATGTGGCCATGCCGCTGTTCCGCTGGACGGCCGGCAGCACGGCGATGCTCCACGATGTGTACATGAGCAAGGCCCCGGAGTTGGGCGCGACCGATCTGGTCGGACCGCGCCAACCTCTGGCCATGTTTTACTACACGGTCGGGCTGGAGCCGGGAGTGACCTACTACTGGCGCGTCGATGAGGTCGAGAAGGACGGGGTTACCATCATCAAGGGCGATGTCTGGACCTTCATGACCCAGGCGCTGACCGCCTATCGGCCGGACCCGGCGGACGGGGCGACCGTTGTCTCTCCCACGCCAACGCTCAAGTGGCTGGCGGGCAAGAACGCCACGCAGCATCACGTGTATTTCAGTGACAATCGCGACGCAGTCGCCCAGGCGGCGGCCGGAGCGGACAAAGGCCTGCAAGCGCTGGCCGAGAATACCTTCGCCCCCGGCGCCCTCCAGGGTGCGACGACCTACTACTGGCGCGTGGACGAGATCGTGGGCGGCGCCCCACGGCCGGTCCGGTCTGGACCTTCACGACGTGGACGGCGGTGGACGACTTCGAGGGCTACACGGATGCCGAGGGCAGCCGGATCTACGAGACCTGGATTGATGGCTTGACGAACAACACCGGGGCGATGGTCGGGTACATGACGGCTCCGTTTGCGGAGCAGAAGATCGTCCATGGCGGCCTGCAATCCATGCCGCTCGACTACAACAATCTCGCCAAGCCCTATTACAGTGAGGCCGAGCAGGAGTTCAGCCCCGCGCAGGATTGGACGGCAGGTGGCACCGACACGCTGGTGCTCTTTGTGCAGGGCAAAGGGGTGGACTTCGACATCGTGAAGGCGGCGACGACGCCGGTGATTGACGGCAAGGCCGAGGCCGTGTGGGCCAACGCGACGATCCTGCCGGTCACCAGGAACATCGACGGCGCCGTCCCGACGGGGCCGTTGGATGCTTCCGCCCAGTTCCGGCAGTTGTACGACGACACCTATCTGTATGTCTTTGTCGATGTCAACGACAGCCCCCTGCGCAACGACTCCACTGCGGCGTACCTGGACGACAGCGTCGAGGTCTACGTGGATGGAGACAATGGGAAAGGGCCGTCGCCCTTGGCCGGCAACAATCGGCAGTACACCTTCGGGTGGACGGCTACCGATATCCAGGGGACCAACACGAATATCACCGGCATAAGCTTTGCCCAGGTCAACACGCCGACCGGATGGTCGATTGAGATCCGGATGCCCTGGCAATCGCTGCTCGGCGGGGCCGCGCCCGTGGGCAAACTGATGGGAGTGGATTGCTTCTACAACGATGACGATGACGGTCTGGACACCCGCGAGCGGCAGTTGGCATGGCACTCCACGACAGGAGCCGACTGGCAGGTACCCGCCAGTTGGGGCACGGCGCTGGTCGCGCCGCCGGGACCGGTGGGGACGGACCTGGTTTACGTCGCGCTGCAGGATTCCGCCAACAAGACTGCGGTAGTCGCGAACCCGGATGCGGCGCTCCTCAAGGCGACCACCTGGGCCGAGTGGAAGATCCCGCTGAGCAGTTTCACGGGCGTGAATGTGACCAAGGTCAAGAAGCTGACCATCGGCGTGGGGGACAAGGCGAAGCCGACGGCCGGACGCACCGGGAAACTCTACATCGATGACATCAGCCTGGTGAAACCGTAATGTCACGGCGGGCAGGGGCGAATCCTCATTCGCCCCTGCCCACGCCGTAATGTCTTTACGACTTGTCGGCCTTGCAGCCGGCCATGGTAAAAATGAACTGTGAATAGTCGACTCAGATGGAGGACTGTATGTACCAAAAACTGATGCTGATGTGTGTTCTTTTCGTGGTGATGGCGGGGATCGTTCCGGTGCAGGCCGATCTGCAGGATGGGCTGGTCGCCTACTTCAAGCTGGACGAGGGCAGCGGAACCGTGGCCGCCGATGCCTCCGGCAGCGGAAACAACGGCACCCTGATCGGACCGACGTTGGGCTGGGCGATGGGATATGACGGGGCGGCCCTCGCCTGCGCTGCTCCCGTGGCGACGGAGATTGCGGACCGCCTGGAATTCCCGACGGTGGGCATGTCCGTAACGGCGGGAACGATCTGCGTTTGGGGATACCTGGCCGATCCGCAGCCCGCGACGAGTGGCCGGTACTTCTTCGGCCATACGACCCAGCCGCAGTTCAATAACCGCATCCAGATCTACATGCAGGAAGGAACCACGAACTCGAGGCTTCTGGACATCGGGTTAGGCGCCAGCCACAGCTCGAAGGTGGACATCAAGGAAATGCCGATGAAGGAATGGCTCCATGTGGCCCTGACGTGGGACAATGGGGCCCTGGTCGTTTACGTGAACGGGGAGAAGGCGTCGGACGGCACGTACTCGGGCCTGACGGCTATCCATCCGGTGGCCAATTTCGCCAACGATGGAAGTAGCGCGCCCTACGAGGCTTTCGGCGGCATGCTCGACGAGGCACGGGTTTACAACCGGGCGCTCACGGCGGCGGAGATGAAAGAGATCTTCCAGTTGCCTCATGTGCCTCAGGCGCCTCCGATCAAGGCCTGGGAACCGAATCCGGCTGACGGCGCCCGGAACGTCATGCTCCCGTTGCTGACCTGGAAGTCGGTGGATACTATCATGCTCCACAACGTGTACGTGGGCACGGACCCGAATCTGACCGCCGCGAATCTGGTTGGTCCCCGCCAGCCGCTGAAGATGTTCTTCTATGTCCCGGGCCTGCAGCCGGGCACCACGTACTATTGGCGCGTGGACGAGATCGACCCGGATGGAACGACCGTGCATACCGGGGATGTCTGGAGCTTCCTGGCGCAGCCGCCCACAGCTTATGATCCGGTACCTGCCACCGGCGCGAACACCACGTTGCTCGCTCCCGTGCTGGCATGGAGCAAGGGCACCAACGCGCTGAAGCATCATCTGTACTTTGGCGACAACCTGGAGGCGGTGAAGCAAGGAGCGACCGGCGTCGACAAAGGCGTGCTGGAAGAGACGACTTTCACGCCGGGCGATCTGCAAGAGGGGACGACGTACTACTGGCGTGTGGATGAGATTGGACCAGGCGACGTCGTGAAAGCCGGCGGGGTATGGAGCTTCACGACAGTTGTGCCGGTGGACGACTTCGAGAGCTACAATGACGATCTGGACGCCAAGACCACCATCTTCGACACCTGGATCGATGGTCTGACCAACGGTTTGAGTGGCTCCATTGTCGGCAATGCCGTCGCTCCGTTTGCCGAGCAGACGATGGTTCGCAGCGGCAAGCAGTCGATGCCCCTGGATTACAACAACGTGAAGACCCCGTTCTACAGCGAAGCGGAGCAGACGTTCGCCCCGGTGCAGGACTGGACGGCGAATGGCGTGGACACGCTGGTTCTGTACGTCCGCTCCAAGGCCGGCAGCAAGGCAGCCCCGGTGTATGTGCAACTGAAAGACGCCTCGAACAAGACGGGGACGGTGACGGCCGGGGCCGCGCTGGTAAAGGCCACCAAGTGGACCGAGTGGAAAATCCCGCTCAGCCAGTTCGCGACGGCGGGTGTGAACCTGGCCAAGGTCAAGACGCTGATCATCGGTGTAGGCGACAAGGCCAATCCCGCGGCGAGCGGCACCGGCGTGCTGTTCGTCGATGACATTGGTCTGGCCAAGCCGGCGCCGGCGGCCCAGTAGGCAGCAGGATGAGCCATCTCGAAAACGAATCGACGTGACGTCGCGAAAACGTACAGGGCAGGGCCTGGACCTTCAAGTGCAGGCCCTGCCCGAGTCGTTTCGCGCGATCACGTCTGCTCAAAAGGAGGACCGACATGAGCATGAAAGCACCCTCTCTAACGATCCTGGCCATCATGCTGGGTCTGTGTGGCGTTTCCTGGGGCCAGGAGAAGGCGACCAATCCCAATCCCGCCAACGGGACGGCGGATGTGGCTATGCCGCTGTTTCGATGGACGGCCGGCAGCACGGCGATGCTCCACGATGTGTACATTGGCAAGACCCCGGAATTCGGCACCGCCGATCTGGTCGGACCTCGGCAACCTCTGGCCATGTTCTATTACACGACGGGGTTGGAGCCGGGCGTGACGTATTATTGGCGCGTGGATGAGATCGAGAAGGATGGCGTCACCGTCATCACCGGCGATGTCTGGACCTTCATCACACAGGCGCTGACGGCCTACTACCCCGACCCGCCCGATGGAGCCACGACCGTGCCTCCGGCAGCGGTTCTCAAGTGGTGGCCGGGTCGAGGCGCCACGCAGCACCACGTGTATTTCAGTGATAGTCGTGACCCGGTTGCCCAGGCGGCGGCGAGTGCGGACAAAGGCCTGTTGCCGGTGGACGAGAAGACATTCAAGCCCGGGAGCCTGCAGGAGGCAACGACCTATTACTGGCGTGTGGACGAGGTCGTGAGCGGCGCCGTCCAGGCCGGGCCCGTCTGGAGCTTCACCACGTGGACGACCGTCGACGACTTCGAAGGTTATACCGACAAAGAGGGCAGCCGGATCTACGAGACCTGGCTCGATGGCTTGACCAACAGCACGGGTTCGCTGGTGGGGTACATGACGGCTCCGTTTGCCGAGCAGACGATCATCCATGGCGGCCTGCAATCCATGCCGCTGGACTACAACAACCTTGCCAAGCCTTTCTACAGTGAGGTCGAGCAGGAGTTTGCCCCCGCCCAGGATTGGACGGCAGGCGGCGTCGAGGCCCTGGTGCTCTACGTCCAGGGCAAAGGGGTGGACTTCGACATTCCGATGGCGACTCCGGTAATCGATGCCAAGGTTGACGACGCGTGGGCCCGGGCGAGTGTCCAGTACATTAACAGCACAAACGACGGCACGGCCCCGACCGGGCCGACGGATTGCTCCGGCCAATTCCGGGTCTTGTACGACACCACCTACCTCTACGTGCTCGTCGATGTCAATGATGAGGCTCTGGTACAGGATTCTGACCCGACCCAGGGATGGCTGGATGACCGTATCGAGATTTTCATCGATGGGGACAACAGCAAAGACGCCGCCCCGGACGGCAAGAATGACTACCAGTACTGTTTCCGCTGGAACCACGGCGTAGTGGAAGTACCTGTCGAGTGGTATCGCTCTCCGGCCAGCCTGGCGGGCGTGCAGTATGCGGTGGTCGCAACCGCTTCCAGTTATCGCATGGAGGTCAAGCTGCCGTGGGCGATGATGAACGGCGGGCCGGCGCAGGCGGGCCGGCTGATCGGGATAAATGTAATGGTGGACGATGATGACGATGGCGGTGACGTCGATTCCCAGATCGCCTGGCATGCCACGGGCGGGGACCCCCACCATCCCAACCTGTGGGGCACGGCCCTCCTCCCCGACGCAACGGTGCCGCCGGCCGATCGGCTGTACATCACGATCCAGGATTCCTCGAACAAAATCGCGACGGTGGTCAATCCTGACGCCCAGATCCTCAAGGCGACGAACTGGGTCGAGTGGAAGATCCCGCTGAGCAGCTTCACCGGCGTGAATTTGACCAAGATCAAGAAGATATCCATCGGCGTGGGCGACAAGGCGAATCCGGTGGCCGGACGCAAAGGGGTGCTCTACATCGATGACATCAGCCTGGTGAAACCGTAAACGTTATGACACGGAGGGGTGAATTATCACCCCCCACATGATTTGGAAGGAGGACAACTATGTTGAGAAAGCCCGTGTTGATCTGTACTCTCCTGGTCGTGGGCGCTGCGGTCGTTCCGGTGCAGGCCGGACTCCAGGATGGACTGGTTTCCTACTTCAAGCTGGACGAAAGCAGCGGGACCTTCGCGGCCGACTCCTCCGGCAACGGCCACGATGGCACGCTGTCCGGGAACAAGGCCGAATGGGTCCCGGGACGCTTTGGGGGCGCTGTGCTCTTTGCCACCGATGTGGACGAGGCGCACGTGGAGTTTCCGACGACGGGCATGTCCGTCGCGGCGGGATCGATCTCCTTGTGGGGGTACCTCAACGATCCGCAGGCGGCGCGGACCCGCTATTTCTTCGGGCACACCACCCGCCCGCCGTATGTCAATCGCATCCAGATCTACCTGAACAGCGGTGTGACCACCCTGTCGATCGGCCTCGGCGACACGCACGCCAAATGGACGGACACCGCGGCCTTGGCGACCAAGACCTGGAACCACATTGTCCTGACCTGGGACAACGGCAAATACGTCGTCTACACGAACGGTGTGAAGTCGACCGAAGGGACGTACACCGGTCTGACTGCCCTCGATCCGGTCGCCAACATCAGCGATGACGACAACCCGGATGAGCACGAGGCCTTCGACGGCATGCTCGACGAAGCACGCTTCTACAACCGCGCGATCACCGCGGCGGAAGTGAAAGAGATCTTCCAGATGCCGCCCGCGCCCGGATCAAGGCCTGGAGCCCGAGCCCGGCGGACGGTGTCCGCACCGTCACCATGCCGCTGCTGCAATGGAAATCGCTGGACACGGTCAAGCTGCACGACGTGTACGTGGGGACGGACCCGAACCTGACCGCCGCCAACCTGGCCGGTCCCCGGCAGCCGCTGAAGATGTTCTTCTATGTCCCGGGTTTGCAGCCGGGCACCACGTACTATTGGCGCGTGGACGAGATCGATCCGGACACGGGGAAGGTCTACGCCGGAGATGTCTGGAGCTTCCTGGCGCAGCCTGCCACGGCCTACGATCCCGCGCCGGCCAATGGCGCGAATACCGCCTCGCCCGCCGCGGCGCTGGCCTGGAGCAAGGGCACCAACGCTCTGACGCACCATCTCTATTTCGGCGATAACTTGGACGCGGTCAAACAGGGCGCGACAGGCGTCGACAAAGGCGTGCTGACGGAGACGACATTCACGCCGGGCGAGCTCCAACCGGCGACGACCTATTACTGGCGCGTGGATGAGATTGGACCGGGCGACGTCGTCAAGGCCGGCGGGGTCTGGAGCTTCACCACGGTCGTGCCGGTGGACGATTTCGAGAGCTACACGGATGACCTCGATGCCAAGACCACGATCTTCGACACCTGGATCGATGGCTTGACCAACGGGCTCAGCGGCTCGATTGTCGGCAATGCCGTCGCCCCGTTTGCCGAGCAGACGATCGTTCACGGCGGCAAGCAGTCGATGCCCCTGGACTACAACAACGTCAACGCGCCGTTCTACAGCGAGGCCGAGCAGACCTTCACGGCCAAGCAGAACTGGACGGCCGACGGCACCGATACGCTGGTGCTGTACATCCAGGGCAGGGCCGCCAACAAGGCCGCTGGGCTCTATGTCACGCTGAAGGATACTTCGAACCACACGGCCTCGGTGGTTCATCCCGATGCGAAGATCGTGACCACGGCCAAGTGGGCCGAATGGAAAATCCCGTTAAGCAGCTTCGGCGGGGTCAGTGCGGCCGCGGTCAAGACCATCGTGATCGGTGTGGGCGACCGGGCCAACCCGGCCAAGGGTGGCACCGGTCGGATCTTCATCGATGACATTGGCCTGGCCAAGCCGGCGCCGGCTGTCCCTTGAGCATTCCCCGCAGCCGCGGGCGCAAGGTGATTCGTCGCGGGACCTGTACCCCCCAGGTGCAGGTCCCGCTTCTGTAATCCGGGTCGAGAGCGTACACGCTTGAGGATTCTTCAGGTTGATATTGAGCCTTGTGATGCCAGGGTTCCTATAGTAATCTGGCTGCATGAGTCCTGGACAGAACGGAAACGATCCCGGCTTATCGGAAGGGCCGGCAATGGACGACGGGAAAGCGGTGCACCCGCCGGAAGTGGAACCGAAGACATCGGCGGCTTCGCCTCGTTGGCTCCTGACGAGAAGGATTCTGCGGATAGTCATTGGGGTCTTCCTGCTGCTCCTGGGACTGGCCGCTCTCTTTACGCCCTTTACGCCCGGATCCTGGTTGGCTCTGGTCGGCCTGGAGTTTCTCGGCTTGCGGGTGCTCCTGCGGGACTGGGTGTGCGCCCGGGCCCGCGCCAAGCCCCAGAGCAGGCTCCGGCGGGTGGCATGCCGGATCTTCAACGTGGGCCATCGGAATGCGACGAAGCGGAGGTGGTGGCAACGCAAAAGGTAAGGATCGTCAAACGGTTGCGATGCTCGTTTCGCAGGACGTTCCGACGTCAGACGTAACGAGCCGCGCCGCCGATAGACGAAAGACGAGCGATGGACTATCGTCGCCACTCGGGCTTACGCACCATGAGCGGGGGCATCAGTTGCGGAGGGCGCCGCCGGCTGCCGACGTTGATACAGCAGCGACTGCTCGGATACCAACGGAGAAAGAAGAGTTTCGTCTTCAGCAGGAAGCCATCTTTTTTTTGTCTGCCGAACATGGGCGGTTACTGGGTTCCTGACAAAGGTTTCTGAACCATCACCCTCCTCCTTATCGGAAAAACCGGCGGTGGACTTTGGCGGAAAAATCCCAGAGCCGCCTTTTTGCCGCCGCTTCGGCTATGGACCGGTATAAAGGGGCCATAAGTAGAACCACCGTGACATCGGCGCAGAGTCCCGAAATCATTTTGCCCGTACAGGGGCGGCCCGGACCGAGGTGTCACAGATGGACCGGGACGCCCCGGCCGGCGAGGTATTCTTTCATCTGCCGGATGCTGTATTTGCCGAAATGCGCGATGGAGGCGACCAGCACGGCGTCGGCATGACCCTCGGCAATGGCCTCGTAGAGGTGTTCCAGCGTGCCGGCCCCGCCGGAAGCGATGACCGGCAGCTTCACGGCATCGGCGATCGCCCGGGTCATGGCCAGATCGTAGCCGGTCTGTTTGCCGTCCGTGTCCATGCTCGTCGGCAGAATCGCTCCTGCGCCGAGGCCCTCGACCTTTTTCGCCCACTCGACGGCGTCAATTCCGGCGCCGGTCGTGCCGCCCCGGATCATGACCTCGAAGCCCGAAGGCATCTTGGCGTTCTTGGCGGTGTCGATGGCGATCGTGATCTTGTCACTGCCGAACTTCTTCGCCGCCTGGCGGACGAGGTCCGGCTGGCGCACCGCGGCGGTATTTATTGAGACCTTCGCCACGCCCAGGCCCAGCAACTCCTCGATGGCCGGACAACTGCTGATGCCCCCGCCCACCGTCAGTGGCACCGAGGTCCGTTCCACCGTTCGCTTGACGGCGTCGAGGAGCGTCTTGCGATTCTCCACCGTGGCCGTGATATCGAGGAAGACGAGCTCGTCCGCGCCCGCCGCGCTATAGGCGGCGGCATTCTCGGCAGGGTCGCCGACGTCCTTGAGATTGACGAAATTGACGCCCTTGACGAGCCGGCCATGCTTAACGTCCAAACAGGGGATGATCCTGCGGTACTCCATCTTCTGTCCTCCACGCACTGTCGTGATTCTGCTGGGTATACCTACTTGGGTCACCAGTATAGCGCCGCGGCCGTCGTGCGTCCAGCACCTGTCCTGGGTATCGGGAAGCGACCGGCCGGCGCTGGTCGAACCTTGAACCGCCAGGGTACGAGGCGTGTATACAGAATAGCCCGCCGGGAACTGGTCCCAAGCAAGGGCGACCGTCCCGATGGGCTCAGAAATAGGAGTCAGAGAAGGGAAGGTATCATGGCCAAGATAGACATGCCGCACCCGGGTCACGATAAGCACCTCTGCTATCTGAACAACCTCGGTTTCCAGATCAGCAATCCCGAGGAGTACAAGGAACTCGTGCGGGACGGCAAGTCCATGTGCAAGATCTGCGGCCGGGTCGCCGCCAACGACAAGAACCTGTGCAAGCCGGTGAGCCTGTAGGGCGGGGATGGAATATCGGAATAATGGAATGTGGAATAATGGGTGGACGCTGGCACGCTTCCCCACATTCCAGTATTCCAGTATCCCTCGATGATCCTGTGCTGGAAAGGGGGAAGATGGCATGATCCCGTTGGTGTTGGTCAGGCACGGCCAGAGCACGTGGAATCTGGAGAACCGCTTCACCGGCTGGACGGATGTCGATCTCTCGCAGCAGGGCATTCAAGAAGCTCACGAAGCCGCCCAGGCCCTCCAGGAAGGAGGATACACGTTCGATGTTGCCTTCACCTCGGTTCTGAAGCGGGCCATCCGGACGCTGTGGATCATCCTCGATGATATGGATCTGATGTGGATTCCGGTCCATCGTTCCTGGCGGCTCAACGAGCGGCATTACGGCGTTCTCCAGGGTCTCAACAAAAGCGCGATGGTGGAGAAGTTCGGGCTCGAGCAGGTCCAGATCTGGCGCCGCAGCTACGACATCCCGCCGGAGGCGCTGCCCGAGAGCGATCCGCGCCACCCGTGTCACGATCCGCGCTACGCGAAAGTGCCGCGGAAGCTGCTGCCCGGCACCGAGTCGCTCCAGACGACGCTGGAGCGCGTCCTGCCCTACTGGCACGAGACGATTGTCCCCGTCCTGCGACAGAAGCAGAGGGTCCTCATTTCCGCCCATGGCAACAGCCTCCGGGCTCTGGTCAAGTACCTCGACCACGTAAGCGACGAGGAGATCACCCAACTCAATATCCCCACCGGCATCCCGCTCGTCTACGAACTGGACGACAGCCTCAAGGCCCGGACGCACTATTATCTCGCGGACGAGGAGAAGGTCCGGGCGGCGACTGCCTCCGTCGCATCCCAATTGACGGCCGGTCAAAAGGTCTCGTGATTCACAGCGTCTGGCTGGGGTGCGTGAGCTCGCTCGCTGGGGCCTTCGCCACGCCCCAGGAGGCCGGCATCTTGTCCACTTCGCGAACTTCGACGCGGCTGACCCGCCAGGTCTTATCCGGCTGCTTGCGGAAGTACACGTCTACCGCGATGAGAGCCGTCTGTTTGTAGGCCTGGGCCCAGATGCTGTTGGGGTCGAACGTCATCCAGACGGACAACGCCACCTTGGCGTTCGGCGACGTGATTTCGACCTTGGTGCTGACCCTGCGAATTCTCTGGACCGCCGGCGGCACCAGCCGGACCCGGCACCGGTCCAGCAGGCTCTCTTTGCTCTTGTGGTAGGAGTCCTGGTAGTCCGCCGCGATCAGGGGGGCGATGGCGGCACAATTCTCCTCCTGGACCGCCTTGAGGCCCGTTCTTATGACCTGGTTGATCTTCTCCAGATCCGTGGTCACGCCGAGGTCCAGTCCCACGCCCAGCAGGGCCACGCCGGCCGGCAGGAGCCACTGCCACGGCTTTCTCTTCTCGGACCAGACGCTCCGAAATGTCAGAACGCCGAACAGGACCAGGACCGCCGCTGCCAGCAGGGTCCACGGTTGCTCAAAGAAATTCCACATGCCTTCGCCTCTTTCCAGAAACCCGCGCCGCATCAACCTTCACGCACGGGAGACATTATAGACCGCCCAAGGGCCGCCAACAAGAACCGTCGGGGACTGGAATACTGGAACAATGGAATAGTGGAATGGTGGGATTTCCTGTCGGCCGAAACTGGCTTCGTTTTGCAGGTTGCCCCTCGCCCCGAGGCCGCGTCCCATCCGGCCACGCCGGGAAATTGGCTTCGTTTCGTATGCTTCGCCCTCCGGGGACCTAGCCCTGCCCAGGCAGGGCCAGATTGGGTTCGTTTTGCACGATTGGCTCCGCCCAATTGGGTTTGTTTGTACAACCAGCCCGCGCAGGCCCGGTGCAGCAGGCCGCAGGCCGGGCGGTCCACTGCAACTTTGTATTCAATCCGCAATCCGCAATCCGACAACTCCGCCGAAGGCGGACGCCGGTTGCCCGGTGCCGTTCCGGAAATCCGCAATTCATCTGCCCCGGTCCTCATGTCTCTTCCTTCCGCTTTCAAATCATAAATCGCAAAATCAGCAAATCATAAATCCGAGGGTCCGCCCGGACCCGAGCGTCCCTCTACCTGTGGGCCGTGTTGCACGAATCGTGCCGAAATTCTGTGCGCGCACGACGCTGTCATGTCGCGTAACCTCTTGTGCCCAAAGGAATAAAGAATTTCTCGCACGCAAGGTGTTTTGCCTTTTCAACTGTTGCACAAACGTGGTTATTCGTAGGGTGGGGGACCCCAAACGCGATCCATCGCGTTTGGGAACCCTGCGCTGTGCCCACCATGCCCGTGAAGTCTTGTGGCATCGGCATCCCCTCGCTGTGCTCGGGGCAGGCTCTGCCGATGATTCATGGGCAGGGAGGGGGCCCCCAAAGCCCATGCCGGTCTGAACCGGCTTCACATACACTCCCTAAAAGTGGAGGCCGGACGAGAGGAGCGGCGGTTGGCGTTTATCGCATTTGAGGTGCCGGCGGGGAGGGCGGAGCGGACGTGGTGGAATGCTCTGACGCCGATGGCTTTCTGGAGGCTATCCGACTTGGGCAGCACCCGTGGCCCCATCCATGAAGGCTCGCAACGGGGAGCCGACTATCTCCCCGCCGGTACCCGCAAAGCGCTAAACGCATCAGTTCCGGCCGAAGGCCGGGTTGACAGGAAACCGGGCTCATCCCTGCACCCTTCGCATTTTGCCTCGGATGCATCCTCCTGCCTGCGGCGACCGACGTTGTGCCAGGACGGGCCGATCTGCGGTACGTAGGTAACCCAAGCGGCACGTGATCGAGAGGTCAGACCACGAGGGAGAGTCTCGTTGCAGCGTGCGGGCCGCGGTGATATTCTACCAGCGGGATTTGAGGGACTGGGTTGACAGAAGGACGCGAGTTTGTGAAGAAAGTGAAATGGGTAGGGGTGACCCAGGATTGCCAGGAGACGACTATGAGAGCGAATGTACACCGAATCGTACGCCTTGCCTATTCAGGACGAGGCATTGCCGGGGTGGTTGTTGTGTTTTTCGTCCTTCTCCCTTGTATAATGCCTATTCTGTACGGGCAACCAACGAAGGACCCGCCGGACTTGGGCTATGAATTGTCTCGCTGCACACGGGTGGAAATCCAATTTGAGCCGTCTACTCTGGAGTACTTCTTTCCCAGCGATGACGAGAGAACTTTATTGAATGCCGACGAAAGCAAGACTTTGCAGGACCTGAAAGCGATCGTCTCAGATGACGAAGAGGATATTAAATATCTTGCATTTCACGATTTCATGTTGGGACGTGGAACGTACATTGGACCATCGAAAGGGGCGATAGCCATTAAGAACACGATTCGCCTTACTGGCTATAAAGGTGATGAGCGTGTGATATCCCTCCGAGTGATTGGGACTACCGTGCGCACCGACGATGGACACGATTTCGAGTATCCCAGAGGACTTCCACATCTTCGTCTCCTGACGCCGCAGGTCTGGCCTTTCGCATTGAGGTTTGGCTGCATGGCCAACCTCTCGCACCTCCACAACATTCTGTCCAGGATGGCGGAGGCAGGGGTGTCCCGATCTCCCACAGAATGGTGCGATGGGATTCTGCGACACAACAGACACCTGATTGCTGACTTGCATGCCAGGGGTGGGGCGTTCGAATGCCCTGGGGCACAAGTGTGTCACTACGCGATGAATCCAGACTGCAAGCCCGATTCGCCAAAAGACACGATCCTGCTATTCGAGACGAAAGTGGGATGGAATCAACACGGTGGACCGGAGTTGTTCACGTTCGACAATCACGACCCCAAGGGCGGCTTGGTCCTGCTCAATGACGGCACGGTGAAGTTCATCCGCACCGAGGAAGAATTGAAGCAGCTTCGATGGAAGTGAGTGTTGTCAACCGCAGATTTCGCCGATTGACGCAGATTTGCTGTTTCCGAATCTGTGAAAATCTGGGTAATCTGTGGATGATCTGAACTCCGGGCCTTGGGATAGATGATTTACCCTTGATGATCGTCACGAATATCGGCGTTCATCCGCGTTCATCGGCGGTGGATGCGCCTTTGAGGGGAATTTGAGGGGACATGGTCATACTCAATTCGAGACCGCAATAAGTAAGATGTTCGGCGAATCTCCCCCGAAGGTACACATAGATACTAGAAAGAAATAGAAACATAGAGCCTCGTTCATGAATTGGGCTGCTTCATGCATGCCTCGACCTTGGGCCAATCGAGAAGCTCCCTCTGGCACACCCAATATCTCTTGGTGACAACATAGCTGCGGATGCTGGCGGTCGTCGTACCCAGCACAAATCCCAATACGACCAGGCCGACCGTACGAACGACGGCATCCTCCGTGGACACGATTGCGAGCGACACCGCCAGCAGGACTGCTTTGACAATGAACCATCGGGCACTCATGAATGTCCTGAATCGAATGCCTTCATTTCTGAACACAAGCAATAACTGGCAGTACTTTTGCATGCTCATGCTTCTTGTCCTCCCCGGCGCATTAACATGCGAAGTGCAACACGGCGTGACATTCACGAGCCGACCGGTCGTCTATTCACTTGTGTGCGTTCTGGGGACGCTGTCCCCAGACCCCTGGGATTTACCGCCTTGGGCCAGAGGCAGGATCAAGGGGATAAGGCGACGTAGTATAGCTACAACGTCGTCTCCTGTCCCTGGGCCGGAGCGGCGCTCGGGTTGCTTCCCAGCAGCGCCCTATCCTCGGCGCCGGCACGGCCAGTGTATCGCGGGTGAGAACGGGCCGCAAGGACTATCCGGGCGGGCGAGGATGGAAGGCCTCAAAGGCCGTTTGGAAGCGGAGGCATTTGCGGGGCCGGTGGTTGATCTGGCGGACAGAGGAACGGAGTTGCTCGTCCGTGACCTGGCTCAGGTCCGTGCCTTTGGGCAGGTATTGGCGTAAGAGGCCGTTGGTGTTCTCGTTGGTTCCGCGCTCCCAGGCGTGGTAGGGGTGAGGGAATCCAGGGGGAATCCAGGGGGTCGAATTCAGGCGGTCACACCTACACATTTCACATTGCGTCTTGAACGGGTCTTTCTGTCTGCGCCGACGTGCGGGGTGCGGCAGCCTGAGAGGCGGGCGCTGCGTCTGCCGCCCAGAGGGGACCTAGCCGAAGTAGCCAAATCTGAGAGTGCCCTGGCCGTGCGCGGGCGTTGATGATCCTCTACCGCGGGGATGGGAGCGGCTTGGGGCCCCGCACGACTGAAGGGTAGGCCCTCACGCTTGCACCGATCCCAACACACAGTAGCTTCGCCCTTTCGGGCACGTGTTGACGAAGAAATTGTCTATGAACGCCGCAATCCCATCAAGATCCTCCTGCGGTGCGAGGAAGGCAATCCGGCCCTGAGACAGAAGGCTCTTTCCACGAAATTCGACGATCTGCCAATGGTTGGAACCACTCAGTATCTGCATGATGAGAACATCTCTGAGCTGGTCCGGGTGCGGACAAGACAGCTTAATGTGCAGGCCCTGCCCGTCTGGTGTCACCTCCGCCCAGACGGATGAATCCGCATCGTCGAAATGGCACCAGGTGCCTGCTCCACAATCCAGCATCTCCTTGATGCCGACTTGGAAAACGTCCTCGGGAGTCGGATATTCCACCGGCTGATCTTCAATCACCCTGCGCATATATTACCTACCCACTTGTCGCCCCTTGCCCGGCAATCCGTAACGCGATCCTCTGGCGAAACAGCGTACCGCCATGGCATGGCAGATCTGAGGGGTTAAGCTCGCACGACGGCGAAATGAACCCAACGTGTGCGCGGCCGAAATGCGGCTCAAGGGCCCCCAAGTTTCACCCCAATTCATATATATTGTACAACCTCTACTCGCAAATGTCAATAGATCTCCAGCGCTCATTTGAGTGTGTTCCGGCGGGCCGGTCGGTTGTACCGCTTTGACAGCGAATCACGCGCCGCCATTGGCCTTCACCAATTGAAGGATTGCCGTCCTTATCCCATCGGGCAGGGATGGCCACGGTGCGTAGCGGTAAGGGGAGGCAGGGCCGATTACGGTCGGCCCCACCAAGGGCAAATGTGATGGCAAAACGGCTAAGCAGGATCTGCCGCAACGCTCATAAGTTTTTTGTGGAACGTTAGTTGTCCAGCAGGATGCAGCAGATCTCGTTCATGCTGCGGAGGTAGAGACGATGGCCGACCAGGGCCGGGTGGGACCAGACTTCCGTGCCGTCGAAGACACGCCGGCGGTCCACCAGGGTGAAGGCATCCCGCGCTGCTTTGAAGAGGACCAGTTCGCCCGTGACGGTGACGGCCAGCACGTGGCCGCCGCCGAGGGCTCAGCCAAAGAGTCTCCTCATATCCTCATCGGAGATCTTCTCATCCGGTCCGATGGGCTCTCCCCGTTGGCGGTGCAGGTGATCGAAGAACTCCTTGACGTTTCCGGAGGCCGAGCGGATCATCAGGCCCAGGGAGTACCTCATCAGGGAGATGTCCGGCCCCTCGATGACCCCTTTGATCAGGCCGGTCTCCGAATCTTCCTGGCTCTCCATCCGCTGATTGAGATCGTCCAGGACCGCCTGCAGGCCGGAGTACTCGATCTGTTCCTGGGCCAGCGGCCGGTTGGTGATGTGGGAATAGGGCAGGCCCATCGTCCGAAACAGGTAGACAGCCTCCGGGGGAAGCGCCTGGGCGTGCTCAAAGCCGCTCTTGAATTCCGGCCCTCCATAGTAGCCGGGCAGGATGATGTGCGGCTTTTGAATCTGGACGACGCCGCGCCGGACCACGGTCCTGTCCTTGAAACGGTCGTGTTCCGCCGCGAAGACATAGGGCAGCTCCATATCGCCAAAGGTAAAGAGCATCTGGTGATATTCCCGAATCACCTCCGTCTTCGACCAGCATTCTTTGAACTTCTTTCGGTCCAACCCGGCCACGCCTCTGCTGCAAAACACAGTGTCTCCGCGGGCCGCCGCCCACCTATACCCGGATCGCGGCCTGCTCCTCTTGCAGGAGTGCCCTGACACACGATCATACCGGCCCGGCAGAGGAATTCAAGCGAGAGTGTTTGTTCCGTGCGGCACCTGCGCGACTATGTTCTGGGGGGGCCGTCTCCGTGTTTGTCATGCTGAACGGAGTGAAGGGCCCCCAAACGCGCTTCATCGCGTTTGGGAACCCAAGCATCTGGCCAGCGAATGGAGCCAATGCTTGTTACCATGTTCAGCCCAGATCCTTCGCTGCCGCTCAGAGCTTGCCCTGAGCGTAGCCGAAGGGATGACAGAGGCGGGCACGCAGACGCCACGAGACTCAGTCGCACACTTCGGTGCTTCAGATGCAATAGTCGAGTACGGTGGACCGGTCCACCTTGCTCTCCTCCTCGACCAAATCGCGAAAGCTGGCATTATCGTACACGTCTTCGATGGCCTCCTTGGCTCTGGTCCAGAGGTGAAAGAGAGAACAGTTGTCCTTCAGGGGGCAGCAGGGGCCGTTCCGGTCGCCGATGCACTTGACGGGATCGAGCGGTCCTTCGACGAGGCGTATGATCTCTCCCACGGAGATGGCGGCCGGGTCCCGGGCGAGCAGATAACCGCCCTGGATGCCCCGGCGTGATTCGATCAGGCCCGTGGGCCGCAGCTCGTTGAGGATGTTCTCGAGGAATCGCTGCGGTATGGCTTGATTGGCCGCGATCTGGCTGATGGCCACCGGTCCCTCGCCATAGTGTTTCGCCAACTCCAGGATGGCTCGTATAGCGTACTGGCACTTCTGAGACAGGTTCACATTCAACTCCTATCGGCTTCCATGATTCGGTTTCCCTTCAGATGAACACTAATTATCGTCTCACATAATTGTCATTATGTCAATAGACATTAAGATATTTTCAAAAAACTTCTGCTATAAAGCATTTGATTTGTAAGGGTTTGCGATTATTTGATCTTCTTTTTTGGCATGGAGGTGTTGACACTTACGTATAATGTACACTATAGTAATAGACATAGTGATGTATTTGCCGCCAGTGCGTTTCGCCAACGCGCTGGCTTCGGCTGAAGCAGGAGCCTCGAGATCGTCCGAAAAGGAGATGCGTTATGGCAGGTGCTTACGAAGACATCATCGCCTCGGTGGGGAACACGCCGCTGGTGCGAATCAACAAGCTGATTCCTGGTGGGACCGTCTGGGCCAAGCTGGAAAGCCGCAATCCCCTGGCCTCCGTCAAGGACAGAATCGGGGTGGCCATGGTCGAGGCCGCGGAACGTGCCGGCCAGATCAAGCCGGGCGGGACCATCATCGAGCCGACCAGCGGGAACACGGGCATTGCCTTGGCCTTCGTGGCGGCGGCGAAAGGATACCGCCTGATTCTGACCATGCCGGACTCGATGAGCCTGGAGCGCAGAAAGGTACTCAAAGCCCTCGGCGCCGAGGTGATGCTGACTCCGGCCGCCGAGGGGATGAAGGGCGCGGTAAGTAAGGCCCTGGAGATTGCGCAGATGGTAAAGGGCGGCTTCGTCCCGCAGCAATTCGAGAACCCGGCGAATCCGGACATCCATCGCCGGACAACCGCGGAAGAGATTTGGAGAGACACCAAGGGCAAGGCCGACATTCTGGTCGCCGGCGTCGGCACCGGCGGCACGATCACCGGCGTGGCGGAGGTGATCAAGTCGCGTAAGCCGAACTTCCGCGCTGTGGCGGTCGAGCCGGTGCAAAGCCCAGTCCTGACCCAGACCCTGGCCGGCCAGGAGATCAAGCCAGGGCCCCACAAGATCCAGGGTATCGGAGCCGGGTTTGTCCCGAAGGTGCTGAATCTCAAGATCATCGACGAGGTCGTTCAGGTGGATCAGGACGAGGCCATCGACTATGCCCGCCGGGCGGCGAAGGAAGAGGGTCTGTTCGTGGGCGTCTCCAGTGGAGCGGCGCTGCGTGCGGCGAGCATTGTGGCCGCCCGGCCCGAGAGCAAAGGCCAGATGATCGTAGTGATCCTGCCGGATACCGGGGAGCGGTATCTCTCCACGCCCCTGTTCCCGGAATAGGGGAGTGTCTCCGGGGCACGATTCTGACGGACAAAGGGTAGGGAGCAAGGCATGCAGATCAAGGTCAACGGGACGTCGCAGGAGATTGAGACAGGGCTCAGTGTCACGGACCTGCTGGTGTGCAACAAGGTGGAGCAGCCGGACATGGTGAGCGTACAGCTCAACGGCGAGTTTGTGCAACGCGACCGCTTCGCCGTCACGGCGTTCAAGGAGGGCGACGAGGTCGATTTCCTCTATTTCATGGGCGGAGGAAGGTGACCGATGTCCGGCTTCACGACCAGGGCTGTTCACACTCCCTTTCTCAAGAAAGACCCGCACGGCGCACTGCACATGCCGGTCTACGAGTCGGTCTCCTTCGAGTTCGAGACGGCCGAGGAGATCGAGGATGCCTTTCTCGGCAAGAGGCCGCGCCACACGTACACGCGGACCACGAATCCGACCGTGGAGCATCTGGAGCAGAAGGTCAAGCATATCACCGGCGCCGTCGGGGTCATTGCCGTTTCGTCCGGCATGGCGGCGATCGCGAACACCATTCTCAGCATCGCCCGGCAGGGCGAGAACATCGTGACGACGAAGTCCGTCTTCGGCAACACCTATTCGCTGTTCGAACGCACGCTCAAACCCTGGGGCCTCGAAGCACGCTACGCGGACTTCGCCCGCCCGGAGACGATTGAGCCACTGATCGACGCGAATACGCGCGCCCTGTTCTTCGAGACGATCACGAATCCGCAACTGGAAGTGGCGGACATTGGGGCGCTCGCGACCATCGCCCGCCGGCATAAGATCCTGCTGATCGCCGATACGACGGCGACGCCGCTGTATTTCTTCAACAGCAAGGACCATGGCGTTGACATCGAGGTGCTTTCCAGCACGAAATACGTCTCCGGCGGCGCTACCACCGTCGGCGGCATCCTCATCGACAACGGGACCTACAACTGGGCGCAGATCCCGAAGCTGGAGAAGGAAGCGAAGCAGTTCGGCCCCTTTGCTTTCCTGATGAAACTGAAGCGCGAGGTGTACCGCAATCTGGGCGCGTGCCTGTCGCCGCACAACGCTTACCTGCAGAGCCTCGGGCTCGAGACTCTGGCGCTCCGAGCGGACCGGTCCTGCCATAATACGAGGGCTCTGGCCGAGTTCCTGAGCCAACACCCGAAAGTGAAGAAGGTGAACTATCCGGGACTGGAAAGCTCGCCGTACCATGATGTTGCCACCCGCATCTTCGGCGAGCGCTGCGGTGCTCTGGTGACGTTCGAGCTATCGTCCAAGCAGGAGTGCTTCACGTTTCTCAACAGGCTAAGACTGCTCCGGCGGGCGACGAACATTCATGACAACAAAACGCTGGCCTTGCACCCGGCCTCGACCATCTTCTGCGAGTATCCCCCGGACCTGAAACGCCAGATGGGTGTCCCCGAGACACTGATCCGGCTCTCGGTGGGCATCGAAGATGCAGAAGATCTCATTAGCGATGTCGCTCAGGCACTGGAGGACTGATGCCGCTCTCCGACGAACAACTCGAACGATTCAGCCGGCACATCCTCCTGAAGGATGTCGGCGTCGAAGGCCAGGAGAGAGATCCTGGAGGGGAAGGTCCTGATCGTTGGGGCGGGCGGACTCGGAGCGCCGGCCGCACTCTATCTGGCGGCGGCGGGCGTCGGCACCATCGGGATTGCGGACGGCGACGTGGTGGACAGGACCAATTTGCAGCGGCAGGTGATCCATTTCACGCCCGATATCGGCAAACCGAAGATTGTCTCGGCCCGGGAGAAGATGCTGCAGATCAATCCGGCGGTGACGGTCAGGACCTATTATGAGCGGCTCTTCGCTCACAATATCCTGGACATCATCTGCGATTACGACTTCGTCATCGACGGGACCGACAATTTCCCCGCCAAATTCCTGATCAACGATGCCTGCGTCCTGGCGCAGAAGCCCTTTTCACACGGCGGCATCCTGCGTTTTGACGGGCAGACCATGACGTACGTGCCGGGCAGCGCCTGCTATCGCTGCGTTTTTCTCCAGCCGCCGCCGAAGAACGCGGTGCCGACCTGCTCACAGGCCGGGGTGCTGGGCGCCGTGGCCGGCATGTTGGGGACGATCCAGGCGGCGGAGGCCTTGAAATACCTGATCGGCAAAGGGCAGCTTCTGACGGACCGGCTGCTGATCTTCAACGCCTTGGCCATGGAGTTCCGCACGACGCGTTTCAAACGCAACCCCGCATGTCCGATTTGCGGTGCGCATCCGACAATTACGGAGTTGCAGGATTACGAACAGGGCACCTGTGATTTGAGAAGACCGCGATGAAGATATCAAAAGAGACTGTCGAAGAGATCTTTGCCCAGGGCCGGCGGGAAGCACCCAACGAAGCGTGCGGCTATCTTGCGGGCAATGATAGCACGGTGGTGAAAGCCCTTGCCTTGACGAACGCGGACCACAGCCCCGAGCATTTCTCGCTCGATCCCCAAGAGCAATTTGCGGCGGTGCGGCAGGTCCGTGCGGAAGGTCTGGCGATCCTGGGGGTCTACCATACGCATCCCGAGACGCCGGCACGGCCCTCGGCGGAAGACATCCGCCTGGCCTTTGACCCGACCGTCATTTACGTGATCGCCTCGCTGCGGCAGGGGGGGCGAGATATTCGAGCCTTCCGCATCCGGCAAGGGGTGGTTACGGACGAAGCACTTGAGATCGCGGAAAATGTTCCCGCAACTGAGCCCGTGTTCGATTCCGCCGCCTACAGGAAGGTCGGGATGATCCAGCAGCGGCAAAAGGAATACTTCGCCATGCGGCTCCGCGCGGTCGGCGGTGACATGACCACCGAACAACTCCGCAAGATCGCCGAGGTCGCGGATCGATACGGCCGGAGCGGGGTGCATCTCTCCACCCGGCAGGGCGTCGAGATCCACTACGTCCACCACACCAACCTGGAAAAGGCCCGGCAGGAATTGGCCTCGGCGGGCGTGGGCATGGGCGCCTGCGGCCCCCGGGTGCGCATCGTGGCCGCCTGCCCGGGCAATGCGACGTGCCGCTGGGGGATCATCGACACGAAGACCGTGGCACGCGATCTCGATCAACGCTATTTCGGGGTGGACACGCCGCACAAGTTCAAAATGGCGGTGACGGGATGCCCGCACAATTGCGCCAAGGCGACCGAAAACGATATCGGCGTCATGGGGGCCATTTTGCCGCGCTGGGATGCCACGGCGTGCATCGACTGCCAGCTTTGCGTCAACACCTGCCCGACAAAAGCCATCACCCGAGAAGAGGAGCCAGGGGCAGGTGCGGCACGGTACGTTTTGGACGAAGACAAGTGCATCAATTGCAGCATCTGCACCTCCTCCTGCCCCGCGAATTCCTGGACGCCGGCGGCGACCGGGTACAACCTCTTCATCGGCGGGACGATGGGAAAGATCCCGCGTCTGGCGACGCTCTTGAAGCGACTGATCCCGGACAAGGAGGAATTGTACCGGCTCATCGAGAACGCGCTGCGGTACTACCAGACAGCACGGACGCAAGAGAGAACGCTTCGGGCACATGATCGACCGCATCGGCGCCGAGAAGGTGAAGGAGGACATCCTCCATGGATAGCGGTATCAAGCAGAAGATCGATCTGCACGGGGTGACCTGCCCCATGAATTTCGTCAAGACGAAAGTCGCACTGGCCTCTCTGGCGGCGGGGGACCTGCTGGAGGTGATTCTCGATGAGGGAGAGGCCATTTTGAACGTCCCGCGCAGCGTCAAAGAGGAAGGTCACCAGGTGATCAAGGTGGAGAGTCTGGGCGAGACCTTCCGCGTGGTGATCAGAAAGGGTTGACGGTCAACGAGTATGGAGAGTGATCTGATAGCATCATTGCAGGCGGAGATCAAGCGGTATTCCGCTTCCGAGACGCTGGCCTGGGCACTCGCTCGATTCGAGCGGGCCCAAATCGCTTTCGCCACAAGTTTCGGAGCCGAAGACCAGGTGATCACGGACATGCTCGTGCGGATCGATCCCCGTGTCCGCGTCTTTACTCTGGATACAGGGATGCTTCCCGAGGAGACGCAAGCGGTCCTGCGGCACACACAGGACCGTTATGGCATCGCGATCCAGATCGTGCGGCCCGAACCGAAGTCCCTGGAAGACATGCTCCAGGAACACGGGAAGGAACTCTACTACGAGAGCGTCGAGAAGCGCAAGCTATGCTGCCACGTTCGGAAGGTTGAGCCTCTGCGGAAGATACTCGCCGGGTTGAAGGCGTGGGTCTGCGGTCTGCGCCGGGAGCAGTCGGTGACGCGTCGGACGGTGGCGCAGGATCGAATGGGACGAGGCGTTCCGCCTCTACAAGATCAATCCGCTTGTCGATTGGACCGAGCCGCAGATCTGGGAGTATATACGGGAGAACGACGTCCCTTACAACGCCTTGCACGATCAGGGGTATCCGAGCATCGGCTGCGCCCCCTGCACCCGGGCGGTGCCGCCGGGCCAAGACATCCGCGCCGGCCGGTGGTGGTGGGAAAATCCGGAACACAAAGAATGCGGTCTGCACATCAAAGACGGCAAGATCGTCGGACGGGGGAACGCCTGATGGACCATCTCGACAAACTCGAAGCCCAGAGTGTCTACATCCTGCGCGAGGCGTACCGCGAGTTCAAGCAACTGGTGATGCTCTGGTCGATCGGCAAGGACAGCACGGTGCTGCTGTGGCTGACCCGCAAGGCCTTCTTCGGGCACGTGCCGCTGCCGCTGCTGCACATCGACACGCAGTACAAGATCCCGGAGATGATCGAGTACCGCGACCGCCTGGCCAGGCAGTGGAAGCTGAACATGATCTTCGGCCGCAACGACGAGGCCCTGTCGGCCCGGCACACGTTCCCCGACGGCCGGTGCACGCGCCTGCAATGCTGCGCGGCGCTCAAGAGCGAGGCGCTGAAACACACGCTCTCCGGCGAGTGGCCGCGCTGGATCCTGGACCACCGGAGCGGGCAATACGTCAAGACCACCGGCGGCGAGCCGTTCACCGGCGTGATCGTCGGCGCCCGGGCCGATGAGGAAGGCAGCCGCAGCAAGGAACGGTACTTTTCGCCGCGCGACCGACACAGCGACTGGGACGTCTCGAACCAGCCGCCCGAGTTGTGGAACCAGTTCAAGACCGACTTCGCCCCCGGCACGCACGTGCGGATTCACCCGTTGCTGGATTGGACGGAGTTGAACGTCTGGGAGTATATCGAGCGGGAGAGCATTCCCATGGTGAGCTTGTACTTCGACCGGGGCATGGGGCAGCGCTACCGCTCCCTGGGCTGCTGGCCCTGTACCAAGCCCGTGCAATCGACCTCCAGGAACGTCCACGAGATCATCGAGGAGCTGCGCAGCGGCAAGTTCGCCAACATCGCCGAACGCTCCGGCCGGGACCAGGACAAAGAAGACGGCTACGGCCTCGAGACCCTGCGGCGCGAAGGCTACATGTGACAACCAAGAGAAGGGCAGAATCATGCGTAACGTAACGACCTCCGCCGAAGTCGCTGTCGATATGGCGACTGTCGCGAACCGTTTGTCTCTGGCATCCGTGGCCCCCTCGATCCCGACCAGGCCGCGCTTGGAATTGGAGATTCCGGCCCAGGTTCGGCCCTGGCATGTGGGTCTCTGGCTGGCGCTGGTGACGGCCGGCGTGGCGGCTGCGCTGGCGGACTCTCACTTCGGGTGGCTCCAATCGTTGTCGGAGGTCGCGGCTCCTATTTCCCGGTCTTCTCTGGTGCTGCTGCTGCTGGCGCTGGGCTGCGAGTTCATGGACGCGACCATCGGGATGGGGTACGGCACCACGCTGACGCCGATCCTGCTGGTCCTGGGCTACCCGGTGGGCATCGTGGTGCCGGCGGCGCTGCTGAGCCAACTGCTGGCGAACATTTCCGCCGCCTTCTTCCATCACCAAACCGGCAATTTCAATTTCTGGAAAGATCACCAGGTCCGCAACACGGGCCTGACGATGGGGCTGGTCGGATTGGGAGTATCGGTTCTCACGATGCTCTTGGCGCTGAAGCTGCCTGCCAAAGTTCTGCGAGTGGGGATTACGCTGATCGTGATCGGCATCGGCGTGTTCATGCTGGTAGGCGCACGGTTCAAGGTCCGGTTCCGGATGCGGAACGTGGGGATCCTTGCCGCCGTGGCGGCGTTCAACAAGGCCTTCAGCGGCGGCGGATATGGGCCGCTCGTCTGCGGCGGTCAGGTGCTCGTCGGGTTGCCGGTGCGGGCCGCCGTGGCGAGCACAGCAGTGGCGGAGGCGATTGTCTGCGCGGCAGCGGTGGTCACTTTCTATGCCGGCGGCCGAACGGTTCCCCTGTTCCTGCTGCTGCCGCTGGTGACGGGATCGCTCCTGAGCACGCCTTTGTCGGCGGTGACGCTCAACCGCCTCCCGCAAACGCTGGTCAAAAAGCTGATGGCGCTCGCGATCCTGTCGTTGGGGGCGTATGCCTTGTGGCAAGGCAAGGGAATCTGAAGAGGATTGATGAAGGATGATTGATGATTGAAATGACAAATCTCGAATCAGAAATCAGGAACCATAAACCTGAGATTCTCCGGGAGCAGATGGACATCGTGGTCATCGGCCATGTGGACCACGGCAAGAGCACACTGGTTGGGCGGCTGCTGGCCGATACCGGCTCGCTGCCGGAAGGTAAGCTCCAGCAGGTTCAGCAGGCGTGCCGTCGCAACGCCAAGCCGTTTGAGTACGCGTTCTTACTGGATGCGCTCAAGGACGAGCAGGCACAGGGCATTACGATTGATTCCGCGCGGTGCTTCTTTCACACGGCTCGGCGCGAGTACATCATCATCGACGCGCCGGGTCATATCGAATTCCTTAAGAACATGATCTCCGGGGCGGCCCGAGCCGAGGCGGGACTGCTGGTGATCGACGTGGCCGAAGGAGTGCGGGAGAACTCGCGGCGGCACGGCTACCTGATGAGCATGCTGGGCATCCGCCAGATCGCCGTGTGCGTCAACAAGATGGACCTGGTGGGATACCGCGAGGAGGCCTTTGCGGCGGTCCGCAACGAGTACGCGCAGTTCCTGGCCAAGATCGGCCTGGAGCCCCTGGCCTTCATTCCGATCAGTGCCCGGGAGGGTGACAACGTGGCCCGACGGTCCCAGCTCATGTCCTGGTACACGGGGCCGACCATTCTCGATCTGTTGGACACGCTGCAGAAGGAGCCCGCCCCGGTGGACAAGCCTCTGCGCTTGCCGGTCCAGGACGTTTATAAGTTCACCGAGGATGGAGACGATCGGCGCATCATCGCCGGCCGGATCGTCACCGGCCGGTTGCACGTAGGCGAAGAAGTTGTCTTCCTGCCCAGTGCCAAACGGTCGCGCATCCAGAGCGTGGAAGCCTTCCCATCCTCGACACGCCAAGAGGCCCAGGCCGGCGAAAGCACCGGGGTGACACTCCAAACCCAGGTGTACGTCAAGCCAGGTGAGTTGATGGTCAAGGCCAATGAGCTGCAGCCGCACTCGTCTACCAAATTAGAGGCGGACCTTTTCTGGCTCAGTCCCTACCCGATGGTCATGGGCAAGCGGTACAAGCTCAAGCTGCACGCGGCCCGCGCGGCGGCGTATCTGACGGCGGTGCACACCGTCATCGACGCCTCCGACCTGACCACGGTCGCCAACCGCCGGCAGATCGAGCGGCACGACGTCGCCCACGTGACGCTGGAGACGCTCAAGCCCGTGGCGTGCGACCCGGCCCTCGAGATTCCACAGACCGGGCGGTTCGTCATCATCGACGATTACGAGATTGCCGGCGGCGGCGTGATTCTGTCCGCCGAGCAGACCTCCAACACCCTTGTGCTCGAGCACGTGCGGCAGCGAAATCAAGCTTGGGTACGCAGCCAAATCAGCCCCCAGGACCGCGCCGGGCGTCATGGCCAGCGGCCGGCGCTCGTGGTGATTTGCGGTCCGCAGGGGGGCGACATGGAGTCACTGGGCCGCGCGGTGGAGGAGCATCTCCACCACTCCGGACGCCTGGCCTATTACCTGGGCTTGAGCAACCAATTGCTGGGCCTCAACGCGGACCTGAACGTCCTGGGCGGCCGCGAGGAATTCCTGCGTCGCCTGGGTGAGACCGCACATCTGTTCACCGATGCCGGACTGATCGTCCTCACCACCATCGCCGACCTGGACGACTTCGAGCTCGAAACGCTGGACACATTGAACCAGCCGGGGGAACTCGTGGTGGTCAACGTCGGCGAGGTGCAACTGAGCCGGCGCCAGCCCGATCTTGTCTTGGAGAAGGTCGATCCCGATGCCCTGTCCGCCCTGCACGCGCTGCTCCAGGAGAAGCAGTACATCCAGGACTATCAGATATGACAGCTCGGCCGCGGTGACGCAGCAGGACGAACAGAAAGCCGTTCAACGGTACCGCCCTGTATGTCATTGCGAGCGCAGCGAAGCAATCCCCCATGCCACGGATTGAGATTGCCGCGTCGCTGCGCTCCTCGCAATGACATGGATGTGATCCGGCAGCGACTTTGCGTTTTCCCTGGGTGACGGAAGGAGTTGACGAGGGAGGGGACCCCGGGTATCGTGGTGGCAATCGGATATCGTGGCGTTGTGACAATCACACGAAGAGAATCCATGGTGGTGGTATGGAAAGACGCGAATTCATCCAGGCGGCGGTGGTGGCGGGCGCGGGACTGAGGTCCTGTGTGGCGGCGGCAGAGAGGCGAAGCAGTTCGACAACCGCGGGACAACCAGCGATTCCGCAACACACATTGGGCAAGACCGGGGCCCGGGTGAGCATCCTCGCCCTCGGCGGTGTCATCGGCATGCAACTGCCGCCGTCGGAGAAACATGACCCCGCGGCCATCGCCGAGGCGGCGCTCGACCTGGGCATCACTTATTTCGATACGGCGCCGGGCTACAACAAGGGACAATCGGAGACGAACTACGGCCAGGTGCTGGCCCGCCGGCGCAAGGAGATCTTCCTGGCCTGCAAGACCGGCGACCGCTCGTATGACGGCACGATGCGCAGCGTGGAGCAGAGTCTTAAGCGGCTGCGCACCGACCGTCTCGACCTGCTGCAAATCCATGGCGTCACCGGCAAAGACGATCCATCGGCGTGGGGCCGGCCCACGGGTGTCGTGACCGCATTGCAGAAGTTGCGCGAGCAGAAGGTGACCCGGTTCATCGGCGTCACGGGCCATGACAACGCCGAGACGCTGCGTCGCGCCGTCGAGATGTATGAGTTCGACACGCTGCTGACGACGTTGAATCCCACCAGCCACCGGCGGCCCTTCCGCGAGGAGTTGCTGCCCGCCGCGAACCGCAAACAGATGGGCGTCATCGCAATGAAAGTCATGGGCGGCGGCAACGGCTGCCTGGTCGCCGGCAACCCTCTCAAGCAACGCCTGTTGCCCTACCACGATGAGACTTCCCACCAGGTGCCCGCCTCGGCGCTGATCCGCTACGCCCTCGGCCTGCCGATCTCGGTCGCCGTGATTGGCGTCGACTCCATCGACGAATTGAAGGCGAACATCGCCGTCGTGAAAGAGGGCAAGCCGATGACAGTGGCCGAGCAGCAGGAATTGGAGAAGATCGTGGGCTGAGAGCTGGGGACCGCAGGTGCGGAGCATGCGATGGATGAGACACGCCTTTTCAGTCGGGCTACCTTCCTGACACAAGCCGGCGGTGCGCTGATCGGCAGCGCCCTTCCCACGGCCGGTTCCCTCGGCGCGCAATCTGCTGCCGCCGGGACGCACGTGTGGAAGGGCGCAAAGACTCGAAGGTCCAGCGCTGGGACGTCATCACGATCGGCAACCTCTCGCGCAATCGCTACTGGGGCGAGAGCGATACCAAGGGCGTACGGGCGGCCATTTGTACGTGCACCTTGATCGCCGGCGAGGGTTTTCGTTTGCTCGTCGATCCCTCCTTGGCGGATACGGCCGAGATGGCGCGCGAGCTGGACCGGCGGACCGGCGTCCGGCCGCGCGATGTGAACGCGGTCTTCGTGACTCACGAGCACGGCGATCATGTCGCCGGTCTGGCTCATTTCCCCGATGCGAAATGGTGGGCCGCACCTGCTGTGGCGGAAACCCTCAACAAGTCCGCCAAGCTGCCGCGCCGCGTCGAAGGCGTGATGACCCGCCTTTTCGATGCCGTCGAGGTGATGGCCACACCCGGTCACACCCACACCCATCACAGCCTGCGTTTCGACTGCGACGGCCTCTCCATCGTCGCCGCCGGGGATGCGGTAGCGACCCGCGACTTCTTCCGCGAGCGGCGCGGCTATTTCAATGCGGTCGATTTCGAGCTATCCGCCCGTACCATGGACAAGCTCGCGACGGTCGCCGACATCATCATCCCGGGACACGACAACTACTTTCTCCCTGCTTGCGTCACGTAGCATGGATTCGGATTGATGCGTGCGCTCCGCTTGTCATCCCTTCGGCTACGCTCAGGGCAAGCTCGAAGCGCAGCGAAGGATCTCGGCGGCGAGCGAGAGAAACCTCACATTCGATAGCCAGATCCTTCGGCTTCGCCTCAGGATGACAGAGTCTGTGACGCGCTTCGGTCAACGGTTGGCTGATGACAGGTGTTTCCGGAACCACTCGCGGGCACGGCGCCACATCTCGTCGGACAGAACGTGGCCGGCGCCCTGCTTCGATGTAGTAGCTGAAGCGGTCCGCGGCCCCGGCCTGCTCGTAGGCCCGGGCGATGGTCTTGATGCCTTCGCGGACCTCCTCGATCGGGCTGCCGTCGTCCTTCTCGCCGAAGTTCAGGTGCAGCGCCCGCGGGGCGATCAGGCCGGCGATGTCCGGCGTGTCGCCGTACTGGAACCAGCCGGGAATGAAGTTCGGGAAGCAGTGCAGGATGTGCGTGCGATGGATGGCCGCGTAGGTGGGCAGGCAGCAGTTGCCGACCAGGCATTTCAGCCGCGGCTCCCACGGGCCGACCAGCCAGGTGTGGGTCGAGCCCATCGAGTGGCCGTAGCAGCCGATGCGGTCGGCCTTCACCTCCGGGCGGCGAGCAGAGGTAGTCGATCGCCCGGCGCATGTCGAGGATGTTCTTCCACGCCATGCACTTGCCGGCGACCACGTAGCGGAGGAACTCGAATCGCTCGAAGTCGCCGCCGCGCAGGTGCTTGCTCTGCCGCTCGCCGAAGCACAGGGCATCGGGGCAGAGGACGACGTATCCCTCCTTGGCCAGCGCCACGCCGGTGTGGTGCATGGGACTGCCCGCCAGGCCGGCCGGCTCGACCTTGCCCAGGTGCCACGCGCCGTTGTGCTGGTGCCAGACGGCCACGGCCGGGGCCGGATGGTTGGCATCGACGCCGTCGGGCACCAGCAGCAGCGCCGGCACGCGGTCGCCCGGCTCGACCTCGTAGGTGACCGACTCGATGCGGTAGCCGTCCTTGCGGATCGTCTCGCGAACCACCGGCCGCAGGTCGCAAGGCTCCGGCCACGGCCCGCCCAGGCACTCGAGCAATTTCTTTCGCAAGTCTTGCGGTGTTGTCACGTTCTTGTCTCCCCGGGCGGCCCTGGCGAGATTCTCCGGCCCGGCCGCCATCGCCGCGCCGACAACAGACCCCGCCAAGAAGCTCCGCCGAGCCATTCTATCGCCTGTTGATCCCGTCTGTCGGTGCCTGTACTCGCTCATACGTGTACGATCCCCTTCAGGACCAACCAGGCCTTGAGGGATTTCTCGGCCGCTTGCTGAAGGTGGAATCCCGCGGCGTCCATTTGCGGGTTCTCGGCGTGGGCGAGAATCATCGCGGCTTGGTAATCTCCCTCCGCCAGTGTGAGCAGTTCGGCGGCCGCGTCAGTTGGACTCATAGAGGACCTTTCCCTCTTTCAGTGCCTGGGCAATCACATGGTGGCTGGAGTCCTTCCATTGCGCGATCTCGCCCACGGAGTAAACCAGGATATCCGCCGAGACGCGGAATCTGGAGAGACACCGCCAAATGCGCGCCGCCTCGCGCCGCCGGCTTCGAGTCGGGCCGAAAGGCTCGCGCTCCACCACCAGGAGGTCCACATCGGAGCGTTCATTGGCCTCACCCCGAGCCCAGGAACCAAAGAGGACAATCCTCTGGGGATCGACCTCACGGGCGATCTGCCGGGCCATTTCGTCGATCATTTCCTCGGAGACACTTACCATGGCACCCACATCGCTTTGCACGACTGAACTTCTGCCTGCGGCGTCATCATAGCACATTCACCTCTCGGAAGCGAGCTTTCTCAAGACGGCCTTGGCCTGGTCGTATTGTTTGAACTGCCGCTCGTTCTTCGCGAAATGCGCGGTATGGGCGGCGATGCGGTTGCTTTTCCAGGTGATCCCCAGTTGCCGGTGCAGGAGTTCGTGATAGACGATGAAGTCAACCGCGAACTCCGGAACCGTCCTTCGGTCCAGCACCGAGTTGACCATCACGGTGTCATGCGCGTGATCGTAGTGGCCGAACTTGCGTACCGCAAAACTCCGGCTCCAGACCAGACGGGGAAGGCTCAGGCGCGCGCCGAAATACTCGGCGTTGACCCGGTCGAAGGATTCGGCCAGGTCGTGGTGGAGGCCTCGTGCCTGTGCCACGACGCCGCCGTACCGCTCCATGGTCGCATCAATCCTCCGGCAGGCCTCCCCGGCCGCCGCGTCATGCACGGCTTTTCGATCGCCGCCCTTCTTGAAGGCGATCTGGGCCACCGCCCGCAGGGTATTCTGGTCGAAACAGATCATCGGCGTGGGCAGGTCCACCAGAATCGTGTCGGCGTAGCCGCGGACGCGGTACATCCCGTGCATGGGCCGGAAATGGACCAGGACCGCCATGGCCTTTCCCGCCGGCCAGGGACAAGTCGCACGAAAGACCGGCTCCGCCCGTCGCACGGCGGCACCGTACCTCTCGAAATTCTCCCGCCGCGCAAAGTAGGCAAACCACCCGCGCAATTCCCGCGCCTGCCTCTTCAACTGCTCCGGCCGGATGTTGTTCGTCCGAATCTCCTCCTCGATGCTCGCGCTGTCGGACACGACCATTTCATAGACCTCCTCCAACTCCGGGCGGTCCACCGCGCGGGCGAGCCGGTCCAGAAGGTTGTTGAAGTGACGCTGCAAGCCCCCGAACGACACACTCTCCGGCGGAAAACTGCCGGCCGATTCTGATTCTTCCGTGACGACCGCGCCCCAATCCAAGCCTTGGAGGAACTGAAAGGCCTTCCGGGAAGGCGCCGGCAGGCTCTCGGCCCGGACGCGTCTCTCTCGGAAGATCTGCTGAATGCCAATGACGACGTCCTCGACCTCCTGTCGAAGCTGAGCCAGACGCTCGGCCGATACGGGTCCGGCCAACTCCTGCCGGATCCGCTTCGCCAATCCCACCAACCCGGAGATCCGCAATCTCTTCATGGACGAAGTGCTTACCGCATACGGCGCATTTTGTCAACGGGGGCACTGTCGGGCCGGCGACCTCGGCGACGGGGTGGGCCGACCGTCAAAAGCGCGAAGCACGACAACTCCGCCTGCGGCGTTTGTCCTACGGTGGATTACTGGCCTAAGCAAAACGTCCTCGAAATTCCTGGTCTTGTCTCGCTTCGCTCCTCCGAGCAGACCTGCGGGGGTCATTCCGCCAGAAGCCGCCATATTCGTGCACGGACTCGGCACTTGACTTGTGGAAACCATTTGCTCCGGCGGAAAAGTGGCGCATACTTTAGGCAGATAAGTCCCTCCCGAGGGGCATACAGAAGTATCGATGGGTTGCTTGTTCTTGACGAGTTAAGGGGCCAAAAAAATGAGAAAGTCCAACCACACACCTCGTACGCACCGCAAGAGTCCCACCTTTATCGTGTCCTTCCTTGGGCTTGCTTCACAGTCGCCGCCGACTTCGGCACTGACTCTGCCCTGGCCTGCCGACCGTTGGCAGACGTCCGGGTTCTCCGACGATTCCTACCGAAATCTGCTCGCCCCGTCAGCGTAGCGGCGGCGGGTCCAGCAAGGGCCCCGATAAGCCCGGTGGCCGCTTGTCCCCTGGCCTTCGATCGTGCGACCAGCACCGGGATCCCTGGCGGCTTTGATACGCATCGAGTTCTGACGTATGATTCTTCCTCCTATGCCATGGCCTTTTGAGCCACGGGCCAGCCGGTCCAGAAGGTTGTCGTAATGCCGCTGCAGGTTCTGGGCCGGAACACGTTTCGAGCCTGGATGCTATCGGGCGACCGGCTCCAAGGGCTCGGTCGCGGGCGTTGTGATCCTGTCGGTAATCACGAGCTCACCGACGCGTAGTCGCTTCACATCCAGTTCGTCAATGGCGACCGAATGAATCCGCGCCCTACGGACCGCCAGCCGTTTGATCAGAAGGCGTCCAACCGCTAACGTGCCGATGGCCAGCGCCCCCAGTGCCAGTGCACCCACGGCTTGCGCCCGATGGCTAGTGCCCCAACGGCGCCACGTTTTGCCTTGAACCGCTCGATCTGCCCCGTATCGGCCTCTGACTGCCACAATCTGTCTAATCTGGTCTGTGCTCTCATTTTCGTCTTGGCTCCTATCCTGAACATCCGCTTCGGTTCCGTTTACTACGAACTGCACCGGGTGATATAGAACAGAACCAAGTGGGCAATTGGCCTAAAACGCGGAGGGAGAAGGACTATGGTAGTATACGCCGCGTCGCCATTCTCTGCATCTATCAAGATGGTTGAATCCCGGCGGGGCAGGTGATAGCATGGGCGGTCGAATGTCACGCAACTTCAGACAACCTGGATTTCGGAAAGGGCATGAGATGAACCATCTTCAAGAGAATTCGAGCGGGGGACGATTTACACGTCGCGACGTGCTGGCGGGGGCGGCGGCGGTCGTCGGGGCGGCAGCGCTGCCCGGGTAGGGCTGGGGCAGGCGCGGGCCTGCAGCCCGGCTCGATCGGCAAAGTCGTGAAGAACGGGCGGATCAAGCAGTCGATCTGCAGCGGGTGCCTGGGCCGCAGCCAAGATGGACCGGGAGCAGATCGCCAAGCTGCTGGTCGAGATGGGACTGCTGGGCCGGGACCTCATGGGGCAGGCGGAGTGGCCGGTGCTCAAGAAGTATGGGCTCGTCGCGACGATGGTGCCGGGGGCGGGGTCCATCAAGAAGGGCCTCAATGACAAGTCCATGCACCCCAAGTTCATGGAGGACTTCAAGACGAATATCAAGGCCGCCGCGGAGTACAAGTGGCCCAACGTGATCTGCATGGCCGGCGACCGGGCCGACGTCAGCGACGCCGAGGGCATGGACAACTGCGAAGCGATCCTCAAGGAAGCGGTCAAGATCGCCGAGGATGCCGGCGTGACCATCTGCATGGAAATGCTCAACAGCAAGGTCAACCATCCCGGCTACATGTGCGACAACTATCCGTGGGCCTTCGAGCTGTGCAAACGGGTCAATTCGCCGCGGTTCAAGATGCTGTTCGACATCTACCACATGCAGATCATGGAAGGCGACCTGATCGCCACGATCAAGAAGAACATCCAGTGGATCGGCCATTTCCACACGGCCGGCGTGCCGGGCCGGCACGAGCTCGATGAGAATCAGGAGATCTACTATCCCGCGGTCATGAGGGCGATTGTCGAGACGGGGTATCAGGGCTACGTCGCCCACGAGTACTCGCCCATGCGCGATGCGATGGAGTCGCTCGTGCAGGCGGTCAAGACGTGTGATGTGTGAACGGCGAGTTTCAAGTTCGAAGTGGGCTGTTTGCACCATCGGTCGTAGCAATCGGTTGGACATTGCTGGGCACAGCCTACACTTGCAATTCAGGAGGACAGCTATGACGAATCAAGCGAAGAACTGTTCCCGCCGGGATTTCATGAAGACGTCGGCTACGGCGGTGGCGTCATTGTCGGCCTTGTCGCTGGGGCTGTCGAACAGAGCCTATGCCGCCGGTTCGGACCGGGTCCGGGTCGGCCTGATCGGCTGTGGCGGCCGGGGCAGCGGGGCGGCGACCAACTGCCTGGAGGCGGACGATGGCGGTCGAGATTGTGGCGATCGCCGATGCTTTCCAGGACCGGATCGACCGGGGCCTGACCACGATCCAGCAGTGGTGCGAGAAGAACAGCAAGCCCTTCGGCCAGAGAATGAAGGCCACGCCGGAGACGACGTTCCTGGGCTTCGACGGCTACAAGAAGCTGCTGGCGCTGAAGGACGTGGACGTCGTTCTGATCGCGACGCCGGCGTGCTTCCATCCGGTGCACCTGGAGGCGGCGATCCAGGCGGGCAAGAACGCGTTCATGGAGAAGCCCGCCGGAGTCGATCCGCCCGGGATGCGGAAGATCATCGCGGCCGGCGAGCTGGCGAAGCAGAAAGGGCTTGGCCATCGTGGCCGGAACGCAGAGGCGGCACCAGGCCCGGTACCTGCAGAACGCCCACGCCCTGGCCCAAGGGGCGATCGGCAGGATCACCGGCGGGCGGGTCTGGTGGTGCGGCGGCGGAGGCGGGGCCCCGCGCAAGTCGCCGGGCATGAGCGATGCGGAGTACCTGGTCCGCAACTGGTACCGGTTCAGCATGATGTCCGGCGACCACATTGTCGAGCAGCACGTTCATAACCTGGATGTGGCCAACTGGTTCATCGGCCGGCCGCCGGTGCAGGTCCTGGGCTTCGGCGGGCGGGCCCGCCGGCAGGGCGGCGACCAGTACGATTTCTTCAGTCTCGATCTGGATTACGGCGAGGACGTGATCGTGCACAGCATGTGCCGGCAGATCAAAGGCTGCTTCACCAGGGTCAGCGAGCAGTTCTTCGGCACGGAAGGCTCCGTCTGGGGCGACGGCAAGCTGGTGGGCAAGCAGGTCACGGTGCCCGAGTTCGAAGAGAAGGGCGGGCCCTACGTCCAGGAGCATCGGGACCTGATCAAGAGCATTCGCGAGGGCAAACCGCTGAACGAGGCCCGCAACGTGGCGGAGTCCACGATGGTGGCGATCATGGGGCGAATCTCGGCCTACACGGGCCAGATCGTCCGGTGGTCGGACGTGACCAAGAACGAGAAGAGCCCCTGGTACAACCTGACGCTCAAGCCCGCCGCGTTGGATTTCGAGCAAGGGACGGTCGTGGCGCCGCAGGAGAACGTGATTCCGCTGCCCGGGGAGGCATAGATCGGCGAACCGATGAATCGCGGACTGGCGAAGGCCTTGGTTTGCAGTGTGCTCGTACGAGCATAGAGAAGATAACGCCTTACGGCGTCACTACGAACGACCTTCGCTTGATGCTGCCACCCAGTCGCGCAGGTTCTGATCCTTATTCATATGCCCTTACGGGCACACTACGAACGCGGCGCGTTGCGGACGCAGCGGAAGCCGTAGATGTCGTAGCCGAAGCAGACGTCCACGTAGCCGGGATTCTCGTTGTAGCGGTAGCCGCTGCGGCAGTTCTGGTCGCTGAACTTCCAGGCGCCGCCGCGCACGACTTTGGCGTCGCCCTTTTCCGGTCCGCGCGGGTTCTCTTTCGGGGACTCCGGGTAGTAATCGACCTTGTAGAAGTCGTTGCACCACTGCCAGACGTTGCCGCAGATGTCGTACAGGCCCCAGGGATTGGGCTTCTTCTGGCCCACCGGCTGGGGATGCCCGCCGGAGTTCTTGTCGAACCAGGCGTAGTCGGCCAGTCCTGAGACGCTGTTGCCGAAGAAATAGGCCGTGCTGGTCCCCGCGCGGCAGGCGTACTCCCACTCCGCTTCCGTGGGCAGCCGGTAGCCGTTGGCCTCGAAGTTGCACTGCCAGGTCGTCAGGTCGTAGCAGGGCGTGGAGGCCCTCCGCGCGGGATCGCTCATTGCAGAACTTCACACAATCGGACCAGCGCACCCCCTCGACGGGGTGCTTGGGGTTCTTCCAGCGGGAAGGATTGTCCTTCATGAGCTTCTCGTACTGCTCCTGGGTCACGAGGTACTTGTCCATGTAGAACGAGCTTACCGTGACCTCGTGAGGCGGTGCATCCGGCTCATCCTTGTCGCCCATCGTGAACCGGCCGCCCGCAATCAGGACCATCGCATCATCTTTCGATTTCGGATTGCGGATTTCGGATTGCGGATTCGAGGCTGGCGCTGGATGCCTTCGGGGCCTCAGCCGGCTGTCTTGCGCTGGCAGCCCTGAACCAGCAGGAGAGAGCCGGACAGGAGAAATGCCACTGCGATGATGTGCTTCATAATTCTTTGTTTCCTGTGTCTATTTTATGCTTAATAATTCGGCCAGATCTCGTAGCCGTCGGGATTCCGCAGGCACTGCCGGCAGCGGCTGCGGATCTCGCGCGCCACGTCCACGGCCTTCGGCTGATTCAGGCAACTGTAGCCGGCTTCCTGGAACAGCTTGCGGACGATGATGTGGTACTCGCCGAGGAGTCCGTCTTGCGCGCCGCCCATGCCGCGCCAGTCCTTGCCGAGATCCAGGCAGGTCGGCAGGTTCTTCGGGTCCTTCTTCTGGAGCAGGGCCAGGGTCTTCCGCGACAGTTCATCGGCGTATTCCAGCGACTTGATGTTCTCTTTCTGCACATTGTACTCGTCGGGGATGCGCTGGGCAATCTGGAGGAGACCATCCAGATAGGCCTTCAACTCCGGTTGGGAGGCTGCGGTGGTGTGGAGGAACTGGATCATGTCATCGGCGAAGGCCCGATACTCGTTGAGCCGCTCCACGTGCCGGGTGACGAAGTACACCATGTCCCCGACAGCCCCCTCGATGTACTCTTTCTTCTCGATCTCCTGGCCCGCTTGGAACACGGCTTCGATGGCGGCCGTGCAGCCGCACGTGGCGGCCTCACGAATTCCGGCGGCCCCACGCCGGTGGTGGGTCCGCAGCTTCTGGCCGGCGACGTCCAGGATGCTGTCGCACATCGGGCGGCCCAAAGTCGCTTTCATGATGTCCACGGGCGTCAGGACCGAGGCCGGCGTGTCCTTGCCTTCCAGGAAATAGATGATTGACTCGCCCTTGGGCAGGACCTTCTTGCCCAAGTGGAACCAGGCGGCAGCGCCGTCGAACCAGAGGGGATAGTTGTACCAACCCCCCACGGCGCGCCAGATCGTCCCCGCCGGGGCTTCGCGAAAGGTGTAGGTCGTTCTCGCGTCGCCTTCCCACAATTGCGTGACCCACTTGGCCGGGAAGGGCCTCTTCCATTTGCTGGCCACGTCCTTCTCCAGATAGGACACGCCCAACGGCTCGCGATGCCAGATGCCGGGCGCCTCCAGCAGGGCAACGTAGACAGCTCTGCCCGCGATTGTCGAGGTAAACCGACTCGAAGAGCCGGTCTTCTCTGGCCTTGCTCACCCAGCCCAAGCCTTGTTATCTGCCGCTCAGTTGTCGGCCAAGTGATGACTAAGACGCTATTCTCCCCCTTGAGCAATCCGAGGAAGACGTTCTCGCTGGGGATGGACAGTATGCTATCCGAAGGATACTGGCTGGCTGCTAGGACAAGGTCGTCGCCGATGAAACCGGGCACGACACCATACTCTATTGGGCACCGGACACGGATTGCTGCCATCACAGGTTTGACTCCGACGCGGTTGAGAAGGGGAGTGAGTACTGCCTTTGCCTCGCCGGGTCTAATTTCGATGATCGGCGTCTTGCCGAATGTCAACACCGCAGTCTCAACGGCGGGGCCGCGGAAGGGGACTTCCAAGGTCACCTCATCGCCTGTGTTTTGCAGGATCGTGCAGTGGCCGAGCGTCATATCCCAGTGGCCAATTTCGAATTGCGAGTTCTTCGAATAGATGACGACCTTTCCCTTGCTCGCCCACATCACGGCGGTCAGGTAGCTGTTCTCCACCACCGCATCGCCTTGGAACGCGTACTCCCGGCCATAATAGGCAGGGCTGGACAAGGCCCTTTGCGGGTCGTCTTCCAGCATCAGGAGATTGGGAGGCACAGGCTTCCAGGCCGTTCGACTGGTGAGGTTGATCGAATCACCCAGAGGCGCGCCGGTGTCCCAGAGCATGACGGCATGGGGGGCGGTCGCGGACTGAGCCCATCCCAGGTTTGCGAAGCCGAGACCGACGACCGTTGCCAGCAGGAGCGATGCGATGACGAGACGGCTTCATGATGGTGTCCCTTCCAGTCTTCGTTCGAGGCTCAGTAGTTCGGCCAGATCTCGTAGCCGTCGGGATTGCGCAGGCACTGGCGGCAGCGGCTGCGGATCGCGCGCGCCACGTCCACCGCCTTCGGCTGATTCAGGCAACCGTAACCGGCCTCCTGGAACAGCTTGCGGACGATGATGTGGTATTCGGCGAGAACCCCATCCTGGGCACCACCCATCCCGCGCCAGTCCTTGCCGAGGTCCAGGCAGGTCGGGAGGTTCTTCGGGTCCTTCTTCTGGAGCAGGGCCAGAGTCTTACGCGACAACTCGTCGGCGTATTCCAGCGACTTGATGTTCTCTTTCTGTATCTCGTATTGCTCCGGGATGCGCTGCACGATCTGCATCAGGCCGTCGAGGTACGCCTTCAACTCAGGTTGAGAGCTTCCCGTGGCGCGGAGGAACTTGGTCATGTCGTCGGCGAAGGCCCGGTACTCGTTGAGCCGCTCCACGTGCCGCGTGACGAAGTAGACCATGTCGCCCACGGCGCCCTCGATGTACTCTTTCTTCTCGATCTCCTGGCCCGCCTTGAAGACGGCCTCGATGGCCTCCGTGCAGCCGCAGGTGCAGGCGCGGCGAATCCCGACCGCGCCCCGTCGATGGTGGGTCCGCAGCTTCTGGCCGGCGAGATCGAGGATGCTGTCGCACATCTGGCGGCCGAGCGTGGCCTTCATGATGTCCACCGGCGTCAGGACCGAGGCCGGCGTGTCCTTGCCCTCCAGGAAGTAGATGATCGATTCGCCCTTGGGCAGCACCTTCTTGCCGAGGCGATACCACGCGGCATCCCCATTGAGCCAGATGGGATAGTTGTACATCCCCGCCACACCACGCCAGATCGTGCCCGCCGGAGCGGTGCGGAAGGTGTACGTGGTTCGCACGTCACCCTCCCACAACTGCGTGACCCATTTGGCCGGGAAGGGCCTCTTCCACTTGCTGGCCACATCCTTCTCCAGGTAGGACACGCCCAGCGGCTCGCGATGCCAGATGCCGGGCGCCTCCAGAAGGGCCAGGTAGAGGCTCTGCCCATCATTGTCGAAGTCGATCGACTCGATGAGCCGACCCTCTTGCCCCTGTTTGCCCAGCCCCAGCTTCATCTGCTGCTTGCCCTTCGGCCAGGTCATGACCAGCACGCTGTTCTCGGCCTTTGAGCAGTCCGAGGAAGAGGTTCTCGCACGGGACATCGAGCACGTTGTCCGAGGGATACTGGCCGGGGGCGAGGACGAGGTCATCGCCGACGAAACCGGGCAATACGCCGTACTCGATCGCGCTCAGCAGACTGATCCCTTTCATCGTCTCGGCGGGCTTGATCTCGACAATCGGCGTCTTGCCGAACGCCAGGACCGTGGATACATCGCTGCCTGTTTCTCCGGTGGAGAAGGAGACCTCCAGGGCCACGTCATCGCCCGTATTCTGCAGGACCGTGCAGCGGCTGATCGCTTTGAATCTCGAATCTCCAATCTCCAATCTCGAATTCTTCCCGAAGACGACCACTTTCCCTTTGCCGGCCCACACGACGGCGGTCAGGTAGCTGTTCTCGACGACCGCATCGCCCTGGAAGGCGTACTCCCGGCCGTAGTAGCCCGGATCGGAAGAGGACTTCAGCGGGTCGGCTTCGAGCATGATGAGGTTGGGCGGCACGGCCTTCCAACTCGTCCGATTCGCGAGATCAATCGTATCGCCCAAAGGCGAACCCGCGTCCCAGAGCATGACGGGATGCGGCAAGGCAGCGGCCTGAGCCCACCCGACACTGGAGAAGCAGAGACTCATCAAAGCAGTTACCAGCACGACGACACCGTTGCGATACGACTTCATAGTCTGTGTCCCTTCCAGGAGTTGCATTACCGTGGCGAGGGCATCTTGCCCTTGTTTCTTCTCGGACAAGGTACCACCCGCAAGGGCGGGACGCCCTCGCCACGTGGCCACGACCATTGTAGCCTGGGCCCCTGAGGAATCAAGGGCGGGCGCGGTCGTCATAAGGCGTTCGGTTTCGTTACCTCCACGTACCGGCGTGGCAGATCGACGTTAAGACCGCAGCGATCTGCGAATGTGGGCGGCTTTGTCGAAGATCTCCTGCCGGGTGATGCCGGCCTCATCGTACATGGCGAAGATGTTCTCCTCCGGCGTCTCCGGCGGCACCGTATGCGAAGCGGCGAGGATATAGCCTCCGCCGTCGGCGGTCATCCCTTCGAGCAGTCGAGCTGTCGCCTGGCGGACCTGGTCGGCGGTGCCGTGGGGCAGGATGTCCTGCGTGTCCACCCCGCCCATGAAGGCCAAGTCCCGGCCGAATTCCTTTTTCAGGTCCAGAGGGTCCATGCCGGGACAGTTGCACTGAACGGGATTGAGCACCTGGACACCGATCTCGATCAGATCGCCGATGATCGGCCGGATCGCGCCGCAGGAGTGGAACGCCACCCAGATGCCGTGTCGTTTGCCCACGTCGGCGTTCTGCTTCAGCAGGGGCTTGACCATGTCCCGCCAGATCTGCGGGCTCATCAGCATGGACCGCTGCCCGCCGGCATCGTCGCCCAGCCAGAGCCAATCCAGCTTGAACCGTCGGCACGCGGCTTCGGACAGTTCGATCGAAAACTCCGTGCACCGCCTCATCATCTCCTGTGTCAGAGTGGGGTTCAGCACCATCTCCATCAGGGTCTTTTCCATCCCGCGCAGACGCCAGTACATCTCGAAAACACAAGGCGAGACATCGCATCCCACGAAGTACTCGCCGGCAGACTTCATTACCGGCTCCATCAGATCGACGAGCGAATCGACCCGGTCGGAGGGAAACCGGTACTGCAAGAGCTGCTCATCGGTGGCGTTCGCCGAGCGGGTACTTGGAGATCTGGTTGAAGCCGTCGATGCGGGTCCATTCGACGCCCCAGTCGTCCACGTGCGACTGGCCGTCGCGGTCGTGCACGATGCCCTCCATGGGATGGTTGTTGCTCACCCAGGCCTGGCGGATGTCGTCGCCCATGGCCACAGAGACATACTCGGGGGGAATCTCCAGCAGCTTGGCCCAATCGCCGCCGGGTCTGGGGATGGTACCACATGAAGATCGGGACCCGGTCCACGGGTTGGCGTTGCAGGGCCCGGTGCACACGTTCTTTTGAGGTCATTCGCGACCTTCCTATGGCCACATTTCACATTGCTCTGCGGGCGAAGCGTGGCTACCCGCCCCCATAGTCGCGGAGCCCGCGAAACCCGATGGGGTCATGGCTTCTGGCCCGGTTTCGGGGCTTTCGCCTCGGCCTCGCGCCTCTTCTCGCGTGCCGTCTGGATCATGTCGGCGATGTCGAAGCCCAGCGGCTTGCCGGCGTCGTACTTCTGGCGGGCCGAGAGGACCGCCTCCTCGACACCGGGGGGCAATCCCCCGTTCTTGCCCGCTTTCTCCGGCGGCAGCCACCAGTTCATTCGCTCACTGTAGCACCAGACGTATTCATCCGTTGTGGTCAGGGTGTAATACACGTTGTGCTCGAAGAATTTCAGTTGCTGGTCGGGGGTCAGGAAGTTACTCGTGACCTTGCGATCGGCGCGTTTGGCCAGAGTCTGATCGATATACAACGCCATGCCGGCCTGCACGTTGGTGTTGTACTTCTTCCGCAGGGGCTCCGGGACCAGCGTCTGTGCCCGCTGCCGCATCAGGTGGTAATCCTTATAGAATTCGAGCGGGCTTTCATGGTAGTAGGCCGATTCGTTGCCGTCGATAAGAACAGTCCCGGGCGCAGCGCCTTCGAGCATGCCAACGACGAACGCCGGCAGCAGGGCGTAGGAGTTCTTCTGGAGTCTCTGGACGCGGACCGCCGGATCGGGCTCATCGACGACGTTCGGAAACAGGGCCATGAAGAAGAAGCTCAGAACCTTCATCTCGCTCTTGTGTTCCTGCAAGGCCGCCATGAACTGCTGTCCCCGCTGGCGGACCTTATCGGCGACTTGGTCGAACGATTTGTCCTGGTACGAGCCCGGATACGCCCAGGGGTTCTCTCCGTACGGCTCGGGATCGAAGCAGACGCCGACACAGTTGGCCGGTCTGAACGGCCAGCGAGAACAGCTTCATGTTCTCCGTGATGACTTTCCACTGGTCGTCGTTGAACCAGTCCATCTTCCATCGATTGGCCGCGTAGACGGTCAGGAAGTTGTCCGTGAACTTCTGCCATTGGATCTGGCCGAGCGTGTCCAACTGGGGCTGCAAGTCGGTCTTGCTCCACGGCCGGACATCGAACACGTGGTCGAAACCTTTCGTGCGAAAGATCAGACCCTCGAACGGCCGCTTTTCCATCTCGCGGATGTTGTCCCGCACGAAGTCCGGGTACGGCACGTCCCACCCATACTCGATGATCTTCTTCTTGAGACGCGGCTGGGCAAGCAGGCTCTCTGGAAGCAGAAGCGACAGCGTGACCACGGGCAGGAGGGCGGACAGATCACGTTTCGTGAGCATAGGCAGACTCCTCATCGCGAGCGACGTGCCTCGCTCGCCGCGACTCGTGGCGAGGACGCACGCCCTTACGCACGCGGGCATCCTGCCCGCGGTTCGAGGGCAGGATCGCGTTTGGGAACCCAGAAACGCCTTCGCCACGCGGCAACCACTTAACGATCATCTTCACGCCGACTTGAGCTGATCCCGGTTGACGTACACCTTCTCGATGGCATCGGCGATCTCGGCCATGACCTCCTTCGAAGCGAGCAGCGGACCCGAGGCCCAGATCATCGCCATCTCCTCGCAGACCTGGTCGCACTTGGGGCACGCGCTCTCCTCGCGGTACTTTCGCAGCCGCGCCGGCGAGTACATGGTCTGGTAGACCTTGGTCTTGAGGACGTTCTCGATCCACGGCTCTCGGTGCAGCCCCTTGGCTGATGTACGGGCTGAGGCTGACGCCTTCGGCGTTCAGGGCCTTGAGGAACGTGGCGCGGTCGATGCCGTTGAGGTGCTCCTTGTGGTAGGACATCGCGTAGAGATAGAAGGAGCCGGCGTTCGTGCCTTCGTACAGCTTCTGGGGGACGAGGCACGGGATGTCCTTCAGCCTCGACGTCAGATAGGCGGCGTTCTCGTTGCGGCGGGCGTGACGCTCCAGCACGCCCGGCCACTGGCCGAGCAGCACGGCCGCCTCGAACTCGTTCATGCGGTACTTGGGCCCGATGGTCTCGGTCAGGCCTTTGCGGGATGTGCCGTGGTTGTGGACGGTGTAGCACTTGTCCATGAGGGCCTCGTCGTTGCCGATGATGGCGCCGCCCTCGCCGCAGGCGAGCACTTTGCTCGACTGGAAACTGAAGCACCCGACGTCGCCGATGGTCCCGAGCTTGCGGCCCCGGTGCTCGGCCAGATGCGCCTGGGCCGCATCCTCGATCACCTTGAGGTTGTGCTTTTTGGCAATGGCCATGATCCGGTCGATGTCGCAGGGCTGGCCCATCATGTGAACCGGCATGATCGCCCTGGTGTTCTCGGTGATTCTCTTCTCGACTTCGGCGGGGTCGAGCTGGAAGGACGCGGTGTCCAAGTCCGCCATGACGGGCAGCGCCCGGGCGGACAGAATCGCGGCGATGGTCCCCGGGTCGGTGTAGGGGGAAGTGATGACCTCGTCGCCGGGACCGATTCCCAAGGCTTCCACGCAGGTGTGAAGGGATTGCGTCCCGGAGCCGGTGGCCACGCAGAACTTGGCCCCTGTCAGCTTGGCGAACTCCTTTTCGAGGGTGACAACCGTGTTGGCGCCGCCCTGGATGCGGCACCAAATGCCGCTGCGGGTCGTCTTCATCACGGATTCGATGATCTTCTCGTCGCAATACGGCCAGTCCGGCAGGGATTTGTTCTTGCGGACCGGCTCGCCGCCCAGGATGGCCAGCTTGCTCGCCTTTTTCGTCAGGTTCCCATAGGCGGGAACGGTCTTTGAGGCCGCCGCGGCCAGAGATCCCGCCGAGGCCGCCGCGATGAACTGCCGTCTTGTCCAATCACCGCTCGTCATCTTTCGCCCCTTTCAAGGAAGTAGAATAGGTAGAGTCTGATCTTTGCCGGTTGAAGTGTCAAGGGGAAGTTTGAAGTGGGAAGTCTCAGCGGGCGAATTGAGGTTTTGTTCCTTGAAAGCACGTGGATATCGGGTAGATTGTCCTGACGGAGGGACAGGTGATGGAAGAGAAGGCAGTTGGAACGGCCGGTTATTTAAGGAGTACGCATCATGATGCAACGAACACGCCGAGAATTTCTGCAAGGTTCGCTTTCTGCTGCCGCGGCGCTTTCCGCAGCCCCGATGTTCAGCGGGCGGGCCGGGCGCAAGCGGCGAGCGCCAACGACAAGCTTCTGTGCGCGGTGATTGGCTGCAACGGTCGCGGCGGCGACCACATCAGCAGCCTGTCCCGCCGCAAGGACTGCGAGATCGCCTACATCGTCGATATCGACGAGAAAGTGGGCGCAGAAGGGCTGCAATGCCGTCGAGAAGGCCACGGGCCGGCGCCCGAAGTGGGTCCGGGACATGCGTCAGGTCTTCGAGGACAAGTCCATCAACTTCATTTCGACCGCCACGCCGAATCACTGGCACGCTCTGTGCGGCGTCTGGGCGATGCAGGCCGGCAAAGACGCCTACATCGAAAAGCCGATCTGTCACGACATTCCCGAAGGCGCTGCCCTGGTGGCGGCCGCCAAGAAGTACGGGAGGATCTGCCAGGTCGGGACGCAGTGCCGCTCGAATCCGGCGGTCCAGAATGCGGTGAAGTTCATGGCCGACGGCGGCATCGGCCAGGTCAATTTCGCCCGCGGACTGTGCTACAAACGCCGCGGGTCGATCGGCGCCCTGGGCGATTACCCGATTCCGGCGGAGGTGGACTTCAATCTGTGGAGCGGTCCGGCCCCGTACACCACGCCGAAGCTGACCCGGCCGAGGTTCCATTACGATTGGCACTGGCAGCGGCTGTACGGCAACGGCGACTCGGGCAACCAGGGGCCGCACCAGACGGACATCGCCCGCTGGGGTCTGGGGCTCAACCGCCAGCCGAACAGCGTGATCACCTATGGCGGCCGGCTGGGCTACCAGGCCGAGCGCAAGGACCCGAAATACGTGGACGCCGGGCGACACGGCCAATACCGAGGTCGCCGATCTACGATTACGGCGACAAGTGCATCGTCTTCGAGACGCGCGGCCTGTCGGTCGACAACTCCGCCGACGCCGAGATCAACAAGCTGTTCGCGACCAGCAAAGGCAACCAGATCGGCGTGATCTTCTACGGCACCGAAGGCGTCCTGGTCCAGCGCGAATACACCTACTGCATCGCCTTCGATCCCAAGGGCAACACGATCAAGGAGTTCAAAGGCGGCGGGGACCACTACGGCAACTTCCTTCAGGCCGTCCGCAGCCGCAAGGCCGAGACGCTCAACTCCGATGCCTTCCAGGGCCATCTTTCCGCCAGCCTGGCGCACCTGGCCAATATCAGCTACTACCTGGGCGAAAGCAACAAGGTCTCCGTGGAACAGGCCAAGGCCGTGCTGGAGAAGATCAAGAGCCGGGACGATAACATTGCGACGCTGAATCGCACCGTGCAGCACTTCAAGGATAACGGCGTCGATCTGGACAAGACTCCGATGTCGATCGGGCCGCTGCTTCAGTTCGACCCCCAGAAAGAAGTGTTCACGAACAGCGCCGAGGCCAACAAGATTCTTCATCGGCAATACCGTGACCCGTTCGTCTGCCCGACGGCGGACAAGGTATAGCGGCCGTGTACGATCGATTGCGAGTGTATGGCTGAAGTTCCTGCGCCGACGGTTTGTCATCCCCGCTCGCTAGGGCACGCTTGAGTGCGCTAGCGTGAGTGAAGGATCTGGCCCGCGAGTGAGAGAGACTCCTCACCCGAAGGGCCAGATCCTTCGGCTCCGCCTCAGGATGACAGGGTCCTCCGCTACGCCGCAATTCCGTACTGCAGTTCGCTCAGTATTTGCCGAGTCGCTCCGCCAGTTCGACAAGTCGCTGGAGTCGCTCGGGCTTGACGTGGGGGGCGACGCTGCACGCGGAAGACAGAATGTAGCCGCTGCCGGGCTTGCCGATTCGGATTCTGTCCTCGACGGCCTGTTTGAAGGTGGTGTCGTCGGCATGGAGCATCTCGTTGACGGAGTCGAGATTGCCCTTGAAGAAGAACCGTTGGCCGTACTCGGCTTTGGCTTGTGCCAGGTCTACAGTGCCCAGAGGAGGGGGGTCGAGCGTGTCGATTCCGTCCACCGCCGTTTCAGCCATCAGGTCCAGACGGTCGCCGATCGCCCCGCAGGTGTGCACGTAGGACTTGCAGCCCCTCTGGCGAATCGCTCGAAAGACCTCGTCCTCGTAGGGCATGACAAACTCCCGGTACATCTGGCCGGCTGATGAAGCCAGCCCCGGCGAAGGCCGAGCTGACAAGAAGGGCGTCGGGCCGGTGCACACTGTACAACTGCACCTGAGCGAGCACGCTTCTCGTGAAGATGGCGAGAGCCTCGTGACACAGCTTCGGTGCATCGACCAGGGCCATCAAGGCCTGCTCGTACCCAAAGAGTTCCATCAGATGAGTGAAAGGTGAGAAGACCTCCACATGCACCGAGACATCCGAAGCACGACGCTGGACGGCTGCAAGGGCACCGGTAAACCATGCCGGATAGGCGGCAGGATCGGACAGATCGGCGTCCGGGGCAATGTCCCAAAGCTCCGGCGTGTGCCAGGTATTCCAGACATAGCCCGGCAGTCTCTGGATGGCCGGGTCGTGGAGATCGACGGACATGTAGTCGGCCCGCGGCAAGCGGCCGCCGTCCGGGAGAAAAGTCTGAGGATTGTCATCGGGTGGGAACACCGTCTGGAGACCCGATTTCCAGTGGAGATGCTCCCCATCCCGGTCTTTCCGGTAGGACTCGATTCTACTCTTCCAGTCTGGTGGTCTGCCCGGGATGTTGATCAGAATCCCGTCAAATCGGTACCGGCGCTGCAACTCCACGAGCGCCTGCGCGAACGTCTCCGAATCGAACCAAATATCCGACGGCGCCGCATCGCAGTGAAGGAAGTAATGGCCGAGGGCAAGCTGGCACATCACCGGGACGCGGTCCGGCTCCTGATGATTCATCGCCAGCGACATGCGCTCTTTCGAATTCATGCGCCTATTGTACTCGTGGAGCGCTCGCGCATATATAGGATCGGCGTGATTTCGAGCGGCCGCAGTTTATCGTTGTGGCACGGTCGCTGTCACACGGGCGTGCGCGTGCCTGAGCCGGCAGTCCCTGGGGAGAACCGTGCCCTCGTTGTGCCAGCAGACGTAGCACTCGGTCGGCCGAACCCGCTGCCCTTGCTTGCTGCACAGCAGCGGCATGGGGACAGCCCGTGCAGAGAAAGTCACAGCGCCGGCACGTTTGCAGCTTCCGCTTGATCGAGCTTGTATTCATCCAACACCTCCTCACGGTATCCGTTTTGTGCCTCGGATTCCCGCCTGCACGCCTGCAATGGACCCCTCCTCTTATCGGCCAACCGCGGCCGCCACTTGACGTCCGGGAAAAGGGCGGGCCTTGTGCTGGCGGAGTCGGATATGCCGGGAATTGGGTTTGAAAACCTCTCTCGCCCTCGTTAGAATCGCCCACCATGTGCTTTCCCGTGAGTCATTGTGATAGGAGCAATCTGTGATTGTGCTCAATCCGCCCGTGGCCCGGATCGCTGCATGTCTGCTGCTGCCGTTCGCGTGCGCACGGTCGGGCCTTGCGCAGGATGTGCCGGCCGCCGATCTGGTGATCCGCAATGCCAGGATCGTCACGATCGATCCGGACCACCCCCGCGCCCAGGCCATCGCGTTCCAGGGCGAGACGATCCTGGCGGTCACAACGGACGAGGCCATCACCCGGTATGTGAGACAGGGCCGGACGGAAGTGATCGACGCCCAGGGCAGGCTGGTTGTGCCGGGGTTCAACGATGCTCATGTCCACTTCGGGCCCATCGACCTCGACTACATCGACCTGCGTTACACTACGGACCCGGCCGTCATCACCCGGAAGGTCAAAGAGGCGGTGGCCAAAGCGAAGCCGGGCGAGCTGATCCGGGGCGGTCAGTGGGAGCATGAAATGTTTCGCGACCGGCAGTGGCCCACGAAGGAACTCATTGATTCGGTCGCGCCGGACAATCCGGTGGTGCTGTCGCGGGCCGATGGGCATTCCGTCCTCGTCAACAGCTACGTGATCCGACAAGTCTGGGATCACCAAGGAGACTCCCAACCCCTTCGGGGGCGAGATTCAGCGCCACCCCGTCACCGGCGAGCCGACCGGCATCTTCAAGGAGACGGCCGTCGACCTGCTCAAGTGCGAGGGTGTCCCCGTCCGGCGCACCGTCGAGGAGCAGCAGCAGCGGCGCACGCAGCGCCTGGCAGGCAGCGCTGGATATGGCGCGGAAGAACGGTGTCACGTCGATCCAGGTGCCGTCCCTCCATGACCTGGACGCGTACCAGGAGCTCAAGGACAAGGGGACGCTTACGCTGCGAGTGACGGTCGGAGGGTCGCTGACGGCCGGCGCGAGTGAATGGAACCGCTACGCCAAGCTGCGGGAGAAATACCCACGCAGCGGCAACTGGATCCGCTTCGGCTATCTCAAAGGATTCGCCGATGGGACGCTCGGCTCGGGCACGGCCCTGTTCTTCGATCCCTATGTCGATGTCCCGCAGACGAAAGGTCTGCCGCAGATGCCCTACGAAGAGCTGGAAAAGCTGGTCGTGCGTGCCGATAAGGAGGGTTTCCAGATGGGCATCCACGCCATTGGGGATGAGGGCAACCATTGGGTCCTGAATGCCTACGAAAAGGCGCAGCAGGTCAACGGCCGGCGGGACAGCCGCCACCGCATCGAGCATGCCCAGGTGATCTGCGATGCCGACATGGCGCGTTTCGCGTCTCTGGGCGTGGTGGCGTCCATGCAGCCGACGCACTGCATCACCGACAAGCGGTTTGCCGAGAAGCGGATTGGCGCAGCGCGCTGCACCGGGGCCTATGCCTGGCGCCGCCTGCTGGAGGCGAAGGCGGCGGTTGCCTTTGGCACGGATTATCCCGTGGAGCCGATCAGTCCGTTGGAGGGCCTGTATGCGGCGGTCACGCGGAAGGATCGGGCCGGCGAGCCCGGGGACGGCTGGTTCCCGGACCAGAAGCTGAGCATGGAAGAGGCGATCCGGCTGTACACGCGGGACGCGGCCTACGCCGAGTTCATGGAGGACCGCAAGGGCATGCTCAAAGAAGGATACCTGGGCGATGCCGTGATCTTCCACGAGGATCTGCTCACGCTGCCGCACGAGCGCATCATGTCGGCCCAGGTGGACTATACCATCGTGGGCGGAAAAGTCGTCTACCGTCGCAGCGAGGCAAATTAGGAGGATGCCAATGCAACCCGCGTTCACCAGAATAAGGTCCGGTCTGACTGTGCTTGTGCTGTCACTCGTGGCTGTCGGTGCAGCAGGCGCTGAAGAGAAGACGCCAGTCGGCTGCTTCCGATCGCTTCGATGTCCGGCAGTTCGGAGCGGTTGGGGATGGGCAGACGGATGATACGGCCGCCTTTCAACGCGCCCTGGATGCGGCCGGGAAGGCCGGCGGTGGCGTCGTCTATGCCTCGCGCGGCAACTACTTCTTTGCGGGCCATCTGAACGTGCCGAACGCCGTCACTCTGTCGGGCATCTGGCAGTCGGTGCCGGCCCACAATGGCATACGCGATCGGGGCCTGCCCAAGCCGACCGACGACGGCACGACGTTCCTCGTGACGGAAGGGGCGGGAAAGGAAGATGGGCCGGCCTTCCTCACGCTGAACACGAACAGCACCCTCAAAGGGGTCGTCCTGTACTACCCGCAGCAGAACGTGGACGATGTGCCCAAGCCCTATCCCTGGGCGATTGCCATGCGGGGCAAGAACCCGGCGGTCCTGGCCGTGGAGATGCTCAATCCGTACAACGGCATCGACGCCACGCGGAACGAGCGTCACTTGATCCGCGACGTGCAGGGCCAGCCGCTGCGGCGGGGCATCCTGGTCGATTCGATCTACGACATCGGCCGCATCGAGAACGTCCACTTCAACCCCTGGTGGAGCACGAGACCGAAGCTCTTCCAGTGGCAGATGGCCAACGGCGAGGCGTTCATCTTCGGGCGGTCGGATTGGCAATATGTCTTCAACACCTTCTGCTTCGGTTACAACGGTGGGCTATCGATTCATCCAGACCAAGGCCGGCGTGTGCAACGGGAACTTCCTCGGCATCGGGGCCGATGATTGCTATACGGCCCTGGTGGTCGACAACAGTGCTCCGTTCGGTCTGCTCATCACGAACGGCGAGTTCGTGTCCTTCCACGGCCCGGACCCGACGATGATCGAGGTCAAGGAGACGAACAAGGGCAGCGTTCGGTTCGTCAACTGCGCCTATTGGGGGCCGTGCAACCAGATCGCCCGCATCGCCGGCAGCGGCACGGTCGGATTCTCCGATTGCACCTTCGTCCAATGGGGCGGCAAGGAAAAGACCCGCGCAGCGCTTCAGGTCCAGGCCGGCACCGTTCTGGTGCGCGGCTGCGAGTTCCGCCAGGACCGGCCGCAGATCGACCTCGGCAAAGACGTCGCGCGGGCCATCATCACGGAGAACATCTTCACCGGTCCCGAGCGAATCAACAATCAGTCCCAGGGCAAAGTCCAGATCGGGCAGAACCTCAGCAACTGATGTGGCTTCAGTCGAACAGGCCCGTGTCTCCGAGGCTAGCCGTCGCTGCCTGTCCTGAGCGAAGCCGAAGGAATCTGGCCGGCGAATGGGAGATTGCTCTCGCTCGCAGCCAAGATCCTTCACTCCGCTACGCTACGTTCAGGATGACAAGCGGTGCGCGAGAGTGAATCATGCCATGTGATCAGGCCGTCAGGGGGTGTTCGGGTCGGTCGCGGCCGGCTTACTCTTCTCCGACGGTTTGCTTTCTGCTTTCGCGTTCAGACGCTTCTTGACGTCTTCAAGCTCATCGGTGAGCTTCTTGGTGTCCTTCTTCAGATCGTCGACGACCTTCCGCAACTCGATGACCTCCTGCGGCACCAGCTTCTTCTGTTCCTGCAGTTTCGCCAGGGCATCCTTCGCAGTGCGCTCGACGTTGTCGCGCGGCTGATCGCGGGCAAACGTCTGAATGACCGCCATCGCCTTGGGGTCGCCGAGAGTGCCCAGGGCGGAGATCGCTCCCACGCGGACGCTGCGATCCGGATGGTTGATGTAACCCTCCAGGAACTTCCGCACATCCGCTTTGTCTTCTTCGTTGCGTGCGATATAGGCGAGCGTGTCGAGCGCCTGGCCGAACCGCCCTCGGAGCCAGTCTCTGGGCTGGGTCTTCAAGGCTTCGCAGAGCGGCTTGATGAACTGCGGCTCATCCAGCATCCGGATGGCCCGCACGGCCGCCGAGGCCAGGGTATTGCGGTACGACTCCGATTTCAGATACCGGATAATCAGGTCGTCGCCTTCCGCCGTGTGATAACGGCCGAGATCCTCAATCGCCGCCGCGAGAATCTCCGGGTTCTTCTCCTTTTCCAGGGTCTGCTGCAACATCTGGAGGCTCTCGGGGCGGTAGAAGCCTCCGATATCCTCCACCACCTGCAGGCGGACGCGGGCATCTTTCTGCGGCAGCGAGGCGGACAGCGCATCGAACGCCTCGTCCGTATGAATGTCCCGCAGTGCACGCGAGGCTGCCCGGCGGACGCCCCAGAAGGAGTCCCCGTTCAGGCAGGTCTTCAAGTGGGTGACGGTCTTCTTGTCCTTCTTCTCCTTGAGAACGTCGATCGCGAGCAGCCGTCCGACTACATCGTTCTGATCCGCCAGTTGGGCATAGAGCATGTCCGTCGGCTGGTCGAACGTGACCTGGGCCAGCACGCCGTATCCGGGGTCAAAACGAACGATCTTCGGCTCCTTTTCCAGCGGGAAGTAGAAATCGTGCTCTTTCTCCTCAATCGTGATGTCCTTGTCCGTCGGCTTGCCGTCGACCACGAAACGCAGCTTCGTGTGAAGATGAAAGAGCAGGACGTTGTTGCCGGTGTTTTGTGTCTGCTTGATGGAGACCTTGGCGAGCTTGTCCGTGCCGAACCATTTGTAGCTGACGGAGAGCTTCGGAGCCCCGGCATGATAGACCCACTGATCGAAGAACTGGTCGAAGGACCGGCCGGAGAGCGCCTCTACGACGGAGCTGAGGTCCGGCGTCTGCACGCAGCACAGGGCGTTGCGCTCCATGTAGGTCTTGATGCACTGGCGAAAGAGGTCCTCGCCCAACTCGCTGCGGAGCATGTGCAGGACCCAGCCGCCCTTGGAGTAGCTCCGGTAGTCGAATTGCTCCCACGCGTCCCCGTACCCGCGCCAGACGATCGGTTTTTCCGCCGGCCGGTCGCGGAGGATTCCCTGGGCGGTCTGGTAGAGCCCGTAGAGCATGGAGTCCCGGCCGTTCCGGTGGCCGTCGTAGAGTCTTTCGTAGTAGGTCGCGAAGCCTTCATTCAGCCACAGATGGCTCCAGTCCTTGCACGTGACGTAATCGCCGAACCACTGGTGGACGAGTTCGTGGGCGACGAGCCCCTGGCTGGAACGGATGTTCTCGGTCTGGTCCGTGAAGAGCGTGCTGTCGGTGAGAATCGTCAGGGTCGTATTCTCCATCCCTCCGGCGACGAAATCCCGGACCACGACCTGATCGTACTTGTTCCAAGGGTAGGGGATCCCGATCTCGCTCTCGTAGAAGGCCACCATGTCGGCCGTGCCCTCGAAGGAGCGTTGAGCCAGCCCGATCATCGATGCCGGCGTGTAAAAGGCCAACGGCACATCTCCGTGCCGTGCCTCGATCTTTTCGAACCGGCCGGCGGCCAGGGCGATCAGGTAGTTGACGTGTGGCTTGCTCTGGAGCCAGGTGGCGGCTTTGAGGCCCGTGTTGGGATCGACCTTCTCGCTGATGAGGCTGCCGTTCGACAGGACGGTCATATCCTTCGGCACGCGGCAGGTCACTTCGGACGTGGAACGCTCGTTGGGATAGTCGTAGCTCGGAAACCAGTGGGGGGCCTCGTGCGCCTCGCCCTGGCTGAACAGGTGCGTATCCTGCTCGGGGTATCCCAACTCCGGCGTGCGGAAGTACAGGCCCTTCTTCGGTTCGGCCTCATACGTAACCACCACCGTTGTCTCCCGCCCCGGCGGGATCGGGGGACGGAACGTGATCGCAATCTTCTCATCCGTCACGCTGTAGCTGGAGACCGTGGCGCTCGCGGCCACCGAGGAGACCCGCAGATCGATGGCATCCAGCGAGAATTCCTCCAGCGCGCGGGCGATGGGAGCGAACCGGATGCTCGTGACGCCCCGGATCGTACGGGCCTTGAAGTCTGGCGTGACATCGATGGCCACATGCAGGATGTCCACCGTGCGGTCGGGCGCGTACTTGCGCTCCACGTACGAATCGTTCCCCTGCCCCGGCGCCGTCAGCAGCCGCCCGCACTCGAGCAATTCGGATTCCTCTTCCTCAAGCGCCATGCCGCGTCCGGCACAGACCGCCGCAATCACTGAAGCAGCAAGCACGATCTTACGAATGACGTTCATGTCCCACCTCCTTCACCCGTATCGGGCAACTGCAGCACGGTCCGGATGAAATCCACCATCAGGCGCTGGTAGTGGAGTCCGCCGATGCCGTGGCGTGACTTGGGATAGATCATAAGCTGGAACTTCTTGTCCGCCTCTTGCAGGGCGTTGATGAGCTTGAATGTGTTCTCCACATGGACATTGTCGTCGATCTGTCCATGAATGAGAAGCAGTTGCCCGTGCAGATCCTTGGCGGCCTTAATAACCGACGTCCGTTCATAGCCGTCGGGATTGTTCTGGGGCGTGTCCATGTAGCGTTCCGTGTAGATCGTGTCGTAGAGGTGCCAGTCCGTGGGAGGCGCCCCGCGATGCCGCCGGCGAATTGCTGACTGTGCGTCAGGGCGTACGCCGTCATGAAGCCGCCGTAACTGTGGCCGCTCATGCCGATCCTTGTGCCATCGACATAGGGCTGCTGCTTGAGCCACCCAAGGGCCTCTTCGATGTCCTTCAGCTCCTGGACGCCCAGTTGCCTGTACGCAGGCCACGCCGAGCAGGCCCCTTTGCCGCTGGCCGTGCGCGGGTCGCACCGGAACACCAGCATTCCCATCTGGGCCAGCATCTGGTCATGGGCCCGGCCGTTCTGCCAGGCATCGGAGATGGTCGGCGCATGAGGGCCCGCGTAGGTCATGAACCACACCGGGTACTTCTTGCTGCTGTCGAAATCGGGCGGTTTCAGCAGGCTTGCCTCAAGCTGGAAGCCGTCCGCCATCTTGATCTGGAATTGTTCGTACGCGCCGAAGCGGTATTGCTCCCGCTCGTAGACCGGATTGGTGTCGAGCCTACGGATCTTCGTGCCGTCCCCGGCATACAGGGCCACCTGGGTTGGCGTGGTCGCATTACTCCACCGGTCGATGTAATACTTGCCGGTCGGACTCATGCTCACTTCATGCTGGCCGGCGGACTTTGTCAGCCGCTCGATGGCGGTGCCGTCCAGCTTGACCCGATAGAGATTCTCGGCGATGTGCGAATCCCGCGTTCCGGGAAGATAGACCCAGCCGCCACGCTCATCCACGTGGTGGACCTTGCGGACCTCCCATTCCCCGCTGGTGACCGCGTGCTTGAGTTGGGCGTCCTTGTCGTACAGGTACAGATGCTTCCACCCCGTGCGCTCGCTGGAGAGCAGAAAAGAGCCGTCGGCGAGAAAGCTGAGCGTATCCGGCGGCTCGACCCAGGCTTTGGTGGTCTCCCGCAGGAGCCGCTTCGGCTCGCCGCCGTCTTTCGAGGCGGTGTTGATATCGAGCCACGTCTGGGCCCGGTCCTGGACGAAGAAGTACACCTTCTCACTATCCGGCAGCCAGCCGGCCCCGGTGATGAGAAACGCGCCTTCGCTGTAGGCATCGAGATCTGCCCACTTCACCGGCCCGCCGGCGACGGATACGATGCCGAGCTTCACCGTCGGATTCGGCTCGCCGGCACGCGGGTAGGCGGTGGTTTCTACCTGCTGCTGCTGGGGCACGTTGTTCACGACAGTGAACTTGGGCACCGGGGCGTTGTCGGTCCGGTAGAAGGCAAGGGCCGATGAATCCGGACTCCACCAGAAGACTTTCCACTGCCGCGAGAAGACTTCCTCGAAGTAGACCCAGTCGGCTTCGCCATTTCGGATTGTCCCGCCCCCATCCGTGGTCAACGCTCGTCTCGGTCTGTGTCGCGATGTCCACGACATACAAGTTGCCGTCGCGCACGAACGCGACGAATCGTCCCTGGGAATCGAAGGTGGCGTATTTCTCCCGGCCCGGGCTGCTCGTCAGTCGGACCGCGGCAGTTCCATCGATGGTGGCGTAATACAGGTCGTTCTCATAATCGAGCAGAACGGCCTTGTGGTCGGGGCTCATTGGGAACGACGTGCGCTTGGACAATGACTCTGCTTCTTTCCTCGTCATCGTGGGCAGACGCATGAGGCCCTCGGCCAGCTTGTTCGGATCGATGAACAGGCTGGATCGTCCGCTGGCGGCGTGCACTTTGTACAGCCCGCCGTCGCGGACCTGAAGGTAATGCTCCCCGTCCTGGAGCCAGGTGAGGCCCGAGACCGGGGAGCCGCCGAAGTCGACCTTGTGCTTCGGTCCGTATACCGTCTCAAAGGTAATGGGCTTGTCGGACTTTCGCTTCTCGGGCAGTGGTCGGACCGGACCGTGCGTTACAGGCACGTAGGATTCCAACTTGGCGATGGGATATTGGTCGCCTTGGTGAAGCTCCGGCAGTAATCTGCGGATGCGTGGACCTTTGCTCGTGCGAGGATCGAGCAGCCGGACGATTCGGCGGCCCAGATCCTGCTTGGTCTTCACGAGAATAGTGCCTGCGTCAAATCGCCTCGCTTCGATGTGAGCCTCGGTCGTCACGCGGAAGGATGGCGTCCTTGTGGCTTCTCCGCGTGGCGAGGGCGTCCCGCCCTTGCGTCGCGAGGCCATCTTGGCCTTGCCTTCCGAGGTCACAGTACCCCGGCCGTTCCGATGGATTTCCACCTGCAACTCGATGTCTTCTCGCAGTTCAGAGACCTGCACGCCTGCGCGCTGCAGATGCTCCGTGAGGGCGTGAAGCTCGGCGGGGAAAAGATAGGCATAGGGGCGGCTCTCCGACGGCTTGGCGGAGAGAAGATGGTACGGCGTGCAAAGAACAAGCACCCCGCCCAGGATGACGGCCTTGCGAGTAGCTGGGGACACGAACAGACTCCTTCGTGATGGTTGCCGACCGTTTGCACATTTCGCGGCGAAGGCATTTTGCCCTTGCTCTTTCTTCTCACAAGCAAGGGCGGGACGCCCTCGCGACGCAAGGCCGGGACGGCCTCGCCACGACCAAAGGTCAGCCCACGATCTTGTAGACCGAGTCTCCCTTGCGGACCCGGGCGGTGAGCTTGATGCCCACGCCGTCACCCGCGTTGGCCACCGTGACCGCCGCGTTGTTGACTTGCATGGAGTCCACCGTTTGCTCCACGTCGGTCGTGTGACCTTTGATATGGATTCGGTCGCCCACCTTCAGCGGGGCCGTCAACTCGATGGCCGCCACCACCGGCCGGGCGAAGAAATCCGCCACCACGCCAATCATTGTCTCTTCCGCCATGTCTCCACACTCCTTTCCTATTTCATCCGGCCCGATCCCAGATTCTCGTACCACTTGATGTTCGCCGTGGCCGTGCCCACCGCTATTATATCAAGCCGGCCGTCGCCATTGACGTCTGCCACATCCAGACCCGAGGAGGCCATGTCGCCTTCATCGAGGGCGATTCGTTCCCATTTCTTCCCTGCCGAGTCCCGGCCATCGTAGAGGTAGAGACTGGCGCCTTTGCCGCGATACCCGGCGATGATCTCGTCGTCGCGGTCGCCGTCAAGATCCGCGCAGATCAAGGCGTGCCCTTCATGGAAGGTCGTATCGATGAGGGCCCGCTGCCAGAGCCCGTCGGCGGCTGACCGGGGCGTATAGACGACCACTTTGTCGCCGTGCCAGGGCTCGATGGTGGCCAGGAAGCCGCGCGGGCGGCCCTTGAGTTTGCCGAGAGCGATCTCACTGGCGCCGCGTTTCGCCGGGTCCGTTTGCTCGCCGCTGCCCAGTCGTGTTTTCTTCCAGGAAATCTGGTCTCCTTGCCCCTGCGATTGGTGCAGGTAGACGCCCTCAAAACTGGCCGTCAGAATATCGTCTCGGCCATCGCGGTCCCAGTCCACCACGGCAAGGCCGTGGAGCACGCTGAGCCGGTCGTCGATGAGGAGGGGTTTCCACGACTCTGTCGCCGGCGAGGCGGGTATCCGATAGAAGACCAGGTTGACACCCACCTCCCAAAGCGGGGCCTTGGCATTGCGGCCCATGATCGGCGCCACGATCAGCTCCTTGCGCCCATCACCGTCAACGTCGGCCCACCGCAGCCGGTGGGAGGTAGGCTCGGCGCCAATGGCGTGTATCGTCCATTCCTGGGCCGGGTCCCGGGGGCATTGGAGCCAATGCACCAATCCACCGGAGGTGGTGCGGCTCATACCGAAGTCGTCGGCGATTGCCAGATCGATCCGCCCGTCTCCGTCGATATCCTGGGGAGCGAGATCGATGAATTCCCTGGCCGTCGAGGTCAGGATGTGCCTTTCCCACGTGGGATTCTTGTACCACGCCAGGCAGGAAGGGGTCGTTGCGAGGCCGACGATGTCGGGTTTGCCATCGCGATCGATATCGACCGCCGCGACTTTATACCCGCCCGGCAGCCGTCCGATCAGATGAGCTTTGAACTGAGGAAATGCTGGACTCGCGCCTCGTGTTTCCTGGGCCGGCAGCGATTGGCGGCATGAGAGAATCATCAACATCACGATGATGCGGAACAAGAAATGCTCGGATTCTCCCATCTCTCAACCGCCTTTCTGGCTTACTGAAGTCGCAGGATCGCCACATCCCCTGCGGCGAGTGTTATCATCGTCTTTTTCTCGCGCCAGTCAAGATTCCGTCCGCTCACAGGCTCCGGGGTTGGTCCCTTGATGTCCATCTCTGTAGTAATCGTGGCTTCTTGCTGCTGGTCGCTGTTGTTGAAGATGGTAAGGTACTGGTCGCCGAAACGCTCGATGCGGACGTTCGGGTTGGTTGAAGCCGCGCGGGTGACCGGCTCCCAACCGGCTTCGGCCACCAGTTTGCACAAGGGGACGTACTTCTTGAAGAGGTCACGGTCCCGCTCGTAAAGCTCGGGGCGGGTGAAGTAGTGGCCTTGCGAGGCGTTGTGGCTGAAGAAGCCGGGGAACATGCCGTAAGCGAGGGACCGCTTCATGTACTTCTCGACCGCCTCGTGGGAGAAGCGCTCGAATTCGGTATTCATCAGGAAGCAGTAGGGCTTCCCTTGGCACAAAGCCCGGCGATAGAGAAGCTCGCTGTCGGACATCGGCCGCCAGGTGCCGCCCGGGTTCCAGTCGGTCTCCGTACCGAGGACATCGCACAGGGGGGTCAGCCAGCACAAGTTGATCGGCGTCGAGTTGGCCATCATCAGCTTGTTCATGCCGTGCACGTCCTGAGCCAGGGCACGGACGTATTCGAAGACGATCAGGCCCCGGAAGATGGCCGGCTTGCGGCTCTTCAAGGAGAAGGTCAGTGGGGTTTGCGCGACGGCGAAGTGGTCCCGCCGGAAATCCAGCTCATCGGTTACGTAGCCCTCGCTGGAATCGATGTACTCGCCATCGAGATCGGCCTTTTTCTGCGGCCCATACAGCCTTTCGCGGACGCTCGGGCCCCATTTGTTCTGGAAATCCGTCACGTCACCGGCGATCTGGGGCATGGAGTTGATGCTCCAGACGGCCCCATCGCACCAGGGCGTGTCGAGCAAGCGGGCGACGAATTGCCCCTGCTCATCGTGGTAGCCGCTCGTCAGCAGCGCCATCGGCCTGGCGGTCCTTTCTTTCTGTCGCGAGCCGCCGGGCTTCGCCCAGGGCCGCCTCGATCGTACGCGGCATCTCCTTGGGCATCCGCATCCACCAGGTCATCGGCTCCGTGTAGCGAAACGTGATGATCCCGTGCGCATCGTCCCAGGCGGTTTCGTTGTCACCCTCCTTGAACCGGAAGCCAAAATCCTCCCAGCCCTTCACGGCGCTGATCTTGGCAAACGGCATCCAGAGACCCTGGTCGGCAGCACGGCGCTGGAAGCTATCCGGAAACAGGTCGTAGTACTTGGCCAGCGCGGCACGGAACTCGCCCTTGGGATCAAAGCTGAATTTGCAGAAGCGCAGATGGGCGGTCGGCTTTTCGGGGGCCAGGCCAAGGTCGTACACCAGGAACAGTTCCTCTGTCCCGGCGTTGTAACCGGCCCGGAAGAACGCCGGCTGCGCCATGTCGATGCCGAGGGCGACCGCCTGTTTCGCGTCGGTGGCGGCCGCGAAGGGATAACGGGACAGCCGGCCGTTGGAGCCGACGGCGAAACGGCCGGCGTTGAGGTACTCGCGGCCCGGCTCAACCGCTCTCGTCTGGCTCGGATCGTGGAACCAGCGGCCCTGCTGGGCCGACAGAGGCACCGCGTAGATGAGAGTCACCGCGCGATCCTTGCCGCTCGTATCCGCGAGGGTGACGTCGAAGAACGTGGCGTCGCCCGCTTTCGTGGTTTTGCAGGTCGAGCTTCAAATCCAGGGCGGAATTCTCGATGCCGACGAACGCCGAGCCGGCGGCCACGTCGCGCACCTGGAATCCTTCTCTCGGTCGAGCTTGCGGCGCGACGGCGACTCCATCGAACAAGAAGGCTCCTGCCGGTGTTCTGATCGGTCGCAGCTCGGCCTCGCGGAACTGCGCCGATCCCGCGTGGTTGCGCAGGAGCAGGTTGAGAGTCACGCTCTTGATGGGCTTCTCGGGGAAGATCGTCACCTGGGCCTTCTCCCAGTCATGTGAGCCGGCATTGAAGGCGTCCACCTGGCCCCACAGGGGCGAGCCGTCTTGATAGACGAGGTCGATATACAGAGAGTAATCGCTGTCCCGGCTGCCGCCCACGTTCTGGGCCTTGCTCCAGGCCGTCGCCACGATGGGCTCAGGTCGAGTCTGATTGAGCACAACCGTCTGAGATACGCCGCGCTGAACCTTGGCGTTGCTGCCGTTGTCGCAGGTGAAGATGCCGTCCTGCTGGCTGAAGCCTTGGCCGAAGGGCCTCCAGGCATCCGCCTTCAGCAGGTTCTCACCGGCATCGCGAGCGTCCATCACTTTCTTGAGAACCATTCCGTCATATGTGGCAGCTCCCACCGCTCGGGGATGGTTTCGTCCCAGCCGAGGGCGGCTGGGCTACCTTTTGCCGATGTCCCCATCGGCTCGCCCAGAGCGTTGAGAGGTTGCTCGATGGTGACGCGGTCCGCCCAAGCGTCCGGGCGAGATCGGGCAGGTCGTACGTGGTCAGTGCCCCGTGAACCACGTTGACCAATTGATTGCGGGACTGAGCCAACTCGATCACGTTCGACCACGAGGCCAAGCCCGCGCACCAGTTTGACGGAGTTGAAAAGCTGCGGCTCCAGCGCCGCCGCGTGCAGGGCCGGCACGCACACGTGGCCCACGGCGACCAGGTCCAGCGGGCCCTTGGTGCTTGCCCTGAAGGACTTGTGCACAATTCAGGATATCCTCCGCCCGCATGCCGACGTAGGATCGGCCGAGCAGGTAGGCGGTGAAGACGTCCCTGGTATCGGAGCCGAACAGGTCAGCCCCGCCGCGCTTCGATGGCGTTCCGCCGATGCCGCGCAGGTCCACGGCCAGGACGATCCGCCCGGTCGCCGACGAGCTTCTCTAGGGGTCCGCCCGGCCCGGCATCCGCCTCCTTGCCGTTCTCGTGGACGTACAGCACGACACCCGAGGCAGAGCTCTGCTTTGGAACGAAAGACTACGGTGCCGGCAGGTCGATCCCGCTCTTCCGGGGTGAGGGCGATCTTGTGCACCGTACGTCATCTACGCTCTACAACGTCCAAGCTCCTGCACTTTCGGCTCAGGCAATTCGGCAAGGGGTCGAATGCCTGCGATCTGGCGGACCCGCTGGAGCATCTCGGCGCGAGGCGTCTTGTCCCAGAGAGCCTTGCGCTGGGCGGCCAACTCCTTCTCATAGTCACGATTCAGGTCGTAGGTGGATCGTGCCCCTTCGAGGTGCATTACCTGGCCGTCGGGCGTGCAGCGGAACTCGTCGCCTTTGAGCAATTCGATCTTCGGCTCCGTCAGGGGCTTGTCGTTGCCCAGGAGCCACCGGGCCATCCAGCGCAGGATGCCTTGTCGCTGGACGGCGTTGTAGTTGTGCTGGGCGTCATTTTCCAGGAGGCTGATCCGCTCCGGGACGCCCAGCCGGGTGTACAGCCGCTTGGCGTAGCGGAAGCATCGCCACGCCCCCTGGATGTCAAAGAAATCGCTCGTGGCGACGCACATGAGAATCGCGGTTGGGGCACGCATCATCAGGTAGTCGGCGTGGTCCATGCCGAAGGCAAGCTGCCCGAAGATATTCTGCTCACCGTCCTGCGGCCCGATGGTGGAAAGCAGGGCCTCGAAGCCGGTGATATAGCAACTCGGGGCCGCGACGGAAATGCGGTCGTCCAGGGCCATCAGGTAGGAAGTCTGAGTGCCGCCGCCACTATTGCCCGTGCAGCCGATCCGGCTGGGATCGATCTCGGGGCGAGACAGGAGGTAATCGATTGCCCGCATGCCGTCCCAGATCTCGAATCGGGCGGTGCTGCGGCCCAGCAGGATGCTGCCGACGTTGAGCATGGTGTGCGCGGTTGTCCCCTGAAGTCTCGGCAGGGCGGAGGGCATCTGGCTGCGCTCGCCCTGGTCGATGGGGTCGAAGACGAGGGCCGCCATGCCGTTGAAGGCCAAGCGAAGCACCCATGGTCTGGTACGCCTCATAAGCTTTCGCCTCCGCCGCGTGGCCGCACGGAATGATCACGCCGGGCAGGGGCGGCTTGAACTTCTTGGCATCGGGTAGGAATAGCAGGGCGGTGACGTAATGCTTCGGCTGGCTCTCAAAGATGATCTTCTCGACCCGATAGCCATCGCGCTGGACCGTGCCGGTGACTTTCGGATTGAGCGGCGTTCTTTCGGGCAGACCGCCGAGGGCTTTGACAAACTGCTCGCGCAGGCTCTTCTGATAAGCCGCGATCTGCTCCGGCGTTTTCAATTCCTCGTACTGCTTTCGCCACTGTTCGAACCGCGCTTGGGCCTGTTGTTGCAGGTACCGGGCCATCATTTCGCCCGGCGCGGGCGATGGCGGATTTGCGGCACTCGCCGCCTGCAATCCGCCATCCGCAATCATCAATCCGAAATCACAAAGGCCGATCACTGCTGCAACGATCATTCTGCTACTCATAATGCCTCCTTTTGTCGTTGATTGGCCTTGCGCGATCCGATGCAGGTCGCCGATGCCCATGGGGAAATTCTACCGGGCGGGGTGTTCTGCGACCACAGAAAAGCACTGGATTCGCGTTGCCGGTGGCATTACAATGCGCCCTGAAAGCCACGCTGGGCCCATTCGGCCACGTGCGTGGCAAAACGGTATGACGTGTGTGCTGCTCATGCTGTCAAAGGAGGCTGCGATGTATCGGTTGTCGAGACGGGCCTTGGGAAGGAAGTCGGATGGGTCGGGTCGGGGGACGTCTCTTCTTGAGGTCACGGCCGCCATGCTTGTGTGCTTGCCATGATGGGGTCTGTCCCCGCGCGTGCCGCCCAGGCCCAGGAGACGTGGAAGGCGGGCGTGGCCACGGTGGTCACCACGCCGGAATACTCCATGTGGATGGCGGGCTATGCGGCCCGCAACAAGCCCTCCGAAGGCAAGGTCCATGACCTGAACGCCAAGGCCCTGGCGCTGGAAGACACCGCGGGCACTCGCTTCGTGATCGTGACCGTGGACCTGATCGGTTTCCCCCGCGACTTCCGGGACGCCGTGGAGAAGGAAGTCGGCTACGCGGTACGGACTTCGGCCCGAGGCGCTGCTGCTCAATGCCTCGCACACGCATTCCGGGCCGGAGATCCGGGCGTGGCGCGCCACGCAGGCCTGGGACCTGCCGCCGGAGCAGATCGAGCTGGGCAAGAAGTACGCTGATACCCTGCAAGTCAAGATTATCGATCTCGTGGGCCGGGCGTTGCAGGACCTGTCGCCGGCGCAATTGTCGTATGTACATGGGCGAGCGGGAGCCGCCATGAACCGCCGTTCGCAGACCGCGCAGGGGTACACGATATTTTCCAACGCCGATGGGCCGGTTGACCATGATGTCCCTGTCCTGCTGGTGACTGCCCCGGATGGGAAGAAGATGCGGGCGATTCTCTTCGGCTATGCCTGCCATAACACCACCCTTGACTTCTATCAGTTCTGCGGCGATTACGCCGGGTTCGCTCAGGAGTACATTGAAGAAACTCATCCGGGGACCGTGGCCCTGTTCATGATCGGTTGCGGCGGCGACCAGAATCCGACGCCGCGGCGTACGCTCGAATGGGCAAAGCAGCACGGGCGGGCGGTGGCGAATGGCGTCGAGCAGGGCCTGGCGACGAAGCCTCGTCCGGTGCGCGGACCGCTGAAGCTTGCTTTGGGCGAGGCGACGCTCGAACTGTCGGCGCCGCCGAGTGTCGAGGAACTCAAGAAGCTGGCGACTTCCACCAACAAGTACCAGAGCCGGCACGCCCAGGAGTTGCTCAAGGATCTGGAGGCAGGGCGGACCCGCTCCACGTACCCTTATCTCGTGCAAGTAGCCCGGTTCGGGGATGACCTGACGATGGTGGGACTGGCCGGTGAGGTCGTGGTGGATTATTCCCTTCGTTTGAAGAAGGAGTTGGCGGGTCCGACTTCGGCCGGCCCAGGCCCGGCGATCTGGGTGGCCGGGTACTGCAATGAGGTCTTCGGCTACGTGCCTTCACAACGCGTCTTGCAGGAGGGCGGGTACGAAGCCCGGGACTCCATTCTGTATTACGACATCACCGTGACGCCGTTTGCACCTTCGGTCGAGACGCTGATCGTCGATAAGGTGCATGAATTGGTTCGTCAGGCAAGAGGTGGGAAGTAAGAAGTCGAGTAGGATGGGCTTCAGCCCATGCGGGATGCTTCGGGAAAGGACTTCATCATGTCGGGACTGGTAGCGTTGTTCATCACACTTACGGCACTGAATGTGGCTCCGGCGCAGGCGAAGCTGATCGCCCAAACGTACAACTCGGGCTTTCCCGAGGGGCACGACACCTACAACGGGATGGGGACGGGCAGCGACGGCAAGATCTACTATGTCCTGTCTTCGCCGCTCTTTAACATCGGCGCCAAGATGTTCTGCTATGACCCTGCCAAGGACAAGATCGAGCCGATAGGCGATATCACGGAGGCGTGCGGCGAGAAGGACGCCAAGACGATCGTGCAGGGGAAATCGCACGTGAACTTCGTGGAGCAGGGCGGCAAGCTCTACTTCGCGACCCACGTCGGTTATTACAGCCTCATCGACGGGATGGAGAAGATCGGCATCCCGCCGGAGGGTTGGAAGCCCTATCCGGGCGGCCACTTCCTGGCCTTTGATATGAAGACGAAGAAGTTCGAGGACCTGGCCAAGGCCCCGCGCGGCGAGGGAATCATCACCATGACGATGGACACCCAGCGCGGGCGGTTGTATGGCCTGACCTGGCCCGCCGGACACTTCCTCCGCTACGACCTGGCGAAGAAGGACTTGAAGGACTTCGGGCCGGTCTCCAAGGAAGGCGAGAACGGCAAGGGCGAGAACTACCGGACGCTCTGCCGCTCCTTCGTGGTCGATCCGGCGGACGGCTCGCGTCTACTACACTGTCGGCGACGGCGACATCTTCCGGTACCGGTACGACCGCGATGCCGTCGAGATGGTGGCGGGCGACAACATGAGAAAAGACTACTTCGGACTGTATGATCCGACCTCGGCCGGTCACATGGGGTACAACTGGAGACAGACCGTTTGGTACGGACCGGAAAAGGCTGTCTACGGCGTACACGGCAACTCCGGCTACCTCTTCCGCTTCGATCCCAAGGCCGAGCAGGTGGAGATCGTCGCCCGCATCACTTCGTTGCCCTCCCAGCGCTGCGGGATGTTCGATCAGTTCAGCTACGGTTATCTCGGCTTCGCCCTCGGCCCCAACGGCCGGATGATTCACTACCTGACGGGCGGCCCGATCTACGTGGACGGCAAGCGGCTCGCCGGCAAGGCCAAGACGGCGATGGGCGAATCCAAAGGGATGGAGGACCTGCACCTGGTGACCTACGACATCCGCGCCGGCAAGTACACTGACCAGGGCGCGATCTTCTTCAAGAACGGGGAGCGCCCCTACTACGTGAACTCGATCGCGGTCGGCAAGGACGGCTCCGTGTACACGCTGTCGCGGATCACGGAGGACGGCAAGACGCGCAGCGACCTGATCCGCATCAAAGGCCCGTTCAAGAACAAATAATACGGAATAGGACCAATCCTTGCGTTCCGTTTGTCATCCCTTCACTGCGCTCAGGGCAAGCTCTGAACGGAGCGCAGCGGAGTGAAGGGGCCCCCAAACGCGTTGCATCGCGTTTGGGAACCCAACGATCTGGGCTGCGAAGGAGAGAAACCTCTCTTTCGGTGGCCAGATCCTTCGGCTGCGCCTCAGGATGACAGAGTCGATACCGCGCACGGACTCTCTCGAATCCGTATCATGGACGGGTGGCAGCGGCAAGCGGAGTCCTCGAAGCCTGCCGATGGTGTTGCCTCGCGTCCCACGAGCCATCGGCAAGCTGTGCTTGCCGCTGCCACCCGTCACGATGCCTGAATTGCAGAACAGCTTACGGAGCACTTTGACAGGGGTGCCACCGCTATCCCGATGTGGCCCAGGGGCGTTTGCGGTTGTGGGCGCCGGCGATGGCTTGTCGCACGAGTGCTGCATCCTGCCGGACCTGGAAATCGAACATGCCGACACAGAGGAAGTCTGCGCCGCTGTCGAAGGCGAACTTGAAGCCTTCCTCCGGCGGGATAGCCCCGGCGGCCAGGACCTTGAACGCGATCCAGGGCACTTTCACCGTCTGCATGAACGCCACCGTCTCCTCGGCTTCGTGGCAGAACATGTTGTCGTGGTACTGGTCGTGATCCGGAGACTCCTTCTCGAACATCTCCAGGTATCGTCGATTCTCTTTCGGGTGCGCCGACCAGTACCGGTCGTGGTGCAGCGTCTTGATGTAGAAGTCCGGCTTGAGCCCTTCCTTTTCACAGAACACGAGGGGCTCCAGCCGATGGGCGCCAATGCCGACGGGGACCTGGTACTTCTTCATGATCTCGAAAGCCCTGATGATCTTGCCCGGCTGCTTCTGAAAGTACCAGGTGTCGCTGGAGCCGCCCCACAGGTACACCGCCGCGGCTCCCAGCTCCAGATGTTCCACGAGCAGCTCTTCATACTTGTCGATATCGGTCGTGATGACGTCGGCGATCCACTTCATGGTGCCGCCGTACTCCTCCCAATACCGGGATAGGCGCATGTTCTTGAAGTTGTGGTTCTTCAGCACGATGGCATTGACTCCGCACGCCTCGCACATCTGGAGCGTCTCGATCACCTTGCGCTCCGTGTTGTAGTGGCTGGCGAGGGTGTTCAGGTAGAGCAGGTCCCGCGCGTGCATGTTCGGGCTGATCAGATTGCTCCCACTGATGAGACGGCTGACGGAGAGATTACCGATCTTCGCGGTGGGCATGGTCGTCGTCATCGCATCTCCTGCTTGGGTACTTCCATTCATGTCAGCTACCCTTGGGGTAATTGGGTGAGTAGAGGAATCGCTTCTTCCGGATCGCCAGTTTTCCGCCGGAGACGAATTCCTGCGCCGCGTTCGGACAGGTGCTGGATCATCCGCTCGCGCCACTCCTTGAGCAACGATTCTTGGGCCGGCTCCTCGGCCAGATTGTGAAGCTCGCCCGGGTCTTTGGCCATATCGAAGAGTTGCTCCCGGCCGTCGTAGGCGAAGTAGATGTACTTGAACCGGCCGTCGGTCAAAGCGGTCCAGTGGTCTTGGTCGTAGCACATCGAGTGCTCCAGATCGATCCAGGGCCGCCAGTCCTTCGTGCTGCCGCGCACCAGATCCAGCAGGCTCTTGCCGTCGAGATTGCCGGGGATCGGGGCTCCCGCCGCATCGAGGAAGGTCGGCAGGACATCGCGCAGCTCGGTCGGCTGCGGCAGCTTGCCGCCGCGCCGGCCATCCATTCCCATGCCCTTGGGCCAGCGCAGGATCATGGGGATATTGGCTGAGCTTTCGTAGGCATAGGTCTTGCGCCACAGGTGGTGATCACCCAGCATGTCGCCGTGATCGGCGAAGAACAGGATCAGTGTATTGTCATACAGCCCGCGTTTCTTGAGAGCCGCGAGAATCCGGCCGACCTGCTCGTCGATGAACGTGACCGACGCGTAGTAAGCCCGGCGGGACTCCTTCGCCTGCCGGACGCCCAAGTCCCCGTGCCAGAGACTCGGGTTCGGCGGTTCATCATGCGGTGCGTATCGCGCGGCCCAGTCACCCACGACTGGGGCCGGCATGTCATCGACATTGTACATGTCCAGGAAGCGCTGCGGCGGATCGTACGGGCTGTGCGGCCGGGCAAAGGAGACCTTGAGCATGAACGGCTCTGTTCGATCGTACTTCTCAAGGAACTCAACCGCCCGGTCGGCCGTCCAGGTGGTGGGATGCAACCGCTCGGGCAGCGCGTACGCCTTGGCCAGGTAGTCGTTCCAGCCGATGCCGGTGGCGTCCGGATTGAGGTCGGGGGCCTGCTGTTTGAACCAGAGGCGGTAGTCGCTCACAAAGCCCGGCGTCTCGGCCCGGCCGGACTCGTCCACCAGCAGGCCGTGATATCCGCGCAGCTTCTTCTGCGGATACCAGTGCATCTTGCCGATGCCGAACAGGTAATATCCGGCGTCACGCAGCGCCTGGGGCAACTCGAATGGGTACTGGCCGGCCACGCGGCCGTAACCGAGCATGCCGTGATGCCAGGGCGACAGACCCGTCAAAATCCCCGCGCGGGCCGGCGTGCAGCTTGGCGTCGACGTGTAGGCGTTCGGGAACAGCACACCATCGGCCGCGATGGAATCCAGGTTCGGAGTCTTGATGATCTTGTTGCCCGCGCAGCCGAGGCAGTCCGCCCGGTGCTGGTCCGTCATCAAGTAGAGGATGTTTGGCTTCGACTTGGCCGCCGGGGCAGAGAACACCTTTGCAGGGCACGCCAACACGGAGGAGGCACAGGCAGCCGCCTTGAGGAACTCTCTGCGTGTCGTTTCCGGGCGATTATCGTTCATGGCTCGATCCTCCTGTCTGATGCTGCACGAAATCCGTCAGGGCGTAGATCGTCTCGACATTGTAGCTCGGCTCAAGGTGAAACACGTACCCCAAGTCACCGCCGGCATTCTCTTCGAGGACTCGTTTGGCCCAATCCAGAATCGGCTCCGTGCTTTCGGCGGACATGTCCTGTGGTGAAGGCGCGATGGTGATCGGCATCTCCGGACCGAAGACCTGTCGGGCCTTGCCCACCGAGGTCTCGCTGCCAAAGTCCAGCGAATGCAGGGGGGCGATTCGCGTCAGTGCCCCCACCAGATGGGTGCTGGTGCCGCAGGAATGGAAGCGCACGGGTCCGAGCGCCTCACCGATTCTCCCTGTGATGGGCACGACAAATTCCTCCACCAGGGCCGGGCTGACCATACAGCAGGAACATTCGCCCACGTGGACGTCTGTGATAGGCAAATCAGCGGCCTGGGCAAAGTGCCGGCACAATGCGATGTAGGCGTCCGCGATCCAGTTCAGGAGGCCCATGCATTTGGCCGGTTCGGTCAGCATATCCATGAAGACGCTCTCACCGCAGAGCTTTTGTGCGGTGGTCAAGACGCCGTGGATCACGGCCCGACCGGAGGAATCCCAAAAGAATGGCGGGATCGGGCGAAGACTGTCCTCTCCTCTCGCTCTGCATCTGCTTGTCGAACAGTCTGATCAGATCATGATTCAGCAGCGCTTCGGGATCAGGTAGGATGGGCTTTAGCCCATGCTGCTCTTGTTTGTCCGCACCAGGAATGTCCGCATGGGCTGAAGCCCATCCTACATCCTTGAGGCAGCAGGGGGTGATGTCGGCGTCCCGGTCGTCGGCGGGAACGAAATCCGCGCCGAGCAGCATGCCCAGGATCATGTTCGGCTGGATGCCGCCGATCAGCACCTGGTTCTTGTCCCAATAGTCGATCCGCCCCAGGTTCGATTCTGAGTAGAAGACTGCCATGCCGGGGAACGTCTCAGCGGCGTATTCGTTGCAGCGGCAGTCGATGGCGTGACGCCTAGCCGGATCGAAGTAATAGTCCCGGTCGAACGCGACGCCGAGCGCCCGATTCATCCACGCTTTCGACAGTGTCCCCGTGATGGTGATCATAAGCCGCCCAACTCGCTGATTTTCACGGGTCGGCCCGACTCGGCCGACAGGTCCGCGGCGAAGCAGATCGCCTGGGTCTTGGCGGCGTCTTCCAAGTCGGGAAAAGCTCGCTTGTCGCCCTGGATGCAATCGAGGAGGTGAGCGACCTCGCTGGTGAACGGATGGTGCGAGACATCGGCGCTATCGGGCAGGATGCAAGGAACCCTGAGGAAGTTGCTCTGGCCGGGGAACAGCTTGGGGGCGAAGACCTCGTCGTTGCGGACGGAGCCTTCCGTGCCATAGACGCCGATATTGAACCGGTACGGCATCCGGGCATCGAAGCTCGTCGCGGTGCGGCCGATCTTGCCATCCTGAAACTTGACGTTGACGGAGATCGTCCCCGGATACTCGATGGGGTTCTCCGTCTTCACTTGGTACGCATCGACCTCTTCGGCCTCGCTGCGTGCGAACCAGCGCAAGGCATCGACCGCGTGGCAGCCGCCGGTGAGGATCGCCGTGCCGCTTTGCTTGCTGCTGCCGAGCCATTTCTGCTGCGGCGTCATCCAGATCCGGTGCAGGTAATCCACCTCGACCATGAAGATGTTGCCCAGGGCGCCTCCCTCGATCAGCCGGTCGATGCTCATCAGCAAGGGATTCCAGTGCAGGACGAAGCTGACAATCGTCTTGACGTTGTTCTTCCTGACCGCCTGGAGTTGCTTTCGTACATCGTCCATCGTCAATGCCACGGGCTTTTCGATGATGACGTGCTTTCCCGCCTCCGCCGCGGCAACCACGTAGCGTGTGTGCAGGTCGTGGGGCGTGCAGACGACCACGATGTCCACATCCTTCATTCGGAGCATCTTCTCGGCATCGGTCTCTATCGACGCATTGGAGGTCGTACTTGTCGCGGTAGCGCTGGGCATTGGCGGGATTGCGACTGACCAGCGCCCGGACCTCCGAGCGTTCGTCCTTTTGAAACGCCTTCACATACTCTTGGGCCACTGCGCCGCAACCGATGATCGCTGCGCCAAGTCTCTCCATGTCTTGTTCCTTTCGGTCTGAGGTTACTTCTGCAGAGCGGCTCGATGTGTCGCCGTGGCCTTGGCCACCTGCTCCGTCGATTCGAACGGCAGGTACATCGCCCGCATGACGAAGCGGTAGCGCTGGCCCACTTCATACTGCGGGATGAACCACTGGAAATCCCAGGCGGGATTCCCCTTGCCAGCGCCGTCGGGCGATTGGCTGAGCCGCATCTGATCTTGGGACCGGAACATCTGCGCGAAGGCCATGCCGTGACTCACCCCGTAGTACCACGGCTCTCGGTAGCGGTAGTCCGAGAGATTGAACACGAGCGTCAGCGGGAACTGCGCATCGTGTGGGAACTCGCGTTGGTCGTTGAACGCCAGGTGCGTGGGCCGCACGCCGTGCTCGGGCGTCACGCCGCGAATCCACTGTGTCTCCGAGGCGGCGTCATTGGCGGCGTTGCCTCGAAAATGGATGTCGAGCGACTCCGGCTGGTTGATGTAGCTGGCAAAGAACAGCCCGATGTAGCCATTCTTGAAGGTCTTGGCGCGGGGCACACAGTCGAGGGCCATCTCGATCGTGCCATCCTCCAGCAGCGTGTAGCGCAGCCAGCTCTCCAACTGCCAGTGCGGCGTGGGCGGCTGGTGAAGCTCGGCCGCATACTCATCGGCCCGTCGGATCTCCATCGGCGCGTTTCGCGGCTCGAAGAGGATCTCGCGCGGCTGAACGGCGCCGTCGTGGATGTGCTCGTAGTTGAGACCGGCGAAGGCCGGCACGAACAGGTTCCGGCTCTGTTGGCGATGGGTCAGTGAGGCTATGCCGCTATATCCTTCGCGGTGGTCCGGGCAGCACCTGGTCGTCTACCGCCTGGTTGTTCACGATCACCGCGCGGACACCGCGCCCGCTCCAGCACAACATAAGGCTTATCGGCACCCAAGGCACACGCGGCAGTCACCACCAGTGCCGCTGCTAAAACCATTCTGTACTTCATCTCAGGACTCCTTACGTTTCTTCTGTTTGGCCTTCTGCTTTTTGCCTTGGTCGGGCTTCTCCGGCGGCGGTCCTGCCTGGCGTCGAAACTCGTCTTCGTATTCTTGCCACTGAGCCGACATGTCGCGTGCGCGAGCCGGGTACTGTGCCGCGAGGTTCTTCTGCTCGCAGCGGTCGGTCTTCAGGTCATAGAGTTCCCACGGCCCCTTGTCTCCCTTGGCCACGAGCTTCCAGTCGTCAACTCGAATGGCACGATTGCCCATGTGGTGGAAGTAGAGAAAGTCATGTGTGACGGCGCCGTCCTTGGTGAATGCAGGGGAAAGGTTCCTGCCCGGCAGCGGTGGGGCGGCCTGGCCGTTCCATTGCGGGCGCGATCGTTCTTGCCGCCTACCAAATCGATGACGGTCGGCAAGATGTCGGTGAAATGGCATGGGTCGTGGCGCAGCTCCCCGCGTGCGGCAATGCCTGCCGGCCAACGGACGATCAGCGGCGAGGAGATGCCGCCCTCGTGGACCCAGGACTTGTGCAGGCGGAAGGGCGTATTGGCGGCGCTGGACCATCCCGGCCCAAGGCACAGATAGGACTTCCCCGAGCCGGGCGCCGCTGATTGGTCGTTCATGTCGCCACGAATGATCTGCTCGGCACTGGCGCCATTATCCGAGACGAAGAAGACCACGGTATTCTCGTCGGCGCCCATTGCCTTGACCTGATCGAGCACCCGGCCGATCTCCTGGTCCATCCGGCCGATCATCGCGGCATGGATCGCCATCTTGGTGGCCTGAAATCTCTTCTGCTCGTCTGTGAGGTCGTTCCAGGCCACAGCCCGATCCACCTCGCCGCGTCCGATTGCCTCTTTGAGTTTTTCTTTCGTGGAGTTCCAGCTTGGAATCGTCTCCGGCTCGCGCGGCGCCAGGTCGCAGTTGATCAGGCCTATGTCCCGCATCCGCTTCCAGCGCCGCTCGCGGATCACGTCCCAACCCTCGAGGTACCGATCCCGGTATCGGTCGATGTCTTTCTGCAAGGCGTGCAACGGGAAGTGCGGCGAGGTGAACGCCAGGTAGCTGTAGAACGGCTCATCTTTGTGCTGCGCCTGGTGCTCTTTCAGAAAGTCGATGGCGTAGTTGGCGATGGCAGTCGTTACGTAGAAATCAGATCCTTCCTCCACGGCCGGGAGCTGGCGGTCGTCCAGCATGTGGTTCTTGGGGTTGAAGAATCGGTCGTGATCGTGCAGGACGTAGGAGCGGTCGAAATGGCCGTCGGCGACGACTCTGGGCGCTCCCATCAGGTGCCATTTGCCGGAGTGATAGCATCGGTATCCCAGCGGCTTGAGGTGATCCGGCACGACGCGCGTCCACGCGGGCAACGGACCCTGCGGCGGGTCCATGCGAACCTGTTGCGGATAGTAGCCCGTCAGCAGACACGTCCGTGAGGGCCAGCAGCGACCCGTGGAATAGCACTGGGTGAACCGCAGGCCGCCGGCCGCCAGCCGGTCCAGGTTCGGCGTGGCGACTTCCCCGCCGTAACAACCGGCATCGGAGTAGCCCATATCGTCGGCGATGATCATGAGGATATTCGGCTTCCGCGCCGGCGAGGCCGGGCGAATCGCGACCCGGCCGCCAGCGGTCAAGCTCAACCCGGTCAAACCCACGCCCCATGCCATCGTCCGCTGAAGAAACTCACGTCTGGAGAGATTCGCTACTGCCACCCTGTCACCGCCTCTCGTTGTCTGGCCGAAGTGAGTTCGATAATGCGCATCATCCGGAACCTATCGCGTACCTGTGGGCACCACCAATACGATAAACCCAAATCGATCCGCCTTCAACCGGCTGACGACGGAAATCTTGCTCTTGTGACGCCGTGGACTGCGGTGGTATGATCTTGGCAACGATCGAGTCCGGGAAATGGGGATGGTGTGTGGGACTCATTGTGTCTGTTGAGGATTGCACAGGTTGGCAAAATCAATCAGTGACATAGAACGTAAGATCCTGGCCGCTCTGCAGGACGGCTTGCCCAACAGCCGCACTCCGTACGCCGACCTGGCGCGCGAGATAGGCATCTCCACCGACGAGCTCTTGGCCGTTCTCGAAGCATGGAAGCGGGAGGGCAAACTGCGGCGGATCGGAGCGGTCGTGAACCATTTCCAGGTGGGGTTGGGCGAAGGCGCGATGGTGGTTTGGAAGGTCGAGCCCCAGCGCGTGGCGGAAGTGGGGGCGGTGCTCGCCGGTTTCGAAGAAGTCAGCCATGCCTACGAGCGCCAGACGGCCCCCGGCTGGGACTACAACCTTTACACAATGGTGCACGGAACGACGCGAGAGGCGGTCCGGCGGACGGTCGAGCGAATGAGCCAGGCCGTTGGCGTATCCGACTATCAGATTCTGGCCACTCGCAGAGAATTGAAGAAGGTCCCGCCCAAGTACGTTCAAGAGTGACGACCGAGCGATCCTGTTTGTAGTGTGCCCGTAAGGGCATAAAGAAATGCCTTACGGCGTCACTACGAACCTTGAATCGCTCCGCCGGCCACGACGTTTTCTTGCTCATCGTACAAAACCAAGCGCTGGCCGGGGCAGGGGGCGAACTGGGCCTCGTCGAATTCCACCGTCATACCGTCGGGCGTCAGGTCCATGAGCTTGCAGGGTCGCGGGTCGCCATAGGAGCGGATCTTCCCGGACAGCCTCGCGTCTGGCGTCAATTTCTCCGGCAGAAGCGTATTCCGGTACGCCGCGTGCACCACGCGGGTGCTAACTTCCTCTCGCGTGCCCAGGGCGACGATATTGGCAGCGGCGTCGATTCGCCCGACGTAGAGCGGCTTGCCACCGGCAAAACCGAGGCCGCGCCGCTGGCCGAGCGTGTAGTTGGCGATCCCCTTGTGCACGCCGATCTTACGGCCCTGCATGTCCATCATGTCTCCGGGGCGGTTCGTCGCGTTGTCCTCCAGGGCCAGCCGATAATCCTGCTCGCCGGCGAAGCACAACTCCATGCTTTCGGCCTTTTCGGCCACCGACAGCCGCAACTCGGCGGCCATCGCCCGCACCTGATGCTTGGTCAGGTCCCCCAGCGGCAGGATGAGGTTCGGCAACCGGTGGCTTGGAATACCATAGAGGAAGTAGCTCTGATCCTTGTCCTTGTCTCGTGCCCGTGCAGAAATGCTCGTGTGGTCCAGCCGCCCTCGGCTGGGATCACCCCCGGGGGCGGGGGTGCTACATGGATCACTCTGGCGTAGTGCCCGGTTGCCAGTTGGGTGATTCCGAATTCCTCCTGAAGTTCGTCCCACACGAGAGAGAACTTCAAAAAGGTGTTGCAGTCCACGCAGGGATTCGGCGTTTGGCCGCGTGAATAGGCGTCGCGGAACGGTTGAATGATGACATCCTCGAACGCCTCGGTCACATCGACGAAATAGTGCGGCAGGCCCAACTCGTGGCACACAAACGCGGCGTCGGCCCCACAGCAGCCGCGTATGCCTGTGTCGCACGCCACGGGAATCTTCATTGTGACGCCCAGGACCTCCCAACCGGCGGACTTGAGCAGATGCGCGGTCACGCTGCTGTCCACGCCGCCGCTCATCAGGACGGCCACTTGCCGGTTGGCAGACTTCGTAGGCTCCCAGGGCGAGAAGGTGGGGGGCAGCAACTTGATGTTGTATCGATTCTCCGCGAACATCACCTGGGCTTCTTCACAATCTCCTGCAAACTTTGAGGCAGAAGTGGTTCTGCAGTTTGGTCGTCTCGACAATTTCCTGACCTTGCCGGCTGAGACTGACGGGGAGGTTCTGGATCGGCTCGCCGTCGTCAATCTCGATTTCCAGTATATCGCCGACGGCCACTTTCTCAATCGCCAGCTTCGCCTTCACGAGATTGAGCGGGCAGGGAACGCCGCGGAGGTCCAGCTTCGTGGTCAGCACTTGCAGCCCTTTCGGTTGCAGGTCACCTTGCCTTCGTCGGTCAGGGCTGCGATCGTTGGATTTCGGCCGCAAAGGGCACAGTCAGTTCGGCGTTTCGCCGGCACCTTCCGGAAATCCATCGTCAGGGCCGAGTAGGTCAGCAGCGAGTCGGTCAGTAGCTCGCCGATCCCCAGCAGGTACTTGATCGCCTCGGTGGCTTGGAGAGAACCGATAACGGCGGGCAGAACGCCGAGCACGCCGGCTTGTCCGCAAGGCGCTGCGGCATTCGCCGGAGGCGGTCCGGGGAATAGGCAGCGGTAACATGCCGTCTTTCCAGGAATTACCGTCATCAACTGGCCCTCGAATTGGAGGATTCCCCCGTGCGAGAAGGGAATCCGCTCGAAGTAGCAGGCGTCGTTGATCAGGAACTTGGCCGGAAAGTTGTCCGTGGCATCGATAACGAAGTCGTATTCCCGGATGATCTCCCGGATCGCTGTCCGCGCGGGCCCACACATCGTGGGATCGGACCGTCACATCGGGGTTGACGGCCTTGATCTTGCTTCTTGCCGATGCGACCTTTCGTTTGCCGACATCCCTCGTGTGGTGGATGATCTGCCTTTGGAGGTTCGTCAGGTCCACCTGATCGCCGTCCAGCAACCCGATGGTTCCGACGCCGGCGGCGGCCAAGTACAGGGCGGCGGGCGAGCCGAGACCCCCGAGGCCGACGATCAGCACTTTGGAGGAAAGCAGCTTCTCCTGGCCCTCACCGCCGATCTGCTCCAGAATGATGTTCCGACTGTATCTTTGAATCTGCTCTTCCGTCAACGACATCGCTGATATACCTTACAGTGATACGAACTCGGAGGAATCCGGACGCGTTGTGGACTCTGTCATCCTGAGGCAAAGCCGAAGGATCTGGCCACCGAATAGGAGGTTTCTCTCGCTCGCAGCCCAGATCCTTCGCTGTCGCTCAGGATGACAATCGCGGCGGACGAATTCATCCGAATCCGTATGAAAGAAGCCCTACGGGATTACTTGGCAGTTTACCACGGAAAGGAGTCGCTTGCCAGTTCGACTTCGTAATTTGTGTTCTTTCAAACACTTAGGAACGCGCGATCCCAGTCTTTCCAGACCGGCTCAAGGCCCTGACGCTTGAGCATGGCCACGACTTCAGCCGCGTTTCGCTCGTCGTTGACCTCGAATTGCCCCGCGTTCTCATGGTCGTGGGAGTATCCGCCCGGGCTTGTCCGACTGCCCGCACTCATCTTGGTAATCCCGAGCCTGACGAGCCGGTCCCGCAGATCGGCCGGCTCGCGCGTAGAAAGCACCAGCCCCGCATCCGCAAAGCACAGCCGCAGAGCCAGCATCATCTGGACGAGATTCTTGTCCGTTACAAGATGGGGGAACATTTCGGTCGGCACGCCGCAAGCCGGCCGTAACCTCGGGAAAGAGAATGAGATGCGCGATTGCCAGTACCGCCGGAACAGGTGATGAGCATGCTCGGCGAGCGCCAGAGTCTCGATTCGCCAGTCGGCCAATCCGAGCAGCGGCGCCAGGCCGATCTCCCGCATTCCGGCGGAGGCGAAATCATCCGGACCGCGCAGTCTCGTGTCGTAATCCGCTTTCGGGCCTCCCAGGTGGTATCGGGCATAGGCGTCGCGGTCGTACGTCTCTTGATAAAGCGTGATTCCTTCGATGCCGGCGTCGAACAGCTTGCGATAATCTGACGCCGGCATCTGGTAGATCTCTGCCCCGATGAAGCTGAACTTGCCTCGCAGTGCTTTCGCTAAGTCCGTCAGATAGGAGACCGATATGAACTGCTTGTCTTCGCTGGTGACCAAGAGAATATCTCTAAACCCTTCGCGGGCCAGGATTTCGGCCTCTGCCACCGCCTCGTCGACGCTCAAGCGGACCCTGTCGAATGTGTTGTCCCGGTTGAAGCCACAGTACTGGCAGCGGTTCACACAATGACTCGAAAGGTAGAGCGGTGCGTAGAGCCTGATTGTCCGGCCGAAGCGCTGGAGAGTCAGCTTTCGGGAAAGCTCCGCCATCTGTTCGAGGTAGTCCGCCGCCGCCGACGATACCAGAGCCAGCAACTTGGAGAGGCTGTACGATCCAGGCCGAGATGCGATTGCGGCCTCCACATCGCGGACGGTCACCTCCTGCAAACGCTGCTCCCACGGGTCTCTGCCCTCATCAAGCTGCTGTCTTGCGAGGATCGCTTTGATGGAAATGGTGGAATTCATTGGACTTGCGGATGCGTGCATTTGGTCGTGGCATGGGCATCTTGCCCATGTTTCCATTATTCCCTCAGAAATCCCGTCAGCGGGCTGGATGCTTCGGCCCGGTCCGCCGGGGCGCGCGGTCCGGCGAGATAGGCCCTTCGCCCCGCCTCGACGGCGAGCTTGAAGGCCAGCGCCATCTCGCAGGGGTCGCCCGCCGTGGCAATCGCGGTGTTGATGAGCACGGCGTCCGCGCCGATCTCCATCGCTTCCGCCGCATGCGAGGGCAAGCCCAGCCCGGCATCCACTACGACCGGCACGCTGCTCTGCTCAATGATGATCTCCAGAGCGGCACGGGTTTTGAGGCCCTGGTTGGAGCCGATGGGGCTGCCCAGCGGCATCACGGTAGCCGTCCCGGCGTCCGCGAGCCTCTTGGCGAGGATAGGGTCGGCGTTGATGTAGGGCAGGACGACGAACCCCTCTCTGACGAGGACCTCGGCGGCCTTGAGCGTCTCCACCGGGTCCGGCAACAGGTAGTAGGGGTCCGGCGTCACTTCCAGCTTTATCCAATTGATGTTCGTGGCGGCGCGGGCCAGCCGAGAGAGCCGTACGGCTTCTTCCGCGGTCCTGGCGCCGGACGTGTTGGGCAGCAGCAAGAATTTCTCCCGGTCAACCTCCCGAAGAGTGTCATCCTGCGGATTGCCGATATCCACCCGGCGCAGCGCCACCGTGACGATCTCGGCGCCGCAAGCCGCCAACGCCCGGGCCATGACCTGGGGCGAGGCGAACTTGCCCGTTCCTACGAGCAGCCGCGAATCGAACTCTCTGCCGGCGATGACCAGCTTATCCATCTACTCAACCTCCCCCCATGAATTTGATGAACTCAATCGTCTGGCCGTCGCGGACCGCCGTGTGGGCAAACTCCTCGGGCCGCACGATCCGGCCATCGACCTCCGCCACGACAGTGGCAGCCCCGATCCCCAGCCTTTCGAGCAGGGCGGACAGCGTCGCGGGCATCTCCTGAGGGGCAAACTGCCGTTGCTGGCCATTGATCTGAAGCGATTTCATCCCACTGCGTCCATAAAAAAGGCACTCCCGCGAGAGGAGTGCCGTAATGTTTCGTCGAGCCTCCCTTCGCAGGTGCTAACCTGATCAGGTTCATAGGGTCATCACGCACAAGGTGATTTCTCAGCCGGCCGAGCAGATGATCCGCCGGCCGGCTCCCCTGGCTTCTTATATACTACCACGATATCATAAGCCGGTTCGCCGCACGAAACAACAATATTTCTTCGTAGGGCGAGCGTCCCCGCTCGCCTAAAAGATGTTGTGCTCCTGATGCACGACCTACGAGGAGCCATAATGAGCAGCCGCTTTGTCGTTCAGGAACACGCAACGCCGGATGGGGTCCATTGGGACCTGATGCTGGAAAAGGGCGAAGTTCTGACGACCTTTCGTCTGGAGCAGCCGCCCAAAGCGGTTTCAACCAGCACAGTCCGGGCTACGAAGATATTCGACCATCCGTTGAGGTTCCTCACGTATGAAGGCCCCGTCCAGAAGGGGACGGGCAAGGTGCGGATCGTGGATCGCGGGACCTGTGAGCTATCAGTCGAGGGAGAGGATGTCATCACTCTGAGACTGTAGGGCACAATCTTGCAGGGTGATTTCACACTGACGCGGGCAGAGGAAAAGGGGACATTCTACTTTTCCCCCTCCCCACGGGAAAAGTAGAATGTCCCCTTTTCCGGCGGTGGTCTCTGCCGGGTCAGGACGCCCGCACAAGAACGGTCCCGCATCCGGTCACTTTGCACGCGTGACATGCGGGGGCGGCCGTGCTACCATGTTCAGGCAGTCTGTGAATGAGTCCGCACCTCAGTTTTGGAGAGCCAGGATGAGACTGAATCGCCGTTCCTTCGTGAAAACCGCTGTCGGTCTGAGTTGTTGTGCCGCCGCAACCGGCCGGGCCGGTGAGAAAGCGGTCAAACCTACCGTGGAGCAGTTGGACCGGGCCGCTTCGGAGGCCCTGCTGAAGTTGGATTCGATCACGTCGCCCGTCCGCATCGCCTCCATCGAGCTGCTCCGGGACCGGAGGAATCACTACGTTCGCACCCGGTCCTCAGACGGTGCGGAAGGGATCGCCCTGACGAACGGCCGGGCGGGCTACCTCTACCCCATGCTCCAGCAGCTTGTAATTCCGTACTTTGTCGGCAAGGATGCCCGGCAGCTCGAATCGCTTGTCGATGGAGTCTACGTATACAACAGCAACTACAAGCTCTCCGGTGTGGCCTTCTGGTGCTGCGTGGCCTGGGTCGAGTTCAGCATCCTGGACATGCTCGGCAAGATCGCCCGTAAGCCCCTGGGAGACCTGTTCGGCGGGATCATCCGCCGGGAGGTCCCGATCTACGTCGCCAGCGGCAACCGCGACACGACGCCCGAAGAGGAAGTGGCGATCCTGGTCAAAAGCATCGAGCGCACCGGGACCAAGGCCGTGAAATTCAAGGTGGGCGGGCGCATGAGCAACAACGCCGACTCCATGCCCGGGCGGACGGAGGGGATGATCCGCCTCGTCCGCAAGACCCTCGGCGACAAGGTCGCCATTTATGCGGATGCCAACGGCTCATACGATGCCCCCAAGGCCATCGAGATTGGCAAACTGCTCCAGGACCACGGCATCAACATGTTCGAGGAGCCGTGCCCGTTCGACTATCTCGAAGAGACCAAGCAGGTGGCCGATGCCCTGGACATTCCGGTCGCGGGGGGCGAGCAGGAGACGAGTCTTCATCGTTTCCGCTGGATGATCCACAACGACGCCGTGCAGGTGGTCCAGCCGGACCTGCACTACAACGGCGGCTTCATTCGCGCCACGCGCGTTGCACGCATGGCCGCCCAGGCGGGGATGAAGATCGTCCCGCACATGTCCGGCGAGGGCACCGGCAGCATCGACGTGCTCCAATTTGCTTCCTTCACGCCCAACATGGGGCCATTCCAGGAATACAAGGGCAACATCGAGCAGACCGGCCAATGGTACGACCCGCCTCTGCGCCTCAAGGATGGCGCGATCAACGTCCCGGCCGGCCCCGGCTTGGGCATCGTCGCCGACGTCCTCCGCGACGCCAAGGCGGTGTAGTAAGAAGAGTCAAATCTGAAGTGTGAAGTTTGCAGCAGCCGCGTGAAGCAGGACGTTCTGGAACTGTCAAACTTGACACTTGAAACTTCTTCTATGCCCTTACGGGCACACTACAAACGAGATTCCGATGGCTCGGTACGTCATCATCACAACAAGCTAATGACACATGGTGGATACGCCGATGATAGGGGCGATGAAGAAAATCCGTCGCATCCATCGCAAGCACGCATCGAAAGACCTCGCCCGTCCCGATCCCCTCAAGCGGCATCGAAGACGTTTGTTGGCTGCAAGCCTTGTCTGGAGCTCTCTGCTGTTGCCGGTCCACGCCGACACGGCAGCGCAGGTCCGCATTCCCCGCATCGAGCAGATGCCCAATCTCCCACAACCGTTTGCCATGCGGGACTGGAAGCAGGTGGCGCGTGACTACGATGCCCTGGTCTTCAACCGCCGGGCGACAGGCCGATTTGGGCCGCTGATCTGGGATGATCGTACGCATACTACGTGCGATCTGGATGGTTTTGGCCTCTATACCGTCGCGGGCGACCCGCGCCAGGGGCCGATAGTGAACTCCGCTGCCCATGAGAGCGTCAACTGCTTGGCCGCCGTGGTCGGCGCCAGTCTCGTCGGTATCGACAAACGCCGGCAGAATGGGTGCGACTACGTCCGCATGTGCGAGCGGTATTTCTCGCCAAGGGAAAAGGGCGGCGTTGACATCTTCGCGAACACCGCCAGCCTCGCGCCGGGCACAGACTCGATGTGGTATTTCCTCTTCCCGAACATGCTCGCTTTCTTCCTCGCCGACTGCTATCCGGGCCACGGCCGACTGGACGAATACCTGCGGCGCAGCGCCGATTCCATGGCCGAGATGGTGGACGAGTTGGAGAAGGGCCAATGGTACACCGGCTACGACTTCGTCCACTGCAAGCCGGTCTGCAATGGCCGATGGCGGGAGGGCGATGCCCTGGCCGGCGTTGGCTGGATCGAGTACATGGCCTGGTGCAGGTTCCACGAGGCCAAGTACCTGGAAGCGGCCCGCCGTGCAATGAACGCCCTCGATGCCTTCGACTGCAGCACGTTCTACGAAGTGCTGCTGCCGTATGGCGCGACATTAGCCGCCCGCATGAATGCCGAGCAGGGGTGTGACTACGATGTGACTGGGATGCTCAATTGGTGTTTCGAGGGCGATAGTGCCTGCCGGCCGGGCTGGGGTCTGATTGTCGGCAACTGGGGCGGGTACGACGTCAGCGGTCTGGAAGGCAGTATTACCGATGGACAGGGATACGCCTTCGCCATGAACACGTTCGAGTCGGTCGCCGCCCTGGCCCCTCTGCCTCGCTATGATGCGCGGTACGCCCGGGCCATAGGCAAGCTGGTTCTCAACACCGCCAACGCCGCCCGGCTCTTCTATGCCAATGGTCTGCCGCCGGAGAATCAGACCTGCTACGAGCAGCGCGAGTCTTTCCGCGACGTGATCGCCTATGAAGGCCTGCGCCGGGTGGGTCTGCGTCCCCAGGACGCCAATAAGATCCCGTGTGCCTGCGGCGATCCGCTGGGCGGCCGCTGGGGCGGCCACAAGTATGTCTCCGATTTCTCCCTGTACGGCTCCAGCCATGTCGGTTTGATGGCGGCGGCAATCGAGCGGACGGACGATGAGAAGATCCTGCAACTGAACTGCCTGAAGACCGATTTCTTCCACGCCGGAGCCTACCCAACCTACCTCTACTACAACCCCTATAGCGAGGCCCGGGAGATTCACGTCGACGTTGGTGCCCGGCCGGTGGACCTCTATGACACAACTCGCCACGAGTTTGTGAACAGGCGGGTGACCGGCAAGAGATCCCTGCGTCTGGCACCGGATTCCGCCGCCCTGATCGTCCTTGCCCCGGCGGGCGGCATTGTGACTCATGAGGGCAATCAGCTGCTCGTGAATGGGGTGGTGGTGGACTATCACGCCGGTAGTGTCAGCCGGATCGACGACGGCAACGGTAAAGCCACGCCTGCCCGCCAAGCGGTACTTGCCGCCCGTGCCGGGCAAATGTGAAACCACCCGAGATCGCGGCGCACCCTCAATCGGGCCTTGTTCGTAGCCTGCTCGTCAGGGCGCGTGGAGGAAATGCCTCGGAAGCCACTACCAACGAATTCCACGGATTACAATTCGTTCATTCGCTTCACTTGTCATCCTGAGCGCAGCGAAGGATCTGGGTTGCGAGCGAGAGAGACTCCCAGTTCGGTGCCCAGATCCTTCGGCTTCGCCTCAGGATGACAAAGTCCGTGCCGGGCATGAATTTCTCCGAATCCCTGTTACGTTTTGCGCGTCAATCATGCATTTTCAGCCTCGACGGACCACGATTTTGCCGATTTTGGCCTCTGGCGTGCAACCGCGGGACGGTGGTTGACCACTGCAATAATAGCCAGACATATTGCGTCCTTACTGGTAGCGGAAAAATGAGGCCTGGTCCTTGGCATGAAATGGAGAGGTGCTCGTGGAAATCACGCAGGAACACGCCAGTCGATTAGAGGAGCTCATGGCCGGGCTGGAATGCCCGAAAGAGTTCATCTGCTACAAGTCTGGATTCACCCACCTCTGTAAAGTGAGGAAAGCTGGGGCGGCAGGGTTGCTTGAGTGTTTGGACCCAGGCTCCCATAATTGCCAGTTTTCTCTACCTTTCAATGATCCACCCGTCTGCCTATGCCCGGTGGCGCCTACCTGGCCGCCGAATTTGGAAAGTAGGCTCGGGCCATCCCCTGCCCACCGGGCAAGACTCTCCGATATGATGGTCGACCGACACAATAACGGATCGTGGACAAGTGACCATAGCCGAAAGAAAAGAAGAAAGGCAAGTAAAGTGTGTGGCCCATCCGCCCTCGGCCGGGGAGTCCACAAGGCGCAGCCTGGAGGCGGCTGGGCTACAACACATTCGCGCCAAACAAACCCAATTTGCCCAGAGCGATGTGAGGGGGCAAGTGCCGTGTGGGAAAAGAGTTATAACGAATTGGGCCTGTCCAGGGCTTGAGAGAAACAAAGCCAATTTGTGTCCGTCAGGCTGACGCGAGAGGTCTGGAATCCGCTCCCGTATACCGGCCACGCCCCGTTAGCCCCGATAAGGATTGTTTCCTTCCTGGCGACTTCGGTACAATGTGGCCTCAGGTGCCGCATCGTGCCAGATGCGTATGGTTGTCGGTTAAGCCTGCTGTTTGACGGAGGTTGCTTATGGATGTGACGATTACCCTGACGGTCAACGGCGTCGCGCGGACCGTCACCACCGATCCGCAGCGTCCGCTGCTGGATGTGCTCCGGGAGGACCTGCATCTGACCGGCACGAAGTACGGCTGTGGCGAAGGCCGCTGTGGGGCATGCACCGTCCTGATGGACGGAAAGCCGGCCCGGTCGTGTGTCACGCCGGTGTCCTTGGCCGACAAAAAGAGCATCACGACCATCGAAGGGCTGGCAAAAGGTGACTCGTTGCACCCGGTCCAGGAGGCGTTTCTCGAAGAGGGGGCCATGCAGTGCGGCTACTGCACGCCCGGCATGATTCTGTCGGCGGTCGCCTTGCTCCAGGACAAGCCGAATCCCACGGATGACGAGATCATCGCGGGCATGAACGGGAACATCTGCCGGTGCAATGGGTACGTGAAGATCATGAATGCTGTCCGGCGCGCCGCCGGCAAGGTGCGGAGGTAAGAGACATGACCGAGAACCTCTCGATCCAGAAAGCACAATCCGATACGGCGAAGTCAGCAGCGGGCCGTGAATGCACCCTCAGCCGGCGGACCTTCGTGCAGAGTCTTGGTGCCGGCCTCGTTATTACCGTGACCGATGCGATCTCCTGGGGTCAGCGGCGAGGCGGACGAGGCGGTGGAGGCGGTGGGGGCCAGGGCGGCGGGATGCCCGTCGTGGCGCGACTCCACTTGAATGAGGATGGCACGATCGCCGTGATGAGCGGCAAGGTGGAGGAAGGCCAGGGGGCACGCACCGAGCTTTCCCAGGCGGCGGCGGAAGAGTTGCGGGTTTCGTTTGACAGAATTCGCATCGTTATGGCGGACACGGACTTTGTGCCCGACGACGGGGGCACCTCCGGCAGCCGGACGACGCCGGGGAATGTCCCGCCGATGCGCCAGGCGGCGGCCACCGGCCGCGAGCTGCTGACGCGCTTCGCCGCGAAGCAGTGGCAGGTGGACGCGAGCACTCTGGAGGTACGTGACGGGACAATCACGAACAAAAAGACGAATCAGAAGCTCACTTACGCGGACCTCGCCAAGTCGAAGGAAGTTGCGGAGGCGTTCAAACAGCCGATTGAATCCAACATCGCCCTCACGGCGGTGCGTGACTGGAAAGTGATGGGCAGCTCGGTAGCCCGCTCAAATTGGCGCGATCTGGTGACCGGGGCGCATCAGTTTCCTTCGGACATCACTCGTCCGAACATGCTCTACGGCCGGGTCCTGCGTCCACCCTCGTACAAGGCTACGCTGGAATCCATCGACCTGGCCGAAGTCAAGGCGATGAAGGATGTCGTCGTGGTGCACGAGGGCGAATTCGTGGGATTCGCGGCGCCCTCCCTGTTCCGCGCGACCCAGGCCCTCGAAGCGGCGGCGAAAACGGCACGCTGGAAGACTGGTTCAGATCCGTCGGTGTCCCACAAGACGATCCACTCGTATCTCAAAGAACACGCCCGGATGGGCGGCGCGAGAGGATCGTCCGATGAGAAGAACTTGGCTGGCGCGACGAAGACTCTGACCGCCACGTACACACTGGCCTATATCCAGCACACCCCGATGGAGCCGCGCGCGGGCGTCGCGGAGTGGAAGGACGGCAAGCTGACCGCGTGGGCGGGCGTCGACAACCCGCCGGCCGCCCAGCGCGACCTGGCCCAGATGTTCGGCGTGCCCAACGAGCGGGTGCGGGTCATCGTGCCCGATATGGGCGGCGGATTCGGCGGCAAGCACCAGGCGCCGGCCGCACGCGAAGCGGCGCGTCTGGCCAAGGCGGCCGGACGACCGGTCTGCGTACATTGGACCAGGGCCGAGGAGTTCACCTGGGCGTATTTCCGGCCGGCGGCGGTCATCGAATGCAAAGGCGGACTCGATGCCAAAGGAGCGCTCGTCGCCTGGGACTTCGTCAATATCAATGCCGGCGGGTCGGCGATTGACGCTCCCTACAAGATCCCGAACAAGCGAACCCAGTCCGTGGGGTCGGATTCGCCTCTGGCCCAGGGCGCCTACCGGTGCCTGGCGGCCACGGGCAACAACTTCGCGCGCGAGTCGTTCCTCGATGAACTTGCTGCGGCGGCGGGGGCCGACCCGCTGGAGTTCCGGCTGGCCCATCTTGATAACGATCGCATCCGGACCGTCCTGGAGACGGTGGCGAAGCACTTCAACTGGTCCGAGCGCAAGAAGAAGATCACGCCGGAATTGGGCGTGGGCCTGGCCTGCGGCACGGAGAAGAACTCTGTCGTCGCGGCCTGTGTCGAGGTCGGCATCGACCGCAAAAAGGGTGAGATCAAGGTGCGCGAGGTCTGTGAGGCCTTCGAGCCCGGCCCCATTCTCAATCCCGCCAATCTCACCTCCCAAGTCCAGGGCTGCATCGTCATGGGTCTGGGTGGTGCACTGACCGAAGAGATCCAGTTTGAGAACGGCAAGATTTTGAACGCCAATTTCGCTGACTACCGGGTTCCCCGGTTCCGGGATGTCCCCAAGATCGACGTGCACTTAGTCGACAAGACGGATATCCCCTCGGCGGGAGGCGGTGAGACGCCGATCATTGCGGTGGCCCCGGCCATCGGCAACGCGATCTTCGCGGCCACGGGCGTGCGCCTGCGCTCCATGCCGATGCGCGGCGAAGCGCTCCGGCAGGCTTGATGTGCCATGCAGCTTCCTGGGGGGAATATGCCAGAGGGCTCATGGGTGATCAGCCGTAGAGTGTTCCTGCGCTGTGCGGCGGGGGCGGCGCTGGCCTCGTTTTCCTGCACCCCCGACAACCTGTCGATCCGTGGCCGCCGACCGGCTGTACGTTTTGGCATTGTCACAGACTGCCACTACGCTGATGCCGATCCGGTGGGCACGCGCTTCTACCGCGAGTCCGTGGGCAAACTGTCTGAATGTGTGGACCGGATGAACGCCGAGGAGGTGGATTTCCTGATCGAGCTGGGCGATTTCAAGGACGAGAACCGGCCGCCCGTCGAAGAAAGAACCCTCGTGCACCTTCAGAAGATTGAGGCTGCATTCCGGCAGTTCCACGGGCGAAGATATCACGTTCTCGGCAACCACGACATGGACAGCCTCTCGAAGCAGCAGTTCCTGTCGCGCGTGGACAATACCGGTGTTCAGGCGGGCCGGAGCTACTACTCATTCGACGCGAAGGGTCTGCACTGCATCGTGCTCGACGCCAATTACAGGTCTGACGGCAGCGATTACGACCACGGCCACTTCGACTGGACGGATGCGAATGTCCCGGTAACCGAGCTCGACTGGCTCCGGCAGGACCTGGCCGCGTCGCGGGGCCCCGTCATCGTATTCATTCACCAGTTGCTCGATGGAACCGGCTCGGTCTATGTGAAGAACGCCCCTGAGGTCCGGCAGATTCTCGAAGCCTCCGGCCGAGCGCTGGCCGTCTTCCAGGGCCATCATCATCCGGGCGCCTACAGCCACATCAATGGCATTTACTACTACACCCTCAAAGGCCTGATCGAGGGCCACGGCGAAGACAACAACGCCTACGCCATCGTCGAAGTGCGTCCGGACCAGAGCCTGACCGTCACCGGCTATCGCAAGGCGCCCAGCATGGCGCTATCCCGGGTCGCGATGGCGCAGGCAACGCCAGATACTCTGTTCGTAGTGACGCCGTAAGGCGTTTCTTATGCCCTCACGGGCACCCTACAAACGCGCATCACTCAATGATACTACGCAAGTACTTACACTGTCGCCGAGATGGCCTTTCGGACGCGCTCCGGGGTCATGGGCAACTGGAGCAGCCGGGCGCCGGTGGCGTCGTGGATCGCGTTGGCGACCACGGCGCCCACCACGATGATGGCCGGCTCGCCGCCGCCGTGCGCGGGCTCGTCCTTCAAGTCGAGCAGGACCGTCTCGATCTTCGGCAGCCACGAGAAGCGGGGCAGCTCGTAGGTGTCGAAGTTGCGGTCGAGAATCATGCCGTTCTTGAAGTGGATGTCCTCGGTCAGGGTGTAGCCCAGGCCCATCGTGATGCAGCCTTCCATCTGGATCGTGGCGCCTTCGGGATTGATCACCAGGCCCATGTCCTGGGCGCAGACGACACGTTTGACCTGGACGCGTCCGGTTCGCTTATCGACCTGGACCTCGGCGATCTCTGCGACGAAGGTGTCGGAGTCCGTCCCGACGGCGACGCCCAAGCCCCGGCCGCTCGGCGCGGGGGCGGGTTTCCAGCCGAACTTCTCGGCGGCCGCCTTGAGGACGCGGATCGCTCTCGGATCTTTCAGGTTCTTCAGGCGGAACTCGACCGGGTCCATCTTGGCCTTGGCCGCCATGATGTCGATCTGGGACTCGCGGGCGAAGCAGTTGGTGTTGTTGCCCGGGGCGCGCCAGGCGCCGGTGGCAAAGGGATGCGGATTCTCACCGCCGCCGAAACCGCCGCCAACGCTCATCGTGCGATGGTGCGGGATGTCGTAGAACTGCGGCGCGCCTCTCGATCCGGCGAAGTAGACCGCATAGTCCCAGAGCACGGCTTTGCCTTCTTGGTGATGCCGGACTTGATCTTGACGACCGCCGCCGGACGGAAGGTGTCATAGAAGAACTCCTCCTCCCGGCTCCAGCATACCTGGACGGGTTTGCCGGTCGCCTTGGCCAGCTGGGCGGCCTCGATGGACTGCTGGCCGGCGCTCTTGCCGCCGAACCCACCGCCGACAAAGGGCGTGATGACCCGCACGTTGTCCGCGGGGAAGCCGAGGGCCTTGGCGATCTGGTCTTTCGTCGGGAAGGGCGTCTGGGTGGAGATCCAGACCGTGGCCTTGTTGCCTTCGACTTGGGCGAGGGCCGTATGGGTCTCCATCGCCGAATGGGCCTTGTAGCCGTCGAGGTACGTCTGCTCCACGATGATCTCCGCGAGCTTCTGTCCCTCTTCGAGGTCGCCGCCCTGTGCGGCGGGGCTCGCCCTTGCCGGCGTTCTTGAGCAGATGGTCGAAGATGTTCTGATCGTCGACCTTGGACGGCGAGGGGTCGAACTCGGCCTGGATTTTCGACAGGGCCTCGGCCGCCTGGTCGGGATTCTTGTGCAGGACGGCGACCAGGTCGCCCTCGTGGACCACGGTGACGCCCTCGATCTTCTCGGCGGCGGAGGTGTCCACTTTCTTGAGCTTGGCGCCGTGGGCCGGCGGCCGCAGGAGCTTGGCGTACAGCATGCCCGGCAGCCGGATGTCGCCGGCGTACTGGGCCTTGCCGGTCACCTTCTCGACCGAGTCCCGCCGGAGGAACGACTTGTTCATCACCTTGAACTCGGACGGCTTCTTGAGCGACGGCTTCTCCTTGGCTCGTCTGGCAATCGTCTTTCCCTTGGCCAGATCGCCATAGGTGACGCATTTGTCCTTCTGCTGCTGGTCGAAGATCACGCCGTTTTCGGCGACGAGTCTCTCCTGGGGCACCTTGAGCTGCTCGGCGGCCAGTTCCAGCAGGACCCGCCGGGCCTCCGCGCCGGCCGCGCGCAGCGGCGGGCCGAAGAACCGCGTGCTCATCGAGCCGAATGTCCCCATATCCCAGGGGCAAACCGACGTATCGCCCATCACCATATCGACCGATTCCAGGCTGACGTCGATCTCGTCGGCCAGCATCTGGGCCAGCGACGTGATGATTCCCTGGCCCTTCTCGATCTTGCCGGTGAAGCAGGTGACCCGGCCGTTCTCGCCGATCCGGAGAAAGGCATTGAAATCGTCGGGGAGATTGCCGCGCCCGCCGCCGCGACGCTGGGCCTCCAGGACCGAGCTATCGCCGACGCAGAAGAAGATGATGATCCCGCCGCCGAGGGCCTTGAGCAGCTCGCGGCGCGAGAGGTTGGGATCGAACTTGATATCGGTGAAATCGAGGTTCAGGAATTCGTTGTCGTTCATCAGGCCTTCCCTCCCTTCATGGCGGTCGCGGCGGACTGGATGGCCTCGATGATGCGGGTGTGCGCCCCGCAGCGGCACAGGTTCTCGTCCATGCCCTGGATGATCTCTTCCCGCGTGGGCTGCGGATTCTCCTGGAGCAGGCTGTAGGCGGTGAGGATCATGCCGGGCGTGCAGAACCCGCACTGGAGGGCGTCATGCTCGACGAACGCCTTCTGCAGCGGGTGCAGCTCGCCGTTCTTGGCCAGTCCTTCGATCGTGCGGACCTGCCGGCCGTTGGCGTTGCGGACCGGGTAGACGCAGGAGCGGACGGCCTTGTTGTCCACCAGGACGGTGCAGGCGCCGCAGTGGGCCTGGCCGCAGCCGAGTTTGGTGCCTGTCAGACCGAGGTCGGTCCGCAGGACCCACAGCAGCGGGCGTTGCCCATCCGTGGTCACGCTGACCGGTTTGTCATTGAGCGTGAAAGCGATTGTCTCTGCCATAGCGTACCCCCGTACCCTTTATGTCAGTTGACTCCCGTACAGAATGCCGTAGAGAAATCCAACTTCAGTGGGTACATGGTACCATCGTCCAGCACGGTAGTACAGAGGGAATTGGCGGGGCAAACGCAAAGTCGCAGGACGTGATGGGGTGGCAGCGTCAAGCGGAGTCCTCGGAGCTTGGCGATGGCAAGTTTCCCGTGCGCAGGACCATCGCCAAGGCCTTCCGGCCTTGACGCTGCCACCCGGCGCACCCTGTTCGAGCTATCGACTCCTGATCTCGTCACGCAATTGCGGCAATAGCCTTGCGGACCTGCTCCGGGGTCATGGGCAACTGGAGCAGCCGGGCGCCGGTGGCGTCGTAGATGGCGTTGGCGACGACGGCCCCGACGATGATGATCGCCGGCTCGCCGCCGCCATTCGTGGGCTGGTCCTTCCGGTCGAGCAGGACGGTCTCGATCTTCGGCACGGCGGGGAAGCGGGGCAGCTCGTAGGTGTCGAAGTTGCGGTCGAGGATCATGCCGTTGCGGAAGTGGATATCCTCGGAGAGGGTGTAGCCCAGGCCCATCGTGATGCAGCCTTCCACCTGGAGCGTGGCGCCCTGGGGATTGACCACCAGGCCCATGTCCTGGGCGCAGACCACCCGTTTGACCTGGACGTGTCCCGTCCGCGGATCGACCTGGACCTCGGCGATCTCGGCGACCCAGGTGCCGACATCCGTGCCGAGCGCCACGCCCAGTCCCCGGCCGCTCGGCACGGGGGCGGGCGTGCCAGCCGAACTTCTCGGCGGCGGCTTCGAGGACACGGATGGCACGCTGGTCTTTGAGGTTCTTCAGCCGGAATTCAATCGGGTCCATCTTGGCTTGGGCCGCCATGAGGTCGATGTGGGATTCGCGGGCGAAGCAGTTGGTGCTGTTGCCGGGGGCACGCCACGGACCGGTGGCGAAGGGGTGCGCCGCGCCGTCGAAGACGGTGGTACGATGATTCGGGATGTCATAGAAGTGCGCCGCGCCACGGTCGCCGGCGGCGTAGACGCTGTAGTCCCAGGACATCGGCTTGCCGTCCTTGGTGAGGCCCGCCTTGATCTTGACGACGGCCGCCGGACGGAAGGCGTCGAAGAAGAACTCCTCCTCCCGGCTCCAGCACACCTGGACGGGCTTGCCCGTCGCCCGGGACAGCCGGGCGGCCTCGACCGCCTGGGTGTTGACGGAGCCTTTGCCGCCGAAACCGCCCCCGACAAAGGGGGTGATAACGCGCACATTGCTCTCGGCGAAGCCCAGAGCCGCGACGATCTCATCTTTCGCAGGGAAAGGCGTTTGGGTGCCAACCCAAACGGTCGCCTTGTTCCCTTCGACCTGAGCCAGGGCGGTGTGGGTCTCCATCGCCGCGTGGGCCTTGTACCCGTCGAGGTACGTCTGCTCCACCACCACGGCCGGCGGCATGCGGCCTGGTCCGAGGCTTCCCGCCTGCGCCACGATTCGGCCGGCGCCGCCGTTCATGACCAGATGGTCAAAAATCGTTCGATCGTCGAGCTGGGAGGGCGATGGGTCGAACTCGGCCACGATCTTCCCCAAAGCTTCGTCCGCCTGGTCGGGACTCGGGTGCAGGACGGCCACGAAATCGCCCTCGCGGACCACGGTGACGCCCTCGATCCTCTCGGCGGCGGAGGTGTCCACGTTCTTGAGCCTGGCGCCGTGGGCCGGCGGCCGGAGGATTCGGGCGTACAACATGCCCGGCAGCCGGATGTCGCCGGCGTACAGGGCCTTGCCGGTGACCTTCTCCACGGCCTCCCGGCGCAGGGCCGGCTTGTTGATCACCTTGAACTCGGACGGACTCTTCAACGCGGGCTTCACCTTCGCCCACCGGGCGATCGTCTTGCCCTGGGCCAGCTCGCCATAGGTGACGCGCTTGTCCTGCTGCTGCCTGTCGAAGATCACGCCGTCTTGGGCGACGAGCCGGTCCTGGGGGACTCGGAGCCGCTCGGCGGCCAGTTCCAGCAGGACGCTCCGGGCCTCCGCGCCGGCCGCACGCAAAGGCGGTCCGAAGCCGCGGGTGCTCGTCGAGCCCCAGGTCCCCCCGTCCCAGGGACATAGCAACGTGTCTCCCATCACCATGTCGACCGATTCCAGGCTGACATCGACCTCCTCGGCCAGCATCTGGGCCAACCCCGTGAGGTTTCCCTGGCCCATCTCGATCTTGCCGGTGTAACAGGTGACCCGGCCGTCGGCGCCAATCCGGAGAAAGGCGTTGAAATCGCTGGGGAGACTGCGCTGCTGGGCCTCCAGGATCGAGCGGTCGCCGAGGCAGAAGAAGATGACGATCCCGCCGCCGAGGGCCTTGATAAGGTCGCGACGCGAGAGGTCGAGGTCGAGCGCAAAATCGGTGAAATCGATGTTCGGATACTCGTTGCTGTTCATCAGGCCAGCCCTCCCTTCATGGCGGTCGCGGCGGACTGGATGGCGTCGATGATGCGGGTGTGTGCCCCGCAGCGACACAGGTTGTAGGCCATGCCCTGGATGATCTCCTCGCGGGTGGGCTGCGGATTCTCCAGGAGCAGGCTGTACGCGGTGAGGATCATGCCGGGCGTGCAGAAGCCGCATTGCAGGGCATCGTGCTCGACGAAGGCTTTCTGCAACGGATGCAGTTCGCCGTTCTTGGCAAGTCCCTCGATGGTGCGGACCTCCCGGCCGTTGGCGTTGCGCACGGGATAGACGCAGGAGCGCACGGCCTTGTTGTCCACCAGGACGGTGCAGGTGCCGCATTGGGCTTGGCCGCAGCCAAATTTGGTGCCCGTCAGCCCGAAGTCGGTGCGCAGGACCCACAGGAGCGGGCGCTGCCCGTCCGTGGTCACGCTGACCGGTTTGTCATTGAGCGTGAAAGCGATTGTCTCTGCCATAGCGTACCCCCGTACCCTTTATCTCAGTTGACTCCCATACATAATCCCGTAGAGAAATCCAACTTCAGTGGGTACTATGCTCTTACGAGCACACTACCAACCAGTTCTACTCGATGATACCACCCGAGTTTTCACGCAGTCGCGGCAATCGCCTTTCGGACGCGCTCCGGAGTCATGGGCAATTGGAGCAGGCGGGCGCCGGTGGCGTCGTAGATCGCGTTGGCGACCACGGCCCCCACGATGATGATGGCCGGCTCGCCGCCGCCGTGCGTGGGCTGATCTTTGAGGTCGAGCAGGACCGTCTCAATCTTCGGGACCGCGGAGAAGCGGGGCAGCTCGTACGTGTCGAAGTTGCGGTCGAGGACCATACCGTTCCTGAAGTGGACATCCTCGGTCAGGGTGTAACCCAGGCCCATCGTGATGCAGCCCTCCATCTGGAGGATGGCGCCCTGGGGATTGACGGCCAGGCCCATGTCCTGAGCGCAGACCACCCGTTTGACCTGGACGCGTCCGGTGCGCTTATCGACCTGGACCTCGGCGATCTCGGCGACCCAGGTACCGACGTCCGTGCCGACCGCCACGCCCAGTCCCCGGCCGCTGGGTGCGGCAGCGGGCTTGTAGCCGAACTTCTCGGCGGCGGCCTCGAGGACACGGATGGCGCGCTTGTCTTTGAGGTTCTTGAGCCGGAATTCGATCGGGTCCATCTTGGCCTTGGCGGCCATGAGGTCGATCTGCGACTCACGGGCGAAGCAATTGGTGTTGTTCCCGGGCGCGCGCCATGGACCGGTGGCGAAGGGGTGCGGCGCGCTGTCGAAGCTGGTCGTGCGGTGATGCGGGATGTCATAGAAGTGCGGAGCCCCGCGTTCGCCCGCGGCGTAGACGCTGTAGTCCCAGAACGCCGGCTTACCTTCCTTGGTGAGGCCCGACTTGATCGTCACGACCGCCGCCGGACGGAAGGCGTCAAAGAAGAACTCTTCCTCCCGGCTCCAGCACACCTGGACGGGCTTGCCGGTCGCCTTGGACAGCCGGGCCGCCTCGATGGCCTGCGTGTTGACGGAGCCCTTGCCGCCGAAACCGCCCCCGACAAAGGGCGTGATGACGCGCACGTTGTCGGCCTCAAAGCCGAGGGCCTTGACGAGCTGGTCTTTCGCGGGGAAAGGCGTCTGGGTGGCCAACCAGACCGTGACCTTGTTGCCTTCGACCTGGGCCAGGGCTGTGTGCGTCTCCATGGCCGAATGGGCCTTGTAGCCGTCGAGGTAGGTCTGCTCCACCACGATGGCCGCCATCTTGCGACCTTCTTCGAGATTGCCGCCCTGGGCCGCGGTTCGGCCGTTGCCGCCGTTCTTGACCAGATGGTCGAAGATCGTCTGATCGTCGAGCTGGGAGGGCGCGGGGCCGAATTCGGCCCGGACCTGGGACAAAGCCGCGGCCGCCTGATCGGGGTTCGCGTGCAGAACGGCCACCAGATCGCCCTCGCGGACCACGGTGACGCCCTCGATCTTCTCGGCGGCGGAGGTGTCCACGTTCTTGAGCGTGGCCCCGTGGGCCGGGGGTCGGAGGATTTTGGCGTACAACATGCCCGGCAGCCGAATGTCGCCGGCGTATTGGGCCTTGCCGGTGACCTTCTCGACCGAGTCCCGGCGCGGGAAGGGCCTGCCGATCAGCTTGAACTCGGATGGACTCTTCAGCGTGGGCTTGTCCTTTGCCCGCCGGGCGATCGTCTTGCCCTGGGCCAGCGCGCCGCAGGTGACACACCGGTCCTTTTGCTGCTTGTCATAGATTACCCCATTCTCGGCCGCGAGCCTCTCCTGGGGCACTTTGAGCTGCTCGGAGGCCAGTTCCAGCAGGACGCGCCGGGCCTCCGCGCCGGCCGCGCGCAAAGCCGGGCCGAAGCCGCGGATGCTGGTCGAGCCCCAGGTCCCCCCGTCCCAGGGACATAGCGAGGTGTCTCCCATGACCATGTCGACCGATTCGAGAGACACGTCGATCTCATCGGCCAGCATCTGGGCCAGCGCCGTGGCGTTTCCCTGGCCTTGCTCGATCTTACCGGTGCAGCAGGTGACCCGGCCGTTCGCGCCAATCCTGAGAAACGCATTGAAATCGCTGGGGAGACCGCGGCGTTGGGCTTGCAGGACCGAGCTGTCGCCGACGCAGAAGAAGATGATGATCCCGCCGCCGAGGGCCTTGAGGAGGTCGCGGCGCGAGAGGTCGAGGTCGAGCTGGAAATCGGTGAAATCGATCTGCGGATACTCGCTGCTATTCATTGGGCCTTCCCTCCCTTCATGGCGGTCGCGGCGGACTGGATGGCGTCGATGATGCGGGTGTGCGCCCCGCAGCGGCAGAGGTTCTTATCCATGCCCAGGATGATCTCTTCGCGCGTGGGCTGCGGATTCTCCTGGAGCAGGCTGTAGGCGGTGAGGATCATGCCGGGCGTGCAGAACCCGCACTGGAGGGCATCATGCTCGACGAACGCCTTTTGCAGGGGGTGCAACTCACCATTCTTGGCGAGTCCCTCGATCGTGCGGATCTGCCGGCCGTTGGCGTTGCGGACCGGGTAGACGCAGGAGCGAACGGCCTTGTTGTCTACCAGGACGGTGCAGGCGCCGCAGTGGGCCTGGCCGCAGCCGGGTTTGGGGCCCGTCAGACCGAGGTCGGTCCGCAGGACCCACAACAGCGGGCGTTGCCCATCCGTGGTCACACTGACCGGTTTGTCATTGAGTGTGAAAGCGATTGTCTCTGCCATAGCGTACCCCCGTACCCTTGTCCCAACTGGCTCTCATACATAATCCGGTAGAGAAATCCAACGTCAGCGGTTACTATGGTACTGTCGTCAAGCATGGTAGTACAGAGAAAACCTGGGAACGCGGTGATTCGGCAATGGACAACCTTGGCATTTTTCGGCAGGCGGCGTCAGCACTGGAGGCGGGACGACCGGTGGCTTTGGTCACGGTGATTTCAACGACCGGCTCCACGCCGGGCAAGGTAGGCTACAAGATGCTGGTCTTCGGGGATGGCGCGGGACCTGCCGGCACCGTGGGAGGGGGGCTGCTGGAAGCGAAGATGATCACGGAGGCCGGCCGGATGCTCGGCGAGCCTCGGGCCCGATTGTTCCGATTCGACCTGGACGGGAATGCCGACGACGAGAAGGGGATTTGCGGGGGATCGGTCGAGTTCCTGATTGAGACGTTCGACAAGACGGCATTACCGTTCTTCCGGGAGCTTTCCGCTGCCGGCGATGACCAGGAAGGTGGCGTGCTGGTCTCGATCCTTTCCCCGGACGGCTTGCCCCGGAAAATGCGGCTGCGAGACGTGGAGTATGCGGATAGCGCAGGTACCTCGCTGCCCGAAGAGATCGGGGAGACTCTCAGGGAGGTGGCCGCCTCGGGTGGGGCGGGGACCAAAGTCTCCGCCGGGTCCATGGACGTTTTCGTCGAGAGCCTGGCCGTGCAACCTACCGTTGTCCTCTTCGGCGCGGGGCACGTGTCGTATCACATCGCCCGATTTGCGCGAGCGACACACTTCGGCGTCGTCGTTTGTGATGAGAGGGCGGAATACGCCAATCGAGAGCGATTTCCCGATGCCGATGAGATCATCGTCGGGGATTTCGGCCGAGTGTTCGAGCGGATGCGAATCGACAATCACTCCTACCTCGTGATTGTCACGCGGGGGCACAAGTGCGACCAGATCGTTCTGGAGCAGGCCGTGCGGACCGGGGCCCGGTACATCGGAATGATCGGCAGCAGGCGAAAGACGCTGACCCTCCTGCAGAAGCTTCGGGACCAGGGCGTTTCGAAAGAGCGTCTTGAGAGAGTCTACTCTCCCATTGGGGTCTCGATCGGGGCGGTTACGGCGGAAGAGATTGCCTTAAGCATCGTCTGCGAGCTGATCAAAGTCCGACGGCTGGGGGACAAGGCGGGAATCGGCCACATGAGCCTGTCAAAGGGGGATGGAGGTCGATGATCCATGCTGTTGTCCTGGCGGCGGGCGAATCGCGGCGGATGGGAATGCCCAAACCGCTCCTGCGCTTTGGCGATACGACGTTTCTGGAACAGATCGTCTCGGTCCTTCAGCGGTCCGAGGTGGGCGGGATCACGGTGGTTCTCGGGGCGCAGGCGGCAAGGATCCAGGCCTCGACCGATCTGTCCGGCGCGGACGTTGTCTTGAACAAGGACTATCGAAAGGGGCAGTTGTCCTCGTTGATCGCGGGACTCAGGAGCCTTCCGCCCCAGACCGAGGCCATTCTCCTGTGTCTCGTCGATAATCCGCTGATCTCCGGTGAGATCGTCGACCGGATCGTCGGGGCGTTTCGAGAGACCGGCAAGCCGATTGTGGTCCCGGTCTTTGAGGGACGCCGGGGACATCCGGCGTTGTTTGCCCGAGCGATGTTCGACGAGCTGCTCAGCGCCCCGGCGGATGAAGGGGCTCGGCACGTCGTGCAGTCGCACAAAGACCAGGTCTTCGAGGTGGATATTCCTGAGCCCGCCATCCTGGCGAGGATCGACACGCCGGAGGACTACCTCTCGCATTTTGGGATGGCCCCGCGGATAATAGAGCGATGATCGACTTGAAAGAAGCATTGCAGATCGTCCTGGACGTCGGCCCAGCCGCTCGGAACCGAGCGCGTGGAGCTTGAGCGATGCTCTGGGCCGCATCCTGGCGGAGGATGTCGCGGCGGATATGGATCTACCGCCGTTCGACAAGGCGACGGTGGATGGGTATGCGTGCCGCCGGGCGGACCTCGGCAACGCGCTGACCGTGATCGAGACGATCCCGGCGGGCCGTGTGCCGGCCCGTGCGGTCGGACCGAATCAGTGTGCCAAGATCATGACCGGGGCCGCCGTGCCGCCAGGGGCCGACTGCGTTGTCATGATCGAGCAGAACCGGCAGGCGTCTCGTTCGGCGAGGACGGCCTGCTGATCCGTCTTGCCTGACGTCAAGGGCAAGATGCCCTCGCCACGAAGAACAAGGGCGGGACGCCCTGCCACGCGAGGAGGCTGATCCGCTTTACGGGCAGCAGACGCCGGACATATCTTTCGCAGGCGACGGACATCGGCGGGCAGGTGTGCTGCAAAAGGGCGAGTCGGATTAGCCCGCAGCACGTTGCCGTGCTCGCTTCGGTCGGATGCGTGCAGCCGCTCGTGGCCCAGCGGCCCAAGGTGGGCGTTATCGCCAGCGGCGATGAATTGGTTCCACCGGCGGCACGACCGGGACCATCCCAGATCAGGAACTCCAACGGGTCTCAACTGGTTGCTCAGCTTGCAGTCATGGGACTGGAAGCGCGCGACTACGGCATTGTGAAGGACGTGGCGAGCGACATCGATGCGGTGCTGAAGATCGCCCTGGTGGAAAATGACGTCGTGATCATCTCCGCCGGCGTCTCGGTGGGCGATTTCGATCTGGTGCCGGCGGCCCTGCACCGAAATGGTGTGAGCCTGCGGTTCGAGAAGATCGCGGTCAAACCCGGCAAACCTACCGTGTTCGGTGTCTGGGAGCGGGGGTATTGCTTCGGTTTGCCGGGAAATCCTGTTTCGACATTCGTAGTCTTTGAATTGTTGGTTAAGCCCTTTCTCTATCGGTTGATGGGGCACGATTACAGGCCCAGGTACGTACAGATGCGCCTGGATGAAACCATTACCCGAAAGGACAGCGACCGGCAAAGCTGGATTCCCGTGAGAATCATGAGCGAAGAAACGGTTAAGCCGGTACAATATCATGGTTCCGCTCACCTTTCGGCGCTCTGTGATGCGGGTGGGCTGGTGCCGATGGAGATTGGCGTAGCAAGGATCGAGCAAGGGACGCCGGTGCGGGTCCGGTTGCTTTGAGATATAGCATGAATGTGGATTACTTGAGAGTCTCGGTCACGGATCGATGCAACCTGCGGTGCATCTACTGTAATCCTCTGGGCGATCACGGGCTCCGGGAGCGCGGGGGGATTCTGGATTTCGAGGAGATTCACCGCGTGGTGAGACTCTGCGCCGAGTGCGGCATCCGGAAGGTTCGGCTCACCGGCGGCGAGCCGCTGATGTGCAGGAATATCGCGGACCTGGTGCATAGACTCGCGGCGGTCCCAGGTATTGAGGACCTGTCCCTGACTACGAATGGCGTATCCCTGGGGCCGATGGCGGCCCAACTCAAGGCGGCCGGCCTCAGACGGGTCAATATCAGCCTCGATGCGGCAGACAGGGAATGTTATCGGCAAATGACCGGCTTTGATCTGCTGCCGCAGGTTCTTGACGGTGTGCACCAAGCCCTCGAAGTGGGTCTGACGCCCGTGCGGCTCAATTGCGTTGTGATGAGAGATCGCAACCTCTCGCAGGTCATTCCCCTCGCGGAGATGACGCTTCCTCTGCCGGTATCCGTCCGATTCATCGAGTACTGTCCGACCAGCCGAGTCACCGGACGGGCGGATGATTACGTGCCTAACGCCGAGGTTCGCCGGATCATCGAAGCGCACATCGGGCCGCTTCAGAGCGTGGCTGTGCCCAATGCCGGCGGGCCCGCTGTGTACTGCGCGACCCCGAACGCAGCGGGAGCGATTGGTTTCATCAGTGGCCGGTCCACCATGTTCTGTGAGAACTGCAGCCGGCTGAGGCTGTCCAGCGACGGCAGGATCAAGCCTTGCCTCCATGCCGACCGGTCCTACGACGTGAAGGGTCTGGTCCGAGGCGGGGCGGCCGACGAGATGATCCGAGACCTGATTTGGCGCATCATCCGTGAGAAGAGCCGTTACACGAGAATTACCTCTACCGCCGGAGATTTCCTGATGCAGAGCATTGGAGGATGAGGCTTGGTCGGTAAGTCAAAGGGCATGGTAGACATTGGGGTGAAGGAGGTTACCGTTCGGACCGCTCAGGCGGCCGGCTCGGTTCTTCTGGGGCCGGAGGCATTTGACGCCCTCCGGCGGGGCGAGTGCCCCAAGGGGGATGTGCTGGCGACCGCCAAGGTTGCGGCCATCCAGGCGGCAAAAGCGACGCCGGCGCTCATTCCGATGTGCCATCCGATCCTGATCGAGGGTATTGAGGTGGATTTTGTGCTCGATGAGCAAACCCAATCGGTTGGCGTGACGGTCGCTGTGAAGTCGACCGGCAAGACCGGCGTGGAGATGGAGGCGTTGGCCGGCGTGGCCGGGGCGTGCCTGACCATCTATGATATGCTCAAGTACACCGGCAAGGGCATGACCATCGACCGAATCAGGCTCCTGGCCAAGACAGGGGGACGCAGTGGCGAGTATCACAGGGCGGATTAGGGCCATTTCCATCTCCAGGGAGAAGGGCATGCCCAAGTGCAACGTGCCCGAGGCCGAGCTGCGGGCGGACTTTGGCATCGTTGGTGACGCCCACGCCGGCAGCGGCGCCCGGCAGGTGAGTCTGCTGGATCTGGCGTCGATTGACGATCTGCGTCAGAAAGGCGCGGACATCTCACCCGGTGATTTCGCTGAGAATCTTACGGTGGAAGGTGTTGACTTATCCACCCTGCGGGTGGGCCAGAAGCTCCGGGTCGGAGGGCTCGTTGATCTCGAAGTGACCCAACTGGGCAAACGCTGCCATGGGCGGTGCCGGATCTTCGAGAAGCTGGGCGACTGCATCATGCCCCGGCAGGGCGTCTTCGCCCGCGTCCTGACCGGGGGACGAATTCAGGCCGGGGACACCATCGAATTGATGAAGGATGATTGATAGTTGATGGTTACCGTGGGAATTCTGACCGTCAGTGACAGTTGTACCCAGGGCAGGCGCCAGGATGCCAGCGGGCCGGCGATCCGGGAGATCCTGTCGGGGGCCGGGTACGAGATCGGCGAAGAGCGTGTTGTCCCCGATGACCGGGATGCGATTGCGCGGGAACTGACGCGCTTCTCCGAGGAGCGAGGGCACGATCTTGTGTTCACGACCGGGGGCACGGGCCTGGGGCCGCGGGATGTCACGCCGGAGGCCACTGGATCGGTGTGTGACCGGCTCGTCCCGGGGTTGGGGGAGTTGATGCGGACGGAGGGACTGAAAAAGACGCGCAACGCCGTGCTGTCGCGTGGAATCGCCGGAATTCGGGGAAAAACGCTGATCATCAACCTGCCCGGCAGCCCTAAGGCCGTGCGCGAATGCCTGGAGGCGATCCTGGATGTCCTGCCCCATGCGATGGAAATGATGCGTGGCGGTGGGCACTGAGGGCATTTGCTATTTACTATTTGAGGTTTACAGTATAAAATCAATGTTTGCGAACGGTAGGGTCGCGGAGCGCGGTCTGGATATAGGAAATAGTGATTCATGGGCAGTAAATAGTAAATCCGAAGTCCTGCGATGGATAGTCACAAGAGGGTAGAGCTGGCGACGCAGATCTTCGCCGAATATGGGCCGACGATACGGGCCATGATTCGTCAGCATGTGACGCGCAGCGATGAAGAAGATGAGGTGTATCAGAACCTCTACTTGTCCCTGGTGTGCAATCCGCCCCCCCAGCCGTTGAGTAACGTGGCGGGCTTTCTCAACACGGTCATCCGGAATGACATTATCGATGCCGTGCGGCAGCGGAAGAGCCGTCGGGAGATGGTTACCCGTTATGTGCAGAGCCGGGCCCGCGACGAGGTGGAGGATGCGCCCGACGACCGTGTGACACGGGCCGAAGAGGTGCAACGCATCGCCGGCCTGGTTGGAAAACTGCTGCCCGCGCACGAGGCCCAGGCGGTGATCGAGCGGTATGTTTACGGTCACAGCACGACCGAGGTGGCTTCGCGGATGCAGGTCAAGGAGCGCACGGTGGCCCGCTATACCTGCATCGGCTTGAAACGGATTCGTCAGGCCGTCTCGAGGAACCGGCGCTGACGGCTGGCCGGACAACGTTCCTGGAGGCGGGCGACGCCAAGACGACAATTGATCTGCTTGCCCCGCCCTCGAGCCAGGCGTGCGCCGGTGTAAGGTGGGGACACGGAAAGGAGATGCGAAATGGTCGCGAAAATGAGTTGGGCGGGTCTGATCGCAGGCGTGGTGGTCTCGGTGGCCGTGGCCGGCCTGGCCGGGGCGCAAGGGACCGATGGGTGGGTCTCTCTTTTTGACGGCAAGACCTTGACAGGATGGTCGGTCCATAGCGGCTTCGCGAAGTATGCCGCCCAGGAGGGCACGATCGTCGGGACCGCCGTCCAGGGCAGCCCCAATTCCTTCCTCTGCACGGACAAGGAGTACGGGGATTTCGTTCTCGAATTCGAGGTCAAGGTTGACCCGGCGATGAACTCCGGCGTGCAATTCCGCAGCCATATCGCCAAGGAAGAGATGACTTTCATCTTCCAGGACGCCAAAGGCCAGCCGCATCCGAACACGATCCCGAAGGACCGTGTCTACGGCTACCAGGTCGAGATCGCCACGGCCAAGTCCCGCTCCTGTGGCGGCGTCTATGATGAGGCCCGGCGCGCCTTCTTCATCGCCGGTATCCGTGACAACGATGCGGCGGTGGCCGCTTTCAAGGACAACGAGTGGAATAAGTACCGCATCGAGTGCAAGGGCAATTCGATGAAGACGTGGGTCAACGATGTCCCGTGCGTCAGCTACAAGGATTCGCTGGACGCCAAGGGGATCATCGGCCTGCAGGTCCACCAGGTGTCGGCCAAGGACTTCAAGCCTTACCAGGTTCGCTGGCGAAACATCCGTATCAAGGAACTCTGAGACGATGGACGGTCATTGACTTGGTCACCCTGAGCCGGAGGCGAAGGATCTGGGCTGCGAAGGCGACGTTTCTCCATGACCCAGGCCAGATCCTTCGCTTTGCTCAGGATGACACAGGAAGGAGACGGATATGATTCGCACCGGGAGAGCACCGAGGATTGCGATCGCCGCCCTTGCGGCGATTGCCGTCGGTGCGGCGGGAGCGCGGGCCGCACAAAAGGCGGAGGCCGAGAAGATGTTTGAAGAGGATGTCATCAAGACCGAAGCGGGCGACCTGAAGATTACCTTCCTCGGCCACGCCTCATTGGCGTTCGCCTATCAGGGCAAGGTGCTTTACGTCGACCCGGTGGGCAATCCGGCGGGTACGCCGGTGGACTACTCGAAGATGCCCAAGGCGGACATCATCCTGGTCACGCACGAGCACTTCGACCATCTCGATCCCAAGGCCATCAGTGTGCTGCGGAAGGAGCAGACCAAGATCATTCTGACCAAGGCGTGTGCCGAGAAGGTCTCCGGCGGCACGGTCATGAAGAACGGCGATGGGCTGACCGTGCAGGGGATCAAGATCGAAGCCGTGCCGGCTTACAACATCGTCCAGAAGCGGCCGGACGGTCAGCCGTTCCACCCCAAAGGCAGCGGCAACGGCTATGTCCTCAACTTCGACAAGACCCGCGTCTATGTCGCCGGGGACACCGAGAACACTCCCGAGATGAAGCAACTGAAGAACATCGATGTTGCATTCCTCCCGATGAACCTGCCGTACACGATGACGCCCGAGATGGTAGCCGACGCGGCCAAAGCCTTCCAGCCCAAGATCCTGTACCCGTACCACTACGGTCCGACCGATCCGAACAAGCTGATCGACCTGCTGAAAGACTCAAAGACGCAGGTTCGTGTCCGCAAGATGAAGTGAAAGCACCATGGGTGAAGAACCTGTAGCCGTGCGGAGGCAACCGTTCCTTCGCACGGGCACTCTCATCGCGATGGGGGCGGCCGTTGGCGCTGCCGTGATATGCTTGGCCGTCGTGGCGCTTCTGCCTCCCACCAAGGGACCGCTGTTCAAAGACCCGCTGCGCAGTTTCCTGACCGGCGTGGGTGTGGCCGGGGTTGCCTTTCCGCTGTGCGCGCTGGGGTTCGCCCTGAAGCGGAGATTCGCCCTGTCGCCGTACTTCGAAGGGGTCTTCATTGCCGGCGTGCTGAACCTCGCCGGCTATATCTGTGCCGCTGTCGCCTTGGCGTGCATCGGCTTCGGCGTCTACGACTTGGTTATCTGGTTGTTGCAATGATAGTGGAGGGCTGATGTCACCGTGGCGAGGGCGTCTCGCCCTTGCGTGTCGCGGGCATCCCCCGCCTGCGCGGGCAGGCTCGTGCCCGCGATTCGAGGGCAAGATGCCCTCGACACGAAAGAGCAAGGGCAGGATGCCCGCGCCACGCGCGACCAACGGCTTGACGATCTTCCAGAGGAGTACGTGTGGAACGAAGAGAGTTTCTGCAAGTGTCTGCTGCCGGGGGCGCTTATGCCATCCTCGGAACCCCTGAGCAGGCCGCCGCCGGCGCGGAGGAGCCCTGGTTCGATCGCCCGATGCGCTGGGCGCAGTTGGTCCTGGTGGAGAACGATCCGGGCCGGTTCGACCCGGATTTCTGGCTGGACTACTTCAAGCGGGTCCACGCCGATGCCGCCTGCCTGAGCGCCGGCGGCATCGTCGCCTATTATCCGACGAAGGTTCCGCTGCACCATCGCAGTGCCTGGCTGGGGGACTCGGACCCGTTCGGCTACCTGGTCCAGGGCTGCCGCAAGATGGGCATGGCGGTCATCGCCCGCACCGACCCGCACGCCACCTGGGACAACGTCCAGCAGGCCCATCCCGATTGGATCGCCGTCGAGGCCAATGGCCGGCCGCGACGCCACTGGTCCAACCCCGAATTGTGGGTCACCTGTGCCCTCGGTCCCGTACAACTTCGAGTTCATGACCCAGGTCCACAAGGAGATCATGGAACTGTACGGGCTGGACGGCATCTTCTCCAACCGCTGGGCGGGTCACGGGCTCTGCTATTGCGAGCACTGCGTTCGCAACTTCAAGGCGTTCTCCGGCCTGGACCTGCCGCGCACCACGGACCGGCAGAACGTCGCCTACCGCAAATACCAGCAGTGGCAGATCGAGCGACTGCGGGAACTGTGGTTCCTGTGGGACCGGACGATCCGCGCGGTCAAGCCCGGCGCCCGGTACATCCCGAACGGCTTCCCGGATAACGTCGTCACGGGCAAGCACTCGGACATCTTCTTCACCGATCATCAGGGCCGTAGCGGCATGATCCCGCCGTGGTCGAACGGCAAGCGGGCGAAGGAGCTGCGCGCCACGATGGGCATGAAGCCCCTCGGCGGCATCTTCAGCGTCGGCCTGGAAGAAGCCTACCGCTGGAAGGATTCCGTGCAGAGCGAGGCCGAGACGCGGATCTGGGTGGCGGACGGGATCGCCAACAACATGCGGCCGTGGTTCGCCAAGTTCAGCGGGACGCTCTACGACAAGCGCTGGCTCGGCGTTGTGGAGAAGATCTACGATTGGCACTATCGCTCGCAGCGCTACCTGCGGAATACCGCGTCGCTGGCACGCGTGGCGATGGTCTACTCGGAACAGACGCGGCGCTACTATGGCGGGCAGCGGTGGCAGGAGCGCAGCAGTGGGCACGAGCTGGGGATGTATCATGCCCTTGTCGAGGCCCGCGTGCCGTTCGAGATGGTGAACGACCAATTGCTCGACGCCGAGCATCTCCAGCCCTTCAAGCTGCTGATCCTGCCGAACATCGCCGCTCTCTCCGAAGCCCAGTGCGAGCAGCTCCGGCAATTCGTCCAGCGCGGCGGCAGCCTGATCGCCACCTTCGAGACCTCGCTGTACGATGAGCAGGGCAAGCGAAGAGAGGACTTCGGTCTGGCCGACCTGTTCGGGGTCTCCTGCGGCACGCAGGTCGAAGGGCCGATGAGGAACTCCTACTTGAGACTCAGGAGCGACCCCGGAACGGGCCGGTTCCATCCGGTTCTGGCCGGTCTGGAAGACGCGTACCGGATCATCAACGGCATTTACCGGCTGGACGTCACGCCGCAGTCGGAGTTCCCGTCGCCCGTGACGTTGATCCCGAGCTATCCGGACCTGCCGATGGAGCACGTCTATCCGCGCGTGCCCGACCCCGACACCCGCGAGCTCTACCTGCGGGAGCTGGGAGCCGGCCGGATTGCCTATGTTCCCTGGGACATCGACCGGACATTCTGGGAAATCATGAGCGCCGATCATGGCCGGCTTCTCGGCAACATCGTTCGCTGGACGCTGAACGAGGAGCCGGTCGTGCAAGTCACCGGCCGGGGGGTTCTCGACATCACGGTCTGGCGGCAGAAGCAGTCTCTGACGGTTCACCTTGTCAATCTGACGAATCCCATGATGATGAAGGGGCCGTTCCGGGAGCTGATTCCCGTGGATACGCAGGAGGTTCGGATTCGCGTACCCCAGGACGCCAAGGTCGAGAAGGTCCACCTGCTGGTCGCGGACAAGACTCCTGAGCACAAGATCGCGGATGGGATCGTCACCGCTCACCGTCCCATCGATTCTGGACCATGAAGTGATCGCGGTGGAGTAGCACGGGCATCTTGCCCGTGACCCTGAATCCATGGGCGCTCGCGCCCATGCTACGTAGCACGGGCTTCCAGCCCGTGAGTGGAAATTCATGGGCGAGACGCCCATGCCACTTTGAGTCAGTGATTCTGTAAAGGAAAGACATCATGCAAGAGCAACGATGGATGAGTCGTCGCGATCTGTTCGCGGCACTGTTGGTCGCACTCGTATTCGCCGGCGCGGCATCAGCCGCCGGCGGCGATTGGCAGTCGCTTTTCGATGGCAAGACCCTCAACGGCTGGGTCCAGCGAAACGGCAAGGCCAAGTACACGGTCGAGGACGGCGCGATCGTCGGAACGACGGTCCTCAACACGTCCAACAGCTTCCTGTGCACGGAGAAGATGTACACGGACTTCATTCTGGAGGTCGAGTTTCTCGTCGAGGCCGGCATGAACTCCGGCATCCAGATTCGCAGCCACAGCTACAAGAACTACAACAACTACCGCGTGCACGGCTACCAGGTCGAGATCGACACCTCCACAGCGGGCCTGGAGCGGCGGCATCTACGACGAGGGCCGGCGCGGCTGGCTGTTCGACCTCAAGGATAAGCCTGCGGCCCAGGCGGCCTTCAAGCAGGGCCAGTGGAACCACTACCGGATCGAGGCCGTCGGCAACCGGATTCGCACGTGGGTCAACGGTGTGCCGGCAGCGGATCTGACCGATGACATGACCGCCAAGGGTTTCATCGCGTTGCAGGTCCATGCCTCCAAAGAGGCGGACAAGAAGATCAAGTGGCGCAATATCCGCATCCAGGACCTGACGGCCAAGAGCGAGCGCAAGCCGCTGAAGGCGCTGATCGTCGACGGCCAGAACAACCACGATTGGAAAGCCACGACGCCCGTTCTGAAACGACTGCTGGAGGAGACGGGCCTGTTCACAGTAGACGTGGCCACCTCGCCCGGCCCGAAGGAGCCGATGGACATCGTTCAAGCCGGACTTCGCCAAGTACGATGTGGTCGTCTCGAACTACACCGGCAAGGACTGGCCCCAGGAGACGCAGAAGGCGCTGGTCGACTACATGAACAACGGCGGCGGACTGGTGATCTTCCACGCGGCGGACAATGCTTTCCCGAAATGGCAAGAGTGGAATGAGATGATCGCCATCGGCGGCTGGGGCGGCCGCAATGAGAAGTCCGGCCCGATGGTCCGCTATCGCGACGGCAAGGTCGTCCTCGACAATTCGCCCGGCATCGGCGGCAGCCACGGCCCGCAGCACGAGTTCCAGGTCACCACCCGGGACCGTTTCCACCCGATCATGGCCGGCCTGCCGGACAAGTGGATGCACGCCAAGGACGAGTTGTACAGCACCCTGCGCGGCCCGGCGAAGAACATGACGATTCTCGCCACCGCCTATGCCGACCCCAAACAGAAGGGCACCGGCGAGAACGAGCCGGCCCTCTTCACGGTCCGTTACGGCAAGGGCCGGGTCTTCCACACGGTGCTCGGCCATGCCCCGGAGCAGATGCGGTCCGTCGGCTTCATCGTCACGTACCAGCGGGGCACCGAGTGGGCCGCCACCGGTCGCGTCACTCAAGTCGAGGTCCCGGATGACTTCCCGACCGCGGACAAAGTCAGCCTCCGCTGAATCTGATCGAACGACGCGAACGTCCGGGGGCACGCACTGAAGCATGGCATGGCCTCGCATCGGAGAATAGGATGAGAATGGGTCGTGCGCTTGGTGTGATGAGCGTTCTGCATGGCTCTCTGTGCGGACGGTCACAGAATTCCCGGGCGGCGAGCCGATCGGAGTTCAACAACGAGTTGTTTGCGCGGATCTACGGTTGCGAGGCCGCGGGCAACATTGCCAACTCCATGGGCGATGTCACCGAGGGCCTGAGTTGGCAGGAGATCGAGAAGCGATACGGATTCGTGGACAAGCTGCTGCCCCAGGACAAGAAGGCCTCGCGGAGCCCGCAGCAATTCGGGCCGGATTGGGTCCGCTACGCGCATCACCGGCCGCCGGGGATGACGGAAGATGGCTTCGAGCGGCACCGCCTGTGCACCAGCGCCATTCTGAAGAAGGGCGGGCGGATCACGGTCGAGGACCTGGCGCGGACATGGATTGCGGACATCGATCCGGGCAAGTTCGGCTACCTGCTCGGTCCGCAGGACCAGGTGATCTACAACCTGCTGAAAGACGGTCTGCCGCCGGCGGAGGTCGGCCGCTATGCGGCGTGGCCGGGCTTTATCGGCACGAGCAAGATGATCATGCCGGTCGGGATCGTCAACGCCTGCCGGCCCGACGACGCGGCCCGCGATGCGCTGCAACTTGGACGAATCAAGGACGTTCAGGGGACGGCCCGGCAACTATGCTCTCGAAGTGTGTGCGGCCATCGCGGCGGCTACGGCCGAGGCCCTGCGGCCGAAGGCGACGGTGGAGTCTGTGCTCAACGTCGCGTTGGAGCAACTGTCGTCCGAGCCTCGCAAGGAGGTGCAGCAGGGTCTGGATTGGGCGAAGAAGGCGAACGACTGGAAGGACCTGCGACCCCTGTACGCGGCGCGCTATGAGGGCAAGCCGATCTCGAACGCCGTGGAGGTGCTTTCGGGCGGACTTGCTTGTTTCTACATGGCCAAGGGCCAGCCTCGGGAGGCGATCTTGTACGCGGTGAACCTGGGCCGCGACACAGACTGCAAGGGCTATGTCGCCGGCGGCTTGGCCGGCGCCATGCGGGGCATCGAGGCGATCCCCGCCGAATGGGTCAAGATCGTCGAGGAGGAGGTCGTGACCGATCCCTACACGGTCTCGCGCCGGACCGCCCGCCAGGCGGCAGAGGGCCTGTACAAAGCCTGTCTGGCAGAGATGGCCAGGCCAAGCGGGCTGTGACCGAGATCGAGCAGTTGAGAGACTCGAGCCGTTAGAGCCTCTGCCTTTTGCTGTGCAGGCCGGTGGCGCCGTGGGGCTCCGGCGGTCCTGGCGCGGTGATCTGGGCGTGCGCCGTCGCCATCGGAGCAGCGGACGGTGAACGTGTGTTCGCCCTGACTGGAAAGGCCAGTCGTAGCGCCAGATGACCCAGGTCCGGTTCGACAACGGCGTACGCAGCGCCGCTTCCTGCCACGGGCCGTCATCGACCTGCAGTTCGACCTTCGAGATGCCGCGGGCGCCGGCGTGTGCGATCCCGCCGATGGGCACGAGCGATCTGCCCGGCTCGGCGTCGATCATGGTCATATTGACCGCGACGGTGTCGATGACCGACGGTGGCCTTCATGCGGGCGATCTTGTCCCAGCCGCGCACCACCCAGTAGCCGGGCTCCCAACGGTCCGTCGCTTCGATCGACTCGATCCACTTGGGCTGCTTCATGCCGTACACGTCGGGAATGTAGATTCGCAGCGGAAAGCCGTGCCCCGCCGCCAGCGGCACACCGTCCCAGGCGTAGGCCAGCATCACTCGTTCGTCGGACCGGATGACCTCCAGCGGCACGATCTCGTAGAACCCGTCCACCGAACGGATCTTCAGGTGCGTGGCCGTGGCTTTGGAGGCCGCAGGTCCGGCAGCAGACGTTGCAGGCTCACGCCGGTCCAGCGGGTCGTGCCGATCAGGTCGCCGCCGACCGGGTTCGAGATGCACGCGAGCGTGATGAACTGGTGCATCGGCTCGTAGCGCCGCAGGTCATCCAGGGTCAGACTCAGCGGCTGCTCGACCAGCCCGCCGATCTTCAGGCTCCATTGGCTCTCATCGACGGCCGGCGGCATGGTGTTGATGTCGATGCGGTAGTGCTCGTTCGAGCGGCGTGTACTCGGGCCGGGTGCCCGGGTGCAGGCTGGACCGCCGCGTCCGCGTTCGGCAGGGCGTGGTGGCCGACCATCGTTGCATACCGGCCGGCATAACCGCTCCGCCGCGCCGGCCCGGCGACAGCGCGCCGACCACCGCTCCGGCCACCGTAATGGTGGCGGTGGCGCCGCCCAGCCGGACCAGGAATCGGCGACGATTGATCCGTTCGGCCGAGGTCTCCTGTGCGCGCCGGTGAGGCGGCTCCCCGGGAACGCCCACGGCACGCGGCAGCGTCGCAGCCGTCGGTACACCCAGCCGAACGCCAAGCCCCAGGCAAGAAAGGCGACCAGGATCCATATCGCCCGGACTGCGGGTGCAACGCGTGGCCGTCTGGCCCACATAGCGGTTGATGAGCAGAACGGGAACGCCCACGGCGACTCCAAGGGCAAGCCCCAGCGGATACGCATACCGCCCGCGCAGCACCCGCAGGACGCCGAAGAGAACCGCTCCGCCCGACGATGCCCGTCACGAACAGGCCGGCGATCCCCATCGCCTGCTCGACCGCCTTGGCGACGACCGACGTCGGCCCCACGTGCAGGGCGCGGATCACGGTCACCATCGAGTGAATGCCGAAGCTGATCACCGGCCCGGGCAGCACGCGGGTCATCCAGTCGAAGACGTCGAACGGGACGAAGGGGAGGCCCGCCAGCTTCCAGGCCGCGTAGAAAACGGCGATCAGCGCCGCCGTCAGCATCGCCCCGACCAGCGCCCCGGCCAGAATTCCTGGCTTCTCGCAGCGGCTTCATGCTTCCATGCTCCGTTGCACTCTCCCTGCGTATCGCGCGGTCGCGGAGCGAGGCAATCGGTCGATGACCCATTTGGAGGTGCGAAAACCCTGAAGATGGTGACGTGCGGTATGCCCTGTACGGGCACTACTGCCCGATATCCCGAGAGTTGCGCAACAACACTCAGCGATCAGTTACAGGCGGAACTTGCCTTTGGTCATGATGGCTGCGCCGTCCACGTAGATCGTCGGGTTCTTGAGGACGCCGTCCACGTGGGCTTTACTGTCCCACTTGGCGCCCGTGTGGCCCGGCAGGGGGCTGCCGAAGGCGATGTGGATGCCGGGAAATTTCTCGTCCTGGAGCAGGTTGTAGATCAGGTGCGTCAGGCCGGTGTTGGTGCCGATGGCGAATTCGCCCACCCGGCTGCTGTTCTCGTCGGTCTCGAAGACGTACGCCTCCAATTCCTTTCGCAGCTCCTCGTTGCTCGCATTGCAGGCTTTCGCGCTGGGCCCGGCCGTCTTTGACCTCGATGCGAATGGGCGTCTCTTCCAGCGAGGCGTATCTCTCGGCGAAGAAATCGCCGAGGCAGCCGTCGATGACGACCTGGCCGTTGAGGGTCTTCGGCGACGTGAACACCTCGCCATCCGGCAGGTTCTTCCAGTGGCTCGGCGTGGATGTCGCCGTCGCTGACGGTCCACTTGAGCTCGGGGCTGAACTCGGCCGTGAAATCGTTTCCTTTGTCGGTCACGACTCGGATCGCGCGGGCATTCTTGACCTTCTCGTAGACGAGCTTGCTGATGCGCTGGATCTCCTTGTAGTCGCTGCACATGCCGTCCTTCATGATCTCCGGCGTGATCCCGATCATGTGGCCGTGGCGGAGCTTGGGACTGGCTTCAATCGTTCTGATCATCGGTTGGCGGAAGGTCGCAAGCTCCCCCTTGGCGCCCTGGGCCGCATAGATGCTCACATCGGCCACTGACATCGCCTCTTCGATCGCCTGCGGGAACGGAATGGGCCGGGCGCCGAAATCCTCCATGAGAAAGAACCGCGCCGGCTTGCCGGTGATCTTCTCCGCCGCCGCTCGCAGGGCCGAGCCGATGTCGAGCGTCTGGCGGTCCGTGATAATGACGACCTCTTCGCCTTTCTTCACCTTCAGGCAATTCTCAATCGCCTGCTTGACCCCTTCCTCAATCGTCCCCATGCCATTTCCTCCTTGCGATTGTCGACCATCGAATCCATCTCCTGCCGCGGCACTGCTTGCCGCATTCTATCGCTCTTGCCGCCCGATCGCAACCGCAGAGAGCCCGCAGAGAACGCAACGGGTGCGGCCGGCACACGGTGGCGGATTCCAAGTCCATCGGCTCGGCCCGACGGGCCAGAATTGGGTTCGTTTCGCACAATCCCGCCCTTGGCGGAGGGACGAGGCCGGAGGGTCGAGGGGCGGGGGAGGGCCGCCCTCGTTTGGCACCGCTCGGGCCGGAATTGGCTTCGTTTTGCACATTCTGTCCCTCGTCCCACGCCCCTCGGGCCTCGCCCCGCCCGGCCGTGACGGAAATTGGGTTCGTTTTGCACGATTTGCCCTCCCGGGAACGCCGATCTCCGGATCGGCATAATGGCAGGAATTGGGTTTGTTTGGCGCCATACGCCGGAGCGCCGGCTCCGCTGCTGACTCCCCTGTCCCACGCCCGTCCGGGGGCCGTGCCGGCAAATTGGCTTTGTTTTGCCGAAGCCTGTTGCACGTGCTGTTCACCATAACTCGTTTCCCGCCAACCGCCCACTTGCCGCTCGTCGGATTCCGCTGGTGCTCCGCCGGAAATTGGGTTTGTTTGGCGCATTTGTCCCTCGTCCCACGCCCCTGCGGCCCTCGTCCCGCCCGGCGTCGCCGGGATTGGCTTTGTTCTGCACAGCCGTCTTTCAACCGGCCACCGACTACCGGCTACCCACTACCGTCTTTGGGCTTTCTCACGTCTCTTCCTTCCGCGTCCAGATCATCAATCATCAATCACAAATCATCAATTCCGAGGCTTTGCCTCGGACCAAACTGTCCCTCCATATAGGGGCCGTGTTGCACGAATCGTGCCGGAATTCTGGCGCAGACATGGCCCGAAAATGGCGCAACTCCTTGCTCCCAAAGGAATAAAGAATTTCTCGCACGCGGGGTGTTTTACCTTTTCAACTGTTGCACAAACGGTGCGCGCAGTGCAAGGAGTGGAGGCGGCAGGCTGGAGGCCGGAAGACAGAGGACGGAGGGCAGAGGATGCATGACAGACTGGGAACCGGGAACTGTCAACTGGGAACTCCTATTCAACCGCAGATGAACGCTGATGAACACGGCCCCCTGCTTCGCACACAACGGTGGTTCCCTCACACTTCAACGCCATGCCCGCAAACATGCGCACAAGGGCGGTTCAGGGGCGTGGACGTTACGCACCTACCCGCCGCCGGTCCAGCATCGCAACGACGTTGCGTCCACTTCAGGCGTTCTCCGGAGGCGGTTCATGGGCCGAACCCACTTTGGAAGACGGCCCATAGGCGGATTCGTACGGAAGGAGTGTCGTTGACGGCTTCGCCTTCCGGATTCTCTCCGCCTCCGCTTGTGCCCGGTCTCTTCTGGTTCCGGGCACGTGTGATCTTACTCACAGACGGACCGACGCGTCCGATTCAGCGGCTCCCTGTGCCTGGAAGGGCCCCACCATTCCCGCACCCTGAACCGCCTCTTCTCTTGGCTTTCCGGACCGTTCCGGAACGCAAGGCCCCGTTTCGGTGTTACGTACGCACTGTCTTCTCCCCGAGTCGTCACGCCCGGTGGGTGGAATTCCGACCCAAATCATAAACGTGTCATTGCGAGCGGATGCGAGGCGATCGTAAGTCATAGATCATAAATCCTGGGACGAGAGGACGGAAGGCGAGGGACGGCGTTTGACACTTTCCGGGTGCCAGCGGGGAGTAGGGCAGGACCCGCCCGGGTGCCCCGGCGGCCTTCCAGGGCAGTCTCAGGGATGCCCGGAATACCTTCCAGGCCTGCGCCCCGCCTAATAAGGTTGGTATTTCCTGAGGGCTGGCCCTCGAAGCCTCCCCCGTAGGAAAGGGACCCCAAACGCGATGCATCGCGTTTGGGAACCCAATCCGCCTATGGGCCGTCTTCCAAAGGGGTTCGGCCCATGGAACCGCCTCCGGAGAACGTTGGAAGTAGACGCGACGTTGTTGGGATGCTGGACCGGCGGCGGGTACGTGCGTGGCGTCTACGCCCCTGAACCGCCCTTGTGGGCATGTTCGGGGGCGGGGCGTTGAAGTGTGAGGGAACCATCGTGGTGTGCGAAGCAAGGAGGCGTTATGAACTCCGGAAACATCTTGCTTGTGTTGTCCCCGAAGTGAGTATGGCGTCCCCGAATTCCCTCCCCGAATTTCCCCGGAAAGCCCGAGGGAAGTTGACTCTGCGGCTGACCGATGCGAGAATAGACTACCAGAGTGACGATACACAGGGAGACGTAAACATGACTATTCGAGAAGAAGATGTTATCTACCGCAAGGGTATCTGGGGTATCTGGGGACGCCATACCCAATTCGGGATCGGGATAAGTAAGCTGTCTCCGGAATTCCAGAATGCTTCCCAGACCGACGCCAATGAGTTGTCATGGGACAGAAATGAGGGAGACGGTGTCTATGGCAGTTAAACTGATTCCCGGTGTCCTTTCCAGTTTGATTCTCGGCGTCGGGCTAGGTTTTGTCCCCGGCCTGAATGAGCGTCTTCATTGGAATCTGTGGTTCATTCTGCCCATCAGTGGCTTCTTCTTCGGAATGGTGGCGGGTTTGATACAGTTCGGCACGTGTTATGCTCTCGATCGTAGAATCGGGCGATGGGCATTCATCATTTTCTCGCTTGCAGCAACAGCCGGATACGCGTTGGTTGACTATGGCACTTACCGCTCGACGACTGTCCATCTCGATGATGCGGGGGCGCTCCCCGATGGTGACTATGGACTCCCCGATCTCATCACCTTTCGCGACTACATGTCGTGGCGATTGGGGTCTTCCACTGTCTTTACCAGGCACGGGACGAGACTTTACGATATGGGCACGACCGGGACACGCTTTCATACTTCGTCGAGCATGTACGTGCATCTTGGGGGCCCTATGCGGATTGCTCACTGGTGTAAAGGAGTACCCCTATTGGTGGAGGAGTCCCACCGATCGCTGAACATTGAAAGATCGAAGGCAGCTGCGCTTGTGCTGTCTCGACTTTCGAATCAGCTTCAGGAGAGGCTGATCGTATGTGAAGAAGACGGAGCAAGTCACCTGATCATAGCCAACGGCGAACAGCCGGATGGGGCGGCAAGGGCGCTTCATTACGAACTGGAAGCATTCCGTGCTTCAGCGAAGCATTTCATGGATTTGCAGGCTCGCGTCAACGGGGCGTTAGAGAACACCCTCCTACACGCCAGGAATCTTCTGGATTTCTTTACGGGCAGCCGCCCGTATAAAGGTGCTTGGGATGAGAGCGACATACGTGCAGGCTATTTCGTGCATGGAAAGGACTGGTGGAAATCGTCAGAGCTCCCCTACTTGCGTGCCCAGAAGGCCAATATCAACAAGAGCCTCAGCCACTTGACCTTTGATCGCATTGAGGAGGACTATAAGTGGAACGTGGCTCAGATCATGCAAGAGATCGAGGCTGCCTACGCTGAATTCCTTGGGCGACTGCCGTTGGAAGAACGCCCGGAGTGGGCCCGGATGGCAGAGACACACGGCAGTGGTAACCGAGCAGAATCAACTCCGGCACCCGAACAATGTGAATAGCCCAATCATCGGGGACAGAACTGTTCCGTCAGAGGAGCCAATGAATGCCGGGGACGCCTTACTTATTTCAGCATCCGAATTGACTATGCTCTCCCCCGATTACCACGATATAATAGGCGACGGTCGCCGTCTTCCTGAGGAATCAGTCTATGTTGCGAACGCTTCGCCATTATCTGGGTTTGTGGGCGTTTATTGCCGTAGCTGTCGGCGGTTATGTCACCATAATCGTGTTGGTACTGCTTTGGGCGCGAGATATGGAGCCGCCCGTAATCGCTGGTTTGATAACTTCCGGAGTGGCAGTCATCACGGGCATCATAGTACTGGTCAGAGAGCCGGTTATGGATGCGATCAATCGTCCGCGTCTGGTCGTGGGTTTCTACCCCTTCGATTCTCGCGACTGTCACACGACGGTGTTTCGTCACAAGAATACCGGCACTGCGGTGGCGAACGGCGCAATATTTTCGTCTGCGGATACAAAATGTGGGCTGGCGGACCGCAGAAGACGTGGAGGTGACTCTGGAGGGGGTGGAGAGGTTCCATGATGGGCAATTTGCCTTGGACATACAGTTTATGCCGCTGAGACTCTTCTGGAGCCATTGGCGAGAGCACCGATTTGAACTGTCTATTCCTCCGGGCACTTACAGGCACTGCGATCTTGGATTCGTGCTCGACCCGGCCGCACCAATGCCACCTCTGCGACCTTGCGACAACAATCAGTTGCAGTTCTGGTTTGACGTCTTTTCGCGTCCAAACACCGGGCGTACATCGCTGTTGCCGGGTCGTTATCGTTTCACGGTTTCGGCTTTCGGCAGAGATGTGACTATCGCCTCGCGGACAATTGAAGTCACCTGGAATGGTATATGGCATGACAGTTTTTCCGAGATGCTTAGGGACAGCCTGTTGTTCCATGCGGGATTTGACACTGTGCAGTGAGCGGCTATGCAAGATGTCCGCGCCTACCAGGGAGAATCAAAGGTGTGAGGTACGTTTTCGGAGTCATGTTAGCGGTAATTCTTCGGTGCCAGCCTTCGTCGCGCCACCTGGCTCGGACCTGCGCGCGGCCGAGCCTCTCGCAAGGGAATCCGCCGACGAAAGGCGACGTTTCATGGGCCGAACCCTCTTGAAGACGGGCCGTAGGCGGATTCCTTCGGAAGGAGTCTCGATTGGAGGCTTCGCCTTCCTGATTCCGGCCTCGTCCGCTTGTGCCCGGCCTCTTCCGGTTTCGGGCACGTGTGATCTTACTCGCAGACGGACCGACGCGTCCGACTCAGCGGCTCCCTGAGCCTGGACCAATCCCAACATTCCCGCGCCCTGAACCGCCTCTTCTCTTTTCCCGCGTCGCGCGTCTAATGCGGGGACAAACCGGGACAGCCTCCGAATAAAAGAGGATACGGTTCTATACAATAGCCAGGCAGGCGCATGCCGCTGGCCTTTTCGGTCCAGTTCGGACTATATTCTTTCACCTTTCTCGCGGGCCTCGTTGATCTGCTTGCGGCTGCGGTGCTGGTACTCGCGGAGGGTCTCGATCTGGTGCTCCTTGAGGAGGTCGCGGGTGCGGACGCCGGGCTTGGTCGCCTTGAACAGCCACCAGGGGGCCAGGTCTTCGTCGCTGAGCGTTCGCTCGACCTCGATCTCGCCCTCGTGCTCCTTGAGCATCTTCTGGACCTTGTCCTGGTTGAAGTCGTAGTGGGCGAGGGAGCGGTCCAGGTCCAGCGTGGCGATGAACTGCTTGGGCAGGGGCTTTTCGACCGGCTCGCAGGGCTTGCCCATCATGTCCATGATGTTCCCGGCGCCGACCGGGACGATGTAGTAATGATAGAGGATCGCGTAGGCGTTCAGGGGCGAGCCGCCGCCGTAGGCGCTGGGCCAAAAGACGATGTCCGCGTCCAGGTCGTCGCACCGCTGCCAGAGTTCGGGGTAGTTCAGGTCGAAGCAGGTGAGGATCGAGATGCGGCCGAAGTCCGTCTCGAAGACCTTCACGCCCTCCGTGCTGCAATGCACCTTCTCGCCCCAGAAGACGAAGACCTTGCGATAGTAGCCCGCGACGTTGCCTTTGCGGTCGAGCAGGACCGCCGTGTTGTACTCCCGGTCCCCGGCCTGCTCGCGGATGGGACAGATCACGTACATGTGGTACTGCTTGGCCAGTTCGGCCACGGCGTTGGTCGTCGGCCCCGGCACCGGCTCCGCTTTCGTGCCGGCGAACTCCTCCGGCAGGCAGGCGATGTCCACGCCGTTCTTGCCCGCGACGTGCAGGTGCTCGATGGCGAGCTTGAGCTTCGCGTCGTGGTCGCCGCCGAATCCGATGCAGATCGCCGACACCTTGACCTGCCGGCCCGGCAGTTGGTCGCGCACGAGTTGCGGGACGTTTTGCGCGCGTGATACGGAGGCAAGGAGCAATCCGCCGATCACAACGATGACCAGGTGCTTGGATGATGCTTTCATCTTGTTCGCCCTCACAATTGATGTAGCCCAGCCGCCCTCGGCTGGGATCGAGTCACCCCCGGGGGCGGGGGTGCTACACGTCATTTCATCAGTATAGTAGCACGTGCCCCAGTCTTGTGCCACCATTCCTTCTGCCATTCGCGGCATTGTGCAGAATGGAGTTGATTTGGCCTCCGGCTCGCTCTACACTGTCGTCTTGTTCACATTTGAGGGTACAGTGACATGAAAGTAAGCAAGCCCGCCGTGGTGTGCCTGTTCCTGCTGGGTCCTCTGCTTCTGAGAGGGGAGGGCATCGCCGGTGCGGCGGATCAAGCGTATGCCCTGAACCCGCCGGTGCAAAGCTGGTTTCCCCAGGCACCGCCCTTGCCGCATCCGTCGGGCGATGTGGTTCGGGTCTCGACCGTGGCGGACCTCATCCGGGCCATCGAGGAAGCGAAGCCGGGCCAGACGATCCTGGTTGCGGACGGGCATTATCTCATGCCTCGCTATGTCGAGATCCACGCGGACAACGTGACCTTGCGGGGAGCGTCGGGACACCGCGAGCGGGTGATCCTCGATGGTTCCCAGAGCCGGCACATCGAGCTGCTGGGCGTGCGGGCGTGCTCGGGCGTGACCATCGCCGATCTGACCATTCAGAACATCCGGGCCAACGGGTTCAAGATCAACTCCCAGACGAACGTGCAGAAGCTGACGATCTACAACTGCATCATTCACAACATCTGGCAGCGGGGCATCAAAGGCGTGAAAGTGCCGCCGGAGGATCGCGAGACGATTCGTCCGAAGCAGTGCCGGGTGCAGTATTGCCTGTTCTACAACGACCGGCCGAAGGAATTGAGCGACGACCCCGCCGACATCGCGCAAGGCAACTACGTCGGCGGCATCGACGTGATGTACGCGAAAGACTGGGTCATCAGCGACAATGTGTTCGTGGGGATTCAGGGCCGCACGTACGAGGGACGGGGCGCGATCTTCCTCTGGTTCGACGCGCAGAGCTGCATCGTCGAGCGGAACATCATCATCGACTGCGACGTCGGGCTGCACCTCGGCAATCCCCACCGCGCCGACGGCGTGCAGTACCATTGCGTCGGTCTGATCGCCCGCAACAACTTCATCACGAGAGCGCCGCAGGCCGGGATCGTGACGGTCTACACGAAGGACTGCAAGGTCCTGCACAATACTGTCCACGACCCGCAGAACCGGCTGGGCCGGCTCTTTCGAGCGGTCTTCACGAACGATGGCCTTGTGGTTGCCAACAACCTGCTCAGCGGCCCGGGAATGAGAAACGAGTCGGACAGCGATATCAAGTTCGTCAATAATCTCGTCAGGGACACGACCGGCGCCTTCGTTGACCCGGTGCGCGGGAATCTGCACCTGACGCAGCCGGTGGACGGAATAATCGATCGAGCGGTGCCTGTGCCCGAAGTCACAGAGGACATCGACAAGCAGCCCCGTGACGCCCAGCCCGATATCGGCGCGGATGAACTGACCACGCAGGCAGGCAGCCTTTAGGAGGAGAAAATGCGGTACTCGACTCTCTATGTGTCAGTGATGTACGTGCTTACATTCTTCTCGTGCGCGGGAGCAGCGGAGATCCGTGTGGCCGATTCCCAGGCATTGCGCACGGCGATTGGGCAGCTTGTCCCAGGCACGATCCTGGTGTTGGAGCCGGGCGTGTACGAGGGTGGCGTGTCTCTGCATGATGTCGCCGGCACGGAGCAGGCTCCCATCGTCATTCAAGGAGCGGACCCGAACCATCCCCCCGTCTTTCGCAAAGGGGGCACGGCGCTCCATCTTTCCGATTGCCGCTACGTGACTCTGCGGAATATCCGAGTCGAGGGCTTTCCCGGCAACGGGATCAACGTGGATGACGGCGGCTCGTTGGAGACGCCCGCGCATCATATCATCCTGGAGAACGTGACGATCCTGGAGACCGGTCCCAAGGGCAACCACGATGCGTTGAAGATGTCCGGCGTGGACCACTTCGTGGTGCGCAAGTGCCACTTCGAGGCCTGGGGCGGGTCGGGCATCGACATGGTCGGCTGCCATCACGGCGTAGTCGAGGATTGCACCTTCACCGGGCGGCAGGGCTTCTCGCAGGATAACGCCGTACAGCTCAAAGGCGGGTCGGAAGATGTTCTCGTGCAGTGTTGTCTGTTCCAGGGGGCCGGCCAACGATCCATCAACGTGGGCGGCAGCACCGGTCTGCAATTCTTCCGTCCGAAGGTGAACGACTATGAGGCGAGGAACATCACCGTCGCGGGCAATCGTTTCGAGCGCTGCATGGCCCCGATCGCCTGGGTGACGGCCGATGGCGGGCACGTCCACCACAACACGATCATCCTGCCCGACAGGTGGATCTTGCGCATCCTCCAGGAGACTACGGACCCGCAGTTCAAACCGTCTCATGGCGGCCTGTTCGAGCACAATCTGGTGATCTACAATTCCCGGGCCCAGTTCTTTGTCAACATCGGGCCGCGCACCGCCCCGGAGACGTTTGTGTTCCGCCACAACGTCTGGTGCGATACCGAGGGGTCGCGCGTGCCCTCGCTGCCTACGGCTGAGAAGGAAGGCGTGTACCTGTCCAACGTGGGGGCCGAAGCATACAAACGAGTCCAATAGAGATGTCTTGAAGCTATTCAGAAGGAGGCATTATGGAACGAGAGAATGGGCGCTGTGCATCGATTCCGACGCAGACGGATCACAAGAATCCTTCCCGGCGGGAGTTCCTGGCGCAGGGGGGAAAGCTGGCGGCCGGTTCCGTGCTGGGCGGCGTCGTGCTGTCCCGCGCGTACGCCGGAGAGGACAACACGATCCGGATCGCCCTGGTCGGCTGCGGCGGGCGGGGCAGCGGGGCGGCCGGCAATGCCCTCTCCTCCAAGACCGGGCCGACGAAGCTCATCGCCATGGCCGATGTCTTTGAGAATCGGCTGGCGACGTCGCACAAGAACCTCAGCGGGCAGTTCAAAGAGCAGGTCGATGTGCCGCCGGAGCGGCGGTTCGTCGGATTCGACGCCTATCGCAAGGCCATCGACTGCCTGCGGCCGGGCGATCGTCATGATCCAGGCCACTCACTCGGCCTTTCGCCCGACCCACTTCAAGTACGCCGTGGAGAAGGGGGTCAACGCGTTCATCGAGAAGTCGTTCGCGCCGGACCCGGGCGGGACGAAGGAAATCCTTCGCCTGGGCCAGGAGGCAAAGAAGAAGAACCTCAAGATCGGCTGCGGCCTGATGTGCCGGCACTCCGCCTCCCGGCAGGCTCTGATCCAGAAGATTCGCGACGGAGCGATGGGCGACATCCTGATGATCCGGGCCTACCGCATGGACCCCGGCGCCCGAATGGGGCCGTTCAAAGGCGGCCAGAGCGAGTTGCTCTGGCAAATCCGGCAGCCGTACTTCTTCCTCTGGGTCTCGTCGGCATGGTTCATCGAGATGATGATCCACCAGGTGGACGAGTGCTGCTGGATCAAGGACGCCTGGCCGGTCTCGGCGGAAGGCTTGGGCGGGCGCGAGCCGGGCAGCGACGATTGCAGCCAGAACCTGCACACCTACGCCATCGAGTACACCTTCCCCGACGGCACGAAGGCCCTGGTCAACAGCCGCAATCAGTCGAAGTGTCACGATGAGTTTGCCACGTTCGTGCACGGGACCAAGTGCGCGGCACAGTTCTCCGGCAACGTGCACGCCCCGACCGTGCAGATCTACAAGGATCAGCGGATCGCCAAGGACAGCATCGTGTGGCGGCCGGAGAACGAGAAGGTGAGCCCCTACCAGGCCGAGTGGGATGAATTGCTGACGGCCATTCGCAAGAACCAGCCGTACAACGAGGTCGAGCGGGCGGCGTACACGAACCTGACCTCGATCATGGGACGTGCCGCGATCCACATGGGCAGAGTCATTACCTGGGATGAGATGCTGGCCTCCGACTTCAAATTCTGCCCGAACGTGGATTTCACGAAGGACAGTCCTTCGCCGTTACAGGCGAATGCCGAGGGCCGCTATCCCGTCCCGATCCCCGGCCGGTGGACCGAGATTTGATGCAGGAGATTAACAATGATTCGCAGCGTGAAAGTGGAATATCCGTCGCGCCTGTTCGTCCTCAGCATGTGCCTGTATCTGCTCGTGGAGGCCTGGCCGGCGGCGGCACAGGAAAAGCGAGGGGTCGATCCCTTCGTTCAGAACCAGAAGCTTGGTCGCGGCGTCAACATCATCGGGTACGACCCGCTCTGGAAGTCGCGAGACGAGGCTCGTTTCAAGGTCGGCTATTTTCGGATGCTCAAGGAGGCCGGCTTCAGTAATGTGCGGATCAACCTCCATCCGTTTCGCCGGATGGACCAGGGCAATGACTTTGCCCTGCCGGCCTCGTGGTGGGAGACTCTGGATTGGGCCGTTACCAACGCTCTGCAAGGCGGCCTGATGGTCATTCTGGATCTGCATGAGTTCGGCGCGATGGGCACCGATCCGGAAACCAACAAGCCCAAGTTTCTGGCCTTCTGGCGGCAGGTGTCCGAGCGGCTTCGCGACGCCCCTGACAATGTGCTGTTCGAGATCCTCAACGAGCCGAGCCGCAAGCTGACGGCCGAGATGTGGAACCAGTACTTCGGCGAGGCTCTGGCCATCATTCGCAAAACCAATCCCGTCCGGACGGTGATCCTCGGTCCGGCGGGCTACAACTCCATCGGCCAACTGAGCGAGTTGAAGCTGCCGGAGGATGACCGGAACATCATCGTGACAGTCCATTACTACTCACCTATGGATTTCACGCATCAGGGCGCCTCCTGGGCGGGTCGCAAGGACAAGCTCAACGTCGAATGGAAAGGGACCGATGCGGAGAAGGCGGCCGTCGAGAAGGATTTCGCGAAAGCCCAGACCTGGGGGAAAGAGCACAACCGGCCCATCTTCCTGGGCGAATTCGGTGTGTACGACAAGGCGCCGATGGAGTCACGCGTGCGCTATCTGGCGTTCCTCGTCGGAGCAATGGAGAAGCTCGGCTGGAGCTGGGCCTACTGGCAGTTCGACAGCGATTTCGTTCTGTACGACGTCAAGAGCGACAAATGGATCGAGCCGGTGCGGGATGCATTGGTCGGGCGTACGAAGTCACAGAGTAAGTAGAAGGAGCATGTTGGATGAGGAGTATCAAGAGCGTTGCATTGGTGAACGTTTGCGTGCTGGTTGCGGCGGCGTCCACTCTGGCGTCCGATTGGCCGCAGTGGCGCGGGCCGTTCTTCAATGGCTCGACCGATGAGCGGGACCTGCCGGTCTCCTGGAGCAAGACGGAAAACGTCGTCTGGGTCAGTCCGTCTGCCCGGACCGAGCGGGGCCACGCCGGTCATTGCCAACGGCAGAGTCTTTGTTTCCTCCACGATCAAGGGGACGCCGGAGTTTGTGGCGCTGTGCTTCGACGCCAAGACCGGCAAGGAGCTTTGGCGAAAACCCGCCGGCTCCGATCCGCGCAAGTTCTCCCGCAACAATATGGCGTCGCCCTCCCCTGTGACGGACGGCAAGAGCGTGTTCTTTCTCTACGGCAATGGGACGCTGCTCGGCTTCGACTTCGAGGGCAAGGAGCTTTGGTCGCGCGGCATCGAGAAGGAGTATGGCAACTTCGCCTTGCAGTACGGCTACAGCAACAGTCCCGTGCTCTTTGACGGGAAGCTGTACATCACTGTGATTCGCCGGGACAGGCCCTATCGCGATCCGCCGGCGGCCGGCCCGCTGGATTCGTTCATCATGGCCCTCGATCCGGCTACGGGCCAGACGCTCTGGAAGCAGCCGCGTAAGACCAACGCTTTCGACGAGGGCATGGAAACCTACAGCACGCTGATGCCGTTCGCCCGCAATGGCAAGGTCGAGCTGCTGATGACCGGCGGCGACTTCATCACGGCCCACGATCCGGCCACCGGAACGGAGCTCTGGCGGTTCGAGCATTGGCATGAGAAAGTCCGCGATTCGCGGGTTATTCCTTCTCTTGTGACAGGGGAGGGGCTTATCTTCGGGTCGCGCCACAAGCATAATCCCGTCTTCGCGCTGGAGCCGCCCGCGAAAGAGCAAGGGCAGGATGCCCTCGCCACCGGACAACAAGGGCGGGACGCCCTCGCCACGGGACGGATCCTTTGGGAATTCGCGGAGGCGGCCCCGGATTGCAGCACGCCGCTGTTCTATGACGGCCGGCTGTACGTGTTCGACGGCCTCAAGCGAAAGATCGTTACGTGCCTCGATCCCAAGACCGGAAAGACGTTCTGGCAGGGCAAGCTCAGTGCCCGCAGTCAGTGGTGGTCCTCGCTGACGGCCGCCGACGGCAAGCTCTACGTCATCAGCGAGAACGGCGAGATCGTGGTGCTCCAGGCCGGCGGCACGGAATTCAAGGTCCTCTTCGAGATGCAGATCCGGGAGCCGCTCATCCAGTCGTCGATTCCGATTGCCGGCGGCCACCTGTTCATCCGGACCGCCGAGAACCTGTATTGCATCGGCAAATAGTCAACAGGAGGTGCTTCCATGGCGAGCATGAGGCTGTCTGCGATTGGCTGGATGCTTCTCGCCGCTCCGGCGTTCTGTGCAACGAGTGGCCAGGATCAGCTCAAGATCCGCATCACTTGGGGCCACACGTCGCAGGAGACGACGCCTTTCCACATCCAACTCACCGGCAAAGAGGTGCAGGTCGCCCAGATCGCGGGGATTGGATTGGAGCCTGACGATCCGTTGCGCGATACAGTCTGCGAGACTCACTCGGGTAAGGGGGATGTGGATGGCGTCGAGTTCACGCTCCAGTATGCCCCGATGGAAGTGAAGCCCATCGAGAAGGTACAGCGCATCTGGGCCGATCTCCTCGCGCAAAGCGACGCGGACACGGTCCAGCGGCTCAAACAGGACCCGGCCTACCGCCCTGACCCGCGCGTGCTGACCATCCAGATGGATCGCGACGGGACCAAGGGCTTCAGCGTCACGGTGGATCAACTGCTGGGGACCAAGGTGTTCTGGGTGCCGTCGCTGGACGTCTACATCACGGCCGGTGATGGCGCACCATCGTTCGCCGAGCATCAGAATCAGCTTGAACCGTACCAGGGCCAACGCATCCTCGATCAGATGCAGAGAGAGCCGGAGGCATCTTACGAGCAGTACACCTCCCGCTGGGAGGACATGGGCAGCCCGGCGTACAAGCATCCGACCCAGCCGACCCCCGGCCATATCGTCGGTCTGACGTGGGACAGCGCCCTGCACAAGTTCGGCATCGACCGCGGGGCGGGGGTCTGGAACGACTACGGCAATCTCGACCGGCTGCGCTTCTGGTACGACTTCGGCGATTTGTCCAAGGGAATTCAGCCCTACTGGAAGGGCCAGCGGCTCCAGGATGGGCTGCCCGTCCTCACGACGACCATCGAGCGGGAGGGCCTGCGCTACGAGGTGGAGCAGTTCGCCTATCCGCTGCACGGCCCGCCCCCGGAGCGGCGCGGGGACATCCCCATGGTCCTGCTCCAGAAACTCGCGGTGACGAGTCTGGAAAGGACAGGGGGCTCGGTGTTCCTGCCGCTGCATCATCGCCGGGAATATGGCGCCGACGACAGGTCCGAGGTGGCCTGGCACCCCGAGGCCAATGCCCTTGTCTTCGAGGAAAGCGTGTCGCGCCGAACGCTGTTTACGGTCGAGGGCTCCGGCTTGACCGTCGCCTCCTGCGTCACGAGGGACGATATCCAGCCGCCGCAGACAGAACAAGCACTGGAAAGATTGCGAGCTGGTGCTGACGTTTCCCCTGACCAAGGGGCAGACCAAAGACCTGGTGATCAAGCTGCCGTCGCCGGTCGTGGAGCCGCGGGACCGCAGCACGCTCCTCAAGCTGGACTACGGCGGTTCGCGCGAAGCCACGCTGCGCTTCTGGACCGACTGGATTCAACGCGGCGCTCAGTTCCGCGTCCCGGAGAAAGTGGTGAACGACCTGTTCCGGGCCAACCTCTGGCATGCCCTGCGTCTGCCCCGACGGCACGGCGGCAGCGAGGACGGAGTCCAGATCGACCTGCCCTACTCGAACTTCGCCTACGACCAGCGGGGCACACCCTGGCCGGTCAATCAGGCCGTCTACGTGGACTACATGATCTACGACCTGCGCGGCTACCGCGACGTCGCCGCCGAGGAGCTGCTGACGATGTATCGCGGCAACCAGGAGCCCAACGGCCACGTCAAAGGCTACGCGAACTGGGGCGTCTACACGCCCTCGATGATCTACACCGTGGCGCAGAACTACCTCCTCTCCGGCGACCGGGAGACCTTCGATCGGCTCTTGCCCCATACGCTCAAGGCTCTCGACTGGTGCCTCACGCAGGTGCGGGAAGCCTCCGGGAGCGAGGGTCTGGTCCGCGCGCCCCTGAACGATCGGACGGGCGATGGCGTCTGGGCCTTCAACCAGGCGTACCTGTACGCGGCGTTCGACACGCTGGGCAAGGCTCTCGAACAAGCCGGACATCCGCGGGCGCGGGAGTGCCTCGACGCGGCCGAGAGCTTCCGCAAGTCCGTCGAACGCGGTTTCGGGGCGGCCACGATGCGCTCGCCTCTGGTGCCACTGCGCGACCACACGTGGACGCCCTACGTGCCGTGCGAGGCCACCAGGCCGGGCCGGCTGTTCGAGCAGTGGTATCCGACCGACGTGGACACCGGGGCCGTGCATCTGCTGCGGCTCAAGGCGTTGCCCGCGCAGGGACTGCTGGCCGATTCGCTCCTCAACGACCACGAGGACAACCTGTACCTGCACGGCTGGGGCATGGCCAACGAGCCGGTCTACAATCAGCAGGCGACGGCGTACCTGCTTGCGCGACGATCCCAAGGCCGCGATCCGTGCCTTCTACAGTTACTTGGCTTGTGCCTTCAGCCACTCGGCCTTGGAGCCGGTCGAGCATCGCTGGACGTGGGGCCAGTACTTCGGCCCGCCCAGCACGGACGGGGCCTGGTTCGAGCTGTACCGGAACATGCTGATTCGCGAGCTCGATGACGGCTCGCTCCTGCTGCTGGAGGCTACGCCGCGAAAGTGGCTGGCGGATGGCCAACAGATCGCGGTCGAACGAGCGCCGACGTACTACGGCGACATCTCCCTGACGGTGGACAGTCACAGCGGCTCCGGTACATTGACGGCCAGCATCGAGACACCCAAGCGTCAGCCCATGAAGCGGCTGATCGTTCGACTCCGCCATCCCGAGGCCAAGCCGATGCGATCCGTCACGGTCAACGGCCAGAACTGGACCGGCTTCGACGTGCAGAAGGAATGGGTCGTGATCGACAAGCCCGTCGAAGCAACGTACGTCGTCGAGGCGCGATACTGATGGCAGCGCATCGGGGTGGCAGCGTCAAGGCCGAAGGCCTTGGCGATGGCTCGTATGTATCCGTGGGAGCCATCGCCAAGCTGCGGCCTTGACGCTGCCACCCGGAGCTACGTTGAGGAGAGATTCATGAGACTTCGGGACTGGCTGACGGTGGTTGCCGTCGTGGCTGTGCCTGGTGCCGGTGTGGCAGGGCAGACACGCGAGCTGGCCGAGGAGGTGCGGGACAAGGGCTGGATCGTGTTCTGTGCCCGCGCGGAAGCGGGGGACTGGGACCTGTTCCTGTGCCGGCCGGATGGGTCGGACTTGCGCAACATCACGCGCACGCCCCAGTACAACGAAGCCGCACCGCAGTTCTCCCGCGATGGCCGCAGGCTGCTCTATCGGCGACTGCCGCGCAACGAGACCATCAGCGGCAACCGCTACGGCGAGCAGGGACAGCTTGTCTTCGCCAACAGCGACGGCACGGGGGCGGAGGTCTACGGCGAGAGCGGCCAATACCCGTGGGCGAGTTGGAGCCCGGACGGCAAGCAGATCGCCTGCCTCTCGATCAAAGGGATCTCGTTCGTCGACATCGCGAGCAAGCAGGTGGTCCGCACGCTCGAACGCCAGGGCTTCTTTCAGCAACTGACCTGGTCGCCCGACGGCCAATGGCTCAGCGGCGTCGCGAACTCGTTCGGCACCGGCTGGAGCGTGGCCCGCATGAACGCCGGGACCGGCGCGGTCAATGCCGTCAGCCGGGTCGATTGCTGCACGCCCGACTGGTTCCCCGATGGGCAACAGATCATCTTCTCCAATCGGCCGCCCGGCCAGAAAGGAAACAACGGCCACGGCTGGACGCAGCTGTGGAGGGCCGATGCCGAGGGCAAGACTCGCCAGCTTGTCTACGGCGAGGACGGCCGGCACGTCTACGGCGGCCACGTCTCGCCGGACGGCAAGTACGTCCTCTTCACCGGCAACATGCGGGAGGACGGCGATCCGGGCAATGCCGGCGCTGCGATGGGCCTGATGCGGCTGGCGGATGCCCCGATCATCGGCGGCGAGAGCAAGGAACTGCGGTCGCTGCATCCGGAGGCACGCAGCGGCCCCGTCCTGACCTTGCCGGTCGGTTGGGAGCCGTGCTGGACGTTCACTCAGATCTGAGAAGGGGCAACAGCGTGATGCCCGCGCAAGTGGCATCGGCTTCCAGCCGATGAATCATCGGCAAGATGCCGATGCCACGTTGGACCCTTCCAAGGACACGGCCAAGCGACGTGGCGAAGCTGGCGGCCGAGGTGCGGGACAAGGGCTGGATCGTCTTTAGTGCCGCGACCGATGGCGGCGACTGGGACCTCTTCCTCATGCGGCCGGATGGCTCCGACCGGCGGAAACTCACCGACACGCGCCAGTACAACGAGGCCGGAGCGAAGTTCTCGCCGGATGGCAAGAAACTGCTGTACTATCGCATGGCGGTTACGGCGAAGATGGACAACAACACCTACGGCACCTATGACCTGGTCATCGCCAATGCCGATGGCAGCGACGCGGTGGTTTACGGCAACAGCTTTCGCTGGGCCTCGTGGGGTCCGGATGGAAGCCAGATCGCCTGCCTCGACAAGACGGGCATTCAGATTGTCGATCTGGCCAGTCGCAAAGTCCTGCGGCAGATTCCGCGCAGCGGCATCGTGCAGCAGTTGGTCTGGTCGCCGGATGGCAAGTGGTTCGTCGGCACGGCCAATGGCTTGGGAGTGGCTTGGACCATCGGCTGCCTGGACGCCGAGACCGGGCGGATTCACGCGGTCAGCGAGATCGACCGCTACAACTGCACGCCGGATTGGCTGCCCGATTCCGAGCATATCATCTACTCCCGCGGCATCGTCCCGGACAAGCCCGGCTGGGCTCAATTGTGGGTGGCCAAAGCCGACGGCAGCGACCGGCAAATGCTCTACGCCGAGCAGGGCCGGCACATCTACGGCGGCGCTGTCTCGCCGGATGGCAGTACGTGCTGTTCACGCTCAGTGAGGTGGACCTGGGCCGAGTGGACAACTCCCGGACTCGGATGGCGATCATTCGCCGCCGGGATACGCCGATGGTCGGCGGCACCGATGAGTCATTACGCAGGGAGTTTCCGAAGGCCCGTACCGGCCCCATGCTGGACCTTTCCTGGGGTTGGGAACCCACGTGGACGATGAAGACGGACTATTGATGGTTGACGACCGGCAATCTGCAATTCATCGATCATCCTTCATCAATCATCAATTCTCAATATCCTCGTCGCTCCATCGCCCGCAGTCTGGCGACCCGCTCTTCGGTCGGCGGATGGGTGCTGAAGAGCTTGCCGAAGCCGCCCGTCAGCGGCTGGACGATGAACAGGCTGCTCTGAGTGTCCGGCACCGGCAGCGGGATGCGTTTGTTCGCCGCCTCCAGCTTCTGGAGCGACCGTGCCAGGCCCTCCGGATCTCCGGCCAGCTCGGCGCCGGACCGGTCCGCCTCATATTCCCGCGAGCGGCTGATCGCCATTTGGATGATCAAGGCGGCAATCGGAGCCAGGATCATCAGCAGAATCGCGATCAGCGGATTGCCGCGCCGGTCATCATCGTGTCCCCCTCCCGTGAAGACGAAAATGCGGGTCAGCACGGTGATCGCTCCGGCCATGATGGCCGCGATCGTGCTGATCAGGACATCGCGGTTCTTGACGTGGGAAAGCTCGTGGGCCAGGACGCCCCGCAGCTCGTTGTCGTTGAGCATCTGCCGCAGGCCCGCCGTCACGCATACCGCACTGTGGTGGGGTCCGCGACCGGTGGCAAAGGCGTTGGGGGCCGCCGCCGGGGAGATGTAGACGCGCGGCATGGGCAGACCCGCCCGCTGGGAGAGTTGCTCGACGGTCTGCCACAGCGCTGGATCATCGTCCGGCCCGATCTCCTGGGCCCGCATCGTCGCCAGGGCGATCTTATCGCTGAAGAAGAAGGCGATCAAGTTCAGCACGCCGCCGAAGATGAAGGCGTAGACCAGCCCGCCGTTGCCGCCGATCAGGTAGCCGATGCCCAAGCACAAGCCCATCAGCGAGCCCATCAGGATCGTTGTCTTCATGTTGTTCCACAGTCCGCTCATGGTACATCACCTTCAACACGATCGGGTTCAGGGTCTTTCTCTATCTCTATAGTCGTTGCACCTACCTTTATATACGCGATCCGGCTCGGATGGTGCAAGATCGGTGCCGTCCGAAACAAGACGCGGGCGTTTCCGGGCGGAAGACCCCGAATCCGGTAATCCCGACACAAGCCTTGCTCCGCATCGTGGAATCGTGGTATTCTGAGCGGCCGTTGTGGGTTTCTGGGACCACCGGGAGACGACGGCAGTTGGTTGAGCGGCTCAAGAAAGCGTTAGAACAGTACTGGGGCTACACCGAGTTCCGGCCTTTGCAGCAAGAGGCGATGCAATGCCTCTGCCAGGGCCGGGATGCGGTGGTCGTTCTGCCCACGGGCGGCGGCAAATCGCTGTGCTTCCAAGCCCCGGCGGTGACCACGCCCGGGCTGGCGGTCGTGGTTTCGCCCCTGATTTCCCTGATGAAGGACCAGGTGGACGCCCTGACCGAGTGCGGCGTGCCGGCGGCCCGGATCGACAGCTCCCTGAGCCCCGGAGGAGCGGGAGGCCGCCCTGGATCGCGTCCGCCAGCCGGCAACTGAAGCTGCTGTACATCTCGCCCGAGCGCCTGGTGTCGGACGGCTTCAGCAAGTTCCTGCAAACGCTGGAGTTATCGTTCATTGCCATCGACGAGGCCCACTGCATCAGCTTCTGGGGCCACGACTTCCGGCCGGAATACCGCCAACTCGGCTCCCTGCGGCAGATCTTCCCCAACGTGGCCATCGGCGCCTACACCGCCACGGCGACCGAGCAGGTCCGCCGGGATATCGCCGAGCAACTGCGGCTCAAGGACCCCACCATGCTGGTCGGCTCCTTCGACCGGCCCAACCTGATCTACAAGGTCCGGCCGCGCAGCGGCGTGGTCAAGCAGGTCTGCGAGGTGCTCGACCGCTTCAAGGGCGAGTCGGGCATCATCTATTGCATCCGCCGACGCGATGTAGACGACATGGCCGCGAAGTTGACGGCCAAAGGCTACCGCGTGGCGCCGTACCACGCCGGCATGACCGACGAGGCCCGCAAGCAGAACCAGGACGATTTCGTGGCCGAGAAGATCGACACGATCATCGCCACCGTGGCCTTCGGCATGGGGATCGACAAGTCCAACGTCCGCTACGTCATCCACGCCGGCATGCCGAAGTCGCTGGAGCATTACCAGCAGGAAAGCGGCCGCGCCGGCCGCGACGGCCTGGAGGCCGAGTGCTGGCTCTTCTACTCCGGCGGCGACTACGGCGTCTGGAAGAGCATCCTGACGAACTCTCGTGGCGAGGGCGTCCCGCCCTTGCGTGTCGCGGGCATCCCGCCCGCGATTCGAGGGCAAGATGCCCTCGACACAGAAGAGCAAGGGCAAGATGCCCTCGCCACGTCGTCCGACGCGACCGAGATCGCCTTGGGCAAGCTGGCTCGGATGCACCGCTATTGCACGGATGCGGTCTGCCGCCGGCGGACGATTCTGGAGTACTTCGGGCAGGCGTATCCGCAGGACAACTGCGGCACGTGTGACATCTGCCTGGGCGACGTGGACCTGGTGAGCGATGCCGTGGTCACGGCGCAGAAGATCCTCTCGTGCATCCTGCGTCTGGGCCAGCGTTTCGGCGGCGGCTACACTGCCTTGGTCCTGACCGGCTCGCGCGACCAGCGCATCCTCGACAACAAGCACGATGCCCTGAGCACCTACGGTCTGCTGAAGGACTTCGACAAACGCACCGTCCACGACTGGATCGAGCAACTGGCGGGCCAGGGCTTCATCGAGAAGACCGGCGAGTATAACGTCCTGTCCGTCACCGAGAAGGGCTGGCGGGTGATCCGCGAGGAAGTCACGCCGCGACTGCTCAAGCCGGCGGAGAAAGCCGGGAAACCCGAGCGCAAGACCAAGGTGGAGGCCCAGTCCTGGGAAGGGGTCGACAAGGGCCTCTTCGAAGCACTGCGCCGGTTGCGGGCCTCGCTCGCGAGCGAGCGACACGTCCCGGCCTACATCATCTTCGGCGATGCAGCCCTGCGCGACATGGCCCGCCGCCGGCCTTCGACGCTCCAACGCTTTCTCAACGTCCGCGGCGTCGGCGAGACCAAATGCGAGCAGTACGGCCGCATCATGGTCGAGAAGATTCGTGCCTACTGCCTCGAACACGCCCTCGAAATGGACCGCTGAGAAACAGTCTCAAATTGTCAAAGAACCTGTCGCAACTCTTTTCTCCCCCAGTACTTACGGTTGTTCCGGCATCACCAACGCCGGGAAATTGGCTTTGTTTGTACAACCAGTCCCGCCGGCGACCGGCGGAAGTTTGAAGTGTGAAGTGTAAAGCAGGAATACCCCGAGGCCTCGACGCAGGGTTGTCCACCTTCAAACTTGTCACTTTACACTTAACACCCCTCTGTCAAATTGGCTTCGTTTTGCACAATAGCCATCGGACGGGAATGGTGGAATGATAGAATACTGGGACCATGGGTATTCCCCCTGGCCGATTGGGTTTGTTTGTACATTCGCCCACCGCCTGCCGGATACCGGCTACTGACTACCGACTACCGCCTTCTCGATGTCTCTGTGATGATATCATTCTACCATAGGAAGACGCTTCTCGGCAGCCGCTTGTTGACACAAAAAGGCAGAATTCCGCAGAATTCTTTTGCCGCCGGACCCGCCCAGCCCGGAGGGCGGAAGATCGTAGCCCAGGGATTCATTGCTTGCCCCTAAGAAGGTCCCATGTTCGTTTAGCCACGAAATATACGGACCAAGTACCCTCTGACGCGGGGACGCCTTGTGCTGCCTCTGCGCTTGCATAGACCTGCCCGGTCTGGGTATACTCAGCCGCGAAGAGCACGAAGGATCCAGCGCGGCCTTCGGCCGCAACCCAAATGTGCGTAAGCGGACAATCTGGTATCTTTTCCCTCTCCGTGCTCTCCGTGCCCTCCGTGGTTCCAAACCTCTTCTTCTTTCTTGACCAGATCGCGAGCACGGAGACAGCCAGCAGAATTGCGAAGAAGAGAGCGTGAGATTGCGGTGATTCCGCTGTCGCCACGGAGATCACGGAGGACACGGAGAAAAGAGAAGACCCAGCGCGGCCGAGACCAGAATTTGAGAAAGCAAGATTTGAACAAGTAGTGGTACGAACGTTGCCGGATGGCCGTACGGCGAAAGTAGACGGCGATGGGAATACAGGAAATCATCGGGGATAAGCGCGACGCGATTCTGGCCTTGGCCGCCAGGTGCGGGGCCTCCAACGTGCGCATCTTCGGCTCGGTCGCTGCGGGCGAGGCCGATGAAGCCAGCGACGTGGATTTCCTCGTGGATCTGGAGCCGGGCCGCAGTCTGTTCGATCTCGGCGGGTTGCTCATGGACCTGGAGGAGTTGCTCGGCCGCAAGGTGGATCTGGTCACCGAGCCGGCGTTGCACTGGTATATCCGCGAGAAAGTGATGCGCCAGGCGAGGCCGCTATGAAAGATGACAAGCTGTACCTGATCCATATCCTTGAGAACGTTTGGGATATCGTCCAAAACGATCTGCCTGTTCTGAAAGCCGCCATACGCGAGATGCTGGGACCGACATCGTAGGAACGGAGAATGCAACTGCGGACAAGCGACGCTAAAGCTTAACGTAGTGCCTGACCCCGCCAAGCCCGGTTTCCACCTCGGCTCGGAGTCGGGGTGACAAGGTTGTCAGGTCTCAGTTGGGAATCGGCGTGGATCAGCGTTCATCCTTCGGCTGCGCTCAGGACGGCGTCTGCGGTGCAATCCTGGGGACATCATACGTCATACAGGCCGCAAATAAGTAAAATATCCCCGAAATCTCCCGAAATTCACGACCGACATAGGTACGGTGTGCCCGAATGCGGCCCGCCTCCGGGAATAGACGCAGGGATTGAGGATTATGCTTGACTCTTCGGGCGCAATCGGCTATAATCTCATTTATTGGATGGGTGCCTCCCTTTCTTACTCTGGCATATCGCACGGACCCGCGACACTCAAGCAAAATGGCATAGGGCCGCTATGAATTTCACAATTTGGCAGGAGTGAGGGTTATGAAAAGAGCGACAGGGGTGATCGCCGTACTGTCTCTTATGCTGTGGGTTGGGCAGGCGCAGGCCACTACAGTGACATTCGATAGCGTGCCCAGCGTGGGAAACCCCATACTGACGTCATTGACGACGCAAGGGTTTACGTTCACCTCGGGGCACTTCCATACGATCGATTCTCCCACGATCGCGTCATTTGGCGGGGACGTGGCGAACGGCACCATCTACATTTCCGAGGAAGCCGGTCAACTGGGCTTACCGATTACGATGGCGGATGCCGGCGGTCAGCCGTTCACCCTGATCAGTTTCGATGGGGCCGAGCAATTCCTGAATGCCGCGGCGGCGGCGGCGGGCGGTTACCCCAATGCGAATCAGATCAATGTGCTGGGGAACCTCTCGGGCGGCGGCACCGTCAACGCGATGTTTCCGCTGGATGGAATCGCGGACGGCGCCGGCGGAGTCGCTGACTTTCAATCGTTTCTTTTCCCCGCCTCATTCACGAACCTGGCTTCGGCCACGTTCTCCGGGGCGCTGGTCACCGGCCTGCCGGGCGGTATCGCGTTGGACAACATCAACACCGGCGTGATTCCTGCGCCTGGCGCGGTTCTCCTGGGCGGTATCGGGGCCGGTCTTGTCCATTGGCTCCGCCGACGCCGGACGCTGTAGTCCCGCTCGCAGGTACGATCGCTTCGGGGCTGTGCGGGCACTGTGCAGCCCCCTTTCAATTCTGGGCCTTTGCCCATGCGGCAGTCCCCCGTGTGTGCTTTGTACGAACCGTCTCGCCTAACTCGGCGCAGGACCATCACGAGCAGCAGCAGGGCGCCCCAGGTGAACTCCTTGGTGAAGTTGTTGATGTAGGGGCCGGCGAACTCCTGGAAGCGCAGCAGGTTCAGGCCGCTCGACAGGAACTGGAGCGAGAGGACCGCCAGGAGGATGCCCCAGACCGTCCCGAAACCGCCGCGTGGGTCGACGCCCGCCAAGATGGCGACCAGGACCGCTTGGAGGAGATAGGATGTGCCGTAGTCGGCCTTGGCCGAGTTGGTCCGGGCAATCACGATCAAGCCCGCGATTCCTGCCAATAGCGCGCTGACGACGTAGGTTTTGACTTGCAGCCGCGGGACGTCCAGGCCGGCGAAGACTGCGGCGATCGGGTTCGTTCCCATCATGCACAGCCGCATGCCAAGAGTTGTCCGGCTCAGAAGGATCTGAAGCACGAACGCACAAAACAGGAACAGGACCAACGGGACAGGGACGTAAAGCAAGGTCCCGTTGCCGAGGGTCTGGAACGCGTCGGGATACCCCGCCACGGCGTGGCCCTTCGTCAGCACGAAAGCGACCCCCATGAATAACTGCATCGTTCCGAGTGTCGCGAGGATGGGCGTGATGCGCAGGTAGCCGATGAGCCAGCCATTCAGGAGGCCGCACACGACGCTCACCGCGAGAGCCAGGGGAATGGCCGTCACGATGTCCGCACCGTTCGCCCCGTGCTGCGCGAGGACCAGGCCGGCCGCCAGTCCGGCGAGGTTCGCGATGCTGATGATCGACAGATCAATGCCCCCCGTGATCAGCGAAATCATGATGGCCAGGGAGAATACGCCCAATTCGGGGAACTGAAAACCCATCGATGCGAAGTTGCGATAGGAGAGGAAGCGGCTGCCATTCAGGAGACCCATCGAAGACGAAAATGGCCAGCGTCACGACCAGCAGTCGAAAGAGACTGCTTTCCGCGAGAGCGACGCGCCCTGGTCGCAGCGATTCGACCAATTCTTCCCTCGCAGGATTCGTCAGCATAATCCCACTCCGTGAACTCGTCGCCCGGCGGTTCGGGCTGTGATGGCGGTGCTCACGAGGATCACCAGGCCGGTCACGACCTTCTGCCAGTAGGAGGGGATGTCGAGCAGGATCAGGCTGTTGTTGATCGTCACGATGAGCAGGACACCGAGCACGGTTCCGAGGACCGTGCCCCGGCCGCCGGTGATGCTGGCCCCGCCGAGCACAACGGCCGCAATGACGTTCAACTCCAGGCCCACGAGGTCGAAGGGATTGGCGTTTCGCATCGTGCAGGCGTGCACGAGGCCCGCCACGCCGGAGAGCACCCCCACGAGGCCATAGATGAAAAGCTGCTCCCGGCGGATCCGAAAGCCCGCCCGCTCGGCGGCTACGAGATTGCCTCCCATCGCATAGATGCCTCGCCCCAGCATCGTCCCCTGGAGCAGAAAGGCCACGAGCAAGGCCGCCACAGCCAACAGGAGAAAGGAAGAGGGTAACCCGGCGACCGTCCCATCTGGGAGGGTCCTCTCCCACAGGGTCAGCTTGGAGAAGCGGATCATGCCTTCCGGCAGGTTGTTGACAATCGTCGTGCCGATGAAGGCCAGCAGAAAGCCGCGAAAGAGGCTCGCCGAGCCCAGCGTCACGATCAGGGTGGGCAAGCGAAACAGCGCGATGAATATGCCGTTGAACAAGCCCAGCGACATGCCGATCGCTCCGGCCAGGAGAAATGCGACCGCGGCCGAACCCTGGAAGTCCAGGGCGAGCAGTACCTTGCTCGTGACGTACATGCTGAACGCGCCGATGGCGGCAAAGGACACGTCAATCCCGCCGGAGACCAGGACCACGAGGACACCCAAAGCGAACAGGCCCATCACTGTGCTGCTCTGGCACAGATCGAAGAGAGTGGCGAAGCTCCAGAAGGCGGGATTGGCCAGTCCGATGGCCGTGTCCAGCCCCAGCAGGAGCAGGACCAGCCAGAATTCCTGTCTTCGCAGCAGTCTTCGCATATGGGCTATTGCCTGATTTCTACGGCCTCTTCTCAATCGTGCGACTATAGATTGCTTCGCTACGCTCGCAATGACATACAGAGTCTGTTTATGTCATTGCGAGGAGCGCAGCGACGAAGCAATCTCCTCCCGCACGTTTGCGAGCCTTCCGGCACATAACGCTACTCCAATCTGCTCAGTTCGGCGGCCAACGTGTCCTCGTTGCAGCCGGTCGCGGGGAGTTCCTTGACGATTCGGCCCCGGTGCATGACCAGAATCCGGCGGCACACCTCGACCAACTCCGGCAGATCGTCCGAGATCAGGAGCACCGCCATCCCTTTCCGGGCCAACTCCCGGATCTTCTCGTGCACCTCGGACTTCGCGCCAACGTCGATGCCAACCGTGGGACCGTTGAGAATCAGAATCTTTGCCTGGGTGGCCAGCCAGCGCCCGAGGACCACCTTCTGCTGGTTGCCGCCGGACAGGCTCGCGACGGGTACCGAAGCCGACGGAGCCTGGATTCGCAGTTCGGTCATCCATCGACCGACCACACGCCGCAGGGACGCGGGCCTGATCCATCCTGCGCGGCCGGCGAGCGACGACAGGGCCGAGATGGCGATGTTTCGTTCAATCGACTGCTCCGCAAACACGCCCTCGGTGAGTCGATCCTCGGGCACGTAGGCGACCCCCGCCCGGATCGCATCTTGAACCGTCCGCATCCGGATCACCTGCCCGCTGATCTCGATGTGGCCTGAGTCTGCCGGCTCCAGGCCGAAGAGGGACCGGGCCAGTTCTGTCCGGCCGGAACCCAGCAGGCCCGTGATGCCCAGGATCTCGCCCGAACGGACTTCGAAGCTGATGTGCTCGAAGGCATCCCCGCGCGTAAGGTCTGCCACCTTGAGCACGGCATCAGCCCTGTGGCATGGGCTTGGGGTCCCCAACGCAGAATTCCGCGCTGGGGGTCCCCTTCCAGCCCATGAATCATCGGCAGGATGCCGATGCCACAAAGCCCCATGGGCAGGATGCCCATGCCACTTATCAAACACGCTCTCGGACTGTCGGTCCGGAAGCTGTCGGCCGGTCATGTGGCGGACCAAATCGCTCGGAGTGAATTGCGAGGCGTCGCTTTCGGCCACCTTCTGACCGTTGCGGAGCACGGTGATCGTATCACTGATCTCCAGAACCTCCTGGAGCTTGTGGCCCACGAACAGAATCGCCAGGCCCCTGTGCTTCAGTTCCTGGACGGTCGCAAACAGCGTCCGCACTTCTTTGTGCGTCAGGGCCGTGGTCGGTTCATCCAGGATGAGCACCCTGGCGTTCTGGAGCAGCGCCTTGGCGATGGCGACAAGCTGCTTGTCCGCGACCGAGAGCTCACGGACGGTTTGTGCGAGATCGATGTCACGGCCGAGCCTTCCCATCGCTTCGGCGGCGATGCGGCGTACCCTGCGCCGGCTCACCAGTCGGACACCGCGCTCCAATTCGGTATTGAGCGCCAGGTTCTCCGCCACGGTGAGGTTCGGAAAGAGGGAGAAATCCTGGTAGATGACCTGGATTCCCTGGTGAATGGCCTCGATGGGCTCCAGGTGCGTGAACTGCCGGCCGCTGATGGTAATCGCGCCGGAATCCGGCCTCAGCGCCCCGGCGATGATCTGGATGAGCGTCGATTTGCCGCTGCCGTTTTCGCCCACCAGGCAGCGAATCTCTCCTTGACGCAAGGTCACGAGAGACGTCCCGCAGTGCCTGCACGCCCCCGAAGGACTTCGTGATGTGATCGGCGGCGACAAGCTCTTGCGGCATGGAGGGCCCAATGGCTCAGAAGTTGTAGGCGTCCATGTTCTCTTTCGTCACGTCCACCCAGGCCGAGCCGTAGAAGAGGTTGGGCTTCTCCGGGTCCTGGCGGAGTTGCGTGTAGCCCGGGACGCCCAGGTCCGTGCCGTTGGCCGGCTTCTTGCCTTCCAGCAGCATCACGGCGATCTTGTTCATCACGTAGCCGGCATCGGCCGGGTCCCAGAGGCTGATCAGCTTCGTGCTGCCGCTGGCGAGATACTGGCGGCACTGGGAGACGAGTCCCGTGCCAATGACGGCCACTTTGTTCTGGAGACCCTTTTCCTCCACGGCCAAACCCGCTCCGGCGGCGGTCGTCGAGGCGCTGCCCTGAATGCCGCGCAGCTCGGGATAGGCTTTGAGCAGCTCCTTCGTCTTCTCGTACGCGGTATTCTGGTTGTCGTACTCCTCGATCCGCTCGGTCACGAGCTCCATCTTGGGGTACTTTTCCTTCTGCCGGGCGATGGCGCCGTCGATCCACTCGTTGTGGGACTTCGACGTGAGGCTCCCGACGAACACGGCGTACTGGCCCTGCTCGCCCATGTAGCGGGCCAGATGGTCCATCAGGTGCGCCCCATAGGCGAAGTTGTCGAACGCCTCGATGATCGCATCGGCGTTGACCTGGTTCGAGGCTTCGTGGGACACGACGACAATCCCCTGATTCCGTGCCTTGCGCAGGACCGGCTCCAGCGCCTCGACCGAGAACGGTACGACACAGATCGCATCGACGCCCTGGGCAATCACGTCCTCGATGATCTGCACCTGCAAGGCGGCGTCGGCCTGGGGCGGGCCCAGCAGGAAGCACTTGTTCCCGGTCTGGTCCCCGAATTTCCTGACCCCGGCGCGCATCCGCTCGAACCAGGCGATGCCGTCCAGCTTGACGATGGTCGCGATGGTGTACGGCCGCTGGCCGGAGGCCGCGGGCGGCTTGCTCTTTCCGCAGGATAGCGAGAGCGAAGCCATCAGCACCAGGATCAGGATCACAGCTTTTTTCATGGTTCATCCACGCCCAGGATTATGATGATTGATTATTGATTATTTGTCGGTTCGCCGCAATGATTATTGGCTGGTGGCAACAGGAATCATGAACCGCTATGGAGGTTTTCTCATGGTGACGCAGAATCACAAGCGATGGCCCTGTCTTGCACTCGTGGCAATCGGCCTGATGATTATCGGAACTGTCCGGGCGGAGCCGGTGAGTTTCACCAAGGTTGTGCTCGACAAGACCTTTCGCTCGGAAGGCGTCGCGGCGGGGGATGTCAACCGCGATGGCAAGCTCGACATCCTGGCCGGGGAGGTCTGGTACGAGGCCCCGGAGTGGAAGATGCACGAGCTGTTGCCGGCCGGCAAGTACGACGGCAACACGGGCTACAGCAAGACCTTCGCGAACTTCGCCTGCGATGTCAACGGCGACGGCTGGATCGATTCCGTGATCACGACGATGATGAGCGAGCCGTCCCTGTGGTACGAGAATCCGCAGAACAGGCCCGGCCACTGGAAGGTCCATACCGGGACGCGCAGCGCGTGCAACGAGACGCCGCTGTTCGCCGACCTGCTGGGCAACGGCAAGCCGGTCGCCCTCTGGGGCGTCCAGCCCGAGGGATATATCGCCTGGTTCAGCCTCCCGGCGGACGCGTCCAAGTTGTGGGACATGCACATCATCGCCGGCCCGAAGGCCCCGGGCAGCGAGGCGTACAGTCACGGCCTGGGCGTGGGCGATCTCAACGGCGACGGCCGCAACGATGTCCTCGTCACCCAGGGCTGGTGGGAGGCCCCGGCGGACCGCACGCAGGAGAACTGGAAGTTTCACCGGGCGGACCTGCGGCCGGACTGCGCGGATATGGTCGTCTACGATATCGACGGCGACGGCGACAACGATGTCATCACCAGCTCGGCCCACAACTACGGCATCTGGTGGTTCGAGCAGTTGCCGGGCGAGAAGTTCGAGAAGCACGAGATCTGCAAGACGTTCTCGCAGACCCATGCGATCCGGCTGGCGGACATCAATCGGGATGGGATCACGGACTTTGTCACGGGCAAGCGCTACTTCGCCCACAACGGCAAGGACCCCGGCGCGTTCGAGCCGGCCCTGCTGGTCTGGTTCGAGATTCAGCGCCCCGAGAAGGGTAAAGCGCAATTCGTCCAGCACACGATCGACGAAGACTCCGGGATCGGAACCCAGTTCGAGGTTGTGGACATCGACGGCGACGGCCGAATGGATATCGTCACCGCCAACAAGAAGGGCGTGCACCTGTTCCTCCAAGAGAAGGGGGAAACCGCCATCGCGCTCTTTGACGGCAAGACCTTCGATGATTGGGAGGGGAACCTTGATTATTTCCGCATCGAGGACGGCGCGATTGTGGCAGGCAGTTTGAACAAGGCGACGCCGCGCAATGAATTCCTCTGCACGAAGAAGGCTTACGACAACTTCGAGTTGCGACTAAAGGTGAAGCTGCTCGGCGATCCCAAGTCGGCCAACGCCGGAATTCAGATCCGCAGCCGGCGCATTCCCAACCACAACGAGATGAGCGGCTATCAGGCCGACATGGGGCAGCAGTACTGGGGCTGCCTCTACGATGAATCCCGGCGGAACAAGGTCCTGGCCCAGCCGGACGCCGCCGGAGTGCGGAAGGCGCTGAAGGCCGGCGACTGGAATGAGTACATCATCCGGTGCGTCGGGCCCCGCATCCAATTGTGGCTCAACGGCTCTCAGACCGTCGATTACACCGAGCCGGACAAGTCCATCGAGCAAACCGGCCTGATCGGCGTGCAGATTCACGCAGGACCGCCCGCGGAAGCTTGGTATAAGGACCTCAATATCAGGAGCATCGAATCATCACAGTGAGTGAATATGCATACCCCTGTCATCCTGAGCCGCAGGCGAAGGATCTGGGTCACGAACCAGAGACTACTCCAATTCGTCGGCCAGATCCTTCACTCCGCTGCGCTTCGTTCCGGATGACATTGCGGATGGGAATTGTGGAACGTCCACGTTGGGAGTTGTGTTGTGCCATCCATCCGGTTTGCGGCGATGGTGTGTTTGACTATGTCTGGCGCAAGCTGACGGGCGATGTCGCTCTGACTTCATCCATACCTGGGCGATTTGCCGACGGGTGAATGGGCATCTTGCTCATACCGCTGCCTCCCGATCTCGCCCACAATCATCCCTGAAGTGGCAGAATTGGCAGTTCCCTGACAACGCTCCAAGAAGGGAGGTAACTTGTCATGGCGATACCGATACGCAATCGAGCCGCCCAGCCGGGGGATCCGTCGCTCGCGTTTGACGATTTCGACCGGGCGATGAATCGCGTGCTGGGCGACCTGTATCCCACCCGCGCGGAATATCCGCCGGTCAATCTCTGGACGGGAAAAGACGACATTGTCCTGACGGCGGAGCTCCCGGGCGTCGAGCCGGATGACCTCGACATCTCCGTCCACGAGAATGTCGTGAGCCTCCGCCACGCTCCCCGGGAGAAACCGCCGCAGTCCCAGGAGGGCGTGACCTATCACCGGCGGGAATGCGCCCACGCGGGGTTCAGCCGGAGCTGGCGCTTGCCGTTCGAGGTGGACCCGGACAAGGTCGAGGCCAAGCTCGAGAACGGCGTCCTGAAGCTGACCCTGCCTCAGTCCGAGGCGAGCAAGCCCAGGAAGATCGAGATCAAGGCGGAGTAAAGTTGGAAGTGTGAAGTGTGAAGTTTGAAGTATGAAGTGGCAAGACTTGTAGCTTCAGGCTTCAGACTTGAGACTCCTTTACGAAAGGAGATAGCGGCGCATGTGTGCGGAATCGAATATCATGGAGAAACAACAGGCCCAGCAGGGGCAAGAGGTCGAGGCGACGCGGGCCCGGCCCGTGTTCCTGCCGTGCACGGATATCTTCGAGCGCGAAGATGCGATGGTCGTGCTGGCGGACATGCCGGGGGTCGGTCCCGAGGCGGTGGATGTGGACCTGACCGGCAATGAGCTGACGATTTCGGGCCGGGTGGCCGATCCCGCCATCGAGGGACACACGCTCTCCTCCCGGGAGTACGAGGTGGGCGACTATCGCCGGCGGTTCCGCCTCTCCGGCGGGATCGACGCCGATAAGATCGAGGCGACGATCAAGAATGGCGTTCTCCAAGTCGTCCTGCCCAAGTCGAAAGAGGCCCAGCCGCAGAAGATCACGGTCAAAGCCGGCTGACGGCGTTATCAGACCTCTTCATTTGAGGTCTTGTTCCTCCATCATCGTTGATGACACCGTGAGAGGTGCGCGGATAATCCGAGAGCTTGCCGAGGGCCCTGCGCGTCTGTCTTGGCGCGGCCCTTCTTATCGGTCAGGATCGCGCCCGTCGTCGCCGCCCGGCTGGCCGTCTCCCGCAAGGGGAGGACGGAGAAGAGGCGCAGAAGAGGGGACGGACCCGCCTTTTAAGGCGCCGAGCCAAATGACCGAAAAGGAGGGAATGGATTGAGGTTGATGCACGAGGGGCCTGGATTCTCTTCTCTCGACCGACCTCCTCAATCCTGAATGAGGATCCATAATGCAGACAGATAGGCCGGTGCCGAGCGGGCCCCCAAAAGCGCTGCGTCGCGCTTGGGACCCCAGCAAGCTGTTCGCCGCCAAGAGTGACATGCTGCGCGGCGATTCCTTGTTTGCGGTGATCATTTTCGTGGTCGTCGCGCTGTTTCTCTTCAACCTGGTGGCCTCGATCTGGCACAACATTGCTTTCCAGAAGGGGATCGAGCAGAAGGCGAGCGTCCAGCACACCAAAGCCATCGGCAGTGTGCTGGCGAAGGCGGCCGAATCGCTCATGAGCGCCAACGAGCTTTCCCTGCTTCGGCGTACGGTGGCCGAGACGGCGCTGGAACACAATCTGCGCTCCTGCCGGATCATTCTTCCCGACGGCGCGATCCTGGCGGACGCCAACCCGGCGGCCATCACCCTGATCGACCTGCCGGCGTCCTGGGCCGGGACGGCCCCGGCGCCGGTCGAGGAGTTCTCCCGCCGGAGCATGCGCTTCAACTATCCGTTGATCATTCCGGGCCGGGGCAGCGCCACCCTGAAAATCGCCGCGGGAATCGACGACCGGCTGGAAGCGGCCCTGGCTCCGCAGACGGCCCAGATGGCCATCGCCTGCCTGGCCCTCGCCAGTATGTTGCTGGTCCATCGTCATTCCCGGTTCCGCCTCAAGGCGCTGGGGGCCATTCAGGAGATCCTGCTGGCGGTCCGGGAGGACGGCGCGGACATCTCCAGTCTGGAACTGGACCCGAAACTGGGTCTGGAGGCGGTCGCGTGGAACAGGCTGCTGGGGGAGAGGCAGAACACGCAGATCCGCAGTGCGATTCGGCAGGTCAAAGAATCGGTCCACGAGAAATCGGAGGCGACGGAAGTCTTGGGGGCCGCCTTCGACGCGGTGCCTTCGGGATTGATCCTGGTCAGCCGGAAGATGGAAATCGAGCACGTCAACGGCGCCGCGGCGGTGTTTCTGCAGGCGGAGCGTCCGTCCCTGCTGCATGCCCAGGTTTCCACCGCCGTCAAGGACCCGCGGCTGCTGAATGCGATCCGCGCGGCGGCGGAAAACCCGGCGGCCAAGCGGGCCGTCATCGAAGTGGAGCAGGGTTCGGGTCCCCACCGGGTCTGTTTCGCCGGTGGGAGGGGTTCGGGTCCCCAAGTGCATAATTCCGCACTTGGGAGCCCTTCCCCAACGCCGAATGTCGCGTTGGGGGCCCCGAGCCCTCCGACAGTCACCGCCGGAGTGCTGAGATTTACGGTTGTGCCGATCCGGCCGGGTCCGTTGCACTTCACCCTGGTCACCATTGAGGATATCACCCAGCAGCGTGTGGCCAGCGTGGCCATGAACAGCTTCCTGGCCAAGGCCGCTCACGAGTTGCGTACGCCGTTGACCAATATCCGGCTCTTTGTGGAAGAGGCCCTGGAACATTGCGAGCGGGATGCCGTGGCCGCGAGCCGGTGCCTCAATGTCGTCAACGAGGAGACGCAGCGCCTGGACCGCACGGTCGCCGAGATCCTGTCCGCCTCCCAGATCGAGGCCGGCTCCTTCGAGCTCAAGCGGGACGACGTCCACATGGACACGCTGCTCCGGCAGCTCAAGGCGGACCACGAAGCCCAAGCCAAGGAGAAGCGGATCGCCTACGAGCTCGATCTGCCCCCGAAGCTGCCGATCCTGCAGGCGGACCGGGACAAGATCGCGCTGGCGCTGCACAATCTGGTGGGCAATGCCTTGAAGTACACGCTCGACGGCGGCCGGATCGTCGTGTCGGCCCAGCTGGAGGACCACCGGCTGAGCGTGGCCGTGACCGACACCGGGATCGGCATCGGCCCGGAGGAGATCGAGAAGGTCTTCGAGAAGTTCTATCGATCCAAGAATCCCTTGGCCGCCACGGTCAAAGGATCGGGTTTGGGCCTGCCGATTGCACGCGAGGTGGCGCGGCTGCACGGCGGCGATGTCACGGTCGAATCGGAGCTGGGCAAGGGCAGCACGTTCACGCTGATCCTGCCGATGACGGAGGAGCCGGCTTAGGATGGAAATCCAGACGCAATACAGGGGGGCCGTGCTGGTCATGCGGCCCTCGGGCCCGTTGGCCGGCGCCGATGCGGAAGCGTTCAAAACCGCCCTGGCCGGTTTCGTGCGGGAGAACCTCGGGCGGGTGGTCATCGATGCCTCCGGTCTGCCCTACGTGGACAGCCAGGGGCTGGAGGCGCTGGCCGATATGGCGGCGGAATTATCCCTCAGCGGCAAAGGACTGAAGCTCTGTGCGGCCAATGACACGCTGCGCCAGGTGATCGAGCTGACCGGCCTGTCCGCCCAGTTCGAGCACTTCGAGGACGCCAACTCGGCGGTGAGGAGCTTTCTGTGACGGAAGGGCGCACGGAAACCCGGTTTGGGGCGACCCTGGTGGCGGCGGGCCTCATCTCGCCCGAGCAGTTGGAGCAGCTTCTGGCCGAGCAGCGGACGAGCGGCCGCATGCTCGGAGAGATGCTGGTCCAGCAGGGAATGATCGACGGCGCGCACCTGCTGCGGCTGCTGGCGCAGCAACTGGGCGTGCCTTTCTGCCAATTGCGCCACGGGCTGATCGATTTCTCTCTGTTGCCGCTGATCGGCGAGGCAGAGGCGCTGCGGCTGGGCGCCCTCCCGATGTTCAAGGTCCACAACACACTGACCGTGGCGATGGCCGAGCCGCAGTCGCTGCCGAAGATCGATCGGCTCCATCAACTGACCGGCTGCACGATCCGCCCCGTGCTGGCCCTGCGCGACAACATCCTCGAATTCATCAAGAAATTCGCGTCGGGGAACACGGACGTGGATTCCTTTCTTGCCTCCCTGTCGGAAGGCGAGGTGCAGGTCGTCGAGAAGGAGTCCGTGGACGAGGGGCCGGCCACGAACCTGGACAGGATGGTCGAGGGCAGTCCGATCATCAACCTGGTCAACGTGGCGCTGCTGACGGCCATCAAGGACCAGGCGAGCGACATTCATATCGAGCCGGACAAGCAGGGCACGCGCATCCGCTACCGGATCGACGGCACGCTGCGGGACTTGATGAAGCCGCCCCAGGGTCTGCACGCCGCGATCGTCTCCCGCGTCAAGGTGATCGGCCGCATGGACATTGCCGAGAAGCGGCTCCCCCAGGAGGGCCGCGTGCGGATCGTCGCCGACGGCCGGGACATCGACCTGCGGGTCTCCAGCATGCCGACGCTGCTGGGCGAGAAGATCGTCATGCGCATCCTGGACAAGGCGAATCTGCGGATTCGCCTGGAGGACCTGGGTTTCCGCCATGATACCCTGGTGACGTTCCAGCGGATGCTGCACCAGCCCTATGGTCTGGTGCTGGTGACGGGACCGACCGGCAGCGGCAAGACGACCACGCTGTATTCCGCCCTGGACCTCATTCGCAGCCCCGAGAAGAACATTGTCACCGTGGAAGACCCCGTCGAGTACCAGCTCGACATGATCAACCAGATCCAGGTGCACGAGGCCATCGGCATGACCTTTGCGCGGGCCCTGCGGAGCATCCTTCGGCAGGACCCCGATATCATCATGGTGGGCGAGATCCGCGACGAGGAGACGGCGCGCGTGGCGGTGCAGGCGGCCCTGACCGGACACCTGGTGCTGGCCACGCTGCACACGAACGATGCCCCCGGCGCCGTGGCCCGGCTGCTGGATATGGGAATCGAGCCTTATCTTCTCTCCAGCGCGATCAACGGCGTCATCGCACAGCGACTGGCGCGGACCGTTTGCCCAAGCTGTGCGGCGAAGTACATTCCGGCCGAGAGCGTTCTGGCGGATGCGGGCCTGGCCGACAAGCCGGGCCATCCGTTCCGCAAGGGGGCGGGCTGCAAGGAGTGTCACAACTCCGGCTGCAAGGGCCGGGCGGGCGTGTACGCCGTCATGGAGGTCACCCCCGAGCTGCGCCGCATGATTCATCGTGCGGCGCCGACCCACGAGCTGCATGAGGTTCTGCACAAGCAGGGCGTCTTGACCCTTCGTGAGGAAGGGGTGCTGCTGGCCCTGGAGGGCAGGGCGTGCCTGGAAGAGGTGCTGGCGGTGACGCACAGCGAGGATACATCTGAAGTTCCCAGTTCCCAGTTGTCCGTTCCCGGCCCTGGGCCGACGGCGAACTGTGAACTGTCAACGGCCAACTCCTTGACGGTGGGGGTCGCATGAAGCTGGCGTACAAAGCGTATGATGGTGTGGGCAAGGCGGTCACCGGCATCGTCGATGCGGGGGATGCCGCGGGGGCGACGGATCTGCTGCGGCACCAAGGGCTCTTCGTGGCGGAGGTGAAAGCCTCGATCCCGACGGAGGGCAGGAAAGCGCCTCGGAGCCGACGGCGGTCCTCCCGCAGCCAGCGCCTGAAAGACGTGGCGTGGTTCTCGCGACAGCTCTACGTTCTCATTTCCTCCGGGACGCCGCTGGCGGATGGTCTGCACGCGCTGGAGCGTCAAACCCGACCCGGTCCCTGGCGCCAGGTGATGACCAGTCTGCGGACCCGCGTGGAAGAAGGCTCGTCGCTGGCCGCGGCCATGGAATCGCACGGCGCTTACTTCGATCCGATCTACCGGAATCTGATCGCCGCCGGGGAGTCGAGCGGCCAATTGGTGCAGATGTTCGACCGTTTGGCCGCCCTCAAGCAAAAGCAACTGAAAATCCGCAACTCGATCCGGGGGGCCCTCATCTATCCGTTTATGTTGACGACGGTCGGCCTGACCATTTTCGCGATGCTGCTGCTGTTCGTGATTCCACGTTTCGCGGGGCTGTTCCAAACGATGGATGTCCCGCTGCCGGCGAGCACCGCCCTCCTGCTGGCCGTCAGCGAGGCGTTTCGCAACTACTGGTGGCTGCTCCTGCTGTTGACGGCGGGGATGATCGGCTCTCTGGTCGCCTTCGTGCGTACGCCGCGGGGCCGGTTGCTTCGGGACACGGTGGTTCTCCGCCTGCCCTGCATCGGGTCCATTGTCCGGAGCCTCTCGACCGCGCGAATCGTCTCTCTGCTCGGCGTGCTGATGCAGGCACGGATCCCCGTGCTCGAGGCCCTGCACCACGTGCGGCAATCGACCGGCAATCTCCGGTACCAGGAGTTGATCGACCGGGCCCAGGACTGTGTCGCGAAAGGCGAGGCGATGAGTGCCGCGTTCGATGAGGCGCGCCTCATCAACCCGTCCGTGTACGAGGCGATCCGCAGCGGCGAGGCCAGCGGCGAGATCGACCGGCTGCTGCTCACCATTTCGGGGTTCCTCGACGAGGAGAATGAGGTCATCGTTCGCTCCCTGACGAGCATCGTCGAGCCGCTGATCCTCGTCGTGATGGGTTTGTTGGTCGGATTGATCGCTATTTGCATGTTCACGCCGCTTTTCGATCTCGCGTCGATGACGCAGCAGGGAGGTGGGGCATGAAGAGGAGGTGTTCCGCGCCAACCATCATAGGCATTGACGTTGGCAAGCATACGATCAAGGCGGCTCAACTCGTGGCGCAGGGTGGGCCGTACCGTATCTTTGCCCTGACGATGCTGCCCCGGCCGCAACCCGAAAAGGAGATCGGCGTCGCCGATGCGCTGGCGATCAAGAATGCCCTGCAACGGCAAGGCTTCCGCGGCAACGCGATCGCCATCGCAGCGCCGGAGGAGATCTTGCTGCGCGCGACACTGGAGGTGCCCGCCAAGGTCGCCGCAGCGCCGGCGGAGCAAGTCATCCGGATGGAGCTGTCGCGTTTGCAGAACGTCGCCCCGGATTCTTTTGAAATGGCGTACTGGGAGCTGAGAACCGCCAATAATCCCCGGCCCATGACGCCGACCCTGGCGGTGGGCTGTCCGCACGAAGCGGCCAACGCCCTGTTGGACATCTTCGAGGGAGTGGGATTTCGCGTGGTGGCCCTGGATATCCGCAGTGCGGCGGTGGCCCGCGCCTGCGGGCCGCTGCTGCTGCCGGCGCCGCAAATCACCGCCCTGGTCGACCTGGGATGGCGCTCCACCTCGGTGCTCTTCGTGTGCGGCCGGTCCCTGATCTATGAACGATCGGTCCAAGGGGCGCCGGTCGGCGATCTCACCGCCAAACTCACGGAGGTCTTCGCGATCGAGCCGGCCGCGGCCTACCAGATCATCGGCACGATCGGCCCGGGCGACGACCAGCCGGCAGGGCAGCATGATCCGGAGAGTCTGGAGGTGATTCGCAAGCACGTCCGGGCCCACTTCGACAAGCTGCTGGAAGAATTGCGGGTGCCGTTGTCCTACGCGAATCACCAATTCCCGGGCGAAGGCGTCCAGCGGCTGCTGTTGCTCGGCGGCGGCGCCGGCGTCCCGGGGCTGGCCGCCTATTTTACGGCTGGGTTGGGCGTCGAAGTCCAGCGGGCGGCGCCGAGCGACCTGGTGGCCAGTCCGCCGGAGCTATTGGCGAAGGCCGGTAATCCGGCGCAGACGCTGCGCCGTGGGCCTGGCCCAGTTCGGAGGGGCCGGAAGATGAGAGATGTGAATCTGATCCCGGCCGGTCGCTTGGCGGCCAGACGCCGCAGGACTCGATGGTATCTGTGGGTGACGGTAGGCGGAGTATATGCCGCCCTGGTGGCCGCCGGGTCCCTGACGTTCCACGTCGCCCAAGCCGGCGAGGGACGGAGCATGGCCGAGCAACTGGAGACCGCCGCGCAGCAGGTCGAACGGGACAATCGCGTGCTGCTGGAGGCGCGCCGCCAGTTGGCCGAGACCATGACCGCACTGGAGACCACGACCGCGATTCACGGCCAGCCGGATTGGGGCCAGCTGCTCACGGGGCTATCCCTCCAGGTCGGCGACCAGATCGTGCTCAGCCGTTGTCAGCTCACGACCCTCACGGCCGACGGCAAGGTCATTACGGTCGAAGGCAGCGGCTCTCTGCCGGCTCTGCCCCTGGGCACGTTCCTGACCGGATGTCGCCACACCCTGGTGCTGAACGGTTTCGGCAAATCGCAGGAGTCCGTCTCCCGGTTCGTTCTGCGGCTGGAAGAATCCGGCGCGTTCGATCTGGTTCGCCTGGTGAACAGCTCGCGCCAGACGTTCCTCAAGGGCGAGGCGGTGGCCTTCGTGGCCGAGTGTCACTTTTAGAGGGTTGTCATGGCAGCACCAACGATGTCCAAGTGGGGTGGATTGCTGTGGATCGACGCGGCGGGAATCGGTGCGTGCGTCCTGGTGTCGCTGATCGGGTACATGACATTGGTCCATCCCCTCCTGCAAAAGCGAGCCGCGGCGGCGGGAATGCAGCGCGAGATGGAGACCCGGCAGCAGAAAGCCAGTGAGTTGGAGGCGGCTGTCGCAGCGGCCAAAGAGCGGCTGACCGCCGCCCGGCAGCAGTTGGCGGCCGGCGCCGTCCAACTGGAGCCGGCCACTCACATCAACAGGCGCATTGCCGGCGTGACGGAGTTCTTCTCCGGTTGCGAGCTTCATGTCGATGACGTCCAGACGGGCCGCGTGTCCGGCGGTCTGCAGTACGATCTGGTGCCGATTACCATCCTCGGACGCGGCGGGCACCGGCAGTGTGTGCAACTCCTGCACGGGTTGTGCTCGAAGTATCCCGACATGAGTGTCATGCGCCTCGAGCTGTCCGGCAATCCGGCGGAGTCGGCGGGCTCGGGGAAGTTCCGGTTCGAGCTGTTCTGGCATGCGGCTCCGAGCGGTCGCGAAGCTCGTTTGTAGTGTGCTCGTAAGAGCATATGAAGATAAGGCCTTACGGCGTCACTGCAAACAGGGCGATCCATTTGATAAGGTCTTGATTTATGAGCCTTTCCAAACGCCAGAAGATATTATCCGCAGTTTTTCTTATCGGCCTTGTCGCCCTGGTGGCGGATCGGACGGTCCTTCGTCCTGCGGGTGGACCGCGCGGCCTCGGCGGAAGGGCTCCCACCGGCGAAACAGAGCCGGTGGGACCCGACCCCCTCCCGGCTTCTGGCCCGGGCGCTGGGCCTTCGGGCCGCCTGCCTGCGGCGGAAGCGACGCCGCCTGCTACCGTGGCGCAACGGCTGGACAAATTGACTTCGGGCAAGGAAGCCGGATCCGAGGCGCTGCGCGATCCTTTCTCTTTGCCGCTCTCTTGGTCCGATACTACCGTCGGAAAAGGGGAGAGAACCCCGGATGCGACAGAGGCATTCGTGCAAAGGCATCAGTTCAGGGCCATGGTGGTGCGGAACGGGGAGTCGTCCGCCCTGGTGGACGACAGCTTTCTGATCCCGGGCCAGTCCCTCGATGGTTTCACGCTCGTTGCTGTCGGCCCTCGTTCCGCCCTGTTTGAACGCGATGGCAAGCAGGTGATACTCAATCTGGCAGGCCAATAAACGGCGTGGAGGAGAGGAACGGTCGCGCCGGGAGAGCTCGACCGCGGTGGTTGTATCCGTATCAGTACTTAAGTACCAGGGGTTTCGCGTCGATATTCGGTTCGAGGCATCATCTCGGAAGAGGGTGAAGGCCCCAAGACGCCGTGTGTTGTGTCTGGGAACCCCTAATCCGCAGGAGTTCACACAAGACATGAGGAGAATATTGATGAGAAGACATGGGTACACACGCAGGGGGTTCAGTCTGCTCGAAGTCGTCATCGTGGTGGCGATCATCGCCATCCTGGCCGCGATCGGGATTCCCCGAATGAGCCGCGGCGCCAAAGGTGCGAGTGACGCCGCGCTGACGGGCGATCTCGCGACGCTGCGCAATGCCGTTGATCTGTATGCCGCGGAGCATACCGGCGCCTTTCCCACCGCCACGGACATCAATACGCAATTGACGCAGTACACCAATATCAGCGGTGTCGTGAACGCCACGAAGACCACGACCCATATCTATGGCCCGTACATGCGTTCGATTCCTCCGCTGCCGGTCGGGACGAAGAAAGGCAACGTGACGATTGCCGATGCGAACGGCGTGGGGGTGGGCTGGATCTACAGCGGCACGGATGGAACCATCAAGTCCAATACCACGGACGCGGAGAAGGATGAGGCCGGCAAACAGTACAATCAGTACTGAGCCGTAACGGAACTGTTCCCTGCCGGTGCCATTCTCCTCGTCGGAGGGTGAATGTCGTGCCTGTCGCAGATCGACTTGACTCGGGCCACGGGCGAACTGGTCGCCGGTGGCCCGATTCTTATCAGCCGGCGCGGGGGACTGCGTCGCCCCCGCCGAGACCCGGCGCTACCGGGGGACGCCCAGCGGATAGAGACGGGATATGAATCGAGGGGCCGGGACAACCAAGGGAGGCTTCTCCTTATTCGAGGTCATTCTGGTGCTCGCGATCGTGGCGGTCGTTGCGGCGGTGGCCGCGCCTCGTTACGGCCGTGCATCCGGGCGCTATCGGGCCGATTTGGCGGCCCGCAGGGTCATGGCAGATCTGCGCCTGGCGCGAGTCGTGCGCCAAGGCGGCCTCTTCGTCCCGGACGGTCTCCTTCTCGACGGGGGCGGGCCAATACCAGTTGCTCAACGTCCCAGCGCCGGATGGGGCGCCGGGCGACTACACGGTGATCTTGTCCGCGGAGCCCTATAGGGCCGATCTGACGAACGCGAATTTCGACGGCAGCCCTCAAGTCATCTTCAGCGGCTGGGGATTGCCGAACAAGGGGGGAACCGTGATGCTTTCCGCGGGCGGGGAACAAAGGACCGTGGTGGTCGACGGTGTTACCGGGAGGATCAGCGTGCAATGAGTCTTACGGTCCATCAGGATTTCGTCCCTCGTCAGCCGGTTGCGCGGCTCGTATCGGCGGGTGGCAGCGGCAAGCGGAGTCTTCGGAGCTTGCCGATGGTCCATCGCATTCGCCAGACCATCGGCAAGCTGCGCTTGCCGCTGCCACCCGCCGGAACGGAACTTCGCAACCTGCCGCCTGATCGGCTTCACGCTCGTCGAGGCCGTGATCTCGACGGTCATTGTCGCCGTCATGTTCGTCGCGGCATTGAATACCGTCGGGACAGCGCGGGTGGGTCAGTACAAGGCTGCTCTGGTCGGCCGGGGCCGGATGTATGCGGAGGCGATGATGACGGAAATTCTCCAGCAGAGCTATCAGGAGCCTGGAGCGACGTATGTTTTCGGCCGGGAAGCGGGGGAGTCCGAGACGATCCGGACGGCCTATGACGACGTGGACGATTATCACGGCTGGACCGAATCTCCGCTCGCCGCCCAGGATGGCACCGCCTTGCCGAATTCAGCCAACTGGAGCCGAACCGTCACGGTCGAATGGGTCGATCCTCTGAACCCCCAACAAGTCCAAGCCGCGGAAACCAGCGCCAAACGGATCACCGTGGCAGCGGCGTTCCGAAACGTGCCTCAGGCGACGGTCGTCGCCGTCAGGACAGCCAACTGATGGAAGCAAGAGTGCCACCGGGATCAAACCGAGCCGATATGAGCCATAGAGGCCATCCATGGCGGATTTCGGATTGCGGATTGCGGGTTGGTGACGCGAGTCGAATCCGCAATTGTCGCTGCGGCGGCAGTATTTACTTGCATGTCCTGGCCTCGTCTTTGCTGATCACGATTTTGGGGCTGGGCGCGTTAGCGGCGGTGCGGCTGCAGATGCGTTCGACGCGCCTGGCACGCGATTGTGCCGAGGCCCGGGCCTGTGCGGTCTCGGCGATCGAAGTGGGCATGCTGCTGATCAAACAGAACCCCGATTGGCGAACGGCATGGCCGAATGGCGCCTGGTGGAACAACAAAGAGCTGGGCGCCGGCCAGTTCACGCTGCAAGGGACGGATCCGGGCGATGGCGTGCTGAGTGATTCCGCGTACGAGCCGCTGGTCCTGACGGGCATTGGGACTCGGGGAAGCGCCAGTCACATGGCGCAGGTTACGCTCGTGCCGAACATCAAGCCCCTGGCGGCACTGAGTACATGCCTGTGTGCCTCCGGTCTCGTCAGGATCAACGGCGGCAAACGAATCACAGCCATTGGCGCATCCATCTCCACGAATGGGCAGCTCGATAATGACAGCGTGATCGATGGCAGTGCCGAAGCCCAGAGCATCGATCATACGGGCACGATCACCGGCACGCTCACCGTGCCTGGCGCCCTACGACCGATGCCGGAGGCAGGTGTTTTCACGAGTTACATCAACAAGGCTACCGCCGTGCCCTATGCGGCGACCATCGAAAAAGTCGTGCTCGCCCCGGGGTGCAATCCCCTGGGGCCGACCGATCCGAACGGGCTCTACGTCATCGACACCGGTGGGGGCGACCTTACCCTCCGCAACAGCAGGATCTACGGGACGCTCATCATCCGGGCCGCCGGTCGCACGGTCACCGTGGATGAGGCCATCCTGATGCAGAACTACCGCGCGGATTTCCCCGTCTTGCTGGTGGAAGGGGAGCTGATCATCAAGCCCAACAGCGTGGTGGGATCGCTCTCGGAGTCAGTGTGCAACACGAATTTCAACCCGGTGGGGGCTCCTTACAGCGGCGCCACGGACTCGGACACGACCGATCAGTACCCGGATGAGATCCGCGGGCTCGTTCACGTCAAAGGGTCCCTGCGGCTCCAGCAGACAGCCCGCATTGTCGGCGTGGTGATCTGCGAAGGCACCGTCACCTGCGAGGACACGAACACCATCGTCTATGACGCCGGCCTGTACACCGACCCCCCGGCAGGCTACACGTATGTGGATGGGATGAAGGTCTCCCCCGGCAGTTGGCAGCAGGTGGTGCAGTAAGGGCGATGGTTCACCAGCCCGGCTCGTCGAAGCGCGTCAGGTCGGCCCCCTCCGGCAACACGCCCAAGGTGATGATCGCGAAGGTGAAAACCGTCGTCCCCGGCTCCAGGTGGCCGCCCAATCCCTTCTGGTTGTCGGAGAACACGATGTGTGCGTGGACCCGGCCGTCCATGACGTAGCCATTGACGTTCAGCAAGTCCTGCGGCCCCTGAGCTTTGTAGAAGACGTTCTGGGCCGGCAGGGTCGTGTTGCTCACCGCGTGGACGTGGTAAGCCGTCAGCGAGCCGACGCCGCTGAGAATCGCCGCATTGCGGATCTTCTCCCGCGCGACGGCCTGCTTCAAGCCGTCCAGCAGGTCCTGCGCCGCGCTTGAGTCGCACGACCACAATTCTCGCGAAGTTGCCACTGACCGTGTACACCTCGGGAGCGGATTCCATGGTTGCCGTGCCTCCCTTCGAGTCCGGATGGGTCACAGAATCGTTGTGCCGCGCTGGGCCGCCGCAGCCACCTGCGGCCAGAACCGTTGCCAGCGAAAGAACCGCCCAGGAAGCCTGCATCGCTCGATACCTCCACCAAGCCTGAAAGAGTCTGTGAAAAGCCAGTTCAGTGTGGCATGGGCTTCCAGCCCATGAATCATCGGCAGGATGCCGATGCCACAAAGCCTCACGGGCAGGATGCCCGTGCCACTTTTCACACACCCTCAGAGAGCGAGACTCACTCGATCCGCGAACGTCTATCGCTCTCGCTCCAATCCGGCGTTGACCCACTGGATGGCGGTCCGCAGCAGCTCGTTGGCATCCTGCAGGCCGAGCTTGTCCTTGATGTGGGCTCGATACGTCTCGACCGTCTTGATGCTCAGGTGGAGCTTCTCGGCCATCTCACGCGTGCCGAAGCCCTCGCCGATCATGCGAAAGACCTCCAGCTCGCGGTCGCTCAGACTGTCGGCGGGTGAGCTGGCCGTCCGCGCCCCTCCCCCGACGAGCTTGCTGACCATCTTGGCGGCCATGCCCTCGCTGACGTAGACCTCGCCGGCCAGCACGCGCCGGATGGCCGTGACGACCTTGCCCGTAGCCTCCTGCTTCATGACGTAGCCCCAGCGCCGGCCCGCAGGGCCCGCTCGCCGTACACCGCCTCATCGTGCATGGACAGCGTCAGCACCGGCAGATCCGGGTGCTGAATCTTGAGGTCCTTGATCAGCTCCATCCCGCTGGTGTCCTTGAGGGAGATGTCCACGATAACCATATCGGGATTGAGCTGGCGGATGGCCTGCATGGCCTCGTGAGCATCTTCGGCCTGTCCACAGACTTCCAGGTCCTTCTCCTGGTTGATCAATTGCGCGAGACCTTGGCGCACAATGGGATGATCGTCCACGATCAGGACCGTCCGCTTGCTGCGCGAATCCGTGCGGCCTGGCATCTTTCGCGACATCTGTTGTACCCCTTGGCGTTTCCTCGGCGTTGCACGCCAAACGCAGGCGACCCGGTTACGGGCCCGCTTGCAGTGACGCCGTAAGGCGTTATCTTCTGTATGCTCTCACGAGCACACCACAAACGAGCCGGGCCACACCGGAGGCCCAGTATACCATCGTTTTCCTTCGTGCAATAGCCCGTCCCCACAAGTTTGTCGGGGGAAAACCGTCGTCATTCAGGTCGATCCCGGACCGCCCCTAAGGGATTTCCCGATGCGAAAAGCAGCGCAGGGCCGGATAGCAGAAGCAGAGAACGCCCGATTCCTCAAATTTCTCCCGCGGATACCATAGTACCATAATCTATTAAGAAGGGGATGATCATGAACGATACGGAACTGCTGAAACGGTATGCCGCGGGCGAGGAAGGGGCCTTCCAGGAACTCGTGAGCCAGTACAAAGACAGCCTTTACGCGTTTCTCCGAAGGTTTCTGAACCAGCCGGACCTCGTGGACGACGTGTTCCAGGAGACCTTCATGCAATTGTATGTCAGTCGCGACACATTCGACTTGTCGCGACCGTTGCGTCCCTGGCTGTTCACGATTGCCGCCAACAAGGCGAAGGACGCGCTGCGGCGTATGCAGCGGGTCGACTCGGCGAACCTGGGGAGCATGTTCGACAGCGATGAGCACTCCATCGACGATGTGCTCAATACGCTGGATCATGATGAACACATGCCCTACGACGACCTGATCCGAGAGGAGACCGCGGTGGCGGTCAAACGGGTGGTCGCGCGAATGCCGGCAAAGCTGCGCGAGATCCTGATCCTGGCCTATTTTCACAAGTTTTCGTATGCCGAGATTGCCGGGATCCTGGGGATTCCCGTCGGGACGGTCAAGAGCCGGCTTCACACGGCCGTGGGACGCTTTGCGGAGGATTGGAATGTAGCGACGACGTACGAAACCGCCAACTGATAACGGCCCCGAACGGAGTTGGGACCGATGGGATCGCTGCCCCGGATCGCGTCCGGGGGATAGTGTCGCAGATTGCGGACAGGATTGACAGCTTGACTTGATCAACCGAAACCCGCAATCTGCAGCAGTGTCACCCCGGGCGCGATCCGGGGCATGTTTTTGGGGCTGACGGTCAGGGGCAGGTACTCAGCCGCCGCAGGATTTCGACCTTGTTCTCCCAGCGGTGAGAATCGACGCTCATCGGCCAGCACAGATCACACCCCCAGAAACCGCGCCACCATTCCCGAAGTCTCCTCAACGTTTTCATGGCTCACTCCTTTTGGCTCGGTATCCCGGATTTCCGCCGGCCTCCACCGTGGACGCCGGCCTGCTGAGAGCGTTCTCTACCCTTAAGAGGCAGCAACTCGGCGGCGGGTAACGATGCGCGCGACTGAATCCCGTCGTGCCTGTGCGCCCTGCCTGTCATCCCTTCGGCTACCATCAGGGCAAGCTCTGAGCGAAGCGAAGGATCTGGGCCGAGCACGGGAATAAGCGTTGGCTCCATTCGTTGGCCGGATGCTTCGCTTCGCTCAGCATGACACATGCGGAGGGGCCCCGACAAAACGTAGTCGCACATGGTAACGACGCCGGACGTGGATTCCTTTGACAAAGGGTGGGCCTTCTGGTACATACTGGCGTTCGATTGTTGCTCATCGGCGTGGGCTGGAGTATTGAAGGAGGATCGCTTTGTCCGCTCGGGAAGTGGAGAGCATCTTTGCCGATATCGTGGAACGGGCAAGGGCGGCGGATCCGACCAATGCCCGCACGTGGTTCGACGAGCTGAAGGTCGTGCGCTTCGACGGCGGCTCCATCGGGATCGGCTGTCCGGATGAGGCGAGCGTCCGCTTCCTGGAGCAGAACTGCAAGGCGAACTTCACGCGCATCGCCCAGCAGATTACCGGCCATCTGGTCTCGGTGGACTTCCTGATCGGCCGCGGCAGCGCCTCGGGGCAGACGGTCGAGACATTGCCGCCGGGACCGGCCCTGCATCCGGATTACACGTTCGACAACTTCGTCGTGGGACCGAGCAATCGGCTGGCCCACGCCAGTTGCGTGGCCGTCAGCCAGTCTTTGGGCGCGACGTACAACCCGCTGTTTCTCTATGGCAACGCCGGCCTGGGCAAGACGCACCTGCTGCACGCCGTCTGCCACGAAATTCGCCGGCGAGCCCATGGCGCCCCGATCCAGTTGCTCAGTTGCGAGGAGTTCGTCAACCGTTTCATCCGGGCCATCGAGCAGGGCAACATGTCCGGCTTTCACAGTCAGTTCCGCACGGTCGATGCCCTTGTGATCGACGATGTGCAGTTCCTGCGGGAGCGGGAGCAGAGCCAGGAGGAGTTCTTCCACACGTTCAACGCGATCTACAACAACGGCCGGCAGATCATCCTTAGCGCCGACAGCCCGCCGGCCGAAATCCCGGCGCTGGAAGACCGGCTGGTCAGCCGGTTCAACTGGGGCCTGGTCGCACGGATCGACCCGCCGAGCTATGAGACCCGCATCGCCATCGTGCAGAAGAAGGCCCATCTGCGCGGCTTGCAGGTCAGCGACGAGATTGCGGAATACATTGCCCGGCAGGTGCAGGCCAATATCCGGGAGTTGGAAGGGGCCCTGACGACGATCTACGCTCTGGCCACGACCACGCACGAGCCGGTCACACTCGAATTGGCCCAGCGGGCCCTGGAAGGGCAGATTCGGCTCGCGACCCGCCGGATCGGCATTATGGATATTGTCGAGGTCGTCGCGAAGCATTTCGATGTCCGCCTGACCGACCTGCAAAGCAAGCGGCGCAGCCAGAGCATCACCGTCCCCCGGCAGATCTGCATGTACCTGGCGCGGAATCTGACCAAGCACAGCCTCGAAGAGATCGGCGGCCATCTCGGTGGACGCGACCACACGACCGTGATGCACGCGTGCACGAAGATTGCCGAAGAAAAGCAATCCGATCCCAAGATGCAGGCGCTGCTCGCCGAGCTGACCAAGCAAATCACGCAGACATTCCTGATCTGAGCGAGCATCATGCGGCAGGATCTCGTAAGCGAAGAGGACTATCTGGAGACGGCGGCCATCCGCCGGTCGTTGCGTCCGGCCCTGATTCTCTCGCGGCGCAATATCACCGAGCACACGACCTTCGTGCGGCACCTGCTCGTCGGGTTGGCGGATGAGTCCATTCCGGCGGCGCTGATCTGTCCACCCGGACAGAACATCGAGTCTGTCACCCCCGCGCCGGCGGCCGTGTTCACGCATCCTCCCGTCGCCCTGCCTCTGATGGAGCGACTCGGCCTCGAGCGGCTGGTGGGACAATTGGAGAAGTTCAAGCCGACGGTCCTCCACTGTCTGTGCGAGAGCCGCTCCGGGCTGGCCCGTCAGCTCTCGCGGACGATGGACCTCCCCTACGTGTTGATGATCAACGCGCCGGCCAAGCGCCTGCACAAACTCCCGATCTCCGCCCAGCGCTGTGCCAGGATCATCGTGCCGGCCGAGACGATTCGGGCGAGTGTCGCCCGGGCCCTGCCTCGATTCGCCGAGCGGATTGCCCAGATCAACATCGGGGCCTTCGTAGAGACCGACACGATTTGTTTCACCGACCCTTCGCGGCTGCCCAGCATCGTTGTGGCCCATCCGCTCCGTCACGTCTCGGATTTTGAGAACTTCTTTGAAGCGATCAAAGCGCTGCGGATGGACGGCCGTGAGTTCATGGTCGCGATCATGGGCGCTGGGCGGGCGGAGCATCACGTCCGTAAGCTCCTGGTCTCCCTGGGCCTGTCCGACATTGTGACGATTGTGCCGGTTCTGGACCCGTGGCGCTCCGTCGTGGTGGCGGGGGATATCTTCGTGCAGCCGCAACCACTGCAGCGGTTCAGCGTCTTCCTGCTGGAGGCGATGGCGGTCGGCACGGCGGTGGCGGCGTGCCGAGGTGGGGTGGACGACCTGATCATTCCCAACGAAACCGCCGTCGTCTTCGAGCCGGATAGCGAGCCGAGTATCCGACAGGCCCTCAAGCAATTGCTCGACGAGCATGATTTCGCCCGCCGGCTGGCCACGACGGCCCAGGAACACATCCGGGCCCACTATTCGGTCAGTGCCATGGTCTCGGCCACCATGAAAGCCTATCTGGAGGCACAGCAGCAGTACCAGCGGTAGCCCATTCCTCACGCCGGGAAGAATTTTCGTTCCCAAGCGGGATTTTCTTGAATCGTTTTAGCCCGGCAAACGCCCTATACTGGTAGATACCAAGTTGCCCAGCTTGTCTTTTCCCGCGCATCCGCAGGAGAGATGGAAATGGCGGAGACAGAAGCCGTCTTGCTGAAGCGGTTCACAGGCACCGGCGATGCCCAGGCGTTGGCCGAGCTCATCCGACGTCATGCAGGCTTGGTTTACGGGGCGGCGCTGCGCATCCTGGCCGACGTCGATCGGGCATCGGACGTGGCCCAGGAGACCTTTCTGCAGTTGGCGAAGGATGCGGCCAGTGTGACGGGCTCGCTGCCCGGCTGGCTGCACCGGGTGGCGACCCACAAGGCCATCGATCAGATGCGCCGCGATGCCTCCCGCCGGCACCGGGAGAGAGAGTACGCCGCAAGGCAGCCCGACGAACCGAGTGAATGGAAGAGGATTTCGCCCTACGTGGATGTGGGACTGCGCGAGCTCGAACCCGAGCTGCGCACCGTCCTGATCCTGCACTTCCTGGAGGGCCGCACGACTCGGGAGATCGCCCTGACGCAGGGCACGTCCCAGGCGACGGTGTCGCGGCGGATCGGGGCCGGGGTTGAGCAACTCCGCGCCAAGCTGCGCCGACGCGGCGTCCTCGTCGCCGTCGGGGCATTAAGCGCCCTCCTGGGCGACAATGCGGTCCAGGCAGCCCCGCTGCCGTTGCTCACGGAATTGGGCAAAATGGCCATGGTCGGCGGGGTCGCTTCCGCCGGGACCGCCGGCGCGGGCTCCGGACTATGCGCGGTCGCTTCGGGCGTTCTGGCGGCCGTCAAGACCAAGGCCGCCATTGTCGCCGCTGTTGCGGTCATCGGGACCGGCTCGGCCGTGACCTATTATGAGTTGACCAAACCCTCCTCCGAGCCGGCCGTAACCTCGCCGGCGGGGTTTATCCCGGCGCGTCCGGGGCCGGTCGCGGTCGACTCGCCTGGGAATTCTCCGCACAGGTTCTTGCCGCCGAGCAACCTGCCGCAGGCCGAAACCCCCACGGAGCAGTTGGGCGTCGCTTGGGGCCGCACGGCCACGCCGCCCGGTGAGAGGTCGATTTCAGGGCAGCCGACCATGGACCCCACCAGTGAAGGACCGGAACCAGTGCCTTGGGAGGTGCGGTACCTCGGCATGATGGGGGGTTTTGGAGGTGCGGTCGGCGTATCCGCACAACCGCAGGAGGACAGGCAGGGCCGGCAGGCGGAACAGAGCAGGGACCTCTCCTCTGCTCATCTGGGTGGTCGAGGCGATCCAAACCGGCCGGCAGATTCCAATGATCGCGATCCGAACGACTCTGGCACTTCATAGCGGCTGAGCCGCCAAACATATATCTATGGGAAAATGGCAACTGGCTTCACCAACCCTAAATTGTGAAGGAGATCGTCAATGACTCGTCCGATCCGACTGGCCGTGATACTGATGGGGCTTCTAGCGCAGGCGGCAACAGCGGATTCGCCTTCTTCGGGGCAAAGCGCTCTGTCCGCGGGGTTCGCCGGGGGGACGGGCCTGCCCGAACGGGTCCTGCACTTTCCGCCGGGCCAGTCCGTCGGCGAGGTTGCGCTGATCGATGAGAGCTACGTGGTGCCCGAGATCTCCCGGGAGTTCCACCCCGGCTATGTCTTTGCGCCCAGCCAGTATCTGGGACCGGCCCGGGGCGAAGTCCGCATCCCGGCGGGCCAATGCGCGATCGTGCACCTGGGCGGCAAGGGTGTAACCCGGCAGCAATGCCTGGATGTCCTGAAGTCCCTGGGGCCGAACGATGCCCAGGACCTGGACTTCCTGGCGCCGATCCAGCCGGATGATACGTTTCTGCCCTACGTGGCCCGGCTGACGGGGATGACTCATTTCTGTCCGGTGACGGCGCGTTTCAGCGGCAAGGGCTGGACGCTGCTGCAGACGTTGCCCCGGCTGACGCACATCTGCACGCCGTACGGGCTGACCGACGAGGAGATGGCCGCAATCGCGACGCTGCCGACGGTCGACGAAATGGAGATCGTCGCCGACCGGCTGACCGACGCGGGACTGGCCTCCATCGCCAAGCTCCGCAATTTGCAGGTTCTGCACCTGGAAGGCACCCCGATGATGACGGACGAGGGACTCAAAGCCCTTGCCACACTGCCCAAGCTGCGGCATCTGCGCCTCTCCGGCCCGTTTACGGACCAAGGCCTGGCCTATCTGGCCGCGGCTCCTTCCATCAAGGCGATGTGGTTGGAGACCCCGAGGGCGACGGAAGAGGGGCTGCGTCACCTCTCTCAAATCCCGTCGCTGGAGCGTCTGACCGTTCCCTGGCTGGATCTGGTCACCCATCGCAGCATGGTGTTCCTGCGGGCCATGCCCAAGCTCAAGGCCCTCGGTGTGGGTGACGCCTCGAACTGCGATGCGGGCGTCGCGGCCCTGGTCTCCCTGTCGAACCTGGAAGTCCTCGCGCTGAAGGGCAGCCCCGCCCTGACCGACAACGGCCTGATACCCTTGAGCGCCATGCCCAAGCTTCGCGCTCTGGAAATCTACCACAGCCGGATTACAGAGCAGGGTATCGCCAGTCTGGCCGCCTGCAAGAAGCTCGACTCGATTCGGATCAAGTCGTCTGTTCCCGTGAGCCGGCAGGCCATCGCCCGGCTGCAAACGGAGTTGCCCAACCTGCGGACCGTGGACATCTCCCAGCCCGAGCACGTCCGCGAGGCCCCGGCCCGTACAGCCCGTGAGAGCGGCGCTGATGCGGTGAAGCCGGGCGGTGAGCGCCGATGCGATGCTGACGCCTGCGCCGTCGAGCTTGTTGTCTGCTATATTCACTCAGAGTTCTATGACGCCAGCGATGAGCTTCCAGCATACCGGCGCTTTCTCTTCTTCCCAGTTCGGAGGTTTATAGGGCATTCCGAGACTCATCGTGAGCAGGCATGACTTGGACGGGGTGTGCCCGCTGTTCAGTCTCTCAAAGAACACCGGATCCGTGATCTTCAGTTCCAGTTTGCGTCTGCCGGAGGAGACAACACCCTTCCATTCGTGCCTCTCACTTGGCGTTGTCCTTGAGTCGAGAATGGCGAAGTTGTCCACGTGGATGAGCTCGAGCGTTGTGCGATTCTCAAAGGGTATTAGCTTCATTTCCTCGACGGTGACATATTTCCGATCGTTGTGAAGGATATGATGTGGGCGTGTTGCATACTTCAATACGTCCTTCACGTCTGCTCGCCCATGTAGATGCCATTGTCCGGGCACGATGGTTCTATTCTCACTCTCGAATTCAAAGTCAGGACCTGTCGTATCCAGGGGGAGGTCGAGGATGTCGAGCAATTGCGGCCAGCGGGTGCCGACTCTCATGTCGCTCTTTCGAACGCGTCCATCATCCAAATTCGTCACGGGGCGCACCCACTTTCCCGTCCTCATTTCTATACCTGCAAGGCATGAATCCCCATGTTTCCACGAGTTGGCCATGACAATGATTCGAGCGGGCTCAGCAATCCTGCCAGCTCTTGTCATCATCGCGTGTTTCCACGTGTGGGCCAGAGCCATGGTTCGGGTGAGGTTCACAAATGCACGATCTCCACGTCCAGCCAGTGCCTTTGAAGGTGCTCCGCGACGAGTCGCCGGTGACAATGCTCAGGAGTATCCTCGCTGCAGAGCAGACAATCACCATCGAGGAGTTTTCCGTGCAGCGTCTCAGCGACACGGCGCGTCTCTATCAACTCGGTGAATCTGCGCGCGTATTCATTCCATTCGCCCTTGGCCTTGACGAAGTCATCCAGGATGTCTTGGGTCGGCGCCAGGTCGGGAAGGTGGAGGTAGCCGATTCCGGCCATGGCTCTGAGGAAGAAAGCCAGATCGCGAGCCTTGGCGAAGCCGGCGATTTGCGACGTGTTGTTCAAACGCACATCCACCACACGCCGGACTCCCGCGCCTTGAAGCCGCGTGAAGAATTCTTCCGCTGATTTCTTGGTGAATCCAATGGTGAAGAGCTTCATACTTCCGCCGGCACTTTCTTATAGGCAATTCGCTCTGCCTGCATCTCGTAGGCCCGTTGCACGAGACCCGACAAGGAGGTCAGTTCTCCAAAAAGCTCCGGTTGCAGCTTGTGCAATTGGATGAGCCTGCGTTCGGCCTCCTCGTGGGATTCCAAGCTGCCATCCCCGAGGATATGGTTGATCCTGAGGTCGGGACGGACTGCTTTCAGCTCACGACAAATCAAAATGGTCCGATGGCACATCAGCGGGTCGGCTTCCGCGCACAGGAGTGCGACAGTGTACCTTTCGATGCCCTCCAGCACACACGTGAGCCCCTGGCGGAAGGCAGGCAGGTTTCGGATCATGTCATATTTCGCCTGACCGCCTACGTAACAACTTTGCTCGCTCCGGCGGGCTCCCAGTTCCTTTCCCAGAAAGACATATTCGATCTGCAGGTTGGGGAGCCTCTGCTCCAGGATCTCTTGGTTGAACTGGGGCGAATACTCGCTATAGGGGCTTGACCGGACATCCGTTATGGCCGAAATGCCGTAGGTTGTGAGCAAGTTGACGAAATGCTCGATGGTGTGGTTGGAATGGCCGATAGTGAATATTTCTCTCATGGCAATACTCCCGTCGGCCCACAGTATATTCCCCGGCCACCGGCAGGGCAACCGGATTCGGTCGTTGACCGGGATCCTGGGCTTGGCCAAGATGCGGCCGTAGCCTTGCTCTGGATCGTCCGCAGATCTTGCTGGGAGGCCCGGCCCTGCCGGGCTCCTACCTGGCGGGGCCGGCCGCCAGGGCTGCACCACGCCGACGGGCTCGACAAGACATTGGCACGCCTCGTCCTGGGCGAAAATTGGGTTTGTTTTTTCGAGCCCGTTCTGCAGGGAGTCGCTCATAACTCCTTTCACATCAAGAACTTGCCCCTCTTTCGCGTCCGACCGAATTGGGTTTGTTTCGCACGAAAAGCCAGGGATCGGGGGTCGAAGATCAGGTGTCTCTTCGTAACGCGCGCATCCCGGCCCCACGCGCAGCGTGGCGCTGGGACTGTCCCGGAGCTTGCCCATCAGACGCTCCAGCAGCACCTGCGGCTGCCCCTCGTCCATCGTCCGGGCTTCCAGATTGTGAAACAGACGCTCCTTCCGCAACTCGCCCAGGATCCGGCACAGACTATGCTCGAGCCGCCGCTCGTACATCAGCAGCCGATCCAGGACCCGACCCTCCGAGAAGTCCTTCACCACGATCCGCCCGAGGGCCAGCTCCTCGTCCGACCCCTCCTCGGCGGGACCCGCCTCCGGTCCGGCACACAGCGCCTCGAAGGCCTGGACCTGCAGCCGCTGGACCCGTTGCAGCCGCCAGGAAAGACCGATCAGACGCTCCGCGAGCGTGATTTCCACCTCCTCGATCGGGCCCAGGGCCCGCAGCATCGCGTCGCGATGGCGCGCGTACCGGGCGCGATCTTCTCCTTCGACGACGACCTGCTCGCCCAGCAGTCCGTGTTTGACCGCATTCTGCGCGACGACGGCTTTGCCCCGCCGCCGTCCGCGGCCCGGTGGACTTCTGCGCGTTCCTACGATTCGCCTGAATCTGTGCTTCGGTCGCCATGCTGATCCCTCCAAAAATGGGGCCACAACGCGCGCGAGGTGTGGCGCTCGGTTATAAAGCCTTGCGGTACCTGAATCTGCAACAACACAATGAAATCCGAATATCGAAACTCGACAACCCTGTTGCCCCGTGTCCTCCGTGATCTCCGCGGCAAATAAAGCAATGATCCGCTTTAAGGCTAAGCCATGTTTTGGCCACAGAGGGCACAGAGAGCACAGAGAGAAGATGGGCAGGCACAAAGATCGGAAGGAAGGAAGTTGTTTCCCTCTTCCGTTTTCCCCTTCTTCTCTGTGTGCTCTGTGACCTCTGTGGCTTCCTCTCTTTCTTAGCTTTCTACCGGGTCGTGTGAAATAAAGAAATGAGAGGTTTGGTTGCGGCCGAGGGCCGCGCTGGGTGGTTCGCGTATTTCGCGGTCACTTTCTTCTCCTGCGTCTTCCAATCATCAATCATAAATCGTAAACATGTCATTGCGAGCCCGTTCGACTTCGCTCAGGGCAGGCTGCGCGGCAATCATAAATCACCGCGTCCCTCTACTTAGGGGCCGTGTTGCACGAATCGTGCCGGAATTCTGTGCGCAGACAGCGCCCGAAAATGGCGCAACTCCTTGTTCCCAAAGGAATAACGAATTTTTCGCACGCGGGGTGTTTTACCTTTTCAATTGTTGCACAAACGTGGTCACAACCAAAGCCTATCCTCGCGCCAAAGCCTGCTCCTTCGGGCGTGTTCAGGGCAGGCTCTCCGGCCGCAACCGAAATCACTTTAGCCGAAACAAACGCAAAAGTCGCAAAAGGGAAGGAGTAAAGGCGCCCTGCCTCCTCGTCTTTTTTGCGTCTCCTTGCGTTTTTTGCGGCTCTACTCTCTTGGCTTCGTTCGGTCTTTCTTGTCAGAAAACCAAGAGAAGAGGCGGTTCAGGGTGCGGGAATGTTGGGACCTGTCCAGGCACAGGGAGCCGCTGAGTCGGACGCGGGTCCGCCAATCTCCCGATTGGCTATGGGGAGACAGAACGAAGAACCGCTTTGCGAAGAGACTCCGGGACGCAGAGAATGTCCTTTGCAAAAGCCAGCAAGATCACACGTGCCCGGAACCAGAAGAGACCGGGCACAAGCGGAGGAGGCCGGAATCAGGAAGGCGAAGCCCTGAATCAGGAAATGCATCTCCGTAGGAATCCGCCTATGGGCCGTCTTCCAAAGGGGTTCGGCCCATGAACCGCAGCCTTTAGTCCGCAAGTTGCATTGACCATGAATCGGGACACCATACTCAATTTGGGACCGTAAAAAGTAAGGCATCCCCGGAATTCCCCGCAGCGAGGGAAACCACGCTCAAGCCAGGTCCTTTCGCTTCGCTCCGGACCTGGCTTGAGCGTGCCACCCGGTCATTACCGAAGTTGTCCGTCAAAACTCATTAGCTTGTCCTGTGCTGCTGCTCGCTGTGGACTTTTCCCTTTGCCTTGTCTTCTCACTTCTGGCATACTCCTGCTCTGAGAAGCATCGCGGACGAAACTGCGGCGAATGAGTTGGAGCTCTTTATGGGCCGGACACCTTCCATGACAACACCACCTGCGATCAACGCATCGCGGCGTGCATTCCTCGGCCAGACGGCGGGTCTGAGCCTCCTTCCCGGGGGCGCTTTCCCCGCCGTCACGTCAACGTCCGGTTCGATCAACGAGGCGCGCGAGGCCCGCATGACCATGCGTCGCGGCCAGTGGCAGGGGCCGACGGTCGGCAAAGTCCCCGGCTACGTGCAATGCAACCTGGTCGTGCTGCCCAAGTCGCTCGCCTACGACTTCCTGTTGTATTGCGTCCGCAATCCCAAACCCTGCCCGCTCCTGGAGGTCACCGACCCCGGGAATCCCGAGCCGGCCCGCTGTGCGCCCGGAGCCGATGTGCGGACCGATCTGCCCCGCTACGCCGTCTATCGCAAAGGCGTCCGCGGCGACGACCTCACGGACATCCGCAACCTCTGGCGGGACGACAGCGTGGCCTTCCTCATCGGCTCGAGCCTCACGTTCGACCACGCCCTCGAGCGCGCGGGCGTGCCGCCGAGCAAAGAGGTCTGGGTGCTCACCACCGACATCCCGACGATTCCGGCGGGAGTCTTTCGCGGCCCGCTCGTCGTGACCATGCGCTGGATGACCGCCGCCCAGGCCGTGATCGCCACCCAACTCACCAGCCGGTTTCCGTTCAACCACGGCGCACCCATCCACATCGGCGCTCCCGACGAGATCGGCGCCGACCTGAAGAATCCGATATACGGCGAGACCGTGAAGGCCATTCCCAAGGGAGTCACGCCGGTCTTTTGGGCCTGCGGCGTGACGCCCCAGCGGGCGGCAGTCGAGGCCAAGCCCGACTTGATGATCACGCATGCGGCGGGCCACGGATTCATCACGGATCTCAAGGCCGACCAGGTCTGCCTCCCCTGACCGCCGGCGCTGCGCGCACAGTTGGACCCCCGGCGCGTTGCCGATGCTCTGCGAATCGTCCGCCCATCGAGCCTTGACATCGCCGACGGTCGTGGAAACCATGGGAAAATTGGGGTGCGTCCCTAGGTCCTCCCCCAGTCCCCCACTCCACAACCGCCAGTATTCTAATGTCTCGAAATCCAGAAGTCCGCCAGTACCTTGCCTTGTGACCATCCCACGAGTATAATCCCCGGCATGGAAAAGGTTGAGGTCCAACGGACTGCAATAGTCCTGAGCAGCAACCGATGGTGTCACGGTATGTTCTCGGATCACTGTCTGGCGTGCTGTGCGTGGACGTGTCAGAGGAAAGGTGAATCATGCTGACAACCTACAAGAATGGATTCATTCAGGCGATTAAGAATCAACAATTGGACCCTGTTGATTTCAGTGTGCTTGAGAACACATCGCAGTATCCCCCGGAGGTTTTCAAGAAAAGCGGTCTGCCAGTCGTTACCACCATACGTTTTCGGGACAGCGGATTGAGGTTTGAAATAACCGACATTCCAACGACACTCCACCAGTTTTTCGCCAACTATACGCGGTTTGACGCTGGCTGTCCGTTGAGGCGAAGCGGACCGGGAAAACCATATCTTCCTATTGACCGTGTATATGTCCTCTTTAGTGAGTGGCTGATGAAGGAACTCAAGCCTTACATTGAGGAAATGAAACAACCGGACCTCTGGCAACAGATTGAGCAACAGAAGCAACTTGTCAGTGCCGATCCTCTGACCGACTGTGAGACTTCTCCCTTCACCGAAGCTGAGAAGCAGCAGGTACGGGTCTCCATCGGACAGTTCCGAGTCTTGATAGTCGAATCGTTCAGCCCGACACAAGAGCAACTCGAAGTCATTAACCAGAGACTTGACTATCTCTCTGGTGGCGTTGACAGGCTCAGTAGATTCGACTGGAAAGCATTGGCTCTGGCCATTGTCGTAGGCATTGGCATCAATCTCTGTGTGGATGCGGAAGGCGGTAGGAAGTTGTTTGAACTGTTCAGACAGGCATTCTCAGGAGTGTTGCATCTGCTGGCAGGTAGTTGATCGAGTAATTCAGGGATGCGGTAGCATGGTAAGAAAACAGATACCCAAGCCGATCAGAGAAGCAGTGTTGGACGAGTACAATCATCGGTGTGCAGTATGCGGCGGTGATCGTCCTCAGATTCACCACATAGACGAGGACCATGACAACAACGACCCAATGAACCTCATCCCGTTATGCCCCAACAATCATCTCAACGACCAACACAATCCGACACGGAAGATCCCTATTCCGATACTGAGCCTGTTTCGGAAGTACAAAGACCCCGCGATTCTCAAGCCGCAATTCAAACCATTTATGACAGGATGTCGTACTTCTATTCCTACAATGATCTATCAGCTCAAGAAATCGTGCAGGCACAAGCCGAACTATGCAGCTTTGTTTATTGTCTACAGATGGGAAGTTATTATGGCCCCACGCATCAAGTCTCTAAATCCAATTGCTTGTCGTGGCGCCGTCTATAGGTCTGACAGTGAACGAGAGAAGGCCAGACAGGAGAACACGATTGAGACGAGACAATCCACGTCGCAAAATAGGGACAGGATTGAGCATCTTATGATCGAACTCTTGCGGTATCAAGAATGGCTTTAGAAGGACCGGGGTCACGTCTTAATCGTTAATTGTCCCTCCGCACAGTTAGCATCTACGAGGTGACCCGCAGCTTCACAAGGAGAAGAGAAGAGGCGGTTCAGGGTGCGGGAATGTCGGGACCTTTCCAGGCACAGGGAGCCGCGGAATCGGACGCGTCGGTCCGTCTGCGAGTAAGATCCACACGTGCCCGGAACCAGAAGAGACCGGGCACAAGCGGAGGCGTTGAATCGGGGGACACCATACTCAATTCGGGGCCGTAAAAAGTAAGATGCCCCCGCAATGAAGACGAAGAGAAGAGGCGGTTCAGGGTGCGGGAATGTTGGGGCCTGTCCAAGCACAGGGAGCCGCTGAATCGGACGCGTCGGTCCGTCTGTGAGTAAGATCACACGTGCCCGGAACCAGAAGAGACCGGGCACAGGCGGAGGAGGCCGGAAATAAGAAAACGGAGCTCTGAATCAGACTCTCTCCGAAGGAATCCGCCTATGGGCCGTCTTCCAAAGGGGTTCGGCCCATGAACCGCCTCCGGAGAACGTCGCAAGTGCACGCGACGTTGTTGGGATGCCGGACCGGCGGCGGGTACGTGCGGAGCGTCCACGCCCCTGAACCGCCAGTTGTGCGCATGTTCGCGGGCGGGGCGTTGAAGTGTGAGGGAACCATCGTGGTGTGCGGAGCAAGGAGGTACCATGGCAAGGAGGCTGGAGGGAATTAAAGGGACATCTGCGGAAATCGGGAGATTGCCGCGCTCACTGCACAGCAATGACATGACTTGCGGCTGAAGACAAGAGTCCGCATGGGCTAAAGCCTATCCTACGACTTGGGACGATACAGGTTCCCCGTCCTACAAATCACCGGGGGCAAGGCCGGTGCGTTTTCGCGATTCTCGCCAGCCGGTTATCGCGAAGACTCCCTGCAGTTCGGGGATCTCCTCTCCATGTTCGAGGCGGTCGGCAAGGACGCGCAGCACCAATGCCTTGGCCTTTGAGATAGCCGCCGAGTCTCGTGTGGAGCCATACACCATCACTCCCGCCAGTTCGGGGATCTCGGCGATCCAGCGGGCGTCGTCTTCTCTGTCTACCTCGATCTTCATGTCAGCTCAGCAGGCCGTAATCTTTGAGGGTCTTGCGGAGGGTCCTTTTTGCTGTCTTCCAGCGGGGTCATCGGCAGGCGCATTTCCTCGGAGGACATGTCGAGCATTGCCATCGCGGCCTTGATCGGGATGGGGTTGGTGGCCATGCTCAGGAGGCTCTTGCTGAGCGCGAAGAGCTTGTTGTGCCATCTGCGGGCCGAGACGAAATCGCCTTCGAGAATCAGGTCGGTCATGGCCTTGACGTCGGCGGGGACGATGTTGGCGACGACGCTGATGACGCCCTTGCCGCCGACGGAGCAGATGGGCAGCGTGAGCGAATCGTCGCCGGAAAGGATGGTGATGTCGCAGCGTGGCGATTTCGCTGGCCATAGTCGAGGCTGCCGGTGGCTTCCTTGATCGGCGACGATGTTTTCGATGTCGGCGAGCCGGACGATCGTTTCGGCGGTCATGCCCGCGCCGCAGCGGCCGGGGATGTTGTAGAGCACTATCGGCAGGTCGACTTCTTCGGCGATGGCCTTGAAATGCTGGTAGAAGCCTTCCTGCGTGGGCTTGTTGTAGTAGGGGCAACCTGCAGCGAGGCGTCGGCGCCGACCTTCTTGGCGAACGTCGGTGAGCTCAATGGCCTCGGCGGTGCTGTTGGAGCCGGTGCCGGCGATGACGGGCACCTTGCCGCCGCGCGTCTTTACGACGCGCTCGATGACCTGCTTGTGCTCTTCGTAGCTGAGCGTGGGCGATTCGCCGGTGGTGCCGACGGGCACGATGCCGTCGGTGCCGCTTCGAGGTGGAACTCGACCAGTTCATCGAGGGTGTCAAAATCCACTGCGCCGTCATGGAACGGCGTTATGAGTGCTACAAATGCTCCTGTAAACATATACTGGTTTTGTTTCTGGTGCTCGTTACGGTTAATGGTTAACGGTTTATTAAATTTATCGATCAATTCTATCATTTCCGTGTCGCTTCTCGGATGCCGACGAAGGACGAGCGGGCGACGATGCTGTGGCCGATGTTGAATTCGCACAGGCCTTCGATGGCGGCGACCGGGCCGATGTTGCGATACGTCAGGCCGTGGCCGGCGTGGACGATAAGCTTTCGCGGCCATGCGGTATCCCGGCCGACATCAATTCCCTTTATGCGTCTTGCGGCGCGGCATCGGCTTTTGGCGTTGGCATAGGCGCCGGTGTGCAGTTCGATGGCGTCGCAGCCGGCGTCGGCGGAGGCGGTAATCTGGTCGTGATCCGGCGTGATAAATGCGCTTACGCAGGATACCTTTTTGTGCATTCGGTGGACGACGGCTTTTAGAGCCGCTGAGAATTTGACGCAGTCAAGCCCGCCTTCGGTGGTCAGTTCGGCGCGGTTTTCCGGCACGAGGGTGACCTGGTCGGGCGAACATTGCGCGGCGATCTTGACGATCGGCTCGGCCATGACTCATTTCGAGGTTGAATTTGCAGGCGACGGTTTCCTTGAGGAGGTACAGACATCGCGGTCGTTGATGTGGCGGCGATCCTGGCGCAGGTGGACGGTGATGCCGTTGCGCCGGCCAGTTCACTCGCGGCGGCCCAGACCGGGTCCGGCTCGTCGGTCCGGCGGGCCTGACGGATGGTTGCCACGTGGTCGATATTTACGTTGAGTACTGCCATATTCGCGATTTACTGTTTACGATTTACCATTTAAGATTTGTAAGCGGCAATAGTAAATCGTCCATCGTCCATCGTCAACGGTAAATCTATGACACGACGAATCACGATCACCGCCGGAAAGGCTCAGTTCCGGGCGCAGTTGAACGACACGGCGACGGCGTTGGCCATTATAGAAGCTTTGCCCATCGAGGCCCAGGGCGAACCGCTGGGGCGGGGAGATCTACTTCTCCATTCCCGTCGACGCGGCTCTGGAGACCGGCGCCCGCGAGGTGCTCCCAGCCCGGCAGAGGGCCTTTGGGTACTGGCCGCCGGGCAGCTCGCGGCTTTCACCTGGTCTTGGGGCGAAGCCCCACTTCCGAAGGCGAGGAGATCCGCCCCGCTTCCGCCGTGAATATTGTCGGGCGGGTCGAGGGCTCTCTGGATGAGCTCTGGAACGTCCCGGATGGGGCCAGGATCACCCTCCGCGAGTTCTCAGAACGGGATATCTAAACCGCCGTATACTTGCGTGCCCAGTTGCAGTGCCATGTAACCCACGATGAGCAAGGCGGCGAAGTAGACCACCTTCGGCAGCCATTGCACAACAGGGTGAAGTAGCGGTCCGCCCGATCCTGGGCCGCCGCGGCAATCCGATCGACGGTCTTGTCGAGCTCGCCGTCTCTTCCCCAATCTGCCACAGGTGCAGGTACTCGGCCGGCAGCCGCCGGGAGAAGCCCTCCCACATCATGCCTCCCTTGCGGACATTGGCGGCCCCACCGGCAAACAGTCGGGTGACCGCCGCATTGCCCGTGGCGAGGGCGGCGCGCTCGGCACATTCCGAGACCGGCACGCCCGCTTTGTATAGCATGCCGAACGCCTTGGCATAGCGGTAGACGGACAGATGATAGGGATAGCAGCCCAGACCCGGAACCCGCAGAACGACATGGTCCAGCACGAGGCACAGCGGGCGTGCCCTCTCCTTGAAGAGCATGGACCCCAGGATGACGAGCACGGGTACGTAGAGCAGAAGAAGGATCCCGAGGACCCGCCTCAGATAACCGCCCACGTCCGCCTGACCGCCGATAAAGGATGAGATCAGGGTGGGCAGGGGTCGGTCGCGCCGCCGCATGGATAGGAACAAGGGGTACCGCCGGCCCAACTGGATCTGCCGGGTGATTCGCTCGACGAATTCGTGCCAATGGGAAAGCATCTTGAAGGAATCGGGCAACGAGCCTCCCGTCTCGGCTGCCTCGATGAGCATGCGATCCAGCTCGGGAACACCCGGCGCTGCTCGTCCAGGGATTCGGAGAGCTCGAGCCCTTGGACAGCACCCGCGCACCTGGGAGAAAACGCGGTTTGAAGCACCCGCGCTGACCCTGGATCAGGATGTCGAGCGACCGCAGAATCGGCACCCCGGCGTCCAGCAGCGTCGCCAAATCGTAGTAGGCCCGTGCCAGTTGGCTTCTTGCGCCCATGGATGCTCCGCCTGGTTCGAGATCGTGCCTGCCCCGGCGTGCTTTGCCGAGAATCCCTATTGCCATTGCCGGGAAGCTCCCATAGTATAACGCTGCCTTGCAGGGGATGCAACGGCGAGGCAGTCGGGAGTCAAATGTGGATGAGAGACACAGGACAGAAAGGAGTCGGTCGGCGTGCTAAGCTGGCTCAATCGCAGCCGCGGGTTCCGTCTGAGCTGGCCGACACGGATCACGCTCGTGCGGATCCTGCTGATCATTCCCTTCGTCGATTGCATGCTCAGCATGCACGATCCTTCCCTCACCGAGGCGGGGCAGACGTTCCTGCGGCATGCGGCCATCGTCCTGTTCTTTGTCATGGCGATCAGCGACGCCGTGGACGGCTACTGGGCCCGCCACCGCAAGCAAATCACCAAGCTGGGGTCTTTCCTCGATCCGCTGGCCGACAAGCTGCTGATCACGTGCGCCTCGCTGCTGCTGGTCTCCGAAAGGGGCCACGTCGAAGGCTTTCTGCTGCCAATGACGGTGGTGGTCCTGATCATCGGCAAAGATGTCTTGATTACCATCGGCTTTCTGGTGATGTACCTGATCACGTCGCGTCGTGCGTATCGTACCGGTGATGGCGGGCAAGTTGTCCACCGCATTCCAGCTCCACGATGGTGATCGCGGTCCTGGTCGGGCCCGATCTCGTGGCGGTGATCCCCGGCTATCGCGGGTTCGTCCATGTGCTCTGGTGGTCGGCGGCAGCAGCGGCGGTCGTTGCGGCTCTCGTTTACATCCGCAACGGAAGCCGCTATATTGAAGACTACGAACGGACCCAAGGTCAACCGCCCCGGGCACGCCGGGCGCATAGACGCGGGTCATGGATGCGGGAGGCCACGTCGCGTCGGTTGCGGTGGCGCGGCTCCGTTGGGAGTTCCGCCTTCAGGCGGGTCAAACTCCTCTTATCCGCTTTTCTCGTCTTCCAGCGGCTAAGAAGATTCGAACCCGCGTAAACGCGGAACTCCGAACGGACGTAACGAGCCGCGAACCGATGGACGCTGGACGAGTATTGCACTATGCAGGAAAAAAACACGGTAGACCAATTCAGTGGAATTCCGGAGGTGCTTGAGGATCTCCGGCAAGGCAAAATGGCGGTTCTCGTGGATGCGGAAGACCGGGAAAACGAAGGGGGATCTGGTCTGCGCCGCGGAGAAGGTCACGCCCGAGATTATCAACTTTATGGCCAAGTTCGGCCGGGGCCTGATCTGCCTGCCCTTGACGGCCGAGAAATGCGATGCGCCTGGGCCTGTACCCGCAGACGCTCGAGAATACCGCCCGGTTCGGCACGGCGTTCACGGTCAGCGTCGATGCCGCCGAGGGCACCGGCACGGGAATCGCACGGCCGACCGCGCACACACGGTCCAAGTGGCGATCGCCGACGATGCCAAGCCGAAAGACCTGGCGGGCCGGGCCACATCTTCCCTTTGCGGGCCCGCACCGGCGGCGTTCTCGTTCGTGCCGGCCAGACGGAAGGGGTGATCGACCTCGGCCCGCTTGGCGGGCTTGAAGCCGGCCGGCGTTATCTGCGAGATCATGAATGAAGACGGCTCGATGGCCCGTGTCCCGGAGCTTCTGGAATTCTGTCGGCACCACGGGCTGAAGATCGCCTCGATCGCCAAGCTGGTGGAGTACCGCCTCCAGCGGGAAAGCCAGATCAAACGCTTCGAGAGCGTCTGTCTGCCCACGGACTATGGCGAGTTCAAGCTGATCGGCTACGAGAGCATCACGTCGCCGGAGCCGCACCTGGCCCTGTGCAAGGGCGGGATCGGCGATCTCGACGCCCAGGGCCAACCCATCGAGCATCCGGAGCCGGTGCTCGTGCGGGTCCATTCGGAGTGCATGAGCCGGCGACCTGTTCCCATTCGCGGCGCTGCGAGTGCGGTTACCAACTCATCACGGCGATGAAGATGATCGAGCAGCAGGGCACCGGGCGCTGATCTACCTGCGCGCAGGAGGGGCGGGGCATCGGCCTGTCCAACAAGCTGCGGGCCTACAAGCTCCAGGAACAGGGCCTCGACACGGTGGATGCCAATCTCAAGCTGGGTTTGGCCGCCGACCGTCGCGACTACGGCATCGGAGCGCAAATCTGCCGGGACCTGGGTCTGCGGACCGTCCGGATTCTGACGAACAATCCCAAGAAGGTCAGCCGTCTGGAGGTTTACGGCATCAAGGTCATCGAGCAGATTCCCCTGCGGGCCAAGCCCTCCAAGCACAACGTCGATTACCTGCGGACCAAGAAACGCCGGCTGGGGCACATGCTGGACGAGGACCTGTGAATGAATTTACGATTTATGATTTTTGATTTACTGTTTTGCCTCTTCCTGCTGCCGGGGTGCAGCCAGCCGCCGCCGACTAAACGCCCGCCTGCTCTTGAGCAAGCCGGTGCGTGGAGCAGAATGTCGCCCCACCCGTGGAGGATGCGGCCAAGACGACTCCGCCGGCCGGGGGACCGGCGTTTGCACCCGTCAAGATCGGCATCCTTCCGTTGACCGAGTTGTCCAGTCCCTCCGACGCGAACCAGGGCGCCAAGCTGAGCGTCTTCGTGACCTTGCTGGACGCGTTCGGGTCCCAGATGAAGTCGCCGGGGGTCCTGCGGTTCGAGCTTTACGAGTACATTCCCCGCTCCGCCCAATCGAAAGGGCCGAGGTTGACCCTCTGGCCGGATGTCGATCTGACCAACCCGGCCCAGAACAACAAGTACTGGCGTGACTTCCTGCGGGCGTACGAATTCGGATTGGACACCCAAGCCAGCCGCGACAAGACGTACATCCTCGAAGTGACCTGCATGTGCCCCGACGGCAGACGACTCTCGGGCGAGTACGTCCTCAAAAACACCCCATAGACCCCCATCATGCGGATTTCCCTTGAGATCGGGCACCGCGTCTGTTAAGATGGATAAGTGCAACCATCGGAGTGCATCAAAGGTAAACACCAGGAGTGTGGTCGGGTTTTCACCCGCGACGGTCGTTTTCTACGCTCTTCCTGGATAGCCTTGGATCGCCGCTCGCGGACCACGAATCACCAGTCATGAATCCCGAATTGGAAGGAGGACGGTCATGTTCCAGAAAGTGGCATTTCTTTGTCTCGTGTTGGGGTTGTGCCTGACGCCGGCGGTACGGGCCACCAACATCATCTGGGTGTGTGAGACCATCGATATCACCGGCGACGGCACCCCGGACGACTTCGCCTGGATCCCCTGGCTGCAGAGCCTGGGGTATAACGTCGATGTCCAGCGCGGGTACTGGACTACTTTGGATGTGGCGAAAATCGCCACCCTCAACGCCGCCGATCTGATTATCATCAGCCGGTGCACCAGCAGCGGCAACTACAACAACGACGCGACGGAAATCGCCCAATGGAGCGGCATCACGGCGCCGATCCTTAACCTCGCGGGCCACTTCGTTCGGAACAATCGCTGGTATTGGTTCAACACGGCCACGATTGACCCTATCGTCGGTCCCATGATGGAAGTACTGGTGCCCAGCCATCCCATCTTCACCGGCATCAACCTGGACGCGAACAAGCAGGTGGCGGTGGTCGATGGCACAACCGGCTCGGGCCAGACCTCGTTCATTGGCACCATCGATCCCGGCAACGGCACGCTGCTGGCCAAGACCGGCACGCATGCCTGGGTCGTCGAGTGGCAGCCCGGCAAACCCTTCTACGCCGGCTCGACCCAGACGCCGGCGGGCAAGCGGATGTTGTTCAGCGCCGGGACACAGGAGGTCTCGCCCACGCCCATCGGCGCGTTCAATCTCACCGAGCAAGGCAAGAAGATGCTGAACAACGCGATTCTGTACCTGCTCGGCAAGCCGGTCGTGGAGGGGCTGGCGACTGAGCCGAAGCCGGCCGTCGATCAGACGGATGTCCCAATGGATATGGCCTTGAGCTGGACCCCGGGCCAGTTCGCCCAGACCCACGACGTGTACGTCGGGCTCTCTTCGGCCGATGTCAACAACGCCAGCCGGACCAATCCCCTGGGGGTGCTGGCCGGCCAGGACCAGAGCGCCAGCAGCTTCGCTCCCGCGAATCTTCAATACGGGCAGACCTATTACTGGCGCGTCGATGAAGTGAATGCCCCGCCCAGCACGAGGATCGTCAAGGGCGAACTCTGGAGCTTCACCGTCGAGCCGCTCGGGTATGCGATCACAAATGTCACCGCCACCGCCGCCAGCTCCCAGGCGGGCATGGGCCCGGAAAACACCGTCAACGGCTCCGGCCTCGACCAGAATGACGGACATTCGACCGATGCGATGCAGATGTGGATGAGTGGCGGCGTACAGCCGAACTGGATCCAGTATCAATTCGACAAGGTCTATAAGCTCCACGAGTTGTGGGTCTGGAACACCAACCAGGTAATTGAAAGCGTCGTCAGCTTCGGCGCCAAGGGTGTCAAGATCGAGTATTCGACCGATGGCAGCACCTGGACCGAGCTGCCGGGAGTGCCCGAGTTCGCCCGCGCCGCCGGTCTGCCCGGTTACACGCACAACACGACCGTCAATCTCGGCGGAATCTCCGCGCAATATGTCAAGCTGACGATCGTCAGTACGTGGGGCGGTCTGCCCCAGGCTGGTCTGAGCGAAGTCCGGTTCTTCTCCATTCCCGTGCAGGCCCGGGAGCCTGAGCCGGCGAACAGTGCCACGGGCGTGGCCCTCAACGTCACGCTGAACTGGCGGCCGGGACGGGAAGCGGCGTCGCACAAGGTCTCCTTCGGCACCGATAAGGATGCCGTGACGAATGGCACGGCCCCGGTTGTGAGCCTCACGGAGCACCAGTACAGCCCCGCCGGCCTGCTGTTCGGGACGACCTACTACTGGAAGGTGGACGAGATCGGGGCGGCGGCGACGCCGGGTACCGTGGCCGGAGAAGTCTGGAGCTTCACTGCGCTGCCCTACGCGGTTGTGGACGATATGGAAAGCTACACGGATGACGAGGGCAATCGCATCTACGAGACCTGGATCGACGGCTGGACCAACAATACGGGCGCCGTCGTCGGCTATCTGCTGGCGCCGTTTGCCGAACAAACCATCATCCACGGCGGCAAACAGGCCATGCCCCTGGAATACAACAACGTCAAGACGCCGTACTACAGTGAGACCGAGCGGACCTTCGCACCCGTGCAAAACTGGACCGGCAATGGGGCCGACACCCTGGTGCTGTTCTTCCAGGGCCGGGCACCCGGGTTCCTCGACAAGGGAGCCGGCAGCTTCATCGTGGGCGGCGGCGGGACGGACATCTGGAACACAGCGGATCAGTTCCGCTTTGCGGCCAAGCGGCTCGCCGGCAACGGCGCCATCGTGGCCAAGGTCGAGAGCATCGTGAACACCGATCCGTGGGCCAAAGTCGGCGTGATGATCCGGGAGAGCCTGACGCCCGGCTCGAAGTTTGCAGCGATTTATGCCACGCCGGGCAACGGCGTTCGCTACCAGGCCCGCCTCCTGACGGACTCGGCGGCGACCAGCGACACGGCGGTGGCGACGGCGGAGCAGATTGCTCTCAAGACTCCGGTCTGGGTCAAGATCGAGCGGTCGGGCAACAGTCTCAATGGCTACTACTCGGCCGACGGCGTCAAGTGGACGGCCATGTCCTGGAACCCGCAGACGATCAACATGGCCGCGGCCAGCGTCTACATCGGCCTGTGTGTGACCAGCCACAATGCCAATGCCCTGACGACGGGCGAATTCTCGAACGTTGCCACAACGGGCGGGGTCACCGGCGCGTGGGAAGTGGCCGAAATCGGCGTGGCGCAGCCGAGCAACGCCGCGGGCCAGTTATACGTGGTCGTGCAGGATAGCGCCGGCAAGAGCAAAGTGGTCAATCACCCCGATTCGGCAGCGACGACTCTGGTTGGCTGGCAGGAGTGGCAAATCCCGCTGAGCGATCTGAGCGGTGTGAACCTGGCGGCGGTGAAGAAGCTGACCATCGGCGTCGGCGACCGGGCGAACCCAAAAGCGGGCGGCGCCGGGCGGCTCTATATCGACGACATTGGCTTCGGCCGCCCGGTCCAGTAGCATGGGCATCTTGCCCATGGTCGCAGGGCCATCTTGGCCCTGCTCGCACGGGCGCTCGCCCGTGATAATCATGCGCTTGCGCCATGCTACGGGATGACATCGGCTTCGGCCGTCCGGTTGCGCAGTAGTACTCCGCCGGCACTAATTTGTGAATGCCACCCATCAGTTCAGGGTGAGCGGAGTAATAGTTGGTGCACTACCATAAGAAGCTGGGTCTTCTTCGAAGGAGGAACGCTATGTGCAAGCAACTGATGTGTGGAACGCTCCTGGTGTTGGCGATGGGGTTGGCAGCCGGTTCGGTCCGGGCCGGCGTTAGCTATGCAGACCCGGCCGGTGGCTGGGCCTATATCTACACCGGCGACCAGTGTCTGACGCCTTTCGCGGCGTGCTTGGACGGGACGTGGAATCATAACGACGCCGCGGCGGGCGGCTCCGACGCCTGGGACGGCTCGGCGCCCGGCCAAATGGGGGCAGCGGGCGCTGCGCCGGCTCCAGGTGGCGCTGGAATCTTCAAGGATGGGGATACGAGCTTTCTGCGGATTCAGGATCCCGGCGACCCCCGCAGCGCCCCGGGCGGCGGCTGGGCCGATCCCGGCAACCGGAAGATCACCTTCACGCACGATATCAGCAAGGAAGTGGCCAATCCGACCACGATCGTCGACGACGGCGTCACCCTGAGCTTTCGCGCACGGATTCCCACGACGCCTCCCCTGGACCCCTTGTATCCGGCCAATGGCGGGCCATTGCCCTGGGTGACCAGCGGCTACAATATTCATGACGACGGCTACGCGGCGTTCTGCATCAAGCAGGGACGGACCGGCATGGGCATCGTCAGCTTCTCGCTGGCCATGGACACGGATGAGGGCGACATCTCCGGCAGCGGCTTGACGATGAACAAACGCGTCGGCACCGCGATCAGCGCCAACGTGGATTCCTACGACGCCGGCGGGACCGAGAACACGCTCACGGGATTTGACCCGACGAAATGGCGCGAGTTCTGGATTCAAATCGTGAAAGACACCTCCGGCGGCGGCACGCACAAGGTCACAATCTGGATGGACGGGGACACTGCGAATCCGAAGATCTTCCACGTCACGGCGGGCACCAAGCACGAAGCGGCGTACGATTCCTGGGGCGGCTATCTGGCCATGAGTATCGGCCGGACGGGCATCGCCGGCTCCCAGGACGTGGATTTCTTCGCCTACAAGGCGGGTCTTCATGCCCCACTCCCTGCCCGGGATCTGGCGCTGGCCTGGCAGCCCGCTCCGGGGGACAAGAAGTCCGATACGCTGGTCGACAGCGATGCTGAGCTGGAAGCCCGAGCGATTCCGCGACCAAGCACGACGTGTACTTCGGGACCGATGCCGATGCCGTGGGCCAAGCCACCGCCGCCGACCCGAAGGGCGTGCTGGCCAGCCCAGGCCAGAGCGGAACCATCTATGAGCCTGCCAGCCGTTTCCAGTACGGCAAGACCTACTACTGGCGGGTGGACGAGATCGGTGCAGCGCCCGCGTCCACGGTTTCCAAGGGGGCGGTGTGGAGCTTCACCACCGAGCCGTATAGCCTGCCCCTTACGAACGTGACGGCCACGGCCTCGGGCTCCCAGCCCGGCATGGGCCCGGAGAACACCGTCAACGGCTCCGGACTGAACGCCAGCGACCAGCACGGGACCGAGCCGACCACCATGTGGATCGGCGCCGGCGGGCCGCCGATCTGGATTCAGTTCACCTTCGACAAGGCCTGGAAGCTGGACGAGATGAAGGTCTGGAACTCCAACCAGATCGTCGAGAGCATCGTCGGGTTTGGGGCCAAGAGCGTCAAGGTGGAGTACTCCACCGACGGCAGCACCTGGACCGAGGTGCCGGGTGTGCCCGAGTTCGCCCGGGCCAGCGGTCTGGCCGACTATTCTTCCAACACGACCGTTCGCTTCGGCGGGGCGTTCGCCCAGTACGTCAAACTGACGATCAACAGCACCTGGGGCGGCATCCCGCAGTGCGGCCTGAGCGAGGTCCGATTCTCCTATGTCCCGGTGCAGGCCAGCCAGCCCGCGCCGGCGGCCGGGGCCACGGGTGTCGATCTGGATGCTGCCCTGAGCTGGCGGCCGGGACATGAGGCTGTCTCCCACAAGGTCACGCTGGGCACGGACCGGCAGGCCGTGATGGACGGCACCGCCCCGGCCAGTGCGGTCACCAAGCCCCGTTACGAGCCTGCCTCCCTCGACGTACGGAACGACCTATTACTGGAAAGTGAGCGAGGTCAATGAAGCGGCGACCCCCAGCGCCTGGGACAGCGACGTTTGGAGTTTCACGACGAAGGAGTACACCGCGATCGAAGATTTCGAGAGCTATACCGACGATGAAGGCAGTCGCATCTACGAGACCTGGGTCGATGGCTGGACCAACAATACCGGCTCTGTCGTCGGTTACCTGCAAGCCCCGTTCGCCGAGCGCACGATCATTCACGGCGGCGCGCAGGCGATGCCGCTGGAGTACAACAACGTCAAGACGCCGTACTACAGCGAAACCGAGCGGACCTTCGCGCCGGTGCAGGACTGGACCCTCAACGGGGCCGACACCCTGGCGCTCTACTTCCGGGGCCGGGCCGTGGCATTCCTGGAGAAATCGGCCGGCAATATGATCCTGGGCGGCGGCGGCACGGACATCTGGAACAACGCCGATCAGTTCCGCTTCGCTTTCAAGCGTCTCAGCGGCAACGGCACGATCGTGGCCCGGATTGACAGTGTGGGCAGGAGCGATCCCTGGGCGAAGGCCGGCGTGATGATTCGCGAGAGTCTGGCGGCCGGCTCACGGTACGCGATTATCCTGGCCTCGCCGGACAACGGCGTCCGATTCCAGGCTCGCGCGATGACGGACGTGGCGGCCATCAGCGATACGGCGGTCGCCACGCCGGAGCAGATCGCCCTCAAGACGCCGGTGTGGGTCAAGCTGGAGCGAACGGGCGGCAACTTCAGCGGCTTCTACTCGACGGATGGCGTGAAGTGGACCGCGATGGCCTGGAACCCGCAGGCGATCAATATGATCGCGCCCACCGTCTACATCGGTCTGGCGGTCACCAGCCACAGCGCGGTTACGTCAACGACTGCCGAATTCTCGAACGTCGCCACCACCGGCGGCGTCACGGGAGCATGGGAAGCGCAAGCCATCGGCGTGGCGCAGCCCAGCAACGCGGCGGGACAATTGTACGTGGTGGTGCAGGACAGTGCCGGCAAGAGCAAGGTAGTCAATCATCCTGATCCGGCAGCGACCACCGCGACAACCTGGCAACAGTGGCGCATCCCGTTGAGCGAGTTCACCTCGGCGGGCGTCAAGATGACGGCGGTGAAGAAACTGGTCATCGGTGTCGGTGACCGGGCCAGCCCGAAAGCGGATGGCGGCGGCATGCTTTACCTCGACGATATCGGCTTCGGCCGCCCTGTTCCGGCGAAGTAGGCTGGACGCGAATCCGGGGTTGAATCCGGGGCCTGTGTCGAGAGACATGGGCCCCGTTTCCATTTGCCGTGACGGTCGAACAGGACCGATAAATCGCTGGAAATGGCACGGATGATTGTGGTATAACCAAGGTGAGATCGGCCCTGCGGTTTCTATTGGCAGGCAGCGTCGGGCTGCAATGTCGTTCATTGGAGTCTTTTCCGCGGCGGGGTCCGCTCGGTTGACAGAAGAGAGGTGAGTGTGTGATGCACGGTCTCTGAGTTCCACTTCGATTAGGCGTTCTACCAACCGGTTTCCAAGCCTTGCTTGGAATGACTTTTTTGAAGGAGGACAGTCATGTGTAAGAGACTCATCTTGTTGACCCTTGTCCTTGGGACGGTCGCCGGGGTCGCCAGCAGCGCGACGCTGAAGATCAACTTCCAGTCCAATGGCTCGCCCATTCCCGAGGGGTATCTCCCCGACTACGGCGACGTCTTTGGGGATCGTGGCAACGACTGGAGCTATGGCTGGAACGTGGATTGCAAGGCGGACGCCCGCGACCGCAACAGCGCCACCGCCAAGGATCAGCGCTACGACACGCTGCTTCACTTCCAGAAGACGGCTCCCGACAAGATCTGGGAGATCGCTCTGCCGAAGGGGACCTACCAACTCTTCATGGTCTGTGGGGATCCGTCGAACACCGACCAGACGAACACGTTGGACGTGGAAGGCACCATCGTGACCGACCCGGATGGGCAGGACAACTTTGATGAATACACTGTGACCGTCACCGTCAGCGATGGCCGGTTGACGATCAAGCCGCCCTCGGCGGGGCTCAACGCCAAGATTTGTTTCATCGACATCACCAGCGACGTGCTGACGCCGTTCTTCGTGAAAGCCAAGAAGCCCGACCCGGCCGACAAGGCCCTGGGGGTGGGATTCCCGCTGCTGCAATGGACCGCCGGCGCCACGGCCGCCCTGCACCGGGTGTACTTCGGCAAGACGCCCGAGCTTGGTCCGGCGGACCTCGTGAGTCCCGGCCAGCCGCTGACGATGTACTATTATCCGGCGGCGCTCGATCCGGGCGTGACGTACTACTGGCGCGTGGATGAAGTGGAGGCCGATGGGGTCACGGTCCACCAGGGCAACGTCTGGAGCTTCACGTCCCTCTCGACCGTGGCATGGAAGGCGCGTCCGGCGGACAGTCAGAAGGACGTTCTGCCCGATGTGCGTCTCAATTGGGAGGCGGGCATTGGGACCGTTCCGCTGAAGCATGCCCTGTACTTCGGCGACAATCTCGCCGACGTCAGCGCGCGGGCGGCCTCCGTGTCCAAGGGGACCTTCGAGGCGCCCGGCTACGCTCCCGGGACTCTCCAGGCGGACACCCGGTATTACTGGTGCGTCGACGAGGTCGAGCCCACCGGGAAAGTCCGCAGCGGCAGTGTGTGGAGTTTCACGACGGTGGCCGCCGGTCCGGGGAAGATCCTGCGGGAGTGGTGGTTCGACATCAGCGGCACCACGGTGGCCAGCCTGACCGGCAGCGCGAAGTACCGCGGAGAGCCGGATGGCTGGGAGTTCGTCTCGCTCATGCAGAATCCCCCCAACTGGGCGGAGCAGTACGGGGTTCGGCTCCGCGGCTGGCTGTTCATCAAGGAGACGGGCAACTACATCTTCTCGGTCGCCGCCCTGGATGAGGGCGCGATCCGCCTGAGTCCCGACGAAGACCCCGCCCATGCCGTCACGATTGCCAGCACGGCCGCGCAGGCGCAGTCGCAGCCGCAGAAGCTGGAAGCCGGCAAACGGTACTACATCGAGGCGCTGATGAAAAATGAGACGATCGACGACAACCTGACGGTCTCCTGGCAAGGCCCGGGCATTGCGAACCAGGTCATCAGCGCCGACTACGTGGGTCCGACGCCGTTCGTGTCGGTCCGCGCCTATCAGCCCAGTCCGGCCGCCGATGCTATCGACACGCGTCAGAGCCTGGTTTTGACCTGGAAGGCCGGGGAGAAGGCGACCCAGCATGATGTCTACTTTGGAGCCGATCGGGATGCCGTGGCGAAAGCCACGACGGCCAGCGCCGGCCTCTACCAGGGCCGCCAGGCACTGGATGTGACGACCTTCGATCCGGGGACCCTGGAGTGGGGCAAGACTTACTTCTGGCGGGTCGATGAGGTTAATCCCAGTAACGCCGAGAGCCCCTGGATCGGTCAGGTCTGGAGCTTCACCACGGCCAACTTCCTCATCGTTGACGATTTCGAGAGCTACACGGATCAAGCCGGCGAGGAAATCTGGTCGACCTGGATCGACGGCTTTGCCGACAACTTCAAATCCAGCGGCTCCACCGTCGGCATCGATCCTGCCGTCAACGGGACGTTCGGGGAGACCGCGATCGTCCACAGCGGCAAGCAGTCCTTGCCGCTGAGTTATGACAACAGCAAGGCGCCGTTCTTCAGTGAAGCCACGCTGGAGTTCGCGCCGCTGGGCGACTGGACGGTCAATGGTTTGACCCACCTGACGTTGTACTTCTACGGCACCACGTCGAATGGCGCCGAGCGGTTGTACGTGGCGGTCGAGGACAGTGCCGGCAAGCTCGCGGTCGTCACGAATCCGACGGCCTTGACGGTGCCCTCCTGGACGGAGTGGAAGATCCCGCTGGGCAGCCTGACGGGCGTCAACGTGGCCAAGGTCAAGAAGCTGTACATCGGCGTCGGCGACCGCAAGGCCCCGGCCCAAGGGGGCACCGGTCGCGTCTATATCGACGATGTCCGCGTGACCAAACCCTAATGTCATTGCGAGGAGCGCAGCGACGAAGCAATCTCAATCCGGGGGATAGGAGATTGCTTCGCTGCGCTCGCAATGACATGCGTTAGGATTGACGATTTACGATCTGCCGCCCGTAGGGCGACAGCGCGTCGCACGTGGTGAATCCGGGGCCTGTGTCGAGAGACATGGACCCCGGTTCTTTTGTCAGGCGGGCCGCAGGACCGATAATTCTCTTGAAATGGCACGCACAAATGTGGTATAGGTATGATAGGTTTGATCCCGTGCTTTCCTCGGCAGGAAACGCCCGCGGCGCCGCTGTGCGCCGGGGTCTGACCGGTAGGCGTGTATCGTTTTTTCCTTCAGTAACGTTTGTAGCTGTCCGATACAGAGGAGACGTGCAACTCGAAGTTCCGGTCCGCAGCAACGTGCAACATGGTCTCTCATCTTTGAAAGGAGGCAACCATGCCTGGCAAGAAGTGGATTTCCCTGGTGTGCAGCATCTATGTGATGGCACTGCTTCTGCCGGCGCTTGCCGGTGCGGCCGTGCCGGACCCGGATGTATTGTGGTGGAAGTTCGATGAAGGCACGGGCGTGGCGGCCAAGGACAGCTCCGGCAAGGGCCACGATGGTGTCATCACCGGGGCCGCTTGGAAGTCGGGGGGCGTCGGCGGCGTCGGATCCTGCCTGGATTTCCCCGGCAGTCTGGCCGTGCGAGTGGAAGACAAGAACGCTCCCAGCTATCTTAACGGCCTGGGAGCCATTACGGTGGCGCTGTGGATCAAGTCCCGTGTTACCAATACCGACAACGGATTCATTATCGCCGAAAACCCGGCCGGCAATGACAGTTTCGTCACCATGCGATACGATGTCGCCGGCGCCAGCTTCGGCGGGACGAACGTCCTGAAGATGGCGGTCACCTCCGCGCCGGGCGGCGAGCAACAGTTGGAGTCGGCCAGCGGCCTGCAAACCACCAACTGGCAACATGTCGTCATGACGTGGAAGGGCGGCGAACTGCTTCACTTCTACGCGGACGGCAAGCCCATCACGCCCACGGGCCAAGGCGCGGCGAACGCCGGCACCATCTCCGGGTGTACGACGCTGATTGTGGGATTGGGCGGCAAGGATCTGTCCGGGAATCCCGGTACCGGCTGGAACGGCTTGATCGATGATGTACGGATTTACAGCACCGTCCTGACGGCGGCCCAGATCGCCGAACTCGCGACGAACAAGCCGATATCGTACAAAGCCTCGGAACCCAACCCAGCGAACGGCGCCATAGGGGTCGGGACTCCTCTGCTGCAGTGGAAGAAGGGCGATACCGCGGTTTTCCACAACGTCTATGTCAGCACGACGGCCGACCTGACGGAAGCCAACCTCACGGGCAAGAATCAACCCTTTACGCTGTACTATCACGTGGCGGGGCTGACGCCGGGCGCCACGTACTATTGGCGCGTGGACGAGGTCGAGGCGGATATGACGACGGTCCGTGCGGGCGATGTGTGGTCGTTCATTGCGCAGGACGTGAAGGCGTATTATCCCACGCCGGTGGACAAGTCGCCGGATGTCGCGCCGACGGCGGCATTGACCTGGCAGGCGGGCCTGGCCGCCCTGAAGCATCATCTGTATCTCGGGACCAGTCTCGACGATGTCACCAACGGTGCGGCGGGCGCGGACAAAGGCGAGCTGACGGACCCCACCTTCACGCCAACGGCGCTCGACACTGTGACGACCTACTACTGGCGTGTGGATGAGTTGGGACCGGGCGGCGTCGTCAAGACCGGGGCGGTCTGGAGCTTCACCACATCTCTGCCCGTGGACGACTTCGAGAGCTACACGGACCAAGCCGGTGAGGAGATCTTCTCGACCTGGATCGATGGCTTTACGGACGGCACGAATGGCTCGACCGTCGGATACCTGACGGCCACGAACGGGACCTTCGGGGAGACGACGATCGTCCACAGCGGCAAGCAGTCCATGCCGATGGACTACAATAACGTCAATTCGCCTTTCTACAGCGAGACGTACCAGGAATTCGCCCCGGTGCAGAACTGGACGGTCAGTGAGCTGTCCGACCTGCGGCTGGACTTCCGTGGCGTGGCCACCAACGGCGCCGGCGCGCTGTATGTGGCGGTCGAGGACAGTGCCGGCAAGGTAGCTGTCGTCACCCATTCCGATCCGGCGGCCGTCCAGGCGGGCACCTGGACCGAGTGGAAGATTCCGCTGGGCAGCCTCACGGGCGTCAATCTGGCCAAGGTCAAGAAGCTGTACATCGGTGTGGGCGACCGCAAGGCTCCCGCCAAAGGCGGCGCCGGTCGCATTTACATCGATGATATCCGGATCACAAAGCCCTGATGTCATCGCACTCACAGTGACATGTGTTCGAATAGCAGCCGGCATGTGGCTTTGTCAATCCGGCGGAGCCACATGCCGCATTTTTGACGGATGACCTGGTGCGCGGCCAAAATCAAGGTTCTTGTTACAGGTGTGGAGAGATGGGCATGTTCCGAAAACCGATTTATGATGTATTGCTGGCTGTCCTGCTGGCGGGCGTCTCGGCCCAGGCGGCGACGGTCGACCTCAATACCGGCGTGGTTGGCTGGTGGACATTCGATGAAGGCACCGGCACGATCGCCCACGACGGCAGCGGCAATAACAATCACGCCACACTCATGGGCAACGCCACGTGGGTGACACCCGGCGCGCCGGGCAAGGAAGGGTACGCGATCTCGCTCAACGGCACCAGCGCCTTCCTGCGGATCGAGCCGAGTCCCAGCCTGGATTTGACCAGGGCCATGACGTACGAAATGTGGATCTACTACACCGGCACGCCGGCGGATGCCCTGTTCTGCAAGGGGGTGGCCGGCGACGGGAACGCCTGGAAGAATCTCGCCGTCCGTCTCGACGATGATCCGGTGACGTACCGGCAGTTGAACTGGCGCAGCCGCGGCGGCGATACCGTCAACGCCCTCAATTCGAGCACGGGCCTGCCCGCTGGCGGAGTGGATTCACGTGGCCGTGACCTTCGATGTCGACGCCCCGGGCAACAACCAGAAAATCTACCTCAACGGTAAGCTGGATGCCGAGAACCGCTCGGCCAACCCGTTGACGACGAACGCCGGTCCGCTGTTCATCGGCGCCGAGACGTACACACAGCCGGCCGGCCGCTGGTTCTTCCAGGGCATGATCGACGAAGGCAGCATGTACAACCGGGCCCTGAATCCGGTCGAAATCAAGACGATCGCCGGCGTCAAGCCGACGACCGATCCCACCCCCAAGGATGGGGCCACGGTCAGCACGACCGATGTGCTGCTCGAGTGGTGGCAGGGATCGAACGTGGCCGCGAAGAACGGCCATCACGTGTACTTCAGCGACCAGATGGCCGATGTCAACAACAGCGATGCCAAGGCGGACAAAGGCTTCACGACCGATCCGAACTATCTCGTCAAGGGCCTGACGCCGGGCGCCACGTATTATTGGCGTGTCGATGAGGTCAATGAGGTGCACCCGGACAAGATCTGGCGCGGGCCCGGTCTGGAGCTTCATCGTCGCCACCGAGAAAGCCGCCGTGCCCAATCCGCCGGACGGTGCTCAGTACGTGAACCGCAACCGGATTCTGAGTTGGGCGCCGGGCACCGGGGCGGTGTCGCACCGCGTCTATTTCAGCATCGACCAGACCAAGGTCGCCGCCGGGGCGGCGGAGGCTGACAAGGGCACGACGACGGAGCCCAACTTTGTCCCCGGCACCCTGAAGCACGACACGATCTACTACTGGCGCGTGGACGAGTCTGACGGCGCCAAGACGCATCCGGGCGACGTCTGGTCGCTTCGAGACCACGGCTTCCGGCGATCCGAATCTCGTGGGCTGGTGGACGTTCGAGGGCAACTACCTGGACATCAGCGGCAATGAGAACCACGGCCGGCCCATCAACAACGCCCATCTGACCACCGTGGACACCCGGCCCTACGGCAGCACGACCGGCGTCCTGACTCTCAACGGCACGAACGAGTGCGTTTACGTTCCTTACAGCAGGTCCCTGGATATTGCCACGATGGGTACCGTGGCGATGTGGGTGCAGGGCGGGACCGGCAACGACGCCCCCATTCGCCACGGCGGCTGGAACGCCTCCTACAGTTTCCGGCTCGACAACGCCGCGACGCGCTACCTGCAGTTCCGCACCACCGGCGCGGCACCGGGTCTGGTCACGAAGACCGGCCTGCCCGCCACGGAGTGGGTCCACATCGCCCTGACCTTCGACTACACGGTCCCGGACCCGGGGACCAACCAGAAGTTCTACCTCAATGGCAAACTGGATGCCGAGAATCGAGCCGCCACGGCGCTCGCCGGCAACCTCTATTACGTTGCGATCGGCGGCCGGGAGAACGCCGCCAGCATGTGGGGCGGCATGCTCGACGACGTTCGCATCTACAACCGGGCCCTGGCGGCCTCGGAGATCAAAGTCGTCATGACGGGCGATCCGAACCTGGCCAGTGACCCGCGTCCGGCGGACAAGTCCATGCCGGATGAAGCGCATGCCACGCCGCTGACCTGGACCAAGGGCGTGAACGCCGCTGAGCACGATGTGTACTTCGGCACCGACGCCGGCGCCGTGCAGAATGCCACGCCGGCCGATCCGCTGGGCGTTTATCAGGGCCGCCAGGCGGACGCCAGCTTCACCCCGAAGGCTCTGGCGTGGGGGCAGACGTACTTCTGGCGGATCGATGAAGTCAACCCCGGCATGGCCGGCAGCCCGTGGAAAGGCGCTGTCTGGAGCTTCACCGTGGCCGATTTCGTCATCGCGGATGATTTCGAGAGCTACACGAACGACGAGGGCAGCCGGATTTACGAGACTTGGGTCGACGGCTGGACCAACAGACACCGGCTCGACGGTCGGCTACACCACCGCTCCGTTCGCTGAGCAGACGATCGTTCACGGCGGCCGCCAGTCGATGCCCCTCGACTACAACAATGCGAAGTCGCCTTTCTATAGTGAGACCACCAGAGCGTGGACTTCCGCGCAGGACTGGACGGTCAACGGCGTCAGCGATCTGGCCCTGTGGTTCCGCGGCAATCCGGTGTCCTTCGTCGAGACCGGACCCGGCGCGATCACCATGAGCGCCTGGGGCACCGACATCTATGGCACGGCCGATCAATGCCGCTTCGCCTACAAGTCGCTCGCCGGCAACGGCGCCATCATTGCCCGGATCGAGAGTCTCGGCAACAGCGACCCCTGGGCCAAGGGCGGCGTGATGATCCGCGAGAGCCTCGACGCGGGCTCCCGATTTGCGATCATCCTTGCCTCGCCGGGCAACGGCGTTCGCTTCCAGGCCCGACTGATCACCGACACCGGCGCCACCAGTGATACGGCGGTCGCGACGCCGGAGCAGATCGCCCTGCGTAGCTCCCGTCTGGGTCAAGCTGGAGCGGTCGGGCAATGCGTTCAGCGGCTACTACTCCGCCGACGGCGTCAAGTGGACGGCGATGTCCTGGAACCCGCAGACGATCAACATGGTCGCACCCACCGTCTACATCGGCCTGGCGCTGACCAGCCACAATGTCAACGTCCCCACGACGGCCTCCTTCTCCGGCATCACCACGACCGGCGCCATCTCCGGCGCCGCGTGGCAGGTAGCGAGGATCGGGGCGGACCATCCGGGCAACAGTCCAGGCCCCCTTGTACGTAGCCGTGGAGGACAGCGCCGGCAAGGCGGCCACCGTCGTCAATCCCGATCCGGCGGCCGTGCTGACCACCGCGTGGACCGAGTGGAAAATCCCGTTGAGCAGCTTCACCGGTGTGAATCTGGCCAAGGTCAAGAAGCTGTCCATCGGCGTGGGCGATCGCAAGACTCCCGTTCCGAACGGCACCGGCCGCCTCTACATCGATGACATCCGTGTGACCAAGCCTTGAGGATTCGTGGTTTGCGATGACTGCTGCAAGCAAGATTTACAATTAGAAGGAGACCAGTAATGTACCGTATGTTGTTGATTCTGTCGATGTTGTTGCTGGGTACGCTTGTCGGCCCGGCG
>CAVOUO010000018.1:0-472151 GCA_963699595.1 uncultured Planctomycetota bacterium
GGAGAATTCCGGCACGTTGGCCAATGATGTCCACGTGGTGCCGTCGGCGGAGTATTCGATCTTGACAGTCTTGGCCCCGAAGCCCATGAAGGGCTCGACTATGGTGTTGAAGTTCCAGACCCACATCTCGTGCAGTGCGTAGACCTGATCGAACTCGTACTGAATCCAGTGCGATGGCTCCACCATGCTCCACCACATGTCCTTTTGGTCCGTCGAATGGCCGTCGGTCTTATCGAGCCCGGAGCGATCCGCGGTCTTCTCCGGGCCACTGCCGGCTTGTGCGCTCGAAGCCTTGGCGGTGATGTTCTTGATCGGGTACGTCAAGCCGGCGGTTGTAAACTCCAGGACGGGCCCTCTGCGGATGATGGGAACCGAATCGGCGCTGACGAAATCCACGCGCCAATAGTACGTCCGGCTGAGGTCCAGAATCCCGGGGGGATTGTAGGTGGTCGCTGTCTGCCCCTGGCTGACCAGCATGCCCTGTGGATTCGCTCGGTCCGCGGTGTTGACCGTTTCCTGCGAAGTCCCGAAGTAGACATCACAGGCATTGGCGAATGAGGGCGATACCCAACTCAGGACCGCATCACAAGGCACGTCCGAGGCACGAGGACAGGGAGTCACAAGGGATTCCAGGAGAATCCCCAGGTCTTTCTCGTCCACCACGCCATTGCCCCAGGGGAACGGGCCGATATCACACAAAGACGTGTTCTTTCCCCAGTTGTCCGCCAGGAGGCCCATGTCTTTCGCGTCGACCTTGCCGTCGCCGTTGAAGTCCAGAATGGGGATGATCGGTGCCTGCCAGACGTCGCAGCGCCATACCCTCCCGCGCGAGGAGACTGGAAGAAGAGCATCGAGCCGTCGGGGGAGACGCGCGTGCCGACCTCAAAAACTGAGCTATTGACCACGGGTCCGACATTTACGGGGGGACCCCAGGGGGCGTTCCTGGCTGGACCGTCTCGCCATGTAGATTTCCCAACTGCCTGACCCGCCGGGACGGCTGGAACCGAAGAAGAGCACTAGGCCGTCCGGCGAAATGCCCGGCCAGTTGTCCTGAGCCGAGGTGTTGATCGTGGGGCCCAGGTTGACCGGGACGCCCCAGGCGTCGTGGATAGTAGCCCGGGTGGTCACCCAAACGTCCCAACCACCGCTGCCACCGGGCCGGTTGGAGGTGAAATAGAGTTCCAGTCCATCGGCCGTAAAGACTGGGAGCCCAATCTTGGTAAGCAGAATTCACCGTCGCCCCCAGGTTGACCGGGGTGCCCCAATTGTCCTTAACAGTGGCCCGCGTTGTCATCCACAGATCCCAGTCCCCGTAGCCGCCGGGGCGGGTTCCATCAAAGTAGAGTGACAACCCATCGGACGTGAAGAAGGGCTCGCCGGCGTCGTCCGGACCGATCGGCGGGCCGAGACGGGAGGCGAGACCCCATTCGCTGTCCGGAGTGGCCCGGCGGGCTACCCATATTTCGCAGATGTTGCCTACCAGGCGCGAGAAGTAGAACTCCAGACCGTCAGGCGATAGGCACGGTCCGGCGTCGTCACCTGAGGTATTGATTGCGGGCCCCAGATTCGTGGGACTGCCAAAGGTGAAATCGGCATGTGCGGTGGTGCGTCCAGACCAGAGAGCAAACAAAGACCGAATAAGGACGTTGCGACCATCGGAATCTCCAACATTTTCATTTCACACCTTCCCTTCTGCCCGAAGGCAATACGTAGTACCTGCATCCCGTCCTCCTGTCTTTCCAGGAAGACAACAAGTTGATAGCCGAGTGGCCCCTTGACGACACGCATGAAGGCCCAGGGGCCGCCCAGGCGAACACTCGAAGAGAACCCCTGCTTGAGTGTGGCGACGTGCCGCCTCATGTCGGCACGCACGCTCGCTTCTTCCTGCAACTGCTGGTATAGCTCGGCACGACGGATGTAGCTCGTGGCCTCCGCGGGGTCGGCGTCGATTCGGCGCGTGTAGAAAGCGATCAGGTCCCGGAAGTGCTCGCGCAGCGACCGGGCCGGGCCCAGCGCTGCGGTGCTGGAGGCACGGGGATCAAGGTCGGCCGTCCAGATCTCAAAACCCGGCGTGCCCAGTTCAAAGACCAACTTCGTCCTATCCAGGGTCCAGGCGCCAGCCATGATCGAGCCCCTGAGCGTCGTTACCGGCTCGCCTCCCCCGAGGCGGTAGATCCAAAGGCCGGTCCGCCCATCCAAGCCGCCGCTACCGCCCAGATACAGTTCGTCACCGCCTGGTGCCCAGACAGGTCCAGTCCACATGCCGGCCGGCAAGGGCAAGGACCACGCGGCCACCAGGGCCCGCGAGGCCAGATCCTGCACCTTCAGAAACCCGGACACCTCCGTGTAGGCCACGTACTTCTCATCGGGCGACACGGACGGGCAGAACCCCGGGCACACCATGACCTGCTTCGGCTCAACGTTGGTGCCGACGATGGGGATGGAGTAGACGATTCTATCCGCAGGCGACTGATAGTAGATATGGGTCGAGTCACGGCTCCAGGAGGGCCAGCCCCCGCGCGCTACGCGGCGGGGCTCGGTCCCGTCGGACTTCATGAGCCATACCTCTTCGTCGGTGTGCGCGTAGGGTTGATCCTTGCGTGGCGCGGCAACCAGCTCCGCAATGGGAAGGAACTCGCGATCTCGGACAAAGGCGAGGTACTGTCCGTCGGGTGACCAACGTGGCAACTTGCCGGGGACGATGAGCAGATCGGTCTCCTTCGTGGCGATGTCGAAGACAGCCACTCCGCTGGAGCCATGCACTCCCAGGGTAAAGGCCAGCTTGCTCCCGTCCGGTGACCAGCGAGCGCTGAAGCCGTCCGACGTTACCCGCTGCCCTTTGGCCGAGAGGTCATGATAGACCTCCTGGGCCTCCACCAGCGACAGGAAGGCCGCCCCCACGGGCTCGCGCTCCGGCGGATGCCAGGACCGCCCCGCGCAGCGTATCGAAGACGTATTTGGCACACCAGGTGCGAAATTGCTGACGAGCCTCCGGGCCGGGGTCGCCAACCTGCTCAGACACGTCCAGGGCTCTGTCATAGTCGCCGAGAGCGGTCCAAGCGGCGAAGCGGTGGTATTGCAGGGGCGAGAGAGCTTGGGCGGTTGCCTGGGACGGGTGCGCCTGAGTTTCCGTCAAGACCCGGTCATACTGGCCCCAGCGGAGCAGGACCTCCGAACGTTGGACGACCAGATCGGCGTACGCCGGGTCTTGCTTCGGCGTTCGCGTCAATGCGTTGTCATACGCGGCAATCGCGTCGCCGTACTGGCCCGCCTCCCGGAGAGCAACCGCCCGCAGCGAATAGCCCAACGGGTCACCGCGCCGCAGGATCGTCATGGCTCGTGCATCCTCGCGCAGCCGGTCATATTTCCGGGACGCATAGTACGTGAAGGCCCGCAGCCGAAGAGATTCGTAGTGGTACGCGTCAAGCTGCAAAGCCTGGTCGAGCGCGGCAAGCTGCTGCTTGACCGTAACGGCGGTCATGGCCCGCAGGAAGTAGGCTTCGGCGGTTTCCGGGAGCAGTGCTTCGGCTTGGCGGCGGTGCACCTCGAACTCCTTGAGCTTCTCGGCCTCCAGTGGTCCCGTCTCCCAAAGGATGCGAGCCAGGAGGGCGTGAGCGGCCCCGGCAATCTCCCGTCGCTCACCGAGCAGATTCTTGAGGATGGTCGTAGCCTCATCAGGACGGCGGTTGTCCACGAGAATGGCAGCCCTGGAGGAGTTGTGCTTCCGGTCCGACGTACTGGCTCTGAAGGATGGGCTGAATCGTTCTCCAGGGCAGCTTCTCGCTCGGCCTTGGCGTGTTGGTCCCGTGCTCGATCCAGAAGGTCCTCGTGTTGCAGGCGTTCCGCTTGGGCCAGTTGGAGCCGGTCCCGGTTCCATTGGAGGCGGTCCTGATTCCAGATGGAAAGGGCGACGGCGACGGCGGCAATCAAGGCCGCTACCGTCAAACTGACCAGGGCTTGGACCCGGTGTCGACGCAGGAACTTGCGGAGGCGGTACGCAGTACTGGGGCCCCGGGCCAGGATCGGCTCATGTTCCAGATGCCGGCGGATGTCCTCGGCCAGGCCGCTGGCGGTCTCGTACCGCCGAACACGGTCTTTCTCCAGGGACTTCATCACGATCCAGTCCAGATCGCCCCGGACCTCTCGTAGGGGCGGCCCCCCGTGGCCGCCCGACGTTGGGCAGGCACGGGGGCCTGCCCCTACGGATCGGCGTTCCCGGGTAGCGGTCCGAATCCGCGTGGAGGGCTTGACCGGCTCCTGTTCCCGGATCACCCGCTGCATCTCGACGTAACCGGCCTTGCGGAGATCCTCTTCGCTGAAAGGTGTTGTCCCGGTGAGCAGTTCATAGAGCAATACGCCCAGGGAGTAGATGTCCGAGCGGGTGTCGATGTCCAGATCGCTCAATTCCGCCTGTTCCGGACTCATGTAGGCGGGGGTGCCGATGATGTGGGCATAGCGGGTAAAGAGCGTCTTTTCCGTCAGCTTCTGGTTCGTGGCCTTGGCAATCCCGAAGTCGATCACCTTGGGAACAGGTTTGCCGTCATGGTGCGTGACCATGACGTTGGAGGGCTTGATATCCCGGTGGATGATGCCCTTCTGGTGGGCGTGCTGCACGGCCTGGCAGACCTGGAGAAATAGCGCCAACCGGTCTTTGGTGCTCAGGCTGTTCTTGTCGCAGTATTCGGTGATGGAGACACCCTGGACCAGCTCCATGACAAAGTACGGTCGGCCGGTCTCCGTGGCTCCGGCGTCGAGGACCTTGGCGATACCGGGATGGTCCATCAGGGCCAGGGCCTGCCGCTCGGCCTCGAAGCGGGCGATCACCTGGCGGGTATCCATGCCCAATTTGATGATCTTGAGGGCCACCTTGCGGCGGATGGGCTCGGTCTGCTCGGCCATGTAGACCACCGCCATGCCGCCTTCGCCGATCTTCTCCAGGAGCTTGTAGCGACCGATGACCGTGCCGGGGCCTTCTGCCACAGGGGGGAAATCAAGTGCAACGCCGGAACCGAATGGCGGGGTCTCCAGGAAATCACCGGCCTCATCGTCGGCGCGCAGGAGAGTCTCAAGGCGGGCCAGCAACTCCACATCGCAGCCACAGGCCTGTTTGATGAAGGCGACCCTTTCGGCCGACGGATGGAGTTTGATCGCCGCCTTGAAGATCATCTCCTCACTATGTTGTTCGACGCTCACAGACGCACTCTCCTTACCAGGTGCCTCACCCTACAATGCGAAATTCCGTCACGAAACGTCCGGAGAAAAAATCAGAGAGCGTGAAAATACTCCGCGCGACGTCGTAGCATGGGCAGGATGCCCATGCTACGTGGTGGGGGCGTCGTCGCCCTTGGCGATCTCGACCCGCAGCCACCGCGGGCGTAGGCCCAGTGCTCACCGGCGGTCGAACGGGCGACACCCAGGGCCTGCGCCGCCTCCTCCAGGGTCAGTCCGGCAAAATAGCGCAGCTTCACGAGATCGGCCTTAAGCGGGTCCGTTTGCGCCAGCTTCTGCAACGCTTCATCCAGTGCCAGAAGGTCCTCCGGCGCGCCCTCCGTGATCGGCTCCGCCGCCGGCAGATCGGCGCGCCGGAGTTGGCCGCCCCGTTTGAGACTTCCCTTGCGGCGGGCACTTTCGACAAGGATTCGCCGCATCGCTTCCGCCGCCGCCGCGAAGAAGTGGCCTCGACTGTTCCAGTTTTGGGGCTCGCTCCCCACCAAACGCAGATAGGCTTCATGCACCAGCGCGGTCGCTTGCAGGGTTTGGCCGGGAACCTCATGGGACAGCTTCTGGGCGGCGAGAAGGCGGAGTTCCTCATAGACCAAGGGCAGGAGTTCGTCTGTAGCTTTCGCGTCCCCCCGTTCGATGGCGTTCAAGATGCGCGTGACATCAGTCATAGCCACTTCCCGCCAGTTCCCAGTTGCCAGTTCGCAGTTCCCGGTTCTCGGACAACCGGCAACCGTCAACTACTGATAACTGGCGTGATAGGATAGGGCTATTCTGCCAGAAAGGAAGCGGGCTTTCAAGTGCCGACGTGCAGGAGCGGCCGCGCAGCGGCGCTGTGGGCGTCAGAAGACGCGTAGAGCGGTTGCGTGCAGCGGCACCAACGCTCCACGCCTGAGGCAACCGACACGAGCTTCGCAACCGCAACCGCTCCCCGGTCGGGTTAGTTACGGGTACATCCCCTCGCCGCCGTAGTCACCGTAGCCGCCCATGTCTTCGTAGCCGCCCATGTCCTCGTAGCCGCCCATCCCGCCGGGACCACCACGCGTACCGCGGCCGCGCAGGCCGCCCTTGTTGAAGGCGCGGAACGGCTGCGGCTCCTTGCGCTTCTCGGTCTGGACGTACTGATAGGCCGCCGCCACGTCTTTGGGCCAGTTGGAGGCACTAACGGGCATGTGCTCGAGATTCGTCCCGTCGCCGGTATAGAGCATGTCATAGTACAGGCGCGGACGCAGGTTCGGGGCGTTGCCCCAGTCATTGACCTGGACCAGGTCCACGAGCACCTTGCCGGTGTTGTAGTTGATGGTCTTCGGGACGTTCTGCTGGTCCGGGCTGGTCGGCATCATGAGGCCCGGCATTCCGCCCGGTCCCATCGGCGGCATGCCGGGTCGGCCGGTGATGCGGTCGGACCCGCCCATCCCCGGGTAACCGGCCGCCATCCGGGCCCGGTCTTCGCGTGCTTATCCCGGTCGTCTTCCTTCTTCGGCTCCATCTCTTTGCCGATGGCCTCTCCCGGCTTGACCTGGAAGCTCTCCGTGCGCCAGTAGCCCAGGGCATAGCGGGCCACTTCCACCGTCGCGGTGTTCGTCTTGTCCTGGACCTCCCGGGCGAACAGGTAGGTCCGCTGCTGGACCTCGACCGGCTTGGTGATCTCGGAGTACGGACTCCACAGGATGACCTGGTCTTTCTTGCCCAGGTCGCGGTCCACGACCTGGCCGGTCCCGGCCACGGGATTGAAGACGCCGAGGCGAACGCGATACTGATAGGTCTTGCCCGGCTCGACCGTGTCGTCGAACACCCAGACCAGCAGAGGCTTGGTCCGCTTGGACAGGTCTTCCCGGAACGTGATCATCTCCGGGCAGAAATCGAAGTAGACCTCGTTGGTCGAGGACCTTGCGCCGCATGCCCATCTCGCCCGGCATGCCGTACATGTCGCCACCACCGTACATGTCGCCGGGTCCGCCGCGTCGTCCCTGCCGGGTCTGGCCGCCCGGTCCCGGGTAGCCGCCCGGACCGGTCATGCTGCCCGCGCGACCGCCGCGGCGGCCGCCCTGCTGACCCCCGTACATGTCGCCACCCTGCATCCCGCCCTGCATCCCGCGGCCCCGGGCCGAGCCGGGGGCGGCCCGGCCGCCCTGCTGCATGGTGCCCCCGTACGTCCCCCCTTGCCCGCCGCGATTCATCGTGTCGCGCTGGGTACCCGTCGCCGTCGTCGTCTGCTTGCGATTCTTTTCGCTCTCGTCCCTTCGCTTGTCCGCGTCCATCTTCCTCTGCAGGTCCTTGAACTTGCCGTAGAAGCTCGGCGGGAACCATTCCTCTTCCGCCGAGGCGATCTGATACGCTTCCGGCTGGAGCAGCTCCGAGGTGACCGTGTCATCCTTGAACTGCATCAGACGAACGTCCAGCCCGCCCGCCGGCAGGTCGCTGATCCGCTCGTACACGCGGAACAGCTCCCGGTTGGCTTCGACCCGGCTGCGCGGCACCGGCTGCCACGCCGTCCAGCCCCCCTCTTCCGACAGCTCCTGCCGCTCCAGTTGGACCGCCGCAAAGATGGGCTTGGCCAGACAGGGGTCGCGCCATTCCTCTTTCTGGACGTCCACGCCGGCGAAGCTCGCCTGGAACCGGCGGTACAACTCCGCCACGTCGAAGCGGGCCTCCACCGTCACCAGGTCGATGTCGTTCGGCTCGACGGCCGCCTTGTCATAGGTCGTCTGCAGGGTGACTTCCTGAAGGGGCACGTAGGCGGCGGCCCGAATGAGGTTGACCCCCACGTCCGTCACGTCCGGGACCAGCGGCAGCCGATACTTGCGGTCCGAGTACACCCGGTTCGGCGGGGCCGACTCCCGGCGTCGCCGTCGTCAGCGTGGCGTTGATGAAGCCCAGCGGCGAGTCGAACAGACCCACGAACCCCTTGGGCAGCGGCCGGCCGATGATGCCGGCGATCACGGGGTCCGTCTGGCGTCGATCGGGCCGTCGAGCCGCCGGGCGTAGGTCTTGCGCCGTCCCGCCCTTCTTCTGCTCCTGCAGCTTGCGCGCAGCTCCTGGGCCTTTTGCTCGTAGATGTAGCGGTCGATCTGGCCGGGCGTGTACACCTTGCCGACCCGGCCGATCGTCATGACGTTCGGGCTGAAGATCACGCGCGTGAAGAACAGCCATACGCACACGGCGCCCACGATCACGAGCACGATCTTCTCGACGTGGTTCTCGCAGAAACGTCCGATTTTTGCGATGAAGTCCTTCATAGTCTATCCCACTCTCAGCAGACTTGAATCAGTTTCCGGCAACCTCATTTCCACGACTTCTACCTGCGGGTCGCCGCGGCGGCCGTCTTCGCGGCGGCGATGTCGTCCGTGATCTCCTTCGGCAGGATCGAGGCGTAGGCCGCCTTGAATCGCAGACATACTCACAGATCAGGTCCACATCGACCACTTCGTCATTCCCGTACTGGTAGCTGCTGTGGTCGAAATCCTCGCGATCGACGGGAGCGATCTGGCTTTCCAGGATGCTGATCTGGTTGTGCTTGTACGTCTGCTCCGGCTGATCGCCGAGCCAGCCGCGGAACTTGTGCGTTTTCGCACTGCACAGCTCCTGCATGAAGCGCATCACATCGGCGGCTTTGACGATCACGTGCACGTCGAACTGCATGACGTCGTGCAGCGTCATCGCAGAAGCGGCCGGTGCAAGGGGTGCCCGTCATGGCGTTGCGGAGACCCGTGACGTAGGTCGGCGTCTGCTTGTCCTTGGGTACGTTCGACATGCGGCGCCCCCGGCCGCAGCATGGAGCGCCCCGACCGGGACTGCGTGAACTGCACGCCCATCAGCCGCTTGACCGGCGAGGTCAGGACGTTCTCCGAGTCCTTGTTCATCTGCTGGATCGTGGCGGTGACGTCTTCGAGAATCCAGTAGCCGATCTGCCAGTACCAGCATCCTGATGGCCTTGTCCCATTTCTCGAATTTCCAGTCGCTCCAGTAGGCATAGCCGCCGATATCGACCGGATTGGCGTAGACCTTGGCGACCCGGGCCTTGTCTGCACAGACCTCTTCGACGATCTTGCGGTCGTTCTCGGTCATCATGCGGAAGTTCAGCCGCATGCCGCCGCCTCCGCCGGTGCGGCCGTAGCCGCCGCCGTACTGGCGCCGCCGGCGGTCGAGGTCCGGCCGCCCGGCGGCCCCGGCCGTACGGCGAGCGGGACGAGCTCTCCAGGGCGGCGTTGATCTCCGCGTCCGTAGGGCGACCGCCGGCTTTGAGCGCTCAACAGCATCGCCTCGACGCCCGAGACGAAACCCTGGCGGAACGGATCGAACACGCAGTTGCGAGGTTTGGTTGTTCGGATCGGCGAAGACCTTGTAGCTGAGCAGCTCGCGCAGCGTGGTCTGCTTGATCAGGTTGTCCATCGCGTTGGCGTCCTGGGCGTAGGCGTTGATGTACGGCGTCCATCGCCTCGGCCTCGGCCGCCTGATTCACGTCCTTGATCAAACGGTCGATGTCCTGACTCGGCCTTGACGCTCTTCGTCTCGATCGTCTTGCGGAGGCTGCGCGACAGGAGCGTCGTCGGCATGAACAACAGGACCGCCACGACCGCGATGAGGATCGGCACCAGCAGAGCGAGGTTGTTCTTCAGAAGACCCAGAACATTGAGCTTCTTGAGAAGAGGGAGAAGATCCTTGAGATCGATATTCGCTTTTGCCATTTGTCTACCTGCCTGTTTTGGCCTGCTTCGTCACGGTTCAACGCGTATCTACCCCGTGCGCGGCGCCGTCGCCCCCGCCGCCGGCAGTCGTGCGTCTTCGGCGCCTCCTTCCACAGGATCTTGAATTGCAGCTTGAACCAGTAGTCGTGCACCGTTTTCTTCGGCTTGCCCAGGTTGTCAAGCGCGATGTTGCCGTACTGGTCCTTCACGGGCTCGGCGCTGACGGTCTCCTCGGTCATCGGATCGATCAGAATCCACGTCCCGTTCTGCGGGCCGCCCATGCCCATGCCCCCCATGCCGTACGCGCTGGTGGCGGGCGTCGTGCCCGGCGCCGGCGGATCGGGAATGAACTTCCATTCGCCCCACGCCCATCGGGACATCCCCATCGGGGTCCGCCGGTCCCGTTTCCAGCTTGAAGTGGTCGGTGCCTTCTTGGTGTAGATCTCGAAGGGGCTGTTGACGTCCAGATGCAGGAACTGCTTGAGATTCTCCAGCCGCGTCACGAACCCCCACTTGGCCTGCGTGTCCTTGACGTTCGGCGGATCGAGCAGATCGCCGATCCTCCGGTACGGACTGTAGCCTTCGATCGTGAGACGAAGCCGGGGTACTTCTGCGCTGCGGCCGTGGTCGCCCATCATCTGTTTCATGTAGTCGGCGCCGTAGATCTGCTCCATCTGCATTCATCATCTCATCGTCGTAGCCCTCCGACTCCTCCATCATCATGGCGTCGCGCATCAGGGCGTCCCGGCGCATCGTCGCACTCTGGCGGAACTGGGCCTTGTCCAGGTCGTCATGATAGAAGATCGAGATCGTGGTCAGGAAGAGCTGCTTGCGCTCCGGACGCGGGATCTGCTTGACCTTGGCCACGTCGCCCCGCGCGAAGGCCTCGTAGAGGTCCTGCCTGCTCCGGATTGGTCTTGGCGTTCGGCAGAGCGGAAACGATGATCTCGTGGAGCTGCGGAATGATCTCGCGATAGCGGAACCATTCGAAATTCTTCTTCATGCGCTCCTGGAACGTGCCTTCCTGATCCTTGATGCCGCTGGTCTTCTCGATGGCCGTCTTGGCCTGCCGTGACCACGCGCTGTGATCTTGGCACGCGTGCTCTCGTTCCTGCGTGTAGCTGATCTTGTCCAGAACGACCCGTCCCAGGCACATCGCCGAGACCGATCAGCAGCATGACCGCCGCCCCGATGAAGTACTTCATCTTGCCCGCCCAGGCCATCGACCGGGCGACGCTCGTGGGCAGCAGGTTGCTCTCGATGCGGGCCATGCCCAGCCCCTGCAGGCCCAGCCCGTACACGACGCCGAAATCGCTCACGTTCTCGTGGAACTTGGCCGCCGACACGCCCGGGCGCCACCGCCAGCCGCTTGAACGCGTCCGGCTTCTCCACCGGAATCTGCAGGGTCTGGCTGCAGGTACTTGACCAGCCCGCGCAGCTTCGTGCCGCCGCCCATGGCGATCACCCGCGTCACCTTCACGTCCGGATTGCGAGCTGGTGTAGAACCCGAGGGACCGCTGGACCTCGCCGCTCCAGTCCGTAAACACCGGCCGCATCGCCTGGAAGATCTGCCGGGCGTACTTGCTCACCGGGGCGGTGCGCTTGAGCTTCTCGGCCTTCTCGAAGCTGAGCTTGAAGGTCTCGGCGATGGCCTTCGTGAAGGCGTTGCCGCCCATCACGATGCACCGCTGCCAGACGCTCGAGGCGGTGCACACGACCAGGTCGGTGCTGTCGGCCCCGATGTTGACGATCACGGTCGCCCGCTTGTCGGAGTTGGCCAGGTCCGGCCGGTCGAACAGCAGGTAATTGTACAGGGCCATCGGCGCCATCTGCACGTAGCTGACCTGCAGGTCCTCCCGCTCGAAGGACTCCAGCGCCGAGTTGACCACCTCGTTCTTGATCGCGAAGAGCCCGACCTTCTTCTCCGGGCTGTCCGGATCGCTCATAAGCTGATAATCCCATTGCACCTCGCTCATGTCGAAGGGGATCTGCTGGGCGGCCTCGAACTGGACGATCTCGGGCAGCCGCTTGGCCTCCACCGGCGGCAGCGTGACGAACCGGGCGAAGCTGTTCTGGCTGGGCACGGAGATGATGATCGGGTCGTAGCCGAGGTCGTTGCGCTGGACGAACTGCCGCAGGGTGATCGCGATCAGCTCCTCCCGCTCGGCGGCACTGACCCCGCTGCGCCAGGATCTTGCCGTGCGGAATGTGATCGAAGCCGATGACCTGGACCGCATCCCCGACCGCCACCAGGTGCAGCGCCTTCAGCGAGTTGTTGCCCAGGTCGATCGCCCAAACCGCATCCGATGCTGCTGCCATGAAAAACCTCCCGCTCTCGGTCTAGCGTGCGGTATCTATTCTGCGTTGGTCTTGTAAACAGCTCTCAATACGCTTAGATTATATCACATGCTCGACAGTTTCGCCATCTTAACTCTCGGCTGCAAAGTGAATCAGTACGAGAGCCAGCAGATTCGCCAGCTTCTGGAGACCTTCGGACTGGCCCAGGTCGATGCCGCGCACACGCCGCAACTCGTTGTCGTCAACACCTGTTGCGTGACTCACACCGCCTCGGCCAAGAGCCGGCACCTGATCAACCAGGCCCAAAAACACGATCCCGCAAGCCGTCGTCATCTGCGGCTGCCTGCCCACGGTCGAAACAGACGAACTGAAAGCCGTCGGGGAGAACGTCCATGTTGTCAAGGACCGATGCGACCTCACCGCCACCCTGCGCTCGCTGGTCCACACCGAATCAACCACCCCAGATTCGGCTCACGACCCTGCCTCCGCAGGGGCATGCGTCGCCGTACTGCATCCCACAGACTCCTTATTAGACCAGAAAGTGACGCCAAAGTCAAGTCCAAAAACGACTTACGTCCGCCCGAAGAGTTGCCCCCGCTGACGTCTTTTCAAGACCAGACCCGCGCGTTTCTCAAGATCCAGGACGGTTGTGATGCGTTCTGCTCTTACTGCATAATACCGACGGCCCGGCCGGTCGTTCGATTCAAGAAATCTGAAGAAATTCTCGCCGAGGCCGCGGCCCTCGTCGCCGCCGGCCACAAGGAAATCGTCCTAACCGGCGTCCACATCGGCGCTTACGGCCAGACGACCGCCCGCCGGCGCCACTGGCCGACCCAGGAGAACCCGCACCTGCCCGCCCTGCTGGACCAGGTCGCCCAAATCCCAGGCTTGGCCCGCATTCGCCTCAGCTCGCTCGACCCGGCGGACGTCACGCCCGCCCTGCTGGACGTCTTCGCCGCCCATCCTAACCTCATGCCGCACCTGCACTTATCGCTCCAGTCCGGCTCGGACGACGATCCTCCGCCGCATGGCCCGCCCCTACACGGCGGACGACTTCCGCGCCAAAGTCGCCCTGATCCGCAGCCCGCTTGGACCGCCCCGCCATAACGACCGATATTATCGTCGGTTTCCCAGGTGAGACGGACGCCGACTTCGACCAGACGGTCGCCCTGGCGAAGGAAGTCGCCTTCGCCAAGATGCACGTCTTCGTCTTCTCCGCCCGAAAAGGCACCGCCGCCGCCAGAATGCAACCCAAGGTCCCGCCAGAGGTTAAGAAAGCCCGCTCCCAAATCCTCCGCGACCTGGACCTGGCCCTCCAGAGCCAATTCCGCGCCCAATTCCTCGGCGAAACCGCCCAAGTCCTGATCGAGACCACCAACGCCCACCCCAGCCGGCCGAGCCGAACGGTACTTCAGGTCGAAGTAGTGGATAGGTCCAATGGTCCATGGTCCTATAGGTCCTATTCCGCCGGCGACATCGTCGCCGCGAGCTGGAAGAAAACGCCCGCGATAGCGTCCTGGCGACAGCGATCGCTCTAGAAAAGCTTGCCCGCGCACGGCTGACGCTATCATCGCGCGCATGGAGGAAAGACGAGCGCGGCGATCGAGAGATGCAGAGAATAGGACGGATGGGACTCATAGGACCGATAGGACCCATGAACCCCCGCTGATCCCCGCCCACGGCGGCTATCGCAATCTCAAGTCCTATCAGACCGCCGAGATCATCTACGACGCGACGGTCGCCTTCTGCGACCGCTTCATCGACCGCCGCTCGCGCACGACCGACCAGATGGTCCAAGCCGCCCGCAGCGGCAAGCAGAACATCGCCGAAGCCAGCCAAGCCTCCGCGCACCTCGAAGAAGACCGAGCTCAAGCTCACCAGCGTCGCCCGCGCCAGCCTGGAGGAACTGCTCCAGGACTACCAGGATTTCCTCCGCCAGCGACACCTGCCCATCTGGCCCAAGGACCACCCGCAGGCCCAAGCGATCCGCAGGATCGCCTATAGGTCCGATAGGACCTATGAGTCCTATCGGTCCTATGTCGAAGAGGCCCCGCCCGAGATCGCCGCCAACACCATCCTCTGCCTGATCCACCAGGCGAACTACCTCCTCGACCACCAGCTCGCAAGCTCTGGAGCAGCAATTCCTGAACGAAGGCGGCTTCACCGAGCGCCTCTACCACGCCCGCCAGCAGCACCGGCAAGTCGCCCCTGACAGCCTGCCCCCGCGCAGGCGGGGGTCCCCTCCGTCCAATCCGTCCCATGGGTCCCATCAGCCCTGAAAATCGGGCCCAGCCCCGCTCGCTTTGGACTTGCGGCTTCCTCTGCTCGCCTGTATTCTCTGAAGCGGCATTCAGAGTTGGCGGCCTCATGCAAGACACGTGCCCGCAGGCAAGGTTGCGAGAATGGACGAGCAGCGGATATTCGTTGGGCGACAAGCGGAACTGGATCGGTTCCGGGAGATCCTGGAGGACCCGCGCGGACAGGCCGTAGTGGTCGTCGGCCAAGCCGGCATGGGCAAGACTTGGCTGATCGACCGGATGGCCGAATTGGCGACGCAGCATCCGACCCTCAAGTGCGCCTGGGTCCGCTACGAAGTGACGCCGACCGACAGCCCCGATTCCACGATGGCACTGATGATGGACAACGCCTTCGAGGCGGCGCAGACGTGTCGAAGGCTCTTTCGACATGACCGATCGCCGCCGGGCGCAATGGATCGCCCTGCTCAAGGCCATCGTCCCCAAAGGCCGTGAGATGGCGGAGTTGCTTGCCAGCCTGCGACGTGATCCGCAAAGGCACACGCGCGAGCAGTTTCTCGAACGCCTGCGGCTGATTTCGAAACGCATGGGACCGGACGGGCGGGCCCTCTTCGTGGTCGATCCCGAGAAGCTCATGTGCCCTGGCTGTGCCGATTCCTGGCGGCTGGTGACACGAGAGCTTCCGGAGAAGGTCAAGTTCCTCTTCGCCCAGCGGCCCGAGGATGAGCTGATCGGCAGCAACAGCTTCATGGCACTGGAGAACGTCGTGCGCCTCCCGCCCGAGCCGCTCGGCGTTCTTGCCGCGCGAGGAGGTCGATGATCTCGTCCGTCTGCGCGCGGCGAAGTCGGCCAGCCGGCTTTGGCCCTGCAGGAGGCGGTGAACCGGTATCAGGGACATCCCTACGCCATCCAGGCGGCGCTGGAGATTGTCAAGAAGACAAAACGCATCGAGGACCTGCCTCAAGATCCGACGAACGGAGGGAATCGCGGCGACACAGTGGCAACAGATCTGCCGCACCGGCGAACGCGATCCGCCTGTTCGAGGCCTACGCCATCCTGGACGTGGCTGTACCGCGTGACATCGTCCAAGCCGTCAGCGGCTTGGATACGCCCACCATGAAGCGGTTGCTGAGCGACCCTTATCTGCACGGCCTGCTGCGCGAGGAAGGACAGGGCAAACGAATCTATCACGCGATTCTGGCCGACCACGTGCGGGGTCAGATCTGATCAGGCCGAGCAACAGGCCCTTCACGCCCGAGCGATCCTCGTCTATCGCGCCAGCCTCAAGGAGGCCAGAGAGCAACAGAAGGCACCCGACGCTCTGGCCGCCGTTCGGCTGCCAGAGCATGTCCTTGCCGCCGAGGGACCAGAGCATTCGTGGCGGCATTCGTCGACGACTGTGCAGCCCCCTTGCGAAACATTGGTCTGCTCGACGCGGCCATGAGCCTGTCGCGAGCGCTGCCGGAAGCTTGTCGAAAAGGGCACGAATGAGGAAGCGGTACTCCTCGGCAACCAGGCGATGATCCTGTATGCCCGCGGCGACCTGGACGGGGCGATGGCGCTGCACAAGGAACAGGAGCGCATCTGCCGCCAGTTGGGCAATCTGGACGGCCTGCAAGCGACCCTCGGCAACCAGGCGCTGATCTTGCAGGCCCGCGGCGACCTGGACGGGGCGATGGCGCTGCACAAGGAAGCAGGAGCGCATCTGCCGCCAGTTGGGCAATCTGGACGGCCTGCAAGCCAGCCTCGGCAACCAGGCGCTGATCCTGAAGGACTCGCGGGGACCTGGACGGGGCGATGGCGCTGCACAAGGAACAGGAGCGCATCTGCCGCCAGTTGGGCAACCTGGACGGCCTGCAAACGAGCCTCGGCAACCAGGCGTTGATCTTGCAGGCTCGCGGGGACCTGGACGGGGCGATGGCGCTGCACAAGGAAGAGGAGCGGATCTGCCGCGAGTTGGGCAATCTGGACGGCCTGTCGGCGACCCCTCGGCAACCAGGCGTTGATCCTGCAGGCCCGCGGGGACCTGGACGGGGCGATGGCGCTGCACAAGGAAGAGGAGCGGATCTGCCGCCAGTTGGGCAATCTGGACGGCCTGCAAGCCAGCCTCGGCAACCAGGCGTTGATCTTGCAGGCTCGCGGGGACCTGGACGGGGCGATGGCGCTGCACAAGGAAGAGGAGCGGATCTGCCGCCAGTTGGGCAATCGTGGACGGTCTCGCGGCATCGCTCGCCAATCAGGCGTCGGTGCTCCGCCAGATGGGACGTGCACGCGAGGCTCTGCCGTTGGCCGAACAGGCGCATCAGCTTGGCCATGGGGCACGGCTATGCCGCGCTGGTCAGCCAGATTGAACCGATCTTGAACGAGTTGCCACAGACGACCCAAGGAACGTGACGCGTATCTTCTCGCGAACGTGGCGCTCATGCAGGGGCGATATCAAGCGGCACCCTGTCTTGCCGATGGCCCGCTCCTGACTACCGACCACCATAGGCCACATTCAGACGTGATGCAGCATACTTGAGCGAGCGGATGATCGAGGGTCCATAGGGGGATGCCGCTGAGCTTGGCGGAGGCCAGGAGGTGCATGTCGATGTAGCCGAGGCCCCGGCCCATCAGGTGATTGGCTTCGATGAAAGACAGGACTTCCTCGTGGGTTGCGGTCGGGCAGGTGCAGAGGGTCTGGAGCAGTTCGAGAATCTCCCGGCGGTTCTTGAGATTGCCGCAGGCCAACTCGCCGAGGACGAAGGGATGGCAGACGACCAGGCCGGCGTCCAGCAGCTTTGCCAGTTCGAGCAAGCCGCGACGAAAGTGCTCGACCCAGACCGAAGTATCGACCAAGACCATCGGCTCAACTCCGCGCCCTGCGCCGGGGCGTGGCGGCGCAGCCGCTTCTCCGTGCCGCCGAGCTTGGCCAGGCGCTGGGCCTCTTTTGGGCGATCAGGGCTTCCAGGCCCATCCGCACCAGTGCCGTCCGCTCCTGCACGCCCGTCAGCTCGGACGCCTTGGCGACCAGCTCGTCATCCACGTTCATCGTCGTTCTCATGACCGGTTCTCCTGATGCACCATCTATACATACGTATATGCACGATTTGTGTGCCTGTCAAGAAGAATGGTTCACGGTTCGGAGTACCGGCTTTCGCCGGATCAACCACCCGCGCCCACCTCATCTCCGCCTTGCGGCACGCGAGGAGGCGGGCTATGATCGATGCTGCGCTCGGCGAACTGTCGCCGGAGCAATTTCTGGAATGATACTGAGCGATGGAAAAGGAGGCTGACGTGGTCTTGCGATCCTTGCGTGTGACGTGCTTGCTGTGGGTATCCCTCGTGCTGGCCGGGTCCGGGTGTACGACGCTGCGGCCGGAGCGCCAGGTCATTCACCCGGCGACGTCGCTGCCCGCCACGACGCCGTGGGACCTGGCCGCTCTGAGCCGGCCGCCGCGATACGAGTGGGCCGACCGCCAGGGGCCGGTGTGGTCGCTGTTCTATGAGGGGCTGCTTTACAGGGGTAAGCCGACCCGCGTGTTCGCCTATTATGCCAGTCCGGCGACGTTGGGGACGAAAAGGGGACATTCTACTTTTTCGGCTATGGGCAGGCCCGATAGCGCAGCGGCGGAGGAAAAAGTAGAATGTCCCCTTTTCCGGCGCCGGGGCTTCCCGGGCGTCGTGCTGGTGCATGGGGGCGGCGGGACGGCGTTCAAGGAGTGGGCCGAGCTTTGGGCCAAGCGGGTATGCGGCGATCGCGATGGATCTGGCCGGGTGCGGGCCCGACAAGAAACGCTTGGCCGACGGCGGGCCCGATCAGGGCGACGAGACGAAGTTCGGCGCGATCGATCAGCCGCCCCAGGATCAGTGGACGTACCATGCGGTGGCCGACGTGATTCTGGCCCATTCGCTGCTGCGGAGTTTGAAGGAGGTCGACGCCGGACATACCGCCGTCACCGGGATCAGTTGGGGCGGGTACCTGACGTGCATCGTGGCGGGGGTAGACAATCGGTTCAAGGCGGCCGTGCCGGTCTATGGCTGCGGATTCCTGCACGAAAACAGCGTGTGGCTCCCGCAGTTCGCGAAGATGACGCCGGAGCAGAGGGACAAGTGGGTCCGGCTGTGGGACCCCTCCCGGTACATCGGCTCGGCGGCGATGCCGGTGCTCTTCATGAACGGCACCAACGATTTCGCCTACCCGCTCGACAGCTATGCCAAGACCTACGGTCTGGTGAAGGGCCGGCGCCAGGTCCGCATCACGGTGAACATGCCGCACGGCCATCCGCAGGGCTGGGCACCGGCCGAGATCGGGCTGTTCATCGATGGGTGTCTACGCGGCGGCAAGCCGCTGCCGATGATCTCGCATCCCAGGATCGTCAACGATCAGGTGCTGGCACAGGTCCGGCCCAGGACGAAGCTGATCGAGACCGCCCTGCACTACACAACGGAGACGGGACCGATCAACAAGCGGCAGTGGCAGACGGTTCCGGGCCGAGTCGATGGCTCTCACATCGTCGCACCGGCCCCGCCGCCAGAGGCGAGCATCTGGTTTCTCACGGCCACCGACGAGCGCTGGGCCATCGTCTCAAGCGAGTTGGTGTTCCGCCCGAAGCCGTGAGATATTGGAGCAGAAGCAATAGACGATCGGCGGCATCTCCATCGCGGCGGCTCTCAACCACGCGCAGGTCGTGACGGGCGAAACCTGAGACGCCCGGCAGGCTGGCGACATCGTACCGTCTCATAATAACCGCCATCATAGTCCAGTGGGACGAACACCGCCCGTCGGGCCCACGATGGGGCAGATTTGCGTGAGGGACAGATTGCCAACCCGGGGACGGCGCGGTAGAGTGACGCCTCTCGCAACAACTGTGAGAAGGCTTAGTTAAGGGTGACCGCGTGGACCTCGGATCCTATCAAAGACAAGTGTTGTCGTTTTTACTCGCGCTGGCGTTCCTGGGGCCGGCGTGGCCGGCGGCGGAATACACCAACTCTCCATCGATGACGGAGCAACTGGCCGGCCTGGCCCGGCAGGACCCGAATCTTGTGCGCGTCCGCGAGCTGGCCCGGTCGCGGGAGAAGCGCAAGGTCTGGCTGGTGGAGATCGGCGTTGGGTCGACCGAGAACCGCGGCACGCGACCGGCGGTGCTGGTCGTCGCGGGGATCGAGGGCAACGATCTCGTCGGGCCGTTCACCGCCGTGGCGTGGGTCGAACGCCTGATGCAGCAGTATCGGGAGGACCCGCCGACGGCGGAGCTTCTGAAAAAGACGACGATCTACGTGGTCCCCTGCCTGAATCCGGATGCCCGGGAGCGATTTTTCACCAGTCCGACGATCGAGATGAGCGGGAACAACACGCCGCGGGACGATGACCACGATGGGATCGTCGATGAGGACCCCGGCGAGGACCTCAGCGGCGACGGCCTGATCACGATGATGCGCGTCGAGGACAAGGAGGGCGAGTACATCCTCGACCCGAACGAGAAACGGTTGCTGCTCAAGGCCGATCCGCTCAAAGGGGAAAAGGGCGTGTGGAAACTGCTGCCGGAGGGGCTCGACAACGATCACGACAAGCGGTGGAACGAAGATGGGCCCGGCGGCGCCAATTTCAATCGCAGCTTTCCGTACAACTACCAGTATTTCACGGCCGGAGGCGGGCACCCTGCCTGTCAGCCAGGCCGAGACGCGGGCCCTGGCCGATTTCGTCGTGGCGCATCCGAATATCGGCATCGTTCTGACCTACGGGGCGGCGGACAATCTGCGCAAGACCCCGAAGGCCGCCAAGCCGCCGGGCCGGGCCAAACCGATGGAGGCCGTCGATGAGAAGGATGTGGGCTACTACGAGGCGTTCGGCAAGCTCTACCGCAAGGCGATCGGACTCGGCAAGGAGATGGAGAGCGTTTCCGAGCCCGGGACATTCAGCGACTGGATGTACTTCCAGCGCGGCCGGCTGTCCCTGGCGGTCCGGCCCTGGGACGTGGCGCTCGCCCGCGAGCTGTCCGAACCCAGGAAGGCAGAGGACGGAGGACGGACGACGGACGACAGAGAGCAGAAGACGGAGGACAGAGAACCGAAGACAGATGACGGCGCACCGAGCTTGCCGTCCTCTGCCGTCCGTCCTCCGCCATCCGGTTCCGTTGATCCCAACGCGTCCAAGACCGACAAGAAGCCCGCGAAGAAGGAGGAGAAACGAGGCGAAGAGGAGCGTCTGGGGCTCAAGTGGTTTGACGAGCATGCGCCCGAGGCCTTTGTGCCGTGGCAGGCGGTCGAGCAGCCCGATTTCAAAGGCCAGCGGGTCGAGGTGGGCGGCTATCGTCCGTTTGTCCTGACCAATCCGCCGGCCCCGATGCTCGCCGATGTCACGGCCAAACAGGGCGATTTCCTGATGGAGTTGGCCCGACGGCTCCCGCGGATCGGCGTGGGCAAGATCGAATGTCACCTGCTGGCCGATTCGGTCTATGGCATCGAGATTCACGTGGTCAACACGGGCTTTCTGCCGACCGCCCTGGCCCACGGCGCGACTACGCAGGAGGTCTACCCGACGCGGCTGGTCCTGGACCTGGAGCCCGCGTGCTTCCTCGCGGGGGCCAGGACCACATTCCTGCCCACGATCGCCGGCAGCGGCGGCATCGCCAAGACACGGTACACGATCCACGTCGCCAACCGGCAGGAAATCCATTTCAAAGTCGTGTCCATGTTGGGCGGCCAGGCGGAAGGAACGATTGCGCTGCTCCAAGCAGCGGAGAACAAGTAAGCACGAGTTGGAAGTGTGAAGTGTGAAGCATGTCATTGCGAGCGAAGCGAAGCAATCTCCTGTCCGTGGGATTGAGCTTGCTTCGTCGCCCTCGGTGCGAAGCGCCGCTGCGCGTCGGGCCTCGCAATGACATTCCTCCAACTTCCAACTTCAAACTATGAAGAAGGCAAACGCCATGACATCCATGTCCCAGATTCGCGTCGGTGTAGTTGCGTCGATGCTCGCGTGTTGGTTGTGGTCGGCGGCCTCGGGCGGCCAGCCCAGGGCGACCGATCCGGCGGATGGTGCGCTGCCCGCCCTCGGCGCGTCGTACCCCCGCAAGGTGGAGGTCGTGTGGAACCGGTACTACGACCATGCGAGCCTGGGGTCCATCCTGGCCCATCTCCACGAAGCCTTTCCCGACCTCACGGCGCTGTATTCCATCGGCAAATCCACGGAAGGACGCGATCTGTGGTGCCTGGAGGTGACGGCCCGGAAGGTGGGCGACCCCGAAGCGCAAGCCCGGCATGTACATCGATGGGAACATCCACGGCAACGAGGTCCAGGCGGGCGAAGTCGTGGCCTACACCGCCTGGTATGTCTGCCACCAGTACGGCCGGCTCGACCGCGTCACCGCCCTGCTCGACAACTATGTGCTCTACCTCATGCCGATGGTCAATCCGGACGGCCGGGACCGTTGGCTCCGCGACTGCAACGGGGCGATGTCCTCCCGCGGCGGCTCCGCGCCGACCGACAACGACCGGGACGGCGTCGCGGATGAGGACGACTGCGAGGACCTCAACGGCGACCAGTGCATCACCCAGATGCGGATCAAGGACCCGCAGGGCCGCTGGAAGCGTCATCCGGATTACCCCGAATACCTGATGATCCGGGCCAAGCCCGATGAGCCGGGCGAGTACACCCTGCTGGGCTGGGAAGGGATCGATAACGACGGTGACGGCCGGGTGAACGAGGACGGCAAGGGCGGCTACGACATGAACCGCAACTACCCCTACGACTGGCAGCCCGGCTACATCCAGTACGGCGCGCGGGACTACCCGCTTTCGCAGCCGGAGACGCGGGCCGTGGCCGACTTCGTGCTCGCCCATCCCAATATCGCGGCGGCCCAGTGCTACCACAACTCCGGCGGCATGATCCTGCGCGGTCCCGGCCGCGAAGGCGGCGCCATGAAGAATGCCGACGAGCGGCTCCTGGAAATCATCGGCCGCGCGGGCGAGCGCATCCTGCCCTACTACCGCTCGATCATCACCTGGAAAGACCTCTATACGACCTGGGGCGATGAGGACACGTGGCTCTACGGCGGCCGGGGCATCCTGGCCTACACCGATGAAATGTGGACGGAGAGAAACCTGTACAAAGACGATAAGACGCCGTCCAACGAGGACGAGGCGGAGTTCATCAAGCAGGTCCTCCTCGGCGACGGCGTCGTGCCCTGGAAACCCTGCAACCATCCCACCTACGGGCCGATTGAAATTGGAGGCTCCAAGAAGGAATGGGGCCGGACGCCGCCCTCGTTTTTGCTCGAAGAGGAGCTGCATCGGAACATGGCCTTTACGCTCTATCACGCGGGCACGCTGCCGCTGCTGCGGATCAGCGACCTGACCACGACGCCGCTGGGCGGCAATCTGTACCAGGTCTGGGTGACGGTGGAGAACCAGCGGATGATGCCGACGCGGACCGCCCAGGACGTGGACCACCAGATCAGCCCGCCGGACATCGTTTCGATCAAAGGCGACGGCATCAAAGTCCTGTCGAGCGGGCGCGTGACCGACCGGTTCTTCAAACGGGCCGAGACGGTCGAGTGCCGCCCGGAGCGGGTGGAACTGGAAACCATCAGCGGCATGGAAGCCGTCCGGGTGCAGTTCGTTCTCCAAGGCGGCGGCCCGTTCACCGTGACCGTCGACTCCGCCCGGGGCGGCTTGCTGCACAAGGACGCCTCGCTGCCCTGATTCCTCCGTAGTAGCACAGGGAAGTCATTTATGGCGGATCGCGAAACAAGAAGCGATCGGGTTGTGTCCCTGACCTCGACAATGACGGAGACAGCCGGCGACAGATATTGGCAGATCGTGGCGATTCTCATCACGGGCGTGATTCTCGCCGCCGGCGCGTTGTGGGCTTCGCGTCATGCCACCGGCACGGACTGGGACGAGGCCGGGTACATCAACCGGGTCATTCAAGACCGTTATATGTTCCAGGCCGAGGGCCTCTATGGTCTCGTCCGGACGATCGGGTGTCACGAACCTCAGCGTCCTCCTGCGTACCGGATGATGGTCGTCCCGATCACGATCCCTTTCGGCGTGAGCACGGCGGGAGTGCGTTACATCTCGATTTTCGTATTCGCCGCGACGCTGGCGATCGTGTATCTGCTCGGACGACGGCTCGCCGGACCCGCGTGCGGCGCGTTTACCGTGCTGTTGCTGGCCACCGGTCCGACGATGTTGCTCCACGCAGTGACGTTCGGCACCGAATTTCCTCTCTATCTGAGTGTGGCCGGCACGCTGTACTTCCTGCTGCGGCGGCTCCAGCGCCGCAGCGAAGCCTGTTCGACATCCTCGGACTGGGGTTCTTCCTGGGACTCGGACTGCTGTCCAAGACCTCCTTCATCATGGTGGCGGCGCCGATGATGGCGATGGCCTTCGTGCTCGCCTGGCGCAGGATCATGCCCGGTCTGTATCCGGCGTTTTTGCTCAAGGCCGCACTGGTCGGCGGCTTCCTCGCCTTGCCGTGGTGGCAGCGAAGCTGGCATGAGGCCCTGGCCTACGCGCAGTATTCCAGCGCGTTCGCCCGGCATAGCCTCGGCGGCTTCGGCCTTCCCATGCTGATCCAGTGGTTTTCCCTTTTCGCCAGATCGGCCACGGGCATCGCCTTGCTGCTGCTGGCGGTGGCGGTACTCGCCCGGACCCTTGTGTCGCGTCAAGCTCTGCGCCGCCTGGAGCCGCACCAGCGTGTGGTCCTCTGGATTTGCCTGGCGGCGGGAATCCCGTTGATCCTCGTTCAGCTCCTGGGCCAGAATCACAACATGCGGCTGATCACGCCGGCGTTCTTCCCGCTGGCCGTCGCTCTCGGGCTGGTCGCCTCCGCCACGTTGTGGACCCGGGCCAGACTCCTCACGGCCGCCGCGACGGTGGCGTTCGCCCTGCAAGCCGCCACGATCGCCCTGCCCTCCTTCGCCGCCCTCCCGGCCCGCGACAGCGAGACTCTCGGCATCCCGCCGTCCCAGGTGTTGGCCGCGCGTGAGCTTTGGGATTGGGAGGCCCTCCGGCAGGTCTGCCAGGACCGGCATCTGACGAATCCGGCTCTGCGGTACCTCGGGAACGGCAACAGCTACTGCCTCCCGCAAATCAGCCACCCGTGGGTCCGGCGCAACGAGCCGGCCACCGTCGCCTTCCTGTGGCGTTACGAAGAAGGGCCGATCGACTGGGACGTGATTCGCACGAAGCTGGCCGAGGCGAACGTGGTAATCACGGCGTTGAATTACCAAGGCGTGGTCGCCGACAAACAGCCCCTGGACAATGCTCACAACAGCGAGATGGCCGCACTCCTCAAAAACGATCCCCGATTCGAAGGACCCGTCGAGATTGACGTCGGCGCGCGCCCGCCGGCGAAGATCGTCGCGTTCTTTCGGGTGCGTGGAGGATAACGCGAAGGTTGGCTCTCGCTTGGATCCCCGACCGATTAATTCTCAGTATGACCTTGTTGGCTGTTCTGTCTGGGGTTATATTGCCGTCATGGTGAGATACGAGCATGTTCTGGCGTTGAGTCCGTATTTCGGACGCTCGGCCGACACGCGTGGCCTGTTTCCGCCGACCGGCTTGGAGTATATCGCCGCGAGCATGAAAGACCTCGTCGGCCGGGTAACGGTCCTGGACCTTCGCCAGGAGAAGCCCTGGCAGGACCCCAAGGTGCTCAGCGCCTTCATCCGCACCGAGGTCGATCTGCTGTGCATCAGCGTCGGGTGGCGCTGGCGCTTCGAGAAGGTCTGCGACTTCCTCTCCCAACTGCCCGATGAAGTCACCACCATCGTCGGCGGCTACCAGGCGACCCTGGAAGTCGAGTACCTGTTCGAGCATTGCCCGAATGTCGATGCGGTCGTGCGGGGCGAGGGCGAGGAGATCATCAAAGAGGTCGTCACGGGGGTCCCGTTCGAAGAGATTCGCGGGCTCTCGTATCGGCGGGACGGCCGGATCGTGCACAACGAAAACCAGGTCCTGCCCGACCTTTCGCACCTCGCGTTTCCGGATCGATCTCTTCGCCGGCACGAGTACTACTGGGGCTCCGGCAAAATCCGGTTCAGCCGGCACACGTTCGATACGATCCTGACGGCGCGGGGCTGCCCGTTCAAGTGCAAATTCTGCACGTTCAGTCTCAACCCGCTGGGGCAAAAGAGAGAGTATACGGAGCGGCCGGTCGAATCGGTGATCGAGGAGCTCAAGACGATCACGGCCGACACCGTGCTCTTCAGCGACGACAATTTCGCCACGAATCCCCAGGCGCCGAGCAACTGTGCGACCTGATCATCGAGAACAAGATCCAAAAGACGTTCGCCGTCCAGGCCCGGATCGATATCGCCCGGCACCGCCGGCTCCTCGACAAAGCCTGGCAGGCGGGGTTCCGGGTCTTTTTGATCGGGATCGAGTCGCCCCACGATCGCATCCTGGCCCAGCTCCAGAAAGGGATCACGCAGCAGCAGGTCCGCGAGGCCTTCGCCGTCCTGACGCAATACGATTTCCATCTGCACGGCTACTTCATCTACGGCAACCTCGGCGAGACGGAAGAGGAAATGCTCTACATCCCGAAGTTCGCCCGGGAGATCGGGCTGGACTCCATCAGTTTCCAGAAGCTCCGCGTCGAGAAATTTTCGCCGCTGAAGGAAGCGGTCGAGAACACCCCCGGCTACTACTACGGCGCAGCGGCGGCCACGTCTTCTCCGACAAGTACGGGCCCAAGGAGCTCAAGCAAATCCGCAATCGCATCCGGTCGGAGTTCTACAACGTGCCGCAGCTCCTGCGCATCGCCGCGAAAGCCCGGCGGATCGGGCTGGTCACCGGCCGGGACATCGCCGGCATCGCCCTCAAGCTGCCGCTGATCCTGGGTCAGTGGATCGAGGGCCGCCTCGAAAAAAAGAGGAGGAAAGCACCAGGCCGCCCGCGTGCAGCGGCCCGCCGGCGCCGAGCCAACGCAAATCCCTGTGGCGGCCGGGGATAAGGGCGGACGAGACCGCGATTGAGTGATCTGGTACCTGTTCGACCGCTGCCCGAATATCGATGCGGTCGTGCGGAGCGAGGGCGAGGAGATCATCCAGCAGGTCGTGAAGGGGGTCCCGTTCGAAGAAATTCGCGGACTCTCCTATCGGCGGGACGGCCGGATCGTGCACAACGAGAACCAGGCGCTGCCGAGCCTGGACACCTCGCCTTTCCGGACCGCGCGCTGCGCCTGCACGACTACTACTACGGCTGCGGCCGCATCCGGCTCAGTCATCACACGTTCGATACGATCCTGACACGCGCGGCTGCCCGTTCAAATGCAAGTTCTGCACGTTCAGTCTCAACCCGCTGGGCCAGAAGAGGGAGTACACGGAGCGCCCGCTCGAGGCGGTGATCGCAGAGCTCAAGACGAGTTACGGCCAACACCGTGCTCTTCAGCGACGACAATTTCACCACGAATCCCGAACAGGGCCGGAGCAACTGTGCGACCTGATCATCGCGAACAAGATTCAAAAGACGTTCGTGGTCCAGGCCCGGATCGATATTGCGAAGCACCGCCGGCTGCTCGACAAGGCCTGGCAGGCGGGGTTCCGGCTTTTGCTGATCGGGGTCGAGTCGCCCGCACGATCGAATCCTGGGCCAGCTGCAGAAGGGTATCACGCAGCAGCAGATCCGGGAGGCGTTCGCCGTCCTGACGCAATACGATTTCCACCTGCACGGGTACTTCATCTACGGCAACATCGGCGAGACGGAAGAGGAAATGCTCTACATCGCCAAGTTCGCCAAGGAGATCGGGGTGGATTCCATCAGTTATCAGAAGCTGCGCATCGAGAAATTCTCGCCGCTGAAGGAAGTGGTCGAGAACACCCCCGGCTACTACTACGAGCGCATCGGCGGCCACGTCTTCTCCGACAAATACGGGCCCAAGGAGCTCAAGCAAATCCGCAATCGCATCCGGTCGGAGTTCTACGACGTGCCGCAGCTCCTGCGCATCGCCGCGCAAAGCCCGGCGGATCGGGCTGGTCACCGGCCGGGACATCGCCGGCATCGCGCTCAAGCTGCCGCTGATGCCTGCGGTCAGTGGATCAAGGGCCGTATCGAAAAAAGAGGAGGAAGCACCAGGCCGCCCGCGTGCGCGGCCTGCCGGCAACGTCAACGCAAGATCCCTGTGGCGGCCGGCGATCAGGACGGACAAGACCGGCGAAGTGTGAGCCGATGCTGGATGGTACGGCCCGCAAATTTTTTTTTGCGTTCCGGTGTGGGTGCGCTATACTGCGCCCATGATGAAATACAAGCATGTTTTAGCTCTGAATCCGTACTTTGGTGATTCGACCGCCGCGATGGGGCTATTCCCGCCGACCGGCCTGGAGTATATCGCCGCGAGCATGAAGGGCCTCGTCGGCAAGATCACGCTCCTGGACCTGCGCTACGAGAAGGCTCTCCAGGACCCGGCCAAGCTCAGCGCGTTCATCCGCCGCGAGATCGATCTCGTGTGCGTCAGCATCCGCTGGCATACACAGTTCGAGAAGATCCTCGACTTCGTGGCCCAACTGCCCGCGGAGATCACGACGGTCGTCGGGGGCTACCAGGCCACCCTGGAAGTCGAATACCTGTTCGAGCGGTGTCCGAACATCGACGCGGTCGTGCGCGGCGAGGGGGAAGAGATCATCAAGCAGTTCGTGACCGCCCGTCCGCTGGAGGAGATTCGCGGGCTCTCCTATCGGCGCGACGGCCGGATCGTGCACAACGAAAACCAGGTCCTGCCCGACCTGGCGCACGTGGCGTTTCCGGATCGGTCTCTCCGGGGGCACGACTATTGCTGGACGCAGGGCGGCATGCGGCTCAGCCATCTGACGTTCGACACGGTCCTGACGACGCGGGGCTGCCCGTTCAAATGCAAGTTCTGCACGTTCAGCCTCAATCCCCTGGGCCAGAAGCGGGAATACACGGAGCGGCCGCATCGAATCCGTCCTCGAAGAGCTGAAGACGGTCACGGCCGATGTCGTGCTCTTCAGCGATGACAACATCTTCACGAACCTCAAGCGGGCCGAGCAACTGTGCGACCTGATCATCGAGAACAAGATCCGGAAGATTTTCGTGGTCCAGGCCCGGATCGACATCGCCAGGCATCGCCGGCTGCTCGACAAGGCCCAGCAGGCGGGTTTCAAGGTCTTCCTGCTCGGCGTCGAGTCGCCGCACGATCGCATCCTGGCCAACCTGCAAAAGGGCATTACCCAGCAGCAGATCCGGGAGGCGTTCGCCGTCCTGACGCAATACGATTTCCACCTGCACGGGTACTTCATCTACGGCAACATCGGCGAGACAGAAGAGGAAATGGTCTACATCGCGAAGTTCGCGAAAGAAATCGGAGTGGACACCATCAGCTTCCAGAAGCTCCGCATCGAGAAGTACTCGCCGCTGAAAGAGGTGGTGGAGACGACGCCGGGCTACTACTACGAGCGGATCGGCGGCCCCGTGTACTCCGACAAGTTCGGGCCCAAGGAGCTCAAGCAAATCCGCAACCGCATCCGGTCGGAGTTCTATGACGTGCCGCAGCTCCTGCGGATCGCCAGGAAGGCCCGGCGGATCGGGCTGGTCAACGGCCGCGACATGGCCGGCATGCTCCTGAAGCTGCCGTTCCTCGTGTACAGCCTGGTCAAGACCCGTGCTCAGAAGAAGAGAAGGAAACGTCACACCCACAGCGTGCCTTCGCCCGCGCGAGGCGAACAGCCCAAGGTCACGGTCTGACCGTACCAGTGTGGATCTGTCATCCTGAGCGTCAGCGAAGAGCCTGTCCTGAGCTTGCCGAAGGAACCTGGGCCGAGGGCCGTGACGGGCGTCGGTTTCATCAGTTGCCCAGATGCTTCACTTCGTTCAGCATGACAATATGCGCGTGGTCTGCCCAAGCACAAGCCAAGTAAGCGACGGATGCTTCAGAACATTGAACTACTTCTGAGAATCCTTGCCGACGTCCGACCTTCCGGGGTCGTGGAGGGGGCGTATCTGTTTGGCCAGACCCAGCCCAACCAGGAGTCCGTCTTCGCCACGGGCAGGGAATTGGCCGAGCAAGGTCGGGTGCAAAAGCTCCTGATCTCCGACTGCTCGCCCAAGAGCGGCTACCTCGGCGCCGCGGCCTGTCGCCAGGCGATGATCGAATCCGGCATCCCTGCCGGGATGATCGCAGAAGTCCCGATGGAGCCGACGGAGATCCTGCACACCCTGATCGAATCCCAGAAGGTGGTGCGCTTCGCCCGGGCGCAAGGCTATCGGCGGCTCATCGTCGTCTCCTCGCCCTTTCACCAGGAGCGGGCCTTCATGACGATGGTGACCGTCGCGCTGCGGGAGTACCCTTCCCTGAAACTGTACAGCGTCCCCGGCGCCCCGCAGCGGTGGGACGAAGTGGTGACCCATTCGCAGGGCAAGCTGCGCGGCACGCGGGCCGAGCTGATTGCCGAAGAGCAAAAGCGCATCGAGAGATACACCGCCCAGGGCGACCTGCTCCCGCGCGAGACTGTCCTCGAATACCTTCGCGCACGGGACGAAGGACCTCGTCCGTAGCGTTGGGAGTTCCGTGCAGGGTGGGGAAACCCGACAACGTAGCTTGGATGCCGCGCCCAAGGCGCCTCCGGGATGGTCTTTTGCGTGGCGAGGGCATCCCGCCCTTGCGTGTCGCGGGCATCCTGCCCGCGCTTCGAGGAGCCAGAGGCCCTGTGCCACGGAAGAGCAAGGCCAAGATGGCCTCGCCACGGGGGAGCCGGGTGCCAGGTCTACGCTCGCGTGGACATGTCCGACTCCACGGACAAGACATGCTTACGCAAGCGTAAGCATGGCACCCGAATCATCCCATGCCTCCACCAGACTACGCCATCAGCTTCTTGAGCAGGGCCCGCTGGAAGTGCAGGCGGTTCTCGGCCTGGTCGAAGATGATCGAGCCGGGGCTCTCGGCGACCTCGTCGGTGATCTCGTAGCCGCGATAGGCCGGCAGGCAGTGCATGATCTTCACGTGCTTCGGGGCGGCGGCGACCAGCTTGGCATCGACCGCGTAGCCGGCGAAGTCCTTCTGGCGCTTCGCCTTCTCGTTCTCCTGGCCCATGCTGACCCAGGTGTCCGTGTAGATGACGTCGGCGTCGGCGACCGCCGCGTACGGGGTCGCTGACCTGCTCGGTGCAGCCCGGCGTGAAGCGCGTTGGCCTGCCGGATCGTCTCCGCGTCCAGCTCATAGCCGTGCGGCGAGGCCACGACCAGCTTCATGTTGAGCTTGCCGGCGGCGAACGCCAGCGAGCGGGCCACGTTGTTGCCGTCGCCGATGAAGGCGATCTTGATGCCCTTCGATCCGGCCGAAGTGCTCCTGGATCGTCAGCACGTCCGCCATCGCCTGGCACGGGTGCGACCAGTCGGTCAGCGCGTTGATCACCGGGACATCGGCGTACCGGGCCAGGTCGAGGACCGTCTGGTGCTCGAAGGTCCGGGCCATGATGCCCTGGACGTACCGGCTCAGGACGCGGGCGATGTCCTTGACCGGCTCGCGCTTGCCGATGCCGCCGATGTCTTCCGGCTTGAGGTAGATCGGATGGCCGCCCAGGTCCGTCATGGCCACCTGGAAGCTCAGCCGCGTCCGCAGGCTGGGCTTCTCGAAGAGCATGGCCAGCGTCTTGCCGGCCAGGCACAGGTCGCGCCGGCCGGACTTGTAGAACGCCTTGAGCGAGCTGCTTTCCGCCAGCAGCTCGCGAAGCTCCTGGGACGGAGCACTCGCTGATAGCCAAGGAAGTCTTTCATCGTCAACCCTCCGATAGAACGCTGTCGAGGATCCCCACCGCCTCGTCGATCTGCTCCTTCGTCACGATCATCGGCGGCATGAAACGAATCACGGTGTCATGGGTGCAGTTGATCCGCAGGCCCTTCTCCAGGCACTTGCTGACGATCTGGGCGCCCGGCCGGGTGAGCTGAATGCCGATCATCAGGCCGATGCCCCGGACGTGGTCGATCGACGGAGTGCTTCTCCTTCAGCGCCCGCAGCTTCTCCTGGGCGTACTGGCCCATCTCGGCCGCGTGCTGGAGCAGGTTGCCCTCTTCGATCGCCTCGATGGTCGCGATCCCGGCGGCGCAGGCCAGGCAGTTGCCGCCGAACGTCGAGGCGTGCTTGCCCGGCACCAGAGCAGGCGGCGACTTCCGCCTTGGCCATCATCGCGCCGATGGCGACGCCGCCGCCGAGGGTCTTGGCCATCGTGATGATGTCCGGCTCGACGTCGAAGTGCTGATAGCCGAACCACTTGCCGGTCCGGCCCATGCCCGTCTGCACCTCGTCGAGGATCATCACGGCCCCCTTCTCGTCGCAGAGCCGGCGGATGGCCCGCAGGAACTCCGGCGTGGCGACGTTGATGCCGCCCTCGCCCTGGATCGGCTCGACCAGCACGGCGGCCACCTCGTCCGTGAACGCCGCTTCCAGGGCCTTCGACGTCGTTGAACGGGACGTAGACGAAGCCCGGCAGCAGCGGCAGGAAGCCCTCGTGGTACTTCGGCTGGGCCGTGGCGGTCACCGTCGCGAAGGTCCGGCCGTGGAAGCTGCCCTCGCAGGTGATGAACTTGTACTTCTCCTTCGGCGTGTGGAGCCGGGCCAGCTTCAGCGCCGCCTCGTTGGCCTCGGCGCCGCTGTTGCAGAAGAAGCACTTGCCGCCGAAGGCCCGCTCGCTGAGCATCTGGGCCAGCCGGCCCTGCGGCTCGGAGTAGAACGTGTTGTCGATGTGGATCAGCTCGCCCACCTGCTTGCGGATGGCCTCGACCACCTTCGGGCGGACAATGGCCGATGCCGCTGACGGCCCAGCCGGGGAACATGTCCAGGATCTTGTTGCCGTCGGCGTCCCACAGGTAGCAGCCTTCGCCCTTGACCATCACCCGCGGCAGCCGGCCGTAGTTGGCGATGACGTATTGATTGAAAAGTTCAATCGTTTCTTGTGTCGTCATGAGTATCCTCTGCGATGCTCGAATCGATTCGGTTGCATGTCGTTGTCTCACGTCAGGGCAGCGAACCGCCTCAGAGGTCCCTTGAGCCCGCGCCCAAGGAAGCGGCCCTTCCCGGCTCGTGGCGAGGGCATCTTGCCCTTGCTCTTTGTGTCGAGGGCGTCCCGCCCTCGAATCGCAGGCAGGATGCCCGCGACACGCAAGGGCAAGATGCCCTCGCCACGTGCACAAGCAAATTCAGCAAACAATTACTCGTAATCAACACCATCGTACCTTTGCGAATCTCTCGCTATGCGGAGGCTCAGCTGCCTGACGATCTCGGTGCCGATGCCCTTTTCCGTGTAGATTTCGAGCAGCAGCGAGTGGGCGATCCGGCCGTCGATGATGTGGGCCTTCTTGACGCCCGCCTCCAGCGCGATCAGGCACGCCTCGACCTTGGGGAACATCGCGTCCGTGATGATGCCGGCGTCGATCATCTCCTTGATCTGGACTTCGTTGAGGCTGGAGACACGGCTCTCGGGATCGTTGATGTCGCGGCGGATGCCGTGCGTGTCGCTGACCATGACGAGCTTCTCCGCCACGACCGCGGCGGCCACCTTGCCGGCGGCGGTGTCGGCGTTGACGTTCAGCTTGCCGCCGTCCCTGTCCATGGCGGTCGAGGAGATGACGGGAATCGTGCCGTCGCCGCAGAGCGTGTGCAGCAGCTTGGCGTTGACCTCGGTGACTTTGCCCACGAGGCCCAGGTCGATCTTGCGGCCCTCCTCGCCCGGCAGGCGCAGCGTCTCGGCCGTCAGCACGCAACTGCTGAGCGTGTGCAGGCCCATCGTGTTGCAGCCCAGCTCTTCGAGGATGCGGCAGATGGGCTCGTTCACCTCGCGCACGAGCACGTGCTCGACGATGTTCAGCGTCCGCTGGTCCGTGTAGCGGCGGCCCTGGACCCAGACCGGCTCCAGGCCGGCCTCGTTCATCGCCCGGGTGATGGCCTTGCCGCCGCCGTGCACGATGATCGGCCGCATGCCGACCGTGGACATGAAGGCCACGTCGGTCAGCAGGCTGCGCTGGGCGGCCTCGTCGTCGAGGACGCTGCCGCCGAGCTTGAGGACCACCTCGCGTCCGCGAAACGCGCGGATATAGCCCATCGCCTCGATCAAAGCATCCGCTTTTGCAATAGCTTCTTGCACCGAACAACTCCTTGGATTCCCGGAAAAAACAAACCCTCAAATTTATCACCCGCCCGCCGCCAAGTCAAGGCCCACGACACGAATTCTTCGGGGCGTGTGCGACTACGTTTTGTGGGGTCTGTGTCGTCCCTCCTGTCATCCTGAGCGCCAGCGAAGGATCTGGGCCAAGCACAAGAACAGACGCTGGTTCCATTCGCCGCCCAGATGCTTCGCTTCGCTCAGCATGACAAACGTGAGCAGTTCCCCCACGAAAGTTAGTCGCACACTTCGGGGCCGACACAAAGTCGCAAGACATGATGGGGTGGCAGCGTCAAGCGGAGTCTTCGGAGCTTGGCGATGGCGGATTTCCCGTGCGAGGGACCATCGCCAAGGCCTTCCGGCCTTGACGCTGCCACCCGACGCAAAGTCATTCGATGGCTCCGTCCCCCATGTCATTGCGAGCGCAGCGAAGCAATCTACCACCCGCCGGATTGAGATTGCTTCCGCCGCCTGGGGCGGGCCCTCGCTGCTCGCAATGACATACAGGGCACAGTACGGTCAAGTGACTTTGCGATTGCTCTGCCCGTTACGTGGCGCGGCCTTGACTCTCTCCGTCGGCCCACGTTACAATTCCTCCGCAGAATGAAGAGGCCCCGGCGGGTCTTGCATGTAGTCTACTATCCAGGAGCGAACCATGGCAGCCAAACGTGTCGGTGCGAGCGGAGTTCGGCAATCTCCCCAGGCCCCCCTGACAGGCCGCGAGCGGGTGCTGCGTGCCCTCAACCATCAGCCGGCGGACCGCGTCCCCGTCGATCTGGGCGGGACGCCCTGTTCCGGCGCCCACGTCAGCGTCATCGCCAACCTGCGTCGGCGCTGGGCCTCGACAAGGCCGGGGCACGGGTCAAGGTCACCGAGCCCTACCAGATGCTCGGCGAGATGGCCGCCGACCTGCGGCAGGCCCTCGGGATCGATGTGGTCCACCTGCCCAACCGCACCAACATGTTCGGCTACGAGAACACCGGCTGGAAGCCCTGGCGGACCTTCGACGGCACGGACGTGCTCGTCCCGGCCGATTTCAACACCGACCCGCAGCCCAACGGCGACATCCTGATGTACCCCCAGGGGGACCGCTCGGTGCCGGCGTCGGCCCGGATGCCCAAAGGCGGCTACTACTTCGACTCGATCGTCCGCCAGAAGCCGATTGACGACGCCAAGCTCGATCCGGCCGATAATCTCGAAGAATTCGGGCCTATCAGCGAGGAAAACCTGCGGCACTACGAGCGGCTGGCCGACGACCTGTACAAGAACACCGATCTGGCCATCGCCGCCGGCTTTCCCGGCACGGCGTTCGGCGACATCGCCCTGGTCCCGGGCCCCTGGATGAAGGACCCCAAGGGCATCCGCGACATCGAGGAGTGGTACATCAGCACGGTGACCCGGCGCGAGTACATCCGGGAGGTCTTCGCCCGCCAGGCCGAGATCGCCGTGGAGAACCTCAAGCGCATCCACCAGGCCGTGGGCGACAAGGTCCACGTCGTCTTCATGGACGGGACGGACCTCGCCTCGCAGAACAGCCTCTTCTGCTCCCCCGCCACCTACCGCGATCTGTATCTGCCCTATGCGAAGCAGGTGAACGACTGGGTCCACGCCCACACGAAGTGGAAGACCCTCAAGCACTGCTGCGGCGGGTGCGAGCCGCTGATCGGGGGCTTCATCGACGCCGGCTACGACGTCCTCAATCCCGTCCAGACCTCCGCCAAGGGGATGGACCCGCAGCACCTGGTCGATACGTTCGGCGACCGGATCGTCTTCTGGGGCGGCGGCGTGGACACCCAGCAGACCCTGCCCTTCGGCACGCCCGACGAGGTCCGCCGGCAGGTCGCAGGAGCGGGTGAAGGTCTTCGGCCGCAAGAACGGCTACATCTTCAACCCCATCCACAACATCCAGTGCAACACGCCCGACCGAAAACGTGCTGGCCATGTTCGAGGCTTTGGGACGAAAGGTGTAGCGGTTGTCAACAGGCAGGAACGGGCTTACATGGCAACGATCAAAGAAGACGCAAGGCGGTTCTTGGACCGGCTTCCGGACGAGGCATCTTGGGATGACCTGATGTACGAGATCTATGTGTGCAAGAAGATCGCCGCAGGTCTCAAGGCTGCGGAAGAAGGTAAGCTAATTGACCGTGAGGAAGTCAAGCGAAGGTTTCCGGCCAAAACCGTGCGAAGTTCGTTGAAGGGGCAAGCCAGTGGTGACGAAATCCAAGCCGATTGACTTGCAGTGTCTTGCCACGATTCTGGGCAACATTGAGTCGATCGAGTATGCGATGGTTTTCGGCTCGGCCCGGGACGGCATTGTCCACGCGGGGTCCGATCTGGACGTTGCCGTCTCGTTGACAGACCCGGGTGCCGAGAACATTGACCTGCTTCTACAAATCGTAGGCAGAGTCGAAGACGCATTCAACGTCACCTGCGATCTGACGGTGCTCAACACCGCGGGGCCGGTGCTGCGGCACGAGGCTTTGAAGGGATGCATCCTCTTCGTTCGCCCCGACCGGGAAGACGACTTCGTCGAGTTCTACGTCCGGACTTGTGCCGAATACGAGGACCTCATGGCATCCTACGCCCGGCAATTGGCTTACAGGGGATATTCATGCCCACCAACGGCACAATCGTGTGAACTAAGGAGAAAATCATGAGAATGGCAATCGTGCTGGTTGTCGTCGGAGCATCCATGTCGATTTCCCAGTGTGCCCGCGCGGCGGATACCAGCCCGCGCCGGGTGATCGACCTCAATGGCACCTGGCAGGTGGCCGAAGGGGCGATGGACTCTGTGCCGAAACAGTTCGAGCATACCGTCCCTGTCCCGGGCCTGATCGATATGGCCAAGCCGGCCTTTGCCGAGGTCGGGAAGAAGAGCGACAAGCGACAGGCCTTCTGGTATCGCCGGACGTTCACGGTCGACGGCTCGATCCCCGCGGTCGCCCTCCTGAAGATCCACAAGGCCCGCTACGGCACGAAGGTCTGGCTCAACGGCCAGCTGGTCGGCGAGCATCTGCCGTGCTTCACGCCCGCTCTGCTGGACGTGAAGCAGCACCTCAAAGGCGCCGGGCAGCAGAACGAGCTGGTCATCCGCGTCGGCGCCGACCGCGAGTCCCGGCCCACGGACGTGCCCAGCGGCTGGGATTTCGAGAAGTACCTCTACATCCCCGGCATCTACGACTCGGTCGAGCTGATCCTCACCGGCGCGCCGTACATCGCGAACGTCCAGATCGTGCCGGACATCGAGCGGCAGCAAGGTCCGCGTCGTCGCCGAATTACAGGCGTCTGTCGCCACCGCGTGCGCCGTGACGTGCGAGGTCATCGGAGGCGGTCAGCGGCAACGGTCGTTCGGCAAGGTCGAGCAGCCGGGATGTGCCCGTGGCACGCGGACGATGTGACCAAGGTCGACATCGACGGTCCCGCTGCCGACCTGCCGGCTCTGGTCGCCGGAAGATCCCGTTCCTCTACAGAGCTGCAAGGCTGAGCACCGGCGGCGACACCGCCGAGACCCGCTTCGGCATGCGGTCGTTCCGCTTCGATCCGGCGACCGGCCGGGCGATGCTCAACGGCAAGCCGTACTTCCTGCGCGGCACGAACGTCTGCGCGTACCGCTTCTTCGAGGACGCCGAGCGCGGCGACCAGCCCTGGCGGGCCGAGTGGGTCCGCCGGCTGCACCAGCAGTTCAAGAGCATGCACTGGAACTCGATCCGCTACTGCATCGGCTTCCCGCCGGAGATCGTGGTACGACATCGCCGACGAGGAGGGCTTCCTGATCCAGGACGAGTTCCCGATCTGGCTGCTGGGCAAGGCCCCGGAGAACCCGACGGCCGAGAAGATCATCCCCGAGTACACCGAGTGGATGCGCGAGCGGTGGAACCATCCGTGCGTGGTCATCTGGGACGCCCAGAACGAAAGCCACACGCCCGAGACCGGCAAGGCCCTGCAGGCGGTGCGCCACCTGGACCTCTCGAACCGGCCGTGGGACAACGGCTGGGCCGAGCCGCAGACCGACCGGACTGCGTCGAGTCGCACCCCTACCTGTTCAGCCGCGGCTGGTCAGCGCGACAAGGCAATGCCGTTCTTGCCTCAAGGAGATCGAGACAGGTCTCGGGCACGCCCCGCTTGCAGAACGGCCCAGCAGAAGCTCAACGTGCCGGTCATCATCAACGAGTACGACTGGCTGTGGCTCAACCGCGACGGCAGCGCCACCTGCCTGACCGGACAAGGTCTACGAGAGCGCTGCTGGGGCCCGAACTCGACGGTCGAGCAGCGGCGCGACCTCCACGCCCGCTACGTGGCGGCGCATGACCGAGTTCTGGCGCTGCCACCGCCAGGCGGCCGGCGTGCTGCACTTCTGCGGCCTGGGCTACTCGCGCGCCGGCGACAAGCCCCGGCCCGAAGGCGGCGCCACCAGCGACCACTTCATCGACCTGGAGAAGCTGACCTTCGAGCCGCACTTCGAGAAGTACGTCCGCGACGCCTTCGCACCCGTCGGGCTGATGCTCGACTACTGGGGCCAGGACCTGCCCGCCGGCAAGGAGCACGAATTCAAGGTGGTCGTCATCAACGACCTGTACAGCGATTGGACCGGCAAGGTCCGCCTGCGTTGGATGAGAGGAACCGACGCCGTGGCAGCGCAGGAGCAAGAGTGCACGGTGCGCAGCCTGGGCAGCCAGACCGTAACCTTCCGGCCCTCGGTCCCCTCTGCGCCCGGCGACTACACCCTGATCGCCGAGTTGGCCGGTGCCACCGGAGAGCCGGTCCGCAGCCTCCGCGATGCCAAGATCGTCCCGGCCCCGTGATCTCTGGTTTGGAGTGCCGCCTTTAGGCGGATCCGAGAGTCTTGCGGCGAATTCTTCTCACCGCAGAGGACGCAGGGGTACGCAGAGGAAAACCAAGAAGTTCCGGGGACGCCATACTCCATTCACGCCCGAGATAAGTAAGCTGGCCCCGGAATTCGGCGAGAATGACGATTTTCCCTGGGGTAAAGCCGTTCCGGTTGACGCACTGTATAATGGAACCACGGCATCGTCTGAATCACCGTGGTGCATGATGTTGGCTGTCCATGGAGAGCGCAAATGATTACGGCGATTCATCTCGGCTTGCTCGTGCAGTTGCTCGCGGCCGGTCCGCAGTCCGACCCGGGTCCCTACATCTGCCTCGACCGGCTCACGCCCCGCGTCGCTCTGGCCTACTGGCCGGGCATCGACCGCCGGTGCAACCTCACGGTGATCCAGTCCCAGAAGGGCCTGGTCATCATCGATACGGAGGCCTCGCCGCGACGTGATGGCCCCGATCAAGAAGAAGATCGAGCAGACGTTGCACCGCACCGATTGGGCCTACGTCATCAACACGCACGCCCATGACAACCATTGCAGCGGCAACGCCCTGTTCAAAGGCGCGGTGATCGTCGGGCACGAGAACCTGGCCGCGGACATGCAGTGGCTGATTCGGCCGACAGACCGAGCCGGACTGAAACGCAAGGAGATCGACCGTTACAGCGCGATTCTGCGCGACCTGCGGGCCGCCCTGCCCCGGTATGCCGCCGATCGCACGGCCACCAGGCTGATCCAAAGCGACCTCATCTTCTACGACCTTTTCGTGCAGGACCTCCAGCAGGGCTACGAGGTCGTCAAGCCGACACTCACATTTTCCGATAAATACACGCTGGATTTGGGCGACCTGACCCTGGAGTTGATCTTCTTCGGCAAAGGCCACAGCAACTCCGACATCCTGATCTACGTTCCCCAGGAGCGGGTCCTGGTCAGCGGCGCCATCGCCTACCAGCAGGGCCGCGTCCCCGAAATCGGCGAAGACTCGCATCTGGAAGACGTCCACCGTTTCATCGCCGTGCTGGACCGTCTCCTCGCCGACAAGGTGAAGATCGATCACGTGATCCCGGGACACAGCGTCCCGCTGACCCGCGCCGTCCTGCCCCCGATCCGCGATTTTTACCAGAGAATGCTCCAAGAAGTCGCAGCCGCACGCCGGCAAGGTCTGACCCTGGACCAGACGACCAGGCTTCTGACCCTCAGCGCCAAGTTCCCCGCCTTCCGCGAGCCACCCCCCCGCACGTATGGCTGGCGCCACCAGGAGCGCAACGTGAAGAACCTCTGGCGCATCCTGGCCGAGGACCAGCCCGCGCCCCAACCCGAGCCCGCGAAGCCCTGACGCCCCGCCGCCAGCGCCGTGCACGGCCTATACGCCGGCATAGTACCCGGGATCTGGGGACGTGATCTGGGGACGCCATACTCAATTCACGTCCGAGATACGTAAGCTGTCCCCGGAATTACCCTCGTATGGTTCTCGGCCCTCGCAATGCCAGACGTACCTATAGCTATTCTGGCTCGCCTACCGCGTCTGGACGATGATCGCAACCTGCCGTCCGCAGAGTCGCCGTGTCTTTGAATTCCTCTGTCACGCGTTCAACGCCCACTGCCGACAAGAAACTACTGCGTCTCTGCGGCGCAAAAAAAAATCGTGAATCGTCACAAAACGAAGAACCCGGCGGCAGGAAGGAAAGTACACTAACCGTCGCCATCAACTCTCAGGACTCCATTGAAGGAGAAGGCCATAAGAAAAGGAATTTTCCAAGCCGCTGAGTAGCGAGTCTTCCGCCGGCAGCCCCCGTGGCACCGCTGGGCGTCGGGTCGGTCTGGCACGTATCCTCATCACAAGCATCCTGGCGACGGGCGTTATCACACCTGTGACCGTTGTCCAAGGGTGACCCACCCCGGGGGGTAAAGATTGTCGTCCCAGCCGGAAGGGACTGTTCCGGTCAAGCAGGCGCACCAGTGTGTGATGCCCGGGTCCAGGAGCTGAAGACGCACCGGGAGGAGTAGGAGCACCGCGTGCAGCAGACGGAAGTGTCACTCCGGCACCTGGTGTCGCAGGGGCGCCGACCACAGAAGGAGGTGGATGAAGTCCGTGCACAGGTGCGCCTCAACAAGGACTACGAGCCGCTGACGGAACGCCGCGAAACAGTCCTCTCTCCGGCCATGATTCACCGGAGGGTCCGTCGTCTGAGACCCACCGCAGGACGGTCTTCCTACACGTTCTGAGAGAAGGGGGAGTCACTGTGGGCCAATACCAAAAAGACCATTGAGGTTCCAAAAATGTCTTAAATAGCAAGTCGCGTGTTTCACTTGCTGGAAAGGAGTCTCGGTATGAACTCAAGGGGCGAAGGCATCATGAAACAGAGTGGATCGTGTCTGGTCCTGGTGTCGGTAGTGGCAATGATCGCCACGACACGCTTGGACTTGGAAGGGATGCTCGTCACACCGGTCCAGGCGCAATATGGGTGTCAGAACGAATACTACTGGATCGAGGCGGAGTGCGGCACCCTCTATCCACCCGGACAAGTCGGGCAGGATAACGGCGCCTCGGAGGGCGGCTACCTGACCACCCCCGCGGGCAGCGGGCGCTATCTTGACACGGTTGGCCCCAGGATCGCCACGTATCCTTTCACCCTCCAGTATAGCTGCCCCCAGTATGCCTTGTGGGCACGTGTCAGATACAACTCCTCCGACTATAATTCGTATTGGATTCAGTTTGACCAGTCCAGCAATTTTCAATGGCGTTTCGACGATCAACAGACGGGGTACTGGCACTGGGAGATCATTGGATTCATCACAGGATTGACCAGTGGCGACCATTGGATCTATCTGAAACTGCGCGAGGAACAAACCCAGGTGGACAAGTTCCTCATGACGAGCGACCTCTATTATGTGCCGCAGGGCCCGGGTGACCCGGCGAATAACCGGTGTAGCCCGCAGGGCGGGGCGGCGATTCCCAAAGATCCGGATCGTTTTCTCACCTTCTTCAATGCCGTCTCCCCCAGCCACACGGAGACCGCCGAGACCGCCGCGGCCTACTACAAAGCGATCGACCCCTTGGGCCGGAAGACCACCTTGAGGGACTGGTTGCATGAGAATAAGCTGGATGTGGGCGCCGATGCGGAGGCGGTCTATGTAAACGATGCGGATTTGGGCTTCGGACGACATATGTTTATCAAGACGCTGCCAGACGGGAGCGTCGCGTCCTATGTGAAGAACTATGTGGACAACACTCCTACACCCGACAATGTGGATGGCACGGCCGAGGAAAAGATCGCGAATATCGTTTTTGACCGCAACCTGCTTGCGACCGTGTGCATGGAATACGGGCCGCCCCCGAGCAATGCCAATGGCAGGAAATACACCAAATTCTATGCCTTTGGCGCGGACGGCGCGCGTGTGGGCCTTGTTGATCTGGACGGCCGTGGCGAGAAAGGTATCCCCGGGTCCTGCAACGTCTGTCATGGCTTCAATCCGCGTCCCTTGTTACCGTCCAATCGAGCCTATCCCGACGAGGGCGATACGGGGTCCGGTTTCCTGCCCTGGGATGTGGATAACCTTAAGTTCTCGCAAGTCTTTCCGCAGTACGCGTTGTCGGCCCAGCAGGGGGCTGTGAAGGCGCTCAACGCCGCCGTACTGAAGACCAATCCTCCCGCTGCCGTCAAGGAATTGATCGAGGGCTGGTATGGCGGGCCCGGTCTGCCGAGCAATGTCTTCAATGGTCAATTCGTGCCGCCAGGCTGGAAGTTTTTTGAGGAGACCTATCTTGGAGTTCAAGCTCCCAACTGCCGCGGCTGTCACGTGATGCGCAATCCGGCCGCAGATTTCTCGACCTTTGACAAGTACAACGCTTTGCAGAATCGGGCGAAGCATCTCGTATTCGACCGGGGTGTCATGCCCCTGGCCAAACGCACGTATGACCGTTTCTGGCGCGACTATGCCGCCTCCGATCCACTATCTCGGAAGATCTTTGACATGTTCGGTGCGGTGGCCGACGACCCGGCGTCCCGGGAATCGTCCCATTGCCTTCGCGGGCGTGGACCAGCAGGTCATCCTTGGGCTGGCGAACCCGTCACCCTGGATGCCTCAGCCAGTCTGTTTGCGGATACTCTTTCCTGGTCCCTGAAACTGGCGCCGCCCCTCAGTGTGGCCAGGCTCTATCAGCCGACGAGCATCCATCCGACCTTCACCCCGGATCGGGGCGGCACGTACATCTTTGAGCTTACGGCCAGGAGCGCCCTCGGGTCGAGCACGTCGCAGGTCAGTGTGACCGCCTCATCTCTCGGAAACTCGGGTTTAGACTTCGCCACGACTATTGTCGCCCATTCTGAATAACAGGTGCCTGGGGTGCCATGGCGGAAACACCCCCACTGGGCCGGCTTTTGACAAACCGCCGTTCAATACCCCACCCTTGTCGACGGCCAATGAAATCCTTTATAGCAATGTCAGTCGGATTTCCAACGCTTATGAACCCGACCAGGGTCTGGCGATTCTGAAGGCGAGTGGCTCAATAACTCATGGGGGCGGGACATCGTTGGATCCATCGAGCGCGGATTATAGCACGTTCCTTCTCTGGATCCACCAGGGCGTGAGTCGGTGACACAGCCGTGGCTATTTCGGCGCGGCAAATTGAGTCTGCTGATTGGTACTTGCGATCGTGAGAGAATGCAGCAATGTGCTGAGCACGCGTGATGTCCGGATGCGTAAAGAAGATTCACCGGTGATCGTGGACAGTCCTAAGGGACATCTTGGAGTCACCAGAGGGTCGGTTGATCGGAGGTCGTGAGAAACCGCCACAGTTGGGATCGCAGTCCCCGCTCGTACTTCGTGAGTTGTCACGCCAGAGGTACCTCGAATCTCGCGAAGGAGGACGAGGACATTGTGTTCGCACGAAGACAAAGACGAAGACAAAATGGTACAGGAGGTAACGAACATGGATATTTCCTACAGGAAGAAAGTGTGCCTCGGTTTGGTGCTGGCGAGCCTGATCTGGATCAGTGCGGCGCGTGCGCAGGCAGACACCTTCAGTGTCTCGCTCAGCAGCAGCGGCCAGGCCCAGGGGGACGGGAGCGGTTACAACCGCGGCCAGTGGTACTATTACCCGACTTCGGGTGGTACGTGCAGTGGTTCTACAATGGCCCACTACAACCCGGACGGCTACAAGAAGATCGATTGGAGCCTGCGGGTCGCGCCCATCGACACGTATGCCGGCAGCCGCGTGACCATCGCCATCAACTGGTCCACGGATCAGTGGAAGAGACCCAGGCCCCTCCTCTTCCCAGCGATTTCGCCAACAATCCCAGTCTGGAGAACCAGCTCATCAGCCGCACGGTCGTTCAGGACGGGACGGTGAGCCAGAGCAGCTTCCATGCGGGTACGTTCGAGATCCCGGACTACTGTCCCGCCTGGATCTCGGTCGAAGTCAAGGGGGTCAATGTCAGGGTGTACGAGGGGCAGATCACGCATGTCTGCGTGGCCCAGCCGGTGTACGACTATGATTACGGTGACGCGCCCGACCCGAAGTATCCCACTCTCAGCGCCAGCGGCGGGGCCTCCCATCTCCTCGACAACAAGGTCTACCTGGGGACGAAGGTCGATGCGGAGAAGGACGGCCAGCCCAATGCGTTTGCCACCGGCGACGATCTCAATGACACCGATGACGAAGACGGGGTGACGTTCACGTCGGCGCTGACGCCCGGGAGCAACGCCACGGCAACCGTGGTGGCTTCCGCCTCGGGCATCCTCAATGCCTGGATCGACTTCAACGGCGACGGTGACTGGGCCGACCTGAACGAGCAAATCGCCGTCAACAAGGCCCTGGCCGCCGGCGCGAACACCCTGACCTTCCCGGTCCCCGCCGGGGCGGTGCCGGACAACACCTTCGCGCGCTTCCGCTTCAGTTCGGCGGCCGGGCTGACCTACCTGGGCCCAGCCCCCAACGGGGAAGTCGAGGACTATGCGGTCCGGATCGAGGCCGCGTCCTATCAGGACGGGCAAAGCTTCAAATGGGAGCAGCCTCCCATCGAGAACGATCCCCGGGCCAAGACGCCGGTGTACTGTGGATGGGATGTGCCGGCGTACGTCGACGGTTTCGGGCGGCTACACGGTCCCTTACGCCACGAACGCCACGTGGAACCTGGTCGCGGATGATTTCCGGTGTCTGGGGTCCATGCCGATCGCCAGTGTCCACTGGTGGGGTTCCTACGTGGGGTGGACGCAGTCCGACTATCCGCCCGTGCGGCCGTCGACCTGGGTGCTGGGCTTCTGGAGCAACATCCCTGCGGACGGGGCGACCTACACCTATAGTCGTCCTGGCGCGCTGCTGCTACCTCGTACGCCTCCCGGCGGACCAGGTGCTCGTGACGCAGGTGGGAACGGATCGGTTCCCCGGCAAGTCCTCCGACACCTGCTTCGAATACACGGTGCCGTTGAAGCCCGAGCAGTACTTCTGGCAGGAGAAGTACCTCCCAGGCGACGAAGGATCGGGTGTTCTGGCTCAGCATCACGGCCGTGTATGACGGGGCGCAGACGCCGACCTACCCGTGGGGCTGGAAGGCTCGTCCGGCGCACTGGCTGGACGATGGGGTCATCTTCACCGTTCAGTCGCCCGATCTCGCCACGGGATACCAACCCCCCGTCGGCGGAGTTCGGCCGCTGGAGAATTCGGCCGTCTGCCCGCAGTCGGCCAGCTACGATCTGAGCTTCGCCCTGGACACGCCGGGCAGCTACGTCAAGTGGGATCAGCCGTTCACAGGTCTGCGCGATTGGCCGCACTACGAGGACCAGGTTTCCATGGCCACCCTCACGAAGGCTTCGGGGACCACCCTCAAATGGGAGCAGTTGCCGGACCTGGACGCGACGGGCGTCGACGTTGACGCCGCGGACGATTCCCCCAGGACGTGGCCGCCCCAGATCCTGGCCGATGACTTCGAGTGCAAGGTCTCCGGGCCGCTGACCGCGATCGACCTCTGGGGCTCGTGGTTCTACGACATCCTGCCCGACCGCGACGCCAACAACGTCCGGTTCACGCTGAATATCCACAAGGACCTTCCCGCCTCCGGCGCCGCCGGCTACAGCAGGCCGGGAGAGATCCTCTGGAAGAAGACGTTCTCGCCCGGAGAGTTCACCGTATCCAGGCTGGATTCGAAGCTCGAAAGCTTCTACAGCCCCTGCACGAACTTGTACGTTCCGTACAACCACAAATACGTGTACCGCTACAGCTTCCCGATCAAAGACACGGAGGCCTTCGACCAGACCGGGACGCCGGACAAGCCCGTCATCTACTGGCTCAGCGTCCAGGCCTACCTGGTTCAAAAACCGGGCACCAGCCCGACCCGCTGGGGCTGGAAGACCTCGGTCCGGGAATGGAATGACGTGGCCGTGTATGCCGAAGGCACGGATGCCGCCACGGCCTCCTGGAAGACGCTGGCATACCCCGCCACGCACTCCTACTATGGCCGCAAGGTCGGCTTGGCGTTCCGCCTGACGACCGGGGACCAGTCTGGGGGTCTCACCGTCCAGTACCAGGTGGCCGATGACTTGCTCTGCAATTCCCGCAATCCGATCACCGCGGCCGTCTGGTGGGGGTCGTACCTCGGCTACAACTACCAGCCGTGTGCCTGCTAGATCTGCCGGCTCCGAAGAAGCCCTACTACTTCTGGCTGTCGATCTGGACCGACGTTCCGGACCTCCTATCCGAACGACCCCAGCACCTACAGCAAACCGGGGCGACTCGTCTGGGAGTACAACGCCTTCGACTACGACGAGGTCCTCGTCGGGTTCGACAAGCACCCGGAGAGCGCGGGCGTGAGCGTGCAGCAGGGCTATGAGCCGGTGTATCGCTACTCGGTGTCGATTCCGAGGGACCACTGGTGGTACCAGCCCGGACCGAAGCAGGTCTACTGGTTCAGCGTCGTCGCGGTGTACCAGGATCCCTCGTACCCGTACAAATGGGGCTGGACGAATCACGAGCATGTCTACAACGACGACGCGGTGACGACTCTCTTCCCGCACGGCCCGCCGTGGAGCGACACCCTTCTGTGGACGCCGCTCTACGACCAGACCGGCGCGAGCGAAGATATGTCCTTCACGTTGTTCACCGACCCGGAGCAGTATCCGGCCAACTGATCGGCCCCGCCTTTAATTGACGAAGATGTCCCTCGACACAGGAGCAGGCCCCCGAGGCCTGCTCCTGCGCCTTCCCACGGGCAGCAAGCCCGAGCAAGGGCGGGGGCTCCGGATGCCGGGGCGGACCTGTGGCCTCGACCCGGTGACCCTGCCGTGTCGGATGTGCCACCGGAAAGCCGCTGCAAGTGGACGGGAATTGGGGGGACGCCATGCTGAATTCAAGACCGAAATAAGTAAGGTGTCACCGGAGTTCTTCCCGGGATTTTTTGCGGGAATTCCACCGTCAGGAGAACAGGGCCGCAAGAAACGAAAGAAGACGCAAAAAGGGAACGACCCTGCAGGTCTGTTCTGCCTCTTCCTCCTTTCTTTCGCCTTTTTTCGTTTCTTTCGGCTGTGGCGGCTTCGGTTGAGCGGTCCGGGGTCCTATCTGGAATAAGGGATTATGTCGTCGCAGAGACACAGTGACGCAGAGTCAGGAAGGAGGTTCGATCCGGGTCTTCTCCTGTGCCTCCGCGTCTGCACGCGTGGCATTGAGTTGCGCCCGAAGGTCGCGCTGGGACGCCCGGCCATTCGGGGCCGCTCCATTGGCGATCTCCCCGCTGGTACCCGTAGGGCGCCAAACGCGGGGTTCCGTGCAGCGTGGCATGGGCTTGGGGTCCCCAACGCGGAATTTTGCGTTGGGGGGCCCCTTTCAGCCCATGAATCATCGGCAGGATGCCGATGCCACAGTACCGACGGGCAGGCTGCCCGTGCCATTCTTCACACATCCCCTCAGAATTTCTGTCCTATTTTTGATTTCTGCACAACATACAGGCATCGAGAAACGTCTATTATAAAGAAGCGCGGCCGCCGGCTGAGGTGACCGCAGTCAAAACCAGTTGTCCACAGATTTCGCCGATTAGCGCAGATTCTCAAAAAGCAAAGAGCGAGAGAAAGAAACGACGAACCGCAATGGATCTCCTCCCTACTTCTCAAATCTGCGAAAATCTGCGACTCTGCGGACCCTCCAACTCCTTTAGGTCTGCAAGCAGAGCCACTCCCGCGTGGTGCGCCAACGTACGAAACGAAGCCAAAAGGCGGTAGCCGGTAGTCAGTAGTCGGTTGGGAGATCGCTGTACAAACAAAGCCAATTTGCACCGCCCCCGCGGCCGAAAAGCAATCGTGCGAAACGAACCCAATTTGATGGGATAAGATGTGCGAAACGAAGCCAATTCCCCCCAGCGTGGGCAAGGCGGGGTCCCCGGGCGGACGAAAGATGCAAAACGAACCCAATTCCCGGCGGGACGGGGTGGGATGTGGCCCCAGGGGCGTGGGACGCGGGGAAAATGTGCAAAACGAACCCAATTTCCGCGCACCAGCGGAAGAAGTCGGGCTCCCTGACGCCCGACCGATTCGCTGTCGCTCAGGGCAGGCTCTACGAAGAGCCGGCGGGGCCGGGCGGGACGAGGCCTGGGGGACGAGGGGCGATTGTGCGAAACAAACCCAATTTCGCCTGTCGGCCAGGGTTCCGGAGGGCAAAATGTGGAAAACGAACCCAATTTCCTCGGTCTTGCCGGGTGGGACGGGGCTCGTCCCTCGCCCCTCGACCCGCCGGCCTCGGCCCCCGTCGGACTGATTGTGCAAAACGAACCCAATTTCGGAGAGCCGGCCAGGTGGGCAGAATACCCAGCATTCCACTATTCTATCATTCCACCATTCCAATCCGATGCCGATGCCCGAGACCAGTGGCAAGCTCCGAGGACTCCGCTTGCCGCTGCCACCCGTCGCCACCGTTGGTCTGGGCCTTTGCAGGGGTGGCCGAGGACATCATGGCGGCTTGCCGCCTGGCGCGGCGGCGACTGATAATGCCCGGCGGACCGATATACAGGGTACAGGAGGATTCCATTGGTGATGATGTATGACGGCACAGTTTGATGAATTTGTATCATGGAGTAACACAATGGAGTCTTCAGTTCACACTCGCCGCGAGTTTCTCAAGGAGGCGGGTTTGTGCGCCTCGGCGTTGACGGTCGCCGGGTGCATGATGGAGCCGGTCCCCGGGCCGCCTCTGCCGCCTGCGGAGCAGCCGCAGCCGGCGCGGCCCAACATCCTCTGGATCACCTGCGAGGACACCAGCCCCTACCTGGGCTGCTACGGCGACCCGTACGCCGTCACGCCCAACCTGGACCGGTTCGCCGGCCAGGCGATCCGCTACACGAACGCCTACTCGACCGCCCCGGTCTGCTCGCCGGCCCGCTCGTGCCTGATCACCGGCGTGTACGCCACCACGCTCGGCACGCAGCACCTGCGCTCCGAGGTCACGCTGCCCAGGCAGATCGAGCCTTTCCCGAAGCTGCTGCGGGACGCCGGCTACTACTGCTCGAACAACTTCAAGGAGGACTACAACTTCAAGGACGCGACGATCTGGGACGATTCGAGCCCGACCGCCCACTGGCGCAACCGCGCCCGGCGGCCAGCCCTTCTTCAGCGTCTTCAACATCACGTGCCACGCACCAGGGCCAGATCAACGGCTCGGACGAGGAGTTCGTCGCCGAAGTACGGCTCGAAGCTCAAGCCCGAGGAGCGTCACGATCCCCAAGGCTCTCGCTGCCGCCGTTCTATCCCGACACGCCGATGGTCCGCAAGATCTGGGCCCGCTACTACGACCTGATCACCACCATGGACAAGCAGGTCGGCGAGCTGCTCGAGCAGCTCGAGGCGGACGGCCTGGCCGCAGAGCACGATCGTGTTCTTCTTCGCCGATCACGGCCTGGGCCTGCCGCGATTCAAGCGGACGCTCTACGACACCGGCCTGCGCGTCCCGCTGATCGTGCGGGTCCCCGCGCAGTACCAGCACCTCGCGCCGCTGGCCGCCGGCGGAAAGACGGATCAGCTCGTCAGCTTCGTCGATTTCGCCCCGACGGTGCTGAGTCTGGCCGGCGTGCCGACCCCGCGCACATGCAGGGCCAGCCGTTCCTGGGCGAGACCGCCGGCCGCCCGCCCGCGAGTACATCTTCGGCGACCCACAGCCGGGTCGATGAGGCGTACGACATGTCGCGCTGCGTGCGGGACAAGCGCTACAAGTACATCCGCAACTTCATGCCGCACCTGCCTTACGTGCAGCCGAGCGACTACTGCGACCAGGCCGAGATCATGCAGGAGCTGCGCCGGGTGGCCGCAGAGGGCGGCATGGCCGGCATCGAGAAGCCGTTCTGGGAGCCGACCAAGCCGGTGGAAGAGTTGTACGACACGCTGCTCGACCCGATCGAGGTGCAGGAACCTGGCCGGCTCGCCCGAACATCGAGCAGACGCTCGAACCGCATGCGAAAGCAGCTCTGGGACTGGATGGTCCAGACGAAGGACACGGACCTGCTGCCGGAGGCGGAGATGCACATCCGGGCCGCCGGCTCCACGCCGTATGAGATCGTCCAGGACCCGCGCAAGTACCCGCAGTCGCGCATCCTCGCGGCGGCGGAGCTGGTGGGCGCGGGCCCCAAGGTCCTGCCGGCCCTGGTGGACGTATCTCGAGGACGGCGACAGCGCCGTGCGCTACTGGGCGGCGGTCGGCCTTGACGCCCTCGGCCCCGAGGCGGCCGCCGGCGGCGGAGGCCCTGAAGACGGCCCTGGACGACCCGAGTCCCGAACGTGCGGTTCACCGCGGCCGGCGTACTGTGCCGGCTCGGCTCGTGCGACGAGGCGCTGCCCGTCCTGGCCCAGGGCCTGCTGGACTCGCGCGAAGCCGGTCGTGCTGCACGCCGCCCGCACGCTGCAAAGCCTCGGCGACAAGGCTCGCCCCGTTCGTCCGCCAGATGGAGTCGGCCCGCGAGCAAGTGCAAGAACCTCGACGGCAGCTACGAGAACGACAATTACGCCATGTTCATCGACTGGGCGCTGAACACGCGCATGGAGAACTGCAAGAAGAATGAGCCATGAGATCCTCGGAGACTGGCGAGCCTGCAGGTGGACAGCGCCGGAGTCATCAGATCGCGGCGAGTCGGTCGCTGATGCGGGCCGGTCGCGATCGGCAGCACGACCTATGTCTTCCTCGTCACTCATCGTGGCCGCACTGGGCGGCCTGCTGTTCGGCTACGACACCGGCGTCATCAACGGCGCGATCGGTCCGCTGAAGGCCCATTTCAGCCTCGATCCCCAGCAGGAAGGCTGGGCCATGGGCTGTGCCCTGCTGGGCTGTGCCCTCGGCGCCGCCGGCGCCGGGGCGATCAGCGACCGGTTCGGCCGCAAGAAGGTGCTGATCCTCTCGGCGATCCTGTTCTTCGTCTCCGCCATCGGGACCGCCATGCCGCACGACGCTCGACCGTGTTCATCCTCTTTCGCATCCTCGGCGGCCTGGGCATCGGGGCGGCGTCCATGACCTCGCCCATGTACATCGCCGAGATCACGCCCGCCCGCATCCGCGGACGCATGGTCTCGGTCAACCAGTTCGCCATCGTCTCGGGCATTCTCGTCGTCTACTTCGTCAACTACTTCATCGCCCTGCAGGGCGAACGATCTGTGGAACCAGCCGCACGGCTGGCGGTGGATGTTCGGCTCCGGGGCGCTGCCGGCCCTGGTGCTGCTGGTCCTGTCTGTTCCTCGTCCCCGAAAGCCCGCGCTGGCTGACGAAGCAGGGACGCGAGGACGAGGCCCTGGGCATTCTCACCCGCGTCAACGGCGCCGACCAGGCCCGGGCGGAACTGGCGGAGATCAAGGACACCCTCGCCCACGAGACCGGCTCGCTGGCCCAGCTGTTCCAGCCGGGCATGCGGATCGTCCTGGTCATCGGGATCGTCCTGGCCGTGCTGCAGCAGGTCACCGGGATCAACGTGTTCCTCTACTTCGGCACGGAGATCTTCAAGAAGATGGGCTCGGAGACCAACGCCGCCCTGCTGCAGAACATCGTCGTCGGCGCGGTGAACCTGTCCTTCACCATCGTCGCCATCTGGACGGTGGACCGGCTCGGCCGCAAGCCGCTGATGATCATCGGCTCGACCGGCATGGGCCTCTGCCTGCTGGCGATGGGCCTGGCCGCCTACACCCAGACCACCGGCGCTGTGGATGCTGCTTGTTCATCCTCGGCTACATCGCCTGCTTCGCCCTGTCCGTCGGACCGGTGACGTGGGTGATCCTCTCGGAGATCTTCCCCACGCGCATCCGCGGCCGGGCCATGGCCATCGCCACGGTCTGCCTCTGGGTCGCCAACTACGTCGTCTCCCAGACCTTCCCCATGATGGACGACGAACCCCTGGCTGGTGGACGACGTTCCACCACGGCTTTCCCTTCTGGCTCTACGCGGCGTTCTGCGTCGTCCTGCTGGTCTTCGTCTGGCGCTTCGTCCCGGAGACCAAGGGCAAGACCCTCGAAGAGATCGAGCGTCACTGGACCCGTAGCGATCCCCATACCCAGCGCCGAATGCGAGATCCGCAGCCTCGCTACGTGGAAATCCCAAATTCCAAATCGCGAAATCCGAAGCGAATCTCATGCACCAAAATCCAAAATTCAAAACCAAGATGCGGGCCTGCGACAGCGTTTCGGTCATTGGTGCTTTCGATTTGGGATTCGTTTCGGATTTGGTGCTTGGAATTTCGGATTTCCGCCTCAGGCGCTCCGCCGTGCCACAGATTCAAAAAGAAGCCCCTGCGCGGCGGAGGGAGAGGAAAAGCGAGATAACACGCAGGGGCTTGAGGGCTCAACCTGCACTATTACCTATCACCTACTATCGTCACTATACCTACCCCGACGTCCGCGTAAAGCAAATTTTTGCTCAAATTTCGAATAATTTGCGGACGTGACACGAAGGGACGACGCTGGGCCGGGGCCCGGACAAGCCCTTGCAGACCGGCCGGCATCTGGTATCCTTGCGGACTGTATGCAGTTTCCCGAACGGATGACAATTCAGAGCCATACGATCACGGTGGTCCCGCGGTACGCCGAGACGGACAAAGGCGGCGTGATCCACCACAGCGTCTACCCCGTCTGGTTCGAGATGGGACGCACGGAACTGCTCCGCGCCAACGGCGTCGCCTACCGGGACCTGGAGGCCCAGGGGATCTTCTTCGTCGTGGCGGAACTGCGGATCAAGTACCGCCGGCCGGCCTTCTACGATGAGGAACTGCTCCTGGAGACCACCTGCTCGAACGTCACGCCGGGCAAGGTGGAGCACACGTACAAGCTCACCCGCCGGAGCACCGGCCTGCTGCTGGCGGAGGGCTCCAGCGTCCTGGCCTGCGTCACCCCCGAAGGCAAGGTCCGCCGGATCCCCGACTTCATGTGCCCGCCGGAGGGCTGGTTCGGCAAGAAGGAAACCTGAGCTCGTCACTACGGGTGGCAGCCTACGCGCGTCGTAGGCATGTCTTCCACCGATACGTCGAGCATGTCAAGTGCAAGCGCATGACGAGGCACCCTAATTCAGGTGCTGCTCCGGGATTACGGCTGGTCTGGTTGAAGGGTCACGGCTCCTCCCGATTGCGGGCCCGGGGCGACTTGGAGGGCAAGGACCTTGTCGAGGCTGGAGGCGAATTGCTCTTTCGCCTTGCCCAGGTACTGGTGGATCTCATCGACGTAGCCGTCGGCCGAGGCGCACCAGGCACGGTTCAGGTACCGCTCCCCGGCGGCAAAGGAACTCATCACGTCGGCGTAGGCGGCCAGTCCGTAGGAATGGGCGATGCTCTCCCGGGCCGTGATGAACGTGCTCAGATCGTCCGCGAACAGCTCCTCCAGGCGGTGACGGACCTCGTATGGGTCGATGGACTGCTTTTCGGCGTTGAGCTGGGTCATGTTCTGAGCGATCCGGCGGAGGCTGTCCTGGATGGCCCGCATGTTGGAGACCAGCCGCTCCGTCGCGCGAACCTCCCGCCTTCGGCCCAGCCGGACCAGAACCACGCCCAGCAAATCCGACCACCACGGCGGGGATGAACCAGTTCCACCGTACGGCGGTCTGGTTTACCACGGACGCCAGTGCCCCGCCCAGGAACCCGACGATCACCAAAAGAAAGCCAAGCCTTCTCATAGTAGTCACCTGCCCATCATGCCGGCCACAACGGAGTACACGGCGAAACCGACGCCCATGAGGCCTTCGCCGACGATGAAGCCCGCCGCGACCGGGATGCCGACCTCCTCGCTGTAGCGCAGCCCCCGCCGCCAATCGACGAGGATTCGCAGCAGCATGCCGATCGTGTAGGTCAGGACGATATTGAACGGCAGGTAGAAGCCCAGACCCACCTGGATGCCGAGCCCGCCGACGCCGGTGGCACTGAGCATCACGCCCAGGACGGCCCCGACGCGCGTACTTCAGGACGGGGGCATCGCCGTGCAGGATGCCCGTTGATCACGCTGGCCAGCGCCCGGGCCTGCGGCGCGGGCAGGCGCTCGCTGCCCAGGCCGTAGGCCCGGTGCAGCACGAAGATCAGGGCCATGACGATGGCGGGGCCCAGCCAGGTGGCGAGAAATTGGGCGGTCTGCTGCCGGCGCGGGATCGCCCCGACCAGGTAGCCGGCCTTCAGATCCATGCATCAGGTCGGTGGCTTGGGCCATGGAGCAGCACATGGCCGCCCCGACCATCACGGAGGAGATGATCGCACCCTTGCTGCCGAGGTCGCGGACGATCAGGACGAGAATGGTCACGCCGATCAGGGTCATGCCGCTCATGGGCGACCAGTTGGTCCGGCCGATGCACTCCGAGAGGATCACGCCGGCCATCCAGATCCACAGCGTCCCGACCAGGGCCATGATGACGCCCCGGACAATGCCCATCCCCTCGAACCGAGTAGACCGCCACGATCGACAGCATGAGCACCGCGGCGGCAATGCCGAAGTACAGGAACCGGATCGGCATCTCATCTCGCGACAGGCCCGTCTTGGTCCTGGCGGCGTCCTGCATGCTCCGGATGGCGTTGAGGACCAGGGGCAACGCAAAGACGATGCCCGTGATCGCACCGCCGATGAGCATGCCGATCCCCACCGGCCGAAAGAGCTGCTTGCGCATGAGTTCCGGGATGCGCGGCGTAGGGATTCTGGGACGGATCGAGCGACGGGCAGCAGGCCCATCGCCGCCAGGATCGGCCCCAGAATCCAGTAGCAGACGAAGCCGCCGATGATGAACGCGAAACCGCCCCGGCCGGCGATGAACGCCACGCCGACGGTCAGCAGCGAGATGAACCAGAAGCCGTTCAGGTACGCCGGCATGCCCAGATACTGGCCCAGCGGCAGGTTCTCGAACCTGGCGATGTGGCTGATCAGATTCACCGTCGCACTCAGGCCGATTCCGATCAGCAGCAGAATCGCCTTGTGCACGCCCGCCCCGGGCGAGCGCAGGACAGTCGCCACGGCGACGCCGCCCGGGAAGGTCAGCCGCTCGAAGTCGATCATCTGCTTGCGCAGCGGGATGATGAAGGCGGTGCCCAAGACGCTGCCCGCGATGCAGGCGAAGACCATCAGGAGGGGATTGAAGTCGGTCTCGTTCAGGATGAACAACGCGGGGATCGTGAACATCATCCCCGCCGAGGCCCCATTGACGCTGGTGGCGATCGTCTGGTTGATGTTGTTCTCGATGATGCTGGTGCGGCCGAGCAGGCCGCGCAGGACGCCATAGCCCAGGATCGCCGCCAGTTCCGAGCCTTCGTGCGAGAATCCCAGGATCAAGGCGGCGTACCCGAGACTGATCGTGATCAGGATGCCGATGCCATACCCGAGCAACAGGGCCGTCCAGGTGAACTCCGGGTACGGCCCCCGGCGAACGATTCTCCCCTCGCTTCCTTGCAATTCCGTCACGTCCGATTCTCCTTCATGCGGGCGTCAACCATGCTTCCGGGCCTGCGGCCTCCCCCGAAGAATACGCAGACAGAACGGAGAGGGCGGGATTCGAACCCGCGGTAGGGTAAACCCTACACGGCCTTTCCAAGACCGCTCGATAAGCCGCTCTGACACCTCTCCGACGGCTCATATAGTTACCATGAACCGCGTGGCTCCTTGATTTTAAGGAAGACAGCCGAAAAAACAAGCGGAAATGACAAAAATCGCCCGTCGGACCTTCGGCACGCGTGCGGCGCGGGTGAACCGGCCCAACCCGGACTGGGTAGAAGTCAGGTTCTGCGGTCTCTTGCACGGATGGCGTTTGAGAGAGCCACAACCATGAGCCAGACGAGGATCGTTTGGTTGGACGCCCGGGCGGATGCAGATGACAAAGCCATCGGGCCCAAAGCTGCCAGCCTGGTCCGGCTGAGCCGGATCGGGCTGACGGTCCCCGCCGGCTTCTGCATTCCCGTGGAGGCATACCGGGAGCACGCAGAGACAAACGGCATTGCTCGTCAAGTCGCACCAGCTTCGGACACTCTGGCCTCAGTCCCTCCTGAAGAGAGGAGGACGATCCTGGCGGGGATTCGAGAGGCTATTATTAAGGCGCCCATGACCGAAGAGACCCGCCGAGCCGTAGAGATGCATTACCACAGGCTGAAAGCGGGATTCGTCGCGGTCCGCTCCTCGGCCACGGCGGAGGACCTGCCGGGCCAGTCCTTCGCCGGCCAGTACGACACCTATCTGGGCATCACGGATATCGATGAGTGCCTGGCGGCCGTCAAGCAATGTTGGGCCTCGCTGTGGACCGAGCGGGCCTGGGACTACCGCGAGCAGGACGGCTTTGACCATCGTGCCGTTGGCATGGCGGTGATCGTCCAGGCGCTCGTGCCGGCGGATGCCTCCGGCGTGCTGTTCACGACCGACCCGGCCACGGGCGCGGCGACCGGATCGTCATCGAGGCCTGCTTCGGGCTCGGGGAGGCCCTCGTCTGGGGCCAAGTCACGCCGGACAGATTCCTCGTACGAAAACGCGATCTCCACCTCCTCGCCAGGACCATCAGCGACAAGAGAATCGAGAGCGTGCTCGATCAACATGGCGGTATTCGACAGCAACCGGTCGCGCCGGAGCGGGCGTCTCAGTCATCCATCGAAAGGCGTACGGTAATCCGGCTGGCTCGGCTCGCCAAGCGCGCGGAGGCCCGGCTCGGCCGCCCGGAGGACATGGAATGGACCGTACAGAGAGGAACGGTCTTCTTCGTGCAATCCCGGCCCATCACCGTGATACCCGGCGCCGAGTCCTGGGAGGACCGTCAAGTCTGGACCAATGCGAACCTCGGCGAAGTGCTCCCGGACGTGATGACGCCCATGACCTCGTCGTTTGCCGAGGCTACCGACGACACGCTCCTGAGACCGGTCCTGACCATACTCGGTCTCGAAGACCTGGACAGAACGAGATTCCTGCGACCGGTGGCAGGCCGTCTGTACTTCAATGCCAGCATGGGAATGGCGATCATCCGGCACCTGCCCGGTGCGCGGCATTTTGACTACCGCGCGCTGATCGGCGGAGGACAGGCGGCGGCGCCGAAGGGCGCGCCATCGGACGTCGCCGGGGATGCGCCGGACCTGAAGGTCAGCACGACGAAGATGATCGTTCGACTCCCGTGGTCGATTCGCCTGATGGTCGCGCACCGGCAGGAGAAGGCCCGCATATCCGTACAAGAGATGCAGAAGATCAACTGCCGCCTCCAAGACCTGGATTTCTCCCGCCTGTCGCTGGAGGAGCTGGGCCGCCGGTTCACGGCGGTCACGCAGGACGGCGTCGCCAGGTTGGATCTGCTCTATGCCGTGCTGACCACGGCCCCTCTGGCCCTCCTGTACAAGGTCTGCGAGCGCTGGTTGGGCGACACCGACGGCGCGCTGGCCAACCACCTTCTCGCGGACACGGGCGGTATGGCCAGCGCCCAGGCCGGCATCGACCTGTGGCGACTGGCGGCCCAGGCACGTCCGGTCTCACCCGTGCGCCAGGTGCTGCTCTCGCATGACACGTGGGGCACCATCCGAGAGAGGCTGTCGGCGACGGAGGAAGGCCGAGCGTTCCTCAGGGGCTGGGACCAATTCATGGCCTGCCACGGCCACCACTGTCGCGGCGAGCTCGAGCTCTACAACCAGCCCTGGTCCGAGACGCCCGACTACGTCCTGAAGCTCGTGCGCGGCTACCTGGCCCAGCCGGATGTGATGAACCCTCTCCGGAATCAGCAGGGGCGGGTCCGCCAACGGGAGCAATTGCAGGAGCGCTGCCGCCGGCAATTGCACAATCCGATCAAGCGGATGATTTTCGATCGCTTCCTGCGTGCCGCCCGGAGCGGCTCGGTCCTCCGCGAGAACTTCAAGAACGAATGCATCCGCTGGACGATGCTGTTGCGTCGAATGCTCCTGGAGATCGGCGCCAGACTGTCGCAAGCCGGCGTGCTCAGGCAACCGGACGATGTGTTCTTCCTGCAACTGCAGGAGCTGGAGACCGTGTTGCACGGCAGCACGGGTCTGGAACGTCCCCGGGATCGTCGCCGACCGCCGCGCGGAGCATGAGAGAAACAAGTCGATCACACCACCCAAGGTCGTGGTCGGCCGGTTCGACCCCGACCAACACGTCCCGGAGCCGCAGATGCCGGACGCCGGCGCCGACGTTCTGCACGGGGTCGCCGCCAGTGCCGGGATGGCCACGGGCGCGGCCCGTGTGATCCTGCGGGCGGATACGGACGAGCAGGTCCGGGCGGGCGAGATTCTGGTCGCCCCGTTCACCGATCCGGGCTGGACCCCCTACTTCGTGCCGGCCGCCGGAATCGTGACGGAGCAGGGCGGCCTGCTCTCCCACGGCAGCATCATCGCCCGCGAGTACGGCATCCCGGCCGTGGTCAATGTCCCGGCCGCCACGAAAATTATCAGAACCGGCCAGAGGCTCCGGGTAGACGGAAATCACGGCATCGTTACAATACTCCCGTAAGAAATCGTCCAGCGGTTGCGGTTGCGAAGCTCGTTGGTAGTGTGCCCGTAAGGGCATATCCTCAAGGCAGAAGATAACGCCTTACGGCGTCACTGGGCCAACGCGGAATTCTGCGTTGGGGACCCCACTGCAAACGGAAACGAGCCGCCAACCGTTCGACGAGACACGATCCGTTCAGGAAGGAAAGACAATGTTATTGAGCACTCTCATCTGCACGGTATCCACCTTCGGCCTGGTTTCGGGCGGACCGACCGTCGTCCGCGAGCAAATGACGTATGCCGAACGGCTGGGATGGCCCCGCGGCACGAAGGTGGTCATCTTCCACGTGGATGACGCGGGCATGTCGTACGATTCCGACCAGGGGGCGATCCAAGCCCTCGAACGGAGGCGTCGCCACCTCCACGAGCGTGATGATGCCGTGCCCGTGGGTCCCGCACATCGCCGCCTACCTGAAGGACCATCCGCAGGTGGACGCCGGTTTGCACCTGACGCTCAACGTCGGAGTGGGACAACTACCGCTGGGGTCCGCTCGTGGGCAAGCCCGCCGCCCCCGGCCTCGTCGATCCGCAGGGCTATCTCTGGCAACAGGTCGAGGATGTGCTGAACCACGCGACCGTCGAGGAATTCGAGAAGGAGATCCGCGCCCAGATCGACAAGGCGCAGGCCGTGGGCATCACGCCGACCCACCTCGACAGCCACATGGGGACGTGTTTCTACGAGCCGTTCATCGAGTCCTACGTCAAGGTCGGCATCGAAAAGAAGATTCCCGTCCTCATGATCGGCGGCCACATGCAGCACGCAGGCCCCGGGGTCGGCAAGCTCAGACTCCTGCTCACGGCGTTGGGGGAAAGGGTTTGGAAAGGAGGACTGCCGGTGATCGACGATCTCGTGACCCAGCCGACGAACGCCCCGGACTACGAGGGCAGGAAACAGCAGTTGCTGAAGCTGCTCGCCGAAATGCAGCCGGGCATCACGCAGATCATCGTCCACTGCACCGCCCCGACGGAAGTGTTCGCCCAGTTCTCCGGCTCGGGCAAGGCCCGCGCGGCGGAATTGCGCCTGATGCTCGACCCCGACGTCCGCTCGTTCATCAAAGAGCAGGGAATCGTCCTGACCACCTGGCGGGAGCTCAAGCAACGCCGGGACAACGCAGGGCAGTAGGTGCATGTTTGGATGGGTTGTGATCTATGCTGTTCGGAATTACCCGCATCGGCGCTCAGAGCCCATCCTACTAGTCCGTTCCAGCCGTGCTCACGGAGACCTTCCGCGTCCGGCACGGTGATGAGGAAGACGCTGCCTTTGCCGACGGCGCTGCGGATCTTCATGCGACCGCCCAGGTACTCGACGCGTTCCCGGATGCTCCGAAGTCCGAACCCGAGGTTGTGGCCGGGTTCCCTGGGATCGAACCCCCGGCCTTGGTCCGACACCGAGAGCCGAATGCGGCCGCGTTGATGCCGCAGACGGAGCTTCGCCTCGCGCACCCCCGCGTGTTTGACCGCGTTGAACAGCGCCTCCCGGGCCGCCTTGTAGAGCAGAGCCCGCAGCGGCTCCGACGCCAGCTCGATCCGCTCGCCTAGATCCAGATGGACCGTGAACCCGTGCTTTTTCTGCATCTGCTCGGCCAACCACTCGAACGTCTCGCCGAGATCGCTCTGGGACAAGGTCGGCGCGCTGAGCTCGTGGGACAAGCTGCGGGATTTGGCGATCGCGTCGGTCAGCAAATCCTTGGCCTGTCCCGCGATCTCCTGTGACTCGGCGTCCTTCCTCACCCGGCCGTCCAGGAGCCCCACCTGGAACTTGGCCGCCGCCAGCACCTGCTGCAGATCGTCGTGGAGGATTTCGGCGAGGCGTTTGCGCTCCTGCTCTTCCGCCTCCGTCAGCTCGAGCGTCAGCTTCTGAAGCTGCCGGGCCCGCTGCTCCAGCTCCTCGGTTCGCTCGGCGACCCTGCTCTCCAACGTCGCGTTCCACTCGCGCAGGGCCTCTTCCGCCTTCTTCCGCTCCGTGATGTCCCGGGACACGCCCTGCACGCCCACGATGTTCCCGCGGTCATCGACAATAGGCGCCGTGCGCAACTCGAAAGGCGTGTGACGACCGTCTCTGCCCACCACCAGCACCTCGTAGGGCGGCACGTCCTCACCGCGCCGGCGCCGGCTCAGCCTTTCCCTGACAAGGTCGTGGCACTCGGGCGCCAGGAAGTCCCAGACGGTCTTGCCGATAACCTCGTCGGCCCGGTATCCGATCACGTTCTCCACGTTGCTGCTGATAAACGTCCACCGGCCCTGAAGATCGATCGTCCAGGTGATGTCCTTCGAGTTCTCGACGAGAAAGCGGTACTTCTCCTCGCTCGCCTGCAGTGCCTCCTCCGCCCGCTTGCGCTCGGTGATATCGCGGACAAGGGACAGAATCCGGATGCTGCCCCCGGCGCGAAGCACGGTGGCATTGATCTCCACGGGGATGAGTTGGCCCGTGGGGGTGAGATAGTCAACTTCCAGGTTGCGGACAAAGCCCCGCTCGACACATTCCCGCACCTCCGCCGCATTGCGCTCGACATCGCCAGGGGACGTCCATTCCAGCACGCTGTGGCCGACCACGTCCTCGACACGCCCACGGCCGGTCAATCGCGCGTACTCCTGGTTGGCATCGATGACACGCCCCTGACCGTCGATGATCACGTAGCCTGTGTTCGTCGTCTCAATGAGCCGTTTGTGTTTCTCCTCACTTTGCCGCAGCGCCTCCTCGGCCCGCTTGCGCTCGGTGATGTCCTGGACGGTCCCGAACCCGCCGAGGAGAGTTCCCGCCTCATCGAACTCCAACTCGGCCCTCTCCCGCACCCACTTCAACCGGCCTTCGACGAGGATGCGATGCTCGATGTCATAGGGCTCTCCGCGCAGCGCCGCCGTCCACTGGCGATCCACATACTCCCGGTCCGCCGGATGTACGGCGGCGAGAAACGTTTCATACGTCATGGGCGTCCCCTCGGGGATACCGAACATGCGGTGGGTCTCCCGGGACCAGAGCAGCTCGATTGCGACGGACGTTCAACCGCCAGCTTCCCGTCTGAGCCACCGCCTGCGCCCGGTTCGAGGTCTTCCTCGCTGCGGCGCAACTGTTCCTCGGCCCACTTGCGCTCCGTAATGTCCTCCACGATGGCCAAAGCATGGAGTGGCCGGCCCTCGCGGTCCTGGATCAGGGAGGCCGACAGGTTCCCCCAGCGGATGTCGCCATTCTTGGCGACGTAACGCTTCTCCGTCCGGTAGATCGGGATCTCGCCCTGCCAGAGTCTTTCTACGTTGTCCCGGTCGACGGCGCGATGCTCCGGATGCGTCACATCGAGGAAGGTCAGGCCATTCATTTCTTCGGAGGTATACCCCAGCATCCGACAAAACGCGGGATTGGCTCGGAAAAGCCCGAAGTCGCGGCTGGTCAGGACCATCCCGATGGGTCCTTCTTCAAAGATCTTGCGGAACCGCTCCTCGCTCTCCCGCAGCGCTTCCTCGGCCTCCTTGCGCGCGGTCACGTCGCGGTCGATGCCCGAATACCCCCGGAAGACCCCGTCTTCCCCGAACACCGGCATCCCGCTGGTCTCGACGGTGACTAAGCGGCCGTCCTTTCGGACCAGGGTGTTCTCGATCTGCTCCAGAGGCTTCCTCTCGAGCCAGATAGGTTGGAAGGCGTTCCAGACCCGCTGGGCTTCCGCGGGCGGCATGAAGTCGAAGGGCGTCTTTCCCACGATTTCCTCGGGCGAGTAACCCAGCAGGTCCAGCGCGGGGGCTCGCGTACGTGTAGACGCCGTCCGCATCGATCTCCCAGACCCAGTCGTTGACCTTCTCCACGAGCCCGCGGTACTTCTTGCGACTCTCGGCCAGTGCCTCTTGGGCGCGCTTGCGCTCCGTGACGTCCCGGGAGATTCCCCGGTAGCCCAGCAATTGACCGTCGGCATCGAAAAAAGGAACTCCGCTGATCTCCACGGTGATCAAGCGGCCCTGACTGTCATACGAGGACGCTTCCAGTCCCGTGAAGGGCCGGGGCGACTTTGCCAGGGACATGAAGCTCTCGATGGCCTGTTCCCTATCTTGCGGAGGCATCACATCGAAAGGAGTTTTGCCGATCATGTCCTGGGGCTCATATCCCCACAGGCCTTTCATCTGCGGACTGCAATACGTGTACTTCCCGGAGGTGTCCATTTCCCAGATGAAGTCAGCGGTCGTTTCTATCAGAGCCTGATATCTATTCCGGCTTTCCCTCAGCTCCTGTTCGGCCTGCTCGCGCTCGGTGATGTCGCGCGTGATGGCGAGGACATACCCGGTCGAGCCGTCCGGCGTGAATTCCGGCACAAGACGGGCTTCATAGTGTCGGCGCCCTTGCGGGGTGGGCATCTCGAAGGCAATGATCTGGCTTTCCCCCGTTCGCAAGACCATCTGCGCCGCCTGTTCCCAGAAGGGAATGAGGTCTTGGGGCAGTCCCAACTCGCGATCGGTCTTGCCGATCACGGCATGCGGGGATAAGCCGGTCGCCCGCTCAAAGGCCGGGTTCACGTAGAGATGACGAAGCTCCCGATCCAACCGCTGAATGATGTCCGGGGCGTTCTCCGCCAGCGAGCGATACCTCCGCTCGGACTCCTGCACCTCGTGCGTGCGCGCCTCGACCAACTCCTCCAGGTGCTCCGTGTGCCGCTGGATCTCCTCCTCCATGCGCTTGCGTTCCGTGACGTCGGAAAACACGCCGTCGGCATACCACTGTCCCTCCTTCTCGTAGGTTGACACCGACCGGTCGTGCAGCCAGATCCAGTTCCCGTCCTTGCGCCGGATCCGGTATTCGACGTCATACGGCTTCTTTTGGGTGAACAGCTCGCCAAAGACCTTCTCGAGCCGCGGCCGGTCGTCGGGATGGACGTTGCCCAGCCAGATATCGTCCCCGGCGTAAATCTCCTCGGCCGAATACCCGTAGACGTCCTTCACGTTCGGGCTGATGAACCGCGTGCGTCCTTCCCGATCCGTCGTCCATGTGACATCGGGAATGTTGTGCACGAGAGAACGGTATTTCCGCTCACTGGCCGTCAGCGCCTCCTCCGCCCGCTTGCGCTCGGTGATGTCGATGTTGACGCCCGTCATGCGGAGCGGCTTTCCCGATTCGTCCTTGAACACTTGCCAACGACCGGCCAGCCAATGCACGCTGCCATCGGGCCAGACGACGCGCCACTCGCCCTCCGTGGGCTCGCCGGCCTCGAAAGCTCGCGCTACAAGATGCAACGCTTCGGCCCGGTCCTGCGGGTGGACCAATTGCTCCCAGGCTGCCTCGGTCTTGGCGAATCCGCCGGGCGGCAGGCCGTACATCGCCTCCAGTTCCGGCGTCCAGATGTTCACGCCCGTGCGGATGTCCCAATCGAATGTACCGACGTGGGCGATCTGCTGCGCCAGGCTCAGCCGGCGCTCGCTCTCGCCCAGGGCCGCATTCGCGCCGGCCAGTTCCTCCGTCTGCCGGCGCTCGTGGATTCGGGCTCGGCGCGTCTTCTCGCCAATGATGCCGACGGCCATTCCGCCGGCCATGAAAACCACGAATCTGCCCGCGGACGCCGTAGCACCGAAACCGACGTGCCAAGGGGTGGAATCGAAGAAAAGGTCCACGCACAACCACGAGGTGATCGCCGCCAGCAGCACCGGCCCCAGCCCGCCAAACGCCGCCGCGACGACCCATGCCAAATAGAATACGAGGAATGGTGCAGGGCTCAGCACTTCCCCCAGTGCCCAGCGCACCAGGGCGGACGCCGCCACGAAAAGCAGGGCCAATCCATACTCTCTCAGGCGGCGCAACCAAACAGGAAACAACGACATGCCTTGCGCACCCTCCTTGGTGCCTTCTCTCGGGCCGCTGGGCTCGTTCCTCTCCCTCGGCTTGCTCTGGTCAGCGGATTCTTGGGAAGGAGATGAAACAAGCAACTCTCCGGCCTGCCCCGGCTGTGCGCCCGGAGTCAGTTGGACCACCGTGCGTCGTCGTCTCCCCCCGTCAATTCTCTCACGGCCTGTATCGGTGCTCATGCGTTGCTCTCCCTATGAAACACCGGGGGGGCCTGAACCCTCTGCGCCAGCCGCAGAGCCGCCACGGCGCTTCATGAGCCGAAATAGGAACAAGCTATCGAGAATGACTATAGCAAAGCCCTCGATCTCCCACCGAGAGGGCTTCGCAGATGCATCGATTCCGCTGGAAAAGTCCCAGTCGGGCCTTTCCATCTGCGTTTCGGCCCCGAAAACACAGGTAATTCGGCCCTTTCCAGGGTCCGTCAGCGAAATCAGGTATCAGGATAGCCGCGCCAACCAATCTTTCAAGAGCCCGCCTGCTATTTTTACGCGCGCACGAACTTGCCTCGTTCATGCGTGAACGGGCAATGTCATCATTTTCGATGACAGAAGGCAGAATAGGTGAGGATTTCAGGTCAGGAGGTGGAGTCCGGCATGGTAATGACGAAGGTGCTTCCTTTGCCGGCGACTGGCATATCATGTTTTACATCGGTTTTGGCGACGAGAACCGCGCCCAGATCGGCCTGGCCCGCTCGCGCGACGGCGTCACCGGCTGGCAGCGCCATCCCGACAACCCGATCCTCTTTCCCGTCGCCGGCGCCTGGGACGCCGACGCCTGCTACAAGCCGTTTGCCGTCTTCGACGGCGCGCAGCGACCGGTGGCTGCTCTGGTACAACGGCCGCCAGGGAGGCGTCGAGCAGATCGGCCTCGCCATGCACCCCGGCTACGACCTCAGCTTCCCGCCGCAATAAGCGTGATGACGGGCAAGTATCTCTGGCCTCCGGGTGGCGTCAGTCATCCCGTTTGTAGTGACGCCGTAAGGCGTCTTGGATATGCCCTTACGGGCACACTACGAACCAAGCCCTGATGATGCCACCTCAACGTGGGCATCAGGGCTGCGGGATAAAGCGGATGTCTTTCGCATTTTCGCCGAGCCTTACCCGGCCGGCACCTTGTGTCAGCTTCTCGCCGAGGATCGAGACGTTCTCGAAGGTCACGTCCTGCACGTCGTGCTCGGCGTCGGCGCCCTCGACCTGCACCAGGTACTCGCCGGGCTTGCCGTCGATGGTCACGTTCTTGAAGCGCACGTTGCGGATGAAGCCGGGCACCTTCTTGCGCATGTACTGGTTGACGACCGGCTGCAGGCGGATCAGCTCGCCCTGGCCTTCGCCGTGGATGCGGACGTTCTCGACGGTGACGTCCTCCAGCCGCATGTCCTCGCCCGGCTCGAAGCAGGAACGGCGTCATCGTGAAGTGGATGATGTCGAGGTTGCGCAGCGTGATGTTGCGCATGAACGGCGGCCCGGCTCTCGTGGCCGAGCAGGAAGATGCGCGCCCGGTCGCACCAGAGGATGCAGTTCTCCACGGTGATCCGCTCGACGTTGTTGTTCGGCGCCGCGAAGTCGAGGCCCTTGAGGGCCACGCAGTCGTCGTCGCTGCGGATGAAGCAGTCGGTGATCAGCACGTCCTGCGAGTTGCAGGGGTTGATGCCGTCGTCGTTCTGCACGCGGGAGTTGCAGAGCTTCACGTTGCGGATGGTGACGTGCCGGCTGTCGCGCGGCACGATGGTCCAGTGCGACGAGCCGCGGATGGTGATGCCGCTCACCTCGACGTTGGTGCCGTGGATGCCGATCGTGACAGGTGTACGGGCCCTTGCGCCACTCGTAGTCGGAGCCGTCGAGGATGCCGCGGCCGCAGATGCGGATGTTCGGCCCTCGGGCCACGACCGCCCCCTTCACCACCGCGCCGCCGGCCAGGTAGAGCGTCTGGTCGCTCGCCGACGTCGATCTGCCCCGGCTTGTGGACGCCGGGACCGAAGTAGATCACGCCCGGATCGCCCGGCTTCGGCGCGTCCGTCTCCAGCGGATTGGCGAACAGCAGCAGCGGCCCCTTCTTGCCGTCCGGCTCGATGCTGAGCTTGCGCGGGCCGTCCAGCGTCGAGACTCAGCGTGTGGTCGTCCATCGACCTGGACGCATCGACCCCGGCGACTGCGGGCGGACGACCGTGTTGCGCAGCGACCGCTGCGAGGTGATCCGCACCGTGACCGGCCCGGACATGTCGAAATTGGCGAACGAGTACGGCCCGCCGAAGTCCCACTCCTTGCCCGCAAACGGCGGGTCGAGCACGCGGGCCGTGTAGACGTCCACCTTCTGCCCGTCCGCCCAGACCTCGTAGTCCGTCGACAGGGTCTCGCCCGCCGGCGCCGGATAGGTGACGACCTTGCCGCCACCCGCGGCCGCCCATCCTTGGCCGGAGATCATGATGGTGAGGATCAGGACAGTCCGTAGGGTGCGTATCACGCACCATTCCAATTGCATGACGTTGCCAATCGTTTTCATAGCCCCTCTTGCTCCTATCAGAGTCTTCAAGCATCCGGGTTTCGTGTCTCCGCGGCACTCTCAGCCAAGTCGCCCTTGATCCTTTCTTTTTGTTCCACCGTTGCGATCATGCTCTCTCCTTCTATCTTGTACCCGATTATACCGCTCCATTGCCAAAGTGCCATTGTGTCCAGCGATTTTCTGCAACGTGTTCACGGCGGGGACACGGTTTCTGCTCAGATCGGTTAGCCGAAGTGCAACTCGACGATGTCCTTGTCGTGGAGGACGTGGGTGAGATGGACGCTTTGGCCGTCGTAGACGCCGGTGCCCCAGATGCGGGCGGATTTGAGCTTCTCGGCGAGTTCGCGGTGGATCGCCAGCGCCAGGTCCTGGACCGTCGTGCCGACCGGCAACGTGAAGGGCGACTCCATGTCCGCCGGCTTGCCGGGCGGCTTGGCGTAGATGCGAATGATGTTCAACTGCCGGAACAGCAGCTCGCCCAGCTTGTCGAGGCCCTCGCCCGTCTGGGTCGAGAGCTTCAGAAACTCGATAGGCTTGTCGAAGGACTTCTTGGCCAGCTCGAATGCACCTCCGGCGCGAGGTCGGCCTTCGTGCAGAGGCACACCGCCTTCTTGCCCAGGATGTTGCCCTGGCCGTCCACGGCGGGTGTCTTCTCGTCGATCAGCAGCTTGCGGGATTCGAGGAAGTCCAGCAGGACCAGGCACTGCTCCTCGATGTCCTGCGACAGGTCGATCACCACCGCGATGATATCGCAGTTGCGGTAGGTCCCGACCTGGCCCGGCGCTGTAGTCGGCCGTGATCGGCGGCATGTCCACGAGCTGAATCTGGATGTCCTCGTACCGGACCATCCCCGGCACCGGGACCTGCGTCGCAAACGGGAAATCGGCGACGACGACCTTGGCCTTGGTCAGGGCGGCCAGGATGCTGCTCTTGCCGGTGTTGGGCAGGCCCAGCAGGACGACCTGCCCGGCGCCGGTGCGCGGCACGTGGAAGATGTCCGTGTGCTCGCGGCCTTCTTCGGGGTGGCGGCCTCCTTGAGCTGACTGAGCTTGCGCCGGAGGTCCGCCCGCAGGCCGTCGGTGCCCTTGTGCTTGGGCATCACGGCCAGCATCTCTTCCAACGCCGCGATCTTCTCCTCGTTGGTCGCAGCTTTGCGGAATCGGTCTTCCGCCTCGTAATAGACTGGTGTCAGATTCGCCGGCATAGGTCCTCGAGAACCAAAGCTCGATCGTCAAAGTGCACAACGAAAGTCTATTATAGCATGACCCGCGCGCGTCGCCCAGCCGCATTCAGGCTTGTCCCGTCTGGGTTCCGCCGCTTCTCTATTGCTTCTTCTTGCCGCCGAACAGGTCCTTGATCCCGTCGGTCACGCTTTTGCCGAGACTGTCTTCCTGTTGGCCGTCGGGCGTTTTGCCGCCGGGGCCGAAGATAATCTTGCCGATGTCGATCGCCTTGTCGAGGATCGAGCCGAGGTCGCCGATGGTCTCCTTGGGCAGGATGCCGCCGCCCTGCTCCGCGATCCCGGCGGCCACGGCCAGCAGGATCTTGCTGATCAACACGGCGGTGTCCATTTTCTCGCTGCGGCCCAGATCGACCATGCGAATGGAGGCGAGCTTCAGGTCGATACTCTGCGGCTGGCCGGGCAGGGCCGTCACACCCGCATGGACCGTCACGTTCGTGATCTCCAGATTGTCGATGACCAGGCTCTTGCCGGTGGGCTCGTGCGGCTCCCGCAGGGGCTTGAGCACCTGGTAGAGGTTGTTCTGCAGCCCTTTTTGCTCGACGAACACCTCCATATTCTGGAGCTTCATGTCTTTGATGAGCACCTGCTTGCCCAGCACCGATCCGACATCGGCCTGAATATCCACGCGCTGCAATTTCACGAGTGCCGCACCCTGGTAACCGGGCGGATTCGCGACGGTGATGTCCTGCAGCTCACCGCGCCGGACAGAAGCGAGGCGTTCGCTTTGCCTACCTGCACGCCCACGTTCAGGGTCTTCGTCCCGGCCTTCTCCACCATCGTCTTCACCGCTTTGTCGGTGAACAGAATCGCGACCACGATGCCGGCCACGGCCAGAACCACCACAAGGGTGATGATAAACAGGATCGCTCTTATGAGCTTTCTCATCGCAACGGTCTCTCAAAGGATGTGTGAAAAGCGATTCCAGCGTGGCATGGGCTTGGGGTCCCCAACGCAAAATTCCGCGTTGGGGGGCCCTTCCAGCCCATGAATCATCGGCAGGATGCCGATGCCACAAGACTCCACGGACGGGATGCCTGTGCCACTTCTGACACACCCTCACACGTGTATCTCTGGATTCAGCTACGCGGCAGGTCCCAGGTTCCTGCCCGCTTCGAGATGAGCCTACTCGCCCCGGCGGCCGGAGTCAAGCCTGCCCTACGCCATCCCTTCCGGCGTGGACTGGCCGTGGAACTCGCTGGGATTGAGGAAGATCTCGCCGCGAACCTCTTCGATGATGAGTTGCGCGATGGGCATGCCGGGCCGGAGAATGAGCGTCATCGGCCCAAGATTGATCATTTCGAGCGTCAGCGGCCCGGCCCAGCCGGGATGGACGGTCGGGGCGGTGAAGTGAACCATCAGGCCGCAGCGGGCCCGGCTGCTCTTGCCCTCGATCCGCGCCGCCAGGTGCGGCGTCCCCTTGTTCGTCGGCAACTCGACTCGTTCCAGCGTCCGCCCGAGGATGAACTGGTGCGGCTTGAGCGGATACGGCTTCTCCTCCGTCAGCGTGAACCGCTGCGAATGTCGGGCAATGACCTCCGACAGCGTCCCGCGCTCCGCCATATCGTAGTGATACGGCCCCGCCTGCAGCACCGTGATCTCCTGATACAGCCGCAGATCCACGGCATGGGTATCATAGGGACAATACCCCCCATTCTCCGGCCGCCGCGGCAACGGCTCCGGCGCAATCACCAACCGCCCCTCCTCCAACGCCCTCTGAATCTCGATATTCGACAGGATCACGTCTCATCTCGCTTGGAGCGATAGTTGGCAATTTCCTCGTCTGTCAGGGCCTCATTCGGCACAATACGGTAGTGCTTCTCGTCCTTGACAGATACCTGCTCTTCCGAACTCTGCACTCGAACATGGCTATGAGGTCACTTCCCACAAACTGTGCGGCTATGGGCCGACAGGTCAGATTCGGGAACTTGTATTTCGCAGTAGGGCAAAATCTTGCTCGATCTGAATGATTCCGATGTTGTCCCTGGCCCCTTTGGCTTGCACCGGAAAGACAAACTGCTCGCCTGTCTTGCTAATGCCGATGTAGATCTCATCCGTTTCGACCTGGCCGATATCCGGCACGAAGGTCCGAAGATGGTTCTGCAATGAGTAACAGGCAACGCCAGCGAAAACTTCCATCAATTTGTTGTACCGCAGGATCGCCAAAAGTGCTTGTTCGTCACTCAACGCATACCGTCGGATAATCTCAGGCGTCGAATCGAGCACTTTGATTTTTGAGAGTATTGGATTCGGGCACACCTGGTAGACCGCGACTCTGCGAGACATACTTCCCACGTCCAACGGAGCGAATGATCCACTCCTCATCCCCGCTGCAACAACTCTCTCATGCACTGCGGCAGCTTATTCCTATACCTATAAGAGTAGATGATGTCGCCCAGGTTCTTCGGCAGGTCTATGCCCAAGTCCTTGGCGATCGCGGTGAACTCTTCCCGGTTGAAGTGCACTTCGTTAGAACCCTTCGCGTAGTTCTTGAAGAAGACTCTCTCGATCAGTTGGTCATAGCGACTGCGATCATTCTTCTGAGCCATTCTTTTCTCCCCAGGCCATTCGAGGACCAGGACCTCTTCCCTCAATTGCTCTCCTGTGGCCGTCGAAAGGCGTGTTCTGAATAGGTCCAATGACAGGACCTCATAGCCAGCTTCATCCGCAACATCGGCCAGAAGCTCGCCCGTTCTAATGAGTACCTGCAGGTAGGAGGCTTGGTCGCCCACCACGTAGGCCAGCTTGGCTCCAGGCTTCAGGACCCGCTTCAGCTGTTCGAAGTGACGTTTCATTCCCCCGAAGTAGAGGCGAGTGACTCTGTGGTAGAGCTGCCCGAATCCAGAGTCTTTGTCCAACGCGATGCGTCTGCGCTCGATTTCGTTGGCTATGGCATTGATCTTCACGTTGTGAGCAATGGTAAGGTCGTCGTCATCGGAGACATAGACGTTCCGCGTGTTGGAGCGGATCAAGTTATGCTTGAGGGTGCGCAGTTCCTGCTTGGACCTAACGAAACCGAGAAGCACACTCTCCAAACGGGTCGTGCGCGTGTAGTCTTTCTCATTGGGATAAGGCGGCGAGGTGATTACCGCGTCAATCGCTGCCGCCGGAAGACCGTCAGGCATACCTCTCGCATCGGCATTCAGGCAACGAGAAGACACAGAAGCAAGGGACGAAAACTCACGGATATCGGAGACCATCTCATTGATTTTGCTCGACCAGACGTCGGCACAGGTGCATCAAGTTTCCTTTCCCGCCCGACTCCAACCTCGGGGCCGAACTTCAGATTACTTGCGACAAATACCGAGACAAACGCCAGTGCCAACAGTTCAGCATCCCGCATGGGCGAATCCGGTGCTCCGAGAATCTCGTCGCGAAGGACAAGACACTTGTGCAGCGGAACAGGGCTGATGCATTCTGAGAGCAGGAGGCCCTCCTGTTCCGGGGGCAGAGTCCTCAGTTGGCCATTTGACTTTTTCAGGACACAAGACGCCTGATCAAAGACTCGGTTCGCGTGTTCGATCAGTTCACGAGACTCAACAGACCAGTCTGTTTTCACCTTCGAGGCAAAACATGCCATCGGATGAGCTTCTATTCCGAATGACGGCAAGCCGTTCTTCTCTTCGCCTCCACCAAGGTGGTGCCGGTTCCACAGAACGGATCCAAGATTGAATCGCCTGCTCGCAGTTCAAACCGGGAGATGTAATCCCTGACAAGATGAGGGGGATAGGATAGCACAAACCGATACCAATCGTGGAAACGCGCGGTCCTCGTCCCGTAGTTTATTGTGGCGCAAGTCCTTAGGTGCTATCAACTCTTCCATAAACCTGAACGTCTTTTGCGTTATTCGGTACATTTGCATGTTCTCGCTGAACTCAGATGGGGGCCATTGTATGACGGCCCTCTGAGATTGGCAAGCCGAAGAATGGCTGACTTCGCCAGCTTCCAGTCAGAGTATCAGATGATCTGCCGGAGGCCCGCGAAGGAGTCGAGGAGGTAGTGCGGGTTTTGGGCTTGGATTTTGTGGAGGTACTTGACGGCTTGGCCACCGGTTCTGACGACGGCCGACACAACGCCGGCCTTTTTGGCTTGGCGGACGTCGTGGTCGGTGTCGCCGATGCTGGTCCCGAAGACATCGTAGACCGGATCGGCGTAGCCTTCGGGAATCTCCAACTCCCCAGCCGCCCGGCGCACGGCGGCCATGATCGCCTCATCGGTCTTCACCAACGTCCCGCCGAGATCGGTAACGATCAGGTCGATGCTTCTGCTGTCGCTCACGTTGTCCTCGGGTACTTTCGACAGGACAACTCCCGCAACAGGGCGTCTGCCTCCGCGAAAACCGCGTCGAGGTCACGACCTTCGCCGGCTTCGATCTCTCTCTCCCCGCGGGCGAGCAGCGCCAGAAGCTCCAACTCATCGTGCGCCAAATCGCAGTCTCCTCATAGACCTCTCTTTTGGCATACCTCCCCCAACGGGATAGCCCCGCACTCGCTGGACCTCGTCTCAAGAAGAGACATCAATGTCTCGCCCCCGCCTGATGCGGCCAATACCGGATGGTCCAGACTGCGTGCGGCATACTGCAAAGCCGCCTGGATGTCTTCGGCTTCCAGATCGGGCATCTCTTCGAGGATTTGCTCGGTGCTCAGGCCGGCCGCCAGCAAATCCAGAACGTCGCTCACCCGAATTCGCATGCCACGGATGCAGGGGCGCCCGCCGCATTGCTCCGGATTGATCGTGATTCTGTTCATCAAATCCGACACGGTTCTCTCCGATGGAAACCAGGCAGTACAAGAATAGTATACTCCCCTCTCCATGCCATTCAAAGCCAATCTGTGATGATGCGCATCGCCGTACAAGACCCAGCGGACTGGATTCATCCGGGCTTCTCTTCGACCTTGAAGATCTGGAAGCCGGACTTGAGGTAGTTGTTCAGGGCGTTGGGATGATCGTTGGAGCAGGTGTGCACCCAGACCCGGCGGGCACCCCAGGCGAAGGCGTTCTCGATGGCGCTGTCGAGCAGCGGGCCGCCGTAACCGCGGCCGACGAAGGGAGGCGTCAGGCCGAAGATGCGGATTTCGACACTGCCCCCCTCCTGCTGCTGAAGCTCGTAATAGCCGGCCAGCGACCCTTGCTGGTAGGCGACGAAGGTCCGGAGATTGTCGTTGGCGGCGTAGTCGTGCCACTGCTGGACGGGCCACACCAGCCGGTCGATCCAGCGCCAGTCGCCGCCCACGTATTCATATAGGAAGCGATTGAAGCGCGGCTGCTTGACCACGCACTCGCGAACCTCGATATCAAGACCCGCCCGGGCCCTTCTGATCCACCGGTCTTTCGACGTGATCTCCAGATGCGTCGTCCGTACCATAACCGTCTGCCTTCGGCTGAACCAGACCTCGACCCACACGATAACGATGGAACCCCGCTAACGTGGCGAGGGCTTCCAGCCCTTGCGTCGCGAGGCCATCTTGGCCCCGCTTCACCAAGGCGCAACGCGCGCTCGTGGCACAAGGACAAGGGCAAGATGCCCTCGCCACGATGAAGCAAGGGCGGGACGCCCTCGCCACAGCGGAGGTGCTACATGATGTTAGCCCGCCGGAGCGGAAGGCTCAAGAGCAAGGGGCCGATTAACGTGCGAAGTGCAACACGGCGTGCCCGGCGCATAATCCCACGGATCCCTCGCACTAAGCGAATAGGTGCCTGCCCGTTGTCGCAGGGACGGTCGCTATCGAGGAGACGGAATACGTTGCAGAGCGTTGGAAGATGGACTATAATCATTACCGGCCGCACAGCAGCTTGGACTACAAGGCCCCGGCGGCATGCGCGGCCATGTGTCTTGAGCATGGCTCCGGTTCCCCCCGCCCTACTCAAGACGCAGCAGAGTTGTTGTGAAATACTCTCATGACTGGTTGACCAGGATAAGGACGCAGGTCATTGGAGAAACGCATACATGAGGACGCCATTTGCGCAACTTGTCACCGCCGTCTCTTGTTTGATGCTGTCTTTGCTGATCTGCCCCGGATGCCGCCGTTCGCAGGACACGGGCACGGCACCACAAGTCATCAAGACGAGCAGCGGTCTCGAAATGGTCGCTATTCCCGCGGGCTGGTTCGAGATGGGAAGTGCCAAGGGGGCACCCGACGAAGCTCCCGAACACAGGGTGTGGGTCGATTCCTTCCTCCTGGACAAATATGAAGTGGTTCAGGAGCAATACACCAAGTTGGTCGGAGCCAATCCCGCCTCCTTTAAGGGCCCTGGCAGACCCGTAGATACGGTAACTTGGACGGACGCCGTTTTGTACTGTAATCTCCGTTCTCGGGCCGAGGGTCTTGAGCCTTGCTATCAGGAGGAAAGTGGGACGTGGCAGTGTAATTTCAAGGCCAATGGATACCGCCTTCCCACAGAAGCGGAATGGGAATACGCCTGCCGTGCGGGGACGGAAAGAGAACACTATTTCGGCAGTGACCTGCGCACCCTGAAAGAACACGCCTGGTGCACGGACAACTCGTCCAGGCAAACCCACGTGGTGGGGCAGAAGAAACCTAATCCCTGGGGGCTTTATGACATGTACGGCAATGTGGCCGAATGGTGCAATGATGTATATGCCGAAAACTACTACAAGACGAGCCCCGCCCAGAATCCCCGAGGACCTGAGAAAGGAGAAATAAAGGTTTTACGCGGCGGAGGATGGCAAGACAGGGCAGATACTCTGCGCTCCTCCTGGCGTTCCGGCGAAAATTCCAGCTTTGTAGATGCTTGTATTATGGATAGTGCGGGGTTCCGGTGTGCCAGAAATGCGCCTTAAAGGACCTTTTCTTCAACAAGATCATGATGAGGACCACAATATGAACGTTTACGCCAAGATGGTACTGCTGCTGATGTTTGGCATTGCCGCAACGTGTCCCGGCCAAGAAGAACAGTCCCTGAGAGCCCAATGGCCAATGCCGGCGCGTTGTGATCCGTTGGCCCAGCCGAGGATTCAGGATCTGAAGGAAGAGCTGCGAAGCACGGGATACCGGCTTGTCATCTCCATTCATCCGAGAAATCCTGACGAATCGAAAGGGGAAACCCTCTCGCGAGATTTGTACATGATCAATGCCGACGGGACCGGACTGGAGCAATTCACCAATACTCCACACGAGGACGAACGCGCACTGCGCACGTCTCCCAATGGAGAGTTCTTCACTTATAACCAGGGTAAGTATCTGGTGGATATGAGGACCCGTGCGACGAAGCAAATCGACGGAGATTACGTCTGGACGCCGGACAGCAAGGACACCGTTCGGTGCGGCCGGTAAGGGCATTGTCTACTACGGACATTCACACGGGGCACAGAAGCGTTCCCATCCCCGTAAAGCAAAACGTGTGGCTGGCGGATATGACCTCCGACGGCGGGTGGTTCATCTTTGAGATTCGCAATTATCTCGGCCGCCAATATACCATAGATTTTATGTCGTCCAAAGGAGGCGAGATCCAAAAGATGCCCAATTATCCCGGGGATTCCGGCGAGTGTCATCCCGCCTTCTCTCCGGATGGCAAATGGATGTGCTGGAACGCCGGCGGGGGCATCGGGATTCGCAAGTTCGACCCGTCTTTGCCCGGTGGAACCGACGGAAAGATCATCAGCCCGCCCAACAATGCGGACGTCATGGGTCAAGACCCTTGTGGCCGGTGGTCGCACTGTGGGCGCTATATCGCCTACGTTAAGATTCCTTCCAGCGGCAGTTGGAGAGTCCATAGTCCTCTCTGTATTCTCCGTGTGGCGGACGGTAAAACCATCACGATCAGTCCGCCCGGATGGGTGGGCCATCACTGGGATTATGACTGGATTCCGCCCACCCTCGAATCCAAGCCTTAGAGCGAAACGCGGGGGTCTACGCCGATTTCCGCCGATTTCTCGGTTGTCATGCCCGCGAACGTGCCCACAAGAGCGGTTCAGGGGCGTAGACGCTACGCATGCGCCCGCCGCCGGTCCAGCATCCCAACAACGTCACATCCACTTCCGACGTTCTCCGGAGGCGGTTCATGGGCCGAACCCCTTTGGAAGACGGCCCATAAGCGGATTCCTACGGAAGGAGTCTCATTTGAGACTCCGCCTTCTTGATTCCGGCTTCATCCGCTTGTGCCCGGTCTCTTCTCATTCCGGGCACGTGTGATCTTACTCCCAGACCGACCGACGCCTCCGACTCAGCGGCTCCCTGTGCCTGGAACAGTCCGAACATTCCCGCACCCTGAACCGCCTCTTCTCTTCGTGATTGTAGGAGTGGTCCCATCTCCCCGGGAACTCTCGGCCGATGTCGCCCACGCACCTTCTTCTCCCGGTGTTGTCCCGTCCGCGGGGAATTCCCAGAGGCACACAAGTAAATAGACGACCGGACAGCTCGTGATGGTCACCCCGTGTTGCGTTTCGCGACTGAATGTAAGGGGTCCGGTACATTTATCGGCAAGGGACATCGTGATTCTCTCCCTCGGGCCGGTCGGAAGAGGGCGAATGATTATTCGGGTTCCCAAACGCGGTCCGTTCGCGTTTGGGGTCCCCCACAGAGAACGGAACGCCCGCAGGTACATTCTTGCGGGGGATTCCCGTCCATTATCAATCCCCCTTGAAGGAGATCATCCAGGGGGCTTCGGTGGCCCAGTTGGGCCCGGGCTTGTTGACGTCGAAGCGCTTGCTCCACCGGACGTGCCACAACTGCTTGAGCCAGATCTTGTCGACGTGGTAGTCCAGGAAGACGCCGTTGATGGCCTGCTGATGGCGGTTGATGCAGAAGCGGTTCATGGAATCGGTGTCGGGGGCGAAGCGGGCCTCGCGGCCGTCGACCTTGGGCGGCGTGTCCGTGTCGTCCGGCCACCCGCACCAGTACCAACAGTCCAGGAACAGCGGGATCTGCGCCGCCCCTTTGACGTTCGGGGTCTTCCAGAAGAACTGGGCGGGCTTGCCGTAGAGGATGCCGCCGGGCTCGGCGTTGACGTAGACCCAGCCATTGATGCCGTAACTGCCGTAGGTCCCGACCGGCCGGCCGCCGCTCGGGGCTATGATGCCCCAGGCGGTCTCGGCGTCGCCACCGACCGTCAGGTCATCGACGGCGCCTTGCGGGGCCGCGATCCTGGTGGCCGACGGGCAAAGGCGGAACTTGCCGTTCCGATAATAGTACGAGAAGAGCACGTCGATCCAGCGGCCGGTGTTGGCAGTGCGTTTCGGGAAAAAGCCGTTGTTGTCGTCGGTGTACATGACCCAGATCGTGCCCCACTGCTTGAGGTTCGACTGGCAGGCCACGGCGCGGGCCTGTCTTGCGCACCCGTTGCAGCGCCGGCATCAGAATCGACATCAGCAGCGCGATAATGGAAATGACCACCAGCAGTTCGATCAGCGTGAAACCCCTGGAATTGATGATCGATGCCCCCGGTCGCAGCCGGGAGTGGCAACAGGGACGATGGATGATTTGGGCACACCGACCCGGAGCGACTGTGACATGGATGCCTTTGTCACGCTCATGGTGCTGAGGCTTGGTCAACATAGCTGCCTCGGTCAGTTCGCCAGGCGATTTCGAAGCTCCGGCCGCAACTCGATCGTCCAGAATCCATCATCCGACATTTCCAATATGACCTTTGCCCGGCAACGGTGCCGGCCCGCTAACGTACAAATATACCGCCACTGGCCTGGGGAATTCAAGTGCAAAAGGCGACCACGTTCGTGCAACAGTTGCAAAAGACAAAATGCCCCATGAGTGAAAAATTCTTTATTCCTTTGGTCGCAAGGACTTACGCGATTCAACAGCCTCGTGTGCGCACAGAATTCCGGCACGATTCGTGCAACACGGCCCCTAGATAGAGGGGGCTCGGATGTACGAATTATGAATTACGATTTATGATTGGAAGATTGAGGATAGGTCTGCGGCGGGACGCTTGGCCTGCGCTCTGGCGCCTCGGACTTGCGCGGGCCGATTGTGCAAAACGAACCCAATTTGCCCGGCGGTGCCCGGTGGGACGAGGCCCCAGGGGCGTGGGACGAGGGGCAAATGTGCAAAACGAACCCAATTTGGGGCAGCTTAGCTGGCGTCAGAGGGCCGAGGGCGTGAAACGAGGGGCAATCGGCGACAAAACGAGACGGCCAATTTGGAGCAGAAACGCGGGTCGAAAGCCGACTTTGGGAGTCGTGGGCGTCAAACAAACCCAATCCGCGGCTTGCCCCGTGGCACGGGCATCCCTTCGGCTGCGCTCTAGGGCAGGCTCTGCCCGTGAGTCCGAATCATGGGCAGGAGGCCCATGCCACTATCCCGGCAGCCCAAGGCAAATCGTGCAAGACGAACCCAATTTCCGGCCGGACACACCTACTGGCGGCGGTCAACCGCAGGGGTATAATCAACGTCAGAGTAAATGACAGCGATACGGGTTCGAACTGGGAGAATCGAGAGATGGCGACGTACAAGATCATTCCGTTATTGACGATGGTGATGTCGATGGGGTGCAACAGCTTCGCCGCAACAAAGCCGACGGAAACGAATCTCAGCGACAACGCCCGCCTGGCGGTGCGCGGGAACAACTGCTTCGCCCTGCAACTCTATCAAAAGCTCCAGGGCGAGGAAGGGAACCTGTTCTTTTCGCCGTACAGCATCTCGACCGCCCTGGCCATGACGTACGCCGGAGCGAGAGGCCGGACGCAGGAACAGATGGCCCAAGCCCTGTGCTTCCCGACCTCGAAAGAGGTAGCCCAAGCGTGGCGAGGGCGGGACGCCCTTGCGTCGCGAGGCCATCCTGGCCTCGCCCTGCCGGACCACGACGTGTCCGTCACGGCCAAATCGCAAGGGCGGGACGCCCTCGCCACGGCTCACGAGCCGCTGGCGCCGGAGGGCTTTGCGCGAGCGTTCGGCGAGATTGTCAAGGACCTGAACGCACGCGGCGGCAAGAGCACATACGAGCTTCGTGTCGCCAACGCCCTGTGGGGACAGCAGGACTTTGAGTTCCTGCCCTCATTCGCCAAGCTGGTCGAGGACCAGTACGGCGGCCACCTGGAGCGGGTCAACTTCGTCAAGGCCACCGAGAAGGCCCGGCAGACGATCAATGCCTGGGTCGAAAAACAGACCAATGGCAAAATCAAAGATCTTATCGGCCCGGGTTTGCTCGACAGCACGACCAGGCTGGTCCTGACCAATGCGATCTACTTCAAGGGCACCTGGGCCAGCCAGTTCCAGAAGGAAGGGACACAGGATGAGCCCTTCACGTTGCTCGATGGCGGCAAGGTCCAAGTCCCCATGATGAACCAGCAGGCAAGGTTTGGCTATGGTGAGACCGACAGCTTGCAGGTGCTCGAAATGCCCTATGTGGGCCAGGAGCTTTCGATGGTGGTCCTGCTGCCGAAAGTACCGGCCGGCGTCGGCGGGCTGGAGAAGACGCTAACGGCGGAGAATGTCTCGAAGTGGCTTAGCGGCGTCCACAAGCAGGAGGTCATCGTCGCCGTACCGAAGTTCAAGATGACGCACAAGTTCAGCCTGGGAGCCGTGCTGCAGGCGATGGGCATGACCGATGCCTTCTCCCGCGAGGCGGACTTCTCCGGCATGACCGCCCGGCGCGACCTGTTCATCTCGGCGGTGGTTCACCAGGCCTACGTGGACGTGAACGAGGAAGGCACCGAGGCGGCCGCCGCCACCGGGGTCACGATGAAACTGACCGCGATTGCGCCGGGCAAGGTCCCGGTCTTCCGCGCGGATCACCCCTTCCTCTTCCTGATTCGCGACATCCGCTCCGGCAGCATCCTGTTCGTCGGCCGGATGGTGAACCCGAAGGGGTAAGAAGATGGAATGATGGAATAGTGGAATACTGGAATGTTGGGGCGAAGAGACCACCTCCTCGATCCCCCATTATTCCATCATTCCAGCATTCCACTATTCCAATGCTCGCGCAGCGAGGGTCTGATGCCGTGGACATCATCGAAGTCAAGGATCTGACGAAGCGGTTCGACGGCCTCGTCGCCGTGGATCATGTCTCCTTCACCGTGGAGAAAGGGGAGATCTTCGGATTTCTGGGTCCCAACGGGGCCGGCAAGTCCACCACCATCAGCATGCTGGCCACCATTCTGACTCCGTCCGGAGGCGACGCCACCATCAGTGGTTTCAGTATCCGGCGGCAGCGGGATGCCGTGCGGCACTCGATCGGCATGGTCTTCCAGGATGCCTCCCTGGACAACCGTCTGACGGCCGAAGAGAACCTGCGGTTCCACGCGCGCTTGTATGGCGTACCGAAGAATGACTACCGGAGGCGCATGGAGGAGGTCCTGCGGCTGGTCGATCTCTGGGACCGCAAGCGCGACATCGTCGAGACCTTCTCCGGCGGCATGAAGCGACGGCTGGAGATCGCCCGGGGGCTGATCCACTATCCCGATGTCCTGTTTCTCGATGAGCCGACCATCGGCCTCGACCCGCAGACCCGCGCCCTGCTGTGGGACTACGTCCTGAAACTGAAGCACGACCGGGCGATGACCATTTTCATGACCACGCACTACATGGACGAAGCCGAATACTGTGACCGCATCGGCATCATAGATCGCGGCAGGATCGTGGCCCTGGATACGCCGGCCAATCTCAAGAGGCAACTCGGCGGCGACATCATTCGCATTTATGTAGCACCCCCGCCCTCGGGGGTGGTCGATCCTCAGTCGGGGGCGGCCGAGCTACTTAAGAAGGAGTTGGAGCACAAACTCGGCACACCGGTTCGGCAGGAAGGCAACGCCCTCCAATTCGAAGTAGCCGACGGCGCGAAGTTCCTGCCGCGCTTGCTCCAGGAGATCCAGACCAAGGTCGAGGCGGTGGAGCTGCGCAAGCCCACGCTCGACGACGTCTTCCTCTCGCTGACCGGCCGGAACATCGCCGCCGCCCCGAGGCGGAGACCGAGTTCGATCCCAGACTTCCCCGGGCGGAAACCCAAACCCAAGTCCAAAATGACAAATCCCAATCTCAAGGACCAAACGAGGCCCCGCTGACGTTTGTTTGGAATTTGGGATTTGGAAACTGGATTTCCGCTTGCAGAAACCCCGCCGTGCGGTTTCTGCAGGCGGGGCTGACCCTCTGGCAGCGGGAGATTACCCGCTACCGGCGGGATCGGACGCGGATTGTGTCCACGATCGTTCAGCCGGTGATGTTCCTGATCGTCTTCGGCTCCGGCTTTCGCCAGACGCTGGCCTCGGGACTCGGAATGGACTTCCTCGCCTTCATGTATCCCGGCACGATCGCCATGACGGTCATGGGCGTGGCGTTCTTCTCCACCGTCTCCACCGTGTGGGATCGGGAGTTCGGCTTCCTGAAAGAGGTCCTGGTCGCCCCCATCCCGCGCACGGCCATCGCCCTGGGCAAAACGACGGGCGCCGCCACGATCGCTTCCGTTCAGGCGTTGATCCTCCTGGGTCTGGCCCCGGTCATCGGCGTCGAGCTTCACCCGGCGCGGATTCCCCTGCTGATTCTCTACATGCTGATGCTGTCGCTGGCCGTCTCCGGCCTGGGCCTGTTGGTGGCCTCGCTGATGAAGACGACGGAGAGTTTCGGTATCGTGATCCAGATTCTGATTTTCCCCATGTTCTTTCTGTCCGGCGCCTTCTTCCCCCTGACCGAGGTGCCCAAATGGATGGAGGTGCTGTCGAACCTCAACCCGCTCACTTACGGCGTCGACGCCTTCCGACAGGTGATCCTGCACGGCGACATCCCCCAGGAAGTGGCCCAGAAAATCTTTCTCTATCCGCTGCCCATCAACGGGCTGTTCCTCCTGGGCTTCTCCACGGTCATGGTGCTGGCCGCGGTGATCGCCTTCAACAAGAAAAGCTGACCGGCGACCCATCGCGGCACAGCCGTCGCAAAGCGTTCCGGCGGTAGTCTCCGCACAGGCGCCACAGTCGGCAGATGCGGTCCGGACCCGCGGTTTTTCCACGCAAAACCTCGATGCCGGCAGGGAAATCCAGGCCGGAGGTCTTTCTTCGCCGCCTTGCGTCCTGCTATAATGACAAACATGGTTTCGCGGCCCACGCGCACACAAGTAACATCGGGGACCTCCGACGCGCCGCATCACGTTTGAGAGCCCTTGCGGGAGGAGAATGCGATGGACGAAGCCAGCCTTGAAGGGGCTCTGAACGATTTGGCGAAGCAGTTCGGCGACGGCGTCGATTTCACCCACTCCAAACTGGCCGATCTGGCGAAGAAGGCGGAAGCGAACCGCCAGCAACTCCAGAAAAGCATCAATACTCTCCAGGAGTTATTGGACTACCTGCGGGTCTGCATCAAATACCAGGCGTTCGACCTGGAGGCCACCCGGCGGGAGAACACCTATCTCCGCAAGCTCCTGGAAGAGAACAACAACAACAATAACAATAACCGCGACGAAGGAGGTCCCTCCAACGCGTAGTTCCGCGTTCGGGAGGGGCTCCCCCGTGTGCACTTTGGCGTTAGAGGCCTCCAGAGCTGCCGTGCCCGGCAACCACGGGAATGGAGGTGGAGAGGGGAAGACGGCCGGAGGCTTCCTGCTGCCGGGTTTCCTGCCTGCTTCCGTTCCTGCCCTCTTACCTCCCGGCCTTCCTGCCTTCTTGCCGATACGGGAAAGTCTCCGCCCGATTCTGCCGATACCTAAGATTATCCAGGAAAGCTCCGTCGGCGCGGTGAACACGATGGGCAGTTATGTCATATAATGATAAGCATAGGTCCCATGATGCACGCACCCCTGTCTGATATGTTCTGTCGCAAAACGAGGCCGGTTTGATTCGACGGAGTTGACAAGCGAGCAGAAGTATGAGATAAGGTGGAGGCTGTCGGGAAACTTGAATCGTGGTAAAAGCGGCAATAACAAGGCACGGGAATTCTTTGGAGTAGGTCATAGACGAGATGTTTGAACGATTTACAGATCGAGCACGAAAAGTGATGGCGCTGGCCAATCAGGAGGCCCAGCGTTTCAACCACGAATACATCGGGACCGAGCATATCCTTCTGGGCTTGGTCAAGGAAGGCAGCGGCGTCGGCGCCACGGTTCTGAAGAACCTCGACGTGGATATAAAGAAGCTGCGTCTGGAGGTGGAAAAGCTGGTCAAGAGCGGCCCGGATATGGTCACGATGGGCAAGCTCCCGCAGACGCCGCGGGCCAAGAAGGTCATCGAATACGCCATCGAGGAGGCCCGGTCCCTCAACCACAATTACGTCGGGACCGAGCACATCCTGCTGGGCCTGCTGCGGGAGACCGAAGGCATCGCCGCCCAGGTGCTGATGAACCTGGGTCTGAAGCTGGAAGATGTCCGCCAGGAGGTGCTGAATCTGCTGGGCGCCGGCGTGGAAGACGCCCCGAACGACCTCGGCCTGAAGATGCCGGCCCGGCGCCGTCGGTCGCAAGCCCAAGAGCAAGACCCCCGCCCTGGATAGTTTCGGCCGGGACCTGACCCAACTGGCGGCCAACGACGAGCTCGACCCGGTCATCGGCCGGAAGCGGCGAGATCGAGCGGCTGATCCAGATACTTTGCCGACGCACGAAGAATAACCCGGTGCTTCTGGGCGAGGCCGGCGTCGGCAAGACCGCCATCGTCGAAGGCCTCAGCCAGCAGATCGTCAATAAGCAGGTGCCCGAGATTCTCAAGGACAAGCGCATCGTCGTGCTCGACCTGGCGATGATGGTCGCCGGGACGAAGTACCGCGGCCAGTTCGAGGAGCGCATCAAGGCGGTCATCAACGAGGTCCGACGGGCGGCGAACGTCATTCTGTTCATCGATGAGCTGCATACGCTGGTCGGCGCCGGCGGCGCGGAAGGCGCGATCGACGCCTCGAACGTCCTGAAGCCGGCCCTGGCCCGCGGCGAGGTGCAGTGCATCGGCGCCACGACCCTCGATGAATACCGCAAGTACATCGAGAAAGACGGCGCTCTGGAGCGACGGTTCCAGACGATTATCGTCGAGCCGCCCTCCAAGGACGAGACACTCGAGATTCTGCGCGGCCTGCAGGACCGCTACGAGGCGCACCACAGGGTGCGGTTCACCGATGAGGCCCTGTTCCAGGCGGTCGAGCTGTCGACCCGGTACATCACGCGGCCGATGCCTGCCGGACAAGGCCATCGACGTGATCGACGAGGCCGGCGCCCGCGTCCGGCTCAAGAATATGACCCCTCCGCCGGACCTGACGGAGATCGAGAGCCAAGATCGAGAAGCTGCAGCGGGAAAAGGACGAGGCGGTCCACGAACGCCGACTACGAACGGGCCGCCGTCGCTGCGCGACGAGGCCCAGCAGCTGCTCGACGAGAAGACCCAGATGCAGAAGAAGTGGTACGAGGAGAACAAGGAGACGACCGGCGTGGTCGATGCGGAGATCATCGCCGAGGTCGTCAGCAAGATGACCGGCGTGCCGCTGACGCGGCTCGAGAAGAAAGAGACCCAGCGGCTGCTGGAGCTCGAGGACGAGCTGCACAAGACGGGTTGTCTCGCAGGATGAGGCGATCACGGCGGTTGCCAAGGCCGTGCGCCGCAGCCGAAGCGGCCTGAAGGACCCGAACCGTCCGATGGGCTGCTTCATCTTCCTCGGCCCCAGCGGCGTCGGCAAGACGCTGCTGGCCCAGGCGCTGGCGGAGTTCATGTTCGGCGACCGAAACGCCCTGGTCCAGATCGACATGAGCGAGTTCATGGAGAAGCACAACGTCAGCCGGCTCGTCGGCGCCCCTCCGGGCTACGTCGGCTACGAGGAAGGCGGCCAGCTGACCGAGCGAATCCGCCGCCGGCCCTACGCGGTGCTGCTGCTCGACGAAATCGAGAAGGCCCATCCGGACGTTTACAACATGCTGCTGCAGATCATGGACGAAGGCCGCCTGACCGACAGCTTCGGCCGCAGCATCGACTTCAAGAACGTCATCCTGATCATGACCAGCAACATCGGCGCCGAGCTGATCAAGAACCAGGGCGGGTTCGGCTTCGGCAAGAAGATCGCCCGAGGCCAACTACGAGAAGATGAAGGATATGCTGCAGAAGGAAGTCGAGCGTCACTTCCGGCCGGAGTTCCTCAACCGCGTCGATGACACGATCGTCTTCAAGCCGCTGACCCGCGAGGACCTGCAGACCATCGTCGATTACGAGCTGAACAAGGTCTTCAAACGGCTGACCGAGCACGGCCTCAAGCTGGAGCTGACGCCGGCGACCAAGGAATTCCTCATCGAGAAGGGCTACAATCCCGAGTTCGGCGCCCGGCCGCTGCGACGGGCCATCGAGCACTACATCGAGGACCCGCTCTCCGAGGCGATGCTGCGCGGCAAGTTCAAGGGCAAGAACCTCATCAAGATCGACGTCCAGGACGAGGAGCACCTGAAGTTCGAAGGCGAAGAGGTCAAAGAACCCGAGAAGGCCAAGGCCAAGGAAGTCGTGCCCTCCAAATAGCACGACCTCGCCAGGCCCTGCTGAAAACCAACAGGCCGTGCGTCCGACAACGGAGGCACGGCCTTCTTTTCTTGGCATCGTTCTTGCAGAATCGCGTTGATCTCGACCGAGTCTCTCGCCTAAGCATCGCAAGAGTATCCAGGGCTTTGGGCAACGTGTTCCCAAGGACTTCTTTGAGTCGTGCGTTCGACGTATTGCCGCACCTGATCCAGATGGATCTGGGGAGGCGGGCCGAACTCTGTCGAGCAGCGAAACAAAATCGCTGTCATTGGTCATGACGAACGACGTTCTCTCGCTTCGCGGCAAGAGAAGATCTCCTGGTCCGCCGCATCCCGCAATCCAAGATCACGCACGGCCACCGCGCGAACGGCAAAACGGGTGCTGAATCCAATACCGCGATCGCCGGGCGACATCTGCGCATCAATCCAGATCGTCGTCATGCAGCCAGCACCGGATGGTCCAGGCTGCGTGCCGCATACTGCAGAGCCGCCTGCAAGTCCTCTCTTTCGAGATCAGGCATTTCTTCGAGGACCTGTTCGGCCGTCAACCCGGCCGCGAACAGGTCAAGAAGATCGATGACTCGAATGCGCATGCCGCGAATGCACGGACGCCCGCCACACTGCTCAGGATTAATTGTCACTCTGTCCATCAGATTCGGCATATCCTTCTCTCAGCAAGCAGAAATCCTCATGTCAGAAGTGTACCCTGACATCGCGATCATTCAACGCCAATCCTGCGGAAGCCTCGGCAGGCTGTCGCTGGAGCGAGACGTGGCGAATTGGCTCGTCGGCAGCCATTCCACCGGCCGTCGAGACGGTGCGACGTAGCCGTCTTGCAGGAACAAGCAAGAGCGTTGCTTCCGCAGAATGGATGCGATCAGAACTGCACTCTGCGGCGTTCACGCCAAACTCCCTGCTCAACCCGACAAGCGATCCTCGACGGGTCTTGCGGCGGGCTTTGCCGCCCGCTGGCCGTCCAACAAGACGCGGGACAATCCGCCCTACCGTCTGATTCTGACGCGGTTGCCTTCGACTTGCAGCCGGCCTTCGGCGAAGAGCTGGATCGCCTCCGGATAGGCGAGGCATTCCTGCTCGAAGACCCGGTCGGCCAGGGTGTCGGGCGTGTCGTCGTCCTGGACCGGACAGGTCCGCTGCACGATGATCGGGCCTTTGTCGTATTCGTTGGTGCAGAAGTGCACGGTGCAGCCGCTGACCTTGCAGCCGGCGGCCAGGACCGCCTCGTGCACGTGATGGCCCCACATGCCCTGGCCGCCGAAGCACGGCAGCAGCGCCGGGTGGATGTTCATCACGCGGTTCTCGTACTGCGGCGGGATCTTCCAGAGGCACAGCCAGCCGCCCTGCACGACCAGGTCCACCTGGGCCGCGTCGAGCTCCTCTACGATCTGCTGGCTGAAGGCGTCGAGGTCGGCACAGTCCTTCTTGCGGACGATCTTCAGAGGCAGACCCGCGTTGCGCGCCCGGCCGACGCCGGCGACGGCCGAGAGCGAGCTGATGACCAGCGCGATCTCGGCGTTGAGCTCGCCGCGCTGGATGGCATCCTGGATGTTGAGCATCGTTCGGCCGCCGCCGCTGATGAGAATCCCGAGGCGAATTTTCTTCTTCGGGATCGTCTCGTCAACGAGTCCCAAATGCGCTTCGGCCCTTTGTGGGCTCCCTGCGACGCCTGGTGATGATCTCTGGGGCGGGTTTCTCTTCGACATTCCGGCGGGCGTCCAGGGCCTGGTTGACGAGCCGGTCGGCTTCCTCGTTCTTCTCGCGCATCACGTGCCGGACGAGGCAACTCTCGAACTGCGACCGCAGTTCGTTGACCTGCTCGAACAGCGGCCGGATCGCCTCGCTCTTGACTTTGTACGCGCCGCTGAGCTGCCGGACCATCAACTCGCTGTCGGTGTGGACCGTCACGTGCGTCGGCGCCGAGCTTCCGGGCCGCTTCCAGGGCCTTGACCAGGGCGGTGTACTCGGCAACGTTGTTCGTGGTCTCGCCCAGGAAGAACGCTTTCGCCTGCAGCCGCCGGCCGTCGACGTCGTCGAGCATAAAGCCGGCCGCCGCGGGACCGGGATTGCCCCGGCTGCCGCCGTCCGTATGAATGATCACCTTCATACTTGCATCTGCGCGTTGCTGAGCACCAGGATCCTCGTGCAGTTGGGGCAGCGGATGATCTCATCGCGGGTCATCAGCAGGTTGACGCTCTCGGCCGTGATGCCCATGAAGCAGCCGCCGCAACTGTAGGCCCCGTGCCGGCCCTCCTGCTCCTCGACCTGGGCCACCGCCTCGCCGTCGTAGGTCTCGGCGACGCGTTTGAAGACCTTCAGCGGCTCGGCGCGGGATCGTCTTGGCCACCTCGTTCCATTCCGCCTGGATCTTGGCGATCTCCGCTTCCTGCTCGACGGCCGCCGCTTCGGACTTCTTGCGCGTCTGCTCGAGCTGCTGCTTCTGCTCTTCGATCTGCTTGCGGATGTTCTCGCACTCCGCCTCGTCCGTCTCCATCGCCTTCATCAAGTCCAGGATCTGGTTCTCGATCTTGGCATTGTCGGCGCGGGTCGTATTGAGCTGGGTCAGGACAGCGGCGTACTCCTTGTTGCTCTTGGAGGTGTTCAGAGCGGCCCGGAGCTTGCTGACTTCCTCATCGCGGCTCTTGAGCTCCAACTCGAGACGACTCGATTGCACCTTGGTCAGTTGCAGCTCTTCTTTCTTGGCTTCGAGGGCACTCTGAAGACTTCGGACCTGGTTCTCCTGAATGATGACGCTCCTCCGGCTGCGGGTGAGTTTGGCCTTGGCGGCCCGCAAACGATTCTCCACACTCTGAAGTTTTATCAGACCATTCAATGTCGGTCCCATGTATTCTCCTTTTGGCCCCGGCCGGCGGGCCTCCGCCGCACGGCACAAGAGCCAAAGTTATGAACCTTGTATTATGTGCAGCGCACCTGCGGCCCGCAACGGAAAATTGGCGGCTCGACCGACATTTTTCGCCGTTCCTCGTAGGGCGAGCGTCCCCGCTCGCCTATAGTGGCACGGGCATCCCCCGCCTGTGCGGGGGCAGGCCCTGCCCGTGGTCCGGAATTCATCGGCAAGATGCCGATGCCACGACGTTGTGCGGGGACACACGACCGACGAAGAGCAGCTTCCCGCGATTGACCCCATAAAAGGCGACGATATAATTGCCGTGCCATGAAGGACTTACTGAAACAACTCATTCAAGCCGATTCGACGGCGGCCCAGGGGGAGTTGCCGCCGCGGAGGTGATCGCCCGGCATTTTCAGAAGCACGGGATCGACAGCCGGATCGACCGGTGGGACGACCGCCGGAGCAACGTCATCGCCCACGTCAAGACCGCCGGCCGACGCCCCGCCCTGCTGTTCGTGTGTCATCTCGACGTCGTCGGTCCGGGCGAGGAGCCCTGGCGGCATCCGCCGTTCGACGGCGGTCGAGGAAGATGGCAGGATCTACGGCCGGGGCACGGTCGATATGAAAGGCGCGATCGCCGCGGTGGTCACGGCCATCTGCGAGGTGGTGAATTCAAAGATGCCCCTGGAGGGAGACATCCTTTTCGCCGCCACGGCCGGAGAGGAGACCGACAGCGCCGGCGTCCTCCGCTTCATGCAGGACCGGACCTGGCTGCCCAAGCTGGCCGGCATCGTCGTCCCCGAGCCGACCGACCTGGCCGTCGTCACCGCCCATCGCGGCCTGTTCTGGCTCAAGGTCACGACCAAAGGCAAGGCGGTCCACAGTTCCATGGCGGAGCGCGGCGTCAATGCCATCGGCTCGATGAAGCGCGTGCTCGACGAGCTGGAGCACTACCGGATCGAGTTCCGGCCGCACCCGCAGTTGGGCAAGTCCTCGATGAGCATCAACACGATCAGCGGCGGTGAGGCGATGAACATCGTGCCCGACCGCTGCACGCTGGGCGTGGACATCCGCACCCTGCCGGGACAGGACCATGAGGCCATCCGGTACGACTTCGAGCGGATGCTCGCGCGACTCACGGCCACCGTGCCGCAGTTCGAAGCCGAACTGGCCGTCGAGCGCTCGGCCGGGGCGATGGAGACCGACCCCGAGTGCCCGTTCGTCAAGACGTTCTGCTCGGCCGTGGGGGTGGACCTGACCAATGCCATCGCCTTTACGACCGACGCGCCCCACCTCGCGCCGCTCGGCGCCCCCATCGTGATCTACGGCCCCGGCAAGCCCAAGCTGTGTCACCAGGTCGATGAGTACATCGAAGTCGCCGATCTGCAGGCGGGGACCAATCTCTTCAAGAACGTCATTTGCAGATTCCTGTGCTGACCCGATGACTGCTCCGGCTGGGCCTGCAGAAATTTCGATACTTGCGGGAATTTCCTCTATATTTTCTCTTGACAAGAATTGTCCGGTTCTCTACGATTTGTGTTTACTGTGAGTTGAGCGGAATTCTTCCATGGTTCGGATTAGGGAACACAAGCATAAGCGTCTGACCCGCCACTCGGTGGCCACGGTGCTTGTGTGCGCTAGCCTCCCCGCCGACGTGATCGCGACGACCACCATGATCATGCTCGTAGCCCGCGGAAAGGAGGCGGCTCCCTAAAAGGACCAGATCGCGAACCTTCGAATTTGGAAAAGCCTTTCAGGGAGCATAAGACCCTGAAAGGCTTTTTTGTTTTCGCCGGACCAGCAAAGCGGGCGCTTTGCGAGGATGTGAAAGGTGTGTCCCATGATCGGAGTGAGAGAAATGGACATCGACTTCTATCGATATTATGGCCGTGCAGTCGAAGCAGCGCGCGGGCCCGGCGTGGCGATACGATGAGCTGAAACGCTGTGGCGTGAACTTCAACAACTTCTTCGTGGCCAGGGCGTACGACACGGTACCACGCAGACGCTTCCGAGACTATCCAGCGGGAAGCCGCAGGGATCGTCGTCGCACTGGGACTGCGACACTTCGGCGGCGTGCTCGACATGGGCTGCGGCACGGCGCCTTCGCGATCCACGCGGCGCCGTACTACCGGAAGGTCTATGCCGTCGACGTCGCGAAGGCCATGCTGGGCCGCGCCCGACGAAAGGCGAGGAAGGCCTGGCCTGACCAATATCGAATTCCACCACGGCGGGTTCCTGACGTACGAGCACACGGACAGGCCGGTCGACGCCGTAGTCTCGGTGGTGGCGCTGCATCACCTGCCGGATTTCTGGAAGCTCGTGGGTCTGCACCGCCTGGCGTCGATGCTGCAGCCGAAGGGCCGCCTCTATCTGCTCGACGTGGTCTTCTCCTTCGACGTCGGCCGTTACGAGTCGCCGCATCGAAGGATTCGTCGAGAAGATGAGTGCTCCGCACGGGAAGGCCCACTCCGGGGGTCGGCAGACACACGTACGCGACGAGTACAGCACCTGCGGCTGGATCATGGAAGGTCTGCTCGAACGAGCAGGATTCCAGATCGACGAGGCGGACTACACAAGACGATTTTCTGGCGGCCGTATGTATGTACAAGGAAAGCCGAGACAAAGCCGGTCAGAGAGCTTGACCGCCGCCGGCCAACAGCTACGCTAGAGAACGTGGCGCGCCAGTTCCTGGAGCTTGGACCGATGGCGAAGAGAAATCGGCGTGCAACGATACGAGAGTTTCAGAAGGCGGACCTGGCGGCGTGAAAGCGCTGGTACACAAGACGATTGCCACGTGCTATCCGGGGCACTACTGCATGGAAGCCGGTTCGCTTCTTCATCGGATTACCACAGCGAAGAGGCGATTCTCCGGGACGCCCGGAAAGGCCGCACCATCGTGCTCGTCCAAGCGGGGCGAATTCTCGGCACCGGCGCCATCGTCGACGATGAGATCAAAAGGGTCTTTGTGGACCCCACGTTCCAGAAGCAGGGGTTCGGACGCCGGATCATGCGGCAGCTTGAAGAGGCGGCCGCCCGGCAGGGAGTCGGAATCGTGAGGCTGGATGCGTCGCTGCCGTCCAAGGCGTTCTACGACCGGCTCGGCTATACTACGGTCGAGCCGGCATTCCTCCCCGTGGGGAACGGCGGGCGTCTGGATTTCTTCAAAATGCAGAAAGCCCTATGAGTTGAAGGAGATCACGATGGCAGGTACACCCTTCCATATTGTCGATGTCTTTGCGGAACAGAAATATGCAGGCAACCAGCTCGCGGTCTTCCGGAACGCGGGCGGTCTGTCCAGCGACACGATGCAGAAGCTGGCCCAGGAGATGGGCTTTTCGGAAACGACTTTCATTCTGTCGGACAGCGAACGCGATGGCGGCTACGACGTGCGTATCTTCACGCCGACGGCCGAACTGCCGTTTGCGGGGCACCCCACCCTTGGAACCGCCTACATGATCCGACACGACATCATCAAGAAGCCGGTCCAGCGCGTGATCCTCAATCTCACCGTCGGCCAGATCCCTGTCGCCTTCGAACCTCAGGCCGAGGGCGGAGACATCGTCTGGATGACGCCGAAAGAGGCGGCCTTCGGTGAGGTATTCGATCGCCGGGAGGTCGCCCCGCTGCTGACGATCAAGGCCGATGATCTGGATACCGGTTTTCCGATCCAAACGGTCTCCACAGGCTTGCCGTTCGTTCTGCTGCCGCTCCGCAGCCTGGACGCGGTCCAGCGGGCGGGCGTCGTCAGGGATAAGTGGCTCGACCTGGGTGAAGGATCGCCCGGCGAAGATGCTCTTCGTCTTCTGCCGTGAGACCATCGACCCGGCCAACCATATCCACGCTCGCGCGTTCACGCGACTATTACGGCATGGCCGAGGACCCTGCCACCGGCAGCGCCAACAGTTGCTTTGCGGCGTACCTGGTCAAGCACCGCTACTTCGGCGCCGATCAGATCGATGTCCGGGTCGAGCAGGGATATGAAATCGGCCGGCCCTCGCTGATCTACCTGAAAGCCCAGGACCGCGACGGAACGATCCAGGTGGAAGTAGGTGGCAAGGTGATCCTGGTTGCACAAGGAAGACTGTTATGACGAACGATAGAGAACAAACTGCCTGTTGCGGCCTATGCTGTGGGGATTGCATCCCCTCGAATCGGCCGCTCTTCGACGCCGCCGAGCGGCTCCGGCGAGAGTTGGAGAAATGCCAGTTCGGCGAGTATGCCAAGTACAAAAGCAAAAGCACTCGAGCATTCGATCATTTCGAAACCTTTCGAGAGGTCCTTGACGCGATGCGGACGTTGCAATGCGCCAAGCCCTGTTCCCAAGGCGGGGGCAGGCTCGACTGCCCCATTCGGGCTTGCGCATGGACAAGGAATGGAAGGATGCTGGAACTGTACCGCCTCCGAGACCTGCACGCACCTGGAGCCGCTGTCCGCCTGTCATGGCGATACCGTGAGACACAATCTGCGGACCATCCGGCAGTTCGGCGTCGAGAACTGGACCCACGCACGCGGCAAACACTACGTGTGGACGGAGGCAAACGAGCCGTCCCCTCCACGCGACCACTGTCAAGCATCGAATGGACAGCACCACAGGGTAGATCTCGAGTCGATGCCCTGGCAGTCACCGGCGCCGGGCGTGCGGTTCAAGGCCTGGGAACGCAACGGCAGCCGGCTGCGCCTGGCGGAATTCACGAAGGAGTTCGTCGAGGCCGACTGGTGCGTCAAGGGACATATCGGCTATGTCCTGGAAGGCGTAATCGAGGTGGACTTCCACGACGAGGCAAGAGGTCTTTGTGGCAGGCGACGGGCTGTTCATACCACCCGGAAACGAACACGGGCATAAGGCAAAGGCCATAACGAATTCCGTGACGTTGGTGCTCGTGGAGGATAAAGTCTGACTCCCATGAGAGCTTTGAACACTGAAATCTCGGACAGTCTGAAGGGCAACGGGGCCGACCTGGTGGGTTTTGCCGATGTGACGTGCCTGCCCGTCGATGTCACGGACGGATTGCCGCGCGCGGTATCGATCGCGGTGGCGCTCGATCCGGCGGTGATCCGCGAAATAAACGATGGTCCAACCGCAAGATACTTCGCCGAGTACGGCCGAGCAAACGCACTGCTGGGCCGACTGGGCGAACAGATCGCGCGCATCCTGATCGCTGCCGGATATCGAGCCCGGCCTTTCGCGGCGACGACGGAACAGATCGACAGGACCACGCTATCGGCGAAGCTCCAGCACAGAACCGTGGCCACACGCGCCGGGCTGGGCTGGATCGGGAAGTCGGGTCTGCTGGTCACGAAGAAGTACGGGTCCGCCGTGCGACTTGCCTCCGTGCTGACGGATGCCGAGTTTGAGACCGGCACGCCCACAGATGCTTCGCGCTGTGGGGATTGTCGCCAGTGCGTCGACGCATTGCCCGGCCCAAGCCATCACCGGCCAGGATTGGGAACCGGGCCTTTCCAGAGAGCAGATCTACTCCGCGGCAGCGTGCTTCCAGATGGCACGAGAGTTCGCGGGACGAATCCGGGATCAAGGCAACAATCTGCGGCATCTGCATCAATGTCTGTCCTTGGACGCAGCGGTACCTTGCCCGTGGGTTGAAGGAGTCCGAGTCCTGGATCGTCCCCGCCACCGCAGAAGACCTCAATGCCGTCAGAGGACTGTTCCGGGAATACGAGGCGAGTCTGCCGTTTGATTTGTCGTTCCAGAATTTCGAGCAGGAACTGGCGAGCTTGCCCGGAAGGTATGCGCCGCCGAGCGGGCGACTGCTGCTGGCCCGCTGCGACGGTGCGTTCGTCGGGTGTGTGGCCTTGCGGCAAATCGGCGATGGTCTGTGCGAGATGAAGCGGCTGTTCGTCCAGCCGGCCTTCCAGGGCAAGGGGATCGGCAAGGCCCTGGCCCAGGCGATCATTGAAGAGGCCCGCCGGATCGGATATAAGCGTATGCGGCTGGACACGGTGCTGGAACCCGCCAAGAGCCTCTACAGGTCGCTCGGTTTTCGGGAGATTCCGCCGTACCAGCAGGTGCCGGTGGCAGGTGTTGTGTTCATGGAGTTGGAACTGTTGTAGGTCGTGCGTCCTCGCACGACCATCTTAGGCGAGCGGGGACGCTCGCCCTACGAAGACTCTACGATGGGCAATTATGGCTGTGCACTTCAAGAAGTATCACGGGCTGGGAAATGATTATCTGGTCATCGATCCGAACGTGCAGGACTTCGCGATGACCGAGGCGAATATCCGCCTGATCTGCAATCGCAACTTCGGCGTCGGCTCGGACGGCATTCTCTATGGCCCCACGTTCGAAAACGATGTGCCGGCGCTGCGCATCTTCAATCCCGACGGCAGCGAGGCGGAAAAGAGCGGCAACGGTCTGCGCATCTTCGCCAAGTACCTCTTCGAGAAGAAATACATCAGGTCAAAGAGCTTCAAAATCAAGACGCTCGGCGGCATCGTGGACGTGCAGGTCCAGGACAAGACCGCCAACCTGATCCGCATCAACATGGGCAAGGTGACCTTCATCAGCACCGAGATCCCCGTGGCCGGTCCGACAGCGTGAAGTCGTGAACGAGTCTCTCGACGTCAACGGCACCGAGTACAAGGTGACCTGCTTATCCATCGGCAACCCGCATTGCGTGATCCCCATGAAGGAGGTCAGCGAGGAGACCGCCCGGGCGATCGGGCCTTACGTCGAGAACCACAAGATGTTCCCGAACCGCATCAACATGCAGATCGTGCGCGTGATCGACCGGGCCAATATCGACATCCGCATCTGGGAGCGCGGGGCCGGCTACACGCTGGCCTCGGGCAGCAGCTCGTGTGCCGCCGCCGCGGCCAGTCACAGGCTGGGCTTCGTGGACAACGACGTCACCGTCCACATGCCGGGCGGCACGCTGCGAATCGAGATCGGCGACGACGGCCGGATCCACATGACCGGTCCGGTGGAGGGCACGTTCGAAGGCCGGTTCCATGCGGACCTGGAGGCGAAGATCCGAAGCCCAAAATCCGAAATCGGAAACAAGCACGAATGATCAAAACCGGATGATCGGAGCATCACTCTGGAGACCGCCTGTCCGCTCAGAGGTTCTCTTCGATCATCTCGCGGGTGAGGATGACCTTGCCTTGGTCGCAGATGTCGCAGCGGCGGACGACCCGTGCGGGCAGGTCCCGGCCGGTGGCGATCGGGCCGCCGTAGATCACGACGTCCGACCCGATGATATCGTCCAGATTGATCTCATTCTCATGCTGCCCCGGCCCCGTGCACCGCACCTTGATGATCTTCGCCATTACCGTATTCCCACTATCCCAATCGGTTGATGTTCTTCTTTATCGTCCCAAGATACCGCACAGGTCTCCGCCTGCCACGCAAAAACCACCAAAACGCGCACGGAATCTCACTCCAGACGATATAATGGAGCCGCCTTGCTCTCGGATAAGGAGCCTGGACATGGTTGGAATGGACTCGCACGAACCCAAACATCACGATGAAGCCCCCTCGGTCGGCGCCCGACTCGGCCTGTCGCTGTTCTTTCTGTTCTTCTTCACGCTGGGCTCGCTTTTCGAGGTACTCCTGATCCGCCAGTTCGGGCACACGATAGGCCAGCGATTCTGGAAGAAGACGCCCTGCACGATCCTCGGCAGCGAGATCCAGGAACGAGGCGAGAACGAGGAACCCTTCGCCTTCACCGTCCGCTATCAATACACCTACGCGGGACAATCGTTCACCGGCTCAAGATACAGGCGCAGCGACTGGACCTCCGGCTCTTACTCCGAGACGCAACGGCTGGTGCAGAAGTACCCGGCGGGTCTGAGCCGTTTTCTGCTACGTCAATCCGAAAAACCCCGGCCAGGCGGTGCTCCGGCGGGACAGCCTGGTCCTCGGGCTGGTGATTCCGTTTCCGCTGATTTTCGTCGTGATCGGCGCCGGCGGCACCTTCCTGATCTGGCGCAAGCAGGCTCCGGAGGCAGAGAAACCGATTGCCGCCGGTGCCCTGCGAAAGAGCAGGAAGGGCAAGGGCAAGAGCAGGTACGCCGTGGCGGCCCTGTTCGCCGTCTTTGCCGTTGTCGGCGGGGCCCTGCTCTACCCGCTGGGCATCAAGCCGATCGCCAAAACCATCGCCGCCGAATCCTGGGTCACGACCCCCTGCCGGGTGCTCCGGGCCGAGGTCCGCAGCCATGACAGCGACGATGGAACAACCTACAGCGTGTACATCCTCTACCAGTACGAATTCCAGGGGCAAACGTACAAAAGCGACCGCTACGAGTTCCTCGGCGGCTCTTCCAGCGGCTACCAGGGCAAGGCCCGCGTGGTAGCGACGTACGAAGCGGCCTGCGAATCCCATCTGCTACGTGAATCCGGACGATCCGTCCGAGGCCGTGCTCAAACGGGGCTTCCATGCGAAACTGCTGCTGGTCCTGCTCCCGCTGTCTTTCCTGCTCATCGGTGTCGGCGGTCTGGTTCCGGCGCTGCGAGGCAAGCCGGCCACGAGCGATAGCGGTCCCGCAGACGCCTGGACCGCCCCGCAACGGGCAGGAGCATCATCCAGACCTCACGGTTCTGCGGGTGACCGAGCACCGGCCGGGCGGTCCTCACGCCCAAGTTCTCGCCCAAAGCCAAGTTCATCGGCATGACGATCCTTGCCCTGTTCGGGAACGGCATCGTTCTCATCTTCGTCGGGGCCTCGATCAGCAGCCTCCGGCACGGCGACCCAGATTGGTTCGGGTTGCTGTTCGTGTCGCCCTTTGTCGCGATTGGAGTCGGACTTGTCGGCGGTGCGGCTTACCAGTTCCTGGCCATGTTCAACCCGCGTCCGACGCTCGAATTAAGCTCCAGCACGATTCCGCTGGGCGGCGCGACCGAGCTGCGGTGGAGCTTCTCCGGGCGAACCAGCCGCATCGACGAGCTTCACCGTGACGCTGCGCGGAATCGAAGCAGGCCACGTACCGCAAAGGGACAAGCACGTGCACGGACCGCAACACCGTTCTACGAGATGGAGCTCTACCGGACATCCGATCCCAACGAGATCGCCTCCGGCCAGGTCGGGTTCATCCTGCCGCCGGACACGATGCACTCCTTCGAGGCCGAGAACAACAAGATCCTCTGGCGACTCGACATCCACGGCGGCATCCAAGGCTGGCCGGACGTGAAGGAGTCGTTCCAGATCACCGTGACACCGGCGGCCAATTAGAGGACCCCATCATGGAGAAGCTCAGCATCGTCCTGAACGAAGACAAGGCAGCCTTCGCTCCGCGCGAGACGATTCGCGGAACGGTTCGATGGAGTCTCGACGCGGGTACACGACGATTGGAGCTGTCGCTGTTCTGGTATACCGCGGGCAAGGGTACGCGGGACGTTGGGGTGATCGAGACGAGGCAATTCGACGAGCCCGGCGCGGTCGGCTGGAAAGACTTCTCCTTCACTCTGCCCGACGGCCCCTACAGCTTCTCCGGCAAGCTCATCTCGCTGATCTGGGCGCTGGAGCTAACCTGCTGCCCCGGCTCCGACACCGTCCGCCGGGAGATCACGGTCTCCCCTGCCGGCCAGGAGATTATTCTGGGCGCACGTCCATGAGAGCAAGAGACAACCCCTTTGCGGCGGAACGACTCCAAACGATCCGCTACCGCCCGCTCCACACAACGCTCGACCGGATTCTCGCCCGTTTGCACGAGCTCAACTATCGGGCAGCTATCATCGGTCCCGAAGGTTCCGGCAAGACGACGCTTCTCGAAGACCTGCAACAGTTGCTCGAACGGAAAGACTTGCGCACACGATTGGTCTTCGTGAACGATACCGCGCGATTGGACAGTCCGGGGTGCCGGCGCCTGCTCTCGGAACTGACACGGGACGCCATCCTCCTGCTGGACGGGGCCGACCTGATCCGCCGGTCCGATTGGTCGCTCCTGAAGCGTCACACGATCACGCACGCCTACGGCCTCGTCATCACCTCCCACCGCCGCGGCCTGTTGCCGACTCTCCTCGAATGCACAACCAGCGCCGCGTTGCTCAAGGAAATCGTCGCCGAGTTGTTGCCCCAGGGCCGCACCATCCCAGCGGGGTTCCTCGATAGCCTCTACCTGCGCCACCAAGGCAACCTCCGCGCCTGCCTCCGCGAACTCTACGACCTCTACGCCCAAAGCGATCAGGTGTGATTTGTATCGAAAGACCAGGACGCCTCGCCCCGGCCATCGGGTTACCATACACGGTGCAGGAATGAAGCGTCTGTATGGTAACTCTTGACCTGGGTTACCATACACAGTAGAATATCCTGAGGTTTGTATGGTAACTCGTTTCTTACGAGAAGGTTCCATGAGGGTCATCAAGAGCGTCCTGAAAGAAGAATTGGCTAATTCTCTGGCTATGAAGAAGAGCTATGAGAGAGAACTGGCCCGATTGCCCAAGGGCAGTCTTGTCCGGAAAACCATCAAGGGGCACGAGTACTATTACCTGCAGGTCCGCGAAAAGGGGAAGGTTAGGTTCGTCTACAAGGGCAGACTTGCTGACGACGAAATCGAAAGGTACGAACAAGCCAAGCAATACAGGGCCAAATATCGAAGACTCCTGTCCGAAGTGAATAAGCAAGTCAAGTTCCTGAGGACCACTCTACGTGGAAAAGAGTCAGTATGAGTTGTGTGTGGAAGTCCTGCGGCGGCTGCACCACGCGGGTGTTCTGAGACACATGGTTCTCGTCGGAAGCTGGTGTACGCTACTGTATCAGGAGTATTTCTCTTCCCGAACGTATGCTCCTGCGCTCAAGACACGAGACATTGACCTGCTCATTCCGAGGCCCTCGCGCTTGCCTCGCCGGTAGACGTGGCGGACCTGTTGAAGGATCTCGGCTTCGTCGTAGGCTTCGCTGGCCAAGAAGGCTACATCCGCTTGGAGCATCCGCAGCTTATCGTCGAGTTCCTGGTCCCGGAAAGAGGTAGACCCACCGACAAGCCTTATCCATTGCCCAACCTGGGGCTGAACGCTCAGGCGCTGAGATTCCTGGACTTCCTCGCTCAAAATACGATTACAGCCCGACTTCACGAAATCACAGTGACCATTCCCCACCCGGCCAACTTTGCGTTGCACAAGTTGCTCGTCCTCAGCCGAAGGCCCACGCTGGAAAAGCAGGCCAAGGACAAAGAGGCCGCTATCAGAATCCTGCATGCCCTCATGGACAAGGGCGAGGAAGATCTCTTGAGAAGCGTATTCAATACTATGCCTCGGAGGTGGCAGGCAAAAGTAGAGAAGCAACTTGGTGATCCTCTCCACAGGAGGATCTTGGATGCTCTCGTGCAGTGACTACGCTTTGAGAGTACCGTTTCACGGGCAGTCGGTTATCTCCCAGGCTTCGATGGGGTTAAGACCGTATTCATCCTTGGACAAGATGTGCTTGTCCACCTTGGTGAGGAATCCGTATACCTGGACTGTGCCCCCTTCACGAGCCCCTCCTTCTGCAGATCGCCCAACGTGCCCGCCCCTTTCGGAAAGAACAACTGCAGATAGCGATAATCCTTCTCACTCATCTGCACCTGGATACAACTCCACAAGTGGCCATCCTTCCGGGGCGAAAGGTCCCATACCATGACGCCACGGGCCTGAATACGTCGGTTGAGCAACTTGTCCAATTCCCGATCCGAGCGTCTGCCGGCCACACTCAAGTAGGTGGGTTGCAGCTTCTTGAAGGCCGTTGTCCTCAGGTCGGCCAGATCCGTGTGTCCCGGGTACTTCCCGATCAAGTCCAGCACCAGCTTCATGTTGCCGGCCTCTGCCGCTTTCCTGGCGGCAACGACGTTGGCGTCAAGCATCTGCCTCTGATGCCTGGCATGCCTGGAAACCGCGAGGGAGCCCCCAACCGCCATGGTCCCGGCAATCAGCAGGACAGCGACAGGTATCCTGAGCCTCCTTGTCCATACTCGCTTGAAAACCCAGCTACAGCAGCACCAGCCGCAGTGCGGTTCATCGCGACCAACGCGAGGAGCATCGGCTCCCGATGAGGAGCCTTGCATCTTCTGCGCGATGTGCTTCGCCATCACGGACAGTTCTTCCGGCGCGAACTGAGAGACGCTGTTGCGCACGTGCTCGGTGCCGAAGACATCCTCGACCATCTCCTGCACGCTCTGATATCGCTCGGCCGGGATCCTTGGCCAGGGACTTGCGAATCACGCGGGCGAACGGCTCGTCGATGTTGGTCAGGTCCGGAGCGGCCGTCATGTGCTTCATGAGGATTTCCGCCGGACTGGACCCCAGGAACGGCACCTGGCCCGTCAGCATCTCGTACAGCAGGATGCCGAGAGCGTAGATGTCGATGCTGCGGTCGTATTGACCCTGGCCGATTTCCGGGGCCATGTACTTCACGGTACCGACCATCGTTGTCTGGCTGCCACGAGAACCATCGCTCATGGCCTTGGTCAGGCCGTAGTCGCCGATCTTCACGTAGCCGTTCTCGTAGAAGATGTTGCCCGGCTTGAGGTCGCGGTGCACGATCCCGCACTCGTGCAGGAACGACAGACCCTTGCCGATCTCCCGCAGGAAGAACGCCGCCTTCTGGGTCCCCAGTCCGCCCGGCGACTCCTTCAGCAGGTCCGCCAGCGACGGTCCGGAGACGTATTCCATGATGACGAAGGGCTTGCCCTGGTCGTTGTACTTGACATCGAAGATCGTCACCAGGTGCGGGCTCTTGAGGTTCATGCACTGGCTGATGCCGCGCAGCTCGATCTGCTCGTAGGTCTGGACGGCCTTCAGGGCCACCTGGCGGCCGCTGTCGCTGATGGCGTAATAGACTTCGCCGAAGCCGCCCCGCCGGCCGCCCGCTGGATCGTGTATCCCTCCAGCGGCCGATCTCCATATTTGTATTGGTACGTGTCCATCTTGCAATCCCCACACACTATAATAAATGACGCTCACGACCCAATCAAGATCAGAATGCGTCGCCGCCGTCCTGCACGGGTAAACGGAACATCCTTGACACTACCCCCCTCATCGCCTATCATGATGCCGCTCGAAGGGCCACATAAGGATTTCGTAAGTTATGCCCGATAAAGGACTTACACACCCTCATTTGCATAGTCAGTACGACCGGCTCCTGGCGGACATCTCCGGTCTTTTGGAGCAGGCCCGGCGTACGGCCGCTCGGTCAGTCAATGCGGTGTTGACGTCCGCTTACTGGCAGATCGGACGGCGGATCGTGGAGCACGAGCAAGGGGGCAAGCGGCAGGGCGGAGTATGGTGGTACGCTGATGCACCAGTGGGGGAGGATCTTGACGGCCAGGCATAGGTCGCGGCTTCTCAGTCCAGGGACTTATATCAGATGCGGCTGCTTCTACCAGGGCTGGGCAGATTCTCCAGACACCGTCGGCAAAATTCGAGGCCAAGGCAAAACTGCCCGACGGTGTCGGGAGAATTGAGCTCGGCGAAAGTTCCAGCACCATCCGGAGAACAACCGATTGCGCAGGGATACTCGTCTGCGCAATCGACACTTGTTAACTGGCGGTGTCTTTCCGCTCTCCTGGTCTCATTACATCCGCCTGCTGGCGGTGGATAACCCACAAGCCCGTGCCTTCTACGAGTCAGAAGCCATCCGGGGTGGCTGGTCGGTGCGTCAACTCGACCGTCAGATCAGCACGCAGTTCTACGAGCGGACGGCGCACTCGAAGAAGCCAGCGGCCATGATGGCTCGCGGCCAAGTGCCGCAACCGGAAGACGCCGTCTCTTTGCAGGACGAAGTGCGCGATCCGTATCTGTTGGAATTCCTCAATCTGAAAGATGAGTACAGCGAGAGTGAATTGGAGGAGGCGCTGGTTCGCCATCTGGAGACGTTCCTCCTGGAGTTGGGAGCGGGATTCACCTTCGTGGCCCGACAGAAGCGGATTCGGATCGGCGATGAGGTACACTATGCCGTGGGCGGGATCAAGGCCAAGGTGTTCGCCTCCCACTACCTGACGGCTCTTCCCGACCCCGAGACGTTGCGACAGGAGATCGTGACTACACAACGGGCCATCGAGGCCCGGCGTCGGCCTGAATAGACATAATACGCGATAAAGCTGTAAAGCCATCTGGCAAAGGATTTAGGAGTCTATATCGGGCAAGGGATTTACACATCTCCACCTGCACAGCCAGTATTCCCTGCTCGACGGGGCCGTCACGTTTGAGGGGCTGTTCGAGCGGTGCAAGAAGCTGGGCATGAACGCGGTGGCCGTGACCGATCATGGCAATATGTTCGGGGCGGTCGAGTTCTACACCAAGGCCAAGGCGGCGGAGATCAAGCCCATCATCGGCATCGAGGCCTACATCGCCCCGGGCAGCCGCTTCGACCGGACCAAGACGTCCATCTCCGACGCCGCGTACCACCTGATTCTGCTGGCCGAGAACAACGCCGGCTACCGGAACCTGCTCAAGCTGGCGAGCACCGGCTACATCGACGGCTTCTATTATCGGCCGCGCATCGACAAGGAGATCCTCGCCGAGTGTCACGAAGGCATCATCTGCACCACGGCCTGTCTCAAAGGGGAGGTCACGGCCGCCGCGGCAAGCGGGGACATGAAGGCGGCGCGGCAGGCGGCCGAGAGCTACCTGAAGATCTTCGGGCCGGAGCGGTTCTTCATCGAGCTGCAGCGCCACCAGGGCGACGGCCCGGACCCCACCGCAGGCCCTGATCGACCTGGCGAACGAGCTCGGCGTCGGCCTGATCGCCACGAACGACGTGCACTTTCTCACCGAGGAGGACCACGAGGCCCACAACTGCCTCTGTGCCATCAGCACGGGCAAGCACGCCGACGACCCGGACCGCATGATCTATCCGCCGGACGTCTACCTCAAGAGCGACGCCGAGATGCGGAAGCTCTTCCCGGAGGCGCCGCAGGCCTGTGACAACACGCGTCGCCATCGCCGAGCGGTGCAACGTCGAGATCGACCTGCACACGCGCCACGCGCCCGCGTTCACGCCGCCCGACGGCTCGACGCCCGAGGACTACCTCGCCCGCCTGTGTCTGCGAAGGCGTCAAGAACCGCTACGGCGAGATGACGCCCCAGATCAAGGAGCGACTCGACCGCGAGCTCCAGGTGATCCAGTCCAAGGGCTTTTCGAGCTACTTCCTGATCGTCTGGGATTTCTGCAATTACGCCCGCGAGAACAACATTCCCGTGGGGGCCAGGGGCAGCGGCGTCGGCACGATGGTCGGCTACTGCCTGGGCCTGTGCAACGTCGACCCGCTGCGGTACGACCTGCTGTTCGAGCGGTTCATGGACCCGGCGCGCAACGAGATGCCCGATATCGACATCGACATCTGCCAGGACGGCCGGCAGGAGGTCATCGACTACGTCCGCCAGAAGTACGGCCACGTCGCCCAGATCATCACCTTCGGGACGCTGAAGGCCAAGGCCGCGATCCGCGACGTCTGCCGCGTGCTGGCGTGCCGCTGGCGGAGGCGGACCGGCTCGCCAAGCTGGTGCCCGACTCGCTCGACATGACGCTCGACAAGGCCCTGGAGACCGAGCCGGAGCTCAAGCAGGCCTACGACGAGAACGAGCTGACCCGCAAGGTGATCGACATCGGCCGCAAGCTCGAGGGCCTGGCCCGCCACGCCTCGGTGCACGCGGCCGGCGTGGTCATCGCCGACGAGCCGCTGACGAACTTCGTGCCGCTCTACAAGGCCCCGGGCACCGACGACATCATCACCCAGTTCGAAGGCCCGATCGTCGAGAAGGTCGGCCTGCTGAAGATGGACTTCCTGGGCCTGCGGACGCTCAGCGTCCTGGAGCGGGCCCGCCAGCTGGTCCAGCAGAAGCACGGCGTGGACCTCGACCTCGAGAAGCTCGACCTCACCGACCCGAAGGTCTTCAAGCTCTTCGCCGACGGCAAGACCAAGGGCGTCTTCCAGTTCGAATCCGGCGGCATGCAGGACCTGCTGATGAAGATGAAGCCGGACCGCATCGAGGACCTGATCGCCGCCAACGCCCTCTACCGCCCCGGCCCGATGATCCTGATCCCCGACTACATCGACCGCAAGCACGGCGCCAAATGGTCCCTGCCCGCACCCGATCATGACCGAGGTCCTCGCAAGAGACCTACGGCATCATGGTCTACCAGGAGCAGGTCATGCGGATCTGCAACCGCCTGGGCGACATCCCGCTGCGCGACGCCTACACGCTCATCAAGGCCATCAGCAAGAAGAAGGCCAGCATCATCGCCAAGGAGAAAGAGCGGTTCCTCGCCGGCTGCGTCGACAAGGGCTTGACGAAGGAGGAGGCCGAGCAGATCTTCGAGCTGATCCAGCAGTTCGCCGGCTACGGCTTCAACAAGAGCCACTCGACCCGCTACGCCATCGTCGCGTACCAGACGGCCTACCTGAAGGCGCACTCCCCGTCGAGTTCATGGCCGCCCTGCTGACCTACGAAATGGGCGACACGGACAAGGTCGTCGAGTACATCGACGAGTGCCAGGGCGATGGGCATCGAGGTCATGGCGCCCGACATCAACGACAGCGACGTCGATTTCACGCCGCTGTACAAGGAGACCGGCCAGGGCAGAAAAGGGCGTGATTCGCTTCGGACTGGCGGCGGTCAAGGGCGTGGGCGAGAAGGCGGTCGAGCACATGATCGCGGCCCGCCAGCGCGTCGGGCGGTTCCAGAGCCTGTTCCACTTCTGCGAGAACGTGGACCTGCGGGCCGTCAACAAGCAGGTGATCGAGGCCCTGATCAAGGGCGGCGCCTTCGACCGGCTCGGCGGCAACCGCCACCAGATGATGGTCGCCCTGGAACGGGCGATGGAGGTCGGCGCCAGCCTGCAACCGGACAAGATCAACGGCCAGATGAACTTCTTCGGGCAGATGACCAAGGAGACGGACTACGCCGAGGATCACAAGCAGCTTCCGGATGTGCCGCCCTGGCCGGAATTGCAGATGCTCGCCTTCGAGAAGCAGGTCCTCGGGTTCTACGTCACGAGCAACCCGCTGAGCCAGCACGCCGAGGCGATCAACGACTACTCGACCACGAATACCGCCCGCCTGGCACAAAGCAGCGGTCCAGCCAACGGACAGGACAACGGACACGGCAATGGCAACGGCAACGGCGAGAAGCTGGTCACCATCGGCGGGATGATCACCAAGATCCGGTACAATCTGACCAAGACGGGCCGCAACGCCGGCTCCAAGATGGCGGTCTTCACGCTGGAAGACCTGCAGGGCCAGATCGAGGTCGTCCTGTTCCCCGATGCGCTCAGCGAGCTCGCCCCCCTGCTGGTCGAGGACACGGTGGTCTTCGTCAAGGGCAAGGCCGACTACCGCCGGGAGCGGCCGAACATCATCGCCTCCGAGATGATCCCGATCGACAAGGCCCGGGAGAAGCTGGCCAAAGGGGTCCGGATCCGGCTGGACGCCCGGGAGGTGACCAAGGAGAAAGTGATGCAGATTCGCAGCATCTGCCAGTCTCACAAGGGCAGCCGGCCGCTGTCGGTGGTGATTGCGACGGACAAAGGCAAGGTCTATGCCACGGCGGACCGGACCCTGTCCGTCAATCCGGACGTGGAGTTCTGCCGCAAGATGCGACAGGTCGTCGGCGACGAGAACTTCACGCTGGCGAAGTGAGCAGGAACCATCATTCACGAGGAGGTCATGCAGATGAACAAGAGAAACCATCCGCACGTTGTTGTATCGGTTGCTCGTCATGAGCCTGCTGGGCGTCCTGGCGGTCGGCGGCTGTGGGGCCGGCAAGCCGGTCGCCGGTCGTCCGCCTGCCGGATGCGCCCCAGATGGTCGGCGGCGGCATGATGATCGAATGGAAGGCGCCCGAGCGCGGGACGGTCTATCTCGTCGAGAAGCAGACCGGCAAGATCGTCGAGACCCGCTCCCTGGAGCAGGACGAGGTCTACTCGTTCGCCGCCACGTCGGTCGTCCAGGCCGACGAGTTTGAACAGATGCTCGGCATCCGATTCTCCAGGGCCCGCTTCCTGCTGTACTTCGAGCCCGCGTCGCGGAAGGCTCCGCCGCCGGGCCGAGCGAACCGGTGCGCGAATGGAGCCGCTCTTGATCGACGTCCGAAGAATGCCAAGAGACACCCCGCTGCAAGCCATTGCGAGATGCTCAGATGGATGGTGCGTTTCAGAGTGTATGGAGGCTTGATATGGTATGAGAGACCGGATGCTCGACGACACCACGGCCGACGCCCTGGCCGTGCAGTTTCAGGTCCTGCGTCGGATCGGTCCGGCCGGCAGGCTGGCCATGATGTTCGAACTCAGCGATAATCTGCGTTCTCTCGTCGAGGCAGGTGTCCGGCACCGTCATCCAGATTGGGACGACCGGACCGTCGAACGAGAAGTCATACGGTTGATGATCGGCGACGACCTGTTCCGACAGGCCTACGGGAAGGAACCGGCGGAGCCATGACCAGCCAGAGGGAATTTCTCGACGCATCTCGTTGGGCTTCTGGACAAGGCCGGGATACCGTACATGGTGGCAGGCTCCATGGGCAGCAGCCTTCATGGTCGTCCCCGGGCGACCCAGGACGCGGATGTGGTGATTGATCCGACGGAGGATCAACTCGCGTCTTTCCTTGCTCTCCTGGAGCAGGACTATTACGTCAGCCGGGATGCTGCGCTTGACGCGTTCCGCCGTCGGACCATGTTCAATATCATTGATCTTGCGGGGGGCTGGAAGGCAGACCTCATCTTTCGCAAAGACAGACCCTTTAGCCGCCAGGAATTCGAACGCCGCCGCCAGGTCGATGCAATGGGCCAGATGCTCTGGGTGGTTTCTCCGGAGGACACGATTCTGAGCAAGCTCGAATGGATGAAAGGACGCGAGTCCGACGTACAGTACTCAGATGCATTGGGAGTAGCTGTTGCCCAATGGGGAGATCTGGACTTGGAGTACCTTCGCAGGTGGGCGAGAGAGCTTGGCGTTGAGAACATGCTGACTCGTCTCCTGAAGGAGGCCAAAAAGCAGGCGGAAAGGACTGATTGATTTGGAAGACGCTCGTTTGAGGACCAAGCTTGGCGGCCGATTCATCGTGCTGGATGGGCCGGATGGGTGCGGCAAGAGCAGCCAGGCCCGGATGCTGATGGATTGGCTCCAGAGCCAAGGAGTCTCGACCGTCGGCTTCCGCGATCCGGGGGCGACGGTCATCGGCGAGAAGATTCGCGAGATTCTGCTGAGCCCGGCCCACGAGGCCATGACGACGCCGGCGGAGGTGCTGCTCTACATGGCGGCCCGCGTGCAGCTTTGGGCCCAGAAGATCAAGCCGGCCCTGAGCGAAGGCCAGTGCGTGGTCCTGGACCGCTGGCTGTCGAGCACCTGTGCCTATCAGGGGTACGCCGGCGCGTTCGGGATGGACAAGGTGATCGAGATCGCCCGGGACTCGCTGGAAAGGGTCTGGCCGGACTTGACGATTATCCTGGACGTCGATCTCCGGACAGCCGCCCAGCGGCTCAAGCGCGAGCTGGACAGAATGGAGCAGAAAGGGGACAGCTATCACAGCCGCGTTCGGGAGGGCTTTCTGAAATTGGCGGACGGCCGGCCGGATTTCGCCGTCGTGGACGCCACCGGCAGTGTCGAGGCAACCCACAGGGAAATCGTGACGATCCTGCAGAAAAGGCTTTGACCGGTGGACAGGGAAGGCGGATGAACGGAGGGCCGAGGCGGTTCTCAACCATGGACGATCCTCTCAACGGACAGACCACAACGGTTCAACGTGGAATCTCCGGCTATGACTGGGTGCCTGCCAATGACCTGATCAAGGTCGTGGCCATGGTTCTCATGGTGATCGATCATGTCGCCTGGGCGTTCAGCCGTCATCCCGACCTGTGGCGTGCCCTGGGACGAGGTTCCTTTCCGCTCTTTGCGGCCCTGCTCGTGGTCGGCATGCGGCGGACCAGGAATCCGCGCCGCTACCTGATGCGCCTGACCTTGTTCGCACTCGTTTCCCAATACCCTTTCGCCCTGTGCTTCGAGGGTCTCAACATCGGCTTCACCCTCGCTATCGGCGGACTCGGCCTGTACGCCGGCGAGGATATCCTGGAACGGAATCGACAGGCCAGCCATCCCCTGCAGGGCTGGCTCGGCTGGACCGCCTCGATGGGCGCCGCCGGCATCGTCGCCAGCCTGCTGCGAACGGACTACGGCGGCATGGGCATCCTCGCCATGGCGATCCTCCAGCGGTCGCCCACGGCCGGGATCGGGATTCCCCTGATGATGGGCTGGACGGCTCTGTTCGGTTGGTTGCGTCAATGGGAGGCGGCCTTCTGGGGCACGCCCGTGGTCGGTGCGGTCCTGCTCCTCGGATGGGCGGTGCGGCTGGAAACGACGCTTTCTGCCTCGATGGATCCTCTATGCCTTCTACCCCGTCCATCTGGCGATCATCGGCCTCGTGCTCGCCCTCGGGAGTCCCGAGCCGGCGGAAGAACCAGCCATACTGACTGTCCAGGAAGATGCGCGGCCCCTCCGGGAGAACCCGCCCCGTGCACAGGCCTGTGATTCTCACTCCTGCCATCTGGAGCGGCGTAGGGGGCAGGCTCAACGACAGATCCGCAGACCGGCCCGGACAGATGGGAGGTTTGTGCCGCCGGAACGACCCCGATTGAACCCGAAGGCCCTGAAAGGAGTACCTGAGTTTGAAGCCCAACGGAAGTGTTGCAGGTATGTGATGGATCCTGGTATTCTTGCGCTTTGATTCTTGATGCTTGGAGTGTTATGTCGCTGAGAGACGTTTTTTGCCAGGATCGAGCCATCGGGATTCTACAGCGGGGACTGGCTGTGGATCGGCCGGCCCATGCGTACATTTTCGCCGGGCCGGAAGGGGTGGGGAAGTACAAGACCGCCCGCGAATGGGCCAGGCTCCTGCTCTGTCAAAAGCCCCACACGAAGAAAGACAAGTCCGGGGCGTTCGCCGATAGCTGCGGCTCGTGCGAATCCTGCACGCTGCTGGAGGCGGGCTCGCATCCGGACTATGCCCACGTCTATAAGGAGCTTCTGGAATACACGCGGGATGGCAAAGATAAGAAAACGCCCGTCGAGTCTGCCGATCAATGTGATCCGCGAGTTTCTGATCGAGCAGGTGGCGATCCGGCCGGCCCTTTCCCAGCGCAGAGTCTTCGTCATCAGCGAGGCGGAGAAACTGAACGCCAATTCGCAGAACGCCCTGCTGAAGGTGCTGGAGGAACCGCCCTCGTACTGCACGATCATCCTCCTGTGCACGCGGCTGGAGCAGCTTCTGCCCACGACGAAGTCACGCTGCCAGACCGTTCGTTTCGGGCCGGTCGACGAGGACCGCATCGTCGCCCATCTGATCCAGATGGGGCTGGGCGCGAAGGAGGCCGCGTTCTTCGCCCGGCTGGCCCAGGGCAGTCTGGGACTGGCCGGCCAGTGGGCGAGACTGGAGCTCAATGGCGTGGGACTCTTCGAGATCAAGCGGAGCGTCGTCACGTCTCTGGCGAGCTGCCAAATGGTCGAAGCGTTGGCCCTGGCCGAGCGGATTCTGGAGAATGCCAAGCAGATCGCCACCGGCTGGGCCGACCTCGACAAAGCCACGAGCAAGAGCGATCTGACCCGCCGGGCCGACAAGACGCTGATCCAGATCTTCCTGTCGGCGCTGCGCGACGTGACGATGGTTCATCTGGCCACAGACCGGCCGCTCATCAATGCGGATCAGCCGGAGCCCATCGCCAGGCTGGCCCATCGTCTGGACCCCGAGCCGGCGCTGGACGCGGTCGGCGAGGGTTACGAGATGCTCCGCTGGCTCGAAGACAACGTCAACGAGCGGCTAATTTTCGAGCGGCTCTTGTTGCGCCTGGCCCGCTGCCGCTATAATGACAGCCCGCGGCAAGTGTGTAGATGCCTGCAGGGTTGGATTCATCAGGGTCTCATCTTGCCCGGCGAGATGACCCTCTATTGGGATACGCGAAGATGACGGAAGCAACACCAACACCGGCCAAACCGAAGCCGGTCAAGAGGAAGTTCGTGCTGGTCCGTTACGGCCGCATGAACAACCTCGGTTTGTTCGAGCATAACGAGGCCCAGGTCCCCCGGACGCCGACCCGCGTGGTCGTCAAGACCGAGAAGGGCCTCGAGCTCGGCCATTTGGTCGGTCAATTGAGCTCCTACAAAGACGGCCGGTTCCGGCTCGCGGAAGACCAGATCTGCAGCTACTACGTCAACAGCGAGATGAGCTTCAACGCCGAGCCCGTCGGCAAGGTGGTGCGCTTTGCCACGCCCGACGACATCAGCGAAGAGCAGCACCTGCAGAAGATCACGGAAGAGGAGATCGCCTGCTGCGAGCGCCTTGCCAAGGACCTGAATCTCCGCATGAAGATCATCGACGCCGAGCACATCTTCGGCGGCGAACGCATCGTCTTCTACTTCATGGCGGAAGGCCGCGTCGATTTCCGCGAGCTGGTCCGCAAGCTGGCCCAGGAGTATCAGACCCGGATCGAGATGCGTCAGATCGGCTCGCGGGATGAGGCCAAGCTGCTCGGCGATGTCGAGAGTTGCGGCCGGGAGTGCTGCTGCATCCAGTTCCTGCAACTGCTCAAGCCCGTCAACATGCGCATGGCCAAGATGCAGAAAGCGACGCTCGATCCCTCGAAGATCTCCGGCTTTTGCGGCCGGTTGAAGTGCTGCCTGCGGTACGAGGACGAGAGCTACACGCACCTGAAACAGAGCCTGCCGCGGAAAGGCACCCTCGTCCAGACCAAGCAGGGCGAGGGAAAGGTCTTTGACACCCAGATCCTGACGCAACTGGTCGTCGTCGAATATGAGAACGGCGAGAAAGCCGCTTTTCCCCTGGAGGAGCTCGGGCTGCAGCCGCCTTCGGGCTGCCCCCGGCGGCCGCCTCAGGAGCCGCCGCCGGCCGACCGCGAGCCGCCGGACGACCGCGAGCCGCCGGAAGAAGCGGACGACCAGCAGGAGCCGTAAGGAACCGCCATGCCTCGAACGATTGTCGTCACGTCAGCTCTGCCCTACGCGAACGGACCGATCCACATCGGTCACCTCGTGGAGTACGTGCAGACCGACATCTGGGTCCGCTTCCAGAGGATGTGCGGCCACCGGTGCTTCTACTTCTGCGCCGACGACACGCACGGCACGCCGATCATGATCAGCGCCCGGGCCGCCCGGCATCACGCCGGAGCAGCTCATCGAGCAGGTGCACCAGGAGCATACGGCGGACTTCGACCGTTTCTACGTCCAGTTCGACAACTACTACACGACCCATTCGCCGGAGAATAGAGCGTTCAGCGAGCTGATTTTCGAGCGGCTCAACCAGGCCGGCTCGATTGTCAGACGCGAGGTCGAGCAGACCTACTGCGAGAAGGACCAGATGTGGCTGCCCGACCGGTACGTGCGCGGCACGTGCCCCCGTTGCGGGGCGCCGGACCAGTACGGGGACTCCTGCGAGGTCTGCGGGGCGACCTACCGGACCACCGATCTGGTCTGCCCGCGTTGTGCCGTCTGCGGGACGACGCCCGGTCTTCAAGATGTCGGAGCATTACTTCTTCAAGCTGTCCGACTACGAGCAGCCGCTGCGGGATTTGATCGCGGCCGGATACACGGCGAAATCGGTGGCGAACAAGCTCGAGGAGTGGTTCCAGGCCGGCCTGAAGGACTGGGACATCTCCCGCGATGGGCCGTACTTCGGCTTCAAGATCCCCGGCGAAGAGAACAAGTACTTCTACGTCTGGCTCGACGCCCCCATCGGCTACATGGCCTCCGCCAAGAACTACTGCGACCGGCACGGGCTGGACTTCGAGGAGCTTTGGAACAGCCCGGCCAACGAGCTGTACCACTTCATCGGCAAGGACATCATGTACTTCCATGCCCTGTTCTTCCCGGCCATGCTCATCGGCTCGGGCTTCAAGACCGCCAACAAGCTCTTCGTGCACGGTTTTCTCACGATCAACGGCGAGAAGATGAGCAAGTCCCGCGGGACGTTCATCCGGGCCAGCACGTATGCCAAGCACCTGGACCCGGAGTTTCTCCGCTACTATTACGCCAGCAAGCTGACGGACCTGGTCGAGGACATCGACCTGGGGATCGACGACTTCATCAACAAGACGAACGCGGACCTGGTGGGCAAGTACGCGAATCTGGCGTCCCGTTCCGGTCCGATGCTCACGCGGCAACTGGACGGCCGGCTCGGGACTCTCGACGACGAGGGCCGGCAGCTCGTCGGCAAGCTGACCGAGGCCAAAGAGCAGATCGTCCGGGACTACGAGGGACTCGACTACGCCGCCGCCGTGCGGACGATCAGTGCCCTCGCCGACGAGGCGAACCGCTACGTGGAGCAGAAGCAGCCCTGGGCCACGATCAAGACCGACCGGGAGAAGACGCGGACGACGTTGACGACCGTGCTCAATGCGGTCAAAATACTGACGATCTACCTCAAGCCGATCCTGCCGAAGTTCGCGCAGAAGGTGGAGAAGTTCCTGAGTGTCGAAGAGCTGAGTTTTGCCGATGTCGAGAAGACGTTGGAGAACCGCCGCATCGGCGAATTTGAACGATTGTTCGAGAGAATTGACGAGGAGCAGGTAACTGCCATGGTTGAGGAAAGCAAGGAAAGCCAGGCCCCGAAGCCGGCGAGCTCCCCTGCCGCCGGTAGCCGCCGCGGCCGAGCCGTTCAAGCCGGAATGCACCATCGATGATTTCGCCAAGATCGACCTGCGGGTGGCCCGGGTGGTCACCGCCGAGCGCGTCGCCGGGGCCGACAAGCTGCTGCGGCTCGTCCTGGACGTGGGCGGCGTGCAGAAGAACGTCATGGCCGGCATCGCCCTGGCCTACCAGCCCGAAGACCTGGTCGGCAAGATCGTGGTCTTCTTCGCCAATCTCAAGCCCCGCCAGATGAAGTGGGGCCTCTCGGAGGGCATGATTCTCGCCTCGGGCAGCGGCGGCAAGGACGTCTTCATGCTGTCCGTGGACCCCGGCGCCAAGCCGGGCCAGAAAGTCTCTTAAGAATTGACGATTTACTATTTACGATTTGAGGCCGTCACACCGGGCGAAGCTGAATGGTAAATAGTGGGTAGTGAAATTCGGTGTGGCGGCATGGAGAAGAAGAGCATCGAGGAAATCGCCAAGGAGACCGGGCGGTACAGTCCGGCGGCGTTCAAGTTCGTCTACGACGGTCTCGGCTACACGGTCCAGAACATCGCGAAAGAGCCGCGTCACATCAGCGGCCAGACCCTGTGCGAGGGACTGCGAAGAATGGCGATGGAGCGGTACGGCCGCCTCGCTCTGCTGGTCCTGAGCTCCTGGGGCATCAAAGCCACGCGCGACTTCGGCGAGATCGTCTACACCCTGATCGACCACGAATGGATGAGCGCCCAGCCCACCGACTCCATCGACGACTTCAATGCCGTCTACGACTTCCGCACGGCACTGAAAGATCGATTCCAGTTTTAGGCGTTCGTAGTGACGCCGTAAGGCGTTCCTTCGGTGGGTCTTGAAGTCGTGCATGCTCGCTACGACGATCTTCAGGCGAGCGGGGACGCTCGCCCTACGCGGACACATTACGAACCTTGGCCATGGTCGGGGCATGGTACAGGCCGAAGCCGGAGAGCGTCGGGCATACGCGGGAATCCAGGATTCGCAGACGCACTCTTGGACGTCGTGACGTCGGCGAAGCGCAGCAGCCGCTTGTAGCCAACCGTCGTGCCGCGGGCGAATTCCTTCCAGTTGCTGCCGTCCCACGATTCCAGCACGAAGGCTGCTGATCCGCTGTCCCGTTCGGATGTGCTCGCCCAATTCCGCCACGTTGAACGTGCGGTCCCCGCCCAGATCGAACTCGACGTCCGCCGCGGTCGTCCAGTCGTCGGTCGTCCAATAGGTTTCCTTGTCGCCGTCGGTGATCTTGTCGGCCGCGAAGGCAGGGTTGTTGTCCCGCACGCTCGAGGCCTTCGCTTTGACGCCCGCGGCCAGGTTCTCGTCGAAGATCGCGTTCGAGCGCCTGGCGGAATTCGCGCAGCCGCTGCACGTCGTTCTCGTGGATCAGCCCCCGCCGGTCGGGCGGGAGGTTGAGCAGGAGCACGCTGTTATAGCCGACGGAGCTGAAGTAGATATCGAGCAGCCGCTCGACGGACTTCACCTTGTCATCTTCCTTGGCATGATAGAACCAGCCCGGGCGGATGGAGACATCGGTCTCCGCCGGATACCAGATCAGATGATTGCCGGTCCCCAGGGCTTCGAGGCTGCCCAGGTCCTTCGCCGTGGCCTTGATGAAGTCGAAGGGCTTCTCGTTGCGGTTCATCACGCTCCACTCGCTCTCGCGGGCGTAGCCGCGCTCGTTGCCCACCCAGCGGATGTCGGGACCGTTGAAGATCACCGCCTTGGGCTGCAGCTCATGGACGAGGGCGTAGTAGCCGTTCCAGTCGTACTCCATGTTCTTGGCGTTGGGGCCTTTGGCGCCGTCGAACCAGACCTCGGTGATCTCGCCGTAGTTGGTGAGAAGCTCGCGGAGCTGGTTCTTGTAGTAGCGATTGTAGGCCTCGGTGTCGCCGTAGGTCGGCTCGTGCCGGTCCCAGGGGGACAGATAGAGCCCCAGCTTCAGGCCGGCCTCGCGGCAGGCCCGGGCCAGCTCGCCGACGATGTCGCCCTTGCCGTCCTTGTAGGGACTGTTCTTCACCGAGTGCTCGGTGTACTTGCTGGGCCACAGGCAAAAGCCGTCGTGATGCTTGGCCGTGAGGATGATCATCTTCATCCCGGCGTCCTTGCAGACCTTGGCCCACTGGCGCGTGTCGAGCTGCGTCGGGTTGAAGATCGAGGGACTCTCGGTCCCCTCGCCCCACTCCTTGTCCGTGAAGGCGTTCACCGTGTAGTGGATGAACCCAATGAACTCAAGATCCTGCCAGGCAAGCTGGCGCGAGCGAGGGCCGGACGTTGGCCGCCTGCTCAGATCAAGTCTTTCTTCGAATCGCCGGCGGCAGGCTTCGCCCCATCCACCATGTCGTACACGCGCACGTAGTCCACGGTGAAGTAGTCGGGCAGACTCGCCTTGGCGATATCGCCGCCCCACTTGCCGATCTCTTCCGTCAGCTTGGCAAACTCCGGGACCTGGGAGACCCCGCCGGCACTGGTCCGCCAACTCTCCAGGCCATCGACGTAGAACACGTACTCCTCGGGCGTCCAGTACAAGCCGAAGGTGTGCCAGCCCTCGTTCAGCCCCGGGACGCTGAACTGAAGGCCGGAACTCTCGATGCTCCTTGCCGTAGCCGTCCCAGTGCAGGTTCTGCGTCGTGCGGTCGTCCCGCCAGGGCTTTTCCATGATGTCGATCTCGGTCCCATCGCGGCCCCCGTCACCGACTTTGCCCACGCCGTCCGCCATGAAGCCAGAACGCGGGCCAGTGCCCCGGCTGCTTCGGGAACTGGCAGCGGCACACCCAATAGCCGTATCGGTGCTCGAACCGGCCGCGTGTGCGGACGGCGCCGCACGTGTACCGGTCGCCATCCTTCTTCGTCCGCAGGATCAGGTTCCCCTTGCCGTCGAGATAGGCGTCCTCCTTGACCCAATACCCGTCGCGCCGCTTCGAGTCGCCGAGCAGCTCCCATTTGGACTGGTCGATCGTGCCTCCCTTCGAATTCGTCGCTCCACGCCAGCTTCCAGCTTTTGCCCTCGGGCAGGGGAGGCAGGAACTCCCGCGCGGCGCTGCGGCCCGCGCCCAGCACGGCGGCAGCGACTGCCCCCAGGTAAAGAGCGACTATCCCGGCGCATACGACCTGATGATGTGACGAGCTTTTCATACGTACTCCCCGGTCAACTCTGTGATGCTCGGATTCGCCGCGCGGCCTGCACACCCGAGGCGACGGTGATGGCGACCATGAGCGCGAAAACGACGATCGTGAACCAGTCTCCCCAGGCGGCGGGCACGTGGGCCACCTTGATCAGCACCGTCCCGATCGCGAAGATCTGGACGAACATCTTGATCTTGCCCAATCGGACGGCGGCGAAGTTGATGCCGCGTGCCTCGGCCATGTGACGCAGGATCGTGACATAGACTTCGCGGGCCAGGAGAATGCCGACGACACGCCACTGGACGATGGCCAGTGGCGCCGGTCCCCAGCCGAAGAGCTTCGGCACACCGATGAGCGCGAAGCAGATGAACGCGCCGCACACCAGGACCTTATCGACGAGCGGGTCGATCATGCGGCCGAACTTGCTCGTGGCGTTCCACCGGCGGGCGATATGGCCGTCAACGACATCCGTCAATCCCGCGACCACAAAAAGAACGAAGGCAATGTCCAGGAACCACGGACGATCCGACACACGGGGCCAGTAGAGAATCATCGCCAGGAAAATGAACGTCAGACCCAGCCGTATGAAGGTGAGTATATTCGGGACCAGTTTCCACATGGTGACGAGTTTACTCCAGGCCGCCATGCCGCTTCAATATCAAATTTGCTCAACCACCAGATCGTAGTCCCGCGTGCCGACGACCTTGGTCTCGATGAAGCGGCCGGCCGCGGCCGAGCATCCCTCGATGAGGCAGAGGCTGTCGATGTCCGGGGCTTGCCCGTAGAAACGTCCACGCCCGATTGCGGATTGCGGATTGCGGATTGCGGATCGGCGTCGGCGCCGTCTCGGTCCTCTGTCCGCTGTCCTCCTTCGTCCACGAGGCACGTGAGCCGGCTGCCGATGCGCTCCTTGTTCCTGGCGAAGGCGATCTCCTGCTGGGCCAGCATCAGGGCCTCCAGGCGGGCCTGCTTGACCTCGTCGGGGACCTGGTCCGGGAATTCGGCCGCCGGCGTGCCCGCCTCGGGAAAGTAGGTGAACGCGCCCAGCGCATCGAAGCGGGCCCATTTGACGAACTCAACGAGTTCCTCGAATTCGCCCTGCGTCTCCCCCGGAAACCCCACGATCAGTGTCGTTCGCAGGATAATATCGGGCATAGCCGTGCGGAGCCGCTCGATGAGCCGGCACAAATCCTCTTTCGTGTCCGGCCGGCGCATGGCCTTGAGAATCCGGTCATTGGCATGCTGAATCGGAAGATCGAGGTAATGAACGATTCGCTCGCTCTGCGCGATCGTCTCGATGAGACGGTCGGTGATCCCGGTGGGGTAGGCATAGAGCAGCCGAATCCACGCGAGGCCGGGGATCTGCTCCATCTCGCGCCAGCAACGAGGCGAGGCCGTCCTTGAGCTGCAGATCCCGGCCGTACAACGTCGTATCCTGTCCGATGAGATTCAGTTCGACCGCCCCGGACCCGACCAGTTCCCGCGCCTCATCGAGGACCAGGGACATCGGTTTGCTGCGAAACGGGCCGCGAATCGCCGGAATCGTGCAGAAGGAACACCGGTGGCTGCATCCTTCGCTGATGCGCAGATACGCGCTGTGGGCCGGCCCGATCCGCAGCCGGACCCGGTCATCCACGATCGCACAGGGCGTGGGGCCGAGGTAGACCCGCGCTGCGTCGGACGCGAGCGTATCCCGAACGATCCGGGCGATGGCATCGCGATGCTCCAGGCCGACGACCGCATCCACGCCGGCGGCCCGGTCGAGAAGCTGCTCGCCCCAGACGCTGCGCCAGGCAGCCCGCCACGATCACTTTTTTCACGTTGCCCATCTTCTTATTCGCGAGTGCCTGCTCGACCGCCTCCAGCGACTCGAGGGTCGCCGGCTCGATGAAGCCGCAGGTGTTGATCACGACAACATCCGCCTGCTCGGGCTCGGCCGCGATCAGAAACCCCGCCTCGGCGAGATGGGCCAACATCTTTTCGCTATCTACCATATTCTTCGGGCAGCCCAGCGCCACGAAGCCCACCGTCACTTGATTCTGCTTTGTTCTTCGCATAGTCAATAGTTAGCCCAGAACGCGATCTTTGTTCGTCTTGCGAATCTGGGCAAGATCATAAAGGGCATTTTTGTTAATCCAATGAAAATCACCTTGACGATAAGGAAAAGTGCAATAGAATTTTCTGTGCTGCCGTCTACCTGCGTGGAAAGGAGGTCGAAAGGAGGTTCGAGGGCGAGGGGTAGAAAAATATCGGTGGGGCATCGCGGATTGTGGGTAGAAACGACGGGTAAGAAGCCTATGGGGAATGACCGCCACAAGATCAGCCGCCGTGAGAGGGCTCTTGTGGCTTTTTCTATTTTGGCGTCGGCCGGTCTGTGCGGCTGCCATGACTGGCCCGACGAGCGCGCGCACCGCGATCGAAGCCCAGAACATCCTGCGCGACCTCAGCCGCATCGAGACGATCCCCGACCCCAACTTCCAGGGGCCGGCCATCTACAAGTCGCCTCCCAAGAAGTTCTCGCAGACCGTCGGGGGAACCGTCGAGTGGAAGCTGGTCTACTTCTGCCAGTATCACACGGCGGAGGAGATGAAGCAGATCATCCACGAGCAGTTCGCCGTCGAAGGTGTTCGACGAAAAGGGCCAGTCCAAAGTCCTGCCCGCCTACACCGTCACGGCCAATCCCGCCACCAACCAGCTCATCGTCCGGTGTCCGCAGGAGCAGGACATCGATGCCGTCATGGAGATTATCAAGGAAACCGACATCCCACCGATCCAGGTTCGCATCGATTGCATGGTCTCGGAGCTGTACGCCGACCTGACCATGGACCGTGAGACCACGCTGATGATCGAGAATCTCTTCGGCGAAGGCGATCACGCTCGGCGGCCAGGTGGATCAACGGCAATCCACTTCCGGCCTTCCCCGGCGCGGCGCTGCGCGATCCGGCCCGCGCCAGGTTCGGCCTGAAAGTCGGCGTCAACCGCGACAATTTCAAGGCCCTGGTCGACCTCCTGGTCTCCCGCGGCTACCTGAAGATCCTGATGAACCCGATCCTGGAAGTCGTGAATGGGGAGACCGCCAAGATCCAGTCGAAGCAGCACGTGCCGTTGCAGCAGATCATCCGTATACGACCGGCGGCGTCGGCCGGCGGTCTCGTTCGAGCACGCAGACCGAGTACTACGACGTGATCGACTCGCTGCGAGATCACGCCCCACGTGTTCGCCGACGGCTACATCGGCCTGGAGACCCGGCGCAGATCGCCGCCTACCTGACGCCGGAAGGCATCAAGCAGACGCCCATCGTGACCGAGCGGACGATCACGAACAAGGACAACCGCATCCGGCTCGGCGAAAGCCTGATCATCGGCGGCATCCGCAAGTCGCGAGAAGCGCGACGTGGTTCGCGGCGTGCCCATCCTGAAAGACATCCCCCTGTTGAACCTGCTGTTCTCCGGCCGGGATTTCGAGGAACGGGCCACCGAGGTCATCTTCATTCTGACGCCCAGCATCTCGACGAACGGCAAGCCGAACCAGGACATGGTCGAGATGCTGAAGGAGCGGCACGCCTCCCCGATGACGCAGAGCCTGCAGGAGACGGTCACTGGACCCGCTGGGCACCAAGGCCCGCCGGGACGAGGAGGAACGCCGGATCGAGAAGGCCCGGCTGGCGCAGCAGGAATCGGAAGCGGAAATGACCGCCGCGCGCTTGCAGGCCATCCACACCGGCCAGCAGGTCGAGGACCTGGAAGCCGAGCTCGAACAGAACAAGGCGAAAATGGCGCAACTGAACACAAAGGCGCAACAGGCCCAGGCGGAGGCGCAGAAGGCAGCCACGGAGGCTCAGCAGGCGAGAGCGGAGCTTCAGAAGAGCCAGAGAGAAACCGCCGGAGCCCAGCGATCTGAGCGGAAAACCGAAAGAGCCGACGCCCAAGCCGGGTGAAAGCAAGGCCGAGAAGCCCAAAGAGAAAAGCCAAGAAGAGGCCAAGCCGTCCGGGCAGACACCGCCGCCACAGGGTGCGGCGAATCCCCAGACGCCAAAGCAGCAGTAGACCTCTGCACTCCATCAAGAACAGGAGTCCAGGCCGTCAGCAACGCTGGAGGCGAGCCTGTGTTGAGGCCCCGGATCGAATCCGTGGCTCGGGGCCCGTGTAAGCATACGTCGAGCACCGTGTTGAGGCAAAGTAGGCTGACTTGTATGGAGGGTCGTACATGGACAACGTGAGCAGCAATCCCAACCGCAGCGACAATCCCAATGACCCCATCCCCCCGAGCGGCGGGGCCGCCGAGCCGGCCCGACCGGCGGCAGCTCCGGCCAGCGCCTCTCCCGGCGTCTCGCGGGCCCCGTTGAACCTGGGAGGAGGCACCGCGCACGCCGGCGGCCCCGGCAGCACCGAAAGCCCCGGTCCTCAGACCCGTGCCGCCGAAGCCCCCCACCAGCGTCGGCGTCGCCCCCGTGGGCCGGATTACCGCCTGCAAGACCTTCTTCACCAAGATGCATCCCGGCGCCATACATTTCCTCGATGAGCAGATCGCGAAATGGCTGGCAGAGAACCCCCAAGTTGTGATCAAACTGACCAACGTGCTCCAAGGCGAAATCACGGAGAAGAAGATTGAGCAAAACATCGTGATCGTGGTCTGGTACTGAGGTCGCCGTCCTCAAGGCCCGGCCTCCAGGACGGAAAAGGCAGTTACTCCAGTCGCAGCAAGCACTTAGCACCGCTCGTGCTTTCGGCCGAGACAGGCGGCAGGCTCTGCGAACCTGCCTGAAGTCCCGGCGCACCGGCTCAGGCACAAGAGCCTCCCGCAAGACCTGCTCCGCCCTGCTCCAATCCGACGCAACAAATCGCAAAAAATGGTCGGTGCAAGCCACTTTTGCCGGTGGACAGCCGGCCGATCTACCCGTAAACTATGGTGCGAAAGTGGTTGACAATATGCGCGGGTCTCGCTAACCTGTTGTAATTTCGCGGTTTGTTTCTACACGTACAGGAAATTAGAGGTATTCTGGAGGTCTTTGTGGCTAAACAGTTGGCGCGGGAGCTTATCAACGCGGGGGTGCACTTCGGACACGGCGTCAGCCGGTGGAATCCGAAGATGGCCCCCTTTATCTTTGCGAAGCGGGGCAATATCCACGTCATTGACGTCAAGGAGACCCTCAAGGGGATTCTGATCGCCAAGAAGCTGCTGGCCGAGATCGTCTCCTCCGGCAGCGACGTGGTGTTCGTCGGCACCAAGCGACAGGCCCAGAAAGCCGTGGAAGCGGCGGCCAATCGGTGCGGGATGCACTTTGTGTCGGAACGGTGGCTGGGCGGCATGCTGACGAACTTCCGCACGATTCGCTCCCGGCTCCAGAGGTTGGAGCAGTTGGAGGCCATGGAACAGGATGGGACGATGGAATCCGAGAGCAAGAAGCAGGCCTCCCGCTTCAAGCGCGAAATGCGAAAGATCCGCACCAACCTGGACGGCGTGCGGAAGATGACGCGGCTTCCGGGGGCCGTCGTCGTGGTGGACGCTCGGAAAGAGTACCTGGCCCTGCGGGAGGCCCGCAAGCTGAATATCCCGACGGTCGGCGTGCTGGACACGGATTCCGACCCGGATACGGTCGATGTCGCGATTCCCGCGAATGACGATTCCATTCGCGCCGATCGAGATCATCCTCAACGAGCTGGCCGACGCGGTGGCCATCGGCAAGACGATGGTTTCGGTCCGGCAGCAGGAAATGACACCCCGGCCGCGCAGGGTCCGCTCCCGGCGTCCCGCGCTGGGCAGGGCCAATGGGGCGGAAGCAGCCGCCGTCGCCACGGTGGGCGAGGAAGCGGCCGAAGGCGAGGAGATGCCGGCGGCCCAGGAGGATACCTCCGTGCCGGAGCCCGAGCAGCCCCCTGCCGGCACGTAGCAGCACAAGCCTCAACATCCCTCTGGAAACAAACGTAGAAATCGGAGACACCTCGGAGATCTGAGGAGTCAATACAAGAGGACAACGGACCTGACAGAATCATCCGGGCGGGCTTGCCGGCTTGGATGGGCTCGCAGCCGCTGGTAACCTGCGAAAGGCAGAACGGGAGTTGATAAGATGGCGGAAATCTCAGCGTCAGTCGTGGTGAAATTGCGGAAAATGTCCGGACAGGGCATGATGGACTGCAAGAAGGCCCTGGAGGAAGCCAATGGCGATATGGACAAAGCCATGGAGATTCTCCGCAAGAAGGGCCTGGCCACGCTGGCCAAGCGCGCCGAGCGGGAGACCTCGGAGGGTGCCGTCGTGTCCTGGCAAAGCCAGGACGGCAAAGAGGCGGCCCTGGCCACACTCTGCTGCGAGACGGATTTTGTGGCCAAGAGCGACGATTTCGTGCAGTTGGCCCGCGATATTCGCGACTACATCGGCTCCACGAAGGATGCTCAGGGGGCCCAGAGCGTTCTGCAAACGATCCTCGCCGGAAAGACCTTCCAGGAAGTCTTGACGGAAGTCGTGAGCAAGACCGGCGAGAAGATGCAGGTGGGCGACTACGCGCAGATTCCGGCTGGAAGGGGCGGGGATCATCGGCACCTACGTCCACTTCAACAACAAAGTGGGCAGCATGGTCCAGATTGAGACGAGCGACGCCAAAGTGGCCCAGGCCCCGTCGATCAAACAGGCGGCCATGGACATCGCCATGCACATTACGGCCAGCAAGCCGATCGCCCTGGACGTCGCCAGCCTCGATCCCCAGGTGGTCGAGCGGGAGAAGGCGATCTATGCCGCCCAGGTGCAGAACAAGCCGCCCCAGGTCGTGGACCGCATCGTGGAAGGCAAGCTGAAGAAGTTCTACAGCGACTACTGCCTGCTGGAGCAGCCGTTTGTGAAGGATGACAGCAAAACGGTGCAACAGATGCTCGCCGAAGCGGCCAAGCAGGCCGGCGGTCAGGCGAGCATCAAGCAATTCGTCCGGTTCGAGGTCGGATAACGGGATGGACTATCGATGATGGCCATCATCGATAGTCCATGATCAATGCGGTGGGGCCGATGGCGGGAAGCAAGTACAACCGGGTTCTGCTCAAACTCTCCGGCGAGAGCTTCTGCCTGCCGGGCGAGTTCGGGATCAACGGCGCTTCGCTGGAATCCATCGCGGCGCGGATCGACGAGATCTGCAACCTCGGCGCCCAGATCGGCATCGTCGTCGGCGCGGGCAACTTCATCCGCGGCGAGACGTTCTCGCAGAAGAGCCACATTCCCCGCAACACGGCCGACTACATGGGCATGCTGGCGACGATCATCAACGCGTGCGCCTTGCAGGAGACCCTGGAGAAGCTGGGCCGCGAGACGCGGGTCATGAGCGCGATCGAGGTGTCGGCGCTCTGCGAGCCTTTCATCCGGCGCCGGGCCCTGCGCCATTTCGAGCAAGGGCGCGTGGTGATTCTGGCCGGCGGGACGGGCAACCCGTTCTTCACGACGGATACCTGTGCGGCGTTGCGGGCCACCGAGCTGGAGGCCAACCTGCTCGTGAAGGCCACCAAGGTCGATGGCGTCTACAGCGACGATCCCAAGAAGAACCCGCAAGCGACGCTGCTGCCTCGGCTGTCGTACGACGATGTGCTCCGGCAGCGGCTTGCGAATCATGGACCACGCCGCCATCAGCCTGTGCCGCGACAACCATATCCCGATCATCGTCTTGAACATTTTCATAAAAGGGAATATCACCAAGGCGATTTGTGGCGAGCCGGTAGGCACTCTAATTGATGATTTATGATTTATGATTTATGATTTGACGATTGAGGTTTACGTTCGATGATTTGCGGCAGGCTCTCGCGAGGGGCGAAGCCAAATCATCAATCATCAATCATAAATCATAAATTCCGAGGGGTTTGACGATGGCAACGCAAGCAGTCGTCTCAGAGAGCAGATCGAAGATGCAGAAGGCCCTGGACGTGCTTCAGGATGAGCTGAAGTCCTTCCGCGGGGGCCGAGCCACACCCGCGCTCGTGGACCACATCCGGGTGGAATACTATGGCAGCCCCACGCCGTTGAAATCCCTGGCCACGATCTCGGCGCCCGAAGCCGATATGCTGGTCATCAAACCCTTTGACCCGGCCTCCCTGAAGGAGATCGAGAAGGCGATCAAGAGCAGCAACCTGAGCATCGCTCCCGTCATCGAGGGCAAGTTCATCCGGCTGAATATCCCGCCCCTGAGCGGCGAGAGGAGAAAGCAGCTTGTCCAGCAGGTCAAGCAGGCCGGCGAGCAGGCCAAGGTGAGCATCCGCAACATCCGGCGCGATGCCAACAAGACCCTCGAGAAGCAGGAAAAAGACGGGGATATCACCGAAGACGACCGGGATTCCGCCAAAAAGCAAATCGACGATATCACCAAGGAATTCACCGACAAGACCGATAGCGTCGTGGCGCACAAAACCGACGAGATCATGAAGGACTGAGCAGATTCACTATTTCCAATTTACTATTTCCTGTTGCTCGTCTCCGGGCGATGGCTGACCTCGATTCCGGACGCCGAGTCCCCCATCGTGAACAGCAAATAGTAAAGGGTCGGTGCTTGAGCCAGTTCGGTGTCGTCCTGTCCCGTTGAACCCTCGGAAAGCGGAGCCGTACCACTAAGCGGGAAACTCCAGGGCAGACAGGCGATTTCCGCCCGCGTTCCCCAAGAAGCACACAGAAGGGATGTTCGCACAGACGAGGGTTCAACGGATTGATTCGGAGGTTAAGAGATGGAAGCGCAGAAGCAGGACGTGGCGAAAACCAGGAAGAACCAGGCCGAGGAAGAAGTGGCCTTGGGTGCTGGTCGGGATACTGATTGTCCTTCTCGTGATCGTGCTGCTGATTCCCGTGATCCTCTCCTCGCCGGGATTCACACGCTGGGTCCAGGCCCAGATCAGCCGCAGCACCGGGGGCCAGGCGGATATCCGCGATCTGTCGGTCGGGTGGTTCCGAGGGGTGCGCATCGCCGGTTTCAGCTATCGCGGGGAGAATGGCTGGACCGAGGTCGATGTCGACCGCATCACCACCATGCCCCACTACGCCAGTCTGTTGTCCGGCACGTTGGCCCTCGGGCGAACGGTCCTCGATCAGCCGCACATCGCGATCGACCTGAGAGAACGGCCGCCCTCCTCGAACAGAAACCCGTGGACATGAGCGAGCTGGAGCGGATCCGGGATGTCGTCATCCGGGACGGCCGCGTGCAGCTCACGGATACCCACGGCCAAACGGTGCAGCTCGCGAATCTAAACACGGATCTGAGCATCCGTCCCCCCGGGCAAACCTCCAAGCTCAAGGCCGGCGCCGTCGTTCTGGCGGCCCAGCAGAATCCGGGGCAACTGACGGTCGTCGGTCAGGCTACGCCCAGCAAGAAGACCGGCTGGAGTCTCAAGGGCACGACGGGCGACCTTACCGTCGATGTCAACGACCTGAACCTGGCGTCCGTCGCCCCCTTCCTCGATCTGGCGGGACTCCAGGTCCAGGCGCGCGGCCAGGTGTCCGGGCACATCACCAGCGCGGTTCAAGACGGCCAAATCCAGAACGTGAACGGCACCATTACCGGCCAGGACCTCGACATCACTGGCGAGACGCTCAAGGGAGATCGGCTGCAAACCTCCCAACTGAACGCCACGGTCAATCTGGCCCAGGCGGGCGAAGTCATCGACGTCAACCAACTCGACGTGCGCACGGATTGGGCCACCGTCTCCCTGACCGGCACGCTGCCCAAGACCCCGGGGACTCTGTCGCAACTGCTCGAAAGCGGTGCCAGCCTACGACGTGCGGGGCAACTTCGACATCAACCTGGCGGCGGTCCTCTCCCAGATGCCGCATACTCTCGGCGTCCGTCCGGGCATGCAGGTCACGAACGGCCGGGCCACCGGCAACATCAATACGACCACCGAGGGCGGCCGGGCCATCGTTACGGCCAAGGCCCAGGTCCTCGGACTGGCCGGGGTCGTGAACAACCAGAAGGTCGCTCTCAGCGGGCCGGTGCAGACCGCGCTGCAGCTCTCCACCGGCAAACAGGGGGCACAGATCGATAGCCTGACCGTCACCGCGCCCTTTGCCAAGATCAACGCCAGCGGCACCTTCAAGCAGATCAACTACCAGGGCCAAGCCGATCTGGCGGCGCTCCAATCGCAGTTGGGACCCTTCATCAACCTGGGGCCCTACAAGCTCGCCGGCCAAGTGACGACCAAGGGACAGGTCTCCGTGGGCGAGAAGATTACGGGCGTCACCGGCACGTTGGCGGCGCAGCAACTCGTCCTGGCATCCGACGGCAACAGCGTCTGCCGAGCCGCAGATGAATGTGACCTTCACGGCGGGTCTCGACCAGCAGCAGCAGACGCTCGCGATCCAGAATCTTACCGCCAATGCCGGCTTCGGCACGCTCAGCGTCAAGGACGGCATCATCCCGACGGGAGCCGATTCGCGTGCTCCCATGAGTCTCGTGCTCACGGCCAACAACGTGGACCTGAACAAGCTCGCGCGGTATGACGTGCTCTTCGCCGCCCTGCCCCAAGGGCTCACGGTGGCCGGCATCGCCCAGTCCCAGGTGAACGTGGAGAAGAAAGAGAACGTGTACCACCTGTCCTCCACCGCCACGCGGATCCAGAATCTCCAGGTGGTCTCTCGGGGAGAGCCCCCCTTCCAGCAGCCGGAGGTCACGGCCTCCTTCGATGTCTATGCCGACCCGAATCAAAAGACGATCAATGTCGAGAGACTGCTGGTCGAGAGCCCGCAGATCAAGATCCAGAAGGGCCAGTTCACCCGGACGCGACAGAACAACACCGTGAAGGCGCAAGGCGCTCTCGACGGCCAACTGGACTGGGCAGCGGTCGCCCCGTTGATGTCCAGCTTCGTGCCGGGCCAGTTGAGCATCACCGGCCGCAGGCCGGTCGCGATCAATTTCACGAGCGTCTATCCCGCGAACGAGCCGAACGGCCTGCTGGCCCATCTCAACAGCCAGGCGTCGCTCGGCTTTGACCGGGCCGCGTACCTGGGTTTCGATATCGGGCCCACGCAACTGGACCTCCGTGCCCAAGACGGCCTGATGACCATCGGGCCGGTCTCCACCACGGTCAATAATGGCAAACTGAACTTCGCCGGCAACGCCAACCTGAGGGCGTCGCCGGCGCTGCTGACCATTCCCGCGCTCGTACACCTGGTCCAGGGCATCCAGATCAACGAACAGACGGCCAAGACCTGGCTCAAATACGTCAATCCCATCTTTGCCGACGCGGTCGAGGTCAGCGGGACCGCCAACTTCGACGTGCAGCAACTGGCGATTCCCCTGGCCGCCGACGCCCGGACGCGCGCCGAGATGAACGGCACGATCTGGATCGATAAGATGCAGTTGGGGGCGTCCAGCATCCTGAGCCAGATCTTCGCCATCGCCGGCCAATCCATCCGCGGCCAGGTCCTGACCCTGCACCCCACGGTCCTGGTCCTGCAAAAGGGCGTGCTGCGCTACGACGACATGCAGATCGACATCGGCCAGAACCCGGTCAATTTCCGCGGGCTCGATCGGCTTGGACGAGACGCTGAATATGACGATTGTCCTGCCGTACACGCTGGAGGGCCGGCTCGTGCGGGTCGGCCAGGTGCAGGCCGCCGATCGCATCGCCGTGCCTTTGACGGGCACGCTCAGCAAGCCCAAATTGGACCTCCAGAAGCTGGTGGAGTTACAGCTTAAGGGGCAGATCCAGAGAGGGCTGGAGGAGCTTTTCAAGAAACGCTGAGAGGCCCCCGGCCCAGGCGGATCGGCCACCCCGTCGCTACTCTTGTCCGCCGCCCAGAAGCCGCTCCAGAATCGACGGGCTGCCGACCGTGATGGGCCTGCTGAAGGTCTCCTTCGCGCCCCCCAACGTGTAATGACAGTCAATCCACAGGGCCGGCTCGACCGGCACGGCCTCGGTCGGCTTGCCCTGGGGGAATCGGACGGCGACCAGAGGCGTCGCCACCAGCTTCCCATGCACCCGGCCCCCTTCGGCGCTCACCGTCATGGTGGAGGGCGGCGGCAGCCGGTAGGCTTGCCCCTCGCCCCGCAGCGCAAAGGTCAAGGTGACGCCGCCGGGCAGCGGCGGGACCGCGACGTCAAAGCTCACCGTGGACGGCTGCCCTTTTTCGGGCTTGTGCGAAAGCGTGCCGTTCACGCCCTTGCACAACGACCGGCAGAGCGGAACACTGTCCACCGGTATGGCCCGCGCTCGGTACGACTCGTCCAGGCGCCCGTCGGTCTTCGTGATGTCAAGATGGTCGATCGTGCGTCCCTCGGCATCGATGGTGTCCATCGTAAGATGGCCGCCGCGGATGTGGAACAGGCAGAAGTGGTAGACGGCCCCCGCGTACGCATGGCAAGGAGTCGGCTCAACCGGGGCCAGCGGTGCTCCGCCGCCTCCGGCGGTGATATAGGTGACGCAACTGCCCTTCCCGGGCGGCACGATGGGCCGAAACCGCTCGTACTGATGGGAATGGCCCGCCACGACAAAGTCGATCCCGGCTTCGGAGAACACCCGCAACGCCCTGCTCTGTTGCCAGACCGATGCATGGCCGCCGAAATTGATGCTCGGAATATGATAGCTGACGAACTTCCAGGGGGCCCGGCTGGCGGCGGCGTCCCGAACGATCTGATCGACGAGCTGGCCGGCGCTCTTGTTACTGGAGACGTTGTTGAGGCCGGAATAGTGGAGCGGGCCGTAGTCGAGGGCAAAGTCATTCTCCTCGCCGGGCGGGGCAAGCAGCTTCTCGAAGGTGCCGCCGCGGCCTTCATGATTGCCTTTGGTGATATAGATCGGGACCCGTTCCACCAGGCCTTTGAGCGGCTCGAAGAATTGCGGACCCCATTGGCCGTAGTCGTCTCCGCGGGTGACCAGATCGCCGCCGTGGACGATGAAGTCCACGGGGTGCTTCATCATCTGCTCGACCAGCTTGCGGTGCACCTGAGGCTGCGTGCGCGTGTCGCCGTAGACGATGAAGCGTACTTCGTTGCTCTCGGCCGGGGTCGTACGGAACTCGAAGGTCTCGCTGCGGAGGTCGGGCCCCGTGATCCGATAGTCGTAGGTCCGGCCCGGCGGGAGGCCCTCGATCCAGAGCTTGTGAATGTAGGCCGTCGTGCCCTTGTACGTGACCCTTGCCACCGTGCTTTGCCGGTACGCCTGCGGCCCCTCCTTCGGGCCATAGGACACGCCCGAGGGCTGCTTCGTGTCGGTCTCCCACATCAAGGCGACTCGATCCTGTGTCACGCGCAACAGACACGGTCCCTTCGTGATTTGCCCCGGCCGGACGGCGACTCCGCCTCTGCGGCGCACGTGCGTCCGGTGGCCACCCAGGATATGACAAGGACCATCGCCGCCAGAAACGCCGGCTTCGAGCGGCTGGAGTGTGCCAGGTCCCTCCCAAATCTTCTCGATGATTTTTGTTCCACGTGTACCCTTCTCCGGTCGGAGGTGATGACAAAGCTCAAGACATACGAACCAGTCGTATGACCTGCAGCACGATGAAGTACAGGCCAAAGCCGAGCATCGCCGCGGCGCAGAGGGCCAGCACGATCCGCTGGCTCTTGGGGCCCAGAAGCGCCGAACCTTTGAAACTGGCCCAGGAGAGCGCCGTCAGCCAGACCAGGTCGCACGACCAGTGCGTCAGGGCCAGCAGCACGAAGGCCAGAATCCCAAACTCGCTCCGCGCGGTGGTAATCAGGGTCAAGCCGGCGGTGGCCCACCAAAGCAGGAAATAGGGGTTTCCGGCGGACAGGACAATGCCGGCGGTCAGCGGGCCGCCGCGCGTCCTCGGAGCGCCGCCCATCTCCACGGCGGCCAGTCCGCGCAGCATCTGGACGCCCAGGAAGATCAGGAAGCCCCCGCCGATCAGACCGATGACGATGCTCACCGACGGCCAGGTAAGCAGCCCGCCCACGCCCAAGGCCAGCAGAATCATGAGGGGAAACTCGACGACGCCGTGGCCCAGAGCCATGAACACGCCGGCGAAGCGGCTGCGTGCGCCCATCCCAATGGCGGCCGCCGTCACCGGCCCCGGCGCCAGGGCCCCGGACAGCGATATCCCCAGGACGTTCAGGAGGAATAGCAGCAGACTCATACAAACACCCGCCTATTCCCCGATGATCTTCACCAGGACACGTTTTTCGCGCATGCCGTCGAACTCGCCGTAGAAGATCTGCTCCCAGGGGCCGAAATCGAGTCGGCCGTCCGTGATGGCCACCACGACCTCGCGGCCCATGATTGTCCGTTTCAGATGGGCATCGGCGTTGTTCTCGTGCGGTGTTGTGCTTATATTGCGTGTAGGGTTTCTCCGGGGCCAGCTTCTCCAGCCAGGTTTCGAAGTCCTGGTGCAGGCCGGGCTCGTCGTCGTTGATGAAGACGCTGGCCGTGATGTGCATGGCGTTGCACAGGACGAAACCCTCGTTGACGCCGCTCTCCCGCAGGCATTGCTCCACCTGCGGCGTGATATTGATGAACTCCCGGCGCTGCTTGGTCTTGAACCGAAGCTCGCTTCTATAGCTCTTCATGTGTCTGCCTTTCCACGTGTTTGCCAACCTGAAAACCATCGCACCGCAAGGCCCATTGTACGGTAGTAAGTGTAACAGATTGGGCAAGCGTTTGCCTATATGGAGGTAGCATCATGAAACGAAAGAAGACCATCTTCTGGGATGTGGATACGCAGTTCGACTTCATGAAGCCGCAAGGGGCGCTGTACGTTCCGGGGGCGGAGGAGATCATCGACAAGGTGGGCCAAGTCCGGCGTTTCGCGCTGGAAAACGGCTATTCCATTCTCTCCGATGTCGATTGGCACCGGCTGGACAATCCGGAGATCTCACAGCAGCCGGACATGAAGACGACCTTCCCGCCGCACGGCATGGCCGGCACGCCCGGCGCCGAAAGGGTCGGGGACCTGGGCGATGTCCCGATCGATTATGTCGAAATCGACGAGGTGGACCTGGCCCAACTCCGTAAGCTCGTGCAGAAGGACCAGTTCCATATCGTCATCCGCAAGCAAAGCTTGAACGTCTTCGACAACCCGAACACGCACAAGCTCGTGGACCTCATTCGTCCCGAGCACGTGATCGCTTTCGGCGTCGCCCTCGATTGCTGCGTGTACTACGTGCTGAGCGAGCTCTCGAAGCATAAGGGAGTGAGACTGTCACTGCTCACGGACGCCACCAAGGGCTTGCACACCCGGCCGGATGAGGAGGTCTACGACGAGCTGCGTCAGCGCGGGGTCGAGATCACGACTTTTGACCAGATCAAAGAGCAGTTGTCAGTTGACAGTTCGCAGTTGACAGTTGTCGGCTGACGACGACTGCCAGAACCGCCCACTGGGAACTATCACATGTGGCTGCTCAAGGACACGCCGGCGCTGTTCACGGACTTCTATGAGCTCACGATGGCGCAGGCGTACTTCCAGCAACGGAATGGACGAGACCGGCTATTTCGAGGTCTTTGTGCGCCATCTGCCGGAGCATTGGGGATTCTTCGTAATGGCGGGTCTGCCGGAGGTCGAGAGCTACCTGCACGAGTTCCACTTCGCCCCTCAGGACATTGAATATCTCCGCTCGACAGGGGTTTTCGCCGAAGATTTCCTGGAGTACCTGTCTCGGTTGAAGCTGGACGTCCGCCTCCGGGCTCTGCCGGAGGGCACGATCTTCTTCCCCAATGAACCAATTATGGAAGTGAGCGGCCCGATCCTGCACGCCCAACTGCTGGAGACCTACCTCCTCAACATCCTGGGCTTTTCGATCATCGAGGCGACGCTCGCGGCCCGCATAGGGATCGCCGCCCGAGGAATCCCTGTGGTCGACTTTGGCTTGCGGCGGTGTCAGGGACCGATCTCCTCTCTCCGTGCGGCCCGCGGGGCCCAGATCGCCGGTTTCGCCGGGACCAGCAACGTCTACGCCGCCCGGCTGCTGGGCTTGCCGCCTTCCGGGACGATGGCGCACTCGTTCATCGAGGCCCACTCGTCCGAGGAGCAGGCCTTTCGCAATTACGCCGAGATCTACGGCGCGAGGGCGATTCTGCTGGTCGACACGTACGACAGCATCGAGGGAATCAAGACCGCCGCCCGCGTGGCCAAGGACTTCCTGGGCAAGGGAACCAGAATCCGGGGCATCCGGCTGGACAGCGGTGACCTGGTCGAGCTGAGCAAGTTCGCGCGAGCCTATTTCAAGAAGGAGGGCCTGGAGTTCCTGCGCATCTTTGCTCAGCGGCGATCTGGATGAGTTCCGGATCGCGGAATTACTGGAAGCCGGCGCCGAGATCGACGGTATCGGCATCGGTACGCGTTTCACAGTCTCCCAACAGGTCCCGGCCATCGGGATCGTGTACAAATTGGCGCAGTATGGTGATAAGCGGGTGTACAAGACCTCGCCCGAAAAGGCGACGCTTCCCGGCCGCAAGTCCATCATCCGGAAATCTGAGATTCGAAATTCGAGATTTGAAATGGATGTGGTCCAGCCTCTTGACCCGCAGGCCCATGACCTGCTTCAATACTTCCAGGCGGCCGAGCCGATGGCGGTCGTTCAAGAACGGCTGCGCAAGGAACTGACCGCTCTGCCGGAACCGGTCAAGGACATCCGAAGTCCCGCCCCGTACCCGGTGGAGTTCGCCCGCTTTTCAATCTGATCGCTCGGAGGTGGAACAAATGAACATGACCCGACGGCAGTTCGTCACAGGGGCAGGCACATCTTGTGTACTGGGCACGTCCGGCCTCTTCGCCCAATCGGCGAGCGACGCGCCCCGCTGCAGAATCGAACGGCTCACGCAAGGTCCGAATCACCATTTCTTTGGCTACTACGGCATTTGCCCCTGGAACCAGTCCGGCCGGCACCTGCTCAGCCTGCAAAGCCCTTTTCAGGATCACATGCCGGGCCCGGACGAGCCTGCCGTGATCGGCGTGGTGGACGTGAAAACCGGCCAGTTCTCCGGCGTGGCCAAGACCTGCGCCTGGAACTTCCAACAGGGCGCCATGCTGCACTGGAATCCCCTCCAGCCCGAGACTCAGATCATCCACAACGATCGCGACGGCGAGCAGATTGTCTCCACCATTCTCGACATCAACACGGGCGAGACGCGAAGACTGTCGCGCGCGATCAGTGCCGTCAGTCACAACGGCAAGTTCGCCCTGAGCATGACCTACGGCCGGATCGGCCGCTTGCGCAAGGTCGTGGGGTATGCCGGGGTCAAGGACCCCAATCCTGATGCGCCGCACCCCGACAACGATGGCGTCTTCCTCATGGATCTGACCACGGGCCAAGCGAAGCTGATCGTCTCCTTCCGCCAGGTGTACGACATGCTCAAGGCCGATCATCCCGAACTGGCCGACAAGCATATGTGGTCCGAGCACGCGGTCTTTAACCGGAGCGACACACGGTTCCTTTTCCTCGCCCGGACGTGGGGCCAGGGCGACCGCCTCCAGACCGGCATGTGCACCGCCAACCTGGACGGCTCGGACCTGCGCGAGGTCATCCCCTACGGCAAGAGCGTCTCCCACTTCGACTGGCGCAACGACCAGGAGATTGTCGCGACCTTCAACCTGCGCGGCCAAGGCGCCGTCCACGTCCTGTTCACCGATGGCCGCGCCGACTACCGGCCCCTCGGCGGCGGTCGCCTCGACTTCGACGGCCACTGCACCTTCTCGCCCAACCAGCGGTGGCTCGCCACCGACCGTGGCAACAGCCGGAAGCTGACACGGTCCCTCCTCGTCTACGACATGCAGCGCGACGAATGCACGACGCTGGCTGAGCTGGACATGAAGGACAAGCAATTCCTCAGCGGCGACCTGCGCTGTGATTTCCACCCCCGTTGGAGCCGCACCGGCGACGCCATCTGCTTCGACGCCATCGATCCCGCCGGCACCCGCCAGATCCACGTCGCCCACCTGCAATTCCCCGCCACGGCAATTGCATGTGGGCATTGTACCGACGTGGCATGGGCTTCCAGCCCATGAATCATCGGCAGGATGCCGATGCCACAAAGTCTCACGGGCAGGATGCCCGTGCCACAAGTGTGCGCAACGCCCACATGCAATTGCCCTAAATTCCCCGGAAACAAACTTGATTTCCGCCGTTGCAGCGTGTTACTCTGTTTAGGTCGTGCGGCTACAGAAAGCGGGTTGTTGTTGGGACTGGCGGGGTTCGAAGTATGCGAAAGACAGCCAAGCATCTTCTCATCATCGCCTTGGCGCTCCTGGCACTCGCCCTCGCCCTATGTTGGAGGAACTGGCGCCGCCACGCGGGCGACGCGGCCCTGGTCCGCTGGGACAGCGGCGAACTCACGGTGTCGGAGGAGGCTTACTACGGCGACCGAGTCCATGGGATCATCGGCGCGTGGATGAGGATGGGGCAAGATGCCGAACGTGACGAGGAAGGGCGTCCGCGCGAGCCCTACCATACCTTTCTCGTGCTCGATGCCAGCCGGCGTGAGATCTGGATCGAAGATCGGGGGCAGGTTCTCCAGGAGTATCGCAGCGAGCTGCCCGCGCGGATGACGTGGACCGTCTATCACGACGTTGGAAACGGCGCCAACCGCCTCGGCAATGTCGCGCGGCTGAGATACCGGGGTAATGAACTCGATCGCCATTATCCGGAAATCGTGTGGCTGACCGGAAAGGGGATCGGCGAGTACCTGGCGTTTCACTTCACCGACCACGACCTCGGCAGAACCCACCTGCAAGGCGGCAATGTCTTCGCGCCGTACCACCGACCCCAACCGCAAAAACCCGGTGTCCAGTACTACGGCTCCATCCTCGTCGTCGATGCGGAGTACGAGCAAGCCCGACTATCGTGGAACGATGCGAGCAAAGGAATAATGCCCGCCGGACGACTGCTGGCAACCGACGTTGGTGAGAACAAGGCTGCCTGGGCAAAGGTCGAGAAGAAGCTATATCAGGCCATCGAAGGCCAAGTCAACCGGACCGGGTATGACTTGCGCCACTTGCAGGTCCGCCCGGGTCCGGATTACTCGGCCGCCCACGCCCGGATACAGGCCGCCAAGGACGGCATCCTCGTGAACTTGTTGGGTCGCGCCGTGCTTCTCGATCCCTACTTGTGGATCGACTATTTGGGAAGCGACGTCTGGTACGCGAAGATAGCGCCAAATCCACAACCGTTGGCGCCGCTTCGTAACAGACTCGATCCCGTGAAGGAACTGCCGCTCGAGTTCCTGGTATCGGCGGACCAGGCAATCCCCTCATCGGCCCGGCGGGCGTGGATCGAGAAGGGACGCACACGACAGGAGGAGAGTGCAGACGCCCAGTCCAAGTGGACCGCCACCCTGGGAAACGGCGCGGTAGTCAGGTTCCTGGGCATCTGCGAGCACCCCAGTGCAGGGAAACGCTGGTGGGGACCGGACGGCAGCACGATCGACTATGTCCCCTGCTTTCCGTGGAACGCGGATGGCCGCAATGTAGCCCGGCGGAGAAGCTTCGAGTTCGCCTGGTGTATACAACACCCCGAGATCGACAAACCCCAAGGCCTGTCCGCGCAACACCATTTCGAGGACGGTGCCATCTTCAGCTCCGGTTCATGCTGTGATCGCTATGGCATCGCCCCGCTCGGCGGGCGTCACGAAAGCGGCATCTTTGAGGAGTCCCAGGAGAAAGCCACCCTCACGATCGGCACGAATCTCAACAATGAGGGGTTCCACGCCGTCAGGTTCAAGAACCTCTCTCTCGTGCCGGGCAAGAATCAAGGATTCGAGATCGAGGTGGTGAAGTGACGTTGTCTCAACCATCGCGCGGGATCAGGTAGTGGTAGACTCTCTCGATGGTGTCCACCATCGTGTCGGGGGCGAATTTCGTGCGGACGGACTCACGGCCGGTTTGGCCGAGTCGTTCGCGGAGGGATTTGTCTGCGATCAATTCGGCACAGGCTTCGATGAGTTGGGGGACGTTCTTGGGCTCGATGAGCCGGCCGGTGGTCTCGTTGACCACCTCGCGGGCGCCGTCCACGTCGAAGGAAATCGCGGGCCGGCCGCAAAGCATCGCCTGCGGCAGCGTGCGGGCCAGGCCCTCGCGCAACGACGGGTGCACGAGGATGTCGGACGCCTGGATCGCCAGGGGAACTTGGTCGGGCGGGATCAGACCGGTGAAGCGGAAGCGGTCGGCCAGGCCGAGATGCTGAATCTGCTGCTTGTACGTCTCCGCCAGATTGCCGTCGCCGACGAACAGCCAGATCACGTTCGGGAACCGTTTCGCCAATTCGCGGGCCGACTCGATGATGTAGTCGTGACCTTTGAGCATGAACAGGCGTGCGATCGTCACCAGCACCACCGCCTCGCGCGGAATCTCGTGCCTGCGCCGAAATTCACGCAACCTTCCATCCGGAATCGGGGTCAGGAACTGCTCTTCTTCAATGGCGGAGTAGGCGGTGATATAGGGCTTGTCCACCCCGATGCCCGCGGCCTTGTTCTGCTCGGTCATGGCGTCGGCGACACTGATGAAGTAGTCCGTCCGCCGGGCCGCTGCCTTCTCCACCGCTATGTAGAGTCGATTGGCCCACGAGTTCTGATAGGGATGGAAGGAAAGGCCGTGAAGAGTATGCACGACGCCGGGACGCAGGACCGTGGCGAGGGCGTCCCGCCCTTGTCTTTCCGTGGCGAGGGCATCTTGCCCTTGTTTTTTGTTGCCGGACGCCGGCAAGATGCCGGCGGGACGCAAGGCCGGGACGGCCTCGCCACGGGAATCCCATTCGCCTTTGAGCGACCAGGCGGCGAAGCGGCCCACGATACCGGCTTTGGCGCTGTGCGTGTGCACGATGTCCGGCTTCAGCTCGCGCAGCAGAGCCTTGATCTTGCCGTAGCTGGCGTAGTCTCTGAGGGGCAGGATGGCCCGGCGCATTTCGTCGACCACGATGGTGCGGTACTTCTGACCTTTGGTCTGGTCGAAGAGTTGGCCCTCGGGGCCGAGGGCGGGACCGGTGATCAGCGTGACCTCATGCCCCCGCTCGGCGAGGAGCCGGCAGGTGATGAGCGTATTCTCCTGGGCGCCGCCCAGGATCAAACGCGTGATGATGTGGACGATTTTCATAAATTGATGATCGATAATTGATAATTGACTATTGAAGACACGTCAGGACTCCTCACGAATCATCCTTCATCAATCATCAATAGTCAATCCGAAAGGGCCGCAGGACCTTTCGCAGCGCCTCGCGGCCCTGCGCGTAGGCCAGGAAGATGCCATAGTTCGTGTAGGGGACGCCGATGGAGTCGAGGTCCCGAATGCGGGCGAGCAGCTTCTGCGCGCTGATCATGCAGCCGCCACAGTGAATGACCAGCTTATAGGATTGCAGCCGGTCGTTCTCCTGGAACTCGCGGCCGAAGTTGTGTTCGACGACCACGCCGGGCCAACGCCGCTCGATGAACTTCGGGATCTGGACGGTCCCGATGTCCTCGGCGATCCGCGAATGGTTGCAGGCTTCGGCGATCAGGACCTTGTCGCCGGCCTCAAGGCCGTCCAGAGCTTTAATTCCCTCTGCGAAGGCGGCCAGCCTGCCCCGGCTGATGTAATTGATCATCATAATCGAGAACGTCGTGAGCATCACATCGTCCGGCGTCCACGTGTGCATCAGGTCCATCGCCTGCGAATCGGTGATGATGGCCTTGGGCCGGCGGCTGAGACTGCCCAGAAACGCCTCGAAGCGCCGTCTCTCGGCGGCATCGCCACTGCGGGCCTTGCCCAGGTCCATGCGGTAGGAGACGGGATACGCCCACCGGCGCGTGATGTACTCCTCCGCCATCGCCTGCGGCCGCAGGTATCGGCCGGGCGGCGTCTCGTCGTCCATCGGGAATATTCAGAATGTAGAACTCGTCCCGCTCGACGAAGGGCAGCAGCTCCATCTTGCAGTTCTTCGAGACGAAGTTGGCGAGGATGAAATTCAGCAACGGCTGCCGGCAGCCTGGATCGACGGCCGCCAGGCTGATCTTCTTATGAAACCGCAGCAGCGGCACGCTCTCTTCGACCAGCGGGATTCGCCGCTCCGCTGGAGGACTGGAACAGATTATAGATCACCAGGATTTGCTTATCCAACTCGCGGGCTTGCTTGAGAATCCCGCTCTCCGTGGCGAAATCCTGCGTGTCGGGATCGATCACCAGCAGAACCAGATCGCACTCCTTCAGGTCGGACAGCCCTTTGGCCCGCTTTTTCGAGCCCAGTTCGCCCGCCTCATCCAGTCCGGCGGTGTCGAACAGCTTGACCGGCCCCAGCCCGTGGATTTCCTGGAGGGCAATCTTCGTGTCGGCGGTCGTCCCCGGCGTCGGATCGACGATGGACGTCTGCTGCTGCGTCAGCAGGTTCATGATGCTGCTCTTGCCGCAGTTCATCTTGCCGAAGATGCCGATATGATCTCTCTCAACGAGCACGAATCACGATCTCCAGACAGCCATCCAACACTAAGACAATGTACGACACGGACAGATGCACAGTTCCTGATCACCCGGTTGGTGTCGCCTCTGTCATGCTGAACGAAGTGAAGCATCTGGCCCGCGAAGTAAACTGCTCCCTAACGCGCGATGGGCACGTTCTATTCGCTGCCCAGATCCTTCGCTATCGCTCAGGATGACACCACGCCGACATGACGGCCAGCCTCTGCCCACGTCAATACTTGATCCACATCAGGCACAGGCCGTTGGGTGGCGCGATCGGGCCGGCGGCCGTTCGGTCCCGGGCCGCCAGAATCTCCGGGATCTTTTCCGGCGGCCAGCGGCCGACGCCTACGTCGACCAGGGTCCCGACGATATTGCGAACCATGTTATACAGGAAGCCGTCGCCCTCGGCATCGACATAGACCCAGCGGCCATCCTCCGCCGGCGCCTCGGTTACATCGCACCGGAATACCGTGCGAACGCTGTCCTCGCGGTGGTCCGCCGCGGCCGCGAAGGACTTGAAATCCTTCTTGCCGACCAGCAGGGCGGCGGCCCGGCGCATCGCCTCAATGTCCAAGGCCGCCGGAATATGCCAGCAGTGCCGCATGTGCAGGACCGGGCGAACCGGGCCGGAGTAGATCGTGTAGCGGTAGAGCTTGCTCTTGACGTCGCCGATGACATCGAAGCCCATCGGGACATCCTCCGCTTTGACGATTGCCATACTCTCCGGGAGCCGATCCGTGATCGCTTTGGCGAAATTCTCCGTGGGGATCGGCGTGTCGATCTGGATCAAGCCGACCTGGCCCAGGGCGCTGACGCCGGCATCGGTGCGGCTGGCCCCGCAAATCCGGGCCCTCGGCCCCAGAAGGCTGCGCACCGCCTCCGTGAGCACTCCCTGGACGGTGACGCAGCCCGGCTGGATCTGCCAGCCGTGATAATCGCTGCCGTCGTAGGCGATTGTCAGCTTGATGTTACGAAGGGCCATTTCACCTCGGCCGAAACGCTGTAGGGTGGGTTCCTCAAGCCACGCGTGCCTGTGTCCCGATGACGAGCCGCGTGGGGTAAGAACCCACCCTACAAGATGTTATGCACTGTCGCGTCTTCTTAGAGCAGCTCGGCGATCTGGATCGCGTTCAGGGCCGCACCCTTGCGGAGCTGGTCGCCGGAGACCCACAGGTTGATGCCGCGATTGTTCGGCAGCGACTCATCCTGGCGAATCCGCCCGACGAAGACGTTGTCCTTGCCGGTCGCGTCGATGGGCATCGGGAAGCGGTTGTGCTCGCGGTCGTCCAGGACGCTGACGCCCGGGGCGGTCTTGAGCACCTCGCGCACCTGCTCCGGCGTGATCGGCCGGGTGAATTCGAGGTTGATGCTCTCGCAATGGGCCCGCAGCACCGGGATGCGGATGCACGTCGCCGTGATCGCGATCTCGGCACAATCGAAGATCTTGCGGGTCTCTTTGACCATCTTCGTCTCTTCCTCGTTGTACCCGTTCGGGCCCAGCAGGGAATTGTGGCTGAAGCAGTTGAACGCGATCTGGTGCGGGAAGATGTTCCGCGTCGGCGGCTTGCCGGCGAGGATCTCCCGGGCCTGGTTCTCCAGCTCCAGCATGGCGGACATGCCCGCCCCGCTGGCAGCCTGATACGTGCTCACGACCATCCTCTTGACCGGATTGATCTTGTGCAGCGGCCAGATCGGCACGATCCCGATGATCGTCGAGCAGTTCGGGTTCGCGATGATGCCTTTGTGCTCTTTGATTTTCTGCGGGTTGATCTCGGGCACCACCAGCGGGACCTGCGGGTCCATGCGGTAGGCCGAGGAGTTGTCCACGACGACCGCCCCCGCCTGCACCGCCGCCGGAGCAAACTCCCGGCTGCGCGAAGCGCCCGCGCTGAACAAGGCGATGTCGATGCCCTTGAAACTGTCCGTCGTCATCTGCTCAACGACATATTCCTTGCCCTGGAAGGGGACCTTCTTGCCCGCGGAGCGGCTGCTGGCCAGCATCTTGAGCGAAGTGAACGGGAAATTCCGCTCTTCGATAATGCTCAAAAACTCCTGACCGACCGCGCCGGTCACGCCTGCCACGGCTACGCTACAACCCATGTTCCGAAACTCCTCACAACTGCTCGGCGAAATGGAAGGACAGCCAACCAAGGTGTCCCAGGGATTCGCCGAAAATTGATAGAACCTATAAGTATAGTCCCTCTATCGGCCAAATGCAAGAGGCGTTTGCCGGAATTTGGCATCTAATCTGCTACGGATGGCAGGGGCTGTGAATGGCTGCGCTGCCAGTAGGCGGCCAGGAGCGAGGCCGTGATGATGCAGATGAAGACAAAAACCGCGGCGGGCATGGCCGCCTTGTCGCTGAAGTGCTCCGAAGCCAGGACCGCCCCCAGGCCGGCGTTCTGCATGCCGCCCTCGATGGCCAGGGACCGCCTCTGGGGCACGTCCATGCGAAAGACCCAGGCGATTCCGTAGCCGCCCACCAGTCCGAGAACGTTCATCAGCACGCCGATGCCCAGCAGCATCCCGGTCATGCCGAGCAGGCTCTCCCGGTTGGCGGCAATCGTACGCGAGCAGACCAGCACGATGAACGTCACCGAGATGGCCGGAAAGATCGCGGCGATCTTCTCCACCTTCCTGGCGAAGAAATGCCGCACTCCGAAACCGATGAACAGCGGCACGATCACCAGCAATATGACCTCGACGAGCATATCCAGGACCGGCACTTCGAGTCTCGATCGCGCCAGGAGATAGGTCAGGCCGGGCGTCGCTACCGGGGCCAGGAGAGTGGAGACGGTCGTGAGGGAGACCGAATAGGCCAGGTCCGCCTTGGCGATGTAGCTGACGACGCTGCTGGACATCGCGCCCGGGGCGGCGGCCGTCAGGATCAGGCCCACCGCGATCTGCGGGTCCAGATGAAATGCATTGGCGATGGCATAGGCCACCAGGGGCATCAGGCTGTATTGGGTGACGGTGCCGATCAGGACGATGCCGGGGCGATGCAGGATGCGCCGGAAATCCTCGGTCTGCAGGACAGCGCCAATGCCGAACATCGTCAAGGCGAACACACAGTTCACCGACCGGCGATCCAGGGAAGCGAGCGGCGCCGGCCAGAAATACGCCGCGAGACCGCCAAGGATGACCCACAGAGCGAAAGAGCGGGTGTAGAAAGATAGTATCTTCTCCAGCATGGAGAGCCACAGTACACACGCGCACGCCCCGTGTGCAACTCAAATCGGCGGCGGAAGGGTCACGGCTCCGTTGGGGGAAGGTCAGCGAGCGGATCGTTCACTTGGGCCGCGGCCTCGGCCTGGCGGCTCTCTTGCAGCAATTCCTCCTGAGCCTCGTTCGCATGTTTGTAGTCCGTGATATCCAGCGCGATTTCCACGCCCCCAATGATCGCGTCGTTTTGATCGCGCAGCGGTGCGGCCTGAACGAACCACGCTCGACCATCGGCGGCTGATTTCTCGGTCTCGATCCGCTGTCCGGCCGCCATGGCTTCCAGCGCCGGGCAGCTATCCGAAGCCTCGTGCCAATCCAGCGGTATCTCATACCAGAAGTGTCCGATGACCTGCTCGCGCCCCATCCCGGCCGACTCGCACGCCGCCCGATTGGCCCAGAGGATCGACCCCTCCGTGTCCAGGTGCACCACCTGCTCCGCCATGCTGTCCAGAATCGCCTCCTCCTCCCACTCGGCCACCTCCGCCGCCTGCTCGGCCAGCCGGCGGGCGGTCACATCGCGAATGCTCTCCCGGTGGCCCAGGGGATTGCCCTTCTCATCGTGGATAGGCTGCCAGGTCATCTCGGCCCACAGGACGCGCCCATCCTTGTGCTTGAGCCGGAATTGCTCACTCCCGGTGCTGCCTTGCACCGCCCCGGCAAAGGCCCGCATGACTTTCTCGCGGTCCGACTCGTAGATGAGCGGCTCTGGAAAACCCCGCATCATCGTCAATTCTTCCACGGAGTAGCCGGAAATTCGCGTGGCCGCCGGGTTCATCCATAGGACCCGCCCGTTGGGACCCACCCACACTTCCCAGTCGTACGAATAGTTCGCAATTGCCCGGAAGATCTGCTCGCCCATCCGGGTGGCCAGCTCGCTCCGCTTGTTTTGGGTAACGTCGTCATAGACCGCCATGATGTCGCCGTTCGGGAGCTTGCAGACGTAATTCCGCCGCCAACTGGTGGTGCGCTCGTCTTTGTAGATGGAGACGGGGTGCTGCTCCGGCTCGCCCGTCCGCCACACCCGGCGAAAGACCGTCAGCAGGCCGAACTCCCGGATGCCCGGGAACACCTCCTGCACGCTCTTGCCCAGGATGTCTTCCTTCCGGACGTGCTCGATCTCCTCCGCCGCATGGTTGAAATCGACGAGAATGAAATCCTCTCCCTCGTTGATCGCCCGGTAGACGGCCACGCCGCTGCTGATATGCTCCAGGAGCGCATCGAGCTTGCCCTGCAGCAGTTCCATCTGCTCATGCAAGCCCGGCGCCCGCACCCGGTGTTGCGTACCAGCACGCTGCCCTTCCATAAGACTCTCTCCGGTGCCAAGCCGCCTGCCCCCGGCCTGCCGCCTCGTCATCACGAAGGATAAGCCACAGCCCCCCTCAACTCTCAGCCGGTAGGGGCGGATGATCATTCGCCCCCACGAGAACGGCGGATCGATGAGAACCTTACGTAGTCTGTCGCGTTGGAGTGCGGTTCAGGTTCGCGCCAGCCCTGTTTCGCCGGTAGAGGCGAATGATTATTCGCTCCTCTGCGAGAACGGCCCCAACAGAAAAGCCCTGCCGAGGGGCAGGGCTGGTCTTCACCGCCATCCGAGAGGGCCTTATTTCTGGGGCAACGGAATCAAAACGAGCCTGGCCCATTCCTCGCTGCGAACCCGCAGGAGCACTTTTCCCCTCCGCTTTCGCCTTGGCAATGGCCTCATGGAACTGCTTCACATTCCGCACCGGCTCGCGATTCACTTCCGTGATCAGCATCTCCGGCTCCAGGCCGTACTCGTCGGCCAGCGAGCCCGGCTCGACCTCGTCCACGACCACGCCCGAAAGGCCCTCGTACCCCAGTTGCGTGGCAAGCTGCCGGGTCAGCGTCTGCACCGACAAGCCCAGCGGCCCCGCTGCCTTGGCCACGCCGCCGGCTGCCTCGGTCCCCTCCTGCGGCCGCTTGTCCAGCGTGATCGAGACGGTCTTGCGTTTGCCCTCCCGGAGCACTACGACCTCGACCTTGCTGCCCGGCTTGTGCAGGGCGATCCGATTCATCAGCTCGTTGGCCGTGGCGATCGGCTCGCCTTCCAGCTCGACGACGATATCATCCGCCTTGACGCCGGCCTTGGCCGCCGCCGAGTCCTCGAAGACCCGCGTAACGACGGCCCCCTTATCGTTCTTGGACCCGAAGAACTCGCCCATGCCGGGCTCCAGATTGTCGATCTGGACTCCGAGGTAGCCGCGCACCACCTTGCCGTTTTCTTTCAGTTGCTCGTAGACCGCCTTGGCCATGCTGATGGGGATGGCCAGGCCGATGCCGATATTGCCCCCGGGCCCGATAATCGCCGTGTTGATCCCCACGGCTTTGCTGTCAAGGTTCAACAGCGGCCCGCCGGAGTTGCCGAAGTTGATGGCGGCATCGGTCTGGATGAAGTCCTCATAGTCCGCCACGCCCATCCGGTTGCGGCCCTTGGCGCTGACGATTCCGGCGGTCACGGTGTGGCTCAGTCCGAACGGGTTGCCGATGGCGATCACCCACTCGCCGACCTCCAGCGTATCCGAGCTGGCCAATTCCACGTAAGGCAGGTTCTCCGCCGTGATCCGGATGACCGCCACATCCGTCTCCGGATCGGCCCCGATGATCTTGGCGTTGAACTTGCGGCCGTCGCCAAGCTGCACGGAGACCTCCTGGGCTTCCCCGACGAGATGATTGTTGGTCAGGATGTAGCCATCCGCCGTCACGATGAAACCCGAGCCTTGTGCCACTTCCTTGGGCTCCGGCTCGCTGCGGCGTGGGGTCTGACGCCGGAAGAAATAGTCGAAGAGGTCCCCGCCATAGGGGTTGGCATCCCCGTAGGAGTCCTCCCGCGACCGGGAACCCGCGTGCGCTACTCGTGTCGCCCGGATGCCCACAACGGCGGGCGACGCCTTTTCCGCGATGGACGCGAAGGCCTTGCCCATCCGCCGTAAGGTGGCAATGCTCTGATCGTCCTCGCCCCATGCCGCAAGCGGCAATGACATCAGCAGCAGACGCGAAAACCACAGACGACATGAACGGCCGCGACCTGTTCCCTGAGTGCGTAATGCTTGTGACCATCGGTGACCTCCCAGGTCCCTGAAACTCGAATCATGAAGCTTCCAGGTGCCCCCAAAGCCTCATACCAACCAACACCGGACAGGATTCTACCGTCCGGCCCCCCACCGTCAAGTCCCCCGGGCAGTGCGACCAGCAGAAGCACGCCGTCGTTCGCCAGCACTGCCCCTCATGTCATTGCGAGCGCAGCGAAGCAATCTCCTATCTCGCGGATTCAGATTGACTCGTCCCCGCGCTGAGCCGCAGCCAAACCGTTTTTGAACCACGCATTGCACTGATGACACGAATTTGGTCTATAGACGCTTGGAGAGTTCCTCCATGTACTCGTTGACGCTCATGTCATGTGCCTTCGCCAGCTTCTCAAGGGCGGACAAGGTAGCCCGGCATTGCCCGTGTTCGATACGTCCCACCTGGCGAGCCGTCAGACCCGCGATATCGCTCTGACGCAACCCCTTTTCTTTCCGCAATCCTTCTATCGCTGCGCCATACGCCCGGTTGAAACCCTCCACTTGCTGCTCGGCCTTGAGACGTGCCGTGACATCAACCGCACATTCGAACTGTTCCCAGCCCAGATGAATGTCGCCACTGGGCCAGTGGATGAAGGTACCGTCCTCGTCAATCTCATACTCCTCACGTTTTCGCTCGGGGATTCGCTGCAAGACAGGCAGCTTCTCGAGAGGCACACGAGATTTTCGAAAGCCCCCTCTCGTCGCGGAAACGACAACGAACGTGCTCTCTTCCCACCAAGCGTCCAGTATCCGGCGGTCATCATCCGCCTTGTCCAGCGCTGTGAGAAGCCTTCTCGCGAAATCCTCTTCGCCTTCCCCTGCGGGGGCCAAGAGAATCCTCTGGTCATCCTTCACATTGAGCCAGGCGACACGGTCCACGACTGCCCTGGAGGGAAGCCCTCCCCCAAAGAGCACGTAGTACACCGTCGGCCTGCGCGACACGACGTACCGTCGCCGGAAATCTTTCAGAGCCTCCCGCGTAACGTCTTCCACGCTCCAAGCGGCCAGGATGGTGCCGGCCGCGGAGGTGAACGAATCGCCCCAACTGACGATGTACCGCCAGCCGCCTCGGCCCGGTCGCAGCCCGGACCCGGTAAAAGCGTTCTGAAAGACCGTCTTCAAACGCTTGTCAGCTACGAAGATCTCGGGTTTTGCCATCGTTTCAGGCATCGCAACACACCTTCTCTTCCCATTCGCCCAGATATACGTCTGGATCGGACATTTGTCAACAGATAATCAGAGAAAATGTCGCATTGCGCAAGACGATGGCTGGTCATCGCAGACAGTGTCGCTTCTCCTCTCTCTTTCGGCCAGGATTCTCCCCGGAAAAAAAGACCGCACCGCGTTAGTTCCCCTGAGGTCATTGTCCCGATGGCGTGGGCTCTGGATCTGTCGTAATAGTCGTGGGCTTGGTTGCCTCACGCCCCAAGACAAACCAACGCTCCAAGACCTCGGCAAGCTGCTCGCGGACACGCTCATCGCTCGTACGGCTTTCCGCCAATTCCCGGAACCGTGCCAGAGCCTTGTCCATGCGGACGTTGACACGATCCAGCAGTTTGAAGCACGGGCCTGTTTCGGCGGGCAGCTTCACGCTGCCGCTTACGCCCAGATTGGCTATGCGCACGATCAGTTCGGCCTGGGCGTGACATGGACAATCGATATGGGACTTGCGGGATTTTCCGAAGTAGACCGTGTCCGGGTCGAACATGGGCGAAGGTGACAACACCGCCGGACGGTCTTCCGGGATGTCCACCAGCACGTTGGACTCGCGATATTGACCGACCCACTCCGCCAGGGGTGTGGCGTCCTCAAGCTCGGCCGCATCCCAGATGTCGGCCGCCAGGTCGTGAACGCTGAATCGCTGGCTGTTGGACTTCGCCCGCTGCTGCATCTTCTCGATTTCGACGACGCGAATCTCGCGGAAGTGCCGGGCCGTGGCTTCGTAGAGCCGGCCGATCAGTTCATCGCGTTCCTTCGGGTCCGACACGCCCAGCAATTCGAAAACGGCATCGTCCAAGTCGCGGCGGTCGCGCTGCTGCAACTCGTCCGACAGCACCAGCGGCCCGGCCGCAATCCTCCGGGCGCGGTCGGGCGTGTGGCAATCCATCAATTGCTCTTCCACCAGCCGACCGACCTCTCGCTTGCTCATGCGCTCCAGGGCGTCGGCCAGGCGCTTGGCCAGTCTGCGCGAGACGCCGCGCGGGTCCGGCACTTCCAGGAGGTTTACGTCCACCACTTCGGTCTTGAGGTTGCCCTCGGTCCCCGCGAAACGACCGTAGAACGTCTTGAACAGACCGACGAGCGTCGAGTTCAGGATGGCTACAAGCGACTTGGCCTCCAACGGCGACAAGGTCGGCCGGCGCCACGTCAAACAGATTGTGATTGCAGATCAGACCGTTCGGGATTGCCGGCGATGATATGGCGATACTGCTGCGCCATCGGCCAGAACGCGATGCCCGGCTGCACCAGCCCCGTCAGGTCATACCACGGATCGCGCGCCGCGCAGGTGGAACGCTTCGGGACGGGCACGGGCTTGGACTTGCTGGAGGCAAACGTCGCCGTCATGCCGTATCGAAGGTATCGCCAGACCCAGGGCGATTTCGTCTTGAGCTTGTCCATCGGCTCGCCCACCAGCAGGACAACGCGGTCCAGGTCTGCGGCGCGGACGATCGGCCGGTCCACCTTCATCAGGCTGTGAACTTCGGGCGCGAGGTACTTGGCTTCGATCGGATGGACGCTGCCGTCGCCGGCTTCGATGATCCTGAGCTTGCCCGATTCGACATCCTTGCGCGGCGCACCGCCCGCGTGTTGCGCGAAAGGCACGGTCGCCTTCGTGCTTCGCCAGCACTTCGGCCGTGACGTCCTTGGGCATGAAGAAGGCGTCGCAGCCGCTCTTGACGCCAAATCGGATGTCGCGATTTCACCCAAGGCGACAAACCGGCTGCCGAAGCGGCGCATGATGTCGAAGTAGATGTCCGGGGCACGGACGTACCGGCCCCACTTGCCCGCGTGATAGTCGCCGTTCTCCTTGCCATGCTTCGCCGGTTCGGCCGAGGTCGGCGCATCCGTCCTCGGTCTCCGGTTCATGCGCCATTCTCATACTCCTCCGCCAGCGGCTCCAAGTCCACGTCGCCCAGGATCGTCCCGGCCCGAACGCCATCGTTCCACAGGTCGCGTCTGCGTCTTGACGATGATGCGCATGTCCTGGTCTTGGCAGTCGGTCTTCGGCGCCCAGGATGCGGTTCCGCAGCGCCTCGATGGCGGCTTGGCGGGCAGTCTTCGTCCTGGCCGGGTGGGACTGCCGATGATGTCGGCCAGCTTGCGGGCGAAGCGCACGAACCGGACGCGGTTCGCCATGCGCGCCGCCTCATCGTCGCACCGCTGCAGGATCGTCACGCAGGTCTTGACGCGGGCATCCTCAAACCACGGCTCGGCCGCGCTCTCCATGACCGCCAGGATGCGGAAGTGGCGCAGCATCCAGCCTTGCAGGGCAAAGCCGTACTCCACATCCAGCCAGGATGAGCTTGTCAGGAAGCCGAAATAGCCGTCGGGCTTCAGAAGCCGGGCCGCCGCCGGCCAGAAGTAGCAGTGCAGGTCGCTTCGCCCGCTCAATCGCAGACCGGGCCATGCGTCGCTGGCAATCTGGCCGAAGCGGCTCTTGTCTGTCTTCTCGACCTTCTCTTGGCGGACGTAGGGCGGGTTGCCGACTACCGCGTCCAGTGCCGGCAGCGATATCGGCGTATGATCCGCGGCCGCACTCGGTCGGGAATCTCGCAGAACGGCTTCTGCCGGCTCGAAGTCGAAGAAGTTGCGCCGGGCGATGCGCGGGTAGTTGGCCTCGTCGTTGATTTCGCGGGCCGCAAGGTTCAGCGTCGCCAGGTGTGCCGGGTACAGGGCAATGTCGCAGCCGAACAGCTCGCCGATCAGGTCCAGGTGCGGACGTGACGGGTCCAGGTGTCGCTTGCGGTAGTAGGCGCGGACCAGGAAGCTGCCCGATCCGCAGGCCGGATCGAGAACTCGCATCGGCAGCGCTTCGGATGCAGAAACCGTTGATCAGGTCCACCACATCGTCGCCCGTGAAGTGCTGGCCGTAGCGGTGGCGCTCGTCCGGGCCGATGAGCTTCTGGAAGATGCGCCCCACCACGTCGGACGGCACTTCGCGGAAGTCCACCGATTCGATGCCGCGCAGCACGCCGCGCCAGGCATCCAAGGCCGTGGGCGGATGGAAGACAAGGTCGGTTGCCCAATCCTTCGCCTCGGGCATCAGCAGCGGCTCATAGTCGCCGCTTCGCTCGACCGCCTTCTGGAACAGCACGGTTGAAGCGCAGCCACGGCGTCGTCGGGCTTCTTCACCGACCGCCGCAGTTCGAGGCGCGGCAGGTCGGGGAATCGGGCACGCAGGGCCTTGTAGAAGATCAGCCGGTTTGCCCAGACGTAGGCCAGGGTCTTGGCCATGTTGTCCACGGCCTTGACCCATTCCTCGTGCGGCGTGCGAACGAAGGTCCAGTCCTGATCCGTCATCCAGCGCTGAATGCGCAGGTCAAACGGCTTGTTCTTGTCGGCCTGTTCCAGGATGTACGCGCTGGCCAGTTGCACCGGCCAGTCCAGGTGGCTTTCCAGAGAGTGGATGAAGATGTCATCCGGGGGCAGCCATTCATCGCCCGGCGGCCGGAAACGATGTCGGCCAGGTCGCGCAGCAGGTCGGGCAGGAAATGCGTCTTGATGAAGTTGAGGTTGTCTTCGCGGGCAACATCCTCCGGGCTGGCCAGGGTCCGGCCGAGTTGCGCGGTCCCAGACCCGTCGCTCCAGCAATGGGCGATCCCACAGGCTGCGGTCCCAGAGGACGAACTGATTGACGTTCCAGGTGAAGAAGTAGCGGACACCGGCGTTGCTGGCCTTGGCCTCGGCATCTTCACAGAGCTTTTGGTCATAGGGCGAACGGCCTTCGGGCGTCCCCGGCAGCTTCACTTCGCCGCACAGGACCAGGTTGCCATAGTCATCATAGAAACGCAGGTCCTTGCGCTTGCGACGTCCCGCCCCCGTCCCGAAGCCTTCAACGCGTGCTGTATGAAAAGGAGAATAGGCACTTGGATTCTGACTCACCAAGACGTTGAGCTGTGGACGCCACCTGCGCACAGAAGTCCACTTCATGGATTGTAGGTTTCGGTGAAGCCACTGTCGTGCCTTTCCGTGACACATGCCAACCAGGTTCCTGAGCCTTTTAACGGCCCCATGATAATATCGGCAAGAGGAGGTGGCAAGCCATAGGGAGAAGCGGGATGGTGCTCAGGCGCTTCCCCCGGGGAAATCCGTGTTCATCCCGCGTGCATCCGCGTCGGAAGAAAGAACACAAATGGCAGGCGATAAGTGACGAGGGAAAGGTGACATATAGGTCGGTTGGCGGTTGGCAGACAGTCTTCAGTTCCCGCTCTCCGTTCAATTGCCGCCTGCTCGCAATGACAGATCTGCGGAAATCGGCGAAATCTGCGGTTGAAGAGCTGTTCCCAGTTCCCGGTTCTCAGATCCCAGTCTGCCCTCCGTCAGTCCGCCCTACGGCCTGCGGCCTATCGCCTCCGCCCCCCGCCCCCGATCAGGTCGGGCGCAGGCTCTGCGCGGGGGCAGGCTCTGCCGGGAAGATTTCTGCGGAATTTTGAGTTTTTCCATCAACAGACGGGCGTCGAGAAGCGTCTTCTTATGGTGAAATGACGTTGTCATAGAGACGTTGAGAAAGCCAAAAGGCGGTAGTCAGTAGGCGGTAGGCGGTTGTGCAAAACGAACCCAATTTCCGCAGGGCCGAGAGACTCCCCAGTCCGTCGCCGGGGATGGCTGGGCTCCGGCGGCGAGTCCCCGGGGTTTTCCCAGATACCCCACCATTCCACTATTCTATTATTCCACCATTCCAGTCCGATGCCAATCGTGCAAAACGAACCCAATTGCTCGATTGCGGATTGGCCGGGTCGCAGACGGGGGTGACAACATTGCGGATTGGGGACAAACCTGCCGCCCGCGGCCCGCCAGGCCGACTGTGCAAAACGAAGCCAATTCCGGCCGTGCCGGGCGGGGCGAGGCCCGTGGGACGGGCGGGCATCTCGTACAAACAAACCCAATTTCGCCGACCGAGAAACCCGGCGACCATTCCGCTATTCCATCCTTCCAGTGGCGACGGGGCGTGCCGGGTGGGACGGGCCCCTGCGGGCCGTGGCTCTTGTCAACAATCCCGATTCGGCGAGACGGGCGCGGGGCCAATTCACCCGCCCAAGGCCATTCGCCGGGTGGGACGGGGCCCGGGGGACGAGGGACGGAGGTGGGGGACGTGCGGTGTTGTACAAACAAAGCCAATTGCCTGGGGCCACGCGAAGAGGCAAGTACTGTGCGGAAAACGAGTTATGGTGAATTGGACAGGCAAAAGGCTGCGGCGAAACAAACCCAATTCCCGGCGGTGCCGGGCGGGACGGGGCCTGCGGGACGCGGGCCGTGGGTCTTGTACAAACGAACCCAATTTCCGGCGAGCCGGGTCGTTGGGGCCGGTCCACCGCGCCAAACAAGATTCGCCGGTCGGCAAGCCCCGAGGCGAAATCCGAACCCAATTTGCAGGGCCGATACGAAGGATCCCGGCGATCTTGATTTTCTCCGTACGACCATTCCCGTGGCCCCGGAGGGCGAAATGTGCGAAACGAACCCAATTTGGCCAGGGATCGGCATTTCAGGGATCAGCCAACTGACACCCGACCCCCAGCCCCTGCCCCTGGAGCACCGCGGCCGATCGTGCAAAACAAAGCCAAAAGGCGGTAGTCAGTAGCCGGTAGGCGGTGTACAAACAAAGCCAAATTCGGCACAGGAGTGTTAAGTTTGAAGTCTCAAGTGTTACGCAGGAGAGGCCAGCGGGCGGGTCTTCAAGCCTTCCTGCTTCAAACTTCACACTTCAAACTTGAAACCCTTTCTTCCCGAACTGCCTCTGGCGGCCGGACGTAGAATCGGGTAGAATAGCGAGAAGTAGAATGTCTGCTCTTTCGGCATGTGAATACGGGGGCGAACGGCTTCGACCGGATCGTGGATGGATAAGCTGCGTGCCCAGGACACCGGTTGGCCTGGTTAATCATCCGGTACCTAAATTCTTAAATGGCAACTACCAATATGCCATGGCGGCGTAAATAACGCTGCCCGTCCTGTCGGATTGCGCCTGCGGGTCTGACAAGGGCGTCAATCAGTGGGCTGGCTTTCGTCGGTCGTCCGGGCCGACGGGGGCGAGATGCACCGGAATAGCCGCGTGATGAGCCTGTCGTTGGGCGCTTCACAAGGCGAAAGCCATAAAGCAGCGACTAAGCACGTAGGATGCTTGTCTTGAAGCATCTCGGGACGGGGGTTCGAATCCCCCCGCCTCCAATAATATAAGAGCCGAAAGAAACGAAAAAGGGATGGGTCGATTCTCCTCGCGTCGTCCCCATTTCTCTCGTTTCTTTCGGCTTTTGTCGCGCCACTGCCATCAAGAGGACATCGGAGAGATCGGGATGAGCAAGAAAGCTTTCACCCTCATCGAGCTGCTCGTCGTCATTGCCATTATCGCAATCCTCATGGCGATCCTGATGCCATCGCTGAAGGTGGCCCGCGAGCAGGCCCGCAGCGTCACATGCCGCAGCAATTCGCGGACGCTGACCCTCGCGTGGCTGATGTACAAGGACGAGAACGACGGCAGCCTGGTCGGCGGCCATCCGCAGGTGGATACGGCCGTGGTCGTGCCCGCGCCGTGGGTATTCATGCCGCCGAGTCCGGAGACCTCCAGCATCGCCCTGAAGAAGGAGTACATCCAGCGCGGCATGCTCTGGCCGTACGTCAAGAAGGTCGAGGTCTACCGGTGTCCCTCCGACCGGCGCCAGAACAGCCCCTACCACCGCTACGCCTATCGCACCTATTCGATTGCCGGCGGCATGAACGGCGTGACCGACAACACGTTGGGAAATCCGGCCCTGCAAGAAGTACACCGACATCCGGCAGCCGGCCGACAAGATCGTCTTCATCGCCGAGTGCGACCCCCGGGGCTACAACATGGGCTCCTGGGTCATTCAGCCGCGGACCCGGCAATGGGTCGATCCGTTCGGGATCTGGCACCGGGACAACGCCAGTACGCTCAGTTTCGCGGACGGCCACGTCGACATGCACCGGTGGCTCGGCCGGGGCCTGGTCGAGTGGAATCTCAAGGCCCTGTGGGACCCGGCGACGTTCGCGTTCTACCGGCCCCCGCAGGATAACGAGGAGTTGGAGGACTTCGAGTTCGTCCTCAAGGCCTACGCCTACAAGTCGCTGCAATAGCCCCGGTCGGGTGGGCCAGGTTCGGGTCCCCTGTGCCCGCCGGCTTTCGTGGACTGGAACAGTGCAACTGATGGTGGGCACCGCCCACCCTGCAAGACGACGCTTGGGAAAAGGAGGAATGCCATGTGCAAGAAGGTGATCGTTCTCGCAATGCTTCTGGTGTCGATCGGCTGGCTCAGTTCGGCCGCACTGGCCCAGCCGCCGGTCCGGACCGGCCTGGTCTTCTGGCTCGATGCCTCGAACACCGGCAGCCTCACGCTGGCCGGGGGCAAGGTCGCGCGGTGGAACGACCTTTCCGGGGCCGGCAACTACGCCGACCAGACCGCCGCCGCCCAGCAGCCGACCTATCTCGCCAGCGGGCTCAACGGCAAGGGGATCGTCGATTTCGGCGACTCGGTCTACGGCAATCCACTGACCACCTACCAGCCCTGGATGCAATTCCGGAATGCCTCGGGCGCGGCCCTGAACATCAGCAACGTCCGCACGGTGTTCTGGGTCTGCGGGATGGACGCCGGCAGCAACGGGTTCCTCCTGGGCGACGACAACAACTATCATTTCCACCGGGGGCAGCAAAACCAGCTTTGGGAGGCGCCCAACGGCTGGACCAGCGCCAACATCCGCAACGGCTCGACCTATCTCAACGGCGTGAAGATCGACGGCAGCAACACCGTGCTGCCGACCGCGTACTCCATGATCAGCCTGGTGACGACGGCCAACGTCGAGACCAGCATGCTGACCCGGGACCGGACGTACCGCTCCGGCGGCATCAAGCTGGGCGAGCTGCTGATCTACAGCACCGCCCTGACGGACGCGGAACGCATCAGCGTCGAAGGCCTATCTCCACACGAAGTGGTTCTTCCCCGGCAACGCCTCCGCGCTGGCGCCGCAGAATGCCGCGACGGATCTGCCGCGCGAGGTGGCGCTGAGCTGGACGGCGGGCCGGTTCGCCAAGACCCACGATGTGTACCTGGGCACGGTCTACGCCGACGTGAACGACGCCAGCCGGGCCAACCCCAAGCGGACGCTGGTCAGCCAGGGCCAGGAGGCCGCCACGTACGATGCCGGCCGGCTCGAGTTCGGCCAGACCTACTACTGGCGGGTCGATGAGGTCAATGCCCCGCCGGACAGCACGATCTTCAAAGGACCGATCTGGTCGTTTACCGTGGAGCCGTATTCCTATCCGATTCGCAACGTCACGGCCACGGCCTCCAGCACGAGCACCCCGGAGACGGGACCCCAGAAGACGGTCGATGGCTCGGGCATGAGCGGCGATCAGCATGGGACCAACCTGACGGACATGTGGCTCAGCAGCAAGGCCGGTCCGGAGGGAGCCTGGATCCAGTATGCCTTTGACAAAACGTACAAACTGGACCGGCTGTTGGTGTGGAACTCCAACCAGATTCTTGAGGTCATGCTGGGCTTCGGAGCCAAGAACGTCAGCGTGGAGTACTCCACCGACGGCACGAACTGGAAGAAGCTCGGCGATTTCGAGTTCGCCCGCGCACCCGGCAGTCGGCCGGCTACGCCGCCGAATACCACGGTCGATTTCGCCGGCGCCATGGCGAAGTACGTCAAGTTGACGATCACGAGCAACTGGGGCGGCCTCGTGACCTCAATACGGTCTGAGCGAGGTCCGCTTCCTCCATGTCCCGGTGGCAGCCCGCGAGCCCGCTCCGGCGAGCGGCGCGACCGGCGTGGCCCCGCAGGTGACGCTGAGCTGGCGCGTCGGACGCGAGGCCGTGTCGCACCAGGTCTTCCTCGGGACCGATGCGAACAACCTGGCCCCGGCGGCCACGACCCAGGAGCCCCGCTACCAGGCGGACGTGAACCTGGATCAGACCTACTACTGGAAGGTGGTCGAGGTCAATGAGACCAAGGACCCCGCCGCCTGGCAGGGCGATGTCTGGAGCTTCTCCACCGTGAAGTTCTTCACCGTCGATGACTTCGAAAGCTATACCGACAACATGGAAGGGCCAGGCCATCTTCCAGAGCTGGATCGACGGCTACGAGGTCCAGGCCAACGGCTCGCAGGTCGGCTACGGTCAGGCGCCCTTTGCCGAGACCCGGATCGTCCAGGGCGGCAGGCAGGCGATGCCGCTCGCCTACGCCAACACCGCCGGCGCGACCTACTCCGAGGCCGAGCGAACGTTCGACGCCCCGCAGGATTGGACCCTGCACGGCTACAAGGGCCTGGCGCTGTCCTTCTGCGGCGATCCGAACAACACCGGCCAGATGTACCTCAGGATCAACAACACCAAGGTTCTCTACAGCGGCAAGGCCGAGGACATCAAGCGGCCCCAGTGGCAACCGTGGAACATCGATCTGGCCTCCACGGGCGCCAACCTCAAGAACGTCACGAAACTGGCGATCGGCGTGGACGGTGCCGGCGCTGCCGGCACGCTGTACTTCGATAACATTCGCCTGTATCCGAGTGCCGGCGAGATGATCACGCCGGTCGATCCCGGCACGACGGGTCTGGCCGCCTGGTACAAGTTCGACGGGGACTTCAAGGACGCCGCCGGCACACATCCCGGCACGGCCAAGGGCGACGCCAAGATCGTCAACGATCCCGCCCGGGGCCAGGTGGTCACGCTGGACGGGACCGGCGACGCGGTGGATGTCCCCTTGCTCGGCAGCGGCAATGCCCTGACGATTGCCATGTGGGTGAACACGGCGGTCGATCCGGTGCCCCTGCAGTTCGAGAGCTTCTTCCACGCCGACGGCTGGGAGGTCGCGGATCTGCACTGGCGCTACAGCTACGGCAAGGTCGAGTCCGGCATCAACGGCGTCGCCAGCGGCAACCTTACCGGCACGGCGATTCTCAAGGCCAACCAGTGGAATCACGTGGCGGTCACCGTCTCGCCGACCGAGTGGGCCTTGTGGCTCAACGGCCTCCAGGAGGCCTCCCAGAGCGCTGCCGACGCCCGCCACGGTCAGCGCTGGGCGACGGCCTGATCGGCGCCTGGCTCGGGACGGACGGCACCACGATCAGCCGGAACTTCACCGGCCGGATCGACGATGTCCGCTTCTACAGCCGCACCTTGTCGCCGGAGGAGATCGCGTCCCTGGCCGGCCGGACGGCGCCGCTCTTCAAACCGTTCTGATGGCATGGGCACGAGCGTCCCTGGATTCACGATAATCGTAAAAATGGGTCCCCAAATTGCAGAAATGCGTTTGGGGACCCTCCACGTAGTACGATAATCGGCCCCGCACCGGCTGCGGGGGCCGGGAGCAGATGTTGCTCCGGAACAGGCCTCCCGGTATGGTCCTGGGCCTGCGGCCTTCCGCCCGCTACCGACCGGCCGGTGCGTGGGCGGCGCGGTACTCCTGGGCGGCCTTCTCCCAGTTGCGGTCGTGCTCGTAGATCGTCCCCATCAGGTAGTGAGCCGCGCCCAACAGGGGCGAATCATTACTCGCCCCGGCGAGCACTCCGGCCGCCAGACGCCGGGCTTCGTCCCATTGCCCCAGAGCCGCCAGCATTCGACCGCGCAGCAGCTCCGGCTCCCAAGCCGGCAACGCCCCGGCGGGCAGCCGTTTCAGCAGGTCCAAGACCAGCGTGGCCTGCTTGAGATCCGCCAGGGCCCGAATCCTTTCCACCTGCAGAGGGATGGAATCGGGCTGGAGCTTCAGTCCATCCGCCAGCAGTGCCAGCGCCTCCTGGGCTTGGCCCTGCTCCCGCAGCTTGCGACCCATCTCAAGAAGCCAAGCCGCACGCGGCCCCGGTCCAGCGCCGAGCAGGGGCGACTTGTCACTCGCCCGCCCGCGCGAGTCGTCATTCACGGCGGCGAGCCGCACGCGCAGGGCCTCGCGGTCGATCTTCTTCATCGCCCAATCAAGATACGCCTGCAACTCCACGGTCAAAGACAGCGGAGCGCCGCCCCGGTGCGCCACGACCACGCCGTCATCCTGCGCCACCAGCGTTGCCGGCCAGACCGCCACACCCAACGGCTTGGACAGGGCATACTCGGTGTCCGCGATGATGGGCCAGCTTGCGGTGTTCATCGAGCTGAACGCCTGGGCGTGCTCCTCGGCCTGCGGGCCGCTGAAGACCACGACGATCTGGGCCAAGCCGATCTGGGGCGTCGCTGCCGATACCATCCTGAGCACCTGTTGGCTCTGCGCCTGATCGGCACGGAGGAACAGCAGCACGCTCGGCCGTCCCTCGGCCGGTACTTTCACTTCGACTCCGCTGATGTCGCGCGTGGACCACCTGGCCACAACCGGTTCCCGCGCATCGGCCGCCGGCACACGTGGGGTTGCCGTGGCCCCGGCACGAGGGAAGGTGGGAAGGGATGAAGGTGCAGGGGCAGGTCCCTGTGCCTGCCCTTCCGACGGTATCCGCAGCGAGTTGCCCCGACCGTCTCCTGGTTGGTATTCTCGGGAAGGAACTGGGTTCTCGCGGTCGTAGCCGAAGGCCGGATGGCAGCCGGTCACACACGTTCCGCCCGTGGGCGTCTTGGCGAAGGCGATGGGCAAGTGCCACTTGCCGAACGGGACCCAGTCGCGGATGAGCTGATCGTACCTGCCGGCGTGCGTGCTGTGGCAGACGCGGCAATTGCGACCCTGCTCGCCCGCGTTGACGTGGACGAAGTGCAGGTTGCGGTCGCCGTTGCGGAAGTTGGTCAGGCCGCGGGCCTGCTCGTGAGCCGCCAATTGCTCATCGTGGCAGCCGAAGCACAGGTCATACTTCTCCGGCGAGAAGCGCTGGTAGAACTCCGTGGGAAAGGCGCGGCGCAGCAGCAGCGGCCGGTCCCCGCCGTGGGTGCTGTGGCAGCCGCCGCACTGGCCGTCGCGGATCGGCGCGTGCTTGAACGTCGTCGGGTCGTCGACCTCGGCCACGGCGGCCACCGCGCCGCCCGCTTTCATCTCGATCGCCTTGTCGTGACAGTTCATGCAGATCCGCACGGGCAGATCGCTCATCAGCCGGGCCAGGTTGCTGCCGTGGGCGGTGTGGCACGTCAGGCAGGCCCGGTCGCCCAGGACCGCCGGATGCTTGTACATGGCCGTCGTGCTGTCCTTGATCGACTCGTGGCAGCTCAGGCACAGGTCCGGCAGCGCTTGCGTCACGGCCATGGGGTAGGCCGAGCCGTGGACATCGTGGCACTTGGTGCATCCCTCGTCCAACGCCTTGTGCGTGAACTTCACCCGCGCCATTTGGGCCCCGAACTCGCGGTGGCACGAGAGGCACAGATCCGTGCCCACGGCATCCAGCAGCTTCGGATAGCGCGCGGCGTGCGGCCGGTGGCAGGTGTCGCACGCGCCGGTCCCGACCGGATGGTGCAGGAACTTCTTGCCCAGAGCCACGCTCTCGTGACAGCGCCCGCACAGCGCGGCGCTGGTGGCCTCTCGGACCAGGCTGTGGCTCGTCCCGCCGTGGGGATTGTGGCACCCGAGACACTCGCCGGTGAGCACCGGCTTGTGGACCACCGGCAGCATCCCTGTATCGAACTCGTGGCAATATGTGCACAGGTCGGCCTTCTGCCGCGCCGGCTCGAAGGTGTGGGCCTTGGCACTGGTCAGCTTGTGGCAGGCGTCGCAGGTGTTGATGATCACGGGACCGTGCAGGATCGGGTAGGCCTTGACGTCCACGTGACATTCGGATGTTACGCAGCCCGCCGACTCCACGTCATACGTCGGCCGCGCCGTCTTCGTGGCTCCCCGCACCGGGAAGGTCCACGCGCCCAAGGTCAGCATGGTCCCCAGGATCGTCCTGCCCCATCGTCCCATCGTGTACCTCGTTGTCGCCGACCCCTCCCGGTGGATCATTCGGTTACTCCGTGCGGCCCCTGTCGGCCGCGAACAACCTGCTCCACACCGGCGTCGGCGGCCGTATTGTGGCCACCGGGCCCGGCCGCTGGGTCGGGTAGTCGATCTTCTTATTCTTGTGACAGGCCGCATCGCCGCAGGCCGGCGCGACCGTCGTCTTCAGATTCGGGTGGCACTGCGTGCAGGCCAGCGTCACGTGTTTCGCATCGAGTGCCTGGCGCATCGTGTTATGATCGAAGGCTCTGGGCGGCGCTTGATCGTCCTTGTAGTGGCAGTGCCGGCAACGGTCTTCCTTGTGGCAACCCATGCACGGCCCGTGGGACTCCTCCCAGGTCCAGCCCGGCCGCAGCGGCTTCTGGGCGCTGGTGTCGCCGGTGGGGCCATGGCAGTGGGCGCAGTTGTCCCGATAGTGGCAGTTGACACACTTGACTCCGAACGATGCCGTGTGCTCCCGGTGCCGGAACAGCACGTTGCCCCCGTCCGCCGGCGTGAAACGCGCCTTGTAGAGTTTGTCATCGGGCTCGGGAATCGGAGGGTGCATCCGCCCCACGATGTCATCGGGCGCAGGATCGCCCTTCTGGGCCTCCCGGCCCTGGCGCGGCTTGTGGCAGATCACACAGGCGTTCTCGTGCATCCACTCCTGATGGCAGTTGAGACACTGGCGGTGATAGGCGCCCTTGAGGCTCGGCATGTGGATGCGTGCATCGGCGACCTCCACCGGATGGCAGGACTTGCACGCCGGCACCTTGGCCGACGCCTCCTGCGTCATGGGCCCGGGTGCCGCTGCCGCTGCGCCTGCGCCCGGTTGCGGGCTGCGGTGGTGGCACGTCACACATCCGTTCCACATCTGGGCCATCTTCGCGTGCGACTTGTGCTCGAACGGCACCGGATCGTACGTCTTCTCCAACTCGCGCAGGACCACCACATCGGGTCCGGCCTCCGGCGGCAGGTCTTTGGCCCGCGCGGCCACCAGCAGACTCGCGCCGATCATCAAGGTCCCGGCCAGCAGCGCCGGGGAGGCAAAATATCGAATCTTGCGTCTGCTCATACTACTGCCTCCGCCTTCGGCTGGCTGATCACGGGGAGGTACGTCACGATCACGCGGTAACAGAGCATCAGCGCCGCAAAGAGCCCGATCGTCACGGCGAACTCGCCGACCGACGGGAAGTACGCCCGCGTGGCATACGGCGGGTGATAGCCGATCAGGAACACATTGACCCGGTTGAACACGACGCCCAGCACGACCAGGCTCGCCGCCACCAGCAATAGACGCGGGGACCGCCGTACGCGACCGCTCGCGAACATCACCAGCGGGATCACCACGCCGGCGGCCATCTCGATCAGCCAGCAGGTGCTTTGCAGCGACCCCTCGCCCAGGTACACATAGGTCCCGCGCCACACCATGTCCGCCAGCTTCGCCATCAGGTAGAGACCCAGCGTAAGGGGGACGAACCGCCCCAACGGCCCCAGCACCTCCATCTCCGGCTTGAGCTTCAGCGACCAGGCCGCCACCAGGGATTCCCAGATCACCATCGGGAAACCCACCGCGATGGCCGACAGCAGGAATAGCAGCGGCGAGAACGGCGTCCACCACAGCGGGTGCAGCTTGCTCGGGGCGATCACCATGAGGTTGCCCAGCGAGGACTGGTGCAGGCAGGACAAGGTGCACCCGGCGATGACCAACACGAACATGACCTTCTCCAGCTTGCCGTAGGCGAACTTCGCCAGGCGGCTCAGGCGTCCGAATCGCTTCTCCTCCGCCATCAAACGCTCGCACGCCATGGGGGCAAACTCGAGGTAGAGGACGGTCAGGTAGCACATGACGCAAATGCCGACCTCGAACAGCACGGAGTTGCCTTGCCACATGATCAAAGGGTGCCAGACGTTGTAATAGCGTCCCAGATCCGCCTGTAATCCGATAACCACGAAGGTGTAGCCGAGCATGGCCGTCAGCAGCGCCGGCCGGGCGATCGCGTGATACCTCTCGCGGTGCAGCACATGGGCGAGGAAGGCCGAGGTGAATCCCCCGGCCGCCAGGGCCACGCCACTGGCCACATCGATGCCGATCCACAGTCCCCAGGGATGCTGCTGGTCCAGGTTGGTGGTCGAGCCTATGCCGAAGATGAAGCGCTTCAGGCCGAATGTCAGGCCTGTCAGCGCCAACCCCAAAAGCACCAGCACGCCAGGCGTCACCAGCTTACGCCGCACCGGCATCGGCTGCTCATGGTGCTCGGCATGAGCAGTGGCCGAGTGGCTGTGAACGCTCGGCGACCGGCTAACGTGGGACGGTTGCACGGCTCGTTTCGTCTGACACGGGACGTCTGACGTGACGAGCTTCGCAACCGACGGACGCTCGACGATGTTCGCATCAATGCCCCCGCCATTCGCCTCGGCCTGTGCCGAGATGGCTTCGTGAGCATGCACAGGCAGCTCATCGGCCGATTGCCTCTGTTCCTGTCCCGCCTCGCCCACATTATCGGTCTCTTGAACAATTCTCTTCGACCGTCGCGGTCGCGTCAGGAACATCAGGCTCCCCAGCACGCCATACAAAGTCAGCGGCGGCAGTCCATGCTTGAAGACCCCATGTTGGATCGCCTCGGTGACCGCCGAAGGGGTAGTGGAAGGGAGCTTCACGAAGCCGAGTTGCTCGAACGGGATGCTGGACAGGTAGAGCCAGCTCGTCCCCCCCGCCTCGTGTTCGCCGTAAATGTGCTCCACGTAGTCGTTGGGATGGGTCTTGATCTTCTCCCGGGCCACTTCCAGGAGCTCGGACCGCCGGCCGTAGACCATCGTCTGGCGTGGGCACGCCGCCACGCACTCCGGGAGCACTCCCTCCTGGCGCGTGCGATGAAAGCAGAGCTGACACTTGCGCACCTGCGGCGTGAGCGCATTGTCGTAGTCGTAGGCCGGGATCTGGAAGGGACACGCCACCATGCAATACCGGCACCCGATGCACTTCCAGGCGTCGTAGGTCACCGCCCCCATCTCGCGTTTGCGCAGGGCCCCGACGATACAGGCGGAGACGCACGCGGGACGGTTGCAGTGGAGGCAGTTGTTCTTCACATAGATCTGCTTCGTGCGGTCCTTGGGGTTTGTCCAGGAGTTCACGACGGTGTACGCATCGGGCGCCGGCCGGCGTCTCTGGCGGAAGACCGACTGATCGTCATACGATTCCACCGGTCCCGGCTCGAAGCCGTTGGACTTCTTGCAGGCGTGCTCGCACAGCCGACAGCCGATGCACACCGTCAGGTCCACCAGGACCCCCATGGCATTGGCCGGCGCCTCCCCGTGCCCGTGACTCGATGCCAAAGCCGGCTCCGCGGCCAGTAAACCCACCCCCGCACCCGTGACCCAACCTATATGTTTGAGGAACTCCCGGCGATCTGACTGCATCGCAATCCGTCTCCGCGCCACGTGGGCACAGTGCAAATCCACTCCAATCCGTATGAAGGAGGTCGAAATAATGTGAAAAACATCACAATTCAAGACCCACCGACCAAAATCCATTATGGTCAGCATAATTATAGCATCTTCACGACAGAATGCAAGGTCTCTGTTCTGGTGCCCAGGAAGGGACGAGTGTGCAGCACGGTTAAATTGTAGTGGTGGAACGGGGCATCGTACGTACTCTATGCGCTGGGAATGTGAGATGATAGGGTGATACCAAGCCCCACCCTGCAAAGCGTTCTCGGCCCTCTTCCGTCTTGTGTGTCTGCGGGTTAGCGCTGCGACGTTGATCTTGCCCAGGCTGTACCAGCCGTCCGGGCGGCGGCCTTCGATGGCCAGCTTCACATCGGGCTCATCAAAGCGCTCGTCCAGGATGCCGATCTGGAGGTCGTAGGGCCCTTCCGGCGCGTCCGCCGGGACCGTGACGGAACTGTCGCACAGATTGTCGCCCGGCAGCCAGGAGCGCAGGTCGACGTTGGCGACCAGGATCCGCTTGTCCGTGGGACTGAGCAGGCGCAGCGCCAGGCGAAAACGCCGGTAGCACGGGGCCACGCCCTTGTTCTCCCACCACGAGGTGAACGCCAGCTCGCCGCCCGGCTTCACCTGCGAGGGATATGTGAACTTGCGGAGCACGAAGCGATAACCCATTCTCGTGAGCCAGCGGTTCACCGCCGGCCACCACTCGTCGGGCACCGGGGACGATTTGGCGTTGAACGAGGAGATGTGCCATTTCAGCGACTGGTCGATGATGTAGTCGATGTCCCAGCCCTGGTCTTTCCAATGCTGCATGACCCAGCACACCTCCAGAGTCACCGGCGCCTTCTTCCAGGCGTCCTGCATGCCGCAGTTGATGATCGCCTGCGGATAGTAGTCGCACATGTGGCACCAGGTGGGACTGAAGCCGCCCATGTCGCCCAGGCAATCGACCCGCCAGCCCACGTCCCGCTTGGATAGGCCGTAGCGATTGGTCTTCTCGTCCGTGAGCAGCATGACCAGGTGCGTCTTCTTGAATGCCTTCGAGATAGCTGTCCACCAGCGCCTCGCGGGTCTTCTGGGTCAGCCGCTCCGACCCGGCCCCCTCCCCCCACGCGCCCACGATGGAAAGATCGACGCTCTCCAGCAGGGGATGCCCATCATAGCGGGCCCCCACGGCCCGAATCATCGCGCCGAAATGCTGGACGTACCGCGGGTCCTCCGGATTCGTGCGCCACTTGGCCTCGGGCGGTTTCTCTTCTTTGCCGAGCATTGTCCGGTACCAGTCGGGCACATCGTTGTCCGCCCCGGTCCCGTAGGGAGCGATCCGCAGCAGCAGCGTCTGCTCCCGGTCCCCCGCCGTCTGCAGGGCCTTGTCGAGCAACTCCCAGCGATACTCGCCCTGCGCCGGCTCGATAAACTTCCAATACAACCGGAAGTACGCCAGCGTCGTCAGCGGATGCTTTTCGTTCTGGAGACTTCGGTCAAAGGCCTGGTAGACGATCGGGTAGCCCTCCGTCCATTTCTTGCCTTCATTCAGCTTGTCGCCGTTGAACCGCTGGAAGGTCATGAATCCGATGCCGGGATTGGTCAGAACGTCGTCGATTTCCTTGGGTCTGACGACGACCGTTTCCTGAGCCCAGGCCGCCGTCAGCCACGTGGAGATCAGGACCAGCGAGAAGCAGCATGCAGTACGCATCTTAAACCCCTCTCTTCATAAACCCATGCGGGCGAAAGATCTTTCGCCCCTACTCATTTCATACGGATTACGATTGATTTGTACGCTCCACTTGTCATCCTGAGCGCAGCGCAAGGATCTGGGCCGCGAGCGAGAGAAACCCTCAATTCGGTGCTCAGATCCTTCGGCTTCGCCTCAGGATGACACGGTCGGTACCGCAGCACGAGTATCTCCGAATCCGTACCATAGCAGTATTAAACTACTCGATGCATTTCAAGTAGGGGCGAATAATCATTCGCCCTACGGAGCTCCACCCGAGACTTGCCCCAGCCGCCGCCGGTGTGGTACAATGGGGCTACTTTGGAAGGGAGTAGTTGTGTCCAGCAACAGGACATTTCGAGGGTGCCATATGGGTTCCCAAACGCGACTTATTGCGTTTGGGGTCCCTGCGTCACGCCGGGGCTTCACACTCATTGAGCTGTTGGTCGTCATCGCGATCATCGCGATCCTGATGGCGGTCCTGATGCCGGCCCTCCAGCGGGCCCGGGAGCAGGGCAAGCGTGCGGCGTGTCTGAACAACGTCAAGAGCCTGGCCCTGGGCTGGATGATGTACGCCGATGAGAACTCCGGCCGGATCCCGAGAGCCAACGTCACGGAAGATCCCGCCGTGAAGGACTGCTGGATCCGCAAGCCGGCCGGGACCCTCCCCGTTGATGCCCCCAAAGAGGTGCAACTGGAGGCTCTGCGCAGCGGCGTGCTGTTCCGGTACGTCCCCAACGTCAAGGTCTTTCGTTGCCCGGTGGCCAAGGGCCCGGAGATGCGAACGTACAGTTGCATTCACGCGATGAACGGGGCGGATATCGGGCAGAACGCGCCGATGATCAAGAAGATCGACCAGATCAAGCAGCCGGGCATGCGCATCGTCTTTATTGATGACTACGGCGAGGATTGGGACGCCTCGTGGACCATCCACTATAACCAGCCCAAGTGGTGGAACCCCATCCCCATGCGGCACGGCAAGGGCACCGTCGCCTCCCATGCGGACGGGCATTGCGACTTCTATAGCTGGACCGATCCGCGCACGATCGACTGGGCCCGCTTGAGCTGGGCGGACGGCGAAGCGCAGCGGACCGGGCCGCTCACGACGCAGCCCGGGAATGAGGATCTCGAGAAGATGCAGAAGGTCTATTGGGGCAAGCTCGGCTACACGCCGTGAGATCTCAGTCGACGGTCCGCCGTCGTTACCAGGCGTTAATCCGTTGCCTTATCTTAGGTAGAGCGAATCCTGAGAGAGATCGGATGTCCGGGGGATACGGCAATGAAAAAGACACTGTTGATCGGTATGGTCGTGGCGGCAACATTCTGGCTCGGCGGTTGCGTGGTCATCTCGTGCAAAAAGCCCGAGTCTCCCAAACGTCTCTGTGTCATGTGCAGCCCTTCGCGGGAGGTCATCCGAGTGGTCCATGCTCCCCGCTCGCAGCCGCGGCCGCATTCGTGTTACGTGCTCGACTGAGGCAGCGCGCAGGAACGCGCCTCGGGCGGCACGAAGGCTGTTGCTGCTACAAAAGGGACAGAGGTCATGTATATTCTCCTGATGTTGGTTTGCCTTGTGTCCGTGGAATCGGGCCCAGCCATGAAGACGGCGGTGCCCGTCCAGCGTGTCTTCGGCCCCGAGCATCCGGGGGGACGCTACAAGCATCCGGCCTCCATCACGCAACTGGCCAACGGCGACCTGTACCTGGCGTACTACACCGGCTCCGGTGAATACGCGACGGACACCGCCGTATATGGGGCCCGCCTGCCCAAGGGCCAGACCCAGTGGACGACCCCGGCGCCCGTCGCCGACACGCCCTTTCGCTCGGAAGGCAACCCGGTGGTGTGGCAGGCCCCTGACGGCATGGTATGGCTGTTCTACGTGATTCGTTACGGGCAGACCTGGTCCACGTCGCTGATCCAGGCGAAGATTTCCCGCGATGGGGCCCGGACCTGGTCCGATCCGATGCTGGTGACCATGACGGAAGGGATGATGGTCCGCAGCCGGCCGCTCGCCCTGAGCAATGGTGACGTCCTGCTGCCGGCGTACCACGAGACGGGCCAGGATACCGAAATGGTCGGTCCGGACAGTTGCTCGCTCTTTTTCCGCTGGGACGCGAAGCTCCACACCTGGACCGCAACGAACGAGATCCACTCGCGGATCGGCAACATCCAGCCCGCTGTCGCGCCGATCACGAATGACTATCTCGTCTGCTACTGCCGGCGCGGCGGCGACTACTCCGGCCGGCCCGATGGACGCATCGTCCGCGCCGAGTCCCGCGACGGTGGACGCACCTGGAGCGAGGGAAAGGAGACCCGGTTCCCCAATCCCAACGCCGCCGTCGATTTCCTGCGCCTCCGGAGCGGCAACCTGTTGCTGATCTTCAACGACTCCGTAACGGACCGCACGCCCCTGACGGCGGCCCTTTCCACCGATGGCGACAAAACATATCCCTATCGCCTCCATCTCGTCGAGGGCCCCGGCGACTACGCCTATCCCTACGCCATTCAAGCCGACGACGGCAGGATCCATCTGGTCTTCACGTCGAACGAGCGAACGGCCATCTACCACGCGGTCTTCACGGAAGCCGATGTCCTCGCTCACCGGACTGATACGCATTCCGATTGACTCGTGCGCTTCACTTGTCATCCCTTCGGCTATGCTCAGGGCAAGCTCTGAGCGCAGCGAAGGATCTGGGCTGCGAGCGAGAGAAACCACTCATCCCGTGGCCAGATCCTTCGCTGCGCTCAGGATGACAGAGTCTATAACGCGCACGGATTTCTCCGAATCCGTATGAGACACTCCAGCGATGCGTACCCCCAACTCGGCCACCGCCTAAAGCAGTTCGTCTGCCGAGATCGGGCCGTCAGGGTCATCGTGATCGTCAGGTCGAGGCTGCTCGTTGGACGGACCGGGTGTCCCTCGCGCAGGGGCAGGTTTCATACCCGGCCCACCTTTCTGCAACGATTCACAGAGAACCGCCCAGCGGCGACGAATCCAGTTGACGGCCGCGCCGCAGAGGAGTAACACGCCAAAGAGGCCGAATCCATACCAGAGGCTGGGATCGACCTTGGCCAGGCGCTGGGGCCGGGCGGTGAACGCCACGGCCATTTCCGCCGCGGGCTCCACCTGCAAAGGACTGTCGAAATGCAGCACTTGGCCGTAGATCGGCATCGTCACCTGGATCTGCGAGATGGAGGTCTCGGCCGCCGCCTGCGTCTGAAGGATCCGGCGCGTGATCAATTCGAGGTTCTCGCTGTCCGCCTGGCCCAGGGAACTCTCGACGCGCTCGGCCTGCTGCTGATTGAAACCCTGGCCATACGTGGCAATCGTGCCGGCGGCCTGACTGTCCGGAGCCTGCCCGGTCTGCTGCCGCAGACGACCCCGGGCGTTGATCAATCCCACCTTGGCCTGCTGCCTCACGAGATTGTCGAGGTCCACGCGGATGTCTTCGTTCAGGGCGGTGTTGCCGACCGAGAAGTTGTAGCCCTTGGTCAGCGCCTGGCGGGCGGCGGTCTGCTCGCCCTTCTGGGCCAGCTCGCGCGCACGGGTCTGCTGCTGCTGAGCGACCAGGTCATTCTGCTGGTTGACCGCCAGAATCTGCTGCTGGTAGGTCTGCATGTCATACCGCGAGACGCTCCCCGCTTCCACGATCCGCGCATCGGTGGTCAATGTCCCGCCAAAATCGCCGTAGGTGAAGCCCTGGGGCATGTAGACCTGCCAGGTGATGTTCTTCAACGGCAGGTCGAACCGCGGCCCCGAGAGGGTGTGCCGCCCGGACCAAGCGGAGGTCCCGCCGCCGGGCGTCGCCAAGGGCAGGCCGGCGATGTAGATCATGTCCACCAGCACCTCCTCCGAGGCTTGCTGCGGCAGCGGCACCAGCAGCGCACTGCGTCCCCCGGGCGTGGTGCGGAGGGAGGGCTGCACGGCCTGACCATCCACCGCCAGGGACCAGATCGAGGCGCCCTCGGGCAGGATCGTCTGCAGATGGCGTTGACTGCCCGCCCGCAGCAGCAGGACCACATGGTTGATCGTCTGGCCCGCCGCCGTGACCACGGAGACCAGGTCGGTCTTGAGAACCTCGGCGCCGATCTGATCGGCGACGGCGTGCCGTTTGGCCCGCACGGTCAGGGAGTACTGGGGGGACACGCTGCGATAGCACATTGCGGCCCCGGAGAGGTCGCCCGCCCCGAAATACTCGGGGATGCTCCGGGCGTCGGCCGGACGCAGGATGGCGTCCGTGGACGCGGCGGCCAGCTCCACGCGGTCCGTGGCAAACACGACCGTATACCCTTGCTGGAGATCCGCATCCGGGCACCGGACCGGGACCAGCGGAACGTTCCCATCGGCCGAGTTGTACCGGGTTTCATAGGTCACTCTCATCAGGTACGGCTGGTCGTAGATCTTGTCGGCCAGCTCGACCGCCCACTGGCCCGGACCGGACTGTTCCCGCCGGGCGATGCCGGGGCCCGTGATGGTCACGCCCACGGCGTCGGCCGGCAGCGTCAGGGCAAAAGCCTTCGCTCCCGCGTGGTACAGCCGATAGCGCAGAGAGTGCTGGTGCCGGACCAGGCCATCCGTCACCTTGGCCACGTGAAGGTTCTGCACGGTGACCCTGGCCTGGATCAGCTCGGTCTGCAGTTGAAGCTGCCAATCGGGCCGGAGGAATTGGAATGCCAGCAGACTCTGGCCCGTCTGGCCCAGTTCCGCGGGATTCACTTCGCTGACCCCCTGGCGTGAGGCCACGGACACGCGTACACCCTGTGCCGAGCCGATGACCAGGTTCCCGCCGTGCTTGAGTCCGCCCGCCACGGTCACGCGCGGCACCGTCAGGCGGTCCGGAATCTCGGCTATCGCCTGGCTCAGAGCCAGCTTCAGCCGGACCAACCCCGTCAGCTTACGCTTGAAGTGCACCCGCACGTAACGCTGGTCCGCCGCGCCTGCCGCGGAGCCGGAGGGAGACTCGTCCCAGTGGCTGATTTCCTGCGCCTCCAAGGTGTCGATGTCGAAGCCCTCGGGCATCAACAGGTCCAGGTCGAAGCGGCCCGCCTTGGCGATCTCGATCTCCCACTGGCTGTTGTACACCAGCCGGTCATCCTCCACGTTGAACCGGGCCAGCTCGCGGCTTCGCACTTCGCTCTGGACCGCTTGCACGCGTCCGGTCACCGCGCCCTTCTGGGATTCGAACCGGAAAGCATGACTGATCTGCTCGATCGCCAGCCCGGGCACTACCTTGACCAGGTCCCCTGCTTCACGCACATAATCCTGAACGTTCATCGCGGCGGGACGCTGTTCCAGTTGCACGTACACGGAGGGCTCGGCCGCCAGGCCCATGACACTGTGCTGCTCCAAGGCTCGCTGCACCACCAGCGGCTCCAAACGGACATCATAAGGCATACCGCTGTTCGCGGACTGGGTGACGACGGTCATGGCATAGGACCCCGTCGCCGGCTGGCTGAGGCGGACTTCCAGATGCTGGCCGGCCGGGTCGAAACGCCAGGCGCCGACCTGCGGCCCGCTCACCGAGGTAACCGTCTGGCCCGGGGCGATATCCAGCATCAGCTTATCCATCTGCCCCTGCGCGATCTGCAGGCGGACCGCGTGGAACACTTGCAGCAATCCCGGCGTGACGTTGGCCAGGGCGATATCCTGCGCGTAGAAGCGGACCGCTTCCTGGGCGGCCTGGCGCTCCAGGGGACGCCACGTGAACACCGCGGGCCGGCCCGGCGCAAACATCGCCTCGACCTGGGTCTGCCCCGGCTGTTGGCTACTGGTCACAGAGACGGCCTCCGGGGCTTCGATGGACACGTTGGCGTCCGGAATGACCAGCCGGACCCGATTGGTCAGTGCCACGGGCAGAACCAGCTCGAACCGCCGCTGCTGATCCTCCCCCGCCGGAGGAAGGGCCGCCAGGAACACGGCCTCCACGCTGTAGGCTCCCGCCTTGTCCACCTGCACGAGGTGACGGCCATTCTCGGCCTGAATTGTCACGTCGGCATTCGGTTTGGCCGTCGAGACCAGCACGGCGGATTCATCCAGCAGCGGGAACGACGATGGCCGATCCGCCCGGATCTGCAGAGCGTATTTCAACTCCATGCTATCCGCTCCGGCGGACAGCGTGCACTCGACCCGTTGGACCAGGGCACGTCCGGTCGCCGGCTGGGCGCCGGACCCCAGCCCGGCGCAGCCGCCGCTCACGAGCACGAGCAGCAGGATCAATGTCACGGCCGCGACTCGCGCGGGGACCAGCGGTCTGTGCCGCAAGCGGTAGACAAACCACGCCGTAGCTGCCGCCGGGACCAGCCATGTCATCAGGGCCTTGAGCACAGGCCAGGTGACGGGCAGCTTGGCCGACGAGGTAGACCAGAGCAGACACCTCCGCCGCCAGAGCAATCTTCCGCAGACTGCGCCGCCTCACAACCAGAAGGGCTACTATGATGATCGCCGCGACCCCCAAGAGATCGGAGATTCGAACTCCCCAACGCCAGGCCGGGACCACACCCGCACTCACACGAAGTGCCTGGTTGGAGTCCACGCTGACGGCTTGTGCATAGCTCAGCGACACCGGCGGCTTCGGTGAATCCAGACGCCTTACCCCAGCCTCAATGCCGATCCACATCGCCAGGACCAGCGCAGCGAACACGACCACATCGGGCGCGTGTTGGCGTCGGATAACCGTAAACACGGCGACCAAGAGGGCCGTCAGCCCGACAAATGCCCATAATGCTCCATTCGTGAGCACGCGCTCGAAAGCCCCCTTCCACAAAAGAGCGACCCTTTTGACCAAACTCGCCAAGCCAGGTAGCGGTGAATCATCCTTCGCCCCTGCGGCAGTCCGAGCCTGCATGTTGCCGCCGGCCGACGCGATCGCCCAGCGCTGCGGCACCGTGATCTGCCAATTCGCGTACGTGATGGGCACCGTGCAACGAGGGCGCCGCCAGGTCCACGGCCCGTCTCCACCAGGCGCGGCTCTGGTGCACCTGGCCATATTCCAGCTCGATGGTCATCGGGTCGTTGGGATTGGCCCGACGGCCCAGCGGAATCAGCAGTCGGCCGCTGTCCTGCTCGTGCGAGGCGGCCAGACGAGTGGCTTGCTCGCCCCCGCCGGCACGCGGCTCGATCTGCGACACGGCCCAGACCCGCGCCTCGGCCGGCATCGTCAGGGCCAGGAATTGGCCGGTCGTGTTCTTGATCTTGTAGCGGATCGTCGTCATCGACTCGATCCGCTTGTCCGGACGGACCGCGAGCCGGGTCTGGAGGTCCGCGATATCGACCACCACGGGCAGCAGTCCGCTCCGCTGATAAGGATCGACCGCCAGCGAGGCTGTGTGCGGCTCCGTGACGTACTTGTAGGCAGCCAGAACGGGAGCGCTGGTGAGCAGGCGGTAGTCGGCGGGCACCTCATCCAGCGCCACCGGCAGCAAGCCGGTCTGATCTGCCGCCTGTTCCGCGGCCAATTGCAGCCTGAGATCGAGATGGCTGGTCACGGCGACGTAGCCGGTCTGCGTCTGTACATCCTGGCAGTGGAGGGCGCCGAGTTGAATGGGCCGGTCTGTGCCGTAGCGCTGGGTGTAGGTCGCCGCCAGACTGTAATCGCCCAGGACTTTTCGATTGAGCTTGACCACCCACACGCCATCCTGTTGAACCCAGCGGCGGACGTCCCGTCCGACGAACTCGACGTTCTCAAACCCCTCCGGCAGGCGGAATCTCAGCTCATCCAGCGGCGAGCCTGTGATGACATAGTTGATTACGGCGGACCCGTAGGCAATGGCCTCGCCGATCGACTGGAGCTGGAAGACCTCCACCCGGACCTCGGCGGGCCGACGCCGGGCCATGAGGCTCAGCGTCCAGTCCGCGTCACGAAAACGGTACGCGTATTGGGCTTGGGCCACGCGCAGGGGGACCGAGGCCGTGTGGACCTCGCGAAGATTCCCGACCTGTGGCGGGTCTATCTCAATGCCCGGGTCCGCCGCGACGACAACGTAACCTCGCTGGGCCTTGGCCCCGACCACTTGCAGCGCCGGGATGTTCCGTGCCTCCGCCAAGGGGCTGCGTCCCAATTCCAGCCGCAGATGGAGCAGAGTCCGGCCGATCACAGGCTGCTTGAAAACGACGCGGACCACGCCGGCTTGGGGCGTTCCAGTGTCCGCTCGTCGCATTTGGGACCCCTGGACCTGCCGCCGATGCGCCGGGAGGTGATAGTCCCCGACTTGGTTGCCGTCCACAGCGGCCACCACGAGCCCGGCAGGCGCCGCGATCTCCAACTGCCGCAGGGGTGCATCGCGCACATCGAGCTCCAGCTCCGCATCCACCACCAGATCATCCTCCTTGACCTTGGCAACCAGCCGCCCCGCCACTTCATAGGTGGAGGCGATATCATCGACGAGCAGACGCAGCCGATACCGGCTGCCGGCATGGGTGTAGAAGAATGCCTTGCCCTGGGGTATCGGCGCGACTTGCGTGTCCGCGGCCTGGACGCGGGGGAATCCGGCGGCGTCGATCTGGGTCAGGCCGGACGACTCCTGCACCACCAGTTGCAGGGCGCTGTTTGTCCCCACCGCCAGGTAGCCGTTGGCGCGAAGGTCGCCGGTCGGCTCGATGGCCGGGACTTCCACCGTGGCCGGCAAAGCATCTATCGTAGATTCGGCACGAATACGCAGGTGATAGTCCTTGTCCTGCGGCCGGCTCAGCTCCACGCGCAGCGGCCGCAGGCCCTGGGCCGCTTTGTCATCGAGAGCCCACGTGCGAATGAACGGCCCATCCAGAGCCGTAACGCTCAGGCCGGCCGGCACGTTGAAGGTCAGTGTCTCCAGTTTACCTTGCGCGATCTGAAAATCGAATTGCGCCTCGACCTGCATCAGGCCCGCCCGCACGTCCACGACGGTGTTGGCCTGGCTCGACAGTACGAGCTTGGCATCTGCCAACTGCACCTGTGGCTTCCACCGGATTTCCAGCGGCTCGCGCGGCCCGAGCAGCGCCTCCATAACCAGTTGCCCCTGCTCGACACGGCGCTGCACGCGGAGTGCTCCCGGCAACTGGACCTCAAGGTCGGGCTGACTGCTGATCAGTCGAATCTGGCGCACCCGGCCGTGAGGCACCTGAAGGCGTGCCTGACGCCAGGCACTGGGACTCATCCGCGAGGTTTGTGGCGTCGCGGGACCCTGGCCCGGCTCCGCCTAGGCTTCGGGCCATGAACGCCGCCGCCACGCGATGACGGCCCGCCGCAGGCCAAGTGACATAATAAGCCTTGTCGTTAGGATCGTATTCGAGCCGGCCATCCGTCAAGGGCGGGTCCAGCTTATCGAGCACCGCATCGCCCCGGACGAGAGCCATTCTGGACGACGCCTGCTTCGTGCGGGCCTCGAAATCCACCGTCACCGCCAATTGCCGGCCGTCGATGCGACAGGTGACTTGGACCTGGTCGATCTCAATCCCGGTTGAAGAGTCCACCGGCGGCGCTGCCTGCTCCGCCGCACTCAAGCCGGCCGTCATGAAGATCCAGACGATCCAGAGACTCCGCATCTTGTTCCGCACAGGAGTACCCTTTCAAGGTATTGTCACGGCTCGCCACAACGTGGCTTCAGATTTAGGGTTTCGCTTCGGGCGCTTCCGGCGCTCGGGGCAGACCCTCGGCCTGATGCGCCAGAAGCCGCCAGGTCCTGCACTTGGCGATCCAAGGGCAGATCCACACTGACCCGATCGAGCAAACGCTGCACCTCGGTCAGGGACGTCTGCTGGGCATGCTCGGATTGGCGCAGCCACTCCGCAAACCGCGCTGCACCTGCCGCCAGGAAGAAGCGCGGGTCGTCCTCCACCGACCGACGCCGGATCAGGGAGTTGGCCAGAGGCCGGGAGATCTCCTCGATCTGCCCGGTCTCCGTGTTGCGGTACCGCACGAACACTGTCCCGAGATCGGCCTCACTTTCCCCCGATGTCGGCCCCGTCAGCTCCAGCTCGTACAGGGCCGTGGAGCACTGGCCCGATCCGACCGCGCCCGCGTCCACCGTGTCGTCGCGGAAACGCTGATCCTCGATGTCCCGGTTCTCGTACCCGATCAGCCGATAGCGTCGCACCTGGGCGGGGTTGAACTGGACCTGGATGCGGGCATCCGTGGCCACGTTCTGCAGACTCCCGGTTAACTGCTCCACCAAGGCTTCCTGGGCCTGCTCGGACGAATCGAGAAACACGTATCGTCCATCGCCCTGGTCGGCCAGGGCCTCCAGAAAGGCGTCATTGTAGGCGCCGTAGCCGACCCCCACGCAGGTGAGCGTGATCGCCTGCTTGCGGTCTTCGGCCACCTCTTTGAGCATGGCCTCGGCCTCGGTCTGGCCGACGTTGGCCACGCCATCCGAGCAGAGCACCACCTGGTTGGTCTGGCCGGCGACAAAGCTCTTGCGGGCCATGTCGTAGCCGAGCTTGAGTCCGGCCAGGAGATTGGTCGGGCCGGCCGGCTGGATGGCGTTGATGGTCTGATGGATCGCGTCCTTCTGCCGGGCGGAAACCGCCTCCAGGTGCAGCCGTGCCTCGTTGGCACAGGTGACCAGAGAGACGCGATCCGCCTCCGAGAGCTTGTCCACCAACTGATTCGAGACGGACTGGACCAGGGGCAGTCGGTCTGCCTGGCCCATGGAGGCCGAGGCATCCACGACGAAGATCAGGTTCGCGGCCCGGCGCTGGTCGCGGCCTACGGTGCGGGCCTTGACCGCCACCTTCAGCAGGACCAGGTCCTGACCCGCCGGAGCGAAAGGTGAAGGGGCGCCTTCGGCATGCACCGCAAAGGTCGCATCGTCCCGCTGCGGATAGGCATAGTCGAACGCGTTGACGAATTCCTCCATGCGCACCGCGCCCACCGGCGGCAGGAACCCGCCCCGGATATAACGTCGGCACAGGGCATACGACGCCGTGTCCACATCCAGGCCGAAGGTCGAAAAGGCGTCGCGCTCCGTCATCACCCACGGATTGACCGGCACCACCTTGAAATGGGACTGCACGGGCAAGCCAGACACATCCTCCGCCACGACCAGTCCCGATTGTGCGGCTGCTTCAGGCCCCCGCTGCGCCGGAGCCGGGATTGCCTGGACCAACGGCCTGTTGGAGGCATTTTCCTCCTTCCCGCGTTCCTCGCATGAGGCTCTCAGCGTTCGCCTTCTTCTCGGACATAGGCGCCGCGCCGAAAAGCTGACCCGTGATCGGCACGTCGCCCAGCAGCGGCACGGACTTCTTATCCTTCACAGAGCCATTGATGCCAAGGCGTTCGATTGAGTTCCTTGTCAACGGCTACGGCAGAGTCGGATGGGGCAGGTGTGACCATTGTCACAGGAGGCTTCTCTGTGGGGACCGTGCCCGACCACCCATAGCGCGACCTTTAGTCGTCGACACTTTGGCGGGCGTCTCTGCCGGCTACGTTTCCGCGGCCGCTCTGAAAGAGACTCACCTGCCCCCCCAGCGCATCCGTCTGCGCGCCCGCCAGCTTCTTTCCGAGTTCCTCGTTAAGCCGCGAGCCCGTCCCCATCCGCATCCCCGGTGGGCTCTTCGCCACCTCCCGCCCCTGCTCCCGGGGCGCTGATCCGCCGCGAAGGCTCTTGGCTGCAGCGTCTGCCAGCGCTATCGCGCGGTGAAGATGACCTGAGTTCCCCGCGCAAACGCTCCTCGGCTATGCGCAAAGCTGCCGATCTCAGGATCTCCTTGCCGGCCTGCACACCGTTGCTCGGAGCCTCAAGCGCCGGTCGTTGAACCGTGTTGAAGCAGATTGCCGCTGGCTCTCCCACCCATGCCACCCGCGCCACCGTAGCCCCCCATGCCGCCCATCCCTTGCTGCAACTGCCCGAGATCCCTGCTGTACCGGGTTCCCGCCGAGGCAGACGGCTCAGAGGGAGCTGCCCCGCGTAGCCGGCCGAGGAGCAACAGGTGCTTCGGCTGCAACTGGCGTGCTCTCAGATAGTTGGCCGAGATCAACGGAGAGTCTGTCCAAACCACGGCTTGACTCCGTGCGGTAGGCCGTGCGACTGCTTGCTCCTTGCGGACGTAACGCCGCGTCTACCCAAAGAAGGCACGAACGTCCCCACCAGCACCAAGGCGAACATGAGGACCGCCGCCACGGCCAGCAGCGCCCCATTGGGAAGAGCCCGCACCTTGGCTTTGTCGGTCTTGGCGAGGCGCTGCAATTGCTTCAAACGCCGCTCGCCCAGGACCGGGTCCGGGCCCTCGTTCACGGCGTCATCGGCCAGCTTGACCGCCATGCGCAGGTCGGCCAGGCGGTCCCGCAGCTCATCGTCGGTCTGCAAATAGGCCACCAGCTCGGCCTTCGAGGTCTCGTCCAGATCGTCGAAGATCAGTGCGGCCAAAAGTTTTTCTGCTTGTTCACGGTTCATACGAAGCCCCTTTCCCGGCTTGACGCCGGAAAGGTCGCTGTCATCATTTCATTTGTAGGGGCGAATAATCATTCGCCCGTACGAACTGATTTCCCATTGTTGTAGTTCCCATCAGGCGACACCCGCCCTTCGCAATCGCTGGGCCAGGATGCCCAGGCCCTGATTGAGCCGGGAATTGACCGTGGTGAGCGACACGCCGACGACCTCGGCCACCTGCCGAAGGGACATGCCCTGGATGATCTTGAGCAGCACGACCTGGCGGTACACTTCCTCAAGCTGGCCCAATTCGCGCAGGACCGCGTGCCGGGCCTCCTGCCGGATCGCCTCGCCGAGGGCGTCCATCTCCTGGGCCGCCTGCTCTTCGGCGACAACGGCCGGGTCGGCTGGGACTTGGCCCGCATCCTGCCGCCGTATACGCTGGCGGAGCACATCTATCGTCAGGTTATGGGCCACCTGGAAAAGCCAGGTCGTGGGGTGCCTGATGCTGTCCCAGCCGTGGGCAGCGACCTGGCGGTGCAGCCGGATGAAGGTCTCCTGCACCACGTCCTCGCTCTGGTCATCCATCGTGCCCAGCATCCGGCCCACGTAGCGCAGCAGCGAGCCCTGGTACCGTGCCACGACCGTCATCAGATCGCCGTTTTGGGACGTCCCAGGGCCTGTGCGTGCGGCGTCGCGGCCGGCTCCTGTGCTCGCTTTGGGCAACCACGGGGGGTTGCCCCTACCGGCCAAACCTTCACTCATTTGGGCTATATCGTCGTTCACCATAGCTATAGACGAAAGATTCGAGCCGGCGTAAAGACAAAAATCTTGCTTTCCTTGCGGTTACGCAACTCATTTCTGCGACACGACTTACATTCGGTCCGAGAATTATTCTTGAAAAAAGTATTGATTTTTCGGTTGCAGTACTCTACTGTAGTAGAGTAATGTTGACTGCGATAGATATACGGAGGTATGTATGGCCAACTTGGGCGTTGAGTTGTTTGAGAGCGAATGGACGATTTTGCAGGTGGTCTGGGAGCACGAGCCTTGTGCCGCCCCTGCCGTCCAGGAAGTGCTCCAGGAGGGCAAAGGGTGGGCCTACACGACGGTCAAGACCATGATGGACCGCATGGTCAGGAAGGGACTGCTCCAGACCGAGCGCGTCCGCAACCTGTACCTGTACCGGGCCGCGATCACGCGCCAGCAGGCCCAGCAAAGCGAGATTCGCCGGACGATCAAGCGGGCGTTTGACGGCGCCTTGACGCCGATGATGCAGTTTCTGATCGAGAACGAGTCCCTGTCGGACCAGGAGTACGAGGAACTGGAGCGATTGATCCGCTGCCGCAAGCGCGGCAAGACCCAGAACAAGTGACAGGCCCGGGAGGTCCCAGCGGAGGGTACCTTCCGGCCCGTCCATAGTTTGCGGGAGGAAGTACTATGAGCGAGCTCGTCAGTTGGCTGAATTCGTGGGGTAACGCATTTGTCCTCTTCGCGATCCGCATGCTGATCCAGTCGAGCGTGCTGATCCTGATCCTGCTGTTGCTGGATTGGGTCCTGCGCCGCCGGGTCCGGGCTGTGGTCCGCTACTGGATCTGGCTGCTGGTCCTGGCCAAGCTCGTCCTACCGCCGTCGCTCTCCTCACCCACGAGCCTGGTCTCCTGGATCGGAGGCCGGCTGCCGGAAGCAACAATCGTCTCCTTCATGCCCGTCCTTCCGGACAACGTGCAGGAGGCTGCCCCGCCCGCGGCGCTCAATTCTATGGAGATGACACCGTCGTCCGTAGCGCCCGGTCCAACCTATGGTCTTGCCAACATGGCAGGCGCTGGTCTTGCTGGCCTGGATGGCGGCCGTTGTCATCATGGTGGTGCTCTTGATCCAACGGGTCTTCTTCGTCAGGGCGTTGCTGGCTCAGTCGCAGGAGGCCTGCGACACCTTGCGCAACTTGCTGGAGCAGTGCCGGCGACACATGGGTGTGCGCGGCGTCGCGGGCGTACGGCTGACCAGCCTGTCCGCAAGTCCCTCTGTATGCGGCCTGCTCCGGCCCATGATCCTGATGCCCGAACCAATGGCCCGGCAGTTGGAGACGCCGCAACTGCGGTCCGTGCTCTTCCATGAGCTGGCCCACATCCAGCGCGGCGACCTATGGATCAACCTCCTCCAGACCCTGCTGCAAATTGTGTATCTCTATCATCCTCTATTGTGGCTGGCCAACGCGCGGATCCGCGCCATCCGCGAGCAGGCCGTCGATGAAGCCGTGCTGGCCGCCCTGGGCGAGGATGCGGAGGAATACCCGCGGACCTTGCTGAGCATCTCCAAACTGGCTTTCGGCACACCCTCCTTGAGCCTGCGATTGCTGGGCGTGGTCGAGTCGAAACGGGCCTTGACCGCCCGGATTCGCCAAATGGTCAGCCGGCCCTTTCCCCGGAGCGCCAAGCTGGGCCTCGCCAGCCTTGTCATGGTGCTTGTCGTTGGAGCGGCGCTGCTGCCAATGGCCAGGGCCAACGGCAGTGCATCATCGGCCGATGTACCCGGCCCATCGACTGCCGCGCCGGTGGTTCCCGCCGGTTCCACCGGCCCAGATGCTGGAACGCCGGTAGCCAAGACGGAACTCGAATCCCAGCCTGCGACGGAGAAGGCAAATCCGCCGGAGGCCGGGATCACTCCCAGACGCCCATTCGAGAAACAACCTGTGAAGACCCTCAATGCCTGGGTCAGCCTCAAGGTCCTGGAGGAGTGTGTGGTTACGCTTGACGGACTGAAGCCATTTTCCGACTTCTGGGCCCGCTGTCGTTGGAGGGTGGTAGGACTGCTGTCGGAGAAACAGACATTGGATTATATCGGAGGTCGATTAGCCGACAAGGGGAGTCTGCCCATACGAGTCTACATCTACTATCAGTCCGAGACCGACAGTGCCGCCCAGAGATTGGCGGATGCCGTTATGTCCCTGGCCCGAGAGGCCAAGGCTGACATGGATACCGAAGTCCATCTGGAACTGACGAGTTGGACGGGCTCCGGCAAATCCACGTTCTATCTCCGTCAGGGCAAAATCCGGACATTTTATCCTCTGCCTGTGCTACGAGCGGACGGGGGCTCGCCGCTTCTCGCCTCTGGCTTGGTTGATCCGAACGATCTCGAACAGCATATCCTGTGGCGTCTCACGATGCCCAAGAATGTGCCATTCAACTTCCGTGTCGAGTACGACGACGCCAGCAGCAAATTGGCCAAGCAGGTGGCCGACACGGCCAGAGCCGTCGTCAAGCGCGTGGGCCTGACGGAGTTGGTGGGTGTCACGGGAGCCTTGGTCGAGCCGGTTCCCGAAACCATCTTTCTGGGCCGATGGCAGGCCGTGGCGAAAGGCGAAATCGAGAGAATTGAGGTCCGGTCCGCGGGCATAAGCCTGCTCACGATTGGCAACGAAACGCAATGGGTCAAGGCCGGGGTGACCCTGGAGCGCTCGTGGGCGCCGACTACGAAGGAGATGATCGTCGATGTTGGTGAGGCAGTCGTGACTAAGAACACGTGTGCCTACCAGGGATCCATCGACGCCGAAGGCCACCTTATCCTCGACAGGGGAGTCGTTTACCCTCAGGGCAGCTTCCACCTCTCCCGGGCGCCGCGGATGGTCTTCACGAAGGTGGAATAGGAGCGTGGTCAGGAGCCGTCGCGGTGCCCTGCGCCGGCAAGCAGCGGGGTGTAGGAAGGCTCGCGCTCGGCCGCGGGGCCAAAGACACGCGGAACTCCGAACCTGAATCAGCCGCTCAGCAGTCCCAGGCCGCGCAGCTCCTGCTCGACGCGCGTTCTTTGTGGCGGGTCCAGGCGAGGGAAGGGTTCCGCCAGGAAGTCGGCGCAGATTCCCAGGATCGACAGGGCGCACTTGAGGCCTTTGGAAACGCCCGCCCCGGGCCCGCCGAGGGAGTAGAGGCCGGAGCTGAGCCGCAGGACCTGCCGATGGAGTGCGGCCACGCGGTCGAGGTCGTGATCCCGGGCGGCCTCGTAGAGCTGAACATAAAGGCGTGGATGGAGATTGGCGCCGCCGCTGACGCCGCCGTGACCACCCAGCAGAACGGCCTCGGCGAGCAACTCCTCGGGACCGATCAGCAGCGTGAAGTCCGGCCGATCCTGGAACAGCGAGACCAGGCGATGGAAATAGATCATGTTCGCGGAGCTGTCCTTGATACCCACCACGCCCGGCAGTTGGGCCGCCCGGCGCACCGTCTCGATCTCGAAGGGAACCTTCGTGTGGGCGGGCTGGTTGTAGAGAAACAGCGGCAAGGGCAGTTGGCGGACCAGGTGCTCCAGGTATTCGAGCAGCTCGGTCTGGCTGGGCGTGAAGTAGTACGGCGGCGCCAAGACCACTGCGGCCGCACCTGCTTCGGCCGCGAGGCCGGCCATGCGCACGGATTCGACAAAGGCCGTGTCCGTGATTCCCACGAGGACCGGGACCCGTCCGTTCACCTGCCGGCAGGTGCGCTCGATCAGCTCCTGGCGCAGCCGATAGCTCAGGCTCGGGGCCTCCCCGGTCGTGCCGAGGATGAACAGACCATGCACGCCGCCGCCGAGAATATGCTCGATGAGCCGCTCCAGACCCGCCGCATCCAACTTGTCATAATCCAACAAGGGTGTGACCATGGGCGGGATGATACCCCGCAATGGCCGGGGCAGTAGGGGCGAATCATCATTCGCCCGTACCGGGTGGTTCGTTCGTTCAGAGGGTGAGACCATGCCACAGTTCCTTCATATCTGCGCCGTGCCGCTGATCGGGGACGGGGCACCTTTCCGCGGCGCAGTGAATTGACCGATGAGCATGCCGAGCAGCAGGATCGCCAGCGTGCCGAAGACGGGGATCAGGAAGGCGTGGAACGGGCTGCGCAGCGGCTCCCACGGCCCGGTCAGATACTTCGACAGCGTCATCCAGCCAAGGATTACGATGCCCACGATCACGCCGGTAACGGCGGCCGGGTTTCCAGCGCGGCGCGAGATCATCCCCAGCAGGAACAGCCCCAGCATGCCCCCACCGAAAACGCCCGACAGAGTCCACCAGGCATCCAACGCACTGGTCACATGGATCAAGAGCAGCGCCACTCCCGTACCGAGCACCCCCCAGACGATCGTCGAGACGTACAGCACCTTCATCGACTGGCTCTCGCTGGCCGAGCGATTGACGTACCGCTGATAGTAATCCCGCATCAGCAGCGTGGCGGAGGAATTCAGGCTGGTGGCGATGGTGGACATGGCTGCCGCGAAGATGGCCGCGATCAGCAGCCCGGTCACGCCGGCCGGCAGCACGGCGCCGATGAAATGCGGAAAAACCTTATCCTGAAGGTCCGCTTGCGTGAGCTTGTCCCGTTCGGCCGCCAGGAGGGGCGAATCAGCATTCGCCCCCACCCTCTGAATGGCCACGGTCGTACGGACCTCGTCCAACAGGACCGGGTGGGCTTGATAATAGCCGAACAGGCAGGTGCCGATGAAGAAGAACACGGCCGAGACGGGCACATACAGCAGGCCGCCGATCCAGACGCTCTTGCGGGCCTCGCGGTCGGAGCGCGAGGCGATATAGCGCTGGATGTAGTTTTGATCGATGCCAAAGTTCTGGAGGTTCATGACGATGCCGTAGACCAGGACCACCCAGAAGGTCGGCTCGGCCACGGACAGGCCGAAGCTGCCGAGGCTGAACTTGTGATTCTCGGCGGCGATGGCGAAGACCTGCCCCGGCCCCTGCGGCATGCCCAGCAACACCACGATCGGGCAGATCACCGCCCCGGCGATCAGCACGATGGACTGCATCACATCGGTCCAGATGACCGCCAGGACCCCGCCGACGAAGGCATACAGGGTGACGGAGATGCCGGTGATCAGGATGATCGTGCGGATGTCCCAACCCATCAGAACGCTCAGTGGCAGGGACATCAGGTACATCACCGCGCCCATGCGGGCGAGCTGCGTCAGCAGATAAAATAGGCTGGCGTAGACCCGGGCCCACGGGCCGAAGCGGTGCTCCAGGTGGGCATAGGCCGACACCTCGCCGATCCGCCGGTAGTGCGGCAGAAAGTAGCGCACGGCCACCCACGTCGCCAACGGCAACGACAAACTGAAAACGAACGGGTTCCAGTTCGTCGCGTAAGCCTTGCCGGGCAGCGCCAGAAAGCTGATACTGCTGACGTAGGTCGCGAAGATCGAAAGTCCGCATGCCCAGCCGGGCACGGACCGGCCCGCGGCGGTGAAGCCCTCCGTCGAGCGGCTGCGGCGCCAGAAGTGGAACCCGATCGCCATCGTCACGGCGAAATAGGCCGCCAGGACGACCCAGTCGATGCCGGCAAAGTACGTTGATCGCATGCGCACCTCGTAGCTGATCGTGTCCAATCGTCCGCGTTACCCGTTCCTGGCCGGCGCAACCGGGACCGCCTTGAGCCAAGCCAAGTCGAACGCATAGTACCGCTTCGAGGCGATCAAGGGAATGACATTGTCGGAAGCCATCGACCGTGACAGCCCGACGGAGCCGTGGCCCGCGTCGCGTCTACTTTGAGGCAGCCGATGCGGGCAACGCCGCCTTCCAGCCGGCCTTCAGCAGTTGGGCCATCTCCTGCCGAGTCTTGGCATAGGCCGGATCGTCCGCCAGATTGACCGTCTCCCACGGGTCTTTCTCCAGATCGAACAACGCTGCGGGAACCGGCCCTTTGCCGAACTCCAGGTAGCTGAACCGGCGGGTCCGCACGACCTGGTTGGTTTCGTTCTCCACCATGAACACCGCCTTCTTCCAGGGCTGATTCGGATGGGCCAGCAGCGGAACAAAGCTCAGCCCCTCCAGATTGGCAGGCACGTCGAGGCCCACGAGTTCGCCGACCGTAGGCATGAAGTCCGCGAACTCCACAAACTCGCGGCAGACCTGGCCGTTGGCGGGCGCACCCGGTACGCGCACCCACAACGGCGCCCGGCGGGTACTTTCGAGCATCGAGTACTTGGACCAGAAGCCATGATCGCCCAGATGGAAGCCGTGGTCGCCCATGATGAAGACAATCGTGTTCTTCGCGAGACCTTGCTTCTCCAACTCGTCGAGCACCATGCCGATGTTGCTGTCGATGAAGCTCACGCAGGCATAGTAGGCGGCGATGGTCTCCTTCACCTGTTGCGGCGTCGGCTGGCGGTTCATGAAGATATCCGGGTTGCCGACCGTGATGCGCCGGGGATAGAGACTGGTCTCGACGTTGGGCGGCGCGGGCGGATCGGGAATCTTCGCCGGGTCATACATGTCGATGTACTTCTTCGGCGCAACGAGCGGCGTGTGTGGGCGTGATTGATGAACCGAAAGGAAGAACTGTTTCTTTGTCTGCGCGAATTCCTTCAGCAAGGCGCAGGCGATTTGCGCGTTGCGATAGTCGCCCTCTTCCTCCGGAGCCAGGCCCGAATCGCCGTAACGGTCGGAATTCCGGCCGCGCCATTCGCGGTACTCCTTACTCTTTTGGTCCTTGGGAGCCGGATCTCTCGGGGCGCGTTTGACCGGCGGGAACTTGAGGATGGGGCCGGGCCCCTCCCAGCCCGGCGGTTTGCCGTAGCTCTCGATCCGGTCGAAGGCCAGCAGTTGCTTCTCGGCGTATTCGACCGTGTGGAAGAACTTGCCGATGACGGCGGTATAAAACCCTCTCTTCTTGAGCAACTCCGGCAGGGTGACCGTGCCGGCCGGCAGGCGTTCACCCATCACCTGACTGTTATTCCAGACACGGCTGGTGAGCGGACGCAAGCCGGTCAGGAACGAGGTCCGCGAGGGATTGCAGCAGACGGCCTGCACATAGGCCGAATCGAAGCGGACGGCGCTGATCGCGAAGCGGTCCAGGTTCGGCGTCTTGCAGATGGGATTGCCGTAGCAGCCGGGTGTGTTCGCGCTCCAGTCCTCGGCGATGATGAACAGGATATTCATCTTCGACGTCTCCGGCATCCGGGCGGCGGCGAGCCGGCCGGCCGGGATGACGGCCAACGTCAGCGCGATCAGTGAATACTTGATGCGTACAGTCCTCATGTTTGGTCTCCTCATCCTCTGGACTCAGGGTCTCTTGTTGAATTCCACCAGCAGTACCGGGCCCGGCCAATTCACTTCGGCCGCGTGCTCGGTGGTGGCCGAGTAGATGTAGAACTGATTGTCGCCCTGGTGGAGCAGGTCCAAGGGAACGTCAATCGTATCGAAACTGTAGTTGTGCACGACTCCCACACGATCGACCAGCTTGTGATTGTTCCATCCGATCTCCTCTGCGTGTGCGGCCGACCAGGTGGACAGGAGCAGTTGGGCCTTGGAGGCACTGGCCAGGGAATCGGGCACAGGGAGTTTGCAGGTCATCCGCTTCTTGACACGGACGCCAAACGCCTCCGGAACTTCGGTGGCGCGGTACATCTTCACCGAGCGGTTCGCGCGCCGAAGGCCGAGATTCTCCACGGCCGGCGTCATGAAGGACATGCCGCCGGCATCGGTAAGGATCGCGGCGATTTGCATCGACTGGTCCTGGTCCGGGACCCACTCGTTGTTCCACACGATGCGCCATGGCGCGTCGGCAGCCGTGCCGATGTGGTGCTTCCGGACGCCGTGCTCCGTTTGGTACTGCCATTTACGAAATTGGCCGTCGCCGGACCAGTCGAAATCCTCGTAAAGGCCGATGAAGTCTACCTGTCGCACGGCGGCGCCTGAAGTCGTGGCCTCGGCCGATACCATCGGCTTGTCGCCTAAGACGGCTCCTGCCACGGGCGTCGTGATCCGGCCGGTTGGATGCGGCTTCGAGGCGTCGTAGTAGACACGAATCGTGAAATCGTAGATCCAGTAGAAGCCCCAGTTGAAGTTGTACTTGATCTGCGGACCGGCGGTAAACTGCACCACATTCGTGCCCTGGCGCAGGTGTTCCAGCGGGATCGCTGCCGCGTTGTTGCCCAGCAGCGTGCGGTAGTAACAGAGCGGATTGCCCGACATCCCCGTCGGCTGCGGCACCGCGATCCAATCGTGACCGTTGACGCGGAACTTCTGACCGCCGGTCCCGATGTGGCCGCCCCAGTATTCGACGCTCATTTCCGCGCGAACGGCCTTGTCCAGGTCGAGCTCGATCATCTTGGGCACCTGGTGCGGCTTGTCGCGCATGCCGAACGTCAGGTCCTTCTTGCGAAGGCAATTGGGGTCCAATTCGGAAAAGGAGGTGCTTTTCGACTTGCCGTAATTGAAGGTGAACTCCCGGAAGATGTCGCCGGGATGGGGCTGTCCCCAGCAGGGATTCAGGCACACGAGGGCCGGCAATAGCGCCAGCCCGAATCGAGCACGCAAGCGACCGATATACATCTTCGTATTCACTATCTCTTCTCACCAGGAAAGGGATTCGAGGAAGCGCAGGCTCTGCGGGACGTTGTCCTTGAAAATGTCCCGCAGGCTGTAGAGCTGCAGGCCAACGGGGCCTTTGAAACTGGCGCTGGTGCCGATGCCGTGCGCGCCGGGGCGGGTGCCGCCATTGAGCCAGACATCGACGCGCCGCTCGTGCTGAAAGTCCTTTTGCAGGATGTCCATATCCCCATCCCCATCCAGATCGCCGATTCGCGACTCGTGGCAGCCGATGCCCGTGGAGAGCAACTGGGTCTGGAACTGGCCCTTGCCGTCGCCATAGAGGACCCATTGCCGGCAACTGGCCCCGGAGCCGGGATCGTACATCTCACCGGTGTAGATGTCCAGGTGTCCATCGCCATCGATATCGCCGACGCGCAGCGAGTGGCCGTGATCGACCCGCTCGATGAGCACCCGTTGGGTCCATTTGCCCTCGTTGTGCTCGTACAGGGCCAGCGGTCCCACGCCGTCGCCCGAGCAGATGACGATCTCCGGCCAGCCGCCCTCGATCAAATCGCCCGCCGCCGACCGGCTGAACCGGTACTCCGCATCCACCGCATGCGCCTTGAACGTCGTGCCCTCGACATGCTCAAACCAATAGCCTCCGCCCACGATGTCCAGCTTGCCATCACCGTTGAGGTCGATCTTGGCAAAACCTTCCGGATGCTGCTTGCCGGCACTGAGCTGCGCGATCAATGTCACCGGCCAGGGCTTGGTCGGGTCGGTCGGGATCTCCGCCAGGTATAACCGGTCGCCGACATTGTACCAGAAGGCGAGCTCGACCTTCCCATCCCCATCGAAGTCGCCGAAGATCTGATCGTGATGCGTGCCGCCCACGGCGATGACTTGGTATCGCTTCCAGGGCTTGTCGGACGCGAAATCCGGACGCGGATTCTCCCACCACCAGATCTCGCCGGCCTTCGACTGCGCGGCCATCAGGATATCCAGGTCGCCGTCGCCGTCGAGGTCGAGGACAGTCGCCGCCCGCCTCCATCCGCACCCCCGTCGCGCCATTCTCGACCGCATACCGGGTCCAGCCTTCGGCCGAGCGGCGAAACCAGGCCATTTTCTCGTAGCTGGCGACGACAAAGTCGTTCACGCCGTCGTTGTCGACATCGAGGATCAGCGTGGCGACCTGCCTTCCCACGTCCGGCGCCGGGATCTGGCCCTGCGTGCTGGAAAGGTGGGTCCACGGCACGCGCTCCCCCGACTGCGCCAATCCAGGATGAGCACAAAGGCAAATCGTGATGACGCCGGCCAGCACTGAACTGCGAACAACGCCTTGTCTGACGGACATGACAGAACCTCCTTTTCCATCGAATACGTAAGAGCCTCTAACAGAATGAAGATCCGACAAGGATTATGTCATTGCGAGCGCAGCGAAGCAATCTCCCATGTCGCGGATTGAGATTGCTTCGTCGCGGCTCCTCGCAATGACATATTCACGTTCATTCTGTTAGAGACCCCAAGGTATGTTTCGTGACGTTATGATGATCGGGCGACACGGATATCGTCAATGAAGATCCGGCCGGTGCCGCCTTTGGCCGGATTGGTCTTGTCTCCTACGCCAATGTACATCTTCTTGACCCGGGTCATATTCACGCCGGCCTCAGTGAAGGCACGGAACGGAATCTTCCACTGGACCCATTTCGTCGAGGTCACCACCGCCGGATCGGGGTGGACCGCGACGCCGACCTTCTTGGAGGCGTCTTCGATGGCCACGTACAGCGGTGCGGCGGTATTCATCGCCAGGCCGCGGACGTAGAGAACCAGCTCATTGACATCGTTGGCGGCCCAATTCTGGGCAGCGGCAAACTCCCGGACCGCTTCGCTGTAGAACGGCGATTTCACGTTATTGTAGTCCAGCGGCATCGACTGCTTGCCACTGTGAATGATCGTCTGCTCGGCAAAGGGAGCCTCCGTGTTGCCTACGATGGAGCCGGAGGACCCATCCAGGTACCCATCGATCCACGTTTCGTAGATGCGCGTGCCTTTGCCGTCATCGTCATTGTAGCTCTCGAAGTCCTCTACAGGCAGGCAGGTAGTGAAACTCCAGACGGCCCCAGCGCGGGGGAGCCGCCGGCCACGACCTCGTCGACCCGCCAATAGTAGGTCGCCAGGGTCCCAAGATCGCCGGGGGCAAAGGTCGGGTCTTTCAACTCGCCTTTGTCGGCCGCCGCGCTTCCCTGCCGGACCGCCTCCAAGTTGTCACTGAAGTACAGGTGATGTTGCATCACCGCCTGACCCGCCAGCCAGGCCAGCGTCGGAGCGGGCGACACATCGGTGGCTCCATCCGCCGGATCGGGATGGTAGGCCGTCAGCGCCTGGGTGGTGAAATTCCACACATCGCCGGCGTGAACCGTGACGCCATCGGCCTCGATCTCATCCACGCGCCAGTAATACGTCGCCCCCGGCGTCAGAGGCTGGGGGTACCAGTACATCGCTATCGGCGAGCGCGGCTGCACCAGATTGGCAGAGCCCAGATCCGACGTCGTGCCGACGTACACATCGTGGAACCTCGCGCCATCTCCCGGCGCCCACTGGAACAAAGGCGCGGTGACCGCCAAAGCGCCATTCGCCGGGTTGGGACCGGAGGCGATCGCGAAGGTCTCAATGACCACGTCCCGATAGTAACTGCAGTTATTCCACGTTTGCGTCGGCATGGCCCCCAGTGTCGTGTTGTAGACACCGCTGCCCACATAGGTCACGAAAGGGCCGTTATTGATGGGCGAGTTGAATGCCCCCTCGGTGCCGTAATACCACTGGTCGGTGCCATTGGTCACGTCGATAATGTAGTCCGTATTGCCCTCGATGACCACCGGTGTCGGAAACGTGAACTCCTTCCATCCCGCCGTACCCGAAGGGAACGTCCACGCATAGGGGCCGGCAATCACGGTGCTATCGGCCACGCGCCAGAGGCGCACGGTATGCACTCCTGTCTCCGTTGCGGCGGCGTAGATGCGTGCCTTGAGCACCCGCGCCCCGACCGTGGTCTTGAACTTGGTGCCCAATTCATACGGCAAATCCCGGTCGCCCGCCGTGGCGGCCGGCACCTGATTGGTGAAGATCGTCCAGGTCGCCGCCGTCACGCTGCCGGTCCAGCCCAGCATGAACACGCCCAGAAACACACTGGAGCATTTCGTAGACATGATCTTCCTCCTTCGTTGCGTTTGATGTGGGATTTCGTGCCCGCCGCGCCGCTGCACGTCGGGAATGGCTCACCTTCGTTGCTCCAAGGACCAGAAGCGGATTCCGTAAGGATCGAGGGCCACCTTGAAGGATGGCTGCTCGGCCTTGATCGGGAATGCTCTTTCCGGCCGCAGCCGGGCGATCTCATCATCGCTCGGTGCCACGGCGTCCAGGACAATCGGTTTGGCCGTCAGATTGCCGGCAGCGCCCTCCAGGGTAATCTCCACCTGCGCCGGCGACGGGGCGAAATTCCAGAGCATCAGGTTGTACTGATACGCCGAATAGCGGTCGTCGCGCGCGGCCAATCCATGGACCTGTACCTGATTCGAGGTCAGCCGCAATCGGTCGCCCGTCAAGCGGGAGAGCAGCTTGAAAGTGAAATACGCCGGCCGAACACGATTCTGAAAATCGAAGAGGCCGTCGAACTGCGGCATCCGGTTCCACCAGCCCTCCATGAAGGCGGTTCCCCGGGGCGACATGAACGGGGCGAAGCGGTCAAAGGACACGTGGTAGTCCCGGATGTGGTAGTAACACGAGTAGTCCAGGCCGCCCTCTTTCATCTGCCACGCCACCTCGGCCACGTAGCACGGCTGGATCCGCACATCGGCAGGAGGAAAGCCAAGGTCCAGGTTCCATTCATCGAGGAATGTCTGAGGCTTGAGGTCGGGGTATTTGCTCAGAAGCGTCTTGGCGTTGTCGATCGTGGCGCGGATCCGCTTGGGGTCGCTGCTGTAGATGTGCCAGGATACGAAATGCAGCGGCACCTTCTGCTGGCTGCAAAGATCCAACAAGGCCGGCAGAATCGGGGAGCGAGGGTTGGCCAGCGCCGGACCGCCGACCAGGGCCTTGGGGTCGGCCCGCAGAATGGCCGCCACCGTATGCTGATAGTACCGGCAGTAGCTTTCCGGCTTGAACCGGTAGGGACAGCCGCCGTCCTCACCGATATCAGGCTCATTGCTGATTTCCCAATAGCGAATGCCGGCGCCGCGCTCGGTGTAGTGGCGCACGAGGTTGAAGATCAGCTTCTCCCACTGCTCGTAGTCGTTCGGCTCGACGATATCCTGATTGACCACCGGGAACAGGACACGTGGCTTGAAGCAAATGCACATCAGCGGCTCAGCGCCCGCCTGGAGAATGGTGTCCACGGAACGGTCCAGCGTCGTGAAATGGTATCGGTCGCGGGCCGGCAGCAGGTCAAAGTACTCCTGGATGAACAGTCGAATGACCTTCGGTCGCAGGGCCCGGATTTCGGCGATGCGACTATCCCACATGGGGTCTTCCGACAACCCGCCCTGACCCAACGCGAACCGGCCCATCTCCAACGGTCCCAGCCGCTGCTCCAGAGAGACCTTCACCGAGACCGCCTCGGTCTGGGCCTGTACCGTGGCACAGCACAAGAGCACCACCATGATGGCCAAGCGGCCGCAACCGTGATCGGGATTGACATCTTCCTGAGGCGTCATACAATGCCCTCCGGTGATGGGCAGGCATGGGGGCCTGCCCTACACGAGGTTTCGTAATCAGGCAATTAAGCTCCAGTATCGTGAAAATTCCGGAGAATGTCAAGGAGTATCCGTCGTGATCGTGGACGTCCATACACATGCGTGGGACTGTCAGTCCCACATCGATGCCGGCTTTCTTCAGGACTTGCAGAATTGCCATCCCGGCGTCCCGATCGATATCAGCGTGGAGTTCAACGCCTATCTCAAGGCCGTGGAGCCGTGTGACCGCGCGATCTGCTTCGGTCTGCGCGGCCTGAGGACCGGACTGCGTGTGCCCAACGAATTCGTCGCCGGTTTCGTGGCTCGGGCGCCGGAGAAACTGATCGGCTTCATGTCCCTCGATCCCAACGAGCCAGGCTGGCAGGACGACTTCGAGTGCTCCCGCCAGGACCTTCATCTGCGCGGGGTAAAGCTCGGACCCATCTACGCTGGTTTTGACCCCACGGACTCAAAGCTGGACTGGCTCTACGCCAACTGTATCAAGCACAACCTGCCGGTTCTGTTCCACATGGGCACTTCCTTCGTACGCTTGGGGCCGCTGGCGTGGTCACGGCCGGTGCTGATCGATACGGTGGCCAGTCGCTTTGCGGATCTCAAGATCGTCATCGCCCATCTCGGCCACCCGTGGGCAGACGAGGCAATCGTGGTGATCCGCAAGCATCCCAATGTCTACGCCGACGTGAGTGCCCTTTATGGCCGGCCCTGGCAGTTCTACAATTCCATGGTCTTGGCCCAGGAGTACGGCGTCCTCCACAAGCTCCTGTTCGGTTCGGATTATCCTTTCACGACTCCGGCCGGGTCGCTCGAGGGTCTGCGCGCCGTCAATCGTTTCACCAAAGGAACGGATTTGCCCTGCGTGAGCCTCCCAGCCATCGAGGAAATCATCCATCGCGACGCGATCCATCTTCTGTGGGGAGAACCGGTATGAACGTAGTCTTCATCGGCGCCCATCCGGATGATGAGATGTTCTGCCTGGGAACGCTCCTGCTCTATCGCAAACGCGGCGACCAAGTCTCTCTGATCTGCGCCACGAATGGGGACAAAGGAATCAGCGATGACCCGGACTTTCCGCATGCCGAGTGTGCCCGCCTGCGCGACCAGGAGATGCGGGAGGTGGCCCGCGCGGTAGGCGCGGAATACCACGGTCTGGGCGAGCCGGATGAGGCTCTGTACGACACGTGGGAGAACCGTCTCAAGATGATCGAGGCGATCCGACGCACCCAGGCGGACCTGCTCTTCACCCACTTTCCCCAGGACTACAACCTCGACCACTCCGCGACCTCGACCCTCGTGTTTCAATCTGCGCTGCTGTCGCAGATTGCCTCCGTGCGGACAGAGAGCCCGGCGTTGCCGCGCGTGCCGCCGATCTTTTACGTGGACCCGGGGCCCGGGTTTGGCTTCGAGGCCACTCATTTCGTCGAGATCGACGCCGCCACGGCCGGACAGATGCGGCAGATCGTCGGGCTCCACAAAAGCCAGATGGCGGTGTCGCAACGCCTGCTGGGAAAGGACTATCGTGACATGATAGAGGAGCGATTGAAGGCCGCCGGACAGCGCGTGGGGGTCCCGTACGCCGAGGCGTTCCGTCCCTGCCTGGCCGAGCGGCGCACGCCTTTGGGGAGACTCCTGCCGTGAACTTCGTCTTGAGCCCGCTGGACATCGCGATCATTGTCGGATCGCTCGTCTTCGTGATCGGGGTGGGACTCTGGGCCTCACGCAAGCAAAGCACCACCGCACGGGGTTACTTCCTCGCTTCGGAGCGGCTGCCCTGGTGGATCATCGGCTCGGCCTTTGTGTCCACCAGCGTCTCCAGCGAGCAGATCGTCGGGACGATCGGGGCGGCGTATCAGCACGGCATGGGGATCGCCAACTGGGAATGGTGGTGTCTGCCCACGTACCTGCTCGTGCTGCTGTTCTTCATCCCCGTGTATCTGAAGAACCGGATCGCCACGGTCCCGGAGTTTCTGACACGACGGTTCGGTCCCTTCTGCGGCGACATCTATAGCTGGGTCATGCTCGTCGCTTACGTTCTCGTATTCCTGGCGCCCGTCCTGTACGGCGGCAGCCTGGTCTTCTCCGAGCTGACCGGCTGGGACTTCCGCGTCACCCTTTGGGGCACCGTGATTCTGGTAGGTCTCTACACGGTCCGGGGCGGACTGGCCTCGGTGATGTGGACCGACGCCGTACAATGCGTATTCCTGCTGGGGGGCGGGATCGTCCTCTTCTTCGTCGCGCTGGGCAAGATCCCCGGCGGCTGGACCGCGATGATGCAGGCCAATCCCGAGCGTTTTCACCTTTACCACCCGCCGCTCGACCCGGTGGCCCCCTTCCCCGCCCTGATCTGCGGCTCGCTGGGCGTCTTTCTTTTCTATCAGGCCACCAACCAGGTGATGATCCAGAGAGTCCTCGGCGCCCGTTCCACCTGGGACGGCCTCATGGGAATTGTCTTTGCCGGCTTCATCAACCTCCTGCGTCCCATGGTCACCTGCTTCCTCGGTTTCATCGTCTTCTTCTGGATTCACGAGATGCACCAAGCCGAGCCCCTCAGCAACCCGGACAAAGCGTTCCCCCTCGCCTTGGGCACTTTTGCCTCCGGTTTTGGACTCCGCGGCGTGGTCCTGGCAGGCTTCCTCGCGGCGGTGATGTCCACGGTCAGCGCCCTGGCCAACTCCACGGCGACCATCTTCGCCTTGGACATCTACAAGAGAATGCTGCGGCCGGATGCCACCCAGCAGCAGGTGATCCGCGCGGGACAGACGGCCTCGTTGCTCGCCCTGGTGATCGCGGGCGCAGCGGCTCCGGCGGTGGAAATGCTGGGCGGCATCTTCAAGTATTTTCAGACCGGGGTCACGTACCTGGCCACTCCTTTCGTCTCCGTATTCATTCTGGGAGTTCTGTGGAAGCGGACGAACTACCAAGGCGCCCTGTTCGGCATCATCGGCGGATTGGCCATCCAGACGGCGATCGCCCTGGGTGCTCCCGCCCTGGGCTACCGCGCTGCACTGGCTGTATCTGGCGTTCCTCGCCCAAGTCATCATCATGGCCGGGGTCGTGGTGGTGTCCTTGGCCACGCCGCCAGGGCCGACACAAACCACACCATCCCTGCTGTGGAGCCCTTCGCTTCTCGCCAACTACGATGCGGGGACCGCTCGGCCATTCTACAAACGCGTGAGGCTTTGGCTCGCCCTGTATGCCTGCATTTGGGTGTATCTTTACTGGCGGTTCTGGTAATCTTGCGGAAAGACTCTGGTTGAGGAACAAAGACCGATGAAGGCCCTCGTAATCAGGGATGGACATCTGGAACTCCAGGAGCGGCCCTGCCGTCCGCCGGGTTGGGGCGAGGCTCTCGTCCGCGTGCGTGCCGTGGGCATCTGCGCGACGGATCTCCACCTGCTGGACGGCAGTCAGAGGTTCGACCGAATCCCCCAAGTGCTCGGCCACGAGATCGCCGGCGTCGTGGAGAGCGTGGGCGGCGGCGTCTCTTCCGACTGGGTAGGGAGCAGAGTCATTGTGGACCCGGTCATCGGGTGTGGCATGTGCCCCTATTGTCATGCGGGCCGAAAACTGCTCTGCAAGGCCGGCGGAGAGCTGGGCACTACCGGCGGCGACGGCGGCTATGCCGAGTATGTGACCGTTCCCGCCGCGAACCTCTATCGCTGGCCCGAGACGCTCTCGTTCGAAGAGGGAGCCATCATGGAGCCACTCAACTGCACCTGGGGCGCATTTCTCAAGGCCCAGGCTCAGCCGGGCGAATCCGTCCTGATCTTCGGCAGCGGTCCCGCGGGACTGCTTTTCCTGGCGCTCGCCCGTACCTCGGGCTGCACGCCTGTCTTCATGATTGGGCGAGGCGAGGTGCGGCTGGGCTTGGCGAAGCGGTTCGGCGCGACGGAGACGTGGGTCTACCGCGATGCCGACCTCAAGGAGAAGGTCCTGCAAGCCACGGGGGGCAAAGGGCCTGACATCGTCGTGGAGGCCTCGGGCGCGAACACGGCCGTGGGCCAGGCCTTTGAGTGGGTCCGACCGGGTGGACGCGTGGTCCTCTATGGGGTGTCCGGCACCGGCCAGCCCAATATCCTCTCGGATCGGATCGTGCAGAAGGACCTGCAGGTGGTCGCAGGCATCGGCTCGCCTCTGCTCTGGGACCGAGGCGTCCAACTGGCCGCCGGCGGCCTGATCGATTTTCGCTCTCTCGTGACACACCAGTTTCCGCTGGAGAAGGCGGAGGAAGCTCTGGCGACAGCCCGAGACGGCGATCGTGCGATCAAGGTGGTTCTGTGCCCATGAAGATCACTCAGGTCCAAGCCATCATTCTGGAATCCCCGCACGACTATGGCATTCACGGCGGGGAGGCCTCCGGCCCGAAGTACCGTTCGCTCCTGCGCGTCTCCACGGACGCGGGGATCGACGGCTGGGCCGAGATCGAAACGCAACCCCACGCCCTCAAGGCGGTGATCGAAGCCCCGGGCGACGGCACCGGCTTCTTCGATGGGATCGGCAGCCTGGCGGTGGGAGAAGACCCCTTCGAAGTGGAACGGCTGTGGACCAAGCTCTTCAATCACACCATGTATTACGGCCGCCGGGGCGTGGTTCTCCAGGCGATCAGCGGCATCGACATTGCCTGCTACGACATTATGGGCAAGGCCCTGGATAAACCCATCCACGCGCTGCTCGGCGGAGCCCGCCGCAGGCAGGTGCCGGCCTATGCGAGCACGCTGTTTCGCGACACGCCGCAAGCAATGAAGGAGGCTGCTCAACAGTACATTGACCGTGGATTCACAGCGGTAAAATTCGGGTGGGGAGGGTTCGGGCGAGATCGACACAAAGATGCGGCTCTCGTCCAAGCGGCTCGCGAAAGCCTGGGGAAGGACCGCGTTCTCATGGTCGATGCCGGCTGGATCTATCCACGATCTGTCGAAGAGACGATCGCGATGATCCAAGCCATCGAGCCCTTCGATCCCTTCTGGGTCGAGGAGCCGTGCCACCCGGAGGACTATGCGGCGTACAAGGCCGTGGCCGATGCGACACCGGTTCGAATCGCCGCCGGTGAGCAGGAAGGCACAGTCTGGGGATTTGAGCACTTGATCCGCGAAGGCGGCGTCGACGTGGTGCAGCCGGACCTCTCGCGCTGCGGCGGATTCACCGTGGCACGCCAAGTAGTCGCGCTCGCCGAGGCGGCCGGACGCTCTCTTTGCCCGCACGCTTGGCAGTCGGACCTGCTGACAGCGGCCTCGCTGCATCTCAATGCCATTCTCCCGGAGGCTCTGTTCCAGGAGTACAATGTATGTGACGATCCCATCTCCCGGTCTCTGTGCCGCACGCCCCTGCGGTGCGTGGATGGCCTGTTGACCGTGCCCGAAGGACCGGGTCTGGGCGTCGAGGTCGACGAAGAAACGATCGCGCGATTCCGCGTATCCGATGCTTAGCCGATGGGCATGAAAGGACAATCTATGCTCTCATTCGCCACCGACGAGGAGCGTTTCGCCTGGATTCGTCAACACCTTTATGTCCCCGCGGTCTGCGATGTTCTGGACAGCCTCGGCTGCCTTCATCAGGCCATGCACCAGAGGCTGCGGCCGCTGGACCCCGACCATTGCACCATCGTCGGCCGCGCGCGCACGGCCCGCTGGATGGATGTGGACTATGTCGATGAGGACCCCTACGGCATGGAAATCGACCTCATGGACTCTCTGAGACCGGGGGACGTCGTGGTACACTCGACCGACTACGCCGGCCGCAATGCCCCGTGGGGGGAGCTGATGAGCACGGTGGCCCGGCACAACGGCGCCGTCGGCTGCATCTGTGACAGCCAGATCCGCGATTGCCGCAAGATTATGGAACTGGGATTTCCGGTTTTCTACCAGGGCATCCGGCCGCTGGACAGCAAAGGCCGCGGCCGCGTCATGGCCCACGATGTACCCGTAACTTGCGGCGAGGTGCTGGTGCATCCGGGGGAGTTGGTATTTGCCGATTTCGACGGCATCGTCGTGGTGCCGTCCGCCCTGGAAGACCAAGTGCTGAATCTGGCCGCGGAGAAGGTCGGCAAAGAAAGCGATTCCCGTCGCGAACTCCTCAAGGGCCGCACCCTGCGCGAGGTCTACAATGAGTACGGCGTGCTCTAACGTGTCGTTGCCGGAAGGGGACGCGGCCCGACGGCTGACATGTCCCAGGGCTCGAAGCCAATTCGTGATGCCGGAGAACCCGGCCGCAGGGTGAAGTCGCCCCGCGCCGGGTCCGCGAAGAGCGGGTCGGCAACGAGGCTGTTCGTATCCTGGCCCAGCGCCTGCCAATCGGAGAAGCTCATGGCGGCAAAGAGGACCGGGTTACCGGAGGCGTTCCAATACAGATTGCGATCAAACGCACAAACGTCCCGTCCCCAGCGCTTACCACCATAGTTTCCAATTGCCTTGCCCTCCAGGTAAGAGACGAGGTTGCGCCGGAAGGTCAGCTCGAACCCTCCTATACCGCCGCGCTCGACCTGCGCCGTGCGGTTGAAAGCGAAGATATTGTTCTGGGCCGTGATATCATGGTTGTGGTGTGCGAACAACGCCCCATCCTGGCAGCGGTAGACGAGGTTCTTCTCGATCAATAGATCGTGGCTGCCTTCGTCCGGGTAGATTCCCCAGCCGCCGTAGTCGCGCCGCGCGACATCATGCACAACGTTATAGGCGACGCGGCTCGCGCGCGTGCTGCACGTGTAGATTCCGGCCAGATCGCTGAGCAGGCTTTGGCCGATATCGTGCACGTGGTTGTACTCGATGATGTTGCCCCCGGCCTCGCTGGGCCCAAAATCCTGGACCGAGCCCACCGAGATACCGGAGTAAAACAGGTCGTAGATATGGTTGTGCACAACCTGGTTCTCGGCATTGTCGCCCACGAACACGCCCACCGCCTCGGGAGTGAACCGTCCACCATGGGCGATCTCATTGTCGGCCACCGTGATCCGCCGGCTGTGCGGCCCTTGGGGCATGGCGGCCTTGCGCTGGAGTCCCCGCTCGGTCATCCGGCCGGACCCGTCCGTCTCCCACGAGAAGAAGTGGCCGATCCGGATGCCGCCCGCGCCCAGGTCCGTGATCCGGTTGTGCGCGATCTCGATGTCCGTGCAGCCCACGCCCACCTCGACGCCGTAGTTGCCGATGTGCTCGATGCCGCCACCGGTGACGGCGCAGCGCTCGGCGTAATCGAACAGCAGCGCGCCGGGCACCTCGATACCGGCTTGGAGCGATGAGGCATAGTCGGCCGGCGGCTGCCATTCCGTGTGCGCGAAGATCAGACCCTCAAAACGAAGGTCGTGAACCGGGGCCCCCGCGCGCCCGACGACCCGCACCACCTGCGCGAGCCGCGGTGCGATGATCTCGGCGGATGCCATCTCCTCTCCCGGTCGCGGCAGGTAGTACAGCGCTCCGCGCGGACGATCGAGGTACCATTGGCCGGGGGTGTCCAGCGCCTCGAAGACATTCTCCACCCAATAGACCCCGGGCCGGCTCCCCGAAACCAGGGCAAACAGACTCGCGCGGTCAAAGGTGACCGTGCGAGCCTCGCCGCTGACGCTCTCAATCGGCAGCCGGTTATCCAGCCACCGCGTGATCCCGACGATTTCCACGTCCCGCAGATTGCGCCACGCAGGCAGGATATCGCCCGGAGCATAGACGAACTGCTTGGTCGGACTCCGGAGAAAGTCGCCCGTGTAGCCCGGAAGAGACTCGATACGGTATTCCCCCTGCTTCGGCAGCCTCGTCCGCGGCCGGCGCTGGCCATTGACGAACAGTTGCCGAAAGCGCCATGTCCCGGCCTTCACCTCCGCGAGGTCCACCACCCAGGCCTTGCGATCGTTGACCTCGCCCCATCGGCCGTTCTCCAGACGGCGTCCGCCGCTCAGAACCACTCTCTCCCCCGCCGCCGCACGGTAGACCACCGGAGCCTGCTCCGTTCCCGAATCCTCCGGACCGAACTCCAGCGGCGAGTCGAGATAATACGTTCCGCCGCGCAGCACCACGCGTACGCGTCGCGGCTCCGTCTGCGCTTGGAGCAACGCCCGCACGGCATCCCGAGCGCGCTCCACCGTCGCAAAGGGCCCGTCCGTCTCACCCGGATCAGCCCGTCTCCCCGACCACGCATCCTGGCCGTGCGGAGCGACGAAGAAGTCCGCTGGTCCCGAATCCTCCGCCAGACGCAGCGGCAGCTCGCCTCCTGGCAAGACGCTGAGCACGCCGCCACGAGCAGAAGGCTCGATCGTCACGGCGGCGACTATCGCGTTGGTTCCTGGCTCGCATGCCGGTCCTCCTGACAGGCGGTTCTGTGAGAAGCTGATTCTCATTGTGCCCTGAGATACAGCACTGCGTCACCCTCAAAGGGTGCTTTGAACGGTTGTCGGCCGTCGGCCGCCTCTATGCGGCCGGTGTCCGCCATTGCGCCCTTTGTCGGGCTGAACCACTCATAACGATACGGCCCAGCCTTGAGCTCGACAGAAATGCCTTCGTTCGGCTTGGGCTGATAGACCAGGTACTCCACGCCGACATTCGCCAGGCAGTAACCGGTGGAGGCCAGCTCGGGACGCGGCTTCATCGCGGCCAGGTTCATGCGTTCGGCCAAACGCCGCGTGTAGCCCAGATTGTTCCGCACCGCTTCGGCATTCGTCGGGGTCGGTTCCCACACGGAGGACTTGTCCAACGGGTCCATCCAGATCGGGTTCAGCCCGCGGAGGAAGCTCTTCCACACCCACGGCACATTCCCGCCCACTCCCCAGAGATGATCGGTGTCCAGAATGATGACCTTGGCGCCGTCCGCGGCCGGCGGATCGTTCTTGTAGTCGAAGCGGTCGGGATTGGGCGAGATCCAGTCGGCCGGGCTTTCGAGCAAGCGATCCAGATCGTCCACGCCGTAACCGATGGAGGTCATGCCGACCGGATGCTGCTTGGGCTTGGCGGATTCGTAGCTCCTGATGAAGCGGATCATGTGGTACTGCCACTCGGTCGTGGAGAAGTCACTCTCGTTGGAGATCTCGTAGAGCACGTTGTCCAGATCGTTGACCGTGTCGATGACCTTGCGGACGTAGGCCTCCTGGAGCGCGGTTGCCTGGGCGACGCCAGGGAGAAGAGCTCGATCCCCTTGACGCCGTTCACGTCCTCGTCTGTCCGATTCACGTTGTTGGCAGGATGGAACGGATGGGCTTTCCACCCGCCCGGCACGAACCGCAGGCCCCAGCCTTCAAAGAGCATGATGGAGACGTAGATGCCCCGGTCACGGGCGCTACGACTCGCGAGCGCAGACGCTCGAAGTACTCTTCGTGGAACCGTTCCAGGTCGAACTTGGGCTTGCCGTCCAGGGCCTCGCCGGGACCGGTGCGCTGCCAAGGCTGCGGCGTACAGTAGAACTGCTGCTGCTTGTTCTTTTCCGCCCACTGCGGAAACTCCCAGCACCAGAGTCGAACGAAGTTGTGATGATGGCGTTCGAGGAAATCGAGGTAGCCCGGGAAATCGAACGCCGGGGGAGGATCGCGAAGACCGATGTCCTGCAGATTGGCCCAGGTATGCGAGCCGGTCAGATAGACCGCTTGGCCGCTGCCGACAGTAAAGTACCGCGGGTTAACCGTGCCGACCCGCAGCGGACCGGCCGCCGGCATTGCCCCCACGGCAGTCCACGAGACAAACAGTGTCAAGCCCATTGTCGTCCGGGCTTTCACTCGTTGACGGAGTCTCATAGTCTCTCCTCATTCTTCTCTGTTCAGATGCAGCACCCAGTCCCGCGCGTCGGGACAAGAAAACGTCCGCTTTGCGCCTCCCTCCACCGCTGCAGCCGCTTTCCTGGTTCCGGTGCGCGGGTCCAGCCATTCAGCCTTGAATGCAGGCCCGGCCCCGGGAAGGTCGACGGTGATGGTCCCTCCGGTTGGTCGATAGACTACGTATTCCCGTCCTGGGTCGGCCAGACAGAGGCTCCCGGCATTCACCAGGTCAGGAACCGGCTTCAGCTTCCAGTAGGCCAGCCCGCTCAAGAAGTCGTTCATAATCTCGATGAATCCAAACGCACGGCCATCGCCCCAGGTGAGCGTCGGTTCGAAGCACTCCGCATAAAGGTAGAACGCTCCGCCCATGACGCTCCCCCAGGCGCCGGTGCGCACCTGGTCCGGCGTGAGTTTGCCGGGCGTGGCTTCCCAGGAGGTCTCGAAGGCAAAGACAGGCTTGCCGGCGTAATCGGCCGCGGCGCGGCCCGCGTTCGTGACGGAGTCGCTGCTGGTGCCGGCGGAAAACTGCTGGACGCGAAAATCGACCCAGGGCCGGTCCACCGTCGTCCCCAGCGCGTGCGAGGTCACGGGGTGCTTCCACGGGTCCTGCTCTTTGAGGAAGGTGCCCAGCTCGTCGAACTCGGCCGGGGTCAGCAACTCGTCCCATTCCCCCGCGATATTCCAGGTCACGTTCCAGTAAGGCGCCAGCCGGGCGATCCAGTACCGCAGGACCGCTTGCCGCGCCGCGGCCGGCACGAGGAGCCTGCCGTTGCCGCTCCAGTCCCAGCCGATCATGCCCCAGTGATTGAACCACACGACCTTGCGGGCCTCCAGCTCACCGAGGATCTCGGTCCACATTCGCCCAGCATCGGACGCTCGGACGCAGCCAGTCCACGTTCGACCCCCCGTCGAACTGCGGACGCGTCCCGGAATAGAGAAAGGGAAACAGGCCGTTGCCGGCAATGGTCACGTAGGTGCCGTTCGGCGCCGGGTCGGGAGCCTTGTAGGGAGTTCCCTGCCAGTTGAGCTCCTCCCCGACCCCGACAAAGTTGAGCAGATTCGCGTTGCAGAGGTTGAACCTGTGCTTCGTGCCGAAGAAGTAGTCGATCCAGTAGCGTGCGGTGGGTGTGGTTGCCCGCCACGAACAATTCGGGAGCCGTGTAGGCGCGGGCGAAGAAGCGGGAGCCATCGGCGAAGACCCAGCAGTGGGGATTGGCGGGATCGACGCGCAGCGGACCGGGCATCGGCCCGTCGCCGACGCAGTCGAACGTCCCACTCCGGCCGGGTGTGCCATCGGAGAAGGAGCATTCGTACGACCACGTGCCGACCTGGTCCGGCATGAACCGCAGTTTCCACACGTTGCCCGTCTGGTCCGCCGTGGCCATCGCCGTCGTGGAAGCCCCAGAAGGAGACCCGGCTCTTGGTCGGGACGGATGAAGGTGGCACGCAATTCGACATCCATGAACGGATTGGCATACTCGCGCGTGCCGGGGACGGCGGCCTCAAAACGCCCCCAAAGCGGCACCTTCGGTGTTTCCTGCTGTCGATCGGAGGTGCTGATGCGATCACGCTCCTCTCCGTGCGCCCTGTCTCCTGCAGCAGGTTGATCAGGATTCTCTCCGCCACTGGGTCATAGCCGCGGTTTGGAACGGTCCACATGGCCGCTGCACGTGCCAGTTGCGAGAAGAGGATCGTTCCTTTGCCCCCGGCGACAGGCACTTCGGCGGCCACGCATCGTCTTGGGCTCGCGCACCCAGAGGATCTTCTCGGCGGCCGCCAGCGCCGGGCCGTCCAGGCGGCCAGGGCGCGACCGTCCCGGGCAAGCCGTTCCAGCGCATCAGCCACTCGGGCTGGATGCCGGCGAGCATCGAGTGACTTCGCCTCCGGATAGGGGAAGGCCCGCGACCCGCCGTGTCGCCCACCTTGACGTCACACAGCTCGGTCCAGTCCCAGGAGCGGGTGGCCAGCACGACCACGCGACCGCCCGCCGGCGGCGAACTCGCGCAGGAGACCCGCCTGTCGCTTCTCGTCGGCAGTCAGGTGAGTCGGCGTTCCAGATGACGACCACATGCCTGCCCGGCGCGCAGTTCGTCCAGGTCGTGCTCGACCTGCAGCCCGCGTGATTGGAACCAGGCATCGGCAGCGGCATCGCCGCCCAGAACGACGAAGCGGCGGTCGCGCAGAGCCGCAGGCACTTCCGGCGGCCGCACCGCTCGGACGAACCGCTGGCTGAGCACCGGCCGGCCGGGGAGGCCGGTCGTACGGGCCGTCAGCCAGTAGCTTCCTTCGCGCTCCGGCAGCTTCCAGGTGATGGGGGTCTTCGTCAGCGTGTCGGCCTTCAGCGTGAAATCGTAGCTCCACTTCGCCACGGGCCGGTCGAAACACGCGGCTTCCGGGATGAACTCGGGGCACTTCCTCGGTCAGCAGCAGATCGACGTGAATCGTGGCATCGTGCCAGGAGTCGTTGATGAGGTACAGGTCGGTGCGCACCTCCTGGCCCGTCAGGTAGTTGGGATCGAACAGGTCGAGGCTGGCGAGCACCGGCGACAGCGAGCTGTGCCAGCAGGCGGACAAGGGCGATGCGTAGCCGGCCTTCCAGACGGCACTGCCCTTGCCGGTCTCTCGGACGCGTGCGGCGAGCCGCGTCCGCGTCCAGCCGGCGTACATGTAGGGCAACATGCCGTCCAGGCGGGCGCGGCGCATCGCCTCGGTGTGCTCCATGCCGATCTGGGCGCAGGCCAGCGCATCGGCCTCCTTGTCCTCCTTGCCCGTCCACTGGGTCGCCGGCCGACCGAAGTAGTTCATGTACTCGCTGTTGGTGACGGGCCGGCCCTTCGCCTCGCGGAACCACGAGCCAATGCCCGGGATGAGATTGCCCTCCAGCGTGTCTTCGACGTTGCCGCAGGTGTGCACGTCGTAGTTCTCCGCCGTGCCGGTGTCGCCGGTGCGCATCGTCGGCCGCGTCGGGTCCAGGGCCCGCACGAAGTCGTGGTACGGCCCCTTCTCCCATTCGCCGTCGCGATTCGACTCGTTGGAGAGCACCCACATGACGACCGCCGGATGGTTCCAGAGCCGCCCCATCCAGCCGGCGGCGTCGCTGAGCACGTTCCGATGCCAGATGGCGTATTCCTCGGGCGTGAACTTGTAGTCCTGGTAATTGTAGAGGCAAGGGAACTCCGCCAGGATCATCGTGCCGTTTTCGTCGCAGATGTTGGCCCACAGAGGCGGCAGCGGCCTGGTGTGCGTGCGAAACGCGTTCATGCTCATCTCGCGGGCCTCGGTGACGAGGTAATCGAACTCTTTGCCCGTGATGGTGTCCCCCCAGTTCCACTCGAAGACACAGTTCCGAGCCCCGCAGCCGGAGGGTCTTGCCGTTGAGCAGGTAGTGCCCGCCCGCGATGGTGATCTCGCGCATGCCGAAGCGGATGGTGGCGTCGTCCAGCACCTTCTCGCCGCGCCTCAGGGTAACCTGGGCCGTGTAGAGGTGCGGCGTTCTCATAGGTCCACGGCTGGAAGCCCGGCATCGGCACCTCGACGAAGAAGTGCTCGCCTCCGAAGGGGTCCGTGTCCTGGCGTGAGCCTGGCCGACGCTTGGCCTTCCCCCATGACCTTCCCGTCCGGCCAGGACTTGACCTGAGCGACGATCTGCAAATCGTCCAGACGCTCCCGGCCGGTCGGCGTGACGCGGATCTTCACCCGGCTGCCGGCCAGATCCGGCAGCGCCAGCACCCATTTCATGTAAGCGGCGTCGGCAAAGTCCATCCACACGTCATCCGTCACCTCCGGCATCCCCACCCCGAAGCCGGCCGGGATCAGGGCATTGCCGCTGCGGCTCCTGGGCACTCCCGCGGCGCCGCGGATCTTGAGCACGATCTGGTTGTCGCCGGCTCGAAGGACGCCGGCGGGGACGATCACCTGAAACGGCCCGGTCGGCTCGTTCTCGCCGACCTTCTGACCGTTGATGAACGCCGCCGCCCCGCAGGCGATGCGATTCCAGCGCAGCACCGCCAGGCCTTGGGCCTGCGCGGGAGTGACCTTGAAGCTCCGCCGGGCCCAGATGAACTTCGTCTGGTTCGCCGCCTCCTGGCTCCATGGCATGAACGGACCCGGCAACGTCACCGCCCGCCAACGGAGGCGATTCGCACTGTCCGGGCTCTCGGCCTGCTCGCTCCCGTCACCCGGGGAGAACTCCCAGTCGCCGTTGAGCAGAATCGAGTTTGCACGCCGTCCCTCCCAGTCGCCAAAGGCCTTGGCAGTATCCGCCGCAGCCGCCGTTGCCAGGACCACCGGCACGACCACAAAAAGAAATCTGCCAACCACGTTTGCCGCTTGGTCTTGCACACATTGGTGAGACATTCCAGTTCTTCCTTTCATTGCCCGTAGACGTCCGGGCGGCGGTCGGCGATATGTCCTCCCTTGTTGGCCGGCGCTTTGGACAGATCGATCTCGGTGATGACATACGTCTTGGCTGCATCCTCATCATTGCATACGACATTTCCCTCCGGTCCGGTGATGAGGGACTGACCGGGATGCGTGAACGCGATGAAGATGCCGTTCTCATAGGACCGGGTCCGCATCATGCACAGATTCAAATCGCCGCGCATGCCATAGGTCGGATTGAAGATCACCCGCGCGCCGCGGAGGGTGAGGGTCCGGGCGGTCTCGGGCCAGCGGCGGTCGGCGCAGATCATGACTCCAAAAAGCCCGAAGTCCGATTCATACACGTTCAGATGCCGGCCGGGAGCGTACTTGAGATCGTGTTTCTGCAGATGCAGCTTGTCATACATGCCCACCAGAGAGCCGCTGCGGTCGTAGATCAGGGCGGTGTTGAACACCTGGTCCTTCTCCTTGCGGATGCAGCCATAGATGAGCCATGCCTCGTTTTGCCTGGCCCAGGCGGAGACTTCGCGGGTGTATTCACTTGTGGCGGGATCGATGGCGTAGTTCACCATGTCAGCTTTCGTGACGGACGGCTCGGTCGAGACGTAGCCATCGAGAAAGCCTTCCGGCGTGACAATGACATCGACCTTACCGGCTTTCTCGATGTCGCCGAGGGCCCCCATCAACTTCTCATGATTGGCCGCCATCTTGCCCTTCTCGGGAAAGACCTTGATCTGCGCCACCCGAATCTTCGATTTCACTGCCTTGCCTTCCCGGGCTCCGGGCTGACTCGGTTTGTCCTCGCGCCGAGCAGGCGTTTCGGCCGCGGAAAACGCGCGGCCACCCGCAAGTCCGACGGCGCCGGCAATCGTGAAGAAACTCCCGACGGTTCGTCTTCATACTACCTCCTTTAGACCAGCAGGCCTGGTGAGAGCTATCATGCCGCCCTTTGTAGCACAGGATCGCGACCTATGCAAACAGCAGAAGGGTCCCCAAACGCGTCGTTTCGCGTTTGGGAGCCCCCTCCGATGGACGGGCGGAAGTCCAAGGGCGCCAGGCCACGGCTTGTCCTTGAATTCGCTGGAGGCCGTGGTATGCTGCTTCACAAACAGGCAGACCATGTGACGATTCGTCCAGGAGCAGACAAAAGGAAACGTGCCGAGAGTGGGAGTCAGCGTATGAGAGCACTGGTCTTGAAGGCTCCAAAGACCCTTGCCGTGATGAACGTCCCGGAGATGAGGCCCGGCCCCGGACAGGTTATCCTTCGGGTGAGCAAGTGCGGCATCTGCGGCAGCGACATCCGGTATTTCTGCGGCGAGAATCCGTGGGCGAAACAGACCCTGGGGAAGGAGATTCCGAATCCGCCGAACATCATCCTCGGGCACGAGTTCGTGGGTGTGGTCGACGAGGTCTGCGAGGATCGAGACGCCGAACTCCTCGGCAAGCGAGTGGGCGTGAATACGTTCATCACGTGCGGACGCTGCTCGTTCTGCCGGAGCGGACGCGAGAACCTCTGCCCCAATACCAAGCATCTGGGGCATGGGCAGGGCTGGGGCAAAATGGAGTTCTATCCCGGCGGGATGGCCGAGCGCTGTCTGGCCTTCAGCAGCCAGGTGTATGAATTGCCGCAGCACGTGACGGACGAGCAGGCCACCTTCCTGGACCCGATGATCGCCGCGCTGCACGCCGTAGAGGTGGGCCGGCCCAAAGTCCTTGACAAAGTGGCCATCTGCGGCGCCGGCCCCATCGGCCTGCTCATCGCCCAGTTCGCGAAGGTCTATGGCGTCGTCCAGACGTTCATCACGGATGTGGCCGATGAGAACATCGCCGTGGCCCGGGCGGTCGGCGTGGATTTTCCTCTGAAATTGTCCACCGCCGAAAACCGCTTCCGCGAGCTGGTGATGGATCAGACCCGTAGCGCGGGTGTGGACCTGGTCTTCGACACGGTCGGTACGACCCAGACCATTCAGGAATCCTTGGGCCTTCTGAAAAAGGGCGGGACGCTCGTCCTGATGGCGACGAAGGAAGAGGACATCCGATTCCCGGCTCTGCTGTTGAGCGCCGAGCGGACCATCCGAACCTCCTCGAACGCCATGTACACCGATTTTCCGCGTGCGATCGAATGCCTGGCCACCGGCAAGATCCAGGTGGACCCACTCATCACCCATCGCTTCGCTCTCACGCACGCCCTGGAAGCCTTCCAGACCGCCTGCAACAAGAGCCAGACCGGCGCTATCAAGATTATTCTGGATTGTCAGTCATGAGTAAAGAGTCAATCGCGGACCTCCACGGAAGGCGAGTATTGGTGACGGGCTCGAGCCGGGGCATCGGCAAGGCAATCGCCCTGGAGCTGGCGGCCAGAGGGGCGACGCTGGTGGTGCACGGCCCGGAGGAGTCCGATGAACTCAGGGCATCCTATCGGGACGTTTGCCTGCGGAGCCCTTCTTCGATCGTGGTCTGTGCAGAGTTTTCTCGGAGCGAACAGATTGCCGCCCTGTTCGAAACCATCCGGCAGCAACTGGGCGGCCTCGATGTCCTGGTGAACAATGCCGCGACTCAAAACCCGAGCCCTCTTATCGACCTTGAGGAAAAGGATTGGGACTACGTGCTGGCGGTCAATCTCAAGGCGCCGTTTCTGTGTGCCCAGCATGCGGCACGCTTGATGCGCGCAATAACGGGCACGGGGGAAAGATCATCAATATCAGCTCCGTTCATAGCTCCGCCCCCCGGCGAAATTATGCCCACTACAGCACGGCCAAGGCCGGACTCGAACAACTGACCAAGTGCCTGGCGCTCGAACTGGCGGAGTACAACATCCAGGCGAACGCCGTCGTGCCGGGCGCCGTGGCGACCGAGCTGACGCCTCCGGACCGGCAAGCCGCCTTTGCGACCGCCGTGCCCGCAGGCCGCGTCGGCACCGTGGACGAGATCGCCCGGGTCGTGGCCTTTCTGGCCGGCGATGAATGCGACTACCTCACCGGCGCCAGTCTCACGGTCGATGGCGGGCTGACTCTGGGCTTCTGCGCGAGCCGACGGGACCTGTGACACGCTCGTGCCGGCGGAAGGCATCCGTCACGATACCCCTGGAGCGTCGGGCATCCGCATCAGCATATCGCCCCTTGGCGATGGGGCCATCCGGCTCTCCAGGGCCTCGCGCCCGCCCTCGTAGTTGAACTCCAGCAGCGGGCAGAGATCTTCCGGCTGTGAGGCTACGCAGTGCGGTGCGGCCGCCCACGGACTGGTGATGTGCGGCACGACTTTGACCCCGGGGTATTGGCGGACGAGTTCGCAGACCTTCAACCACTCCGAGATGCCGCCACACCAGACAGGGTCCGACTGCACGTAGTCCACACACTGGCGATCCAGGAAAGCCTTGACGGGCCAGCGGGTGTACCAGTGCTCCCCGCCGGCAATTGTCACGCCCGTCTCCTGCTTGATCCGGGTGTAGCCGTCCAGGTGCTCGGGGCAGATCGGCTCCTCGATCCAGAACGGCTTGTAGGGGGCGACGGCCTTGCACAGTGCCACCGAGTAATCCACGTCGGCGTAGTAGCGGATACTGTGGTTGTCGAACATCAGGTGTGCCTCCGGCAGTTCCTCCCGCAGGACCCGCACCAGCTCGATGTTCTCCTTGAGGCCCGCGTCGCCGTCTTTGGCACTCTTCGTGAAGTACCATTTCTGATATTTGTAGCCCCGGTCGAACGCCTCGCGGGCCCGACGACGCGCGTCGGCAAGACCCTGGCTCGGCCTCGCCCGGCCGCCAGTACACCGGGACCTGCTTGCGGTCGGCCTGGCCGATGATCCGGTACGCGGGCACAGTTCTTCAATCGGGCCCGCAGGTCCCAAAGGGCGATGTCCACCGTGCTGAAGGCCATGAACACCTGGCCGGTTTTGGTGTGACGGTCGCCCCGAGCCTTGTTGGCGATGGATTCCCCCGTCAGGGGATCGCGTCCTTCGGCGTAGAGCTTCGCCTTGCCGGGATAGACCGATTCCCAGAGCAATTCTCCGCTCAGCGATGGGTCGAACGGATCTTTGCCGATCAGCAGTTCGCGGATGCGGCCCCAGTGCGGCTGAAGGCTCTTGAGGTCTTGAGAAGAGCTGCCCGCGAAGCTGCCGCGCGTCCCATTATCGGCTTGGATGACGACGCCACGCCGTATCTCAACGTCCTGGATCGTCACAGCAGGACTCCCCGCACCGGGCCGCGCAAACCCCGTCGCTAAGAAACCTCCCGTTGCCTTCAGCGCATCGCGCCTGGTTATCATAGTCGATTCTCCTTTTAGCACCAGTACCGGTATGGTACCGCATTCTCGGCTCCAGTTCCACCGACCATCAGCAGCTACGGTTTGACGGCGTGACCCATGCAGGTTAAGATGCCAACGCCGAGCGGCAGAGTGATCATCACACAATTCCGTCCGGGGAGTATGATTCACGGGGTGTACGATGATGCGATCAAGTGAACTGGGGCGGGCCCTCCGGCCCCTCGTGGGTAGCCTCATGCTGTGGGGACTGTTGACCAACACGGCGGCGGCCGAGGTGCGAATGCAAACGTACACCTACAAGCAGGTGAGCGACCTGGAGATCAAGGCGGATGTCTATCGTGCGGACGACGAGACGGTCAGACCCGTAGTCGTGTGGATCCACGGCGGGGCCTTGATCATGGGGGGTCGGGCCGGGATCGATGCCCGCGTCAAGAAGATGTTTCTGGAGGCCGGGTATGCCATCGTGTCCATCGACTACCGTCTGGCTCCCGAGACGAAGCTGCCTGCCATTCTGGAGGACATCGAAGACGCCTTCCGCTGGATTCGGGAGAAGGGGCCGGAACTGTTTCACATCGACGCCGGCAAGATCGCCGTGCTGGGCGGTTCCGCCGGGGGGTATCTGACCCTGACGACGGGGTACCGTGTGACGCCGCGTCCCACCGTGCTGGTGGCGTTTTGGGGATATGGCGACTTGATTGGCGACTGGTACAGCCGGCCCAGCCCCCATCCCCGCCATCAAAGCCCCAAGCTGACCGAGGACCAGGCCCGGCAGCAGGTCAGCGGTCCTCCCATCGCCAACAGCAAGGACCGCAAAGGAGATGGCGGGGCCTTCTATCAGTTCTGCCGGCAACGAGGACTCTGGCCGCAGGAGGTTTCCGGCTGGAATCCGCACACAGAGGCCCAGAAGTATCACCCCTACATGCCGGTCGAGAACGTGACGAGCCCATACCCGCCGACACTCTTGATCCACGGCACGAAGGATACCGATGTGCCCTACGAGCAGTCGGTCCTGATGGCGGATCAGTTCCGCAAGTTCGGCGTCGACCATGCGTTCGTCACGATCAAAGGTGGAGAACACGGCCTGGCGGGCGGGGATCCCCGGGAAATCGATCAGGCCTACCAACAGGCATTTCGCTTCGTCCATCAACGGATGGCCGGGAGATAGATCTACTTCAGCCTGCCACACACCGCCCACATCAGGAGGGCGGAGGCGGTGCCGTCCATCGTGGGCTCGTTGCTGGAGTAGTCCTGAAAGTCATCGTGATAGACGCGCGCGGGTCCTGAAATTCGGCCAGCGGATCGGGCTGCGTGATACTCACACCCTTGAGAGAGTGGAAGATGCGTTCGTAGACCGGGCCGTCGACCAGGCCGCCGCGCAGGGCGCGGCCGGTCAGGTGCGTCGTCATCAGGTGCACGTCCCGCGGCGACACGGAGCCCACCCCCATGAATTGCGTGGTGCCCCACGGGTTTCGGCCGAGCAGCCAATCCCGATGCCGGGCGGCGAATTCGCGATAGCGGCCGTCGCCGCTCATTTGTTCGTAGAGCAGGCATTGCGTCACCAGAGCCACCACCAGGTTGTTCGAGCACCAGATGAACGGAACACCGATGCCAAACGGGTTCTTCTCACCGGCACTACGGCAGCGTTCGATCCCCTCGCGATACCAGCCTTCCAGCAGTTTTTGGAATTCGGCGTCCACGACGCCATGCAGACGGAAATGGCCGGCATTGAAGAAGGGGTAGAACTGGTAGTGGCCGGCCTGCTCGCGGCCCATCCAGGATTCCGATCCCGCCAGGTGCGCATAGCGTTGGGCGTCCTCGAGGTAGCGCCGGTCGCCCGTGGCCCGGAAGAGCTCCGCCGCACCCCATTCCATGTCATCGGCCCACGTGGTTTCGGCGTACCGATACGGCGCCCCGTACGAGTTGCCCTGCTGGACGCCTTCCCGGTCGCGACCGAGTTGGTACACTTCCTCCCCTGCCGTCAGACACCGTCGCGCGAACGCGGCCTGCTGCGGGTCGTCCTTCCAGATCTGGAAGGCGAGAGCCATGGCGGCGGCGTAGCGCCCGGCGAGGTTGGCCAGGCCCGTGGATTCGCTCGGATAGCGGCCGAGCCCCTGCGGCCGGCCGTCAGCGCCATACACCACGCGGTCACGACCTTGGCCCCAACCGTAGTCCGCGCGCTCGTCCGGCGGCAGCCGCCAGCCGCAGTGGTCGCGGTCATCCGCTACCTGATGATAGAACGCCTCCGGGGCCGGATGCAGCTTCAACATCCACTCCAGACCCCAGCGGGCTTCATCGAGAAGATCGGCCAAGCCGTTGGCGCCGGCTTGGCCGAGGGCGTCGACCCGATCGGCGAACAGCGATGATGAGGCTTGACCGGGCGTGTGACGGTGCAGTTCCCAGGCGAGCAGCATTTGCGCGGTGGCGTTGCTCGACGTGAGCAGGTATTTCAAGAGATCGGCCGCATCGTGCCAGCCGCCCCGGGCATCGATAGAGGTGCCGGCGGGAAGCGGTCCGTAGGCGGTGCGGCCGTCCAGTTGATGGCACTTGGCATTGAGCCATGGGTTGAAGCCGCAGCGCTGCTGACGCATAAACTCCAGCAGGAGATCCGGCAGCGGCTGGAAGACCGCGTCGTCCACGACGATGGGCAAAGAGACGGCTCCGCCGAGGCGAAGGCGGAAGCGTCCCGGCCTGGCGGAGCGCCGAGAAGTCGAGTTCCGCCACGTGGTTGAATCGGCCCCAGTTCATTCCCGTCACCGGCCGCGTGACGCCTTGGAAGACCGACCGGCCCGAGTCCAGCTCGATGACATCGAAACGCTCCCCAAGAGGCTCGGAGCCGAAGGCAACGGCAAGTTTCGGGCCTTGCACAGGATAACCAACCTGGCTGGCGCGAAGATGTCGCCCCAGAAGGCGGTCGATGCGCTCGAACGCGTAGCCCCGTTCCTTGAGCTGGCTGAGCAACTCCGGCAGACGCAGGTGCATCTTATCCGCGCGTTCCGGCCCGCTGCCCAGGTGCAGGAGCAGCACAAAGCCGCTAAGTCCGGCCCCGTCTGCTGACTCGCAATGTAGGATGCTGTCCAGGATGGCCTGGGATGACACGAAGTTGGGATCTTTCTCGACCGTGTAGTCCGCCGCCGAACGGGTGCCGGGCGAGAGGTTGACCAGCGTCAGACCCATCCTCTGGGTCCAGTCGCTGATCTCGCGGTTGTGGTGCTCGTAGGCGGGCAGGAAGAACCGGGCCTGCCTGCGGGTGACGCCGAAGCGCTCCAACTCCCGCAGGTTGCCGTCCAGGTCCACCTCGAATTCGGCGCGGGTCAGCAGCGTCCGGCGGTCCGGCGTCCACGCGCAGTAGAGCCGGTGCCGGTCGGAATGGGGACCCACGTAATGGCCCTCGGCCAGCATCCGCCGGACCAGCGGCGTGAACTGGGCGTTGCGCAGGAAGTCGCCGGTGAGGAAGAAAGAGGCCTTGGCTCCGTGCCGGGCCAGTGCCTCCAGGATGGCTTCGGCTCCCTCCGCAAACTCATGGCCGGTGAACACCAACGCCAACTGCCGGGTGGCTTTCGAACCGCGGACGATGGCGCCGTCCTGATAGGTGAAGGGATCGCCGTTCCCGCCGGACATCGTCGCCACATCCTCCGTTATCGAACGCGACGGTAGCGCAGGCACGTTCGAAGAGTGTTCTTGAAGGGGTGTCACGGTGCCGGCCTGTGGCAGCGCCACGCTGAACTGCACCTTCTCGTTCTCCGCTCCGAAGTAGCCGCCCCAGCCGATGCGGATGTCGCCCACACGTTTGGCGTCCAGAACACCGTCGGCGTCCTTCGACCAGCCCGCGAGCTGAAAACGGCTCAGGGCAACGAAGGTACGTTCCCGGCCCGGGGCGGCCAGGGAACGGCCTGTTTCCGCGAGGAAATCGCCGCCGCCCTCTTCGTGGAGGATCACCAGAAGCTGGCTCGGCGTGGACTGGCCGTCGGGCACCCAGGTATCGATGGCGAGACAGTCGGCGTCGCTCAGGTCCAGCGGCTGCGCGATAGTGGAACTGGAGGAAAAGATGGGTGTCCACCTTGGCCTTGGTCAAAACGGCGGCGGCTTGCCAGGCCGGAGAACCGGTGCGGGAGTGGGCGGCGTCCGGCGTCAGTTCCGCGCGGACGAATTCGCCATGCCCCATGATCGGCTCGACCGCCGGCACGGCACGCAGGACAAGGTTCGGCAACGCGCCGCTGGTGACAGCACGTCGCTGCGGCGGTTTCGCGGACGGCGAAACGGAAGAAGGCCGCCCCGTATGGTTCGAGACTCAGCCGGCCAGCGCTGGCCGTCAGGGTTTCCTCCCTTTGGCCGGTGGCGGGATTCCAGCGTTCGCCGGCCCCGGTCGGCGGCAAAATCCACCTGGCCCGCCCACGGCTTGGCGCTGTCGTTGATGACGAAATAGACTTCGCGGTCGTCGAGGCGGCGGTGCGTGACACGCAGGGGCGATTTCGCCTCGGCCACCTTCACATCCGGCTCCAACAGGCCGTCGAGCACCAGCGGCAGCAAGCCTTCCAGGCCGAGCGGGAAGGAAGACGCCGGCACCGCCTGCGGCGTTCACATGGGATTGCGGCTCACGGATGGAGGAAGAGCCCGCCCCGCTTTCACCGAAGATTTCCTTGGCCAGCGCCTGGACGCGGGCGGAGGGGAATTCGCTTTCGCTGTTGGCCGGCAGAGCGCCCAGGGCAATCACCGCGCCGCCCTGGCGGACGAACTTCGCGAGGTTCTCCCAGGCCGCCAGCGGCAGGGTGTCCACACCCGGCAGGACGATGACACGCCAGCGAAGCTGGCCGTGAACCAGCGCGGACGATTCCACGGTCGCTTCTCCGAGCGCGCGGCTGTCGATGAACGTGAAGTCGCGCTGGGAGGCAAAGAGGCTTTCGGCCGCGGTGCGGTAGAGGCTTTCAATCCGCGCCGCGGCGGCGGCCTCTCGGGTCCAATGACGCGAAGGAACGAACCTGGTCCAGAGGCTTTCCGTGGGATAGAGCACGGCGATGTCCGCAACCTGGTGCCCGCCGCGCAGCGCCGTGCAGCAACGGCCCACCCACTCGTTGAGGCGGCGCAGTTGCTCGTCGGACAAGTCCGTGAAGCTGTAGTAGCTGGTGATGCAGTTGATGCCCGCGACGATCTCGCGGTTGCAGGTGCCGCGGATCTCGGCCTCCGTCACCACGCGCCTGGGCCGCTGGTCGCCGGCGGGCCGGTAGTGCTGGCTGTGGTCGGAGGTTTCGCTCATCACGAGGGGCCGGCCTTCCAGCTCGGCGGCACTGCTCAGCAGGCGCGCGATGAACCACGGCACCTCCGCCGGCACGCTGGTCAGGCAGTCGATGCTCGGCGCATCCAGCCGGCGGATGCAGCGGAAGAAATCGCCGTAGAGCGGGACATGCCCGACAATGCCCTCCTCCGCCAAGCAGATGCCCGCCGGAAGGAACGTGGTACTGGCGGCAGCGGGTTTGAATCTGGCCGAAGTAGTTCTCCGAAACCAGCTCGCCGACCGTCTGCCAGAAATCGTAGCGGATCTTCGCGCCGGCAGGACCCGCGTCGGCCACCAGCGCCGGGAGGAGCGCGGCGTCCAGAGCGTAGCCGCGGCGTTTCTGGAATTCGGTCGGCAGATTCGGCGCCCACGGCAGCGGACGATACGGCATCGGCCTCAGGAAGAGGCTCATCAGCGACGGCTCATCGGTGAACGTGGCCATGAAATATTTGCCCAGGTCGTCGCCCAGGTGCTTGCGCGTAGCCGCCGTAGGTGACATCGACGAAGCGGGCCGTCGGCTCCGGCATCAGCAGGTTGACGTAGGGGATCTTGGCGTGGAGATTGCCCTCGGCGTGCGTGCCCTCATAGAGGCGGTTCTCGGTGATCGCCATCACACGCCAGCGGCCGGCCGGCGCCTGCCAGTTCAGTTTCCCGTCGTGGACCTGCCGTGGCGAGGTCCACTCTCTCGCGTCATGTCGATGTTGCCGTCGCGAACGGCGAAGGCGCCGGCCAGCACCAGTTTACCCGGCGGAAGCTCCAGCGTGACGGGACCGCCCTGCGTTTCCGTGTCGGCGACGAGCAGGCCGCGTGCCTCCCACTCGGGGTGATCGCGCAGCGTGATGCCGCCGGCGTTGCCGGAGGGATAGCCGCGCTCGTCGTAGAGCCACAGCGCCAGGCCGGCCTTCTTCGCCTCGTTGACGGCGCGGGCGAACGCGGACCACTTGGCGTCGCTTTCGAGGTATTGATCGAAGGAGACGTTGCAGACCACGCCGCCGAAGCCCTGCGTGCGGAGCCGTGCTGATGAGCTGGTCCTGCGCCTCGGGCGGGTCGGGCCAGTTGTGGATGATCTTCAGGATGCGCGCCTCGGCCGGCGGCTGGGCGAAACGCTCCTCCCACCCGGCCCGGGCCGTTCCGTCGGAGAGAACCATGACGCCAAACCCCTGAACCAGCGCCAGACAAACAGCGCGACGCAGGTATTCCCTGCACACGGTAGTGACGGCAATTCGCCTCTTTTGGAATTCCTGGGACATCGTACCACATGTTACTATAGACTCGCGCTCCTCGCAACACCGTGATCTCTGCGGGGACCGGCAAGCGCGCACAGATGGATATCCGGACTTGGGCGTGCCTGAAGTCGTATCGCACAAGTTGCCCCACAAGAGAAGGCCGGGTCGCACCGACCCGGCCGGGATTACGCACGCTACACTGAATCCAACGACACAATATCATTGGCTGCTTTTCGGTACTCCCTTGGACCAGATGATTTCCGCGCCGTTTGCGGAAGACGGACCGCTGCCGCGGAAACTCCCTCTCAAGCAAGGCAAATTACGTCATCCCCTTTTCCCGCAGCTCCACCGTCACCAGATGCGTCTGGAACACCACCGTCGCCGCACTACTAAGCTGGTACTGCGTCGCACCCTGGTACGTCAGACCGTACTTGTGCCCCAGCGGCAAAACCTCCATCTGGACCCGGCCCGCCGCATCCAGCCGCCCGCTGCCGAACGCTGCCAACGTACTCGACCCATAGGGCCGCCACCGCACCGTAGCCCCCGAACCCTCGATCAGAGCCCCCAGGCTGTCCCGCAGCTCCACCGTCACCAGATGCGTCTGGAACACCACCGTCGCCGCACTACTAAGCTGGTACTGCGTCGCACCCTGGTACGTCAGACCGTACTTGTGCCCCAGCGGCAAAACCTCCATCTGGACCCGGCCCGCCGCATCCAGCCGCCCGCTGCCGAACGCTGCCAACGTACTCGACCCATAGGGCCGCCACCGCACCGTAGCCCCCGAACCCTCGATCAGAGCCCCCAGGCTGTCCCGCAGCTCCACCGTCACCAGATGCGTCTGGAACACCACCGTCGCCGCACTACTAAGCTGGTACTGCGTCGCACCCTGGTACGTCAGACCGTACTTGTGCCCCAGCGGCAAAACCTCCATCTGGACCCGGCCCGCCGCATCCAGCCGCCCGCTGCCGAACGCTGCCAACGTACTCGACCCATAGGGCCGCCACCGCACCGTAGCCCCCGAACCCTCGATCAGAGCCCCCAGGCTGTCCCGCAGCTCCACCGTCACCAGATGCGTCTGGAACACCACCGTCGCCGCACTACTAAGCTGGTACTGCGTCGCACCCTGGTACGTCAGACCGTACTTGTGCCCCAGCGGCAAAACCTCCATCTGGACCCGGCCCGCCGCATCCAGCCGCCCGCTGCCGAACGCTGCCAACGTACTCGACCCATAGGGCCGCCACCGCACCGTAGCCCCCGAACCCTCGATCAGAGCCCCCAGGCTGTCCCGCAGCTCCACCGTCACCAGATGCGTCTGGAACACCACCGTCGCCGCACTACTAAGCTGGTACTGCGTCGCACCCTGGTACGTCAGACCGTATTTGTGCCCCAGCGGCAAAACCTCCATCTGGACCCGGCCCGCCGCATCCAGCCGCCCGCTGCCGAACGCTGCCAACGTACTCGACCCATAGGGCCGCCACCGCACCGTAGCCCCCGAACCCTCGATCAGAGCCCCCAGGCTGTCCCGCAGCTCCACCGTCACCAGATGCGTCTGGAACACCACCGTCGGGTTGGTCGAGATATCCTGCCTGATAGTCTGCGTGCACCCCTGGTAGGTTAGAGAGAATCGGTGCTTGCCTTTCGCCAGCATCATCGTTTTTGACCCGCTCGCGCCGAGTTCCTCCGTCTCACCCAGCGGCAGATAGCTCCCCGAGCCGTTGAGCTGGTACCGGATCCCTGCCCCGGAATCCTGAATAAGGGCGCCTGTACTGTCTCTGAGTTCCACCGTCACGGCGATGTCCGTCGGCAGCACGTTCCCCACCCTGACGGTGAACCTGTCGGTTCCAGCGCCGCCGTCATCATCCGTCACCGTCACCGTCACCGTGTACACGCCGTTGTCCACGTAGACGTGGCCGGCCTGGATCGTACCTGTCGTCGCCACACCCTCGCTGCCGGGAGTCTCCACCAGCGTGATACCCGCCGCCGACTCGGTCGTTCCATCACCCCAGTCAATCGTCGCCGTGAAGTCCTCCCTCCAAATGACGGCCTCCACCTCATCGTCGAACCCTGGATCGCTGAACTGCGCAGAATCCAGCGTGAGGAACGAGCCCTTAGTCACCCTCTGGTCCTTACCCGCTTCTACCGCCGGCGCTACATCGTGCACCGTCACCGTGAAGGTGTCACTGGCACCGGCTCCCTCATCGTCCGTCACCATCACCGTTACGGTATACTCGCCATCATCCGCATAGGCGTGGCCGGCCTGGATCGTGCCCTGCGTCGGCACACCCTCACCGCCGGGCGTTTCCAGCAGCGTGATATCCGCTGCCGGCTCGGCCGTCCCGTCGCCCCATTCGATCTTGACGGTGAAGGTCTCGGTCGGGCCATATCCCGGATCGCGGAAGCGCGCCGGATCCAGCGTCAGGAACTGGCCCTCAGCCACTATCTGATCCGCACCCGCTTCCACCATCGGGGCCACGTTGCTGACCGTCACGATCAAGCTGTCGACGGTGCTGCCGCCGTCATCATCTGTCACCGCCACCGTCACCGTATACGACCCATTATCGGCGTACGTGTGCGTCGGCGTCAGAGTCCCGGAGGCCGTGCCGCCGTCTCCAAAGGACCACATTACCGTGTGTGTATCCACCAAACCGGCGTCGCTGAACGAGCCGGTGAAGCTGACCGCTGTCCCCTCATCGGCCGTCTGATCCAATCCGGCGTCCACCGTCGGGGCCACGTTCAGCACCGTCACCAGCAACGTGCCGGTCGCCGAGGCTCCCTCGTCATCCGCGACCGTGACCGTAACGGCATAGGCACCATTGTCAACATAAGTATGACTCACCGCCAGCGGGCTGGCCGCCGAATCGATATTCGTTGCCGCCGTCCCATCGCCCCAGTCCACCACGGCCGTGTGCGTATCCCCACTGCCCGCATCCGTGAAACTGGCTGCCAAGACAACCGCCGTTCCCTCCGCCGCCGTCTGGGGCTCGCCCGCCGTCACCACCGGCGCCACGTTGGCCACCGTGACGGTCAGAGTATCGCTGCTGCCCGCTCCCTCGTCATCCGTCACGGTCACCGTTACGGTGTAGGTCCCGTTATCGGCATAAGTATGGTTCGATGTCAGCACGCCCGCTGCCGTGCCGCCGTCCCCGAACGACCATGCCACCGTGTGCGTGTCCGCCAGGCCCGCATCGCTGAACAAACCGGTAAAGCTGACCTCCTGGCCTTCGTTCGCCTCTTGATCCGCACCCGCCTGCACTACCGGTGCCACGTTCGCCACGCTCACAACATGGGCAGTCTGGGCTGAGTCTCCGTCCTCGTCAGAGGCTGTCAAGATGACTTCGTAGGTGGCGTTATCGTCAGGCGTGAACTCGATGGCCGACCCCGTACCACTCGCAAAGGCGGTCCCGTTCTTTGTCACCGTCCATGCCAGGCTGACCACGTCGTTGGCGCCGGCCGGGTCGGTTGCCGAGGCTACCAGGGATATAAGTAATCCCTCGAACCCGTCTGCCGGGCCGTCGATGCCGGGGGTGGGCGTCACGTTCGTGATGTTGATGATGGTCGCATCCGTAGCTGTCTCGCCATCCGTCTTGACGATATCGCCCAGCGCCAGACTCACCACACCGAGCAGGTCCCCGTTGCCGGCGGAAACGTCATAGTCCTCTATGCTCGTGGACCACCGGCTGGTATCGCTGAGGACTTCGCTTTCGAGGTCTACGCCGGTCTCATCCGCCTGCAGGAACCGGTAATACGTGCTGCCGTCCCGAACGATATCGCCCTGCACCAGGTCCACGACGCCCTCGGCAACCTGGAAGCTCTCCACATCCGGCGACCATCGGCTCGCGTCGGTGAAGTCCTCCTGCGCGAGATCGATGTCGGCCGGATCGCCCGCGAGGAACCGGTAGTACGTCTGGTCCGTAACCCACAGGGCCACGGCCACTTCGCTCGGGCCGTCCAGGCCGGCGGCGGAGAACACCGGATACATGCCAATCTCGTCGCCGCACAGGGCCCCCGCACCGGTCTCTCCGAAGACCCCATCGCCGTCCAGGTCCCATGCGTAGGTCAGCGTCGTGCCCGGCTGTTCGGGATCTGTCGACCCGGAGGCGTCCAGCTCGACCGAGGCGCCTTCCGGAGCCGTGTACGGTCCGCCGGCCTGCGCGACCGGCAGCGTGTTCGATGTCCCCGAGTACAACTGGGCGACGTTCATCTCCAGGACCTCGGGCTGCGCGTTCGCAATGGTGCCGGTGGCCGCGCGGAGCCAGGCGCTGTGGGCGACCAGATCGACGACATCATAGCAGTCCCCGTCGTCCGGGTCCCCCCAGCATTCCCGAATATCGCCGTCCGCCGTCAGGTGGACGCTGCCGGAAGACTCATTCGCCCCGACGTAATCGATGAGCAGATCGCCGCCGTTCTCCGCGATCAGGGTGACATCGGATGAAGACACAACGTGCAATCCCGTGATCGTACCGCCTGCCCTGACGATCGCAGCGCCGTCCATGGCAACGAGGTTGTTCAGAACGAGGCCGTCCGTCTCGAGCAAGCGAATACTCCCACTGCCGGAGACCACGACATCGGCCTGACCCACTTCCGTTACGAGGTCCACGCCCTTCGCCGCCCGGACGTTGAGCAGGACGGTCCGGATCAGGCTGCCCGGGTGACTGACTGAGCCGGCGGGCGCCGTCAGCACCACTGTGCCCTGCGGCTCCGTCGTGATGACATTGCCCAGCGCCAGGTCGCCATCCGTCTCGATCATGACCAGGTTGCCCGCGAACAGATCGACGTTGCGCAGGTCAAGGCCGGTGCGGGAGTACAGGTCGATCATGCCACCACTTCCCGAAGCCTCAATCGTCCCGCCGCTGGCGGCGTTCGCGAGCAGCAACTGATCCGCGTGGAGTTGCACCAGGCGGCCGGCGGCAATGGTGACACCGCTCAGGGTCAACGTGCCGCTCGGCGCTGAGGGCGAGTTCGTCCACCATCGTGCCCGCCGTTGTCCCCTGCAACGCGCCGGCATCCAGGGAAAGATCCTGGTCGCTGTCCAGGGTGATGCGCCGGGCCGCCCGGAGGACCGCCTGGTCGAGGCTCAGCGAACTGCCCGAGTCCAGCTCGATGACGCCGTCGTCACCCACAACGGTGAGATTCAGATGGGCGGCGCTCAGAGTCCCGCCCGCATGCAGGCGGATGAGGTCCCGCGCCTCGATCGTGGCCGCCACGTTCAGATCGCCGGCGGAGAGGAGCACCACTTCTCGGGCCCAGGCCGTGCTGGAGCCCCAGATGGCGCCATACACGTTCAACTGACCGCCCGGAGCGGTGCAGGCCAGGGAGACACGTCCATCCGCCCGGATGACGGTTTCCGCATCCAGGGTCAGGTCGGTGCCGACGGAGATATCGACCCCTCCCTCCGGGCCCGCCACGTTGATGTCCAGCCCCTGCCCCACCAGCTCGCCCCAGGCGTGCAACTGCACCAGGTCGGTCGCGGTCGCGATGGTGCCCTGGCCTCCCGAGACCCCGGGCCGCAGATAGATATTGCCCGGATTGGACAGCCGAGTGACCGGCTGCAGGCCCAAATCCTCGATGATCTGGGCGTCGGGCGACTCGACGAGGTAGATCAGCCCGCCGGCATCTCGATATTTGAGAAGGCCGGACTCCGGATCCCTCTCGATCTCCTCGATGCGATCGATCGGGTTGCCATCCGGGCCGACCACGGCGTGCGCGGTGAGCAGCAACTGCTTGAGGCCATCGGCATCCCGGCCCCGGATGCTGCCGGTGATGACGATGTTGCCGTTGTTGCTGATCAGCTCCACCCGATCCGTCGCGGCCAGATCGCCGTCCACGCTGATCGTCTGTCCCGTCTCGATGATGATCGTGCCCGCCGTGAGGCTCAATTCGCTCCCGGAGAATTGGAAGGTGCTTCCCGCCCGAATCTCAATGAGATCGAGATCCGGCCGATTCAGGCTGCCGTCCAACCGGATGTGACCGGCCGCGATCAGCGAGATGCCGGCCGGGGCATCGATAGCGCTGCCGACAGTCTGCTCGTCGCCCACCAAGAGATCGCTGCCCACCGAGGCGAGGCGGACGGTCGAACCGGCGCCACCTGCGGCGACCTGGCGGACCGTCAATCCAGGACTCTGTTCGCCGGCACCGTCGAAGTCGGAAAGGTCGAGGGAGCCGCCGGTCGTGGCAGCGCTCGCCAGGATGTTGACGGCCATTTCGAACTCCGCGACGCCAAGCCCGGCCTGAAGCGTGAGCTCGTCGGCGATCAGGTCCACGTCCCCATCCTCGGGACTCATCTCGCCGATGGCGCCGGCCGCCGCCAGGGCCACACCGCCCAGCGAGAGAATCGCCACCTCGGCATGATCATTGCGGAACGCTTCGGCCTGGGCTTCCGTGCTGAAATACACTCCCGCCTGGATCAATCCAACGCGGATGTCGCCGCCGCGGCTGGTCAATTGAATATCGTTGTCGTCCAGATTGGTCAGCAGATGCACCATCCCGGCCGCCAGATCGCCCCCGGCGCTCACCGCCAGCGAGCCGTCGAGCACCGTCACGTCCGTAAGCTCCAGGCCATCGGTCTCGGTCACGGATACATCGCCCGCCTCCGTCGTCGCCAGCGTCAGGGAGCCGGCCCGGGTCCTGAGAACCGCACCTCCGGCTACCGTTACATCCAGGTTGTCGGCGACGATCAGCGACCCATCCGCCTGATCCACGGTCCCGAGAATATCGAGCGTGACATCGCCCGCCCCGGCGGCATGGATCGCGTCGCCCGCGCCGAGAGTCAGATTTCCGCCGGCGCGGGTCGTCAGCGCGATGCCGTCCGCATCGGTCGCTCCCTGCGTCGCCACGGCCCGGGCCATGATGCCGCCGAAGCAGACCACGGAAATGACACCGTCGGCCGTGAGGAGGTTTTCCAGCGTGATGTCGCCGCTGTTGACGAGAACGATAGGCCCGGGTCCGGCCACCTCTGCATCGAGGCCGGCCACGCTGGTGTTCGCGATGAGTCCCGACCAGGACCGGGCATAGAGAAGCTGGGCGCCGATCACGCCGCCGCTGTGCCGTATGCGACCGGCCGCCGCGAGGAGCTCCACCGTGCCCGCCGAGGTCAGGGTCGAGCCGCGCAGCAGGCCGAGCACCGGCGGCTGGCCCGCAACGATCGACGCGCCGGTCGGTATCGACGAAATTGCCATCGGCATCGATCAAGTAGCCGTCGGCGTCGATGCGACGGCCGTTCTCATCCACGAGGTAGCCCAGCACGAGCATCTCGCTCGGGTCACCATTGGCATCGACGAAGCCACCGTCCGCGCCGATCAAGTACCCGTAGGCATCGATCCGGCGCCCGTTCACGTCGAGGAACTGGCCCAGCACCGGCGTCGCGCTCGGATGGCCATCGGCATCGACGAAGGAGGCGGTCTCATCGATCAGGTATCCGCGGCCGTCGATGAAGCGTCCGGCGGCGTCCACGAGATTGCCCAGCGCATCGCTGTCGAATAACTGCTCGAAGAGCCGGATATCGCCTTGCCCACTGCCGGCCGCCAGGCTGATGGTGCCGGTGGCCATGAGGCTGGCGTAGATCGTGCCGGAGACCGAGCCCGTCCCGTCCGTGCCGGCGTCCACGTCCACGCTCGCGGCCACGATCATGCCGCTGAGGTTCACATCGTCACCGGCCCGGATGAGGACGCCACCGGCGGCGAACACGGCGCCCCCGATGGCGGCGCTCGCGGCGGCCTGCAGCTCCACGCTCCGGGCCCGGATGTGGTCCTGGTCCACGCCGCCGACCCGGCCCGAGCCCCGAATCGTGAGTTGCCCTTCACTCGAGAGGTGGATCGCCTGGTCGGCCAGCACCTGGGTCAGTGCGACCGAGTCCGCCGCAGGTTGGACGCCCCCAATCGTCACCCTGCCGTCGGCCTGGACATTGAGCGTGCCCTCGTTCCCATAGGCGTCGATCACGCCGTTCAGGACAAAACCGCCCCGCGCCTCGATCTCGATGCTATGGCCGCCTCGGATCGAGTCCGCCGTAAACGCGTAGAGGTCCCGGGCCCCCAGGTCCTGGTAATCCCGGCTCGTGATCCACGTCTGGCGCTGCTCCGTGGTGAACACCGTCCGCCACTGTGTGACTTCGACGTTCTCGACGACGGGAACCTCCGTCTCATAAGTCTCAAACTTGGGCCGGCCGCCGTAGATGTCGTGCGGATTACTCTGCCAAGCATACGTCCGGACCGCGCGGGTATCCTGGACCGTCACGGTATTGGAAGTCCAGTCGAAGCGATAATCGTTGAAGGTCTCGTTGACCGACTGCGCTACCCAGTCGCACCCGCGGGCCTTCACGTAATACGTGTCCACATACACCGGGAACCCCGAGCTCGTCGTCCAAGCGGCAATCTGGACGTAGTCGTAGTCGTTCGGACTGTCCCAATCGATGTCGGAGCCGGAGCGATTGTCGTGGAAAAGCGGGCCGGATTGATTGCCCGGGTAGACCCAACTGTTCAGCTCGCCGTAATCGACACAGCCTTCGACCAGGCTGCGGTACGTTGGATATCCCGGATAATTGTCGTCCAGGATAGCCCAGCCCGACCACGTCCAACGGGAATTCCAGCCGGCATAATCCCCATTGCCCTCCGTAATCCAGTAGTCGCTGGACCACGCGCCATAGTGGTCGTGGGGTACCTGGCCCACCGTGACCGTGCGGCCGGCCGGTTGGTCGAGATACGAAAGGCTACCCGTCGTGTCGAGGTATGCGCTGACGGCCCGGACATTTCGGCCCAGACGGTCGGACACTCTCAGGCTGGGGTCCGTACCCTCGCCGCCGAGCCAATCCGCGCTCGACACCCATGGGGGAACGCGATCGACGCTGACGGTGGAGCTGCCCGTATCACCGGCGATGATGTACAGTCTCTGGCCCGCGCCCCCGTACGACACGCTCCAGCGCGCAGGACTGTTATCGCCATCGACAGTCGACTCATACTTCCATTGGAAAAGAGCAGCATCCCAATAGGAGTAACCGTAGCTCTCGTAGGCGGATTTGTCCTGGGTGTAGTAGACGATGGCGCTGTCCGTGTAGCTGGCAACGTCTCGAATCGCGGTGGTCGAGTCTTGCGGCTCCCTCTGGAAAACATTGTCATTGGCGCCAGCCGGCATACGGACGTAGCCGTCAATGCCCCACTCGGAACCATCGTAGAAGGCGGCGTGTTGTCCGCCCAGTCGGGCTCCCAGTCCCTTTCGCTCGGAGTACCGTTGATGGTCTCATGCCGCCGGGCATTGGTGTAGGAGAAATCGTACAGCGGCTGGTAGCCCAGGGTGTCCAAGATGCGCTGCCGCTGGGCCTCGTTGAGGTCATGGAAGGCCGCGCTGGCCGCAGGCGTGCCGACACCCGACCAGTCGATCTGCGCATTGAAATAGTCGGCGCCCTCGACGAAGTAGGTCATGATCTCGGGCAACGGAGCCGCGGACGGGTTCGGGGCCACCACGAAAGCGCCGATTGCATCCAGCTCGAATCCGCCGTTGAAGAAGTCGCTGTCGGTTCCCCGGACCCGAACAAACCGAACCGAACTCAGCCCGCTGCCCGCGATGTCGTAGGAACGTCGGAACGTGGTACTGCTATGGGCTCCATCCCCCGGAATCACGAGGGCCGAACTCTGCGTGCCTCTCACGTTGACCCAGAACGAGCCGTTCTCGCTGACCTCGACCGTCATGTCCTCGAACTCGTCCATGCCCCAGTCTTCCTCGTAGACATTGAAGTCCCCGCCGGAGCGATTGCAGATGCGGTACGCGCCGAAGTCGAAGACGACCCAGCCGCCGTTGCCCAGATCGCTCGCCGAGTCATTCGGGGGCCCGGCGAAGTACGAGGGACTCGATCCGCTGGTGAAGACCATCGTGGGGAACATGGGCAGGATCGTGAACGGTGTCGGCGGATGGGGATTGTAGTAGCCGATCTGCTCCAGCGTCACGTCCATGGTGTTGTAGTAGCTGCCCACTTGGACGAGCTCGTACCCCACCTGCTCGGTGATGATGGTGGGTACCCAGTGGACCTCCGGCACCCAAATGGTCCCGGCCTGAACCTGGTGGGAGCCCGTAATCACTTCGATGGTGACGGACTGCTGCGTCACGTAGGGCAGGAGCAGTTGGATCTGCTCATCACTATCCTGGGCCGCCGCCAGCACGTGGACATCCCCGCCCGCATGGAGCCGGACCTCCGTCTCGCTGTGCAGTTGCCCGGCCCCATACACGTAGATGCTGCCGGGCCCGAGCTGCGCGACGGGAATGTTGCCGCCGGTCAGCACGGACTGGTCCCAGGCGGGGTCGACACCCGCGTTGAGCTCGATGGCACCCAGGGAATAGACCAGTCCGGTGACCACAATGTCATGGACCGCGTTGAAGACGACGCCGGCCGGCGATTTATCGTAGGCCACCACGCCATCGATATGAATCGTGTCGGCGAAGACGTGAATCCGATCCGCCCCCTCGATCACCGCCGTCTCGGACCCATCCGGCCCGGTGGCGACGAAGACGGTTCCTGAAGGACCTTGAAGTACACGGCGCCGCGATCGTCGGCCGTGCGGGGCCGGGTCCGGATGACCGCTCCGGCGAGAATGTTGATGTCGCCCACCGCCGCCTCGAAGCCGATGCGGTCCCGGGCATGAACGGCTCCCGTGACCGTGATGTCCCCCAGAGACGCCAGGACGGTCACCCGCCAGGTGTCCACCGCGTCGCTGTCCGCCAGGTACAGGCCCACGGCTCCGTCCAGGAAGACGTCCAGCGTTCCCGAAATCGTGATGTGGCCGCCGAAGCCCGTTCTCAGCGTGCCGCCTTCCTCCAGCCGGACGCTGATCCCGGATTCGTCGGTGCCGCCGGACAGAGAAAGCTGATCGTCGGCGGCGACAAGCCCATCTACCAGGAGCAGGCCGCCCGCGCTGATGCTGATATCTGACCCGGCGTCGAGAGACTCGACAATCCCGGCGATCAAGATGTCGTCGTCCGCGGTGATCGTGATGCTGCTGGGCGTCAACGGCGGCTCCAGCAGGGACAGGCCGGATGGGTCGTCAAAGAGGCCCGTGGCATCCGTCCGCACCGCGCTCGACGGGTTCACGGCCAGGGAACCGTCCCTCACCGCAATGCTCACCGCGCCGGTCGCTTGTATCGTGCCGGCCAGGGCGCCGCCGGCCCCGCCGAGGGTCACCAGTTCCGTGGCATCGATCTGGACGTTGGCCGACTTCCCACACCAACTCAGAGAGCCATCCTGGAGTTGGGCCCCGGCATACACGGCCCCTATCAGGCTCACATCGCCGGCGGCAATCGCAATGGTGCTTCCATCCTGGCTGGCGAGCACGTGTACGCCGGAGCCGATACCGGCCCGGTCCGCGGCTATGATCTCGACACCGCCGCGTCCCGCCAGCACAGCGCCCAGCCATTGGCCGCCCTCGAATCTGCCCAGTTCAATGTCGCTGCCCGAAGCGATGCGAATCGTCTCACCGTCGCCGGTGACATGGATCTCGGCATCGTAGACGGCCACGTGTTGCCCGGCGTAAATGAAGATCGAGCCAACGGCATCCAGAGAGCCGGTCACCGTGACCGTATTCTCGCCCTGGATGTCGATTTCGTACAGCACGGCATCATCGGCAGACAGGTTCCTGACCGTTCCCTGGATGTCCACGTCCGCCGCCTCTGAGCTCGATCAAGCCGCCCGCCTCGACCTGGCCCGAGTCCCCGGCGATCAGGAGGGTCCCGTGGATGGCCTCGATCCTGACGAGTGCCAGATCGGTACTGCCCGGTCCCACCTGGCTGTCGATGACAACGTCATTGACACCGGTAATCCGGATTTGGCCGCCCAGCGCACGAATGTGGCTGGTGGGTTCCGTCCGGATGCTCGTCTGACCCAACGCCTCGGTCGTGCCGGCCGAGAGGAGGAGGCTGGACCCGACTCCCCCAACCAGGATATCGCCCCGAATCACGGCGTAGTCGGCGGCCTGGAGCTCAATCGAGCCGTTCATCGTCTCCAGCAGGCCCGTGAGGTCCAGATCGATCTCGACGGAGGGGCCGCTGTGAAGACTGATCCGTCCGCCCGCAAGAATCCTGCCGGCGAGGTAGAGCTTCTGATCGGGATGCGTCCCACCAGCGGGAACGTCAATGGATACCTGTGAACCCGGCGCCGGCGCTTCGATGGCATAGAGATCGCCGCTGATCGGGGCCAGGATGTCCACACGTCCCGGTGCGGTCAGAACGATGATGCTGCTGTCCGCCCAAGTTCGCAGATGCGCCGAGCCGTAGAGGACGATACCCTTGCCCGAGTGCTCGGTGCCGTCGAGCGGATCTTCACCGCCCACCAGATCGAGCGTAACGCCCGCCTGAAGCTCCGTGCCGACACGGATCTGGTGGCCGGCCTCGAGGCGAAGCGTGGAATGGCCGCCATAGTTTTCCAGACGCCGGCCCAGATAGTTGCCCTGGGCATCGCGGATGTCCACGACCCCGCCGCCGGCCAGCAGCACTCCCAGGGCCTCGATATCGCCGGCCGACTGGATGAGGATCGAGCCGTCCGGGTTGTGCGTCGTCAGCTCGCTGGCCGCATGGATCTTGACGCCGGTGTCATCCGCCGGGCTCGCGCCGCCGACGATCGTGATATTCCGGCCGGCCTGAACGTAGCCGCCGGTCTGGACGGACTGGCCCTGCTGGTTCGTGGTCGTGCCGCCGATGAACGCCTGGCCCTCGGCCTCGATGTATACGTCCGACGGCTCGCCGGACCAGGAAATGGTCTCGCTGATGAGGTTGCCTTCGTCGTCAAACTGCTGCAGGACAGTGCCGCCCGAGAGGATATGGCCCATGATCTCCAGGCGGCCGGCACTGAAGATGCCCACGCGGCCGCGCGCTGCCTCCGATTCCCAAGCCGCCCGAGCTAAGCCCGCCGGTCGTCGTGACAATGACCAGGAGGTCGTCATCATCCTCCGTCGCGCCGGCTTGGCCCCCGTTGATCTGTACGGTACCGGACGCAAGCACCGCACCCTCCACGCAAATCTGCTGGCCCGCCGTGATGGTGACCTGCGAACCCGGCCCGGTCCACTCGACGCCGCTTGGCCAATGCTCCCGCCAGCCACGATGGCCCCGAACACGGACAGGGTAAACGTGGTCCCGCTGTCGATATCCACCCGCGAGCTCGCGCCGCGAGCTTCGATCCAGCCCGCCATCTGCACCGCTTCCACAGCATCGATATCGACGAGGCCGCCCTCTCCGGTGGTACCGATCCGGCTGCCAAGTTGCGTAATCACGTTGATGGCGTCCAGGTCGACGGAGGTCGCGGAGGATACGTCGCCGAGGATCATGTCGCCCATCGGGACCTCGATAACGACCCCACCACCGGCATACACCCGGTAGACGTACAGGTCTCCGCTGACCTGCCGCACATGCAGCTCCCCGCCAACGTCGGCGCTGAACCGGCTGGTCGGAGCAATCTGCACCCGCAGGGGACGGACGCCGTCGGCTCCCTCGACCGAGGATTCCGCTGCGAGCATCAGATCCCCCGGCGTAACGACCGCTGCCGTCCCGTCCGTATAGAGGTCGATCACGGCGCCTTGGGCCCCAAGCCGCACATCCCCGCCCGCATGGACATGCTCGATCCGGAGATCGCCTGCCGTCCGGGCCGCCACCGCCTGCACCGCCACATTGTCGCGCGCGTCGATCACGACCGCCACGGAGGCGTCCAGATCGACATCGTCCCAGACCTTCAGGATCAGCCTTTCGATCTCGAGCCTGTTCTGCACCAACTCGCCGGGCGCCACCAACACCACGCCATCGATGCCCGAATGATCGGCGATAACCAATTTCCAGTCGGCCGAGCCGGCGTAGTTCTGCGCGGCCAGATCGAGATGGTCCGCCGGCTCGCCGAGGTATCTGTAAAGGTGATAGACGATGCCGTACCGTACCAATACGATGTCGCCGTGGGCGATGGACACGTCCTGCGGCTCGAGTCGGCTCGTGCCTGTCACGAAGTTCGTTTGGAGCCTCTGCCACAGCCGCGGGTCGCCGAAGTCCTGCTCACCCAGGTCCAAGTAAGCGGCGGTGCCTAGGTACTCATAGAGGGCGTAGGTCACGCCCAACAGGTCATCCGCCGTGGCGGCCGCCAGGATGGCCCGGTGCTCTTCGGGCGAAGACTCATATCCCTGGCCCAGCTCCACCGTTACCAGGTCGGAGACGTTGCCCACCGAGCCGTTCGGTGTCGTCAGGGTCACACGCCCGCCGATGATGTTCGGCTTCTCGCCGGCGCTGGGATCCTGGACGCCGCCGATGATGTCCAGATCCGGATACAGGCGGCGGAACAGGCCCACGGAAATCACATACCTCAGAGCCTCCGGCGCGACCGTACGTGCATCGACACGCCTCTGCCATTCGGCCGGCGTGAACCGGAAGATGAAGTTCGGATCGTACGGGTCATTTCCGTAGGTTGCATGGACGTTCCAGAGTCTCTCCCCTGCCGCATCAGCGGTCAGGGCCGCTTGGGCCTCCTCGAATGAGGCGCCAGAGGCGTAGGTGTATTCCAGGAAACGGACATTCGCCCAGTCCCCGTCCCCTTCGACCGCGATATCCACTACGACCGGGGTCCCGCTGATGGCGGCGTCGTAGCGATTGGCGGCCAGTTTGAACGTCGTGTCGCCGGTGACCACCACGTAGTAGGCGAGCCCCGCGCTCAGGCTTGTCACAGGCGCGTTCGCCCCCACGTAGCGATACAGCGCACCGTCCGCCGTTCGCACGAGCGTGCCCGTCCCCACTTCCACGCAGGTGCCGGAAAGTGTCGCGAGGTCGTATTCGGGAACAACCTCCACCCACGCGAGTGAATTGCCAAAGTCCTCGTCGGTCAAATCCACGCCCTGGGCATTCTGACCCATATAGCGATAGAGCAGGCCGTCGGAGGTCCTTACCAGCTGTTCTGTCTGGAGGTCTACCAGCGTCCCGGCAGGCAATGTCGCGAGGTCATAATCGGGAACGATCTCCTCCCAGCGGGCGGCATTCTCGAAGTCTTCGCCGTTCAGATTGACCCCAAAGTTGAAGAAGACCTGGTCACCGGTCTGGAGCCCATGAGGCAGGCTGGAATGAATCTCATTGCTCTGGGCATCGATGCTCGCGACTACGATCTCCCGTGCCACGATGGCCGGCCTGGCGTCCCGGTACTTCTGCCAGTAGTCGTGGTAGAGTTGCGTCAGCAGGCCTTCCTCGGACCGCAGGGCCGTTTCCGCCGCTGCCCGGGCCGCGTCCCCGGTCAATTGCATCTTCCGGTCAAGCTCGTCGGCCTCTTGTTGGGTGCGCGGGTCGAGTTGCTCGTACCAGGCGTCCAGGATCGCGCCCGTATCGACGTACAGGTAAACGTCTCCCTGTTCCGAATGGATCGAGGCCTGCGCATTCGGCCCAGGACCGGGGCTGTACGAGCTTCAAATCGCCCTCGATCTCGCGGAGGTAGATGTCTCCGGCCGCGCGGGCGGCCACTCCGCCCTGGCCCAACACGTCGCTGTCGACCCGCAGATAACAGCCGGGCTCGCCGATGGCGGCACGCGTATAGAGCTCGATCCGCTCGCCCTGAATGAGGGAATTCTCATCCAGCGCCCGAATGCCGTCCGGGGCATGCAGGATGACGTTGCCGCCGGTCGAGATGATCTGGCCCACAATGAGCGTGCCGCTGTTTCTGCCCGCGGGATCCAGACAATCTGCACCTCGATGTCGCCCGCCGCCGTGATCTCCCACGCTTCCCCGCCCTCGAGATTGGCCCGCACGGAACCGCCGGAATTGAGGGTCGAGCCGCCTCCCAGGACCGCCACCGTCTCTTCGGAAACGAACGAGCCGCCCACCTGCAGGGTGATCGGTGCGCCGTCCAGAGCAGTGAGGGTCCCGTGCAGGTGGAGATCCCCGGCGGTGTCAATGTGGATCGAGGGAAGCGCCGGACCCGCAACGAACTCGATGGCAATGCGGATAATCCGCCTTGAGCGTGTGGGTATAGTAGTCCTTTTGACCGGTGATCTCGGTGGTCTTGGTGTGAACGGTCTTTTTCCGCAGCCAGCCGCCGCCGGTGGTCCAACTCTGTACCTCCACCGAGGAATTCTTGTAGTCGCTCTTATACTTGAAGGTGGTGGCGCTCGAAGTGACATCCGTCCACAAACTGCTGGAGTAGTCCTGGTCGCTCAGCACCAGTTCCGCGGTTTGGCCCTGGTACGCGTACAGGTGATCCACAATACCGCCGCGATTCGCACCGGCGACGACCTTGATGATGTCGCCCGGAACGATCTCAACGTCCGTATCCAGGCGAAGCTCGTACTCGATCGTGTAGACCATATCGACGGCGCCGGCGGGGGTCGGCGTGGCATCCACGAGCAGCCACAGGGCGGGGTCGCCGTAATTCGCGCTGGTCAGATCCACGCCGGCGGCCGGATCACCCTCGTAGCAGTAGATGAGGCCACCCAGGGTCCGGACGATGTGGCCGCTCTCCAGGGTCACCAACTCGCCCGGATCGAGCAGAGCTACATCCCAATCCACGTCGATCACGAGGACTTCGGACTCCAGCAGCGGAGCACCGTCCGTATACTGGGTCGTCCGCCACACGTAGCGGGCATCCTTGGCAAGCCAATCGGAATCGACACCGAACAGATTGAAGCTCTTCTTCTCGTACTTGGTGACGACGGTCTTGGTCTTCTCCTGCCCTTCCGTCCACAGGTAGCGGAGACCTTCCTGCGGCGTGTACCAGATCTCGGCGGACAAGTCGTGCGACCGCGATCCGATCTCGGTGTACACGATGCTGCGAGAGAACACCGTCGGCTGAGCTGAAGTTGCTGCTCTCCTGCACCCCTTGGTAGAGCGTTTCCACGATCGCGGTTTCCGTGATGACGTAGGTGGTCTTCTGCAACCGCGCCGTATCGATGATCGTGATCTGGCCCTGCCGATCCGTGGTCGTATCGATCCGGTTGAGAATCAACGCATAGGGGCTGTCGTTTTGGATATCGACGCCGGCGTATCCGTAGGCGACCCTGATCCGGCCGTTTCCGGTGCTCAGGATCTGGCCGGCCAGCATGACGCTGCCGCCCTTCGGGACGATGTCCTGGACCACGATCGCCTGCTGGACGGCATCGAAGTAGGCGCTGACCGGAATTCCATCGGGCCCGAAACTGACGCCGGCGATCGGGCGGCCTTCGGCATCCGCGAGGGAGGTCGTGGTCGCTCGGACGAGAAGTCCGCGCTAACGTGCAGCGTGATGGTGTTCACCCCGCTCTGGATCAGGCCGTTGATGTTCAGGTACCGGGCCGTCACCGCCACCCGACCCTGGGCGACGATCGAGGAGCCATTCTCGTAGATCGCGTCGTCCAGGGCGGCGACCAGCGCCGCGGTGTAATTGGGAAAAGCCAGGCTGGCGGGATTGCCGGCCTCATTGAACACCGCGTCCCGGAGGGCATCGTAGTCCAGGTACTGCCGGGGGTCCCTGTTGGTGTGGAGCCAGTCATCCGTGTTGAGGTTGAAGTCCTTGCCCGCCTCGATGTTGACCGTCTGGGCCCGGATTTCGCCGGACACATTGATGCTGCCGCCGACATTCTCGATGGACACGTCGCCGGTTTCGTTGATGATGTCGCCGATCACGAACAGGTCCTGGTCGATCGCGGGTATGGCGAAGTCCTGGAGATCGTACTGGCACCGCCGCGTGGGGGCTCTGGACCATGCTGATCGTCTTGTCCGGTGGATTTGGAACATCCGTCATCGCCACGTTGTTGAAGTACACGCGGCCGGAGGCCAGCGGCGTATATCCTCCGTCGATCACGGTGACCCGCCGGCTGTCTCGAATCACCGCATCGTGTACCGTCATGGAGAACGGGCGTTTCGTTGCGGATATCGATCCGGGCCTCAGGCCTGGCCATCAGTTGCTGATTGTTCACCAAGGTTGTGATGCCGCTTTGCCCAGCCGCATCCGCCTCGATAAAGATCGATCCCGGGGCCGAGTAGATATCGGGCAGATCCAGGAACAGGGCATCCAGCTCTTTCCGGACCAGGGTGACGGTCTGGCCGGTGGCCGGATCGGTCACGGTTTCCAGCAATCCCAATTCCGTCAGGGTCGCGTTCAGCAGCTCCAATTCGGCCTGATAGCGGGCCACGGCTTCCGCGTTGCTGGAGTGGCTCGCGATCCAGCCCAGCACCCGATCCCGCTGCTCGGCCAGCAGGTTCCCCATGTTCTGGAGGGACAGCGAGGGCAGCGCCAGGGTCGTGGGCTTGATGACGTAGAACTTGTCCTTCAGGCTCTCGCGGAACGACCGGCACAGATCGCTGCGATAGATGGCGGGGGCAATCTCGACCCACGTCGGTCTCGTCGCTGAAGACCGCGTTCTCGAAATCAAAGCTCGCCACATATGCCGCCGATGTACCGGTAGAGCACATCATCGGCCGTTCTCACGACCTGATTCGTCTGGAGAGCGACCTGTGTCCCCGGGGCCAGCTTCGTCAGGTCATAATGGACAGCGATCTCTTCCCACCGCAGGGCATCGGTATAGTCCTCCTGATCCAGAACGATCGGTACCGACTGGTCGGTCTGGGGTTTGAACCGGAAGAAACGCCCTGCCAGGGCCCCCTCGGCGACCTCGATCACCGTTCCCGTGGTCACGTTGAAGGCAATCTCCTCCACGCCGAGGGCCTGGTATTCGTAGTCGATGCTCAAGGGCAGCCCGTATTGAATCTTCTCGGCTTCCGACAGCAGGTGTCCAAAGGCGGCCGGGTCAATCTGCGGCACACCCGCCAACGTGACCGGCATGATCCACATCACCGCGTAGCTGTTGATGCCGGCTTCGATGCGCGCGTCGGGGCCGACGCTCACGGTATTGGTGCTGCTGACGGAGCTGCCGTCGGGCACCGGGAAGACCGTACGGGAGCAGAGACAGGGAAAGGACGAGACCTTCCGTCTGCGCTCGTTGGGCCCCGCCGAGTCCCGCCTGGGCCACCAGATCCACGTTCTCACAGGCGAGGATTCTGGAGGTTCCCAGAACGTTGACTTCATTGATCTCGTTGATGGTCGCGGTGGGCACCGGCACCGCGATGTTGGGGGACATGGAGGCCGCCGTGATTTCCGTGTTCGGCAAAGCTGTCCAGCAGGTTCGGCACGCCCGCGCTGTCCCGCCCCGCCAGCAGGAAGAGATCGCTGCCCCGGATGGTCGAATTGCTGACGTTGATCCGATTGGCCGCATTCGTGATGCCCGTCGCCTCGGCGCCCGCGCCTCCGCCCACGGCGGAGACGGCGAGGAGATTCGCGCTGGGGTTGATGCTGGACTCGGTCCTCGCGGTCAGATAGATGTCCCCGGCCCGGCTCTCCAGAAGGGCTCGCTCCAGGTTGATGGCAGCCGCGGTGTTGGAGTCGATGCGCGAGATGCCGACCGAGACGCCGAATCCGGAAACGCTCTCGACCCGGACGCTGTCCACGGCGAAGACATCGGTAACCGCCTCCATCCGGAACACGCCCGGATTGCGGTTGTCCCCTTCCACTACGAGCTGCACCCCATCCCGGATGTGAATAACGGCCTCGAAAGGAATCCCGGCCAGGCCGATGTCCGTATCGCTCTTGAGAACGTTTACATTGCCCAGGCTGGCGGACCCGGACCGCAGGTTGCTGGAATCCTTGAACGCCTCCTTGGTCAGTTGATTCTTCGCGTTGACGATGATGTTTCCGGCATGGACCGCGACTCCGGCACAGATATCGACATTGGCGCCGCCGGTGATGGTGTTATAGACGCCGGCGCCGCTGCCGCTCGCCAGCGCGAAGGCATAACTGTCGGCCGACGAATCCATGTCCTGCACGTGCGTCGACTCGATCGCCAGCGTGCCGACCGAGATCCTGGTAGCGATCCGCGTGAGGGTCTGCCCCGCATCACTCCCCGCCGAGGTGAGCGGCAAGGCTCTTTGCGCGGGCGTCGGCCGCGGAAGAGGCCAGCTTGATGTGCGTCTCATCGACGTAGATGACGAAATACGTCTTTTCGTGCTGCAAGCCGCCGAGGTCCGCAAGCCCGGCACCGGCGTTCTGATAAAGGACCTCATCCCCGGTGTTCAACCCGTGGGCCGTGGCAAACGCGATCCGGCCTGTTCCATAATCCCAGCCCGAGATAGCCGCCGAGGAGCCTCCCTCGATCCGAGCCAGGGTGGCGTTGTCGTTCGTCACACGCGATTCGGCGCCGGCGGCGGCGACAGCCCCGCCTCCGCCCGCGGTACTCTCCGCGCGAAGCGTATCCGTGCTCCGCGGCGATGATCCGCAGCGCTCGCGCCACCACCGTGGTGCCCGCCCCTACGGCCGCCTCGACCTCATCCACACCGACCCCCCGGCCCAAATTCACGCTGGCAAGCTGGACACCTACGGCGATGGCGCCGAAAGCCCCGCCCCATCCGGATGCCTTGGCCGTGTTGTTCGCCGTGGCGCTGATCGTGATGTCGCCCCGCGAAAGGAGCGTCGCATTCTCGACGTAGGCTCTCACCAGGGTCTTGATGATGGCATTGCCTTCGTTCACCTGGACTCCCACCGCCGAGCCGGAAATGCCCGCGGTAGCAGTCGTCGGGATGTTGGCAATCGAATCCGCCTGGACCAGCGTATTGCTGGAAGTGACGGTCGCGTCCGCAATCCACGCCTGGATGGTGCTGGCGATCTCATTCTTGACCAGCGCCACGCCCACGGCCGCCCCGAAGCTGATGCTGACCGAGACGGCTGTGGCATCCGCGGAGAGGTAGGCGTTTTCCCGCGCTACGACCTCGACATCTCCCTCGGCAGCCACTTGCAGGGGCCCGTCGATATAGGCGGCGATGGTGTTCTCGATGGTGTTGCTGATATCGATGCCCCCGCCGCTCAATCCGATCAGGCCGGCGGAGACAGAGGCCGTCACGGCATTGACTTCATCCACGCGGGCCGAGACATCCGCCAGAATCGAGATATCGCCGCCCGCGGCCACGCGCGTGCCGGCATCCGTGCCCGCCACGTACGCCTGAACATCGTTCTCGATGGTATTGTCGACCGTGGAAGCCGCCACGGAAATGGCGACGCCCTGCGGGGCGAGGCTCAAGGCGACGGCCACGCCGGTGGCGGTCGATTTCGTGACTTCGCTCGACGACCTGGCCGTCACGCAAATATCCCCGGCGGCTGTGGCGTCGGTGTTCCGCAGATACGCATGTACCGTCGTGCTGATCAGGTTCCATGTCCCGGTGCCGGCACCGGCGCCGGCAAGGCCAAAGCCCGGGCTGGCGGCAACGGCGGCGGAGGCGGCCACCGACTTTGACGCGATCGTCTCCTGGGAGAAGGCACTCACGCGGATATCGCAAGCCGAGGTCACGGTCGAATTGTCGATATACGCCAGGACCTCGTTCGCGTAGGGCGTCTCAGACCCGATATGGTTCTCCGCGATCGTGACCCCGATGGCAACAGCGGCGCCCAGCCCGCTTCCGACACCCACCGCTACCGAGGCGGCCCAGACGGTCGCCGTGATGGACGAGGTGCTTTGGGCGGCAACGATGACATGGCTGTTATTGATCAGTTTCCACAGCGTGCCGTCCGTGTACGTCTGCGCCGCCAGATTCACCGGGGACAAGGTGCCATCCGGATCCAGCCGCGCTGCACCGATGTATTCGACGATATCGCCGTTATCCAGCCGGACCCGGTCGCCCGACAGAAGGTCATTCGGCTGATCCTGCGTCGTATAGTCGAACGCCACCGCGTCGCTGCGATTCACAAGTTTCCAGGGCGCGCCGGTGCCCGTATACACCTCCGCCCCCAGATTCGCCGGAGGCAATGTGCCATCCGGATCCAGCCGGTCGGCCCCGATGTATTCGACGATATCGCCATTATCCAGTCGGACCCTGTCGCCCCGCAGAAGCTCGTTCGGCCGGTCCTGCGTCGTGTAGTCCCAGAGGTTCGTGGTGACCGAGCTGGCGGCAATGTACGCGTGGACTCGATTGGCGATCATGTTCGTGGCGTTCGCCCCGCCTCCGCTCAGCGCGATTCCCGCCTGCGAGACGGCCGCGGAGACTGCCACGGCCCAGGAGTCGGCGTCGATCGCCGCATTCTCGATTGCCCGGAGGCTGACCGGACCGTGGCGGGCCATCACGCTGTCCGCGCTGGTGATATAGGATTCGACCTCGTTGTAGATCTCGTTCCTGGCCAGGCTGACCCCGATGGACAGGGAAACGGCCGCCGTAGGCGCAAAGGAGACGGCCACGGCCACGGCCTCGACATCGGCCGTGATCTTCGAGATATCGTCCGCCCACAGGGTTACGCTGTCGGCCGCGATCCCCGCCGGGCCATCGCCATTGATATAGGTCTTGACCTGGGTGGCAATCCTGTTCCTGGCATCCGCGCCGGACCCGCTCAGGCCGATACCCACCTTGCCGCCGCCGGCGACCGCCACCGAGCCCGCCGTGATCGTGGCATTGATGGTCTCGTTGGCAACGGCCGTCTGGGCAAGACCGCCCTGCGCGTTAATGCTGGAATTCTCGACATAGGCCTGCACCTGGGCGGGGGAGCGATTGCCGTCGAGATCGTAGCCGATATGGTTCAGTGCTATGGAGGCCCCAATGGAGGCGGCAGCGCCGAATGTCTGGAGGCCAAAGCCCAACGAGATGGCCCAGGCATCGACGTCCGCTTCAATGGCGGAGGTATTGGACGCCTCGAGAGTCACGTCGCCGGCGCTGACCAGATCGACACCCTTGAGGTATGCGTTGGTGTCGGTGAGGATGGCGTTCCAGGACACGGCGCCGCCGCCGCTGAGGGCGAGTCCTCCGGTTTTGCCCGCCCCGAGAGCGACCGAGGCGGCGACCGAGTGCGCCGTGATGGTCCCCGTAGAAACGGCGCTCAGGCGCACACCGCTGGTGGGCAGAAGGATCTTATTCTGCGGGGCGGCCAGAGGGGTGTTGTCAATGTAGGCCCGGACCTGATTGTCGATCTCGTTCTGGGCAATCGAGACTCCCACCGCAAGCGATCCACCAAACGAGCTCGTGCTGGCGCCAACCGCGACTGCCACGCCGATCGCATCGGCGGTGATACTGGCGCTGTCGGTCGCGGTGAGGCTCAGATCCCCGCCGGCGATCCCGAATGTGCCCACCGCTCTGATGAAGGCCTCGATGGTGTTGGCGATCTTGTTGTAGGCTAACGCACCGGCGACTGAGCCTCCGAGGCCCGCCCCCTTCGTCGAGGCAGCCGCCCCCACCGCCACACCGATCGTCAGGGCATCGATCACGGCGGCCGAGGTGGCGTTGAGCGAGACTCCTCCCGTCGCGTTGACAGGTGTGGGAGTGGCCCCAGCAGCCGTCGGAGAACCGAGGTAGGCTCGGATCTGATTCGCAATGTCATTGTCGGCAATCGCGGCGCCTATCGAGAGCGCCGGGCCCCACGACTTGCTGCTGAAGCCAACGGCAACGGCGAATCCACCCGCGTCGGTATTAATGATAGAAGGCTTCAGTACGATGAGGCCGGCCGGCCCTTTCCGGATGACGTATGTCGCGCCGCTATCCTGGATGATCCACTCCTGGCCCGCGATCAGGACTACGACCTTGGCGCTGGTGGACAGCGCGACATTGTGGGCCGCAAATGCCTGCCGCAGGCCGTCCGGGAGTACGCCGTTGTCCAGATCCGCGATGAACTGCGTGCCGGTAGTGAAGAGCGGCCGGTTGTCCCTGGCGTTCACCGCCACGGCACCCGCCGTGGCCATGACGGAACTGCCCGTCGTCACGAAGGCCTCGATGATGGTCTCGATGGTGCTGCTGGACCACGCCCCGCCGCCCGCTACCGCGACACTCGAGCCCTTGCTCGAACCACCGGCCGCGAGTGCCCCGCCGATGCTCCAGCCGTCGACGACCGCCGTTGACTCGGCCGTCACTTCCACACTGCCGGCCTGGACTGTCGCAGCGTCTAGGGACGCCTTGATCGTGTTCTCAATGTCGTTGACCACGATGGAAAGCCCCACCGCCACGATGGCGCCGCCCTTCTTTCCACCCGAGCCCAGGGCGATGGCAAACCCGCCCGCGTCGCCCGTGATGCTGGAGTCATCGTGAGCCATCAGCACAAGGGGACCCCCGATCGTGACCGTGCTGCCGTTGCGGATCGCCGCGTCTACGGTGTTCTCGATGACATTGATCGAGACGGAACCGGCGCCGGCGAGCTTGGCCGTGCCGACGGCAGCCCCCACGCCAATCGTGACGCTGGTGATCACGGACTTGGTTGCTGCGTCAACTGTCAGACTCCCGCTTGTCGTGAGGCTCACCTTATCAAGGTACGCCACCACGTCGCTATGAATCTCGTTGTAGCTGATGGCCGCCCCGATGGAGGTCTGATTCGCGATGCCGACCGCGCCGCTGATGGCGGTGATGCCGGAGTTGTCGCGGGCCTTCACCCACGTGTGGACCGTGCCCGGGTTGTCCGGCGTCTCCGTGATGGTCGAGTTCTTGATGCAGGCCTCGGTCTTGTTCGTCTCCGTTTCGTTCCAGATGATATTCACCGAGATCGTGCCGGCGCCGGACCAGCTCTCCGAACCGCCGCCGATCCCGAGCGAGCCGGTGATGGCGATGATCCGCGGGTCCCACGTCGGATTGTCGTTGAGCGCCGAGACTTCCAACGTGCCACCGGGGATGGTAACCGTCGAGTCCGCGATGCAGGCCCGCGTGACCCCCTTCATGATGTTCACGGCGATGCCGATTCCGACGCCGCCCTTGCCGCCGTAGGCCACCGCGCCGCCGATCGCCCAGATCTGGCATTCGTTTTTGGCGATGACCGAAGTAGCGCCGGTGCTGGTGGCGGTCACCGCGACGAGGTAGGCTTCGACCGTGTCGATGACTACGTTGACGGAGATGGAGCCCGCAAAAGCGATGCCCGCCTTCAGCGGTGCGCCGGAGCCGGCTGCCGTCAGCGAGCGGACGCCGCCCTTGCGCTCGGCTGTCAGCGACAGCGATCCGGCTGTGAGCCCCGCGCCGGAGACAAACGCCTTGGTATCGCTCGTGATGACGTTCACGCTGATGGAGCCGGCGATCCCCTTGGAGTTCTTCTCTCCCTTCAGCGAAAGGGCCACCGAGCCGGCCAGCGACCAGATGGCGCTGTCACCGGTGCTCGACAGTTTCAGTTGTCCGTCCGCGTGAATGATTCCCTGGTCGTTGATATAGGCATAGGTCTTCTCGGTCAGAATGTTGACCGACACATCGCCGGCTATGCCGACCCCAACCTTCAATTCGGAGCTTTCCCCGGTCTCCCCCAGGACGGCCTTTGCCTTGCTGGGCGCTTTCTTGATAAGCTCGTTGTCGGTGACTTCCTTCTCGGTGGGAGGCTTGTCCGTGATCACGGCCGCCGCCACCGCCGCCGTCCAGAGAGCGCCGGTGGACTTGGCGGTAAGCGTAATGGCGCCTCCGGCCGTGATATTCGTGCCGGCCTGCCCGGCATTCTGGAGCAGATCGTTGCCGACGAAGGCCTGGGTATTCCGGTTGATTACGTTGACGGACACCGATACGCCGACACCCTTGTTCTCCCCGGCGACCACCCCCCCGGTGATGCCGATCTTGGTCATATCGTCGGTGGCGGAGATCGTGACGGGGCCGGTGCAGTCGATGATGGCTCCGGAATCGATGTGAGCCTTCGTTATGTTGGTCACGACCCCGACCGTTATGGCGCCGCCGACCGCGAAGCTGCTCCCCTTGCCCCCCGCCTCGGCCAGAGAGAAATCAAACATGTTGGTCTGGGCGTCCAGCGTCAGGTCGCTGGTGTGTACCTTGGCTCCGCCTTCGATGACCGCCTCGGTGGTATTGGTGATCACTTCCAGCAGGAACGAAGCGCCGATCCCGCCCTTGTCGCCTTCTGCGCCAAAGGGATTGACGAGTTCGCCCAAGCCACCGAGAATGTCCCCTTCTTTGCCGAAAGCCTTCTTGAACCCCTTGATCCCGCCTTTGAGGTTGAGGTTCAGACCGCCCACACCGACGACCCCGATCAGGTTCATCTCGATGCCGGCGTTCACCTGGACTGTCTGCGGGCCGGTGCGGAACCTGTTCTCCAGCCTCTGGTTGACCAGCGCCCCGCTCTTGATTCTTGCGTCGGCGATATTGTTGTAGATATTGATCGCGATGGAGCCGCCGATTCCCACCTTGCTCTCGCTGGCGGAGGTCAGGACGAAGGTGTTGAAAAGGTTCGACGCGAAGCCCAGGGTGCCGTCATTGAATGTGGCCCAGCCTTCCAGTCCGGATGTCTTCAAATAATCCAGAGGATTGATACCACTGAGCAGGTTGCTCATCAGGAACCCGTAGGTGACGCTGCTGGTTACCGAGATCGCGCGCGTGGCATCGAGCTGTGCCCCACTCTCGACGGTGGCCTTGGCCGTGTTGTTGAAGATGCCCAACCCCAGCGCCACGGCGATCGAATATTCCGAATCCTTGGGCTTGGTCACACCTGACTGGGAGGTGACCTGGGAGGTCTGGCTGATCTCGGCAGAAACACCTAAGTCCTTGCTGCAAGTGAGGCGGGCTGTCGCCCCGATGGTCGCCGCAACGTCGTGATCCGCATAGTTGACAGCGATGGCCCCGCCCACCCCGAAACTGGACCCTTCGCCGGCCGACGCCGGGCTTTCGGTCGGTTGCTTACTGAAGATCCACTTCGTAATAGTCCCCAGGATCCCCGTACCACCCAGGAGACTCTCGGCTTGGAGGAAAGTGCGATCAGACTCACCAAAGAACTCGAGAAGCGGGTTATCTTTGCCTTTCTCTTCAAACTGGATCGCCGAGTTCGCGTTGATCGTGTTGGTTGCGTCCAGCCCGGCGCGGACCAAGATCCCGTTGGGGCTGTTCGAGGAATTCAGCGTATGGGCGTCCCCCAGACCTGTGTTCGTCAGGTCCGTTGCCATCTCCAGATCAATGGCCACCGCGTCTTGCGCCGCCACCTTGGTGGGTGCCAGACGGATCGTGAGGTCGTCCACGTTGACCACGTAGTAGACAAAGCCATCGCTCAGACCCTCGATGGGCGTATCGGCCTGCGTGATCGATCCCGGACTGGTGAAAGCCGCACGGGCCAGCGTGCCGGTGAGGACCGCCTGATCGAGCACAATGGTCGTCAGGTCACTGCCGGAATCGTAGCGTGCGGACAGGACTCTGGCGAGCGCCGTCCCGCCATCCACCAACAGGGTCACCTCGGTGTTAGGACTCGCCGCCGGCCGCTGGTCTCCCTGGAGAGTCAGCGTGGTAGAGTTGACAACCGACAGGCCCTCTTCAAAGACCGACGGCGCGAACGATGTCCCCCGCGTGAGTGTCGGATCGGTATAGTAGAGGACAGCGTCACCTGTGTTGTATCCATGCGGATTGGTGAACGTGATCGTGTTACTGGTGGCGTTGACCGCCTCACGCGGCGCGAACGTCACAACGTTCGTCTGATAGAGGAAGGCGTGCTCACCGACACCGATGTCGGTGATAACAACGGCCGTGCCACCGGGAGATTCGGCCAACTGGATCGCGTAGGGATTCTCCGCCACCAGGATCACGTAGTAGGTCTTGCCCTGCTCCAGGGGCTTGACACCCTTATTCTGCTCGGCCCCAGTTGCATCCGGGTTGCTGTACGTGCCAAAATAGGTGATAGCTTCGCCCGCCAGGAGACCGTGGGGACTTGCGAACCTGATCGTGTTAGCGCCGGCGACATTGATCCCTGAGGACGCGAAGGTCATGATGGCCAAGCGTCCCAACGTATGCTGCGGGTTGGCGGCGGAAGCGGGAACGGTGTAGTCCAGATCGATCGTGGGGGCGTTGGCCAGCCTGACGTTGTCCGTGTCGAGCACCTGGACGTAATAGTGTTCCCCGTCCATGAGGCCATCGATATCCGGAGGCTCCACCGGGCCCAAGTCTCCGGCGGTCTGACCATGGGAGTAGGTGACTTCCTGGCCGTCGGTGAAACCATGGTTGACGATGCGGATCGTGTTCGTATCGTAGTTGACAGCGCCGCCTTCCCGTGCGTCGAAGGTGTTTCCGACCCCGCCGGCCGCATCGATCGTGCCGTTGACGACCGCCTTGATATCGGCCCTGTCAAAGTCGAGTGAAAACGCGACCGCAGCGATTCCATCCTCTTCGACTTCCGGCTGGGATGTGGCGGAATTGGTCACCTTGCCCGTGGCACTGACGTTCACCCCCTCGTGGTGCGAAGTAACGCTCGATCCCTCGGAAATCGTAACGTGCGAGGTCTCCTTCGTGTTGGCCACCGCCAGCGCGATCGAGACATTGTTGGGGTTAGGTTTCGCGTCCGATGCCTTCTGGGTGCGTGCCTTGACGAAAGCGTTGGTAACAGCCTTGGAGGTGATATCGACGGCCTGCTCGGCGACAATCGACGTCTGGGTAAGCGTGGTCGTGGCCGTCGCGAAGGCCTGACCATATCCGAAGGCTAATGTGAAATAGCCACCGGTCGCCTGGCCAGTGACGGAGACCGTGTGGAGCGAAGCGTCTGCCCTCGCGCTGGACCCTACGGTCACGCTCCCGGAACCGCTGAGGGTAGAAGTGCCGACGGAAATCGTCGCGTCGGCGCGATGGACAACCACCTGTCCCATGATGCCGGTAATACGGCTGATAATTACACCGGGGATCTGGTCCAGTACATCGAAGAGGTTCTTAAGGAACCCCTCCCCGTAGCCGCCCACCTCTTCGGCAACGGCCTTATCCTCGGCGGCCGCCGTGATGCTGATATTGCCGCCCCGGATCTGTGCGCCGTCGATGGTCACCTTGGCCGTGTTCGTGTTGAAGTCTACCGGGGATAGCAGCGAGCTCTCCTTGTACGCACTATCATCGGCGGCCAGCGTGATATCCCCCGGTCCGTAGCTGCTGCCCGTTTCGACGTGCGCGAGCAGCTTCGTCCCTGTCTCGAGCACAATCTCCCCGGCCTCGAATTTCAGGCTGCCGGAATCCGCGACGGACAGCGCGTTCTCTTGGTCGCTGCCGGCAATCGCGCGAGTCGAGATCGTCGCCCCCGCCACGATGATCGTGTCCGCGGCGACGCTGAGGTTTCGCCCCGGCAGGCTCACATCCGCACGGAACTCGACTTGCGTGCCCCCGAGCCAGTCCTGCAGAGCTCCCGTGATCGAGGTATCCCCCACGGGAAGCGAGAACATCTCCCGAATATTCAGGTCCATCCCGAAGATCGCCGGGGAGTTCACCGTCAGCAGATCCGGGCCGAACCCGGGCCCCAGATAGATGGTGAGGGCTTCCGCCGGCGTGCCCAGGATCAGATCGTCGCCATCATCCAGATCGTCCAGCGTGATCAGGCCGGCCGCATCGCTCTTGAGCTCGAAATTGTCGCCCAGGAACCCCGCGTAGACCTTCACATTGGCCGGGTCACTGTCATCAACGATAAGCTCCCAGCACAGAAGCTTCACGAAATGACACAGGGCGTTGAGATTGCTGTCTTGATGCAGGGACGTCGAAATGTCGCCTGCCGGAACGCCGCTGACCCCGACGGCCTCCAAAATGGCCGTCTGGGATGCCACCGTGAACGCCAGCGCGCGTGCTCGGTGGCGCCCATGTCCCGCAGTGCCACCGATCCGGCCGCCTGGCGGTCCGCATCCCCCAGGAAGTTCCCGGCCGACGACACCGTCGCTACAGTGCCGTCGCCCGAGCCGGCGGTCTCGAGAGGCTGGTACCAGACTTCGCTGTCCCCCGGGAGATGCCCCACCAGTTCATCCAGCCCGACCACCAGATTGGAGAATCCGGCCGACCAGGTGAGCCCGGTCCGTTGGACCACGCCCGTGATCATCGTCTCCCCATCGCCGAACACCGCCGTCATCGTGCCGTCGTTGGCCAGCAGATCGATGAACGCGTTGGGGTCGCTGTCGGGATTCAGGTCCAGCAGCAGCTTGTTCGAGAGGCTTGGCTCGACGTCGGCCGCGCCACCCACGTGCCATCAATGTTGATGAAATCGTAGGTGGGAAGAAGATCCACCAGGGACTCGACGTACCGCCGGACAAACTCGGCCTGCGGGCCTCTCGGGCTGGACACGAGGTCGTTCCAGACAATGTCGTCCGTGGCGACCGAATCATCCGGGCCATAGATCGTTTCTCCATCCTGCACGTCATCGTAGGCGGCCCCAATGAGGATTCCCGCCACGCGGGTGGACATGCTCTCGCCGAAGTTGTTGCAGAGCATGTTCCAGGGTTTGGTGGTCCCCTCGCTCGGCACACCGACCAGGACGAGATCGTGGACCTTCGGCAGATACGGGTCCTCACTGTCAAGGCCGTCGCCGTCGGCGTCGAACTGGCCCGCGTAGGCGGCGCTCTGGATGTAGCTCCGCGCCAGGAGCCCGCCCGTGCTGTGGGTGATGATGTCCACGGTGTCGGGACGGATGCCCGTCCGGGCGAACCAGTCGTCGCTGGCGCGCTTGAGCCAGTAGCCCAGATAGTCGAGCCCCGTCTCGAATGTCCCATCGGTGATGGACGACACCAGCACATTACTGAGAGTGCCATCCATGATGTCGTCCGTCGGCGCCACGGATACGCGCCAGTCCCAGTTGGCCACGTAGAGCGTCTGAGGCAAGCCACCATCGGCGGTGAGCCGGTAGCCGACATTCACGAGGGACTGAATGAGGTCGTCGTAGGTGTTTTGCAGGGGTTCCAGGTCGAGGAGACTCCGGGTCGAAACCCCGGTGCGACAGCCAGGCACCGAGTTGGCCTTCGGCGGGCATGGAGCCGGCGAAGCCGTGGACGAACAGGAGCGGATCGTCTTCCCCCAAGGTGTTTTCGATACCGGTGATCCCATGGGTGCCCGTGGCCAGCCCGTCCGTGAGATTGGCCGTGGCGAGCGGCGTATAGCTGGTGTAGTCCAGGACATCGATGCCGTCGCCGCCGTCTATGATCCCAGAGATTCTGGCCCCCTCGGAGAACGCGAACGTGTCGGCGCCGCTTCCGCCCGTCAAATTCTCGATGCCGCTAAAGTCCACGCCGGCCACAGACCCGGATCCCACGCCCGAAATGGTCCATGCGCCGTCAGAGTCAGGACCAGCCAGCGTGTCCACACCCGAACCGCCAGTCACTGCAATAATATTGGAGACACCGCCCGTGCCGGTGGCGGTTCCCGCCGCCAGGTCCACAACCACGTCGGTGCTGTAGGCCCAGTAGTCCAGGACGGCCCCGCCCGCTCCGCTGATCGTCCCTGCCAGACCTGCACCATCCTCGAAAATATACGTGTTGGTCCCGGACCCGCCGATGATGTTCTCAACGTGGCCGATGCCACCGATCGAGTTGATGCCGTCCGTCACCGATGCCTTACCATCAGGGTGGAATGTAATGGTCAGGTCGGAGGCCAGGTGGCTGAGGTCCAGCGTGTCAGTGCCCTCACCTCCGTCAATGGCTGTACTCGCGGCCCCAGGAAATACCCAAACGATGAAGGTATCGTCCCCCTCCAAGCCATTCACAACGAGATCGTCACCAGGATTCACCGGTGTCGGCGTATCGGCGCCGACCGTCACGGCCGCTGTCGCCAGCGTGATCTCGTCCCCGTCAGCGGTCCCCGTCACCGTCCCCAAGAGGGAACCATAACCAGAGACAACAGAACGCCCCAGCAGAGATGGCGTCTCGATCGGGCCGCTGGTGTACTCCAGGTCCCAGTCACCGCCAAGAGAGGGAGGGCCGGTGGCGTCTTCGGAGGCAGCGACATCCGCACCGGTCAGCAGGCTCAGATTCTCAATCAGGCGCAGGCCTGATTCGCCCGAAGCAACGTTGCAGCCGTAGAGCAGGATGTCGGCATCCTGGGTGAGGGCGCTGCCCCATCGACTCATTTCGCCGGCATAGGTGTCGAGATTGTCGGCCTCCAGGCGGGTGCTGCCGAGAGCCACGCTGCCGCTGGAGCCGTGCGAGAGGATGTGGATGGCCGCGACGTCCGTGTCGTCCGCCAACGCCCGGGTGATCTGCTGAACGCCATCCTGCCCTGGGTCCAAGTAAACGACCCTGGTGCTGGGTTCAGAGGTGGACGAAAGTCCTCCGAGCAGGATCTCACTCTCGGCTATCGACGGGTCGACGAAGACGACCTGGCGGGGCTGTTGTTCCGCCGCGGTCGTAATCTGACACTCGCTGTGCTGACGATCCGTCCGTTCCGGCTCCGGATCGATATCGATGAAGATCGCGTATTCGCTGGAAAGGGCGCCTGCGCTGAGTGCGGATTCGATCCCTCCAAAATCGGCGCTCAACAGGACTCTGGGCTCGAGCTGCTCCAGGCAAGGTGGTCTGGGGGCCTGCGCCTTCTCCGGACTTCGCGTCCTGGCCCCTACCCAACTCGTATCGTCTCCCGGCACTCGAATCCCCTCGCGAGGCCCTGCTCCAACCGGTAACATGAGCTGTGTCCCCGCCTCTTGAAAGCAAGCGGACCCTCCTCGGGACTTGGACATCGTCTTTTAAGTGCTTCTCACAGGGCCTTAGTGTTATTAAAGCCGACCTGCGGCCGGATGGTCAAGTTAGAAACCGGTGATTCGGGCAATTATTTCGGCGTGCGCAAGAGCGGCGTAGCCGTGTGACACCTGACGGGATGGGGCGGAAGCGTTCGCGCGAGAACTTGGAGAGTGACTCACTCGTCGCGCAGCAGCTCTCGCAAGCCATCCATCAGGACCGTTTCGACGCCGGGGGCGACATGGGAGGCGCACGGGCCGGTTTCGTAACCCCCTTGCTCGTACGCAGGGGCCGTGCCGATGTAGCCGCAGCCGTAGTCGCCATAGGCGGCCATCGCCACGAACAGGTCACGACGCATCTGTTTAGCGGCAAGTTGGTATTCGACGAACAGTTCGCCCGGCAAGTGGAGCAGGCGGGCTTGGCCCAGGCGCAGGCAGGACAGCTCCATGCGGCGCCCGGCCCGGCAGCGCCGCAGCCAGACCAGTTCCGCCGCCGCACCGGACTGGAGGCTCTTGTTCGATCCGCGCAGGTCGGCTTCGAGCTGGGCCTCGTTCAGATGCGCCGCCGGAGGCAGTGCCACGGGCACGACCTTCCAGCCGACGTCCTTCGCGGCCAGCGGCGGACCTCTCCGTCGCTTCCCAGGCGCGTTTCATACCGTCCGCGAGGCGCTGGGCCAGCACCCACCGGTTTGTGTGCGAGCCATCGTTGTACTTGCCGGCGCCCAGATTGCCGCCGGCGCCGTTGAAATGGATGTGCAGCGCGTCGGGCACCTGCTGCTGCCGCAAGAAACGGGCGATCCCCGGAAAATCCGGGTTCGCGACGCCGGTGCGATAGTAACTCTGCGGATGGCAGGCGTAGTAGCTGAGCACCGCGAGCGGCTGATCGCCGTTCCAGAAGCTCACCAGGGAGACGAAGGGGTCAATGGTCCCTTCCGGCTCGGCGCGGAGGGCGGGGTCCGGGGTCGCGGTCCAGCGCGTGGCACGCACTTTGCCGTCCGGCCCGAGAATCCTTCGATTGGAGGCCACCTCCCGGACCTGGGCCTGCCCAAAGCCCAGGTGCGTGACGGGTTTGCTCTCCCCCAGCGCGACGCGAACCGCTGCCGTCAGCCGCTCCAACGCCGCACGGGCAAAGGTGCCCTCGTAGGGGCCCAGCGGCAGGCCATGCTCGCGAAGCAGCCGTTCGGTCCCAAAGTCACAGTCCGGGGCATCATGCTGGTGCACCGTATGGACCGCCACGCGCTGCGGCGTCGTCCCGGCGGCTTCCGCCAGCCTCTGCTGGAACACATCATGACCTTCGTTGCTGATGCCAATCCAGTCGACCGCACACAAAACGATCGGTTCGCCGGCGCCCAACAGAATCACGCCGCGGCCGCGCAGGCTGAGTTCCCCCTGCGCCTTGACCGGGTCATAGGCCATCATGCTGCCCACGGGCGGGGTGACGTCCACATCGAACACGGCCAGCCGCAGACCTTCGGCCGGCGGCGTCGCGGCTGCCGCCAATGGCCCCGTGAAACAGGCCAGCAGGAGCAGCCCGCCGACGGCGTGAACGGACAAGACTCTTGGTTTCATGGTTCGCTCTCTTTTCATGACAACGGCCTCCTTGAACAAGGGAATCTGATTCTTGCGTCATCCCCAGAAGAAATCGCTGAGCGGCACACGATCCGGTTCTTCGTGCCGCAGCGTCTTGCTCATACGCTGCAGTTTCTGGAGCGTCGTGGCTCAGTATAGTCGGTCAGACCTTGACAAGCCAGACATCTGAACATGGTCCGCAATCATAGGCCGGTGCCGTCAGCGTCGGACGACATCTCCTCATGGAGTGGTCGGAGAGCCGGATAGAGCTTCCCATAGAGCTTGTAGCGGCGGTCGTATGGGCCGGACTGTTCCCGCTGGGGTTCTATGGTTCTGTCGCAGCGGACCGCATGGTCCACGCAGGAAGCGATGTCCGGCTCGGTGCCCGCGCCCACGGCCGCCAGAATGGCCGCTCCCAGGCACGCCGCCTCGGTGATCTGCGGCACGCGTAGCCGGACTTGGCAGATGTCGGCTTTCATCTGGAGCCAAGCCTCGCTACGGGCGCCCCCGCCGACCGCGTGCAGTACATCGAGACGAATTCCGGCCTCCCGCAGCAACTCCAGGTTCCGCCGCAATTCGTAGGTCAGACCCTCCAGAATCGCCTTGGCAATCTCCGCCTGCGTGGTGGCAAACGTCAGGCCCAGGATCGCGGCCCGGGAGTGGACATCGAGCAAGGGCGTGCCCGCTCCCGAGAAGTGCGGCAGGACCATCAAACCGGTCGGTCCGGCCGGCGCTTCCGCCAGAATCAAATCGTAGGCATCTCGCCCGGTTTCAGCGGCTCGCGCACACTGGTCTCGGCACAACGTGTCCCGGAACCAGCGCAAGGCCATGCCGCCACTGTGATTGAGGGTCATGGCCACGTACAGTCCCGGCACGACATGCCGGTAGATCGAGATGCCGCCCTTGCGCAGGCTTTCATCCAGGACGGGCGCAGCCATCGCCACCTCCACGACCTCCGCCGTGCCGGTCGAGACCATCGCCAGTCCGGGCCGGATCACCCCGCTGCCCAAAGCAGCACAAGCCTGATCGTGCCCACCGCTGACCAGTAGCACCTCGCCGGCAATACCGATCCGGCGTGCAATCCCCTTGTCCAACGCCCCGACCACTCCCTGCAGGAAAAGGGGACATTCTACTTTTCCCGCCGGCTCTGTGGCGGCGCGTTCGGGCGAAAAAGTAGAATGTCCCCTTTTCTCAGGGCACGCCAGCGGAGCGAGGCGCCTGGGGTCGATCTCGCACCGGTCCAGGATATCGCCGGCCCATGTCCCCGTGTGGAGGTCGTACATCTGCGTGCGCGAAGCTAAGCAATGGCTGATGACGGCTTTGCCCGTCAGGCGGCGCAGGAAGTAATCTTCGTAAAGCAGGAACTGGGCGGCCGAGGCCCAGATCGCCGGCTCATTTCTCTTGAGCCACAGCAGCTTGGGGAGTGAGTTGATCGTGTGCATGGGCATGCCGGTCCGGCGGAAAAGCACCTGGGGATCGAACGTCTCCGCCAGCCAGGCATTCTCCGCGGTCGATCGGGTGTCCATGCCGAGGATGGCCTTGTGGATGGGCCGACCCGCCTTGTCGACGGGGATCACTGCTTCCCCCTGGACCGACAGAGCCATGGCGCAAGGGGGATCGGCCCGGGCCTGGTCCACGGCCTGCGCCAAAGCTTCCAGCGCCAGTTGCCAGACCTGCTCAGCATCCTGCTCGGCCCAGTCAGCACGAGGCGTCAGGACGGGGTACTCGCGGGCAGCCCGGCCCAGGATTTCCCACTCGCGGCCGAACACGATGGCCTTGCAGCCGGTCGTGCCGATATCCAAACCTATCACGGACATTCGCACCCGATACTTTCGATCGTCTCCAGCAACTTCTGCTCGTTCACCTTTCCCGCCATCCAGGCGTCTTGCAGCCGGCGCAAGGTCAGGACTGTGGACGGCTCCCGCAACTGGACATCATCATACCGAATCGGGCAGTCCTGCCGGACCGCCTTGTTCAGGATCGCGCCTTTGGCCAAGCCGACCGGCAGCAGGTTCTCTGCCACCGCGGCCTCGTACGTATCGATCAAGCTGTAAAACGAGCAGCCGCCGATGCCATCCAGCCGGTCGCCGGCCCGGAGGTCCTGCTTGGCTACCGCGAAGACCTCGGAGATGAGCCGGTCCATCGGGAACATGTTGGACTTTTTGCGGATCGCGAGCATGGCGCAGGTCAGCGGCACCTCGATGCTGCACAGATGGTAAGGCCGAAACAGGGTGTAGTATGGGCCGTTGCCCATGTCACGGTAGACGAGGGCCTGCCGCAGCCGGGGATGGCTCGTGGTCACGACCAGAAAGACGCCGGGGTGAATGCCGCCGATGCCGTACTCGACGACGCCTGCGTGGTTCAAGATCCCGCCGTGCTCCTTGAGGGCAAAAGTCTCGTGCAGCTTGTCCCGGCTGGTCTTGGGCCCGTGCATGCCGCGTACATCGGGTTTCAGACCCGTCGCATTCGAGACGGCCGCCATCTCGATCATCGTCTTACTGCCGTCGACGAACTCGATCAGCATGTTGGGATTGAGACCCCGCCGGGCGGCCTCCTTGGCCCAGGCCTCGTCCGTCGGCTTGGCATGACGATCCAAGGGATTGTTCTTGCCCTTGCCCGCCGCCACAATGGTGAAGCCCAACGCTTCCGCAAAGTCGTACAGCTCCTTGCAGGCGGCGGGCTCGTCCCCGGCCGCCAGGGCATACAGGACTCCCTTCTTCTCGGCATACCAGTGCAGCAAAGGCCCGACGGTGATGTCCGTCTCGACGTTCATCATGGCCAGTTGTTGACCATTTCGGGCCGCCAGAAGCGCCGCCTTGGCTCCGACCTCGGGGACGCCGGTCGCTTCCAGCATGACATCCACCCGCTTCATCCCGGTCACCACGCGAAAGTCGTCCGTGAACACCCTCTTGCCACTGGCGACCGCTCTGTCTGCGTCTGCGGCATCTCTTGCCTCGACGGTCTCTCCTTTCAGAAGCCCCGTAGCGTAGGCCACTTGGGCCCTCGCCTTGTCGATGTCGGCCACCGCGACGATGTCGATCCCTCTCATCATGGCGACCTGGGCGACAATATCGACGCCCATCTGCCCGGCCCCGATCAGACCGATCCGGACGGGATTGCCCGCCGCATGCCGAGCCGCCAATTCGTCATTCATGCCTATCATGATACGCTGCGATCCTTCCCCCCGACGCGCTGTACGCGCGGCGGGCTACATCGTGACTACGACCTTGAGCGCCTCTCCGGCGGCCGCCGCCTCGAACGCCTTGCCAACATCATTCAGACCAAAGGTATGCGTCACCAGAAGGTCCGCCTGGATGACTTTGCGATGAATCAACTCCAACGCGCGCTCGTGCGCGGTCGGATGGTACGAGAACGCGCCGACAACTTCGATCTCGCCGTAGTGGATACGGTTGCTGTCCAGGGTCACCATGGGGTTCGCCTTGGGCAAGCCGCCGAAGAGAATGACTTTGCCGCGCTTTCGCACGATCTGGACCGCCTGGGTCTGCGTCTCGGCGATGGGGTTGGCACAAATAACGATATCCGCCCCTACACCCGACGTCATCTGCCGCACGCGCGCCCCCAGATCCTCTGCCGTCGGGTCCACGACCGCATCCGGACCGCAGCGTTCCGCGAGCCGGCGCCGGCTCGGACTGGGCTCCGAGACGATGACCGCAGCGCCTTGCGCTTTGGCGATCATAATATGAAGGCAGCCGATGGGACCGGCGCCCATGACAACGACCATCGCGCCGAGACCTGTCCCCGCCCGCTCGTGACAGGCCAGCACGGAACAACTCGGCTCCGCCAGGCTTCCCTCGGCAAACGACATGCCTTCCGGCATCCGGTGCACGATGCCGTGGGTCAGGATTTCGCCCGTCAGGACCAGTTTCTGGGCCAGGGCACCCGACAGCTCGGGCGTGACGCCGATGAAGCGAATCTCATCGCACAGGTTGTACCAGCCCCTCTGGCAGTAATAGCAGCGGCCGCAATGGATGTCGGGGGCAATCGCCATGTGGTCCCCTGTCGCATAGCGCGTCTGGGCTTTCCCGGTTTCGACAACCACGCCAGCGGCCTCATGGCCCGGAATCATCCCGGCGACACCTTTCGGCGGACCTTCCTTCCACCGCCGCAGATCGGAGCCACAGATCCCGCAGGCTTTGACCTCAAGGACCAGTCCATCGTTCGGCGCGATCGGATCAGGAACCTCTCGCAACTCCAGCGTTTTCGGTGCCGTCAGGAATGCAGCCTTCATTTGCTGTCTCTGTCTCAGAGCCTACCTGAGGGATTCTGGATTATCCGGGTGGCCGCGGCAAGTGCCGGCTTGTTTGTAGTGACGCCGTGAGGCGTTATCTTCTGATGCTCTTACGAGCACACTACAAACAAAGGCCTTGCCGCTGGCACCCACAAGATCGTTGTTCACCGGCCATTCATTGGGTCTTCTTCTCTGCCTCAAGCTTCACGCCCACGGCCCCGCCCGGATGGGTCTGGCCGAACTGTCCTTTCGTGTAACCCCGCAGTTCAAGTAATAGGACGCACAGCACATCGCACGCGGCGGCGTTCGTCAGCGAGCTGCCGGTGGCGATCATCCCGTAGGGATCGACGCTCTCCGGCGCCACGATGTGAAAGACGGCGTCACTGACCCGTCCCAGCGGTGAATCCGGTTTCTCTGTGTGGGCGATGATCCGCGCACCGCGGTCCTTGGCAATCTGGGCAAACTTGTTGATTTCAGTACTCTGGCCGCCCTTGGAGATAATGTAGACGATGTCCCTGTCCGTGACACTGCCGGCGCCGCCGTGAATCGCATCGGCAGCACTGATAAACAGGGCCGGCGTCCCGCAGCAGGCCAGCAGATGGGCGAACCGCTGCGCGATGGCCCGGCTGGTCCCAGCCCCGGCGATCAAGACATGTCCGGGACAGTCGAGAAGCATCTGGGCCACGGTGGCCAGTTGAGCAGTAAACTGCGTTTTCAGGCCCGCCACCGCCTGTGACTCACAATCCACGACGGCACGCGCCCGCGCGACCATTTCCTCAGGTGTCAGTTTAGCCATGCTTAGGTCTGGTTACCCGATCCAAATGGTGCCCCGCCGAGATGCGGCACCAAGAGCCTCAGATACGATGACCGTTCAGCCAAAGGCCCCTGCTTCTTGTCCTTCCCGCGCAGGCGGGAATCCAGGAACGCATCGAGTTTCCTGGACCCCCGCCTGCGCGGGGGTGACAAGTGAGAGCGCCAACATTCATTATGGTGGACGCTCCAAGAGTCTAACACATGTTCATTGCTGAACGTTTGAACAACTTGTACCGGCCGTGTCCCTCTCTGTCAAACACAATCTCGTCCCATGTTGGGAATCGGTGGTTTGTCACTTGACAAGGACGGGACATTGGCTGAGAATCCGAAAAAATGAACGAACCTGAACATGTGTTCACCTGTCATGATGGCAACCGACACGGAATTCAGCAGACTGCTACACAAGGTCGCCCGGGCCTATTATGACGATGGCCTGACGCAACAGCAGATTGGCGAGCGGTTCGGACTGTCGCGGGTCAAGGTCTCGCGTCTGCTCCGCAGCGCCCGCGAGGAAAAAATCGTGCAGATCACGATCGCCCCGCCGCAAGCGTCGCATGCTGAGATCGAGCAGCAGCTCGAACAACGCTACGGCCTGAAGGAAGCTCTCGTCGTCACGCCCTCCTCCTATGTTCCGGCCACGCTGGTCAGTGAATTGGGCCCCGTGGCCGCAACGTGCCTGATGCGCGGCCTGCAGGGAAGCGAAGTGGTAGCTGTCAGTTGGGGCACTGCGGTCCTTGCGGTGGTGGATGCCTTGCAGCCCGCCAGTCTGCCGGAAGTGCGTGTCGTCCAGCTTATCGGCGGTCTGGGGGAACTGGAGGCCAGAACCCACGGGGCCGATCTGGTGCGGCGCATGGCCCAGGCCTTCGGGGCCAAGCCACGCCTGATCCACGCGCCGGGGATCGTCAAGGACAGAACCGTTCGCGATGCCCTCGTGAAGGACGGGCAGGTGGCCGACACGCTGGAACTGGCCGGCCGAGCCGATGTGGCGCTGGTGGGCCTTGGCACGTGCGCGGCAGGCTCGACCCTTCTGGCCGATGGGGACACGCTGACGGCGGCCGAGGTCGAAGAGCTCAAGACTCTCGGCGTAGTGGGTGACATCGCCTTGCAGTTCTTCGACGGCGCGGGCCGCAAGGTCGCGCACCCGATCCATGAGCGCATCGTGGGGACTGATTTGGAAACGATCAAGAGGATTCCGCGCGTTATCGGCGTGGCCGGCGGGACAGAGAAGGTCCCGGTGCTTCGCGCAGCGCTGTGCGGCGGCCTGATCAACGTGCTGGTGACGGACGATCAAACCGCTTCGCAACTGCTCGACCAAAGCGGCACGAGAATGAATTGAGAACGCGTACTCGGATGGAAAGGCTCATGCCGGGTGGCACGCCCAAGCGAAGCTTGAGCGTGTCTTCCTGTGCAGCGGATGTGTCCCGGCGCGCACGGTCAAACAAGTTTGGCCGTGCCACCCGACGCATCGATGCGTTCGAACTGACCGCGCGTGACAAGAAAGGATGGCTCGCATGAAGCTCGCTTTGAACACCTATGTTTATGAAGTGGCCAAGTGGCGCATCGAAAAAACGCTCAAGAGCGCTGCGCGGATGGGTTTTCGGCACACGGAATACGCCGCCTGCGGTTCCGGCGATCCGACGACGATGAAGGCCGGCCAGCGGCGGGACCTCATCAAGATGCACCGGGACCTCGGCCTGCACAGCTCGCAGATGCTCCTGGCCAACGTGGAGCACATGGCCTGCCCGGAGGCGAAGGTCCGCCGGCAGGTGCTCGACTACATGAAGGCGTGCAGCGAGTTTCAGCTTGAGCTCGGAGGCCGGCAGGTGCTGGTCTGCTGGGGTTGCGGCGTACACCTGGCCCACATGACCCCGGAGCAGGCGTGGCTCAATTCGGTGGCCTCGATCCGCAGTCTGGCGAAGTGGGGCCTCGACCAGGGGCTGCTCGTAGACCTCGAAATCGAGCCGCACGTGTATTTCATCCTCAACAGCAGCGACAAGGCCGCCCGGATGGTGGAGGACATCGGATTGCCCAATGTCTTCCCCAATCTCGATATCGGCCACTTCGTCATCAACCGCGAAGCGCCCCACCGCATCGAGAAGATCAAGAACAAGATCATCCACATTCACCTGAGTGAGACCCAGGGCTACGAGCACACCAACAGCATTCTGGGAACCGGATGTGTGGATTTCGCTTCGTACGTGCGGAAGGCGGTGGAGCTGGGGATCGAAGAGAACTGCGCGAGGGTCAACGAGCCGTGCATCGCCGGCATCGAGATGGGCGAGCCGCACTATCCCGTCGACGATCCCGACCGCTGGATGAAAAAGAGCTTGAGATTTCTGGCCCGGCACCTGCCGGAAGTGACGCGATAATGGCGGTACACCGGCTATTTTGATTTGGTGAATGAAGGGTGGCAGCGGCAAGCGGAGTCTTCGGAGCTTGCCGATGGTCTCCAAGCGTATGCACGAGCCATCGGCAAGCTGGCGCTTGCCGCTGCCACCCACCGCCTTAGGTTGGCCGAAGCGCGGCCGAAACGACCATAGCAGGGAAAACAACGATGAGAAAAGAGAAACTGACCTTCGGGCTGATCGTCGGAACCAGGGGCATGTTTTCGGCCGAGTTGGCCCGCGGCGGCCGCAAGCAACTGCTCCATCAGATCAAGGACCTGGGCCATCGCGCCGTTATCCTGCCCCAGGAGGCGACGCCCAGCGGCGCCGTCGAGACGGTCGCCGACGCCCGCAAGTGCGCGGACCTGTTCAGCGAGCACCGCAACGAGATCGACGGCGTTATCGTGGCCCTGCCCAATTTCGGCGATGAGCTCGGCGTGATCAACACCCTGCAGTTCGCCAAGCTGGGTGTGCCCGTCCTCGTGCAGGCCAGCGATGACGAGTTGGACAAGCTCGACACGCTCCACCGCCGGGACTCGTTCTGCGGCAAGCTGTCCGTCTGCAACAATCTCTATCAGTACGGCATCCCCTTTACGGACACCGGCACCCACACCGTGGCGATCGACAGCCCTGCCTTCGCGCGCGACATCGAATTCTTCGCCGGCGTATGCCGGGTGGTAGGCGGGCTGCGAAATGCCCGGATCGGCGCGATCGGCACCCGGCCGGCGGCTTTCCAAACCATGCGCGCCAGCGAGAAGCTGCTCCAAGCGGCGGGCATCACCGTAGTGCCCGTTGACCTCTCGGAAATCATCGCGGCCACCGCCAAGGTCGACACCAAGTCCTCCCGAGCCCGACGGACGTTGGAGCGGCTCAAGGCCTATGGCAACGTCGCCGCCGGTATCCCGGACCTCGACGCCAAGTTCGAGCGGCACCTGCGGCTGTTCCTGGCGGTCCAGGACTGGATGGACGCCAATGCCATCGACGCGGCGGGGTTCCAGTGCTGGACCTCCCTGCAGGAGAACTACGGCTGCGCCGCCTGCCTGACGATGAGCATGATGAGCGACGGCCTGCGGCCCTGTGCCTGCGAGGTGGATGTGGCGGGCGTCACGGCGATGTACGCCCTGGTGCTGGCCAGCGGCAACGCGGCGGCCATCGTGGACTGGAACAACAACTATGGCGAGGACCGCGACAAGTGTGTCGCCCAGCATTGCAGCAACTACCCCAAGAGCTTCATCGGCGGCGAGGTCGAGGTCTCGACGCTCGATGTGCTCGGGCGGGCCCTGGGCGAAGAGAAATGCTTCGGGGCCATCAAGGGCAAGGCGGTTCCCGGCCCGATGACCTTCCTGCGTTTCAGCACGGACGACCGCAACGGCCGGATGCGCGGCTACATCGGCCAGGGGCAATTCACCAACGATCCTTTCAACATGTCGGGCGGCATCGCCGTCTGCGAGATCGCCAACCTCCAGGGACTGCTCAAGCTCATCTGCAAGAAGGGCTTCGAGCACCACTGCGCGATGGTGCGGTCGCACTGCGCCGATATCGTGACCGAGGCCGTGACCACGTACCTCGGCTGGGATTTCTACGTGCATGAGTGAGAGCCAATGAGACCTGCGGAGCGAACAGGATCTGTGACCGACAGTAGAGGCAGGCCGGGTTCCCAAACGCATTTCTTCGCGTTTGGGGTCCCCACCCCGTGCCTGCCCATCGCGGAGGGCGACCACGGGGGGTCGCCCCTACTGGAGGCACGCGGCATCTCCAAGTCGTTCCCGGGCGTGCAGGCCCTGAGCCGGGTCGACCTGGACGTGCGCAGGGGAGAAGTCCATGCGTTGCTCGGCGAGAACGGCGCCGGCAAAAGCACGTTGATGCACATCCTGGCGGGCGTGTTCGCACCGGACGAGGGCACCATTCGCATGGCGGGCCGGGAGGTGCATTTTCACGATGCCCGGGCCGCCCAGGAGGCTGGAGTGGCGATGGTTTTCCAGGAACGTAGCCTGGCCGGACCCCTGAGTGTGGCGGAGAACGTCTTCTTCGGACGCCAGCCCGTGCGCCGCTGGGGGATCATCGACCGGGCCAGATTGCGCGAGCAGACCCGCGCGATCCTGGACGACCTCGGCATTGCCATCGACCCCGGCACGCCGCTCGAACACCTGTCCCCCGCCCAGCAGCAAATGGTGGAGATCGCCAAGGCGCTGTCGTTGGATGCCTGCCTGCTCGTGCTGGACGAGCCCACCTCGACACTGACCGAGGCCGAGACAACGATCCTGTTCCGCGTGATCGAGCGGCTCAAGCAGCGCGGCGTCGGAATCGTTTACATCTCGCACCGCATGGGCGAGGTCTTCCAGATTTGCGACCGCATGACGGTGCTGCGGGATGGCGTCCGCCAAGGCACCTTTCTCCGGGACGAGGTGACGCAGGATGAGTTGATCTCCCGCATGGTCGGCCGCCAATCCGGCTTCGAACGCCACGCCCGGAAAAGGGGACATTCTGCTTTTTCGCCTGTACCCGGAGATCACCGGGCAGAACTGACAACGGACGAAAAAGTAGAATGTCCCCTTTTCTTCGATGAGGAGTCTTCTGCGTTGGAGGTTCTCGACCTGAATGACGGCCGGCTCCTACAAAATATCAGCTTTGGCGCGCGAGCCGGCGAGATTACTACCTTTGCCGGCTTGGCCGGCTCCGGGCGGACGGAACTGGCGATGTCCATTTTCGGCGCTCGGCCGATGACGTCGGGCGCGGTCCTCGTGAACGGCCAGCCTGTGAAGATTCGCGCACCGATAGACGCCATTGAAGCCGGAGTGGGATACCTGCCGGAAGACCGCAAAGAGGCAGGTTTGTTTTTGGAAATGAGCGTGGCGGCAAACGTTACGGCGGCAAGTCTCCACCGGTTTGGCAGGTGGTGGCTGAATGACAAAGCCATGGAGCAGCAGACCACGGCCATGGCTTCCCGGATGCGGCTGACCGCCGATACGCGGGGCCGGAGAGTCCAGGAACTCAGCGGCGGCAATCAACAGAAGGTGATCCTCGCCCGGTGGCTGCTGGTCCATCCGCCGATCCTGATCGTGGATGAGCCTACGCGCGGCATCGACGTCGGCGCCAAGCAGGAGGTGCACCAACTTCTCCGCGCGCTGGCAGACGAAGGGACGGCCGTGATTCTCATCTCCTCGGAACTCCCCGAGATCCTCGCGGTCGCCGACCGCATCCTGGTGATGCGCGAGGGCCGGCTGGCGGGCGAAGTGCCCCGGGAGGGAGCTACGGAAGAAAGCATCATGCATCTGGCGGCAATTCGGTAATGACCATGAATCAACGAGAGCCAACACAAGCAGTGGATACGCTGTCCGCCGTCGCCTTGCCGCGACGAGCGGTGAGCCTGCGGGCCTACCTGACGCGTGAGACCGTGCTGGTGGCTCTGACGCTGGCGGCGATCGCGGGGGCATCGCTCGCCTATCCCGACTCGTTTCCCAGGTTCGCCAACCTGTCCGCCCTGCTGCGGGGCATGGCGGCGGACGGCGTGATGGCGTGCGGCATGGTGGTCCTGCTGGTCAGCGGCATGTTCGACCTGTCCGTGGGGTCGATGTTCTCCATGGCGGGCGTGCTGACCGGCTGGCTGCTGACCCGGGGCCAAGTGCCGGCGCCCCTGGCAATCCTCCTGGGCCTGTGCCTCGGGGCACTGGGCGGCGCGCTCAACGGCTGGATCGTCGCGAAGGTCCGGGTCAATGCCCTGATCACCACACTGGGAACCATGCAGATCTTCCGCGGGATCGCGGTCCTCGTGGGCGGCCCGGGCATCGCCAACCTGCCTCCTTCTTTTGCCCAGTGGGGACAGGCCCAGTGGCTCGGGCTGCAAGCACCGATCTGGCTGATGCTGGCGGTCGCCGCCGTGGGCCAGTTCCTCATGGCCAAGAGCCGGTTCTTCCGCCGGTACTACTACATCGGGGCCAACGCGAAGGCCGCGAGTCTCTCCGGCATCCCCGTCGAGCGCATGGTCATCCTGGCGTTCACCCTCATGGGCCTGCTGGCGGGCCTGGCGGGCATCGCGTTTGCCTCCCGCATGGCCACCGCGAACTCGACGGCAGGCGACGGCGCGGAGCTGCGCATCATCACCGCCGTGATCCTGGGCGGGGCCAGCCTGCAAGGCGGGCGCGGCACCGTCTGGGGGACGTTGGTGGGAGTCTTCTTCATTTCGCTGATCAACAATGTTATGATCTTCGCGCGGCTGTCACCGGAATGGCAGAGCATCGTCATCGGCATGGTGCTGGTGCTGGCCGTAGCCATGGACCGCTTCCTCAGCCGCAGGGTGTAAAAGAGCATACACGAGGAGATAACATGAAACAGACCGAGAACACGCAATCTGTCTCGCGACGAAGCTGGCTGCAAACGATGGCCCTGACGGGCGGGACCGTCCTGGCGACCTCCTGTGCCAAGCGGGGCGAGCCATCCGCCGCTTCAGGCCCCGCGGCGGACTATTCCCACGAGGAGTACGTGTGGATGTCCTGCCATGCGAACCTCCCCCTCTTCATGGCCCACGATCACCCGGCCCTGCGCCTGGCGGGTAAGCAGTTGGGCGTCCAAGTCACGATCGCCGGCCCGAACACGTCGGACATCCCCAGCTTGATCTCCAACATCGAGACCATCGCCGCCCGCCGGCCCGCCGGGATGATGGTCGTCGCCTGGGATCCGTCCGCGGTGGTCGCCCCGATCAACAAGGCCGTCGAGTCGGGCATTCCGGTGATTTGCGTGGACACGGATGCCCCGGACAGCAAGCGGCTGTCGTTCATCGGCACCAACTGGTTCGATCTGGGCCTGCGGCAGGGCCAGGCGATGGTCAGGGCGCTGGCGGGACGCAAGGGCAAAATCGCCATGCTGGGTCTGACCGAGCAATACATCGACCAGCAGGCCTTTGCCGGCTTTCGGTCCGTCGTGGAGAAGGCGGGCCTGACTCCCATGGAGCCGCAGAGCGACCGGGGCGACACGGCCATCGCGGCCCGCGTCGCGGCCACTATCCTGCAGGCGACGCCGGACCTCATCGGCATGGCCGGATTCGACTCGGAAAGCGGTCCCGGGATGGGTCTGGCCATCAAAGAGGCCGGCAAGGCCGGCCAGATCGTCGCCACCTGCGTGGACGCCGAACCGGCGCATCTGAGCCTGATCAAGGAAGGTGTTCTGACCGCCGCTATCGGCCAGAAGAGAGAGCTGTTCACATACTTCGGCCTGCGGGTCCTTTTCGAGATCAACCATTCGCCCCTGAAGCTGTGCGCCGACGACAAGGCCGCCGGCATTCGTCCCGCGCCGGATGTGGTGTACACCGGCAGCTATACGGTCACCCGGGACAATGTCGATGTCTTCACCAAGCTCCGCTGAACCCAAGCATGTCGATCCTCGTGAGAGGGACAGCACCGCCTAACCTATGGGTCAGGCGGCTGCCTGGTCCAAGACCACTTCCCGCGCGGTTATACGGAGTAGGATTGATTCTCGCGCTCTGTTTGTCATCCCTTCGCTATGCTCAGGGCAGGCTCTGAACGGAGCGCAGCGGAGTGAAGGATCTGGGCCACGAAAGAGAGAAACGTCCCATGCGGCGGCCAGATCCTTCGGCTGCGCCTCAGAGCTTGCCCTGAGCCAGCGAAGGGATGACAGAATCGGCACCGCGCACGGACTTTTCCGAATCCGTATTACTCGGCGCAGCCGGTCGCTTCCCATTGGAGATGCGGATACCCCTTACCCTCGCACACAGTCCAGGTCTCGCGAAAGTCCCAATCGACGAAAGTGGCCTGCTGCATCATTTGTTCGACCGTCACGGGGACGCCCGCCCCGCGGTCCGGTCCGCCACCGGCCGCGGCGGCCAGGTAATAACAACTGCTGGTGGCGGCGTGTTCGGAGCTGCGTCCCACCAAAGCGCCGAACGATTCGGTATCGTCGCCCCGGACACGGCCGGCAGTATAACAATTGGTGAGGCTGCCCATGTAGTTGTAGCCGACCAGACCGCCGATCTGCACACTGCCGGTGGCGGCGCGGATATCGGCAACGGTATAGCAGTCGGAGACGACCCCCAGCCAATTCACGCCGACCAGGCCACCTAATGAACGGCAGTTGTTGCCGCCTGCCATTGTCGCCGTGACGTAACAGTTGACGATGTGGCCGGCGTTCTCACCCGCCAGAGGCGCCGACACGGAGTGAGTTATCCGGCACGTCGATCGAGACATTCTCTAGACCGAGATCGAAAACCCAGCCATTGCGGCCGATCCGCCCAAACAAGCCACCCACGCGAGCGGCGCTGCGGAGCGGTCTCCGGTGTCCCCACGAAGGGTCAGGAACCTGATCCGATGCCCGCGGCCGTCGAAGACTCCGTCAAAGGCCGCCACGGGGGGCGCCGACCACGTGATGCCGGACAGGTCGATATCTGCGACCAGCCGATACCATGCGGACCGGCTGTATCGGCCCATTGCGCCAAGATCCTCGGCGGTCGCGATCCGGTAGGGATCAGAGGAGATCCCGGTCCCCTTCAGCGTGAGCGGCTGGTACGAATCCGAGAGGGTCGCCAGCACCGGGTACCGGCCCCCCTCGGGCACAAGCCACAGGTCCGCCGTGCCATCCGTCCGGTCGCCGGCCATATCCCATCCGGCCGCCTGAAACGTGCGCACGTCCTGCATCTGGGCCACAGTCAGGCCCGTGCCGGCCGCGCTCGCGGACGCCTGGCTCGCCTCGACATCCCAGAAACAGCCCGTGACGCGGACGTCCGTTGGACTGTCGACGTGCCCCGCAAAGCCGCCCCGGCCCCACGGGCCGGCGCCCCGCAGCACCCTGCCGACGGCATGGCAATGGACGATCGACGTCCCTGCTTGCACGCGTCCCGCGAACCCGCCCAGCATGCGAAAGCCGGAAACGGTCCCGGTGGCATAACAGTCGCTGACGGCGACGCCCAGGCACGAGCCGAGCAGCCCGCCGAGGGAATAGCTTGCCTCCCCGCCGGTGACGTTGCCGGTCGCGGAGCAGTCCGCCATCTCGGCCCCGAAGCAGGCCCCGATCAGGCCGCCGAGATCATGGCTTCGTCCGCCGCCGGTGACGGCGCCGCTCGCGGAGCAGTTGGCGATCACGCTCTCCGAGTCCGCGCGTCCCGCCAGACCGCCGAGGGCCCAGCTTCTGTCCCCGCCGGCAATATGACCCGAGGCGCGGCTGTCGCGGATAATGCCTCCGCTACAGGCGCCCGTCAGGCCACCCAGGTAGAGACTGTCCGAGCCGCTGGCCAGAGCGCCGCCGGCGCGGCAGTTGACCATGCCGCCCCGATGCATCCCCGCGAGCAGACCCAGCATCAGCCCGTGGTCGCCCGCGGTCAGGGTGACGTCGGAGCGGCAAGCGATCATCGTCCCGGCGTTGATCCCCACCAGGCCGCCAAGCCAACTGCTGCGCTCGGGACCCCAGATACTCCCGGTCACCGAGCAGTTGGTGAGCCCACCTTCGTTGAATCCCGCCAAAGCGCGCCGCGTGATCCGTGGCCCGGATGCTGACTTCTTCCAGGGCCAGATCGTAGACGCGGCCGCTGGAGCCGATTCTGCCGAACAGGCCCAGATACAACATGGCTGCGCCCTCGATCGTCAGATGACGGATCGTGTGACCGTTGCCATAGAAGCGCCCCGTATAGGCCACCCGAGGACCGCTGTACGGGTCATCGTCATAGGCAATCACGGCGCGCGGGAAGACCTGTCCGCCCGGCAGATTGGGGTCCAGATCGATATCGGCGACCAGGGCAAAGTGCTTGCCGAGCAGGTTCGGGTCGGCGCCGATGGAGACAAGCTGCCGGGCTGTGGCGATCTGGTACGGCGCCGCCGCCGTCCCCGCGCCGCCGGCGAATTCCACCGCCCGTGCCGAGCAGGCCAGCGACACGATGGCCACGGCGCACACCCGCGACAGGCGCCATCCGGTAAACGCCGTCGGAGGTCGAATATCCTGGCCGTCGTCACACATGCCACCGCCCTCTCATACGACCTAATTCGTGCGCGGTATTTGTCATCCTGAACGCAGCGCAGCGCAGTGAAGGATCTGGGCTGCGAATGACAGAAACCTCCCGTTCGGTGGCCAGATCCTTCGGCTTCGCCTCAGGATGACAAAGCCTCACCGCGCACGAATTTCTGCCACTTCGTATCATGGATCGCCTGGTCGCTCTTCCAGGAACACGTCGAGCCAAGGGGCATAGCTCAGCGACCAGTCCGCCCACTCCACGGTGTCGAAAAGATATTGGAGCATCGTGCCCAGATAGAAGCCGGCATTGCCCGGACGCGGCCGCAGGTCCTGGTAGCCCGGCACGCGGCGGTAGAAGGCCTGGCGGATGAGGTTCTCCTCCTTCATGGCCGCGACCTGCAGAGGGCTGCTATACGCAGTCTCGTCCTCCACGATGCGCTGATACGCGTGGACCAGCTCGTGCGCGAGGGCCACCAGCGGGGCAAATCGGTCCCACGGCTGCACGCCGCCGGCGGCCGACGAGACCGTCGGGTTCCAGAAGACCGTGGCCGTGGACAGATCGAAACGATTGTCCGCCCCGGTCAATTGGATGCCCGGCGCGAGCCACGTCTTGCGATTGCCGTCATAGACGAGGGGCCGGCTTTCTATGGCCGCCACGAGGTTCCGGTATTCCGGACAAAGATAGAGGATCGCCTGCAACTGCCAGAAGATATCCTCTTTGCCGCCGGACAGCGCCCAACCGACCTGCTCGGTCTTGTCGTTCGCCAGACAGGGGTCGTTGCCGGCGTAGGCACGCCAGGCGTCGAGGCTTTCAAAGCCTTTCGCCCAGACGAGCCGGTCGTTGGCGTCGAAACCGGCGAAAGTGAGCACGGCGTTGCCGTCGGCGTCCCGCACCGCGCAGGGATCATCGAGGTCCAGAAATTCGTACCAGGAGATGACACCGGCTGGCGCATCGAGAGCCAAGTCGGGCGCCGCCGGTGGAAGCGCGTCCGCCGACGCCGAGCGCTGACCCCAAATGCCGCCGGCAAAACGCTGACAGCACAAACGAGACCGAGTATAAACCACAACCGTGCAAGGCTCATGCGGTGTCTTCGTCCGGAGCAATCCGTCCTCCATCAGAGCTTGGTCACGCGAATGTCGTCGATGACTCCTTCACTCCAGCGTTTACAGACGGCGCCCGCAGCGGCACTGCGCATCAGGGAATGACCGGAAATAGCATAGCACAAGCCGCTACCCAGGTCAAGCGCCGCGAAGTCGCACAGGTCGCCAATGTTCTGGAGATTCCCGCCCCGATGGGATAGACTTGCCCGCGGCGCTCGCGGCGCGCCAGGGCCGGCCGAGATTCGTCGAGCTGCGGAAAGGAACAGTGGTCATGAACGGCAGAGTGATCAAAGCAGGATTTGTCATCGCGGCGCTCCTGGCCGCATCGGCTTGGGGACAAATGGGCGGGCGCCGGTCGTCAGAGAAGCCGGCGATTCAGATGGAATATCTGGGCCGCGGCGTGGCGGCCGTCAATCAGGGCCAGGGCAAGGTCTTCGTGAGCTGGCGCTTGCTGGGCACCGATCCCGAGGGCATTGCCTTCAACGTCTATCGCGCCACGGGCGACGCCCAGCCGGTGAAGCTCAACAGCACGCCCATTGCCAAGGCGACCTGCTACCAGGACAGCGGCGTCGATCTGACCAAGGACAACGCGTATTTCGTTCGCCCGGTCCTGAACGGCGTCGAAGGCGAGAGCAGCAAGCCCTTCCTGAACAGGATCGCCGCCAATGCGCCCGTGCGGGACTATTTTGAAATCCCGCTGAAACTGCCGGACAAGACCCAGGCGGGCGACGGCTCGGTCGCCGATCTCGATGGCGACGGCGAATACGAGATCATCGTCAAGGGCATCCAGCGCTCGATGGACACTGCCTCCACGGGGATCACCGGCAACACGGTCCTCCAGGCCTACAAGTTCGACGGCACGCTCCTGTGGACGATCCAGATGGGCAAGAACATCCGCGAGGGCGAGCACGACACCCAGTTCATGGTCTACGATCTCGACGGCGATGGACGCGCGGAAGTCGCCGTCCGCACCGCCGATGGGATCCGTGGACGGCACGGGCAAAGTCATCGGCGATCCGAACGCCGACTGGGTCGATCGCAACCGCACCTCGCGCACCTATGGCAAGATCATGACCGGGCCGGAGTATTTCTCGATCTTTGACGGCACGACCGGCGCCGAGCTGGCCCGCGCCAACTATATCCCCGGCCGCGAGCCGCTGGGCGGCTGGGGCGGCATCGGCGGCAACGGGGGCATGGAGACCACCACCACGGGCAACCGCCTGAACCGTTTCCTCGCGTGCGTGGCCTACCTGGACGGCGTCCGCCCCAGCGTCATCATGTGCCGCGGCTACTACGGCCGGTCCGTCCTGGCCGCCTGGGACTGGCGCGATGGGAAGCTCACCTCGCGCTGGGTCTTCGACAGCCTGACCCACCCCAACGACGGCCAGCCCTACATTACCGAAAGCGCCACCGTCGATCCGGCCGTCGGTCTGAACAAGATCACCGACAACGCCGGCTCCTGGCAGGGAGCCCAGCCGGGGCGAATGGATGATCTGGGACCGTGCCGGCGTGAAAGAGCGGCGGCAGGTCGTCTCCGTCCAGGGCAAGGTCCTCACCGTCGATGAGAACATGACGCCGGGAGCCAACAAAGGCGCTCATGTCTACGGCTATTCCGGCATGGGCGCACACTCGGTCATGGTCGCCGATGTCGATGAGGATGGGAAAGACGAAATCGTCTACGGCTCGATGGTCGTGGACGATAACGGCCAAGGACTGTTCACCACGGGCCTGCGCCACGGCGATGCGCTGCACGTGGCCAAAATGGACCCGGATCGGCCCGGCCTCCAGGTCTACGGCCCGCACGAGAATGAAGGCAGCGTCTGGGACCAGTGGACGCCGGGCGTGGCGCTGTACGACGCCAAGAGCGGCAGGATCATCTGGAGCATGGGCGACGGCGGCGACGCCGAACGGGGCATCACCGGCGACATTGACCCCCGCTACCGGGGCGAGGAACTGTGGGGCTCTCTCAGCGGCGTTCGCACCTGCAAAGGGGAGCCCATCGCGCCCCAGGGCCCGAGCATGACCAACTTCGTCGTCTGGTGGGACGGCGATCTGCTCCGCGAGATGGTCAATGGCAACCGCATCGCCAAGTGGGATTGGCAGACGGGGACGATGACCACCCTGCTGACCGCCGAGGGCGCCCAGGCCGCCGCGGGCACCAAGCAGTCACCGGTCATCAGCGCCGATATCCTGGGCGACTGGCGCGAGGAAGTCGTGCTCCGCAGCCGGCAACCAGGCCCTGCGCATCTACACCACGACGATCCCGACCGAGCACCGCCTCTACACGCTGATGCACGACCCGCAGTACCGCGTGCAGGTCGCCGCCCAGAACGTGACGTACAACCAGCCGCCGCACCCCAGCTTCTACCTCGGCGCAGGCATGAAGGCGCCGCCAAAGCCGAACCTCCGGCTGGTGGAGCCGAACAAATGACTCGCGGCATCTCCCCTGCCGCCTCATCCAATTACTTCCGGAATCCCGCCTCCGTGCCGGAGCGCTTGATCTTGGCTTCGTCGATGGTGCCGGGTTTCCAGTCGCGCGCCATCTGCACATCGGCGGCGACGTTCTCGGTTTGCTTGGGGATGTCCACCACAGCCGGCGCGGTTGTAGAGCACGGGCTGAACGTATTGGCGCGTGTAGGCGGCGGCGTAATTCTTCCAGTGGCTCAGGGCCGCTTCGAGGTGCTGCACGGCGGAGGCTTGTTGCTTGGCGTCGCCGCTTTTGTCGAAGAGCGCGAGGTCGCAGGCACCGCGAATCTTCGCCGCGTAGTAGAGGCCCGAGATGCGACATGGCTTCGATGTCGCCGAGCGTGGCGGCGTATTCTTTGGCGCTGCCGGCAGGAGTGACGGCGGCGCGCTGGAGTTCGGGCAGGGCTTCGAGCGCCTTCGTGGCGTTGGCCTCCAGGGTCGCGGCGATTTCCAGCGGCGTGACGCCGTCCGGCTTCTGCCTGGCCGAGCAGGCCGGTGCGCCACTCGATGATGTTGAGCACGCCGGCACCGGGCATCGTGCCGCCTTCGACGAAATCGCGCACGGTGTAGAAGCCGCTCTTTCTCCGGCAGGCTTCGGGAAACCATTTGAGGTCAATGTCGCCCCAGAAGAAACGGGTGATGTAGGGAAACGTCTTCGAGGCATCCGCCCACGCGGCGGTGAGCTGGGGCACATCGGCCCCGGGGAAACGGGCGGCGGTGAGACGCTCGAACGTGGCCGCCGGCAGATCGGGTTCGTAGGCGAGGCGGCCCCAGAGGGCGAAGGAGAGCCATTGCTTCTGCATCACGGTCTGGCGCGGGCGTGCCGGGGTCCTTGGTGAGGAAGTCGCGCCCCCAGAGGTAGCCGTCGCAGCCCATGTAGAAGCCGGCGATCTTGTCCCGCCGGGGATGGCCTTGATGAAGGCGCGGGCATAGTCCACGTCGGCCCAGCGGAAGCTGTAGATGTCGTCATTGCGCACCGTGAGCCAGCAGCGGAGCTCGGGACTGAGCAACGGCAGCACCGGCTGGATCATGCTCGGATTGGGCACGGAATACATGTGGGCGATGGCGTATTTGAAGCTGAGGTCGAGCGTGCAGGGAAGTTCGGCGAACTCCTTCTGAATCTCGCTCAGGGCCGTCATGTGGAAGCGATGGATGAGCCGGAATTTCCGGTCGGGGGTGTCCTTCAGCCCATCGCGAATGCCTTCGCCGTAGGTCTTCCAGAGCCATTGCTCTTTGGTCATCCCGCCGATGTTCTCCGGCATGCTTTCGCCGGCGGTGATGCCGAAGCCGGCGAGCAGCGGATAGGTCTTGATCGTCTCGCGCACGCTGGCGCGGAAATACTCGATCGTGCGGGGCGCGCCTTCGTCGCTGGTGATCCCGTCTTTGCCTTCCGCGCCGTAGAGAAAGACATTCCAGGTGAACCAATAGACGTCCACGCCGCGGTCCTTCGCCAGTTGCATGACGTCGCGCCAGAACTGGATCTTCTCGTCGATGGTCATTTTCTTCACGACCTCGTGGTTGGCGAGCATGTCCGGCCGCACGAAGTTGTCGCCGTTGCCGCTGAAATTCTCGTCCAGCTTCTCCCTGGTGCGCCAGACATCATCCAGCGCGACGTGCGGGAACTCCGGCACCTTCACGATGCTGGGGAAGGGATGGAGCCTCCACAGCGAGAGGACGTTGTAGCGGTGGCGGGCCATGTCATCGAAGAACTCGCGCCAGAAATCCATGCTCCACATTTCCGGGATGTTCGCCTGCGCGGCATCGGAGGGGTCGGTGTAGCTCGGCGTGCGCAGATCGAGCGGGATGTTGAACTTGATGCCGCGCTGGGCGATGTGCGGCGTGTGGTCGGAGTCCTTCAACGAATCGAGCGTGCCCGTGCGAATCGCCTCCGCGACATCCAGCCCGCCATACATCACGCCGGCGGCGTCGGCGCCGCGCACGGTGATGGTGCGCTGGCCGTTCTCGTTCTGCACGCGGATGCGGTAGCTCTGCGCGACGGCATCGGTTCCGGCAGGTGCGTCGACGGCCAGCGAGATGCGAATCGCATCGGCGGGCGCTGTCGCATCGGCGCCGACGACCGTCATGCCGCGCGCGGCTGCCTCCCGGCGGATTTCCTCCGCCGCGAATCTTCCCGGTCCGGCGGCGGCCGGGTCGAGCGTGAGGGTGAAGGTCTGCGACGCGAAGGCCGAGCCCGACAGGGCACAGACCAGCGAACAAAGGAGTGTTGTTGTGTTTCTCATATTGGTGAATGGATTCCCAGGGTTCCTATTTCCCATCAACGCTTACACCTCAGTCCGGCGGAGCCCAACTGGCTCAAGTTGCGGCTTCAGAGTACCATCCGTGCCCACGAGTCGCAAGGGACTCTCACGCCCGGTCTGATTCCGCGCTCGGCATATCGCCGGACCGCCGGTCCGTCGCCCCGCGCATGTCGGCGCCAGTAGAAACACACGCCCGATGCAAGATGTGAAACGTGTCGGTGTGACCTCCGGTCGGTCCTGAGTCTCAGGAAGACGTGGTGTCCCTCGGTCCGCGCGAACGCTGGGACCACGACCAGCAGCGGGCGTCTTACTCCCCTGCCATGCTATTGGCGAAAAGCGGAAAACCTCGGGGTTCGGGGCGGAGCCCCGTGGAAAGAAGCGGTAGCCGGTAGCCTCCGGATTGATGATTTATGATTGATGATTTGAGTTGGACGCCTCCGGCCTTGTGCCTTCCGTCCTCTGCCGTCCGCCCTCCTCGTCTGTGCCCCCCGCGCTGCAAACTCGCAAGAACTGAAAAGAATTTCCAGATGATCCTCACGTGACACCGTAAGCCACCAGAGTAAAACGACTTATGTCTCGCGCAAAGACGCGGAGATCGCCAAGGGGAAGACACAGGTCAGGCCTGGCTTTCCTGGCGCTCTTGGCGGCTTGGCGAGAGGAACACTTGGTTCCGGCCGAAGGCCGGGCTGCGTTCATCAGCGTTGATCGGCGGTTTCCGTATCTCCGTATCCTCGGTGGTTCCAAAAGCAGTTGTCGGTGGTCTGTGGCCGGCAGTCGGGTCGAAGTTGACAGTCCCGAGTTCTCGGCGTTCTTCGTGCCACTCTTTGTCAGAACGGGTTGGTGGGCACAATGGCCGAGCACTACCGATCGTGCCGGGGGTAGACCGTCAATCCTATGCCACCCAACGTGGACCAGACAGGTATGCGGCGGGCCGCTGCGGTCCTGAGAGAAGAAGGGGCTGTACGAGGTCCGCACGGCCCCAGGCAGTCTGCTCGTTGATGGTCGACTACGCCGCGTGGCGTCGCAGCCGCATGCCCGCCACGCTCAGGCCCAGGAGCCCGAGAAGCGCGGCGCCAGGTACGGGCACCACCGACGCATCGCGGACATACAGCGTCTCCGCGGCACTGTGTCCCCACGTGCTGTAGACATACCCGGACCCAAGGTCGCCCGCGTCGACATGCGTGAAATAGGTGTTCCAGTACTCAGGTGCTTTGATCTCCGACCCATCCGGTCTCGTGAAATCCGCGAGGGTGGGCCGGCTGGCCATCTCCGCGTCGGTGGCGAAACGCCAATCCTCGTGGAAGCCGGGCGCCATGAGTTCATTGCTGCCCCACCACTGTTCGTTGACCGGCGCGACCCAGGCCCAATCCAACCCATCGTGGGTGATGTAGGCGGTGTTCGGCACAGGGGTGCTGACCAGGTCCGCCCACACGCCGGAGGCTCCTGCCAGCAGCACCACCGCCACCGCCAGTTGCAAACGTACACTTCTTTTGATCATCTTTCTCTTCCTCCAAATTACGGGCGCGTCACTCACGGCGGTCACGGGACTACAGAACGACGCCCACGAGGAGTCTTGGAGTCGCCCCGCTCATACACCACCGACCCGTCACTGTACCGAAACTTTTTTTAGTATACCACGCACACTTGCGTTAGTCAAGACTTTTTGGGACCGCGGGAAGTACTTCCACAGGTGCAGAAGCAGAAGATGTGGTGCCCCTCGGTCCGGGCGAACGGCGGGGTCACGACCAGTGCCGGGCAAGGGGTAGAACCATCTTCGTCCCTCTTCTTGGCGTTCTTTGCGTCCCTTCGGCTTAGCTCAGAGCCTGCCCTGAGCACCGCCGAAGGGGCAGGCTTTGGCGAGAGGATAGCTGCGAACGGCCACGTTTGTGCAACGGTGGAAAAGGTAAAACACCCCGCGCGAGAAATTCGACTCGTCCGGTTTGTGCGTACTTGGAGGGCTCGTGGGGGGCTTTGCCCCCCAACCCCTGGCCTTTGGCGCTTTCTTCCAAGGGCATGGTAAGAACAGCGTGGGCCGGGAACCTGCTCGCGAGGGAGATCGGTCCCTTGGTCTTCCTACCATGCTATTGGCCCCAGGCGCAAAATGCCGGGGTTCGGGGCGGAGCCCCGGTGGTTGGGCCGGGCTGCCGGAGCAGTCAGGCCGTCGGGCGCATTATCCTGGGGGAATTCCGCGGACACCAAGGTACCCGTCCCCACGTCCCGTCAGAACGGCACGATTCGTGCAACAGTCCGGGACCCAAAATGCCCGCGCGCGCAGATTTTTTTTATTCCAGTCCGGACAAGGAGTTACGGCGTTTTTCGCCAGCGCCGTGGCGCATTTTTCTGCTGCGATTCGTGCAACACGCCCGGATATAGGGAGGCGCATATAGGTACAGGTCTGTCCGCTTTTGGCAGGACAAGGCAGAAGGCAAAGGTAAGAAGGCAAAGGGCAAGAGTCGAAAAGCATGGATCGCAAATCGTAAATCATCAATCATCAATTCTGGAGGCTCACACATGACGACGGAAGCACAAACCGAAGCCAATCGTGCCAATTCCCAGAAGTCCACCGGGCCCCGTACGCCCGAGGGCAAGGCCAAAGTCGCCCAGAATGCCCTCAGGCATGGCCTGCTGGCCAAGCAGGCGGTGGTCGTGGGCGAGGATACCGATGACTTCGACCTCTTGCGGGATCAATTCCGTGCGGAACTGGCCCCGGTGGGGCTGACGGAGTCGCAGCTGGTGGAGCGGATCGCGGGCCTGTCCTGGCGGCTGCAACGGGCGGAGCGGTTCCACACGGAGTCCTTTGACGTGATGTATCAGCAATGCGCCGACGACCCGCAGATCAAGCGGTGGCGGCCGAGCCTCGTGCCGGATGCGGCCGATCCGGTCGTAGGTCTGACGGTGGTGAAGGACTTCTCCGAGACCAAGGTCCTGGACCGGCTGCTGATGTACGAGCGGCGGATCGAGAACAGCCTGTACCGGACCATGGCGGAGTTGCACAAGGTGCAGGGGCAGCGCCAGGGGGCGGTGGGTGGACCAGCCACCAGCCCAAGAGGAGCGGTGCGTGATACGCACCCCACGGACCTGTCGATGGCAGAGGATAACCGCCGGGGACGGCGGTCCGGGACCGTACGTGAGACGCTCCCGCCGGACTTCACCCTGGACAACCTGCTGGCAAAGATCGCCGCCCTGGAGGAGGGACCCCAAACGCGACAAGACGCGTTTGGGAACCCGGAAACGCCTGCCGGCGCTACCACGAACACGTCGGCCGCCGAGGGCCAATCGTGCGAAACAAAGCCAATTTGCGGCTCGCCACGTGGCACGGGCATCCCTTCGGCTGCGCTCTCAGGGCAGGCTTTGCCGGTGAATCTCAATCATGGGCGGGACGCCCATGCTACTGTGGCGGAGGCCCAGGGGCAATCGTGCGAAACAAACCCAATTTGTGTTGGTCCCGGCGAAGGGCAAAGTCTTTGCGGGACAGGGGTTAGGAACGATCCGGCTCCCAGCGGGTCCGGCGAAACAAAGCCAATTTCCACCGGTGCCAACAGAGGCCAAGCTGGTTACAGACCCATTTTCCGTCGGCGCAGATGAAGGCCAAGAAGACAGGTTGACAGTTGCCGTTGGCAGTTCCCGGTTGACTGAGAACCGGGAACTGGGAACTGAGAACTGAGTGTGCGAAACGAACCCAATTTGGGAAGGAGTTTCAAGTGTGAAGTTTTAAGAGCCTCTAACAGAATAAGGGTGTGGCCCTCTCTTGTCACCCCCGCGCAGAGCCTGCCCCCGACCCGATCGGGGGCGGGGGTCCAGGAAAGCTGCGGCGTTAGTGGATTCCCGCTTTCGCGGGAATGACAGCGGGCGGCAACGCTTCCCGAAACCGTCATTGTGTTGGAGGCTCTAAGTTTGAAGCTGGACCAGCCTGCGGCGAGTCCTTGGAGTCTTCCTGCTTCAAACTTTGCACTTCACACAGGCCGGAGGCCGAGTGCTTGTAAGGGCGATCGAATGCAACGATTCCCACGACAGCAGCGTGATTCGTGTGTCCTGGACCTCCATGTCCCGCGACAGTACCCCTTCCCCGGGGCCACGAGGCGCGGCAGAGCGTCAGCGCGACTTCAGTTCGGCCTTCAACTGTGCTTCCGCCGCCAGCCAGTTCTGCTCATCCCGGCCGGGCAGGCACCCGCTGGCCAGCCAGAGAGATCTGGCTCGTTCGGCGATTTGCTCGTGCGTCAACCGCGTTGCCGCCCCAGAGGCCCTGCCCTGCGAAATGAACGTCGTGGGCCTGGCCCTGCCCTCACTCGGAGCGGAGCCGATCCCCGTGCCCGTCCTCCCGTATCCCTCTCTCGCTTCGTTCGCGTAGATCGAAGCTGTTTTGCTCATCTGATTGTCACGATTCTTCATAGGTGCCCCCTTCTGTATGCAATGGCCCGCGGCGCAGCGCCGCGGCGTATTCTCCTCTGCGCTCCCTGGCGCCAAGCCGCCTGTCTCGGGCCGCCTCAAACGGCGACCTCCTCAAGCACCCGGTCGAGGACCGCGGCCAGACGGGAGTCGACGTCATATCGCCCTTGTTTGAGCTGCCGGCGGACCGCCCACACTCGTTTCCGTCGCGTTCTCTCCGGCAACACCTCGATTCTCGATGCCTTCTTCGGTTTCATTGGTGTTCCTATCCATTGGCGTATGTCCATCCTGCCACCGTGCCCCCGCGGCGCCCTTTCAGGAAGCTCGCACAGCAACCCCATCAGGATCACGGTGCTATTGAGCCATCCTGTCACCGTGTGCCATATCTACTGCCGTCTTGCCTTTGCGGTTCAGCAAATCGGTACGCCGTCTCCCCGAACGGCGCGGGCGGACGGGACATGGCGGCACGCGCAGATGCCGTGGGCGGCCGCCGGCCACGTTTCCAGGGGATTGGGCGTCCCCCGGCGGATGAGACCAGTGGGAAATGTTAATCTGGGAAATATAGCCAGGTGCCGCACCAGGGACCGGCGTCCACGCCAGGCAGGTTCCCGCTCGCGGGATCCGCCGGATTCCCAGAACCGATTACCAGATGATTCGTATCAGCTACTAAACTGGACCGGCTGGGGACAAGGAGCACACGGGAGGCTGCCAACAGTTCCAGGAATGACTGCGCAGCTTCGTATGGATATGAGATCGCCAGAGTATTCGCAGGCCCGAGGGCCTGTCGGCTATGCTTGCCTGAGCCGCAAAGAAGTCTCGCTCTTTCGCCGACTGATCGAGGACCGGCGGTCTTTGCCCGTGTATCGTGCGGGCGGTTGGCTCTGCTTTGAGTGTGCCTTTGCCTCCACGGATCTCGCGGGGATGGTAAGACACATCGTGCGAGCCCATGGCGCCGTTCCCACGAACGAAGATGACTTGGACGAAGACGACCACGACAAGCGGTTCCCACGGCGTGTCGGGGGATTTCTCTTTCTGCGCACAAAATATTTCGTCGCGGCCGCGTGACGATGAACGCCAGGGCAAATCCGTCGTACATGCTGGTGACAAAGAGTTGTTCCGTGTCCTTCACGAAACAGCACCTGTGAGTGCCCCCAGTGGGTTTGGGCTGGGCGTCCGGTGACAGCGGCCCGTAGTGGATACAGAGAAGAGGAGCAGCGCCATGGGCATTCGGATCATGCTGGCCGACGATCATGCCATCCTGCGGGATGGCCTGAGCCAGGCTTTCGAGGCGGAGGAGGACATGGAGATCGTCGGCCAGGCAGGCGACGGATACGCCGCCGTGGAGAAGGCCAGAGAGCTCCGGCCGGATATCGTGGTCATGGACATCAACATGCCGAATCTGAACGGCATCGAAGCCACCCGTGAGATCCGGCGGGATGTGCCGGGAGTACACGTGATCGTCCTTTCCATGCACTCGGCGAAACCCTGCATCAAGGAGATCTTCCGGGCGGGAGCCTCGGCCTACCTGCACAAGAATTGCGGGTTCGACGAGCTGGCGCGCGCCGTGCGCACCGTGGCGGAAGGAAAAACCTACGTGAGTCCCTCGATCAGCAATATCGTCGTGGAAGAGCTCGGGCGCCCGGAGGAGAAGACCGAGCCGACGGTGTTTTCGCTGCTCACACCGCGGGAGCGCGAAATCCTGCAACTTCTGGCCGAGGGCGGAACCGTCAAGCACATTGCCCAGCAACTGCACGTCAGCCATAAGACGATCGAGGCGCATCGGCTGCGGATCATGAACAAGCTGAACGTCGACACGGTCGCACAACTCACGAAATACGCCATCCAGGAAGGCCTGACCTCGGCAGAGCTCTGAGGAACAAGCGTGTGATGTCGTGACGAGCTGGATTAGGAGCCGCGGATGGCGGCCAGCAGTTGGTCCGACGGCGCCGTCTTGACGAGGTAGATCTCGGCGCCGGCTTGGCGCATCGTCTCCGCCATCTGGGCTTCGTCAAACATGGACAGGGCGACGATCCGCGTTTTCGGCTGGTGCCGCTTGATCTGCCGCGTGGCTTCGTCCCCGGCCATCCCCGGCATGGTGGCGTCCATGATGATAACATCCGGTTCCAACAGGGACGCCAGGTCCACCGCTTCCCGCCCGTCGCCCGCCTGGCCCACAATCTCCATGTCCCGCTGCTCGCCGAGCAGGGCCGCCATGCCTTCGCGCACGACCTGGTGATCGTCCACCAGCAGGACGCGCAACACCCGCTCGCCCGCCTGCTGCGCGTGTTTGGGCGGGGCGGCCTGGCGGGGCACCTGCCGCTCGGCGCCGGCGCGGGGTGTCGGCCGCCACGGCATCCGGGACCGCGATGAGGAACGTGCTGCCTCTACCCTTGGCGCTGCGGATCTTCATGCGGCCGCCGAGCAGCTCCACGCGCTCGCGGATACTCAACAACCCAAACCCGGCGGTCTTGTCCAGCGACTTCGGGTCGAACCCCTGCCCTTGATCGCCGATCGTCAACCACAACTGTTCCCGCATGCGTTGCAGCCGGACCCGGGCCTCCTTGACTTCGGCGTGCTTGACGATGTTGAACAGGATTTCCTGGGCCGCCCGGAACAGGAAGGCTTTATGCGCGTCCGAAGGCGAGTCCACGCGGTCACGGACCTCGACGTGAACCGTCAGGCCGTGCTTGGCCTGCACCTGCTGCGCCAACCACTCGAACGTCGTGCCGAGGTCGTTCCGGTAGAGCAGGACCGGACTGAGATCGTGCGACAGACTGCGAGACGTGTCAATCGCTTCCTTGAGCAACTGATTGGTGTGCTCGGCGATGTCCCCCAAAGCCTTGTTGTTCTTGAGCCGGCCCTTCAGAATGTGCAGGTGGAACGTCGAGGCCGTCAGGATTTGCTGCAGATCATCGTGCAGGACCTCGGCGAGGCGTTTGCGCTCGCGGTCCTCCGCCTGGGACAGCTCCAGCGTGAGCTTCTGAAGCTGGTGAGCCCGGTGCTCCAGCATCTGGGACCGCTGGCGGAGGTCGCCTTCGGCCCGCGTCCGGCGGAGCACTTCCTCCTGCAATCGCTCCACGGTGTCTTTCAGCTCCTCCGTCCGGGCCTGCACTTGCTCCTCCAACTGGTCGTTCAGCCGGCGCAACTGGGCTTCCGCCTGGGCGTGAGCCGTGCGCAGTCGCAGGAAGGTGATGCCGTAGGCCAGATCGGCCGCCAGCTCCATGAGCAACTTCACCTCGTCCGTGGAGAAGGGACCGGGATCTCTCGAATAGAGGGTAACGGCGCCCAGGGTCTTGCCGCCGGAGAGCAGAGGAAGAGCGACGCAAGAAGCATATCCCCGCTGGACGGCCTGCTCCCGCCAAGGGGCGAAGTCGGGATCGGTCAGGATGTCGTGGCACAGGCAGGGCTGGCCCGTGCGGATGGCGGCGCCGGTCGGGCCGCGGCCGCGCTCCGTGTCGGCCCAGGTGATCCGGAGCGTCTCCAGATAGCCGTCCTCGGAACCCGAATGGGCCACCGGTCGAACGCTTCTGGCTTCGTCCTCCTCGGCATAGCCGATCCACGCCAGCGCGTAACCGCAATCTTCGACGACGATCCGGCAGACTTCCTGCACGTACGCCGATTCCTCCGTCGCGTGCATCAAGGTGTGACTGCTGTGGCCCAGCGCCCGGAGCGTACGATAGAGCTTGCGCAGTTGCTCCACCGCCCGCCTGCGCTCGGTGATGTCGTGGACCATGCCGACGGAGCGCACGATCCGGCCCGACGCGTCCCGGAAATGCTCGCATTTCTCGTGGACGACGCGAACCTCGCCGCTCGAGGGGCGGACCACCCGGTGCTCCATCTCGTAGGTGTCCCGGTTTTCGCACACGGAGGCGGTATAGGCCGCGTCCACGGCGGCACGGTCCTCGGGATGCACCCGCGCGAGGAACGCCTCGTTGGTGGCGCCGAACTCCTGCGGCTTGAGGCCGAAGATCCGGTACACTTCGTCCGACCACGTCAAACGGTCGTGGATCAGGTCCAGCTCCCAACTGCCGAGATGCGCGATCTCCTGCGACCGCTTCAACCGTTCCTCGCTCTCGCGCAGCGCCAGATCCTGTACCCGCAAGTCTTCGTTGGCGGCCCGCAGCTCTTCGGCCTGTGCCGCCAGTTCTTCGGCTTGCCCGTGGAGCTCCTCGTTGGCCGCCCGCAATTGCTCGGCCTGCACCAGCAACTGCTGATGCGCCTCGCGCAGATGCTCCTCCGCTCGTTGGCGCTGCGTGTCGTCGAAGAGGTAGCCTTTGACTTCCACGAGCTGCCCCGCCTCGTCGAACCGGCCCACAAGATTGGCGACCACGTGGATTTCCGTGCCGTCGGGACGCCGGTGCACACACTGATGCCCCTGGACCTTGCACTCGGTCTTCACGCGATCCCTCAGATAGGCCCACTCCGGCGGGTTGAACTGCGACAGGCTGCCTTGCGTCGCCGCCGCACGGTCGCTAAAGCCGTAGATCTCCGCGAAGGCGGGGTTGCACTCGATGACCTTTCCGTCCGGCTGGGCCAGGAAATCGCCCGTCAGAGCCTCATTGAACAAGCGGCGGTATCGTTCTTCGCTCTCGCGCAGGGCCCGCTCCGACCGGCTGCGCTCCACGGCATAGCGTATGGTCCGGCCGATCGTGCCGCCATGGATGATCTGGCCCTTGACGAGGTAGTCCTTGACTCCTTGCTGCATCGCCTCCAACGCCACCGTCTCGTCGTCCACCCCCGTCAGAACGACGATCGGCACCTGCGGGGCGGCCCGACGCATCCTCGTACAGGTGTCGAGACCGGCGCTGTCGGGCAGCGTCAGGTCCAGGAGAACCACATCGAAGGTGGTTTCCGCCACCCGCCGGATGGCCTCCTCCAGCCGCTCCGCACGTTCAATCGCGAACTTCTGCGGCGGGTACTCCTGGAGGAGCTCGCAGAGCAACTGCGCATCGGAGGGGCTGTCCTCCACCAGCAGGACCTGGATGAGTGCCTCGTTCGTCGCCATTTCATGTCTCTTTCGGCAAGGTCACAATGGTCAACCAGAAATTTTCGATGGCCTTGACCACTCCCATGAACTGTGTGAAGTCCACCGGCTTGGTAATGTAACAGTTGGCGTGAAGCTGATACGAGCGCAGCACATCCTGTTCCGACCGGGACGTGGTCAGGACCACGACGGGAATGACCTTCAGGTCCGGATCGCGCTTGAGCTCCTCGAGCACCTCCCGCCCATCCTTGCGCGGCAGATTCAAATCCAGCAGGATCAGGTCGGGACGAGGCGCGTCGGCGTACGGGCCCTGCTGCCGTAGAAACTGCAGGGCCTCGACGCCGTCCTCCACGTGGTGGAGGCGATTGGCGATCTTGGCCGCGTGCAGCGCCTCGATGGTCAACTGCGCGTCGCTCGGGCTGTCTTCGACCATGAGAATCTCAATGGGTTTCTGTGGGGGGGAATTGCTCACGAATGTTCTCCTTTTTCAGGCAAGGTGAAATAGAACGTCGATCCCTGGCCCGGCTGGGACTCGACCCAGATGCGCCCCCCATGGCGTTCGACGATCCTCTTGCAGATCGCCAGTCCGATGCCGGTGCCGGGGTACGTCTTGCGAGTGTGCAGACGTTGAAAGATCAGGAAGATCCGTTCGGCGTACTGCGGCTCGATGCCGATGCCGTTGTCGCGGACCCAGAACCGCCAGGCGTCCTGCTCTCTCCGGGCGCCGATGTGAATCTCGGGGGGCCGGTCGCTGCGAAACTTGAGGGCGTTGGCGATCAGGTTCTGGTACAGTTGCGTCAATTGGACGGCGTCCGCCTGGACCGTCGGCAGCGGATCGACCTGGAGGACCGCGCCGGATTCCGCGATGCTCGCCCGCAGGTTCGTCAAGGCATCCTGCACGGCTCTCCTGGCCTCGGTGGGCTCCATCGCTTTGCCCTTGGTCCCCACCCGCGAATAGCTCAGCAGGTCGCCGATCAGCGTTTGCATCCGAGCAGCGCCGTCGACGGCCAAGCCGATATAGTTGTCGGCCTTCTCATCCAGCTTGTCCTGGTAGCGCTGCTGGAGCAGGCCGACGAAACCGGCCACGGCCCGCAGCGGTTCCTGCAGGTCATGGGAGGCCACGTAGGCGAACTGCTCCAGGTCCCGGTTGGACCGGGCCAGGTCCTCCGTGCGTTGGAGGACCAACTCCTCCAGGTGCTCGCGATGCCGGGCCAGCTCCGCCTCGATCCGTTTACGCTCCGTGATGTCGCGGGCCGCGGCGAAGACACCCTGCACCTGGCCGTCCTCTTTGAGATAGACCGTTGCATTATACAGAACGTCCGTGGTGCGGCCGGACGCATTACGAATCGTCAGCGGATAGTCTCGAACATAGCCGTCGGAGATCACCTTCTGGTAGCCCTCCCGCGCCTTGTCCGGTGCCGTGAAGTAGTTACAGAAATCGCTTCCGACCAACTCCAAACGGGGGACGCCGGTCACCTCGATGGTAGCCTCGTTGACATCGGTGATTTTTCCTTCGGGGCTGATGGTCACGAGGGGGTCCAGGCTGGCTTCGAGCAGACTGCGGGAGTACCGCGACGCCGATTGCAGGGCCTGCCGCGCCTGCTTGTGGGCGGTCACATCGACGCCGATTTCCATGATCAGGGGCGAGCCGTCGCTATCGGTGAAGGGATAATCGTAAATATCGTAATTTCGGCCGTTGGGACCGGTCCATTCCCAGAAGTGGGACGTTCCGGTTTTCAGAACCGTATAGGTTTCGCACGTCTCGCAGGGTTCGGTGCGCTGGAACAGGAACTCATAACATTTCCGGCCGTTATCGTTGCCGAACCAGTCGCGGAAGGTGCGGTTGGCGTAGGCAACGTGATAATCCGGCGTCAGCAGCACCGCGTAGGCAGGCATCATCTCGAGGACGTTTTCCAGCCGCTTGCGCTCCGCTTGGATGAGTTGCTCGGTGCGCCTTTGTTTGGTGATGTCGATATCCATCTCCAGAATCATCGCCGAGCCATCGGTATCCGTAAACGGGAAGTCATAGGCATCGATAATACTCCGGCCGTCCGGGCTCGTAACTTCCCAATGATGCGGGGTTCCGGTCTTGAGCACTTCGTAGGATTCGCAAAACTCGCAGGGCTCGGTTTTCCCAAAACAATATTCGAAGCAGTGGCGGCCGTGATCCTCCCCGAACCTCTCCCGGAAGGTGCGGTTGGCAAAGGCGACGTAATGGTCTGCGGTCAACAGGCACACCATCACCGGCAGAGTCTCCAGGACGTCAAAGAAGCGCTTGCGCTCGCTCCTGACCGTTTCCTCGGCCTTCTTCCGCTCTGTAACTTCCGCCGTCAATTCTCTGGTCCGTTCCTCCACGCGAATTTCCAGCGCATCGTGGGACTCTTTCAGCGCCGCCTCCGCCCGCATGCGTTCCATCGCCGTCGCCACTTGATCGGTGACGGTTTTCATCGTGGCCAAATCCTCGGCGTCGAAGCTCTTGCGGGACTTGGTCCCAAAGGACAGCGTCCCGATGACTTTGCCTTGGGTCATGATCGGATGACAGGCGTAAGCCCTGATGCCGACGGAGCGGACCAGGTCAGCGCGGGCGTCGCAAGATTCCTGGATATTCTCCGCCACAATGCGTTGGCCTTCCTGGGCCACGCGGCCACAGATGGCCTGTCCGAAATCCAGCCATTCGAGATCGCTGACCATCTTCTCCGGCAGCCCTCCCGTTGTGTTGAGGTGCAGGCGATGAGCGTGTTCATCGACGAGATAATTGACGAAGATGTGACAATCCAGGTGCTCCATCACGCGGCGGCACAGAGAATTTACGACTTGCTGGGGGTTCTTGCTCTCCAACAATTTCGAGGCGGTATCCGAGAGAATCTCAAACCGAGTCGCGGCTCTTCTTATCGCCTCCTCCGTCCGCTTGCGCTCGGTGATGTCCATGGAGAGGATGAAGACGCCCTCCGGCACCGGCTGGATGCTCAGGTCGAACCACCCGATGGTCCCGTCGGGGAAGGTGAACTCGTTCTCGAGGGTCTGGGCCGTCCGTTCCTCCAGGCAGCGCCGGATCACCGCGAAGACGTGCGTGGATTCGATGCCGGGCCACACGTCCATGTACCGCTGGCCGATGAGGTCCCCGCTTCGGCCGGCGGTTGTGCCGCTCGGCCGCGTCGTTGATATAGACGTACCGCCAGTCGCGGCCGAGGATCTGGCAGCCCTCCAGCATGTTGTCCATGGTGCGGCGGAATCGCTCTTCGCTCGCGCGCAGCGCTTCCGCCTCCCGCCGGCCGGCGGCGGCCAAGCCGGCTTGGAGCTCGGCTTCGCGGCGCGGGCCTGGGCGCGATGCATCGCTTCGGTGACCGCGGAGATCATCGTGCCACTCGCCAGGAAGATCGTCATGGCCAGCCAATCGGCAGGATCCTGGATGGCGAGGCCGGCCGGCTCGATCCACAAGTAGGCCGCCAGGCCGGCCGAGAGGAGGGTGGCCAGCAAGCCCGCCGAAAGGCCCCCGTACAGCGCGGCAACCATCACGGCCGGATAGAACGTCACATAAGTGGCGCGCGTCCCCAGGACCTGCAAGAACCCCAAACGCACGAGGGCGGCGGCGGCGACCACGACAACGGCCATGAGATACCGCAGCTTCCTGCGCCCGAGACCGCCCGGCGTGAGAACGGAGGGATACGACGGGCCTCCCTGCGCGCCGCGAAGGGTGGCGAGTTCGCCCTCGGTCCGGTTCAACGAAGCGGCCGCCGCCAAAACCAGTCCCAACAGGATCGCGATCATCAACACCACGTGGGCCGCCGCGGCCAGGTCGTCGCCGTACAGTCCGGCGCGTTGGCCCGCCAGCAGCACCACGTCCACCAGGAAAGGAGCCAGGAGCACAGGCAGCAGGACACGCCGCATCATCAGGCTGCCGGCCTGCTCACCCTCCAGGAGCGTCAACAGCGCCGGCCCCGGACGGGCGAGCCCGAGGCCAACGAACGCGACAACCCCGGCCAGCACGGCAGGGACCGACATCGGATTCGCCGCCGGACTGGGCGAGTAAAGAACCGAAGCGCCGTAGACATAGCCCACCAGCGCGACTCCGGCGATGATCCCTTCCAGACCGATCAGATACTGGGCCGGCCGATGTCCGCGACGCGTCTGCACGTCCAACAGCAGCAGCGCCAGGCCGATCAACAGAAAGTTCAAGGCCGTGTTGGGGGCCAGCCGGCCCGGATAGATGGTCTGAGCCGTCCCGGACGGTTCCGCGAACAACAGTTGGTCGATCCCCAGGTTCCAGCCGAACAGGTACTCCACCAGGGTGAGCAATCCCAGCCCGGCGACGAACGAAGCGCTCCCCCAGCCAATATAGCGGCCCAGCCGAAAATGCGTGCGCTTCGCCTGGAACAGCCACAACGAAATGCCGGTGAGCATGAAGGCCAGCGCGGTGTTCGCCTTCATCGAGATCAGGCCGGGGTCGAAGCTCTTAAGGACCGCGATATCGAAGGTCCAACCCACCAGTACGAGGGAGCCGATGCCGAAGACGCCAATAGCCGCCCCGGCGGAAACAGCCCCCAGCAGACCCACCAGGCGTGAATGGGTCGGACCAGTTATAGGGCGCATACCGTCGGTTGGCTCGCTACTGGAATGGTCATTCATGCTTACGTCCACCCAACCTGTTCTGTCCGTGGGGCCCGAAGGATCGCGGCGGATCTGTTTGCGCAAAATGCGCCACCCGCCGCCAACACAGCCCCCTGCGTAACGCGTATTATAACCGAAATCGCAGGTCACAGGGAAGTCAAATATGATGTTTGCCGGGGGTGAAACTCCGAGGTTCGTCAAGAGGGGGAATCAGGAGGGTCCGGAGATTGACCACGCGAGTTCTGGTTGCCGATGGCCATCCCCGCACGCGCATGCTGGGCAGGGATTGCTCTCGGCGTGCGTTTATCGCCCTATCGGTCCGGCGGGGAGAGTGGGAGGCTCGATGTGATGCGGTCCCAGGATAAAAAACCAGGGGAGGGATTTCTCCCTCCCCTGAGGTACATCATCTGGCTCCTTTACTCACCATATTACGGTGTAATGATCGGGAACGGAGTGGCGTTGACCCACGCGGACAAGCCTGTGATACTGTTGACCGCCGCGACCCGGTAGTAGTAGGTCCCGAGGTGCGGCCGGGTTTGCTGGAACGTGGTGACATTGGCCCCAACATTGGAAGTACTGAGGCCAGCCGTGAACGTCGCGTTCGTGGCACGCTGGATCCGGAAGCCGGTCTCGTTGTTGGAATTGTCCGTCCACGTCAGCGTGACCAGAGCGTTGGCCCCGTTGTTGACGGCGGTCACGTTGACGTTGGTGGGGGCCGCCGGGAGCAAGACATCCACGTCGACCACGTTCGAGTAGGCCGACGAAGCTCCAGGCCTCACGGCCTTCACCCGATAATCGTAGGTGTTGCCGATAGCCACCGTGTTGTCTATGTAGGTCACGCTGCCCGTATTGAGTCTGGGTCCCGGCGCGCCGATCGGGACGAACGGACCTCCGTTGTCAGCACGCTCGATCACAAAGCCCGACTCGGTGGTGGCATTGTCCCGGAAGATCAGCCGAACCCGTAAGGGCGCGCCCAAGAGGGTTGCTGTCAGGTTCGACGGTGCCGCCGGCGGCGGTAGCGCCCCCGGCGTCGTGATCACGGCGAGGTTCGACGGTCCCGAACTGCCCGCGCTATTGACCGCGATGATCTGATACGAGTAGGTCGTCGTTGCCACCACGGTCATATCCGAGAAGCTGGTGGTGTTCGAGCCGACCGTTGTGAGAAGCGCGAGGGCCCCGCCACCGGTTGCCCGCCAAATCTGGAAGGCGGTCTCATTGAGGGAATTGTCCGTCCAGGTAAGATTGACCTGGGTGGCGAAAGGCGCCGCGGCGAGCAGACCAGTAGGGTCATTCGGGGTGGACACCCAAGCCACAACATTCGATGGGGTCTCGCCGGCTACGTTGAAGGCCACGACCCGCCAGGCATAGTCCGAGCCCGGCGACACAGCACCGTCGCTGATGCTGGTCGCATTCGCCAAGGCGGTGCCGATGGCGGAAAACGCCCCGCCGTTGACGGCCCGCTCGATGCGGAAACCGATTTCATTGGCGGGATTGCCCAGCGTGGCGGGAGCCGCTCGCCGGCGTGCCATCCGTCCAGGTAAGAATGGCCGGGCTACCGGCCAACACCGATAGGACCGGTGCGATGGGCAGCGCGCGCGCCACGTTGAACCCATCGGCCGCATCATGTCCATCTCTTCATGGCTCAGGATGTGGCAGTGCCAGACATACTCCCAGCCGAAGTTGTACATGGCGTTGGTGAGCGGCGGTACGATCGGGTTTCCATTGGGATCCACGTTGAAGAAATCCCACGGATCGCCGAGCGGCCTCATCGGGTTCAGCGGACGCACGCTGTCGGGCAGACCGAAGGGCTGCTTGGGAGCAGTCGGCCGCATCGCCACGATGCATGTCCTCCAACGGGTTCATCCGCACCGTTTCCTTCCAGCCCAGCTCGTTGGCGTCGGGCGCGCGGATCGCGCCGTCCCAGCCCACGCGGTTGATCAGCTGCACGTTGAACAGGTGGAAGTGGATGGGATGCGTATCCACGCCGTTGTGCGTGATCTTCCAGATCTGGGTCCCATCGCCTGCCGCCGATAGGCGTCGCCAGGATTTCAGGGACGTGTCGTCGACGAACTCGGTGGGCGGATCGATGAACGGGTAGGGGATCGTCGTCTGGTTCAGGCCGTTGGTGAACGGCATCTCGACGCCCAGGAGGGCATTCATCCGGCCGTATTCATTCTCGAACAACTCGTGGATGGCCTTCGGCTCGAGGTGCATCGTCACCGTCGCGAGCACCTGGTCCGCCTACGGCGCCGGCGTGCTCAGATCCAGCGGGTTGAAGGTCAGCGACGTGCTCTGAATCGTGGTAGAACTGCTCCCCGGTTCCGGGGAAAGCCGCGTTGTACGCGCGTGTTGTAGGCCGCTTGCGGCACGATGATCGGGTCCTGCGACCTCGCAAAGACGCCCGGAGTCCCGTGCCGGTCGTGGCGAACGCCGCCTGCAGCGCCGCCAGGTTGTAGGCGACGGCGGCGGCTGAGAGGATCGGCCGCCGCCACCCGGAACTGCATGATGGTGCGGGTGTTGGGACCGTAAGCCCGGCAGCGTGGGGGCGTGCCGCCGACGGCGGTCTGGTCCAGGTCGCCGGTGTAATAGTCCAGACGACTGTCGGCCGCCGGGACGGCCGCGGGGCAGTCGTTGTAGAGGATGATCGTCTTGCCGGCGAACTGCGAGAAGTCGATGATGATATCCGCCCGCTCGGCCGGTCCCAGGAAGAGATTGTGTTCTTGGACGCTTGCCCACGACGATGTTCTTGGGATTCCGCTCGAAACCGATCGGAATGTTCGGCCAGACCACCGGCGCCGGCAGGAAGCCGCCTTCGGTGCCGATCTGGACGATCGACGGGCCGATCAGTCGCCGGATCAGGAACACCGCCGGCTCGGCCGTCGAGGATGTCCCCGGGCTGCCCGAGGGTTTGCGCAGTCCATGCCGACCGGGAAATTCGCCGCCCCCGGGAGAGCAGGAACCATGCCGACTTCCGTCGGCGCCGGTGTCAGATAGACCGTGGCTGTCGCCGGTAGCCGGGGAGCCGTCCGCTGTCGGGGCGCGCGATCGTGACAATCGGGGGCGCCGTATAACCGCTGCCGACGCGTGACCAGAGTGATGCCGTGACGACCTGACCCGTGTCGCGGGATCGATGGTGGCGTGAGCCGTAGCGCCCGTGACCCGTCGTATCACCGCGCTGCCGGGCGTAATCGTGACCAGCGGGTACCGTGGCATAGCCGCTGCCTGCGATTGGTGATCGTGATCCCGCCGACAATGGACGGCTGGCTTGATACAAGTTGCAGGTTCCACATCCGGTCATTCGCGGCGTTGAGGACGCGGAACCGGTACGTCTTGGGCTGCACGTCCATGTAAGGATAGAGCGTGCCGTTGACCATCGGCGTATCATGGAAGGCCTCCATCGTCATGGACACGTTGGGTAGATTGGGAATGAGATCGGGCTGGCCATCGGACCCGAAGCCCAGAGAGCCATCGGTGACTTCGATCGGCGGGTTCGCCACCGGCCAGGGCGGCCAGAAGAACGGGCCGTAGTCCCAGCGGCCAAAGGCGTTGGCGCCCGACAGATCGCTCGGGATTCTGGTTGGGCATGTAGACGTGCGGATACCACAGATCGCCGGTCACTGGCAGAACCCGGCATGCGGTTCCCGAATTCCAGGTGGGATCCGTGGTCAGGAGCGTGGTCGGCGTCCACGAAGGTCTTGTCCTGGATGACCAGGGGGAGCCCGATGTCCGGCAGAATGCCGCGCGGCGATCAGGTCCTGCTCCGTCGGGTCGGTCAGCAGGTAGCCGGCGGCTTCGCCGGCGTAGACATTGAGCCGGGTGATGCCCCACGCATGGTCGTGGTAGAACATCAACCGGGCGCTCTGCTGGTTGGTGTAGAAGAACGTCAGCGGACCCATGACCCGGGTCCGGCATGTCGGGAACATTGTGGACACTGACACCTTTCGGGTACTGGGTGTTTTCACCCGCGGGCGTGATCCACTGGTGCGCCGTGCCATCGCTGATCCAGGGCGTGAGGCCGCCATGCAGATGCAGGGTCGCGCGGTTCTGGGTGAAGTTCTCCATGACCATGCTCTTGGCCGTGAGCGTGGCCGGACCACCCGGATCCGCCGCGAGCGTGACCTGGAAGGTGGTCGGGGACGGGCACGGCGACCACGGCGAACATCCCGTTGTAGGCGGCGGGTGCGAAGTCCATGAGCATGATCCGCTCCCCGACCTGCAGGTTGTGGGGGTCCATCGTCGTGATCTCGACCGTGGCTCCCGCGCCGCCCACGTCGATCCGCCATCATGGGCATGACCCGTAGGGTCCCATCCCGGCTCCCATACTGCTGAGGTCCACCGGGATGAAGAGGTCGCCATCCATGCCGGTGGGAAGCTTGTTGGTGAATTTGATGCGGACGGGCCGGTCCTTCGTCGCGACGATGCTCGGTCCCAGATAATGGATCGGCGCCGGCAGCTACGTTGTTCAAGGTCCCCGCGGCGTTCGTGCCGTTATTGACCTGGACGTAGCCCTGCAGCTTGGTGGGCGGCAGGTCGGAGTGCATCTTCTCGGTGTACTGCCGCAACGCGATCTCGTAGTAGTCGCTCCCGGGGTACGTGAGCTTGTCCGGATTCGCGATGGACAGGTACTGGCCCAGGTCTGTTGGTCGCCGGCCGCCCCCAGTTGCGGCAGCGCTGTCGACGAATTTCCGCACCGATGGGGTATTGGCCCAGTTTGGAGTTCCAAAGTAATCCGGCGCCGTGCCCGCCAACGGCATCGGCAGCGGCGCCTGCAGCTCTTGGCAGCGCGGCACCGGCTTTGGCCGGTTTGCCGGCCTGCAGGCCGCCGGCCGCCTGCGGGCCGCCCGCCTGCTTGCGCTTCGCGGCATTGGCCGCGGCCGCCAGCCGCTGCTCCATGGTCACGCGCTGTTCTGCCGCACTGAATGGCGCTGGGGTCCCTGCCTGTGCTGGCATTCTGTGCCCATGCCTGATTCGCTCCCAAGGATAGCGAGAATACAGCCAAGACCACCAGGCTCGAAGTCTTGGCGAATCGGTTCCGTTTCATGATACTTGTCCTTTCTTTCACGTGGGTTGACACGGTTCGCTGAACAACAGCGAAAGGGACCGTACTTCAACCCTTAATGTATTTTGTCGCATTCACCCGGCCCACACCTCGGATTGCGTTTCCAGCCCTAACGTCCTCCGTGGTGAGTCTCCTTTCTCCAGTTCGCTGCGGTCGTCTCCTTTCTGGCGGATCAAGCAGTGTCCCGTTCCTGGTAAAGTCACGCGTGCTGCATTGTCTGAATCCTGATCCCTGCACGAGCGGGCTTCCGCGGGCGCAGTCCTCTCCCGACCGAGTCACACAAACCTGACTGAATCACGGAGAGAAAACGAATTCGAAGAAGCTACGTGGTGTTACCTCGTCTCCCTTGACCGATCATGGGGTGGTCCTCCTGAGCCAACTCTCTTTGCCTCAACCGCGTCCTTGGGACACGTCCACAAGGACATCCCCAAGATACTTGTGTAGGTTTAGTATGCTCGTGTGACCCAGGTTCACTGAAGTCACACAGGAAAATGCTTGGTAGTGACATAGCCAAATGCCTGGAAGTGACATGCCAATTCCTTGGTGCGACACCGTGACGCAAGCTGGAGATAGCGGTGATTCCATAGCCCTACGCCTCATTGGCCCAACTGACTGTTGAACGCGCGCAAATGGCAGTACGAGCCGTTCAGGAGCATGTTGTAGGCGCTGATGATATCGCTCTTGTTCGTCAGGGTCACCGGGACGGACAGCAGCATCAAGAGAGCGAGCACACCCATGCTCAGGGTCACAAGAACGAACAATTGGGTGTTCCGGTCAGACATCCCGAGTTCTCCTTTCTGTTTGGCGCGCCGGGCTATGGCATCACGGTGTACGGCCGCATCATTTCGTTCTCTTCGTGTTCCAGGATGTGGCAGTGGGCGATGTAGTCATAGCCGCCGCACATTCCTTTTTCCGATCCGGGCGGGATATCGAACCTGGCCACGATCTGCGTGATCATCCCGACATCGGCCTTGACCGTATCCTTCCAGCCGATTTCATCCGGCCCCGGAGCCTGCCGTGGTCCCGTCCTATACTTCAGTGCTTGCGGCTTCGTGGCCGGATTCCGACCCGCGTCGATCCACGCCAGCCAGTCCCCTTCGTACCGGGCGGCATCGAAGGGCACTCGTCCGTACACCTGGAACTTGACCAGGTGCGGATGCATCGGGTGCGCATCTCCGGTCAGGTTGACCCAATTCCAGATCTCGGTCGAACCCATCCGGGGAAAGTCCTCCACCGGATCATTGAACCAGAGCCCGTTGATCCTGACATCGGTCGGCTCTCCCGTGACCGGGTCGGAGGCTTCTCGGAGGACCCAATCGCGCACGGGGGCATGGACGGGCGGAGGCAGGATCCCTCGGAACGCCGGCAGAGCGAGTTTGTGCGGCGGCGTGGTCGTGTCCCTATCGGAACTCCGATTCTTCACGCGGAACATCATGATCCGAGGAATCTTCACATCCGTGCCGTCGGGATAGGGCGCGTTGGCGGTGTTGGACAGCGGGACATGTTCGCCCGCCACGTCGGCAAAGTCCACGATGACATCGGCCCGCTCGGCCGGCGCGAGCAGAATCTGCCTCATCCTCACCGGATGGGGAAGCAGTCCTTGCTCGGTCCCGATCAGCCACATCGGCAAGCCGAGCGCGAGCTCGTAGAACCGCGCCTGCGACCCGTTCAGGAAACGCAGCCGATAGCGGCGGGGCTCGACGGCCAGGAACGGATACGCCTTGCCATTGACCACGGGCGTATCGCCGAAGTACTCGGGCTGCCACACGGGGTGCGGATAGGGTGCCGGCAAGCCGCTCGCGGTCGGGTAGAACATCGAGCCGTCGGAGTAGAAGGTTCGGTCCTGGAGGATGAGCGGAATATCATACGGGAACTTGGGGACATTCAGGCCCCCGAGGGCTGGCACCAGCGCATCGTCGCCATCGATGATGACGTAGCCGCCCGCCTGCCCCGCAAACGGATTGAAGCGCGTCTGGTACATCGAGTGGTCGTGGTACCAGAGGAGACAGGGATTCTGCACGTTCGGGAACCACAAGCGGGCGCCATTCGCGGGAGCGCCGGGCAGGGAGGCGTAACGCATGCCCTGGCTGCCGTCCGGTCCGAACCACGAATCCGGGTGGCCATCGAACTGCGGTGGGGTAAAGCCGCCGTGCAAGTGGACGGCGATGCGGCTGGTGTTCGGATAGTCCTTCGCCAGCCCATTGCCGATGGTCGTGTCATACGCGTCGGCATAGAGCGGTGTCTCGGGCAGCTTGTTCACCATCTCCAGGACCACCGCCTTGCCCTTTACCGCCACGATGCTCGGTCCGAGGTACCCTCGGATCTTGGCGCCGATGTGATATTCGGCCTGGTCAATCAGGTCACCGCCGTACCAGTAGCTGTTGGCCTTGGCGGGGGGCAGGTCGCTGTGGAACTGCCATTCGGATTCCCTGCACTCCATGGCGTAAAAGTCAGCCTTCTGGCCGGGTTGGAGAGGATCGTCGATCTCCTTACCGCCGCTCAGTGCGGGCGGTACAGCCACGGGCATGATGGGGAGCAGGTCGACCCATTTCGTAAGCTTCTGGGTTTGCCACGAGGCGATGCCAGGCCCCGCCACGGCCAGCGCACGCCCGGTGAACCACCGCCCGGAGACAAACGTGGAGGCTCCTGCCGCTGCGCTGAGCTTTAAGACTTGTCGTCGAGTTAGCATGGGAGATACCCCTTTCCTCGGTTAAGGTGACTAATCGATAGCAACAACTCTGGAGAGTAGTGTCATTGCAGATGCACCTCCTTTCCGGCAAGCCAAAAGGCTCATGATTCCTGGTAAAGTCATGGGTATCGTGTCCTTTGAATCACGAGCCGCGCGCACCATGCCCGGCATCATCGGGTCCATAATCCTGACGTTGCGCATCATCGTCATACCTTCGTGTTCGCCGAGGTAGCCGTGCCGCATCGGCGAACACGTGCGGGACAAAATCCTGCCCGGAATCGGTCCCCTGGTTGCAGGTCCTCATCGCGCCGGGTTATGGCATTACGGCGTAGGGCCGCATCATTTCGTTCTCTTCGTGTTCCAGGATGTGGCAGTGGGCGACGTAGTCATAGCCGCCGCTCTCTCCTGTTTCCGATCCGGGCGGGACCTCGAACGTGGCCACGATTTGCGTGATCATTCCGACATCGGCCTTGACCGTATCCTTCCAGCCGATTTCATCCGGCCCCGGAGCCTGCCGTGGTCCCGTCGCATAAGCGAGTGCTTTCGGCTTGGTGGCCGGATTCCGGCCCGCCTTGATCCACGCCTGCCAGTCCTCTTCGTACCGGTCGACATTGAAGGGCACTCGTCCGTACACCTGGAACTTGACCAGGTGCGGATGCATCGGGTGCGCATCTCCGGTCAGGTTGACCCAGTTCCAGATCTCGGCCGAACCCTCCTTGGGGAAGTCCTCCACCGGATCATCGAACCAGCGCCCGTTGATCCTGACATCGATCGGCTCCTCCGTGACCGGGTCGGAAGCTTCTCGGAGGACCCAGTCGCGCACGGGGACATCGACGTGCGGAGGCAGGATACCCTGGAACGCCGGCAGGACGAGCTCGTGCGGCGCCGTGGTCGTGTCCTGGCCCGAGAGCGGTTTGGTCACACGGAACACCATGATCTGAGGAATTTTCACCTCCTCGCCATCGGGATAGGGCGCGTGGGCGGTGTTGAACAGCACAATTTCTTGGCCGAAGTCACCCCCGAAGTCCACGATGACATCGGCACGCTCGGCCGGCGCGAGCAGGATCTGCTTCATCTGCACCGGCCTGGGAAGCAGCCCTTGCTCGGTCCCGATCAGCCACATCGGCAAGCCGCCCATATCGAGCTCGTAGAACCGCGCCTGCGAGCCGTTCAGGAAGCGCAGCCGATAGCGGCGCGGCTCGACGGCCAGGAACGGATACGCCTTGCCGTTGACGACGGGCGTATCGCCGAAGTACTCGGGCTGCCACACGGGGTGCGGATAGCCTGCCGGCTTGCCGCTCGCGGTCGGGTAGAACATCGAGCCGTCGGAGTAGAAGGTTCGGTCCTGGAGGACGAGCGGAACATCATACGGGAACTTGGGCACATTGAGACCCCCGAGGTCCGGCACCACCGTATCGTCGCCGTCGATGATGACGTAGCCGCCCGCCTGGCCCGCAAACGGATTGAAACGCGTCTGGTACATCGAGTGATCGTGGTACCAGAGCAGACAGGGATTCTGCACGTTCGGGTACCACAAGCGGGCGCTATTCGCGGGAGCGCCGGGCAGGGAGGCGTAACGCATGCCCTGGCTGCCGTCCGGTCCGAACCACGAATCCGGATGGCCATCGAACTGCGGTGGGGTAAAGCCGCCGTGCAGGTGGACGGCGATGCGGCTGGTGTTCGGATACATCGCCGCGCGCCCGTCGCCGATGGTCGTGTCATACGCGTCGGCATAGAGCGGTGTGAGGGGCAACTTGTTCACCATCTCCAGGACCACCGCCTTGCCCTTCACCGCCACAAGGCTCGGTCCGAGATAACCGCTGATGCGGGCGCCAACACCGCTATACTCGAGTAGGGCGCCGCCGTACCAATAGCTGTTGGCCTTGGCTGCGGGGAGGTCGCTGTGGAACTGCCATTCGGATTCCCTGCACTCCATGGCGTAAAAGTCAGCCTTCTGGCCGGGTTGGAGAGGATCGTCGATCTCCGTGCCGCCGGCCAGTGCGGGGGGCAGGGCCACGGGCATGATGGGCAGTGGGTCCACCCATTTCGTAAGGTTCTGGGTTTGCCACGAGTCGATGCCAAACCCCGCCACGGCGAACGAGCGACCGGTGAACCACCGCCCGGAGACGAATACAGAGGCTCCTGCCGTTGCGCTGAGCCTTAAGACTTGTCGTCGAGTCAACATGGGAGACACCCTTTTCCTCGGTTAAGGTAACTAATCGATAGTGACAACTAAGGCCCACCCTGAACGATTCGTCAGGTTCATCAGATTTGCCTGCGGCGACTTTGACATATTCATGGTACGTCTCGGCCGTGTGCTACATGCCCGGCATCATGTGGATCCATGATCATGTAGTTGCGCATCATCGTCATGTCTTCGTGCTCGAGGATGTGGCAGTGATACATGTACATGCCCGTGTAGGGGGCGAACTTCATGGCGATCTTGACCCGCTCGCCCGGCCAGACCAGGACCGTATCCTTCCAGCCGGTATCGACGAAGCCCTGATTGACCGTGTTGTAGCTGGTCGAGGACGAGGGAGGCGTCCGCTGGACGACCTGGAACTGGACATTGTGGATGTGCATCGGGTGCGGGATGGGCGAGTTGTTGATCCATTCCCAGGCCATGGTTTCATCGAGATGCACCATTTCGTCCTCGGCGACCGCCTTCCATCTCATAGACGCGGCCGTTGATCGTCCAGACCATCTGCTGCCCCATTTCCAGCGTGAAGGGACGCGGCGTGGCGAAGTTGGGGACGTTGCCGGCGTCGTAACGCACCGAGAGCGGAGGCAGCGGTCCCAGCACGGGTTTGACCGTCGCCTTTCCGCCCCACGTTCACGGTCAGGATGTTGAAGGCGGCGCCATTGGCGAGCCCGGATCCCATGCCCCGCACAGCCGCCACCCATCCGCCACCGCCACCTCCCATGCCGCCGCCCATGCCACCGCCGCCCATCCCACCGCCACCGCCCATGCCACCGCCACCCATACCTCCGGGGTTGAACGACAGGCTGCGCAGGATCACCTGCTTGCCGGCCAGCGCGGCGAAGTCCGCCCACACATCGACCCGCTCGCCCGGCATCAGCATCACGTAGCTCCTGGAGACCGCCGCCGGCAGCAGGCCGCCGTCGGTGCCGATGACCTTGAGCGGCATGTTGTTGCTCCAGGCCAGCTTGTAGGTGCGGGCGTTGGAGCCGTTGAGGAAGCGCAGCCGATAGGCCGCGCGGCTCCAGCGAGAACGCCAGGTTCGGCTTGCCGTTCACGAGGATGCGGTTGCCCAGGTAGCCCCACATCATGTTCGGGATTGTAGAGGAACTGATTGTTGCTGTCGAAGTTGCGGTCCTGGATGATCACCGGCACGTCATTCGCCCCGGTGCTCGCGCCAGGCACGGCGAGCTCTTCCTCGTCATCCCAGACGTTGAACAGCCCGGCCAGGCCCATCACGACCTGCTCGGCGGTGCGCATGTGCGGGTGCGGATGGAACCAGTAGGGCCCGGCGCGGTCGATCACCTCGAATTCGTAGATCTTGGTCTGGCCGGGTCCAATCGCCTGCATCGGCTGCCCGTCGCAGTCCTCGGGCACGCGCAGGCCGTGCGGATGAATGACACTGTCTTCGGCCAGGTTGTTGTGGAAGAAGATGCGCACCTTGGTGCCGCTCTTCGCCCGCAGGATCGGCCCGAGATAGTAATGCGCGGGACAAGGTTCGTCACGGTCACGCCGGAGCCGCTCAACAACTGGCCTTCATAGCTCCAGACGCGCGTCTGCGCGCCGGGCAGGATCTGCACCCACTTCTCGGCCGCGGTGATCGAAATCTCCGCATCCGGCATAAAAGGCTCCTCCATGGCTGCCTGGAGAGGACTGAGCCGAATGCGCCGAGGCCTCGCCGAACAGGACTGCGGCACTACCCAGGCCGGTGACCCGCAACAAATCACGCCGGCTGATACGTTGTGAACCCATCGTATACCTCCTTTTCTCTGTGGATAACCGTCTGGGACCTTCCTTCAGGAACTTCGTCCTGACGCATCCTACATCATTTACGAGGACTCGGATTCCGGAGAGGTTAACCGGTGTGACCTTTTCTCCCTTGACCAATCATGCCATGGTCCTCCGAAGCCGACTCCCCTGCTCGAACACCGTCGTGGGGGTACATCCGCACTGCTTGCCTCCAAGACTTGGTTGGCCTTACAGCACCGACGTGACGCCGGTTCACTTCCGGCATATAGCCAAAGGCTCGGGGGCCTATAGCCAATTGCTCGTCGAACCGGCGTGACACACGCGCCTGGGAGCGACACAATTCGAGAAATTGCTCCTCGAGGACCGAGAACATGCAAACCGGAATTGATGCGAACCGTGGCACAGGACAAGAATTGAGGCTGTGCCACGCGGGGGCAGCCCGGCCCCACGGCCCCCAGGAGCTGGTCCCTTCCCCACCCCCGCGAACTACCGGAACATTTTCCGGGCCGCACAGAAGTATTTTGTTCTGTTAGGGTGAACTTTCCCGGGCGAGATCAATAGTTCATAGAGTGCGTTGAGTCCCATGTGTGTCGTGATGTATGTATGCCTGTGATGTGAGGCGCGGCCATTGTGGTAAAGATGCTTTACGTCGTCAGTATTCTATGCCTGATTGGCGCGAGTGTTCTGTTTGGGCTCTGCGGCATGCGATGGATGCAGGGCCTCCCTCTGGACGAGCGCGATCCCTGGATCTCCGCCATCGAACGGCTGCGCCTGCGTCAGAGCCTCAATGACAATGGCAAGGCAGCCGCGAGTCCCCTTCTGGAGCAGGCCGAAGCTCTGGCCCTGTACCTGAATCCCCCGAAACCTGCGCCGCGCAGAGAGGCTTCCCTGCCGGCCGTCAGTGCCCCGCTCGCCGGTCCCGTGCCGGTCCCCCGGCCCGCGAGCCCCACGCCCCAGTTCAGGATCCTGGCGATCAGCTACTATCGATCCAACCCCCAGAAGTCACTGGCCATGGTCTGGGACGCGAACAAAGGCGGCTACTGGATCAGGCAAGGCGATCGGCTGGGACATTTCGTCGTCGAGAGGATCGAGAAGGAGGCCATCCTCTACCGGGATGGGGACCAGTTACGGCAAATGGCAGTCGCGGTCAAGCAATCGGTTCCATTGGCGAGACTCAAATCCAAAGAGTCGGCGTCGATGCAAGAGGTTGCACCCAACGGAACACTGGCCAGCGCTTCGCCATGAAGCAATTGTGGAAGAGATATGCCGGCGGTGCGGACGCTAGGTCACGAGCCAAAATCAGGTGCGGAAGTTGGCTCTTCTGGAGAGACCGCCGTGGTTCTGAAGGGAGCGGTTACCGATGAATACAAACAGCACAAGCAGACGAGACACACCGGGGATGAACAAGCCGTCGAGGCTGTTGTTGCTCGGGATGGCCCTCTCGGCTCACATCGTTACAGGTTGCAGCACAGCTTCTGCCGCCACGACGGCCGCGGGCTCTGAGGCCGGCCCGCCGCGGACCTATGCACTGCGACATCTGGACTTTGAGCGTTGTGACGTGTTTTTGCGCGCGCTGCACCTGGGACAGGTCACGTGCGCGTCCGAAGGAGAGGCGAAGATCGTGTCCCTGTGGGGAACCCCGGCCCAAATCGAGAAGGCGGTGGCGGTCCTGAAGTTGGTGGATCGCACGGAGGACTATTGTGTCGTGAATCTCGGCCCGGCGTCCATCGTGAGGACCCTGCCCGCCAATACGGTGCTCGCGATGGGGCTGGGCGGCATCGATATCGGGACTTTCAGCGAGCCTCCCACCAGTACCGCAGGCTGGGGCGCCATCATCGACGTGGAGGGAGATGCCATACTGGCGTTTATCCCGGCCCGCTGTCGTGATGCCCTGCGCCAATTGCTGGCCAGTGGCGACGCCGGCAGCGCGGCAGCAAGGTTCCAGAAAGCGACCCAAAGCCAGCCTGATCCGCGCGTGCCCAAGCGGCCTGATGACACCCGGTCCGCCGCCGCGTCCGGGTCCAAGACGATGATGGAAAAAACCCAATCTACCCATGGGTTTATCGCGGCCGGTCCTGAAAAGGAGGGTCCGCGCGACACATCCGCCGCGGAAACGCCTGCCGCAGCACGACCCACAACGGTGGTGACGTTGACGGAGCTGGCTGCCCCTGGCGCTTCCGGCGCCAGGGATAAGACTGCGGTGCAGGCGCCGGACCAAACGCAGGATGGCAGCCGATCCCCCAAAACCGTCAAGATCGTCTTCAAACCCAGTCCCAAGGGCGGTGCCGGAGGGCAGGCAGACATGGTGACTGACAAGGCCTTGCCGAACAACGCGGAAGACCTGCTGGACCTGACTTTGCCCGAAACGGTAACCGTGATCCAGTTGCTGGATCTCGTAAGCAAACACCTGGGTTTGACTTGTGTCTATGATCCTCGGGACATCGGCAACCAGTCCGTCGTCCTGAAGCTGAACGGCAACCTGCAAGGCGAGATGAAAGTCAAGAATCTGTACGCCCTGCTGGAAACCGTCCTGGGGTCCCTGGGCCTGGGCATGATCCGCCAGCAAGATAACCTCGTGGCCGTCGTACCCGTGGACAAGGCCCTGCAGAACCAGCCGGAGCTCGTCAATATCGAGAACAACGCCGTGCAAGTCGGTGACACGGTCGTTACCCGTGCGTTCAACGTTCGTTACGTGGATATCGCCAGTGTGACCACGCTGTTGCAGAACATGAAACTGAGTGTCTCCGCCACGTCGCTGGAGCAGTCGAATCTGCTCCTGGTCACGTGTCATGCGGATCGCATGGGCCGCATCGAGCAACTGGTGGAGATGATCGACCGCCCGGGCCGGATGAAGGAGTGCCGGCTCCGACATCTGTACTACGTGGCGGCAACTCCCCTGATTGCCAAGGTGCGCGCCGTCCTGCAGCAACTGCGGGGCATCGAGGTGGCGACGGTCGTGACCACGGCCCCACCAACGCCCGCACCAGTACCCCAGCCGATCACGTTCCCGGCCCGACCTGCCGAACCGGCGTCCAAACAACCGACCGTGTACCTGGATGCCGACGAACGAGCGAATCGCCTGCTGATGATCGGTTCCGAAGAAGAATTGGTGCAGATAGAAGAGCTGATCGATGCCCTGGACGTCGCCCACGAAGATGTCAGAATTCCCAAGACCTACACCATCAAGAATCTCTCCGCCAAACAGGCCTTGGAGCAGCTCAAACAACTGGACATTCTCAAGGGCTCCGGGGCCAGGGCGGCCGGCTCGGACAAGAATTCCCCCGGTGATGGATTGACCTGGGAGCCGGTGGTGGCCGTCCTGGAAGCCACCAACCAACTGTTGGCCCGAGCGACACCCGATCAACACGCGCGAATTCAGGAAGCGCTCCGCGATATCGATGTCGTGCCGGAGGACAATCGCACCATCGCCGCCTACGAGCTCCAGCATATCAAGGCCGACCGCGCGAAGAAAATCCTGGAAGAGCTGGACCTGGTCGCGGTGAACCCCACGATGTCATCTCTTGCCACGAGCCCCGAGCAGCCCCAGCCCGGCGCTCCCGTCAAGAGCGAAGCCCCGGCGGCGAAGGCAGCCGAGCCGGCCGCGCCTGCCAGGAGCGAATTCCTGGCCCCGAGAGCGGCGGAGCCGGGTGTGCGCACGGCGTCGGTCGTCGTGAATGAATCGACCAACGCCCTCCTGGTCAAAGCCACCGCCGAGCAACACGTCCGCGTCGCCAAAATCGTCAAATATATCGATACGTCGACGCCCGCGAACGAGCTGACGTATCAGATGTACCCTCTCGAAAGCTCGACGCCGGCTCACCTCGCGAGTCTGCTGGAGCGTCTCATTGTAGAGACGACGAAAGATAAGGACGGCAAGATCGAAAAAGTGGCCAAGACGTCGGAGCAGATCACGATCGTGCCCGATCCGAACACCTTCTCCCTGATCGTGTATGCCAGTCCCAAGGACCAGAAATGGATCGCGGACCTGATCCAGCGGCTGGACAAGCGAAGACCGCAGGTCTTGATCGATGTCACCCTGGTGGAAGTCTCGCGGACGGATAGCTTCGAGTACGACCTCAATCTCGTGGCCAGTGCCACGGACGCCGTAACCGGCAATCTCGTGGTCAACCCGATCCAGACCCTCGACAGCGGCTACCGGCTGGAAGGGGGCTTCAATGCACTGGATCAGAGCGGCAATCCCACGGGGCAGAGCAAGGTCTTCTATAGTGATGAGAAAGTGCAGGCCCTGCTGACGGCCATGCAACGGAAGAACTACGGCCGTGTTCTCGCCAAACCGAAAGTATTGGTGGACGATGGGCAAGCCGGTCAGATCTCGACCAAGGATCAGACCACGTATATAAAAGAGTCCATTCAGATCCCCCAAAACGGGGCTCCGATTACGACCCGCGATTTCGTCCCCATTGACGCCAGCATCCAGCTTCAGATCACCCCGCATATCAGCGAAGGCGACCTGTTGCGGCTGGACATCGATCTATCGCGGTCCGATTTCCTGACCCGGCCGCTGGCGGGCGCTCCACCCGATAAGACCACCAGCGAGGTGAAGACGACGGTCTTTGTGCCACATGAGCATACGGTCATCCTGGGCGGCCTGGTGCGATTGAATCAAACCAAAGGCGGCTCGAAAGTGCCCATCCTGGGCGACATTCCCCTGGTGGGCATCCTCTTTCGCAGTATTGACAACAGCAACGTCGAAAAGAAGCTGTACGTATTCCTCAAGGCCAACATCGTCAGACCCTATGACGAATCCCGGCTGAAAGACTTGGAGAACATCTCTGAGGAGCATCAGAGAGCCTTTGAAGAATCGGAGTCGGAATTCCAGCAGCTTGAAAACATGCCGGGGACAACACCCAAACCGATGCCGCCCAGGGGAGTGCTGCGGGACTACAAGTGAGAGCGTGGTTCTTCACCGTGTATGAGTTCTAATGGAAAGGAGTGTGCATCATGAAGTCATTCTTTGCTGAGGGATGGTCAGGAGCGTTGGCATTGATACCGCTGGTGGGCCTGGCTTTGGCAGGCAAGGCGCCCGAATCCTCCATCCGGATCGGGCGCTTCCGGCGGGGCAGCCGCGTTTCAGTTGCCGCCCCTGCCTTACCAGCAGGAGGCCTTGGAGCCTTACATCTCCGCCCGGACCATGAGCTTCCATTACGGCAAGCATCACCAGACCTATGTGGACAATCTGAACAAGCTGACGGCCGGCACCCCGCTGGCGGGACAACCGTTGGAGAAGGTGATCCGGGAAACCGTGGGCGTGGCGGACAAAGCCGCCCTTTTCAACAACGCGGCCCAGGTCTGGAACCACACCTTCTTCTGGCAGAGCATGAAACCGGGCGGGGGCGGCAAGCCCACCGGGCGTCTGCTGAAGCTGATCGAGAAGTCCTTTGGCAGTTTCGAGGAGTTCCAGAAGACCTTCGCGGACACCGCCGTGGCGCAGTTCGGCAGCGGCTGGGCCTGGCTCGTGCAGGACGGCGACCTGCTGAAAGTCGTGAAGACATCCAACGCGGATACGCCAGTGGCGCACGGGCAAACCGCGCTCTTGACGTGCGACGTCTGGGAACATGCCTACTATCTTGACTACCAGAACCGCCGCAAAGACTTCGTACAGGCTTTTCTGGACCACCTGGCGAACTGGGAGTTTGCCGCGTCGCAGTTGAAGTGACGATCGACGCGGCCTTTGACCTTGCAGCCCTGAAGCGTCTAACCGTGCCGGCTCGGCAGGAACACATGGTCCTCCGTCTCGCCGATCTTGTACCCTTCTTCCGGCCCCGAGCCGCCGTTGCTCCGCATCTGCGGATGGTCGCCGCCCCGCCACGGTTTCTCTGACAGGGTGATGCGAACCCAGATGTCCTGGGGGCCTTTCGCCGGATGCCAGGGGATGAAGGCGGGACTCGTGATCCGGTGGGTGCCTTTGGGGAGCCCGAAGAGGAACTGGTTCTGCACGGCCCACTCCGACACGAACCGGCCGTCGGAGCCCATCTTGGGATCGGATTTGCTGTCGTCGTCCCAATCTCCATCGCGGTTCCAGTCGCACCAGACATTAACCCACAAATCGGTCCCCGGCTCCACGACGGTGACGATGTATTGGATCGTGGTCCACTCGCCCTGGGGCATCTCGATCGGCTGCACCAGACCATCGTCGGCGGTGTCCTGATCGGCGAAGTCGTTCATCGGGTCGATGTTGTTCAACACGTCCAGGTCCAGCCCCATTTCGGCTTTGTCTTCGAGAGAGACCCTGCTGCCGAGAAAAGCCACCGCCAGGGGATTCTTGTGGACCGGTCCGATAGGCCGCTCGCCATTGGCTTTCTCTGCGGATGTCGGATAATAGCCCCGGACCTTCTGGCCGCCTTCCGGCTTGTAGGCGTGCATGATCTTACCGAGGCCGTTGGCGCCGTCGGGCGCATCGCCCAGGTCAAATCCCACTTCACTCTCCCCTTCGACGGCGATGGTCAACATTCCCCAGCCGGTCTCGCCGCCGAAGCCTCCAATCTCGATGAGGTACTGTCGGCCGGCAATCACCTCGAGGCTGATCTGAGACTCGTAGCCGGAGAAATCATCGTTGTACGAAATCATGTCGGTGCGCCGCGGGTCGCACGCACCGCCGCGGTACATCGCCATCATGGTGTCGTACTTGCTGCCGGACAGGCTGACGATGGCCTCACCCGTACGCGAAGGGGTATAGCAGTACCAGATGTTCGGGCCTCGGACTGGGTCGCCCGGACCATCGGCGGTAGCCTTTATCGTATTGAACGCCAGGTCCAATACTTCTCCGACAGGCAGAGCACGGTCGCAGCGATCATTCGACGGCACTTCCCCCGCGGCAATTCTGATCTCCGTTGCCCGCAAAGCAGTCCCCGCGCCAAGCAAGGCCACCAGGCAGCATGTCAACACTATCGAGTTTTTCTTGCTTCGTGTCATGGTTTATGTCCCCCCGGTAATAGAAAAGGTTACTTTGTCTTTGTGCACGCCATCAGCTAAGCTGTGATAATCTGGATATTGTCGAACTCCCGGCCATCGTCCGGACTGGGGTAGTCATCGAACTGCTGGAACTTGATCCGAACGTTCGACAGGTCCGTGCTGCCGGCCGCCACCTGCGCCTGCTGGAGCACAGTGTCCAACGCGAAGGTCTGACCGATGAAGCTGCCCGTCAAGTCCGTCACCTTTACCCAGTGCAGCCCATCGACGCTCAGGGCAATCCCATCCCCGTTGTAATGGCCCGTGAAGCTCGTCGCCAGCGGCGTGTTCTCATCCGAGAGACTCCAATGATCCAGTACGAGCTGCACATTGCTCTTGCCCGTCAGGTTCACATGCAGGATCGCCTCGTTCAACGAGGAAGTCGTATCCACGAGCGTGTCATCCATCCGCAGCCGACCGGCGACGACCTCGATCCGGCCCTGCGTGGTGGAATAATACTCCCAGCCCTCCGCCGCCCCGGGTTTGCCGGCCGCGAAGACCTGCCCATAGGGAACCGACTGCGGTTGTGCCGCCGCCGTGGTGATCCGTAAGGCCCAGCTATTCAACGTGCCGGTATCCCCGCCGGCATCATCCGTGATCTCCAGTTGCCAGATCCCGTTCGGATCCTGCCCATCCAGCGCCGACAGAGGACTTTGCGGACGGTAGCTGCCCGAGAAGGGCGCTGCGCCGGAGGCGATCCCCACGCCGGCTTCGTCATCGAGGATTGTGTCGGTAAAGTTATCGCCCGAGCTGCCGGCATCGGTGAACAACGCCACCCGCGTGCCGCTGGGGCTGATCAGGTAGACGTCCAGGTCTGCATCCCAGGTATGGGTGATGTTGACCTTCACCTCTACATCCAGGACCGGACCGGACCGGCCGCTCACCGCCAGCGTCGAGACGATCGTCTGCTGGTCCGGCATCGCCTTGGGCACATCCGGCGACGATACCCACGCCGCCTGATCCTGCACCCCCGTACCCTGGATCACAAAGTCGTACGGGTTCTCATTGCCATCGTCGTTGGCAATCCGGACCGTCGCACCGTTGCAGCCCGGTCCCCACCGGTGTGTAGGCGATCTGGAAGGTGGTCGAGCTGCCCGCGCCTACCAATGCGCTCGGCTGCTGGACCACCAGGAAGGCCCCGCCGCTGCCGAGCAGCTCCACCACGGGATTGCCCGTCAGGTGCAACGCGCCGCTGCCGCTATTGGTAATCGTGAAGGTACGGACCACTGTGTTGCCCACCGGCACCGAGCCGAAGTCCGTGTGATCGGCCGCACCGGGCGTGGTATCCCCATCGGCAATCGTTTGGCCGTTGCCCATGACTCCGATCTCCGGAACCGCCGCCGCCGCGACTATCCCCGTGATCCGGAAGTTGAACGGATTCTCATCCGCATCATTGGTGCTGAAGGAAACATCGCCGCTCTTGGTCCCGACCGTCGCGTTATCGAGCCGCACCGTGAAGGTATCCGACACCCCGGGCGCCAGGCTGCCGGACAGGCCCTCGGTCAGGGTGAAGCCCGCCGGAACCGTCACCGCCCCAGCGTCAGGGTAGCGCTGCCGCTATTATAAACCGTGAACGTGCGACTGATCGTCGGGCCGGCTTGGACGATCGTGCCAAAGTCCGTGTGGTCGCTCGCACCGGGTGTCGCATCCCCATCCGCTATCGAGATCCCATTGCCCGTGACCTCGATCTCCGGGGCCGCCGCCGTGGTGGTGATCCGTAAGGCCCAGCTATTCAACGTGCCGGTATCCCCGCCGGCATCATCCGTGATCTCCAGTTGCCAGATCCCGTTCGGATTCTGCCCATCCAGCGCCGACAGAGGACTTTGCGGACGGTAGCTGCCCGAGAAGGGCGCTGCGCCGGAGGCGATCCCCACGCCGGCTTCGTCATCGAGGATTGTGTCGGTAAAGTTATCGCCCGAGCTGCCGGCATCGGTGAACAACGCCACCCGCGTGCCGCTGGGGCTGATCAGGTAGACGTCCAGGTCTGCATCCCAGGTATGGGTGATGTTGACCTTCACCTCCACATCCAGGACCGGACCGGACCGGCCGCTCACCGCCAGCGTCGAGACGATCGTCTGCTGGTCCGGCAGCGCCTTGGGCACATCCGGCGACGATACCCACGCCGCCTGATCCTGCACCCCCGTACCCTGGATCACAAAGTCGTACGGGTTCTCATTGCCATCGTCGTTGGCAATCCGGACCGTCGCACCGTTGAGCCCGATCCCCACCGGTGTGTAGGCGATCTGGAAGGTGGTCGAGCTGCCCGCGCCTACCAATGCGCTCGGCTGCTGGACCACCAGGAAGGCCCCGCCGCTGCCGAGCAGCTCCACCACGGGATTGCCCGTCAGGTGCAACGCGCCGCTGCCGCTATTGGTAATCGTGAAGGTACGGACCACTGTGTTGCCCACCGGCACCGAGCCGAAGTCCGTGTGATCGGTCGCACTGGGCGTGGTATCCCCATCGGCAATCGTTTGGCCGTTGCCCATGACTCCGATCTCCGGAACCGCCGCCGCCGCGACTATCCCCGTGATCCGGAAGTTGAAGGGATTCTCATCCGCATCATTGGTGCTGAAGGAAACATCGCCGCTCTTGGTCCCGACCGTCGCATTATCGAGCCGCACCGTGAACGTATCCGACACCCCGGGCGCCAGGCTGCCGGACGGGCCCTCGGTCAGGGTGAAGCCCGCCGGAACCGTCACCGCTCCCAGCGTCAGGGTAGCGCTGCCGCTATTGTAAACCGTGAACGTGCGACTGATCGTCGGGCTGGCTTGGACGATAGTGCCAAAGTCCGTGTAGTCGGTCGCACTCGGCGTCGTATCCCCATCCGCTATCGAGATCCCGTTGCCCGTGACCTCGATCTCCGGTACCGCCGCCGCCGCGACTATCCCCGTGATCCGGAAGTTGAACGGATTCTCATCCGCATCATTGCTGCTGAAGGAAACATCGCCGCTCTTGGTCCCGACCGTAGCATTATCGAGCCGCACCGTGAACGTATCCGACACCCCGGGCGCCAGGCTGCCGGACGGGCCCTGGGTCAGGGTGAAGCCCGCCGGAACCGTCACCGGCCCCAGCGCCAGGGTAGCGCTGCCGCTATTATAAACCGTGAACGTGCGACTGATCGTCGGGCTGGCTTGGACGATCGTGCCAAAGTCCGTGTGGTCGGTCGCACTCGGCGTCGTATCCCCATCCGCTATCGAGATCCCGTTGCCCGTGACCTCGATCTCCGGCACCGCCGCCGCCGCGACTGTCCCCGTGATCCGGAAATTGAACGGGGCTTCATCGGGATCGTTGGTCGCAAAGGAGACATCTCCGCTCTTAACGCCGGCCACCGCCGTGTCCAACTGGACCGTGAACGTAGCGAACGCCCCGGCAGCCAGACTGGCCGGCAGACTCTCCGTCAGCGTGAAGCCCATTGGAACCGTCACTGCTCCCAGCGTCAATGACGCTGCACCGTCATTGCGAACCGTAAACGTGCGACTGACGGCTGTACCGCCCTGCGCCACAGAGCCAAAATCCGTATTATCATCCATGCTTGGCGTCGCATCGCCATCCGTGATCGAAACCCCGTTGCCCAGCACCGCGATCTCCGGTGCTCCCCCGCCGCCGCCGTAGACCTCCAACTCCCACAGCGAGTATCCATACACCGTCGCCCGCTGGGTCCCCAGCATCCGCACGTACCGACCTGCAGCCGGGGCGCTCAACGTGATGTCGTCCACGCCCCCATCGCCGGTCGTCGTACTGTACACGTCCGACCACGTGGAAGCATCGTTCGAAACCTGCAGCTTGTACCCACGGCCAAATGCCGTCTCCCACCGCAGGACCACCCGGTTGATCGTACGGACCGAGCCCAGGTCCACATAGAGCCACTGGTCTTCCAGGAACTGGCTGGACCACCGGCTGACGGCATTGCCGTCCGTCACGTTCGAAGCGGGGTACCCGCCTTGGGCCGTCGAAGCAACTGCCGGCCGGCCCAACGCCAAGTTCGCCGCCACCGGATTGATCGACAGATTCACCGCCGCGGCACTGACGGCATACAGGCTCCCATCCGAGCCATTCCACTGGAAGCTGTCGGAACCCGTGTAGCCGCTGCCGGGCGTGTATATCAAGGTGTTGATCTGGGCCACCGGGACTTCCTGGTGTATCGTCACCGGCGTACTACCGAGCGTCAGCACACCGTGGACCGGCAAGGAGGTGATTGTGACCTTCTGGAGACTGTCGCTCGCGTCCGGGTCGGCAAACGCCGCCGCAAAGTCCCCCGCGGCAAACGCCAGCGGCAGATCCTGCGTGCCACTCTTGCTGAAACTGCTAACCACCGGAGCATGGTTCGCGGCCGTCCCGCCATAGACCTCCATCTCATAGAGCGAGTACCCGTACATCGTGCCCCGCTGGGTCCCCAGCATCCGCACGTACCGACCCGAAGCCGGGCGCTCAGTGTGATATCATCCACGCCTCCATCGCCCGTGGTGGTGCTGTACACATCCGACCAGGTGGAGGCATCGTTCGACACCTGGAGTTTGTAGCCCTTGCCGTACGCCGCCTCCCACCGCAGGACTACCCGGTTGATTGTATAGACCGAGCCCAGGTCCACATAGAGCCACTCATTATGGGAGAACTGGCTCGACCAGCGGCTGACGGCATTGCCGTCCGTCACGTTCGACGCGGGGAACCCGCTTTGGGTCGTCGAAGCAACCGCCGGCCGGCCCAACGCCAGGTTCGCCACCACGGCAGCGACTGTGCCCGTAATCCGGAAATTGAAGGGATTCTCGTCCGCGTCATTGGTGCTGAAGGAAACATCGCCGCTCTTGGTCCCAATCGTTGCGTTATCGAGCCGCACCGTGAAGGTATCCGACGCCCCAGGCGCCAGGCTGCCGGACAGGCCCTCGGTCAAGGTAAAGCCCGCCGGAACCGTCACCGCCCCCAGCGTCAGGGTAGCGCTGCCGCTATTGTAAACCGTGAACGTGCGACTGATCGTCGGGCCGGCTTGGACAATAGTGCCAAAGTCCGTGTAGTCGCTCGCACTCGGCGTGGTATCCCCATCCGCTATCGAGATCCCATTGCCCGTGACCTCGATCTCCGGGGCCGTGGTTGCGGCCGCCTGGATCTGAATACTGTCGAACTCCCGGCCGTCGTCCGGACTCGGGTAGTCATCGAACTGCTGGAACTTGATCCGAACGTTCGACAGGTCTGTGCTGCCCGCCGCTACCTGCGCCTGCTGGAGCACACTGTCCAACCCGAAGCTCTGACCTGTGAAACTGCCCGTCAGGTCCGTCACTTTCACCCAGTGCACCCCGTCGACGCTCAGGGCGATCCCATCCCCGTTGTAATGACCCGTGAAGCTCGTCGCCAGCGGCGTGTTCTCATCCGTCAGGCTCCAATGATCCAGCACCAGCTGCACGTTGGTCTTACCCGTCAGGTTCACATGCAGGATGGCCTCATTCAACGAGGCGGTCACATTCCCGAACATGTCATCCATCCGCAGCCGACCTGCGACGACCTCGATCCGCCCCTCAGCGGTCGAGTAATACTCCCAGCCCTCCGCTGCCCCGGGCTTGCCGGCCGCGAAGACCTGCCCATAGGGAACCGACTGCGGTTGTGCCGCCGCGGTGGTGATCCGCAAGGCCCAGCTATTCAGCGTGCCGACATCCCCGCCGGCATCATCCGTGATCTCCAGTTGCCAGATCCCGTTCGGATCCTGCCCATCCAGTGCCGACAGCAGACCTTCCGGACGGTAGCTGCCCGAGAAGGGCGCTGCGCCGGAGGCGATCCCCACGCCGGCTTCGTCATCGAGGATCGTGTCGGTGAAGTTATCGCCCGAGCTGCCTGCATCGGTGAACAACTCCACCCGCGTGCCATTGGGGCTGATCAGGTAGACATCCAGATCTGCATCCCAGGTATGGGTGATGTTTACCTGTACCTCTACATCCAGCAGAGGACCGGCCTGGCCGCTCACCGCCAGGGTCGAGACGATCGTTTGCTGATCCGCGATCGCTTTGGGCACATCCGCCGATGGGAGCGAAAGGTTGGCATCCAGCAAAAGTCTTGCCTCAAGCTGCTCGAAAATGGAACCGGAATGTTGTGCCTTCCATCTTCGAGACAGTCCCTTGAGACCCATCAGCCTGCTCAGTATTCTGCCCATCTGACTTCCCCTGAATTGTCATTCCCATTCTGCTTTTTCATCCCCCGACGCGCAGCGGCGCTGCGGGCAAAGCTCTACCTACAGTGCCATAGGATCAGAAATTGCAACGCTCTTCTCATTCATTTCCTGCAGGGCGCTCGGCCATCCAACCGGCCCGGATGTTCACCATGGAGGCGATCTGCGGCACGCTCGCCGAGTTGATGCTGCTGCTCGAAGACCTCGCAGAGGCACATCATCTCTATTAGTCCGCTTGCAAGTGCAGCATTGACAAGGGTTTATGTGGAATTCTTGGGCGTAAGAGGGGCCTGGTTCAAAAGCGGGCGTTTCAAGATGACGGTGGAAGGAGCTTGTCCCTGACAGACTTTAGATTCGGTGGTCTTGGCGAACGATGAGGCGCTGGCCGCCATCCAGGCTCCGGCTCCAGTTCTTGGGCGGCGCAATTCTGTGCAGTCTTTCGAGTTGGCCGATCTCCTTGAGACGGGCGTAGATGAGCTGCCAGGCGCAGGGCACATCCGGCCGGACCTCGCAGCGGTCCTCCCGGGAGCCGCCGCAGGGGCCGTTGAGCATGTGTTTGGCGCACCGGGTGACGGGGCAGATGCCGCCGTACTCGTGCAGAACGCAGGCCCCGCAGGCGGCGCACTTCTCCGTCCAGATGCCCTGCTCCTCCAGGATGCCGATGAAGGTCGTGTTCAGACCGGCGTAGACGGGCTTGTTGTGGTAGCGTTCCGCGATCGCCTGCACGCCGGCGCCGCAGCCCAGGGACAGCACCGCGTCGTTCCTCTCGATGGCGTCGGCGGCCTGCTCGATGAAGACGTTGTCGCACTGGCGCTCGATGGTCAGCTCCTCGACCGCCAGATCGACGCCCTGCAGCCGCGACGCAATGCGCAGGGCCGAGCTGATGATGCCGACCTCACGCTCGCCGCCGGCCAGACAGACCGTCACGCACGTGCCGCAGCCCAGCACGAGCAGCTTCTTGTGCTCCTTGACGATATCCAACAGTTCCGGGATCTTCTTTCTTTCGGCAACGATCATGAGGTCTTCTCCACTTCGATTCGGATTTATGATTTGCGGATTGCGCAGCGTCTGCCCTTGTGGCCGTTGCGGGTGACGGGATTCGGGCCGAGCTTGCGGACGGTCTCCACCATGTCGGTGATGGCGTCCGCGAGGGGCCGCGCCATGGCGGCCGAGATGTTGACCATGCGCAGGCGTTCCTTCTCCAGTCCCATCTCCGCCAGCATGTCGCGCATGTACTGGACGCGCCGCTTGGCATAGAGGTTGCCGCTGGTGAAGTGGCAGCCGCCTTCGAGGCAGCCGGCCACCAGGACGCCGTCCGCGCCGTTCTCAAAGGCCTTGATGAAGAATTCGATCTCCAGCCGGCCCGTGCAGGGCGTGCGGATGATGCGGACATTCGGCGGATACTGAATCCGCATCGAGCCCGCCAGGTCCGCCGCCGCATAGGCACAGTAGTGGCAGCAGAAGGCCAGGACTCTCGGTTCAAATTCAGCTTCTTTCATATCTTCGTCAAGCTCATCTATTCATTGCGAGGATCGACGATGAAGCATCTCGATCGTTGGTGAGTGCTCGCTGCGCCGCGATGACATTGGATCACGTCATCACACTCTCGCTGCTTCGCGGCTCCATTTCCCTCGGCGAACAGCGTCTGAATCATCACGCGGAACTGGTCGGTCTCGAAATGATTCAGCTGAATCGCCCGGGCCGGACACTCGGAGGCGCAGATGCCGCAGCCCATGCACTTGGCCGCCTCGATCTGGCCCTTGCCGTCCGGTGTTGCAGAACGGGGCGCCGTACGGACAGACGTGCACGCAGGTCATGCACGAGATGCACTTGCTCTGATCGACGTACGAGACCTGGGCGCTGACGTCGAGGTGCGTCTTGGACAGGACGGTCGCCGCCCGCGCCGCGGCCGCCCGCGCCTGGGCGATGTTCTCGTCGATGAACTTCGGCGAATGCGCCAGGCCGCAGAGGAAGATGCCTTCGGTGGCGAAATCCACCGGCCGCAGCTTCATGTGGGCCTCGACAAAGAAGCCGTCGGCGTTGAGCGGCACCTTGAGCATGTCGGAGACGCGCTTGTTGTTCTCCCGGTCCGCCTCGACGCCGGTGCTCAGGACGACCAGGTCGGCCTCGATCTCGATCGGCTCGGGGAAATCGGGGCTGTTGACGCTGACCTTCAGGCCGCCGGTCTCGGATACGACCGGCGCCTGCTCCGGCGTGTAGCGGAGGAACACCACGCCCGCCTCGCGGGCCTTCTTGTAGTAGATCTCCCGGAAGCCGTAGGTCCGGATGTCGCGGTAGAGGACGAAGACGTTGGTCGTCGGGCGATCTTGCTCTTGATGGCCAGGGCGTTCTTGACCGCCATCGAGCAGCAGATGCGGCTGCAATAGGGCCGCTCCTCGTTGCGCGAGCCGACGCACTGGATCATGACGACGTTCTTGACGTCCGGCCGGCAAGATGCCCTTCGTGAAGCTGCTTTTCCAGCTCGACCTGCGTAGTGACCTTCGGCGACGAGCCGCCCAGGAACTTCGTCGTCTGGGCCTTCTCGGCGCCGGTGGCCACGATGATGGCGCCCGCGCTGACTTCGGACTTCTGGCCGCTGCAGGACAGGGTCACCTGGAACTCGCCGATGTGGCCTTTGACCTCCGCCACGTCCGTCCCGAGATACACGTCGATATTCTTGATGTCTCCTGCACCTGCCGGATCAGGCTCGCCGTCAAGCCGGCGACGTCCGTGTTCTCCAGCGTGTGATGAATGTCGTGCAGATGCCGCCCAGCCGCTCCGTCCGCTCCACCAGATGGACCTTGAAGCCCTGGTTGGCCAGGGCCAGCGCCGCGGTCATGCCGCCCAGGCCGCCGCCGATGACCAGGCCCCTCTGATCGACGGCCAGCGTGCCCGGCTCCAATGGGGACAAGCAGCCGCGCCCGGGCGATCGCCATCTTCACCAGTTCCATCGCCTTCTGCGTGGCGATCTCGGGCGCCGCGGAATGGACCCAGGAGCACTGGTCGCGGATGTTGGCCATCTCGAAGAGGTACGGGTTGAGCCCCGCCTCGCGCAGCGTCTCGCGGAACAGCGGCTCGTGCGTCCGCGGCGTGCAGGAGGCCACCACGATGCGGTTGAGCCGGTGCTCGACGATCATGTCGCTGGATGTTCGACAGGCTCGTGTCCGAGCAGGTGAACATGGTGTGCGTCGCCAGGACCACGCCGGGCTCGGCCTCGATGGTCTCGGCCACGCGCTCCACGTCGACCACCGAGCCGATGTTCCGGCCGCAGTGGCAGACGAAGACGCCGATCCGCGGCTCTTCATCGGTGACATCGTGCTCGTCCGGGATACTTCTTCTTCACCGTCCGCGTGTTGCGGGCCGAGGCCAGCAGTTCCATCGCCATGGAGGCGGCGGCGCTGGCCTGCGTCACGGTCTCGGGAATGTCCTTCGGCTCCTGGAACGCCCCGCCGACGAAGACGCCCGGCCGGGAGGTGGACAGCGGCAGCGAGCCGGTCGCGTCGCGCAGAAGCCATACTCGTTGAGCTCGATGCCGAGCCGCGAGGCCAGTTCCGCCGGCGGTGCCGGACGGCTCCATGCCGACGGCCAGCACGACCAGATCGAATTCCTCCTCGCGCAGCTTGCCGGTCTCGTCCACGAAGCGGGCGCGCAGGTTCATCGTCGCCGGCACCTGGACGATGCGCGAGGGGATGCTCTTGATGTAGCGGACGCCGTTCTGATTCTTGGCCCGCTCGTAGTACTGGTCGAAATCCTTGCCGTGGGCGCGGATGTCCATGTAGAAGATCGTCGCTTCCAGGCCCGGCGTGTGGTCCTGGGCCACCAGGGCCTGTTTGGTCGAGGCCATGCAGCAGATCGACGAGCAGTATTCGTTGCCGCACTTGGAGTCGCGCGAGCCGACGCACTGAATCCAGGCGACCCGCTTGGCCTCGCGGCGGTCCGAGAGCCGCACGACGTGGCCCTCGAACGGCCCGGCGGCCGACAGCATCCGCTCGAACTGGACGCTCGTGACCACGTTCGGATACCGGCCGCAGCCGAATTCGCCCTTGCGGCTCGCGTCGAATTCCTCGAAGCCGGGGGTCAGGATGACCGAGCCGACCTCCAGCTCGACCGTCCGCTCCCCCATGACGTGATCGATGGCGTTCTGCTTGCAGGCTTCGACGCACTCCTTGCACTCCGAGCACAGCGCGCAGTTCAGGCAGCGCTCCGCCTCGGCCAGGGCCTGCTCCTCCGTGAAGCCCAGTCTCCACCTCCTCGAAGCTGCCCACCCTCTGGGCCACGGGCAGCTCGCCCGCCTTGGCGCGGGCCTTCTCCTCGACGTCGTCCGTCTCGGGCAGAAGCTCGTCCGGCACCGGCTTGATGGTGCTCTCGAACCGCTGCGCGGCGAGGTCCTTGCCGCTCAGGTAGCGTTCGATGGATCTCGGCCGCCCGCTTGCCGGCGGCCACCGCCTCGATCACCGACTTCGGGCCCGAGACCGCGTCGCCCCCGGCGAAGACGCCGTCCAGCGAGGTCTCGAGCGTCACGGGGTCGGCTTTGAAGTATCGGCCCTGGGTCGCGGCGCCGATGTGCTTGACGAATTCCTCGTCGCTGGTCTGCCCGATGGCCACGATGATCTGATCGGCCTCGAGGGAGAGCCGTTGCTGCTCGTCGTAGACGGGGCTGAAGCGTTTGTTCTCGTCGAAGACCCGCGTGCATCTCTTCAGCTCGATCCCGGTGACGCTGCCGTTGCCGAGGATCCGCCGCGGCCCCCAGCCGTTGCGGATCTTGATGCCCTCCTCCAGGGTGGCCTCGACTTCTTCGGGATAGGCGGGCATCTCGTCCCGCTGCTCCAGGGAGACCATCTCGACGCTCTTGGCGCCGAGCCGCAGGGCGGTGCGCGCCACATCCACCGCGACGTTGCCGCCGCCGATGACGACGACCCTGTCCTTGACCGCGGGCTTCTTGCCCGTCGAGCCGGCCTGCCGCAGGAATTCGACGCCCTGCAGAACGCCCGGCTTGTTCTCGCCTTCCACGCCCAGCCTGCGGCCCACGGTGACACCGGCCGCGATGAAGACCGCGTCATTGTCTTTGCGCAATTGGCCCAGGGTGATGTCTTTGCCGACGCGGCAGTTGAAGACGAACCGCACACCCTTGCGCCGGATGAGCTCGACCTCGTGATCGAGCACCTTCTTGGGCAGCCGGTATTCCGGGATGCCGTAGCGGAGCATGCCGCCCGCCGCCGGCTGGGCTTCGTACACCGTGACCGCGAAGCCCCGGTCGGCCAGATCGTCCGCGACCGTCAGGCCCGCCGGTCCCGCGCCGATGACCGCGACCTTCTTGGCGCCGGCCGCAGGCTTCTTCTCCGGCGGCAGAGTCAGCTTGGCCTGACTCGAGCATCTCGATTTCTTTGTCGGAGGCGAACCGCTTGAGCAGCCGGATGGCGAGCGGCTCATCGGCCTTGCCGCGCGTGCACTCGCTCTCGCAGGGATGGGTGCAGACCCGGCCGCAGATCGCCGACAGCGGGTTGCGCTCCCGGATCAGGTTCACGGCCTTGACGTATTCCTTCTTCTTGATGAGCTGGACGTAGCCCTGCACGTTGACGTTCGCCGGGCAGGCCACCTTGCAGGGCGAGTGGCCGTTCTTGAGGATGCCGAAGATGTTCGGCGTCGCCTGGGCGTAGTGCTTGGCGATGGCCTTGCGCTTGCCCAGCTCGCGGTCGAAATGGTCCGGGATCTGCACGGGACAGGCATTGGTGCACTCGCTGCAGCCGTTGCACTTGGTCTCGTCCACGTACCGCGGATACCGCTTGACGGTGGCCTTGAAGTTGCCCGGCTCGCCCTCGAGGTCCATCAGCTCGGACAGCGTCAGGATTTCGATGTTGAGGTTGCGGGCGCACTCGACGAGCTTGGGCGACACGATGCAGGTGGCGCAGTCGCCGGTCGGGAAGGTCTTGTCGAGGTGGGACATCATGCCGCCGATGGCCGCCTCGCGCTCGACGAGATAGACCTTGAAGCCGGAGTTGGCCAGGTCCAGCGACGCCTGCACGCCGGCGATGCCGCCGCCCTGCACCAGCACCGCCCATCTTCTTCTGACCGTTTTCACTCATAAGCACTATCGCCACTTGTCATTCCCGCGAAGCGGGAATCCATGAATCCATACGTTCGTGATGAACCCCGCCTTCGCGGGTGCAGATCTGCGCTTGTCCTGACATCAGTCTCGTTCGACATGTACTCCTCACGCGGCGACGACGGCCTGGACCACCTTGGCCGGCGAGATCATGAGCTTGTTCAAACCGAGCCTCTGGGGCGCGACGCCGAGGCACAGCCCCAGCAGTTGCGTGATGTAGAGGACCGGCAGGTCGTAACGGTTGCCCTTGGCTCTTGGCGATGTCGAGCTGCCGCAGGTCGAGGTTGATCTGGCACATGGGGCAGCTGACGGCGATGCAGTCGGCGCCGGCCAGCTTGGCCATCCCGACGATCGAGTCCGTGAGGTTCACGACCACGTCGGTCCGGGACATCGACAGGCCGCCGCCGCAGCATTCCACCTTGTGCGGCCATTCGAGGGCCGTGCCGCCCATCGCGGTAACCAGTCGATCCAGCGAGCTCGGATTCTCCGGATCGTCGAACCCCGTGACCTCCTGGGCCGAACCAGCAGGCAGCCGTAGTAGCTGGCCACCTTCAGGCCGCCCAGCGAGCTGTGCAGGGCCTTGCGAATCGCATCCGCCCCCACGTCATCCAGCAGAACTTCGAGCAGATGACGGACCTTCACGGAGCCGTCGTAATCCCGGCCCACCGCCTCGGCCACCTTGGCCCGCACTTGCTTGTTCGCGGCGATCTCGTGATTGGCCACCTTCATCCGGTTGTAGCAGGCGGCACAATTGACGACCAGGTCGAGGCCCATGTCCTTGACCTTGACCAGGGTTGCCGCCGGCAGGGCCGCCGCCAGAATGCGGTCGGTCTGGTGCCCCGCCGTGGCGCCGCAGCAGGTCCAGCCTTCCGGCTCGACCAACTCGAATCCCCAGCGCCTCGGCCACGGCCAGGGTGGACTGGTGCATGTCCCGCGCGGTGGACTCCGCCGAACAGCCTGGAAAATAGGCGTATTTCATTGGCCCGCCCCGTCCTCTTTCGTCTTCTTGAAGATGCGCCGCACGGTCTTGCGATCCGCCCCGCGCGGAGGCAGCAGCGCGATCTTGCGTTTCTTGAGCATGGTCGGGAACTTCTCCGTGTCGGCCAGGAGCTTGCCGCTGCCGAGCTTGTAGCCGGCGATCATGGCGATGTCGTACGTCCGGCCGAACACCTGGACGGTCTTGAGGAACGCCCGATTGAACAGCGGCACGTTGCCTTCGGGCTTGGCCGCGCCGCGCTGGACCGCCAGCTTCCGCAGGGCGTCCATCACCGCCGCGACGTCGATCCCCATCGGGCACCGCGCCGAGCAGGTCTCGCACGAGACGCACATCCAGAGGATGTCGCTGTCGAGCAGCTCATCGCCCAGCGCCCAGGTGCAGCCGCCGCATCATCTCCGACGGCGGGCACTTGGCCATGCTCGACACCGGGCATCCGCTCGTGCACTTCTTGCACTGGTAGCACTGCTCAGGTCCACGCCCGACATCTCCTGGACCTGCTCGAGAAGGCCCCGAGCGGACTTGTTCTTTGAAATCGTTATCGCCATATCTGTGGCTCACTCAAGATCGATGATTTGCATCTGAACGATCGGATGATCAGTCTTGACAGATCTTCGCGGCCAGTCTTCGCTGCTCGATGACATCGTCAGTCTTGCCATGCTGCACGCCATGCGCTCGTTCGTGTTCTTCTCTTTGCCGGGCAGGGCCGCCACTTTGGCGAGCGCCTTGAGCGCGACCGGCGACGACCTTGCGATAGACTTCCTCCGGCTTGCACGCGCCGGCCATCGACGGTCAGCAGGTCCTCGACCTTGATCCCGAACAGCCGCTCGTTCTCCTCGAGGTAGGGCAGGATCAGGTCCCAGTCCGCCTGCGTGAGCGCGGCGAACTTGCCGCCGTTGAGCTGCTGGTCGACCACTTTGCTGGTGCGGGTCGCGGACATAGATCGCCCCGCCGGACGCGAGCGAGAACAGGTTGCTGCCCGGATACGGCTCGGCCAGCGGGACGACCTTGCCGTCCTCGTCGAACCGGACGCCGTTGAGGATCACGAAGCCGCCGCCGTTGAGCGGATCGCCCGCCATGAAGGACTCCGCCAGGAAGTCGAGGCAGGTGCCGTTGATGACGACCTTCGGCCGGCCGACGGAGTTGATCAGCGGCCGGCCCGCCGCGTTGCCCAGGACGAAGATCGCTGCCGCCCTTGGCGCCGTACATGAAGGTCTGGCCGACGTCGCCGTGGATGACCAGCTTGCCGCGCTTGATGATCTGGCCCAACTGGTCCTGGGCATTGCCGTGCACGGTGATCGTCAGCCCGTCGATGCCGGAGGCGAGGTAGTCGCCGGAGCTGCCGTAGACATCGATGGTCACGTCGTCGGTGTCGGGTCCGAGGCCGCAGCCGTGAACCGCTGGCCGTGCAGTCGAAGGTGATGAAACGCCGCCAGCCCTTCAGGTAGGCATCCACAGGAGCGTCGCGTCGCAGCCTTCGCCCTCCGGCGGGAAGCCCGCCGCGTCGATGACCAGCGTGGTCTCGCCGCGAGCGGGCCCGCGCAGGTCGCCGCGCGGTCTCGAGATCGATCAGCCGGTAGGGCCCGAGGCCGGGGTCGTCCGGCCGTGATCTTCGGCAGCGACCGCAGGAGCCGGTACAGCTCGCTGCGCACGATATGGAGGATGTGGCTGCGCTTCTTGCGCGCCGGTCGGGTACTTGCGGTCGTTGAGCAGCGTGAGGGCCTCGATCGCCGTCGCCGTGTTCTCGCGGTCTTGGCGCTCGCTCGGCGATCAGGTCCGGCAGGCCGCGCGGAACATCGTCGAACGTCCACGTCGGCATGCCGTCGCGGAGATACTCGATACAGGCCGACGGCATCGCTGCCGCGCAGGCAGCCGATCGCTGCTGTCGTCTTCGACGGCTTCGTCGCGACTCGGAGGACAGCGAGTCCACTGGAGAAATCGCAGGGCTCGGTCCGCTTCGGGCAGCGGCACCGGCTTGCCGAACTTGTCCGTGCAGGTCATCCGCAGCCTGCCGGCTGGCATCCGTTTTCGAGGTTGAAGATGAACGCGCCGCCGTCGGTGTGGCTGCCGCCGCGGGCGTTCCAGTAGCGGTCGGCCACCGGGCAGATCCGGCTGTCGTCCTTGGACAGGCTCAGCAGCGTCGCGTCGATCGCCTGCTTCTCCGAGGCGATCAGCCCGACCTGCACCTCGCCGTCGCAGAAGGCGAACACCTGCGGCCGCAGCATCGCCGTGTCCGTGATGCCCATGAGCTGGAACTGTTCTCTCGGCGACGACGTTGCGGGCGATGATGAAGAACCACGGGCCGTCGGGCGAGCCGTGGATGTGCGTCGCCTGGATGGCCCGGTAGATCCTCTGCTTCTCCTCGGGCAGCCGGTCGAAGTCCAGCTCGGTGGTCGGGGCCAGGGCCTCGATGATGTATTCCAGCGGATAGTGATAGGTCCGGTCCAGCAGGTCGAACAGCAGGACCGAGACCTCGGTGTCGGTGAGGAACTGCGGATAGATGTGCCGCTGCTTGAGGTACTCGCATGACGGAGTGGTAGTTGGCGAAGTCGCCGTTGTGCACCAGGGCCATGTTCATGCGCCGCAAACGGATGCGCCCCGCCGGGATGCCAGACGCGGCCCTTGGTCGGGAAGCGCTGGTGGGCGATCCAGACATGGGCGCAGAGGTCCTCGATCTTGTAGTATTTGACGATGGCCTCGGCGTAGCCGACGACCTTGAGGATCATGATGTTCCGGCCGTGGGACAGGACGAAGGCCCGCTTGCTCGCCGAGCGAGGCGTAGAACTTCTGGTTCAGCTTGAAGCTGTTCTGGCTGACGAACTCGTCTTCGGCCTCCCGCCGGTCCAGCTCCTGCAAGCCGTTTTCCTGGATGAAGTCGTCCAGCACCTTCGGCTTGACCCGGACGAAATAGCGCCACACATCCGGCGGCTTGACTTCCAGGCCGCCGCACCGCCTTCCAGTCGTCCACCGTGTCCAGCGCGGCGGAGGCGGCCACATCGAAATGCGGCGTGATGAACTCCTTCTCGACCTCGGCCCGGACGTTCGGGTCCAAGAAGGCGATGTGCAGCATGTAGTGCTCGTCGAGCACCTCCCGGCTGACGCCCAGCTGCTCCGGGCACGAAGCCCGACCGCCGCGATGCCGCCGCCTTTGCCGTTGCCGCGGTTGTGCATCTGCTTGGACGGCTCGTAGATGTGCCGGCCGGGCACCGGCTCGGTGCAGCAGAAGCCGACGACGCCGCAGCCGCCTTCCTCTTCGCCCTTGCGCACGGTCTGCGGCAGATCCAGACGCTTCGGCCAGCTGCCTTTCGGGAATGTGCCAACTGTTCTATCAACTGCGCTGTTCACGGTCTATTGCTCCACGTCATTCGTGTAATCCAGGTGCATCAGGAGGTCGGTCCGCCCCCGCAGCTCGCTGACGCTTCGCATGCCGAAGCGCCGCAGGATGTCGACCAGCTCCTCGCGCCAGGCGTTGTACAGGTTGATGATCCGCTGCGTGCCCCAGTCGAGGTCCATCTTCGCCGGACAGTTCCGGGTCGGTGGTGGCGATGCCGCGCGGACAGCCCCGGCCGCTCTCGCAGCGGCTGCACCGCACGCAGCCCAGCGCCACCAGTTCCGCCGTGCCGACGACCACGCCGTCGGCGCCCAGGGCGATGGCCTTGGCGATATCGTGGGCGGTCGCGGATGCCGCCGCTGGCCATCAGGGTCACCTTGTCGCGGACGCCCTCGGCCGTCGAGGAAGCCGTGCACCTTGCCGATGGCGTATTCGATGGGCATGGCGATGTTCTTCTTGGCGATGTCCGGCGCGGCGCCGGTGCCGCCGTAGCCGCCGTCGATGTGGACGATGTGCGTGCCGGCGGAGTAGCTGCCCACCGCGACCATGTCCACGTCCGTCGGGCGTCGAGACCTTCGTCGAGATCAGGGCCCGCCGGTTGATGTGCTTGATCCAGTCGATGTGCTTCATGTGGTCTTCGATGGAGTAGACGCTGTGGAACGGGAACGGCGAGAACAGCGAGATCCCGAGCACCGTCTCGCGCATCCTGGCCACGGCCGGGGTGTTCTTGTCGCCCAGCAGGTGGCCGCCCAGGCCCGGCTTGGCCCCCTGGGCGTATTTGAATTCGACGATGCGGCACGCGCTGGATGGTCTCTTCGCGGACGCCGAACAGGCCCGTGGCGACCTGCGTGATCACGTGGTCGTCATAGGGCCGCATCCGCTCCATGTAGCCGCCTTCGCCGGTGCAGGTGAAGGTGTTCCAGGCCACGGCCGCCCGGGCCTTGGAGAGCTGCGTCACGTTGCTGACCGAGCCGAAGGACATGCCGCCGCCGTACCAGGGGACATCGATCCTGATCTGCGGCCGGCCGTCGCCCCGGCGGTTCAGCTCGATGCTCGTGTCGATCTCGTCCTTCGGCACGCTCGACCGGCGGCTTCTCCGGGAACTTGAACCGGAGCTGGTCGAAGCCGCCGCCGGAGTTGCCGCGTCTCGATATTCGAACCCGTATTCCGTCGGCGGGACGTCGCCCGTCTCGGCCATCTTCCAGGTGGCCAGGATCATGTCGGCCGTCCAGCGGTAATCGCCCAGGACCTTCATCATCGGGTTTTCGACGATCTGCAGCGCCGCCTTGCGGGCAGGCGGCCACGCAGTAGTGATCCGTCTTCTCGCACGCCGGGCCGATGCACATGGTACGACTTCGGCTCGCAGAAGTACTTGTACCCCGGCTTGCGGACGTGCACGCCGTACGGGCAGACCTCGGCGCATTTGCCGCAGCGGATGCAGTCGTCGCTGCGCCGGATGATATACTTGGCGATCTCGTTGCGGTAGCGCGGCGGGGCCGGTCGCGACCTCGCGCTCGACCTGCGACCTGCGGCACACGCGTCTTCAGCGTGTTCTCCGGCAGGATGTCCTCAAGCTCACTTTCTGTTTACCAAAAAGTTTGCCAAAGGTTTCCTCCTCGAGGTCTTCGAAGAACATGGCCCGGCCGACGTCGCCCCGCAGGCGGCGGGCCTCGCGCATGCCCATGGCGCCCATGACCTCGATCAACTGGTCGTGCCAGGCGGCGATCAGATTCGTCATCCGGCCGACGCCGTAGTCCAAGGGCACATCGTCCAGCCTGGCCGGACACGGCAGGCCCGGCTCGCAGCGGTCGCACAGGTGACATTCCAGCGCGATCAGCAGCGGCAGGTCGATGCTGACCAGGTCGGCGCCGCAGATGATGGCCTTGGCCATGTGCTCGGGCAGGGCGATCCCGCCGCCGGCGATGAGCGTGACTTCGTCCCGGATGCCTTTTTCGATCAGCGCCGTGTGAATCCGGCGGATCATGTCCTTGAGGAACAGGGGCTTCTCCACGCCGATCTGGTTGCCGTTGAGGTCGGCCACGACGTGGAGCACTTCCACCTCGGCCAGGCCCGCCAGCTCGATGGCCCGCTGCACGCCGTTGGCGTCCAGCGGCACCCGCACCGCGACCACGATGCCGGGATGCTTGTCCTTGAGCCGCTTGATGCGGTCGATCACGTCGGGGCCGTCATAGATTTCCACGAGCCGGGTCTGAGCCAGCGACTTGCGGCGGGACGACCGGCTGCTCCGGATTCAGGCAGAACGCCATGTGGGGCAGCACACGATCGGTGTCTTCCCCATCGAAGGGCCAAGTCGGAGGGGCCGGCCAGGGCAATGATGTCCGTGCGGACGGCCGCCTCGCGAAGGGCGGAGCCCAGCTTCGGCAGCGTGTGACGCGGCGACGGCAAATCCAGGATCAGCGGCATCGGGATCGACAGGCACGAGGCGTCGATTCGGAACGACTTGTCCTCGAAGGTCAGGTACGCAGGCTTCCGGCCGATGTCCACCGCCGTGCTGATGTACTCGCGCCCGTGGATGCCGTCCCGCGTCGGCCGCACGATCTCGGACATGTCGGTCCACATGCAGTCGAAGCCCGGCCCGCTGAACCGGCCCCGGTACCCGGCGCCGGAGACGGGAATCTTCGCCGTCTCGGCCTGGGTCCAGGTCGTGTGAATGATGTCCGGCGTCCAGTAGCTGTTGCCCAGGGCCTCGTAGACCGGGTTGACCGACAGCCACAGCAGGCCCTTGGTGCAGTTCTGCACGCAGGAGAAGCAGCCCATGCACTCGAAGAACAGGGCATCGACCGCCTCCAGCGTGCGGATGTACTCCGCCTCCTGCCGGTAGCGGTCGTAGACGCAGGCCTTCTTGACGCAGTTGTGACACCGGGCGCAGTCTTCGCGCCAATCGACCACGCCGAACTTGCCGATGCGGGGCCGGCGCGGCGGCACAGGCTTGGTTTCAATGTGATATTTCTCAGGCATAGGTCTTCTCGACCCTACAGGCCGGCGGCCGCACGCAGTTTCGACACGAGCTTCTCCCGGCCCCCCGAGAGGATGTGAATGCCCCGGACACCCTTCATGGCCTTGAGCTTGCCGATGATCTCGGCGCAGAGCTTCAAGCCTTCCTTCTCCTGGGCGTCCGCGTTGCCGGCGGCCTTGAGTCTTCGCCACCATGGCATCGGGGATGCGCAGTTCCGTGTGGGCCTCGCGGAGCTTCTCGGCCTCTTCGGCACTGGTCAGGGGCAGCACGCCCGCAAGGATCGCGGTCTTGTCCGCCAGACCCTCTTTGCGCGCCGCATCGAGCCAGACGGTGAACTCCTCCACGTCAAAGACCGGCTGGGTCTGAATGAAGTCGGCCCCGGCCTCGATCTTCTTGGCGAGCTGGATCATGTTCAGCTCCAGCGGTCGCAGGTAGGGGTTGATCACCGTGCCGATCAGCATGGAGAACTGTGCCCGCGATGGCGGTCCCGTCCAGGAGCACGCCCTTGTCGCGCATCTGCTTGATGGTCCAGACGACCTGGATCGCGTCGAGATCGTAGACGTTGGCCGAGTCGGAGCACCCGGTGAGGGTCTGGTGATGGCCCGAGGTGCAGACGACGTTCTTGATGCCGAGTGCGGCAGCGCCCAGCAGGTCCGACTGGATCGCGATGCGGTTGCGGTCGCGGGTGACCACCTGGTAGATCGGCTCCCGTCCGAGCCCCAGAAGCACCGACGAAGCGGCGAGACTCGACATGCCCGACGCCGCTGTGGTTGTCGGCCACGCTGACGGCGGCCAGGCTGTTGCCCATCACGTCCACCGCCGCCTTGATTGCCGCCCCTTCGGCCGCCGGGGGCGGCAGGATCTCGGCGGTTACGACAAATCCGGTCGATTGGATGGCACTGGCCAATTTGCTGTTTGGTTTCATGCCGCATTCTCCCGGCGCTGGCCGGCTCGCACACTTGCCAGAACAGCCCCGACGCGAGCGGCTCGGGCCGGCCGGCTTGGCCCCGACCGAGTACACCTCGCCCAAGCTCCGTCTGGAGCCGCTGGATCGTGTCGATCAGCTTTTCGCTCTGGCCCTGTTCTTTCGTCACCACAACTACACGACCCTTTCCAAAACCAATTTCCTCCAACAACCCATCCACAGCCTCGGCCCGCTTGGACGCCCGGAGGTTGCCCTCCAGGTGCTTGCACTGGGACTCGGGACAGGTACACAGCACCACACCGTCGGCGCCTTTTTCGAACGCCTTGAGCAAGTACGGAATCGTCGCTTTGCCGGAGCATGGCAGACTGAGCGTCCTGAGTCCGTCGGTGTCGAGCCGGGTTTGAAGACCCTGGAGTTCCGCTTCCGTCATGCTGTTGGCACAGTAGAAAAGATGGATTGTTGCAGCTCGTCTAATCATAGCACACTTGACCCAACCGCCCTGGGCGGGCATAATAGTTCTGAGAGCAGCCCAAGCTGCTTATGCACCAATCCGACTATTCGACTCGGTCACCGAGAATCGCAATAGGAGGGGCGGGGCTTGCCGTCTTCGCTGCCGCTAAACAGCGCGGGATCCCAAACGCGACACGTCGCGATTGGGGGCCCTATGCAAGCCTCGCCCACAACCCAATGCCATCAGAGAAAAATCTGGAATACTGGAACAATGGAATGATGGGTGAAGGCGATGCGCTCTTCCCAATATTCCAGTATTCCAGCATTCCATCGCCCCATCCCTTCTCACTGCCGGCTGAACCGGGCCAGGAAATCCAGGTTCTGCCGCAAGACCCACATCTTCTCCAGAAACTCGGGCCAGCCGCAGGACGGCGTGAATCCCTTGTCGTCCTCCGGGGTAACGGCGGCACCGCACGCGACGTCGCCGTCCAGTTCTCCCCAGATCTCCGACCAGGCATTCAAGGCATCCTGCACGACATTGCTGGTCACACTGCGAAAGTGAGTCAGTTCGACCTGCGGCGGCGATACCCGGGCGACTGTCTGCGACTCGTCACCCTCAAACCGGACCAATCTCATGCCCTGGCTCATGGTCCAGAGAGCCCGCAAACGCCATGCCAATGTGCAGGACATGACGATCGCATCTGTAAGTCCATTGCAAACAAAGCACTTAGAGACCATTTAATCTTTTGCGATGCGCAGAAAGGATGGGGTCAGAATTGGCCCACAATATGGACAGTGGTCCAATTTTTGGTCCACAAGACAGGGGCTGGCGTGGCAGGCGTGAACGGCACTGCATCGTGGCGAGCTACGAGTCTATGCCGTACTCTTGGAGGCGTTTGTGGAGGGTCGTGCGACTGAGACCCAGTTTGGCGGCGAGGGTTCGCTGGCTCATGCCTTCGGCGAGCGCCCGGGAGATGATGAGACGTTCGATCAGGCCGTGGAGGCCCTCTCTGGCCCCGGCGGCATCTTCGGCCGTCTTGTAGTAGCGGTCCAGGAGCATCTGAAACTCCCCTTCCACCGATTGCAGATTGAAGGGCTGCCCCGGGATCGCTGCCTTCTGTCTTCTGTCGCCGGAGGTGCCGGCGAGCACCTCAGCCGGCAGCAGGCTTGCCGACAGCGTGTTGCCGGGGCTCATCACGACAGCGTGCTCGATGCAGTTCTCCAGCTCGCGCACGTTGCCGGGCCACGAGTACGCCAGAAGATGATCCAGGACCTCGCGGGAGATCTTCGTCACTGTCTTGCCGTTCTCCCGGTTGTACTTCTCCAGGAAATGATCCACCAGCATGGGAATGTCCTCGCGGCGCTCCCGCAGCGGCGGCAGATGGATCGGCACGACGTTGAGCCGATAGTAGAGGTCCTGGCGGAACCGGCCCTGGCGAATGGCCTCTTTCAGGTCGGTGTTCGTGGCGGCCACGACGCGCACGTCCACGCGGATCGTCTGCGTGCCGCCGACCGGCTCGAACTCGCCTTCCTGCAGGACCCGCAGGAGCTTGACCTGGAGATGCGGACTCATCTCCGAGACCTCGTCCAGAAAGAGCGTCCCCTGATGGGCCAGCTCGAACCGCCCCTTGCGGTTCTGGATGGCGCCGGTGAACGCCCCTTTGACGTGGCCGAACAACTCGGATTCGAGCAAGCGTCTCCGGCAGTGCCCCGCAGTTGACCTTCACGAGGGGACCCTTGGAGCGGGGGCTGTTGTAGTGGATCACGTTGGCCACCAGCTCCTTGCCCGTGCCGGTCTCGCCGTTGATGAGGATGGGGGCATTGGACTTGGCGGCGGTGGCGGCGGTAGCCAGGATCTGCTGGATCGACTTGCTCTGGCCGATGAGGTTCTCCAGGCGGTAGCGGCTGCGCAGCTCGCGCACCATCTGTTCATCCCGAACGAGAATCTCCTCTTTCTCCACTTGGAGCAGGCGATTGATCTTGAGCACCTGGGAGGCAAGCGAGGCCACGATCGACAGAAGCCGCAGGTCCTTGTCGAGGGTGGACTCCACCGCGAACGGCCGGTCCACGCTCAGCGCGCCGACCGTCTCGTTGTCCACCTTGAGCGGCACACAGATGAACGCGATCGGCCAGGCCGAATCCGCCTGCCGCGCCGAGGTCCGGTTCAGGAACCTCGCGTCCTTGGAGATATCCGGCACGACCTCGGGCAGTCCGGTCTTGACGACATGGCCCGTGATGCCCTCGCCGATGTCGTACTCGCCCCGCGCCCGCTCGGCAGCTCGACAGCCCGTGGGCCGCCACGATGCGCAGCTTGCCCAGTCGTCCGGTCGAGAAGCACGACGGTGCCGCGAATCATGCCCAACTCGCTGGCCAGCACGTTCATCGTCTCCTCGAAGAACGAGTTCGGGACCAGGGCGGTGCCCAGGGCCTCGCCCATCCGCGTCAGGAGGCTCAGCTCGCGGTCCTCCCGCGACTCGGCGGCAATCGCCAGCTTGCCCTCGACGACCCGGAACCACTGCGGCACGCCGATGGCGGTGCTGCGCCGGTTGGCCGCCTTGCGCAGGGTCAGCGTGCGGATCCCCCGGGAGATGCCGATCTCCAGCACGACCTGCGTGATATGCCGCACCTTGGCGAGAAACCGTTGCGAGTGGGCCTCCGTCTCCAGGAACCAGTAGGCGATCGTGCTGAGGTCGAACAGCCGCGGGCAGATGTGGCCGAAGAACCGCAGGACCACATCCTCGTCGCCCCAGAGGTCCAGCATGCCCGTGAGGCTGTCAAAGACGTACCGGGCGTTGGTCCCCCGCCCGGCGGCCCCGGTATTGGTCAACGCCCTCTCCAACTCCGCCGGATCGGAAGGATTGCCCACGTGAACGACGGAACTGCGCGAGCCTTCGCCGCCGGACTCGTAGAAGTCGAGAAAGACCGTGTCGTTATTGCCTTTGCCCGAGGAGAAGCAGTCGATGAGTTGAAAGGCCCCCTGCGACACCTCTCGACCCCAGGCCCGGCTGATCGTCTGCGGCGAGCGGTTGAAGCTGACGTAGGTGATCGTGGCGCCCTGACCTTCGCCGGCGGCCAGATAGGCGGCGACGAACTTGATCGACCGGCGCACCGGAATCGACCTCCCAGACGATATTGTCGCCCGGCAGAACACCGCCCACCAGGCGGTCAATCTCCGCAAGTCCAGTTGTCAACACCGGTTCACTCAACTCATAGCCCCCGAACGATCCTGAGCAATACAGGTTTCATTCTACCACACCTCCCCCATCCGTGGGGAAGAAAACCAGGCACACGACCGACTACTGCTTTTTGAACCACCAATGGCACGAATCCCCCAGCGCGGCCTTCGGCCGCAACCAAAACTCTTCTTCTTTCCTTACCACGGAGATCACGGAGGACACGGAGAAGGAGTGAACTCTCCAGCGATGACACGACGCAAGACCCGGTTCGCCAAGTCCTCTCCATCCGTCTTGCCAGTTCTGTCTCCGTGGTCTCCGTGCCCTCCGTGGTTCAGAACCGTCTTTTTACCACAAAGAATCAGGGTGCGGCCAGTAGCCGAGATCAGAATTTGCGCGGGAGAACAAGATTTGGACAAGTAGTGGTACGAATGAGACCGGAGAAGCAAACACAGAGCGCAGACGCACTGCCGCCTCCGGCCTACTGCCTCCTGCCTGATTTCAGATTCCCCTTGCTCCGGCCGAGAATCGGGGGTAGGATTCGGGCGAATCCGCGAGTATTCACTGGTTGGGAGGCCGTGACGTGGCGGAGAGACTGTTTGTCATTGCTCAAAACCGGCGTAGGGTGCAAATATTATCTGATCATAAGTGCAGCTCACGACTGACCTTGTGCCCCAGTCAGATGACGGCGCTTGCCTGCCATACCTCGGTCTATTAACCTGTCGGAACTATGAAAGAGCACCTCTGGCTTACACTCGTGACGTGCCTGGCTTACTGCGTTGACAAAGAGCTCTGGAAAGCGATCGAGTACCTGAAGGAGCAAGTGAAGGTCCTGAAGGAACAGCAGGAAAAGGACAAACGCATCCTGCTGGACAATCGCCAGAGGACCAGGCTGGCCGCCAAGGCCAAGCGCCTGACGCGAGAACTCCTGGAAGCAACCACGGTCCTGTTCACGCCGGAGACAGTGCTGGGATGGTATCGCAAGCTCATCGCCCAGAAGTACGATGGCCGCGAGAACTGCAAGAATCCAGGCCGGCCGAGGATTTCGCAGGAGATCATCGATCTGGTCATCCGGTTCAAGAAGGAGAATCTGCACTGGGGCTACACGCGAATTCGGGATTACATCGTGCACCTCGGATACAAGATCGGCGAAACCACCGTGAAGAACATCCTCCTGGAAAACGGCTTTGATCCCGAGCCAGACCTGACCCGCAAGACCACCTGGAAGGAGTTCATCAAGAGCCACTGGAATGTTCTGGCGGCTTGCGATTTCTTCTCGATCGAGCTACTCGTCAAAGGGAAGCTCGTCCGTTGCATGGTGCTCTTCGCCATAGACGTGGCTACTCGTAAAGTGGAGATCCTCGGCCTGCATGCCCAACCCAATGGCCCCTGGATGGAGCAGATCGCTCGCAATATCAGCGGTGAGGGTGGCTTCCTGGCCGGCAAGAAGTACCTGATCCATGACCGCGACCCGCTGTATACGGCCAAGTTCGAGAGTATTCTCAAAGCCGCCGGGGTGGAGCCGGTGAAACTACCCCCACGCAGTCCCAATTTGAACGCCCACGCGGAACGCTTCGTGCGATCCGTCAAAGAGGAGTGTCTCGATCACCTGATCCTCTTCTCCGAAGAGCAACTGCGGTACGTCCTGACCGAGTATCTCCAGTACTATCATCATGAGAGGATTCACCAGGGCATCAACAAGATCATCGAGCCACAGCACGAAGAGAACCAGGGCGAGATCATCTGTATCGAACGTCTGGGCGGACTGCTGAAATCCTACCACCGCAAAGCGGCGTGACGCTCCCCTGCCGGACCACGTTCGGGAGGCAGTGCGCGCCGAGGCGCATAGTCCGCATCAGATCTGCCCAACAGGAATCACTTTCAACGCCAGCCCCCCTGCTCCTCCCGCTCTTACCGCCCCATCTCTCGTCCCGGTTTCAGAGCTAACAGGCCAGAAACCACTCGGCTGATTATGACCCTACGAGATTTGTGCACTCCGTCACGGCCGCCAAAAAAAGGACTCGCGTAACGTGCCTGTCCCTGTGTTACACGCAATAGCGGGGGGAGGATTCGAACCTCCGACCTCCGGGTTATGGGCCCGACGAGCTACCAGACTGCTCTACCCCGCGGCCAATCGATTTTATACGGTGCGGGCCTCGATCAGTTCGACCGAGCCCGCCTATGCTCATTTCCGACAACTACTTATACACCAACCACGGCGGATACTCAAGCGCCCGCCGCATCGAAAAATCGCTCATTTCAGATGACTGCGAATTCTCCCGGCAACGTCTTCCGCCTGCCCCTTCCGGTACTTGTAGGACGGCCACTGCGTAAAGACCCGGTCCCCGACTTTCCTCGGGATCACGTGGAAATGCAGATGATCCACCACCTGTCCGGCAGCGGCGCCATTGTTGGACAGGACGATTGTAGCCATCGGCATCCATCGCCGCCATCACCGCCTCTGCGATACGGCCCAGCCGGGCCGATACCTCAGCCAGCACCTCCGGATCACATTCGTGCACCCTCGTGCAATGCTGCTTGGGAATGACCAGCGTGTGGCCGTCGCTGATCGGGCCGATATCAAGAAAGGCCAGGACCGCGTCGTCTTCGTAGACTTTGGTCACGGGAATCTCTCCGTCGACCATCTTGCAGAAAACGCAACCGTCCATGTCCATTCTCCCTGTTAGTAGTGACGCCTTGAGGTCTTTCCGTCCATGCCCCACGGGCACACTACGAACAAGCGCTACTTCGATTCCTTCTCCGGCTCGCCGGCCGCATCTTTACGAGGCTCCGGCTGACCCTCGGCGCTGGGTTCCGCAGGCTGCTCAACCTGCCCCTTGGCCTGCGCGGGCTTGGCCGCCTGAGTGGCCGCTTTGGCCTTGCGGCGCGAGCGCTTCTTGGAAGCGGTCTTGCGTGCCTTCTTCACCGGCTCATCTTTGCCCAGCAGTTGGAGCAGAACGAGTTGGCCGTTATCGCCCAGCCGCCGCAAGGCCAGGTGTACGATCCGGCTGTACCCACCCGGCCGGTCGAGATAACGCGGACCCAGCTCGCTGAAGAGCTTGCCGATCACGGTCCCCTTCTGCACGGGCTCGCCGTCCTCCAGGGCAACGATCCGGCGGTTGCCCAGCAAGGAGATGGCGCGACGCCGGTGCTGGAGCTTGCCCTTCTTGGCCAGCGTGATCAGTTTCTCCACGAACGGCTTGATCTCCTTGGCCTTCTGGATGGTCGTCGAGATCGTCTCATGCTCGATGAGCGACTGGGCCATGTTCCGGCGCATCGCCCGGCGGTGCGCCGAATTCCTGCTCAACTGGCGTCCTGCAACTCTATGACGCATATGCTCAAATACCTCTTCTCGTAGTCGAGATTCTCAAAACCGTTCTCGGATCACTGTTCCGATGACTTGCCCACATCCTTCATGCCGAGCGACAGACCGATGTCGGCGAGCTTGCGCTTGATCTCCCGCAGGGAAGTCTTGCCGAAGCTGCGAATCTTCAACAGATCGGCGTCCGTCATCTGGACGAGCTGGCGAACGGTCTCCACCTTCACCGATTCCAGGCAGTTGCTGGCCCGGACGGACAACTCCAATTCCTGGATCGGCGTATTGAGCTTCGCCTCCAGCTCCTGATCCACCTGCGGCTCGAGGCTCTTCCGGCGGAGACTTCGCCGGCCACGGTCTCTTCGCCGATTTCGAAGTATTGTACGAACGGATTGATGTGCTTGCGGAGGATCTTGGCCGCCTCCACCAGCGCCATCTCCGGCGTGATCGTGCCGTTCGTCCAGATTTCGAGGATCAGCTTGTCATAGTTCGTCCGCTGTCCCACGCGGGTGTTTTCCGTCAGGTACCGCACGCGCGTCACCGGCGAATACACGGCATCCAGGTGAATCCGCCCGATCTCCTGCTCGAACCGGTCGGCATCGGTAATGCGATCGGACACGGGTACGTAGCCCCGGCCGTTTTCGACCACCATCTCCATCTCGAAGTTGACATCCTCGGTCAACGTGGCCAGGACGACGTCCTTGCTGACGACCTCGATGGCAGGATCGGCGACGATGTTGGCGGCCGTGACCGGGCCCACCTTGTTCGCCGTGACCTTCATGGTCTTGGGCCCCTGCCCCGTCAGCCGGATCACCAGACTCTTGACGTTCAGCACGATATCCGTTGCGTCCTCCATGACGCCGCGGATCGACGTGAACTCGTGGTCCACTCCCGCGATCTTGATCGAAGTGACCGCACTACCTTCCAACGAGGAGAGCAACACACGTCTGAGGCTATTGCCGACTGTCGTGCCGAAACCACGCTCGAACGGCTCAATGAAGAACCGGCCATACCGATCCGTGGAGACGGCCGTATCCTTTTCCACACGGGTCGGCAACTCTAAACCGCGCCATGTTACTCGCATACAGGCCTCCGATTTGAACGTTCATCCTTTGGAGCACAGCCGGATGCAGAACTCTCCCCGCTTTTCTTTCGCATGCTGTGATTGGGCATTTGGGTTTCCAAGCTCACCTCGAACAGAACTCCACGACCAGGTGGTCTTCGACAGGAATCTGGATATCCGTCCGGGTCGGCAGGGCCACGACCGTGGCCGCCGGCTTCTCCCGGTCCAACTGCAGCCAGCCTTGCGTGGTGAAGTTCGGATTACTCTCCAATTGCTGCTTCACCCGCTTCAGGCTTTTCTCCGAGTTCTTGAGGGTGATCTTATCCCCGATCTTCAGGATATAGTCGTTGACATCCACCTTGCGGTCGTTGACATGAACGTGGCCGTGGGTGATCAACTGCCGGGCCGCTTTTCGCGAAGCGGCGAAATTCAGCTTGTAGATCACGTTGTCCAGGCGTCGTTCGAGCAACTGCAGCAGATTCTCGCCGGTATTGCCCGGCAGGCGGGAGGCCTCGTGGAAGAACCGCATAAACTGCTGCTCAAAGACCCCGTAGTACCGCTTGATCTTCTGCTTCTCGCGCAGGCGGACGCCGTACTCGCTCAGCCGCCCTTTGCGCCAGCCGTGCATGCCCGGCGCCAGGCTTCGCTGCCGGCGCTCGATCTGGCACTTGGCGGTCTCGCACTTCGCGCCTTTGAGGAACAGCTTCATGCCCTCGCGGCGACATACCCTGCAGGATGGACCAATATAACGTCCCATACCAATCGAATCTCCTCAAACTGCCACGGAGTCTTACACTCGTCTACGCTTCGGGGGCCGGCAGCCGTTGTGCGGCAGCGGCGTCACGTCCTCGATCGAGGCGATCCGCAGCCCCGCCCCCTGCAAAGCGGAAATCGCCGACTCCCGCCCCGCACCGGGGCCCTTGACCTTGATTTCCACTTCGCGGACGCCGTTGCGCATCGCGTTGTTGGCACAGTTCTGGGCCGCTTGCTGCGCGGCGAACGGCGTGCTCTTGCGGGAGCCCTTGAAGCCCACGCAGCCCGCCGAACTCGCGCAGATCACGTCCCCATCCATATCGGTGATCGTCACCAACGTGTTGTTGAACGTCGCCTTGATGTGGACGATCGCCCGCGCCACGTTCTTTCTGATTTTTCGTTTTCCGCTTTTTGCCATTTGCGTCTCTTAGTCTATTCGCTCTCCTGTGCTCAATCTCGCGTCGCCCGCGAGCCGGCGCGGCGACGCCCCGGGAGGCTTAGCCACGCGCCTCCTTGACGCCCTTCTTTCCGGCCACGGTCTTCCGCGGTCCCTTGCGGGTTCGCGCATTGCTCTGCGTATGCTGCCCGCGCACCGGAAGACCCCGCCGGTGCCGAATCCCCCGGTAGCAGCCGATATCGCGGAGCCGCGCGATGTTCTGCGCCACCTGCCGGCGAAGCTGACCCCCGACCACGTAGTTGCGGTCGATGATCTGCGTGATGCGGCTGAGCTCGTCTTCCGTGAGCTTGTTCGCCTTGGTCATCTGTTCGATCTGGGCTTCTTTCAGAATCTGCTCCGACGTATGCCGGCCGATGCCCGGGATATACGTCAGGGAGATCCAGATCGACTTATTGTCCGGAATATCCGTACCTACGATACGCGGCATAGCGCTTTCCTTTTCTCAGTGTTCCAGCCCGATCCCTTCGTCGCTCCCGAACCACCGGTCAACCCTGGCGCTGCTTGTGGCGCGGGTTCGAGCAGATGACCCGCACCACGCCTTTGCGGCGAATGATCTTGCAGTTTTCACAGATCCGCTTGACGGAGCTTCGTACCTTCATAAGCAATTCCACACTTTCTGGGTCTGGGCGGCCGCCGGGCCCCGCGCGGCCCCGGCCGTCAATGGCGCAGCACAATGCGCCCCCGCGTCAGGTCGTAGGGCGACATCTCCACGGTCACCATGTCCCCCGGCAGAATCCGGATGAAGTTCATCCGCATCTTCCCGGAGACGTGGGCCAGGACCTTGTGGCCATTCTCCAGCTCGACGCGAAACATCGCGTTCGGCAGAGCTTCGACCACCTTGGCCTGCAATCGTATGGCGTCTTTTTTGGCCATAAACATCTTCACATGCGCGAGTCCGGCCGCCGGCGCCGACCTCTTCCTTCCTTACTGCTTCTTCGTCAGAACTTCGCAGCCGCCCTTGACCACGGCAATCGTATGCTCAAAATGGGCGGAACACTTGCCGTCCCGGGTCACCACGGTCCAGCCGTTGCCCAGCGTCCGCACGGCATAGGTGCCGGCATTGATCATCGGCTCCACGGCCAGGACCATGCCTTCGGCCAGCCAGATATCATCCGCCAGCAACTCCTCGCTGACGAAGTTCGGCACTTTCGGATCCTCGTGCATCTTCGTGCCGATGCCGTGCCCGACGAAATCCCGCACGACGGAAAATCCGGCGGATTCGGCGTGCCGCTGCATCAGGCCGGCGACCTCGCTCCAGCGAACGCCCGGCCGCGACCTCTGAATCGCGATCTCCAGCACTTCCTTCGTCGTCTCCATCAGCCGGCGGTTCTCTTCGGAAATCCGGCCGATCGGCACCGTCACGGCGGCATCGCCGCAGTAGCCGTTCAGCCGAACCCCGAAATCGAGGCTCAGAATGTCGCCTTCCCGCAGCACGACGCTCTCGGAGGGGATTCCGTGGACGACCTGCTCGTTGACCGAGGCACAAATCGCCCCGGGAAACGGCATCCGCGCCTGGGGGCTGCGTACGCCCTTGAAGAGGGCCTCGGCCCCGGCGGCGGCGGTCATCCGCAGCGCGATCCCATCCAGATACGCCGTGGTCATACCCGGCGCTGCGATCTTCTGCAATTGTGAAAGAACATCGGCTACTACAGCTCCGGCCCGACGCATCAACTCGATCTCTCTTCGGCTGCGAAGCGTTATAGCCATTTGCCCGTCTTCATGTTCGATCCGGCGCTGCTACGCCTTGCGGCGGCGACCCGTCTTTCGCACCAGCGGGTCCAGCTTGCCGAAAATCACGGCGGCGACGGCGTCCGGATCCCCGTCGGCGTCGATATCGTGCACCGTGCGCCGGGCTTGGTAATACTCCACGACCGGCTCGGTCTGGCGATAGTACGTCTCGAGGCGGTTGCGAACCACCTCTTCCGTATCATCCGGCCGCTGCACCAGGGGCGTGCCGTCCCGGTCGCAGACGCCCGCCACCTTCGGCGGCATATTCTTGACGTGATACACGGCCCCGCACTTCGGACAGCTCCGCCGGCCGGTGATGCGCTCGACCACCACGCCGTCGCTGACGCGGAGGTTGAGCACCATGTCGATCGCCATTTTCTGCGCCGCCAGGGACTTGTCCAGCACTTCGGCCTGATTCACGGTCCTCGGGAAACCGTCCAAGACGTACCCGGCCGGCGCCTGCCGGATCGCCTGGCTCATCATCTCCACGATCAGATCGTCCGGCACCAGCGCCCCGGCGTCCATGTAGCTCTGCGCCTTCTTGCCCAGTTCGGTGCCCTCGGCCCTCTCGCGTCTCAAGATATCCCCGCTGGACAGGTGGACGACGCCGTACCGATCCGCAATTCGCTTACAGTGCGTTCCTTTGCCCGCGCCGGGTGCACCCAACAGGACGATTCTCATGTATAGGCTCCCTTGATTCGGCCCGACGAGGTGAAGCCTTCATAGCTTCGCATCAGGAGGTTCGCCTCGATCTTCTGCACCAGGTCCAGCGAGACACTGACCACGATCAGCAAGCCCGTGCCGCCCAGAAACGTCGTGATGCGGGGCGGAACGCCCAAGCCCGTACGCGACGACGTGCGGAATCACCGCGATGGCCGCCAGGAACGCGGCCCCGTAGTAGGTGATCCGCGCCATGACCGTCTCCAGGTATTCCGCCGTTCTTCGGCCGGGCCGCAGACCCGGGATGAAACTGCCCGAATCGCGCAGGTTCTTCGCCATCTCCCGCGGCTGGAACTGGACCGTGACCCAGAAGTACGCGAAGAGGATGATCAGCAGCATGTACAGGACGTTGTACGTATAGGCGTAGCCGTCCAGGGCGCCGTAGATTCTCTGCATGACGATCGAGCGGGGAAACGCCGACGCCAGCCACTGCGCCGACGATCGGCGGAAACATCATGAAGCTGGAGGCGAAGATGATCGGCATGACGCCGCCGTGATTGACCCGCAGGGGCAGGTAATGGCCGCTGCCGCCGTACATGCGCCGGCCGCGCATCTGCTTGGCCTGCTGGATCGGGATGCGCCGCTGGCCCTGGGTGATCAGGATCGCCCCGGCCACGACGAACACGAAGGCCACGACCAGGAAGAGGATCTTCGCCGGGCCAATGCTGCCGGCGGGCGCCCCGATCCGGAAATCCGCCTGCTTGATCACCTGGTAGATCGCCCAGGGCATCCGGGCGACGATGCCGGCCATGATGATCAAGCTGATGCCGTTGCCGATGCCGTATTCATCGATCTGCTCGCCGAGCCACATCAGGAAGATGGTGCCGGCCGTCATGGCGATCACGCCCATGATGATCGCCTGCGTCTCCATGCCCGGGTAGATGAACCGTTCGCTGCCCATCCCCACCCCAATGAGCAGACGCATGTACATGAGCGCCTGAAGGATACAGACCAAGACCGTCAGGTAGCGGGTATACTCCTGGATCTTCTTATAGCCGGTCTGGCCCTCCTGGCGCAGCTTCTTCAAGCGAGGGGATCACCTCCCCGAGCAGCATCAAGATGATCGAGGCCGTGATGTACGGCATGATCCCCAGGCCGAACAGACTGCTCTGGCTGAAGCGGCCGCCGGTGAAGACCTCCAGGTAGTCCGCCGCCCGGCCGAGCGGGCTCGAGGTGTCCCTGCTCTCGGACGCCAGCCGGATCGCATCCTGGTTGAATCCCGGAATCGGGATGTGGAAGCCGACACGGTAGATGACCAGCAACGCCACGGTAAAGAGGATCTTGTTCCGCAGGTCCTGGATTCTGAAAGATATTCGCTAATGGTTCCTAACACTGATTGCTCTCCATAGACCGTACGATCTCACCGGATCGGATACGCATATGAAACGGTCAACGGCGCTTTCGTTTGATCGGTTTCACCTGAATTTCGATCTTGGTCGCCGTTCCGCCGCAACCGACGATCTTCTGCTCGGCGGCCTTGCTGAAGCGGTGGGCCGCCACCTGGAGCCGCTTGGTCAACTCGCCGTCCCCGAGGATTTTCACCTTGCTGGCGGCGCCCGGAATCAGGCCCGCGTGCAGAAGCTGCTCGACGCCCACCTGCGTGCCGTCCTCGAAGCGCTCCAACTGCGACACGTTGACGACTTCGAACCGGGTGGCGAAATTCTTGTTGTTGAAGCCGCGTTTCGGCAGGTGCCGGAACAGCGGGGATCTGCCCGCCCTGCGTAGAGCGAGTACCGCATGGCGCCCGCCCGGCTGAGACTGCCCTTGGTCCCGCGTCCGGAGCTCTTGCCGTGACCGCTGCCCCGGCCGCGCCCCACGCGTTTCCGTGCTTTATGTTTGCCGACGACCGAAGTTATCTCATGACTTAACATTCAACTCACCCACTTGGTCATGGTAGCCATTAGGAAAGAGCCACGCCGCGCAGAGCCTCGACCATCTCTTTGCTGCGCAGCTTCAGCAGGCCGTCGATCGTGGCCTTGACGACGTTCTTGGCGGACGTGCTGCCATAGACCTTCGTCAGGGCATCCCGGACGCCTGCGTATTCGAGCACAGCGCGGGCACTGGACCCGGCGATCACACCCGTACCGGGGCTGGCCGGAGCCAGGACAATGGTCGTGGCCCGGTACTTGCCGAGCACCTGGTGCGGAATCGTCGTGCCTACCAGAGGAATCTTGTACAGGATCTTCTTGGCGTCCTTGATTCCCTTCTCGACGGCGGCGGGCACCTCGTTGGCCTTGCCGTAGCCAATGCCGACGGACCCGGCGCGGTCGCCGACGACCACCAGGGCCGCGAAGCTGAAACGCCGGCCACCCTTGACGACTTTCGCACACCGATAAATCTTGACCACCGTGTCTTCCAACGGCTTCTCTTCATATTCGGGTGCTCTGATCGGTTCTGCTGCCAATTTCGTCTCCCAGTTTCAAAGGCTTCGTTAGAAAACCAGACCCGCCTTCCTTGCCGCATCGGCAAGAGACTTCACGCGCCCGTGATACCTGTACGGGCCCCGATCGAAACAGACGCATTTGATGCCGACATCGAGCGCCTTCTTCGCCAGCGTCTCGCCGATGACCTCGGCGGCCTTGCGATTGCCCGCCCGCTTCAGTTGGTCGCGCATGCCCTTGGCCGTCGTGCCGGTCGCCACGAGGGTGGCGCCCGCCGTATCATCGATCAACTGGGCGTAGATGTGCCGGTTCGAGCGAAACACCGACAACCGCGGCCGTTCCGCCGTTCCAAAGACCTTCTTCCGCACGTGATGTCTGCGTCGCAACGCCGCTCGTTTCAGTTCTTGCGTTTTCATACTTTCAATCCACACCCGCGTGAAGCGGAGGACACCCAACTTCTCTCTTACGCTGCGCCGGAAGCAAACGCCTTGCCGACCTTGTGCCGGATATGCTCATCCGCGTACCGGATCCCCTTGCCCTTGTACGGCTCGGGCGGCTTCACTTTGCGAATCTCGGCGGCGAACTGCGCCACGACGCACTTGTCCACGCTGGACAGCGAGAATTTCGCCGGGACGTCGTTGCCGCGCGTCGCCGCGACGTCGATCGTCACCTTCACGCCCTGGGGGATGGGCATCTCCACGACGTGCGCGAAACCGACCTGAGAGCACGAGCTTGCCGCCCTGCTCCTTGACGTTGTAGCCGGTCCCGTAGATCTCCATCTTCTTCTGATAGCCCTGGGTGACGCCGACGATCATGTTGGCGAGCAGGGCCCGTGTCGTGCCGTGGAGCTCCTTGTTGCGGCGCATCTTCCGGCTCCGGATTGATCACGTCGATCCGGCTGCCCGAGTCCTCGATCTTGACGGTCAGGCACGGATCGTAGCTCAACTCCGCGCTGCCCAGCGGCCCGGTGACCTTCACGGTCTGTTCGCGCTGCTCGACCTTCACGCCCTTCGGCACTGCAACAGGTTTCTTTCCGATGCGACTCATGTTAGCTTACCGTACAAAGAACTTCGCCGCCGACCTTGTTCTCGCGACAATTGCGATCACTGACGATCCCTTTGCTGGTGGACACCACGACGATGCCCATGCCCGCCAGAACCGTCGGCAGGTTGTCCACCGAGGCGTACAGGCGGCAGCCGGGCTTGCTCATCCGCTTGATCTCCGTGATGGCCGGCTGGCCCTCCGGGTCGTACTTCAGCGTGACCCGCAGAATGCCCTGCTTGCCGTCGTCGATGCGGTCGTAATCCTGGATGTAGCCTTCCTTCTTCAGAACGGCCGCAATGCCCTCGCAGATCTTGGACGCCTTGATGTTGACCTGGGTCTTGCCGACGCGACTCGCGTTGCGGATTCGCGTCAGCATGTCAGCTATGGGATCGCTCCAACTCATAGTTCCTATCCTGAACGCAGCGGCTCCCGGCGGCTTCGTCCGCCACGGGCTACCAACTGGCCTTTTTCACTCCCGGGATCTTTCCTTCGTTGGCCAAGGTTCTGAAGCAGATGCGACAGACCTTGAACTTGCGGTACACGGCATGCGATCTGCCGCAGATCTGACAGCGGGTATACTGCCGGACACGAAACTTCGGTTTCTGGTTCGCCTTGATTTCCAGCGCTTTCGTCGACATTCATGCACTCCACTGTACCACTGCCACCTGCGACGCCTACGCGATCGCCTTGCTCGACGTCTGCCCGCGGAAGGGCATGCCAAACAACGCCAGCAGCCGGCGGGCCTCTTCGTCCGTCCGGGCCGTCGTCGCGAACGTGATGTTCATGCCCTGCTGAAACTCGACTTTCGCCGGGTTGATCTCCGGGAAGACGCTCTGTTCGGCCAGGCCCATCGAGTAATTGCCACGCCCGTCGAAGCTGTTCGGGTTCAGGCCGCGAAAGTCGCGGACCCGCGGGATCGCCAGGTTGATCAGCCGGTCCAGGAACTCGTACATCCGCACGCCCCGCAACGTGACCTTCAGGCCCGTCTCCTGACCCTGGCGAACCTTGAAGTTCGACACGCTCTTCTTGGCCTTGCAGACCACCGGCTGCTGGCCGCAGATCATGGCCAGGTCCTTCTTGGCCAGCTCCAGGTACTTCTTGTCCTGCGTGGCCTTGCCGATGCCCATCGACACCACGATCTTCTCCATCCTGGGCACCGCCATGATGGTCGTGTAGCCGAACTCTTTCCTCAGCTCCGGAACAATCTTCGCCTTGTATAGATCTTTCAAACGCGCCATAGTCTTCTTCGTTCTACCGTGGCGACGGATCGGCTCGGGCCGGCCGTCCCTCACTTGGACTTCTTGACGGTTCCCAGCTCCGTGCCATCCACCGCCACCCGCTTTTTGCTGCCGTCGGCGGCCCGCGGATAACGGACCCGCGTGCCCTGGGAACTCTTCGGATTCACCGGCAGCACGTTGCTGATGTGAATCGGCTGTTCCACCCCGATACGTCCTCCCTGAGGATTACGCCGGGACGGGCGAACATGTTTCTTCGCGATGTTCTGGCCCTGAACGATCACGGTGTGGTCGTCCGGGTACACATGCAGGACCCGCCCGGTGGCCCCTTTGTGGTCGCCGGTAATGATCTGCACCATATCGCCTTTCTTCACGTGTACGGCCATGAGCTTGCCTCTTGATTCCTGCCTTAAATCCGATCCCGCCTTACACCACCTCGCCCGCCAGCGAGATGATCTTCATGTAGTTCTTCTCGCGCAGCTCCCGGGCCACGGCCCCGAAGATTCTCGTGCCGATGGGATTGCCCTCGTTGTCGACCATCACGGCGGCGTTGCTGTCGAACCGCACGTAGCTGCCGTCGGGCCGCCGGATGGGCTTTTTGGTGCGGATGACCACGCACTTGTGCACCTTCTTGTCGTCCAACTGGCACGTCGGCAGCGACTTCTTGATCGCGACCCAGATCACGTCTCCCACGCTGGCCATCGAGCGGGTGAACTGCCCCCTGGCGCTGGTGCCGCGCTTGACGCGAATACACATGGCCACCTTCACGCCGGAGTTATCGGCGACATCCACCATTGTAAAAGGCTGAATCATACTCTCTATCTCGTCCTGGATCCTACGCCTGGATCGCCTTCTGGGTCACCTGGACCACGCGCCAGCTCTTCGTCTTGCTGTAGGGCCTCGACTCCGTGATCTCGACCGTATCCCCCACCCCGCACAGGTTGCGTTCATCGTGCACGGCCAGCTTCGTTCGGCGTCGGATGTACTTGTTGTACTTCGGATGCTTGACCTTGTAGTCGATCGTCACCCGGATACTCTTATCGCCGCTCTTGCTGGTCACTATGCCTGTCAACGTCTTGATTCTCTTGGTTGTTTCCATATCGGCTGTTTTCCGCGCTTCGCCCCGGTGCAGCACTACGCGCTGCGCTCGTGCAATACGGTCCTGATGCGGGCAATATCCCGCCGCACATTGATGATGCCTTTGGAGTTTTCCAGTTTCTCGGTCACGGCCTGCGACCGCAGCTCAAACAGACGCTTCTCCAGATCCGCCAGCGAGCTCTCCAGCTCGTCCAACGTCATTTCTCTTAGCTGCTTGGCTTTCACGTTCGACCTCTCTTATACACCGCGCCCGCGCTTGACGAACCGCATCCGGACCGGCATCTTGTGCGCCACCCGCGACAGGGCCTGCTTGGCCACCTCTTCGCTGACGCCGCCGATCTCGAAGCAGACCATGCCCGGGCGGACCCGAGCCACCCAGAACTCCGGCTCGCCCTTGCCCTTGCCCATACGCGTTTCCAGCGGCTTGGCACTGACCGGCTTGTGCGGGAAGATCCGGATGTAGACCTTGCCTTCCCGGTGCAGATAGTGGGTGGCGGCCACGCGCCCGGCCTCGATGTTCTTGGCCGTGACCCAACTGGTCTCCAGCGACTGCAAGCCGTAGTCGCCGAACGCGACGTAGTTGCGTGCGCTGCGCGTTGCCCTTCATCTTGCCGCGCTGGCTCTTACGATATTTGACTCTCTTTGGCATCATCGCCATAGCGAACCTCTTTCCCTGCTTCTTTCCGCCGGCTCTATCAGGCCGGGCCCTGCGTCCGGAGGCGACGGTTCCGGTCCACCGGTCCCCGGTCCGGCCTGTCCGCCGCCCGGCGTGCCCGACACGTCCCGGGGCTCCCGCCTGGCGCCCGGACCCGCCCGTCGGCGGTCCCATCCGTCGCGGCGGACGCCGCGGCTGTCGTCGCTCGGTCGGCTCCAGCACTTCGCCGAACTTGCCGCGGTAGATCCACACCTTGATGCCGATCGCCCCATAAGTCGTACGAGCGGTCGCCGTGCCGTAATCCACATCGGCGTCCAGGGTATGCAACGGGACGCTGCCCATCTTCTGCGTCTCACTGCGGGCCATTTCGGACCCGGCCAGACGTCCCCCGCAGGTGATCTTGACGCCTTTGGCGCCGGCGTTCATCGCCGATTCACAGAATTGCTTCATCGTCCGCCGGAACGACGCACGCTTGGCAAGCTGTTCGGCAATCCCCTCCGCCACGAGCGTCGCGTTCAGGTCTGGCTCCTTGATCTCGACCACGTTCACGGTCACTTTGCGACCGGTCAACACCTCCAACTCTTCCCGGAGCTTATCCACCTCGCCGCCGCGCGGCCCGATGACCACGCCGGGCCGGCCGCTGTGCATCGTCACGTTCACTTCATTCCGCGTCCGGATGATCTCGACCTTGGCCACCGCGCCCTTCGGCATCTGCCGGTTGAACCGCCCATCGATGTACCGGCGGATCTTCTGGTCTTCCACCAGGAAGTCGCCGTAGTTGCCCTTCGGAGCGAACCACGTGCTTTGCCACCCCAGCGTGATGCCCGTTCGAAACCCGATTGGAGACGTTTTTTGACCCATAATCCCGTATCTCAATTCTCGTTTCTACTGTGCTCTTCTCACCCCTGACTGACCGTCACATGGATATGACAAGCTTTCTTGCGAATCGGGTGGGCTCGGCCGCGATCCTTCGGGATCCACCGCTTGGTGCCGATGCGGATCCCCGCCTCGTCGGCCCGGGCCTCCTTGATATAGAGCGTATCGACATCCGCCTGGTGTTCGTCCGCGTCGGCGATGGCGGCCTTGAGCACCTGATTGACCATCGGGGCCGCGCGCTTCCGCGTGAACTTTAGAACGTCCATCGCCTCCTGCACCGGCCGCCCGCGGATCAGCGTCATGACCAGCCGAACCTTCCGCGCCGACATCGGGGCGTATTTATAGGACGAATGCCAGTCGCTGATCTCGTTCACCTCGACGGACAAGGCGTCGGCCAGTTTCTGCACGTCCTCCGTCTTGGGCAGCGGCCGCAAGAGCCCTCTCCGCCAGTTCCTTACGGCCGCAATGGCATCGGACAGGTCCAGACCGCCGCGCACGATACCGCGGGCGAGATCCTCGACCGTCACCTTCTGCCGCTGTGCCACTTCCTTCAATTTTGTTGCGCTTAACATACCTCATGCCCCATGTCTGATCGGTCGCCTGTCGGCGCACGATGGACTCGCATGACTTACTTGATCTTCTTGCTGGAATGTCCTCGAAACGTCCGGGTGAGCGAGAACTCCCCGAGCTTGTGCCCGACCATGTCTTCCGTGACGAAGACCTTGTTGAACACCTTGCCGTTGTGGACCATGAACGTGAAACTGACAAACTCCGGGACGATCGTGCACCGCCGCGCCCACGTCTTGATGGGCTCGCGCGACCCTTCCGCCCCCTGCCTGGTCACCTTCGCCAGCAGCCGGTCCTCAACGTATGGTCCTTTTTTAAGAGATCTTCCCATGTCTGCGTCTCTCTTCTACTGTCTGCCCTTAAAGCACCGTCTGGCCCTGTCTATTCTTGCGTCGGCGAATGATCCGCGCGTTGCTGATCTTGCGCGGGCTGCGGGTCTTGCCGCCCTTGGCCAGCACGCCGCTCGGCGAACACGGATGGCGGCCGCCGTTGGACCGACCCTCGCCGCCGCCCAGCGGATGATCCACCGGGTTCTGCGCTTTGCCGCGGACGTGTGGCCGGATTCCCATGTGGCGCATCCGGCCCGCTTTGCCGATGCTGACGTTCTGCCAATCCGGATTGCCCAGGCGACCGATCGTCGCCCGACATTCCTTGCGCACCATACGCATTTCGCCGCTCGGCAGAATGATCGTCACCCAATTGCCCTCTTTGGCCACGATTTTGGCCGCACCACCGGCACCGCGCACCAATTTGCCGCCCTGGCCGGCGGTCATCTCGACGTTGTGCACTTCCAGCCCGGCGGGAATCGAGCCCAGCGGCATGCAGTTGCCGGCCTTCGGCTCCACGGACTGGCCGCTCTCCAGCACGTCCCCGACCGTGACGCCGAACGGGGCCAGGATGTACCGCTTTTCGCCGTCCTGGTACTGGAGCAAAGAGATGAAACACGTGCGGTTCGGGTCGTACTCGACGCTGGCCACGGTCGCCGGGACGCCGTCCTTGTCGCGTTTGAAATCGATCACGCGGTAGATCTTGCGCGCCCCGCCGCCGCGGAACCGCACGGTAGCCTTGCCGCTGTGGTTGCGGCCGCCCTTCTTCTTCATTCTCATGCACAGGGTCTTTTCGGGTCTGTCCGTCGTCAACTCGGCAAAGTCATTCACCGAGCTGTTGCGGCGTCCCGGACTGGTCGGCCTGTAAATTCGGATACCCATATGCCTATCTCTCTCTACGATCCACCGGATCAGAACAAATCAATGTGATTGTCGGGGGCCAGGAACACCACCGCTTTCTTCCAGGCCGAGGTCGTGCCGATCTTTCGACCCCGGCGCCGGCGCTTGCCCTGGTGGTTGGCCGTGCGGACCTTGTCCACCTTCACGCCATAGATCTTCTCGATGGCGTGCTTGATCTCCGCCTTGTTCGCGTTTCTGTGCACCTCGAAGGAGTAGGCACCCTTGACGTTGGCAAAGTGCATACCCTGCTCGGTGACAATCGGCCGGATTACTACGCTATAATCATCCATCGAAAGCTCGAACCCAAATCGAAACCCACAACTCGCGACCGACGCGGCTACGCGGTCAGGCTCTCCTGGCTGCCGCGGCCGGCCTTTCTATCCAGAAACGATGTCAGCGCGTCCTTCGTGAACAACACCCGGCGATGATTGATGATGTCCGCCGCATTCAAGTCGGCCACCGGCATCACGTCCACTTTCGGGATGTTCCGGACCGACTTGTAGACATTCTCGTTGTACTCCGGCACGGCCACCAGGCAACTGCGGTCGATCTTGAGATTCTTGAGCACCGCGACGAAGTCCTTCGTCCGCGGCTTCTCGAACGACAGACCCTCGACCACGACCACCTCATTCGAGCGCAGCTTCGCCAGGACCGCCGAATCCCGGGCCAGCATGCGCTGCTTGCGGGGCATGGCCTGCCGGAAATCCCGCAGGCCCTTGGCGAACGTCATACCGCCGCCCACGCGCTTGCCGGTCCGACGGGTGCCCACGCGGGCGTTGCCCGTGCCTTTCTGGCGGAACAGCTTACGGGTCGAGCCGGCCACATAGCTCCTGCTCTTGGTCGCCACCGTACCAACGCGCTTATTGGCGTGGTACATCACGAGGGCCTGCTTGAGCAGAGCGTAACGGATGCAGCTCCCCAGCACGGACTCATCGACCCGGATGGTATCCACCTGCTGCCCACCAGTGTTGTATACAGTTAGCTCAATCATGTTACGTTCCACTCGAAGTGCCAAGGCTCTTGGCCGTTTTCACAACGCAGTATCCGCCGGAGGGCCCGGGAACCGTCCCCTTGACGACCAGGAGGTTTCTCTCTGCGTCGATGGCTACCAGCACGTGGTTCTTGGCCGTAACGCGGTCATCCCCCATGTGCCCGGCCATGCGCTTGCCCCGCTTGAGGCCGCCGCCCATACCGGCGTTCATCGCCCGTGCCGCGATGGAGCCGGGGGCCCGGTGCTTTCGCTCCGTGCCATGCGAGGCCGGGAAACCCTTGAAACCATAGCGCTTCATGGGTCCCGCCATCCCCTTGCCCTTGCTCGTTCCCACGATGTCTACGAGTTTCGTGTCCTTAAACACCGAAACCGTGAGGGAGTCGCCCGGCTTGTAGGCATCGGTCTTCGCCCCGCTCGGCAGGCGCCATTCCCGGATAAATCTCTTGGGATCCGTGCTGGCCTTGCGCATGTGGCCGACCTCGGGCTGCTTGCGCCGGGAAGGCTTCACATCCTCGAACCCCATCTGCACGGCGTTGTAGCCGTCCGTCTCGCCGGTCTTGATCTGCGTAATGATGCACGGACCGGCCTGGATGACGGTAACCGGGATCAGACGGCCCGACTCGTCGTAGACCCGCGTCATCCCCACTTTTTTGCCCAGTAACATCGCCATAGTGTCAGGTCCTATGCTCCTACGCCTTGATTTTCACAAATACCCCCGCCGGGACCACCAGCCGGTTCAACACTTCGGCCGTGCGGGCGTTCGCCTCGTGGATGTCGATCAGCCGCTTGTGCGTCCGCAGCTCGAACTGCTCGCGCGACTTCTTGTCGACGTGCGGGCTCCGCAACACCGTATACCGCTCGATCCGCGTCGGCAGCGGAATCGGGCCGCTCACCCGCGCATTGGTCCGGCGGGCATGCTCGACGATCTCCTTGGCGGAGGCATCGAGCGTACGGTGGTCGTAGGCCTCCATCCGGATCCTGATTTTTTCACTTTCGGAAGCCATAATGCTCCTCTGGACCAGCCCTTCGTCTGCCTGCCTGCGAGCCGACACGGCCCGGCAAAGGCATGGTCATAAGTTACGATAGCACCGCTACTTACTCTGCAACGGCCGGCCCAGAGCCGATACGCTCTCCATCCTGGCCAAGACCGCTCGTTGGTTAAAGGCAGGAAGGGCTGATGGGCCCATCCGGCGCCTTGGCGAGACTGTCAATAGGCACCGCAGGCCGCGTGGCCTTCCTTAAGAGTCAGGGTCGAGGTCCGCAGGGAACCCCGGCAAAGCCACCTTACCTTGCTTACCCTAAGTTACAAAGAATACCCGTTGCGCCATCCTTGATGGCAATCACAGATATGCCACAGCGTAACTCGTATCGCAAAGTCATCCATGACAATGCTCGCTAACGCTGAAAAATTCCAACTCTATCACCGGGCAAATTAACTGTCAACCAGCTAAAAAGCAATCCCGGAAGATTTTTTCCATTTTTTTTTACTTTTTCAGAGGAGGATTCCCTTAGCCACCTGTTCGGGCACCCTCTCGTAGGTCATCGGCTCCATCGTAAAGCTGCCGCGGCCGGCCGTCAGGCTGCGAATATCGCTGGAATAGCCGAAAAGCTCGACCAGCGGCACTTTGGCGTCAATCACCCGCGTATTGCCGTGGACGCGGCAATCCAGGATCACCCCGCGCTTGGACAGCAGGTCGCCTTGGACAGCCCCCAAGGCGGATTCCGGAACAACCGCTTGAACCCTCATAACCGGCTCCAAGAGAACCGGACCAGCCTCTTTCAAAGCCTTTTCGAAGGCGATGGAGGCCGCCTGCTCGAATGCCAAATCCGAGGAGTCCACCGGGTGGTAGGAGCCGTCCACCAAGGTCGCTTGGACCCCGATCACGGGGTAGCCGGCCAGGACACCGTTGCCGGTGGCCTCTTTGACGCCCCGCCCCACGGAGTTGGCATATTCGTGCGGAACTTTATCGGACGGAGCGTTGGCCACGAATTCCACTCGCGGCAGCCAGTGGCCTTGTGCATCGACGAGCGGCTGGACCTCCAGGACGACGTGGCCGTACTGGCCCCTCCCCCCGCTCTGGTGGATGAACTTGCCCTCGGCCCGGGCCGACTGCGTGATGGTCTCTTTGTAGGCGACCCTGGGCTTGCCCACCCGCACATCGACCTTCATATCCTTGACCAGCTTGTGCTGGAGAATCTCCAAGTGCAGCTCGCCCATCCCGCTGATGACAGTCTGGCCCGTTTCCTTATCCGTTTTGTAGGAGAACGTGGGGTCTTCCCGCCGCAGGGCCTCCATGGCATCGCCCAGTCTGGCCCTGTCCGCCGCCGACCTCGGCTCGATGGACATGGTAATGACCGTCTGGGGAAAGCTGATGCTCGGCAGCACGAGAGGCTTCTTCGGATCGCACAACGTATCGCCCGTGAGCGTGTTCCGAAGGCCCACCACCGCCACAATGTCCCCGGCCTGGGCGGATTCAAGGATCTTCCGCTCGTTGGCGTGCATCTCGAAAATCCGCATGATGTTCTCCCGAGCATCCCGGGTGGGATTCAGGACGCGGCTATTCGTCTTGAGCTTGCCCTGGTAAAGGCGCAGAAAGTAAAGGTCGCCATGGGTGTCGGTGATGATCTTGAACGCCAAAGCCACCAGGCTCTCGTCGGGATCGCACTGGACCGGAATCTTCTTGGCTTCATCGTCCGGCTTGTGTCCCATGATCACCGGCCTCTCCAGCGGAGAGGGCAGATATTGCACCACCCCGTCCAGCAGCCGCTGAATCCCGACATACTTCAGCGCTGAACCGACGAAGACCGGATTGAGTTTGTTCTCGAGCGTCCCCCTGCGCAGCGCCCTGCGGATGGCCTGTTCTCCCGCCGGGGCATCGTTGATGAACGCCGCCATCAGCTCCTCATCATGCTCGGCGGCCACCTCGATCATCCGGGCCCGGTACTTCCTGGCCCTCTCCACCAGTTCGGGCGGAATCTCGGCCTCGTGGAACTTGGCGCCCAGCTCCTCGGCCTCATAGAACACGGCCTTCATGGCGATCAGGTCGATAATGCCGGCAAACGAGTCCTCCGCCCCGATGGGGATCTCCACCGGGACGGCGTTGGCGAGCAGCTTGTCGTAGATGCTCTGGAGGCTCATCTCGAAGTCGGCCCCCGTCTTGTCCATCTTATTGATGAAGCACAGGCAGGGCAGGCCGTACTTCTGACCTTGCCGCCAGACCGTCTCGCTCTGCGCCTGGACCCCCTCGCTGCCGTCGAACACGGCCACGGCGCCGTCGAGCACCCGCAACGACCGTTCGACCTCGGCCGTGAAGTCAATGTGCCCGGGAGTGTCGATCAGGTTGATGTCGAAGCCCTGCCAGGGGCACTTGGTGGCGGCGGACGTGATCGTGATCCCTCTCCTCTGTTCCTCCTCCAGATAGTCCATGACCGCGGTGCCGTCATGGACCTCCCCCATCTTATACGTCTTGCCCGTATAATAAAGGACCCGCTCCGTCACCGTCGTCTTGCCGGCATCGATGTGCGCCATGATGCCGATGTTGCGTATTTTTTCGAGACTTCCCATCGCCGCAGGCTTCTTATATCTGTCTCTCCATAAAAAAACTGCCACGGGCTCGTCAGAGCGACCGTGGCAGTAGACTGCTGCAGATCCTACCAGGCGAAGTGGGCAAACGCCTTATTCGCCTCGGCCATGCGGTGCACGTTGTCCCGCGTCGTCATGGCGCCACCCGTTCTATTATAGGCATCCATCAACTCGGAGGCCAGTCGCTGACTCATGGGCTTGCCCTTCTTGCCACGTGCGGACAGAAGGATCCATCGAAAGGCCAGCGATTGCTGCCGCTTGGCGCTCACTTGGATCGGGACCTGGTAGCTGGCTCCGCCCACGCGCTTGCTCCGGACCTCCAGCGCCGGCTTCACGTTGTTGATCGCGGTTTCGAAGATCTCCAGCGGCGGGACGTCCTTGATCTTCTCGGCCACGATTCCCATCGCGCCATAGAAGACATTCTGCGCTGCGCTCTTCTTGCCGCCCCACATCATGCAGTTGATGAATTTGCTGACCAGCTTGCTGTTGTACTTCGAATCCGGTTTCAATACCTTGCTGGACGCCGTGAACTTCTTAGCCATAGCACTCTACGCTCTCTATCCTCACAAGCCACTTCGATTCCCGCCAAAGGCCCGCTACTTGGCCTTCTTGGCACCGTATTTACTTCTGCTGCGCTGCCGGCCGGCCACACCGGCACAGTCCAGCACACCCCGAACGATGTGATAGCGAACACCGGGCAAGTCCCGGACGCGGCCGCCGCGGATGAGCACCGTACTGTGCTCCTGCAGGTTGTGGTCGACGCCCGGGATATACGCGGTCACTTCTTTGCCGCTGGTCAGCCGCACCCGCGCCACCTTTCGCAACGCGGAGTTCGGCTTCTTCGGGGTCTGCGTCCTGACGATCAGGCACACGCCCCGCCGCTGCGGCGAACCGCTGATATCGGACACGCGTTTCTTCTTCTTGGAGGCAACTCTCGGTTTTCGCACTAACTGGTTAATCGTCGGCATACGTCCAATCTCAATCAAAATCCACAAAAACGGTTACTCGATGCCAAGCACTTCCTTGATCTTGGACTCAGCCTTGGCCTCGATATCGACCGGCTTTTCTTCCTTGACGCCTTCCAATTCCTTGGGCATCGGGGCTTCCACCAGATGCTTGACCCGCATCTCCAGGTGCGGCTTGAACGCCGTGCCTGCCGGAATCAGGTGCCCGAGGATCACGTTCTCCTTCAGACCGTGCAATTCGTCCACTTTACCGGCTAGCGCCGCCTCCGTCAACACCTTTGTCGTTTCCTGGAAGCTCGCGGCGGCGATAAAGCTGTCCGACCACAGCGACGCCTTGGTAATGCCCAGCAGCAGCGTTTTGGCCGTGGCGGGCTTGGGCTTGCGGCCCTTGGCGGGCGTGCCGCCCAGCGCCTCGACCTTCTCGTTCATCCGGGCCAGTTCCTTCTTGTCGAGGACCTGGTTTTCCTGGAGGTCCGATACGTCGCCCGGGGCGGCGATCTTGATGCTGTTGGTCAAGCGGTCGTTTTCCCTGCGGAAGACGAACTTGTCGGCCACTTCACCCGGCAGGAACGTGCTGTCACCAACGGAATCGATCTCAATTTTCCGCATCATCTGCGAAATGATGATCTCGACGTGCTTGTCGTTGATGTTGACGTTCTGCGAACGATAGACGTTCTGAATTTCGCCGATCAGATACCGCTGGAGCGACTCCTCGCCCTTGATCCGGAGGATGTCGTGCGGCACCAGCGGACCATCGGTCAGCGCGTCACCGGCCTCAATGTTGTCGCCCGTGTGCACGTTCAGGTGGCGATCGCGCGGGACGTGGTGCTCTTTCTCCATCCCGCTTTCGCTGCGGATGGTGATGGTCATCTTGCCCTTGCGCTTGTCGCTGCGGAGCTCGACGCGTCCGCTGATCTCAGCCATCGCGGCGGGGTCCTTGGGCTTGCGGGCCTCGAAGACTTCCGTGACGCGCGGCAGACCGCCGGTGATGTCCTGCGTGCCGCCGGTCGCCCGGGGCTGGTGCGCGAGCAACTGGCCGGCCTGGACTTCCTGGCCTTCCGTCACCTCGATGCGCGCCCCGGCGGGCAGATAGTGCACGTCGAGAATCTTGCCCTTGGCGTCCTCGACCATGATCTGCGGGTGTTTGTCACCCTTGTGCTCGATCACGACCGGCCGCTCGACAATCTTGGCGTCCGCGTCCTTGGTCTTCTTCGATGTCTTGGTGCGCAGCTCCTCGGTCTGGACCGTTTCGCCCTCGATGACGTCGACGAAGCGGATAATGCCGCCGACCTCCGCCAGAATGGGCGTCCGGTGCGGGTCCCACTGGAACAGGATCGTGCCGGCCTTGACGGCCTGGCCATCCGGCACGAGCAGGATACCGCCATAAGGCACCTTGAACTTGTCCAGCTCGCGGTCCTTCTGGTCCAGCAGGGCCAGTTCCCCGTTGCGCTTCAGGGCCACCGTGGTCGTCGAGCCGTCCTCACGTTTGATGGGCACGGCGTTCACGTCGCGGTACTGGACCTTGCCCGCGTGAGTGGCTTCCTGCTCGCGTTCCAGAATCGCGCGGGACGCGACACCACCGGTGTGGAAGGTCCGTAGCGTAAGCTGGGTGCCGGGCTCGCCGATGGATTGGGCGGCCACGATGCCGACGGCCGCGCCTTCCTCGACGACCTGGCCCGTGCTCATGTCCCAGCCGTAGCACTTCGCGCACACCCCGAACGGGCTGTCGCAGGTCAGCGGGCTGCGGACCCGGATGGCATCCAGACCCAACGCCTCGATCTTATGCGCGATCTCGTGCGTGATGACCTCGTTCTCATGAACGATCATCTCATCGGTGATCGGGTTGCGGATGTTGTCGCGCGCCGTGCGGCCGATGATCAACTGCGACAAGGGGATATCGACCTGGTCGCCGCGGCTGATGCTGGTCTTGGTGATCCCTTGCAGGGTCCCGCAGTCCCGCTCGATGATGATCACGTTCTGCGCCACATCGATGAGCTTGCGCGTCAGGTAGCCGGAGTTGGCCGTCTTGAGGGCCGTATCCGCCAGGCCCTTGCGGGCGCCGTGGGTCGAGCTGAAGTACTCCAGCACCGTCAGGCCCTCGCGGAAGTTCGACTTGATCGGCGTCTCGATGATCTCGCCGCTGGGCTTGGCCATCAAGGCGCGCATGCCGGCGAGCTGCTGGATCTGGTCGATGCTGCCGCGGGCCCCGGAATCCGTCATCAGATAGATCGGGTTGAGGTACGGCGTGCCGTCCTCTTTGGTATCCTCTTTCAAGCCGCGAATCATCTCGTTGGTCACGGCGACACGGGCGTTCGTCCAGGCGTCGATGACCTGGTTGTACCTCTCGCGCTCGGTCAGGACGCCGTCCTCGTAGTTCCTCTGGATCTTGCCGACGCGTTTTTCCGTGTCCGTGATAATATCCGGCTTCTTGAGCGGGATCTTCAGATCGGTCAAGCCGAAGCTCAGGCCCGCGAGCGTCGCATTCCGGAAGCCCAGATCCTTGATCCGGTCGAGCAGGCCGACCGTCGCGGCGCCGCCCGCATACACGAAGCAGTCGCTGATGACCTGGCTGAGCTTCTTCTGCGCCATGGTCATGTTATAGAAGGGCATGCCCTTGGGCAGGATATCGTTGAAGATGCACCGGCCGACCGTGGTCTCCACCACGTACAGCTTGCCGTCCGCGCCGATATTCTTGACCTCGCCCGGCTTTTCTTTGAGCATGCGATGCGGGATGCGGACCCGGATCTTCTCGTGCAAGGTGACCTTGCCGAGATCGTGGGCCATCATGGCCTCATGCGCATCGCGGAACAGCCGGGGCTTGCGGGCCGGCGTTTTCGGGCGCTGCCGGCGGGCCTCAGGTCGTCCAGGACGACGGTCAAATAGTAGTTGCCCATCACCATGTCCTGCGACGGACCCACCATGGGCGCGCCGTTGGCCGGCGAGAAAATGTTGCTGGTCGTCATCATCAGGACGTGGGTTTCCGCCTGCGCCTCGATGCTCAGCGGAAGATGCACGGCCATCTGGTCGCCGTCGAAGTCGGCGTTGAAGCCCTTGCAGGCCAGCGGGTGCAGCATGATCGCGTTGCCCTCGACGAGCACGGGCTCGAACGCCTGGATGCCCATGCGGTGCAGCGTCGGGGCACGGTTCAGCAGCACCGGGTGCTGATGAATGACCTCTTCGAGGATGTCCCAGACCTGCTCATCGCGGCGCTCGATCATGCGCTTGGCGCTCTTGATCGTGTCCGCGTAGCCGTGCTGCTTGAGGTTGCGGATGATGAACGGCTGGTACAGCTCCAGCGCGATCTTCTTCGGCAGTCCGCACTGATACAATTGCAGATCGGGGCCGACGACGATCACCGAGCGGGCGGAATAATCGACGCGCTTGCCGAGGAGGTTCTCGCGGAACCGCCCCTGCTTGCCCTTGATCATGTCTGTCAGGGACTTGAGCGGCCGGTTGTTGCTGCCCAGGACCGGCCGGCGGCACCGGCCGTTGTCCAGCAGCGAATCGACCGCCTGCTGGAGCATGCGCTTCTCATTGCGGATGATGACTTCCGGCGCGTTGAGATCGATCAGCTTCTTGAGACGGTTGTTCCGGTTGATGATGCGCCGGTAGAGGTCGTTCAGGTCGCTGGTCGCAAAGTTGTCCCGCTCCAGCAGCACCAGGGGCCGCAGGTCCGGCGGGATCACCGGGACGGCCTCCAGGACCATCCACTCCGCCTTGTTGCTGCTGTTCTTGATCTCGTTGATCGTCTTGAGCCGCTTGGTCAGGTCGCGGATCTTCTGCTTGCTGTTGGTCTTGGCGATGGCCTTGCGCAGGTGGGCGCCGAGCACATCGAGGTCCAGATTCTCCAGCAGCGCCTTGATCGCCTCCGCGCCCATGGCGGCCTTGAACGAGTTGCCGTACTTGGTGCCGGCGTCGCGATATTCCTCTTCGCTGAGAAGCAGATTCGCTTTCAGACCGGTCGTCCCCGGATCGGTGACCACGTAATCCTGGAAGTAGATGATCTTCTCGAGGTCCGAGCTTTTCATCCCCAGGATCGTGCCGAGCCGGTTGGGAATCGACTTGAAGAACCAGATGTGGAGCACCGGGGCCGCCAGATTGATGTGGCCCATGCGCTTCCGCCGCACCCGGCTGTGGGTCACCTTGACGCCGCAACGGTCGCAGATGATGCCCTTGAACTTCGTGCCTTTGTACTTGCCGCAGGCACATTCCCAGTCGCGCTCCGGCCCGAAGATCCGCTCGCAGAACAAACCGTCCTTTTCCGGCCGGTAGGTCCGGTAATTGATCGTCTCGGGCTTCCGTACCTCCCCAAACGACCAGCTTCGAATATCATTGGGGCTGGCCAACGAGATCTTGACCGAACCGTAATCATTAATTCGATCGTAGATATTTCCCAACATGTAAAGCCCCCTTATGGACTCTTAACTCGACCTTCAGATTGCCACGCTGCGCTCGCAATGACATTCCTACAGAGCCGTACGGCCCAGGCGTTTCTTCTCGAGCTGGATATTCAGGCCCAGCCCGCGAATCTCGTTGCACAACACGTCGAAGGACAGCGGCGTGCCGGCCTCCAGCGTGTTCTGGCCTTTGACCATCGACTCGTAGATCTTCGTTCGTCCCTCCACGTCATCGCTCTTGACGGTCAGCATTTCCTGAAGGGTATACGCGGCGCCGTAGCCTTCCAGCGCCCAAACTTCCATTTCGCCGAAGCGCTGGCCGCCCGTACGGGCCTTGCCGCCCAGAGGCTGCTGGGTGATCAGGCTGTACGGCCCGGTCGCCCGGGCGTGAATCTTGTCATCCACCAAGTGATGCAATTTCATCATGTACATGAATCCGATCGTCGCCTTCTGGTCGAAGGGCTCGCCCGTGCGGCCATCGTAGAGCTGGGTCTTCAGCGTCTTCGGGACGTTGATGAACAGCTCACTGGCCGGCGGCGCCTCGCCCCGTTTGTCCAGATCCTGCTTCCTTTGCATCATCAACTGATTTGCTTCTTCGGTGAGGTTCCGAATATCCTCTTCCGTGGCGCCGTCGAAGACCGGCGTCACCGCATTGAAGCCCAGCACCTGGGCCACCCAGCCCAGATGGGTCTCGAGAATCTGGCCGACGTTCATACGGCTCGGCACCCCGAGCGGATTCAGAAGAATCCCCAGGGGCGTGCCGTCTTCCAGGAACGGCATGTCTTCCTCGGGCATGATTTTGGCGATCACGCCCTTGTTGCCGTGCCGGCCCGCCATCTTGTCGCCGATCGACAGCGTCCGCTTGATTGCCACGTAGATCTTGGCCATCTGCAGCACACCGCTGGGCAGCTCGTCCCCGTGCTTGGCCCGCTCGATGCGACGCTTCTTCTCCTCTTCCGCTTCCGTGATCTTGGCCCAGAATTTGTCCACGATCTTCTGGACCGCATCGCGCTCCGCGGCGGGCTTGACCCACTTGATGTCGAAGTTCTCGATCTGCTCGTAGACGACTTCGTCATCCTCGCTGGCCCCGACCTTCTGCTTCGTGTTCGGGTCGATGATGGTCACATCCAGCTTCTCGTGAATAGCCCCGACCATCTGCCGGAAAATGGAACATTCCTTGACCCGGGCCTCCAGATCGTACTTCTTGGTTTCCTCGGCCAGGACTTTCTTCTGGTCCTCGCCCCCGACGCCGCGCCGCGTGAACACTTCCGTCCTGACCACCACGCCTTCATAACCGCTGGGCAGCTCGAGCGAGTCGTTTTTCACGTCCTCCCCGGCGCGCCCGAAAATGGCGTGGAGCAGCTTCTCTTCCGGCGTCAATTCCACTTTGCTCTTCGGGACCACTTTGCCCACCAGGATATCGCCCGGGCAGACGCGCGTGCCTTCACGGACCACGCCGCGCTCGTCGAGGTTCCGCAGCGCCTTTTCGCTGACGTTCGGGATATCCCGCGTGAATTCCTCTTTGCCCAGCCGGGTCTCGCGGACTTCCGCCGTGAACTCGTCGATGTGAATGCTCGTGAAACTGTCGTTCTTGACCAGCGCCTCGCTGACGATGATCGCGTCCTCGAAATTGAAACCGTCGAAGGAAACGAACCCGGCCAAGACGTTCTTGCCGAGCGCCAGGATACCGTGGAAGGTGCCGCCGCCGTCGGCGATCACCTGTCCGGCCTCGACCTTCTGCCCCAGGTTGACCACGGGCTTTTGGTTCAGACAGGTGCGCTCGTTGAGCCCCGTGAACTTATCCAGGGGGTACTCATCCGTATGATTGATGACGATATGGGTCGCGTCCACCGCGGTGACCACGCCGTTGTGCTCCGCCTTCACCACCATGCTCGAATTGCTGCCGACCACCTCTTCCATGCCGGTGCCGACCAGCGGCGGCTCCGTCTTGAGCAGCGGGACCGCCTGCCGTTGCATGTTGGAGCCCATCAGGGCGCGGTTCGCGTCGTCGTGCTCCAGAAACGGAATCAGCGAAGCGGAAACGCCGACGATCTGTTTCGGCGAGATGTCGATGTACTCGACCTCTTCCTTGGTGGTCTGGGCCAATTCACCCGCCTTGCGGGCCAACACCAGATTCTCCGCGATGGCCTTGGTCTTGGGATCGATGACACTGGGCGGCGCGAAGATCGCTTTCATTTCCTCATCGGCGCGCAGGTAGGCCACTTCGCCGGTGAGCTTGCCGTTTTTGACCTTGCGATAGGGGCTCAGCAGGAAGCCGTACTCGTCGATGGTCGTGAAGATCGCCAGGGACGAGATCAGGCCGATATTGGTGCCTTCCGGCGTCTCAATGGGGCAGATGCGTCCGTAGTGGCTGATGTGCACATCGCGGACCTCGAAGCCCGCCCGCCGGCGGTTCAAACCGCCCGGTCCCAGGGCCGAGAGACGCCGCTCGTGCGTGAGCTGGCTGAGCGCATTGGTCTGATCGACCACCTGGCTCAACTCGCCGCGTCCGAAGAAGAAATTGATGCTGCTGGCCACGCTCTTGGAGTTGATCAGGTCCGCCACTTTCGGCGCGGTTTCCGCCTCGCGCTTGATGCTCATGCGCTCCTGGGCGGTCCGGCGGAGTTTCAGCAGACCTTTGCGAATCTCGTCCGCCGCCAGCTCGTCGATCGTCCGCAGCCGGCGGTTGCCGAGGTGGTCGATGTCGTCGACCTCGCCCTCGTTGTTGCGCAGCGCCAGCATGTACTTCATCGTGTTGAGGAAGTCCTCGGGACGAAGCGTCATCTCGTTCTCATTGACCGACTGGCCGAACTTGCGGTTGAGCCGGAAGCGCCCCACCTTGCCCAGGCGGTAGCGGTTCGAATCGAAGAACTTCTCGGCGAAGAAGGCGGCCGCCTTCTCCTGGTTGGGCGGGTTGCCGGGCCGCAGACGCATGTAGAACTTCAGCAGCGCCTGATCGTGGCCCGGGCAATCGTCCTGCGCGAGCGTGTTCATGATGATCGTGTCGCGCATGTCCTCGATGATCTCGACCTTCTTGATGTCGCTCTGCTGGATCACCCCGAGCTTTTCGCCGATCTGCCCCGCCGCCTCCACGAGGATCTCGCCCGTCGTGGTGTCCACGATCGGGCTGACCGCCCACATGGTCGACGCCAGCTTGTTGGTCGCCAGGGTCTTGGTCGGGTAGAACAGCTTCAGGATCGCCTCGGTCGTGCTGTAGTCGGGATTGATGGCCCGCAGGAAGACCGTGGCCGGGATCTTGCTGGACTGGTCGATCTTGACGACGAGAATATCCTTCTGCGTCACGCCGATCTCGATCCAGCTTCCGCGTTCGGGAATGATCCGGCCGCCGTGCAGCACACGGTCGCCTTCCTTGCTCTCGATCAGGAAGTCCACGCCGGGGCTGCGGTGCAACTGGCTGACCAGCACGCGGACGGCGCCGTTGACGATGAACTCGCCGCCCCCGATCATCACGGGCATTTCGCCCAGGTAGATCGCCTGCTCGGCCATGTCCGCGCCGCTTTCCGAGCGCAGACGGCAATGGATCTTGAGAGGATAAGCATACGTCAGACGCAGTTGCCGGCACTCCAGGGGAGTGTAGTGGGGCTTCTCCAACTCGTAACAGAGGTATTCCAGGGTCATCTTCTTGTCGTAGCTCTCGATCGGGAAGATTTCCCGGAACAGGGCCTCAAGCCCCATGTCGGCTCGCTTGGTCGGCGCCACATCTTTTTGCAGGAATTTGGCGTAGCTATCCCTCTGGACCGCGACCAGATTGGGAATCTTCACCGCGTCCTGCATTTTGCCGAAACTGCGAAAAGTCCGCACTGCCATCTAATGCTCCTATGGTAAGATAGTGAATCTCGCGTCTATGATTCTGCGTGTCGGCGCATACCCTTTATCTCTACTCACCAGAGGCGGTTCAGGTTCATTTGATTTCGACGGTGGCGCCGGCGGCTTCCAATTGCCTCTTGGCCGTCTCGGCGTCTTCCTTGCTCGCGCCTTCTTTGACCGGCTTGGGCACGCCGTCGACCAGCTCTTTCGCTTCCTTGAGGCCCAGACTCGTGAGCGCCCGGACTTCCTTGATGACCTGAATCTTCTTGTCGCCAAAGCCCGTGAGGATCACGTCGAAGGTGGTCTTCTCGGGGGCCGCTTCCGCCGCCGCACCGCCCGCCGCCGGACCCGCGACCATGACGGCACCGCCTGCCGCCGGCTCGATCCCGTACACTTCTTTCAAGTAATCCGCCAACTCCTTGGCCTGAATCAGGGTCAAAGCGACAATCTTGTCGCCCAGTTCTTTTGCCTGACCGCTCCACGTCTTGCCTTCATCTGCCATGGGAACAAACTCCTGTACCATCAGGGCCCCGTGGTAGCCGAGACTCCGTTGTCTCGTTTAACCCCTCTGGGGGGACAGCCACCTGGGCCAGCCATAGAAATCGATGTATGTTTCAACCCACACCCGCGCCCTGCGGGTGGTAAAAGACATGATTAGGCTGCTTGTTTCTCCGCTTTCTCAACCAGGCTCTTGAGGCAGCCGGCAATGACTCCGGCCGGCCCGAGCAAGGCCCCCGCCACACGGGCCCCGGGCGAGCGAACGCACGAGACGACCCGGCCCTGCAGCTCGACGCGCGTCGGCATCTTGGACAGTTGCTCGGCGCCCTTGCTGTCGAACAGGGTGCCGTCCACAAAGGCCCCCTTGAGCTCCAGTACCTTGAGCTTCTTCACCCAGACGGTCATCTCCTTGGCGACGTCGACGATGCTGTCGCCGCCATAGACCACGGCGCAGGGGCCGCTGAACAACTGGGCGGCCCCGTCCATCTTGCGGCTGCGCAAGGCCCGGGTGAACAGCGAATTCTTGACCACGGCCACGCGAATGCCCTTTTCCTTGAGCGCACCCCGCATCACATTGTTGTCAACGCCCCCGACCCCCTTGGTGCTCACCACCAGAAAATCCTGGATCTGATCCTCGCTGATCTTCTTTTCCAGTTGCGCCTGCACCAATTGTTTTACGTATTTGCTCATTTGATCTCAATCTCCCGTGCAACACGGTTGCCGATAACCCGATACACCCGCGCACGGCCGTCCACCGAAGTCCTTGCCACGCCGGACTTCAGGGCGAAGCCCGTCAGACGCTCACTTCCACCGCAGGACTCATCGTAGCGGACAGACAAGCTTTCCGGATGTAGGACCCCTTGGCGGAGGCCGGCTTGACCCTCTTGATGTGATTGACGAACGCTTCGATGTTCTCACGGAGTTTCTGCTTGTCGAAGCTTTGCTTGCCGACGACGGCGTGCACGTTGCCGCCGGCGTCGTTGCGAAACTCGATCTTGCCGGCCGTAAACTCCGCTACGGCGGTGATCACATCATCCGTCACGGTTCCGTTTTTGGGCGAAGGCATCTTGCCCTGCGGGCCCAGGACCCGGCCGAGCTTGCCCACCTTGCCCATGACCTTCGGCGAAGCGATGGCCACGTCGAAGTCCGCCCAGCCGTCCATGACTTTCTTGACCAGCTCATCGACACCGGCCTCGATCGCCCCGGCCTTCTTCGCCGCCTCGACCTGGGACTCCTCGCAGAAGGCAATGACTTTCTTCTGCTTGCCCACGCCGTGCGGCAGCGACAGAGACCCGCGGATCAGTTGGTCCGTCTGCTTCGGATCGATCCCGAGCAGCAGGACGCACTCGACCGTCTGGTCGAACTTGACCCCCTTGAACGATTTGATCTTGTCAATCGCCTGATCCAGGCTCACCGGCCCTTCCGTCGTCTGCTGGGCCTCTTTCTTGTATCGTTTGCTCCTGGGTTTCATATCCTATCTCATTCCCACCAGCGATCGAGGACCCGGATCCTCAATCGACAACCTCAATTCCCATGCTGCGCACCGTGCCACGAATGATTTTTTCCGCCTTGTCCAGACTATAGGCATTCAAGTCCTTGGCCTTCGTCTCGGCGATCTTGCGGACTTGGGCGGCCGTCACCTTGCCGACCTTCTCCTTGTTGGGCGTGCCGCTGCCCTTGGCGACTTCCGCCGCCATCTTGAGCAGCACAGCCGCCGGCGGACTCTTGACCTCGAACGTGAAACTCCGGTCGGTGTAGACCGTGATCACCACCGGCACGATCGTGCCGTTCATCTCCCGCGTCCGCTCGTTGAACTGAGACACGAACTGCCCGATATTGACGCCGTGCTGGCCCAGAGCCGGCCCGATGGGCGGCGCCGGGGTGGCCTGCCCGCCGGGAGCCTGCAATTTGATCTGAGTCGCTATTTCCTTTGCCATCTTCTGCCCTTATTGCACCGCAAATTCCTGTTACCGCCCGCAGGCGATCCGCCCGCCTCCCTGCTCTACACTTTCTCGATCTGCCAGTACTCGATATCGAGCGGGGTGCTGCGGCCAAAGATCGTGACGATGACCTTGACAATGCCGCGCTCCGAGTCGATCGAATCGACCGTGCCCTCGAAATTCTCGAACGCCCCCTCGCGAATTTTGATGTGGTCGCCCTTCTGGAATTCGACCTTGATGCTCGGCGCCTCTTCCGGCTTCTCCGCTTCCAGCAGCATTTTGGCCACATCCGTATCCCGCATCGGCGTCGGCATGCCCTCGGTGCCGATAAAATCGCCCACGCCGGCCGTGCCTTTGATCAGAAACCAGGCCCGCTCGGCAACGCGGCCGTCGTCCGTCGTCTCCATCTCCATGAAGACGTACCCGGGATAGAGCTTGCGCCGGTGGACCGTCTGCTTGCCGGCGCGGATCCGCTTGATCTGCTCGGTGGGAACCTCGATCCGGCCGATGATGTCGGCCAGGCCCTCTTGCTCGACCTTGCGCGCGAGGGCATCCCGCACCTGCATTTCCTTATTCGCCGCAACTCGTAAAACGTACCATCGCATCTGTTTGTTTCAATCCACACCTGCGTGTCGCAGGTGACATCCTTTCGGGCTCACGCCCACGCAGCTCTCGCCCGACCGCACTTTTTCACCATTTCCGTCCGCCGGCAGCGTTCCCCCCCGATCCGTCTCTGGCGGAACGACCGGCTCTATCCGATCAGCTTCTGGAAGATCAACTGGAACACGAAGTCCGTCGTTCCCAGCAGGGCCGCCATCAACAAGACGACCACGATCACGACGAACGTGGAGACCGCGATCTCCTTGCGGCTGGACCAGTTCACCTTCTTGAGCTCGCCTTCCGCCGCAATCAGGAAATCCGCCACCGCCGGCTTGTTCAGCAGCCAGTAGATGACGACGGAAAAGGCCACGAAGATCACCGCCGGGACCATGGTCGTAATCCACAGATTCAGATCTGAGGCGCCGAGCATCTGGTACAACCGGTAGCAGCCAATCGCGACCACGATGGCCACGGAGAACCCGGTGCCCAGTCTCGAATACTTGCCCTGTCCTGGTTTATATAACTGCGTAAGCATAGTCGGTCCTGTTTAACCCACAGTTCGACGCGGCGTTCGCCCGGCAAGGTCGCCAACAACACGCCAGGAGGGAATCGAACCCCCAACCTTTGGTTTTGGAGACCAATGCTCTACCAAGTTGAGCTACTGGCGTATGCCGTGACTCTCTGAACGAGAGTTTCCGCTTCTTTCCTTGTTATTTGCGCCGGATCTTGTGTGTCGTGCGCTTGCGCTCGGTCCTGCAATACTTTTTGAGCTCCAGCTTGGGCGCACCTTCCGCGACGCTGATTTCCGTTCGGTAGTTGCGCTGGCCGCAATCCGCACATTCGAGCCAGACGTACTCTCTTTTACTTTTCTTCTTCTTGGCCATGTTTCAATCCACACCCGCGCAAGGCGGGCGACCGCAACCACCTCGACTCAGGCAATAACCTTCGTGACGACACCCGCGCCGACCGTGCGTCCGCCTTCCCGAATGGCGAACCGCAGGCCTTCTTCCATCGCGATGGGATTGATGATCTCGATATCCATCGTGATGTTGTCGCCGGGCATGCACATCTCGGCGGTTTTGCCGTCTTCGCTCATCAGGGTGAGCACGCCGCCGGTGACGTCCGTCGTGCGGAAGTAGAACTGCGGCTTATAGCCGGGGAAGAACGGGGTATGACGGCCGCCTTCTTCCTTCGTCAGCACGTACACCTGGGCGTGGAACTTCGTGTGCGGGGTGATGCTGCCGGGTTTGGCAATCACTTGCCCGCGCTCCAGGTCTTTCTTTTCGACCCCGCGGAGCAGCGCGCCGATGTTGTCGCCGGCCTGACCCTCATCCAGGGTCTTGTTGAACATTTCGACGCCGGTCACGATGGTCTTGCGGGTATCCTTGGTCAGGCCGATAATCTCGACTTCGTCGCCGACGTGGACCTTGCCGCGCTCGATCCTGCCCGTACCGACGGTGCCACGCCCCTTGATGCTGAACACGTCTTCGATCGGCATCAGGAAGGGCAGCTCGGTCTCACGCTTCGGGACCGGAATATACTCATCCATGGCCTTGAGTAGCGCAACGATCGGCAGCAAACCGGATCGTCGATCGACTCGGCGCGCATCGCCTGGTTGGCGATGCCGCGGATGATCGGCGTCTCGTCGCCCGGGTATTGGTACTTGTTGAGAAGGTCGCGGATTTCCAACTCCACCAGATCCAGCAATTCGGGATCGTCGACAAGGTCCACCTTGTTCATGAAGACAATCACCTTGGGCACGTTCACCTGCCGGGCCAGCAGAATGTGTTCGCGGGTCTGGGGCATCGGCCCATCATAGGCGCTGACCACCAGAATCGCGCCGTCCATCTGGGCGGCGCCGGTGATCATGTTCTTCACGTAGTCGGCGTGACCCGGACAGTCAATGTGAGCATAATGCCGGTTCTCGGTCTCGTATTCCACGTGTGCCGTCGCTATCGTAAGGATCTTCGTCGCATCACGACGGCCCTGGGACTCGGAAGCCTTGGCGATATCGTCATACGACTTGAACTTCGACAGCCCCTTGAGTTCCATGACCTTCGTCATCGCGGCCGTCAACGTCGTCTTGCCGTGGTCCACATGCCCAATCGTTCCCACGTTTACGTGCGGCTTGGTCCGTTCAAATACTGCCTTAGCCATCTTTAACTAAACCTCCAATGAGCAGCTATCTGCATGTTCCTTGATGGTCTCCTGGGTAAATTTTCACGTCAAACTCAAAGCCCGGCTCAAGCTCTATCACTGGCCGCGTCCTGGCTTGCTTGCATGTAGCTGCTGCTGGGATTTGAACCCAGGACCTCGTCCTTACCAAGGACGCGCTCTACCGACTGAGCTACAGCAGCAATCCTTCTTGTCCTCGCCCGTCCCGAGGCGAAACGGCCTCTGTAAGGACAGTAATACCTTGCCCGCAGGCGTGGAGATGATTCCGTCCATCCACATTGATCTCCGCACCGGCGGCAAGGTTTCTATCTTGGCCTTAGTAGTTGAGGACTATAAATCGATGAATATAAGGTTCTGCCGGGGGGAGTGCAAACAGAAAAAAACAAAAAAATGCAAAAAAAACGCCCACCGTATGTCGCCAGGCAGTGTCTTGGCGACATTCTCCCGGGCACCGGCCCGGTGCGGAATTCCTCACTCCGCCGGCTGTTTGCCGCCCGCAGACCCGCTCATCGCGAGGCGGCTGAGCCGGCGCTGCTCTCAATCATATCCGGCCGGTATCTTCGCTCTTCTTGGCCTTGGCGAATCTCTCAGACCACCCGCTCAGCAAAAGCCGCCAAGCCTGCAACGTACCTGGATCCGCTACTTTGATCTGCTGAAGCATTCGCAGAAAAATGCCGGGGTCCGTGGTCGTGGGGCTGTTCAGGTACTCCTCGATAACCCTGACCACCAGACCGGTCGGACGAAGATCCAAGTCTTTAGCCGACAGGCACTTGGAGATCAGATCGGCCGCCTGGTCCACGCTCCCCGAGCCAAGGTAAGCCCGCAGAAGCTGCCCTTGGATCTGCTGCCTCTCCTCTCCGGGCGCAGCAGCGTCGAGCAGCGTCCTCCAGTACTCAGAAGCCTGCTTGAGATTCTTGCTCTCGACATACAACTGAGCCAACCTCATCTGCGCATCCTTGAGCACATCCGCCTTTTTCTCGCTCTTTGCGTCCTGCTCGACCAGCGTGAAAAACGCGATTCTCTGTTCGACACCGATTTTTCCCGCGGCCGCCAGACCGTCGATCTTCAGTTTCCAATCGGCCAATACCGCCAGGTCCGAACGTTGCAGAATCTTCAGCATGGCCCGCCACGCCGGCTCACCCTCACCGGCTACACCCAGTTTCTCGGCCAGCCAATCCAACTCTTGAGATCCCCCGATCTCGCCGGCGAAATCCACCAGCTTCTGCCGAATAGCTACGTTCGAATCGTTGGCCATGTTCTCGCGTAACTTACGCAGGGCACCGGACTTATAAATACTCACAAACCCATCCATGGCGTTCTGACGGACCACGTCCGCCTTGTCGGTGAGCGCCTGCTCGAAAGCTGCGCTGTAGAGCTTTATCGCCTGCTCCCGACAGGTGCTCCTCGTGGTGCAAAGACCGGCCATGGCGCTGAGCAGATAGGCCCGCATTCCGGGATCGGCCCCGGCACTGGCCTGCGCGTATCGGTCCGACAAGGCCGTGAGATACCTGTCGACCTCTTCCGGCTTGAGGCCATCCTGCTCCAACAACTTTCCGATCACCTCAGCACCGGTGCGGACCTTCTCCACATCCGCCTCGTTCAGGTACCGGACGGCCCAATCAAGGGTCTCCTTCCTGACTTCATCGGGGACCTTGCGGCCCGTGGTGGCCAGCGAGCCGACATAGCACGCCTCGCGGAGGGCTACGAGGATCTCGCGCCGGACCTGATCGTCGGTCTCGGCCTTCAGTTGCTTCAGCAGCGGCTGTGCCACATTCAACTCGCTCACCAAGGCCAGCAAACGCGCGGTTCCGAACCGCACCTGTTTGCTGGAGTCCGAGATCAGGTCCAGCAGGGTCGGCTCAAGGTCTGATAACTTCAGCTTGCCGGTCCCTTTCCGCAGTTCCCAAAGCTTATCCAAAGCCCACGACCGCACGGCAACTTCCGGCGCTTTCAGTTGCCGGCCGAGAAAGGTCGTCTTCGCGGCCTCGTCCGTCAAAGAATCGTATTGGTCGCCCATGACGGTCAAGCAGCGCTTCTGCCAGGCGGCAAGATCGGTTTCCAGCTCCCGCATCCGGGTTTCCTGCCAGATCAGCCGTTCGCGCAGGAAGGCCTCGACCCCACGATCCCGCACTTCGGCCACCATCTGTTGTCGGACCGCCGGGTCCTGACTGACGGAAATGCCGATAGAGCTGAGGGCACTGTGCGCCGCTTCCACAATCTGAGAATCCGGACCTTCCAACAAACTGATGAGCTTGGCCACCGCCTGCTTGTCCGGATGCCGCTTGAGCGCATAGATGATGTTCATCCGCACCTTAGTGGACAGGGACGGGTCCGTCACGGCGTTTTCGAGATCCTGCTGTACCTGGCTGTATCCGAAGATCAGCGTCGCTTCGGCCGCCGGCTTGGCGATCAGCGGGTCCTCCACGGAGGTGAGAATGGCGATCAGGGGCTTGACGAAATCCCCTTTGTTCTTGAGCGGCCGTTGCGCGACGCGCGCCGGGTTCAACGCGTCACAGACCGCCGCCCGGGCCTGGGGGTTGTCAGTGCGCCGCAGTACATCCAGCACGAACTCCCGGGCCGCCGGATTCTCATCCGCCAACAGCAGGCCGGCGACGTCAATCCGGTTCTTGTCGTTCTTGCCCTCCAGCAGCGCGGTCTTATTGATCCGGAGCTGCGTGTCCATCTCGGCGTCCGGGCTGGTCTCCTCCGTCACCGACGGCAGTTCCTGGGCGCCGATGACTTGCCGCTGGACCCGAAGGCCCTCAACGGGCAAGCAGCATACGACCAGAAACGATAGGAGGATATGAATCCGTGGTGCATTCATCCGGATAACCCTGCCGATTTCTTCCGTTCCTTATCATAATGATTTAGATGCGCGAGAGTCAATCGTCTTACCGGCAATTTCCAAGGTTTTTCGTATTTGGCTCGGCGTCGCGACATCAATCAGGGTCTCGGATGGAACTTCTTGTGAATCTGCCGCAGCCGCTCGTGATCCACGTGGGTGTAAATCTGCGTGGTCGCGATATCGACATGGCCCAGCATCTCCTGCACACTCCGCAGATCGGCCCCGCCGCTGAGCAGGTGGGTGGCGAAGCAGTGACGCAGCGTGTGGACCGTCACGTTCCGCGGCATGCCCGCACGCACGGCGTACTTCTTCACCAGTCTCCAGATCTCGATGCGCGACAGGGGCCGGCCTGTTCGTGACAACAGCAAAAACGCCTGGCTCCGCGGCCGGGCCAGCGTGGGACGCAGGTCCCGCAGATACGTCGCGCGTCGCCGCAATCGCTATCCTGCCGACGGGGACGACTCGCTCCTTGTTGCCCTTGCCGAAACAGCGCAGGTACCCAATGTCCAGGTTCACATCGGTGGTCTTGAGGTTGGCCAACTCGCTGGCCCGCACCCCGGTGGCGTAGAGCAGCTCGAGCAGGGCCTTGTCCCGGAGGTAGAAGGTCTCCTCGGCCGAGGGCGCCTCCAGCAGCCGGAGCACCTGCTGCTTGTTGCACACGACCGGCAGCCGCTGCCACGTTTTGGGCGTGTCGAGGACCTCGCCGCCGTCGTCTTCGATCAGCCGCCGCAGCTTGGCGAACCGCAGGAACATGCGAATCGCCACCAGGGCCCGCTTGGCGGAGTTCTCACTGAGGAATTGCGGATTGCAGGTGGCAGATTGCGGATTCGCCGCCCCGATCTTCTTCTGGGGCACCTCGGCCTCGGTGACTGCCCGGGGCCCGAAGTACTTTCGGACCAGCCAGGGCTTCACGTCTTCCATCTTCTCAATCCTGCTGTCCTGGCAGAATTGCAGGAACTCCCGCAGGTCACGGCCGTAGGCGAGGACGGTGTTCTCGGACAGGCCCGCTTCGACCACGAGATAATCCAGAAAGTCCGTGACGGTCCGGCCCAAAGGGAGCGCGCGAAGGTCTGCGACGATGGTTTGCCGTTGTGCCAAGGACATTGCTGCACCAGCCTGGGGTTCCGTGTCTCCCGTCGGCTTGGGCGACTTCGCCCGTCCCAGTACTGAAAACGCGGAACTACCCTCTGTATCGGCGCCCGGAGAACAGCGCCTTTAGCACATACTGAGACGCACCGGCAGATATGTGAGAAAATGTGGCGTCGCACGAAGGGCCGCCGCCGCGCGACTGCTCGCGCCGACCGGAATCGTCAAGCGTCAGGCGGTGGCGCGGCTCGTTTCGTCTCGTTCGTAGTGTGCCCGTAAGGGCATAGTGGCACGGGCATCCTGCCCGTGTGTATCACGCGCGTCTCGCCCGTGAAGGCAGGGCGAGAGCTTGCCCCCCGCGCAGGTGGGGGATGGCCCTGCGACTCATGGGCAAGATGCTCATGTGACTGAAACGCCTTACGGCGTCACTACAAACGAGCTTCGCAATCTCATCGCCCCGGACCCCGATCCGGGAGGCAGCCGGTGGACGATCAGTTCCCTGTGGCTTCCCACCCCAGCCTTGGATAGTCCTTCCCTTCGAGAATCCACCAGATGTCCTCCGTGCCGTTCTTTGTCTCGCCCCACGAAGTCCCAGCCGGCTTCCAGGGAAGTTGCGGCCCGCTGCGTCCCAGTTCGCTTAGCGTACCACATCCTATCAGGTGGCCGCAGTCGAATTCCTGTCGGCGCGGTAGGGAAGCATTCTTCGCGGCGCGTGGGCGGAATCCGGTGGCAATCCCTGCCCCTTAGTTCCTATGGTGTTCTTGTTCGTGCAACAGTTCAAAACCTAAAACGGGCCGGCGCTAAAATTTTCTTTATTCACTTCAGGACATGGACTTACAGCGATTTCGGAGGGTGACGCAAGCCATTTTTTCGGCCAGATTCCTGCAACACGGCGCGTAATAGGGGGAGACATATAAACAGGAGAAGTTTGAAGTGTGAAGGTTGATGTTTGAAGTAAGAGGCGGCTATGGGCCCATCGTGCGAAACAAAGCCAATTTCTCACCACGATGCCGATCGGGAGATCGGCGTTCCCGGGGGCGAATACGTGCAAAACGAAGCCAATTGGGGCGGGCCGGCGGCGACCGCGTCCCTCCCAGATACTGGCGCGCCAAAGGCTCCTGTACAAACAAAGCCAATTTGCCGACGCGCCAGAAATGGGCGCGGGCGGGTGCCCTTGCAATGCCAGGTGTGCAAAACAAAGCCAATTTGCCCCTGGGAGGTGTCGGGCGAGAGCCTGTCCTGAGCTTGCCGAAGGAACGCCCAACCCACGAAGAGCCGGGGGCAATCGTGCAAAACAAAGCCAATTCCGCTCCCCGGCTGGTGAGACTTTGCGGTTGCGGATGATGCGGCGAGACCTACAATGCTCTGGGGAGAGGCTCGGAATCATGCTCGTCCGGACGAGCCACGGAGAAAGGGAGCTATAGAATATGAATAGCGAAACGATCGGACGCCGGGAGTTCCTGAGATGGGCGGCAGGATCGGCCACCTTCGTGTCAATGCCCAGCCTGGACCCAGCGGCACAGGCAAAGGACGAGGTCGTCTCGGCCCCGGTGCGGGCGATCACCCGGGGGCCCAGGTTCCACTGGTTCGGGTACTACGACAAGCTCCAGGTCGATCCGACGGGCCGGTATGCGCTCGGGATGGAGGTCGATTTCGAGCACCGCAGTCCCCGGCCGGACGACACGATCCGGGTCGGCATGGTCGATCTGCGGGACAGCGACCGGTGGATCGAGTTGGGCACCAGCCGGGCCTGGAATTGGCAGCAGGGCTGCATGCTCCAATGGCGGCCGGGCCACGAGAGCGAAGTGATCTGGAACGACCGCCAGGAAGGGCAATTCGTGAGCTACATCCTGGATGTGCGGTCCGGAAAGAAACGGACGGTGCCGCACCCGGTCTATGCTTTGAGTCCCGATGGACGCTGGGCGGTGAGTACGGACTTCCGCCGGCTCAACGACACCCGGCCGGGGTATGGATACGCCGGGATCGTGGACCCGAACCGCGGCGTCGCAGCGCCCGAGGACGCCGGGATCTGGAAGGTGGACCTGGAGACGGGGGAGCAATCCCTGCTGCTGTCGCTGGCCCAGGCGGCGAAGGTCCCGCAGCCCGGCGGGTTCTCCGAAGGGGCCAAGCACTGGTTCAACCACCTGCTCGTCGCGCCGGACGGCCGGCGGTTCACCTTCCTGCATCGCTGGCAGGGCCAGGCGGAAGGGAAAAGCTGGAAGACCCGCATGTTCACCGCCGGGGCTGATGGGCGGGGCCTGCACCTGCTGATCCCCAGCGGCAAAGTCTCGCACTTCATCTGGCGCGATCCATCCCATATCCTTGCCTACGCCGGCTACGGGCCCGAGGCGAAGCAGTGGCGCTTCCAGGTTTTCGAGGACCTGACGGGCAAGGTCGAGGTGGTCGAGGGCATGCCCCAGGGCGATGGGCACTGCACCTACCTGCCCGGCAACCAGTGGATTCTCTGCGATTCCTACCCGGACAAGGAGCGCCGGCAGCACCTGTACCTTTTCCACGTGCCCGAGCGCAGGCTCGTCTCGCTCGGCCGGTTCCTGTCGCCGCCCCAGTACACGGGCGAGTGGCGCTGCGACATGCACCCCAAGCCCGGCCCGGACGGCCACAGCGCCCTCATCGACTCGCCGCACGGCGGCAACGGGCGGCAGATCTACCTCGTCGATATATCGGGGTTTGCCAAGGCATAGAAGATGTGGATTGACGATCTACCATTTACGATTTACCATTTTCTCCATATGCGAACGGCCGGAACCAAGACAGCGTTGTGGGTGCTTATCATCGCCGCACTGTCCCTGCCCGGCTGCGGAGGACCGAATACCGCCACGACGCCGGCACAGATGATCTGCCAGGACGGCGCGACGAGGGCCGACGTGGTCCAGGCAGCCGGCGATGTCCTGACCCGGATGCACTTTGCCATTGAGAAGCTCGATGCCGAACAGGGGATCGTCAGGACCCGGCCGCTGCGCGGCGGCCAGTTCTTCGAGCTGTGGCGCAGCGACAATGCGGGTGGCTACAACTGGCAAGAGGCCAATCTGCAATCGGTCCGAAGATCCGTGGAGCTGCGGGTAAAACCGGAGAACGGAGGCACCTCCGGCCTATGCGTCGAATGCGAGGTCTCGGTCCAGCGGCTGAGCCTGCCGCCCAACGAGGTCACGGGCACGTCCGAGGCGTATCGCATCCACTCCGCGAGCGTGCCGACGCTGCAACGGGTTGCGGTGAGCCCGCAGCAGCGCAGGGCCATCGCCTGGATCGATCTGGGCAAAGACCCGGACCTGGCCGCCAGAATCCTGGCACGCGTCGAGCAGAGACTGCAACACGTGGATTGACGCGTCACGATTGGCGGCTTACGATTCGACATCCTGTGCCGCGCGGCGTGCGCGAGCGAAATCATAAATCATAAATCGAAAATTATAAATCTATGAACGTTCTTGTCTGTGGGGGAGCCGGATACATCGGCAGCAACATGACGGCCCTGCTGGCCCGGGAAGGCCACAAGCCCATCGTCCTCGACAACTTCAGCAAGGGCCACCGGGCCGCCGTCAAAGGCATCCAGGTGGTCACGGGCGACTTGGCGGACCGCGCGCTGCTCGTGAAGACGCTGGGCGAGCTTGGTATCGAGGCGGTCATGCACTTTGCGGCCTACATCGAGGTCGGCGAATCCGTCCGGGAGCCGCTGAAGTACTACCAGAACAACCTCTCGAACACGCAGAACCTGCTGTCGGCCATGCAGGAGGCGGGTGTGGAGAAGTTCGTCTTCAGCAGCACAGCGGCCGTCTACGGCATGCCCCAGCGGGTGCCGATCACGGAAGATACGCCCAAAGAGCCCATCAATCCCTACGGTGAGACGAAGCTGGCGGTGGAGCGTATGTGTCACTACCAGTCCCAGGCCGGTCGGCTGCGCTTCGCGGCCCTGCGTTACTTCAACGCCTGCGGGGCCGGCGACGACGGTGCGCAGGGCGAAGATCACCGCCCGGAGTCGCACCTGATCCCGCTGACGATCCAAGCCGCCATGGGAAAACGGCCGGACATCAGGATCTATGGCACCGACTACCCGACGCCCGACGGCACCTGTATTCGCGACTATATCCACATCGACGACCTGTGCCGGGCGCACTTACTGGCGTTGAAGAAGTTGGACGAGCGTGCCGAGCTGGCCTATAACCTGGGCAATGGCCAGGGCTATTCGGTCCGGCAGGTGATTGACACGGTGAAACGCGTCTGTGGCAGGGACTTCAAAGTTGTCGAAGTCGAGCGCCGGCCGGGCGACCCACCAGTCTTGACATCCGATGCTTCAAAGGCTAAGAACGAACTGGGTTGGCGGCCGGAAAAACCACAGTTGGAGAAGATGGTCGCCACCGCCTGGAAATGGCATACAGAACACCCGAACGGGTATGGCGATTTATGATTTACGATTTATGATTTCAGAGAGGGGTCATTGTGGAGAAGATCAGACGCCGGGTCAAAGAGTTCCTCAGCAAGCAGGGCATGTATCACGGGGACATCAGCATCGCGGACACGTGCGAGGTCTTCCTGAGCGAGATGGACAAGGGTCTGGCCGGTAAGAAAGGCTCCCTGGCCATGCTGCCGACGTACATCGATATCGAGCGGGAGCTGCCCCGGAACAAGCCCGTGATCGTGATGGACGCCGGCGGGACGAACTTCCGCGTGGCCACCGTCTCCTTCGTGCAGGCAGGCTTGGCCCAGATCACGGAATTCAAAGTCTACCCCATGCCGGGCATTACGGCCGAAGTCGGCAAGGAGGAGTTCTTCGGAGCGATGGCCGCCTACGTCCGGAGTGTCATCGACCGCAGTCCCAACGTCGGATTTTGCTTCTCCTATCCGATCGAGATGTTCCCGACCAAGGACGGCCGGGCCCTGTACTTCTCCAAGGAGATCAAGGCGCCCGAGGCGGCCGGCCAGATGATCGGCGAGAACATGGGCCTGGCCCTGACGCGGCTCGGTTTCCCGGAGCCCAGGCATTTCGTGCTGCTGAACGATACGGTCGCGACGCTGCTGGCCGGCCGGGCCGAGACCAGCGGCCGCCGCTTCGACAGTTACATCGGTTTCATCCTCGGGACGGGTACGAACACCGCCTACGTGGAGCAGAACGCGAATATCAAGAAAGCTCCGGACCTGGACCCGGACAAGAGTCAGATCGTCAACGTGGAGTCGGGCGGGTTCGGCAAAGCCCCGCGCGGCAAGATCGACAAGGCGTTCGATGCCGCCTCGGTCAGCCCCGGCGTGAACACCTTCGAGAAGATGATCTCCGGCGCCTATATCGGCCCGCTTTGCCTGGCGACGGCCCAAGCCGCCGCCCAGGCCGGGTTGTTCTCCCCGGCGGCCGAACGGCTGGCTGGCGTTCCGGCAGTGATCAGCAAGGACATCAGCAACTTCCTGATTTGCCCCGAGCGGGGCGACAATCCCTTATCGCAGGCGCTGGCCGACACGCCCAAGGAAGATACCGCCACGCTGTACTACCTGATCGATGCGCTGGTCGAGCGGGCGGCCAAGCTCACGGCGATCAACCTCTCCTCCGTGTCCCTCAAGTCGGGCAAAGGCCTCGATCCCTGCCGGCCCATCTGCATCGTCGCCGAGGGCTCGACCTTCTACCGGCTCAAATACCTGCAACCCAAGATCGAGTACTATCTCAAGCAGTTCCTCGTGGACAAGAAGCACGTCCACTACGAGATCGTGAACATCGAGAACGCCACCCTGATCGGCGCCGCCATCGCCGGCCTGACGAACTGAGAATCGCACGAGCAGGTCATCAATGAGAGGCTACCGGGTGTCCCTGGGCAGCAAGCTCATAGGTGTCCTTGGCGATGGCGACTTGCTCGTTCGTCGGGACGACAAAGACCTTCACGCGGCTTGCCCCGGCGCTGATCGGAGCCTCGTTGCCGATGGCCGCCTCGTTGGCCGGCCGGTCCAGTTGGACGCCGAGCTGACTCATGCCGCCGCAGATCTGCTCGCGCAGGCGCACGGCGTTTTCGCCGATGCCGCCGGTGAAGGCGATGGCGTCGAGCGGCTCGAGCACCGCGGCGTAGGCGCCGATGTACTTGCGAATCCGGTAGCAGAAGACATCGATGGCCAGAGTTGCCCGCTTGTTGCCCTGGGCGGAAAGCTCCAGGAGATTGCGAATGTCGTTCGACAGACCGGAGATGCCGAGCAGACCGCTTTGCTTGTTGCAGAGGGTCTTGAGGGACTGCGGACTGTACCCCTTGTCCGCGAGATAAAAGAGGATGGCCGGGTCCAGGTCGCCGGAGCGGGTCCCCATCGGCACGCCTTCCAGCGGGGTGAATCCCATCGACGTGTCGATCGAGTGGCCGCCTTTGACCGCCGTGATGGAACAGCCGTTGCCCAGGTGGCACGTGATGGCATTGACGTCGTATTTGTCCCGGCCCATCAACGCCGCCACTCGGCGGGCGACGTACCGGTGCGAGATGCCGTGAAATCCGTACCGGCGGATGCCGTACTTCTCGTAGAGCTCATAGGGCAGGCCGTAGAGGTACGCGACCTTCGGGATCGTCGTGTGAAACGCCGTGTCGAAGCACGCCACCTGCGTCACGCCCGGCAGCTTGGCCCCAACGGCCCGGATGCCGGCCAGATTCGGCGGATTATGGAGGGGGGCCAGATCGGCGAACTTCTCAATCGACGCAATGACGTGCTCATCGACAAGCACCGAGCCGGTGAACTCCTCGCCCCCGTGGACCACCCGGTGCCCCACCGCGCCGACCTCAGAAATGTCATCGAGGACTCCGACCTCTCCCTGGACAAGCGTATCGAGCACCAAGTGGACCGCCCCATCGACATCCCGGATGCTCACATCGCTCGCGTAGGTTTTGCTGCCGAAGACATGCGTGAGTTTGGAAGCCTTCTCCCCGATTCGCTCGACGGATCCCCGGGCCAGGACTTGGGCCTGGGGCATTTCGTACAGATAGTATTTGACGGAAGAGCTACCTGCATTGATCACCAGCACCTTCATCATCCCGTGTCGTCCTTCCGCGCTGAATCCTGCTTCACTTGCTGCGTTGTATCCTACAGGAGTTGCCCCAGGGTCAGGATCACCGTGGACACGATGTCATCGACCGTCGCCCCCCGCGAGAGGTCCGTAATCGGCTTGGCAAAGCCCTGGAGGAAGGGGCCGATGGCCCGGGCCCCCCCGAGATGCTGGGTCAGCTTGTAGGCGATATTGCCGGAGTTGAGGTCGGGGAAAATGATCACATTGGCCTTCCCGGCCACGAGACTCTCGCCTTTGACCTTCTTGGCGGCCACTCTCGGCACGACGGCGGTATCCGCCTGGAACTCGCCATCGATCGCCAACCGCGGCTCGCGCGCCTGCGCGATCGCCAGAGCCGCCTTGACTTTGTCGATGCTCGGCGCCGAAGCGCTGCCCTTGGTCGAGAAGGACAACATGGCCACGCGCGGCTCCTCGCCCAGAATCCGGCGGGCACTGACTGCCGAGGCCAGCGCGATGTCGGCCAACTGCTCGGGCGTCGGGTCCACGTTGACCGCGCAGTCAGCGAAGATGAAGGGCTTGTCCTTCTCGCCGAGGAAGTTGGGGACAATCATCAGGAAATAACTGGAGGGCGTTTTGATGCCGGGCAGCAGACCCACCGTCAGCACGCCGGCCTGGATCAACGTCGCCGTGGCGCTGGCCACGCCACCGACCGCGGTGTCCGCGTCCCCGCAGGCGACCATCATGCCGCCGTAGAACAAAGGTTTGCAGACGACATGCCTTGCCACCGCCGGCGTGATGCCCTTTCTGTGACGGCTGTACCACTCGGCATAGAGGTCGAGCTTCGGGTTCGCCTGCGGGTCGATGGTCTCGATGCCGTTGAGAGTGACGCCTGCTTTAGCGCTGGCGGCTTCAATCTGTTCCGGGCGTCCGAGTACGATGGGCCTCGCAATTCCCTCGCGGCGCAGTCTCTCGGCCGCCTGAATCACTCGCTCGTCCCGGCCTTCCGGCAGTACTACAGAGAAATTCTTCTCCCTTGCCTTGGCCTTGAACACCTCTATAATGTCCACGACTGGCGCTCTCCGTGGCAGAATCGCGAACGAGTCGCGTTCTGCTTTGTATATATGATTCGTTTTACACGTATATCGACAGGCCGCGCCAAATGCAACAGAAAACTGTCCCTCAGTGATGAAGACTATGAGAACCAAATATCAAGTGCTTTCGTGTCTGGCGGCGCTGGTTTGGTTCGAGCTCGCAAGCGCGCTCGCATCCGGACAGGGTCAACTATTGCTGAAGTCCGGGTTCGAAGGACAAGTGCGCGTGACCCAGGACATGTTGGACATTACCGGCATCGATCCGGATTCGGGACTCAACTGGGAGGCGACGCCGGAGTGGATCGAATCGTCCCGTTTTGTCTACTTGGTCGGAAAGGGTAAGACGCTGGGCGACTACATGGCTTCGTCCCTCGAAACCATGGTCGGCCCGCACGGCGATGAAACGAGGGTGCTACGCCTGCAGAACAAGGCGGACGATCCCGATCAGCAGTCTACCAGTCGCAATGAATACAGCTTCTTCATGAAGGCGCCGCCCCACGAGTACCGGGAAGGCTACGTCAGGTACTGGATGAAGCTGCAAAGCAACCTGGCGGACCTGCTCCCCAACGACCAGGCGACTCCGTGGTACATGATCATGGAGTGGAAAGAGCCCGACTCCGGCATCCGCAAGTCCGCCGCGGAGTGCAAAGCCTGCGGCGAAGGAGCGGGCGGCTCCAACCATTACCGCATCAACATTGGCATCCACCGGGAGGCCAGGGCCACGCAACTGCGCTGGTATCTCACCGGCGAGCATCCGCAGCCTTGCCGGAAAACCGAATGGAGGCATCTGAATCCCGATGTGGAGGTGCCGCTGGGCCGGTGGTTCTTCGTCGAAGCATACATGAAGAAGCACGCGACGGCGGGACGAGTCTATTTCGCCGTGGACGGCCAAGTGGTTCTGGATACGCATGTCACCCCGCCGGAAGGCTTCACCGGGCGCACCGAGCACGCGGACAACCCGTTGCCGCTGAAGTTCTGGTCGCCGATGAAGAATTATCATGGTATGGCGTGGAATCAAGCGGGGCCGGTCAGCCAATGGTACGATGACCTGGAGCTCTGGAGCGGTTTTCCACCCGGCCATCCGGCCCTGAGCGAGAATGATTCATCGAAAGAAGTCATCGTGGAAGAGCGTTTCGACCGTCCGGATGGCTCTCTGCCCTCGGGCTGGTGGAGTGAAGGCGATGCAGCGGACATACAAAACGGCCGTCTGCATGTCAATGCGGACACCGGTCGATGCGGGCAGTCCACAATCTGGCTGGACCGGATATTTTCCGGGGACCTGCGTGTCGAGTACGATGTCTGCGTCCTGGCCTCGACCGACATCGCCAACAACGTGAATTCCTTCTTCCTCTATTCCGATCCTTCCGGCAAGCCCCTCTGTGAATCGAGGCAGGCCCGTGCGGATGGCAGGTACACCCGCTATCACGGCTTGAGCGGTTATATCTTCACCAACGTGGCCGATGGGAATGAGGTGCCGGCCCGCATTCGCTTCCGCGACTGTCCCGGCTTCCACCTCATGGCGGAGAATCGACACTACGAGATCAAACGGGGGAAAGTGTATCACGTCGCTCTGGAGAAACGGGGCAGTCACTTCACGTACACCGTGGACGGCCATACGCTGCTGGACACCGTGGACGACCGCTTCAATCCGCCGCACGGCACAGGCCTGATGGGCTTTCGCACCTGGCACACGGAACTGTGGTGGGACAACGTCGTTGTCACTCGACTATGAGTGTCTGATGGAGACGGTGCGTGGTACGCACCCTACAAGTCACCACGGACCACGCTCTATTCGCAGGGTGCGTACCACGCACCGCTCCATGCTTGCATAGGCGAAGGAGCGATGGTACGCTGCTTGTGAGTAGTTTCTTCGACGTATGACTTTGGTGTGTGCATGGATGAATAAGGATAGGCGTACGATTCTGACACTTGTGGAAGAGGAGGCCGTTCGGACCTCTTCTTTTGATGTGCTCTATGGACCGGCCGAGAAGATTCCCACGATCGTGGTGGAGAATTTCCCCGCACTGGGCAAGCTGGCGGCGCTGCGGTTCATCGAGTGGGTCCAGGGCCATCCCGGCGGCGTGATCTCCCTGCCCACCGGCAAGACGCCGGAGCATTTCATCAAGTGGGTCCAGCGCGTGCTCAGCGGGTGGGAGACGCCCGAGATCCGGCGGACCCTCGAACAGGCAGGCGTCGATCCGGCGCAGAAGCCCGACATGACCGGCCTGCACTTCGTGCAAATCGATGAGTTCTATCCCATCGACTCCGCGCAGCACAACAGCTTCACCCATTACGTGAAGCATTTCTATATCGACGGCTTCGGACTCGATCCCGCCAAGGCCCTGCTGATCGATGCCTGCCGGATCGGGATGGGGTCATGCGAGAAGCTCGCCGATGTGTGGCCGGGCAATCGCGTGGATCTGACGCTGCGGTATCGCCACCCCACAAATCAGCTTGAGTCCAGGCAGAAGGCTTTGCTGGAGCGAATCGACCAGTGGTGCATGGAGTACGAGCAGCGGATTCGGGAGCTGGGAGGCATCGGCTTCTTCCTGGGCGGGATCGGCCCGGATGGGCACATCGGATTCAATATCAAGGGCTCCGATCACCATTCGACCACTCGGCTCTGTCCCACCAACTATGAGACCCAGGCGGCCGCCGCGACGGATTTGGGCGGGATCGAAGTCGCCCGCCAGTGCCTCGTGATTACCATCGGCCTGCGGACCATCACGCGGAACCCGGACTGCACCGCGATTATCGTGGCCGCCGGCCAGGCCAAAGCTGCCCTGGTCGCCCAAGCGATCCAGTCCGAGCAACACATTGACATTCCCGCCAGTTGTCTGCAACAGTTGCCCAACGCGCGGTTCTACCTCACCCGGGCGCTGCGGCCAACCTCGTCGAGCGACAGGTCAGCGTGCTCAAAAGCGCCCCGGCCGTTAGCGACGCCGATGTGGAGAAAGCCCTCATCGAGCTGGCCGTCCAACAGCGCCGGCGTCTGCTCGATCTGACCGAGGCTGACTGCCGGAGCCATCCGCTCGCCGCCGTCATTCTGCAAAAGCGCTCCGAGCCGCTGCCGGAGCTGGCGAACCTGGTCCATGAGCGACTGGTCGCCAAGATCGAAAATGGCCTGCACGTCTTCAGAAATAAGCGGTTCTTGCACACGGAGCCGCACCACGACGACATCATGCTCGGCTACTTCTCCGAAGTCGTCCGTCACTTCCGGCAGGCAACCAACGAGCACCACTTTCTGACGCTCACCAGCGGCTTCACCGCCGTCACCAATCGCTTCATGCGGAGCCAGATGGCCTGCCTGCGCCGCTTCCGCGGCATCCCGAAGTTCAAAGCCCTGCTCGAACAAGGTTACTTCGCCCAGGGCAATACCTTCGAGCGCAACCGCGATGTCTGGCAGTACCTCGACGGCGTGGCCGCCCAGGATGAGGACGAGAAGGCGGAAGGTTGCGCCCGCCGCATGTTGCGCAATCTGGTCGAGCTGCTCGGGGACGACTTCCTGAACGACATCGACCGCTGCGTCGTCGACCTGGAGGATTACTTCGTCAAGACCTATCCCGGGAAGAAGGACCCCGACCATATCCAGCAGCTCAAAGGGATGTGCCGCGAATGGGAGGCGGAGTGCCTCTGGGGCTATTACGGCTGGCAATGCCAGAACGTCCGCCACCTCCGATTGGGCTTTTATACCGGCGATATCTTCACCCAAGAGCCCACGATGGACGAGGATGTCCCGCCGATCGTCGCCGAGCTGCGGCGTGTGAATCCCGACATCATCACCGTCGCCTTCGACCCGGAGGCCAGCGGGCCGGACACACATTACAAGGTCATGCAGGCGCTCGCCGAAGCACTGCGGGTGCACCTGAGCACCTGCGACAAACCCAACCTGCGGGTCTGGGGCTACCGCAACGTGTGGTTCCGCTTTGATCCCTCAGAGGCCAACGTCTTCGTGCCGGTGACCCTGGCGATGTTCTCGGTCATGCACGATGCCTTCATGAATTCCTTCATCACCCAGAAGGACGCCTCCTTCCCCAGCCACGAATACGACGGCCCCTTCTCGCAACTGGCCCAGCGCATCCAGGTGGAGCAGTACCAGAAGGTCAAGATCTGCCTGGGCCGCGAGTGGTTCTACAATCACGGCAACGCCCTGATCCGCGCGACCCGCGGCCTGGTCTTCCTCCGCGACATGTCCCCCGAGGAATTCCTCAGCTCCTGCCGCGAGCTGCGCAAGTCCGTCGAAAACCGCTGATATGGGTAGAAAGAAACTGCCCTCCAATCCATCCCCATGGGTGTATGGGAAGGATACTTACCCTTTGCGTGGAGTCGTCGAGGCTGATTGGGGCGACGGTTCGAGGGGGACTTCAATTTCTTCTACGCGCCAGGCCGCGTAGACGAGCGCCTCGTCGATGTCCTCTGGCTCTAAGCAGGGGTATCGCTCCAAGATATGCTCCTTCGAATGACCGGAGGCAAGCATCCCCACAACCATGCCTACGGTCACACGCATCCCTCGTATGCAAGGTTTGCCGCCCATGACATTCGCGTCACACGTAACCCTGGTCAGCTTCATATCCCGATCCTATTTGATTGGCCAGCGAATCGCAGCGGTGATGGGGAAGTGGTCGGAGGGGTAGCGGTTGTCCTTGTTGTCGTGGAGGATCTCCGCCCCGAGCACCTCCGTGCCGGGCTGGACGAAGATGTAGTCGATCTTGTTGCCGGCGCGGCCGCCCTTGAAACTGTGGGCCGTGCCGACTGCCGAGGCGTCCTTGTGCAACAGACGGAAGGTATCCACCAGCGGCACCGGGTTCTGCGACAGGCCGTTGTTCACTATCTCGAGGCGCCGCTCGCCTTTGAGATATCGCACCACGGCATTATTCTCGCCGGCGTTGAAATCGCCGGTGAGGACGACCGGATCGGAATGCTTGCGACTGCTGAGCCGCGCCATGATCAGAGCGATACCCTTCTCCCGCGAGAGTTGCGAGATATGGTCCAAGTGGGTGTTGAACATATAAAAAGGTTTTCCCGACGACTTGGGCAGCAGGCGCGCCCAGGTGCAGACGCGCGTGCAGGCATTGCCCCAGGTGATCGAGCCGCTCGTCTCCGGCGTGTCCGAGAGCCAGAACGTCCCCGAGTCGTCCACGTCGAAGTGGTCCTTGCGATAGAGGATGGCAGAATACTCGCCCTTAGTTCTGCCGTCCTCCCGGGCGAAGCCGATCTCGCCGTACTCGGGCAGGGCCGCCCGCATGTCGTCGATCTGGGAGCGGAGGGCCTCCTGCAAGCCCACCAGATCGGGTCCGTTCCGCCGGACTACGTCGCAAGCCAGATCTTTACGTTTGACCCAGTTGTTCTCCCCGTCGTTGGCAGCGGCGTAACGAATGTTGAAGCTCATCACGACCAGATCCGCCTTGGCCTGGGGTAGCTCGTTGGAAGCGGCCGCACGAGCCGGCCAATTCAAAGTCAACACGGATAGCACTATGAGGACAAACGCTCGGATCAACTGTACGCGGGACATTGACATCTCCAGTTCTGGATGATACCGCATGAACTGCCTCAGAGGGTGTTTGAAAAGCCGGTTCAGCGTGGCATGGGTTTGGGGTCCCCAACGCAAGATTCCGCGTTGGGGGTCCCTTTCCAGCCCATGAATCATCGGCAGGATGCCGATGCCACAAGACCCCACAGACAGCCTGCCACTTTTGACGCACCCTCTCAAACTCCCAGCCCGGCCCTTTTCTGCTCTTGAGAGAGAGCCTCATTCAGCGAGCCGGAACGGAAGCCCTGCAGGTCTACCGTCACGAACTGAAACCCCAAGGACTTGAGCTTCTCCAGCACTTGCGAGCGGACCGGCTCGACGGTGAGCCTGGGGACATCCTGGGGCCGAACCTCGATGCGGGCAACCGCATCATGGTGCCGGACCCGCAGCTCGACAAAGCCCAGCGACCGCAGGAAGCTCTCCGCCTGATCTACCTGCTGGAGCCTCTGCTCGGTGATTTCCAGTCCGTAGGCGATGCGGGACGCCAGGCACGGCGAGGCCGGCTGGTCGGCCGTCGGCAGACCCACTTGGCGGCTCAATTGCCGGATGTCGTCTTTGGTCAGGCCCGCTTCTGCCAAAGGCGAACGGATGCCAAATGTCTTGATCGCCCGGTTGCCGGGGCGGAAATCGTCCAAGTCGTCCCGGTTGGTGCCGAAGACCACGTGCTCGATGCCCCGCTCTTGGGCAACATCCAGGAGCCGGTGGCACAGGCGCGACTTGCAGTGGAAACACCGGTCCGCGTTGTTCGCCGTGAAGCACGGGTCCTCCATCTCGCCCGCCTCGACGGTCATCAGCTCGACCCCGATGCTCTCGGCCGCCTGGCGGGCCCGCTCATACAGATGGCCGGGCTCGGCGGCCCCGATACTGGTGCACGCCAGCACGTTCTCGGCCCCCAACGTGTCCACCGCCTCCTTGAGCAGAAACGTGCTATCCACGCCGCCCGAATAGGCGACGACCACCTGCCCCAGGTCCCTTAGTATCTTCTGCAACGATTCATGTCTTTCTTTTAGACTCATGCCCAGTCCTACGTTTCCGCCTCGGCCCTTGCTCGATTGAAAAGCTCCTCCAGCCCCAGTTCCCGGGCGGAAGCAGTCAAATACTCGAAATCCAACGTGTCCCCCTGCACCGCCAGCACCCCCAGAACATCGTCCCATTGCCGCTGCGACGTGCCCCCGGTCTGCCGAAACCAACCGAGTTTCAGCAGAATGATATCCTCGGGAGACACTACAGAGACATCCCTGCTACTCTCGTCGCTCAGCCTCAGCATATGCCGGCGTTCCCAAAGTCGTCCCTCATACTCACTGGGCCCTCGGACAAAAAGGTCGATCTTGAAGGCCGTCGCGAAATGGATCACGTTGAAACTGCCATGAGATCTCAGGGCCTCTTCCATCGCCTCCCTGCTGATATAGAACTCCTCTTGGAGCAGTTCGTAAGAGCCTGTCCGCCACGTGCGAAAAGGGCTCGACGCTGATATCCGCATCCCTCGTGAATCTTACCGTGCCATATAGTGCACTGGCGACAGAGCCCCCAACCGTGTAACGAACGCCCAGGCCGTCGAGCACATCCGCCAGTCGCTCGATCACCCTCTCGTTCTCACGCTTCTCGTTCTTGAGCGGACGTTCCATAGACCTTCTCAAAAAGCTCCCGACCAAGATGCTGCAGTGCCCAGAGTCGCCAAAGCTGGTCCTTGCTCGCCTCCGGATGTCGCATCCTCAGTCCAGCCAGCGCCAAATCCTTGCCCATCTCGTAGGTATCGCAGAGAAGCTGAAACTTTCGTGCCGGCGACATCTGACGGTAGAGGTCATACAGCACCCGCTGCGCCTCCGGCGAGGTATCGCTCTTCGCACGATTCGTTTGCGGCTCTGTCATTAACCATCCAACCCATCTACCGTACGCATCACGAGATAACGAGTTTTTCAGAATACCGCAGGACGGCTCCTTGTGATAGGTGAAATTGCCCACTGGATGGCCACAGGAGAGAATCGCGTATGCATATAGATAAGGAAGGGTTGGTCGAAAGAGGTGCCCTACGGCGTTGCTATCGACGAGAACAGCCGATGGTGGGACTTGAACCCACAACCCCGGCTTTACGAAAGCCGTGCTCTACCATTGAGCTACATCGGCGTAACGTGCGCCATGAAAAGGACTTACCTCGATCCTGCGGCAGTCCTGTTCCTGACTTGCACAACCATTACGTTGCTATCCTAACGGCTGTCAGCATTTTTGTAAAGCGCCCCACCGGCCAAAAATCCCGTCGAGCGGCCGTCAAACCCGTCATGTTGCGGATAGTCCCTTTTCATTTCGAGTAAGCATCCATGCGATGGACCTGTACAACCCTGCGAATCATGACCACATCCTGCCCAGGCACTCCGCCGCCGACGCGGCCACGAAATCGTCGTCCTCGTCGGTCAGCCTCCTGAATCGGGCCTTGTCTCTCTGAAGCTCCATCATATCCCAATTGTACCCCAGCCCAGCCTTCGGCCGGAACAAAATCCACTCACACAAAGGCACCAAGCCACAAAGCGAAGATCGTATTCGTGTCTTTACACAGTTCACACCCTTGAAAAACAGAAGCCGCGTTTCTATTTCTCAACCTGATTCTCCTGTGCAGAATCCCTTTTGGGCTGAGAGGAACGAAGCTGGCCAAAGAGCCCGCACATGCAGATGAAAGGATCTACTTGCCTTGTTGTCATAATGACAGCATAGCATGATTGAGTATGACAGAGCATCTGCCCCCGGAGATTGCGCGTTGACTGGAGCGGGCCCTGCGGCGGTGGCCGGCGGTGGCGCTGTCGGCGTTGCGGCAAACCGGCAAGAGTACGTTGCTCCAGCGAGAGGAATCCCTGGCCACAGGCCGGACTTACCGCATGCTGCACAATTTCGCCACTCTGGCTGCCCATCAGTCGAACCACTCATCGGCCGGGTCGAAGGGCGGGATGCAGATGTTGACGATGCGGAGGTGGCCGACGGCCCGGTGGCGGCAGAGGGGTTTGATCAGGATTGTGGTGAAGGGACGCAGGGGGACCACATCGCCGTCAAGCTCCATGTGGCCCTCGCCTTCGAGAACCAGGTAGATCTCCGTGTGGTCCTTGTGGTAATGGACCTGAGAGTCCTGCTGGATGTCCACGATGTGGACCGTGGCGGTGGCGTTGTCCGGCCGGGCGAAGGCCCGCCGGACAAAGCCGCACGGGCACCTCACCGCGTCGATATCGTCGAAGTGGTCTACGATGTAGTTGGCCATAATTCCTGCTCGTGCCTCCTGATTCGGTGGCATCGTCAAGGCCGAAGACCTGCGATGGCCGGACGTGTCGAGGGCATCTTGCCCTCGAATCGCGGGCAGGATGCCCGCGACACGCAAGGGCGTGGCGCCCTCGCCACGACGCCTGCGCTACACCAATCCGGTCCTCCCAACCTGCACCGGTTGAAATCACGTTATGGGTCGTGTATATTCTGCCGGAAGGTTTGCTTGGTGACAAGGATAGAAATAGGAGTGACCTGCAGATGAAGAGCATCTTTGATGTTTCCGGCAAAGTGATTGCGATCACCGGCGGCGGCGGGATTCTGTGCGGCATGATGGCCCAAGCGCTGGGAGAAGGCGGGGCCAAAGTCGCGGTTCTGGACCTGATCGAGATCGCGGCGGCCAAAGTCGCCAAGGAGATTCGGGCGGCGGGCGGCACAGCGCATCCCCGTTCAGTGCAACGTCCTGGAAAAAGCCAGCATCGAGCAGGCGAAGGACAAGGTGCTGGCCGAGTTCGGCCGGATCGATGCCCTGATCAACGGTGCCGGCGGTAATAAGAAAGAAGCGACCACCTCCCCCGAAATGCCCTTCTTCGACCTGCCGCCCGAGGCGATCCGGTTCGTCTTCGACCTGAACTTCCTGGGCACCCTCCTGCCTTCGCAGGTCTTCGGCAAGGAACTGGCCCGCCAGGGCACCGGCTCGATCCTGAACATCTCCAGCATGAACGCGATCCGGCCGCTGACGAAGATTCCGGCGTATTCCGCCGCCAAGGCCGCCGTGAGCAACTTCACGCAGTGGCTCGCCGTGCACATCTGCCAGAACTACTCGAAGGAAATCCGCGTCAACGCCATCGCGCCGGGTTTCTTCCTGACCGAGCAGAACCGCTTCCTTCTCACCGATGAGAAAACGGGCGCCCTGACGCCGCGCGGCAAGACCGTCACCGAGCACACGCCGATGGGCCGGTTTGGCCAGCCGCAGGAGTTGGTCGGCACGGTGATCTGGCTGCTCAGCGACGCGGCGAAATTCGTTACGGGCACGGTCATCCCGGTGGACGGCGGTTTCTCCGCCTTCAGCGGCGTATGAACAGTATCGTCCGGGGTCCCACAAATCCGGGTGGCACGGGCAAACTCGTTTGCCCGTGGGGCTTCGAATGGACTGGTCGTACCGAAACAACACCGTCAAACAAGTTTGGCGGTGCCACCCGGACGCTCGGGATGTGGCCTACTCGCGTGGAGAGGTGATGACGGCTACCGATCCGGCACAACCTCTGAAGGATTTCAAACCGCAGGCGGAGTTTCTCCTCGGCATCGACTCCGACGGCTGCGCGTTCGATACGATGGGCATCAAGCACCGGGAGTGTTTCTGCCCGTGGACGATCGGGTGCTTCGGCCTGCAACCGGTGGCCGAGGCGGCCCGCGAGTGCAAGGACTTCGCGGACCTGTTCTCCAAGACCCGCGGCGCCAACCGGCACCAGACCCTCAAGCGGATTCTCGCCGAGCTGCTGCCGAGCCATCCGATAGTCAAGGGCCGCAAGTTCAAAGTCCCGCAACTGCCCTGCTACTTCGCCTGGGTGGACGACCCCGACAGCGTGCTCAGCAACGAGGGTCTCAAGCAGGCGATCGGCAAGGCCCAGCCGGACGCCCAAAAGGAGCTGACGCTGGCGCTCCAGTGGAGCGAGCGGGTCGACTGGGCCATCGAGAAGATCGTCAAGAACGTGCCGCCTTTTCCGTTCGTGCGGGAGAGCCTGGAAAAGGTGCAGGGCAAGGCGGATGTGATCGTCGTCTCCGCCACGCCCGGCGCGACCCTCGCCCGGGAGTGGGCCGAACACGATATCGCCAGGTACGTAGCCGTAATGGCAGGCCAGGAGATGGGGACGAAGACCCAGCACCTGCAATATGCCACGCAGGGCCGATACCGGGAGAACCATGTCCTGATGGTCGGGGATGCGCCGGGCGATCTGAAGGCCGCGAAGGCCAATAACGCCCTGTTCTATCCCGTCAACCCCGGCGGCGAAGATGACTCGTGGAAGAGGTTCCACAACGAGGCTCTCGACCGATTCTTCCGGGGCCAGTATGCTGGGGCGTATGAAAAGAAGCTGATCGAGGAGTTTGACCGGCGCCTGCCGGAGAAACCGGCGTGGATCAAGTAAGAAAACACGAAATTCGAATATCGAAATCCGAACTTGTCTTCAGGTAATGGACATGATCATAGAACGACAAAGCAAAGATGGTGCTGTGGATTATCGCCAGGCGAGTGAGGCCATGGGCGAGTTCTTCGCACAGAACAACTATACGGGCAAACGGGTCCTCGTGATTATCCCGGACAACACTCGCTCCGGCCCCATCGGCGAGGTTTTCAAGCTGCTGTATGAGCGGCTCAAGCCGCAAGCGAAGGCCATCGATTGCCTGGTCGCCCTCGGCACGCACCAGCCGCTGACCGAGCGGCAGATCTGCAAACGGCTCGCCATGACGATCAGCGAGCGTAAGACCAAGTACGGCCCGGTGCGGTTCTTCAATCACCAGTGGGACAAACCCGAAACGTTCGCCTCCATCGGCAGGATCGCCGCCGACGAGATCGAGCAGATCAGCGGGGGCCTGTTCCGCGAAGAGGTGGACGTCCGGCTCAACAAGCTGATCTTCGACTACGACACGTTCCTGATCCTCGGGCCCGTCTTTCCGCACGAGGTCGTGGGCTTCTCCGGCGGGCACAAGTACCTCTTCCCCGGCATCGCGGGCGATGAGATCATCAACTTCTTCCACTGGCTGGGCGCGATCATCACGAACCCGGTGATCAACGGCTGCAAGTGGACCCCGACGCGCAAGGTGGTCGAGAAGGCCGCCTCTCTGATCGATATCCCGCACGCCCTGGTCGCCATCGTGGCGGTCGACGGCAAACTCAAGGGCCTCTTCCTCGGCGATTGCCTCGAAGCCTGGGAGAAGGCGGCGGACCTGTCCAACGACGTTCACATCATCTACAAGGACCGCCCCTACCACACGATCCTGGGCCTGTGCCCGCAGATGTACGACGACATCTGGACCGCCGGCAAGGTCATGTACAAGCTCGAGCCCATCGTCGCCGACGGCGGCACGCTGATCATCTACGCCCCGCACATCACCGAGGTCTCCTACACGCACGGCAAGGTCCTCGACCGCATCGGCTATCACGTCCGTGACTACTTCTTGAAGCAAATGGACAAGTTCCAGGACATCCCGCGCTCGTCGATGGCCCACTCGACCCACGTCCGCGGCTGCGGCACCTTTGAAAACGGCGTCGAAAAGCCCCGGGTGAACGTGGTCCTCGCGACCGGCATTCCGAAGGAGCGTTGCGACAGAATCAACCTGGGCTACATGAACCCCGCCCAGATCAAGATCGCCGACTACGAAAACCGCGAGGCCGAAGGCGTCCTGGTCGTCCCCCACGCCGGCGAAATCCTCCACCGGCTGGCCCCTGGCGCGGCAGATAGGTAAGGGCCGTTGCTGTACGAAAAAGGCTCTTTTCTCTAAAAATACCTTGCAATTTGATCGTCAAATGTTTAGATTGCAAGGTATGTATAAAGAGCGGATACTCACCGCAAAACTGCGGAAGCTCGTGGAAGCGTTCCCGGTTGTGGTAGTCAGCGGCGCTCGGCAGGTGGGTAAGACCACACTGCTGCGCCACGTTTTCCCGGACTACGATTATGCTGTGTTCGATCCAAGCATCGACCTGGAAAACACCCGCAGTGAGCCTGACCTGTTTCTTCGCAACCACCCGCCCCCGGTCGTCCTGGATGAGATTCAGTACGCACCGGAGTTGATTTCGGCCATCAAACGGCACGTGGACGCGAGCGACTCACGTCCGGGAATGTATTTGATGAGCGGCTCGCAGCAATGGCAGGTGTTCCGGTCTCTGGCCGAGAGCCTTGCCGGACGTGCCGCCTTCCTCGACCTGCGCGGTTTCAGTCTCCAGGAATTGGCCGGAGCAGGTGCATCGCCCTGCTGGCTGACCGGTTGGTTGCAGGATGCGCACGCATTCGTTGACCAAGCGAGGCAAACGAATACACGCTTTACCGGTGCCTTGTGGGACTGGCTCTGGCGCGGGTTCCTGCCGCGCGTCAACGATCTGAACGAAGAACTCGTGCCCGAATTCTGGATGGGTTATCACCGAACCTACGTCGAACGCGATGCCAGAATGATGGCGGATGTCGAGGATTGGCAGCAGTTCGGCATGTTCCTCCGGCTGGTCGCCGCCTTGACTGCCCAGGAGATCAACTACAGCCAATTGGGCCGGGAGATCGGCATGTCCCCTCCAACGGCCCGCCGATGGCTCAAGGTGCTGGACGGTACCTTTCAATGGTTCGAGATCCCCGCCTTCGAGGGCAACCTCCTCAAGCGGGTCTCCTCCAAGCCCAAGGGCTATCTCGCCGACACCGGCCTGGTTTGTCACCACGCACAGATCAGCTCACCCAAGACCTTGGGGGGACATCCCCTCTTGGGTCCCCTGTTCGAGACGGCCATGATCAACGAGATTCTCAAGCAAGCGGGCACCCTTCCCGGCCGGACGGGATTCCATCATTGGCGCTCGGCCGGCGGCGCCGAGGTGGATCTGTTGGTCGAACGTGACGGCGTGTTATACCCCTTCGAGATGAAGCTGACGGCGAACCCTTCTCAATACGACGTCGCGGGCTTGACGGCGTTCCGCCGGGCGCATCCCAACCTGCAGATCGCGCCAGCCGCCCTTCTCTGCGCGGTCGAGCGCCCGCGCTGGGTCGCAGAAGACACCGCCGCCATCCCCTGGAACACGATCTAATCACTGAGACTGCCATGCTCTCTATCGCGTCACAATGAAGCACAGGTCGCAAGGCCCGGTCTTGTTGGCGCTGTTCCGTTCCTGGCCACCGTCATCGTGGCCGTCCTCGCCGATGCTGTAGAGAAGGAATCCCGGTGTCCCCGGTTGGTAACGGATCGGCCGGCCGTCGAACGGATCGGGCGGCACCTGCTTCAGATACTTCGGCACGAGGTCCTCCAGATCGTTCGGCAGGTTCCTCGTCGCCAACCGGTGGCGCCCGACCGCCAAGGCCGTCCGCGCCAGGGCCAGCCGAGCCCGGAAGGCCAGGTCCTGTGCGGCAATCTGAGGCATCCGTGGCACGAGGACCTTGACAACGGCGTGCAGAGCAGACAGGCCTTCCAGTTCCCGGCAAATCTGGCGAAAGCGAGCCACGCGCTGCTTGTCGGGGAGCCGGGCCGCCTCGATACAGGCATCCGTCCAATCCAGAGACGTCGGCGAGAGTCCGCTCGCGTGCCCCGGGCAGCCGGAGCAGGAGGCTTCGCGAACCGGACCCCTGGGCCGAGAACAGGTTCCGGCAATTCTCGAGCATGATGCACCGTTCCGTAATCATGGCATCAACCGAGCTGAGCGTATCCGCGATCGTCGCCACCTTCCGACTCAATCCTTCCAGTTGCCGATCCGTCAGGGCCGCCACACTCAGGACCCGTTCGAGGCTGGCCAGAGCCACGGTGTCATAGTGGCTGCGGACTATGTAGCTGATCAGCCACGGCCTTGTTTGGAACGATTCACCAAGGCGCAATCCGTCTTCGACGGACGCCACCGCCTCCTCGATCTGCCCCCGGTGGGCCTGCAGAAGAGCATTCATCTGGAGCAGCCGGGCACAGTCGCCGACCACGACCAGGTCCGGCGGTGTCTGCCGGTAGTCCCACTCATACCGGCAGTGCTGGATCCCGGCGGCCTCGTGCAGCAGCGTCAGACACTGTTCGCTCTTCGCCGCACACTCGGACATCGAGCGTACCATGGGCTCCGGCAGAGGGGCTCCCCGCTGCGGCAAATCGGCCGTGCCCCAGAAGGAGGTGCGTCCCTTCTCCGCCGGCGGCACAAACGCGGCAAAAGCTCGCGTGTACACATCCGCCGCGTTCGGCAATCCCTCCGGGACCCGGTTGTACCCGGCCAATTCGGCAAAGCTCGTGGGGCACCCGGCGGCCCGCAACGCCTCCAAGCGACGTTCCAGACTCCTCCTGCCGGCCGAAAGGTGAAGAGTGACAAGTACCGCCAGCACCACCACTACGGCAAGAACCCCGCCCCACACCTTCAGCCAGAATCGCTTGCCGCCTCGCCCACGCTCGTCATCCATCATGGATACCTCCGTTGTGCCCCGCATCCCGCTCCTTACCCGAAGGCGGGTCATATGGGGCATCATCGTTGCGTCTGTCCCGAACGCACCCGCGACAACGCCGTAATTGCCTTGCTTCCCCTGGAAGAGCGACTTCCAGTCGAGCGGCATGGCACATTTTATTAGACCGTCGAGATCGGCCGGCAGTTCCCGAACGTCGCGCCGGAATTGGTAATCCTCCAGGCGGACTGTCTCGCGCTGCCGCGACAGACACAAAGGCTCGCGTCAAAACATCGACGCCGGCCTCGACTATCGCGCCACGATAAAGCACCAGTCATAGGGTGCGCCGGAGGGCACGTCGGCCTTCTCTTTGCCGCCGTTGTCCTGGCCGTCTTCGAAGACACTGTAGAGACAATAGCCCGGGTCGGTGCGCCGGTAGCGGATGGGATTCCCGTCAAACGGATCGCTCGGCACCTCCTTGAGATATTGGGGCACGAGTTCCTCCAGCCGCTCCGGCACCTTGCGGCCGGCCAGCCGGTATCGCTCAAGGGCGAGGGCTGTTTTTGCCAATTCCAGATGGGCCCGGGCCCGCAGATCCAACTCGGCCACTCGGGTCATCGCCGGTGTCGTGATCTTGGCAATCGCATGCAGGAACGAAAGCTGCTGGATCTCATCGCGGATTCGGCGAAATCGTCTCAGACGCTCCACCGGCGGCAGTTGAGTCGCCTCGATTTGGGCCTCCATGTAATTCAGGATATCGGAGAGCCACGTTTGCCTCATGCCCGGGAGCATCCGAATCGGGACGCTCGGGCCGCCGGGTCCCAGCCGCGATGGGTCCCTCCATATCTCGATCATGTGGCATCGCTCCGTGATCAGGGCCCGCGCGAAATCCAGCGTGTTACCGGTCCGCGTCAGTGCGTCGCTGAGCTCCTTCAGTTGTCCGTCCGTGAAGCTGGTCAGGCTCAGGCTGCGCTCCAAGCTGTTGAGAGTCAGGCCCAGGCACGCGATCCGCACCAGATAGCCGATCAGGGCCGGCTCTCTCCGCAGGGAATCGCTCAGCCGCAGCCCATCTTTAATGGCCGTCACCGCCGCCTCGGCATCCCCTTGGCTCGCGTGGTAGACGATGCTGACATGGAGCAACTGCTCACCGTGTCGGCAGTCCTGAGCCGGCGCCTGGATCTGCTTGTAGTCATAGTCATACCGGCAATGCTCGATGCCCGCCGCCTCGTGCAGCAGCGCCAGGCACTGCCGGTTGGCCGCCAGACACTCCTCGACAGCCTTGGCCATCGGCCCAGGCAAGGGCACTCCCCGGGCAGGCCATTTGGCCGTGCCCAGACTCGGCACGTTCGCTTCAGCCGCCGGCAACACGAGGGCCGCAAAGGCGCTCTCATACATCCCGGCCGCGTTTTCCACCCCGTCGGGCAGCTTGGTGTACTCGGCCAACTCGGCAAACGTCGTCGGATGCCCGGCCGCCCGCAGCGCTGCGATGCGCCGCTCGTTCTCGCCTCTGTGGCGCACGATGTACAGACCGATCACGCCCACCAGCACAAGAAGAATCACGACCGCCAGGTGCCAGCCTTTGAGCCGGAAGCGTTTGTCCCGCGTTTCGACCTCACTATTCATGACCTGCATCTCCCGAAATTTCACCGATCCGCCTTTTTCGCTCACGCTCAGGTCGCGTCAACTCCTGGAACGTCGGGTCCATTGTATCCGCGCGTGCCGGGGGCCGAGAAGCGATAAACTCAATTGTCACTGCCGAACGGTGCGCCAAGAGAGAGCGAACGACCGTGGATTGCGCCCCCGCCATCCTGGTCCCGACGGCCGCGCCGCTCTTCGTAGGTCGTTCGTCTCCGCACGACCTTGCGGCACGGACAACCGGTCCGTGGAGCCTTGTGGCATCGGCATCCCTTCGCAGGGCTCAGGGCAGGCTCTGCCGATGAGTCATGGGCTGGAAGCCCCATGCCACTTAGGCGAGCGGGGACGCTCGCCCTGCGAAGAAATGCCCTTACGGGCACACTACGAACGGCATAGCGATCAGCCTTCGTCAATTCGACAACCCTCTACCCAACCGGCGGGTTTTGGGGTAGGATAGGCGGACGGGTGGTGGGCGAAGCCCACCCTACATGAGATAACCGCAATCATGTGTCGCTTTGGATAAGGAGTATGGGATTATGGCACAGGCAGATATCGGATTGATCGGGTTGGCCGTCATGGGCGAGAACCTGATCCTGAACATGGAGAGCAAGGGCTTCACGGTCGCCTGCTTCAACCGCACCGTCTCGAAGGTGGACGACTTCGTCAACGGCCGGGCCAAGGGCAAGAACATCATCGGCTGTCACTCCATCGAGGAGCTGGTCGCCAGCCTCAAGAAGCCCCGCAAGATCATGATGATGGTCAAGGCGGGCCAGGCGGTGGACGAGTTGATCGACCAGCTGCTGCCGCACCTGGAGAACGGCGACATCCTCATCGACGGCGGCAACAGCAATTACCAGGACACGATCCGCCGGACCGGGTACGTCGAAGGCAAGGGCAAGCTCTACATCGGCACCGGCGTCTCCGGCGGCGAGGAAGGCGCCCTGCTCGGCCCCGCCATCATGCCGGGCGGCTCGCCGGCGGCCTGGGAGCACGTCAAGCCGATCTTCCAGAAGATCGCCGCCCAGGCCCCCGACGGCGCGCCCTGCTGCGAGTGGATGGGCGAGAACGGGGCCGGCCACTTCGTCAAGATGGTCCACAACGGCATCGAGTACGGCGACATGCAGATGATCTGCGAGACCTACGAGCTCATGAAGGAAGGTCTCGGCATGAGCAACGAGGAGATGCACGAGGTCTTCGCCGAGTGGAACAAGGGCGAGCTGGACTCCTACCTGATCGAGATCACCACCGACATCCTGAAGGTCAAGGACCAGGAGGGCAACTACGTGATCGACCTGATCCTCGACACCGCCGGCCAGAAAGGGACCGGCAAGTGGACGGTGATCGAGGCCCTCGACGAGGGCCAGCCGCTGACGCTCATCGCGGAGGCCGTCTTCGCCCGCTGCCTGTCGGCCCTCAAGGATGAGCGCGTGGACGCCTCGAAGGCAGCTCCAGGGCCCGAAGGCCGCATTCCGGGGCAAGCAGCAGAACCTCCTCACGGACCTGCGCCACGCCCTGTACGCCTCGAAGATCGTCAGCTACGCCCAGGGCTTCATGCTGATGCGGGCGGCGGCCAAGGAGCACAAGTGGAATCTCAACTACGGCGCCATCGCCTCGATCTGGCGCGGCGGCTGCATCATCCGCTCGGTCTTCCTCGGCAAGATCAAGGAGGCCTTCGACCGGCGGTCCGATCTGCCGAACCTGCTGCTCGACCCGTTCTTCAAAGGCGGCGGTGACGAAGGCGCACGGCGCCTGGCGGCGCGTGGTCACGACGGCGGTCAAGCTGGGCATCCCGGTGCCGACGATCGGCTCGGCCCTGTCCTTCTACGACGGCTATCGTCACGAGCGGCTGCCCGCCAACCTGCTCCAGGCCCAGCGCGACTACTTCGGCGCCCACACCTACGAGCGGGTGGACAAGCCGCGCGGCCAGTTCTTCCACACGAACTGGACCGGCCGCGGCGGCACCACCGCCGCTTCGACGTATACGGTCTGAGGCTGACCTGACTGGGAGCATTGGATCTTGCCACAGAGTGGCACAGAGTACACAGCAGAAGACGTGAGAAGTTGATGTACGAAGTGGCACGTAAGGAGCACTGCTCAGATCAGATCACGCTTCACGCTTCGCGCTTCACACTTCACTGAACTCTGTGATCTCTGTGCCCTCTGTGGCCGACCATCTCCTTTGAGACGCTGGGGATCAGGTAGGGATCGAGTCGATGTACAACAGCCTGCGGATGCAATCTGTGCAAACGCCGATCATTCCGGTCGTCGGGGAGTTGATCCGCGCCAATCCCGGCACGATCTCGCTGGGCCAGGGCGTCGCGTACTACGGCCCGCCGCCGGAGGCGGGCGAGTACATCCAGAGATTCTGGTCCGACCCGCAGAACCACAAGTACAAGCTCGTCCAGGGCATCCCCGAGCTTCTGGAGGCGATTGAGAAGAAGCTCGCCGCCGAGAACGGCATCCGCCTCGGCGCGGACCAGCGGATCGTCGTGACCGCCGGAGCGAACATGGGCTTCGTCAACGCGCTGCTGGCCATCACCGACCCCGGCGACGAGATCATCCTGAACCTGCCCTACTACTTCAACCACGAGATGGCCATCGCCATGGCCGACTGCAAGGCCGTCTGCGTGCCGACGGACGAGAACTATCAGCTCCGGCCCGAGGCCATCGAAAACGCCATCACCGCCCGCACGCGGGCCGTCGTCACGATCTCGCCGAACAATCCGACCGGGGCCGTCTACCCCGAGAAGACGCTTCGCCAGGTCAACGACCTCTGCCGGCGGCGCGGCATCTATCACATTTCCGACGAGGCCTACGAGTACTTCACCTACGATGGCGCGCAGCACTTCTCGCCCGGCGCCATCGAGGGCAGCTCGCAACACACGATCTCGCTCTTTTCGCTGTCGAAGGCGTATGGCTTTGCCAGTTGGCGGATCGGCTGGATGGTGATCCCGGAGCGGCTCTTCATGCCGATCCGCAAGATTCAGGACACGATCCTGATCTGCCCGCCGGTGATCTCGCAATGGGCGGCGGTCGGCGCGATGCACGCCGGCCGGGCCTACTGCGAAGACAAGCTCCGCGAGACCCGCGAAATCCGCCAACTGGTGCTCGAAAAACTGCGCGAGATCGGCGACCTCGTCACCATCCCGCGTGCCGACGGCGCGTTCTACCTGCTGGCTCGCATCCACACCGGCATGGACCCGATGCAGCTCACGCAGCGGCTGATCGAGGAGCTACAAGGTCGCCGTCATCCCCGGCACGACCTTCGGCGTGCAGGACCAATGCCTCCTCCGCATCGCCTACGGCGCCCTGCAAAAAGCCACCGCCGCCGAGGGCATCGGCCGGTTGGTGCACGGCCTGCGGCAAACCCTGACCACGTGATCCTCGTATACCTTGCAGACTTGAAAACTTTTGAGGTCTTCTTGTATGAGACATTATCCTTCCTCACACAGGATTCGGTCGCTGCCGCTCAGACAACAAACGCCACCGCGATGGAGTGAACTCAACGTTCGTGGCCTCGTACTACACCGTGATTAACGGTCGGGGCCACGCACTGCCGCCTTCGTGCCGGCCCGTCACCCGGAGAAGACGACGTCGGATTCGTGAGGATCGGTATGAACGCGAGCTCTCAAGTCGTGCCCATCATGGCGGCTCTGGCACTCACCGCTTCCTTGGGCTTCGCCCTTGAGCCGCCGCCGATTACCGATCTTTCCGAGTTCTTCGTGTACAATTCCCGCGGCATTCCCACGATCGATGCGTCCTGGCGGCTGACGGTGGATGGGGCCGTCGCGACGCCCCTGTCGCTCGACATGCAGGCCATCCGGCAATACCCCTCGATCACGGAGATGGCCACTCTCGAGTGCTACATTGCCGGCGGCACCACGCTGCTCGTGGGCAACGCGGTCTGGACGGGTGTTCCTCTCAGGACCCTGATCGAGGCCGCCGGCCCTCTGCCCAATGTCGACATGGATGCCGGTTCCGTCCGCTTCTCTGCCGCCGATGGGTACCTGTTCGGCGACCTCAGCCTCAAGAAGATCCTGTCCAGTGACACCATCATCCTGGCCTACGAGATGAACGGCGAAACCCTGCCTCTGAACCAGGGCTTCCCGCTGCGGCTGGTGATCCCCGGCGCGGGCGGCTTCAACTGGGTCCAATGGGTCGAACGGATCGAGATCATCGCCGAGCCGCCGGTCCTGGAATTCGCCTATCTGCCGCAGCACGCCCGGATCCTGCGGCCCCCGCCGGACTCCACTCATCGCCCTGGGGACTTATACTATTCACGGCATGGCCATCTCCGGGACCGGGCGGGAAATCACGAGAGTCGAGGTCAGCACCGACGGTGGCCTGACCTGGAGCGACGCCGTGCTGACCACCGAGTTCGTGCCGAACGTCTGGAGGCACTGGGAGTTCGCCTGGCAGATCCCGCACCTCGGCCAGTACTCCATTCTCGCCCGAACGTATGACGATACGGGCGCAGCACAGCCGGAGAAAGACGGCTTCGGCTGGCGCGACTTCATCATGTCCGTCTTTGTCGGGCCCGACACGGACGCAGACGGCGTTCCCGACTCGCGGGACAACTGCCCCAACATCTTCAATCCTTCTCAACGGGATTCCGATGGCGATGGCATCGGCGATGTCTGCGACACCGACTGTCCGGACCTCGACGGCCGTAACCCCGTATCATTCCGCGACTTCGCCCTCCTCGCCTCCGCCTGGCACGTCCCCAACGCCGGCACGCCGGCCGGCGACCTGAATGCGGACGGCGCGGTCGATACCCTCGACCTGCAAGTGCTCGCACGGTATTGGCTGAGCGATTGCTACCCACAGTGAAAACTGGCTTCTGACTTTCGGGCACGAGACCCTTGACAATTGTGCGCCATAAGCGCACAATCGTGCGCATTATGCGAACATCCAGAGGGCAAATTCAGGATTGGTTATTCCCGCGAGCCCGCGGGGCTGTGCTGACGCTGCTGATGATGGACCCAGACAAGCGGTGGCATCTGCGTGACGTGGCAAGAAGGGCCGACTGCGCCGTCGGGACTGTCCGGCGGGAGCTTAAAGGTCTGGTAGACTGCGGAATCGTCGTGGAGAGCCGCGATGGAAATCGGACCTATTACCAGGCCAATTCGCAATGCCCTGTGTATCCGGAACTGGCAGGCCTGATTCATAAGACGTCGGGCTTGGCTGATGTCCTCCGCGCCGCTTTGGCGGGGCTCGGCGAGCCGATCAAGGTGGCCTTTGTCTATGGCAGTGAAGCCAGGCACGAAGCCGGCCCCAACAGTGATGTAGACCTCATCGTCATCGGCAACGTCAGTTTCGCGGATGTGGTTTCTGCGCTGGCTGAGGCTCAGGATACCTTGGGCAAAGAGATCAACCCTACCGTGTATTCTCCGGAAGAGTTCGGCCGTAAGGCCTCCTCGGGCCACCATTTCGTTCGCTCCGTGCTGAAAGAGCGCAAAATCTTCTTAATCGGAAACGCGGATGAGCTTGGAAAACTGGCGACAGAGCGGTTGGCTGTCCGCGCATGAGCCCTCGCCTCAGGAGATCGCCGACCTTCTGGCGATCGCGGACCGGGATCTGAGGGACTGTCAAGCGGAGGGCCTGAGCACCGATTGGAGATTCAACATCGCCTACAATGCCCTCCTCCAAGCTGCCACCGCGGCTCTTGCCGCAGCCGGATATCGGGCGGCCCGAGACTCCCATCACTACCGTATCCTCCAGTCCCTGCGCTCACAATAGGGGCGTCCGCCGAGACTCTTCGGTGCTTGGACGCCTTTCGTAAGAAGCGAAATGTGACCGGATACGAGCGCATCGGTGCCGTGTCCGACAGAGAAGCGAAGGAGATCGTGGAAACCGCGCAGGCTCTGCGGCGTCAAGTCGAGGAGTGGATCAGAGCCATCCATCCGGAACTGCTGTGACCGTCCGTCCCACCATGACTTCCTCACTTCTTCCATCCGCCGGGTGTGGCCGGAATCCGGTGGCAATCCCTGCCCCTCGGAAACTCCTGCGATTCTTGTTCGTGCAACAGTCCAAAACCAAAAACGGGCCGGCACCAAGATTTTCTTTATTGGCGTCAGGACAAGGACTTACGGCGATTCTTGAAGGTGGCGCAATCCATTTTTTTGCGCAGATTCCTGCAACACGGCGGGTATTAGGGGGAGACATATAAATAGGAGAAGTTTGAAGTGTGAAGTTCGATGTTTGAAGTAAGAGATGGCCAATTGTGCAAAACGGAGCCAATTTGGCCCGGCCCACAGACGGTCGGGTGCCTCGGGGGCCAAGGATGCGAAACGAACGCAATCTCATGGCGGTCGGCCAGGAACGCGGAACCGAAACAAAGCCAATTTCCAGCGGGGCCGGATGGGACCGGGCCTGGGGGACGAGGGCCGTGGGATGTTGTACAATCGAACCCAATTTCCGGCTGGCCCGACGGCGGCCAGGGGGTTCCTCCCCCGCCCCTCGACGCTCCGGCCCCCGACCCTCTCCGAGAATTCGCTTGCCTCCAAAGCGGCCGGCGGTTAGGTTTGGAGGTGCGGGATCGGATGGTCCCATGCCGAGGGGATGCCGGACGAACTCTGTGCAGTGGGGATATTCATGGTTTCAAGACGGATATCAGCGTATACGCGGATTGATCACGGTCGCGACAACAATCCTGCATGGGGCTGTCACAACAGGCAATTTGTCAGGAGCCGGCGGATTTTCGCCAGATTATCAGCCGGGCCAAGGCGGAGGTCTTTCCGGCGCTGATCTTCGTGAAGCCCATCGTGGAGGACTACGAGAGCGGCGAGAAGAAGCAGCAGGAGGTCTTCGGCTCGGGCGTCATCATCAGCCCCGACGGCTACGCCGTGACCAATTGGCACGTGGTGGATAAGGCCGTGAGTATCAACTGCGTCCTGTACGATGAGCGCCAGGTCAAGGTCGAGCTCATCGGGTCGGATCGCGACACGGACCTGGCCCTGCTCAAGCTCCCCGCCCCGGCGGAGGGCAAGACCTATCCGCACGCCCGCTTCGCCGACACCGCCGGCGTGCAGGAAGGCGACTTCGTCATGGCCCTGGGCAGTCCCTTCGGCTTCCAGCGCTCCATCAGTCTGGGCATCATCTCCAACGCGCACCGCTATATCGGCTTCGATACCGAGTACAAGTACAACACGTGGATTCAGACGGACGCGGCGATCAATCCGGGCAACAGCGGCGGGCCGCTGATCGACACCAAGGGCGCCATCGTCGGCATCAACACCCTGGGCGTCGACGGCAGCGGCATCGGTTTCAGCATCCCGGCGTCGCGCGTGCAGGATGTCGTCGAGCGGCTCAAGCGCGACGGCAAGGTCGTGCGGGCGGCCACCGGGCTGCGTCTCCAGGCCCTGAAGGACTTCCACAGCAACACCTTCGTGGACGCCGAGCACGGCGTCCTGATCGCGGGCGTCGAGGACAACAGTCCTGCCGCCCAGGCGGGAATCCGGCCGGGCGACCTCCTGCTGACCATCGACGGCAAGCCGGTCGAGGGGCTCTACGCGGAAATGCTGCCGGCGATCTGGCGGACGCTGGTGGACCTCAAGGCCGGCAGTCCGGTCCCGCTGGAATTGCAGCGCGGCGGCGAGAAGGTCCAGGTCAAGATCACGCCGGAGCAGAAAGGGCTGTCGGAGGGCGAGGATTTCGACTGCCGCCGCTGGAACATGACCCTCAAGGAGATCAACAAGGACCGGACGCCCCAACTGTACTACCTGAAGGAAAAAGGCGTCTTCGTGCAGGGCATCCGCTATCCCGGCAACGCCGCCAGCTCCGGCCTGGGCCGCCGGGACATCATCCTGACCATCGACAAAGAGCCCGTCCAGACCATCGCGGACGTCAAGCGGGTCTACGAGCGGATCGTCAAGGACGAAAAACGCGAGAAGAAAGTCGTCGTGGAGGTCCTGCGCAGCGGACTGCGAAATTGGGTCGTGCTGGATTATCGTCGGGACTATGAACAAGAGTAGCATGGGCATCCGTTCGCGCACTGGTCGCAGGCCTCTCCCGCCGCCGCGGGCAAGCTCTGGCCCTGGCTTTACGGGCGGGACGCCCGTTGATACTCATGGGCAAGATGCCCATGCTACATGACCTATGGACAGGAGCAGAAGGATGCGAATACTGAACGTGCGCGTGTGGGTAGTCGCGATGGTTGCGATGTCGATCGGCCTGGGTCTGTGCGGGCAAATCGCCCGGGCGGCCACGAGGAAGAGGACAGCGGGCCGGCGTTGAAGATCCACCAGCAGACCGCCCGCAGCTTCGTGATCGTCAGCTACCATCTTGAAGAAGAGCGACCGGCCCTACATGAATGAGGGGGATACACTCCGACTTCGGCACGGGGACGGTCCTGCAGCGAATCCTCAACAAGAACGCGATGGACGTCGTCGGCGTCCTTCTCAATGACCAGGGCGAGGTCTTCACGTTCGAGCGGGAGCCCACGCATCGCGAGGTGATCGAGCGGATCACGGTGCAGGGGCCGGATGGGACCGTTCTGCCGGCCAAGGCCGAGCGGCTCCTGACCAAGGCGCCGGGCCGCATCCTGCGGGTCGAGGGCAAGCTGCCCGCGTCGTGGCAGCCCCTGCAATTCGCCGAGTGCGGCGACGTGACGGCCGAGACGAAGCTCTACGTCGCGACGATCGGCGTCGGCAAGTACTACCATATCTACGTCCGGGGGTGCGAGTATGGCCTCAACTGGGACAGCAGCATGGATTGCGGCCACTGCATCCGCGTGCCCGGCGTGTACTCGGCGGGCGTCCTGTGCAATGCCGACGGCCGGCCGGTCGGCGTCACCTGCCTCGACGAGATCAGCCTCGGCCCCGGCGGACCTGCCTGGCGCGGCAAGGACATCCTGGCCGACCCCGGCCTGTCCGAGGAGCAGCAGAAACAGCTCGAGGAGAAGATCAAGAAGGAATTCGCCAAGAATATCTACGAGATCCGGATCATGCCCCGGCCGGAGCCTCAGGAGGAAGAGGAAATCGACTTCGGCCGCCGCTTCCGGGGACGGAGCGGGCCACAGGCCGTGGAAGAGGTGCTCGTCTACGGTCTGGGCTTTGCCGAGAACAAGCTCCTCGATCCCGGAGGCCCTGCCCAAGGAGTTGGTCGCCGGCATCGATACGATCACGGTGAAGGTGGGCAATGAGGATGTGCCCGCCCGCTTCGGCGGCGTCCTGAAGGAGTGCACCGCGACCGTCATCGAGCTGGAAAAAGGCAAGCTGCCTCAGACCGTCACCTTCCCGGCAGACGGCAAGGTGACCCGGCTCGAGCCGTTCTGGGCGGTCGTCGCCAACGAGCTGGCCGGCATGGACGTGCGGACCGAGTGCAGCCGCTGGGTCGATAAGCAGCAGGGCTACGCGGACGAATGGTACGCGGCGGCGGAACGGCCGCTTCCATCCGGCAGTTGGCTTCTGGACCGCCAGGGCAACCTCGTCGGCTTCCTGGGCCAGGCCCGGCACGAGAGCGACCGGCTGGAGCCGTACCTGCTCGGGCGGGAACAGGGCCGCTACCGTCCGTACCGGGCGGCCTATCCCATGATGCGGCAGCGTCCGAGCGCCAGGGCCGGGGCACGTTATGGATACCCCGGCGACACCCGCCTGTTCGATGCCGCCGAGATGGCCAAGATGCTCGGCGCTGCTGCCCGCCAGTTGCGATCCGCACATCCGCCACCTCGACAAAGACGAGCAGAAGCGCCGCGTCTGGCTGGGCGTCGAGTACACCGCCCCGGAGAAGGAGATGATCAAGCAGATGAACCTGCGGGAGCCCACGCAGGATGGGCGGATCGGCGTGCTGGTCAACCGCGTCTACCCCGGCTCGCCGGCGGCCCAGATGGGCCTGACCGAGGGCGATATTCTGCTCAAGATCACCGTCCCCGGGACGCCCTGGCCGATCGAGCTGGCCGGCGACGACCGGGAGAGCTACGATGTCCCCGACTTCGACGAGGCCGACATTCCCGAAGGAATTCGCGGCGATGGGCTACCAGATGCCCCGCCGGCGGCCGTGGCCCAGCCAGGACAACTACGTGAACCGCCTGCTCGGCGAGATCGGCCAGGGGGCGACGGTCAAGCTCAGCTACCTCCACGGCACGGACACCCTGGAGAAGGAGTTCACGATCCAGCAGGCCCCGCGCGACATGCTCAGTGCGGCCAAGTATAAGAATGAGAAGCTCGGTCTGACGGTCAAGGACGTGACCTACGAGGTCCGCGCCGCCCTGCGCTTGACGCCGGATGAGCCGGCCATCGTCGCCGTCAAGGTCGAGCAAGGCACCCCCGCCGCCCTGGCCCGCATCAATACCTACGAGCTGATCCGCGCCGTCGACGGCGTCTCCGTGGACAACGTCGGCACGTTCGAGAAGCTCATCACCCAGGCCCAGGAGTCGAAGAAGGACTCGGTCCGGGTCACGGTCGAATGGATGGGCAAGACCCGTCTGGCCGACCTGAAATTCGAAGCCAAGCCCCCCGCCGGCATGCTGAACTCCCTCCTTCGCGGCCGGCAGGAGCCGTGAACAGGCGCCATAGCGTGCCAGATGTGCAGCCGCAGGTGCAGTTGCCCGTAGGGCAGCGTCCGCGCTCGCTGGGACTGGCGAGGACGCACGACCTACGAAGAGACGCCTCACGGCGTCACTACGAACAGCCGTCGCCCGGAAGCATCACACGGGAGCAGAATGCTGACAGCGTATTGCTGAGTCCGCGCGGGTTGACCCAGTCGAGGATTGGGTTACCATGCGGGAAGACTGATGACAGATCGACGGCTTTGAGCCCGCATGAAGGGAATGCACCATGAGCGCGTATGCTATATTCATGATCGTCGGCGTGATCGTCGTGGCCGGGGGCTGGATCGCGTACTTCCTCTGGGACCGCAAGCAGCGCAAGGAAGAGGCGCAGCAGCCGAAGCCGCAATCCGAGAAGCTCCAGAAGACCAAGAGCGAGGTTTCGGACTGGGCCAAGAAGATGGCCGAGTTCAAGAGTCCCGCCCCCAAGCGGCCCGCCGACGGCGAAGGGACCGGGAGCTGATGACGGATTTCGGAGGGCAACCAGAAAGGAGTGCTATGCCGGAGCAATTCCTCACCGAAGACTTCCTGCTCCAGACCAAGACCGCCCGGACCCTCTACCACGAGCACGCGGCAGAAGATGCCGATCTACGACTACCACTGCCACCTGCCGGCCCACCAGATCGCGGCGGATCACCGCTTCGAGAACCTCACCCAGGCCTGGCTGGCCGGCGACCACTACAAATGGCGGGCGATGCGGACCAACGGCATCGACGAGCGGTACGTCACGGGCGACGCCGACGACTGGGAGAAATTCGAGAAGTGGGCCCAGACGGTGCCCTTCTGTCTCGGCAATCCGCTCTATCACTGGACTCACCTGGAGCTCAAGCGGCTGTTCGGCATCCAGGGCAAGCTGCTCGACGGCGAGCACCGCCAAGGCGATCTACCAGGAGTGCAGCGAGATGCTCCGCTCGCCCGAGTTCAGCGTCCGCAACATCATGCGGAAGATGAACGTCAAGCTCGTCTGCACCACCGAAGGCCCGCTCGACACGCTGGAGCACCACCAGAAGATCCGGCAGGACGGCTTCGAGATCAAGGTCCATACCGCGTGGCGGCCGGACCAGGCCATGGCCGTCGAGGACCTCGCCAGAAGGTCAACGTCTTCATCGACAAGCTCGAAGAGCTGTGCGACGTGGAGATCGCCGACTTCGCCGAGTACATCGAGGCCCTGCGCGAGCGGCACGCCTTCTTCCACGAGAACGGCTGCCGGCTCTCCGACCACGGCCTGGAGACCGCCTACGCCGAGGACTACACCGACAGCGAGATCAAGGCCATCTTCGCCAAGGTCCGCGACCGGCAGGCCGCTGAACGCGCACGAGGTCCTGCAATTCAAGTCCGCCATGATGGTCGAGTTCGGCCTGATGGACGCCGAGCGCGGCTGGGTCCAGCAGCTCCACCTCGGCGCCCTGCGGAACAACTGCACCCGGCTCTTCCAGAAGCTCGGCCCGGACATCGGCTGCGACTCCATCGGCGACCTCGAAGTCGCCCGGCCGCTGTCGAAGTTCCTCGACCGCCTGGACCAGCAGGGCAAACTGCCCAAGACGATCCTCTACAACCTCAACCCGCGGGACAACGCGGTCATGGCCACGATGATCGGCAACTTCCAGGACGGCTCCGTCCCCGGCAAGCTGCAGTTCGGCTCCGGCTGGTGGTTCCTCGACCAGAAGGACGGCATGGAGGACCAGATGCGCACCCTGGCCAACATGGGCCTGCTGAGCCGCTTCGTCGGCATGCTGACCGACTCGCGGAGCTTCCTGTCCTACCCGCGGCACGAGTACTTCCGCCGGGTCCTGTGCAACCTGCTCGGCAGCGACGTCGAGGCGGGCCTGCTGCCCAACGACCTCGGCCCTGCTCGGCCAAATGGTCGAGGACATCAGCTTCAACAACGCCCGGAACTACTTCCCGATGGAGTGTTGACAGACTGTGCTTTTTCCAGTCTAATGGCTGTGTTCGCCGCCGTGAAGGCGGAGGTGCAGAATCTGGACAGGTGCCCGAGCGGCTAAAGGGGATGGGCTGTAAACCCATTGTCGTAAGACTACGTAGGTTCAAATCCTACCCTGTCCAAATCCTTTGTTTGCAACCACTTGCGACGTTTCGCAGATTTCTGCTTTGGTTGGAAGAACGTGGTCCGCGTGAACAGGCTCCCCTACCGTGTGCGAGTCCTCGTGAGTCGTTTCCCCGTTCGACTGTGCCGTCCGGTGTGCCGCGCGGCTGGTGTCGGCCGGGCTTGGATCGACGGCACCTTGAGCGATCCGCGGAATGGATGTGCGGACGCCGGCGAAGTCGGTCGAACTCGGTTGGGCGGACGGGGCCATGGCCGTCACACTCCTGACCGACTACGCCCAACCTGGCGAGGAAGCGGAAATCTGGAGCATCTGGCGAGACACGTGAAATGTGAAGCGCCGACGCAGGATTCTCTTGACAAGAACAGATGGGCACGGATACTGTTCATCTTGGGTAGGGTTAAGGTGGACCAGGCAGGGATGGCATCATCAGTACAGGCTGTGGCGAGCGGCCATGTGCTGGACGACGATGCTAATCGTCGGTCCCTTATCCCGGAGCACCACGTCAGGAAAACGTGGTGACATATTACTGAACAAGGGAATGGAGGTAGGCGTCATGAGAAGGGAGTTGTTCACACTGGTATTGTTGGGGTGGGTGCTCACAAGTCCTGGGTTTGCGACGTACACGGTGGATGGGAGTCTATCTGATTGGGGCGTGACGCCGTTCACGAAGTGGGCCCCCAATTCGCCCGCGCACTACACGGAGAAGAACAACGTGAATCTCTACAGCGCTGCGAGCTACAATGAGCATTGGGATATGGAGGCCATGTATTTCGATGCCGATTCGACGAACCTGTACGTTGCGGTAGTGACCTCGTATCCGGTCGGGCAGGGCAACGTGGCGGGGGACACGGGGGACATCGGCCTTGATCTCAATGGAGATATGACCATCTCGCCCCACGGTGTGGGGGGAGGACTGGAGTACGCCGTGCGGGTGGGATCGAGCAGTCCGGGGCAGGTCCTGCGCGATCCGACCTGGTCGCCAACCGGTTGGCATCAGTGGCCTGATGGATGGCAGGGGTCGCCCTGGCAAGCCACGGAAGGGACGCTGCTGGGTTCCGCATCCATTGCGATCCAGGGCTATCCGAACCTGGAATCGGGCACGTACATCCTGGAGGCGGCCATCCCACGGAGTGTCCTGACCGGATATAGCGACAGTATGCACGACCTGGTGGGCGTCCACTATACCACGTGGTGCGGCAATGATTCGATCAATCTCACGGGGAGTACTGCTGTGATCCCCGCCCCGGCCGCCATCGCGCTGGGCAGCCTCGGGGTGGGCTTGGTCTGTTGGTGGCGCCGAAGCAGGACGCTGGCGTAGCAGAGAGGACATCAAAGGCGGGGACGTGATCACGATTGTGCCGGAATAGGACGCTTCTCTACGCCGAAGAGGATCGGTCGTGGGTTGCGGACTTCGGCCCGCAGCCCTTCAAAGAAGCGACAAGACGTATCGGCAATTCGTTACAGCGTCCTGCGTCTGCGAAGCCAGTTCACCAGGGCCGCACCCAGGCAACAGAGGGCGATGGCGCCGGGGGCTGGAATCGTTACGAGCATGTCCTGATTGCGGTACTGGAGATCGCCGACGTGGCCGGTGCCGTACAGGCTCAGTACCCGGACATTCCCCAAGCCGGCCCAACTGCCCGAGTCCACCGCGTTTTGGGCCGCTGTGTAGAACGTGTCCTGAAGTGAGCCGGTGCTCCAGGTGTTGGCGGTTTCGTTCTCGATATACCAGATCACGTCCTGGAGGGCCTGGGCCGAGTTGGATCGCCCGATGCCGCGAGTGTAGTCGTACCCGGACAGGATGCCGGCCTGGAAGTTCGAGTAGAGGTAAGCGGTCCTGGTATCCAGAGGATCGCCGCCCCCCGGCCCTGGGGGTCCGCTGTTCGGGCCGCCCGATATCGCCTCCGTGCTGATCTGTATGTCATAGATCGAGCCCGGGGTGACAGACTCGGTCGCCTCGACGCAGAAACTCTGAAACGGTCCGACCTGCCCGGTCAGAGCCGCAAACGCAGCATCGGGCGCAAGTGTGTATTCGCCGCCGGTGCCGGAGTAGTACCCGGACCTGCGGGTCACATTGACGGTCGGGGTCGCCAGGGTGGAGCCCGTGAGCAGGGCACAGCTTAACAGGGCACAAATACCAAACTTGGGCATTTCATCACCTCCATGCGAAAGGGGGCTCTCCATATCACCAAGTAGACCATGCTTGCGCACGCTACGTGGGTCACGATACCCAAGTAGTACATCCGATGTCAATAGCTTAGAGCCGCAATTTGACCTGATTCGCACTTTTTCTTCCGGCAGGAGAGTCTTGATGGCCGGGTCGTGTGGAAACGGCACTGTCCCTACCGCTTCTCACCACTTGGCACAGGCGGGTGTCGTGCAGAATTCTGTGCGTTCGCTTTTCGTGTGTCTGAACCCGTACCACCCTCTCGAAGTGGTCGTTCGTTACGTGTAAGTAGCGCCCGTCGGCTACTGCCTTCGAATTGCAGGTCCAGCAGAAGTGGATGGCTCGGGCAACAGATGCACATGTCGAGAAGAGCCTTGGCGGGGGTCATGAAACGCATGGCCGCCAAGCCTTGTCGGTAAGGGAGAGGAGGAGGGGAGAATCTCAAGAAGCGGTCGACGAACCCCTTGCAAAGAGAGGACGGGAGCTGAATGTCGCCGAAGACGCCTAAGCCCCTGCCCGCGCATGCCACGCTTTGACCCCAGGCGCCGGCCCATGGATAGGAATCTGAGGCAGAAGCCAAGTCCCGGACAAGCCTACGGGCCCATCGTCTCCGGCAAGGCGCCAGAGGGAGTACCGTGAACCAGCGCCAAGGCGAGACATTCCATAGGCAAGCATGACCCGGCGGCCTGCCGGGGCACCAGACGCCAATCGAGCGATCCGATTCGAGACCGCGAGAGGCCCGACTACAAAGCATCTACTTTAAGCTTGTCCAAGGCCTTGAGCATATACTCCTGGACCCTCTGGTACACGAGGGAGAAGCGGCCCGGCCCTTGGGGCTCGGTCGCCATCCGCATCGCCTCGACCACTTCCAGGACCGTGGCCTTATGCTCCCGGTCGGCCAGCACGTAGCCGCCGTGCGGCCCTCGGACCGACACAGCCAGTCCGACCTCCATCAGCCGGATCATCAATTGCTGCACGTAGATAGGCCCAATCCCCAGGGCCGCACCAAGCTGGAACGTGGTCAGGGGCCCCTGGGCCTTGCGCCATTCCTGCAGGACCAGGATGCCGTAGGTGGCGTAATGAGACAACTGCATGGGACCTCCTGCTGTGGTTTACTCAGGTTAAAAGTATACACTCAGTATGGTTGATTGGCCTGGGCCGTCCAGCTCTTGGGGAGACCCTGCCCTGTCGAACGCCTCGCTTTCGCGGGAACACGGGCCGGGGACATCTGCAGGAAATGCATCTGGCTGCAACATCGTCCTTCGTGTAGAGTAGGAGGCAAATCAGTATGTTGTATTCAGGGGCCCAGGTATGGCAGAGAGAACACGTCTTTCGACGATGATCTATGTGCCGCCGCGTGATCATCGGGAGAAATCATGAGACTCCATCGGCGTGTACGAATCGGAATGATGGGTGTGACGCTGCTTATGTCCGCGGGTGCCTTGCAGGTGACAGGTGCGGCCGGACTGCCGTATGTGCATCCGGCGGCCCCACGCTGCTTCACCAACGATGGGCAGCACGTTATCCACCGGAGCGGTTCGCCGTCCTTCCCTATGGGACAGCCTTCCGGCGCCCTGATACCGACCATCGTCTCCGATTGGCTGCGGATCGTCGAGTATCCCGAGAACCACCTGAATGACTTCTGTCTGTTCCGCGATCAGAGCGGCCTGTGGCACGCGATCGGAATCATGGGCACGGGCGAGGCGCCCAGCGAAGTGCGGTTCTTCCACAGCACGGGCGAGAGCCTGCGCCGGCGCTTCACCAATCGTGAACCGCTCTTCGAGGGCTTGCCTGCGTGGATCGGGGAGCGGCGTTCGAGCAACCTGAGCCCGCGCAAGCACGCCCCCTTTGTGGTCTACCACGACAGCGAGTACCACATGTTCTACCGTCGCCCGAACGGAACCAACCTGCACGTGCGCACCCGCGATCCCCTGCGCTGGCCCAACCGCGTGGAGTTGGCGTTCGAGGAACAGGATGCGCGGGATTCGTGCCTCCTCCGGGTGGACGAGGTGTTCTACCACTACTCGTGTCAGGCGATGAAGATCGACGGCACCTGGCGGAGTTGCGTGGCCGTGCGGACATCGCGCGACCTGCGCGAGTGGAGCGTGGCGGAACCGGCGCATGTCGACACCAGCCATGTCACGGAGCATTCGCGCATGGAATCCCCCTTCGTGGTCCAACGGCCGGAGGGTTATTACCTGTTCGTGCGCAATCGCATGTTTGACTACCCCTCGTTGACCACGATCTACTTCTCGCAAACACCCCAGAGGTTCCCCTCGGGCAACAAGGCCTGGTTCGCCGAACTGGAAAACGTCCATGCGCCGGAGATTGTGGAGGAGGCAGAACGATACTTTATCGCACGGGTCAGCGGACCCCGTCACGCGAATCGGCAGGCCCCCGGGCAAGGCGGTGGCTGGATCGAGGTGGCGGAGCTCGCGTTTCGACCTCGTAGTTCTCAGAATTAGGCGTGATGGACATTGACCGACGCGGGCTTTATTGACGAAAGGACGGACGTGCTGATTGCCGGGCCCGGTGGACGTTGGCAGCACGCGGTGTGATCTGGCAGAGGTTGTACATGAGATACTACAAGAATATCCTTCGCATGACGGCCATCCTCCTTCTGGTCTGCTCCTCGGGGCTCCCTGCGCATCCAGGGCCTTTCGATGGCAGGGATTTCAAGGGCCGCATCGCTTTCAGCTCCGATGGGAACTGTAATGACGAGGATGATTGGGGAGCCTTTCCCGTGGCAGTCGCCCTGCTGGACGCCTTCCGGGTGACCGGTAAGCTGGTCCATGTTGACTACTGCAACATCCTGACCAAGAACGATCCTCGGTTCTACCGCGAGATGGTCGCGAGCGTCATGGGGGCGGCCGAGCGGTACGGCGTTGCCCGTTCCATCCTGTTTGATTGCCGGAAGGACCCGAACGGCGCTCTCGAAAGCATCCGGCGCGCCATCGATGCGTCGTCCGCCGATGATCCGCTGTACTACGTATTGGCAGGCCCGATGGAAGTGCCCCTGCTCGGAATCCGAAAATCCGATCCGGGCAAGCGCAAGCACGTTTACTGCATCTCCCATAGTGTCTGGAACGACGGCTTCCCGCAGCCCGAGAAGGAGTATCTGCACCGATACAGTAAGCGCGACATCATCGAATCCGGGGTCCACTGGGTCCAGGTCAAGCCCGGCAGCGGGCTGACCAACTCCACCCGAACCAGTTCCACGCCCGCACAGTGGGCGTTGTACCATTGGATGAAGGACTCGAAAGATGCCCGTCTCGGGTGGATCTATACACGACTGGAGGTCCAAGAACGGTGCGATGTCTCCGACGCCACGATGACGTATTTCCTTTTGACCGGAGATGAGGAGGCTACGCCGGCCAAGCTGCAAGCCGTGCTCGAAGATAAGAGACTCCCGCTGCCGGTGGACCCAAGGCCGGATATCCGAATCGAGGCGGAGAATTTCCAGCGCGTTGGAGAATTACGAGGTCGACCGCCGCAGCGATCGCAGCGTTTCCCACCGCCTGACCGTCAGGCAACCGAAAGTCGGCGTCGGACGCATCCGCACATCCTTCGACCAGCCCTATGCGGCGGACCGTGGTCTCTACGATGTGGAGATCAGGTACTTTGACGAAAGACGGCGGACAGTCGCAGCTCGCACTCTACGTCGATGGCGTCCGGCAAGGCGAGAGTTGGACGGCATCCGCCGACAATGACGCTTGGCAGAGCAAGACGGTCGCCGATGTGACGATCGACGCCGGCGACGAGATTACGATAGAGGTCCGGGGCAACAGCAGGGAAGGGGACCCCAAACGCAATGTATCGCGTTTGGGAAGGGCTCCCACCGGCGAAAGAGGGCCGGTGGGGACCCGAACCCAAGCTGCCCGGCTGGACTATGTGCAGCTTCATCACAGGGCACAAGTCTCCGGAAACAACCCAGACGATACAGCCATGCACAGATAGACTGGGGACGATTAGGGAAACACATGACCAGTGTTCTGAGGAGACTGCCATGAAACACCTCTCGCTTCTCGCCGTCGTAATTGGCCTGTGTCCTTCGTCTCTTGCGGGGGCACAGACCGGACTCCGCGAGATTCCTATGACCGAAGTTCAGGCGGCATTTGCTAAGCCGCTGCCGGCGCATCCACGCCTGCTCATGACCGACGCACAGCTTGCCCAGGTCCAGGCGCGATTGAAGTCGAGTCCGGCGTTGCAGGCCTTCCATCGGGCCATATTGGAGAAGGCCGATACGATCATCTCTCAGAAGCCGGTGAGACGCATCCAGACCGGACGACGCTTGCTCAGCGTCTCTCGCACGTGCCTGGATCGCGTGCTTCATCTCAGCACCGCTTATCGGTTCAGCCATCGGCCGGCGTATCGGGAGCGAGCGGAACAAGAGATGCTGGCCGCGGCCGCTTTCTCCGACTGGAATCCCAGTCACTTCCTGGACGTGGCGGAAATGACGGCGGCCTTGGCGCTCGGGTACGATTGGCTCTATCCGGATCTGCCCGAGACCAGCCGGGCTACGATTCGACAAGCGATTCTGGAAAAGGGCATTCGGCCTTCCCTGAAGAACACGGGTTGGGTGCGCGGGTCACAACAACTGGAATCAGGTGTGCAACGCCGGCATTACCCTGGGCATTCTGGCCCTTGCCGAGGATCAGCCCCAATTGGCCCGGGAGTTGGTCCATCGTGCCGTCAATGGCGTGCAGGTGGTGATGGCCGAGTATGAGCCGGACGGAGCCTATCCGGAAGGACCCGGGTACTGGGTGTACGGGACCAGCTTCAACGTCCTTCTGCTGGCGGCCCTGGAGTCGGCCCTGGGGACAGACTTCGGGCTGGCTCAGGCGCCCGGCTTCGCCGGCAGCGCCGCCTACTATCTCCAGGTCACCGGCCCGACAGGACTATACTTCAACTACCCGGATAGTGGTTCGCGAGGTGACTTCCTGGCCACCGTCTATTGGTTTGCCCAGAGGTACCGGCAGCCATCGCTGGCGTGGCATCAGGATCGGCTTTGGAAGGAGGCCCTGTCACGAAACCCGTCGGCCCTGGTGCAGGACCGCCTGGCGCCCCTGGCGCTGCTCTGGCATCAAGGCGAATCGTCCGCGCCGGAAGCTCTGTGCTGGAGAGGACGCGGCAGCAACCCGGTGGCAATGTTTCGCAGTTCCTGGACCGAAGCGGATGCTGTCTATCTGGCGATCAAGGGAGGGTCGCCCAGCGTCTCTCATGGGCACATGGACGTGGGCTCTTTCGTGATCGATGCGGGAGGCCTGCGCTGGGCGGCCGATCTCGGGCCGGAAAGCTATAACAAGATCGAGTCGCGCGGCATGGATCTCTGGGGCAGAAGTCAGAATGCGCAGCGCTGGACGATCTTCCGCTACAACAACCTGTCCCACAACACGCTGGCGGTCGACGGTCAGCACCAACGGGTCCAGGGATCCGCGCCCATGATTCGGTACTCGGATCGCCAGGCCTTTCCCCACGTGGTTTTCGAGATGTCCAGCGTCTATGAAGGCCAACTGGCGCAGGCCCTGCGTGGCGCCGCATTGTTGCCCAGCGGGCAAATCCTGATCCAGGATGAGTTCCAGGCCATGGATCGGCCGGCTACCGTGCGGTGGGCCATGGTGACACCCGCGGCGGTTTCTGTGGAAGATGACCGGAACGCCCTGCTCAGGCAAGAGGGAAAGACCATGCGTCTGACCGTACTGACAGATGCGAACGTACAGCTACGGACCTATTCGACGGCGCCGCCGGCCGATTACGACGCTCCCAATCCCGGCACGCGCATAATTGGCTTCGAGGTAACGTTGTCCGCCGGACAGGCAGCTCGTACGGCCGTACTCCTGAGCCCACCAACGGTGCAGGCCAAGACCTCCGTGGACCTGCAACCTCTCCTGCAATGGTCCGCGCCGCAATAGGTCGGGCTTTGAGAACAACATCCATGGCAAACCAACCTCGCATGATGGTTCGCATGCTGACGATTCTGGCGGCGGTGATTCTGTCCGAGCCCGCGTTGGCCGGGGGGCTGTTGCGTGTACATCCGACGAACCCCCGCTATTTCACGGACAGCTCCGGACAGGCGATCTATCTCGCAGGCCACCAGAGCTTTGTGGATTTGCAGGACTCTACGACCAGCCCTTTGAGAATCCGGATGCCGAGGGACCGGACTGGCAGCGAATCCGACGCAACGTCGGTCAGACGGTGGCATACGCCAAGCAGATGGATCTCGCCCGCGCCGCTCCGCGTGGCGATCTGGCGTCGACACGATTCTGTCTGGCAAAAGCCGGGGAGCAATATGTCGTCTACCAGCCTGGTGACCAGCCCTTCGAAGTATCCGGCCTGAAGGCGGGCGAGCAGTATCATTTCGAATGGTATGACACCGAAGGTTCTTGCATCAGTGGAACCGGAGAGATAACCTGCACAGGCGCCAGCCACTCCTTCGCACCCCAGAGCGCAGGAATGGTACTATTCCTGAGGCCATGGGCTTCATGGGGCCGCCTTTATTTTGATCTTTAGCGGGACGTCGCGAGGGCAAATGCGACGGTGAGCACCTCGGTTCATTCCGATCTTGCGTGCTCGGGTCGGGGACAAACACTGCTGCCAGGGGCTCTGCCCCCGGACCTCCGAGGTTTGCCGCTTTTCACCAATAGCATGATAGGTGTACAGGAAGAAGGCACAGGAGTCGCACCGTCGCCCCGCCGGTCAAGGCTTCAGCAGCACCTCGAACGCCGCCCGTGGGCGCGATGCCGGAAAGTCCCGTTGGGACGGTCGACAATAGCCCACCGTTTCAACGGTGGGTATTGTGGGCCCGTCAGTCCCCAAAGCCCTGCAGGGGCGAAAGAGAGCAGGCGTGTCGCAGGGGTTCTCTCGTCCCGGGCGGGACTGGTTTTGTTTCTTGTCCCTGTCCGCCAAGCCTGATCGCCCAACATGAATGGCTGGGCTTGATCTTTCGCCCTCCGGGCTCCGGTGGTCGGGCGATGAAGAATTTCTGTGTAATTGTTGATTTTTGAACAACATACAGGGGTCGAGAAACGTCTCCTTATGAATAGGCGGCCGCCGGCGGAGGTGGCCGCAACGGTCCGCAGGGTCAGAGATTCTGCGGGTTTGACGTGACCGGCGAAGTGCCGGTCTTTGTCCACCGGCGAGTCGTCATGATTGCATCACTGTACAAACAAACCCAATTTGCACCGGAGCAATATGAAGGGCAAGTCCTTGATGAGCAAAGACTTATGGTGTATTGTACATGCAACGGACTTCGGCAAAACAAAGCCAATCCCGGTTACGCCGGGTGGGGCGAGGCCCGAGGGACGGGGTCCGTGGGTCGATTGTGCAAAACGAAGCCAATGGGAGGCCCGGGGGACAGAGGGGGTGGTGCTTCGAACGCGGGGCCGGTTGTACAAACAAAGCCAATTGCCACTACTATGCCGATCGGGAGATCGGCGTTCCCAGGCACTACCTTCGCACGTCAATCCCGAGGGGCACGGAAGAACGCTGCAGCGCCCCCGCGATGTCCGGCAACGGCGGGTCAAATCGGCCCGCCCGCAATTCGTCGAATTCGAGCCGGTTCAGGGTCCACGTGTACCCGTCGTCAGGGAATTTGTCCACCATGGTGAACTTGAGGAAGCGAGCCGAGACGGGCTTGTTGAACTCGTAGATGAACCAGCTCCCGGAGTCGTTGTTCTCCCCCGCCCTGAGGCGCCGATAGGTCTGGTTGTCGTCGGACACGGAGAACTCGTACCGCCGGATGTTGAATTCCACCTTGTGCGCTACCGGCACCAGAATGAGATGGGTGAACGCCTCCGCGCCTTCTATCTCGTACAGAATCCACTGGTTGGCGGTCTCCGTGCCGGAGTGCCATCCGGTGCAGTAGCGTCCGTCCGTCGTGCAGCCCATCAGGTTCTCGTTAACCGAAGCCTTGATGGCCTTGAGTCGCACCGGGACAAACCGGGTGGCGGGTTTTCGCACCCCGCGGGCGCCAAGCTGCGCTCCAAATGGGCTGTCCAGCTTCGTTCCGCCCGCCTTGGCCGGACTGGTGTCGGGGTAGGCCGGATTGCCTGCTTCCGGGTCGATCAGCAGCGGATCGGCGACTCTTCCTCCAGTTTCAAAGGGCGTTTGCCGCCGCACCTGGTCCAACGTCGTCAGACCCGGCTTGCCGCCACGCGGCCACTCGACGTGGTAGAAGGACAGCGGCCGGCCGGGCGGTCCGAAATACAGGTTGTGGTCAATGATCAGATGGCCGCCGACGATGTCGGGCTTGTTCCAGATGTGCGTGTGACCTGCCTTGACCAGGATATTGTTCCGGATGTCGAGGTAGTCGCAGTCTGGGCCGGGGCCCTCGGAATTGTCCGCCCGGTTGACCGCGATGCTGATGTGGGGGCCGTGGCTGTCGTAGACGGTATTGTGCCAGAACAGGTTCCAGGCGGCATCGCCTTTCACGTGCTTGGGGTTGAAGCCCTGGCTGTTGTCGTAAATGTAGTTGTTGAAGGCCCTGGTTCCCGAGCAGCCGTTGTAGTCCAGACCGGTCCAGCACTGGTGCATGAGGTTGCCCTGGATGGTATTTCGCTTCCCCGATTGGTCCCGGATCGCCGTCTTCTTGCACAGAAACACGTCGTTATCCTGCACCAGGCAATCCGACGCCGACGACAGGTGAATCCCCATGGCCTCCTGGTTGTTCCCGATCATGAACACAACATTGCTCTCGATGCGATGCCCCGTCCCATGGATGTCAATCCCCTTGTCCCGCGCGTGGTGGATGATATTGCCGCGAAGGGAAACGCCCTTGCTGCCGCGGCCCGCGATCATCACTGCCGCGACGGTGTGGTTGGCGATCTCGAAACCCTCGATCATCACATCCTCTGCCGGCACAGTGTCCGGATTCCGGATGCCATAAGGCCTGGCGTTCTCGCCGTCAATCAGGGGCCTTGCTCCGTCGATGGCTCGAAGGCGGATGTGTGGCGTGGCAATAGAGAGTTCTTCGGCGTATCTGCCGCTGCCAACGAGAATCGTGTCACCGGGCCGCGCGGCCCGCAAGGCCCGCTGGATGGTTCGCCACGGTCCGACCTTGTTGCCCTGAGACACAGCATGGGTGCCATCGTTGTCGTCACTGGCCCCCTTCTCCTCGACCGCCACGTAGAACTGGTTCGTCTGTCCGGTCACTTTGACCGCACGCGCGATTCTCTTCAACTGCGCGAGCCCAAAATCCTTGAGCAGGCCCGTCTTGGGATCAAAGGGCCAATCGAGCGTACACACGCCGCCCTGGCGGTTACACGTTTCGATCCAATCGATCAATTCCTGGTCGCTGAACTGCACCACGGATTGGATCGCCCACCAATCGTGCGGCGGCTCCCGGTACGAATCGGGCATGACCCCGTCAAACCACCAGCCGGCTACCTTGTCCCGGTAGCGGTCGGCGAACTCCTGGAGCACCTCGATCCGTCGCTTGCGGCTCTCGGCCGACGGCGGGGTCGTTTCTTTGCCGTCGTCCATCAGTCCGGCCGACGCCTGGGGTTCGTGCATGCACCCGTTCAGACCCGCATAGTAGCAGATGAGTCTGATGCCGCGCGCCGCCAGCGCGTCTGCCACGTCACCGATCAGGTCCCGGCGGGAACACTTCTGGCCCGGGGCATATCCGGCATAGCGGTCAAAGGTGTGGTTGGGAGCGCACGGCCAGCCGAAATAGTGGTCGTCGAGGCAGAACAGCACCCAGCCCACTTGCCCTTCGGCCATCTGATCGGCGAATCCCTGGGCGTCGAATCCGTCCACGAAGCGGTTCCAGCCCTGCCGCGGTCATTTCCGTCACCGGGGGAAGCTTCGGCTTCGTCCCCAGTGCCGCCGTGCCGGAGGAGTAGCCGAGCAGGATGCGATGCTGATAGTGCAGAAAGATCCCGTACTTCGCCTGGAGCATCCAACTCGTGTCGCCGGCGCCGGCGACAGCGGCGCGCGGAGCAAGAACAAAGCAATGAGTGCGACGATCTTGAGAGAATGATTCACGTCAGTAGTCCCTTTCTCGAAGTATGCCGCAGTTCGCATACCGGTCCCTCACTCCCTGGTCGCCGCCGGCGCCTTGGGGTCCCCAACGCGAAATACTGCGTTGGGGGAGACCGAAACACTGTCCCGGCCGGGATCGCGCTTGAACTCCGCGATCTTCTCCTGGATGACCTGTTGGACCAACTCGGGGTTGGAGAAGCACAACTTCTCACGCTCGGCGGGCAGACGACCGGGCGTCCGGAGGCCGTTGCGCTGCAGCGCAAACCATTGGGGATGTTCGGCGCCAAAGCGATTCCACCAGCCACCAAAGGCATGGACCGCCGAGAGTGCGTAGTAGCTGCTGCCCAAGCGCTGCTGAGGCCACCAGGCGGCGGCTTGGCCACACCATCCGACGTAGTCGTCGGACGTCAACGCCAGTTGTTTCATCCCAGCTTCCGTGCGATCGTGGCGCAATTGCAGCTTCTGCGTGGGTCGGGAGCCGGACTGGTTCGGGTCGGCAGGCACAGTAATCTTCTCCACATGTCCATAGCCATAGTTCCGCAGCGTGCGCTGGCGGATCGCCGGGGCATCCTCCTCGTCCAGGGGCGAGATCTTCACCGTCGAGTGGCGGGGAACGATTTCCCCCAGTTCGCCCGGCCACAGCCAGCGGAAACCCAGGTGCCGCTCCAACAGTGCCACCGCCGCATGCCGGCTGCCCTCCAGGGCCACGTTGCCGTTGGGACGCACATCACTGCCCACCAGCAGCAGCACGTTGCCCACGGTCTTGATCCGGTAGCCTTCCAGCGCCAGGTCCTTGCCCCACAGTCCCTGGCTCGCCGACAGCTTCGTGTCCCCGAGCGCTACCAGATACGGAATCGATTGTCCCTGGTGACGGATGCTCCACTGATTCCCCTGTGCTGTCAGCGTAAGCTCCGATTCCTTGACGATGGGGACTTCAGCGCCGCTCATCTTCTTCAGCCCGTCCCGCAGGGCCGCTGCCGCTTCGCGGGCGGCCGCCGAGGCCTGATCCGCAACCATGAGCACGCATGCCGGCCGGCTTTCCTGTACCAGCACAACCTCGGCTCCACTGGCGGGATTCACTTTCAACGTCAGGTGCAGTTGGCGCTTCACCGGCGCCGACTGAAATGGCGCCGCCTCCACCTTTGGGCCCAGCGGTTCGGTCCCCCAATGCTCTGCGGTTCGGTCCCCCAGGGAGATCAACAAGACGACGATCACGGCCAACCATGTGTTCATAAGAACTCCTTGGCTGCGCCCGCGAACCATCGACGTCGGAAAGGTCTCATGGCGGTTCCTCCGGAAGCGGTCGCCGGACTCGCGACCGCCCATTGCTGCCGGCGTGACCGCCAGCCTGACAACCGGTATGACTCTTATCGTTTCACACACCTTTGGTGAAGCCGGAGTCTATCTCACGCTCGCCGAGTATGTCAATCCCGAGGTCACAACACATCCCGTGGGCGTGGCGGAAATGACGGCGGCGCTGGCGATCAAAGGGGGTTCGCCCAGCGTCTCTCATGGGTGCACGGTTACAATAGCGCGCCGATAGTGTCACACGCTCGCCCGGAGCGGCGCGGAGCGTGAGGGCGGTCTTGGAGGCATCGCCGTTGAGCACCGCCAGGGGTGGATGATTGGCCTCGGCACGAGGTTTCACGCACCAATCCATCCGGGCGGCGAACTCGTTCTGAAACGCCGGCCGCCAGCGTGAGACCGTCGGCCGAGCATCCGTCCTTCCCCCCAGCGTGTCCTGCGCATCGCGCCAGACCCCGGTTTCGGTCTTGCGGAACCGTCCGCCGGACCTCTGGAGCCACTGCGGATGATCGGGGTCCACCACGATTTGGCCCGGCAAGGTGCTTTGGGATGAGGCCGGCGTGACATGCGTTTTTTCGGCAGCCGTGGCACTGAACGTCAGCAGTGGAGAGAGAAGCAGAATGAGGCTCAGTACCTGTACCTGGATCGAAATCTTCATTTATTTGGCCTTATCGTCGGGGTTGCACTTCCTTCTCCCAGCTTGCCACCCATGCCGGTGTCAAAGGTCCAACGAGGCGGCGTCTCGTCCAGCAGACGGAAGACCTGAAGCTTGTAGCTTTCGGGCGACACGCCGCCGCGATAGCTGGGAACCTGCGGGTAATAGGTCACGAACTCTAATTCTCCGTCGCCATCCACATCGGCAAAGTGACGGTCCGAGAATTGGAGCTTCCGGCCTTTCGCTGCCGGTTCGTTCCGATGGTTCGGTATGAACAGACCCAGGAACTGCAGCGAAGCGGGCAGTGGACCGTGCTCGCGCTGCTTCCGAGGCATCACGCAAGGGCGAATCTGTGGCGCATCTGTTGCGCACCCCGTATGAATCGGACAAGATCGGAAAACCACCATGCGTAAATGCTTTACAGTCAAAGCCTTAGAGGACGAAGTCCGAGAAGTGCGCGTAGGTGGGTAGAGTACAGCCAGTCCGTTTACCCGGGTTTGTAAGTGCTTGTCACGAAACGATTAACGATTGTCATTACAGGACTTATGATGCAGGCCGAAGCGGAGCCGAAGCCGCATAGCATGTGACGCGAACACGCTGCGGCTTCTCCTCGTGTCATTCGTACCCGGCTCCGTTTCGTTCCCTCCGGTGTGTCGCTTGTCGCCTGCCACTTGGCGTTCTCGGCGCTTCTCCTTGGCATCCTCGCCGGACTGTCCTACAATGGCGTCGTACGCCCTGCAACAATTGTGTTTTGTGACACGGAGAGAGTCGTGGTCGATGATCTTGCGTACAACTATCTACCCGCCACGAAGTTCATCTGCCTTCCCGTCGGCGACCGACGATGGCGCGGTCACCGTGACAGACCACCAAATGAGAGACCATCGTCCCCTTATCTGAACGTCGTTTGCCGGAGGAATACAGGATGGGAAAGACTCGATGTCGAGCGCGGAAAGCAGTGGCACTGGCGGTCCTGTGGTTGGTTCTTGTGCAGGCGATGGTGCGAGTGAGTATCGCCGCCGGGCAATCTTCCGCCGCCGTGCGGGCGGGCAATGTCAGGGATTACGGTGCAAGAGGCGACGGCGCCACCGACGACACGAAGGCCGTGCAAACGGCGATTGACGCCTGTTCGGCGAAGGGCGAGAAGCTCGTCTTTCCAGCAGGCACCTACCTGACCGGCACCGTCTATCTGCGCAGCCATACGGCGATCGAGCTGATGGCGAAAGCCGTCTGGAAGGGGATCGGCCGCGTGGAGGCCTACCCGATGCAGCGTCCACGCGGTTTCGACGGGAGAATGGTCAGCGCCTGGCGAGCGATGATCTATGCCGAGGACGTGGAGAACATCACACTCACCAACATGCTGATCGAGATCGAAGGAGGCCTGCCGGCCCAAGAGGTGACCGTGCCGGAGAATTCGAGGAATTACCCCTACAACCGCATCTTCGGCCAGAAGCTCCCGGCTTATGCGTTCTTCGTGCGGCACGCGCAGAACGTGCAATTCCGGGATATACAAGTGAAGACCCTCAACGCCGATGAACGGCGTGCCTTCATCTTCGAAGACGCCACCGGCATGCTCGACCATGTGGACATCGCGAATCCCGGTGGGCCAGGCATGGCGCCGGTGGTGGTTGACAAAGCAGAGGCGATCAGTCTTCGCGGCAGCAACCTCGGAATCAAGGTAGAAGTCCGACCCAAATGAAGAGGAATTCCGCATGGCAACCTCACATCGCACCGTGAACCAGGCCAGCTCTTGCCCGTTGCTCCTGACTTGCGCCTTGACGCTTGGCTTGGCCATACTGGCAGCCGGGCCGGCAATCCCAGCGGCCGGCGGCCAGGCCGACCGTACCGCCATCTTTCAACGCGCGGCCGAAAGCGGGGAAAAGACGTGGGCGGCGGCGCTGGAGCCGGAGAAATACAATCCAGGGATGAGCGCCTTCTTTACTTATGCACTGGCACTGTGCGAGGCGAAGATGCATCCGGAGCGCCTGGAGAAACTCATGGAGCGTGCCTGCCAGTTGCAGGATCGCGATCCGAAAAGCCCGGATTACGGCAGCTTCCGTTGGAACTGGAACGATAAGAAGGTGGGCGACCAAAACGCCATCGAGTTCAATATGCAGCCGGCGGCGATTCTCTGGCTGCGGCACCGCGACAGCATGCCGCCGGCAGCGCGGGAGAAGCTCCGCGCCATACTCGATCCGGCCGTCATCGCCGCTCTGCGACACCACGTCCGCACCGGCTACACCAACATCGCGCTGATCGAGCGCCGGCAACCTGATCGTGCTCGGCGAGGGCTTGAACCGGCCGGATGTGGCCGACGAGGGCTACAAGCGGCTGCAGGAGATCTTCGATCTTACGGCCAAATCCGGCATCGTGGAATACCTCAGCCCCACCTACTACGGCGTGGATCTGAATGCGCTGCAATTGATGGACGCGTTCCTTCAGCGACCGTCGGGCCAAAAGCAGGCCCGCGCGCTGCTCGAGTATGTTTGGACCGAAATCGCCGCGAATTTCTGGTGGGCCAATCAGCGGCTTTGCGGACCGCACAGCCGCGACTATGACTATCTCCACGGCCTGGGCGGCCTGGACAGCCATCTGGCGGCGGCAGGATTCCTCGAAGGCAATGATGCGGGCCCAGGGCTGATCCTGGCGTTTGCCCGCTGGCAGCCCTCGGAGGAAATGACGGCGATGAGCAGGACGAAACTGCCGCGGTTGGTGCGGCGGCAATCCTATACGCACTGGCTGGCCAAGGACGTCACGCTCGGCATCTCCAGGACCGGCTTTGGCGTGATGAATGTCCCGTTGACTGTGGATTTCGCCGGTTCCCGCCAGGACGTCCGGTGCTACTTCATTCCCGATGGACGGCACGATCCCTACGGCAAAGCGAAGATCCTTTATCGCGAGCACGAAAAAACGGTTCACCTCGAACCATTCTTTGCCGGCGTCCAGGAAACGCAGGACGCCTTGGCGCTGGCGGTGTATCGTGACGCGGACGTGCCCGCCGAGACCAAGACGCTGGAGTCGCACTTCGTCATGCCGCGGAAGGTGGATGCCATCTACGTTGGGGAACGAAAGATAGACTTCGCGCCGGGCGCATCCAAGAGCGTTGCGGTTAAAACCGGTGAAGCCGTGTTTCTGCGTAAGGGCACTGCCGCGGTCGGTGTGCGCGCGCCGGCGGCCCGGACACTCGACGGAGACGCCGCGCCGGTTGCCTTGGTGTGGGACGGCAACGAATGGGATGCGATCCGGCTGACTGTGGATCATCTCCAGAGCGAGCGGCCGGCGAAGATCACTGCCGCGGCCGTGTTCCAGGTGCGGGTGGGCAGCGAGCTAAGCGAAGCGGCGTTCGCCGATTTCCGCCGCGCCTTCGCGGCGGCCAAGTGCGAAGTGTCGCTCGAGCCGGACAAAATCTCGGTTCAATCGCCCGCGCTCACGGCCGGCAAGACCCTGGCCATCCATGCCGAGGCGCCCTGGACGCAACGTATGGACCAAGCCGACACGGCTCGAACCCGCCTCGTCGGGCGCAATTCTGGAGATTGATGGTCAGGATGTGGGCAAGAAACTGTTGGAGGCGGCACGATGAGTTCCGAGGGCCACATCCCGAACCACCCCGACGGTGTCCCCGAGCTGCTCGAAGATCCGGGGCGCTCCCCCGCGACGAACTGAAGATATTTCTGTAAAAGAAAGGAATGCAGATCATGAGGCGATTCGCGCTGGCTTCGTCCGTGGTGTTTACATTGGTCGCGCAGACCTGGGCGGATGATATTCCACAGTTCGGCATGTTGGAGAAGAGCTTCCGTCATCTGGGCACGTACGACAACTCGTACAAGGACTTGACCGCCGTGGCCACGCTCCGCCGTCCCGATGGCAAGGAGTGGCGGATGCCTCTATTCTGGGACGGCGAGGCGGCCTGGATGCTCCGTGTTTCGCCCGACCTGGTCGGAGAGTGGTCCTACTCGATCCATTCCTCCGACGTCGGCCTGAACGCCAAGACCGGCTCCTTCCGCTGTGTGGAGTCGAACCGACACGGCAGCATCCGGCCCATGCGCGACCATCCGCTGCACTTTGAATACCAGGACGGGACACCGTGTCTGGTTCTTCGGCGAGAAGGCTTGGCGGGTCTTCCAGACGGACGCTGCCGAGAAGCTCGACCACGCCAGCGCCATGCATCATGTGGACGTTCGCGCCGGACAGGGATTCAACTACCTGCACACGGAGCTGGCCGGCACCGGCGGCTTGACCTCGGGCGGCAACGAAGGGGGCGAGATGTTCCTCGACGCCGGCAAGGAGGTCATCAACCCCGCATTCTTTCAGGAGGTCGATAGCCGCCTGCGGCACATCAACGACAAGGGCATGATCTGCGGCATGGTGCTTCTGTACGCCAAGGGCGATCCGTGCTGGAAGTCGCTGCCGGACGACGAGGCCCGCCTGCGGTTCGCCCGCTACGTCGTGGCGCGGTACGCCGCGTTCGACATCGTCTTTCTGGTGGCGGGCGAGTGGCACTTCATGGCGAAACAACCGGACCTGTTTCGCGCCATCGGTCGGGAGATTTTCAAGACGGACCCGCACCGCCGGATGATTGGCATCCATCCCGGCCCGGAGTCGTTCGGGATTTCGTCCCAGGACTTCGCCGAGGACGACTGGATGAGCTTCGGAGAATACGCCCAGGCGTACTTCGCCCCCCACAATCAGGAGGCAACCGACGCGAATCGCGACAACCTGCGCAAGTTCATCCTGGCCGCGCGGAAGCACAACAAGCCCGTCGTGGATGCCGAATACGCCTACTACCTGCGGGACCAGGACTACGATGGGATCGTCGACAAGCCCCACTCGCACACGCGGGATTCCTTCCGCCGTGCTTCCTGGGCGATCGCGATGGGCGGCGGGTACTTCGTGACGGGATTCGGCACGACCTACTTTGGGGGCCGCCGCGAGGTCGGGCCGTTCCTGGTGGACAACCCCAAGCACAAGGACGCCATCTCCGACTTGGACCACCTGCACACGTTCTTCACGTCGTTGCCGTGGTGGCGGCTGGAACCGCACGATGAACGGGTGACAGCCAACGGCGGCTATGCGTACTGCTTGGCCGACGCCGGCAAGACTTATGTGATCTACGTCGCCGGAGGCCAGGGCGCGAACCTGAAACCCGACGGCGGGGAGTATTCGCTCTGCCCGCTACGACCCCCGCACGGGCCAATCAACAGAACTACCCGCCCCGGCCGGAGATGTGGTGCAACTGGTTGCTCCCGACACTCAGGACTGGGTCTTTCTCGTCAAGGCGATGGTGCGAGCGGATGTCGCGGAAGAGCCTACCACTGCCGCCCGCCAGCCAATCCGGCAACCAGAAAACGGGTCCATCGTCGGGGCAGAAGGTCCGAATCCGGGTGGCAGGGCGCAGGTCGCCGTGGTCCGCGACATCGCCAAGAACGTGGAGACGCTCACGCGGGCGATCGAGTATGCCGTACGGGAGAAAGCAGACGTCCTTGTCACGCCGGAAGGCTCCCTTTCCGGCTACACGCCCGACTTCAGGGCTGCGGCGACTCAACAGGCTCTTGAGAAGGTCCTGCAACGGGCCCGTGCGGCGAAGCTGGCCCTTGTCCTCGGAACCTGTTTCGAAGCCCAGGACGGGCAGCGTTACGACGCCCAGCAATTCTATGACAGCGAGGGCGGATACCTCGGCTTCCATGCGAAGATCCTCCTCTGTCGCCGGATGGCCGACCCGGCGGCCAAAGGAGAGATCGATGCCTTTCAGACAAGGCCGCTGCGTGCCTTCAACCTCTTCGGCCTCACCGTGGGCGGGCTTGTCTGCAATGACATGTGGGCCAATCCGGAGTGGACCCCCATGGACGATCCACACCTTTCTCAAAGGCTCAAAGAAATGGGTGCGCGTGTGATCTTCCTCTCGGCGAACACCGGCGGGGGCACGGGCGAAAACCTGACCCTTAACCGTGCCTATCACGAAACGAATCTGCGCCTGCGAGCCCGGACGGGAAAGCTCTGGATCGTCGTTGCCAACGCCGCAGACTCCACGAATAATGAGGCCAGCTACTGCCCTTCGGGGGTCCTGGCGCCGGACGGGACCTGGGCGGCCACCGTCCCGCCGCACGGCGAGCAGTTGTTTGTGCATACCTTCGAAATCGATACAGTTCCCTAAAAGATCAGCGCTTAGAGCCAGGGGTGGGGTGCGAAATCTTGCGATCGTAGTTGAAGAACTGGGAGAAGACCAGCGTAGAGGCCGGACCGAAGCCTACAGAAGGAGACATCATGAATAGGACCGGAGTGCATGTCTGTCGTATGCCACTGGTGGTGCCAACAATGCTGGCGCTGGCCACGTGTCTTGCAGACGCACAGGATTCGACCGAAGTCAAGCAGTGGCAGGTCTTCGAGGTCAAGATGACCGCCGCGCAGAACAAGGCGAACCCCTATGTCGCCTACCTCCAGGAGAAGAGCCCGGTCCGTGTGAAGGTCCGCTTTGCCGGTGTCTCCGGAGAAGCCGCCGGCCGGGAAATGACCGTGGCCGGATTCTGGGACGGGGGCACGACTTGGAAGGCGCGTTTCGCCCCGCCCGCGCCGGGCGGGTGGGTATTCGAGAGCCGCTCGGAGGATCCTGGTCTCCATGGCGTCACCGGGAAGCTCACCTGCACCCCGTGGACCCAGGACGAGAAGAGGGCCAATCCCACACGCCGCGGCTTCGTACGCGTCCACACGAACGGAGCGCGCGCGGGCCGCTATTTCGAGTATGCCGACGGCACGCCTTTCCTGTGGATCGGGGACACCTGGTGGAACTGGACCCAGCGGGGGATCCGTTTCGAAACGTTCAAGAATCTGGTCGATGATCGTGCGCAGAAGGGCTTCACGGTGGGACAGCTCTTCTTCCCGGCCAATGGCTGGGGTCGGCGCAGTTCGCTGCTCGACGCAGACTACAACGAACCGGACATCGAACACATCCGGTCCATCGAACGAGGGATTGCTTATGCGAACGAACAAGGTATCACCGTGTGGATCCACCCGTGGTGGAGCCGCGCGCGGCTGAACGAGACCGCCGGCCCGGCGAAGATTCGCCGCTGGTGGCGGTACGTCATCCATCGGCTGGCCGCCTACAACGTCATTTGGACGTTGGCGGGAGAATACAACATGAACAACTATGGGGGATTGGGCTTGGATTTCTGGAAGGAACTCGGGGCGATGGTCGCGGCGGAAGATCCCTTCGACCATATTCTCGGCGCGCATCCCACCCCGCCCGCCTGGGACGGCGGGTCTGAGGCGCCCCAGTGGTCCACCGCCGAAGTGCTCCATAACGAACCATGGCTGGACTACAACCAGAGCCAAACCGCTCATGCACGCTGGCGAAACGAGTACGCGCCCACCGTGGTCGCACAAGCCTATGCCATGAGCCCACGGAAACCCATCGTCATTACCGAGCCCTGGTATGAGTTCGCGCTCGACGCCCCTGCCGCCAAGGAGATCCGGTTCTGCGCCTGGTCCGCGCTGATGTGCGGTGCGGCAGGACACACCTATGGCGGCGGACACGTCTGGCTGGCCTACTTGCCGGAAGTCTCACAGCCCAGACGCCGTGGCGGCGGATCGTGGCCCCTCGATCCCAACTTCGAGACGAACACCCTGGACTACCCTGGGGCACGGGGGATGGCCCACATGGCCGGCATTCTGCGGAGTGTCGAATGGTGGCGGTTCGAACCCCACCCCGAACTCGTGGTCGAGAACCCCTCCAAATACTGCCTGGCAGTTCCCGGCGAAGCCTACGTCATGTTCTTACGCTGGGGCGGCGCGGTGAAGATAGACTTGACCGCCTATGCAGGCATCACTTTTACGCGACAGTGGATCGACCTCGTCACGCAGAAGTCACAAGAGCGCCGGGAACTCGTCGGGGGCGCAGTTCATGTGATTCACGCACCCGAGGACTTCCCCGCGGTGCGGCAAGAGAAGGACTGGATTCTGCTGATCCAGGCTGCCAAACCGCTGTCGGACCGAAGGCCGGATGCGGGCCAGGGAGGTCAACGCCCGGGGGGGAACGTGCAATGAGTCAATCCAGATATTCCAGCGATGCCGGGCTTGTCGCGTCACGTTCTGACCAGCAAAGCGATGGGGTATGATGGTGGAAGAAGAACGGGTAACGATTGTCCTTACAGGACTAATGAGGCGGGCCGAAGCGGAGCCGAAGCCGTGTAGTAGGGGGAACGTTCTGAGTCTCCCGGGAATCAGAGTCCATCTTTGGCTGCCTTGGCCGTTCCCGCCGCCCCCAAATCACACCTCTTCTCCTCCCGTCTCTTCCCATCCATGTCCAACCGCGGCGCGCGGTCCCTGATCCCCGCGCCGATCGCCGGCGACCTCGCCTTCAGATGGAAATCCCCGCTCTCCGGGTCCACGAACATCGGGTCCCGATCCCGAATGGTCCCGCTGACCAGGCACGCCCCGTGGTCGTTGTCGTCCTTCAGTCCGCCGCCGAAGACCAGATTGTTCCGCAGCACGACATCCCTGAGTTCCGCAGCGACGAAAGCGATCGCGTTCGGCACCGCCTGCTGGTAGAAGATGTTGTTGACGATCAGATGGTGTTTGCCGCAGGTATAGATTCCGTGGTCGAGGTTGAACAGCACGCTCGGCGGTCCCGTCCGCCCAATGGGGTGGAACACATTGCCGTCGTACACGTGGTAGCTCGTATCCGCCTTGTCGAAGATCCCGTCGAGGTCATGCCGGAAACGGTCTTTTCGGAATTTCACGTGTGGGTTTCTCCAACAGCTATTGGGAAGGTAAGACCTCGACGATCTTCTCCGCCCGCGCGCCGCGCCCGGCAGCATCCCAGACAATGAGCGTCACTCGGTATCTCCCCGGCCGGTCAAAAGTGTGCTGGGGCCTGGCCGCGACTTCGGCGATGCCGTGGTTGAAGTCCCACAGCCGCTCGACGATCTCACCCGCTGCCGATTTCGACGTGCATTCGAATGGGACCGCGACGCCGGCGCGAATCACCGGTGGTATCCGAAAATCCGCCACGGGTAGTACGCTGGCGAACGCCTTGGTCGGCGGGAATGCACCGGTCTTGTCATCACCGACCGTGCCGTCCTTGAACTCGATCGTCTTATCGGCGGAAAGCCCGGTCACCAGCCCTTGACTGTTGTTGGTGAATACGCAACGCAGGAAAGTCATGGTGTCCACGCTCGGACCGCCGAACTGAACCCCATAGCCACCATTGTCCCGGAAGCTGCACTCCTCAAAGACCACTTCACGACTGGAGCCATTGAATCGAAATCCATGTCCGCTGTCCCGGGGATAGCGGGCACGGGGGTCGCCGCGGATCGTTTTCTCGAACGTGCAGCGATAGAAGTAGTGGTGGGCGATGCCGCCCGTCTCGCCCTGAAGCTGCGCCCCCCACTGGATACACTCCCGGATTGTGTTGTAACCCCAGAACACGTTGTCCTTCTTCGGCTTGTTCGAGACCGAAAGGCCGATGGCCGCCCCACGTTTGACGAGGTTGTCGGTGACGATGACGTCGCGCGCGATGATTTCGATGCCGTACCCCTTGAGGGAATCGTCCTCGACACCGACGCTGTTGCGACGTACCGCCGACTGGTTGCCTTGGTCCACGCTGATCCAGTGGTCCACGGTATTGTCCTCGATCAACGATCGGGGGCAGCCGCCCCAAATCTCGATGCCCAGCCCTTCCCCGCCGGAGCCGGACACCTGGTTGTGGCGGATGACCAGGTCGGCGGAGTGATCCCCAAAGATGCCGCCCCGGCCTGTGTCGCGGATGATGTTGCGCTCCACGAGGTTGCGCCCACTGCCCCAGGCCATCCGAATGCCTCCGCCGTACTGGGCGCACCAGGCCGATGTTCTCGATGCGGCAAGCGCTGATGATGCTGTCGGTGACGCCACGCTCCATCGTCGGGTTGCGACCGGAAAAGATGATGCCATGGACGAAAGAGGACTTTCCTTTAGGGAGGTTGCGGATGGTCAAGTCATGCAGCCGGAGCTTGCGGCAATTGCCGGCACGAATGCCATCCTGGCCCAGCGGCCGCTCGCGGCCATCGAGAGTCAAATGGGCGATCTCGACTTCTTCGCAATCGACCAAGTCGATAAAGGGGGTCGGCTGGTCCCCGGCGTAGAGGAAGACTGTCTTGTCCTGCCCGGCGCCGATGAGTTTGACTCCCGATTTCAGTCGCACCGACTCGGTGAGCTCGAACGTGCCTTCCGGCAGACGGATGGTGGTTCCCGCCGCGCTGCGTTGGATGGCGGCGGCGAGGGCGGCGGAATCCCGGCCCTCGGGTAAGATCTCAACGGCAGCCGCATCAGTCCCGGGAAGGTCAGCCTGCGTCTCACTCTTCCATGCCGGCAGCGGCGAGCTCGGCGGGACATAGGCCCTCACGCCGCTGACGAACAGGGAGTATGGTTTCTGTTTCCCGTGGCTCTGAGCGCTGATGATCAGATAGAAATTCTGCCTGGCTCCGACCTCCGGAACGTGGGGCGAGCCGGCACTCATCTGTTTGACGCCATCGACCCACCACGTGACGGTTTGGCTCTGGGGATCGATAGCTGGCACCGAAGATGTGCTTCTTCGTGCGATCGAGGGCGATGCGCGAGACGTTGTTCGGGTTCTGAATGTGCTGATACTTTTGTTCGTAGATCCCGTAGTTGCTGTGGACCGTTCCGGTCAAGCCGGGTCCAAAGCCGCCTTCGTCGATATCCAGTTCCATCCAGCGCTCATAAGCGGGCGGATCAGCGGCGTAGTGGTCCTGACGGGCGCCGTTGTGTTCGGCCGGCATCAGCCAGACGGCGGGAAAGTGGTCCGGATCGCTGTCGGAAAGCCAGTACTCGAATTCGACGTAGAAGCCGTCACGACCCGGCAGCAGAGGCAGCTTGCCCGTCGAGAAATCGTGCGGAGCACTGACCAGGTCACCCCCCAGACTCAGTGCGAGAACGCCGTCCTGTGTCGAGTAATTGCTCAAAGGCGGCTTCTTTGAAGACCACCACTGGCCACTGAACCACTTGTAGCCTCCGTTGCGACCGCCGGTAATATCAGCGGCCGTGGGCTTCTCATTGATAACGCACTTCGTATAGCCGAGCGCTGCGGCTCCCGGCGGCACCGCGGCTCCGTCGGCACCCGCCGATTCCAGGATCAAGAGCGAGTCTTCCCAACCTGCGGGTGTCGTGAACGATTGCACGCCGGCGTTCGCGAGGATCCGATAGCCACCGATTCGCCCGTCGCCGGGTTGATCCAGAGCGCACTGACGTGGGGACCTTCCAGACCGGCGAGGTTGACCGAGAACTCCGCCGGGTCAGCCAGATAGATCATCGCCCATTGGCCCTCCGGGTGGCGGCCCGCCAGATGCAGCACCTTGCCCTGCGTCTGCCCGCCAGCCACGAAGAGGGATTGATCGGGAACCAACCGCCACCACTGGGGACGAGCTTCGAAGACTCGCCGAAGAATACCCAGTTGCAGTGCCCCCGGTGCATCGAGGGCCTGTCTCCAGGTAGGCAGAATGCGCCAGCTATCGTTGTGACCATAGGCGTGGTGGCCGCCCGCCAGGTACGAATAATAAGCTTGCCGGCGAATCCACAAGAGGGTGACCTCGAAGCCGTATTCCGACCCCTGTTCATAGGCCCCTTCCGCCATCAGCACAGGCTTGACCGGCTTGAGATCGTAGTCGTGAGTCACCATCGGGTAGATCAGCTCGACGCACTTCCAGGTTTGCAGAGAGTTGAAATCAAGCCAGGTTTCGCTGTGGATGAAGCTGGAGGAATAAGGGGAAGGATCGGGTTCGACGGTGATCAGATGAGCACCGCCGTCGCCTTCTCGAAGCCCGGCCGCCAGCTCGCGCAGAATGGGGACAAACTCCGGTTTGGCTTCGGGTATCAGGGACCAGACGATGTTGGGCACCTCCTTGTACCGCTGCGCCAACCACTTGGCCCAGGGTCGGGCATTGCCGACGGTGATGCGTTTGCGGCAGGTCTGGTGGTACGGCATCAAGTACAGGATCAGGTCTCTTTCCCGCGCGGCCTGGATCACCGCATCCACGTTCCGGAAGTACGCCTCGTTGGGCGTCAGGGGATCGTCGTTGAGCCAGGGCTTCTGTCCATACACATTGGCGCGGGTCCCGTCCCCCACGCCCACGAGCATGGTCTGCACGAACACGAACCCTTTGTCCCTGGACTTGTCGAGGATCAGTTGAGCGTCCTCCAGCTTGTAGTCCTCGGAACAGCTCCCACTGCGTGGTGCCCAGCCAAAACACGGGCCGGTCTTTCTGATCCACAAAGTAACGGCCGTTCGCACTGACGCGGACGGGCCAGGCAAGGGACGCAGCAGAGACGGCGGATGTGCAGACAGCAACGAAGGTAATCAGGAGAAGAAGCCTTTTCATAGTCAAACTCCGTGCACCTCATGAGAAAGTCAAGGCGTTATTCCTGCCAACGCGGTCTTGGCGGCCCAATGATCGGGGCTGGCTTGCAGGGCCAGGGAGAACTCCTGTTTGGCCTTGTCCTTCGCGCCCAGACCCAGTTGGCCCAGACCAGTCAAGTAATGGGCATCCGCCGCCTGGATGCGCTGCACGAGTGGGACATCAGCGCCCGGCGTCGGATTGGGCGCCTTGGCGAGGGCCTGCGTGCCGGTATCGACAAGCTGCTGAAAGAGAGCCTTGGCACGGTCGCCTTCCCCGAGCTTCCCAAGGGCCAAAGCTTGATAATAGACGCCGGCCCCAGTCACGCGAACACCCGCGGCCAGACCACCCGTAGCACCGCGCCCGCTGAATTGGCCGGGCGGAAGACTACCGCCCCCGCCCCCTCCACCTCGCCCACCCCGTCCGCCACGACCGCCACGACCGGCAGCCGGCTGGGTTGTGGAGGAAGCCTCCGCGGCCTCGCGCCACGACTGGCGGGCTTTGTCGAGGTCACCCAGCGCTTCGTAAGCGTTTCCGATCCAGTAGGAGACCTCGCCCTTGCGAGCCCGTCGTGTTGCCGGCGGACTCCTGGAGATTGGAGGGCGTCTGCAGGGCCGCCTGATAGTCGGCCAAGGCCTGGTCATACCGCCGGGCGGCGAAATGCTGATGGCCGCGTACGAGATTGGCGTTCACCCAGGAGTCGCCGAGCGAGAACCGCCCGCCCCCTTCCCAGGCACGGAAGAAGCGCGATTTGATCAATTGCAGGGCCAGATCCGACTTGCCGGCAAAGATGGCAAGGTTGATTTCGCGGGCGATCACCTCGTCGCGGTTGATGACCGGTTGGTGCGTTTCCATCAGGGCCAGACGCTTTTCGGGAGCGACACCGTTCTCTTCGTAGAGCTTGTCAAGCTCGTTGAAGACCATCGCGCTGCCGCCGAAGGACGCGGCTTTTTCCAGGGCGGCCAAAGCCTTGTCCCGCTGACCGCCCTGGCGGGTGTAGATGAGAGCCAGGTTGCGATAGACAACGGGGAAATCGGCGCCGAGGGAGACCGATTTCTCCCAAAGCGCGACGGCGCGGTCCGGTTGCCAATCGTAGAGGAGGTTGCCCAGGTAATAAGGAGCACGGGAGTCGCTGGGGTTGGCGGCCATGGCCGCTTCCAGGACCGCGATCATCTCCATCTGGAAGGGAAAGACGTAATCCGTGGGCGCTTGGGCGGCCCGCCGGAAATACTCGGTGGCTTGGCCAGACTGGTTGAGCTTCTGGGCGAAATAACCCAGGTAGTAGAAGACCAGAGGCGAGACCCGGGACTTATCGGCGGCGTCTGTGACGACCTGAGTGAGGAACATCGTGCCGTCCTGCCACAAGCCCGCATTCAGATAGTCCGTGGCAACTTCGAGGACCGTGGCCGGGTGGGCGTTGCAGGCCATCCGGAGCCGTTTGGCGCTCTCCGAGGTCTTGCCGGCCATCCACTGCTCGGCCAGCGCATGAACATCCAGAGGATCGATCTTGCGGATGGCTGCGGCAGCGGCCAGTGCCGCATCGGTCTGTCCTGTATGCCGCAGCAGCGCTGATTTGAGTGCCAAGGCTCGAATGTCCTCACTGTTGGCGCTGAGGGAATTGTCGGCATAGGTGAGGGCGGCCCGGAAATCACCCCGGCCAGAAGCGATCTGGGCCATTTCGAAGTAGCCCGCGTTGCGCCAGGCGCCGGACCACGTGGCCTTGGCGAACCGCTCGAAGGCCTCGTCCGTCTTCCCTTGTGCTTTCAGCGCCAGACCCAGGTAGTAGAAGGGTTCGCCGTCTTTGGGCGAGGTGTAGCGGTCGGTGGCGCGTTCGAGGGCTTTGCGAAGGTACTGCTCGGCCTCCGCGAAGCGGCCGGCCTTGATAGCGCGAATGCCCAGGGCAGTGTTGACGCGGACGTCGCCGGGGTCGCGTTTCAGGGCCTCCTGCCAGTACGGATCGGGCTTGGCATTGGGGGCATGGAACTCCTCGATGCGCAGGCCGGCCAGATAGAGTTCCTCGTTCGTCTTCATCTCCGCCGCCGGCGGGAAACTCGTGACGGGAGCCGGCTTGTCTTCGGGTTGCAGCTTGACCGGGGAGTACGCGACGAGTTCCCTGCCCTCGGCCGAGAGAGAGGCACGCAGGTCGTGCTCGTCCGCACCGGCGGGAAACGCCACTTCCTTGACATAGGACTTGCCGGGATTGATGGCGATGGTTTCCTGGAGAAGGACCTGGTCTTTGAGCTCGAGATCGACACGGGCGGCCGGGTGATCCGCGGTGGTGCAGAACACCGACAAGAACCTTGCCGTCCTTGACCTCAAGATTGACCGCGGCCTCGGTATTGGCGTTCTTGACGCCTCCGATGTCCCGGAACGGGTACCAGAATTGCGTCCAACGGCGCGTCTCATGGGGCGTCATCCAACTGTAATCGGGCTGATTGTCGGAATAGGCGCCGACCATCAGCTCGATGTAGGGGCCGTCGGAGTCGGTGAGGAGAGTGTCCTGCAAATGGCCGTTGGGGCTGTCGCCCCAGGTGAAGAACTTCTTGCCCGCGACGACCGTGTGGTCCGCGATACTCATCGTGCCGGCCTTCCTGCCGTGGTCGTAACCGGCGGAGAAATCGTCACGGTAGTTCCAAGCGAAGACGGAACGGCTGCCGGGAATGTTCTTGTACCAGCTCAGGTCGACGCCGTTGCTGATGGGCCAGCTCGTGAAATCGCGTTTGCCGTGGCCCGTCCCCCACTGGGTGCTGGGCGGGAAGATAATCTGGTAGTCCTCATTCACGTGGACGGCCACGTTGGAGAAACACAGCATCGACGTGGGCACCGGCGTGCGATTGACCACGCGGAAGGAGGCCTCCAGATAGGACCTGCCGGGATGCAGCGTGAGGCCGACGGCCCAGCGCATGCGGTCGCGCAGCTCGAGCTCGCCGACCCAGACGGTTCGGGAACCGTCGGCCGCTTCCTCGAGGGTGTACTGGACGGGGAGGAAGGAGGTGGCCCGGTGATGATGCGGGACATCCCACTCGACGCCGCCGGAGATCCACGCGCCAGCAGACTGATCAGGGCGGGCTTGATGACGTGCTGGCGGTAGAAGAAGTTGTAGCCGTTGGTCTTGTCGATGGCCTCGAAGATCTTCCCGCCGCTTTCGGGCAGGATGCCCACCTTGAGGTATTCGTTTTCGAGGTAGACCATCCGGTAGGGCTTGTCGACCTTCTCGGTGGTGAGATTATCGTAGGCAGGGTAGGGGTAGATACGCTGCTGTGCTCCTTGGGAGGCGCCGCCGAAGTAGAACTGCGGATTGGGCTCCGGCGGGCCGATGAGGTAGGTGGGAATGGTGACTTGCTCCTCCCAGACACGGACGGCGGACCGGCCGTTGGTCACACGGGTCTGCCCCTGGGAGTCCGACGCGGCCTGCCCCAACAGGCCGCCGGCCAGGGTGAGGGTCAAAAGTACGGCGACAGCGGAACGAGAGACATGAAGCTTCATAGATTTCTCCTTGGCAAAGACACCTTGGCCCGACGCGCAGCGGCGCTGCGGGGAATGATACCGAGTCCAGAATAAGACGGGAACACAATTCGCCTCCCCCGGCAGAAGACATTTGCCCCCGGGAAAGAGGAAAGCCAGAGGCCCCTGGCCGCTCGCGCGCCCCACTTCACACTTCGAACTTCCTCCAGAATCCCCTTGCTCTGGCCGATAATAGGGGGTAGGATTCGGCCGAATCTGCGGACGCGTGCACGGTCGGAAGTTGAGATGAGGCAGGGACGTTGCCGCGTGCGATAGAAGGTTGGTCGCTGAGGGAGAATTGCCCTGTGAAGCAAGTCGTTATCGAGAACCCGGTAATCAATTCGCCGTTCCACGAGCCGGGTCGGCATTTCAAATTCACCGACGAGGGGATCACCAACGAGGTCATCGACGGCCGCCGGACCAGTTCCTATTTCGTGCCCATCGCCCGGCCCCGCAAGAAGGGTCAGAAGCAGCTTGAGTTCGACACCGAATGGACCCAGGACCGGATCGAGGAGAACAAGCTCGTCAACCAGATTCGCGCCCACGTGAAGCTCTGGCGGGAAGGCGGCTACATCGGCGTGACGCCCACCACGAGCCGGCTGCTGGCCTATTGGACCGACCCCGACCGCGAGAAGAAGCTGTTCTTCTGCCAGATCGAGGCCCTTGAGACGGCCATCTGCACGGCCGACTTCATCGCGTGCCTCGACGACGGTCACAGCCCGGACGACCTGTTGAACCTGCTGATCGAGGTCTCGGGCGAGAACAAGAAGGACAAGGCCGCCACCGCCCGGACGCTCTGGGTCCCTGCCGTCAACAATCACGGCGGCTTCAGTCGATGGAGGTTTATCGAAATTGACGATCCGTGGAACGCGGAAAACCAGATACGGGAAGAGGCAAATAGATGACTCCAGCAGGAGTTGAAGGGGAGCGACCATGAACGAAGACAGTTTCTTTAACGAGAGTAGGGATCAATCCAGGGTAAAGGCGGCCATTGTGGCCAAGTACTTCGATGCTTGGGCAAGCGTCATGATAGCCACGCAAAATAGGTACAAAAGAGAGGACCGAATCGCCTATATCGACCTGTTTGCTGGGCCCGGCCGATACCAGGACGGTACACAGTCAACGCCTCTGCTCGTGCTCGAAAAGGCTGTTCAGAAACCGGAGGTTCGAGACCGCCTCGTCACGCTCTTCAATGATAAGGACGAGAACAATACGGAGTCTTTGCAGCGGGCGATTGGAGAGGTTCCGGGAATTGACACCCTCAGATATAAGCCGGATGTCCGGACTAATGAAGTGGGAGAAGAGATCGTCAAGATGTTTGAGGAGATGAATCTTGTCCCCACGCTGTTCTTCGTTGATCCGTGGGGTTACAAGGGGCTTTCTCTTCGCCTTGTGAACTCGGTCATAAAGGATTGGGGGTGCGACTGCCTCTTCTTCTTCAATTACAATCGAATCAACATGGGGCTAAGCAATCCGATGGTCAAAGAACATATGGATTGCCTATTCGGAGAGAAGCGGGCCGACCAGGTTCGTGATCAGCTAGAGCCCCTTAGCAGCGACGAACGAGAACTGGTGATTGTCGAAGCGTTATGCCTGGCCCTGAAAGCGCTTGGGCCGCGTTACGTTTTACCGTTTCGATTCCGCAACCGTAGGGGAACAAGGACAAGCCATCATTTGATCTTTGTCAGCAAAGGCTTTAAGGGCTACGAAATCATGAAGGACATCATGGCGAGCGAATCGTCCTCGCGAGAACAGAATGTTGCCTCGTTTGAGTACAACCCAGTAGACGTTCGGCGACGGGGCCGGCTACAACTTCTGTTTCAGTTGTCTCGTCCCTTGGATGACTTGGCTGACATGCTCCTCAAGGATTTTGCCGACCAGACGCTAACGATGCATGAGATATACGAGCAACACAATGTTGACCGCCCGTATGTGAGCCGCAACTACAAGCAAGCCTTGGTGCAGCTCGAAGAAGCCGGGAAGATAACGGCCACGAAACACCGCAAAAATTCCTTTGGGGACAACGTGCAGGTTACGTTTCCGCCGATTTGAAGCAGAGTGCCGCAATGGGAATGAAGTCGTCAATCGAATGGACTGAATCCACCTGGAATCCAGTGACAGGATGTACAAAGATCAGCGACGGCTGCGCCCATTGCTATGCCGAGCGCATGGCACTGCGTCTAAAGGCAATGGGACAGAGCAACTACGCGAACGGTTTCCGCGTGACACTTCACGAACACATGCTCGACCTACCGCTTCGCTGGCGCAGCCCAATGGCTATCTTCGTCAATTCCATGTCGGACCTCTTTCACGAGGATGTGCCGGATGATTTCATCCAGCGGGTCTTCGCAGTGATGAAGGAGGCAACATGGCATCGTTTTCAAGTCCTGACTAAGCGTTCCGCTCGATTGGTCGAGATTGCTCCGGCACTACCGTGGCCGGAGAACATTTGGATGGGCGTGACAGTGGAAAGCCCCGACTACGCCAGTCGCATCGAGCATCTGCGAATGGTGGGTGCGGCTGTGCGTTTCCTGTCGCTCGAACCTCTGCTTGGGCCGATGCCGCGAATGGATTTGTCGGGAGTAGACTGGGTGATTGTGGGAGGGGAATCTGGCCCCGGAGCACGCCCAATGTCAGCTACATGGGTGCGTGATATTCACTGCCAGTGTCGGGAAGCACACGTTCCTTTCTTCTTCAAACAGTGGGGTGGGCCAAACAGAAAGAAGACGGGGCGATTGCTTGACGGGCGGACGTATGATGAGATGCCCACTCCTCTGAGTCGTCGGATGAATGAGGCTGCTGTTCGATAGGAATCTGGGAATATGGCGAAGAAGGCAAGTAGCAAGAACACTCCGGTCGAGTCCATCCGCCACAAGGACAAACGCAAGAACACCCCCACGGAGGAACTGCGGGATTTTGTGGCGGAGGATGAGAACGCCCCGAAGACCATGCTCTATCCCCGCGATCCGTCGCTCGATCCGCAGTTGGTCTGGAAGGGCAAGGATGAGCAGGACCAGAAGGACAAGGCTGCTATGTCCTCCGTCGCCCGGTTGCCCTTGTGATGGTTGACTGGAATAAGGCGATTTATGAGATCATTTGAGCATGGCTACCTGCTGGAGACAGCCATTTCGCACTCGCTGGCCATGGCGCTGCGTGGTCTGGGGGAGTTCCGGGGACGGCAGGTCCTCTACTCGGAGCAGTCGCCGGAGGTCTTGGGAACGCTCCGCCGTGTCGCCATGATCCAGAGCGTCGAGTCCTCCAATCGCATCGAGGGGATCACGGTTTTGCCGGAGCGTCTGTCCGAGTTGGTGACCGAAAAGACGACGCCCCGCGACCGGCCCGAACAGGAGGTTGCCGGCTATCGCGAAGTCCTGGCCGACATCCATCTTCACCACGCCACTTTGCGGCTTTCGACGAAGCTCATTCTCAACTGGCATCGAACATGTACCGGTATACGGGCGAGAAGCGGGGTCAATGGAAGGCCAAGGACAATGCCATTGTGGAGGTTCGGTCCGATGGTCGGCAGGTCGTTCGTTTCCGTCCGGCCTCCGCCCTCGTTACGCCGGAGTTCATGCAGACGCTTAGCCCGCATATTTCATCGGGGTCGGTAAACCCTGCGGGCGGCCGAATTCAGGATAGGGTGTGACCGAATATGATTCCCGGCCGCCGTCGGTGCACACCACCCCCTTACCCCCGACACGCCACCAGGATTTTCCGCGCAGTTAGCCGGAAGCCGGACAACGTACCGCCAGAGCCCGCAAACGGCTCAGAATTCGGGCAAACAGGTCCTTCCGCGGATAACTCTCCGCCAGATGGATCACCACCCGGCGCACGGAACAGCCCACCCGGGCCCCAATCTTCAGCAGCTTCAGGCGAATCGTGTCCACTTGGGCATGGGCCAATTCCGTGTCGGCCAGCGCTTGCTGACGCAGATGATCCACCAGGAGGTAGGCGGCCGCCGAGAGCAGTACCCGAAATTGGTTCGCCACGAAGTCATGGCAACTGGTCCGGTCGGCAAACAAGCCCAACTGCTGTTCTTTGATCCGGTTCTCCGCGTCCCCGCGCCGGCAATAGACCTCGTCGTACAGCGGTTGCGCGCGCGGCCAGATTGGTCACGAGGAAGCGGGTATTGGGTCCCTCGTCCAGGTATTCGGCTTTGACGATCACTCGACGCTGGCGGTCCCAGGTCTCGGCCCCATAGACCAACTCCCCAAAGAGCCGCTGCTTCTCCTTCGTCTGGGCAAACTGGGCGGCGGAGACCTCCGTCCAAGGACGCGCCAGGCGTTTCAGCACCGCATTGCGGGCCAGACCGATAAGATAGCCCACGTCGTGCTTGTCACACCAACGCATCAGCGCCAGCGACAAAAGCCGCTGTCGCCGCGAAAGATGATCCGTACGTTCGGCCATTGCCGCCGGAACCGTTTCACCAGCAGCTTCAAGATCGCCCGGCTGTGCTTGGCCCCATCGATATTGGCGGGCCGCAGATACGCCACCAGCAACTGGCGGCCGCAGAACACGTACAAGGGCAAGAAACAGTACTGGTCGTAGTAGCCGTGAAAGAACCGGCATCTCCTTGATTGCCGTGGACCGGGTCGTTGGTCGGGTCAAAATCCAGGATCAATTCTTCCGGCGGGGTGGTTTGCGTGCGAATGAAGGTCTCGACAAAGACCTCCGCGATCTGGGCCAGGGCTTGGCGATCCACGCGGTTCTCCAGGCGGCACAAGGTCGGCGGCGACGCCAGCGGCAGGTCGGCACGAACGCCCCGCTCGGAGAGCACTTGAAACAGCGGATCTTCCCGCAGATTCTGGTGGTCGTTGAGATCTTCATAGCCCAGCGCGATGCCGAAGATGCGTTGGGCCAAGAGGGTCCTTTGAGAATGAGCGATAAAGAACGGATTGCGGGGATCGAAGATACAGGCATTGATCGCGTCGATCAGGCCCAGAGAGCGATCCGCCTCCCGCAACAGCAAGGCTCCCCCATCGGAGGTCAGCCGACCGCCGCGAAAGTCGGCTTGGATGTTCTGACGCTTGAGACTTGCAAACAGCAGGGGTTCGGTGGTACAGTCTGTCATAGAAATGGCCTTTCTGTCGGAGGGCTGGAATCGTTACAACTCCTTACCCTACCGGCAGTTAGGCCATTTGTCTACTGAAAAACACCAAAATTCGATGAAATATGCGGGTTAGTGGATCTGTTCGACCAATCCCTGGCAGAAGGCAAGACGGACCCGCTGTTGCTAAGCGCGAGTTTCATCCTCGATTTCGAGTGCATTCACCCCTTCATGGACGGCAACGGACGCATCGGGCGTCTGTTGACTCTTCTACTGCTGTACCACGCCGGATACGAGGTCGGGCGGTACATCAGCCTGGAGCGCATCGTCGAAGAGAGCAAAGAGACGTACTACGAGGCGCTGCGGAAAAGCTCAGAGGGCTGGCATCAGACCCGACACGAGCTGCGGCCTTGGTGGGAATACTTCCTGGGGATGCTCACCGCCGCCTACAACGAATTTGAAGCCCGCGTCGGCGCGATCACCTCCGCCCGGGGGGCCAAACGCGAGATGGTGCGGCGCGCGATCGACCGCCTGCCCGATCCGTTCACCATCGCGGACCTGCGCCGGGCCTGTGCCGGCATCAGCCCTCGCACCTTGAAGCGGGCCTTGACGGAGTTGGCCAAGAGCGGCAAGATCAAACGGGTCGGTGCCGGACCCGGCGCGCGGTGGGTGCATCTGTGAGGATGGCACCCTAATGGTGCCACTAACGCATTTGGTGGCCCTATTATGGTGCCAGCCATAGGATTTGCGAAAAGGACGGAAGAGAAGAAACGGAGCCGCAGATTACGCCGATTAACGCAGATTCAAGAGATTGAAAAATATGGCCAAGAAGAACGCATCGAACAGAGTTGAACCCATCCGTCACAAGGACAAACGCAAGAACATCCCGACCGAGGAATTGCGGGATTTCGTGGCGGAGGATGAGAACGCTCCGAAGACCATGCTCTATCCCCGCGATCCGTCGCTCGATCCGCAGTTGGTCTGGAAGGGCAAGGATGAGCAGGACCAGAAAGGCCTCGCCGTGCCGGTCGTGCCCATCTACATCCAGGAGAAGATCCATCCGCAGGCGATCATCAATGCCCTGCCGCGCAAGGAGAAGCCCGAAGATAAGCAGCTCGACCTCTTCGCCGATTTCAACGGCCTGCCGGAAGAATTCTCCGACCAGGTCGATTCCCTGAGATACGCGCTGGTTTGTCGCTTGTGAATCCACTCTTTCTCCGTACTACAATCCTGCAAAACGTCGCTTTTCGCGCTCGATTCTGATTTTGAGCGTTTGTAACGTCTTGATGCACGGTAGGTTACGATGGTTTTCCCCTTCGACGAACTTTTTGGTTGCGGCCGAGCGCAGCGAGGCCGCGACGTGTCCTCCGTGATCTCCGTGGTAAGTAAAGAAATGAGAGGTTTGGTTGCGGCCGGAGGCCGCGCTGGGTCTTTCGTGCCCTTCGCGGTTCAAAAACCAGTAGCCGGTGGGCGGTCTGCCTTCCGTCCTCGGTCTTGCGTCGAATGACAACGTTCGTGCAACAGTCCAAAAGGCGAAACACCCGGCGACCCAAAAATTCTTTATTCCTTCCCGCACAAGGAGTTGCGCGATTCTTGGGCGTCCCGCGCGCACAGAATTTCGTCACGATTCGTGCAACACGGAGCAAGGGTAGAGGGATGCTCGGGTCCGGGGCGAACCCTCTGGATTTATGATTTACGATTTATGATTTATGATTCGACAGAAGACAGCAGGAATTATATCTCGCGCGGAGACGCAGGGACGCAGAGTTGGACACGCCTCGTGCCCCGCTTCGGGCAATGCGTCCCCTCTTGCTCCTCTCTGCGCCTCCGCGCCTCTGCGCGAGTCCTTTTTGGTTGCGGCCGGTGGCCGGCAGGGCCGGACGTGCTCTACCACCAGGGCAAATCGTGCGGAACAAAGCCAATTTGCCCGGCTACGCCGCGCGGGACGAGGCCAGAGGGACGGGGGACGAGGGGCAAATGCGCCAAACAAAGCCAATTTCCGGCGGACCTGCGGGAGGGGCAAGTGGCTTGCAGGAAAGGAGTTATGGTACATCGTACCTGCAATAGGCTTCGGAAAAACAAAGCCAATTTGCGGACGGGAAAACAACGAATGGCACGAATCACACGAATGAATGAAGGAAAGGTGAATCGCTCGGATTCGCACCACTACTTGTTCAAATCTTGTTTTCCTGGGCAAATTCTAATCTCGGTCACTGGCCTCACCCTGTTCTTGGTGGCAAAAAACGGTTCTGAACCACGGAGGGCACGGAGAGCACGGAGACAGAACCGGAAAGACGGATTGAAAGGACTTGGCGAACTTGGTCCTGCGTCGTGGCGTCGCTGGGGAATTCACTCCTTCTCCGTGTCCTCCGTGATCTCCGTGGTGAGCAAAGAAGAAGAGGTTTGGTTGCGGCCGCAGGCCGCGCCGGATATTTGGCGTCCCGTTCGGCTTCGCTCAGGGCAAGATTTCGCGGTTGAATCTCTTTGCCTCGTGTCGGAGGCCACTCTCGGACCTCTGTGCCCCGGCGGTGAAGATCCGTGCGAAACGAAGCCAATTTCCGGCTACGCCGGGGGGACGAGGCCCGGGGGGCGTGGGACGTGCGGCGTTGTACAAACAAACCCAATTGGCACCGGAGCAATATGAAGGGCAAGTCCTTGATGGGCAAAGATTTATGGTATATTGGACATGCAACGGACTTCGGCAAAACAAAGCCAATCTGGCTGGTCGGCTGTCACCCCCGGAGGGCGAAACGTGCGAAACGAACCCAATCTGCGAAGGTTCAGATGGTTCACCACAGAGGCACAGAGACCACAGAGGTGGTCTTGGATTCCCGCCTTCGTGAGGATGACATGTTTATGAATTATGTCTCGCGCAGAGACGCCAAGATCGCCAAGGTTCGACCAGGTTTTCGTTTCGGTCTTCTTTGCGTGCTTCGCGTCCCATTCGGCGTCGCTCAGGGCAGGCCTTGGCGAGAGAACAGTTTTGGCTGCGGCCGGAGGTTGCTCTGTGGCCTCCCCCCGCCTGCGCGGGGGCAGGCTGTGTCTCCGTGGTGAGTATTCGTGCGAAACAAACCCAATTTCCGGAGCGGGGCAAACGATGGTAAGTGTTTTATGAGAAAATGGTTATGGCGAATTCGACCCGCAAGGTCATGCGAAAAAACAAAGCCAATTTCCGCCAGTGTGCCGATCGGGAGATCGGCGTTCCCAGGGGTCAATCGTGCGAAACGAACCCAATTGAGAAGAAGTTTGAGGTTTGAAGTGTGAAGTTTGAAGTGCGGAACAAAGCCAAACTTGGGCGCCCCTGGGGTATCTGGGGGACGGCGCGTGGGCGGTGCCTCGGTCGTTTCCCCCAGGTAGATCGCCGAAATCTCCCCGGCGGGTCTGCGCGGGCGGCTCGCCGCCGTCAAGGTTGGTTGGCGTGCACACCGTATTGGATCGGAGGCGCACCGCGCTGGTGGGCGCCGATGTCGGGAGCTTTGCCGGTGTAGCCGTCGCTGAAGTTGGGAATCGGTTGGCCCGCGCCCACGCCGGGACTGTCGGGCGCCAGTTGGAAACGACCGGTTCTGGTCGCCGGGTCGAAGCCGGCGCCGGCCGCGTAGACGGGCTCACCGCGAACCCCGTGCGCTTCCTGCGCCGGCGGCACGCGGCCGTTGTAGAGATCGTAGTCGAAGTCGTTGTCGGCGTTCTGCTTGTTGTCGCTGGCGCTCCAGTTGCTGGGCGAGCGGACGTGGAGGATGTTGTTGCGGGACACGGTGTGCTTGACGATGCGATTGCCGCCCAGGCCGCCCGTCGGGAGCCATTCGTCCGACCGGAAGATCGTGTTGTGGAAGATGTACATCTGGCCGGTCATCCAGTCTTCGCTGTTGGCGAAGCCCATCTTCAGGAAGTTCCCCCCGCCGGCGTCCGGCTGGGACTGCGAGTGGGCGACGACGTTGCGCCAGATGTAGAGCGGGCCGATGGACGCCGGCGCGTTGCCGATCATCATCATGCACTGCGTGATGTAGTTGTCCCAGACGCGCACGTTGCGGCTGCCGCCCTCCACTTCCAGGCCGTCGTCCCAGCAGTGGCTGATGAGGTTGCCGTAGATGTCCGAGTCGGGGCCGGGCGAGCCCGGAAACTCCCGTTGCTGCCGCCGCCGATGACGTCGTTGTACATGTGCTCCAGGTCGGAGAAGCACTCGTTGTAGCGGATGACGTGGTTGCCCCCCGCGTTGAAGAGCGAGATGCACTGCGGCCCCATCGTGTGCGTGGGATACTTCGGCTCGTACCAGGTGCTGCCGTCGAACGTCGGATGGTGCAGTTTGCAGCGCTGGACGATGAGCCGCTTGCAGCGTGGCGCTGCGCGAGATAGATGGCCGCGTCGTAGTCGAACCCGAAACCGGTCGCGGGATTGAGCCGGCCCCAGTCGGAAATGTCACAGTCTTCGATGACGATGTCGTGACCGCCCGTCGATGCGGATCGCCCCAATGATTCGTCTCGGAGTCGATGTTGGCCGCACCCGCCCCCCTGAGGGTGAAGCCGCGCAGGATGACGTAGGAGGCGTTGATGGTGATGCACGAATCGTGCTGGTGGCGCACGTCAATGGTCGCGCCCCGGCCGTCATAGACGCGGTAGGCCCTGGGGCGTGCCGGAGTCTGTGATGACCAGCGGCGTGTCGCGGTCGCCCACGCGGATCACCTCGCCGACGGGAAAATCCTCGCTCCACGTCGTGGCCGTGAGGTTCGCGGTCGTGGCCGTGCCGGCCAGGGTCAGTTGGATGTCGTAGGTCGTGGCCGGCACGAGGTGGACGATGCTGCCGCGGTAGTCGGCCAGGTCTTCGTCGGTTTTCGGAATCGGATTGTAGCGCATGGGCAGTCCCTCTTTCCACTGCGTTGCTCCCTGCCGCCGATAGCGAACCAGGACTTCTTTGTCCGCCGCCCCGCCCGGCGGCGACCAGTAGAGTCCCAGGCAGTGAAACGTGGGGATCGCGAACGGAGTTGCGCCGCGACTCGGAGCTTCCCCAGCCGCAGCGGCAAAGGAACCGATGTTGAACGTGCAGACGACAGCCAGCAGAAGGGGCTTCATGGTTTGCCTGGACCTCATGGCTCTTGTTCCTCACTAAAGATGCTGATGCGGCGAGCAGGTCAGACGCTCCACGGACTGCGGTAGTCACGTGTCAGCCATTTCGGATCGCCGGTGCCGCCCGTGAATTCGAATTTCGCCGGGTCCCACTTGAGGGTCTGCCCGTGGTAGTACACCTGGTTCATGAGGTGGCAGCAGATGGCGGAGCGGCCGCCCACCTGTTCGCTCGTGATGGGCTTCTTGCGCGAGGCCACGCAGCTCAGGAAATCGGCGAGGTGATTCTTGCTCACGTACAGCTTGATCTTCGCCTCCTGCAGGAAAGCCTTCTCCGCCTTCTGCACCTGCGCGGCACAGGAGGTGCCTTTGCGTCCTTCCTGGTCGCTGTTGAGAAAGGAAGCAATCGTCTCGCTGCCGCGTTTGAGCGCGAACTGGCCGCGGTCCACCAGGACTTCGCCTTCGGTGCCATAGAAGTGCACGCCGATGCCGTTCTTGTGTTCCACGACTACCCCGTTGGCGTAGACCAGGGTCGCGCCGCGGTCCGCGCCGGTCTTGGCCGGCGGCCGCGCTTCCACGGGCCCGCTCTCATCCATGCCCAGGCCCCACTGGGCGATGTCCAGATGGTGGGCGCCCCAGTCGCATACCATCCCGCCGCCGAATTCCTTGTAGGCGCGCCAGTTCGGGAAGTGCTTGTGCACGCCGCGCGGGCTCAGGACGGAATTGTACGGCCGCATCGGCGCGGGGCCGACCCACATGTTCCAGTCCAGTCCTGGTTCCATGGCTTCCTCCGGCAGATTGCAGGGGACGCCCGGGCCGCCGAAGCTGCACTCGACGCGCTGGACCTTGCCGATGACGCCATTCTGCACCAGTTCGCAGGCAATGCGGAACTCCTTGTCGGACCGCTGCATGGAGCCCGTCTGGAGCACTCGTTGGTTGGCATCCACCGCCTTGATGACCTCGATCGCTTCGTGGATGTTGTGGGTCAGCGGCTTCTCGCAGTAGACGTCCTTGCCCGCCCGCAGGGCGGCCAGCGTGATGAGCGTGTGCCAGTGATCCGGGGTGGCGATGCAGACGGCGTCGATGTCCTTGCGATTGATGATCTCGCGGAAGTCGGTGTACGCGTCGCACTTGCCGGCGCGCCCGGCCGATTGGCGTAATACTCCTCGACCCGCTTCTGCGCGGCCTCGCGGCGGGTCTGGTCGACGTCACACACGGCCAGCACCTGTGTCTCCTGGCCGAGGAACCCGCCCAGCAGTCCCCGCCCCTGGGTTCCCACGCCGATAAAGGCCATGGTCAGCCGGGAGTTGGCCTTCGTTTCGGCCGCCCGCAGGTGCGAGGGCAGGATAAGCGGTGCAGTTACTGTTGCGGCGAGACCCCCGAGAAACGTGCGTCGTGTGGATTGCATGACCTTCTCCTTCGTTAGACAGTTATGAACACTCTACTCCAGTGGACCCGCCGGGGCCACAGCGCGACTCGAAGGTGTCGAGGTCGCGTGCGACATCCTGCCGGGTGCCGTTTGCGGGGCGACTCCGTTGGGATCATTCTCTGATCTTAAACGTTGCCGTTCTCTGTTGCAACTGTCTCCACGCCGGGGATGCCTAACCGGCCCTCACCCCCAGTCCCAGCATGTCCCGGGCATACTTGACGCTTCGTTCCAGTTCGCTCTTCTGGTATTGCCGCTCTGCTTTCAGCCGTTCCTGCCGGTCAGCCGGCCACGGATGTGGTTCACGCGGTTTACCGCGCTTGGCCAGGGCCAGGAACTTGGCAAAGTCGGCCGCCCGCACTTTGGGCCAGACCTCCCAGAACTCAGGTTTCAGGTAAGGCACGGCGGTATTGGAACCGGAGATAATCTCAAAGTGGACGGGCACACCGGGACACCATTGGGCCAGGCGGTCGATGAACCTGGGCCAGTCGACCAATCCGTCCCCGAGGGCGCACCATTGCATCATCGCGCCGTCCTCGTATTCCCAGACCATGATATCGCGCAGATGCGTGGCAGCTACGTAAGGAGCCATGACTTCCAGGGCCGCCAGCGGATCTTCCAACGCCGAAACGGCATTGCCGGAATCGAACGTAATGCCGACGAAGTCCTTGCCCGCGGCTTCGATCAGGGACGCCAACTCCCATCCCTGCATATCGCCGGCGTGGTTCTCGATGGCGATCTTGACGCCGGCATCCAGCGCGCGGGTACGGGCCGTCCCCAGGACCTTGACCGTCTCGGCGATCCGCGCCTCGATACCTCCCGGGCTTTTCCGGTCCCGGGCGTTTCCCAGTACCGCACGGAACACAGGCGATCCCAGCGCCTGGGCCAGGCGAATCCCCAAGGCCAGCAGCTCTGGGGCCGTGCCATAGCGCGTGTTGAAGGACGTGGACGTGGGACAAATGCTCCCGCCCCCCAGGTAGATATCGATGCCCTGATCGGCCGCGTGCACCTTGAGGTCGGCGAGATACTTGTCCTCGAAGCTCTCGAGGGCGCCCAAGTCGGTGATGAATACACTGTCGAGCTTCAATTCGACGGCATAGTCGAGCAACGCCGGCGCCTTCAGGCCCAAAGCACGGATCGAGTAATTGTCGTAGCCGAGCCTGATCTTGCGGCGTGCAGGGGGTTGTCCTTTCGCAGGGAGTCCCGCCGCCAAGCCGGCGGCAGTCATGGCCAGTGTTTTGAGAATGCTCCGACGGTCTAAAGAAGAGGAGTTGTGGTACATGAATCGGTCCTTAAATAGCTTTGCGATCAGTGCTTCATGGTGAGAGGTCTTCCAGCCCACTTGGCTGGGGTGTCGCCGAAGGCGACGTACCTTCGCAGTTGCCGTGACGCTCTTGGAATGACATGTTGAACCGGAAATCGCACCTTCATGTTTTTCCCCTCGGTTATTCCACAGCCCGGGCTGCCGTGCTCCAATTGAGTCCCGGTCGTCCGCGATCATTCTCAAATCACAGGGCCCCGGCCACTGCAAATCTTACCCGGCTTTAGCGGAAAGTCCACCCTGTGACGGTGATCGAATGAGCATCTGGACTTTGCACAGCCTTTCTTCTAAAGTAGTACCATTATGCTCAAAGCGTTTAGACTGGTTGCGTGCATGGCGGTTTGTTCGGCTGTTTGTCCTATTCCCCAGTCGCAGGGAGCGTTCGAGCCCTGGGCGTCCAACACCGACCCCACGGACGTTCCGAAGACGCCACGTCCAGGACGTCACCACCGCGCCTTTCACCTACAACATCACGCAGGGCGGCACGATGGACGGAAAGATGTGCACCACGCTGCCCGGCGTCTGGGAGCCGTACGAGCAGACGTGGGAGTCCAACCGTTCGATACGCATGGAGAACGTCGGCGCGGCCAAGGTGATCAACCCGTGGCTGACAATAGGCCCCATCGACTTCTTCTCCCAGCAGACGATAGCCAACTCGGTTATGAAAGGACTTTCGACCGACAGGGAAAAGGCCCTCGCGATCTTCTACTTCTACATCACCCATCGCTACCACAAAGGCAATGGCGACAACGGAGCGCAGGGCGACGTTTCGCAGGCGATCAACGTATTCGGTTTCAACACCTGCGGCAACAGCACGCTGTGCGTCTCGGACCTGCTGAGCAAAGTCGGCATGAACGATTTCATCTTCAGCCATTGCCCCGGCCATTGTGTCCCGCAGGCTTTCTTCGACGGCAGGTACAACACGCTCGACGGGGACATGGCCACCTTCATGCTCCTGCGGGACAACCACACCCTCGCCAACGAGTTGGATCTGGTGCGGGACCACGACCTGATCAAACGCGTGCATCAGTATGGAATCATGAGTCCCATGAATCCGGTGAAGAATAATGAGGACTATGCGCAATATTACACCTGGGAGGGGAACACGACCGTCAAAGCTCAAGGGCTGGAACTGGTGGACCATGGGCATGGTCCTGCGTCCGCACGAAGCCATCGAGTGGAGGTGGGGGCACGAGACTCCGGTGAAATATCACGGCGACATGACGGGGAATCCCCCGATGGTTCCGGACACGATCTATAACGGCCTCTGGGAATATGCTCCGGATTTCAAGAACGATGCGCAGTGGCGGGCCGGAGCGACCGTGACGAACATCACCAACAAAGACGGCGTCCTTACGGCCACGGAGGGAGGCACGGGCACCATCGTTTGGCAGATGAAAGTGCCCTATCAATTCATCGGAGGCACCCTTGCCGCCGCGGGCGATGGATATGCTTTCGAGATCGGTTTCCTGGACCCGAAAGACTGGCGGAAGACCGTTTACACGCCGCTGGCGACCGTTGGCCGAGTTTGACGGCAAGTTCAAAGGCCGCACCGCCGACGGCGAACGAGTACTGGCTCAGATGCACCTTGACGGGCAAAGCGTCGCTTGAGCGGCGTCAAGATCACCAACGACATCCAGATGGCGCCGCTGGCCATGCCGTCCATGACCGTGGGAGACAACCGTTTCACGTACTTGGAGCACACGGACGACAAGACCGGCACCAACGCCGCCAGGCACCTGAGGATCACGCACACCTGGGTCGAAAGGTCGAAGACACGCCCTCCGAAGGCGCCCGCATCTCCCGTCTATCCGGCCCACGGCGGCGCAGAGCGACGGCACGGATGTGGTGTTCCAGTGGAACGCCGCCACGGACCCCGACGGCGACGCCATCACGGATTATCATTTCCAGCTTTCGGACCGTCCCGACATGCGATGGCCCATGTCTCCCAATTTCGACAAATACATTTCCAGGACGCCCGACAAGGGCAAGACTCGCTACACGCTTCCGCGCCCCGGCCTCTTGACGCACGGCACAGACCTATTACTGGCACGTGAAAGCGAAGGATGCAAACGGCGTCTGGGGGCCGTGGAGCGGCACGTGGAGTTTCACGGCGCAGGGGCCGGCATATCCCATGGACGTGGCGATCAAATACAACGCGGACACCGGAATCGGCACATTGACATGGAGCGCCAATCCGGTGGGAAGGCCACCCGCCAAGTACCGGGTATACGGCAGCGACGAGAAGGGCTTCACGGTCCATGACGCTCCCTATGAGGTCAAGCTGGGCGACACGAAAGAGCTCACCAACCCGTTTCCGGCCAACTTCGTGGCCGAGGTCACAGGCACTTCCCTGGATGTGGTGGGCGTGGGCAACGCTCTGCCGAACGCCAACAAGGCCTATTACCGCGTCGTGGCGGTGGACGGCCAGGGACAAGAGAAGCGGGGATTCGGATTATGTCGAAGCGCCCCAGGCCGTTCATCTACAGCGCACCGGTCACGAGCGCGCCCGCGGGCCAGCCTTATCGCTATCAAGTGAAGGCCATCCGTTCCATCGGCGACCTCACGAGAAGGGATGCCGCCAAGCCGAAGCCCGGAGCCAAATTCTGGAAGATCGAGCCGCTGAAGTTCTCGCTCACGCAAAAACCGAGCTGGATGAGCATCAACGCCGACACCGGGCTGATCACAGGCACGTCCGACGGGACGGGCGGGACGGTGACCGTGAGCGTGACTCTCACGAAAGAGCACCGGCTGGTGCATGACAAGGATAATATCGTGTGGGGGAACGAATACGAACAAAGCAAGACGTATGAGACCGTGGGGCCCGTGACGCAGCAGTTTGTCGTGAACGGCACGAAGGATACCCTACGATAAAAAGCGATCAGAACCGCTCGTGATACCGAGCCTCTGCAACCTGGACCGTCGATCTCAAGCGGATATCCCTGCTGGAAGTGCCAACCTGTACCTCGTACCTGCCGGCTTCGGTTTTCCACTTGCGCGCCGACACATCGTAGAACGCCAGCGCGGCTGGTGGCAGAGCGATTTCAACGCGGCGGGTTGCCCCCGGGTCCAGGTGCACCTTCTGGAAGCCTTTTAGAAGACCACGACACGTGATTGGGCTAACAAAGCGAGCGTTGTTCTTCATAGTCGCCCTTTCTGTTTCATCAACTGCTTCGTGAAGAACTCCAGAGCTGCCCCCAAGGTCTCCTGCGCATACTTGTTTGAACCATTGCCCGTGAACCCATGCCCCGCTCCTTCGAGCTTCAGTAACGTCGCCTCGCCGCCGGCCTGTCGCAGCTTCGCATGGAAGTCGAGCGACTGCTCGATGGGAACCTGACCGCGCGAGGTGCCAACGTCCTTGGTGCCATGCACGATCAAGAAGGGCGGCGGATTCTTCTTCACGTAGGAAACCGGGGACGCCTTGCGATAGTCCTCCTCGTTCCCTTCCAGCGGCTTGCCGATAAAAGCCTGTACGATCGGCGCCGAGGCGGACCGCATCATGCCCACGAGATCTACCGGCCCGTAACAATCAACGACGCACTGGACGCGGCTGGAGTACCCCGCCAGGGCGGCATCGCTGTTGTCCCGCGTATCGGCCAAGGCCAGGTACGAGGCCAGATGCCCACCCGCCGATCCGCCGATGGCACCGAACCGCTCCGGATCCAGCCCATACTGCGCCGCATTCTTCCGCAGCCAGCGCACCGCTCGCTGCACGTCATCCAACTGCGCCGGGGCTTGCCAGGCCGGCGCAAAGCGATAGGTGATCGAGACGGCCGCGAATCCTTGGCGCGCCAGCGCCTCCCCCAGCCATGCGTAGCCCCGCTTGTCCCCTCCGGCCCAGCCTCCCCCGTGAATACAAATAATCAGTGGGCGCGGCGTCGGCCCCGATTCCGGCAGATAAAGGTCCATCACATTCCGGGTGTCCGGGCCGTACGACACATCCTTCAGTACTTTGATGCCGGCGGCCTCTGCCTTCCGATCTGCTGCGGCCGCCGAAATGGCACCCAGCGCCAACCACAGCACCGTCAGCGCCAACAATCCCCAGCCGGCATTTCGAATCGTGCATCTCTGCATTGCGGTTATAGCTGAGCTTCTGTCCTTCATGGGCTTCTCCGACGTTCTGCAGTTGTTTGTGGTCGAGGGTCCTTTTGTATGTCAACCATTATAAGAATGCCGTCGGCTATTGCCTATGTCCAGCGGAATCGACCAGGTACAGCACCGCGTCGCCGCTAAAGGGTGGACGGAACGAATGGGAGGGTGACCCAGCGGCCATCGGGCTTTGAGATATCGTCTCCCCGGTCGCCGGGTTGAACCATTCAACGGCCAGCCGCCGCGAGTCCGGCATCGCTGAGAGATCGACGGTGAATGAACCCCCGGACGGAGCGTAAACCAGGTACTCCGCCCCGACGGAAGGGGTCTGGGCCAGGCAATACTTGGTCGAACTGAGGGAACTTCGAGGCGTGACGTTGGCAAGATTGACTTTGCGCGAATAGCGCAGGATATATCCGAGATTGTCGCGGAAATTCTTCCACCGCGGGTCCGGCACGCGGCCGATGCCGTTGACCGGCGCAGGCACAGGTTGCGATTCTGGCGCGGGTAGTAAACGAGATACGGGTCCATGAACAGGACCTGATTGCCCGTCATGAAATTCTCCCAGGCGTAATTGTGGTTCACCTGTGGCGTATCGTTCCACATCCCAAAGTAGCTGTGATCGCTGTCGTTGATGTTGACCTTGTAGGTCGGATGGCCCGTTCCGCGCGTCCGTTCGGGAGAAAGCTTGGCCCCAGGGGCGACCCAGTCCGCATCCGAATTGTAAATCGTCGAGTCTTTCATATCGGCGAGCACCGCGTATCCGATCGGATGCTGCCAGCGTTTCCCTTCTTCGTACACCCGGATGAGCGAAATCAGGTGAGCATTCCACCATTCCGATCCTTTCGGCGCTTCTTCGGAAGTGATCCAGAGCACGTTCGGAAGATCGTTCAGCGTGTCGATGAGCTTCCTGACGTAGGCGTCTTGCATATCGGTAATGGCGTTGGGCGTGGTCATGGTCACTGAAGCAAGCCCAGTCTCGGCCGACTCGCCTCGGTAGCCGTCGTCAATGGCATTGATATTGTTGGGACCGGTGAACGGGTAGCCGTCGCCTGCGAAGCGGAACCGCAACACGAATTCCGCGGTGAACACATAGACGCCGACGTAAATCCCCGCCTTGTTCAGGGCCTCCACCCGCGACCGCAGCCGGTCAAAATAGGCCGGGTTGAATTTCGTCAGATCGAACTTCAATCCACCATCGGTGGCCCGCCCAGGTCCCGTCCTCATCCATGGAAACGGACTGACCGTGAAATCCGGCGGGTTTGTCTCCGTGCTGGGCAAGCCGCGGAACACCGGCAATTCCGTGAACCAGAGCAAGGTGAAATTGTGCCCGTGTGACTTCAGGAAATTCACGAAAGCGTCAAAATCCAACGGTTGTACCGACCCACCGGTGCCCCAGTCCTGCAGGGTGTTCCATGTCTGCGAACCGCACAGAACCAACGGCGTGCCGCTCGCGTCCTGGAAATAGTTGGGATTCTTCGAAACCTTGAGCGGTGCGCGGATGAGGGGCTGCCCCACATCCGCCTGTTTCCCGTCACGCTCGTATCTGCCGCCGGCGGTAAAGGGTTTCAGGTTCGCCAGCAGGTCTTTGTCCGCGGCCGCAGCGAGTTCCCCACCCGTCTGTGCCGGAGAAGCCGGCCCCGCGGCAAAGCTGCACGCCGCCAGCAACATCGTCAACCCCGCCGATCCGATCGCCAGCTTGTACCTCATAGACTTCAACCCTTTCAGAATGTGAAAGAGACCTCGCGTTATGGCTTCAGATACTTCACGAAGAACTGGATCCGATCGTCGAACCCCGGGATGTTGCCGACGGCGAATTCGCAGTTCAGTCCAAGCTCATCCATCTCCGCCTTCAGGATCCAGCCGAACTTCTGGCTGTGTATCCCCGCCCCCGGCTTCTGGTCGTTCGGCTCGTCGTCGCCGTCGAAACGCACCATAATCGGCGGGTCGCCTCTCGTCAAGTGAGTAATCGCGTAGGCGGACAAAGGACTTGAATTTTCCGGTCGTGTCTAACATACTGTGGGCCGAAATAGGCGGTTACCCCCACGGAGCGGTGAGACGTGGGGAGCCGCGACCAGGACGTGACGGTGAGGTCGAATGGGACATCCGGACTAAGGAGCGTGGAAATGAAATCCAGTAGAATCTCGTGGCTCGCCTCTTGGAGTGCGGTGCTCGTGGTTCTGGGCGGGGTCGCTCGGGGCGATCACCTCTACAACGGCCCGTACACCGGAACGAACCTGGACCGCGTGGCGTTTCCCATGGGTGGTATCGGCGCGGGGATGATCTGCCTGGAGGGCGACGGGGATGCTCAGCCACTTCTCGCTGCACAATCACCCCGACGTTTTCCGCGAGGAGAAGGTCTTCGCCGCAGTGTGCGTCAAGGGCGACAAGAACGTCGCCCGCGTCCTGGAGGGCCCGGTCCCGAAGTGGAAGATCTTCGCGATTCACCCGGGCGCCGGACCATACGATGGACCGGGCAACGGCCTCGGGGACACCACGTATGGGCTCCCGCGTTTTCGCGAGGCGAGCTTCGCGACCCGTTTCCCTTTCGCGACGGTGACATTGGCGGACCCCAAGATGCCTCTGAAGGTCGAAATCACGGGCTGGAGTCCCTTTGCCCCGCCCGACGCCGATACGGCGTCGCTGCCGATGGCCGGGCTGGAATACAAGTTCGTCAACACCTCCGGCAAGAAGATCGAGGCGGTGTATTCGTTCAACGCCAGGAACTTCATGGCGGCGCAGGGGAATCCTCCGGCGATCCGAACCATCGAGGGTGGATTCATTCTCGCCCAGCCGCCGGGCGGCACGCTGAAGAAACAGGACGAAGGCTATTTCGCCGCTTTCGTGGACGAGCCGACCGCGAAAGTCAACGCGGCCTGGTTCCGGGGCGGCTGGTTCGATCCGCTGACCATGGTCTGGAAGGACATCGAGGAGGGCAAGTGCTACGGCCAGGACTTCCCGCAGAAGGATGGGCCCAGTCCGGGGGCAACGCTGTTCGTGCCCTTCGAGATGGAGGCCGGACAGACAAAGACGATCGCACTGAAGCTGTGTTGGTATGTGCCCTACAGCAATCTGCGACAAGGAGGCGGCGCCGCTGCCGTCGGTGAGCAGGAGATGTACCGGCCCTGGTACGCGGGCCAACTCCCGGACATCGATGCCGTGGTTCGCCACTGGCGTGGGGGCTATGATGAGCTGCGGGCCGCGAGCAAGAAATTCAGCGAGTGCTTCTACGCCACCACGCTGCCGGCCGAGGTGGTCGAGGCGGTGGCGGCGAATCTGACGATCCTGAAGTCTCCCACCGTGCTCCGGCAGATCGACGGCCGATTCTGGGGGTTCGAGGGATGTCACGATGGGGCGGGCTGCTGCCCTGGGTCGTGCACCCACGTCTGGAACTACGCGCAGGCGGTGCCGCACCTGTTCCCCGCTCTCGAAAGGACGCTGCGCGAGACCGAGTTCTACGTCAGTCAGAACGACCAAGGACACCAGAATTTCCGCTCTGCGCTGCCGATCCGCGCCGGCGCACGACTTCCACGCCGCCAGCGACGGGCAACTGGGCGGCGTCATGAAGGTGTACCGCGATTGGAGGATCAGCGGCGACACCGCCTGGATGAAGAAACTGTGGCCGCAGGTGCGCCGGAGCCTGAACTACTGCATCGCGACCTGGGACCCGGAGGCGGAAGGCATCGTTCGCGAGCCACACCATAATACGTACGATATCGAGTTCTGGGGCCCCGATGGGATGTGCACCAGCTTCTACCTCGGCGCTCTGGAGGCCGCCGTGGCCATGGGCCGGGAGGTCGGCGACGACGATGTGGCCTACTACCAGGAGCTGCTCGACAAGGGCCGGAAGTTCGTGAATGAGAGACTCTTTGACGGCGAGTACTTCTATCAGCAAATCCAAACCCAAGGCCTGCGCGCGGGCAGTCCCGTGGAGGTCCAGAGCTTTCAGAGGAATTACTCGCCCGAGGCCCTGGGGCTGTTGAAGGCGGAGGGCCCCAAGTACCAGTACGGAACGGGCTGCCTCTCCGACGGCGTGCTGGGTTGTTGGCTGGCAGCGGTCTCGGGGCTCCCGGAGACACTGGATCAGGCCAAGGTGGACAGCCACTTGAAGGGTGTCCACAAGTACAATCTCAAGAAGGACCTCTCGGAACACGCGAATCCCCAGCGTCCCGGCTACGCCCTGGGGGACGAGGGCGGCCTGCTGCTATGCACCTGGCCGAAGGGCGGGATGCCGTCCCTGCCGTTCGTCTACAGCAATGAAGTCTGGACCGGTATCGAGTATCAGGTGGCGTCTCACCTGATCCTGCGCGGCATGGTCGAGGAAGGCCTCGAGATCGTTCGGGTGGCGCGCCATCGATATGATGGGCGCTTCCGCAATCCGTTCAATGAGTATGAGTGCGGTCACTGGTACGCACGGGCCATGTCAAGCTACGCCCTGCTGGGCGCCTACAGCGGCGCCAGGTACGACGCCGTGGACCGCATCCTGCACCTCCGACCGCCGGTCAAAGGGGACTTCCAGGCATTTATGTGCACGGCCACCGGCTACGGCCACGTCGGCGTCAAGAATGGCAAGCCTTTCTGCGATGTTGTCAGCGGCGAGATACCGTTCAAGAAGATGGTGTACGCCGCTCCGTGATCCTCAGCTTCAGCATGGGGCTGTCAAGCCACGGGAGGACCATCTGTACCTGTCAAGCGACCGTCGGACCCCTCTGGATGGAAATCGGCACGTAAAAGGCGTATGGTGCAAATATTGTCCCACCGTAAGTAAGTACGGCTACTTAGCTTGCACCGTCACCTGACGACAGCACTTGCCTGCCACCCCTTGGTCCTCTATGAGTTGTCCGAATCCCCTGCCTCGGCCGCGCCTTTGTTGCCCGTCCCCGGCTCCGTCGCGCGCCCCGGACGGCATTCCCTATACTCGTTTGATGAGCATCGCCGTTTTTCTTATCACTGTGTTGGTTTCTTCTCCGGCACATCTGTTGTATGATCGCCGTAGTGCACGTACCAAGGAGAAATGCTTACGGAGTGCTAACAATGCACAGACGCCAAATGCTGAGCCAAATGGTTGGGACTTGTCTGGTTGCTTCGTCTCTTGGCCGAGGATCGAAAGCTGGGGAAACCGGCTCGGGAGAACGCGCCGGAGAGTATCTTCGCTCGATCATGCCAAGCCGTCAGAGGATCGAGGATTTCCTCAGGGGTGAATACGGTCCCAGAGACACACGTCCCGGCGAGGTCTTTCAGTACGATCCCGAGCTGGGTTGGATCCATCATGAGGCGGTAGGCAGTACCGGCGTTGACGGCTCCAAGGAGTTCTACAACTATGAATCCGACGGCGCCCGCCAAGTGATCAACTTTCCTGACAAATCCAGCCGCATTCGTACCTACGGCAATAGTTTCACGCATTGCAGTCAGGCAAACAACAATGAAACATGGGAGGAATACCTGGCGGCTCACCTTCAAGAACCCGTTCGTAACTACGGCGTGGGCGGTTACAGTGTCTATCAAGCCTACCGAAGGATGCGGAAGGTCGAAAAGCAGACTTCGGGTGGATATATTATCCTCAACATATGGGATGATGATCACTACCGCAACTTGGACGCCTGGCGGAGTATTCGCTTTGGGCGTGGTTCGCGATGCGGCTTCACTCTGCCCCATGTGAGGGTCGATGTGGCCAGGAGAAGCTGCCAAGCGATGGAGAACATCTCGAAGACACCCGAGGATCTCTACAGACTTTGTGACGAAGAGTACCTCTGGCGAACCTTCAAAGATGATCCCATCCTGAAGATGGTGATGGCCGCACGCGCGGGCGGCAGGAATGGATCCGATGCCCTTGTCGGTCCTGTGGCGACCGCCTTTGGCATTCCCGACGAGACGACAGCAGGTACCGAGATGGCGAAGAAGATCAAGAAGATCCACACGGAAGCGGCCCTGTTTGCAACCCAGAACGTGGTTACTTGGGTCGAAGAGTTTGTCCGACAGGCCGGCAAACAACTGATGATTATGCTTACGTTCGGCCAGGGCAATGTGGCGGCGTCTTTGTCCGGAGAACCGCGCTTTGACCAGAGCTTGGTGGACTGGTTAAAGGGCAAGCCCTATCCGGTCATTGATATGCGCGATGTCTTCGCCGCGGATTACCGGAAGTACAAGATAGACGTTGATCAGTACCTGGCGCCTTTCTACAACGGCCATCACACTCCCAGGGGCAATTTCTTTACCGCGTGGGCCATCAAGGACAGGGTCATTCAGTGGCTGAATCCGAAACCCCTGCCTTATCGCTGAGTCGTGTCTTGAGGAGCTTTTCCGCCTTTTGAGCGGGCAAGGCCGATGACCCCCCTCGTCCATGCCCCCCTCGCTCGTCTCGGGGGGACTCCATCGCATTAGGTACAACGAAATTGCCGATTCTCTGCGACGGATTCGTATTCACGCAGGATGCTTCGCAGTGTTATCATGCCTTATCGCACAACTCGCCACTTCGGGGCGACGTGCCATGAAATACGGTTCACCAGGAGAATGACATGCCGGACATCGCTGCCGTACTCGGAGAGGAGATCCTCCGACTTGCACGCAAGGAGATCCAATCCCATGAAGCTTCAACGCCGTGAATTCCTGAAAGCCTGCACCGCCGGCACGGCAGTGCTTCTGGCCGGCCGGCCCGGAGCGGCCCTCCAGGCAGCCGTCAATCCAGCCGCCGCCAAGCCCAACATCGTCTTGATCCTCACCGATGATCTGGGCTACGCCGACCTCTCCTGCTATGGCGCCAGTAACATTAGAACGCCCAACCTGGACCGGATGGCTGCCGAAGGCCTGCGCCTGGCCGATTTCCACACCCCGACGGGCGTCTGCACGCCGACCCGTGCCGCGCTGATGACGGGATGCTATCCCAAGCGCGTGGGGCTGCACGTCGCGGTGTTGAGCAACACTGACAGCAAAGGGCTCAACCCCTCCGAGATTACCTTGGCCGAACTCTTGCGCGGTCAAGGCTACGCTACCGGCATCATCGGCAAGTGGCACCTCGGCACACGGCCCGAATTCCTCCCAACTCGCCAGGGCTTCGATTATTACTACGGCATGCCTGGTCCCAACCACGGCGTCTCCGACCTCTATCGGGGCGAGGAGCGGCTCGCGGCGAACCAGGACGTCAATCAGGACGAATGGACCGCGACTTGCACTGCCGAGGCTGTCCAGTTCATCAAAAAGTCCAAGGGCAGACCTTTCTTTCTTTATCTCGCCCATGGTGCCCCGCACATCCCGCTGCACGCGTCGGATCGCTTCCGCGGCAAGTCGGCGCGTGGCCTCTACGGCGATGTGATTGAGGAAATCGACTGGAGCGTGGGCGAGGTCCTCAGGACGTTGCGTGAAGAAAACCTCGACCAGAACACATTGGTGATCTTCACCTCGGACAATGGCCCCTCCGGCCAGGCCGCGCCCCCATTCCACGGCGGCAAAGGCAGCACCTGGGAGGGCGGTCACACCATCCCGTGCATCGCCCGCTGGCCGGGGCACGTCCCCGCCGGCCAAGTCAGCGGTGAGCTGCTGGCCACGATGGATTTCTATCCGACGCTGGCCCACCTGGCTGGCGCCAGGGTCCCTGAAAATCGGCTCATCGATGGCCTCGATTTCAGCACGCTACTGCTCGGTGCCGCCGGGGCTCGCTCGCCACGCACCACGCTCGTCTATGGCGCCCGTGACGGCCGCGTGGCCGCCATCCGGGAGGGTAAATGGAAGCTGCACATCGACGTCCCGAGCGAACGCTGGGCCGGTAAGCTGCCACCCGAGGCGCTGCTTGACAGAAAACCCGTTGCGCCCCCACCTTGGCTTTACGATCTGGAGGCCGACACAGGCGAGACGCGCAACCTAGCCGCCGAGCACCCGGAAATCGTGGTGCGTTTGCAGAAACTCCTGGAGGAGACCGATGCCCGGCTGGAGCGCGAGATGCGTCCGGCCGCCGTGGCCCCCGGGGCAACCGGCGAAACGAAAGCAGGTGGTACTGGGAACGCGAAACGTAAGAAGAAGGAAAGCCTGAAGATCGCCACCCTCTCCCTCGGAGGCTCCTCCCCTTCGTACAACATCTTCACTTCTTCTGGACTCAGGGTGCGACTGTAGGTGCGAACATCATCGATGAGGCCGTTCCAAGATATGGGTGCGCCCACCGATCCTCCGGTACGGAGGTGAGGGTCATCTGCTTCAATCTCTCGGGTGAAGACCGTCGCCGTCAGTTGTACGAACCCCCGCATCAGTCGTGGCTTCGTTGCCTGTGCCAGGTGGCCGCAGGGACGTCTTCATAGGAGGGGGGAATCGGTCAACCAGTCCGTTGACGCGGTTTGTAAGTCCTTGCGAAGGAACAGCTAATGACGGCCAAGTAAGAACTTATGAGATCAGGCGTAGATGAGCCGAAGGCCAACCGAAGACCAGACGGCCATGCCTGGCACGCGCTTTTGGCACGCGCCCGACCGCCGATGCGGGTAAGACCGGTCCTTATGCCTAATCAGACGTTTGCTCTTCAACCATCACTCCCTTGGACGCTGGCCGTTCGCCGATTCGGATGTGCCCACAATTGGTGAGCACGTCATTCATGAATGTCCTCGGGATGCAGAACTGGTTCACCGCCGTTCCCGCAATTCGTGAGAGCGTGAGGCGCTTGCGCGGGTCGGGCATTCTATCCAAGTACAGTCGACAAAGGACAATCTCCGCACGGGAGATAAAGAATGAACACATGGCGGGCTGCTCAGCCCGTGCCGATTCCCCCTGCACGATACTTGGCGAGAAGTGTCTTGAGCTGTTCGCCGGCGCCCTGGTCGGTGGAATCCAGCAGGGCAAGGACCGCGTCAATATCGCCGTCGCGCAGATGCCCGTCCTGCAGGAGCTTCCTGGCATAGGCGGCCTCGGGCGCCTCGGTCTGCGAACCCCGGACGCCCGCGACGGCATTTGAAGTGACGCCAAACTCGGATGATCCTCGCAGCTTGTTCCACAGACTGCCGACAACCCCCGACGACCTTGTCGTCGCCCCTTTCCTCCGGCCCTGTTGCTCCTGTAGCATCTCCGAGGTCGGCTTCAACTCTTTTCCGGCATATCCGTCTTTGAAGGCCTCCTTGATGAGCCTCATGCCTGTCGTGGTCTGGTCTACCATGCCCTTTTCCACCTGCGAAGGGTCGGCGTGAGGATAGAGTGTGCCGACCTTCCCCTTTGGGTCCTCAGCGCCCGCGGCGTCCTTCCCAAGCTTGTGGTAGATCTCCCTGATCCTCTGGAGCCCCGCCACGCCGTTTACGCTTTCGCTCATGCCGCCGGCAGTGGCCGCCACGTGGTACTGCCCCGCATCCTTGGCGTCCATCAGTTGCTCAATTTCGCCGTTAGGCTCGTATCCGGGGACGTCGCGTCTTGCACGATGTTGGACAAGGATCTGGCCGCTTACCGTGATCCGCGATTTGCCTGGGGCACTCGGTGCATCCGTCCCGCTGGCCTTCGCCGGCATGGCTTCTGCCTTGTTGCCCCAGAGGTCGGGGGAGCGGGTGGGCGGCCTTCCCCGTGAGAAGGGGGTTTCGTCACGCCGCGACGCGGCCGCGTCCTCCTTCGGCATCCCCAACGACTTCGTCAGGTCGCCCACCGCTTCGTCGCGGATGCGTTTGAGCTGCTCTTTGAAATCCTCCCGTGGGTTTCGGCGTTGCGGCTCCTGCTTCTGGGGCTGGTCCGCGTTCTTCTTTTCGTCAGACATGTGATGCCCTTTCGTTCCTCAGAGTGCGGAATCGTGAATCGTTGCCATGAAGCTCAGCTATCAACGAACAACTGGCATCGCTGGATGAACTGCATGTCCAGCCGAGCGATCTGGATGTGATCCCTGAAGCTCAGCGGAATCAACTCGTGGTTCGCCAGCTTCCGATCGTTCACTCTCACCTCCGTTGCCGTCGCAAGGTTCTCAAGGAAGAACCGACCGCCCCAATGGACCAGCGCCGCCTGAAGCGGCTCAAGCCCTTTGTCGCGGATGCGAATCGCACAGTCCTCGGCCGAGCCGACGGCGGCCACGCGGTAGATGAGGCAGTAAGACTCGCAGCCGTTCTCATCCTCGGCGTCCAGATTGCCGGTTCGTTCGAGCACGAGAGCCGCCGGCCCCGCCGGGTCGGCAAGCTCCCACACGTCCCCCGGCGGCTCACCCATCGCCTCCTGGTAGCCTCCGCAGGGCTGGGGCAGATGCCCGCCGATATACCGGACGGAGAAGCTCAGGACTTCGGCTAGGACCAGTTCTTTCGTCTGGTCCTGAATCAAGCGGCCGCCGGCATCCACCTTCTGCCCGTCCAGCGTTGTGCCGTTGACCGAGCCCTCGTCCAGGACGACCAGACCGCCTTGTCGCAACTCGATACGGCAATGGTCCCGGCTCATCTGATTCGACAGCGCATCGTTCTGGGCCGAACGTGGGGCCAAGCGGGTCACAATGTCGTTGCGACGGTTCTTCCCCAGCGTCGCGCAAGGCTTGGCAAGAAGCAGGATATTCGTGGCCTTGTCCTTCGCTTTGATGCACAGGCTGGCCGAATCGGTCGGAGAACCGCGTTCGGGCTCGACTACCCGCTTTGCCGCTGTGGCCTGCTGCTTGTGCCGGAGGGCCTGCGTCAGCTCCTTGCTCTGTTTGGGATCGAAGCGCAGTTGGACGATCTGGAAATCCGGCGGCAGCTTCCTGTACTCCAGCATCAGGTCGTTGACGTTGCGGATCTTGCCCTGATCGACCATGATGTTGATATTGTTGTTGACCGAGTTGCCCATCTGCTTGCCCGTGCCGGCGCTTACGTTGACCATGTTGTCGGCCTGGAGCTTGATGTCATGCAGGTTCTGCGTGTTGGCGAAGACCAGCAGGTCCCCCTCGGCCCAATAAGAGTAGATCGAGTCACCCTGCTGGGCATTGACCCGGAAGGTCACCATCATGACGCCCGGGTCCGGCGGCTTGACGGAGTGTCTCTTGTGCACGTGGTCACACGGAACCAGCGTACAGGCCCAGCATTCCGTACGATTCAGGAGGTTGCCTGCGACCTCGACCTCCACGAGATCGAACCCCGTCTCGCTCAGGTTCTCCAGCTTGATGTCCAGCACGCCGGAGAGATCCTCCATGTAGAACTGATTCATATTGATGGACAGGGCAAGCCCCCGGGAGGAGCCCTCTCTGCGTGGCTCGTGCCTGTGACCTATCTCGGCTTCCTGATCTGTGGAGACGCAAGGTTTTGCGTCTCCACGAGGCAGTGGTGCGCCACGCATTACCGCTGGCTTCTCCGGCATTAGGGCGGAATCCGGCGTCGGCGCTGAACGGGGGACGGACGACCCCAGGTCTTCGCCTGCCCGTTCCGTCTGTTGTGCAGCCGGTGTCTCCCTCTCCCGGGCGGCGTCCGCCTTCGGTGCTGACTCCCGCAGGTTGCACCCGCACTGGTCGCAGAATCTGACCCGGCCCTCCTCGAACGTCTTTCCACATCTCGGACACAGCATCACGGATCCTCAGTCATGGCCGGACGCGACCCGTAGAGATGCCCGTATTCTTCGGGCCTCACGTCACGCGAGCTTCTCCCGGCAGTTGGGACAGAAGCGACTGTCAGGCGGCACCATCTGGCGGCACTTGGGGCAGGGTTTCTCCTGGGTCGGCAGCGGCGGGCCCGGCGGGGTGACGATGATCGGCGGTGTTCCGAAGGGGCCGCCGGGGGGCGTAACTACTGTCTGGCTGGAGAATGGGGCCTGAGCCCGGGTCACCGCCGTCGCGCCCATCTGGTAGAGTGCGGCGTTCATCACGCGCTCCAGGCGGTCGGCCGCTCCCAGGTGGGTCTGGTCCTGCTTGGCCATGAACTCCTGCAATTGCTTGAACCGCTCGTTGCTCATGGCGGCCTCCGCCTTGTACTTCTCGGCGAGGACTTGGGCAACGTGCGGACTGTCTGCGGCGGCCATAGCAACAAGCTGGTCCGGCGTGAGCTTCTCCTTCGCCCGGAACTCTTCGAGCTTCAGGATGCGATCCGCCGCGGGGCCGTCGAGAATGCTGAGCAACGCTTGTGCAGAGGCTTTGGAGCGGTCTTCCAGCGTCTTGGCCTCCACCTGCTGTCGCCGCTCCTGCATCTCGATCTGGACCAATTCGCTCTTGCGGCGCAGTTCGATGGCCTTCTCGGCCTCCCAGAAGTCCTGCTCGCTTTCAAGTCGCTCGACTTCCAGCCGGATGCGCCGGGCGTCCGCCTCCGTCTTGACCTCCGCCAGCTCTCTGCCGAGCCGGGCTTGGTGTTCGAGGTTCTCGTTCTCGATCTTGGCGATGAGGGCGGCGCGGATGCGGTTTCGCTCGCCCTCATCCCGGATCCCGGTGATCTCGATCTCCTGGAGCAGGACCTCTTTCTCGCGTTTGAAGGAGAACTCGCGCTTGAGCCGGTCCATCTCGTCGGCGCGGATCACATCCTTGATGCCCAACTCATGTTCCGTCTGCCGGACGAAGTCCTCGAAATCCGCGTCCGTCTTGATCTCGTCCATTTTGTCGGCGGTCAGTTCCTTGCGCATCCGCTGCGTAAGCTTGAGCCGGTCGATCTGCACATCGGCGTCCCGCGTATCGACGTAGAGCTGCGCCTCTTTCTCACGGATGGGATCGTACGTCGGGCAGAAGAAGTCGACGAACCGCAACTGGACCATCTCCAACCCGATGCGCTCCAGGATCGGCTCCAGTTCCAGTTGCATCTGCCGCTCGACGTCCTGGCGCAGGCCGGCATTGTTGTAGAGCTCGTCGACCGGCCTGACACCGACATAAGTCTGCAGCGCCGCCCGCAGCTCGTCCGCAATGGAACCGGCCAGATACTCGACGGTGAGGTGGTTGCGGCCCTTGAAGGCGTTCGTGAATAGCTTTTCAGCGTCCTTAAGCCGGACCACGGCCTTGAATATGGCGTCGACCTCCAGATGCTCCTGGCTGTAGAGCTTGAGGGCCTCCAAATGCAATTCGACATCCCCGGTATCGACAAGAACGATGGCCGTCGGCGTGGTCTGGTTGAAGTTGTTGACCTTCTTGAGGAAGCCGTTCATGTCGTAGCGGCCGCCCTCGACGCAGCCGCAGAACGCGCCTCGCTGGAAGACCATGCCGGTCGTCCCGTGCTCAACATCGAGGCCTTTGGTGAGAGTCCCCTTCACATCCCACTCATCGATCCGCACGGCGAAGCTGTCCGCGTCCCTGACCCAGCGATTGCCGAAGAGAGGCACCTTCTGCATCTCCGCCAGATCCCCGCCGCAACTCCAGCAGAACTTGCTGGAGGTGGACACCACGGCGCCGCAGCGGCCGCAATTGGTGTCCGCGTCCGGCGCCGGCGTGCCACAGATCCGGCAGAATTTCGCCGCTTTCGGGACCCTGCCGCCACAATCAGGATTGATGCATCGATCCGAGAAAATGCCCATGGCCTTGCTCCCTTCTTATCTTGGACGAGTCGCCGACTTGAGCAGCTTGGCGAAGGTGCGCCAGACGATCAGCAGCACGATGATCCCGCCGACCACCCAGACAAGCGGGTCAGCGACCGCGAGGGCGGGAATGTCCAGCCAGTCGAGATAGGACTGCCCGCGGATCTCACCAGGACTCCAGACGGCCTCCCCGCTCTGGGCTCCGACCATCGTGAGCGTCGCCCTGGCCAGGGCTTTGTACTTGCGCGGGACAATGCGGCATTCGTTGACGGACCCATAGAGGAAGGCGTCATACCCTTTGCGTTTGGAGAAATCCCGCATGGCCTCGACGCTCTCAGGCCGGCGGGAATTGGCCACCAGGTACTCCTGCCATTCCGTTTTGGCGATGGGGGCCGGGTTGCATCCAGCCTTCGTCAGCTCCGCCTGCAGCACTTCCGTGAAATAGCCGTCTTCATCCTGGCCGAGCAGGGGAAAGAACGCGAAGTTGGACGTGTTAACGTTCTTGCCCTTCAAGCCCACCACCGCGTTGGCGGTCAGTTGGTTGATCGCCCGGATGAGGGCGGGATCCATGTTGGGCCGCGGCAAGGCTGTCGGGCCCACGATCCGCACGCTTTTGATCTCCCCGCTGCTCCATTTGACCTCCCCCGTCTCCACCACGCCCATCTTCAGCGTCAGTCGCGTCACCGCGCGCCCCGTACCTGCGTCTTCGGCGCATTCTCTGACCGTGCCGTATACAATGGCATTGCAGCCCTCGATCCTGCCAAATCGTTGCACGGTGGCGGCGTTCATAATATCTTCGCGGAGATTACCCCACTCGATTTCCCCGAGGAGCGTGTCCCAAGCCTGGGTGTTTCGCTCCATGACCTTGTAGGGGCCGCCGACGATCTCACTCTGGATCGTGTTGACGATATAACTCTTCGTCTCCGCAGCGCAGTCACCCCACAAGGGCAGGACGGCGATATTCTTGATGTCCCCGAAGCTGGTCTGTTTCAGCTTTTTCGCGGCCTCCTGAGCGACTTCGTTGATCGTCTGATCCAGGGCCCGCCCGAGCTCTGCCTTCGCGCTCGTCAGGAGCAGCAAAGAGGTCACCAGTGCGATCGTCCCTACCCTTCTTGAGTGTTGAATAGCCATAAACTCTACTCCTGCTTCACTCCAATAGCCCCTTCTTGTGCGACTCCGACCCGGTCTGGTCCAGCCGCTCGACTCTGAGCTTGATGTCCTGTAGTTGCTCCAGGTAGGCGGCCAGGTTCTCCTTGGCACTGGCATCCAGGCGGACCCAGAAGATGGCCGTGCCCGTGGCCTGATCCCAGCCGCTCAGGGCGACCGACTGCACCCCGGGCTTGCCGGCCAGGCCGACGCGGACGTAGTCCACCAGCTTCGCGGTGCGCAGCCCCTCGACGCGGACCCGCCGCACCAGGGCCCCGCGCGCGCTCTTGCGGAGGATTTCGTCACTGCACTTCTTGGCAAGCTCATCGCCACAGACCGTCAGCGAGCTCTCGGCCGCCTGCTGAACGTTGAGTCCCCGCTTGCCGCGAACGAATGCGCTTTGGGTGGTGAGGAGTTCGCTGCCGCTGATCTGCGCCACCTTCGCCCGACCCTCCGCCTCGAACGAGTAGAAATTGCCGAACTTGTCTACCTGCTTCGACCGGCCGCGCAGCAGGATGAACAGGTCCACGTCGCGCTCGTTCGCCACCGCGCTGAGTTGGCGGGCCGGTGCATCGTAGCCGGGGCCGGGTGAGCCGTCCAGCACGCGAAAGCCCAGATTCGAGAAATGCTCCGAACGTCTGCTGCCGCATCACGTCCGTGGAGACTTGCTCGCCATTCACGACCATGATCTCATCGGAGCAAACCAGGATTCGCAGCAGATCGAGCTGAGCCTTGTAGAGCAGGGCCGCTTTGTCCTCATCAGGTACGGCCGGTTGGAATGGAGGCTTCACGGACGAGATCGTCGTTGGATCGCTGGGCCGGGCGTCCTCGGGCGGCCGGTCCTGGGCGGGCATCGCCGCCGCCGGCGGCGTAACCACGGGTCCCGCCACAGCGGTGGTGCGCTGCTTCTGCTGGCAACCGACCGTGCAGGTGAGCCCCAGCAACACGAGCGCAGGTAGGAGTGCATTTCTCATGTTTCTCCCCTTCAAAAACCAGGAATGGGTCGCGTCTACGTCATCGGTCACGTTTCCGCTGCGGGTTCTTGATGTATCTTGCAGCGCTTGATTTTCTCAATCCCAAAGCAGCTTGCGCATAGTGCGGCCTGACAGACCTCACACCGGCCGGCGATGCCGAGCTCGCTGACAATCCGCTGGCCGCAGTTGCCGCAGCGGACCTCCATCTGGGCCACCAGCTTTCGGCCCGTGGCCTCCTCGTGCACCCGCTGCTTTTGCCGCTCCAGGTAGGCTTCCAGATCAGCCCGATAGACACGATAGATCCGGCCCCCGATGCGTGCAGCGGGCAATTCGCCATTGCGAATCAGACGGTAGATTGTCTTGTACTCCAATCCCAGGATCTCGGCCACCTCCTCGATGCTCAGCAGCTTCTCCATCAGAGTCTTTCCATTCCAGAGCAGTCAACCAACCACACCGTACCACTCTGAAATACTCTACCCTATCAAGGCAGCTTCTCAACCGTTAGTTTCATTCTTTTTACTTCTATTTCCTTATCTTTTCCGTCCGCCATCGTATATCCTGTCGCCGCACAGAACGGGAGGCGCGAGATTTCGCGCCTCTACGGGCTACGCCTTCTCCTTCTTCATCTGGCTTTCGATCTGGCTGAGCATTTCGTCGATCTTGCCGTCGACCTGGCCCTCTTCAATCTGGGCCCGCTCGCTGAGCATCGAGTCAATCTGCTGAAGGTCGACGGTTTCTTCATCCCCTTCGTATTCGCCGACGATGGCGCTGTCGCTGACGCGGTCCAGGACCATCGTCATCGTCCGGTCCATCTGCTTGGCCCGGGCCATGGCCATATTCAGCTCCGTAACCGTCTTCGAGAGGTCCACGTTCTTGAACACGGCCGCGATCGACCTCGTCGCCGCCTGCAGGCCCTTGGCGAACTGGCCGTAGCTCTCGATCTTGTCCTTCGTCTGCACCAGGGCTTCGAAGGTCAGCAAAGCGCTCTCGACCCGACGACGCTCGTTGATCGTCTGCACGAGCATCCGGGCCAGCTTCTCGTAGTTGACCTTATCGCCCTGTCGCTTGGCCCGAATCGCCTTCTCGCAATAGCCCCGCTCATGCTTGTTGAGATCCCGGATGCGGCGCTTGTGCAGGTCCACCACGTTCTGGATCGCCATATCCCGTTCCAACTGCCGCTGCTGCCGACTCTTGAACAATCCACCCAGTGCCATAGGTCATCTCCCGAATCCTGCATTCCTATCCGATCCCTGACCCCCTCCGGCAGAGACGCACGATCTCGCGTCTCTACCGTTGCTCGGTCCACGCCTCGTAGCGCCGCAGGTCGTCCTTGTCTGTCACCGGCCGCATCCGCGACAAGACATCGTCCAGGCTTTCCCAGGCGATGGCCTCCGTCCTCAACGTGTAATCCTTGAGGGCCTGCTTTCCCTTCTCGGCCACGTCGGCCAGGTCGGGGTTGGCTTTCGAGATCATCATGCGGATGAGTTCCTTACAGATCTGCTCGATCTCCCGGCCACTGTAGCCTTCCGTCCGTTGGGCGAACTCGTCGAGGCTGCCGGCGACCTGGTAGCCTTTCTTCGTCAGGTGCAGTTCGAAGATCCGTCTTCGCGCCTGGGTCTCGGGCAGGCCGATGTAACCCAGCTTGCCGAACCGCGAGAGGATCGCCTCGTCGATCAGCCAGGGCTTGTTCGTGGCGGCGACGACGAGCACGAGCCTGTCGCTGCTTTTGCTCTCAAAGCCGTCCATGCACGTGAGCAGCTCGGTGAGGACCCGCCGCTCGGCGCCGCTGCTGTCCCCGTCCCGATCTGCCACAATCGACTCGAAATCGTCGAGGAAGATCACCGATGGGCTCATCTGCTCGGCCAGATCGAAGACGGCATCGATCAGCTTCGAGGACTCGCCGAAGTACTTGCTGAGCATGTCGCTGACTTTGCAGGAGAAGAACGTCGCTTCCAACCCCTTGGAGATGGCGGCCGCTATCAGCGTCTTGCCGGTCCCCGGCGGACCGTACAGCATTAGATTCGCCACCCGAGGCAGCCCGACACCCTCCGGCCGCTTCGCCAAGGACAGCGCAGTACGACTCCTTCACAAACCGCTTTATATCGTCCAACCCCGCAATATCGTCCCAACTGACCTTCGCCTGCCGAATCAGGCCACGTGCGTTCTCGACGTACGCGTTTTCATCGGGGGTCATCTCTTTGTCGGGCCCAACCTCTGCAACGACGCCACTTCCCGTAGGCACCTTCCCCCGGTGCAACTGCTCGGCATACGCTTGGAGTCGCTCCGCATCCGCCAGCCGCTTCTTCTTGACCTCCGCACTGGCCGCACTCTCGGCATACTGCCGCATCAGCTTCGCCGCCTGAGCATACGCCACCGCTGCTTTCGGCAAGTCGCCTTGCTCCGCTAGCTTCCTGGCCTTCGCCAGCGTATTCTCCAGCCGATCGCCCAAGACGCCGCTCAAGTCAACCATCGATACCCCATTTCCCTCTACACCTTCCACGAACACACGACACTGCACCCGGACCGCGGGGCCTTGCGGCAACCCAAAACCCCGGGTCTCTACGGACTGATCAGGCTTTCTCCGGCTCTTCTTTGTCCTCGGCCTGGCTCTTGAAGACGTTCTTTTCGATGTTCTCCCAGGCCGACTCCGTAAGTTCCTCCTCGCCGGCCTCTTCCATGGCGGCGACAATCTTGGAGACCTCGGGATCCATTGCCTCCACCTCACCCTCGCCCTCACCGAGGATCTCCAGCAGCCGCTTGGACTGGGCGTCGCCCTGCTTGCTCTTGACCTTCATATCGAGCATGAACTGTTCAAGCTGCTCCGGCTCGACCGAGCCGATCACACCCCAGAGGCCCTCGGACTTGAGCAGCTTCTCCCGCCGCTTGATCTGGGAGAGCTTGCCGGTCACGAGGATCTGCCGGCTGAGGATGTTGCTGGCCTTGACCACATCTTTGGCCTCATCGTCCACCTGTTTGATCTGGACGGCGATCGCCTGTTTCTCCAGGGCGCTTTTCTTCTTGCGACCCTCCTCGAATAGGGTCCGCTTCTTCGCCTCCAGGTCGTTGACCTGCCTGATGAAGCCTTCCTGGACCGTTTGCAGGCGGATCTTCTCGTCCTCCAGTTGGTTCGTGGTCATCTTCTCGAGGGCGGACAGCTTCCCGCCGAAAAGCCCCGTCAACTTGCCGACAAAGTTCTTCATGGTCACATTCTCCTTTTTACGACCGGCCCCACACCTCTGACCGTGGCCAATTTCAAATCCGCGGTCTCTTGACAGAGGTTTCTCCCAACCTCTCTCACAAAATCAACTTCGAAGCCCTTGGCCTCGGCGATTCTCTGTAGGTTCGCAAAGTCCTGCACCACGACCGCCTTCTGGATTTCGTCTCGGCACACCCTGGTGCGCTCGTCCAACGTCAAGCCGCAGAAGTGCGGCACGTACTGCCGCAACGTCCCATCGCTGGTGTCCCAGACCAACGCTGTGATCTGGGGCCCAATCAGAATCGGGCGGACCCCTCCGGACGCCCAGCCGGAGCCGGGGGGATCGTTCTTCACAAACTGCCGCGCGTCCTCAGTCCATCCGACCGGGCTGAAAAGCCCCAACACAGACCCCAGGCGATTTCGTGTCGCGACACCTGTCTCCTCCGAGAGAACTCGATGGAGTTCCACCAGCGCGAGGGGCTCGTCGTCTCGATCCTGCTCTATGAAACGTTCCAGTCGGAACACGACTCTGCCTGTCAAGATGACCTCCTTCGTCCGCTTGCCGAACAGTCCCGGCTTGCTGTCGATCTGGATAGTTATGCTCTTGCCCAACGGGTACTTCGCCTCCAACTCACGACGCAGGAGCACGCCTTTCGTAAGATCGCGCAGGCGGCTTACGCTGTCGGAGGCGCGAATAGTCCCGGCGCCGGACAGGCGCAGACGTTCTCCTTGAATCGAGCGATGAACTGCTCTTCCGCCAGCTTTGCGGTCTCCGTATCGGCCATTTCAACCTCAAGCCTGGACCTGGAAATCCGCGGCCGCCATCCTGCCCGCAACCTATCGCAGCGTACCTTCACTGCCGCCGATTCACGCTGAACCGATCATGTCTTCCACGCGAAACTGTTCCAGTTGGCCTGCCAACCGGATGATGCCGGCCGCCGCACACACGAACGCCAGAATCCCGACGATCCCCGTCACCCACGTCACGCGAAACGCCATGAGGGCGAATGCCATCAGCCCGCCTATGCAGGTATAGGTAACAATGAGGATTCCGTTCAGGGCGTTCGACTCGTGACCCAATATGCGCGTGATTAAAGGTACGCTTGCGAGACACACCAGTCCGTAGCCGATCACCCAATACATCACCCGCAGCAAAGGGTGGGTCCCAGTCACCGCTGCCGCAACTGGGCCCATGTCGGCGCCGGTATCGGTCGATTTCACAGCGCTGCTGGAGCGCCCCTCACCCCAGAGCAGAGAGACGATTGGCAAAGCGGGCAGTCTGTCGGAAACGAGTCGGGCAAACGCGTAGGTCTGCAAGGCACCAAACAACACCAACACCGTCAGTGCATAGCGTGCTCTGAACAGCCTCAGTACCGATCCGAGCATATCCCTCAGAGCCCCGCAAGAGAATGATAAAGAAACCAGAATTTGCTGCCCATGGCTTTGATGAGTGTCCCCGTCTGGGCGTCCCACGTCTTGACCATGCAGTCCTGGCCGGCCGAGGCGATCATCATGCCGTCGGGGGAACACGCGACCGAGGTGACGGATCCCTGGTGAGCAAGAAACTTCCGTTCGCACTTGACCAGATCCCACATCCTGACGTGGCTGTCGTGACTCCCGGTGATGATCCGGCGGCGGTCGGGCGCAAACGCAATGCCGGTAATGCCGCCTCCCTTGTTGTCACTGCCTGGGTTGCCGTAGTCACTACTGATCAGGAGCGTCCCTACCCTGGCGTCCCAGATCCTGATCGTGTCCCAGTCAGCCGTCGCAATGCCGCCGCCGTCGGGAGAGAACGCCACCGCATCGGCGCCGCCTGAATGACCGGGCATTACAAACAGTTGAAGGCCGGACAGAACGTCCCAGACACGGGCCGTTCCGTCCTCTATGCCGGCCAGGAGTCTGGTGCCGTCCGGCGAGAAGGCCAGAGCGTGGACCTGTGCGCCTTGGGTGTTGATGGTGTACATGCAGAAGCCGGTAGCGGACTGCCAGACTCTGATTTCATCGTACGCCGCTGACGCCACGTACCAACCTGTGGGCGAGAACGCGACAACATCAACCGATCTCGTGTGACCCGGCAGGCGGCCGACAATTTGCCGTGCGCCCAGGTCCCATACCGGGACGTCATTCTGGTATGTGCCCACTGCCAGCCTGTTGCCATCGAGAGAGAAAGCCATCGAATGGACGCCGACCATATTGCCCGAAAGCCTGGCAATACACTGGCCTGTATTGGGGACCCAGATCCGGATGGTACCGTCGTAGCTCCCGGAAGCTAATCTCGAACCGTCGGGGAAAAAGGCCACGCACGCGACTCGGTCGGAATGACCGCGGGTAGCCGAGTTGACGGCGAGGATACTGATAACAACCCCGGCGACCAGTAGTAGACCTGCCGCTCTAAGCATGGGGCTCCTAAGCCTGCGTCTGCGAACCTCACGTCGAGGTTGTGCGATAGCGACACTTTCGGGCCTGGTCTCCGGGATCTCCTGTGCTCCGCTGCGCACAGGCTCTACCGCAGGCGCGGGCAGGGATGCGGCTCCAAGCATGCGCAGGAAGGCATCCGCTGTTGGAGGCCGATCTTGCGGCTCCTTCGC
>CAVOUO010000019.1:0-37042 GCA_963699595.1 uncultured Planctomycetota bacterium
CCCTGAATTCATGTGTGGGTTTGCCTGCTGTCCCCTGATGGAGGGCAGCATCAGCCATTAAGAACTGCCCGATTTTGGTCGATAGAGACTCTGACACAGAAGCCACGAGATCACGAATTCGACGGGCACCGCCTATGTCTCGCTATGGTATCCTTGCCGCGATTGTCTGGGTGATCGGCCTCGTGACGGCCGTGCCACTGGCCGCGTACTACCTTCTCTTTCAGGCCCCGCGGGAGCAGTATGCCTTGCTCATCGCCTTTCTTATCGGATGGCCGTTCTTTTACTGGCCCGTGGTCGGGCCCCTTCTCATGCTCCTGAAGATCCGCTCCGTGTACCGCGGCCTCAAGCAGGTCCGCTCCGTCGACGACCTGCGCCGGAGACTTGCGGACGGTGAAACCGAGGATGTCATCATCGATTGGATCGCCAAGGAGCACCGAATCCCCAAATGCCTGGCTCGGCGGGCCTATCGCTACCTCCTGCGCGTCATCGCTCCGTCTGAGAAAGAAGAACCGGCCCTCGTCGAATAGCCGCACCGGGCTAGCGCAGGCATGCCCATCAGCGCCTGCTATGCCGGCCGCGCCTTCGCCATACGATCTCAGTCCCACCAGAGAAACAGGGTGTTGGTACGCTTCATCTCCTTCGCAAGGTTTTCCACGGTTTCGGTCCCCTGGTCGACGACATCGGGACAGAATGCATAGACCTCTTTCGCGTACTCCAACATGTTCGCAGGCTGGCGCTTGAACTGCGCCTCCATCCAATCGAAACCCACGCCGGAAAGGACAAGGCCGAACTCGGCGTCCCATTTCTTCAGACGGGCGATCACCATGTCCGGACTGATATCATAGTTCGCGCCGTTCGTCCCCATGGTGCGGAGCATATCGTAGGGATCGGAGGCTTTGAGAAGGGACACATTATCAGGAGCCCCCTTAATGCCGTAGTTCCTCTCCGAGATGAAGGCAAAGTATCCGGCGCCGGCCTTCTCCTGAAGGCGATGCACCGTACGCGGAGCTTGAGTGCGTTTGACATCGATCGTAACACCTGCCGCCGACAGCGGATTGCCGTTCGGGTCCGTACCCTGAAGTTGGCGCAGATTCTTGCCGGCGTGCTTGACCTCCAGCAGGAGTTCCGCGGGAATCCCGGTGGCCGCGGCGAGAGCCGCTTCCTTTTCCGAGAGTGCTTCTTGCTTCCCCCTGCATCCCGCACAGGCGAGCAGGATTGAGATCACGACAACCATGGTTTCCCTTGCCATTATGTCTCCGTCCCTGTGTATGAGCCCACGTCTGTCTTAGCTGCGGACTCTGATCCGGCCGCGTTCGACGATCCAGAGTTGGCCGTGCCATCCGGCCGCCCCGCGAGGGATTGGTCGAAGACACTGAGCGCATCATGGCCGCCGACACGCAAGAGGTCTACGGCCTCCAACGGGATGTTCTCGTCCGTTTTGAATCTCATACGGCGTCCGGCTAGGCCGGCAGGCTGAGGATTCGTTCGTGCGACAACTCGGCCGCATAGGCGATCGCGGCCCGGATAGCGTCGGGTGTCAGACCTGGATAGTTGGCGATGATTTGCTCCGCTGTCAGCCCGTCCGCCAGGTTGTCCAGAATGACTGAGACCATGATCCGCGTGCCCTTGATACAGGCCTTGCCGTGGCATACCTGCGGGTCCACCGTGATGTAATCCGACCACTTCATGCCGATAGCCTACCACAAAATCCGCTTGGAGTAAAGAGTCCGATCCGCATGGGCTCAAGCCCTCCTACGTGCTACGGCCTGCCGGCTCCGGCCTTCCGTCCTTTTGCGCGGTTCGCGGTTGCAGAGTACTTTACGGTCCGCATTGCGGCCCGGATCAGCGGCCCGGGGGCAGACTCAGCACAATGGGTACAGCTTTGAGAGCCAGCACCACGATCCAGACGGCGATCAGCCAGACGAGCGAACTGCGAAACAGGGGAAGCAAATCCTCGCCGTCTCCCTCGTGGGGAGAATCCAGGACCGCCCTCCGGTAGGTCGCCACGGAATACCGGAGGAACACGGAACACGCCAGGGCCAGAATCACGATGGGCGCGATCACGCCCACAACGCTGATCAGCCGGACCAGAGGATTCACGTTCGCGCCCCTGCCCTCAAAAGGCGGCAGCCGGGTGGCAAAGCCGGTCGCGACCAACAAGCTTGCGAAGGACACGGCGGTGTAGACGTAGGCGGCCAGCAAACCGATCCAACTCCACACGAGGAACGTTCTTTTAAGTGATGCACCGACATCTCGCTCATCGACCATAGGTCCATCCTTTCCGCCAACGTAGACTCCGGCCGGGAAGGAACCACTCGCATGCCCCTTCCACTTCGCCCGCGCAGTTCCGTCACAGGTGTTTCGCCGGAGAAGACTATGCCAAAAGTGAGGTATGAAGGCAAGAGAGAAAGGCAGAGGGAAGAGGTGAATACTTCGTCCTGGCGGCGTGGCGCGTGACTGTTCTGATCCGCATGGGCCCAAGCCCATCCTACCTGCCGGCGATGGAAATGTCGCCCCGGCGATGAGCGGGTTTAGCGAAGATTTATCCATGTCGCAACACTCCGCCAACACTGGTCCGTTACAAGCGGAATTCCTGGGACGCCATACTTGATTCGTCGCCCTGTGGAAATGGCACGATTTGTGCAACAGTTGAAAAGGCAAAACGGCCTGGAGCAAGAAATTCTTTACTCCTTTTGCCGCAAGAGTTTCCGCGCGTTTGGGGCCTTCGTCTGACGCAGAATTTCGGCACGATTCGTGCAACACGGCCCATAGGTAGAGGGACGCCCCTCGGATTTATGAATTACGATTTATGATTTATAATTTGAAGGCGGAAGGAGAGAACATGAGGACGCGTGTCAAGCGTGCGAAACAAAGCCAATTTCCGGTGGCGCCGGGTGGGACGAGGCCCGGGGGACGGGGGCCGATGGGTCGAGTGCGCAAAACGAAGCCAATTCCGAGCCGTGCCCGCTGGGACGAGGTCTTGGGGACGAGGGCCGTGGAGGGCAATCGTGCAAAGCAAAGCCAATTTGGGCGTCGGTGTCCGGAAATGGGCGCGTCGCCGGCAAATATGGGACCCCTGCCGGGGTCGATGGTGCAAAACGAAGCCAATCCCGGCGATGGCGGGTGGGGCGGGCCTCAACGACGGGGACAGTGGGGTTCCTCCCTCGCCCCTGTGGCCTCTGGCCTTCCCTGGGCCTGTTGTACAAACAAAGCCAATTTGCCTCGGGGCAATTTGGAGGGCAAATGCTGTGTGGAAAGAGAGTTATGACAAATTGGACCCGCGGATGGCCCCGGCAGAACAAAGCCAATTCCCGCCCCCACCGCAATGGCCCGGGACCGGCATGGCGGCCTGTGCCGTCGGCGGAACTCATCGTGCGAAACGAACCCAATACCCGGCGGGGCCTGGGGGGCGCGGGGCGTCGGGCTGTCGCGCCAAGCAAACTCAATTTGGCGGCAGGCGGGACGGAGGGGAAATGTGCGAAACGAACCCAATTGGGGAGGAAGTTCCAAGTGTAAAGTGTCAAGTGCCAAGTCAGCCAAGCCGAGCGTCGCGTCTTCGGGGCCTTCCTACTTCAGACTTTACACTTCACACTTCCGCCGGGCCGCCGGCGGACTCATTGTACAAACGTTGTGACAGCCGCGGCAAAAACGGGGTTGACTCGTGGACCGCCACGGGTACAATGGGCAAGAGCCAGGAGATCTTGTGAGGAAGGATTGCCTATGAGCCGGTGCCAAAGAGGGTTTACGCTGATCGAGTTGCTGGTGGTGATCGCGATCATTGCGGTGCTGATGGCGATCCTGATGCCGGGTTTGAGCAAGGCCAAGAAACAGGCGCAGGGCACCACGTGTCTGAGCGGTCTCAAACAGATCGGCGTGGGAGCGAACCTCTACGCCCAGGACTATGATTATTTCATCCGCGCGGATCGACGGGCAGTAACGCCATCTGGTTCATGCAGTACCTGCCCTACGTCGGTCAAAGGCTCAACGAAGGGGATTACCGCAGCGTGAAGGTCTATCGCTGCAAGAGCTTCCCCACGACCGGGCTGGGTTTGTATAACGTCCCCAATTCCCGGCAGACGGTCTGTTACGTGATCAACGACTGGACGTTCTCCAGCCGGAGCGACAACGCCGGGACCAGCATGGGAAGGCCCACCAAGCTTTCCGTGTTCAGGAGGCCGGCCGAGACGATCTATCTGGCGGACAACGAGTCCGGCACCTGGCGTCCCATCATTGAGAGCTCGACCAGCCGCGAAATCATCCGCTGCGATATCTTCATGAGTTCGCATCTGCCGCTTTCGGAGAACCACGACATCAACGATGGGCAACGCATCGCCGGGCGCGGCACAGGGCCGGCTGCAATGTCCTGTACCTCGACTGGCACTCCGCCTACGTCGGCGCCGAAGAGATGACCATCGACATGTGGCGCGACAAATAGTCGTGGCGATCCGCCGATGCCGTAGTCGATAGCCAGTCGGCAGTTGTCGGTTCTCGGTTGACAGTTGTCCGCTGTTGATCCGTCCTCTGTCGTCCGTTGTCCGTCCTCCGTCTTCTGTGCTGGGCTTAAGGTTTTTGCCCGGGGAAAGCAGGGTTCTGCCGGTTGAGCACGCGGCCCGCCGATGCGGAAATGGGAGCATCCGACAGAAAGACTCGCCTTGGGGTACGGCAAAAAGGGAAGAGAACGATGAAGACACGAGAGTTGGGCAGGAGTGGTTTGGCGGTTTCCGCTCTGGGCTTGGGCTGCATGGGCATGTCCGAGTTCTACGGCGAACATGATGAGCGTGAGGCCATGGCGACGATCCATCTGGCCCTGGACCTGGGCATCAATTTTCTTGATACCGCCGACGCGTACGGGCCGTTCACGAACGAGCAACTCGTGGGCCGCGCCATCGAGGGGCACCGCGACGAAGTTGTCCTGGCGACAAAATTCGGCAATGTGCGCGACGCGGCCGGCCGCTTCCTGGGCATCAACGGCCGGCCCGAGTACGTGATGGCCGCCTGTGACGCTTCCCTGCGCGGCTCCGTGTGAATACCATCGACCTGTACTATCAGCACCGCGTGGATCCGAACACACCGATTGAGGATACGATTGGCGCGATGGAGCGGCTGGTCGAGCAGGGGAAGGTCCGGCACCTCGGCCTGTCGGAGGCGGCGATCGACACGCTGCGGCGCGCGCACGCGGTCCACCCGATCACGGCGCTGCAGACGGAATACTCCCTCTGGAGCCGCGATCCGGAAGATGAGCTTCTCGATGCCTGCCGCGAGCTGGGGATCGGCTTCGTCGCCTACAGCCCGCTGGGGCGGGGATTTCTCGCCGGCCGGTTCCAGAGCTTCGACGATCTGGCGCCGGACGACTGGCGCCGGACCAGCCCGCGTTTTCAGGGCGAGAACTTCCAGAAGAACCTGGACCTGGTCGAGCGCATCAAGGAGATGGCAGCGGAGAAGGGCTGCACGCCGGCGCAGCTCGCGCTGGCCTGGGTGCTGGCGCAGGGCGAAGATATCGTGCCGATTCCCGGCACGAAGCGGCGTCAATACGTCCGGGAGAATGTCGGCGCCCTCGACGTGGAGATCACGCTGGAAGACCTCGAACGCCTGGATGAGATCGCGCCGAGAGGCGTGGCCGCCGGAGCACGCTATGCGGAAGCCGGGATGGCCGCGGTCAATCGGTGAGGATCGCCGGGAGGCCGGCGGACTGCGCCTCGGGCGTGAAGCAGCAGTAGCCGATGGCGTCGCAGTCGCTCTTGAGTCTCTCCCAGACCTGCTCATCCTCGATCACCTGCAGGGCCATGGGATAAAGAATGTTGTTCTCTTTGTAGATATGTTCGCGGAGCGTCGGGACGATGAAGCCCGCCAGAGTATCCAGCTTGCGCTTGAAATCGGCAAAATCCTGCCGGTCAATGTCCGCCACCAGCTCCTTGAGGGCGTGCTTGCGCGGCCGCAACTGCTTGTGCTCCTCGCCGCATCACCGTCGGGGGCCCGTACATGCCCCGCTTCTCCAGTTCGGGGAAGAGGACCTCCTCCTCCCGCTGGTGGTGCCGCTCGGCCCCGACGAGGTGTTCGGCGATGTGCGTCAGTTGGCGAAACTCCGGTGTCTGGCCGGGATACTCGGACATCCGCTGGATGGCGGCGTTCACCTGCTGGAGCAGGTCGAGAAAGCCGAGGATAGCATCGTGTTCCTGAACCAGCGTGGAGACCACGTGGCCCTTGGGCAATCTGGCCCGCATCTGCTGGAGTTGCTCGCCGAGGACCTCCAGATGAATCGGGCACAGACCCTGCACGTCCTCGACGCTCAGGCCCTCCTCGATCAGGTTCTGCTCGGCCAGGGCCAGATCGTCCGGATCGATCTGGGCCAGAAGCTCCTTCGCTTGGGCCTTCACGCGATCCGGGTCTTCGCCCGCGTTGAGCCGCTTGAGAATGTCGGTAAGCTGTTGTGTTTTGTTCATGGCCTGATCCTCCCAGCAGTGGAGCCAAAACGAAACCCTATACTCTTAAACGATTCGACACGCAGTGCGATACGCGCAACTCTGGCTGTATGTAGGATGAATATAGTCCTACTTGTTCACCGAAAGTGCGAAAAATTGACAAAATTCTTTGGAGAAGGCCTCATCTCACCGAAAAGACGATCAGGAAGCGACGGCAATCGCGCCGTCCGGTCCGATATCTACCTGTCCCTGAAGGGTCTTGGCCGAAGCAAACGCGTAGTCCCGTGCGGCGTGCAAGACCACCTTGTCGCGGTCCACATCCAGGCGCAATCGCCGCTCGGGATGCCTGTGCCGGAGCACGTTGGCCAGAAGAAAGGCCTTTTCGAGACCGTCGCCGGTGCCGTAGTTAGCGAGCTCATCGGGCTGAGCCAGGCGGTTCCGGTCGTAGATGGAGGCGCTGGGCATGCGGACGAGCCACTCATAGACCTCCTCGACAGACATCGCTTTCGTCTTTTCAAGCGAGACGGGGCTGCGCTCGATCGCGGCCTTCACGAAGGGCCGCCAATCGCAGCTTTCCATGTCCCGGAAGGCGTAGAACGCCAGGTCCGCTACGGCGTTGCCGGCACGCGCGTGCTGCAAGTACTCGATGATCTCTTCGCGGCTCTGATCGACGGAGATCTGGATCACGCCGGCACCGGCGAAGCTCTTGTCAACATCAGGCAACTGAGCATCGATATGGACGAAATCCAGCAAATCCGTGATGAGCTGATCCACCTCCGGGATCGTTCCTCCCAGGACCTTCCGCAGGGCCTCCCGGCCACGCGGCTCCCGGACATCGGGCTTGTTCCGGGTCAGAAACTCCGCGAGGCGGTCGCACCGGATGCGTCCCGGCAACTCGTATGGCACAAGATCGTCCTCGGACACATCGGCCAGCAGCTTATCATGAGTGGAGTCGCCGATTTTGTAGGGGCTGCCGTGTTCATAGTGGTAGAGCATCTCAGCCGGCATGAAGTGCGGCTGGCCGTGACAATCCCGGCAGATCTGGAAATACTTCTGGTACCGGGGCACGGCGCGCAGGAAGCTCGCGAAGACGGTGAAGGTCAGGTCGGTCGAGAGATAGTCGGCCAGCCGGGCCCGGAAATGCTCATACGCCTTCGGATCGATGGTCGCGGTCGGGTACAGGCAGTGGATGTACCCGGTGTGGTGGGCGACGACCGTGACGCGCTCGTTACGCAGGGCCCGCTGGGCCTTGTCGGAAATCTCGGTGCCGTTGAACCACATGGACTTCGTGACCAGCCGGCGGTTGTTGGTGAGGATGCCATCCTGGAGGTCGAGGAAGTTCTGCGAGTGCAGCGGGGTCAGGATCATGTAGATGTCTTCGAGGGGGACGCCGCCCACAATGAACGCCGCCGCGGCGTAGAGGGCCGCCAGGGACACGCACTCCCCCGCCGCCCGGCCGTAACCGGGCTTGAGCCGGAAGGCGTCCATCGCCTCGACGGTCTCGGTTTTCCAATAGGGGATGATGTCGCTGGTGTACTTGTCCAGCCCGAAGTGCCTGCGGATATCGACGTCGAAGTAGTACTTGTCGCCCTCGTAGCCAAACAGGGCATTGCTCTGGGCGATCTGCGGCGGCGACAGGTACCGCTCGAAGCGTTTCAGCTCGGTATTGCGGTCGGTCAGCCCCCACGTTTCGAGGTCGAGATTGAAGTCGAACTCGTCCATGATGAACTGCCGCAGCCGCATCAGTTTGCGGTAGCTGCCTTTGCCTTCGAGCTTGCGGAACGACTCCAATTCCCGCCACTTCCAGAGCACCGGGCTCATGATGTTCGCCAGCACCAGGCTGTACATCAGCTCCGGAAAGACGAAGATCTCCATGTCGGACAGCGTATACGCCGACGAGTATTTCTCGATGTCTTTCATATCCATTTCTTCCGGGCTCCTCTGAGAACCCACAGGGCGACAGGCCGCAACATGTACGGCATACCCACCAGCCTCCAACTTCCAGCCATGGATATACGCACCGCCTGCGGGTGGGGTTTATCGCAGCTACAAGTCCATGAAGGGCTCTTGTCGGGCAAGGCGAGCGCGGATAGCCTTCAATTGCAGGACCGACTCCCGATCGCGGGGACGACCCATCGCTTCCTTGGACTGAATGAGAGCATCCAGGCTCAAGATTCGACAGACGCCGGCCGCCAAATGAACCTCGATGCTATGCTCCTTCACATGCTCAAAGTCTCCCACACCCTGGATCGTTCCCAGGCAATCCAGTTGGCCCAGATCCGTGTCCAGGTAGAGGTTGTTCAGGTCCCGGCAGGTCTCGGGCGTAAGCCGCAACGGCAGGCGCTGCGGCGTCAGGCGATGAACGGGGTGCAGGTCCGCCAGAGCCTCCTGGAGACGCATCAGGTTGTCCGGGGAGAATCGCAGGCAGACATCCATGTCCTGGGTGAGCAAGGTGCCGCCGTACGCCGTGGCGGCAAAGCCCCCGACCAGCACGAATTCCACCCGATGCTCAATCAGGCGTGCCAGGAGATTCTCGAAATCCGCCATATCGTTCCGCCATTGCCTGTCGGAGGGCCAGTGCCAGGGTCAGGGCCCGGTCATGGTTGCGAATGCGCTCCAGAACGGTCCTGTTCAGATTCGCCAGCAAGCCGGACATATCGATACCATACTGCCGAGCTTCTTCCCAGGCATCCGGAGATACCACTGTGTCGGAATGTTCACGCGCGTGCTCCATACCCACACCAGTCTATCGTTCTGTCACGCGGATTCAAGAGAGGCTGTTCGTTCGGCGCAGAGGCGGCGCAACTCGCATGATTCACAGGCAGGACAAGGCCGGCCGGTGCAGTCCTCCAGGATGCCGAGACGGGAGAGGGCGAAGTCATATTTCACCGGGTCCTCGGGATTCATCCTGGCAAAGGCCTGCGTGACTTTCAGTGCGGTGGAGAGGGAGATCGTTTTGTCGTCGTGCAGGCCCAGAATGCGGCAGAGACGGCCCATGTGTACATCCATGGGTACAATGAGCTTGGCTCTATCGACACCTGTCCACAGCCCGAGATCGACTTCGTCCCGGCGGACCAGCCAACGGAGGAAGAGGTTCAGCCGCTTGCTGGCGCTGCCCCGGCTGGGGTTGGCCAGGAGATAGTTCAGACCGGCGGAGACCTGCTCGCCATGCATTTGGCACAAGGAATCGCAGAACCGGCTCAACACCGGCAGGACCGTGGCATCCTCGTGGTGATAGCCCAGCGCGAAGAAGGATTCGAGACTGCCGTAATCATCGAACACACGCCGGAACAAGGTCAGCAGATCGGACACGTCATCGCCGGTAGTGAAACGGTGCTTGAAGCTGCACAGCTTGGCCCGGGTGGAACTGTCGAAATGGGAGGTGAAGTAGTATGGCACGTTGTCCATCCGGTCGAAAAGCTGCGTCAGACTGCGCTCAATTTGCCGTACGCGGCCGTAGGCCAGCGCGGAGGCGAGGAACGCCGCAATCTCCATGTCCCGGCGCTCCGTGTACCGGTAGACGAATTGCAGCGGGTCCGGCGGCACGCAGACGCGACGGTTGTACCTGTCGTAGAGCTTCTCCAGAAGTATCCGTGTCTGTTGGATATACACATCCATCAGGAACCATCGCTTACACTGGCCACGTACCGTCCATTGCTCTTGAATACCTCGACACGGCAGTCCAGAAGCCCGCTCAGCTTCTCCGAAGTCAATACGGCCTCCGGCGGTCCATCGCCAAAGACGCGGCCCTGCTTGAGCAGGACGACCTGGTTCACCGAACATGGCAGCTCGTCCAAATGATGGGAGATTATCACTACGGTGGGATGATCGGACCGGCTCAAGAGCCGATCGAGAACCCCGATGCACGCGGCGCGGGCGCCCATATCCAGCCCGGCCGTCGGCTCGTCGAGCAGCAGGAGCCGAGGCTTGCCGATCATGGCCCGGGCCAGCAGCGTCTTCATCTGTTCTCCCGTGGATAGTTGAGAAAACGCCTCGTTTGCCAAGCCGCCAAGTCCGAACGAACGGATCTCATTCTCGACACGATCCCATGCTTCGGAGGAAATCTCCTCGTGGAGAGGCAGGCGGATGGTCCCGAACAGGCCGGTGGCTACCACCTCGCGGACGTTCACACGCTCGTCGAACATCGGACTTCGGGAAGGCTCAATCAGACCGATCCCGCGGCGGACCTGGGCCAACTCGACCTGACCATACGTCTGGCCGCCGATGCGAACGACGCCGCTACTCGGCCACATGTAACCGCTGAGAACCGCCAGCAGCGTCGATTTGCCGGAGCCATTCGGACCTAGGATAGCGCAACAGCTTCCCGGCGCAACCCGCAAGGATATGCCGGTGAGTATCGAGTGCCCTCGTCGGACCACACTCACGTTCTCGAGGTCTATGGCGTGTGCGTTCAAGCGTAGTGCAAGAAAGAACCGAATTCCATGGAATCACCATCAAAGCCGGCCATTATCGCCGCGCGAAGAGGATTGTCAATGCTCCGGAAACACGGTCTGCCGCGAAAGCCGGGATTCTCTTGCTACTCCGATCTCAGGGCCACCATCGGATCGACGTTCGCCGCCCGGCGGGCCGGAAGGTAGCCGGCCAACAGCGAGGCGAGCCCCAGCAAGGCCAGTGTCGCACCGACACTCAGAGGATCGACCGGGCTGACGCCATAGAGCGCGCTGCGGACCACCCGCGCCCCGGCCAACGCCAGAAATAGTCCCACGAACAGTCCTACCAGCGTCAGCACGATACCCTCGCGCAGCACCATCGCCAGGATATCCCGACGAGTGGCGCCCAGGGCCATGCGGATGCCGATCTCCGTGGTTCGCGAGGCGACCATCGAGCCTTTGAGGGCGTAAACACCCAACGCCGCCAGGAAGAGCGCCGCCGCTCCGGCGGCTTGCGCCAGTTGCGCGCCGCATCTTCCCAACAGCACCAGGGGATCCATGTGGTGCCTCTGGGCCAACGTGGCGGCGGACAATACGGGCACACGCGGATCGACCTTGTGGATCTCTTCGGAAATCCATTGCTTCAGAGTCGCCGCCGAGCCGGCCTCTGCGAGCCGAAGGTAGAAATACGGGCAGAACTGATCCGGCGGCACCGGCCGGTACGCCTGGGCGGCGACCCTCTTGCCCACATCGGAAACGCCCTGGACGTTGGGGACGATCCCCACCACCCGGTGGGGCTCGGAATACCAGCCCAAGCGAGGAATCCCATATTGGATCAGACAGCCGAGGGCTTTGCCGTCCGGGCGGAGTTTGCGGGCCAGGCTCTCATCGACAATCACCACCTTCTCCGCATCGGGCGTACTGTCCAGGCGGTCGAAGGCACGCCCCTGCAGCAGGGGCAGTTCCAGGACGGCAAAGTAGTCCCGGCCCACCTCGGACACCGCCGCCCATTCCGCCAGGTACCTCTTCGATCCCTCGCCTTCTGTCCCCGGTGCGTACTCGTAGATCGACTCAATCCCCCCGCCGCCGAAGAAGAATTTGGGCGATGTCCCCACTGCCACGACGCCCGGCAGGGACGCCAGATGATCGGCCAGGGTCTCACAGAATTGGACGCTGCGCGCGCGGTCATACCCGGCCGAAAGCGGATCGATCTGGACGATCAGCTTGTTGTCCAGACGATAACCAGGATTGGGCCGAGCCAACTGCTGCGCACTGCGCGTGAAGAGCGCCGCTCCCAGTACGAGCACCACGGCCAGTGCGATCTGGCAGAACACGGAGAAATTGCCCTGCCTTCTTCGGCCGGGCAGAAGCATGGCGCTGCCGGATTCCTTCAACTCGGCCACGAGGTCGCGCCGCGACAGGCCCAGGGCGGGCCTCAGGCCGGATAGCAGCGCGGCTACCAGACTGAACCCCAGGGTGGCCACCACCACGGGGATGCTCAGGCCGGTCCTCAGCGAGTTGCTGATCTCCGGGCTCCACACAGCCAGTTCTTCGATCCAGACGTTCAGAATCCGGGTGCCCCAAAAGGCCAGGACCAGGCCGAAAGCCCCTCCCAGCAGGGCCAACAGCAGCGCTTCGATCAGCAACTGCCGGATGATGCGCAGGCGGCCTGAGCCCAGGGCCAGACGAACGACGATCTCCCGGCGGCGGCCAGCCCCCTGAACGAGCATCATGTTCGCCAAGTTCATGCAGGCGATCACCAGGATGATCGCGGACACCGCCATCAGGACCAAGCTGAACGCGGCCAGCCCCCTGCGCTCGGTCTCGATCTCATTCCCGGCATCGAACCGACCGGGCCGGTGCAAACCCAGCGAGAAACCACTGCGCCACTGTTTCGGATGATCCGCTTGGAGACGAGGGACAAGCGGCTGGAGCTGCGACTGGGCCACCGGCATGGTCAGCCCCGGCTTCAGTCGCCCCACAGGGCAGACCGAGGGGTATCCCAAGTCACTCGGTTCTCTGCCGGTCCAAACCTGTCCCCGTGAAAGGTAGCACACCGGTAGCCAGCTTCCCAGCGGCAACCAAAGGTCGGGTCCCCTGATGGTCACACCCGTGAATCCTTCTGGCGCCACGCCGACGACCTGGCACTGCACGCCGTTGATGCTGATGAATCGTCCGACGATCTTCGGATCGGCGCCCTGCCGCTGCCAGGCGCGGTGGCTCAGGACCACAACCGGAGCGCCGCCCTGCCGCTCTTCTTCCGGCAGAAAACCGCGTCCCTGGGCCGGGGCAGCCCCCAGCACCGCAAAGTAGTTCGCCGACACGAACCCGGCACACACCTGCCGGGCCGAATCCCCCTGCACCAGGGTGACAGAGGCCAAGCCGTCATCCTGGGCCATGAGATCGCGGAAGGCCAGTCCGCTGTCACGCAGGGTCTGGTAAGCGGAATAGGGGATGCTCTTGAACATGGAGTTGCGGATGTCACAACACAACAACTGTTCGGGATCTCTGACCTGCATCGGACGAAGGAGCAGCAGATCGGACATGCTGAACATGATCGTGTTGGCCCCGATGCCCAGCGCCAGCGTGACAACCGCGACCGCCGTGAAGCCGGGCGACTTCCGCAGCATCCGCAGGCCGTATCGAATGTCTTGCCACAGAGTCTTCATTCTCCCACCTCAAGAGCCATTGGCTCCGCATCTCTTCCCGCCGCGGAGACGACCGCGTGACGGAGGCCCCCTGCCGGCCACACCATTTGTCGGCCCCGGTCGCCGGCGCGACCGATAACAGACCTATGGTACCGCCTTATCCCGCCGGCGGCAAACTCCAACCTTCAGCCCGTAGCTTGTCGCAGAGACTGCATCAAAATCCTGACGTGCTTCTTCTCTTCCTGAAGGATGCTCTTGATCGCCTGGATGTTCTCCTGCCCGAGGGCGAATTCCGTCAAGGACGTGTAGTAGCCGATCGCATGCCGTTCCTTCTTGAGGGCCCGGTTGAACACCTCCGCTCTGGTCTCATTACCGGTCAGCTCTTTCGCGGGGTCGCTATGCTCATCGAAAACCGCCGCCGGCGCATCGAGCTGGGATACATCCACCCGCTCGGGATCGGAGCTCCCCTGCTCCCATGCCTGTTCCGGGAACTGCTCCTTCATCTCGGCGAAGACCTGAACGTGGCGTTTCTCCCACTGGGCCAATTCGGAGAACAGCTTGCTCAGCGCCGGATCGTTGTACATTCCGGCGGCCCTGCGGTAGAAGCGGGCCGCATTGCGTTCCATCTGTTCCGCGATCTTCAAGACCTCAAAAGCGGTCAGCTCGCGCGTCATGCAACACCTCCTGGAACTTCCAAACTCTCCTATATACCAGACGGCGGCCCGCCGGTTCGGATTTGCCGTCCGGTTCTGCTCCGGGTAAAATGCCGCCCGAAGATGGACGAGATCCGGCGAAAACTGGCCCTGATCGACGAGCAGCTTGCCCCCGGCGGTCTGCGCCGCCGGCTTGTGGGCACGGCACCCCTGTTTTTCCTGCCCTCGGCCTGATGACGGGCATCGTGTTGCAGGACAGGCTTTGGCGCCCTTTGTCCGGTTCTGATCCATCTCTCTCGCTTTGGCTTTGGCTCATCGCTCTTTCCATCCTGACGGGGGCCGCAGGCATCTACCTGATCCGCCACCGCCAGGACCTCCAGCCCCAGATGCTCGCCTACAGCGTCCTGCTGGGCTTCACGTGTCTCGGCGCCATTCGCTTGATCGCGTACGAGCAATCCGACCCGCGTGATATCCGCCACCTGGTCGGCCAAGATCGTGTTCTCGCCACCATCGCCGGCCGCGTTGTGACCCAGCCGTATCAGGAGCAGCAGGACTGGTGCTTCGCCCAGCTTGTGCCCGCCGACCCATCCACCGCGTTCTACCTGCGGTTGGATCGGATCGAAACCCCCGCCGGCTGGCAGCCGGTCGTCGGCACCATTCGCGTGCAGGTGGAGGAGCCTGTTCCCCACTTGAAGATCGGCGACTCCATCCAGGCGTATTGCTGGCTGCACCGCTTCGAGGAGCCGACCAATCCCGGGCAGTTCAACTTCGCCAGGTACCTGCGGCTCAGGAACGTCTTTGTCGGAGCTTCGGTGCCGGTACGAGAGGCCATCGAAGGGCACGACAAAGGGCCGCAGGATTTCTGGATTCGCCTGCGCGGCACGTTCACCGGGGCCGCCGCCCGTGCGCTGCTGGATCAGCCATTCTCGGAAATGCAGAGCCAAGCCATGATCGAAGCCCTGCTCCTCGGACAGCGGCGTAACCTCGACCGCGCCACGAACGAGGCCTTCCGCAAGACCGGGCTGCTGCACCTGATCAGCCTGTCGGGAATGCACCTGAGCCTTCTCATCGGCCTCGTCTGGTGGTGCTGCAAGCCGGCGGGATTCTCGAAGCGTATGCGCGCCTTGATCTGCCTCCTGGCCACGGCGGTCTTCCTGCTCATCGTCCCGCCGCAGGGACCGATCCTCCGCGCGGCGGTCATCGTCTGGGCGTACTGCGCCTCGATCCTGCTGCGGCGCCGGTCGAACGCCATCAATTCCCTGTCTCTGGCCGCGATCGTTCTGCTGCTGATCCAACCGACGCAACTGTTCGACGCCGGCTGGCAACTGTCGTTCGCCTCCGTCGCGGGGATTCTCGCCTTCACGAAGAGGATCGAGGACTTCGTCCACACGCACACCGGCGATTGGCTTCATCGCACCGGCCCCGACATGAAACCCGCTGTTCGCCTGCTGAAAAGGATGGGCAGCGGCATCGTCACGGTGCTGTCGGTGGGCACCGCCGCCTGGCTCGCCAGCGCCGGTATCCTGCTCTACCACTTCTACAATATCACCCCGCTGGCGACGATCTGGACCGCGTTGGCTTCTCCACCCGTAACGGCGATCGTCGTCCTGGGTTTCGCGAAGATCGTCCTCTCGTTCTTCCTGCCCACCGTGAGCCTGCTGCTGGGCTATGTCCTGGCCCTCCTCGCCGACCTGCTGATCGGGATGGTCAGGGTCATGGCCCGGATCGACTTCTCTTACCTCCAGATCGGCCACGTGCCCCTCCTGCTGATCGTGTTGTACTACGCTCTGATCCTGTTCGCGGCGTTCGTCTATCTGCGCCGTCCCGTTCTCAAGCGGATCGTCTGTACCGCCTTGGCGGTGATGGTGGTCCTGCCTCTGGGCCTGATGAAGTGGCAACGGACCCACCGCACGGATCTGCGCCTGACCTGTCTCGATGTGGGCCACGGCCAGGCTATTCTGGCCCAACTGCCCGGCACGATGAACCTCCTGTTCGACACCGGCTCCCTGTATGGCAAGGATGTGGGGGCGCGGATCGTCGTGCCGTTCCTGGATTACGCCGGAATCGGCCGGCTGCACGCCGTCATCGCCAGCCACCACGACGTCGACCACATCAACGGCATACCCGAGGTCGTCGGCTTGCGGCCGGTGGAGCGCGTCTGTCTCGGCGACACGTTCTTTACCGAATCCGCGACTTCGCAGACCACGGAGCTTCTGATCCAGTACCTGGAGGCAGGCCATATCGATCCGCAGCGCGTCCCGGAGACGATCTTGGCCGACTCCGCCCAGGTTCAGTCGCTCTGGCCCGCCGGTGAGCCCACGACGCCGGAAGCACTCGAGGAAAACGACCGTTCCCTCGTGTGCCTGATCGAGTTCGCCGGTCGCCGGGTCCTGCTCTGCTCGGACATCGAGAAGGCGGCCCAGCAGGAGATCCTGAGGCGGTATCCGTCGCTGAAGGCCGATGTGGTCATCGTCCCGCACCACGGCTCGATCCGGACCCTGGACGACGGCTTCCTCCAGCAGCTTGAGCCGAGTCTTCTGATTTGCAGTTGCGGCCGGACCGATTACGAGCGCGGGCGCGTGATCGCGCTGCCCCGGCTGGCTCGACTCAGGATAGTCGAACTGCGACATTACTGGTCACGGCTCGGGATGGCGCTGTGACCGTCCGCATGGACAGGGCCGGTGTCATCAAAGGGCCAACGCCCAGTCGCAAGTGAGCGACGAGAGGCCCTTCTCATAGGAGCATCCGCTTCGAGATGTGCAACTGTGATGGTGCAGCCTCACCGCACCATCCGTGCCGCTATGCCCTACTTCGTCTTCGCTGCCGCCGGAGTCGGCTTCGGAGCCGGCTTCGGAGCCGGCGTGCCGGCCGCGGCTGGAGAAGTGGAGGGGCCACGCTGACGCAGGTTGACCACGATCTCCACGCGACGGTTCTTGGCCTTGCCCGTGGCGGCCGAGTTGGAGGCCACCGGTCGCGCGGAGCCGCAGGCGTCGGCACGCACCTGCTTCTCGGCGATGCCGTGCCCGATGAGATAGCGCGTCACAGACAAGGCACGCTGGGCCGACAGCTCCAGGTTGTCCTTCCAGGAGGACTTCACAATCGGGTCGGTGTCCGTGTGGCCCACCACGTCGATGTCCTTGCTCGCGTACTTCTGCTTGAGAACGGACACGATCTGATCGAGCTCCTTGCTGGTCGTGCTCTTGAGCGTGGCCTTGCCGGAATCGAACAGGATCGTGTTCTGCAGCGTCACCGTGATCGTGCCGGCGGCGGCATCAAAGGCCACGTCCATGCCTTCGAACCCGGTCGCCGTGGCGGCCGGCTTGTTGAGCTCGCTGATCTGCCGCTGCAGCTCGTCGATCGTCTGCTGGTCCTGCGCCACGCGGTTGGCCAGCTCCTGCTCTCTCGCCTTCCAGATTCTCATAGCGGCCCTTGAGATTCTGGTGTTCGACGTTGAGATAGTCGTACTTCTTCTTGTAGTCCGTGCAGCCGGACATCAGAGACAGAGCGACAATGGTGACGAGGGGAACGATGACCTTTGTGTTGACGATTCGCATGCGGTACCTCCCTGCAAAACGCAAACCCAACCCTGCCGCGATCACCTGATAAACACCAAGGAGATGCGGTTTAGGATCCAATCGTGAAAGATCATAACGGTCAGGACGGCACATGACAAGAAGGGACCATAGGGAATCTGGCGAATTTTTTTGAAAAACATTTGGAAAAGTGCCCAACCCAGACCGAAGAAGGGCGCGATAAAGAAGGCAATTACCACCATGATCGGACCTACCACGGCCCCGGCGGCGCCCATCAGGTGGACGTCCCCCAGCCCCATGGCCTCCTTGCCGAAGGCCAGCGTCCCCAGGATGCGGGTCGCCCAGACGGTGGCGCAACCCACGAAGTAGCCGAACACGCTGCCCAGCAGACCCGCGACGGCGGGATAGGCGCACAGACCGCCCCACCACCGCCCGGCCGGTCCCGAGGGCCCCAGGACCTTGTAGGCGGCCACGGAGCAGACGATGATCGGCGCCAGGAAGACGACCTCCCTCAGGATCTCGAGCCGATGATTGAACTGGGGCTCATCAAAGGGCCCGGGCCCGGCAGGCATGCCTACAGAGCCGTTGGCCTTCTCTGCGACGGCCTGCTCCTGGTCCTCCGTGATGGCGGACTCATAGCTTCTCTTGAGAACGCCCATCCGGAGCAGCAGCCAGCCCATGCCCAGTCCCACCGCGGCTCCCAGCGCCAGAGCCCCCGTTCCGGGGGACGCGACCGGCAGTATTGCATACTCCCTGAGCACCTGCGGACTGATAATGTACCCACCGACGGCGGAGCCGATAACGCCCACCGCCGTGACAAACCAGCAGATGGACAGCGGGATGATCCAAAGCTCCAGATCGATGCCGGACGCCGCGATAAAAGCGGACAGCAGGATAATATGGATAAGATAGATAAACCAGGCACCATTTATGTGCAGGCTCGGCCACACGTTGGTGTGAAAATAGGTAAAATAGAGGCCCAGGAAGACCGAGCCGGTCAGCAGCTCCACAATGAAGTAGCGCGGCGAGATCGGCCCCTTGCACCGGCGGCACTTGGCTCTCAGGACGATCCACGACACCAAGGGTATGTTGTCGTAGAACCGGATGGGCTGGCCGCAGTGGGGGCACGATGACCCGGGGTGCACGAGCGACTTCTCACGGGGCAGCCGATAGATCACGACGTTGAGAAAACTGCCGATGCAGCAGCCCATCGCAAAGATCCAAAGGCACAGAATCCATTCCTGGGGAGCCAAACCAAACTCCTTGCATTGATAGAATGAACGTGGATGATTGATTATTGCGAGGAGCGCAGCGACGAAGCAATCTCAATCCCGCGGATGCGAGATGGGAATCGCTTCGCTGCGCTCGCAATGACATGGTGTTTGTCGTGTTTTCACTCTGTTAGAGGCCCCTAATCAACTCTTTTGCGCTCTGCGGCTGACCACCCCGGCCACCCTCGTCGGCAGGCCGAACAGGCGGATGAAGCCTTTCGCGTCCGTCTGGTCGTACTCCGCGCCCATCTTGAAGCTGGCCAGGTTCATCTGGTACAGGCTGTTGGGGCTCTTGACCCCCGCCGGCGTGCAGCGGCCCTTGAAGAGCTTGACCCGGACCTCGCCCGTGACGTTCCGCTGCGTGGCGTCGACGAACGCATCGAGCGCCTCGCGCAGCGGGCTGAACCACAGGCCGTAGTAGACCAGCTCCGCGTACTTCAGCGCCACCTGCTGCTTGTAGTGCAGGGTCTCGCGGTCGAGCGTCAGAGTCTCCAGGGCGCTGTGGGCCGTCATCAGAATCGTCCCGCCCGGCGTCTCGTACACGCCGCGCGACTTCATGCCGACCAGGCGGTTCTCCACCAGGTCCACCTGGCCGACGGCGTGCTTGCCGCCGATCTCGTTGAGCGTCTCGACCAGCCGGACCGGATTGGCAACCCGGCCGTCCAGCTTCACCGGGACGCCCTCCTCGAAGCCGATCGTCACGTACTCCGGCCGGTTCGGCGCCTTGGCGACCGGGTTGGAGATCACGAACAGATCGTCCTTCGGCTCGTTGGCCGGGTCTTCCAGGTCCGCGCCCTCGTGGCTGATGTGCCACAGGTTGCGGTCCCGCGAGTAGATCTTCTTCTTGCTCTGCTCGATGGGGATCTTGTGCTTCGGGCGTAGTCGACGGCCGCCTCGCGCCTGGTCAGCTCGAACTTCGGGTCCTTCCACGGGGCGATGATCTTCAAGCTCGGGTCCAGCGCCATGTAGGTCAGCTCGAACCGCACCTGGTCGTTGCCCTTGCCGGTCGCCCCGTGCGCGACGCCGTCGCCTTCTCCGCATGGGCCACGTCCACCTGCTGCTTGGCGATCAGCGGCCGGGCGATGCTGGTGCCCAGCAGGTACCCGTTCTCATAGACCGCCCCGGCCTTGAGCATCCGCCAGAGGTACTCCTCGACGAACTCCTGCCGCAGGTCCTTGACCACGCACTTGACGGCCCCGCTGGCCAGGGCCTTCTTCTCGATGCCCTCCAGCTCATCGCCCTGCCCCAGCTCGGCCGCGAACGCGATCACCTCGTAGCCGTAGGTCTCCTTCAGCCACGGCAGGATCACGCTCGTATCCAGCCCGCCGCTGTACGCCAGCACGACCTTCTCATTCTTCGCCATAGTCAACCCTTCAGTAGCATGGGCGCAAGTGCCCATGAGCCCAAGTGGCATGGGCATCTTGCCCATGGATTCCGGATCACGGGCCGGATGCCCGTGCCACGAAACAGGGCCGGCATCCCCGCCCACCGAGAGCATCCTGCGAGGATGCACCACCCGCCGGAGGTCCGATTATACGAGCCGCCCCGCCGCTCTTCAACGCAATACCTCGGGCCGGCGCCGGAGAAATTGGCTTTGTTCATCCGCGTTCGTTCTTACCTGAATCGTCCTTTACCCCAGGCCGCAGGGGCTCGCCCGTCATCTGCACCGGCGGAAGATGGGGGTATAACCTCCTTGGCGGCTACTCCCGCCGCTGCAAATTGGCTTTGTTTGGCGCAGCTCATCTTCTGCCTGTTCTCCTCCTTTCTCCCGCCTGAGCGAGGCCGGCAGGATGACGGACCCCGGTCCAGAGCGGCTGTCTTTCACATGCCTGGTCCAGCAGGTCCCACACCCGACCCGGTCGGTCCGCGTTTGACCCCTGGCCCCTCAAGCTTGAGACTGCTCGCAGTGACGTTCGGCGTCTCGTGGGCAGCAGTACAGTGGGAAGTCTGAAGCGCAAGAGTGCAGGCTCAGGCCCTGTTCACTTGAGACTTGACCCAGCTGAGACTCCTCCGTCAATTGGCTTTGTTTGGCGCCAAGGCTCCTCGGCCGAGACGACCGAGTGGGCCGTTTCCCGGGCGATGCCGGCGACTCGCCGCAGGCGACGCGCGGTTCTGCTTCCCGCCGGAATCTTCCCACCGCCCCGCGCCGGAGGCTGTCCTTCCTGGGGCGGCCAGCCGAGGTTGGCAGCGCAGTTGCCGCAGATCGGCCCAGGCCCGGGACAGGCTGCTCTCGATCCGCCGCTCGTACAGCAGCAGCCGCTCCAGGACCCGCTCCCCCGAGAAGTCCGCCAGGATCATCCGCCCCAGCACCGGATCGCCGGGGACCGATGCGCCCGGGTCCGGACGGGCGCCCGCCGCCGTCGGTTCGGCGGCATACTTGTCATAGAGCGCCTCAAAGACCGCATCCTGGTACCGCCCGGCCCGGCGTAGCCGCCAGGTGAGATCGACGATCCGCGTCGCCAGCTCCATCTCCTGCACCCCGTCCGGATACAGTTCCTCGAGCATCCCCGCGCGGAAGCAGGTATACTCCTCCCAGTCTTCCCCCTGCAGCACCGCCGCCCGCGCCCGCAGGCCATGCTTGAGGGCATTCTGGGCGATAGCGGCTTTGCCCTCCGGCGTACGCGGACCGGTCGACTTCTGGGCGTTGGCACGATTGGCTTCGACTTGAGCTTCGGTGGCCATGAGCTTCCCTCCGACATACATTGATAATGGATCATTGGCTGCCGCACGCGGGCTGCCCGGCCTACAATGGTACAAGTACCATGTCCCAGTGTCAATGAAAAATCTCAACCAAGTGACAATAGTTTGTTATTTCCTAAACCATTGTCCCGCCGGGAGTAACGACGCCGCGTCAAAGAAAAGGCCGCCCCGTGGCTGTGGAAAGGGCATCTTGCGCTTGTGCCGCTTTACCCCGCCGGCCTCGCCCGGGAACGCGGCCGACGCCTTCGCAGGTTGGGCGTCCCCGCCCGACTTATATTCTTTCGCCCCCGGGGGGCTTGGCGCCATTTCGGACCTCATGCCCCCAGCCCCCCGGCGTTTGCCGCCTTTCGCCGATCGCAGGGCCAGGAGGACGCGACCCGTTGGCGCAGGTTGGTTTTCCGGGCCGTGATTCGTATGATCTATAGGGAGACTCACATAGCCTCCGTCATGGTGTCTCTATCATGACGGCTTCGAATGGGATCGAAACGAAATCCGTGGCCGGGCCCATATTCGGGCAACGGGTCGGAGGCATTACCATGAGAAAGAAAGCGTGGCTTTTGCTTGTTGTCGTGGCCGTCTTGCTGGCTGTCTACGTATTCAGGAGGGCCTCGACCCCGTCCCCGGTGAGCGGTGGAGAGGTCCCCCCACCGGCGGTCATCCCGATTTTGGCCCCTAAACCTCAGCCGGCCAAAATCCTATCCTCCCCGACCGCGAAGGTTTCTCAGCCCCAGCCGGTCATACCTGCCGTCACAACCGAGGCTGGCCCTGCGGAACCAGAGGAACGGTCCGGCGACGCCGCTCCGCAAGTGGAAGCCATTATGGCGGATACCGCCAATCGGTTCCGCGCCCTCGTCGGGGACACCCTGGTGTCTGAGGGAAGCATGGTTCAGGGCTACCACGTGCGGAAGGTGCAGGCGGATAGCGTGGAGTTCGAGAAAGACGGCCAGATCTGGGTGCAGAAACTGGACTGAGCGTAAGAGCCTGCTATCGGGAAAAGAGGTTTGCAGAGATGAAATCAAAAGCCGCATCCTTCCGTACACTGATGGCCCCACGCCTCATCCTCTCCACTCTTGGAATCGTGATCGCTCTGACGGGCCTGGCAGCCTTCCTCGCGAGCCAGGTCGCACCCCTGGAGGCGATCTGGCCAGCCGTCGGCCGTGCCATCCGGCCCCTGGACGAGTGGCGTCAGATTTCGGCACTGCTTCTGGCGGCCTTCGGAATCGTAATCCTATTCATGCGGCCCGAGAAGCTGCCCGACCGGCTTGCCATCCGCGCGGGCGTGGAAGACACCGACCCACGCTGGGCGGAGAAGCGCCAGACCAGTTGGATGCTGGTACTATCCGCGCTTTTCGTAGCGGTCTGGGTGGGGATCCTGGAAGTGCCTTCCCGCAGCCTGATGTCTCCCGAGGGTTGTGTACTGCTCCTGGCGGGAGCGGTCTCGATCCAATGGGCCGCCCTCTTTTGGCTTTTCCGATACGCAGGGAAACGGCAGGAACGGCTCAGCGAGAGTCACAAGGCCGAGGAACTGCCGTGCTGTCCCCGCGCCGTGCAGGCGCTCCTGAGTCCCGGCGTGGGATTCCTTTTGGGCCTTGGCACCTTGGGCCTCTGGATGGGCTTGCTTCTGGCCCTTTCCAGTGCCTGGCCGCAGATCATGAGCCTGCCGCCGGCGGCCGAAAATCCCGGGCGCTACTCGAGGTGGTGAGACTGACGGCGGACGAAACGCTGGACACCATCGGCTTCGGGATCCCCGCGGAATATGGCTTGGTGCTGGGACCCTCGGGGCCGCACTCCTGGATCGGCGCGACCATCCTGGCGGCGTTCCGGCTGACGGTGGCGGTATCCCTGTTCTTCGTGCTCTACTTCACGATCCGGGCCAGACAAACCTACGCGCGGCTGACCCGACGGGTGCTGCAGGAATCCTCCGAAGAGGCCGGCGCGGCATTGGCCACCGTCGGACGGCCGGCGGGCAGGCGGCTGGCCCGAGAAGCTCTCCGTCTTCGTGCCAAAAACGGAGGTGACTCCGAGCAGCCTGGGGCCAAGGATCTGCTGCTCAAGACCCTGTATGCGTTCTACCACCCCAGAATCCTGGAGTTTGCCCTGAAGGAAGGGAATGATCCGGAGGCCCCGTCCTCGGATCGGGTGGAAGCGCTGAAGTACGTTTGCACCTATGGGGATCAGGCAACCGCCCTGGACCTCCTGGGGCGATTCTTCCAGTCGGGGAACCAGGATCTGCGCGAGGGCGTGTCGTTGATCTGTGTGGCCTTTGAACACCCGGACTGTGACCGACTTCTGGACGAAATGGGTCATGAACCGCACACCGGGGGCGAATACAAGAATGCGGTGATTGGCGCGGGTGTCCGGCTGGCGGACCCGCGTGCCGATCGCTCCGGCGTGACCGCCTGCCTCGAGGCTTTGCCCGGCCTCCTGCGTTCCTCGGCCCCCGAGGCCCGACAAATGCTGGAGGGAATCTCCCTGCTGGCCAACTTTGCCGCCCAGGAAGTGAAGCAGGAAATCCAGGCGGCCTGGCAGGAGATGCCGGGGGGAACCAAGCTCTACTGCCTGGAGATCCTCCTGAAGATCCGCGCCGGCCTGTTGCCCGATCCGGAGTTCCTGCACTCCGTGTTGAGCAACACGGAATCCGCGGACGACGGGGCCCAGTCCCAGGGGCTCTGGAAGTGTGTCACGCAGCAAGACGTGGCCAGCCTGGTCGAAATCTCCCAGGACCAGGACCTGCGGGTCCGCGACGGAGCCCGCGACGCCCTGGCGAAAATACAGGCGAATCGTGCCGACCTCGTCACCGACATGCCGGTGCCTGCCGGAGTGCCGGCTCCGGAAGACGAGCCTGACCCCGGGAGCCTGGAAGCGGAACCCTCCGAGACCGAATTGGTGACGACGGAGGAAGACCCGCGAGGACTTCCAGGCCTCAGGGACATTATCTTGTGACACCCTACTCCCTTCCAAACCGAGATCGGTAAGGCATTCCCGGAATACATAACATTCTTTGTCCAGATCAAAGCCACCGTACACGACCGGGCCGATCCACGTCGCCCGTACGGCGGAGCAGCAGGTGATCGCTGTTCTCTTCACGCTCTTGCTCCCAGGACCGGGAGTATCCCCTCTCCTTCTTGCCACCCGTCCGGGAGATCGGTTCGTCGACGCCGAGCCAGGAGTGAACTTCCGTCGACGGGGACCGACCCTTGCGCCACTACGGCGGTCGGGCGGAAAAAACAGGCGCCCCGACCGAGGGCGGCGCGGCTGCGTCCGAGAAAGGTGACGGCGGCACGCGCAGGCCCGGGCCCTTATCGGAACTGCGGCAAATTCCCCCGGGGCCGGCCGGCGCCTCTTGACTTTCGCCGCCAAACCGGATATCCTACAGGGACAATTGCACTGGGGTGGTGGCAAGGTTCGGGGTCATGCTATGGGCGTATGTCAGGTGCTGACGGTCTGCATTCTGTTCGGGGCGGCGGGCGCCAGGCGCCCAAGGAGCCGTCGCGGACCTGCTGACCGCGCCCCACTGGGAAATCGCACCGGAAATCTGTGTCTTCCAATACGAAGAGCCGGGCCTGATGAGGGACAAGGGCACCCTGTACGGCGTAGCCGGCGCGTATGCGCACTCTCGCGACAACCGGCTCTTTCGGATCGAGGGTGAGTTCGCCCTCGGCACCGTGGACTACAAGGGTACACTCCTGGACTACAAGGGTTCACCGGTAGCCGGGGTGTCCTACACGATGGAGGGCAACCAGGATTATCTGCTGAATCTGCGGCTGCTCGGGGGGCGGCAGTGGGAATCCGAGAGCTGGGAGAAGCGGTTCCACGTCGGCCTCGGGTACCGGGGTCTGAACGACGATTCGACTCAGGACCCGGCCGGCTACCACCGGCAGTCCAACTACTTCTATCTGCCGGTGGGCCTCAAGATGTACCACGACCTGGCCGATCACTGGCAGATCGGGCTCGGCGGCGAGTTCGATCTGCTGCTCCTCGGGGTTCAGCTCACCCAGATCGGCAACGACGGGACACTGACGAACCTGCAATGGCCGGGGCTCGGGGCTCGGGCTTCGGTGGAGCTGCGCCGCCGGACCCGGGCGGTGAACCTGGCCATCGCGCCGTTCGTGCAATACTGGTGGGTGGACGATTCCACCACCTCCCACGGCTGGTACGAGCCGCACAACCAGAGCTTTCAGTACGGCTTGAACCTCATCTGGCGGTTCTGATCCGGCGGGCGGCACGCCCAAGCGCCGCTTGAGCGTGTCTTCCTACGCCACGGGACGCGTCTAACCAGCGTGGTCAAAGGGCCCCCAAACGCGATGTGTCGCGTTGGGGAACCCATGCAAGTTTGGCCGTGCCACCTGGAGTCCACGCAGGAACCGCCGCATAGGGAGATCTTATGCCTGAGTGGACTTGGCGGGCTTCGGTGGCTGCGGCGGGCGGGGCTTGACCTCGCCTTCGCCCTTGAACTTGATCTCGGGCATTGGCTTGCCCAGGCGCTCGTACGTCTCCTTCAGCTCCCGCCGGAAGGCGTCCGGCTTCATGCGTTCGACGTGGCCGTCCAGGAACAGAACGTTGATGCTATCCGCGCTGAATTCGGGATTCTCATACGCCACCATATTGCCCGGATTCATCGACAGGCTCTGCCCGGGAATATAGATATAGCTGGGCCCGGCAGAGTCCTTGGGTTTGCGCGGGGATTCGAGCACCCGGGCATTACCCCAATAGGACTTCGCCTGCTCCAGATCCGCCGGCAAATTGTCTTGGTGGTCCTTGCCATACATGTGGAGGCCCAATCCGATCTGCTTGAGGTTCGACATGGAGGCGACATTGCGGGCCTGCTCGCGTGCCTTCGCCAGCGCCGGCAGCGCGACTCCCATCGCCACGCCGGCCCCCGCCACGCTCGACAGGCTGACGTCCACGCCGGGGCCCTGGTACTGCATGTGGAGCCCCTCCGCGTCCAGCCAGCGGGACCGGAGGGACGGCTTCATGTCCTTAATGATCGGCTCGAGCGACGGCAGCACGGGCGGCAGCTTGACGCCGGCCTGGGCCGCGAACATCGACGCCATCGGCCAGAACTGCTGCAACCCCGTCATCATCTGGGTGTACTGGGTCCGTGAATCCGCATAGTTCAAGGTGACGATATTGGCCGGCAGTTTCGCGGCCGCCTCCTTGTATCCCGGCGTGTCCCGGATCGACTTGCGCTGCGCGCCGGTCACGGCCATCTGCTTGACTACCGTGTCGTGTACGCCCACATTCGAGCCGATGACGGCGTAGCCATTCGCGATGGACCATGCCGGCATGATCTGCATCATGGCCAACTGCGGGATCATCCAGGTGTGGACCGTCCGCCCATCGTCCCGCTTCTGCGACACCGGCCTGAAATTGGCCCTTGCTTTGAGCGGCCGCGAAGTCGCCGAGACTGGTCATGGTCTTCTCAAACAGGTCGGCGTCTTTCAACTTGACGCAGCGCAACGGCGCCTCCCATCGGCGCTTCCGGCATGGCGCCGGCGCCGCAGCGTATAGAAGACCGCCGGGCCCGCCAGACTCCCCAGCAGGTCCTTGCGAATGCTCAGCTTGGTCTGGGATTCGAACGCGGCCAGACCCTTGTCCACCTTGGCGCCGGCTTCGCCGGAGGCCGACTTGATGGCATGCATGATCGTGTCGTACGCACCCGCCAGATCGAGGTTGGCCGCCCCGGCCGTTACCGCCCGCGCATCGACCATATCCATCAACGCCGGGTCTACCGGCTTGAGGGCCGCCAATACGCCCGTGCGCGGTCCCGGCACTTCCAGGAAAGACCCGACGACGACATCCGGACCGGCGAATCCCGTCCGCACCGTAAGCGTCCGGACGCCGGACAGACCCAATTCCTTGAGCACCGCTGTGATGGTGTCGGCCATTTTCGCGTCTTCCTGCCGGGCCGCCGTGGTGGCCAGGTTTATGGCCTTCTGGAGATCCGCGTGGACTACCAGGGCATCACCGCCGGCCGGCACCTTCTGGAGATACGCCGGGACAGCGGCACGCGGCTTCTGCACGTACTGCAGGGCCGCCCCTTCGGCGTCATTCGCGGCCACGACCAGGTAGTTGCCCAGCCAGCCCCAGTACATGGGCAGGTCCTGCTTGCCTTTCGGACCGCGCATCTTCGCCGCGCCGATATCCACGTCGGCAATCGACTCCGCGCCGGCCATGGCTTCCAGTTTCTTCACCAGGTCCTCGAACTGGGCCTTCTGGTTCCCGGCGTCCAGAATCAAGAAGCCGTACACCGGCGGCTTCTCTTTGATCTGCACCGGTCCTTTCAGCGGCGCGACCCCGGCGATCAGGGGCCGGCCCGCGACCATCTCCGCCATGCCGGCGATCATGTCCATCTGCTTGGTCTCGCCCGGACCTGTGCCTTTCTCCTGCATTTTGGCCAGGGCTTGCGTCTTGATCGCCTCGTAGAAGCTCCGCACGCCCGGATCGTTCCAGATCCGGCCCAGGGAGGTCTTCTCGAAATCCCCTTTCAGGGCGTCCCCGCCGCTGGTGCCCACGAAGGCCACGACCCCATCCGGCAACCGCTTCGTCAGCTCCTCCACCGGCGTGGCGCCGACCGCCATCGTCGCTCCGGCGAAGACAATCGAGCCGCACAGAGCCACGCACGCACAACGTACCCAACGTGACTGAATCATTTGATCTCCCTTCACTATAAATAGATTGGCACTCCAAGAGCGGCGATTATACCGATGTCCCTCTGCACAGGCAAGAGACCGATGCTATTTGTCCAAGCCAAGAGCCTGGCGGACGGCCGGGCGGAAGGCACGACATCGACGCTGAGCCTCGATCGCGGTATCCCGATCGGCTGATTCGCCGGGATAGCGGACACTGACGGCGAATGCCGATAGGTAGGCCAAATCCTCACGATAGCTTTCCCACGATGGCTCCAGATCAAGGACAGGTCCCAACAATGCCACGAGATTGTGAATTTTGCCGAACGTGATGCCAGCCTCGCACAGGCGTGCCTTGAGATACTTCTCCGCACACTGCTGGGCATGGAAGCAGATGCCCTCGAAATTGGGCTCCTCGGCAACCTGGGCCTCTCGCTCCATGGTCGCAAAGTCCCCTTCTGCCCTGGCCACCCATTCAGCAGTCAGCGGCTTCATACAGAGTCTTTCCGTGCCTGAGGATCTCCTGCATGAATGGATCCCCCATCGCAATCCGCTCACGAACCTTCTCGGGCGTTCTCACGAGCAGGTCGACGGGAAAAGCGGGGCGCAGCTTCATCTGAATCTCCACCGCTTTGTCGGCGCTGCGACCAGGGAAAGGACCGATGACCAGAAGATCAACGTCCGAGTCCGGGTTGGCGTTGCCCCGCGCATAGGAGCCAAACAGAATCACTCTCTCGGCCCCGAATTCTTCGCCGATTCTTCGGCCGAACCGCTCGATCTCATTCATCGCTACCATCCGCGTAGCTTCTCCGGGGTCCCCCTCCGCGTCCGGTACAATCACGACCCCCTCCCGCCGGGCGATCTCGATAATGGGCCGGCCATCGCCGCTTTCCCACTCCCGCTCGCCGCAAGGGATCGGCTCAATGCGGTTGTCAGCAGACAGCGTGGCGTGCCAGAGGTCCTTGATCATCTCTACATCACGTTGGCCGTCGAACTCGGGAGCAATGACGATCAGATCGATATCGCTGTCCCGATCGGCCCGGCCCTGGGCAAAAGACCCGAAGAGAACCGCCTTGCTGGCATGAATGCCAACCGTCGGCAACACGGCAAGATACTGCCTGATCTTCTTTATGAGGGTCTCGTCCATTGCTCGATCCTGGAAAGGAGCAACGTTCCCAGCTCTCGCGCCAGACGGACGGCCTTGGCCGTTTCGTCAGATCCTATCTGACGCCAATCGCCCGGATACCGCGTTTGAACGCCATAGACGGTCAGCGCATCGGCGGCCTCGGCGAACCCTGATAGCTCCGGCACGGAAGGAACGGCAAGTTGAATGAGTCGACGCAGATCGTGCGTCTTCGGCGCCTCAACTCCTGCGTACGTGAGCACGGCCTTGACCAGCTTCTCCACATAGTGCTGACAGTGAAAGCAGATGGCTTCGCCCGGAGCTTGTCCGCTGGCCAGAAGGATCTCGACCGTCGTCCAGTCGTTCTTGGCCTTCGTCCGCCACTCCAGGACGGCTTCACGAGTCGGATCGTTCATACACAACCCGGCCATACTTATCGGCAAAGTACACAATATGATTGACCACCGACCGCCAGCGGTCATATTCCTCCGGCGTCTCGACGATAATATCGAACGCCGCCGGGTAATCCGCAACGATGCGCCGCACCGCACCATACCGTTCATTCGGTGGAAGCGATGTCTCCGCCACCACGAGCAGGTCGATATCCGAATCAGCCGAAGCCGTGCCGCGTGCGTAGGAGCCAAACAGAATGACCTTCCTCGCGCCGAATTCCTCGCCAATCCGGCATCCAAGCTCCTCAATCTGATTCATCGCGACCATAACCGCTCGCCCACACTGAGATAACTTGCTCAACGGTCACCTATTGTACTCTCCCCGCGCACCCTTGGCAACGACGCATGACATCTCTCATCTATTCGCCCCGTCGCACCGATACGACTCCGGCACTTCGTCCAGACTTGAAAACACGTCCTTCTCCGGAAACGCCGCTGTCGCGAGCGAGCTTGCACAGGAGCCGGTCTATCGACAGGACTGCATCTGCGCGGCTTAGCAACGAGACGTACTCCATATCTTGAAGATCGTGCTCGACTTTACCAGCGAGACGCGATTCTGCAAGGAATCTGAGTTCGAGATGCATGACAGAGATGACTCTCACGTGATGCCAAGTCATCCACTTCTCAGACACAAGGCGATCATCGATCGGAGACCGAAACTGTTCAAGGATACCCGCACTCCATCCCGCGAGGGGCTGCCCATCAACAATTTGAACCCATTTCTTCAAACGATCCCCTCGGCTCACCTGAGCATGCCTGATTTCTAACTCAGCTTGGCGAAACTGCTCTCCGAAGGCCGTGTCTACTACAATCGAATTGTGTTCACGGACAGACTTCGCCACACCGAGATGCTCGTCGCGAGTCAATCCGACATCCGTCGGTACGGGTAGTCCCAAGCCATTGCGCAAGGCTCTCCGCCATGACTCAGTACCCTCGAAGTCGGGCAACGGCCCATACGGCTGGAGCGACCGGGCTTCTGTCTGCGCAATGTACCGAATGCACGGGCAGAAGAACCCGCCCGCAAGAATGACCCGCTCATACCGCTCCAGTAATTGTGCGCCCTGTCTTCATCCGTCACGCATTCGTCGCGGAGAACGGACGGCAGAATCAAGAGATGCTGCCGTGCAAACCCGCAAAGCGCATCCAAATTGATGCCCACGAACGACACTCTTGTCGACGACGATTTCTTTGGCATCCGGGCCATCTCCGCAGGTTCTCCACGACTACCTTCCGCATGAGGCCGGTGTTGGCGGGTTGGCCGGTGAAGAGGCTGAACTGGGCGGCGGCTTGGTTGACGAACATGGCGACGCCGTCGATGGTTCTGGCACCCTTCTGTTTGGCTTGCTTGAGAAGCAAGGTCTCGGCGGGGTTGTAGACCGTGTCGAAGACCGTCATGTCCGGCTTGACGTACTCGGTGGGAACGGGAGTCGCCTCGACGTTCGGGTGCATGCCGATGCTGGTGCAGTTGATCAGGAGCTTGGCACTCATCGTGGACAACTTGTCCAGGCCGGCAGATTGGCAGCCGAACTCGGCGGCGAGTTCCTTCGCTCGCTCCACGGTGCGGTTGTAGATCGTGACTCTCGCACCGGCGTCGGTCAGACCGGCGACGATGGCCCGCGAGACGCCGCCTGCGCCGACGACCGCGACGGGCACACTCCGCAGGTCCTTGCGCTCGATGCCCATTCCGGCGGTGATGGCATCGAGAGCCCCGGCGTAATCGGTGTTGTAGGCAGCAAGCTGGTGTGGCCCAGCCCCCGTGGCGAGGGCATCTTGCCCTTGTTCTCTCGTGGCGAGGGCATCTTGCCCTTGCACTCCTGACTCGGCGGCTGTGCCACGATCTGGCCGAGCGAGGCCAGGATGGCCTCGCGACGCAAGGGCGGGACGCCCTCGCCACGCCGACCCCACAATCAGGGTGTTGGCGGCGCCGATTTTGTCGGCCAGGGGCTCGACGAAGCCGCCCTTCGCGTGCGCGTACTTCAGGGCGCTGTGCTTGTGCGGAATGGTCACGCTGAAGCCCCGGAAGTCCAGCCAGGGCCGGGCCAGGACATGGTCGAGGAATTGGTCGAATTCCGGTTCCCCGCCCTGGACGAGCAGAGGCAGGTAGAGCCGGTTCATGCCCTGCTCGCCGAAGCAGGCGTTGTGAATGGCCGGACTGAGCGAATGGCCCACGGGATCGGCAATCACGCCGAAAAGTCCGGTCGCCGCATCGATGCGGGCGTAACGGTAGAGACCTTTCAACGTGCCGACCGTCAGTTGTCCCGGCGCAGTCGCGGCCTGCTCGTCGAGACTCGCAAAGGTCACAAAACTGCCGAGTTTCTTGGCAAGGACTCGGCTGATGAGTCCCGCCTGACCCATGCACAGCACAATGCGGTCACCCTTCATCTCGTGGAGCAGATCGAAGGCGTCAAAGCAATCGTTGATGTGATTGGCCGTATAAACGAGCTTGGGGATAGCACCAGGGAAAGCCTGCTGTACGTCGCGACACAACTGTCGGATATCCGCCAACTTGCCTCGAAAGTCGTGGGCCGACAGAATCAGCCGGCTGCTGGGGCGACCTGCGAGGGCCCGTCTGATCTTCTGCCCGATCTGAGGCTGAAGGAAATTCGCGTATTCCAAGTCGATGAAATCCGCCCCAGCCTCGATCGCGGCCAGCAGGACTTCCATTCGCAGCGCCTCGGCACGATTCCCCACGCCGCCTTCCCGGGGATCGCGGCAAGTCACAATCACCGGCACAGACGCGGGGATTGAGCCTTTAGCCTCAGCGATCAAGGCGGCCACGGAATCCTTGTTGAGCCGATCCAGGTAGTCCGTTCGCAACTCCAGCATCTCGGCTCCGGCGGACACGGCGTCCGCGATCTGCCGTCGGGCCCGATCCATGTTCGGTGCTGATATGGGAACTGCCAAGTAGGTCATGGTGTCCAGATATACCCTCCGATCAGGGTCCGGACAAGGGGCTTCGCCTCAACGCCGGGCAGATGCCGACCTCTGGGAGCCCTCTTCCACGCGAAACCCGCCGAACTTGACAAGGCCGGTCCGAGTATCTACAATGGATTTGTCTGGTGGACAGGTGGCTCAGAGCATGGGGGGCTGGTCGAACCCCGTGGACCGGCTTGGTTTGGCGAGGATCGCAAGCCTGCGATTCTAACACCTTCGGGGGTAAGGGATTTGACTTGGATATGCATAAGCACCGGACGCCAGCCATTATCTTCACCGGATTGACCTGCTCACTGCTGCTTCTGTTTGCCCCGGGTCTCTGGGCACGGCCTACTACGCCCCAGGAGGCCCAACTGGCCGTCGCGGGCTGGCTGACCGGCAATACCGAGCCATTTGATGTGCCGCTGGGCAATCGGGTCGGCGACGTCCGGACCGTGATGGACGAGGCGGGCGCGCCGGTGTACCACGTCGTTCATCTGGTTCCCTCCGGCTTCGTCATTGTCCCCGCCGACGATCTCGTCGAGCCAATCCTCAGTTTTACCGGCGCCCAGACCTACGAGCTGTCCGCCTGGGACCCGCTCACGGCCCTGGTGACCGCCGACGTGAACCGGCGGCTGGCGGACGCCTACGCGGCCGCAGGGGCGGGACAGTTCCAGATCCAGTCGGCGACGCCGACACAAGAGAAATGGGGCGATCTGATCGGCAAGGCCGGCTCAACGCCGAAGGAGGTCGCCATCCTCGCCCTGCAGACGATCTCCGATGTGCGGGTGGTCCCCTTTCTCCAGACCCGCTGGGCCCAGGGCGACATTTGCTCGAGCCCCGGGTACAACTACTTCACGCCGAACCACGATCCTGCCGGGTGCGCGGCGATCGCGATGGCGCAACTGATGTACTACCACCGCTACCCGGCCGCCGGGATCGGGCAGCGCTTGTTCACGATCACCGTCCTCGACAAGGAGCAGCCGGCCTTCACACGGGGCGGGGATGGGGCGGGCGGGCCGTACCAGTGGGACGAGATGGTCCCGGCCCCCGATTGCACCATCACCGCCGCGCAGCGCCTGGCCATCGCGGCCCTGTGCTACGATGCCGGCGTGGCCGTCCGCATGAGCTATGCCCCCGAAGGGTCGGGCTCGGACGCCTTCGCCGTCACCGCGGCGCTCAAGAGCACGTTCGCCTTCCGCAACGGCATCAGCGGCGCCAATAACGGCCGAAATGTGGGCACTGGTCTGGCCGACATGATCAACCCCAACCTGGACGCCGAATATCCCGTCATTCTGGGAATCCTGGGCCGAACCGGCCATGCGGTCGTGGCGGACGGCTACGGGTATGATGCGTCCACCCGGATCAAAACCCTCTATCATCACGTGAACATGGGCTGGGGCGGGCACGAGGACATCTGGTACAATCTGCCCGATATCGGGAATTACGATACCATCCCCGTGTGCATCTACAACATCTTCCCGGAGGGCACCGGCGAGATCATCAGCGGACGAGTCACCGATGCCTCCGGCCAACCGATCTGGGGCGACGACCGTCCGGGCCGACCTGCGCACGAAACGACATGAAACCATCACGAACAAGAAGGGCATCTACGCCCTGACCAAGCTTCCGTCCGCCGCCCTGTTCACGGTCCAGGCCAGCTTATCCGGCCTGACCTTCACGAAGCAGTCCGTCGAGACGGGTACCTCTCAGGACCGAGAGGCGTCCGCCGGCAACCGCTGGGGCATCAACTTCGTCGGTGCCCGTGCCGCCGGCAGCCCGCCGGCCGGGGAGTATCCCTCCGAGAGCGAACCGGTGGAACTGCCCACGTCCGCAAACTGAGCCGTTGCGGCTGTCATCACTCGCACAGGGATGAGAGAATCCCTCCGGGTAGACACAAAGTCGCGGACGGATCGCATCTATGTCCTGGCGAGGAGCGCCGCGGCGAAGCAATCTCAGGGGTGCACGATGGGAGATTGCTTCGCTTCGCTCGCAAATGACATACAGGGTAATGCCGTCTGATGACTTTGCGTCTGCCCTGACGTGGGAATCCTCCGATATTGCATTCTCGGCGCGAATCGGGTACGTTCTGGCGGTTTCGATGGCCGCCAGTGCCGGTGAGGCCTGTTTTCCGATCAGAATGCAGAGCAGCGCACATGCAGGAATTGTACATCAAGGTTCCGGGGACAACCGAGACGAGCTACAGGATCACGATCGGCTCAGGGCTGCTGTCGTCCGTGTGGTCCACCGTGGAGGCGGGTTTTCCCAAAGCCAAGCGCTTCATCATCACGGATGCGAACGTCGTGGCGGCGGGCCACCTCGACACCCTCTTGCAGGGCCGGGACGCTCCCTCCTACGTGATACGCCCGGCGGGCGAGCCGTCGAAGAATATCGGCACCGCGGTGGCGATCGTCGAGGCCATGGAGAAAGCGTACCTCGGCCGCGACACCGTGGTGCTCGCCCTGGGCGGCGGGACCGTCGGCGACATCGCGGGCTTCGCCGCGGCGATCTTCAAGCGGGGTGTCCCGGTCGTGCAGATCCCGACCACGACCCTGGCCCAGGCCGATTCGGCCATCGGCGGCAAGACCGGCGTGGATTCCAGCATCAGCAAGAACGCCTTCGGGGCCTTCTGGCACCCGGCGGCGGTCTTTATCGATGTGGCGACGCTCCGAACGCTGGACGAGCGGCAGTATCGGGCGGGACTCGTCGAATCGGTCAAGCACGGCCTGATCGCCGAGCGAGGAGTACTTCGAGTTCATCGAGAGCCATCTGGACGCGATCCTCGACACGAGACGCGAGCGTCCTGGAGACGGTGGCCCGGTACAACTGCACGATCAAGGGCCGCGTGGTCGAGGAGGACCCGCTGGAGAAGAACAAACGCCGGATTCTCAACTACGGCCACACGGTCGGACACGCGGTCGAGGCCGCCAGCGACTACGCCCTGCTCCACGGCGAGGCGATCGCCGTCGGCATCATGGCCGCCGGACTGATCGAGAGTCGAGCTGGGACTCTCCGAGCCGGGCCGGCTGGACCGGGTTCGCACGGTCCTCGAAAAACTCGGCGTCCCGGTGAAACTGCCGCCGAATCTGGCCGAAGATAGGATGATCGACGTGATGAAGCACGACAAGAAGGCGGTCGATCAATGGCCGCGATTCGTGCTGCTCGACCGGCTCGGCCAGGTCCACTGTGAGGACGGCCAGTACGCGGTGCCAGGTCAGCCGCGAGGTCGTGGAAAAGGTTTTGAAATTGAGATGGATGATTGATTATGGATGAATTGCGGCGACGCTCTCAGATCACGAGTCCAGATTCAGTTCCGTGACTCAAATAATCACATCGAATAACGTGAATACGGAAGGGTGATCCATGTACAGACCGCAGATCAAGGTGCTCGATTGTACGATCCGGGACGGCGGCCTGATCAACAACCACTATTTCAGCGATGAGTTCGTCCGCGAGGCCTACCGGGCCCTGTCCAAGAGCGGCATCGACTACATGGAGATGGGCTACCGCAGCAGCAAGGAGCTGTGCCCGACGAAGGAGTTCGGGGCCTGGAAGTACTGCGACGACGAGAAGATCCGCGAGATCATCGACGGCATCGAGTCCAACATGAAGATCAGCATCATGGTGGACGCCCACCGCGTCCGCGAGCAGAGCCTTCGCCCCGGCGGACCAGAGCCCGGTGGACATGATCCGCGTCGCCACCTACGTCAAGGACATCGACAAGGCCATCGACCTGGCCAAGCGGACCAAGGACCTCGGTTACGAGACCTGCGTCAACATCATGGCGATCTCGAAGGAGAGCGAGTTCGCGATGATCGAGGCCCTGGACCAGCTCGCCAAGACGAACATCGACTGCGTCTACGTCGTGGACAGCTACGGCGCCCTGTACTGCGAGCAGATCGAGTACCTGGTCAAGCTGTACAAGGAGCACGTGCCCGGCAAGGAGGTCGGCATCCACGCCCACAACAACCAGCAACTCGCCTTCTCGAACACGATCGAGGGCATCATCCACAACGCCAACTACCTCGACGCCTCGCTCTTCGGCATCGGCCGCGGCCCGGGCAACTGCTGCCTGGAGCTGCTCATCGGCTTCCTGAAGAACCCCAAGTTCAACCTCAGCCCGATCCTGAAATTCATCCAGGACTACATGCTCCCGCTGCGCGAGCAGATCGAGTGGGGCTACATCATCCCCTACATGCTGACCGGCATCCTCAACGAGCACCCGCGTGCCGCCATCGCCTACCGCGAAACCCCCGACAAGGACAAATACGCCGAGTTCTACGAACGTCTGCTCGAAGGCGTGATCGACG
>CAVOUO010000020.1:0-164858 GCA_963699595.1 uncultured Planctomycetota bacterium
ATGCCCTTGAGGTAGTCCACCACGGCCTTGTCCGGCTGGCTGTCCTGGAAATCCAGGCCGAGCAGCGTCACTTCCTCGCCAACGAGGGCCCCGGCACAAAGGAAGAACGTCGCGCTGGAAAAGTTGGCCGGGACGGGCCGGTCGAAAGGCTTATAGCTTTGCCCGCCCTTGACGCTGAACTTCTTCATCTGCTGCTTGCGATACCGGATGCCCTGACTGTCCAGCCAGTCCAGGGTCATCTGTGCGTACCCGGGCTCGTTGAGCAGCGTGACGTTGATCTCCGAATCCTTCTGGGCCAGCGGCGTGCACAGCAGCAGGCTCGACAGGTACTGGCTCGTGGAGCAGGCGATGGAGGTCTTGCCGCCCAGCAAGTGCCCCGTCACTTTGGCAGGGGCCTTGCCGTTGTTGTTGACGCTCAGAATCGGCCCCCAACTCACTGAGTGAGTTCAGGATCGGGCCGATTGGCCCCGGCTCTGGGTCTGCTGATCGCCGACGAAGGTGATGGTCTGTCCTTTGCCGGCCAGCGAGGCCGACCCGAGAGCGATGTTCAACGTCGTCCCCGAGTTGCCCACATCGACCGGCCCCGTCGGGACCTCAATCTGGCCGCCCGTCCCGATCACCTTCCACAACTTCGGATCGGACGTATCGATGGTCGTGCCGAAGGCTCGGTAAGTGCTTACGGTGGGACCCGCATCGGCGGACGAAAGGGGATTGCGGATAAGGCTTTGGCCCTCCGCCAGCGAGGCAATGGCGACCGCGCGGATCGTATGCGATTTCGACGCCGGGATCGAAAACGTTCCCTTCAGCCGGGATTTCCTGGATACAAGCTGCATTCTGACCTCTCTTTGAAACTACCTGATGGAATCGCCGGACAGTATACTGCCCGACTTCACCCCGTCAATACGCCAGCATCCCCATTGTTGTGATGGCGCACAACAAAGATCGGAATGCTGGAACGATGGAATAGTGGAATGATTGGGCATTTCGCCGGCCGGCCAACCGTCGAAATGGGGTTTGTTTGGCGCGCTTGCTTGCCTCCTGGGTGGCAGGGTCAAGGCTTCCAGCCTCTCGATGGTCTTTGCTGCCCATCGACAGCGAATTGGGTCCGTTCGCCAATCGCCTCCGGCTAGTGGGGCATGCTTCGTGTGACGCCGTCAGGCGTTTCTGGGTCTCCCGAACAGACGTGGGCCACCCCGCCCTCGGGGGTGGTCCTCTGACTCACAACCGAGGGCGGCTGTGCTACAGCGGTCTCTTCCGGGCCCGTCCCACCCGGTGGCGGCCGCCGGCAGGAATTGGCTTTGTTTTTCACGGTTGCCGCCTTGGCCATGACTCTCATAACTCCTTTTCACACAAGCTCTTATAGCCATTTTGTCCCTCCGGAAAATTGGCTTTGTTTGGCGCGATGAGCCTCGTGACGGGTGGCAGCGTCAAGGCCTCCGGCCCGTTCGCGGTGCTCAGGGCAGGCTCTTGGCGATGGTCTTCTCTGCTCGTCTGGGGCGAATTGGGTTTGTTTGTGCAACAGACGCAAGCGACAACTCCACTGGTGACTTCCTGGGCCCGGCCCACCTCCGGGCGCGGCCAATTGGCTTTGTTTGTACAACACTCCTGGGACGCGCGTCCCCCAAGCCTCTTCTAACCCCGGCACGCCGGGATTGGGTTTGTTTCGCACGAATGCACGCCATACGGACACCGAGGGCGGGGAGAATGGAGGTGCGACATGTCTGGCGGGCCGGTTGCGGGGATTCGGGCTTCGGCTTGGCACGCATTGCCATGTCTTCTCCTTCCGCCTCCAAATCATAAATCATAAATCGTAAACACGTCATTCCCGCGAAGGCGGGAATCATAGATCAGAGGGTCCGCTCGGACCACAGTGTCCCTCTACCTATGCTCCGCGTTGCACGAATCGTGACGGAATTCTGTGCGCGCGTCATGCCCCAAAATCGCGCAACTCCTCGCGCCCGACGGAATAAAGAATTTCTGACTCGCGGGGTGTTTTGCCTTTTCAACTGTTGCACAGATCGTGCCGTTCTGAAGCAATCTTCTGCGTACCATCTACCACCCCTAAAGTGTGGATCGACAGGTTCGCGCATCACGTGGCCGACAACCTGTTGCCGCGGCGGCCGGAAGCGGTAAGATGGGAAGCGACTGGTGCGAGTGCACCCCATGATTCGGTGGTCTCGGGAGGCAAAGCGATGAACGCGAAGAAAACGGCATTCTACTGTCTGGCGGCCCTGCTGGCGGGATGCGGACCCGTCTTCTCCCTGCATCCGCTGTTCACAGAGGAGAACATCGTCTTCGACGAGCAGCTCCTGGGGACTTGGGTGGAAGGTCCCGACAAATCGGAGACCTCGTGGAAGTTCGGCGCCTGAACGAGGCGGACGTAGGCCCTGTCGCCAAGGACGTTCCGGGAAACGACGTTGAGGGACTCTACCGCTTGACCGTGACCAGCAAGGAGGACGACAAGGTTCACAGGGGCTCGGTAGTTGCCTGCCTGGGCAAGTTGGACGGCCGGATGTTCCTGGACGTATTCCCCGACAAGTTTCCCTCGGGGGAGCAGGACATCGAGAAGCTGCCGCTGGTGTACAATGTCTTCTTCTTCGTGCCCGTCCACACGTTCATCCAGGTGGACCGCACCGGCGATCAACTGAAGCTGCGACTGACGGACGAGGAAAGACTCGCCAAGCTGCTTGAAGCCGAGCCGGCAGCGGTGAAGCACGAAGAGGCGCTGGACGACCGCCGTGTCCTGACTGCTTCCACGAAGGAATTGGCAGACCTTCGTCCTCAAGCACGCCGGCGACGACTGCTTCTTCGCCGACCCGATGACCCTGACCCGCAAGGGCAAGTGACCGGTCGCGACGGGTGTCTGCATACTCGCGGATCAAGGCAGGCCTGCATCGCTTTGAGGCCCTCTTGGGCGTGCGCCGGGCGGGCCCGCGCGATTCGGCCGAGGATCTGCTCGACGCGATCCAGAAACGTCGGCTCGCCCAGGGGCTGGCCTGTTCGCTCGTGCTGCCGCCACCCTGGACCACCGCCCGCGTCACGGCACGCGACAAAGGTTAGTCCGAATCAGATTGAGAGACGGTGCGTGATACGTACCCTATGGCTGTCGCCTGCCTCCTCGGTGCTCTGCCCCCAGACCCCCGGCAGTTCTCGCCTTCGACCAATGGCATGAGATCGCGGAGAGGGGACGTTGCGTGACTCTTGCCGACCACGGGGACCCGGCTGCCGACTACTGGCTACCGACAACCGGCCCAATTCGCCCTTGCCTTCCCGACGGCTTGCCCCTACAATGCACGCGGCGGCCATGAGACTGTTGTGCCCTGTAGGATGGAGAAGAAGTTGTGAGCGACGATTCACCGAGCGAAGCACAGACAATGTCAGCGAGCACGATGAGTCGACCCGCATCCAGGTTCATGACACCGGGGGGATCCCTTTGGATCTTTGGAACCGGCCTGCTTCTGCAACTGCTGAGCTTCCCGCTGGTGCTCGTGTTCACGGTGTGTTTACAGGAGCACCCGCTGGGACAGATGATCATGTTCGTTCTCATGTTCATCTGGTTCTTCCTGCCGCTGCTTGGCATTTTCGGAATCTTCATTGGCGTGAAATGCTATCTCCGGAACATTGGCGCCTTCCTGCCGTTTCTCGGCATTGCCATGAACGCCCTCTGGCTGGCAGCCCTTGGCATCGTGAGCTTCTATCTCTTCGTGATAGGGATCAGCGCGTGAGAGGACTCACCGACCGGTCATTGGCGTGGTTGAGGGCCACATAGAGGCACGCCCTTTCACCCCGGAGCGGTTCGGTCCCAACGATCCGCCGGCCGATGAAATCTCCCGCCACGGTATTCGGCTCTTGTGGAATGTGGGGTGGAATGTGGGGTCGGAGTTGATCAGTGATTAGACGATGCGGCGAGCCGCCCAAGGTAACTGGCCTATCAGGTGCAAATGATGCGGTGGTTGACCGGTTGCAGTCTCCTCCGTAGAATGCATCTATGCAGAAAGGCACGATGGAGCTTTCGGACGAGTTGCGACACCAGATCAGGGAATCGTTGAAGCCGTTGCACCCTGAGAAGGTGATCGTGTTCGGTTCGTATGCCCAGGGCGAAGCTGGGCCGGACAGTGACATCGACCTGATCGTCGTGCTGGACAGCGACGCAATGCCGACGACTTATCGCGATCGGGTGGAGAACCGTCTGCTCGTTCGGCGGGCTCTGGATGCGCTGAACCGCGACTACGCGCTCGATGCGCCGGTATACACACTCCCAGAGTGGAAACGCTTCCAAGAGGCGGGCAGTGCTTTTGCCAAGGAAGTCGCCAGCCAGGGGGTGGAAGTATGAAGCCCGTCACGCAGGCATGGCTCATCAAGGCGGCGGAAGACCTGGAGGCAATCCGAGTTCTGCGAGGGAATCCGCATCTGACAGGCGTGCTCGCCTTCCATGCCCAGCAGTGCGTGGAAAAGTGCCTCAAGGCCGTAGCGGAAGAGCGGAAGGGGAACGTGCCACGCGTCCACGATCTGCGAAGGCTCTGGGGACTCGTCGCGGGTCAATTTGGTGAGGTCCTGGATATTGATCTGCTGCGCGAATTGACGGACATCTATACCGACGGCCGTTATCCTGGAGATCTCGGGCTGATGCCTTCCGGCAAACCGACCGAGAAAGACGCGGCGAGATTTGAGCAGTTCGCCGATCACGTGCACGCAACGGTACTGTCCATGCTCTCCCAGTGACCGATCTGACCATCGCCGTTATTCAACCCTGCGCCTGCCCGGGGAGGCATCGTCGTGAACGGTAGAGGGAATTTGGGTCAGAGCTTGATGGGTGTATCGTCATGACGACTCGACAAGCCACATGTAGCTGCGGGAGACTTACCGTTACGACACAGGGTGAACCTGTTCGCGTGTCCATATGTCATTGTCTGGCGTGTCAACGCCGTACGGGAAGCATATTCGGGACACAGGCTCGTTTTCCGAGCAGTCAGGTCACGATTAGCGGTGAAAACAAGGTCTACGTGCGCACAGCGGACAGCGGAAATCAGATCCGTTTTCATTTCTGCCCCCAGTGCGGCGCCACGGTGTACTACCAGTTCGACAACGATCCGGACGTCATTGGCGTGCCGGTCGGCGCGTTCGCCGATCCGGAATTCCCGTCGCCGCGCGTGTCCGTCTATGAATCCAGCCGACATCGCTGGGCGAGTCTGCCGAAAGACATCGAGCACGTGGAATAGGGCATTCGTAGGGTGCGTGTCACGCACCGCTTGATTGGCGAAGAGGGGGCACCCTTGTCGAGGCTGTGGCGGGGCGGTACGATGGCCGGCGGTGCTTGGTCTCCAAGAGTGTGTGAGAAGCCGGTTCCTCGGGGTGGCATGGGCTTGGAGCCCATGAATCATCGGCAGGATGCCGATGCCACACGGCCTCACGGGCAGGATGCCCGTGCCACTTCTCGCACATGCTCATGTGGTTGCCTGAGGAGGCTTGGTCATGGAAGATCGGGGATGGATAGGCCGTCGGGACTTTCTGGGACGGGCAGGTACAGTGTCGGCGGGGTTGCTGGTGACCGGCTATGAGCGGGTGGCGCGGGGCTCTTCTTCTCCGAGGCCGGCAGGGGGGAAGAAGCCGAATATCCTGTTTGTCTTTGCCGACCAGCTTCGCTACAGCGCCCTGGGTTCCAGCGGGAATAAGGTGGTTCGCACGCCGAACTTCGACCGGCTGGCTTCGGAGGGGTTGGTTTTCGAGAATGCTTTCGCCAATCATCCTCTGTGCTCGCCCTATCGGGCCAACTTACTAACCGGCAAATATGGGTTTGCCAATGGCGTGCCGGACAATGAGTATGTGCTGTGGGATAACCAGGTCACGCTGGCGCAGGCTCTGAAAGGCGCTGGGTACCACACCGGATACGTGGGCAAGTGGCACTTGGGGACCGGGCCGTATACGCCGAAGATGCGATACGGTTTCGATTATCTGTTTGCCTCGAATTGCCCGAACAAGCACTATGGGGCCGCTTACTTCCGCAATGAAGCCGGGCCGATCACGATCAAGAAGTTCTGCCCGGAGGGCGAGACCGATGAGGCGATCCAGTTCATGGAGAATCACGTCAAGACGCAGGGGGATTCGCCTTTCGCCCTGGTCATGAGCTGGGAGCCGCCGCACTGGCCTTACGAGCAATACCCGCAGGAATTCAACACGTACGATCCCGCCAAGGTCGATCTGCCGCCCAATGTCCCGGTGCAGATGGCCGAGTTTGCCCGCCGGGAGATCGCCCAGTACTACGGCAATGTCTCCGCGCTCGACGTGCAGATGGGCCGACTGCTGGAAGCACTGGGCCGGCTGGGGATTGCCGAGGATACGATCGTCTGTTTCTCGTCCGATCATGGCGATCATTTGAGCAGTCACGGCTACGGCAAGCCGATGGACAAATGGATGCACCCCACCATGCGGGCATCCAAAGCCACGCCTTACGAGGAGTCGGTCCACATCCCGTTCCTGCTGCGTTACCCGCGCATCGTCCAAGGCGGGCGGCGGACCCGGGCGCTGTTCGGCAGTGTGGACGTGATGCCCACGCTGCTGGCCCTTTGCGGCGTGGCGATCCCGGCGGGTGTGCAGGGTCATAATCTGGCCCACGTTGTCACCGGCAAGGATGGCGGGGCGTTGCCGGATTCCGTTTATCTGATGAACATGGGGACGGGCTGGCCCGACCGCGAGAGGTGGACCGGCTTTTGGCGCGGGGTCCGCACCGAGCGCTGGGTCTATGCCCGGTGGAACAAGCGGGACGATCACGAGCCGATCTTGTTCGACCACCAGAACGATCCCTATGAGCTCAACAATCTGGCGGGGAATCCCAAGTTCGCCGACGTTCAGCAGCAAATGGAAGCACGTCTGAAGAAATGGATGGCGGACACCGGCGATCCGTTCGAGACCGGTCCCCGCGAGCCTGACGAAGGGGATGCTGGACCTCGGTTTCAAGTTGCAGCCGCGGTGGTCTCGGCGGCCGCCTGGTTGACGAGGAACAGGACCGCCATGCGGACGGCCAGGCCGTTGGCGACCTGGCGGAGGATGACGCTGTTGCGGCCGTCGGCGACTTCGCTTTCGATTTCCAGGCCGCGATTGATCGGGCCGGGGTGCATCACGAGGATGTCCGGCTTGGCCCGCTTCATCCGCTCCACCGTCAGGCCGAAGTAACGCGAGTATTCGCGGGTGGAGGGGAAGGGACTGCCGCCCAATCGCTCGAACTGGATGCGGAGCATGTTGATCACGTCCACCTGCTCGATCACCTTGTCGAGGCTGTAGCTGACCTTGACCGGCAGCCGGCCGACCTCGGCGGGCATCAGGGTGGGCGGGCCGACGAACGTGACTTCCGCGCCCAGCTTGGTCATGGCCCACAGGTCACTGCGGGCGACGCGGGAATGGGCGATGTCGCCGACGATGGCGATCTTGAGCCCTTCGAGCGAGCCTTTCATCTGGCGGATCGTGTACACGTCGAGCAGGCCCTGGGTCGGGTGCTCGCAGAAGCCGTCGCCGGCGTTGACGACGCAGGCCTTGATGTTGCGGCTCAGGAACATCGGGGCGCCGGCCGCACTGTGGCGGATCACGACGATGTCGATGCCCATCGCCTCGAGGTTGCGCGCGGTGTCGAGCAGGGTCTCGCCTTTGCTGACGGAGCTGGTCTTCTGCGTGAACTCGATCACGTCGGCGCTGAGCCGGTTGGCGGCCAGGGTGAAGCTGTTGCGGGTCCGCGTGCTGTCCTCGAAGAAGAGGTTGACGACGACCTTGCCGCGCAGAGGCGGGGCCTTCTTCACCGAGCGGGTGCTGATCTCCTCGAAGCCGTGGGCCGTATCGAGGATGTAGTTGATCTCCTCGACGCTCAGGTCCCGCAGCCCGATCAGGTGCTTGCGCTGCCACTTGAAGGGCTTTGCTCTATGGATGATCGACATACCGCACTCCAACCGCCTCCCGGCCTTCCGGGTGCGACTGCTCCACGATGTCCAGGATGCGATCCATCCGTCCGCTAATCGACTACGACTTCGTCTTTTCCATCCGACTCGACGAGATTCACCTGAATGGACTGCTCCGGCCGGACCTCGGCCTTGTGGCCGCAGTAGTCCGCCTGAATGGGCAACTCGCGTCCGGCTCTCTCGACGAGGACCGCCAGGCGGATGGCCTTGGGCCGGCCCAGGTCGATCAGGGCGTCCATGGCCGCCCGGGCGGAGCGGCCCGTGTAGAGCACATCATCGACCAGGATGATGATCTTGCCATCGATGTCGAAGCCGATCTCGGTGGTGCGGACCTGGGGCTGGCTGCCGCCGTGCGGGGCGTTCAGGTCGTCCCGGTAGAGCGTGATGTCCAGGGTGCCGCAGGGGACGGGCCGGTTCAGCTTCTGCGACAGGCGGTCGGCGAGCCGCTGGGCCAGGATTTCGCCCCGGCTGCGGATGCCGATGATGGCCAGTCCATTATCGGACGATGTCCGGCCGCCTTGCCGCGAGGCCGGCGAACCGGCGATCTGGTCGGCCAAATGGCCCAGAGCCTGCTCGATCTGTCCGGCGTTCAGAATTACCTTCATAGCGATTGTCCTTGACACGTGAGCGAGAGTATAGCGGCGCCGGGTGGCAGCGGCAAGCGCCAGCTTGCCGATGGTCTTGCGAATGCGGTGCAACCATCGGCAAGCTCCGAGGACTCCGCTTGCCGCTGCCACCCGGACAAAAGCCGGCGGAGTCCGCCACCGTATGCCGGCCGCACCCCTGGCCGCCCAGTTCCCGGAATCTGCTTTACCAGTATTGGCCGCCGTGGTATCCTACGACTGAAGCACGGATTTTTCTTGAAAGCAGGGCGGTTTTCTGCTATCATAAGCCCAGTTGCTTCACGGACGGAGATCATCGGCAACGGAGGTTGGTAACTGGGGGACGGGGCTCCCGGACGCGGGAAAACGCGTTTTGGGGTCCCAATCGCAGGGTGCCGGGGGCACCTGCATCACGTTGGGGATCGGTGTGTCGGGGATGATGGGAAAAGCGGCAATTCTGATCTCGCAATTATGGGTCGTTGCCCTTCTGGGAGGGTCTGTTGCTGTAGCCGCTCCGGACAGCGGCAGCCTCGCCTCCCAGCCGCAGGCCCTCAATTGGGCGGGCATCTACGCCTTGCGGCAGATCGATCCGAATCTGACCGGCTCCGGCGTGCGGCTGGGCGTGATCTGCCGCAGCCTCACGTACGTCGACGGCAATCCGCAGAACGATTACCAGCCGAGCCTGAAGCATTCCTGTTTCCGCAACGCTGACTTGCAGTTCCACGATGTCCTGGCCTTGTCGGCGCGGGAATCGTCCCATTCGACGGCCGTCTGCTCGATCCTGTTCGGCGACGATCCGGCGGGGGGCACGCCGTACCTGGACTCGTTCCTGTACCAGGGCGCTGTGCCGGCCGCCGAGGGCCATATCTACGAGTTGTACTACTTCCTGGCCCAGCACGTGTACCCGCAGAATGCCCCGAAAGTGGATCTGGCGACCGCGAGCTTCGGCCAGGAGCTGGAGGAGTGGTGGACGCGCGGCATCGAGGCCCTGATCGAGCACCAGGGCCTGGTCTTTGTGGCCAGCATCGGCAACGGGCGGAATTCCTCCGAGCCGCCGTTCTATCCGGGTGCCGGGGCCAATTCGATCGGCGTCGGGCGTGGTCAGCTCCGTCAGCGCGGTGGATCCGGTGACGAAGCTCTCGCATTTCGGCCTGGCGTACCCGCAGGAGTCGAGCGCGGGCCCGACGGATGACGGCCGCTGCAAGCCCGACCTCATCGCGCCCGGCAACTGCCTCGTCGCGGCCGCCGACAGCAATGACGGCTATGCGATGGCCGGCAACTGGTCGAGCTTCTCGACGCCCGTGGCCGCCGGCGTGGTGGGCCTGCTCGTCCAGGCGGCCAAAGAGGACGAGAATCTGCAATTGGCCGTTTCGCCCAACGGCGGCAACTGCGTGCTGAAGGCGATTTTGATGAGCTCGGCCACGAAGCTGCCGTACTGGCATAAAGGGCGGCTGACGACCGAAGACGACCACGAGGTGCCGCTCGATTACGTGCAGGGGGCCGGCGTGGTCGATGCGGACCGTGCGTACCAGCTTCTGACGGCCGGGCGCGGCAAGCCGGGTGACGTGGCGACGGCGGGATGGGACCTCAATCAGCTCGATGCCGGGCGGACTCTGCAGCAGGTGTATCGGATCACGGTCAACGAGCCGGCCGACAAGGTGCTCACGGCCACGCTGACCTGGAACCGCCACTACAGTGAGCAGTATCCCTTCGAGCACTTGTCCGAGAAAGACAGCGACCTGCGGCTCGAAGTCTGGGCGGTGAATCCGGCGAATCCGGGCGGGGACGTGCTGCTGGACTACAGCGACTCCCGGCTGGACAACGTGGAGCACATCTGGTTCGGCACGCTGGCCGGCTGTACGCAATACAAGATCGTCGTCACGTACGTCAATCTCAACGGGCAGATCCCGGCCGCGGCCAGCGAGCGGTACGCGTTGGCCTGGAGCGTCGAGGACCAAGCCCCGCGACGAGAATATCCTCTGGTACGATCTCAACGGCGACGGCATCGTGGACGATCAGGATTTCACCATCCTGAGGAACAATCTGATGACGGAGCGAAAAGTCGCCGCAGACCTATCTCATCGGCGACATCAACGGGGACGGCACCATCGATGAGCGGGATGTCGCGGAACTGCTCGAGCGCATCAATCGTACGGCGGACTGGTATGCCAGCAACGTGACGAAGTAAGCCGCCTGGAGGCGGAAACCCGAAATTCCAAATCCGAAATCCGAAACAAATTCCAATGTCAATGACCAAAATCCCAAACGAGACTCTGGCCTGGCGCCAGCGTTTGGGTCATTTGAGCTTTGGATTTGGGATGTTCGATTTCGACACGCGACAGATCGCTTGGCGGAGTTGTGGTGCTTCGGATTTCGGATCTTCCCGCGTTTCGGTCTTTGCTTGTTCTGGCTATCTGCCTGCCGGGGCGGTGCATGTCTCCGCCGCCGAGCCCTGGCGTTTCATCATCACCTGTGACAGCCGGGGCAGTCTTGCCACCGGCGTCAACGATCCCATCCTGGCGGAGATGGTCCAGGAGACCCTGCGCTGGAACGCCGAGTTCCTCGTCTTTGCCGGGGACCTGGTCTACGGGGCGGGGATACCCCCCGATCAGTTTGAGACGCAGTTGTGGAATTGGGTGAAGGTCGTGCGGCCGCTCTACGACGCGGGGGTCGGCGTCTACGTCTGCCGGGGCAATCATGAGGTGGGCGACATGTGGCGCGCCGAGCCCAACGAGCCGCCCGATCCGAAGGACAATTACGCGCTGCGCTGGCTCAACGTGTTCGGCAGCGACCAGCACCCGGAGTTGAAGCTCCCGGACAACGGTCCGGCCGGCGAGAAGTACATGTCGTATGCCGTGGCCCACAAGAATGTCCTGGTGGTCGCCTTGGACCAGTACGCGGGAATGGGACATCACGCCGTCCATTCCGTGAACCAGGCGTGGCTCGACGCCCAGCTCCGTGCCAACACGAAGCCGCATGTGTTTGCGTTCGGCCACGAGCCGGCCTTTCGCACCTTTCACTCGGATTGCCTGGACGCCTATCCGGACCGGCGCGATGCCCTGTGGCGCAGCCTCGCGTCCGCCGGGGCCCGCGCGTACACCTGCGGCCACGACCATTACTACGACCACGCGCGCATCGATGACGGGGACGGGAACCCGAACAATGACATTCACCAGCTTGATCGTCGCCACCGCCGGGGCCCCGTCCTATTCCTGGATGCCTCCCTACGACGGGGACAACGGCGATTTCTACCCGGTGCAGCTTTACCATGTCGAACAGCGCTGGGGCTACGTGGTGGTGGAAATCGACGATCTGAATGTCACGACCACCTGGATGGAGCGGCAGAACAACATCTCCGTCGCAGACCGGCATCTACAAGGCGAAACACGTCTGGGCCTACACCGCGGCCGGCTGCCCGGTCAAGCTCGCCGCGGACCTGAACAACGACTGCCGCGTCGATTTCGCCGACCTGGCGATCCTGGCCTCCGAATGGCTCGCCTCGGGCACTCCACCCAGCACGCCCCCGAGCGTCAAACAATAATTCCCATTACGCTCGAGGATTGCATGGTCCGGGTGGCAGCCTCAATTGCGAAGCTTGGGGATGGCTTCCCACATCCGCGACTACCATCCCCAAGGCCTGCGGCCTTGAGGCTGCCACCCGGACATTGTCTTGGGACACGAAAGGCCCAGTCGTCATCGGTGTAAGTTCGTCATTGCAGATCTCCACCCGCCCAACGGCGTCACGGGGTGGGCTCAGGCTTGCCCACAAAAACTGCTTTCCTTCCGCCGGCTTTTCTGGTATGAGTGTGCCGGTTGGCAATGGCATTGGCACAGGCAAAGGTGCGCTATGGCGGGTCAGCTTTTAATCAAGAACGGCCGGGTCATCGATCCGGCGAATCAACTCGACCAGACGTGCGATGTTCTGATCGCCGACGGCAAGGTGGCCGAGGTGGGCCACCTCAACGGGGCCGTCGAGAAGTCCGTGGAACGGGTCATCGACGCCACGGGCAAGCTGGTGACGCCCGGCTTGATCGACATTCACGTCCATTTCCGCGAGCCCGGCGACGAGGAAGAGGAGACGATCGCCAGCGGCTCGACGGCGGCGGTGGCGGCCGGCTTCACCTCGGTCGTCTGCATGCCGAACACGAACCCGGCCATCGAGAGCGAGACCGACGTCGAGTACGTCCACCGCAAGGGCCGCCAGACCCGTAAGACCCACGTCTACGTCATGGGCGCGATCACCAAGAAACGCGAGGGGGTCGAGCTGGCCGAGATGGGCATGATGGCCGAGGCGGGGGCCCGCGGCTTCACCGACGACGGCAACGGCGTGCAGAACTCCGCCGTCATGCTGCGGGCGCTGAAGTACGCCAAGATGTTCGACGTGGTCATCGCCCAGCACTGCCAGGACAACAGCTTCGCCGCGCAGCGGGGTGATGAACGCCGGCTACTGCTCCACGATCCTGGGCCTGCCCGGCATGGACGCTCTGGCGGAAGAAGCGATGCTCTGGCGGGATCATCCAGCTGGTCCGAAAGACGCAGGTGCGCTACCATGCCCAGCACATCTCCACGGCCGGCTCGGTCGAGCTGATCCGCCAGGCGAAGAAGGATTCCCTGCCGGTCTCGTGCGAGGTCACGCCGCACCATCTGCTGCTGACGGAGGAGTGCTGCTCCACGTACGACACGAACTACAAGGTCAGCCCGCCGCTGCGGGGGCAGAAGGACGTGGAGGCCCTGAAAGAGGCGATCGCGCGAGGGCTTGGTCGATGCCCTGGCGACCGACCACGCCCCGCACCTGCAGAGCGAGAAGGAACTGGAGTTTCTGGCGGCCCCGTTCGGGATCGCCAGCCTGGAGTGCGCCCTGGGGCTCTACGTCAAGGCCCTGATCGAGCCGAAGATCCTCGACTGGCCCGGCCTGATCCGGCTGATGACGGTCAATCCCGCCCGCATCATCGGCATTGACAAGGGCACGCTCACCCCCGGCAGGCAGGGCGATGTCACGATCATCGACCCGAACGCCGAATGGCAGATCGACGTGAACAACTTCCTCTCCAAGAGCCGCAACTGCCCCTATCACGGCTGGAAGATCCACGGCAAAGTCGAGAAGACCATCGTCGGCGGCGAAGTACGCTTCGAGTTGTAGAGCCGCATGCAGAGGGCGAGTGGAATATCAAGCGAGGTGTTCAGTGGAGGGAAGAATCATGCGGGTACGCAAAGACTGGATGACACGGGTCATGGCTTGGGTGATCGTGCTGGGCACGGCTCAGTGGACCTGCTGGGCGGAATGTGAAGCTGACGATTCGTCCGCCGAAGGTATCCGCCGACTGGGGAAATACGCGCTCCTGCCGCCGCCGGCGTCGCTGACAGAAGGCGATGCGGTCCCGCTCTACGAGAAAGCAATCAAGACATTGCCGCCGGATACAGACTGGGGCCAGATTCACGACTGGCTGGCACTGCCAACCGCGCAATTGCCGCTGCAGCAAGTGCAGGGGATGTTGGAACAGCCATAAAGAGAGTCTCAAGGAGGTTGCGCAGGCGGCCCGGTGCCGGGAGTGTAAGTGGCCCAGGCAGACGGTTGGGGACGCGATGGCGAGTCTCCCCGAATACCGCAAACTTGGCTTCCTTGTCCGGCTGCAGGCGCGGTACGAGATCGCTCAGAGGAACTATGAGGGTGCGATCCGTGCCCTGCAGGCAGGATTTGGGATGGGCAAGCATCTCACGCAGGCCCCGTAGGCTCGTGCAGTTCCTTGTAGGGGTGTCGATTGCCAGCACAATGTGCGCGGAGGTCGAGGCGTTCGTACAGGCGGACAGCGTACCAAGCCTGCACGCAGCGCTGGCGGTCCTGCCCAAGCCGTTCACGGATGTGGAGAAGGCAATACAAAAGGAACAGAGTGTCTCGTTAGGGTTGACCAAACTGGCCAGCAAGCAGGTCGCGAGTCAGATCAAGGCTTCGCATGATGGAGTGCGATGGACTTGCGAAGCGTCTGGACCGGGACTTGGCGGCTTTGCAGTGCCTTGAGGCGGATTCGTTTGTACACGGCGTCGCATGGTGGGCAATTGCCACGGACTCTGGCCGACCTCACGGAGGTTTCTGTGCCCAAAGACCCGGTTACGGGCGAGGCGTTTCGCTACACACGGACCGGAGCGACGGCGGTGCTCGAATCGCCTGCTCCGGCCGGCGACGAAAAGGGTGGACTCCGCTATGAGATCATCGTGAAGAATTGATGGTGGACCCCGCAGCATCGCCAAGGAAAACCGACGTCTGTGAAAAAGGGTGATTGGCAAGGTGGGCCGGAACGTCTATGAATAGGAGTCCCGCCCTGTGATCGGTGGGACCTGACCTTCTGACGCGAGTAGATCGAAAGGCGAAACCGAGCGGATGTTTTGTGGAGGGAAAGACCATGGTGTGCGTACGTGAGCGTTGGGCGGCTGGGGCTGGGGCTTGGGCGATTGTTTTGGGTCTGGTCTGCGGAGTCTGCCCTGGGGCGGGAGGCGAAACTGGTGATTTGCCCCCAGAAGGCGTCTGCTGAGGCGGGGAAATACGTGTTGCTCCCGCCGCCGGCGTCGCTGACGGACGGGCGATGCGGTCGCCGCTGTACGACAAGGCGGTCAAGCTGCTGCCGGATAAGGCAGCGACGAGCAGGTCCAGCAATACCTGAAGATGCCGATCGATCAGTTGCCGATGGACCAGGTGGAGCAGGTGCTGAAGCAGTACGTCGAGAGTTTCAAGTGCGTGGCGCAGGCGGTCAAGTGCCGGGAGTGCAAGTGGCCGGCCGGGGAGCCCGAGAGGCGTCGGTGGCGAAGCTCAGCGAATATCGCAGACCTTGCCTCGGCCATCCGGCTGTGGGCGCGGTACGAGATCGCGCAGGAGAATTACGAGGGCGCGATCCTGGCCCTGCAGACCGGGTTTGGGATGGCCAGGCACTTACGCAGACCCCGACACTGCTGGAGTCTGCATAGTCGGCGGTGCGATCGCCGCGATGCTGCGCGAGAAGTCGAAGCAGTTCGTGCAGATGGAAGGATGCACCGAATCTGTATGCCGCCTTGGCGGCTCTGCCCAAGCCGTTCGTGGATGTGGAGAAGGTCGATGAGAGCGAGAGAAAGGCAGCCATCCGAATCGTCGGCCGAGTTGCCGCGCGAACTGAGAGCAGATGAAGCCGACAGCATGATGCGGACACGCGTGCGATCTGCGGGAAGCGCTTGGACCGCGACTTGGCGGCTCTGCAGTGCGTCGAGGCGATCCGCTCGTATGCGGCGTCGCACGCCGGGCAGTTGCCGCAGACTCTGGCCGAGATCACGGAGGTCTCTCGTCCCCAAGGATCCGATGAGCGGCGCGGCGTTTCGCTACACGCGGACCGGACGCGACGGCGGTGCTCGAATCGCCCGCCCCGGCCGGCGGCGAGCAAAGAAGGACGAACTCCGCTACGAGATCACCGTGAAGAACTGAGGGTGGACGGCTTCGGTGGAATGCGGCATAATCTGCCCGCCGGGACGCGAACAAAGGATGTGCCGGCACGCTATGGTAGCGTGGCGGACGCGTTTCAGGACTATTCTGGATTATTTCGGCGGGTGTGGGAGATATGACGATCATTGATGGAGACAACCTGTTGTGGGCGCTGCGGCAGACGCTGGAGGAGCGGGAGATCACGACGGAGCTGGAGCTCTGTCGGGTCTTGAGCCGCTATTTCGCCCTGACCGGCGAGCCGGGGCAGGTCGTCTTCGACGGCGCTGGGCCGGCGGATCGGAGCGATTTCGACACCATCACAAATCCCGAGATCATCTTCGCCGGCTTCAACCGCGATGCGGACAGCGTGATCGAGGAAAGGCTCAAAGCGAACACTTCTCCCCGGCGGCTGACGGTGGTCAGCAGCGACCGCCGGCTGCGGAAGGCGGCGGCGGTGCGCAAGGCCGCGGCGGTCAAGTCCGAGGAGTTCTGGGAGCAGGTGCGCCGGGAGTTGAAGCGCGGCAGGCCGCGAAAGCCGGAGCCCCAGGAGAAACGAGAGGGCCTCTCCGAGGGCGAGACCGACAGGTGGATGGAGGCCTTTGGTATAGACCAATAGTCGCAGCCAAGTCCAATATTTCGCAAGTCTCGGGCTGTAGGGTTGAGATTGCTTCGTCGCTGCGCTCCTCGCAATGACATACAGTGGGCACTAGTATGTCATTGCGAGCGAAGCGAAGCAATCTACGGGCGTGGCGATTCTCAAGTGCGCCGGCAGGCGAAATACCCCCCTGGGGTGGGTGAAATTTGTATTGCCTGAGGCGGCGCGAGGCTGTATAAATACCTTTTCTTCGCATGCCTGGGTCTGCGTGAAGACAGGGAGGACCGGCTCTTACGCAGACCCACACACAGGACAGGTTTGAAAGGCCATCTGCGAGGGAATCTTTTTGAGCTAAGTCATTTGGTATTCGGTCCTTACAGAATTTGGAGAGCTTATGAAGCGTAAGATGGTGACGACGGACGGAAACGGGGCAGCGGCCCATGTCGCCCATGCGACGAATGAAGTCATTGCGATTTATCCGATCACGCCCAGCTCGCCGTTGGGCGAGATTGCGGACGCCAAGACCGCCAAGGGCGAGCAGAACATCTGGGGCACCATCCCCTCGGTCACCGAAATGCAGTCGGAAGGCGGGGCGGCGGGGGCCGTGCACGGGGCTTTGGCGGCGGGGGCCTTGACGACCACGTTCACGGCCTCGCAGGGCCTGCTGCTGATGATTCCCAATATGTACAAGATCGCGGGCGAGCTGTTGCCCACGGTCTTTCATGTCACCGCCCGTTCGCTGGCGGTCCATGCCCTGTCGATCTTCGGCGACCACTCGGACGTGATGACCTGCCGCGAGACGGGCTTTGCGATGCTCTGCTCGTGCAGCGTGCAGGAGGCGATGGATTTCGCCTTGATCGCGCAGCAGGCGACGCTGGCCTCGCGGGTGCCGTTCCTGCACTTCTTCGACGGGTTCCGCACGAGCCACGAGGAGCAGAAGATCGAGGAGCTGACCTTTGACGATATGCACGCGATGATCGACGACGACCTGGTGGCCCAGCACCGGGCCCGGGCGCTGACGCCGGACCGGCCCATGATGGGCGGCACCGCGCAGAACCCGGATGTCTACTTCCAGGGCCGCGAGACGTGCAATCCGTTCTATCTGGCCACGCCGAAGATCGTCGAAGAGACGATGGACAAGTTCGCCAAGATCGTCGGCCGGCAATACAAGCTGTTCGACTACGTCGGGGCGCCGGATGCCGAGAAGGTGATCATCCTCATGGGCAGCGGCGCCGACACGGCGCACGAGACGGTCGATTACCTGACCTCGAAAGGCGAGAAGGTCGGCATCGTGAAGGTCCGGCTGTACCGGCCGTTCAGCACGAAGCACTTCATGGCCGTGCTGCCCAAGACCGTCAAGAAGATCGCCGTGCTGGACCGGACGAAGGAGCCCGGCGCCCTGGGCGAGCCGCTGTACCTCGACATTCGCACCTCGATCGGCGAGGCGATGGCCGACGGCATTGCCCCGTTCGACAAGTACCCGGTGATCGTCGGCGGCCGCTACGGCCTGGGCTCGAAGGAGTTCACGCCGGCGATGGTCAAGGCGGTCTTCGACAATCTCGACGCCGCCAAGCCCAAGAACGACTTCACCGTCGGCATCAACGACGACGTGACCCATACCAGCCTCGACGTCGATGAGTCGTTCCAGATTCCCGCCGAGGGGATGTACCGCGCGATGTTCTACGGTCTGGGCTCCGACGGCACCGTCGGCGCCAACCACAACTCGATCAAGATCATCGGCGAGCTGACGGACAACTACGCCCAGGCGCTACTTCGTGTACGATTCCAAGAAGGCCGGGACCGATGACGGTCTCGCACCTGCGCTTCGGCAAGAAGCCCATCCAGCGGCCGTACCTGATCAACCAGGCGGATTTCGTCGCCTGCCACAATCCGAGCTTCCTCGAGAAGTATGACATGTTGTCTGCTGCCGCCAAGGGCGGCACCTTCCTGCTGACGAGCTTCCACGGCCCCGACAAGGTCTGGGACACGCTGCCGCAGGAAGTGCAGAAGCAGATCATCGACAAGAAGCTCAAGTTCTACGTGATCGACGCGATCTCGCTGGCCCAGGAGCTCGGGCTCGGCGCCCGCATCAACGTGATCATGCAGACGGCGTTCTTCAAGATCAGCAACATCATGCCGCTCGATCAGGCGGTCAAGGCCATCAAGGACGCCATCAGCAAGACCTACGGCAAGCAGCGGCGAGAAGGTCATCGAGATGAACAACGCGGCGGTGGACAAGGCCATCGACCGCGTGTATCGAGGTCAAGGTGCCGGGCAAGGTCACGAGCAAGATCAAGATGCCGCCGGTGGTGCCGCCGAGAGCGCCGAAGTTCGTCCAGGAAGTGACGGCCGAGCTGATGGCGATGCGCGGCGACGCCGTGCCGGTCAGCAAGTTCCCGGTGGACGGCCGCTTCCCGGTGGGCACGACCCAGTACGAGAAGCGCAACATCGCGGTCAATATTCCCGATCTGGCAGCCGGAGCTGTGCCTCCAGTGCGGCATGTGCTCGTTCGTCTGCCCGCACGCGACGATCCGGATCAAGGCCTACGATCCGAAGGAGCTGGCAGGCGCCCCGGCGGCATTCAAGAGCATCGACGCCAAGGGCAAGGAATTCGCCGGCATGAAGTTCACCGTGCAGGTCGCGCCGGAAGATTGCACCGGCTGCGGGGCCTGCGTGCAGACCTGCCCGGGCATCGAAAAAGGCCCGGACAAGCAGCCGACCGGCCGCAAGGCCATCAACATGGAAATGCAGGAGCCGATCCGCGAGCGCGAGCGGAAGAACTACGCGTTCTTCCTTTCGATCCCGAACACGAACCCGGCCTTGTTCAAGGCGAACACGGTCAAGGGCAGCCAGTTGATTCAGCCGCTGTTCGAGTATTCCGGCGCCTGCGCCGGCTGCGGCGAGACGGCCTACGTCAAGCTGCTGACGCAACTGTTCGGCGACCGCGCCTACATCGGCAACGCGACCGGCTGCTCGTCGATCTACGGCGGCAACCTGCCGACGACGCCCTATACGACCCGCAAGGACGGCCGCGGCCCGACCTGGTGCAACAGCCTCTTCGAGGACAACGCCGAATTCGCGCATGGGCATGAGACTGACGGTCGATCAGTTCCGCCAGACCGCGCTGGTCCTTCTGGACAAGGTGGTGCAGAGCGGCTGCGTGGAGGAGAAGCTCGCGGCCGAGATCCGGGCGGCGACACTGGCCGACGATCCGGAGCAAGCCGCGATCGAGACGCAGCGCGGCCGCGTCGAGCAGTTGAAGGCGCAGTGCCGCAAGCAGGGCAATTGTGCCGACTGCAAGCAGTTGCTCACCGTGGCCGATTACCTGGTGCGCAAGAGCGTCTGGGCGGTCGGCGGCGACGGCTGGGCCTACGACATCGGCTACGGCGGCCTGGATCACGTCCTGGCCATCGGCAAGAACGTCAACATGCTGGTGCTGGACACGGAGGTCTACTCCAATACCGGCGGCCAGATGTCGAAGTCGACGCCCCGGGCGGCCGTGGCGAAGTTCGCGGCGGGCGGCAAGCCGATTCCCGAAGAAGGACCTCGGCCTGCTGGCGATGACCTACGGCAACATCTACGTCGCCAAGGTGGCGATGGGCGCCAACCCCACCCAGGCCGTCAAGGCGTTCGCCGAGGCCGAGGCCTATCCGGGTCCGTCGCTGATCATCGCCTATTCGCACTGCATCAATCAGGGCTTCAATCTGACGACCGGCTACGAGGAGCAGAAGAAGGCGGTGGCCTCCGGTCACTGGCCGCTGTACCGGTTCGACCCGCGGCTCAAGGAGCAGGGCAAGAACCCGCTGCAGCTCGACTCCAAGCCGCCGACGATGGAGTTCGCCGAGTACGCCTACAACGAGGACCGCTACCGGTCCCTGAAGCAGTCGAAGCCGGAGGTCGCGGCGGAGCTGATGAAGCTCGCCAACCGCGACGCCGTCGAGCGCTATGCGTTGATGGAACAGTTGGCCGGCCTCAAGTGCGGACCAGCCCAGCCGGCGGCCCCCGCACCGGGTTCGGAGACCAAAGAGTAGTGGTCTCGTACTCTATATTGATGGGTGGCAGCGGCAAGCGTCAGCTTGCCGATGGTTCGCGTATATGTTTGCAAGCCATCGGCAAGCTCCGAAGCCATCGCTTGCCGCTGCCACCCGCCGCCCACCAGTTCAGGGTAGCCGGAATAGCAGCATGGGCGGGAGTGCCCAGGAGTTTTCCATCACGGGCAAGATGCCCGTGCCACGCAGATGGTAGGAGGAATCGTATGATCGCCAGGGTGATGACAAGTGCCGTTTTGATCGTCCTGACTGCTGTGACGTTGACCGGCTGTGGCCGGCCGGCGGCGCAGGAGTCCGCCCCGGACCTGAGCCTGCTGGCCACAGGTCCGGTTCCCCAGGCGCTGTCGACGCCGCGTTCCTTCGTGTCGGCGGCGCTCGATGCCACCGGGGGGCTGGCCGCTTGGAAGGAGTGCAAGAAGATCGAGTTCCACGCGGCGGTGACAGCCTGCGAGCGCGATGGCTGCTTCTACCTGACCGAGCATGATTTCGTGCTGTTCCCCTGGTCGGAGGCGGTCCAGGTCACGGCCCATGAGCCGCGGGCGAACTTCACCTGGCAGGTCGTCCGCGGCCAGTATCATGCCGCGCGGGCCGATCCGAACGCGGATGTGTCGCCGTTGCGGGGCTTGTCCCGCGAGTACGCCGACGCCGTGCTCCAGATCGCCACCGCCTCCGTGCGCATGCTGGAAGACCGCGTTCTGCTCGGCCCCCGGCCGGCGACGACGCAAATCGCCGGGCAGTGGTACCTTCCCATCGACGCGAAGTACAAGGAGCAGACCGCCGCGCCGTATTGGACGCAGGGCATTTACTTCCAGACCGCGGATCGATCCCTGGTGGACATGATCTGGCTCGGGAACCCCGCCACGCACAGGTTCTTCATCGTGCGCGGCTATGACTATGCCCCGGCGACGGACGGTGGCGTCCTGATTCCTACCAAGATCGAGGTGTTCTGGTCCGATCCCGACGCCCACATCGGGTCGCGCCTGGCTCTGGTGGACCTGCAGCAGTAGAGGTATGGCGCTCGGCATCGCCGGCGGCGATTCCGTTGTGCAGGGCAATTGCATGTGGGCATTGTGTCGAGGTGGCATGGGCTTCCAGCCCATGAATCATCGGCAGGATGCCGATGCCACAGACTCTCACGGGCAGGATGCCCGTGCCACAGGTGTGCGTAACGCCCACATGCAATTGCCCTGTTCCGTTGTGCCGGCCGGTTGCGTCACAGGGCACGCCGAACTATCATGGAGAGGCCGCCGTATGGAGCGTAGCCGTACGGCAGTCGCGTTTTGAGTTTGCCTCGCTGTGATGCTGAGCACCGGGAATGTCTACACGGACCACAATCTGGACCCTCTTGATCAGTGCCCTCCTCGTGATTCTGGCCCTATTTTTCATCGTTCGCGGCAAAGGATGGAAGACAGACGACGGAGGACAGCGACCAGACAACACTGAGTTGGCAGCGGTTCCACCGGCGAATCCGCAATCCGCAATCCGCAATCCGCAATTGAGCACTTCCGCCCGCTGGCCCATGTTCCACGGCGGCCAGGGGCTGCTCGGGACGCGCAGAAGGAGGCTTGGCCGACTCTCTTGTGCTCCTGTGGAAGTTCAAAACGGGCGCCGAGGTCAAGTCGTCGGCCGCCGTGGCGGACGGGCACGTCTTCATCGGCTCCTCCGACGAGAGCATCTACGCCATCGATCTGGCGACCGGGCAGAAGCTCTGGTCCTATAAAACGGGAGGCAGTGTGGAAGCGGCCCCGTGTGTTTTGGAAGGCCGCGTGTTCGTAGGCTCCGCCGACAATTGGCTTTATGCCCTGGACGCCGGGACGGGCGAACTGAAGTGGAAGTATGAGACAGGCGGCCAGATCCTGGGCTCGGCGAACTGGACGCGCTCTCCGGAGGGGCAGAAGACCTGGATTCTCGTCGGCAGCTATGACAACAAGGTACACTGCCTCGATGCGCAGACAGGGCAGCCCATCTGGGCCTATGAGACGGGTAATTACATCAACGGATCGCCGGCCGTGGCCGAGGGCAAATGCGTCTTCGGCGGATGCGATGCGATCATCCACGTGGTGTCTCTGACCGACGGTACGAAGGTGGCGGAGATCGACAGCGGCTCCTATATCGCCGCTTCCGCCGCCTTTGTGGACGGCGAGGTCTACGTCGGCAATTATGGCAACGTCCTGCTCCGAGCGGATCTGAGAAAGAGTAGCACGGGCATCCTTCGGCTGGCTTCAGGGCAGGCTCTGCCCGTGAGTCCCACGGGCGTCTCGCCCGTGGAAAGCAGCGATCGGCAAGGCCAAGATGGCCGTGCGACACATGGGCAAGATGCCCATGCTACGGCGGGACAGGTGGTCTGGCAGTACGCGCAGAGCGATGCCCCATTCTTCTCGTCGCCCGCGGTGGGCGATCGGTTTGTGGTCCTCGGGGGGCGGGATGAGCACGTTCACTGCGTCCGCCGGGACAACGGCGCGAAGGTCTGGACGTTCAAGACGCTGGGAGAGGTGAACAGCTCGCCCGTGATCTGCGGGGACAAGGTCATCGTGGGCAGCGACGATGGCCGGCTCTATCTGCTGGCCCTGGCGGATGGCAAGCAACTCTGGTCCTACGAGATGGGCCAGCCCGTCACCTCGTCGCCGGCGGTGGTTGGCGGGCTCGTCGTGGTCGGCTGCGACGACGGCTATGTTTACGCATTCGGTCCGAAAGCGACCCCGGAGGACAAAACTCCATGAAAATTGTCCAGATCTGTCCCAGTGCGGGCGACAGTTTCTACTGCGAGAACTGCCTGCGCGACGCGGCCCTGGTCAAGGCCTTGCGCCGCCTCGGGCATGATGTCCTGATGGTGCCTCTTTATCTGCCCCTGGCGGCCGACAAGACTGAGCCGGTGAGCAACGCCCCGATCTTTTTCGGCGGAGTCAACGTCTACCTGCAGCAGAAGCTGGCCCTCTTCCGCAGGACGCCGCGCTGGATCGACCGCTGGTTCGACGCGCGTCCGCTGCTGGAATGGGTCGGCCGCAAGACGGGCATGACCAGTGCCCGCGACGCTGGGCGAGACGACGGTCTCCATGCTCCAGGGCGAAAACGGGCGGCAGGTGAAGGAGTTGGACCGCTTCGTGGACTGGCTGCGGACCGAGCCCCAGAAGCCCGACATCGTATGCCTGTCCAATGTCCTGCTGGCGGGTATGGCGCGGCGGATCAAGGAGCGGCTCGGCGTCCCGGTCGTCTGCCTGCTCCAGGATGAGGACGGCTTTCTCGATGGGCTGACCGCGCCTTACGCCGAGCAGGCGTGGGGGATTGTTCGCGAGCGGGCACGCGACATCGAAGCGTTCTTGCCGGTCAGCAAGTACTTTGCCGACGTCATGTCATCGCGGCTGGGACCCCATGCCGCGCGGATGCACGTAGCCTACACGGGGATCGACTTGGATGGCTTTGTGCCAGGCGACCGCGTGCCGGCCGTGCCGACGATTGGCTTTCTTTCCAGAATGTGCCCGGACCGAGGCTTGGAGAGACTGGTCGATGCCTTTATTCTCCTGAAGAGGAGGGAGAGGCTGCGGCCGACGAAGCTGCGGATCTGCGGCGGAAAACTGATCTGCGACGAGCCGTTCCTCGCCCGGCTGCGAGGCAAGTTGGCCGCCGCTGGTCTCTCGGCGGATGTGGACTTCCTGTCCGCCTTTGACCGCGAGTCCAAACGGGAATTTCTGCAGAGCCTTTCCGTGCTGTCCGTGCCGGAGGAAAGACCGGTGGCGTACGGTCTGTACGTGCTCGAAGCTCTGGCGATGGGGGTGCCGGTGGTCGAGCCGGCCATCGGCTGTTTCCCCGAGACCCTGGCGCTGACAGGGGGCGGCATCCTCTACGAGCCGAACACGGCGGAGAAGCTCGCGGAGGCACTGGAGCCACTGTTGCTGGACCCGCAGGCCGCCCGACGACTCGGGGCCGAAGGCCGGGCGGGCGTGGCCAAGTCATTCGAGATCGGACAGACCGCGGCGCAGATGGTCGGCATCTACGAGCAAATCGTTCAACGTATGTAGCGGGTACACGGATGGTCGAGCTGGTCGATGTAACGAAAACCTATGGCGAGCCGGGCGGGGCCGGCGCGGTGAGCGTCCTCAAGGGGATCACGCTCAGGATCGAGCCGGGCCGGTCGGTCGTGGTCGTTGGCCCCTCGGGCTGCGGCAAGAGCACGCTGCTCAATATCATCGGGGGCCTGGACCATCCGACCAGCGGCCGCGTCCTGCTGGAGGGCCAGGATCTCGCGGGACTGAATGATGAGGAATTGGCCCGGATTCGCAATCGCCAGATCGGATTCGTATTCCAGTTGCACCACCTGCTGCCGCAGTGCACGGTGCTGGAGAATGTGCTGATTCCCACGCTGGCCGAAGGCGACAGCTCAGCGCGAGGCGAAGTTCGTAAACGAGCGGAAGCTCTGCTCGCCCGCGTCGGTTTGGAGGACCGCATGTCGTACCGGCCCGGCGAGTTGTCGGGCGGACAGCGGCAACGCGTCGCCGTCGCGCGGGCGCTCATCAACCGGCCGAAGCTGCTGCTGGCCGATGAGCCGACCGGCTCGCTCGATGAGAGCACTTCGCAGAGCATCGCCGACCTGCTGGCCGAGCTGAACCGGGACGAGGGCGTGACGTTGGTCGTCGTGACTCACTCGCGCCAATTGGCGTCACGGATCGGCCACGTAATGGAACTGAGCGGCGGGCTCCTCAACGACCGAGGTCGGCCATGAGTCTCTGGCGGCTCGTCCGTTCGCAGCGTTTCGTTCTACTGGCGGACGAATCTGGCCGTCCTGCTGGCCGTGGTCGTCGCGACCGGCGTGCTCACCGGGGCGCTGGCGGTCGGCGATTCGGTGAAATACACTCTCCAGAAGACGCTGGAGGCCCGCCTGGGAGAGGTCCAATTCGCCGTCCTGCCGCAAGGCCGTTTCTTTCGGGCGGCACTTGCCGATGATCTGGAGCAGCAGCTTGGGGGCACGGTCGCATCGGTCCTGCAAGTGTCCGGCATCATCACGAATGACGATGGGTCCCGACGCGTCAACCGCGTCCAGGTGCTCGGTGTGACCGACAAGTTCTACGCCGTGGGGTCCGGCAAGAGACCTGATGGCAAGAGCATGATGGAAGGGGTCGTCCTGAGCGAGGCGGTCGCTCGAAGACTGGGTGCTGCCGCCGGGGACGAAGTGGTCCTGCGGGTCGAGAAACCCGGCCTGATGCCGCGCGAGGTGCCGTTGGCTTCCGACAAGGATAGGACGGTCGCTTCCCGGCTGAAGGTCCGGGCCATCGCCGACGATTCCACGTTTGGCCGCTTCGATCTTCAGGCCAACCAGACATCTGCGCTCAACGTCTTCGTTCCCCTTTCCTGGCTCGGCACGCAGATCGAGCAGCCGGGCCGGGCCAACATGCTGCTTGGCGGCCCATCTGCAAGAGCGGCATCACGCGCCGACGACGCGACTACGGCCATCGCAGAAGGCGTGGCGACTGGCCGACGCCGGGCTCGAGTTGGAGCGATTGCCGGAGCAGAACGTGCTGGAGCTTCGCAGCCGGCGGGTCTTCATTGATGAGCCGATCGGCGCCGAAGCCCTCAAGGCCGGTGAGAATGCTGTCGGCGTCCTGACCTACTTCGTCAACGAGATCCGCCTGGGCGACAAGGCGACTCCCTATTCGATGGTGGCGGCCCTGGACTCCGTGCATCTCGGCAACGATGAGATCATCCTCAACCAGTGGCTCGCCGACGATCTGGGCGCCAAGGTCGGCGATTCGGTGGATATCTCCTACTTCGTCATCGGCCCCCAGCGCAAGTTGCAGGAGGATCGGAGTCGGCTCAAAGTCGCCAGGATCGTGCCGCTGGACGATCCGCTCTGCGATCCCAAGTTGATGCCGGCGTTCCCCGGCCTGGCCGATGTCAACAACTGCCGGGATTGGAAGCCGGGCATCCCGGTCGATCTGGACAAGATTCGCCCGAAGGATGAGCAGTACTGGAACGAGCACCGGGGCACGCCGAAGGCTTTCCTCTCCTTGGAGGCGGGCCAACAGCGGTGGCGCAATCAGTATGGAAGTCTGACGGCGGTGCGGTATCCCTGGCGCGAGGGGCTCGCACAGCAGATCGAGCGGCGCTTGATGAGCGCCATCGACCCGGCGACCGTGGGGCTGTTCTTTCAGCCGATCCGTGCGCGCGGCATACAGGCCAGCCGGCAGGGGACTGATTTCGGCGGGCTGTTTCTTGGTTTGAGTATGTTCCTGATCGCCGCGGCGGTGATTCTGATCGGCCTGCTTTTCGTCTTCGGCATCGAAAGCCGCAGTCAACAGGTCGGGATGCTGATGGCTGTCGGCTGGCCTGCCAAGCGGGTAAGACGGCTTCTGCTGGCCGAAGGCGGACTCATCGCACTGTTCGGCACGGTTATCGGTGTAGCTGCGGGTTTGCTCTACACGCGCCTGATGGTCTATGGCTTGTCCACCCTGTGGAGCGGCGCGGTCGGTGGAACGGCGGTCTATTTCCACGCGAGGACGCTGACACTCCTGCTGGGCGGCCTGGGCGGCCTGGTCGCGGCGTCGTTCGCCATCTGGCTGACCCTTCGCAAACAGGCGACGCGTCCCGCCCGAGTCTTGATGGCAGGCAGCTTGGAGAAAGGTATCCCCGGCAAAACCTCCCGCTCCCGAGGCCGATGGAGCATCGTCACGGCAGCCGTCGCATTCATCGGCGCAGCAGTTATTCTGTTTGTTACACCTGCCAGCGGTGGCGAAGCCGTTGCCGGGGCCTTCTTCGGGGCCGGGGCGCTGCTTCTGATCGGGACACTGGGGTTGAGCCAGGCGGTGCTGCGCATCGCGGCGGGAGGCTGGAACCGACCCATGGTCTCACTCCGGGGACTGGGTCTGCGGAATGCGACCCGACGCGGCGGGCGCAGTCTGGCGATCATCGGGCTGCTGGCGTGTGGCGTCTTCATGGTCGTCGCCGTCGGGGCCAATCGCCATGACCCGGCGAAGGAGGCCCACGGCAGGGACTCCGGCACGGGCGGCTTTGCCCTCTACGGTGACTCGTCCATCCCGATCCTGCACGATCTGAGCACCGAATCCGGGCGCAAGCAGCTTGGACTGGCGGGTCAGGGGCTGGACGACGTCCAAGCCGTCCAGTTCAGAGTCCGCGATGGCGACGATGCGAGCTGTCTCAATCTGAACCGGGCCCAGCAGCCGCGTCTGATGGGCGTGCAGCCTGAGGCCCTCCAGCAGCGGAACGCCTTCAAATTCACGGCCGTGATTGAGCAGGGGCAGGAGGAGAAGGGCTGGGGCCTGCTCCGGATGGACTTGGAGCCGGGGGTCGTGCCGGCCATCGGGGATTACCCGACGGTTTTCTGGGCCTTGGGCAAGAACATCGGGGACGAGGTGGAGTATACCGATGAGATGGGCCGGCCCTTCCGCGTGCGAATCGTGGGGATGCTGGCAAGTTCGGTCTTGCAGGGGAGCCTGATCATCGCCGAAAATGAGTTTGTCGCACGGTTTCCGTCGGTCGACGGATACCGGGTATTCCTGATCGACGCCCCGGCGGATCGGGCCGATGCCGTCACGCAGAGGCTGTCGTCCGGCCTGCGGGACTATGGGCTCGTTTTGACCCCGACCGGGGAGCGGCTGGCCGCTTTTGGTGCGGTGGAGAACACGTATCTGTCGATCTTCATGGTCCTGGGCGGCTTGGGACTGGTCCTGGGCAGTGTCGGTTTGGGCCTGGTCGTGCTGCGCAACATGCTGGAGCGGCGCGGTGAGCTGGCGATGCTCCGGGCCGTCGGCTTTGGCCGGGGCCAACTCAAACGCATGGTATTCTACGAGCACTGGGGTCTGATGCTCGCCGGACTGGCCTGCGGCGTAATCTCCGCCCTCGTGGCGGTGATTCCAGCGTTGCAGTCGCCGGGCGGGCAGGTCCCGTACGGCGCGCTCGCCGTGACGATGACCGCTATCGCCCTCAGCGGAGCCGTGTGGGTGTGGTTTGCAGGGACTTTGGCCCTACGGGGTGGATTGCTGGATGCCCTGCGGCACGAATAGAACGTAGGGTGGGCTGTGCCCGCCATCTATTCGCCATGCTGACGGGGTCGGTGGGCACAGCCCACCCTTCGGGGTGCTTCGGGTCTCTTTTCAGGTGACGGATGAAGAGGTTTCTCATAGCCGATGGTCTTCCGATGGCCTTCGTGGTCGCGGGTGTTGCCGCCTTGATGTATCTTTGGCTCAGCGCCGACGCCGCGGTGAGCGTCAAGGAACGGCTGCCGGGCGGGGACAACAAGCCCAAAGATGCTGCCGGCGGGAATGAGCCGATCAAGATCGTTGGCACGCTGACCAAGTCCGATGGCGTCCCGGCGGATCTGCCCGGCGCGTGGTCCCGGTTCCGGGGTCCGAATTATGACGCCATCAGTTCGGAGAAGGTGACTCTCGCCCGGTCCTGGCCCGCGGAGGGACCGCGGACGCTGTGGTCCGTGGAGGTGGGGGAAGGATACGCCGGGGCGGCTGTACTCGAAGGCCGAGTCTATCTGCTGGACTACGACCAGAACAAGCAGGCCGATGTCGTCCGGTGCCTTTCCCTCAACGATGGCAAGGAAATCTGGCGCTACTCCTATCCGGTGAAGATCAAGCGTTTCCACGGTATGAGCCGGACCGTCCCGGCGGTGACGGACAAGTACGTCGTGACGCTGGGACCCAAGGGTCACGTCACCTGCCTCGATTCGAAGACCGGCGAATTCCGCTGGATGCTGAACCTGGTCAAGGAATTCGGCACGAGGATTCCCGATTGGTACGCCGCCCAGTGCCCGCTGATCGACGACGGCAAAGGGTCCCCAAACGCGACAAGTCGCGTTTGGGAACCCAGGGCGATCATTGCCCCGGCCGGACTGCAGCCGGATGGGACCGGAGGCGTTCTCGTGATGGCGGTCGATTGTGCGACGGGCCAGATCGTCTGGCAGACCCCCAATCCCGACAAGTGGGTGATGACGCACTCGTCCCTCGTGCCGATGGAATTCAAGGGCAGCCGCTTCTACATCTACTGCGGCGGATCGACTGAGGCGGGCGGCGTCGTCGGCGTCTCGGCGAAGGACGGACAAGTTCTGTGGAAGACGGACGAGTGGAAGGTGCGGACCAACGTGCCGATGCCGCTGGTGGTCGGCGCGGACAGGATTTTCCTGACTGCCGGCTACGGCCAGTACGACAGCGGTTGCATGATGCTGCGGCTGACGGAGTCCGACGGCAAGATCACGGCCAAGAGCGAATTCAAGCACCCGACAGCCGTCTTCGGCTCGATGCAGCACACGCCGATTCTCTACAACGAGCACATCTACGGCGTCGGCATGAACAAGCAGTTGATTTGTCTCGATCTGGAAGGCAAGGTCGTCTGGACCAGCACGAGCGCAAATACCTTTGGCAGCGGACCTTACGTGATCGCGGGTGGGATGCTCTACGTCCTCAACGACTCCGGCATCCTGACGCTCGTCGAGGCCAATGCCTCCGGATACGTCCCATTGGCCCGGGCCAAAGTCCTGGATGGGACTCGAATCCTGGGGGCCTATTGCCGTCGCCTCCGGCAGACTGATCGTACGTAATTTCAACCGCATGGCTTGTCTTGACATCGCCGGTCAATAAGGCGGGTTTGTAGTGACGGCGTAAGCCGTTTGTTTCTATGCCCTTGCGGGCACACTACGAACGGGCGGCGTTGATCGGATCGTGGGCATCGCGTATAATGCAGTGCGTGCAAGTTCTTGTCGGACAAGGGTATAGGATCAGGTTGTGCACAGAGCATTCGGAAAGACTATCAGCGGTCTGATCGCCGTCGCACTGGTCATCGCGGCGATCGTCGTCGGCGCCGTCTCCATTTTGCGGCTCGATACGACCGGCGAGTCGGGCAGCGGCCTGAGTGCGGAATACGCCTATGACTTGGGCAAACTGGCCGCCATAGACCCCAATCTGATCCTCTATGGGGAGTCAGGACCTCCGTTGGGAACGGGCTTTCGCCAGTCACGAGCCATCGTCCTGGATTCGAGCGGCCGAATCTATGTCGCGGGCGACCGCGCGATCGGCGTTTTCAGTGCGACCGGCAACCCGGAGAAGCTGATCGACCTGTCGGGCGAGCCGCGCTGCCTGACGATTTCGGACGATGGCAAGATCTATGTCGGTGTGGCGGATCACGTGGAGGTCCTCACTGCCGAGGGTCAGCCCGCGGCCTCCTGGGGCCCGCTGGGCGAGGAGGCGGTTCTGACCGAGCATCGCCAAGCACAAGGACGATGTCTTCGTCGCAGACGCCGGGCACCGTGTCGTGCTGCACTACAACGCCGCCGGCACGCTCGTCGGGCACATCGGCGAGAAGGACCCCGACAAGAACATCCCGGGCTTTGTCATTCCCAGTCCTCACTTCGATCTGGCTGTCTCGCGGGACGGCCTGCTGCGGGTCGCCAATCCCGGGCGGAACCGGATCGAAACGTACACCTTCGATGGCGATTTTGAGTTCTCGTGGGGCGAGCGCTCGGTCAAGATCAAGGGCTTCTGCGGGTGCTGCAACCCCGTGAATTTCGCGATCCTGCCCGACGGCGGCTTCGTGACCGCCGAGAAAGGGCTTGGACCGAGTGAAACTCTACAACAGTGACGGCGGCTTCGTGGGCGTGGTCGCCGGACCGGCCCAACTGGGCAAGGAAGGGCAGATCAAGGTGTGCAATACGCCGGAGGAATGCCGCGGGGGCGGTTTGGACGTGGCCGTGGCGCCGGATGGCCGAATCTACGTCCTGGATGTCACAGGCAACATGATCAGGGTATTTCAAAAGAAAGCAGCGGGCCGATGACCGAGCCTCTTCGTAGGGCGAGCGTCCCCGCTCGCCGACTGTTCATAACACGTATCCTGCGGAACGCGAGCTTGGCTGTGCTCGGCCTGGCCGGCGGGGCGGCGGTCATGAAGCGGCGCAGGCTCTTGCGCGAGGGCAAGTGCCTCAACCAAGGGATCTGCCGCGCCTGCGAGGTCTTTGACGACTGCGGCTTGCCGCGGGCGCTCTCGACGCGGAGTGTGTTAGCGAGGATTCGCGATGCCAAGATAACAGAGAAGATCTGACCCGGCGCAAGTTCCTGCGGGAGGGTCTCTGGGGCGCCTGCCTGGCAGGCGCGGGGACGGCCGCCGGCTTGAGCGTCGCCCGGAACAACCCGGACAACATGGTCTGGCAGATCGATCCCTACAAGTGCATCGGGTGCGGCAACTGCGCGACGTACTGCGTTCTGGAGCATTCCGCCGTCAAGTGCGTCCAGGCCTATGCGATCTGCGGCTACTGCGATCTTTGCACCGGGTACCTCGTGCCGGAGCCCAAGGCCCTGGACACCGGCGCCGAAAACGAGCTTTGCCCGACCGGGGCGATCAAACGGACCTACGTCGAAGACCCCTATTACGAGTACACGATCGACGAGACGCTGTGCAACGGTTGCGGCAAGTGCGTCAAAGGGTGCCTGGCCTTCGGCAACGGGTCGCTCTTCCTCCAGGTGCGTCACGACCGGTGCAAGAACTGCAATGAGTGTTCCATCGCGGCGGCCTGTCCCTCGCAGGCGTACAAGCGTGTCCCCGCCGACCAGCCGTATTTGCTCAAGAAGGTGGATCTCAAGGAATGACACGCTTCGCCTGCATCACCGTTTTCAGCGCTGGCCCTGCTGGTCCCGTGCCTCAGCTGCCCTGGGCGCGCTGCGTTTTCCGCCGCCGGAATTCGAGAGCGGCTACCGATTCCCGGAAGGGGCTCCTCTGCCGCGCGGCACGGCCGGTTCTCTATGAGTACGCCGACGCGGCGTTGCTCATCGTTGCCCTGTTGCTCGCCTCGTACCTGATCCTCAGGAGGCGGAACCGTCGCGCGATCTTTGCCCTCATGATCGCGGCTCTGTTCTACTTCGGTTTCTGGCGCGAGGGCTGCATCTGCCCGATCGGGGCCATCCAGAACGTGACCTTGACGGCTTTCGACAGCACCTACGCCATCCCGCTGGTAGCGGCGGCGTTTTTCGTCATTCCCCTGGTTTTCACGCTGTTCTGCGGCCGGGTCTTCTGCGGGGCGGTCTGTCCCTTGGGGGCGATTCAGGATGCGGTGCTGATTCATCCCGTGGCGGTGCCGCGCTGGCTGGAGAGCGGGCTGCGGCTGCTGGCGTACACCTACCTCGGAGCAGCGGTGCTCTTTGCCGCCTCGGCAGCGCGTTTCTCATCTGCCGATACGACCCGTTCGTCGGATTCTTCCGGATGACCGGCAACTGGAACATCCTGATCCTCGGGGCCAGCCTGCTGGTGATCGGGTTGTTCGTGGGCCGGCCGTACTGCCGGTTCCTGTGCCCCTACGGCGTGATCCTGCGGCACCTGTCGCGGCTGTCCAAGCGGCGCGTGACGATCACGCCCAACGAGTGCATCAAGTGCCGCCTGTGCGAGGACGCGTGCCCCTTCGGCGCGATTCGCGAGCCGACCGAGGATTGGCCCGAAGGCGAGTACAAGATCGCCAAGAAAAGGCTGGTGCTCTTTCTCGTGCTGCTGCCGGTTCTCGTGGCGGCGGGCGGCTGGGGCGGCTACTCTTTGAAGGAGCGATTGGCGCGCATGCATCCGAGGGTGCGGACCGCCGAGCGCGTCTTCCTCGAGGAAGCCGGGCAAGTCACGGGGACAACCAATGCCAGCGACGCGTTTCGGACGACGGGCCAGACCAGTGAAGCGCTCTACCAGGAGGCAACGACGATTCGCGACCAGTTTGCCATCGGCGGGGCCTTGCTCGGGGCGTTCGTCGGATTCGTCGCCGGGGGCAAGCTGGTGGCCCTTTCCGTCCGTCGCCGGCGCACGGACTACGAGGCCGATCCGGCAGGCTGTTTCGCCTGCGGACGGTGCTACCAGTATTGCCCGAAGGAACACGAGCGGCTGAAGAAGATCAAGGAAGCGGTGGCAGGGCGCGGATGATGCAGACGACAGAACCAGTTCGCACTTGCGATACGAACCCGTGGCATCAGGCGGCGCGAACTACGGCGCTGATCGGGGCGGCCTTCACGGCGATCTTCATGGTATTGCTGGTCGTTAATCTCGTCGGCAGCGGCCTCCTCGGACCGCGGCGCGAGAACCAAGCTGGCGGCGCTGAAGGTCCAGGTCCTGAAGGAGCCGGACAATCAGGCGTTGCTGTCCGAGATCCGCCAACTGGATCTCAAGATCAGGCGGGACAGACTCTGGCGATTGGCGTTCGCGGACACAGCCGCGTACATGCTGCTCGGCAGCGTCATCGTCCTCGTGGTAGCGGGGAAATTGGCCAGTGGCATGACCAAGGAGCTGCCGCGACCGCAACCGGTGCTGGAAAGGGGTGAATGGCAGGTGAAAGAGGCGAAACAGGCTCGTTGGGGCGTGGTCGGCAGCTTGGCCGTCCTGGTGGCCGGAATGTTGCTGGTTGGAATGACCAGATGGGTCAGTTTCGTGCAGGGGGGCGATGGTGGATCGCCCTATGCGTCCGCCGAGGAGAGACAACAGCAGTGGCCGCGCTTCCGAGGTCCCGGCGGCGCGGGCATCAGCGCTTACACCAATATCCCGACCTCGTGGAACGGCAAGACGGGTGAAGGGATTGCCTGGAAGACGCCGGTGCCTCTCAAGGGCCACAATTCGCCGGTGGTCTGGGGGGACCGAGTCTTTCTCTCCGGGGCGGACCCGAACGTGCGGCAGGTCTATTGCTTCGACGGCAAGTCGGGCCAGTTGCTCTGGACGGGCGATGTGCCGACCGCGCCGCTGCCGGCCGGCGAGAAATTCGAGATCAAGGAGGACACGGGCTATGCCTGTCCCGACGGTCGCCACCGATGGCCGGCGGGTCTACGCGATGTTCCCCACGGGCGACGTGGCCGGCTTCGATTTCAACGGCAAGCGGCTGTGGCACAAGAGCCTGGGCCGGCCGGACAATGCCTACGGCTACGCCTCGTCGCTGGAGACCTGGCAGAAGCTCGTGCTCATCGACTACGACCAGAGCGACGGCAAGGACGGCAAATCGCGGTTCTTCGCCCTGGATGGGGTCACCGGCCAGGTCGCCTGGGAGGCCAAGCGCGAATCTGCCGAGCACGTGGACGACCCCGATCGTGGTGGACGTGGCGGGGCAGCCGCAGTTGATCACCGTCGCCGATCCCAACGTCGTCTCCTACAATCCGGCCAGCGGCAAGGAACTCTGGCGGGCCAAGTGCGTGGGCGGGGACCTGGCCCCATCGCCCCTCTGTGCCGGCGGCCTGGTCTTTGCGATCCAGCCGTTCTCGCAGCTGGTCGGCGATCAAGCCGACGGGTCAGGGCGATGTCACGAAGACGCACGTCGCCTGGAAGGGAGAGGACGGCATCCCGGACATCTGCTCGCCCGTCAGCGACGGCAAGTATGTATACCTGCTGGACAGCGAGGGCCTGATCACCTGCTACAACGTGGCGGATGGGAAGAAGGTCTATGAGCACGATCTGAAGGAGCAGTGCCGAGCGTCGCCCAGCATCGTGGGCGACAAGCTCTACATCCTGAGCCTGAAAGGGGTCATGCACATTGCCCAGGCCGGGCCCGAGTACAAGGAGCTCGGCAAATGCGAGCTGAACGAGGAGTGCTTCGCCTCCCCCGCGTTCGCGGACGGCCGGATCTACGTCCGGGGCGTGAAGAACCTCTATTGTATTGGCAAGCCCGCAGCAGGCGGACCATCGAGCACCAAGTAGGATGGCATGGAGCAATTGGATCTGACATTCGTGGATCAGGTGGTCGAGAAGGTCGGCACCGGCAAGGAGAAGGTGCTGGAGATCCTCCAGGCGATCCAGGGGCACTACGGCTATCTGCCGCAGGAGGCCCTGCAGCGCGTCTGCGAGCTGACGGAGATCACGCCGGCCTCGATCGCCGGCGTCTCCACGTTCTACAACCAGTTCCGCCACCGTCCCGCCGGCCGGCACATCATCCACGTCTGCCACGGCACCGCCTGCCACGTGAAAGGCTCCGAGCTGGTCCAGGACGCGTTCCGGCGGCACCTGGAGATCCCGGAAGGCGACGACACGGACGCCCAGAGGCTGTTCACCGTCGAGAAGGTCGCCTGCCTGGGCTGCTGCACGCTGGCCCCGGTGGTGCAGATCGACGAGGTCACCTACGGCCACCTGACGCCGCGAGTCCGTCCCCAAGGTCCTGAACGACTTCCTCCGGCACGAGCAGGCCCGGGCGGCCGCGCCTGGGACAGCGCGCCGGCTGCGTCCTCCGAAGCCGGGCTTCCATGGCGAGATCCGCATCGGGCTGGGCTCCTGCTGCCTGGCCCACGGCAGCGGCAGGCTGCACGGCGCCCTGCAGGACGCCTTGGCCCAAGTCGGCGCCAGGGTGCCGGTGAAGCGGGTCGGCTGCGTGGGCATGTGCCACCAGACGCCGCTGGTGGAGCTCGTGCCGCCGCATCAGTCCTCATTTCTCTATGCCCGGGTGCAGCCGGAGGACGCCACGGCCATCGTCCTGCGGCATTTCGGCGCCGAAGTGGCCGCACCGGAAGCTCTCCAACGCTGTCTCCGGTGCGCTGGACCGGCTGTTGACCGACGAGACGTGGGAGCCTGTCACGCGCGTACTCGATCGACGCGCGGGACGCGCCGGTGTCGCGATTTCCTGGGCCGGCAGATGCACATGGCCACCGAGCACTGCGGCCAGATCGATCCGACCGACCTGGACGAGTACCTGCCGCCACGACGGCTTCAAGGCCCTGGCGCCGGTGCTCAAAGAGCTGACGCCCGAGGCGGTGATCGCGCAGATCGAAGCGAGCGGGCTGCGCGGCCGCGGCGGGGCCGGCTTCCCCACGCATCTCAAATGGTCGGCGGTCCGCGCGGCCGCCGGCCCAGAAGAAGTACATCATCTGCAACGGCGACGAGGGCGACCCCGGCGCCTTCATGGACCGCATGCTGCTGGAGTCGTATCCCGTACCGCATCATCGAGGGGATGACCATCGCCGCCCGGTGCGTCGGCGCCGACGAGGGCTTTCTCTACATCCGCGCCGAGTATCCGCTGGCGGTCAAGCGGGTCACCGAGGCGCTGGCGCAGTGCCGGGAGCGGGGCTTCCTCGGCGACCACATCCTCGGCACGGATTTCTCGCTGCAACTGTCGGATCGTGGCAGGGGCGGGCGCCTTCGTCTGCGGCGAGGAGACGGCGCTGATGGCGTCGCATCGAAGGCCGCCGCGGCATGCCCCGGCTGCGCCCGCCGTTCCCGGCGCAGAACGGCCTGTGGGACCAGCCCGACGCTGATCAACAACGTCGAGACCTACGCCCTGCGTGCCCTGGATCCTCCGCCACGGCGCCGAGGCCTTCGCCGCGCATCGGCACCGGCAAGAGCAAGGGCACGAAGGTCTTCGCCCTGGCCGGCAAGGTCGCGCCGCGGCGGGCTGATCGAGGTGCCGATGGGCATCACCATCCGGCAGATCGTCGAGGAGATCGGCGGCGGCGTTGCCGGCGGGCTGCAGTTCAAGGCGGTGCAGGTCGGCGGGCCCTCCGGCGGCTGCGTCCCGGCGCCGCTGGCCGACCCGCCCGTGGACTACGAGGCCCTGACCGCGGCCGGCGCGATCATGGGCTCCGGCGGCCTGGTCGTGCTGGACGACACCGACTGCATGGTCGATATCGCCCGCTATTTCCTCCAGTTCACGCAGGACCAGTCCTGCGGCAAGTGTACGTTCTGCCGCATCGGCACGCGGCGGATGCTGGACATCCTCGACCGCCTCTGCACCGGCAAGGGCGAGGCGGCGGACCTGGACGGAGCTCGAACATCTGGCCATGACGGTCAAGACAGGGCAGCCTCTGCGGCCTGGGCAAGACCGCGCCCAACCCGGTGCTCTCGACGCTGCGCTACTTCCGCGACGAATACGAGGCCCACCTGGCGGGCCGCTGTCCGGCGGGCAAGTGCAAGGCCCTGATCAAGTATCGCGATCACCGACGACTGCATCGGCTGCACGCTCTGCGCCCAGCACTGCCCGGCCGACGCCATCCCCATGACGCCGTACGAGAAACACGAGATCGACCTGGAGAAATGCACCCGCTGCGAGACGTGCAAGACGGTCTGTCCCGCCAACGCCGTTCGGGTGGAGTAACGATGCCGAAGATCACCATCGACAATCGCGAAGTGGAAGTAGAGGCCGGCACGACGGTCCTCGATGCCGCGCAGAAGCTGGGGATTTCGATCCCCACCCTGTGCTATCTGCGCGGACACGAGGCCACGACAAGCTGCATGGTCTGCGTCGTCAAGCTGGCCGGCGCGAACGGCCTGGTGCCCGCGTGCGGCACGGTCGTGCGGGACGGCATGCGGGTCGAGAGCGACAGCGAGGAGGTGCGCGAGGCGAGAAAAGCGGCGTTGGAGCTGCTGCTCAGCGATCACGTGGGCGACTGCGTGGGCCCGTGCCAGATGGGCTGCCCGGCCCACATGAACATTCCGCAGATGATCCGCCAGATCGCGGCGGGCGACCTGCAGTGCAGCGATCGCGACGGTCAAGCGGGACATCGCCTTGCCGGCGGTCCTGGGACGAATCTGCCCGGCCCCCTGCGAAAAGGCTTGTCGGCGCAAGCAGCACGATGAGGCGGTTTCCATCTGCCTGCTGAAACGATATGTCGCCGATGTGGACCTGCAGTTGCCGTCGCCGTACCTGCCGACGTGCGAAGCCGGCCGAGGCAAACGCGTGGCCATCATCGGCGCCGGTCCGGCGGGCCTGGCGGCCGCCTACTATCTTCAGCAGGATGGTTTTGAGTGCACTGTCTTTGACGATCACGAGGAGCCCGGCGGCATGCTCCGATATGGTGTGCCGGAAGCGAGTCTGCCTCGCGACGTGCTGGCGGCTGAAATCGCACAGATTCAGAAGCTCGGTGTGACATTCCGATTGGGCACCCGTGTGGGCGTCGCCGTCTCGATGGACGAAATTCGCCGGCAATTCGACGCCGTATTCATCGGGACGGGCGAGTTGAAGCCGGGCGATGTCGAAGTCCTTGGGATCGATGTCTCACCCGACGGAATCAAGATCGATAGTCAGACCAATGCGACAAGCGTGCCGGGCATATTCGCGGGCGGTGACGCGACTCGGAAACGGCGACTCGCGGTCCGTGCGGTGGCCGATGGAAAGGAGGCAGCCGAGTCGATCCGGCAGTACTTGGTGGGGGAGCACGTGACAGGTTGGCCCAAGGCCTTCAACAGCCGGATGGGCAAAATTGACGACGCGGAGATGCAGATATTCCTGGCGTCGGCCAGCGCGGACAGCCGGCAGAAGCCTTCCGGCGGCACGGGCGGATTCAGCCGGCAAGAGGCTCACGCCGAGGCCCTTCGCTGTCTCCATTGCGATTGCCGCAAGCCGGATACGTGCTTGCTGCGGCAATACGCTTGTGTCCACGAAGCCCGGCAGTCGAGATACAAGGCCGAGCGGCGACGCTTTGTCCAGCAGACGCAGCATCCGGACGTCATCTATGAGCCGGGCAAGTGCATCGACTGCGGCATCTGCATCCAGATCGCCTCGCAGGCGGGCGAGAAGCTGGGCTTGGCCTTCGTCGGTCGTGGCTTCGATGTCCGCGTGGCGGTCCCGTTCAATGAATCGCTGGCCGAAGGCCTGAAGGTCGCGGCGGCCCAGTGCGTCCAAGCCTGTCCCACCGGTGCCCTCGCTTTCAAGGATGTGAACAAGAGTAGAGACGAATCTTAGCCGATGCCGATTCTTGTCATCCTGAGCGCAGCGGAGGATCTGGCCTGCGAATGGGTGGTTCCTCAAATACCAGGCCCAGATCCTTCACTCCGCTCAGGATGACAATCTGCAGGGCGGGTGGCAGCGGCAAGCGGAGTCTGAGCCCTCAATCGCGATACATCGCGATTGGGAACCCTCTTCGGAGCTTGCCGCTGGTCTTGACGCGTATCGCAGGAGCCATCTGCAAGCTGCGCTTGCCGCTGCCACCCATCAGATCGAGAACGCGAGACGAAGCCCCCGTGGGTCAACTCGGGCCGGCCACTCGCAGGGCCACCTCCGCGACGCGGCGACCGAGGGCTTTGACCGTGGTCATGCCGATCTCATCTTTCAGCACGCCGCCTTCGGCGCCGCTCCAGACGGTCGCGCCGTGGCGGGGACCCGGCCGACCGTTGCCGACCAGGATCATCTCGTTGCAGAACAGCGAGATCTGCACCGACTGGATCGTGACCTCCTGCCCGCCATTACGCGTGCCGCCCACGGCGACGACGCCGGCGACCTTGTTGCTCCAGGCGAATTTGTCCTGGTAGAGAACGATACATCGCTCCAGAAAGGCCCGGCACAGGGAGCTCATGTTCCCGAAGTACACGGGTGTCCCGATAATGATGCCCCGGACCTTGGGGTCGGCCAGCGTGGGGACGAGCTTGGGGAAGTCGTCCTGCTCGCCCGGTGGCAGGGGGATGCCGGCGGCGACGCTGCCGTTGATGTTGAGCCCGGCCAGCTCGATCAACTCTGTCTCGACCTTGGGGCTGACCTCTTTCGCCGCTTGCAGGCAGACCCCCAGCGCCGTGGCGGTCGATTTGCCTTTGCGGGGGCTGCATGAGATGGCGATGATCTTGATCCTCCCCTCGGAAGAGGCGGCCGGCTGCGCTGCGGCGGGTGTGACGACCGTCGCGGCGGCCGCACCGGCGGCGACCGAGGTTCTTACGAAGTCACGGCGTGTAAAGCCCTGCATGAGGTACCTCCTTTGCCTGAAGTTTTGCCGAACACTCTTGCCTCACTGAGTATATATGGCTACGATAGATTCAGGCAAGCCGCAGGGGCTTGGTGCAGGCAGTTTTTGAGGCGGCGGGCCCATGCAAGAGACCGCTGTTCTGAAGGAACCGGATGGTGGCAACGTCGCGGCAACTCGGTGGTTGGGGTATCGCTGTCGCCACAGGCATACTGTGCGCGCTGGGTGCGAGCACCGTTCAGGGCGAGGACTGGCCCAACTGGCGCGGCCCGGACCACAATGGCATTTCGCGTGAGACCGGCTGGGACTGCGAACAAGCTCAAGGATGGGCCGCACTTCCTGTGGCGCAAGCAGATCGGCACCGGTTTTGCCTCCGTGACCGTCAGCGACGGCCGCGCCTACGCGATGGGCAATTCGGCCAAGCCGGACGGCAAGAGCGACCAGGAGCAGAAGGATACCCTCTGGTGTTTGGACGCCGGGACCGGCGCGGAGATCTGGAGACATACGTATCCGTGCCTCCTGGAGCCCAAGAGCCATGAAGGCGGTCCCAGCGCCACGCCCACGGTAGAGGCAGGCAGGGTCTACATCTTGAGCAAGCAGGGGCATGTGTTCTGCCTGAATGCCAAGGATGGGGCGGTCGTTTGGCAGAAGCATCTGACGAACGATTACGGCGTCAAGCCGCACGAGTGGGGATTCTCAGGCTCGCCGATCATTGTGGGCGACCTGATCGTCCTGAACGCAGGAACGCACGGGCTGGCCTTGCGCAAGCAGGATGGCAGCCTGGCGTGGGTCAACGAGAAAGGCCCCTCGGGGTATTCCTCCGCCGTGCCGTATGAGCAGCAGGGCAAAAGGTGCGTCGCGATTCTCGGCAATCAGGAGGTCTACGGGGTCGTGGCGGCGACGGGGCAGGTCCTGTGGAAGCAGCCCTGGAAGACGATGTACGACGAGAGCATTCCGGATGCGATCATCGCGGGGGACAAGCTGTTCATGTGCTCCGGGTTGGGGACCGGGGCGGCCCTGTTCCAGATCCAGGCGGACAAATTGGTCCGGATCTGGAGCCACAAGGAAATGCAGAACTGGCTGAGTACGTCTATCTTGTGGCAGGGCCATATTTATGGTGTGGACACCAAGGACGGGGCTCTGAAGTGCCTCGACTTTCCAGACGGGCGCGGTGAAATGGGCCCATGAGGGCTTGGGCGTCGGCAGTGTCACGCTGGCCGGCGATAAGCTCATCGCCCTGAGCGACAAGGGCAGACTGACGATCGCGAATGCCTCGCCCGCCGGGTACACGGAACTGGCGGCCGCACAGATTCTGGAAGGCAAATGCTGGACGGTGCCTGTGCTGGCCAATGGGCGGATTTATGCACGGAACGCCGAGGGCGAATTGGTTTGTATCGATGTCAGTGGGGCGGGTCGGTAGCATCTCTGCTTCGTTGCATCAGGGTGAGGGTTTGGCAAGGCGTGGTTCGGAGGCGCAACTCCGAGGTAGTGCGCAACTTATGAAAGGGGTTTGGAAGATGTCGAGCTTGAGCCGAAGGGTTTTGACGCTCTGTGTAGCTCTCAGTGATTCTCGAAAGCAGCGTGCAGGCGGCGGATTGGCCCCAGTACCGGGGACCGAACCGGGACAGCGTGTGCACGGAAACCGGGTTGCTCAAGGAGTGGCCGAAGGGCGGGCCGAAGCTGCTGTGGGATATCTCCGGTCTGGGGCCGGGGTATTCTTCGGTTTCGATCGTGAAGGGCCGGCTCTATACGATGGGCGACCGCGGCAAGGCACAGTTCGTCTACGCCTACGATCTGAATACGCAAAAGGAGCTGTGGGCGGCCCTGGTGGGCAAATCGCACGATGACGGTCCCCGTTGTATCCCGACAGTGGACGACGGTTTTGTCTACGCGCTCGGCACGAGCGGCGACCTGGTCTGCGTCGCCGCCGACAGCGGCCAGGTGGTCTGGAAGAAGAACCTGCTGAGCGATCTCGGCGGGGCCGCGAATCCCAATTGGAAATTCAGCGAATCGCCGCTGATCGACGGCGACCGGCTGCTGTGCACGCCGGGCGGGCACAAGGATGTCATCGCGGCCCTCAACAAAAAGACCGGCGCGGTGATCTGGCAAAGCCCGATGCCGGACATCGGCAAGAACGGCAAAGATGAGGCCGGGTACGCCTCCATCGTGATCAGCAACGGGGCGGGCGTGAAGCAGTATGTGCAGTTGACGAACGAAGGTGTGGTCAGCGTCTCGGCCGACGGGAAGTTCCTGTGGGGCTACAATCGCGTCGCGAACGGCGTCGCCAACATCTCGACGTGCGTGGTGGACGGCGACCATGTTTTCGCCTCCAGCGCCTACGGAACGGGCTCGGCCCTGCTCCAGCTTATGCCGGATGGGGGCGGTGTGAAGGCTCAGGAAGTCTACTGGCTGGACGAGAATCAGTTCCAGAACCATCACGGCGGTTTTGTGAAGGTGGGCGACTACATCTATGGCGGTCACGGCCACAACCTGGGCAAGCCCACCTGCATCGAGTTCAAGACCGGCAAGATCCTGTGGCAGGCGGACCAGCCCGGCGACGGCTCCGGCTGCGTCCTGTATGCCGATGGGAACCTCTATTTCCGGTATCAGAACGGCCTGATGGCCCTGGTCGAAGCGACGCCGGAGAAGTACAACCTCAAGGGCACCTTCATGCCGCCGGCCCGGCCGGGGGCGAAGAAAGAAGCCTGGGCGCACCCGGTGATTTCCGATGGCAAGCTTTACCTTCGGCATTGGGACGTCCTGTTCTGCTATGATGTGAAGGCCCAGTAAGCGGCCCATGATCTGCAGGCAGTCTGTGGTCGGCCGTTTGCAGCCGCTGACTGAGCAGTTTCCCTATCTGCCCTCTGCCAGGTGAGGGCGATCATAAGATCGGTATGCGTGCGAGCCAATCCGAAGCCGAGGACGGTGGCGCACGTTCGATTTGGGGGATTTCAGGCATGAAGGCAGCGGTGATACACGAGCATGGGGATCTGGATGTTGTGCAGGTGGAGGAGATCGATGCGCCGAAGCCGGGCCCGGGCGAGGTCGTGCTGAACGTCGTGTGCGCGGGCTTGAACCATCTGGACATCTGGGTGCGCACGGGACGGCCCGGCGCCCAACTGCAAACATCGCACGTCCTGGGCTGCGACGCGTTCGGCACCGTGGCGGAAGCAGGAGCGGGTGTGGAAAGCCCGAAAGTGGGGGAGCAGGTCGTCGTCAATCCTGCTCTGAGTTGCGGCCATTGCGAGTTCTGCCGGCGGGGCGAGCAGAGCGAGTGCGCGTCCTTCGGAATCATGGGACTGAGCCGGTCCGGGACCTTTGCCGAGCAGGTGGCGGTGCCGGCCGGCAACTGCTATCCCCGGCCGGATCACCTGAGCGACGAGGAGGCGGGCGTCTTCGCTCTTACGTACGTGACAGCCTGGCGCATGCTGATGACGCGCGCCGCACTCAAACCGGGTGAAGCCGTCCTGATTCACGGCGTCGGCGGCGGCGTCGCCCTGGCGTCACTGCAATTCGCCAAGCTGGTGGGGGCGGAGGTCTTCGTCACGTCGTCGTCCAACGACAAGCTGTCGCGTGCCCGAAGATTGGGGGCCAATCACACGCTCAACTACCAGAAGGAGAGCGTCGCCAAGTGGATCGAATACGAGACCTCGGGCCGGGGCGTCGATGTGGCGGTCGACGCCGTGGGGGCGGCGACGTGGCCACTGGACTTCACCTGCGTGCGCAAGGGCGGCCGGGTCGTCCTGTGCGGCGTCACGACCGGCTCGAAGGCGGAAGCGGACCTGCGGACCCTGTACTGGAACCAGCTTACGATCCTCGGCTCGACAATGGGCTCCGCCGAGGACTTCCGCCAGATGCTCCGGGCAGTTACCGTGAACAAACTCAAACCGGTGGTGGACAGGGTCTTTGTGCTGGGACGCGTGCGGGCCGCGATGGAGCGGATGGAAGCGGGCAAGCAATTCGGAAAAATCGCGATCAAAATCGGATAGCGGCGGGGCGTCTGATAAACCTCGTGACAGTGACGGCACCCCGCCGGCACGCGTTTTTTGCGATGCGCCCATGCCACCGCAGGGAACTTGGTGAACCGTGTCGCCGTTCAGGAGTAGTGTGTATTGAATTGTTACAGCAGGACATCCTTGGAAAGGGTCGACTATGGCAATGACCGCTTCAACGATGCTGCCGTTGGGGACGGAAGCGCCGGGCTTTACCTTGCCGGATACGGCGGGCAACCTGGTGTCCCTTACAGATTTCGACGAAGCCAAAGCGTTGGTGGTGGTGTTCATGTGCAACCACTGCCCCTTCGTCAAGCACGTCATCGACGGCCTCGTCAAGCTGGCGAAGAAATACCAGCCGCGCGGCGTGGCGTTCGTCGGCATCAATGCCAATGACGTGAGCGAGTTTCCGGAAGACCGGCCGGAGAAGATGGCCCAGTTCGCCCGCGAGAAAGGGTTCACGTTTCCCTATCTCTATGATGAGACCCAGGACGTGGCCAAGCGATCTCACGCGGCCTGCACGCCCGATTTCTTTGTATTTGACGAGAACCGAAGACTGGTTTATCGTGGGCAGATGGACGACAGCCGGCCGGGGAGCAACGTGCCGGTCACCGGGGCCGATCTGCGTGCCGCCCTGGACGCCGTCCTGGAGGGTGAAACGGTTCCGGAAGAGCAGAAGCCGAGCATGGGCTGTAACATCAAATGGAAACCCGGCAATGAGCCGGACTATTTCTGAGGCCGTGAGCAAGGAGTGGGCGTGGTCCAGCGAATGATGTTCGTGCCTGTGGTTCTGATCATCGGGACCCTGGGCGGCGTTGTCGGGGGAGGGAACGAGCCTGCCGCGGATGCCAACGTGCCGCAGACGCTGGCAGAGTATCTTGCCTACGCCGCCCTCCACAATCCCGGTCTTAAGGCGACATTCGAGGAGTGGAAGGCGAGCATTGGAGCAGATCCCGCAGGCGAAAGCCCTTCCCGATCCCAAGTTTACCTACGACTACTTCATCGAGCAGATCGAGACCCGCCAGCGGGCGGGGATCACGCAGATGTTCCCGTGGTTCGGCAAAATCGCCGCTCGTACGGATGCCGCGTCGGCCGCGGCCAAGGCCGCCCAAAAACGCTATGAGGCCCGGAAGCTGCAATTGTTTTTCGATGTCAAAAAGGCTTTCTACGAGTATGTCTATCTGGGCAGCGCGACGCGCATCGCCCAGGAGAACCTGGCGCTGATGCAGCATTTCGAGGAGGTGGCCCGTACGAAGTACATCACGGCGGCGGCCACCCATCCGGACATCATTCGTGCGCAAATCGAGGTAGCCAGACTGCAGAACGAGTTGATCACCTTGGAACGGCAGAGGCCTCCTGTCGTCGCCGGGCTCAATGCGGCCCTCAATCGTCCGGTCCAGGCCCCGCTGCCCTGGCCCCGGCAAGAGCCTGCTGGGCCGGTGGCGTTGGATCGCCGGGTGCTCCTGGCCTCGCTCAAGGAGCGCAATCCCGAGATCCAGGCGCTGGAATACGATGTCGAGCGGCTTGGGCGGGAGGTGGACGTTGCGAAGCGGAATTTCTATCCGGACATCGGTCTGGGCGTGGAGTGGATGAAGATGAACATGGGTCCGGGAGAGCGTGATGACGACGTTAGGCTCGGCCTGGAATTGAACCTGCCGATCTGGCAGCGCAGCTACCGGGCCGGCGAATTGCAGGCTCGGGCGATGGCCCGCCGGGCGCAGCATGAGAAGCGGGACCTGGAGAACAGTCTGTCGGCACGAGTGGAGCGCACCTTGTACGAATTCGAGGATAGCGGCCGCAAAGTGAACCTCTATGGAGCGGCCCTTATCCCCAACGCCCAGCAGCTCGTCGGCGCCTCCGAAGCAGCTTACATGGCAGGAACGATTGATTTTCTTCGTTTGATCGATGCTCAGCAGACCCTTCTGCAATTCCAGCTCGCGCGGGAGCGTTCTCGGGCCGATCAGCGGCAGAAGTTGGCCGAGTTGGAGATGCTCGTTGGCACGGATTTGCCGTAGAACGGGGCGAACTGAAATCCTATGGGAATAGTATGGGTTTTGGTTAGAGGCTGGTTCTAAGGAGGTTTCAATGCGCATAAATCGTGTCCCGCGGCAGGTGATTACAGCCGTCCTTCTGGTGGCAGCGGGCTTTGCCATAGGCTATGCCGTCTCGCTTGCCGGGCAGAGTGTGGCAGTGAGCGATACACACGCCCAGTCGGAAACGACAGGGGCTCAGAAGTGGTATTGCTCGATGCATCCGCAGATTGTCCGCGACCGGCCGGGACTCTGTCCGATCTGCGAGATGGAGTTGATCCCCATGCCCGCGAATCAAGCGGCCCAGACCGCGCCACGCGAGCTGGTCGTATCCGAAGCGGCGGCCCGCCTGATGGACGTCCAGACCTCGCCGGTCCAGAGGCAGCTTGTCGCCAACGAGGTGCGAATGGTCGGGAAGGTTCAGTCTGACGAGACCCGGGTCAAGTACATCACCGCCTGGGTCCCGGGCCGGCTCGACCGCCTGTACGTTGACTTTACGGGGACGACCGTTCGCAAGGGCGATCATTTGGTCTCGCTTTACAGCCCGGAGCTGATCAGTGCGCAGGCCGAGCTGCTGCAGGCGGCGAAGGCATCGAAGAATGCGGGGGAGAACACATCGACCTATCTGGCCGGGGCCACGGCCAGCACTCTCCAGGCGGCCAGGGAGAAGCTTCGTCTTTTGGGTTTGACGCCCGACCAAATCGGGGAGATCGAGCGGTCGGGCAAGCTCATGACCCACCTGACGATCTATGCTCCGATCGGCGGGGTGGTAATCCAGAAAATGGTCAACGAGGGCATGTACGTGAGCACCGGCACCCCGATCTACGCGGTGGCCGATCTGTCGCAGGTCTGGGTCAAGCTCGATGCCTACGAGTCGGACCTGCAGTGGATTCGCTACGGGCAGGAGGTGCAGTTCAGTACGGAGGCGTACGCGGGCCGGACGTTCACCGGCCGGATCAGCTTCATCGATCCGGTGCTGGACCCGATGACGCGGACCGTCAAAGTGCGGGTGGATGTGCCCAATCCGGATGGAAGACTCAAGCCGGAGATGTTCATCCGTGCGGTGCTCCGGTCGCGGATGGCTGCCCATGGCAAGGTGATGGATCCCGACCTGGCCGGGAAATGGATCTGTCCCATGCATCCGTCCGTCGTGAAGTCGCAGCCGGGCGAGTGCGACATCTGTGGCATGGATTTGGTGACGACCGAATCCCTGGGTTTTGTGGCGGCCAGCGCTCCGGACCAATTACCCCTGGTGATCCCGGAAACGGCGCCCTTGATTACCGGCAAACGCGCGGTGGTGTACGTGAAGAAGCCGGAGGCCCAAGTCCCGACCTTCGAAGGCAGGGAGGTGGAACTGGGTCCCAAAGCCGGGCACTACTATATCGTCGCCTCCGGCCTGAACGAGGGTGAGCAGGTCGTGACCAACGGGAACTTCAAGATCGACTCGGCTCTGCAAATCCAGGGCAAGCCGAGCATGATGAATCCCGAGGGCGGCGCCATGCCGGCCGGGCATCAGCACGGAGGGCCTGCTCCGGCGCAGCCCGCCGCCGCAGCGGTGCAGACCGCCACGAAGTCGACAACGGAGCAGACGACGTGTCCGGTCCTGGGCAACCCCATCGATCCGGCTGTCTTCGTGGAATACAAGGGCAAGAAGGTTTACTTCTGCTGCCGAGGCTGCGACAAGAAGTTCCAGGAGGACCCGGAGAAATACCTTGCCAAGCTGCCGCAATTCCAGGAGTCACACCCCAGCGCCGAAAACCGATACGGCCGATTCCGGCCACAACCACTGACGTTTCCGTTGATTCCGTGATTACATTTCTAAAGGAGATCGCAATGGATGCAGGAATGAGGTCCTTGGGAAGAGCCCTGAGGATGACGAGTGTCATCCCGGTCGCATTGATCGGGCTGGCTCTCTTCTCGGGTTGCGAGCGAAAGCAGCCGACGGCTCAGCAAACGCCGCAAACGTCCGGGCAACAGCCGGCCTCGGCGGACAATGCCGAGGTCAAGGCGGTCGCGGCGGAGCAGACGACTTGTCCGGTCATGGGTGGGCCCATCAACAAAACGATCTTTGTCGAGTACCAAGGCAAGAAAGTCTACTTCTGCTGTGCCGCCTGCCCGGAGAGGTTCACGGCCGACCCCGCCAAATATGTCGCCAAGCTGCCGCAGTTTCAGAAGTAATGGAAATATCCCTCGGCCCTGGCGCAGAGGCTGTGAGCAAGTATGATGCCGGCAGACGCGAACGAGAACAAATACGAGCCGCTTCCCGAGCAGCAGACCCTGGTGGGGAGGATCCTGGGTTTCTGCATTTACAACAAGCTCATGGTGGGGCTGATTACCCTGTTCCTGGTCGCCGGGGGGATTTACGTCGCCCCGTTCGATTGGGAGTTTGAGTCCTTTCCTCGCAATCCCGTGGCGGTCGATGCGATTCCGGACATCGGCGAGAACCAGCAGATCGTTTTCACGGAATGGCCCGGCCGCTCCCCGGGCGATGTCGAGGCTCAGATCAGCTATCCCTTGACGACGGCCCTCCTGGGCATCCCGAACATCAAGACGATTCGCAGTGCCTCGATGTTCGGGTTCTCTTCGATTTACATCATCTTCGAGGATTTCTCGTTCTTTGAGAAGCTGGTGCAGGGCAAGGATTTCTACTGGACGCGCAGCCGGGTGATCGAGAAGCTCAACAGTCTGCCCGCGGGCACCTTGCCGGCCGGGGTGCAGCCGGCCTTGGGGCCCGATGCGACCGCCCTGGGCCAGATCTTCTGGTATACCCTGGAAGGACGCGATCCTGACGGCAACGTCACCGGCGGCTGGGACCAGGAGGAACTGCGAACGATCCAGGACTGGCAGGTGCGGCTGGCGCTGCGCTCCGCTTCGGGTGTCAGCGAGGCAGCCTCCGTCGGCGGCTTCGTGCGCGAGTACCAGGTCGATGTGGATCCCGACGCCATGCGGGCCTACAAGGTCGGCATCGACGAGGTCTTCGAGGCGGTTCGACGATCCAACATCGACGTCGGCGCCCAGACCATCGAGTTGAACCGCGTGGAGTACATGATCCGCGGACTGGGTTTCATCAAGACGGTGGACGACATCGAGAAAAGCGTCATCAAGACGAACAATAACGTCCCCGTGCTCGTCAAGCACGTTGCCAAGGTGACTCTGGGGCCGGAGCCGCGGCGCGGCGTTCTGGATAAACAGGGCGCCGAAGTCGTAGGCGGCGTGGTCGTGGCACGCTATGGGTCCAACCCTCTGGCGGTGATCAAAAACGTCAAGAAAACGATCGCCGAGCTCGGGCCGGCTCTGCCCGCCAAGGCGGTCGTTACGGACTCCAAGATCGCGTCCGCGCAGATCCAAGCCTTCGCACAGCAGCACGGCTTCGAGGCGTACGAGGGGGGGAGGTTGAATCAGCCCGTGTGGCAGGAATACCTGCGCCAGACGCCCCAGGAGCAATGGCCGGCCTGGCTGACGCGAAGCCAGGTCACCCTCGTGCCGTTCTATGACCGCACCGGCCTGATCTATGAGACCCTGGGCACCCTCAATGCGGACATCTACCAGGAGGTGCTGGTCACCGCCCTCGTGATCATTATCATGGTGATGCACCTGCGCAGCAGCATCCTGATCAGCTCGGTGATGCCCCTGGCGGTGCTTGGCTGTTTCGGCATCATGAAGGTGTTCTCCGTGGATGCCAACATCGTGTCTCTGGCCGGCATTGCCATTGCCGTTGGCGCCATCACGGACATGGGGATTGTGATCTGTGACAATATCCTGCGTCATCTGGAGGAAAGCCCGCCGGACATGCCGCGTGCGGAGGTCATTCACCGTGCCGCCAGCGAGGTCGGCAGTGCGATCGTATCCGCCATGGCGTCGACGATCATCAGCTTCATCCCCGTGTTCTTCATGACGGGGCCGGAAGGCAAGCTGTTCAAGCCGCTGGCCTTCACGAAGACCTTTGCCCTCTTCGCCTCGATCGTCCTGGCTCTGACTATCCTTCCGCCTGCGGCTCATCTGCTGTTCTTCCCGCGCAAGATTGTCGGAAGGTATTTGCGGCCCGCGCTTTACGGTTCTCTGGCCTTGGCGGCCCTGCTCGTCGGTTTTGCCTTTAGCTGGCTGGTGGCGGTGGCCGTCATCGGATTCGTGGCCTACCAGTTCTTCAAGGGTGTGATGCCGCACCGTGTGGCGAGACTGGCCCCGTATCTTGGCAACGCGGTCGTTCTGATCCTGGTGGCATTGCTGCTGACGGCCGATTGGGAGCCGCTCGGTCCGCAACGAGGTCTGGTACGCAATTTCATCTTTGTCGGCGGGCTGATCGGCATCCTCATGACCCTCGTTCTGTCGTTTCAGTGGTTTTACCCATCGATTCTGCGGTGGTGCCTGAATCATAAGGCCGCCTTTTTGTCTCTTCCGGCGCTCCTGCTGGTGATGGGCGCCATGATCTGGCTCGGTTTTGACCGGGTCTTCGCTTTTGTTCCTGAGACGCTGCGCCAGAACCGCCTGTGGGCCGTGGCCCACCATACGTTTCCAGGGTTGGGCAAGGAGTTCATGCCTCCGCTCGATGAAGGTTCGTTTCTCTACATGCCCACCACCATGCCGCACGCCTCCCTGGGCGAAGCCCTGGATATTCTGCAAAAGCAGAACACCGCCATCAGTTCCATCCCGGAGATCGAATCCGTGGTCGGCAAAATTGGACGGGTGGAATCGGCTTTGGATCCGGCGCCCATCGGGATGATCGAGACCGTGATCAACTACCGGACCGAGTACATCACCGACAAGGACGGCCGGCGCGTGAGCTTCCGCTATGACCGTGCCGCCGGCGAATTCGTTCGGGACCCGCAGGGCCAATTGATTCCCGACGCTTACGGCCGACCGTATCGGCAATGGCGCGACCAGATGAAGACCGCCGATGACATCTGGAGAGAGATTGTGGCCGCGGCGGAGATCCCCGGAACGACATCGGCTCCGAAGCTCCAGCCCATCGCGGCACGCATCGTCATGCTCCAAAGCGGAATGCGCGCCGCCATGGGCGTGAAGATCAAAGGACCCGACCTGGAGACGGTGGAGAAAGTCGGATTTGAGCTCGAGCGGCTTCTCAAAGAGGTCCCGAGCATCGACCCCGCCACGGTCATTGCCGACCGCATCGTAGGCAAGCCGTATCTGGAGATCGTGGCCGATCGTCAGGCGCTGGCCCGCTACGGCATTCCCATCCAGCAATTCCAGGATGTCCTGGAGGTGGCTGTCGGCGGCATCAAAGTGACGACCACCGTGGAGGGACGCCAGAGATTTCCCGTGCGGGTGCGGTACCAGCGGGAATTGCGCGATAACATTGAGGCTCTCGAAAGAGTGTTGGTTCCTACACCGGATGGCGCCCAAATCCCCCTGATCCAGGTCGCCCAGATCCAGTACGTGCGCGGACCCGAAGTGATCAAGAGCGAGGACACGTCCCTGGTGGGTTATGTCCTGTTTGACAAGGTGCCGGGGACGGCGGAAGTGGACGTGGTGGAGGCGGCCGGCCGGCTCCTCCGGGAGAAAGAGGCGAGCGGCGTGTTCCATCGACCGGCGGGTGTCACCATCACCTTTGCCGGCACTTACGAGAACCAGCTCCACGCGGCCCAGACCTTGCGCATCCTCGTTCCTTTGTCCCTGTTCACGATCTTCCTGGTTTTGTACATGCAGTTCCGGAGCGTACCGACGACCCTGCTGGTGTTTCTGGGCGTCCTGGTGTCATGGTCGGGAGCGTTCCTGCTGCTGTGGCTATACGGCCGGGATTGGTTCCTCAACTTCAGCGTCTTCGGTGTGGACATGCGGGAGCTGTTCCAAGTGCATCCCATCAATCTGAGCGTGGCCGTATGGGTCGGATTCCTGGCGTTGTTTGGCATTTCCGATGACGACGGCGTGGTGATGAGCACGTATCTGGACCAGACGTTCGGCCGGCGCCAGCCGCAGAGCGTGGCGGAAATCCGCGCAGTGACGCTCGAGGCGGGCCAACGCCGCATCCGGGCGTGCCTGATGACCGGGTCCACGACCATTCTCGCTCTGATTCCGGTCCTCACCGCGACCGGTCGAGGCTCCGACCTCATGGTTCCCATGGCGATCCCCTCCTTCGGCGGCATGACCATCGAGATGTTGACCATGCTGATCGTGCCCGTGCTGTATTGCTGGCTGCGGGAGCGCAGAGTCGGCCGATGAGTCCCAGAGCCATCGGTGAAGCCGCGCAGCTTGATTTCCATAGACTCCGGCGGAGGGAGGAAAATCGGGGCGACTGGACTTGAACCAGCGACCCCTAGCACCCCATGCTAGTGCTCTAGCCAAACTGAGCTACGCCCCGATATAGGGCAGTATAGTATGGCCGGCGCAGGCGGACAAGTGTTTTTTTCCCGAAATCGTCCCCGGAACGGGAATCCGCAGGAAAGGCTTGACAAAGTTAGGTGCAACTAACTATACTACACGCAGAATCGGCTGTCGTGGAACGTCTGATAAGTATGGAAAAGGATCGCAAACTCAGTGCTTCTCTGGAGGATTACCTGGAGGCGATTTACAACCTCTCCCGGCAATCCCGGGTGGTGCGCAGCAAGGATATTGCCGAGCAGTTGGGGGTTTCGCGGTCCTCGGTGACCGGCGCGTTGCGTCTGCTCAAAGACCGGGGCATGGTCCGCTATGAGCCGTACGACCACGCTACCCTCACGAAGGCCGGTCGCACGGCGGCACGGGATGTCGTGACGAGACACGATATCCTCAAATCCTTCTTCATCAATGTGTTAGGTCTTCCGGTCGAGGTGGCCCAGCAGGCTGCTTGCCGCACGGAGCACACTCTGGGTCCGCATGTCATCGCCAAGTTCTTGGCGTTTATCGAGTTCGTCGGCAGCACCGGCAAGGACGGGCATCCGCTGGCAGATGAATTTCAGGATTTCTGCGCCGGCGCTGCCGGAGGGAGGGGAACGGCGTAGGATGAATCCCCGGAAAGTGATATGTTCGGAGCTGTCTGTGTGGCAAAAGAGTTTGCTGTGCCTAACTTTTTCGGGCTTGGTTGGGTCCCGGGGAGCGGGCGGACATGAGTAAGCCGAAGGTGGTTCTTGTCGGCAATCCGAATGTGGGAAAGAGCGTTCTGTTCCATAACCTCACGGGGGTGTACGCGACCGTGTCGAACTATCCGGGCACGACGGTGGAAGTCGCCCGGGGCCTCGGCCGGGTCGACGCGCGCGAGTTCGAGGTCATCGACACGCCGGGGATGTACGCCCTGATGCCGATTTCCGAGGAAGAGCGGGTAGCCCGGAACATCATTCTGGAGGAAAGCCCGTCCGTCGTTCTGCAGGTGGTCGACGCCAAGAACCTGGAACGGATGCTGGGTCTGACGCTCCAACTTGTCGAGGCCGGCCTGCCCCTGATTTTGGTATTGAATATGATGGATGAACTGCGGGCTCTCGGCACGCGGATCAACATCGGCATCCTGGAGAAGCGTCTCCGTATTCCGGTGGTCCCGGTCATCGCCACCGACGGCGAAGGTATGGATCTGTTGAAACAGAGGATTCTGGATTATGTCGGGAAGTCTTGAGGTCCAAACCCCTCTCCAGGATACGAGCGGGTCGGCGCTGGACCGTGCCGTGGCGCAGATCGAAGGTCTGCTGGCGGGCCGGTATGTGCTGTCGAAGCGGGCGATCGCTCTGCTGCTGCTCCAGGACGATGAGCAGATTCGAGATCTGGTCCAGGCCCGAGATGCACGGGCCTATGAACAGATCGAGCGGCTTACCGCGGCAGCCAAGCAGTCCTACAGCGATCCTCTGGACTACGTTATTGCGATGCGCCGGCAACAGAAGATCAATGAGCTTCTCCGGGGTGCGATCGAGCCGGCGGGGGTCCGCAGGGGCAGCCTCACGGAGACACTGAGCCGCTGGACCATGCACCCGGCGACGGGGATTCCGATCCTCCTGCTGGTGCTTTACCTGGGGTTGTACAAGTTTGTGGGCCAGTTCGGCGCGGGCACCGTGGTAGATTTCCTCGAAAGCCATTTGTTCGACAGGCACATCAATCCGTTCCTGACCGAGGTGGTGGGGAGACTCACCTCCCAGCCGGCGCTGCGCGACCTGTTCGTCGGTGAGTACGGGGTCTTTACGCTGGGCCTGCGTTATGCCGTGGGGATTATTCTGCCGATTGTCACCGTCTTTTTCCTGATGTTCTCCGTCATCGAGGACGTGGGTTACCTGCCGCGGCTGGCGATGCTGATCGATCGGTTGTTCAAAAAGATCGGGCTGAGCGGCCGGGCGGTGATTCCCATGGTGTTGGGCCTGGGCTGCGACACGATGGCGACGATGGTGACCCGGACGCTGCCGACCCGGCGGGAGCGTTTCATCGCCACGATGCTGCTGGCCCTGGCGGTGCCGTGCTCGGCGCAGCTCGGCGTGATCCTGGCGCTCCTGCACGGGCACCGGCTCGCGCTGGCCGTCTGGGCCGGCGTGATTGCTGCGGTCTTTCTGTTCGTGGGGTATCTGGCTTCGAAGCTGCTGCCCGGCACGCCGCCCATGTTCTACATGGAGGTTCCGCCGCTGCGGTTGCCCAAGGTGTCGAATATCTTCATCAAGACGTATACACGGGTGGTATGGTACCTGAAGGAGATCGTGCCGATCTTTATCGTGGCCAGCGTGCTGATCTGGATTGGGCAGGTGACGGGCCTCTTCGATTGGTGCATCGGCCTGTTGAAATATCCGGTTCAACTGATGGGGTTGCCGGTGGAGGCGGCCAGCGTGTTCTTGCTGGGCTTCTTCCGGCGGGATTACGGTGCGGCGGGACTGTACGACCTGAACGACGCCGGGGCGCTCACAGGCGTGCAATTGGTCGTGGCCTCCGTGGCCCTGACACTGTTCCTGCCGTGCATCGCGCAACTGCTGATGAACATCAAGGAACGCGGCATCAAAACGGGACTGCTGATCTCGGCGATCACGCTGCTTTTTTCCTTCGGGGTCGCCTTCACCCTGAACGCGGTCCTGCAGGCCGTGGGGGCGGTGCTATGAAATGCGCGTTGTGCGGACATGACTTTGACGAGACCCAGGCCCAGGCGGCCTGCGCCGGGTGCCCCCTGGCCCAGGGGTGCAAACGCCTCCGGTGCCCCAATTGCGGGTACGAGACCCTCCCGGAGCCGGCCTGGCTGAGAAAGCTTTTCGACAGGAGAAAACGAGATGATGCTGACAGAAAGGGCTGAGGAAATCCTGGAAACGCTCTGGGTGGAGACGGTGGAGAACCAGCGCATGCCGGATCTTTCCGTATTGAGAAACGATACGGCGTTTCGGGAACTTGTGGAACAGGGCTATCTGTCTGTGCAAGCCGAGACCCGTTTGACGTCCAAGGGGCTCGACGAGGGCCGGCTCTGTGTCCGGCGGCATCGCCTCGCCGAAAGGCTGTTTGCGGATGTCCTCAACGTCAAGTCCGCCCTGGTGCACGAGGCGGGATGCAAACTCGAACACATTCTGCACAAGGGCCTGGAGGACAATATCTGTATCCTCCTGGGACATCCGGAGACGTGTCCCCACGGCAAACCCATTCCCAGCGGGGCCTGCTGCCGGAGCCGGAGGCGCAAGTTCGAGAGCGTGGTGATGCCGTTGTCGGAGATGAAGAAGGGCCAAAAGGGCAAGATCGCGTATATCCGCACCAATGACCGGGAGACGTTGAGGAAGATCATGGCGATGGGTGCTCTGCCGGGCTCGGCGGTGACATTGCTCTTGCACTTCCCGTCCCCGGTATTCCAGATCGGGGAGAGCCAGTTCGCCATCGATGCGGACATGGCGGAGAAAATCCGCGTGTGGGTCTCGACGTAAAGCAATAGGATATAGTCCTACCAGCGGGAGTTGTTCCGCGTTTGCCTTGCTCCGTGCCGTGATGCTCCCGCCTTTGCGAAGAAGGAGTGTGTGCATGAGCCATAGGCTGTTTGGAATCGTTGCGACGCTTTTGCTCGCGTATGCGAGCGTACCTTCCGGGGCCCAGGAGGTCCGGAAGCTCCAGGACAACTCTTTCCTGCTCGAAGAGGCCTACAATCAGGAGGATGGCGTCATCCAACACATCCAAGCCTTCCAGTACCTGGAAGGGGGGGACTGGGCCTATACGTTCACGCAGGAATGGCCCGTGCCGACGCAGAAGCACCAGTTTTCCTATACCATCCCCTATCTGCAACTCCACGACGACGGCCAGTCGCGCACCGGTTTCACGGATGTCTTCCTGAATTACCGCTATCAAGCCGTGCTGAAAGGCCCGGTGGCGTTCGCTCCGCGTGTTTCCCTGATCGCGCCCACCGGAGACCGCAAGGAAGGGCTGGGAACCGACGCCTGGGGCGTGCAGGGCAACTTGCCTCTGAGCCTGGAGCTGGGGGCCAGATGGGTGACTCACTGGAACTTCGGGGCCACTTTTCTTCCCGGCGCCACAAGTCCCGATGGCACGCAGGCCGACCTTACGTGGATCAATTACGGCGCGAGCGTGATCTACCTGGTCGACGACCATTTCAATCTGATGCTGGAGGTCGCCGGCTGGACCAACGATCGGTTTGGCGACACAGGAGAAGTCGAGAAAGAGCACATGTTCTTCCTGAACCCCGGGATGCGTTACGCCATCGACGTAGACTCCGGGCTCCAGATCGTTCCCGGCTTGAGTTTCCCCATCGGCGTCGGTCCCTCTGCGGGGGACTTCGGGGTCTTCCTGTACCTGTCCTTTGAGCATCCCCTCTTCCAGCCCAAGGCCCGGTGACGGCCTTGAACGGGAATCCTGGAGTAATGACCTACTGAATCGCTGGGGTATCTCGCCCCCCAGCCAATTGGCTTTGTTTCGCACGATTGCCCGTCGTGCCTTCGGCCAGACTGGCCTGGATGAGCGTCCCGGCGGCCTGCTTGAAGGGCGAATGAACGATGCCGATGGGCTTCACTTCCAGACTCATGGACTGCCAATCCCTTCTCTTGTGCTCGCCCGGAACTCAGTCCGGCATGAATAGGCGGCTACCGTGACCTTCGCGCCAATCATTGCGTGCCTCCGTTCTTGAACACCAATAGGAGACTGCGGGCGACGGTTCCTCTGCCGCCCGCAGTGTGAATGATACCAGTCAGAAGCCCTCCATGACGTTCACGCTACGATCAGGAGAGGTCGAAACGGTCAAGGTTCATGACTTTGTTCCACACCGCTACAAAGTCGTGCAGGAACTTCTCCTGGGAGTCCTCACATCCATAGACTTCCGCCAGGGCCCGGAGTTGGGAGTTCGAACCAAAGATCAGGTCAACACGGGTGCCGGTCCACTTGAGTTCGCCCGTTGCGCGATCACGACCCTCGAATACGTCACCGTCTTCCGAGGTCGCCTTCCACACCGTGCTCATGTCGAGCAGATTCACGAAGAAGTCATTGGTGAGCGCCTCTGGCCGCTTGGTGAAGACGCCGTGCTGGGACCCTCCGAAGTTGGTCTTCAGGACGCGCAGGCCGCCCACGAGCACCGTCATTTCAGGTGCGGTCAAGGTCAGCAATTGCGCCTTGTCAACCAGCAACTCCTCGGCCGATACGGCATAGCGGGTCTTCTGGTAGTTGCGGAAGCCGTCCGCGACCGGCTCGAGCACGGCGAAGGAGGCCACATCGGTTTGCTCCTGCGAGGCGTCCATGCGTCCCGGCGTGAAGGGAACCGTCACCTTGTGACCGGCATTCTTCGCCGCCTGCTCGACGCCCGCGCAACCGGCCAGGACGATCAGGTCAGCCAGTGATACTTTCTTGCCGCCGGACTGCGCCTTGTTGAACGCGCTCTGGATGCCCTCCAGGGTCTTGAGCACCTTCGCCAGTTGGGCAGGCTGGTTGACTTCCCAATCCTTCTGCGGCGCCAGACGAATGCGGGCGCCGTTGGCGCCGCCGCGCTTGTCGGAGCCACGGAAGGTGGACGCCGACGCCCAGGCGGTCGAAACCAGTTCCGAGACAGACAGGCCGGAAGCCAGGATCTTGCCCTTGAGAGAGGCGATGTCCTGTGCATCGATCAGTTTGTGATTGACGGCAGGGATGGGGTCTTGCCAGATGAGCTCTTCGGCCGGAACCTCCGGGCCGAGATAGCGTGCGCGCGGGCCCATGTCGCGGTGCGTCAGCTTGAACCACGCCCGGGCGAACGCGTCTGCGAACTGGTCCGGATTCTCGTGGAAGCGCCGCGAGATCTTTTCGTAGAGCAGGGTCGAACCGCAGGGCCAGGTCCGTGGTCAGCATGGCCGGCGCGTGGCGCTTGGACGGATCGTGCGCATCCGGCACCGAATCGGCGCCTGCGCCACCCTTCGGCATCCACTGGTGCGCACCGGCCGGGCTCTTGGTCAGTTCCCATTCGTAGCCGAACAGGTTCCAGAAGAAGTTGCTGCTCCACTTCGTGGGCGTCGAGGTCCAGGTGACTTCCAGGCCGCTGGTGATCGTGTCACCGCCTTTGCCGGTGCCAAAGCTGCTCTTCCAGCCCAGGCCCTGCTCCTCGATGCCGGCCGCTTCGGGCTCAGGTCCCACCTGTTTCGCATCGCCGGCGCCGTGGGTCTTGCCGAAGGTGTGGCCGCCCGCGATGAGGGCCACCGTCTCCTCGTCGTTCATCGCCATGCGGGCGAAGGTCTCGCGGATATCCCGCGCCGCCGCGATCGGGTCCGGGTTGCCGTTCGGGCCTTCCGGGTTGACGTAGATCAGGCCCATCTGCACGGCCGCGAGCGGATTTTCGAGATCCCGGTCGCCGGAGTAGCGCTTGTCTTCCAGCCACTTGCCCTCGGCGCCCCAGTAGATGTCCTTTTCCGGTTCCCAGATGTCCTCACGCCCGCCGCCGAAACCGAAGGTCTTGAAGCCCATCGATTCCAGGGCGACGTTGCCGGCGAGGATCATCAGGTCGGCCCAGGAAATCTTCCGGCCGTACTTCTGCTTGATCGGCCAGAGCAGCCGGCGCGCCTTGTCGAGGTTCGCATTGTCGGGCCAGCTGTTGAGGGGCGCAAAGCGCTGGCTGCCGTTGCCCGCGCCGCCGCGGCCGTCGCCGGTGCGGTAGGTGCCGGCGCTGTGCCACGCCATGCGGATGAACAAAGGTCCGTAGTGGCCGAAGTCCGCCGGCCACCAGTCCTGCGACTTCGTCATCAGTTCACGGAGGTCCTTCTTCACGGCCTCCAGGTCGAGACTCTTGAACTCTTTGGCGTAGTTGAAATCCTCGCCCATCGGATTGGACTTGGAGGAATGCTGGTGCAGGATATCGAGCTTCAACTGGTTCGGCCACCAGTCCCGGTTCGTCGTGCCGCCGCCGGCCGCATGTCCGTGACCCTTGCCTGTCACCGGGCACTTGCTATTTTCATTCATAGTATTTACTCCTTTTCTCCTGAACAGTCCTTGTTTCGTCTATCATTACCGATATCGTGCCAGCGCTGGCGGCTATTGCGGATCGGTGCCGCCGCGTCTTTGTCTTGCGGTTCATACAGGCCAAGCAGGTCCCCCGCACCTGGACCTGGGCCGAGTCAATCACGCCCACCGACTCCAGCGACTTGGGGATCGGCAGGCGATCGAACTCGTCGCTGTAGAAGTCACTCACCAAGCCACACACGGTGCACACGAAGTGGTGGTGACGATCCAGGTTGGCGTCATAGCGGCGCTCTCGAAGAGAGGCTCGACCTTCCGAACCAGGCCCTCGGCCTCGAGGGTCGCGAGGGTACGGTAGACCGTGTCGCGCGAGATGCTCGGCACGCGCCGGCTCACCGCCTGGAAAACCGTCTCCGCATCCGGGTGCGCCGGGACTGGCCGCCAACTCCTGGAAGATCTCCATCCGCTGATGGGTGACCTTCAGGCCCCGCCGGCGGCATGTCCGGATGAATGCCTGGACGCGGCGATCGATCTCGACCCTGGGCACCGTCATTTTTGGCCCTTTCTTAAATCGTAACCATTACGATTTAAGAAATACCAGGCAACCGGTGGGGCGGTTCAAGAATCTTTCCGCCCGCTCGATATATTTTTTTCTCTGCCCGACCGTAAGGTTCGAGAGGCAAGCCCCACAACGGGCCCCTGCCGCCGTGTCGCGAGCCCGTACCCAAGTCGGTCTTGATCCAGCCCACCGGTGCGCATCGTTCATGCGGCGGATTCCCAGGACGATGACGAGCGCTCAAAACTCGACATCGGCATGACCGGCAGCACGTTCGAGTTCGATAAAGGCCTTGGCGGCGTCGGCCAGAGCCCCGGTGTAGCCGGCGCGGACTTCCGCCGCCGCACGCTGGGCTTCGAGCACCTCGAGCAGGGTGGATTGACCGCGTTGATAGCTGAAGCGGCGGGCGTCGAGCACGGCTTCGGCATCCTGCAGGATGCCGCCCCGATAGCGGGTCAGCCGATCCAATCCGCTACGGTAGGCGAGATGGGCTTGGCGTAGCTGCACCTGGGCCTTCAACTCAGCCGCCTCAAGCTGTTTCTGAGCTTGGCCTGCGGTGTGCCGGGCGGCGGCGATGCCGGCACGATTCTGATTCCACAGCGGCAGGGGCAACGAGAAACTCAGAGTCACCTGGTCGAAACTGGGCGTGGGGTCCACAGGGTGATTCAAGGCCACGGGGCCACTTTTCTTCCCGGCGCCACAAGTCTCGGTGGCGCACGGGCCGACCTCACGTCGATCAATTACGGCGCGAGCGTGATCTACTTGGCCGATGACCATTTCAATCTGATGCCGGAGGCCGCCGGCCGGACCAACGATCGGTTTGGCGACACAGGAGAAGTCGAGAAAGAGCACTTGTTCTTCCTGAACCCCGGGATGCGTTACGCCATCGACGTAGACTCCGGGCTCCAGATCGTTCCCGGCTTGAGTTTCCCCATCGGCATCGGTCCTTCGGCCGGGGAATTCGGAGTCTTTCTGTATCTCTCCTTTGAGCATCCCCTTTTCAAACCCAAGGACTCGTCTCGCTGAATCCGAGAAGACTTTTTGGTCTGAATGAACGGCGAGAGAGACCCCGCAGAAGAAACTGATCCGGCTGCCATACTGTCCGCGCGAAATGACTTTTCAGCGTCAGCCGGGGTGTTCGATACGTCCGAAGCCTCGGTGGAGAGACAAATGCGGACGGCGCGAGAAGGCCCGTGTCGCGCGCTCAAATACTCCGGAAACAAAGGACTGGAGTTGGAACTGAGGTTGGCGTTTCGCGCGGCGTCGCGATCGGGAGGCTGGGACGCGGGACGCTTCGGCAGGCTTCTCGGGATAGTTCAGCGCCACGATCAGGGCGCCGGCGGAGGCTCCGGCGGAGTAACACACCGCCAGCAGCCAGTTATTGGTCCGGATGAAATTCGACAGTACCCACAATCCCAAAAGATTTTCGATAAAGACAATGCAGACGAGGACGGTCTTCTCCCCGCGTGCGCACGCCAAGGTACGCCGCAACGCGAGATACCATTCGCCGCAGCCTACAGTCAGGTAAAGGATCATCGCCAGGAGGAGGTTCATAGTCTTCCTCCTTTCCGGCGTCCCACCAAACCAGGATGTCCTGCATCGTCTTCATAATTCAAGTATACCAGATCATTGGCCCCGCCGCAAGGCCCGGAGCCGTCCGTTCACTCTCTGTTGATCGTAACTTCTTGTTTCTGAAAGAGTTACGAACATTTCCGGGGAGCCGTCGCGACCCCGCGCTCCTCGTACGTTCGCAGCCGTCGCTTATGGCAAAGCGACCCTTACTGCCACATTATCTTATTTACGTCGGGCGGGCGCGACGTGTTCTCACGGGCGGTTCTGTGCGCGAAACCAGGCGACGAAGCGTGCGAGGCCCATCTGGATACTGGTAGAGGGCTTGTAGCCAAGCTGGATTTCAGCTTTCGTGATATCGGCATAGGTTCGCTCGACATCACCAGGCTGGGGGGGCAGGTATTTCCTTATGGCTTTCTTGCCGAGGGCGTTTTCCAACTCCGTGATGAGATCGGTGACGCTGATCGGCTGGGACTCGCCGAGGTTGTAGATCTGGTAGTCGGTGCACTGGTCGATGGCGGCCATGACGCCGTCGAGGATGTCGTCGATGTAGGTGAAATCCCGCATCATCGTGCCGTCGCCGAAGACGGGGATGGGTTTTCCCTCCTCGATCAGCCGCGCGAATTTGTGGATGGCCAGGTCCGGCCGCTGGCGGGGACCGTAGACCGTGAAGAACCGCAGGCAGTTGATCGCAATCCCGTAGAGGTGGTGGTAGGTGTGGCAGATCAGCTCGCCCGCCTTCTTGGTCGCGGCGTAGGGCGAGATGGGGAAATCCACGTTGTCCTCTTCCGAGAAGGGGACCTTCTCATTGTTGCCGTAGACACTGGAACTCGACGCGAAAATGAAGCGGCCGATCTGGCGTTGCCGGGCGACCTCCAGCAGCGCAACGGTCCCATTGATGTTGACATCCATGTAGAGCACCGGCTCGGCGATCGAAGGCCGGACACCGGCTCGCGCGGCCAGATGGACAATCACGTCGGTGTCCCCCTCAAGGGCCTTCTCCATCGCGGCCTTGTCACGGATATCGGCCTCGACGAGTCGGAAATTGGGATTCGACAGGCAGCCGGCAAGGTTGCTTCGTTTGACGCGCGGGTCATAGAACGTGTCGAAGTTGTCCACTCCGGTGACCGTCCAGCCGTCCCGCAGAAGCCGCTCGCTCAGATGAGAACCGATGAACCCCGCCGCCCCGGTTACCAGTGCTTTCATGCCTCTGTCACTCCCGGGAACAATGGAATAATGGAATGTTGGAATACTGGAATATTGGGCAGCGTGCGGATCGCGTCCTCGTTATTCCATTGTTCCCATCATTCCAATATTCCAATGCTCCACCATTCCGATCCTGTCGGTCACGTTATCCTCTCCGCCAACTGCTTGATGAACTGGCGCAGGTCCTCCGCCATGTCGTCACGCTTCAGCGCGAATTCGATATTTGTCCGGATGAATCCCTCTTTGTTGCCGATGTCACAGCGCTTGCCGTCGAGCTTGAGGCCGTAGACCGGCCGGCTCCGGACCAGGGCCTTGAGGGCTTCGGTGAGCTGGATTTCGCCGTCCTGGCTGGGCTTCGTGTTCTCGATGAGGCCGAAGATGTCCGGCGTCAGCAGGTATCGTCCGGCGATGACGAGGTTGGAGGGCGCCTTCTCCGGCTTGGGTTTCTCGACGAAATCCCGGATGCGATAGACGCCGGGCCGCACCTCCTCGCCGTCGATGACGCCGTAGAGACTCACCTTCCTGGGCTCCACCTCTTCGAGCAGAATGACCGGCTGCTGGAGCTCCTCGAACAACTCGACCATCTGGGCCGCGGCGGGCTTGGCCGAGTCGATGACCGTGTCGCCGAGCAGGACGACGAAAGGCTCGTCGTGGATGTGGTAGCGGGCATAATGGACGGCGTCGCCGAGGCCCCGCATCTCCTTCTGCCAGACGAAGTGAATGTCGGCCAGCTCCGAGATGCGGCGCATGGCCTGCAATTCCGCCATCTTGCCCTTCGCTTCCAGTTGGCTCTCGAGCTGGAAGCTGCGGTCGAAATGCTCCTCGATGGAGCGCTTGCCCGCGCCGATGATCATGAGCAGATCGGTGATGCCCGCCTGGACCGCCTCCTCCACGACGTATTGGATCACGGGCGTGTCGACAATCGGCAGCATCTCCTTCGGCTGCGACTTCGTGGCCGGGAGAAAGCGGGTGCCGAATCCGGCGGCGGGAATGACGGCTTTGCGAATCATGCTTTGGCGTTTCCTGTCCCGGGGACGATCTTGGGTTTGATGACCGTGATATTCAGCTTGCGCAGCGTCTTGCGCAATTCCGCGAACATGCGCTCGTCCGCATAGGCGCCGACGATGGCCCCGCCGGAGCCGGTGAACGTGGCGCTGGCGCCGGTGGAACGGGCGGTCTCGACCATCCGGATATTGTCGCTGCTGATCTGATAGATTTGCCGGCGCTTGTCGAAGCCGGCGTTGAGCAGACTGCCGATCTTGTCGAGGTGGCCGTCGAGCAGGCACTGCTCGGCCTTGTCGGTCAGATCGGCCCAGAAGCGCATCGCATTGACGACCTTCTGCTCGCCCTGCTCGAAGCGCTGACGGATGTTGTTGTGGAATACCTCCGTCGGCTCGCTCAGATCGTCGCGATAGGCGACATAGAGTTTGGGCAGCAGGCGGGGATCCAGCGGCTCGTAACTGCCGTACCCCTGCTTTTCCATGATCTCCTTGGCGAAGTCCATGTAGACCAGGCCCTCGTAGACCTGGATGACACGATCCTGCAGTCCGGCGGGAATCCGCAACTCGCCGGCCTCGGCCGCCAGGACCAGGTTGGCCTGGATGTACTTGGGAATGCTGACCCCGTAGAAGGCCATCAGGGCCCGCAGGCACGCCGTGATGATGGCGCTGGAGCCGGCCAGGCCCACGCCGTGCGGAATGTCCGAGCTGTAGCGGATCGTGAAGTTCTTGTTGTGCAGCTCGATCTGGTTTTCCTGGCAGTAGTCGTAGAACTTCTTGACCGTGGCCTTCAGGAGGCGGACCCCGCCGTAGTAGCCGTGCAGCCGCACGTCCTTCACGAGGGCCGTGATGCTGTCGAAGCAGGAGCGATCCTTCTCGCTGGGCAGGATCTCCAGCTCCGGCGTCTCGTACAGAACGACCTCCGCGCGGAAGTTGCTGAAGGCGAACGGAGATCGTCTTGCCGAAGTATCCGTCCGAGGGGTTTCCCACCAGTCCGGCTCTCGGATACGCCTTGGTTCGAATGATCACGCCAGAACCCTCCGTAGAGAACTATGGTTCTTGCTGCCGCACACGCTCCCGGCCACGGCACAAAACGACCGCTATCAATCCAAATCGGCTGATTCGCGGCCCCAGTTTAGACACGCCGCCGGCCCTGTGCAAGAGCTACGCGGGATTCTCGGACCCTTCCGGTGCGGGGCTGTGCGGCCCCTCCACCGGCTCGATCATGTCGATGTCGATCTCGACGCTGGCCGCCTGGCCCAGCAGGTTGATCTGGAGCACCAGGCGCGTGTCGCCCTTGGTCTGCACGATGATTCCCTCCAGACCGAGCAGGGGGCCGGCGATGACGCGGCACCACTGCCCCTTTTGCAGGTACTTATGGGGCGTCAGCGGCGCACCGGCCCGCAGCGCCTGCTCGAACCGCACCAGCTCGTGGATGAGGGTCTCCTGATCCTTCACCTCGATGAGGTTCGCCACGCGGTTGGTCTTGAGCAGCTCGACCCGCTCGTTCTCGTTGCCGCAGAAGAAGAGGTAGCCCGTGAACAGCGGCAGCAGCGACTTGATGGTTCGGTGGCTGTGGCGGTGCACGCGCCACGTCATGGGCAGGAAGTAGCTGATGTTCTTGGCCATCAGGTCGTGGGCCAGGGCCTTTTCATTGCGGCTCTTGGTGTGTGCGACCCACCAGAGGCCGTTGAACTGCCGGAGCGATTCGGCCTGGGGCCAAACCAGCGGCGGGTTTTCACCGATCTTCAGCAAGAGCAATCTCCCGAATTCAGACAGTATCGGGGGTCATCGGGTCACGTGCCCTGTGCTCCCCGCATCCCCCTAATCGACAAACCGGCACTCATCTTCGGTCGATTCATCGGCCGATGGCATAGTGTATTCCTGTCCGTGGCGAAAGTCAAAGCAAATGGCGGCGGACAAGCCCAACGGCGTGCGGCCGGCATAGAGTGGCGGATTTCGCCGACTCCTATCCGGGTGGCAGCGGCAAGCGGAGTCTTCGGAGCTTGCCGATGGTCCCTCGCGTCGGTCGGGCCGAAAATTGGCTTCGTTTCGCACGATTTCCCCTCCCAGGGGCCCGGCCTGCCTGCCGGCCGGGCTGAATTGGGTTTGTTTGGCGCAATTGCGCCGACTGGGAGCGTGGGTTTGCCCCACCGATTCCTCTGGGCGGGCGCAGATTGGGTTTGTTTCGCACAACAGCCACCGGATTGGAATGGTGGAATAATGGAATAGAATACTGGAATGGTTGGGTATCCCGGCCACCAGAAATTGGGTTTGTTTCGCACGATTGCCCCCGGGAACGCCGATCTCCCGATCGGCACACTGGTGGAAATTGGCTTTGTTTTTTCGCATGATCTTGCGGGTCGAATTCGCCATAACCATTTTCTCATAAAACACTTACCATCGCTCGCCCCGCTCCGGAAATTGGGTTTGTTTCGCACGATTGGCTCCGCGAATTTAGATCATCAATCCCGAGGCTCCGCCTCGGACCACACTGTCCCTCTACCCTTGCTCCGTGTTGCACGAATCGTGCCGAAATTCTGTGCGCGCGTGATGCTGCCGCGTCGCGTAACTCCTTGTGCCGCAAGGGATAAAAGATTTTTCACTCACGGGGTGTTTTGCCTTTTCAACTGTTGCACAAACGCGGTCGTTCGCATCGCAGCCCGCAGGGCGCAGGCGGTCCAAATGGGGGTGTTGTTGCCTTGTTGCCTCCTGTGGACAACGGCCGACCGGATCAATTCAACGCCGATGAGGCAGGCAGGGCCGACCTACTTCCGCTTCCCTTTGATCTTCGCATCGCCCTCTGGCATCTTCTTCGGTCGGCCCACCGGCAGGGGCCGCACCCGCCGGCCCAGCAGGGTCTCCAGCTTGCTCAGAAAGCTGTCGCTGCCCAGCGGCCGGCCCGTGTGCGTCCGCAGCCGAATCCGGGCCACTTCCCCCTCCGTCAATCCCTCCGCCAGTTCCTTCCGCCATTCGTCCGCGGTGATCTGCTTGTACCAGCGGGGCAGGTTCAGCAGCTCCGATTCGGCCTTCTCGTCCGTATGGAGGGCGGCACTGGACCAGGCGTACTGCCACGCCCGCCGGCACAGCTTCGCCCGCACCGGGTTCAATTCCACGTACTTCAGCGCCAGCCACAGGTGCCGCCCATCCAGGGCACAGGAATGGAACCGTCCCTGCCACAGATGGCCGCTGCGCCCGTGGAAGCGGTTGACGTACTGCGTGTAGCGAAGGTGGGTCCGGCCGATGGCCTGGGCCAGCGACTCCTCCTCGTGCGGGATCGCCACCAGATGGACGTGGTTGGTCATCAGGCAGTAGGCGAGGATCTCCAGGCCGTACTTCTGGGCCTGCTCCTGAAGAAGCTCCAAATACACCCGCCGGTCCTCGTCCACGAGGAACACATCCTGGCGGTTGTTCCCGCGCTGCGTGATATGATGGGCACACCCAACGGCTATGGCTCTGGCTAATCTTGGCATGCCGCCAATCTACCGCAGCGCTCCGCTCCGCGTCAATAGAAAAAATGGTAGCTGTCCCCGTTACCCCCGCCTATCCGAGGGTCAAGAGAATATCGCCGCCCGTCCGGCCCGGCCCGCCACTGGCATGATCTCTGTTTTTTCCCCCGAGCCGGTGAACCTGCGCGTTGCCGGTCAAGTATTGTACGGATGTCGCAAAATATATTGACACCATTCCTTATCGACAGATACAGTATGCCGCGCGTAGAGTCGCGAGGGCATGATGGTCTTTACGGGCATTGGGGCACGGTTGCGGCCGGGCGTTCGCGGCGGCCGGTGTAGGTTGTCCGTTTTCAGTTTGGGAATAGAGGAAAGGAGTATGCGATGAAAGCCATGGTATGGGTGTGCACGTGTGTCGTGGCCTGCGCTGCTGGCCGGCTGCTCGACGGCCCCGAAGTCGGCGGAAAAACAGGCCCAACTGACCACCAGGAGTGAAGACGCGATCGAGATGGCCAAGAAGGCCGACCCCGGGCTGCAGAAGTTCTTCGACACCGCCGCCGGCTACGCGGTCTTCCCGTCGGTGGGCAAGGGCGCCGTCGGCGTGGGCGGCGCGTACGGACGCGGCGAGGTGTTTGAAGGCGGAAAACCGGTCGCCTATGCCACCTTGACCCAAGCCAGCATCGGTCTGGCCCTGGGCGGTCAAAAGTACACCGAGCTGATCTTCTTTGAGACCAAGGCCGCGCTGGACCGCTTCAAATCCGGCAACTTCGCCTTTGCGGCCCAAGTCTCGGCGGTCGCGCTGAAGTCCGGGGTGTCCGCCAATGCGAAGTACAGTGATGGTGTCGCCGTCTTCACGCTGGGAGAAGCGGGCCTGATGTACGAGGCCTCCGTCGGCGGGCAGAAGTTCGCCTACCAGCCGATCCAGACGCCGTAACGGCATCCCGACGCCAACAGAAGTCTACTGAATTGGTCATATAACAATGAGAGGTGCTGCTATGCCATTGTCCAAACGATTAACGGCGGAGTTCATCGGGACGTTCTGGCTGCGTGTTCGGCGGCTGCGGCAGCGCCGTGCTGGCGGCGGCGTTTCCCCAGGTCGGGATCGGCTTGCTCGGCGTCGCCCTCGCCTTCGGCCTGACCGTGCTGACGATGGCCTACGCCATCGGGCACATCTCCGGCTGCCACCTGAATCCGGCGGTGACGGTCGGGCCTGGCGTCGGGCCGGCGGTTCCCGGCTGGACGAGGTGATCCCCTACATCGATCGCCCAGGTCGTCGGGGCCATCGCCGGCGCGGCCGTGCTCTACGTGATCGCCAGCGGCAAGGCCGGCTTCAGCCTCGAGCGGCGGATTCGCCGCCAACGGCTACGGCGGCACTCGCCCGGCGGCTATTCGCCTGCTCGCCGCGCCTCGTGGCGGAGGTCGTGCTGACGTTCATGTTCCTGATGATCATCCTCGGCGCGACGGACAAGCGCGCGCCGGCCGGCTTCGCCCCGATCGCCATCGGCCTGGGGCTGACGCTGATCCACCTGATCGGCATCCCGGTGACGAACCTGTCGGTGAACCCGGCCCGCAGCACCGGACCGGCGCTGTTCGTGGGCGGCTGGGCGCTGGCGCAGTTCTGGCTGTTCTGGCTTGCCCCGATCGTCGGCGCCTGGCTGGCCGGCCTGGCCTACCGGGTCCTCGGTGAAGAGAAACCGGCGGTGCGCATGGCCCCCGCACGGTCCGCGAGCGCTCCTTCAGGCGCGTAAGACACGTGTAAGTGCTGTCGACCAATCGTCATGAGTACGGGCAATCCTTCGGGCAAGCCCGCAAGCGCTTCATGTCGCGTCTATCGTCAGCGAGTCCCAGCCGGCGATACGCGCGTTGGAAGCGTGAGATACGACAAAGGATAGCCGGGCCGTGCGCACGCAGATGCGCCAGCCCGGCCTCGTTTCCCTCTTTGTCGGGGCTTGACTGGACGCTACAACCCGCGCTGAACAGGGGCGGGATCGTGGGCGTTCGGCCCACTAAGCAAGCCTGCCGATGCAGCAAACGTGTTTTATCTGCTGCTCTTGCTCTGCCTACCCCGCAGGCAACGCAGTCACCACGATTTCCGCCACGACAATGTCCTGCGTGGAGCGAGATACCGGCCGGGCCGCTGGCTCCGTGCGGTTCCGTCAGAAGTTGATGCCGACACCCAGCAGATACTTGACATCCGTGGTGCCCCGACCTGGCGCCGGGCTCTCGTCAAAGTTGAAGATGACCTTGAAATTGGCGAACATCGACTTGGTCAGGCTGGCCCGCAGTTCCGCGGTCGAGGTCAGGAAGTAGTCCGAGAACTGCTCCAGGCTGGGGAAGTAGGCCAGATCGTGGATAAACCTGAGTTTGTCGTCGAAGCGCTTCTCGAAGTTGTAGCCGAGCTGCAAGGAGATCTCGCTGTTGCTGCCCGCCTGATTGTCGAACTTCTCATAGAGTGAAGCCAGACCCAAGTTGGTGGAGAAGTTCGTCTTGGCCGTCTCGATCCATTGATAGCCGCCGCCGCCGCCCACCACGATGCGCCGGTCCAGAGCGGCGATGGCATCCTTCTCGTAGCGGGCATTCATGAACCCGAAGAACTTCTTCGTGAAGAAGTAATCATATTGGGCTCGGGCACGCCACCAGTCCTCGGTCGTCTCGTCCTGACGGGTGGTACGGTCTCTCGTCTCGCTCTTGCCGTAGTCCGCGCCGGCCGTCGTCCGGTCCTTCTCGGAACGTCGCGAAACGCTGACGCTGGCCGCGACCGATTCCGACTTGGTGTTGCCATGCGTGGAACTCACCGCCCCGGAAATACTGCCGGTCCACTTGGGCTCGGGCTTGGGCGGCGGATTGATCGAGGTTACGTCGGCCAGAGGAAACTTCTGGGGTTGCAGCGGCGCCGCAGTCTTGAGGGCGAACTCATTGGGCTCGGCGGCGGCGACCGACTGGTGCAAGACCGTGCCATCTTTGAGATGGACCTCGACCGGTTCGTTGCTGCTGAAGGTCTTGATGTCCGTGAGGTTCACGGTCACTTCGCCGACGACTGTGGGACAGGAAGATGAGTTTGCCGTCCGTCATCCGCACGATCTGGCCGGTCAGGCGGTCGCCGTTCTTCAGAAACACTTGGTCCGCGTAGAGGGTCGAGCACAGGCCGACCAGGCACAAGGCCGAGAACCATACCTTCGTGTACATGAGGGATTCCTTTCGAAATTCACATTCACAAGAAACTACCGATCCAAGGACAACACACCCGGGGGGACCGTGAGGTCCCCGAGCCGCACGCCGCCGGGAATGATCCAACAGGTCCCGGTCCGGCACTCCGGGCACAACGAGCATCAGGTACATCTTGCTGCTCGCGAGGGACGCATGCCCCTGTTTCTACTTATTTTTTGCGGGAGGCTCACCGCGGAGAAACGGCGGGCGCATTGCCGCAAGGCGGTTGAGCGTTCGGATGACCATGAAGATCGTGAAGGCTACGATCAGAGAAGTCAATCATGGTGTTGATGAACAGGCCGTAGCGTACGGCCACCGCCGGGATGGCTTCACCCGCGGCGGACGTGCTGGCCTGTTTCAGCGTCAACTGCAAGTTCTTAAAATCCACGCCCCCCAACAGCATGCCGATCGGGGGCATGATGACATCGTTGACCAGAGAGGTCACGATCTTGCTGAAGGCAGCTCCGATAATAATGCCCACCGCCATGTCCATGGCGTTGCCTTTGACAGCGAAATCCCTGAACTCCTTCAGTAGTCCCATCGTTTCTCCCCTGAAAAGGCCCCTGCTATGGCAGCACAGCTATTGTGACAGTCCTACCCTGCGAGGGCAAAGGACAGCCGACTTAAGGATTACAACCTCATGTGGGGGCAAGCAAAGAGCATGAAGAACATCGGGTCTTTCTCCTCGTCGACAATTCTCGGCGACTCTCCCACATGGCCTCTTGCGTCATGCGGGCGATCCGGGCCAACAACCGCCTCCGATTGTACTGAAGAACGAATGCGTGTCAACCAGCCGGGTGAGAAAATTCAGGATCAGCACTGGCCGGGGCCTTTCTAGGGCGACTAGAATCGGGGGACACCATACTCAATTCGGGGCCGCAAGAAGTAAGATGTCCTCAGAGTTCTACCCCGTTAAAGGTCAAAATAAGGGCTGGCCCTCTCGCCCGTTTGAATTCGCTCGGGACTAACGAAACCCCGCAAGAAGATTTGACGACGGTGGTCCTTGTTCTTAGCATTGACGCGTCCGGCAAGGATGCCGGAGTTTGCAGGAGTGATTATGGGACGATCGCGTGTCCGTCCGGCGGAGACTGTGGCGGCCGGACCAGGGGGCCAGGGCCATACGCAGCGCCCGGTGACGGTGCTGTTCACCTGCATCGGCCGCCGGGTATCGCTGCTGCGCAGCTTTCAGCGGGCCGCGCGAAGGCTGCGTCTCGCAGCCTGCTTCTGCGGCACCGACACCAGCCCCTCAAGTCCGGCCCTGCAGTTGTGCGACCAGGCCTTCCTGGTCGAGCCGACAACCCATGCCCAGTACATCGATCAACTCCTGTATCTTGTCCGGGAGCACGCCGTGAGCCTGCTGGTGCCCACCGTGGACCTGGACCTGCCCCTCTTGGCCCGGCATAAACCGCAATTCGAGGAGTTGGGCTGTCGCGTGCTTGTCTCCGATCCGGATGTGGTCGACACCTGCCAGGACAAGCGGCGGACGTTCGGATTCCTGACCAAGAACGGCTTCGGCACTCCGGCGACGATGAGTGTTCGCCAGGCCTTGGCGGCCGACCGCCGGGGAGAGCTGACCTGGCCGTGTTTTCTGAAGCGATGGGACGGCTACGCCAGCCGGGACAATGCCGTTGTCCATGACGCCCAGCGAGCTGCGGTTCTATGCCCGCCGGATTCCCAACGCCCTTTGCCAGGAATTCCTCGAGGGGACCGAGTACACGTGCGATGCGTACATCGATTTCAATCTGAACGTCCGGTGCATCGTGCCGCGCCGGCGCATCGAGGCCCGCGCGGGCGAGGTGAGCAAGGGACAGATTGTCAAGAACCCCGAGATCATGGACCAGGCGAGAAGGGTGGTCGAGCTTCTCGGGGCGGGCCCGGGCGTGATCACGTTACAGCTTTTCGTCGCGAAGGATGGCCGGATCAGATTCACCGAGATCAATCCGCGTTTCGGCGGCGGGGCGCCCCTGTCGATCCGGGCGGGGGCCGATTTTCCCAAATGGATTCTGCAAGAGCTGACGGGCAAGCGGCCGCGCATCGGTTTTGACGATTTCACGGATGGCTTGCTGATGCTGCGCTACGACGCCGAGGTCTGGCTGCCGGCATCGGACCTCCGAGGCACGAAGGTCACCGTCCCGGGCCCGTCGGCCGAAGACTCGTGACAAGACTGGGACGAAGAACAAAACGGAAAGGGGAGAGGTCGCACGGGCTCTAACGGCAGGGCGGAAAGTCGGTGCAAGCAGTCGAAATCGCGTGCGGAAGGGGGGTGCTTCGGTTAAGATGAGGATGGTTGGAAAGCCGCAGGTCCGTGGCAGATTCCGGATGCAAATTCGAGATCGCAGGAAGCGTCAACGGCCCGGCGGAACGTCAAATTGCTGTGGGGCAGGCCAGAAGCGTGGCGAAGCAGAAAAGACCGGCGAACGCCGGAACAGAACGAAATGAAGGGCAGGGACCACCGAGACGTGGATTCGGACGCTTTCGCGGATGGCTTGGCTTGGGGGTCGTATTGGTCGCCACGGCGTTTCTGTATGCGCCGGCATTGAATCACCAATTCACGAACTGGGACGACGACCGGCAGATCACCGCCAATCCCGATATCCGCGACTTGTCGCCGCAGGGCATCGGGAAGATGTTCTCCAGCTTCTATGTCTCGCTCTATCAGCCGCTCACGTCTCTGTCCTGGGCGGTCGAGTACCGCCTCTTCGGACTCGATCCGCGCATCTACCATGCGGTCAACGTCCTGCTGCACCTGGTGAACATCGTGTTGGTCTACGTGCTGGTCCGGTCCCTATGCCAGAACGTGGGAATCTCCGTGGTCACGACGGCGCTGTTTGCGGTCCATCCCCTGCAGGTCGAGGTGGCGGCATGGGCTTCTTCGCGGAGCATTCTGCTGTCTTCCCTGTTCTACCTGGGGGCGATGATCGCCTACATCGCCTACGCCAAGTCCGGCAAGCTGCGCTACTTCGCCCTGGGGTTGGTGCTTTTCCTGCCGGCTCTGCTGGCCAAGACGACGGCGGCCACACTGCCGCTGGTGCTCCTGGTGATCGATCTGTACCTGGAAAGAAGGGTCAGCCGGCGGACCATCTGTGAGAAGATCCCCTTCTTCCTGCTGTCTATCGTCTTCGGGTGCATCACGATGCTGGCCCGCAGCGGCGTGAGCCATGTCCAGGATTTCGCGCTGAAGTACTCCCTGGTGCAGAGGATCTGCATCGTGTGCTATTCCTGCCTGTGGTACGTGGGCAAGCTGGTGTTTCCGGCGGGTCTTTCCGTCTTCTATCCGTTTCCAGGCAAGCCGAACGGCTGGTTGCCCGTTGCCTTCTATCTGGCTCCCATGCTGCTGATCGGCCTGGCGGTGGGGATCTGGTACGCCGGCCGGTACCGCCGGCTGCTGGCCTTCGCGGCACTGTTCATGTTGGCCTCGTTGGTGCTGGTGGTCCAGATCGTACCGGTCAGCGAGCTGATGGTTTGCGACCGCTACGCGTACCTGCCCTGCATAGGGCTGTTCTTTCTGGCGGGGACTTTGGGCCACCGGCTGGGCTTGCGTAACCCGTCCTGGATGAGAGTGATGCTGGTCGTCACGGTGCTGGTCCTTGTTGCTCTTGGCGGTCTGACGTTTCAGCGCATCGGAGTATGGCACGATAGCACGACGCTCTGGAACGACTTCATCGGCAAGCGTCAGGATATTTACGTTGCCTATCTCAATCGCGGTTTGGCAGAGTACGAGGCCGGCGACCGCAAAGCGGCCATCGCCGATTTCGATGCGACCCTGCGACTCAACCCCAAGGTCGACAAGGCGCTGAACAACCGCGCGGCCGCCTATGCGGCCCTCGGCGACCGCTCGGCGGCCCTGCGTGACTTCGACGAGGCGATCCGGCTGAACCCCGGATAGCAGCTATCTCGTCAACCGGGGCATCCTGAAACGGGACATGGGGGACTTCGCCGGCGCCGTCGGAGATTTCGACACGGTCATCGAGCGTAATGCCGCGGAGTGTCAGGGCTCTGTGCGAAAGGGCGGACGCGTACCGGATGCAGGGGAATTGGGCCAAAGCCCGGGCGGACTATGAAGCTGTGCTGCGGCTCGATCCCAGTCACGTCTACGCGACTTTTCTCCTGGGGGCGGTATTGGTGCAAACAGGCGACAACGAGCAGGCCGTGACCATGCTGAACAAGGCCCTCACTCTGGGAGGCAAAGACCCGGCCCCGGCGTATTTCCTTCTGGCACAAGCCTATCGGAAGATGGGCCGGATGGACCTCGCAAAGGAGGCCCTGCGCCGTTCTCAAGAGCTGGGATATCGCGGGCCACAAATCCCACCGCGCCAAACGGAGGGACGCCAGCGACAGTAGTACACCGGCAGTTGTGATTTCGTGAATACAGGGTAGTAGTGGCAAGTGCATCTGGGCCCAATCGCGGTACATCGCGATTGGGAACCTCTTCGGAGCTTGCCGATGGTATGGAGACGAGTATGAGAAGGTGTTTGTCAATCGCTCTCTTGTGTGTGGTGGCCGGTTGGGCGTCAACGTCCGCGGCTGGCGCTTTGCCGTATCGTTTTCTGCTGGTAATCGGAGACCAGTGGAAAGACCCGGCGAGCCGCCTCATCGAAGCCGGGGGCGAGTTCCCGGTCGTTGTCACGCTGCTCAAGACCTGGGGTTTGCCGTTCGACATCCTGCGCCTCGACCAACAGCGTTTCGATCGCTACTATCTGATGGACCGGCAAGGGCGGCCGCGTTACGGCACGATCATCTGGGACGCGGACGCCAACGTGGGCGAATCCAGCGATTTGGCACTGCTGACGACGCTGGTCAAAGATCACGGCGTTGGGCTGGTAGCCATTGGAGACACGGTCGCAAATCCACAGGTGGCGGCCTTGGCCGGTCTTGAGTACGGCGGCGCAGTACCGTTCGGCGGACGGCTTGGCGTTTTCCGAGAGCCACTTTGTCACGCGCGGACTGGCCGGTCGAGAGAAGGAGTTCCCGGGATCGGAAGCGTCCGGCAGCCGGGTCTCCACGCAAGGAAGCGACGGTTGTCGTCAATCGCGGCCGAATGCCCTTTCTCACGGTCCGCGAGGTTCCAGGCGGAGGCCGGGTCGTCTGGCTCGATGCGCACCGTGCGAGCGGCCGGATCGGCATACAAATCCTGCGGGACCTGTTCAAACGCTCGCTGGTGTGGGTGCAAGGCTATGCGCTCTACGCCGAGTACCCCAAGAGCATCCTGTTGTTCATGGACGACTTCGGGACGTCGGACCGGTCGTACCTGCCGTACTGGCATTATCGCACGCTCAATGAGGACGACATCCGCCAAGGCATGATCGAGCCGCTCCAACGGCATCGGGCGGTGCTGATGATGGACGTGGTCACGGGTTACGTGGATCGCAAGGCCCGGCGGGTCGTCAGCCCCTGGAACCAGCAGGTGATCGACGAGATCGACGGCAAGACGTTCCACGACTATGTCTCCGCCAAACGGGGATTGGACGCCGGCCAGCGGGCGGGCGTGCTGGAGATCCAGTGCCACGGCTACACCCACATGCTGCCCGACCTGGAATCGCCGCCGGGGCCGTTCTGGACGGTGCCGATGGACGCCAACGTGCCGCACGGGTTCGACGAGGAATTCGGCGACAAGCTGCGAAAGAAAGATGTGCCGGCGATCACGCAGCGCTTCCTCATGGAGCGCGGCCTCGAATACCTCCGCGCAGGACTTCGGGGCAGTCCCGCTGTTCGTGATCAACGGCGGCAGCGGCAAATCGCTCTCCTACCCGCACCACAGCGCCCGCCTCGCCGCCGAAATGGGCTTTGGCCTCGGGCACTTCAACGCGGTCTGGTACCTGGGCAGCGATCTGGCGGTCGCGATGGAGCAGGTGGTGCATAGCGGCAGTTGGGCCCACGATCGCCCGCTCCCGCCTCGGGACATCACCTGGACCATCGACGCTCCGCAGTTCCTGATCTTCCATGACCGCGATGTGTCCCTCGATAGCACCGCCGTGGAGCGGTTGCTCACGAGTCTCGGCCCCGGCGTCCGCTACATGACGGCGAACGAGTACTGCGGCTACCTCCACGCCCGTGTCGGAGCGCGACGCGGAGACTCCCGACGCCCTTGTGCTCCATTACGACGAACACTACTGCCGGTACTTCGCGGACCACGCCTCCACCTGGGTCCTGCACCTCTCGGACGAGACACGCCGCGACCTGAAGATCCCCACGCCGGAAAAGCGTGTGGTGACAAATCCCGAAAGGGACCGGCCGCCACATCGTGCGTCTCGCCGAATGATACCGATCACGATTGGTTCGTGCGTCGTGTGTCATCCTGAACGAAGCGCAGCGGAGTGAAGGATCTGGGCTTCGAATGAGAGAAATCTTCAATTCGGTGGCCAGATTCCTTCGGCAGGCTCAGGACAGGCTCTTCGGCTTCGCCTCAGGATGACAGAGTCTCGATCGCGCGTGGATTTCTCTGAATTCGTATGACAAGTCAGGGGTCGATTGCGATGTCAAGGGCACATCGACACGCAGGAAGCAACATGGAAGGGAGCAAGCGCTGGTAGCACAGCTACCGGTTGAAGAGGGCGCGATCCAGGACGGTGGTGCGGATGAAGTCGGCAAGGCCCTTGAAGCCGGCCTTGGCGGCGGCGGAAGCAATCATGGCCTTTTCCTCGTGGGTGAGGCGGACGTTGACTTGGGTGGTTCGCTTCATGAAGGCGGCGGTTTGGGGTGGGGTCTGGCCCCCTTCGAGCATTGTGGCGACGGCTACGCTCAATGCCTCCTGCGTGGCCTCGTAGCACTTCTCCGGCGTGTCCCCATCCGCGAACACGGTCGGAAGCTCAACGGATGAGCCGATGTAACCAAGACGCTCGCTCTTCTCGATGGTGAGCTTATAGCCACGGGCGATCTCGCGGGCCTCTTGCAGAATCGCCGGGCGAAACGGCTGGGCCGGATCAGTCACCCTCTTGCCGTTCCCGGAAGAATGCTTCGATCTTGTCAACATATTCCACACTCACCTTCTGGCCGTGGACGGGAACCAGGAAGGGCAATTCGCCTTCCTTCATGATGTACAGTATAGCCTACGATATACAATCTTCCAGTGTTTTCTCGAGGCTGTGGGAAAAATCTTCACGCTGCCTCGCCACCCCCACTTGAGTGGTGGCGATCGCTCGGCAGTCAGCGAACGGCGGGCGGGGTCAGTAGTCGCGGAAGGCCTGCATCCATCGGGGCCAATCGGTGGGCTGGGCGCCGCCGGCGCGGGTCCAGGGGCCGGTGACGTCGAACTGGCGGTGCCATTTGAGGGTCCACAGTTCCTTCAAGCCGACCGAGCGGGCGGTCCAGTCCATGAACAAGAGGTTGATTGCGCCGTCGTGGCGATTGATGCAATAGAGACGCATCTCGTTGCCGGCGGTGCCGACGCCGGTGCGCGGCTCGCCCTCGTACGTGGGCGGGGTGTCGACCGGGAATGGCTGGATATCCGATCGCACGGAGCCGTCGCCCATGACCGGCACGTTGCTCATGCCTTGGCCGGTTTGCGCATCGAGACTTCGGCCGCCGCTGGTGTCCTGGCGTCGGAGACTCCATCCGTTCAAGGCGTAGCTGCCCTTGGGGTCACGCGGGCGGTGCCGATGACGGCGTAGCGGACCGGGCCCTCCTGAAGTCTGGTCATGGGGCAGAGCAGGACTTGGTGTTGGAGTAGATTGCGTGAGTTGCCGCATCCACGGTCGGCGAGGTAGGGCGGGAACTGCCTCGCTGTCCTCGGCATCGTCCAGACCAAGCCCCACTGCTTGGATTGGACTCACGTGCGCTTTCTGCCCCTGCAGGCCGGCGTAGACCGCCATCAGCACGGCGATGATTGAGTCACGACGAGCAGTTCATGTGCGGAGGCCGGGAAGCGGAGCAATCTGCGCAGCCCGCGGATCTCGAGCATTCGCTTCTGGATTCTGTTGCACAATGCGCTCCCGCAGATGATCTCGATTTGGCGCAGTATCTGGGAGATCCGGCGTCTTGGGATAGTCCGATCAACAGGGCATGTCGCCCCGGACGAGCCACGATGACGGGAATATGGGAGGGCTGGGAAAGCTGGTTTTTTGTTGACAGGGAGGGGATTTGACTTTAGGATAACTATGTTAAAGCCGAATACTTACGACGGCTTGTTGTTTGTGACCGCTGAAGGGCCTCCAAGCACGGTTCGTTGTGTTTGGGGCCCCAAGGAAAGGGATGGACCACTCGATTGCAGACACCGGGAGGATGGGGTTTCGTCAAGCCATTTCCCCCGTTTTTTGCAGCCGGGGTGGTCCTACGTAGCATGGGCACGAGCGCCCATGTGTTCAAGGTCACGGGCAAGATGCCCGTGCTACGAATTGGAGAACGGGGATTGGGAGGCGTCTCGATGCTGAACGGACGAACCGGGGTCCCCAACGCGAAAAAAGGCGTTGGGGAGCCCCTTGCCGCGGTGATTCTGATTATCGGATGTTTTGTCGTGGGGGCCGGTTTTGCGCAGAATCCACCCGCCGCCTCCAGTGCGCCGGCGGGCCCTGTCCCCAATCCGGAGCAGGCTGCTCCTGCGCAGGCAGGGGTGGGGGATGCCGGACAGACGCTGGCAGAAAGCTGGAACGATTTTCTCCATTACACCAAGGTCGGCCGCTTCGACCTGGCCAAAGGCTATGGGCAGGCGATCCTCCAGGCCAAAGCCAATCCGGCGGACTTGTTCAAGCTCGTGCAGGAGAACCAGCAGGGCTACGATCTGGCCATGCGGGTTGCTGACGGGGCTCACGACCAGGACTTGGCCAAGCTCACGCAGCAGCTTCTGGCCGTTATCGATCGGGGGCGGTTCCTGCAACGCACGGAGCCGAAGATCATTGTCGAAGAGATTCGGCGACTGACCAGCACGCCGCGGGGCAAGCTGATGGCGATCCGCCGGTTGCGCGACGCGGGCGAATACGCCGTGCCGTACCTGCTCGATACCATGGCCCAGGCGATTCAGGACCCGTCCATCGCGACCAAGCTGTCCGACATGATCGAAGCGCTGCCGCAAATCGGCCGGCCGGCAATCCGACCTCTCGCGGCGGCCCTCCAAGTGGATAATCCGCGGGTGCAAGCCGAGATCGTCCGGGCCCTGGGGACGATCGGCTATCCCCAGTCGGTGGCGTACCTGAAGTACGTGGCGGAGAAGGCCCCCATGGCCGACCTGCGGGACTTGGCCCTCGCGAGCGTCCGCAAGGTCGATCCGCAGGCTGCCGGTACTGCCGCCGCGGTCCTGTTTTATCAATTGGCGGAGCGGTACTACTACCACGATGAATCGCTCGCCCCGACTCCCGGCGCGCCCTTCGGAAACCTGTGGTTCTGGGACCCGCAGGCGAATCGCCTGCAGCGCGTGGAGGTGGACCAGGCGTATTTCCACGAATTGATGGCCATGCGCTGCTGTGAATGGTCGTTACGGGCCGACGAGCAGTTCGGTCCGGCCATCGGCCTGTGGTTGGCCGCTTACTTCAAGGCAGAGTCAACGGGTGTCGCGACGCCGGAATACTTCGGCCCCAGTCACGCCCAGGCGCTGGTCTATGCGACGACGGCCGGGCCGGAATACCTCCACCAGGCCCTGGCCCGCGCCGTGAACGATCGCAACGCTGCTGTGGCGCTCGGAGCCGTGGAGGCTCTGGCGACGACCGCCGGCGAGAAGTCATTGATGTATACGCTGGGGCCGTCACAGCCGCTGCTCCAGGCGCTGATGTTCCCGGACCGGGCGGTGCGTTACAGTGCGGCCATCGCCATCGCGAATGCCGGGCCGCGGCAGCCGTTCACGGAAAGCCGGATCGTGGTGCAGAATCTGGCCGAGGCATTGGCCAGGGGCGGCCCGGAAGCGCCGGGCCCAGCCGGCCAACCATGGACACCGGAACTGGCCGAGGCCTATATCTTGCGGTCGGCCCAAGCCATGCTGGGCTTGGCGGTCAGCCGCAATCCTGTCATCGATCTGTCCCTGGCCCAGCCTGCGCTCATCGGCGCCACCAAGGACACGCGGCCGGAAATCCGCGTGCTGGCCGGGCAAATCCTGGCCTTTCTGAGCAGTCCGGATGCCCAGCGGGCGATTGCGGCTATGGCGATGGACGTCGCCAACGACACGAACGTGCGGGCCGCCGCCTTCGGATCGCTGGTCAACTCGGCCAAGCTGAACGGCAATCTGCTGCCGGATGCTGTCGTCAATGATATCTACAAGCTCATCAGCTCGGCCCAGACAGACCCCGCTCTGCGGGCCGCCGCCGCTGCCGCTTACGGCTCTCTCAACCTGCCCAGCCAGAAAGTCAAGGACCTGATCCTCGACCAAGCGAAGAGCTGAGCAGATTGCCACGTCTTGACAGGGGCCGGTAAGAGCGATAGAATCCGCATCCTAGGAGTACTTGTTGCGGACCGCTGGGGGTGTTTCGCCGGTTCGTCACGGTCGTTTCAAGATAGGGCATCGGGAAGAAGCGCAGGGGGGCACGTGCCGACCCGGAGACAGGTGCACTGATGTACAGGAATCGAACCAATTGCGGCGTGTGGCGCGGGGCCAGTTCACTTTCGCACAGAAGGTCTTGGGGGGGCACTCCCGTCTGGCTCTCGGCCCTCGTGGCGGTTGTCCTGCTCGTTACGGCGGGCGTCGCCTATCGTGCGATGGCAGCCCGCTTGTTCGGCGGTGCCCTCACCCCCGTGAAATTGCCCGTTCCGTTGCAGCAAGTGCCGGAGCAGATCGGCGGCTGGGCGGGGCAAGACCGGCCGATTCCCGAAAACATCCTGGCCTATATGAAACAAAACTTCGCGGACGATTATGTCAGCCGCCGGTACGCCAACGAGAAGGAGGGAGTCTGGGCGGATCTCTATGTCGTGTATTGCTCGTCTCGCCCCGGAGGCATCCTGGGACATCAGCCGCGGGTGTGTTTCCCGGGCAACGGCTGGATTCACGATGAGACGACATCCTCCCAAATTGTCTCCGGCTCGGGCCGTCCGATCGACTGCCTGGTGCATCGCTTTCACAACCCGGCTTACCAGCAGGTGGTCGTCGTGAATTTCTATGTTCTCAACGGGCAGATCACGCTGAACGAGCGTGATTTCTCGGGCTTCTGGGGCCGACGACCGAACCTCTCCGGAAATCCGGCCCGTTACGTGGCCCAGGTTCAGATCAGCTCGAACCTCGAGCATTCGGCGCGAACCGCGGCCGCGCAAATGGCGGATATCCTCCTGGCGTTTCTGCCGGGTCCAAAGGATCATGCCACTGCGACCCCCGGCGGGAATTGACCGCTTCGTATGGCGTCGTCGAGTGGAAATCAGCAAGCGCGTTGTCTTGATCAACACCGCCAGCGTGGTGTTGGCGCGGGTGATCAATCTGGCGGTAGTGTTGTGGCTGAACGCCCATCTGCTGCGCCGGATCAGCCCGGAAGAATTGCAGCTCTGGCCCTTGCTGATGTCGGTCATCGTTCTCCTGCCTTTGTTTACGTCGATCTTGACGTTGGGCATCGGCCGGTTCGTGCTGGCGGCGTACGCGACAGGGGATGACCGCACCGTGACGCAAATTGTCTCCACGATGTTCCTGCCGTTGCTGGGCGCAGCCGCCATCATCCTGACCGGAGGATTGATCCTCGCGTGGCACATCGACAAAGTCCTGGTCGTGCCGGCCGGACAACTCTGGGATGCGCGGATCATGATGGCGCTGCTGATCTTTGCGGCGGCCGTCAAGCCGCCCTGCACGGCATTCAGCGTGGGGTTCTTCGTGCAGCAGAAGTTCGCCTTGTACAATGGCATTGGGATCGTCAACGAGCTGCTGCGCGTCTTTCTGTTAATCGTTTTGCTCGTCGGGGTCAGCACGCGTGTCCTGTGGGTGGTCGTCGCCAACGTAGCCACCGAGCTGGTCCTCACCGTGGTTCTGCTCCTGATGTCCCGGCGCATGATTCCGGCCTTACGGTTCCGGGTCCGGGAGATCCGGTGGGAGAGGGCGCGGGAGGTCGTGTCCTTCGGGGGCTGGAACGTCCTGGGCACCATGGCCGTTCGGATGCGCGAGACGGCGGTCCTGCTGCTCTTGAACTGGCTGGCCACACCGATGGATGTGGTGGTCTTCAACCTGGGGTACCTGGGCCGGCGCCAGATCGATGCGTGGTCGGACGTTCTGGGGGGGCCCCTGTATCCGGTCGTGACCAGTATGCATGCCATGGGGGCGAAGGATCGGATTCGCGCGATCTATGTGCGAGGCGGGCGCATTGCCTTGTGGATTCTGCTCATGATCGCACTGCCGGCCGCCCTCTACGCCGAACCCATCATTCGCCTGTACGCCACCAAGACTTATCTGGAGGCGGCGGTCGTCATGGTCCTGACCCTGGGGGGGCTTCCGGTCGCGTGCGGAGCGTGGATGATCTGGCAAGTGGCCAGTGCCACGGACCGCCTTCGACCCACGAGCCTGTACGTCCTGGCGACCCAGGCCGCCATCGTGGCGCTGGTCATCTGTGCCGTGCGCCTGTTGGGATGGGGCGCCTCCGGCGTGGGTCTGGCCGCTTTCGCCGTGGAGTTCGTCGTGGAGTTCCTGGTGCTGTGGCCCTTGGGGCTGAGGCTGGCCGGTGCGACATTCGACGCGTGGGTGCGCGAAGCCCTGATCCCCGGCCTGACACCGGGCTGCGTCGCTTCGGTCGTGTGGGCGGCGTTGGCGCTCATCGTCAGGCCGGATAGTTGGGTGGCGGTCGGCCTGTGTACGGCCGCCGGCCTTCTGTGTTACTGGGCGGTACTGCTGGTATTCTGTTTGGAGCCGCGCGATCGGGAGGACTTGACGAAACTGGTCGCGCGACTCGGGGATTCTCTACGGTCGCCGTTCGGGGTGCCCCCGGCGACTCCGGTCCATTCCCGCGCGAGTGTCGAATCCGCTTCGCGACCGGCCGTGCCGCAAGACCATCGTGGTTGACGACGGGTGAGGACGGGCGTTCGCCCTCCGCTCGAAATCGCACTTCCGTGAGCGCCGCGTCGCAGGCGACGGCGGCTGCGACGCCGAGCACCGCATATCTTCCCGGAAATAGAGCTGCCGGCTCGGAGGTTGCCCCCGAGCCGGCAGGATCGAATCCATCAGGCAGGACCGGCTCAAGCCCTCGAAGACGTTGCAACGTCTGCGGGCCTGCACTTCTATGCGTTCATGCCTTGTCCCGGCCTGCCGGAGCCTTTTCTTCGATCGCGGCACCGCAGAATCATCATGATGATGCCAAGGGCGGCGCAGGGCACGAGCAACTGGCTCGGCGCAGCCCTCCCCACTCGGAGAAAGGGCGCAGCCGCCGGCGGCACCCGTGCCGGTCGCGGCACCGGCCGCATCGGCATCGACCAGATAGAACGGCGTGAAGTGCGTCGTCCGGAACTGCAGCGCGCTCAACCTGGTGGAGATATAGAGGTTCTGGACATCTGTGATCCCCTGTTGACTGAGCGCCCCGGTCACGGAATCGTACCAGTAGGGCAGGATGCGTCGCTTGCCGGTGGAGGTGGTGTACGGAATGGTTACCGTCACCGCGCTGCTCGAAGTTGGAGCCGCTGGGCCCGAAGTCGTAGCTTCCCAGCAGAGCCTCGCTCGAGATCTGCGGATTGAGGATCCGGGAGATGGCCATGCGGAGGTCCGCCTGGCAAGCTCCGGCCGGCACAATGATCGATACGTCTTCCGGCCCGTTGATGGCGGCCGGGTCGGTTCCGATCGTGGCGCCTGCCGAGGCCACGACCACTTTCGAGTCCAACGGGTTGGGATCGATGAGCGTGGTCGCGGCACTATAGATCTCCGTCGTGGTTCTGCGGTAATCCGTCCAAACCAGATACGGCTCGCCGTAGCGATCCACGCCGATGGCGGGGTCGCCCTGGTTGGCGTTCGTGCCGTCGTCACCGACGAGGATGTTGGTCCCGGCCGTCCCGGACCGCAGTTCGGCAACGTACAAGTCCGTGTCAGTGTCCGTGGCGCCGGTATGACGCCAGTCAGTCCAGCAGGCGAAGACCCGCTGGTCCGGGCCGCAGACGACGGCCGGTGCGGTCTGGTCTGGCGCCGGAGGTGTCGTCGCTGATGCTGATGCCGGCTCACGGGACTGCTCGGCAGACCGTTCAGCGCGGCGTAGCAGACCTCTGTGTTGCCGCTGCTGTTGTCCACCCACAGCAGGTGCAGGACGGTTCCCGCCCCGGCCGCCACGGCCGGCTGGGTCTGCTCGGCCAGGCCCGGTCACGACCGGCACATTGGGCCAGCCCGCCGATGTTGGAGGCAGCGGCATAGATATCCGCCTGGCCGTTCCTCATGTCCGTCCAGAAGACGTAGGCAACGTTGTCGGCGTCGACCGCCAGAACCGGTTCTTTCTGGTCCGCGGCGTTGTTCGTGATCTGCGACACCAGTGGACGTGGCAAAGGCATTGGTGGAGCTGGCCGCGTAGATGTCCTGGTTGCCGTTGCGGTCATCCTGCCAGGCCGACGTAGACGCGGCTCGGCGACTGATGATCGACGGCCAGCGCGGGATTGATCTCGTGGTGCGTGGAATCCGTGACCCGTACCTCTTTGGTGAAAGTCGCCCCATCCGAACAGATGGCGGCGTAGATATCCCAGTTGCCATTGCGATTGTCCTGCCAGACCACGTACACGGCGCCCGTCGCACTGACGGCCAGCGCCGGATTGCACTGGTCGCGCCTGTCTGCGGTGAGCCGAATAGGTACTTGGAAGGTACTGGCGTCAAACGCCCGTTTCGCGATGTAGATGTCCCGGCTGCCCACGGCCCCGGTGTGCCAGGCCACCCAGAGGTTCCCGGCGGGATCGCTCGCCGCGGCCGGCTGGCTGTCGGCATAACCTCCCGCGGTGCTGACCGACCGGTTCTTGCCGAAGGCCCGCATTTCCGTCGTGAAGGAGATCTGGCACTCGCTCATGACATTTCCCGCCTGGTCGGCGGCATTCACGCGGACGGCCACCGTCTGGTCGAAGCCGAACATCGCATTGGGCTGGTAGATGAACCGATAATCATTCTTCGTGCCGGAACGGCTGCATTGGCCCTTTGCGCTCGTGTAGACGGCCATGTTGCCCTGGTAGACGACGTTGCCATCGACCCGAATCGCCACGGAATTGGCGTCCACGCCGGAGTTGGCGTCGGTGATATGAAGCGTCACCAGGTTGTTCAAGGGCACTTGAATGGCGTCCGGGGCCGGCGACCACTGGACCACCGCCGGAGCAATCTGATCGTTCAGAACGCCGGACACGGTGAGGCTGACCGTCTCGGAGTCCGTAAGCTGGCCATCGCTGACGGTGAAGGTGACCGGATAGGTGCCGGTCTGGCTGGACGCGGGTGTCCAGGCAAAGGTCTGACCCGTCAGCGCGGCGCCGCTGGGCAGCGCACCGGCGGAATAGGTCAGACTATCTCCGTCCGGGTCGGTCGCCGAGAGGACGAAGCTCAGGGGCTTGGTCGCGTCCACCGTCCTGCTGCCGATGGCGGCCAGAATCGGCGGTCGGTCCACATGGACGACGGTAATGGTGATGGTCTGTGAGGTCTGCAACTGGCCGTCACCGGCGGTGAACGTCACGTCATAGCGGCCGGCCTGGGTGTAGGTCGGCGTCCAACTGAACGTCGGACCGGTCAGACCCGCGCCCGTAGGGAGACTCGTGGCCGAATAGGTGATGGGATCGTTGTCGGCATCCGTGGCACTGATCGTGAATGTCAGAGCCTGATTCTCACTGGCCGACTTGTTCCCGATGACGGCCAGGACCGGAGCCGCGTTGGGCTTCGCCACGGTGATCGTGCTGGACTTGGAATCCTGGGCCGTGCCGTCACTGACCGTGACCGTGACCGTGTAGCTGCCGGCCTGAGTGGCGCCGGGCGTCCACGTGAACGTCTGCCCGGAGAACGTGGCGCCGCCGGCAGGCCGGAGGCCGAGTAGGTCAGAGCGCCGCGGCCGCCGGTGGCACTAACCGTGAACGTCAAAGTCTGGCCCACGGTCGCCTGCTGATTGCCGATGGAGGCCAGCACGGGAGCCGTGCCGGTCGCGGCCGGCCAGACGGGACCGCATTGGGCTCGATACGTATCCCACATGTTCGCGGTGAAATTGCTCATCGACCGCCACCAACCGGCGTACTCTCCGCCGGGGGCCGTAAAGGCCATGTACCGATCCGTATAGTCGAAGAAGGCGTCGTGATTCCACCGAGCCTTGCCGCCGGGAGTCAGCAGGGCCGCCAGGGCCGTGCCGTGGAAAGGCGGACAGGCCACCGCGCGGTACTCCGTCGGAAGCCACTTGTTGCTCAGCTCCGGGTTGCTGGAATGCCGAATTCCCCACTCGGGCAGCCCGAGATCGGAGCTGCTGTACGGAATCCGCTGGGCATCCCGGGAATCCGGATTCCAGGTGGGGCCGTTCGTGACGCTGACATCGAGCGAGGCCACGTAGAAGGTCTGGTCATCCTCGCCGAAGTGCACATAGCCGGGCGGATTGTGGGCAGGCCCATAGCCGGTCTGATAGAGAGAATCCCCGGATTGGGCGCCGATGGATTCCATGTCGGTATCGTGGAGGGCCAGGCCGGCAAAGAGGATGGGCCACTTGCGACCGCCCGCGTGACCGCCGTCATTGAACCAATGCCAGCTACCGCCGTTGGCCACGACCCCGTAGAGGTCGATCCCCAACTGCACGTACCGGATGAAGAGAGTCTCCTTCTGGGCGTTCGTGAAGTTCAGATGGAGCATCAGGGCGCCGATCCCGATGTTCGTATGCATCTCGCGCCCGTAGTCGGGCATGTTGAGGCTCGGGTGCTGGTACCGGGCCACCCAAGTCCCCTGGTGGTCGATCCACGGCGCGGCGAACATCGCCTCCACGCTCGCCAGCGTCGGTGTCTCGGCGACCGGCGCGAGGGACTTGAGGAGCGAGTAGTTCAACGCGGATTTGTCGAACTTGATCGTTTTGTCCGAGCCGGAGTATGGAGGCCGGAAACTACCGGCTGCGGCGGGGGAAGTCAAGACCGTCAGAACGGCCGCCCGCTGCAACTGCGGCAGGCTGCCCGCGGCATCCAGGCTGATCGTCGACACGAGGGACGAATGGGCCGCCAGGACCAGGGGGTTGCTGCTGGACCGGCTGTAGGCCACGTTCAGGGCCGCATCGTAGGTGTTGGAGGGCATCGAGTTGTCATACCCCTGGCTGGCATTGCCCGGCACGGGGTTGAGCATCGAGCCATTCCTGATCCGGCCGCTCACCAGCGTGGACGGCGGGTTGATGCCAATAATCTTGACGGGCCCGACGACCCAGAAATCCCGGTTGGCAAACTGGCCCACCGGGTAGGTGGTGTCGAACGTCCACGTAATGCCGAATTGCTGCAGGGCACTCGCCCGATAGGAGACCTGGGTAGGCCAGGGGGCGGCGTACGCGGCGGCATCCGCCGACTGGATGATAATCGTGTCGCCGCTGGCGGCGGCGGATTGCACCTTGGTCAGGGTCTGCCAGGGGGCACTGCTCGTGCCGGGATTGCTGTCGTTGCCGCTGGCCGTGTTGAGGTAGTAGGTGGCGGCCGCCACCGGCGGCTGGTCCACGCCCACGACGGTGATCGTGATCGTCCGGGAGGTCTGCAACTGACCGTCGCTGGCCGTGAACGTCACAGTGTAGCTGCCCGCCTGGCTGGAGGTAGGCGTCCAGGCAAAGGTCTGGCCCGTCAGCGTGGCGCCGCTGGGCAGCGTGCCGGCGGAGTACGTCAAACTGTCTCCATCCGGGTCCGTCGCCGACAGCGTGAAGGTCAGCAGGCTGCTGACATTCACCGACCGGTCAGTGATGTCGGCCAGAACCGGCGGCCGGTCGGTGTTGGCCACGGTGATCGTGATTGTCTGCGAGGTTTGCGTTTTCCCGTCACTGGCAATGAACGTCACGTTGTAACTGCCTGCCTGGGTGTAGGTCGGGGTCCAACTGAAGGTCGGACTGTTCAGACCCGCGCCGGCGGGCAAGCCCGTGGCGGAATACGTGATCGGATCGTTGTCGGCATCCGTGGCACTGAGCGTGAACGTCAGCGCCTGATTCTCACCCGTCGACTTGTTCCCGATGGTCGGCCAGGACCGGAGCCGAGTTGGGCTTGATCACGGTGATCGTGATGGTCTCGGAATCCTGGGCGGTACTGTCCCGGACCGTGAACGTGACCGTGTAGCTGCCGGCCTGGGTTGCCCCCGGGGTCCACGTGAACGTCTGCCCGGAGAACGCGGCGCCGGCCGGAAGCCCGGAGGCCGAGTAGGTCAGAGTGCCGCTGCCACCCGTGGCGCTGACCGTAAACGTCAGAGTCTGGCCCGTTGCCACCTGCTGATTGCCGAGGGGGGCCAGGACGGGAGCGCTACCGCCGGTGGCCGGCCAAACGGGTCCCAATTGGGCTCTATAGGTGTCCCACATGTTCGCGGTAAACCCGCTCATCGACCTCCACCAGCCGGCGAATTCCCCCCCGGTGGCCGTGAAGGCCATATACCGGTCCGCATAATCGAAGAAGGCGTTGTGATTCCACAAGGCTTTGCCGCCGGGAGTCAGCAGGGCGGCCAGGGCCGTGCCGTGGAAGGGCGGACCCGCGACGTTGCGATACTCCGTGGGAAGGTACTTGTTGCTCATCTCCGGGTTCGTGGCGTGCCGAATCCCCCACTCGGGCAGCCCGATATCGGAGGTGCTGTACGGAATCTTCACGGCATCCCGGGAATCCGGATTCCACGTGGGGCCGTTCGTGACGCTGACATCGAGCGACGCCACGTGGAAGGTCTGGTCGTCCTCTCCGAAGTGCAGATAGCCGGGCGGATTATTGCCGGGCCCATAGCCGGTTTGATAGAGGTAATCCCCGGATTTGGCGCCGACGGATTTCATGGCGGCGTCATTGAGGACCATACCGGCAAAGAGGATGGGCCACTTGCGTCCGCCCGCGTGACCACCGTCATTGGCCCAGTGCCAACTGCCGCCGTTGGTCAGGATCCCGTAGAAGTCGATACCTAATTGCACATACCGGATGAAAAGGGTTTCCTTCTGGGCGTTCGTGAAGCTCAGATGGAGCATCAGGGCGCCAGTTCCGATGTTCGTATACATCTCGCGCCCATAATCAGGCATGTTGAGGCTCGGGTGTTGATACCGAGCGACCCATCCCGCCTGATGGTCGATCCACGGTGCGGCAAACATGGCCTCCACACTGGCCAGTGCCGGCGTCCCGGAGACCGGCGCGAGCGACTTGAGCAGCGTGTAGTTCAGCGCGGACTTGTTGAACTTGATCGTCTTGTCCGTGCCACAGTACGGGGGCCGGAAGCTGCCGGGTGCGGCAGGGGAAGTCAGAACGGTCAGGACGACGGCCCGCTGCACTTGCGGTAGGCTGCCCCCCGCATCCATACTGATCGTCGACACGAGGGACGAATTCGCCGCCAGGACGAGGGGGTTGCTGTTGGACCGGTTATAGGCCACGTTCAGGGCCGCATCGTAGGTGTTGAAGGGCATCGAGTTGTCATACCCTTGGCTGGCATTGCCGGGCACGGGGTTGAGCATCGAGCCGTTCTTGATCCGGCCGCTGACCAGCGTGGACGGTGGATTGATTCCGACGATCTTGACGGGTCCGACGACCCAGAAATCTCGGTTGGCAAACTGGCCGACAGGGTAGTCGGTGTCGAACGTCCAAGTGATGGCGAATTGCTGAAGGACGCTCGCTCGGTAAGAAACGTGGGTGGGCCAAGGGGCGGCGTACGTGGTGGCGTCCGCCGACTGGATGACGATCGTGTCGCCACTGGCGGCAGATTGCACTTTGGTCAAGGTTTTCCAGGGGGCACTGATGGTGCCGGGATTGCCGTCGCTGCCGCTGGTCGTATTGAGATAGTAGGTGGCGGCGCTTGCCAGTGCCTGTACCCCCAGGCAGTACGACAGCACCGCCGCGACGCCAAGACGGCGATAGCACACGGTGATTCGGCACTAAGGGATGATCGCTGTGACTACGGGTTTCCATGTTACTGCTCTCGGTGCTACTACGTTCGATGTTGCTGCTTTCCATGCTATTACTTACTTTCTTATGTTCCTTGTTACTCTGTGCGACGTTGTCTCCCTTATTCGTACCTTACGTGACTCTTCTCCAATCAAAATCCACGATGTTCGTAGGTTACACAACAATTCTGCAATCAAAACCTACAATATAATATAAAGGAGTCGCCAAAAGACGTGAGCGCGTCCACAAACGACCACGGACTCGGTGGTCTGTGGACCTTCGGTTGGCGGTGCAGAGGCAGGGGCCGGGAGGGCATCCCATTGCCCGAGGCGAGCCGCGGAACACATTGTCTTCCATGCCGTGGCAACGTCTTGATCCTGTGACTTACATCTTTTATATCTGGACAAGAGGATCGCGACATGATACAAAAAAGAATTGTGAGAGAGTTTTTGTGGAGATGGATGGGGGTCACGCCCATTGATGGATCTCAGGAACACTGTGCGGTCAGGCATTTTCGGCCTGTCAATGCACTCGTGGGGGCATGCGCTATGCTCAGAACATCAGGTCCTCTGGAATCCGTGGCGCAGCAAGTCATCCTCATCGACTCTGGTGATCTCTGTCATAACCCCTGCTCTTATCGATACTTAAGTTGAGACACGCACTCGGTCCGGCACATGAGGAGCCGCCCGGCTGCGAGCAGGGTCCGATAGTCCATCTGCCGTCAAGACTATAATCTATGTAGGAATTTCCTGACCGCAGATGCAGGCAACGGCGTGCCGGGAGCGGTTTTTCGGCCGAAAACCGGCCTTTTCAATGCTTCTGGAAGGTACGAGGCGTAGTTGGAAATGCCTAATTTGCAGGTCATTGTAAGACGATACAATCGTCGGGCGCTCAAGTGCCGTACCTGGCCATGCTGTTATTGGCGGCCGGTTGGATGCTGTCTTGCGCACCGGCAACTGTGAGTTGGATATCGCCGCAAGGTCTTACCCTTCACGGAGTTGCGCATGTCCAGGATGACAACCGACGGGGACGGAGTCTGACCGGGCCTGGGTGTGGCCGATCTACGCCAAAGGTTCGGAACATCGGTGCTGGGACGGCTCGCCCATGATGGTCAGCATCGCCATCTGCACTTACAACAACGCCAGGAAACTGGAGGCTGTTCTGGAGACCCTTCGGGGTCTGATATGCCCTCCCGCCCTGGAGTACGAAATCCTGGTGGTTGACAACAATAGCAGCGACGAGACGAAGGGTGTCGTCGAGAGATGCCAGGCGGCATGGGGACAACGGCTGAGGTATATCCTTGAGAGAACTCAGGGTCTGAGCCACGCCCGGAACCGGGCACTGAAAGAGGCCGTGGGGGACATTGTCTCGTATATCGACGACGACGTGAAAGTGGACCCCGGCTGGCTCTCGGCCGTGGCGACGGCGTTTGAGGAGTATTCCGCGGCGGTCGTCGGCGGCAAGAGCTATCTGATCTACCCCGCGCAGCGGCCCGCTTGGCTTCCCGAGGAATACGAGTCCCTCTTGTCGAAGTTGGACTATGGCGATCAGGCCATCGTGGGGTTGGACAAGGACCTGTTTGGACTGAACTTTTCGGTCCGGAAGGAATTGGCCGTGCAACTGGGAGGATTTGACACCTCTCTGGGTCGGTGCCGACATTCCCTGTGCTCGGGCGAGGAATCGGATCTGCTCCATCGCATTCGGGAAACAGGGGGTCTGGCCGTCTATGAACCCAGAGCGATCGTGGGGCACGTGGTCTCTTCCGAGAGAATGACGGTCTGGTGGTTCGTGAAGAGACTGTTTGCGGCCGGCCGGGACGGCGTGACCATGGCCGCGAAGAACGGTGCTGCTCTTCCATCGGTCTGGGGCGCTGCGGTCCACGCGATCCGGTGCTGCGGGAGCATCCTCAAAAGCATCGTCTTCGGCGATCTCTCTGCGAAGGTCATTCTCGGCAAGGGATTGGTGGCCGCAGTACGCCTTGGGAACGCTGGATCGTCGCATTCGATTGGCCGTTACCGCCCTGTTTTGGGGACATGCACAATGCCGTGGGTGAGCGTCGTTATCCCGACGTACAACCGCGCCCAACAGATTGCCCGAGCGATCGACAGCGTGATCGCTCAAACGGGTGTGGATTGTGAGATCATCGTCGTGGACGATGGCTCCCGGGACGCCACCGGCGACGTGATCAGGCCCTACGGCGACCGCGTAAGGTACGTCCGGCAGGACAACGCCGGCCCGAGTGCCGCACGGAACCGCGGCTGGCGGATGGCGCAGCACGACTGGATTGCCTTCCTGGATTCCGACGACCTGTGGAAGCCTGCGAAGCTCCGGCGCCAGATGGAACTGGTGGAACGCACGGGGACGCGCGTCTGTTTCACGGACATTGAGATCATGGGTGCCCAGGAACGGGCCGAGGCCGTGCCCAGCACCGGCCAGGCCGGCCAGGAGGTGTTTGAGGAACCGTTTGAATTGATACTCCAGCCGTCGCGGGTGCTCTATGTTCAGTCCATGCTGATCCGACGGGAGTTGCTGAACCGTGTCGGCGGCTTCGATGAACGCTTGCGAGTCGGGGAAGACACGAAGCTGGTCTACGAATTGGCCTTTGAAACTCCTTTTGCCTATGTGGATGAGCCTCTGGTGTTCGTGGAACGTTCTCCCGCGCGAAATGGTCTGGTGGGGGACTGGTCCGGCGCGCGGCGGAATTCCTGGATTCCCATATCCGGATCATCTCGCAGGCCTATTTTCGTTACCTGGGCCGGAATCCTGTCGTGACCGGCCGGCTGCGGCACATTCTGGGACATTTTCTTTCCCTCCGGGCCGTAATGCTGTGCGCGAGCAAGCGTTATGGGGCCGCCCGTCACGCCGCGTGGGACGCCCTTCGCTTCGGAGGGGCCTTCCGGAGCTACCGGAGGGCCCTGGCGGCGCTGCTTCTGCCGCACGTTCTGGGAAGATTACGCCGCACCACTTGGAGGTAGTGATTCCTGAACCCTCTCGTCAGCATCATCATTCCTACCTTCAATCGCGCCGGCGTAGTCACGCGGGCGATCGACTCCGTACTGGGGCAGACTTACCGTCCCGTGGAAGTCGTGGTCGTCGATGATGGATCGACGGACGAAACGCCGGAAATCCTCCAGAGCTATGGGGATGCCATTGTCTCGGTGGTCCAGGAGAATGCGGGGCCTTCGGCGGCCCGAAATCGAGGCATTCGGGAATCGAGGGGCGACCTCATCGCCTTTCTCGATTCCGACGATCTGTGGCTGGCCACCAAGCTCCAGCGGCAAGTGGACCTGTTGCAGCGCGCCGGCGCGGACGTGCCCTGTTGCCTCTGCAACACGCGCATGAGAATCGCAGAGGGCCGGGAGGAGAACTCCTTTCAGATCGCGCAGCTGATCCTGGGAGAGCCGCAGGGGTTGTGGGTCAATCCGGCCCCGGTCCTGGCGACGCGTTTTGTGCTGTTCTGCCAGGCGGCGTTGATTCGACGGGAATTTCTGCTGGACTGCGGCGGATTTGACGAGCGGCTGTGGCTGATGGAGGACCATGATCTGGCACTGCGGCTGGCGTTGCGCGGGCCGTGGGCCGTGATTCGCGATCCGCTCGTCGTGTGGTGCGGCGCCAACGATGATTTCAACCTCTCGGTCGCGGCCCAGAAAGAGCCGGCGCGGCTCTTGGCGTGCATCGAGTACATCGAGCGGAAGATTCTGGAACAAGAAAAGGGACGTCGACCGGCAAGTGAAACGATACCTTCAGCGCGATCTTCAAGGGGTCCGCCGGAGATTGTTGGCGCAACGGTGGGGCGCACAGGGGCGATTCCTGCCACGGACAGCCGCCAAAATCGTCGCCGGATGGGAGCGCCTCAGGCAAGCATGGTTTCGACGCTCCTGGTCCTATCCCAGGGCGGAACTGCGGCCGATCCACGACCACGATTCGACGGCTGAGGTCGGGCAGGCGTTCCGGGGGTAGGCGTATGGCCGGCGTTTTCACCACAAAACGATGCGCGAACCTGGCGGGTGCGGTCTGGCACTACGTGCGTTGGCGCCCCCGGTTCTATTCGTTTGGCTGGCGGTCCCGACTGGGCCGCTGCGATATGCTGACCAATCCGCGGGCCATCTCGATCGGTCGAAACGTGCTCATCCGAAAAGGAGCGCGTCTGGAGGCGGTCGGCGCGGATTCCAATGATGGTCCGAAATTGATCATCGGGGATGGCACGGCGATCCAGTTCTACTTTCATTGCGGTGCGGCCGGCCGAGTGACGATCGGCCGGAATGTGCTGGTGGGCGGCAGGGTTTATATCACGGACCACGATCATAGCTATGATGAGCCGGATCTCAGTGCGCGGGAGAGCCCCAGACTCAGGGTCGCCCCCGTCGAGATCGGCGACGGTGCGTTCCTGGGGGAGGGGTGTGTGATCCTGAAGGGCGTGCGCGTCGGGAAACGAGCGGTCGTGGCCGCCAATGCCGTTGTCACCCGGGACGTCCCGGACTTCACCGTGGTCGCCGGCGTGCCGGCCCGCGTCGTCAAGTCCGTGTCTCCCACGACGAAGTATGACGTGTAGACTCTCCTCGGAAAGCGGTAGCGCAGAACAATGAATAGCCCAGCAACAATCACCGGCCCGACACTTCTCATCACGATCGTGCTGGCGCTTCATGACGTTCTTTATTCCGCGGCGTTACCTGCTGCTTCCCTACGTCATTGGGGCCTGCTTTGCCCCGGCGGATCAGGCCGTGATGGTCGGCGAGTTGAACTTCCAGGTGTTGCGCATCCTCGTGGTGGTGGGCATGCTGCGGCTGGCCCTGCGCGGCGAGATCGTCGCCGGTCCGCTGGAATCGGTTCGACAAGCTGATTCTGGCCTGGTTCGTCGTCGGGAGCATGATCTATGTCATCCAGTGGATGAGCCTGAGCGCCCTCATCAACCGCTGCGGCCGGTTCGTCGAGTGGCTCTGTCTTTACTGGGTGTTCCGTCAGAGCGTGCAGTCCTGGAAGGATCTGCGGTTCGCCTACGTGGCCTTGGCCTTTTGCGCCGTGGCCATGTTGCCCTTTGTCGTCCTGGAGTGGCTCCAGGGGGCGAATCCTTTCGCCGTGCTCGGGCGCGTGGTGACCACGTTCCGGGAGGAGAACTATCGGTGTCAGGCGACGTTTCCGCACGCGATCATGATGGGTCTGTTCTGGGCGACGCTGGTGCCCTTGTTCGTGGTCTTTGCCCGGCAGCGGGGGTACCACCGTTCGGTGCTGTGGGCCGCCGTGGTCGCCAGCACTCTGATGATCTGGATGACGGCCTCGAGCACGCCCATCCTCACCGTGATGGCCGTCGGTGCCTTGCTGCTCGCGTTCCCGTTGCGACAATACACCGGGACCGCGGCGTGGGGGTCCTGGCGCTGGTGATCGCCCTGAATTTTGTCATGAAGGCTCCCGTCTGGCACCTCGTCGCGCGCGTCGGGCGTGGTCTCCGGCTCGACCGGCTGGCACCGTTTCTATCTGATCGACCAGTCCATCCGCAATTTCCGTCATTGGATGTTGCTCGGCACGCGCGACACGAGGAGCTGGGGCTTGGGATTGGAGGACGTGACCAATCAGTACATCCTGGAAGGGGTGCGCGGCGGGTTCATCACGTTGGTCTTGTTCTGCGTGATCCTTTTCGTGGGCGCCCGGACGGTGGTGCGCCTGTCGGTGCGTTCCCGGGACGCGAGCGAATCCTATCTGGCGTGGGGCCTCTTTGTCACGATCATCGCTCACTGCCTGTCGTTCATCGGGGTCTCCTATTTCGGTCAGATCGACATGATCTGGTATCTTCTGCTCGCGGGCGTGGCGTTCGCGTACGGTCAGGTCTATGAGGCGCCGCAACACCTGGAGCGGGTGGCGGTCGCCGCACGGCCGCAACAGGCCCATTGGCAAGGTGCCCGCACATGAGCCGGCCGACCGTCTCCGTGGTCATCGTGAACTGGAACACCCGCGAGATCCTGCGCGATTGTCTGCGGACGGTCTACGAGCAGACCAAGGAGGTGGAGTTCGAGGTGATCGTGGTCGACAATGCGTCCGCGGACGGCTCGGTGGACATGGTCCGGACGGCGTTTCCGCAGGCGGTTCTCCTGGCGAACTCCGCCAATCGCGGCTTTGCCGCCGCCAACAACCAAGGCATCGAGATCGCGCAGGGACGGTACGTCCTGCTGTTGAACTCCGACACGCTGGTGCTCGACGGTGCCATCGACAAGATGGTGCGTTTCGCGGAGGCGCATCCGGAGGCCGCGGCCACCGCGTGCCGGGTGCTGAACCCGGACCGGACGTGGCAGCCCACGTGCTTTCTCTTTCCCTCCGCGTTGAATCTGCTGCTCGCGGCCCTGTATCTGAACAAGCTGTTTCCGCGCAACCGCTTCTGCGGCCGGGAGCGAATGACCTGGTGGGATGGTCAGGACGCGCGCGCGGTCGATGTCGTCACAGGCTGCTTCATCCTCGTTCGGCGTGCCGCGATCGAACAAGTCGGCGTCCTCGATGAGAGCTATTTCATGTACGGCGAGGAGGCGGACTGGTGTTACCGCTTCCGGAAGGCCGGGTGGAAGGTCCTCTTCACGCCGACCGCCCAGATCGTGCACCTGGGGGGAGCCAGCAGTGCCCGGCTCAAAGGCCCGATGTGCCTTCAGCTCCGGGCGAGCCTTCTGCTGTTCCTGCGGAAGCATCGAGGCCGGGCGTCTTACGTCGCGGGTTGTGTGTTTGTGAGCATGTTCTTCCTGTTGCGGCTTCCCCTCTGGCTGGCCACGGCCGCGACCTCGCGTGGCGCCCGTCCGGAGAATTGGGAGACCGCGCGGACATATGCGGCCGGGTTCTGGCGGGCGCTCTGCGGGTGGAGGGCGCTGTGTGTCCAGAAACGGGCAAGGACTTCCGCGTGCGCATGAGAGGGCGGGCCAGAGGATGAACCCCGGGGGTGCTGTGCCGGACCCAACGTACGTCTTGATCACGCCGGCCTACAATGAAGGCCGGTTCATCGCCAAAACCATCGAAAGCGTTCTGGCCCAGACACGGCAGCCGTTGCGGTGGGTCATCGTGAATGATGGGTCCACCGACGACACCTGGGACATCGTGCAGCGGTATGCCGAACGATGCGGATTCATCGAGGCCTGTCGGCGTCAGCGCGAGGCCGGCGAAACCTACTACGGCAGCAACGTACACGCGCTTCTCCAGGGCTATGCGAGGGTGAAAGGGTCTGGCCTTCGATTACCTGGGCTATTCTGGATGCCGATATGATTCTTTGTCCCCGCTATTACGAGGAGATCTTCCGGCGATTCGAGGCGAATCCCGAGCTGGGGATTGCGACGGGGACGTACGTCGAAGAGGTTGCCGGGGCCTGGCGGGAGGCCTTCATCGATAGACGCTCGACCCCGAAGGCCCTGCAAGTCTTTCGGCGGGCCTGCTACGGGCAGATCGGCGGGTATGTGCCTTGTCCCAACGGCGGGGAGGACACGTACACCGAGATCCTGGCGCGGATGCACGGCTGGCAGACCTGGTCGTTCCCGGACCTCCAGGCCGTGCATCAGAAGCCGGTCGGGACGGGCGACGGGAGCAGCATTCTGCGCGAAATTCCGGCAGGGACTGACCGATTACTGCGTGGCGACCCACCCGGTCTTCATGATCGCCAAGTGCGCCAGACGCTGTTTCAAGGAAAGACCCTACGGCGGGGCGGGACTGGTCCGGCTGGCGGGTTTCGCCTACGGATACTTGGTGCACGAGCGGCGGCAGATTGTCGGCGAGGCCCGGCGCTACGTGCGGAAGGAGCAGATGAGCCGGCTGCGGGCCAGTGTCGGACTGGGGCCGCGACTCTGGCAGCCCGTGCTCGCCGGTCATTGAGGACCATCCATGTGTGGGATTGCCGGCATTGTGAATCGGGTGGCGGGGCCGCCCGATCAGGGGATCGTCCAGGGTATGCTGGACGTCATGCGCCATCGCGGCCCGGATGGAGAAGGAATCTACGACGACGCGCAGGCGGCTCTCGGCCACGTCCGGCTGAGCATCATCGACGTGGGTTCATCCGTAAGTACCTGCTCAAGCGGATCGCGGGGAAATACCTGCCCCGGAGCATCGTGCACCGGCCGAAGGTCGGTTTTCGGCTGCCCCTGACCCAATGGTTCCGTGGACGGCTGCGCGACATGTGCTACGACAGGATCTGTGCCAGCAGCGGTCCGTTGGCGCAGTTCCTGAACGGCAGTGCGCTCCGCAGACTGCTGGACGATCATTGCTCAGAACGGAAGGATAATTGGCTGCAGATCTGGACGTTGCTCGGCCTGTCGATTTGGGACGAGCTCTTCTGTCGTCGCCCGATCTCGGCGGCCAAAGCGCGTTTTGCCGGGACCGAGATCTCGGTGACGTGAGCCTGAAGGAGACCCCGGTGAAGATTTGCTTGGTCGCCTCGGCGGGAGGGCACCTCAGTCAACTACTCAAGATCGTGCCGGCCGTGGAGGGATATGAGGCGTTTGTCGTCACGACGTCGGAAGCGGTGCGGAAGAACCTTACGCCATTCGGCCAGGTGCACGTGGTCGGCGAATGCAATCGGCAGCACGGCCTGCAAGTCGTCCGGGTCTTCCTGGCGTGTTGGCGGATTCTGCGCCGCGAGAGACCTGATGTGGTTCTGAGCACGGGGGCGGCCGCCGGCTGCATGTGTTGTTTTCTGGGCAAGCTCATGGGCGCGAAGATTGTCTGGGTGGATAGCATCACGAACGTGGACCGCCTGTCGTTATCCGGCTGGTTGGTCCGATACATCGCCGATCTGTTCCTTGTTCAATGGGCGGCTCTGGCGCAGAAATACCGCGGCACGGAGTATGTGGGGACCATCGTGTGATTTTCCTGACCGTCGGCACGCAATTTCCGTTTGACCGTCTGGTCAAGACGATCGACCACCTGTTCGAAGAGGGCCTGATCTCGGAGGACGTCTTCGGCCAGGTCGGGCAGAGTACCTATACGCCGCGTCATTTCCAGACGGTCGCGTCCCTGGAGAAGAAGGCGTATGACGAGCATTTTCGGCAGGCTTCCGCCATCATCAGTCATGCCGGCATGGGAGCCATTACGATGGCTCTCGACCAGGGCAAACCTCTCCTCGTCATGCCGCGGCAGAAGAGGTACAAGGAAGTGGTCAACGATCATCAGGGGGCTCTGGCCGATGAGTTCGAGGCGCTCGGCCATATCCTCGTGGCTCGGGACGAGACCCAGTTGCGGGAGAAGGTGGTGCAACTCAGGTCCTTTGTTCCTCGACCCCGTAAGGCGGAACCCGAGGCCGTGGCGCGGAAGATCCGCCAGTTTCTGGAGCTTTGCGGTGGAACGAAGCGGGTTCTGTGATGCCGGATTATCGGCCTTCATCCCTGGAGCAGACATTCCACGTGCGGACAGGGTTCGGGTGTCAGCGGAATCCCCCAAAGCGGCGGCGGACGACTGCCGACGAATATGCCAGGGCGGCCGTTCGGTCGCTCCGAGGTTATGGGACTTGGCGGTCTCGCGATTACCGCCGGCGGCATCCAGCGGCAGCGCAGGTGTCGGTGAGACCTCCGTGTTTGCTGCGCCGTGTGCACGGAGGCCTGATAGTACTTTGGAATTGTCCGGTTATTGATGATAACAATGACATCCGGGAATCCATTCCGCGGACTTGAGGTCCGTGCGGTCGTGCTGGTCGGTGGGCGTGATTTCGGACGCTGCCCGCTGGCGGCACATCTGCCGACGGCGCTCTGGCCAACGGCGAATAAGCCGGTTCTGGCCCATCTATTGGATCATCTGGCCGAGGCGGGATTTGGGCATGCAGCGGTGTGTTGCGCCAAAGATGATGCGACGGCGGTGGGGGCTGTCTGCCGGGACGCCGCACTGAAGGCTGTACTTGTCATGGAAGAGCTGACTGCCGGAACCGCAGGCTGTCTTCGGGATGCGGTGGGTTCGGATCCGGGGGATCTGATTCTCGTACTGTCGGCCGGGATGCTGGCTCCGCCTGCCCTGGAGGATTTGATCGAGGCCCATCAAGCCGGCGGAGGGGAGCTGACCGTGGTATTCAATCCCGGCGGGGGCCGCGACGGCTCGCCTGGCAGTCCCGCGGAGATCTATCTGTGCCGGCCCGAGATTCTGCGTCATATTCCGCGCGGCGGGTACTGCGACATCAAGGAGGGGCTGATCCCCTCCATCCTGCGTGCCGGCGGCACCATTCATCCCGTGGTGCTGGACCGGGATGTGGGTAACTTCCACAATCGCACCGGATACCTCGACGCTCTGGAAGTCCTCTTTCACCAGGAGATGCCGGTCGGCCGATCTGCCACGCCGTTCGGACGATCTTCAGAGGCGCCTGTGCTCACGGGCGCAGAAGCAGTCATCCATCCGACGGCCCGGATCTGCGGACCCGCTCTCATCGGAGATCATGCGCGGCTGGCGGAGGGTGTCGTTGTGGTTGGTCCTGCCCTCATTGGGCCCAATGTGGCCGTGGGTGCCCAGAGCGTGGTCGTCCGGAGTGCTCTATGGGCCGATGCGCAAGTGGGTGCTCGGTGTGAAGTCCGCGAATCCATCGTGGATTGTCGTGCGGTGTTGCCCGATGGCGCCCAGGTCGTCGAGAGGTCGGCAGCGCCGAGCCTGTCGGCCCGAGCTTCTTGTGTCGGCCGTTGGGCGGCCCGGGTGCCAAAGCTGGTGCCCTGCTCGCCGCGTCGGTTGGCCTATGCGGCAGGAGGCGTCTTGATTCTGGCGGCGAATGTCGGCCGTTGGGCGGTCCGGGCGCCGAAGCTGGTGCTCCGCTCCGCACGTCAATTGGCCTCTGCGGCAGGGAGCGTCTTGATTCTGGCGGCGTATGTCGGCCGTTGGGCGGTCCGGGCGCCGAAGCTGGTGCTCCGCTCCGCACGTCAGTTGGCCTATGCGGCAGGGGGCGTCGTGATTCTGGCGGCGTATGTCGGCCGTTGGGTGGCCCGGGTGCCAAAGCTGGTGCCCTGCTCCACGCGTCAGTTAGCCTATGGGGCAGGGGGCGTCATCGTTCTGGCGGCGTTCCTCTGGTCCTACTGGCCGACCTTTGCGGACCTCATCGCCGTGTGGCGCAGGAGCGATGAATACTCCTCTGGTTTGCTCGTTCCGTTCCTGGCGGCGTATGTTCTCTGGTTGCGTCGTCAGGATTTGTGGAGCACGCCCGTGCGACCGGCGCTGTTCTTTGGCATTGGCGCCTTTCTCTTCGCCCAAGCGGTGCGCGCTGGAGGCTTGGATTTCTATTCTTCTGCCGAGAGATTGTCCGTGATCCTGTCGCTGGCGGCGCTCGTGCTGCTGGTGTTGGGCTGGAGATACCTGGGAAAAGTGGCTACGGTGCTGGTGTTCTTGTGCCTGATGCTGCCGTGGCCGAATCGCATTCAGAGCGCCATCACGCTTCCGCTCCAGAGATGGTCCACCACCTCAGCGGTCTTTTGTCTGGAACTGGTTGGCTATGAGGTCCGGCAGGACGGCAATGTGATTCGCATCGGCGACGCCACTGTCGCCGTGGCGGAGGCCTGCAACGGGCTGCGCATGATCATGGCCTTTTTCGTCATCAGCGGGTTGGTGGTGCTCCTGGTCAAACGCACTTGGTGGGAAAAGCTGGTCATCCTGGCGTCCAGTCTGCCGATCGCCTTTCTCTGCAACACGCTGCGACTGGCGACGACAGCGTTATTCTTTACCTTCATCAAAAGCCGGACCTGGGAGCAGCGGTTTCATGACTGGGGCGGTTACGCCATGATGCCGCTGGCGTTGGCTTTGGTGGTCGGGGAGTTGTGGCTGCTGGCACGGCTGACCACGCCGCCGATGGAATTCGAGCCGGCGATCATCTCTCGGCGACACACACCGCATGTATCAGACCCTTAATAATGGGAGAACGGGCGTATGAATAATCTGGAGAAGTACCTCGATCAGGTCATCGAGCAAAAACCGGTCGTCTACGAGGCGCCGGTCGAAGCACCGCACCCGCCGCAGCCGGAGATGCCGACCATCAATCTGTTGGCCTGTATTCGCAAGCGGTGGTACCTCGTGGTCCTGGGGACCATCGTCATTTCGGCGTTGGCCTTGCCGGCGATCTGGCTGCTGATCGAGCCCAACTATCTCGTCCAGGGGGCGGTGAGGGTCAGCCCCGTGATTGAGGGTGTACTGGATACCTACTCCAGCTCCAGTGCGATCGGCGGCTACGGCGACTTTGTCAACACGCAGGCGGCGATGCTCACCAACAGCAGCCACCGTGCTGGAGTCGATTGCGGATGACTTGGCCGGGCAGAAACTCTCGTTCATCAGCGGAGAGCCCCAGACTCGGATTGAGGAGCTCCTCGCCCGCGTCTGGCCGATGAGGCGCAGTGGCGGTCCGATGCAGATCCTGCGTGAGGCCATCGCCACTCGGAAGATCACCGCCGGACCCCTGCCGCGCACGGAGCTGCTGGCGGTGGCGATGCGGAGTTCGCATCCCGAAGAAGCCAAGCTGATCGTGGATTCCTTCCTCCGCAACTACAAGGCGTACGATGCCACTAATCTCCACAGGACCGACATCGAGACCCTCACCCTCCTGGAGAAGCAGCAGACGGAGTTTGCGAAGAAACTCAAGAGCCAGCGTGAGGAACTCCGCGCCGCGGCCGATGAGTTTGGAACCGTCGCGTTAGGTCCCCGCCAGGAGATGGAATTCAACATCCAAGCGCGGCTGATGACGGAGCTGATCCAACTGGAGGCCCAGAAGATCGCCGCCGAGGCGAACGTCGATCTGCTCGAAAAAACCGAGAAACTGGATCTCTCTCCGGAACAGGCGATGCTCCAGCGGCGCGAGTACGTGAATTCGAACCCGCTGGTGTCCGAGTTGTCGAAGCGCGTCGTGGCGATGGAGCAGGACCTCATCGTGGCGCAGCAGACGCACCAGCCGGGGCATCCCACGCTCGTCCAGATTCAGGCGGTGCTGGAGGCCTTCAAGAAACGGCTGGATGCCCAGCGCCAGGAGCTGGAGCTGGAGTATGACAGCGGGATGGAGGGCCGCTTGAAAGAGGCCGCCCAGCAGCGCCTGGTGGCCGCCAAGATGGATCTCGAACGGATCGAGGCGCATTACAACGCCCTGAAAGCCAGAGTCAATCTGCAGGATAGGCAGGCGCAAACGACGGGACGCAAGAACCTTGATCTTCAGGATCTCCAGTTCAAGTTGCAGGTGGATCAGGAAATGTACGACACGCTGTCACGCCGTATCAAGACACTGCCAGATGGAGCAGCAACGGCCGCCCCGCGTCGAGATCGCTTACTGGGCGGATGTAGCGGAGACGAACGACCGGCGTGTGCAACTGGCCACCGCGGCGGTGATCGGCGCTCTGGCCTGCGGCCTCGGCCTGGCCTTCCTTCGCGACCGGATGGATAAGACCCTGCAAACGCCCGACGATGTCGCGCGGCACCTCGATCTGCCGGTGCTCGGGACCACGACGAGCTCGCGCACGCTCAAGCCGGCCTTGTTCGCCGAGCAGATTGCCGGGGACTATCAGACGATTCGCACCAATCTGGGGTTGTCCTACGATGGCGGGCTGCCACGGCGGCTCGTCGTCAGCAGTGCCGGCACGCGGGAGGGCAAGACGACGTTCGCCGTCAATCTGGCCACGAGCCTGGCCAAATCGGGTAAGAAAGTCCTTCTGATCGACGGAGACATGCGGAAACCGGACGTGGGCCAGATGCTGAACGTCCCCAAGGACTCGGGGTATCTCCAGGACGTGCTGCTCGGCGGCGAACCGAGCGGCCTCGTCTACGTGTCGCCGTCGAGCGGTCTGCACGTTCTGACGGCCAATCCGCGTCATATGGCCGACCCGTACGAACTGCTGACGTCCTCGATGGCGGCCGAGCAGATCGAGAGGCTGGCGCGCGAATACGATCATCTCATCATCGACAGCCCGCCGGCCCTGGCGTTCCCGGATGCCCTGGTCTGGGCCAAGCTGGCGGACGCCGTCGTCCTCGTCGGCTTTGCCGGCCAGACGACGGCCACCGATCTCAAGGAAGCCCGGGAACGATTCACCCGTGGGCGGGCCCGCGTCCTCGGCGCCGTGCTGAGCAACGTTCCCATCGATCAGAGCCTGTATCGCTACGCCTACACGTACCGGGTGCGGGGCGCGGCAGGCAAAGCGCCGAAGTCCAAGAAGTTATTGCTGGCGAGCCAGAAACTCGGTGACAACGGCGGCACCCTGTAAGCGTTGGTCCTGCGGCGACCCCCAGGCGGAAATCCCAGAGAGCGACGCTTCGAACCTGTTATGCAGTGGATTATCGTTCGACAGACACAAGACTGTAGCGCCCAGCAAGGAGAAGACCTCTTGCGGTATGCTCTGTCCACACCCCCTCTGCCTCAGGTGGTCGTGGACGGCCTGCGGCATTTGGCGTATCGCGGCGCGAGCGACAACAGCGCGGGGCGAATCGGCTGGACAAAGCCGGACGAATCGCTCTGGGTCCTGCCCGGCCGTTGGCAGGCCGACTTGGGCGCCGTCCCGGGCCGCACGGTCTTCTTCGACGATGCGCTCCACCTGGGTGTCCTGCCGCGGCAGAAGCGGGGTCGGGAATCGTGGCTCGTTATCACGAACGGCCGCTTTGCCGCCCATGTCGACCCACAGTTGCTGGGGCGGTTTCTGGAAACCGTCAGCGCGGAGGTCATTGCCGTGACGGCGGCTCCGGATCTGCTGGCTTGTGGGGAGCGGCTCCGGTTGACGCCGGACAACAAAGTGGTGGGCTATCGACGGTTGTATGCGGATGCGCTGTCTCCAGCGCCTCTGCCGGCAGACTGGCCGCATTTTCTCTTCGTGCGCCGGGAAGTATCCGACGCGGTCCTGAACAGCGGCTTGCTCGCGAACTTTGGAGCCTGGATCGATACGTGCCAGGCGGCGGGGCTGAGATGGCAGAGCCTGGCGGCCGCCGGCTCGGCGTACGATCTGGGGTCGGTGGAGGGTATCCTGGCTGTGTCCAGAGCGGCTCTGAGCCATTCCGTGCGTTCGGGCGCGACCCTGCGACGAGGGGAGGAACAACGGGCCTCGCCTGCCCGAGAGGAGGACGGGGTCTCCCCCCTGGCGCACGTGATTGGCCCGGTGCTCCTGGGCCGGCAGGTGACCGTTGCCGCGGACGCCGTCATCGTGGGACCGACCGTTCTGTGCGACGGCAGTGCGGTGGGGCGCGGCGCCGTGGTCGATTCCTCCATCGTGGGCGCGGGTGTCTCGGTCGAGCCGAGCCAATCGCTGCGGGGCGGCGTTGTCACGGCGTCCCCGGAGGGGCGTGCCGCGGGACGCGCCGTCGCCGGGATGGGCCGGCAGCCGCCGGAGCACGTGGGCCGGCACCGGAGCGATGTGTTTCGAGTATGGCCGAGGTTCTCCTATGCGCGCTGCTTCAAGCGGATCGCGGACATCGTGGCCGCCGTTTTCATTTTGATCCTTTTTGCCCCCGTGATTCCCGTGATCGCGCTGGCCATCAAGATCGGCTCTCCCGGCCCCGTGTTCTTCGCGGATAGGCGTCAGGGGCTGCACGGCAGGCCTTTTCGTTGTGTGAAGTTCCGGACCATGAGGCAGGGCGCAGACAAGATTCAGGACAAGCTGCGGTTCGTCAGTGAAGTGGACGGCCCGCAGTTCAAGATGGCGGACGATCCGCGCATCACCACGGTAGGCCGGTTCCTGCGGGAGACGTTTCTGGATGAAATCCCACAGTTCTTCAATGTCCTGCGGGGACAGATGAGCGTGGTGGGGCCGCGGCCCTCGCCCGAAGCGGAGAATACGTTGTGTCCCTCCTGGCGCGATGCCCGGCTTTCCGTGCGGCCGGGGATCACCGGCTTGTGGCAGGTCCACCGCACCCGTGAGCCCCAGAGGGACTTCCAGGAATGGATTCAGTATGACATGCAATACGTCCGGGACTTCTCCTTTGGCCTGGATCTGTGGATCTGTTGGCGGACGTTCGTGAAAATGGTAGGGACCTTTGTTCGCCAGTTTTAGGAAGGATGCAGTCAATGACCACGAGATACTTCAACTGGAAATTGGCGACGGTACTGACGGTGGCGTTCGCGGTCTTGATCGTCGCGGCGTATACCCTGCATCGGTGGCAGAGAACCACCCGGGCGATGCAGGCGCTGCCCTTGGGCGAGGCGGCGTACGCCCGACAAGACTGGGACGAGGCCGCGAAGCAACTGGGCAACTACCTGACGATCAATCGCGACAACGTGGAGACCTTCTTCAAGTATGCCGAGGCGCAGCGCAAGCGACGGCCGCGAACGAGGGACAACATGGCGCAGGCCATCGCCGCCTACCGGGATGTCCTGCGTCTGGACAGCCACCATCGCGAAGCGACGCGGTGTCTGGTCGAGATCTACTTGTGGGGCCTGCGACGGCAGAGGCCAAGCTGATTGCGGAAAACTACCTGAAGTACAATGAGGAGGATGTGGAGATTCGCCGCCTGCTCGCGGATGCCCTGTGGCTGCTGCGGAAGCCCAAGGAGGCCGCCGTCGAGCTGAACAAGATTCTGGAGAAGCATCCGGAGGATGTTCTAACCTACGAGAGGATGGGGATGCTGGCGGAGGATCCGGACGGCGGAAAACCGGCCGCGTCCTGGTACGACGACGCGGTCGCCCGAAACCCGCAAGCGGCTCTGGCGTACCTTGCGCGAGCCGGCTTCCACCTGCGCAAGCGCGAAGGAGCGCGACAAAGCCCTGGCCGATCTGGAGCAGGCGCAGAAATGCGATCTGCCGGATAAGGAGACGCGGCTTCGTCTCGTGGCAGAACTCATCAGGGCGAACCTGCTGGACAAGGCCCGGGAGCACCTGCAAACGATGCACGCCAAAGACCCGACGGACGTGTCGCTCTGGCTGCATTCGGCGGATCTGGCCGTGCGGGCCAAGTCCACGGAGGAAATGTACACGGTGGCCGAGACGGGGTTGAAGACCCTGGCGGCTCAACCCTGGGACTTCATACCGGCCGCCACCGAGTTGCTGATCCTGTCCGGCCACGTGGAGGAGGCCAACGAGTGTATCTCCCAAATGCGGAAAAAGGATGTAGACGCCCCCAGGGCCGCTTTTCTGGAAGGGCTCCTGGCGGACAAGCAGGGCCGCCTGCGCGATGCCATCACCAGTTGGCGCAAGGCCATCACGCTCGACTACCGGCAGTCGGCGATGGTCCGTGGGCTGCTGGCGTAGGCGTTAATCCGCCTGGGCGACATTCAGTCGGCGATCGGTGAACTTCGCATTCTGGTGGCGGACGTCCCCGACAATGTGGAAGGGCATATGGCCCTGGCGCGACTCCTGGCGCAGACGGGGAATTGGTCCGAGGCGCAGGATCAGGCCGTCGAGGTTCAGAAACTGGCCCCGGGTCATTCGGATGCGATCCTGCTGGAGCTTCAGGCGGGCGTGCAAACGCTGGCGGCGGATCCCGCACCGGCCGGGGACCGAGACAAAGCCTGGCAGGAGATTGAGAGCCGCCTGACGGAGTTGGACCAGAAGAACCCCGGAGACGCGGCACTGAAGCTTCTCCAGACGCGCGTGGCCTTGATCCGAGGCAGATTCCCCGAGGCGGCAGCGCTGCTGAAGGATCTGGAAGCCAGGAATCCCGCCGATATCACGGTGGTCCTGCTTCGGGCACAACTGTGTGCGGCGCAGGGTCAGAAAGAAGAAGCGAAGGCGGTGTTGCAGGACGCGGTGGCGAGATTTCCGCAGGCCGCGGAACCGGTTCGAGGCTTGGCCGGCTTTCTCAATCAGCAGAACCAGCGTCAGGAATGTGAAGTGGTCATCCAGAAAAGCATCGAACGGGTCAAGGACCCGGGCGTGCGACGGGACTTGGGCTTGCTCCTGGCGGGGTTCTACGGACAGTGGAAGGAGGAGGGCAAGCTCACCAAGTGTTTGAGCGATCTGACGGCCGCGTTCCCCAGCGACATTCAACCCAGGCGTGCGCTGTTGGCGTGCGAGGCGGTGGGGAAAGATGCACGGAAGGCACAGGAGATCGTGGATGAGATTCATGCGCTGGAGGGTGAGGAAGGCTGGCAGTGGCGGTACGAGCAGGCGCTGCTGTGGAGTCGCGGCAGCGAGGATGACTTCAAGACTCACTATCCCCAGATCGTCAAGCTCCTGCAGGAGAACCTGCGGACCAATCCCAGAGATCAGGCAAACCGGCTGCTGTTGGCGGAAACGTACGAGAAGGCCAACGAACTGCTGCTGGCCGTCAGCACGTATCGGGAGGCGCAGAGTCTATCGCCCAACAACCTGCCGCTTCTCGTGCGCACGGCCGCGATTCTGAACAGGGTTAAGGACTTTGACGAGGTCCGGCGCCTTCTGGATCAGGCGGACCAGCAGAATCTGCACCATCCTTTCTTGGACCGATTACGGCTGCAGGACAACCTGCGGACTGGCAGACTGGGGGAAGCCGCGGACGCCTTGGAGAAAATGGTCCCGCAGGACCCGAACGACATGTCCGTCCGTTTGAGCCTGGCCTTGATCCGGATGCGGGAGAAGAAATATGAGGAGACCCAGAAGATTCTCGACGAGCTTATGGCCGGGAGGCCGGAATCGATGCCGGTCATCGGGGTCCAGATCAGTCTTTACGTCCAGCAGGGCAACGGCGCAGAGGCCATCCGGCTCTGCGATCAAACAGTGGAGAAGCTGCACAACGCCTCGGCCTACATCCTCCGCGCACGGACCTACTTCGACCTGAAGCAAAACGAGAAGGCTCTGGAGGATCTCGGCCGGGTCATCGCTTTGGATCCCAAGCAGGCCCAGAGCTGGGCGGCACGAGCCGATTTTTATCGCCGGATCGGCCGCGTGCGGGACGGGATTCCCGATGTCAAGCAGGCCTTGGCCCTGGCGCCGGACAACGCCGCGATTCAGAGAATGGCGGCTACCCTGTTTCTCGCTTCCGGAGATATGTCGCTGGTGGGCAGCGCCGAGGCGATTGTGGATAAGGCTCTCGCCGCATTCGAGAAGCCGCCCGCGGCGAACACGGAGGATCCCAGGGCGGCCGAGTACCTGCAACTGCGGCTGCTCAAGGCCCAAGTTCTGATGCGCAAAGGCACGGGTCCGGGTGTCGAGAGTGCCCGCCGCATTTTGCGCGAGGTGACCAGCAGCGAGCCGAAGTTGCCGGAGGCATGGCGGTGGCTGGCTCAATTGGAGTTGAGCCAGGAAGACCCGGCCAAGGCGTTGGATGCGGCCCGGCGCGGGCTGGCACACAACCCGGACAATGGACTGTTGGTCCTGTTCAAGGCTCGGGCCGAGAAAGTGCGATCGCCCGCCATGGCGGCCCTGACGCTCAAGGGACTGTTGGAGCAGAATCCCCAAAATGTGGAGGTCCTGATCGATCTGGCCGATGCGCAAGCCCTTTCCGGGCGGACCCAACAGGCCGTCGATCTGCTGCGCCAAAAGCTCCCGGAATTCGAGGGACAGGACCGTCGGCGGTGTGAACTCGCCCAAGCCGAGGCCTTGTACGCCAATGGGCAAAAGGAAGAGGCCGAGTCGCTGTTCCACAAACTGACGCAGGCCGAGCCGAACGATCCGACCCCGACGATGACTCTGGCGAATCAACTGCGCAGAGGAAGACGGTGGACCGAGATGAACGACCTCGTACAGCGCTGGCTGACGGCGCATCCCCGGGACGCGGGTGTTGCCACGACCATTGCCCGCGTGCTGGCCGCGACGGGCGACAAGCAGGCCCTGCTGGTGGGCGAGGATATTCTGCGCACGACCTTGGAGCGCAACCCGCAATCCCTGCCGGCCCTGATGCTGCTGGGCATGATGATGCAGGACGTGGGACGGAACGAGGAGTCCGCGCGACGCAACCGCCAGATTCTCCAGATCGATCCGAACAACGTGATCGCCATGAACAATCTCGCGTGGGTGCTTTGCGAGGGAGAGAATCCGCCGGACCGGTACCGGGAGGCCCTTGCCTTGGACCGAGAAGGGGCTCCGGATCGTTCCGGATTATGCGGACCTTCTCGATACCAGGGGGTACGCGTTCTACCGGCTGAATGACTTCGACAAGGCGATGGCGGATTTCGTTCGCTGTATCGAACTGTATCCGCCCAATTCCCCGTCGGCGGCCACCCCGCGTTATCACCTGGCCCTGACGTATGAGCAGATGAAACGCAAGGCGGAGGCCCAGGAGTATTTACGGATGGCCCTGGACTCGAACGCGGCCAGCCTCCGGTTGGCGAAAGAACAGGCCGACAACGGACGCATCACCTACGCGATCCAGGTCTTCAAGAATGCCCTGCGGTTGCAGGCGCAAATGGAGCCGCTGAAGGTGACTTTGGGGTTGTCGGGACAGGCCAACGGCCTTTCGCCCGAGGAGGTGACGGAGGCGGCGGCTTTCTTGGATCAGTTGCAGAAGGGCAGCTACTGAAGCGCGCGAAAGATGTCCCGTATTCATGCGGAGGGCGCCGTGATTCACGCGGGCTGAGGGAAGGAGCAAATCGGACCGTTCTTCTGTTCCCCGCATCTCCAACCATAACTCAGTGCCAGGATCGATATTCTATGCCTCCGTCCTCCGGAGTGGAATCGCCGGGGAACGGAGGCTTTTTTTGGCATCGCAGAGGGGACAGCACTGCAGCTCGGGCTTCGCGCCCGGCCCTTTCAGTCCGGGGATGGTCTGCGCCAATCCCCAATACCATCCCACCAGTAGGAGAGATAGTCGGCAGGCGTGCCGCGGCTGTCTCTTCCCTTGCGGACCTGGATCGCCATATCGTGGAGGTGGCGCATGCAACTCAGGCCACCGAGACGCCAAGCTTCCGCGCCGATGTCCACCGCCTCGCGTTCGGCACGCGTGAATTCGTCGGCGTTGCAGGTGAGAAGGATCGCCAGCCTTTGCGCCTGTAATTCCAGCTTCTGCTGCCATTGCTGACGATCCCGCTCTTCCCGTGCAATAGCCTCACCCAGCAGGTGCTCTCTTTTCTCCTGACGGGCGCGCCGCAGGGCTTCCGCCTGCGCCAGCCGCTCGTGTCCGATGCTGGCGGCTGGCCGGCAGGAGCATTTCGAGCATTCCCACCACCGGATCGATACCGACCCAGACGGCAAAGGTCGTACCCAGCGTCCCGAGGACAACTCCTCCCACAAAGAACCCGAGCGAATCAAGGAACCGGATCGAATCGGTCATTCCCTCGGTCACTCCCACCATGCCCAGAATGCCGGCCAACCCCCCCAGAAGCGGAGCCGCCACGTACAGGGCCATGTAGTAGCTGGTCGTCGTGAGCGGGTGCTCGACTTCGATCTTCTGCGCTTCCCCGATCCCTCGGTAGAGGGCAAACAGGTACAGACTGACCAGCAGAAACACGACCAGAGCGAGAGAGGGACCCGACAGGGAAATCTGCCACCACCGGAGGCCCGCTTGCCGCAGTGCCAGCACGAGGATATAGCCGATGCACGCGATGAACCAGACCGTGCTCACCAAGTGGATCCGTCGTAAGGCGCGCTTTTCGGTCATACATCCTCTTTATCGGGCCCATTGCCGCATGGGTTCCGGAAAGCGGAGGTTGAGAGCTTCACGTTTGAAGTCCCCTGCGTTCTCCCTTCACACGTGACACTCCGCACGTGTGGGATTTCCTTTCTCATCGATAGAAACCGCCACCATAGGGACTGTAGCCGCCTTGTGACGTTCCGGGCGGATTCTGGATGAGATACGCCCCGTAGAAGGCCCGGGCGACCGGCGAGATGAATTCTTCGAGAACCATGCCGATCGCCGCGAGAATGGTCGGCGGGACGTAGACGATATCGCCTTCCTGCAACAGGACGTCCTTGCGCGTATCGCCGTCGATGACCATCTTCTTGTAGTCGATTTCGAAGATGAAAGGCTCGCGCGCCTTCCTGGGCCGCAGGCCGGACCACCTGGATCCGTTTCTGCCAGGCCATCGAGTTGGGCTGAGCCTCGCTGATCGCTGTCAAGGTGCTGTCTCGCCCCGTGTAGTTTCTCGGTCCCGGCCGCGTGACCTGTCCTACAATATAATAGACGTGGCTGGCAAAAACAGCGATTCGGACATCGACGGCGTGCTCTCCCGGCAGGGTGTACAGTTCTTTGATCCGCTTCCCTACCTCGACGGAGATCTCCTCGGGGGTCTTGCCGGCGACCGTCGAACTCGCCCAGCACCTCAAAGCTGATCTTGCCATCGGGCCGGACCCGCTGCCGCTGCATATTGACTTCCGGGACCTGGGCACACCGCAACTCCAGCTCGTCGGGCGGCTGCACCACGTAGCGGTCGGCCGTGACGTTGGTCTCATACGGCTTGACCCACGCCTGAATATCCTCCGGGTGCGACTTATAACACCCTGTCAGCAGGGTACCGCAGATCCATAGTACTGCCGTGCCCAGCATTTTCGCTCGATCCATGCCGCATCTCCTTCTTTTTCGCGGATTTACCGGACTCCCCTGCGTGGTTCCCCATGCGACGCCTCACATGGGAGGCCCCGGTCACGCGTCTGATCCCGTGAACTCCCCGCGCAGTCGTGCGAGTCCTTATAGCGTACATCGTTCAGCGCGTCAAGAGCCTTGAAAAAAAAGGCTATTCTGACCGTCCTATATAAAGAAATTCATGAAACCCCTTGACGATGGACGGCAAAAGTGTGAAGGTTGGAGCGTGACGTGGCGCTTCGAATGCAGAGCATCCCACTTTCCGAGGAGTTCGCGATGACCCCAAAAACCGCACCGGACAGTGTCAAGAAGCGTGATGGTTCCATCGTTCCTTTTGATGACTCCAAGATCGAGCGCGCGATCCAGCGGGCGGCCCTGGAGGTGCTCCAGGACCCGAGGCGCGCCGACGACATCGCCCGGCGTGTCACAGCCCTCGTGGTGGACGGCCTCGGGCGGGTGTACCAGGGCAGGATCCCCGGCGTGGAGGAGATTCAGGACGCCATCGAGACTGCCTTGATGGAAGAGGGGTACGGGGCGATTGCCAAGAGCTATATTCTCTATCGCGAGAACCGGTCGCAGGTGCGTCTCGCGAAATCGGCCCTCGGATTGAAGGATGATCTGAAGCTGCCGGTCAACGCCGTCGAGGTTCTCAAGCGGCGCTATCTGCTCAAGGACGACCAGCGGCAGATCGTGGAGACGCCGAGCGAGCTGTTCCGCCGCGTGGCCCATCATGTCGCCCAGGCCGAGGCCAATTACGGCTCGGACGCCTGCGTCAGCGAGGTGGAAGAGGCCTTCTACCGGATGATGCGGAACCTGGAATTCGTGCCCAACTCGCCGACCCTGATGAACGCCGGCACGGGACTGGGCCAGCTCTCCGCCTGCTTCGTGCTGCCGGTGGAGGATTCGATCGAAGGCATCTTCCAGACGCTGGCCGACATGGCGCGGATCCATCAGACGGGCGGCGGCACCGGCTTCGATTTCTCCCGCCTGCGTCCGCGGGGCGACCTCGTGGGCTCGACGAAAGGGCACGCCTCCGGCCCGCTCTCGTTCATGAGCATCTTACGACAAGGCGACGGAGGTGATCGTCCAGGGCGGCCGACGCCGGGGCGCGAACATGGGCGTCCTGCGCTGCGATCATCCGGATGTCATCGATTTCATCGAAGCGAAGGTGGGTTCGAACGCCTTTCGAAACTTCAATCTGTCCGTGGGCGTCACGGACGCTTTTCTGCGGGCCGTCGCGAATGACCGGCCGTTCGATCTGGTGAATCCCCATACAGGTCAGAGCGTCCGGCAGCTTGGCGCTCGCTCGCTCTTCGACTTGATCGTCAATGCCGCCTGGCGAACGGGAGACCCGGGCCTGATCTTCCTCGATCACGTCAACCGGCGCAATCCGACGCCGGGGGTCGGCCGGATCGAGGCGACCAATCCCTGCGGCGAGGTGCCGCTGCTGCCCTACGAGAGCTGCATCCTGGCCTCGATCAACCTGGACAAGATGACGAAGGACAAAGGGGCCGGCGCCACGGTCGGCGGGGCGGCCGTGGACTGGAACAAGCTGCGGGACCGCATCCAGTGGGGCATCCGCTTTCTCGATGACGTGATCGATGTGAACCGCTACCCGCTGGAATCCATCGAGGCCGCGACGATGGGCAATCGCAAGATCGGTCTGGGCGTTATGGGTTTCGCCGACCTGCTCATCCGGCTGGGCATTCCGTACAACTCGCACGAGGCCGTCGCGTTCGCGGCGAAACTGATGCGCTTCGTTCACAAAGAGTCCCTGGCCGCTTCGGAAAGACTGGCGGCCGAAAGGGGGGTCTTTCCGAATTTCAGAAAGTCCATCTACGCCTCAGGCAGGCCGCAAGCTGCGGAATGCCACGGTCAATACGATTGCCCCCACCGGCACGATCAGCATTATCGCCGGCTGCTCCAGCGGGATCGAGCCGCTGTTCGCGATCAGCTTCGTGCGCAACGTCCTGTCCGGGACTCGGCTCCTGGAGACGAATCCGCTCTTCGAGAAGGCGGCCAAAGACCGCGGCTTCTACAGCCGGGAGTTGCTGGCCGAAGTGGCGAAGCGCTCGTCCCTGGCCCAGGTCAAGGGCATCCCGGCCGACATCAAGAAGCTCTTCGTGACGGCCTTCGACGTCTCCGGGCACCAGCATCTCGCGATCCAGGCGGCCTTCCAGCGGTACACCGACAACGCCGTCTCCAAGACGATCAATCTGCCGGCGGACGCGACCGTCGAGAACGTCCGCGAGATCTACCTGGAGGCGCATCGTCTCAAGTGCAAAGGCATCACGATCTATCGCTACGGCTCCAAACCCAGCCAGGTCCTGTCCGTGAGCGAGGAGGAAGAGTCCCGGCCCGAGGAATCGCCCGACCTGGTCGCCGTCGATACCGAATACGCCGGCGGCTGCATCGGCGGCATCTGCGATTTCTGACACCGGCATAGGCATCCTGCCCATGATTGGGTTTGTTTCGCACGATCGTCTCTCGTCCCTCGCCCTTGTGGGCCTGTCCCTCCCGGCGTAGCCGGGAATTGGCTTTGTTTTGCACGTTTGCCCCCCATCCCCCGTCTCTCGGGTCCCGTCCCGCCCGGCGTAGCCGGAATTGGCTTTGTTTGGCCGGGGCCTATCGGATGTATTATTCACCATAACTCCTTTCCCGCAAGCCTTTGCTCTTCTTTTGACTCCGCCGGAAATTGGGTTTGTTTGTCAACGCCGGAAGCGAGGTGGTAGGCCCCAGGCCCTGCGAATTCGCCGTCCATCTGGCCCGCGTCCTCATGCCTCTTCCTTCCGCTCTCAAATCATAAATCATAAATCGTAAACATGTCATTCCCGCGGAGGCGGGAATCATAAATCCGAGGGTCCGCCCCGGACCCGAGCCTCCCTCTACCCTTGCTCCGTGTTGCACGAATCGTGCCGGAATTCTGGCGCGCACGAGGCCAGAAAATCGCGTAACTCCTTGTGCGTGAAGGAATAAAGAATTTTTCGCACGCGGGGTGTTTTACCTTTTCAACTGTTGCACAAACGTGGTCGTTTCCTGGTGATTCGCCAGGGATTCCTGCCACCGAGGGCACCGAGGACACAGAGATAAGGAAACCGCAGATGAACACGGAGGCCGGAGGCGGTAGGTTGGAGGGCGGAGGACGGAAAACAGAGGACAGAGAGGCAGGGGCAACGAGGCCACAGATGGATGGGGATAGACCCGGCGCGGCCTCCGGCCGGAACCGAGGCGTTTGGCGGTTCCGGGTACCAGCGGGGAGCAGGTATTGGGTGACACCGTGCTCCATTCGAGACCAAGACAAGTGTGGTGTCCCGGAGATTCCCGAGCACAAGGCGGATGGGACCGAGAGGTCAGACCACGGGCCGGAGTTCCGTTGCCACACGCGGGCCGTGGTGGTATTCTACCGGTGTGATGGGAGGGACCGGCTTGACAGAAGGGCACGGGTGCATGAAGAAGATGAAGTGTGTAGGTGCGAGCCCGTTTGTGCCAACAGTGTCGCAAAGCGCGTTAAAGCTTAAAACAAGGGTGACCCCTGGAGCCCCCCGGAATTCCATGGGCCCCATACACGGTCACGTCGCCAGCCAGGCGCACTCAATGAGGTCTAACGGAATTCCGGGGACACCATACGTAATTCCAGGGCGGGTACTTGACGCTGGGGCGTGGCTCGGGTAGGTTTATGCCATGGCCCGATTGGCGAGAGTTGTGGTTCCGGGGGTCGCCCACCACGTCACTCAACGTGGGAACCGGCGCCAGCCGACGTTCTTTCAAGAGGACGATTACCGCGCCTATCTGGAACTGCTCGGGGAATGGTGCGGGCGTGGCGGGGTCGAGGTGTGGGCGTATTGCCTGAGGCCCAATCACGTGCACCTGATCGTGGTGCCCCAGAGTGAGGATGGACTGCGGCGGGCTCTGGGCGAAGCCCACCGGCGCTACACGCGGCGGATCAACTTTCGGGAGGGCTGGCGGGGGCACCTGTGGCAGGGTCGTTTCGCCTCGTTTGCGTTGGACGAGGCGTATCTGCGGCGGGCGGCCCGATACGTGGAACTCAATCCGGTACGGGCCAAGCTGTGCCGGATGCCGTGGCGGTGGCCTTGGTCCAGTGCGGCGGCCCATGTGGCCGGGCAGGACGACGCCGTGGTGCGCGTGGCCCCCTTGTTGGAGCGGGGGCGGGATTGGCGGGCGTATCTGCGGGAGCCGCTGGAGGCGGCGGCAGGAGCAACTGTGGCGACAGCACGAACGCACCGGCCGGCCCTTGGGCGAGCCGGCGTTTCTGGATCGGATTGAGAGCCTCCTCGGCCGCCCTGTGCGGCCGGCCAAGCCCGGGCGCAAGCCGCAGCAGCTGGAGAAATGAGTATGGTGTCCCCGGAATTCCCGCCCCGGAATTCCCGGAATTCGATTCCCCTTGAGGTCCGATTTCTTCACGCGGATAGATAGGATTCGATTCTCGCTTCGCAGATTCTCTTTGTCAGACGCTGTAACTTCTTGACCCGCTCGGCGAGGTATTCGAGTTGGGGCTTGGTGATCTGGTAGCCGGGGTTGTAGCGGGCCTCAACGTAGGCCCGCTTCAGGAGATCGAAACACTTCTTCTGCTCGTCCGTGGCCTGCGGGAAGACCGTCAAAAGAGCCGGATCGCAGCCAGCGACCATGTGACTGAGCTTCTCCAGGGTGAATTCCGTCCCATCGACCCGAACAACTCCTGGAGGTGTGCTCCCGCCGGCCACCAGGTGTATATGTCCGGGCCGAATTGCCATTGTGCCTTGCCGCGCGGCTCGTTACGTCCCACGCCGGCCGTCTGACGTGACGAGCGTCGCAACCGCAGCCACTCCACGATTTCCCTCCGGCCCTCACCGCGGTGGCCTCGTCCCTAACGCTCTACCCTTGCTTCTTCTGCTTCTTGCCTTTCGCCTTCTGTCCACCTGCCGGCTGGCGCCGCCGTAGTACGGATAGGTGTCGAAGACGTCGCCCGTCGCCGACGAGCACGCGGATCGTTGGTGGCCTTCAGTTCCGCCATCAGCCGGGCGGCAAGCTCCTCTTTCACCTTGGCGTAGGAGGGATCGTCGGCGACATTGTTGAGCTGGTCCGGGTCCTTGCGCAGGTCGTAAAGCTCTTCCGCCGGCCGCTTGGCCACGGCCAGATCGAAGAGCCGTTTCACGCCGGGATCGTCCCGATGCTCGATCATGTAGGTCTTTGTCGGGCGAATCGTCGATATCGCCATAGGTCCGCTTGGCGTCGTAAGGTTCGCCACCGCCCACGGGATCGCCCGCGGGCCAGCGGTCCGGCTTGAAGTTGCGAATGTACAGGTACTCGTACGTTCGGATCGCTCGACAGGGATAACCGAGACCGCCCTTGCGCACCCAGGCGTGCCGTTCTTTGCCGACCAGGACGTGGTCCCGGGCGGGGTCCACCCGGCCCGATTTGTCCGAGGTCAGGATGCCCAGCAAGCTGCGGCCTGTCATCTCGGGCAGCGGTTTGAGGCCCGCGACTTCCAGGAAGGTCGGCGCGAGGTCTTGCAGGCTGACGAAATCCTCGACGGTCCGGCCGCCTTTGATGTGACCGGGCCACCGCAGGGCCAGCGGCACATTGGTCCCGGCGTCATAGAGATTGCTCTTGCACCGGGGGAAGGGCAGGCCGTTGTCGCCGGTCATCACGACCAGCGTGTTCTCCAACTCGCCTTTCGCTGCGAGCGCATCCAGGATCTCGCCGACTTCCCGGTCGAAGCGCTGCACTTCGAAATAGTAGTCGCAGAGGTCCTGGCGCACGAGTCTCGTTGTCGGGCAGGCACGCCGGGACCTTCACGTCCTGGGGCCTCATGCCGCTCTTGACGCCGGACTGCCACTCGTACGGACGATGCGGATCGTTGCTGCCGAACCAGAAGCAAAACGGCTTGCCTTCCGGCCGGGCGGCGAGGAAGGCGTTGAAGTCCTTGTACGCCGGACCCGCCGGATTGCGTGTCCGGCCGCCCGGCTGGGGCTGTCCCGGCCCCCAGCCCTTGCGCGTGACACCTACGTGATAGCCGGCCTTCTCCAGCAGGTCCGGATAGACCGCGAACTTGGCCGGCAGGGTGCTCCAGAGGTTTCCGCCTTCTTCCAGCCGCCAGTGCCATTGGCCCGTGACAATCGAGCCTCGCGACGGCGTACACGAGGGGGCTGTCACGAACGCGTTCTGGAACAGGACCCCTTCGCGGACGACGCGGTCGAAGGTCGGAGTCTTGACCACCTTGTCGCCCGCGACGCTGGCGTGCGGCCAGGACCAGTCATCCGCGATGCAGAACAGGATGTTCGGCGGTCGCTGGCCGGTCTCCTGTGGATTGTGCCCATCCGTCGCGAGGGATGGAAAACGCCGTGCAGGCCGCACCAAGGCCCGCGACTCTGAGGAACTCCCGACGGTTGCACTGATTGGTCTTCATGATCTCTCCTGTCAGATGCTCTTGCGTTGGCCTTCCGGAATTGCTGCTCCTACGCTGTGCTGCCATGCGTGCAGCGTCTCCAGCAGATCTCGTCTCTTGTCCGATTCTTCCTTGGCGAGGTTGTGCTGCTCGCTCGGGTCCTTGGCCAGATCGTATAGTTCGGTCTCGCCCGTGTCGAAGAACTCAATGAGCTTCCAGTCGCCTTTTCGGATGGCGCCGGCCGACCGGCCGCCCAGGAAGTGGGATTTGTCCAGCGGGTAGTGCCAGTAGAACGTGTCCCTATCCAGATGCGCCTCGGGATCCTTGAGAAGAGGCACGAGCGAGACGCCATCGGCCACTTGGGCCGGCGTCAGGCGGGCCCCGGCGGCCTGGGCGAGCGTCGGATAGAAATCGATGCTGCAGACCGGTGCGTGGCAGACGCGGTCCGGTCCGGTGACGCCGGGCCAGTAGACGATCAACGGCTCGCGGATGCCGCCTTCGTAGAGGGTCGATTTGCCGGCTCGCCAAGGGGCGTTGGATGTCACTTGGTCGTTCGCCGCCGTTGTCGCCGGTGAAGATGATGATCGTATGATCGGATAGGCCGAGTTCGCGGAGCTTGTCCCGGATCAGTCCCGACGCCCTGGTCGATGCTCTCAAGCTGGGCGGCCAAGTGCGGGTTGTTTCGTGGCGCCTGGAAGGGGACCCCCAACGCGGAATTCTGCGTTGGGGACCCCAAGCCCTTGCCCGCGTTCGGCTTGGCCTCGTACTTCGCGACCAGGTTCGGCTTGCCGTTCAGCCGCGTGTGCACGGCATAGTGGCTCAGGTACAGGAAGAAGGGCTTGTCCTTGTGCCGCTCGATGAACTCGACAGCCTCCAGATTGCAGCGGTCCACGAGGTACTCCCGGCCCGGCAGACGCTGGCGGATCTCTCTGTTGAAGTGGTAGGGGAAGAAGTAGCTGCCGTTGGCGATGCCCCGGTTCTCCGAGACCATCACCTCATCGAAGCCGTGCTCCGCCGGCCCAACCTCCTTCGCCCCGTGATGGGCGTAGCCGGTCAGGTGCCATTTGCCGACAATTCCTGTCGTGTAGCCGACGCTCTTGAGCATCTTCGGCAAGGTCACGTAGTCGGTCGAGAGGTGCTTGGGATCGTCCGGCCGCAGATAGTCGGTGATACCGGTGCGGACCGGATACTGGCCTGTCATCAGCGAGGCCCGGTAGGGGGAGCAAACGGGCGCCGCCGCATAGGCCTGTGTGAACCGCACCCCCTCGCGCCAGCTTGTCGAGGTTCGGTGTCTCGTTGAAGGTGTTGCCATAGCATCCCAGTTCGGCCCAGCCCAAGTCGTCCCCGAGGATGAAGATGATGTTGGGCTGACGCTTGGCGGTCTGCTCGCCTGCCTTCATCGGCAAGTACGCGCGGCAAGAGCGTAGCAGCAGCGGCCGCTTTGAGGAATTGCCGCCGTGTTGTACCTGGATTCATTCTGCTCAACCTCCTTCGGTCCGGCGATCATGGATCGCGGATCGTCAGTTGGAGAACGTGGCGCGTTCTCGTCTGTGATCTTCACCTGCTCGCTGATGCGAACAGGATAGACCCAGAGGATTCTCTCGCGGTCCGCGAGAATCAGGATACGCTCCCGCAGGTCACAAGACACCTTGGCCGTCGTCAGGAACTTGCCGACCTTCTTTTCGCCGGCCATCCCGAGCGGCTGGAATCGGTCGCCGGGCCGGCGGGTTCGGACCATTACGGGCAGGTTCACCCGATCGAGGTCAAAATACTCGATGAACGGGCTTCTGTCACCCATCAACTTCGCCGCGTTAACCTCATCACGTTGGAGGATTCTCGCCTCGATCACCTGTCCGGCAAATTGCGTCTTCCCCGGCACCGCGAGGACCGCCGGAGCCGTAGGGTGCGTACCACGCACCGTTCCATCGATTGCCGAAGCGGTGCGTGATACGCACCCTACCTCCCGCTCACGATCCTTACTCAACACAAGATGGCCTCGCTCGCATTGGATGGTCAACCCGCGCGGGAGTGAGAGTCTCTTTCCGCCCAGACTCTTTCGAGCCAATTCGAGGATGGCTCCGGTAGTGAGGTTCGCGCCAGATCGCCCGTCGCCGCGGTCAGGCTCGCCGCGGCTTTGCGAATCAGTTCCACCGCGACCATCTCCGGCAGCGCGGCCAATCCTGACGCCTGAATGACGATCTCGTCTGCGGCTGGTTCGACCAGGCTGGACCACGCCTCCTCGGCTTCTCGTTCCACTCGGTCAGAGAGCCTCTTGCCGGACGCAGCCAGTTCGGACAGATTCTTCGACCAGGTCGCCCGTGCCCCTTGTTGCAGGAAGGGCAGCAGTCGGTGCCGAAGGTAGTTGCGGGTGTAGGTGAGATCCACATTGGTTGCGTCCTCACGCCAATGCAGGTCGTGTCTTCCCAGATACTGGACGATCTCTTGGCGGGTCGTGGACAAGCAGGGGGCTGGCAAGCCGCAGGCCGTCGAAGCGGTCGCACGGGCCAAATGCCGGCCAGGCCGCGAAAGCCGGTCCCGCGCAGCAGCCGCTGCAGGATCGTCTCCGCGTTGTCGTTCTTCTGATGGCCCGTGCTGATCCATGTGCACTCCCGGCTGGCGTGCGATCTCGGCAAGACTCGCCAGCCGCAGTTGTCGCGCCGCTGTCTCCAGCGACAGTCGATGCTCTTCGGGCGTGCGCACGCACCTCGACCGCTCGCGTGACCACGGGCAACCCCAGCAGACTCGCCTGCTCTACGACGAATTGCTCGTCGGCATCGCTCGCCGGGCCGCGCAATTGGTGGTTGACGTGGGCGCAGACGAGATCGGCCTCGATCCGGCCTTGGGCCTTGAGGGCCAGGAGGATGTGCAGGAGGGCGATGGAGTCGGCCCCGCCGGAGATCGCGAGCAGAATTCGACCGGCCCCGGCGAACAGCTCGTGCCGGCGAATGAACTCGGCCACCATCTCTTCAAGTCGGTCCATCATGGGCCCATCCGGCAAATGAAAAACGGGTCTGACATTCCGGTCAGACCCGTCTGACAACGAAGAATTCAGAACGCCAACGGTCGTGCGGCATCGGGGCTCGTCTCTCGCCCCGGCGACAGCAGGCCGAGGTGGCCACGCCGCGCGACCGTCTTACTTGGGGCTATCCTTGGACGTATTCAGTTCCTGGACCCGTCTTTCTGCCATGAGCCGCAGGTCGATGTATCGTGCTTCCTTGGCGATGGCTTCCTGGTAGACCTGGCAGAGCCTCGGCACGGCGGTGCAGTCTTCTGTCGAGGATGTCCGCGGCACGGAATCTGGCGGGGAACGGCGTGGCGGCATCCCACTGGTAGGCCCTCTGGTAGAACGCCAGGGCGATCGCGTAGCGCCCGAAGCCCTCGTGAATGCGGGCCATCATGTACGCGGCGTTGTCGATCTTGTCGCTCGTCGGGTACTGGGTGATCAGTTCACCGTACTTGCGGAGAGCCGCCCGCAGCATCTCCTCGTCCTTGGTGATTACTAGCGGGATCAGCCCTGCATCCTTGTAAAACTTCTGGGCCTCGGCGTACAATTGGTCGGCCGCGGCGATGCTCTCCGTCGCCTTGAGAGTCGCCGGCATCACTTCGGCCTCGATAATGTACACGTACTGTGGGATTCGGTCCAGTGCCGTCAGTTCCTCCTTGGCCCAATTCCCCTTGTCGTGATTGCCGGAGGCACCGTAGTACTGAACCAGGGCTTGCAGGCTGCGTTGATAGGCCCGGCGATCGGCGACCGTCTTCTCGACGAGGTCGATCTCGTTGTTCGACGTCGGTTTGGCCAGCGGTTGGTTCGGGTCAGCCATGTACGGGTTGGACCGAGCCGGAAGTCTCTGGCTTGTCCCGGTGTCGGTTTCGCACCCTGCCAAGAGGGTCAGGAGCACAATCACAGTGGCGGTCGTAACGATCCTTGTCATTCTAAGGCCTCCTTAAAGCTCTGCCATTGCCCTGTTTGCCGGTCTGGATCACGCACAGATATCTCCGCCTCCGCCGTTTACCACCGGCATGTCAATATAGATAATTAAGCCCAAGTCGCCCCGCGCGTCAAGCCCAAAGATCAGGAAAAACGTGAATGTGCGCCTGCATTATCTTGTGGCAGGGCCACGAGCTTTGTGGTAATCGGCACAGACAGGTCTTGCGGACGACCGAGTTCGTCCGCACTATCCGGCCCGCGGCACATGGGCCCGGGCCCTGGGGCTGCGTGGCCGTATTATAGGACCAATAGGAGGTGTCCATTGATGAGCAGGAAATGGAGTGCCGACGACCTTGTGGAGACAGCTGAGGGGGTATAGGCCGGCGTGTATTATCACTGCCGCCGCTGATCTCGATCTTTTCACAGCACTGGGTCCTGCATCGATGACTTCGGCCGAGCTGGCCGGCAAGATCCAGGCGGACCCGCGTGCGACCGAGGTCCTTCTGGACGCTCTTGCCGCCCTTGAGCTGCTGGCCAAAACAGGCAATACCTACGAGGTCCCAGCGGACGTGGCCGAGTTGTTGACCGAGGGCTCGCCGACCAACATCCTCCCGGCGGTGCGGCATCATGGCAACTGCCTGCGCCGCTGGGCCCAGCTTGCCCGCGTCGTGCAGACGGGGCGGCCTGCTCTCAGGGAGCCCAGTATCCGCGGCCAGGCCGGGGATTGCGAGTCGTTCATCGGCGCGATGAACAATTTCACCCAATCCCTGGCGTCCCGGATCGTGGAGAGACTGATGCCGCTGCGGTTCCAGCGGATGCTGGATATCGGCGGGGCCTCGGGCACCTGGACGATTGCCTTTCTGCGGGCCGTGCCGGATTCCACCGGCGTTCTCTTCGATCTGCCGGAGGTCGTGCCGCTGGCCCGCGAACGGCTCACCCGTGCGGGTCTGGCCGACCGGGTCACACTCGTGGCGGGGACTACAACACCGACGAGCTGCCCGGCGGGGCCGACTTTGCCTGGCTCAGCGCCATCGTCCACCAGAATTCCCGCGCGCAGAATCGCGTCCTGTACCGCAAGATCTGCTCGGCGCTGGTGGCGGGCGGCACCCTGGTCATCCGGGATGTCGTCATGGAGGCGTCGAGGACCCAACCGCCGGCCGGAGCGCTCTTTGCCGTCAACATGCTGGTGGGCACCGAAGGCGGCGGCACCTTCACGTTCGAAGAGTTCCAGGCCGACCTCGCGGCGGCAGGCTTCACCGACATCGAGTTGCTCTATAAGGACCCCCTGATGGACTCGCTCATCCGAGCCAAGAAGGCTTGATGGGTGGCTCCCGGACGCTACGGGCGTTTCTCCACCGTGAATTCGCCGTAGGGGGCGACGGTCTCGAAGCCGAGCTTTCTGTAGCAGGCCATCGCGGCGTCGTTGTCGGCTTGGACGTTCAGGCCGATGTGGCGGACCTTCTCCCGGAGGGACTGGCACAGGCGGGCCGTCACGAGAGTGCCGTAGCCCTGGTTTCGGTGCGCCGGATGTGTGACGACGTTGCCGACCGCCGCGACGCGATATTGCTCGGAATAGACGTGCACGCCCGCCGCACTGACCAGCCGGCGACCGACCCGCAGGCCGAAATACTGGCCGGTCTGGAGCATCCGCGGGTCAAACCAGTTGCCCGGATAGCTCTCGTCGTAGAGCCGGACCAGTTCATCCTGGTCTTGCTGCTCCAGCCGGACCGCTTCGGCGCAATCGACAGTGGCAAGACAGGAAGCGTTTCGCAGAGCCATCTTGTAGTGCGGGCCGTGCGACTCGACGAGATGCGTTTCCCGGAAGACATCTTCCACGCCCGGACTAAGGTGCGCATAGAACCGTTGCGGCAGCAGGGGGATGATCTCGCGCATGCGCTCGCTCATGGTCGCCGGCTGCTCGGCGATCCCCACGACCGTGGGCACTCTTGTCCCGCTGTAGATGAGCACGATGTCCTGCAATTCGCCATCGTTCTGCCAGCCGTACCACGTCGTCTGCGGCCAGAAGAAATCGTCCAGGTCGCCCAGGCTGTAGATGTGCAGCTCCGCATTCCTCCGCAGAAATGCCTCGATCCGGGCCTTGTCCTTCAAGCGTTCGATTCGCACTGCGACCGATCCTTGCATATCGCTTGTCATCCTGAACGGAGTGTAGCGGAGTGGAGGATCTGGGCTGCGAACGAGGCCAACCTCCCACTCAGTGGCCAGATCCTTCGGCTTCGCCTCACGGATGACAATGTTCATGCCATGCTGGGACCCCCCCAAATCCGTGCGATGCTTATTCTCTGAGTCATTTCGCCTTCTTCACTCGGTACCGAATGATCGTCAGGTACTTCTGGGGATTGCCTTTGCCGAACATGCCGGGGCCCTTGAGGTACTCCTCCTCGTGCTCGCCGACGATCTCATAGCGGCAATCCTTGATGAACTGCGTCAACCTGGCGACGGTCGGCTCCTCCCGGTCGTACGGCCCGACGTGCAGGATCTCCGCCACGTCGCCGTATTCCCACGTCGTCAGCTCGACGCGGAGCCCCGACGTACCATCGCCCTGGCTCGGCAGCGAATCGACGCTCTCGGGCACCGGCATGGCATAGCGTCCGATCCACTCGCCTTTGGGCGTCTCCAGCGGCAGAGGCCAACGGGCACGCGGGGCCGGCTGTTTGGGCCCCTTGGGCACCCCCTTGAGTTGGAAGTAGGTCTTGAAGAGCAGGCCGAAGGCCTGACCTCCCACGACTCCCGGCTCACCCTTGGCTTGGACCTGGAGGACCTTCAGGTCCGGCAGGATGCGCACCTGCGGGTCCTTGAGGTACTCGAACTGGGCCGCAGACTGGGCCCGCCCAGACCCAACAGGAAGACCACCACCGGGACGACAACCACCACAACAGGCACTACTACCAGTGCCACTTTCGTCTTCTTCAACATAATTCTCCCCTGCTTCTACTCCGGCGGTCATAAGCCACAACCAGGTCTTCAGCCGAATCAAAGCCACTTGCCGAAAGACCAGGCGAACAAATGTGGCCCAGCCGCCCTCAGCTCTACATTCCCTTCTTCCGGACCGGCAGGCGCAGGATGGTCTTGAGCTTCTCCGGCGCGATCCGGCGTGGATCGGACAGATAGATCTCGTGATGACGCCCGTGGAGGGCCAGACCCTGCTGCTCGGCGAAGGCGTTCATGACGCCGATCGAGCGGCCTTCCTCTTCATACGGGCCGACGTGCAGCATCTGGACGCACGGGCCCTCGGTGATGGATTCGAGCTTCACCTGATCGGCACCAGGGGCCTTGCCTTTCTCGATGAGCTTGCGGGCGGCGTCATCGAGTTCCTTCTGCTTGACAAAAGGCGGCGTGCGGATCATCAGCCGCCAGTTCCACTGCTCCTTCGGCACGTTGCGCGAAGTCGCAGCTTTCGCCGTCGAGCCACCATTGGGCTTCGAGCTTGCTGACCACGTAGTCCTGCTGCCCGGCGAATTTGCGGGTCATCTTGACGGTGAACGCCGCCCCGTACAGGGCGCCGATCTTCTCGGTGAACTCCGGCCCGCCGGGGGCGCCTCGTCCGCTGATGGTCAGATACGTCGCCTCATCCATCGTCACGAGGACAGGCTTCTTCGGTGTGACGTACTGATCCTTGTGCTGCTTGTACAAGTCGATCTTATCTGTCGATGCCATGGTTCAACTCCCTCAATAAGCCGGTGCCAGCGGCGCGTAAATGTCGGTGATCAAATCCTCCGGGTCGGTGGACTCGGGGGCGTTCAGGTAGAACTCCAGCGACGGCTCCGAGCGCAGCTCGCGTCCGCTGCGCGGCAGCCACTGGCCCAGCAGCGTCGCATAGGTCTGCCCCAGCAGGCTGTACGGACCGATGTGGGTCGTGACCGCGTATTCACCGCCACCGATGGTCTGGACCCCAACGTCATCCTGGGCCTCGAAGTCGTTGTCCACGGTGACGCAGGCATCGTAGCGGACCTTCTCCGGGGCCGTGACCTCCGGGTCGTCGTAGCAGATGCCGATGAACTTCGTTCCCGGCCCGAGCAGGCCGTCCTTGCCTAACTGCGTGCACAACCGCTCCCAGGCGGTGCCCACCTCGTGGTACGGGCCGACATGTCGGACAAACGCCACGCGCATCGGTTCCACTCGCTCAATTCGCACTTCCATAGTTTCACCTCCGATGGGTAATTGCAGATGGTTGGTCGAGCCGTCCGTCCTGGTAGTGTACGCCGGGACTGAGTACGAGGGCGACGCTGTTATCCCGCCGGTAGCGGGATGGGCTGCAGCCGCACAGGCTCCGGAACGCCCGCGTGAAGGCTTCGTGCGTTTCGTAGCCCGCCTCCAGGGCGATCTCGATAACGGCCCAGTCCGTGCGTTTCAGCCGCGTGGCCGCCCGCTCCAGCCGCAGCCGCCGGATGTGCTCGTGCAGCGACTTCGCCGACCATGCCGCGAAAGATGCGGTGGAAGTGGTACGGCGAAAAATGGGCGACCCGGGCGTACTCTTCCAGGGAAAGCTCCTCGTCCAGGTTCTTCTGAATGAAGACCAGGACACCCAGGATTCGTTTCGTGTACTCTTGTTGTGTCGATTTCTTCATAGGCCCACGCAGGTCTACAGTGAATCATGATTCGTTTGTCATCATAGCACTGCCCAACCCGCGTGCTTGACCGTTTTTGCCAATTCTGCTAGCCTTCGGCAGTCCCGCCACCGGGTTTTCCAGCTTCTCGTGCCAGCTTCTGCGTGCTCTTGCCATTTCGGGGCCTTTCATCACAGAGTGGTGTTCCACCGGAGCGACACCTTAGCCGAAGGGGCCAACGGCGTCAAGAACGCCTGGCGACACGGGGATGCCAGGCAAGACCCGGTTGTCCCGCGAACCCGCCCGGTGTTGTCATGCTGAGCGAAGCGAAGCATCCGGCCCACGAATAGGACCACCCCGTGCTCATGCTCCGCGCAGAGATCCTTCGCTGCGCTCAGGATGACACAGAATTGGGACGCGCGAAAAACATTCCGAAATTCTTCTTGACGAGAAATTTCCCCCGGCATATACTTGTAATAGTTAGAATAGTACAAGTGATCGGGTGACGCATGCAGTTTCGCATTGACAACGCCTCGGATCGGGCCGTGTACCTGCAGATCATCGACCAGGTGAAGCGCGATGTCGCGCTGGGCCGGCTGGCCAAGGAGGAGCGGCTGCCGACCGTGCGCCAGCTTTCGCAGCAGCTCACGATCAATCCCAACACGATCGCCAAGGCCTACCGCCAGCTCGAGCAGGAGGGGATCATCGTCACCCGCTCCGGGGCGGGGGCGTTCATCGCGAATCTCGACAGCATGCTGAGCAAAGCGGTCCGGCGCAAGCTCATCTGCGACGAGCTGGAGCGGATCGTCGTCGAGGCCTTCCACATGCAGATCGACAAGGAGACGATGACGGACTGGTTCAATACGATCATCGAGAAATTCAATCTGACGTCGGGGAAGGATTCGCTATGAATGACTATCCGATTGTCGTTGAGGACCTGGTCAAGTACTACGAGGGCCGGTGCATCCTGGACGGGATCAGCCTGAGAGTGCCGCGCGGATGCATCTACGGACTGCTGGGCCGCAACGGCTCCGGCAAGACCACGATCATCCGCATCCTGCTGGGCCTGGAGCCGCCGACGCGCGGCCGCACCGTGGTGCTGGGGCAGGATTCGATGCGGCTGTCCGCGCCGACGCACGGCCGGGTCGGGTACGTCGCGGAGGGACATCACCTGATCCAGAGCTACAAGGTCCGGCGGCTCATCGGCCTGTGCAAGGGACTCGTCCCTGCACTGGAACGAGGAATTCTTCGGCCGTCTGATGGAGACCTTCCGTCTGCCGCTGGACCGCAAGGTCAAGGATCTCTCCACCGGCATGCGGGCGCAGCTCAACCTGGCCCTGGCGATGGCCATCGACCCCGAGCTGCTCATCCTCGACGATCCGACGCTCGGCCTCGACACCATCGCCCGCCGGCAGTTCCTGGAACTGGCCATCGACGTGATCCAGCGGCAGGGCCGGACGATTCTCTTCAGCTCGCACATCCTGGGCGATGTCGAGCGGATCGCCGACCGCATCGGCGTCCTCGTCGCCGGCAAGCTCGTCGTGGATTGCACGCTCGAAGAGCTCAAGAGCCGCATCAAGAAGCTCCGCGTCATCTTCCCCGACCAGGCCCCCGAGGACCTGTACGTCACGGAGATCGTCAACCAGCAGAAGCAGGGCCGCGAGATGGTCCTGACGGTCGCCAACTGGAACCGGCAGAAGCAGGCCATCCTGGAGACGTTCCATCCCGAAAGCTGCACGGAGGTGCCGATGACGCTGGAGGATATCTTCATCGAGTGCACCCGGCCGGCGTCGGCGGTCGTGCCGGACGAAGTCTCGTGATCCTGAATTCATGGGCAAGATGCCCATGCTACGTGGAGGTGTAATATGCTGAGCCTCATCGCCCGCGAGATTCGCGACAACATCGTGTCCGTGGCACTGCCGTGCCTGGTCAGTGCCCTCGGCATGACTCTGGCCATCGTCTTTGCTTTCTCCCGGGTCCGGGGAGGCGTCCTGCGCGCTCACCGTCATGTTCACACCTATTCTGTTGCTGGCCTTCTGCGGCCTGGGGGCGTCGCAGGCTTACGGGGATCGGGCCAACCGGATTTCCTCTTTGCTCGCCACGCTCGGCGTCACGCGGAATCGGATCTTCGCCGCCCGCGTCCTCGCCGGCCTGCTGACGGTCCTGGTCTCGCCTGGTCCCGCTGGCGGTCACCACCATCGTCTTGCTGTGGATGTTCGCGCCGCCCCTGGAATTCTATGGGCGGATGCTGGTGGAGATCCCGTTGACGCTCCTTCTGACGGCGGCGGCCTGCTACTGTGCCGGTCTGCTGGTGGGGTGGACGACGAGCAAGGCCTGGCTGCTGGCGGGCAGTGTGCTGCTGCTGCTGTCTCTCGTGTCCCTGGTGGTCATCAAAGGGTTCGGTCTCGAGGCCATGGCGATCCTGCTGCTATTCATCGGGGCGACACTCTTGTACGCCTGGCACGCGTTCACTTCGTCCTCGCTGTAGGGTATGGGCTATGAACAGTCAGAAGCATGAGAAGGTCAAGGTTCTGGCCACGGGAGCGATGGTGGTCATCCTGATGTCCCTGGGCCTGTTCTGGGCTCGTTGGCTCTGCGCCATGCAGCGGGCGGACTTGCTGCCGGAGGCCGATCGCAACGCGGCGGTCGCGCTTCCCCGTTCTTTGTCCTGGACGCGGGCGGGCGAAGATCCGAACGTCCGTCTCCCTCGGTACCTCGCGGCCGAAATGGTGCCCCGCCCTCCGTCGGTCACGTGCCTCATCGGTCTGGGGGCCCCGCAGTACGTGGAGCAGTACTGGCCCGAGGGATCGCGCTCCCGAGTTTACCGGTGGAATGGGCAGCCGGATAGTATGACCGCGGTGTACTATGATCGGTCCCTGGGTCTGATCGTGTACCAGGAGAAGGAGAATGAGCCGAGAGCGGATGGGACGCGGGCCGTCCGGAGGTTCACCTACTACGCGGGTCCCGAAGGAATCGGCTGGCAGCCGGAGGAGAAGCTGGGCCGATTCATCGCGCCGGTGGCCGATCGATCCATGTTCCAGCCGCAGATTGTCTATGATCGCGTCCTGAGAAGGTTCTTCGCGATCGAGTGGTCCGAGCAGGTGGTGCGGCAAGGGCCGGAATTACTGCCCAACGACGCGCACCAGCCGGTTCAGATCCGGACACTGTGGCGGAACCCCGTCTCCCTTGAGTTGGTGCCCCGCGTCGCGTCTCGGGAAACCCAGGGGGACAAGTCCATGCTCCTGGGAGCGTTCTTCTCGACGGAGGATCGCCTGTTGGTTCTCGATGCTTCGGGCCGGGTCGATCTGTTGAATTCCGAGACGCTCGAGTTCGCCGGGGTCGCGGGCCGGCTGGCGAGTCCCACGCCTCTCTTCGGCTTCCCGCGCCCGACGCGGCCGGAAGATGTGATCTCCTACGCCGTCTCCCCCATCGGCATTTCCCGCGGCAACGTCGGCCAGGGCCGCACCTATGCCGGATGCGCGATCGCCACCATCTCGCGCGAGGCGACGGGCCTGCGCCTGGATGTCTATGACGCGAATGGCCAATCGGTCGGGGGCGACGACATGAGCTTTCGGCCGTATGGCGAGACTACGGACGGCAAGATCACGCGTGGTCAATCCATCCCGTCCTCGAGAGCGGCGTACCTCTATCTGCCCGGTGCCGAGGTCTTGACCCTCGCCAAGTTCACGCTCGAGAACCTGCACCCGCCGGTTTTCCTGTTGGCGTCCTACCTGGCAGGGCCGAATCTGGCCGCCACCGCCGGCTATCGTTCGCTGTTCCTGCTGCCGGACTCCTTCGTCGCCATGAGCGCCAGGGACGCACACGCGGGGCTCATCGGGCGGTCCTCGCGGGCCTTCTTCTTGGCGGTTCCCGCGTTTCTGCTGTCGCTGCTGCTCGCCGCGCGAGTGACTCGCGACGGCGCCAGGTTGGGATTGTCGAAGAATGCCCGGGCAGCCTGGGTCGTCGGGACGGTGCTCTTTGGCTTGCCGGCGTACATCACCTACCGCCTTACCCGACCGAAAGCCACGCTGGTCACCTGTACCAACTGCGGCGTGGGCCGCCGGCCGGATCTGGAGAAGTGCCAGCGGTGCGGCAGCCCGTGGGTCGTGCCCGAACTGGTGCCGCCGGCGTGGCGGGTGCTGGGCGAGCAGGAGCCGGCGGAGGAGAACGCGCCGTCGCCGGCACCGCAGGCGGAACTCCAAAGCCAATGAAGGTTGTGGAGCGTCAGGGGGATGCCCTCGACACAGCGAGGCCGAGAGGTGGCAATACGGCCATCGGCAAGCTGCGCTTGCCGCTGCCACCCAGATAGTCTTTGTCTTCATGGTCAAATCGCGGGTATTCCTGTTACCGTGGCCGGCCTGGCGGCCTTATATGGGCGAGGACGGTTCCGATGAGCGATGAGAGCGGATACATGCAGTTTCTCGCCGAGGCCCGGTCGGGCGGCCAGGCCGGGATGGGCCGGCTGGCCGTGCTGGTCTGGGAGCGTCTGTTCCCCTTCGTCTTGCGGACGATTCGAAACCGCGATGCGGCGGAGGACATCCTCCAGGAGACGCTCCTGACCATGCTCCGCCGGCTCGACTCCCTGCGGGATGGCCGGCGGTTCTGGCCCTGGATTTACCGCATTGCCTGGAGCAAAGTGCAGGACCGGCTGCGGGACCGGCGCCGCCGCGGTCTCCAGGCGACGGCCCTGCATCGCCGCGCTCAGACCGAGGACTTCTTGTCCGGCGTCAACGATCCGCTGGAGGCCCAGGTCCGCGCCGAGACCCTGCAACAGGTTGCCGTCGCGATGGCCCGTTTGAATCGCCGGCAGCGCGACATCCTGCAGCTTCGCTGTTACGAGGATCTGCCCTACACGGAGATCGCGGCCCGGACGCGCACCAGCCCCGAGAAGGTCCGCATCCGTTTCCATCGCGCGAAGGAATCCGTGAAGGCCCAGCTTGCCTGTTGCCCATAGTGCGGAGGAGGAAGTCTAAAGTGCAAAGCATGTCATTGCGAGGAGCGCAGCGACGAAGCAATCTCAGCCGCACAGATGGGAGATTGCTTCGCTTCGCTCGCAATGACATTCCTCAGAGTTGAGACTTCAGCTTCTATTTCTTCACAATGCCGCCGAGGCCGCCGGAGATCAGGGCGGCGATGTTGGTCAAGACCCGCGGCAGGGTCAGGCCGCCGTGGCAGGCCAGGTACTTGGGCCGCCATTGCGGGTCGAATTTATCCTTATACTGCCGCAGACCCTGGAAGTTGTAGAAGTGCTCGCCGTACCGGAAGATCAGGGCGCCGGCCTTGGACCACAGGGGCGCCAGGGCGCGGTTCGGCAGGCCCGACAGCGGGGCCATGCCGAGGTTGAACCACTGATAGCCTTCCTGCCGGCCCCAGAGCATCAGCTCGACAAACAGGTAGTCCATCATCCCTTCCGGGCCGCCGGGAAGATAGCGCATCAAATCGAGGGAAAGCTCCTCTTTGCCGGCGCCGGGCCAGAGATTGGCGAAGGCGGCGAGACCCGCGGGGCCGGCCACGACCGCGACGGGATTCTGCACGAGGTAGGCGGGCTCGAAGAAACCCAGCGAGAATCCCTTTTCCCGCGTCTTTTTCTCCTGCAGCCACGCATCCGAGATACGCTTGAGCTCCTCAAGGAGGTCCGGGACCTGTTCGGTGGGCACCATCCGAAACGCATAGTTCTCCCGGGCGAGCTTGTTGTGGGAGTGCCGCAGACCCTTCCTGGCGTTGCCTTCGAGCGAGAAGGAGGCCAGCGGCACCCGCGCCTCTTCCCCGAGTTTCAGGAACATCATGCCCAGGTTCGTGTACAGGTCGAGGGATTGTGCGTCGATCTGGTAAAAGGCGGGCTGACCATGGTAGCGGTCGCACAACTCGACGAATTTCCAGATCAGATCCTCCCAGGACTCGCGCGGCCCGACCGGATCGCCCAGCGCGACCCAACTGCGATTCTCGATGCCGTACATGAGAAATGCCCGGGCATCGTCGCTCAGGACGAAGTGCTTGTCGCCCAGCAGGGCCAGGTTGGCGTAGGTCCGGGGTGAGGCTTTGACGATCGCGCGGACCTGCGCCACGGTCTCGATGTGCAGGGACTCCGGCTGGGGTCGGGCGGGCACGAGGAGCCGCGCCACGGCGTACAGCAGGATCAGCGCCACCGCTCCCGCCGTGCCGCGCAGGAAACGCGGCGCATCGCCCCGGAACGTGAACCGCCACCACAGGTCGTGCGAGTAGTCCACGTGCTTGTAGGCGAACAGGCCCAGCCAGACCGCGCACAGCAGGACGATGACGATCAGCATCACCCACCCGGGGCTGAAACGCTGGGCGGTCAGGGAGGCCTTGCGGTAGAACTCGCTCCGGCAGGGCAGCAGGGCGGCCAGCATGACGCCCAGGATAATCGCCTCTTCGTAGTCCAGCCCCTTGACCAGCGAGAACAGCATGCCGAACGCGAGCATGAGAATGGTGAGGTGGTACGCGCCGTCCAGACGCCGTTGCAGGCCGCGCGCGAGGATCAGCAGGGTGGCTCCCGTCAGACTGCCGAGGAAATGGGATAGCTCAATCGCCGGCAGCGGCAGCAGATCGCGCAGAAGACTCGCCCGCTCGCGCACCGGCGGCAAAGCCCCGGAGAACAGGAGAATGGACCCCGCGACGAAGACGGCCAGCGCGAAGACCTGCGGGGCAATGGCCGAGCCCCACTTGCCGAGGTGCAGGCCGATCCGCCGGACCAGGGCCATACGCGGCAGGACTTCATGAAGGGCCAGCAGCAGCGAGCCCACCATCAGAGGCAGGACGTAGTAGATCAGCCGATAGAGCAGCAGGGCGGCCGTCAGGGCCACGCGGTCGCCATCCCCCAGCGAGAACAGCAGCACCGTCTCGAAGACGCCCAGGCCGCCGGGAACATGACTGACCATCCCGAGCCCCTGCCCGAGCATGAAGATGCCGAGGAAGTGGGGGTACGTAATGTGCATCTGGTCCGGCAGCAGCACCCACAGGACGGCGGCCGCCAGCAGCCAGTCGGTCGCGGTGACCGCGATCTGGCCGAGGGAGAGGGCCGGCGAAGGAACCCGCACTTGCCATCCGCCAAGGGTCAATGGCCGCCGCCGCAGCACGACGGCGAGCAGGTAGACGCCGACGACGGCCAGACAGGCAACGCCAACCAGTCGCCAGTCGATAGTGGAAGCGGCCAGCGGAGGGCAGACTACTGGGACAGATGAACGGAGAACTGGGAACTGCCGGTAAGCACCAGCGCGCTGCCGGCGACCAGGAAGAACCCCAGCCAGACCGTCATGCCGCAGAAGACGACCAGCTCGGCGATCTCGCCGGCGGAGACCCCCAGGGCCGTGTAGATCCGGTAGCGGGCGGCGCCGCCCCCGACGATCGTCGCGTTATTGCTGAAGGCGTACCCGACAAAGGAGGCGAAGGCAAGCTTGTGATAGGGCAATGGATGGCGGGCGTACCGCAGGGCCAGGGCGTCGTTGGCCGTCAGGACGAGGTAGTTGAGGATCGTCAGCACGACGGCGTTGAAGATATCGCCGTAGCCCACCTGCCCGAACTGGCGGACGATATCCCGGTAGTGATAGCCCCGCAGTTCATGGTGAATGAGACCGATGGCCAGAACGAACAGGCAGACGCTGATCGCCGGACCGATAGTCTGGAAGAGCTTACGCTTCATGATCTCCATTCACCAGGTTCCACAACCAATGCTTCACACGGTGCGGCCCATTCTACTCCTATTCTCGGCCGAATATAGCCCATTTCTACGCCGCCGGACGGACCTTTGTGCTCCCGGCAACGGAGGACGAGGAACAGGCCCAGCTTGACGCGGTCGCACACGCGTGCTACATTCTCGACCGTCATTTCGGAGATGGTCGGAAATGCGAAGCCTGCGGGTCCTGGCAATCTTGATCAAGCGGCAGATGGCCGATGATGGGGCGTACCTTATCGCGGCCCTGCTCGTGCCGGCCGGGCTCATCCTGGCAGCCATGATCCTCGCCTTCTTCACCAATTACCTGTACCTGCCGGTCCCGACGATCTACCTGCTCGTGGTGTTGTTCGCGCTCCTCTGTGTCGCCTCGTACCTCTTCGCCGTGAAACAAGTGCGTGCGGATCAGGAGAGCGGCATCTCCGGGATGCTGTCATCACTCCCGGTCTCCGGCGGTCAGATTCTTCTGGCCCGCGTGGCGACAGGGACGCTGTTTCTTCTCGTGGTTCTCGTCTTCCTGACCTTCGTCCTTGCGGCAGCGGTGTTCTTCGATCTCTTACCGGGACGGAGTTGGATCCAGTCCCACGCTTCTGAATGGCCTTCCACGTTTCTCATGGACCTGCTGATATGCGCTCTGGGGAGCGTCTTTCTGATTGCTCTAACATGCTACTTGTTCGGCCTGCGCAAGGCACGGAGCACGTCAACGTTTCTGATCGCGCTGGACAGTCTGCCTCTGATACCGCTTCTTATGCTGCTGGTCATCATCAAGGGCTTCACCCTGCTAGCCATCGTCCTTTTCGCACTCCTCCTTTTGGGCCTGTTGATATCCCTCGTCGCCCGGCCCGGTCATTGCGCCCTTTCCCTCGCCGCCACGGCCTTGATCGAGTGCATTCTGATTAGTGTCCCGCTGTTTTGTGGCCGTTACTTGTGCGACCTTCTGCTGACCGCTTACGTGACGGACAGCGCGCGGACGGTAGAGATCAAGCCGTCCGGTCTCTTCTCGTGGGAAATGGAGGGTAAGAAGCCGTCTGTTGCCTCGGGCAGAATCCAGGAGGAACGCTCTCTGAACATGTCCTCCTATCGATCCATCGGTGTTCCCAATCTGTGGAGCATGTTGGGCATCGCCGATTCGGTGGGATCACGCCTGCCCAGACCGCTAACCATCTACAACTCCTCAGGGGCATACTGGCGGTCGATGCACTTCGATGACGCTCTCGGCCAGTTGGTTGACACGTCCTGGAGACGTCCTCTGTATGCTGGTCCTGAGGGAGTTGCCTCCGTCTCCGACGAGAGCCTTGGTCGCTTCGTATCCCCCGTGCTTGGCAACGGGGTGCTCTACGATCGACGGTCCAGGCGGTTCTACGCGATCGAGGCTGAGGATCAGACCGTTCGTTGGGGAGAGGAACTGAAAGACCACTCCTGGGATTTGATTGACATCCTTCCTCATCCGTACGGATCGCGCATGTGCTCTGTGAATCTGGACGGCGTGCCCGCACCCTACAACGTTTACTATCGGGGCTACGTCCCCGTCCTGGATCGGTCGGGACGGATTGCCCTACTGGATCGACGGACACTGGACATCCGCGGGTGGGTCGGCCGTCTCCCGTGTCCACGGACCCTCTTTGGTCGCGGTTCGGGACGACCAAGAGATATCCTTGACTACGATATTGACGTGATTGCAGGCGAGCGCGATGGCGGATACATCGGCATGGTGGTGGGTAGTCTCTCGCGCAAGGCACATCGCTGACCTTGGCTGTCTTCGACAAAGATGGCAGAGAAATCAGGACCGCCCGTAACCGGACGGACGCCTTCGAGTGGACACTGGCAATCGGCAAGTATTGCTTTGAGAGCCTGCACCCGCCGATTTTGACGCTGGCCTCTTTCTTCACGGCCTACAGCTTCGAGGCGGGACCGACGCATCGGGCGTTGTTCCTGATGCCGAATTCGTTTGTGGCTCTGCAACGGGATCGGGAGACGAAATTCCTCTTTCAGTTCTTCTTTGCCGCGCTGTTCTTGGTGCCGGCCTTGCTCTTTGCCGGATTCCTGAGTTGGCGGGTTGTTCGTGATGCGGCAATCATGGGCTTGCCCCGCAGAGCGAGGTGGCTGTGGGGCGTGGGGACGCTGGCCTTTGGATTGCCGGCCTATATTACGTACCGATTGACTCGTCCGCGCATCGCTCTGGCCTTGTGCCGGGATTGCGGCCAGGGCAGAAGGGTAGACCAAGACGTGTGCCATCATTGCGGCGCAGGATGGAGTGTCCCGGTGCTGGAGCCGCCGGCGTGGCGGGTTACGAGTCCGTAGGGTGCGTATCACGCACCATCTCGTCTGCCCGAGGATCAAGTGCAGATGCGATCTCGCGGGGGCTTACGCGCCGGGAAGGACACGAGCTTCTTCCCCTTCTGGCTCTGGCGCTTGCGGATGTCTTCAAAGATCGCGTCCGGGTCATGACCGAACTTGGCCGCGTATTCCTCGCGCCGCTTGCGGGTCTCAGCGACGATAGGGTCCTGCCGCATGTTACGTCCAGAAGCGGCGGAGGTAGTCGATGCTCTTTTGGGCGATGGTTTCGGGGTCGGGGTCGTACTTGAAGACCTCGACCGAGAGCCACTTGTCGTAGCCGACCTCGCGCACCGCCTCGGCGATGGGGGCGTAATCGACCTCGCCCATGCCGGGACCGTAGAGGTTCGGATCGTTGACGTGGAAATGGCCGATGTCCTTGGCCTTGACCGAGCGGATGACCGCGGCCACCGGCTTGGACTCGGAGCTCATCGCCTTGACGTCGAGGTGGATTTTGAAGTTCGGATGACGGATCTGGCGCACCATCTTCATGCCTTCCGCGACCGTGTTGATGAAGTTGGTCTCGGCGGGCGACAGCGGCTCGAAGCAGATCGTCAGGCCCTGCTCCTTGGCCTGATCGGTCACCGAGCTGAGCAGCTCGACCGCCCGCTGCCAGCCGCCCTCTGTGGCGTCTGGTTTGCGAGGATATCGCGCTGCTTGGGCGAGCCGAGGACCAGGACCTTGCCGCCCAGGTCGCTGCACAGGTCCAGCAGGGCGGCCAGGTAATCGCGGGTCCGCTGCCAGATGTCCTGGTCCGGCGTGGTCAGGTGCAGGGTCAAGGGAGTCTTGGCGAACAGCCAGTGCAGGCCGACGACTTCGAGACCGTGGTCCTGGATGATCTTGCGGACCTCCCGCCGCTGTGCGGCCGAGACGTCGGTCGCCGAGGGAGCGAGCGTGAACGGTGCGATCTCAATCCCGTGATAGCCGAGCCGGCGCGCGACCGAGCAGACCTCGGCCATCGGCCGGGACTCGAACATCTCGTTGCACAAAGCGAATTTCATCTTCTTTCCCGTAGGGGCAGGCCCCCGTGCCTGCCCGCCTCATAACCCAGGGTAATCATCGAAGTGAGAGAGGGCGGCCACAGGGGGCCGCCCCTACAATCACACGTTCTCGGGAATCACGAACGGCTCGCGGTAGTTGCGCTTCAGGAACATGTTGGCCATGTCGCCGTACTCGCCGATGTACTGCTCCTTCTGCGGGTCCATCGTGAGCATCGGGCCCATCGTGATCGGCTCTTTCTCCAGGTCCACCTGGTTGGCGGCCAGGTGCTCGAGCATCCGGTTGAACGAGTCCAGCATCTCCGGGTTGTCGGCCAGGGCGGCTTTGATCTCGTCGGGCTTCATCTTCTTGCCCAGCCGGTAGGAGGTGTTGGCCATGTGGCACAGGGCGGCCGAGAGGTGGCCGACTTCGATGTCGGCGTTCTGGTCGCTGCGCTTGCGGCTGCGGACCGCCTTGATGAAGTTCTCGTGATGGCCCTCGCCGCCGATGCCGGCGTAGTCCGCCGGTGAAGGACTTGACGTCTTCTTGCCGCTCGTTGTCGAAGACCCAGCCGCCGCCGTCGCCGAGGGGAAGTAGCCGCCTTCGCACTGGACGAAGTCGCCGATGTCGACGCTGGTATCGGCGGAAGTTGTCCATGTTGTTGGGTTTGTCGCCCTTCTTGCTGCGGCAGCCCGCGGACCTCGAAGATCAACGGCGCCGGCTTGTAGTCGAAGAAGGCGATCTGGGTGTTGGCGGTCTCGCCGACAGTCGTCGGTCTCGCCGCAGCCGAAGCGGCCGCCGATGCTGAAGGCCCGGGTCGGCAGTCCCGGATCGCCGAGCGCCCAGCGGGCGATGTCCATCTCATGGGGACCCTGGTTGCCGATATCGCCGCAGCCGGTGTTCCAGACCCAGTGCCAGACGTAGTGCAAGTCGGTCCGGCTCAGCGGCACCATGTCGGCCGGGCCGCACCAGAGGTTGTAGTCCACGTTCGCCGGCACCGGCTTGGGGCCGTTCGTGCCGTGGACGATGCCGTTGGTGCCGGGGCCGCGGCTCTTGTAGCAGAAGCCGCGCGACCACTTGATCTGGCCGATGTTGCCCTCGCGAATCCACTCGAACGCGGCTTTGTGGGCCATCGGACGAACGCTTCTGGGTCCCGACTTGGACGATGCGATCGTACTTGCGGGAGGCCTCGACCATCTTGCGGCCTTCCCAGATGCTCGTGGCAGGCGGGCTTTTCGATGTAGACGTCTTTGCCCGCCTGGCAGGCCCAGATCGTGACGAGGGCGTGCCAGTGGTTCGGCGTGGCCGAGGTGATCGCGTCGATATCCTTGCGGTCGAGCAGTTTGCGCATGTCGGTGTAGCCGTCCACCTTGATGCCCTTGTCGGCGAAGAACTTGACGCGCGCATCGACATGGTTCTGGTCCGGGTCACACACCGCTACGTAACGGACGCCGGGAATCTTGCTGAAGACCTGGGTATGGCCGCTGCCCTGCGAGCCGACGCCGATGGTAGCGATCCGTGATCTCGTCGTTGGCGCCCAGGACCCGAGAGGTCGGCTTCAACATTGCCAGGCCGGCGCCTGCGGCCATGGAGGACCAGAGGAAATCACGACGCGTCACATTGCTCATAGTCTGCCCTTTCCATTGATGATGGACAATTGATTCTTGATGATTGAATCATCCATCATCCATTATCAATCATCAATTCCTCACACGTTTTCCGGCACCACGAACGGCTCGCGGTAGTTGCGCTTCAGGAACATGTTGGCCATGTCGCCGGACTCGCCGACATAGCGTTCTTTCTCGGGGTCCATGGTCAGCATCGGACCCATCGTGATCGGCTCTTTCTCCAGGTCCACCTCGTTGGCGGCCAGGTTCTCGAGCATCCGGTTGAAGGAATCCAGCATCTCCGGGTTGTCGGCCAGGGCGGTCTTGATCTCGTCGGGCTTCATCTTCTTGCCCAGCCGGTAGGAGGTGTTGGCCATGTGGCACAGGGCGGCCGAGAGATGTCCGACCTCGATATCGGCGTTCAGGTCGCTGCGTTTGTGGCTGCGGACGGCCTTGATGAAGTTCTCGTGGTGGCCCTCGCCGCCGACGCCGCCGTACTCCTTGCCGGTGAATGATTTGATTTTCTTGCCGTCGTTGTCGAAGACCGAACCGCCGCCGTCGCCGGCGGGGAAGTAACCGCCTTCGCACTGAATGCAGTTGCCGACATCGATGCCGGTCCGGCGGTAGTTGTCCATATTGCGCGTGCCTTTCTTGGTGGGCAGGCCGCGCACTTCGAAGATCAGAGGCGCCGGCTTGTAGTCGAAATAGGCGATTTGGGTGTTGGCGGTCTCGCCGACGTCGCCGATCTGGCTGACGCCGAAGCGTCCGCCGATGCTGAAGGCGTGCGTAGCCAGTCCCGGATCGCCCAGCGCCAAGCGGCCCATATCCATCTCGTGAGGGCCCTGGTTGCCGATGTCGCCGCAGCCGGTATTCCAGAGCCAGTGCCAGACGTAGTGCAGCGTCTTACGCCGCAGGGGCTCCATGTCCGCCGGACCGCACCAGAGGTTGTAGTCGATGTTCGCCGGGACGGGAACCGGGCTGTTGGTTCCCTCCACGATCCCGCTGTAACCGCCTCCGACGGTGAGGGGGCCGCGCGCCTTGTAGCAGAAGCCGCGGACCCACTTGATCTTGCCGAGATTGCCCGCGCGAATCCACTCGAAGGCGGCTTTGTGGGCCTCGGACGAGCGTTTCTGCGTGCCGGTCTGGACGATGCGGTCGTACTTGCGGGCGGCCTCGACCATCTTGCGGCCTTCCCAGATCCCGTGGCAGGCGGGCTTTTCGATATAGACGTCTTTGCCCGCCTGGCAGGCCCAGACCGTCACCAGCGCATGCCAGTGGTTCGGGGTGGCCGACGTGATGGCGTCGATGTCCTTGCGGTCGAGCAGTTTCCGCAGGTCGGTGTAGCCGTCCACCTTGAGGCCCTTGTCGGCGAAGAACTTGATGCGCGCATTGACAAGGAACTGGTCCGGGTCGCACACCGCCACGTAACGGACGCCGGGAATCTTGCTGAAGACCTCCGTATGGTAGCTGCCCTGTCCGCCGACGCCGATGGTGGCGATGCGGATGTCATTGTTGGCCCCGAGGACGCGGGACGTGGGCTTCGACAATGCCAGACCGGCGCTCACGGCCATCGAGGTTTTTAGAAGATCACGACGTGTGAAACTGCTCATAGTCAACCCCTCTCATTGATGATTTCCAGTAGCATGGGCATCTTGCCCATGACTCGCAGGGCCATCTTGGCCCTGCACGGGCGAGACGCCCGTGATACACACGGGCAGGATGCCCGTGCTATCTATGTCACTTTCCGCCGGCGTAGTCGCGGTAATGCTCGGCCACTTTGCCCTGCTTCTCGTCGCCCTTGTGGAAGAAGAAACGGTATTTGAACGTCACGCTCTGGCCGGCGGGGATCACCAGATCGCCCGCGCCGGCGGGCTTCTTCTCGAAATCGTGGATGCCGAACGGATTGGCGGCGAACAGGCCGTAGTCGCGGACGTGCCACCAGGTCGGATGCCGCGGGTTGTCCGGATGGTCGAAGATCGCGACGCCGACGATCTCACCCTTGACCGGCCCGTAGTAGTCGACCCAATCGGCCCGCTTGCTCCAGGTGTCGTTGTCGGTGACGCCCTCGCTGTTGATGATGTGGCCTTTGCCCACCTTGCCGCCGAGCTGCATCGTCGGGGCCAGGCGAATCGCCATTGACCCTTCCTTCGTGTCGCCGAACGTCACCTGGCCGTTCGAGGCGTGGAGGGTGATTTCCCAGTCCATGATCGTCCCCTCGGGGTCGTTACGGAACCGATGGGTCCGCGTGTCGGTCAGGACGACCTTGCCGTCCGGGGCGACCCAGTTGTTCTGCGACGTGATGACGCCGGTCTGCGGCCCCGAGCTGACTTCCAGGAACTTGTCATGGACGATCGTGCCCTTGCCGTCGGACCAGAAATCGATGCCGTTGACGGCCCCGTGGGTGAACCAGAGGGACTTCTGATGCACGTGGTCGCGTGGGTCATCCGGATCGCTGTCCTCGATCGGCCAGTGCCGCATGACCGGCTGGCCCGTCGGCCCGATCACCGGGTAGAAGAACGGCCGCTGGGGCTCCTTGAACCGGTACTCGGTGAACAGCTTGCCGTTGATCTCGACCGTCACCTTGTCGTCGCCCTGCGTGAGCTTGACACCGCCGGCGGCCGGTTGGGCGCCGCCCGCTTGGGCCTTGGCGACCATCTGGGCGAAGACTTCCCGTTGCTCGGTCAGGGCCTTGATGGGGTCCTTCGGCATGATGCGCCCTTCCAGCAGGATCCAGCCGTCGTAGTTCGTCGCGACGAGCAGGTTCATGAGCTGCTGATACGGATAATCCGTGAGATTGAGCTCGCGGACGTGCACGGTGTCCCCGAAGCGGGACCGCACCAGCTTGAAATTGTACTCCAAGCCCTCGCCTTCGAGGTCCTGGCCGTTGCAGTTCCAGCAGACGCCGACGTTAGGCTGGGTCACGACGTCCATGATCGCCTTCATCGTGGGCAGCAGCGAGCAGCCGCCGTGGACCTCCAGCCGGACCCTCTGCCCGTATCCTGCGGCGAACTGGCCCAGCTCGTTGAGCGAGCGGCCGATCTGTTCGATGGTCTTGGCATAGGGGACGCCCTTGGGCAAGTCATTCGGCTTGACTTTCATGCCGGGGGCGCCGCAATCGTAGGCCAGCTTGATGTACTGCTTGGCCCCTTCGATGTCCTTTCTGAGACGGTCCTCTTCCGCGTAATGGAACGCGAAGTTGGTCCCGAGGCCCACCAGCGTCACTTGGCTGTCGGCGAAGCGTTTCTTGACGTCCCGCCGCTGAGCCTCGGTCAGGTTCGACTCCACCTTGTGGGCGTGCTCCGTCCGCAACTCCACGCCGAGAACGCCGGCCTTCTCGCAATTGGCGATCACCGTCGGCAGGTCCCAATTCTGGCCCCACTGGTAGGTCACCAACCCGAATTTCATCTTGGAGCCTGGTTTTTGGGCCGCCATCAGGACCTCGCCCAGCGGACCGGCCGTCACGATCCCGGCGCCCAGGGCCATCGAACCCATGAGAAACTCCCGGCGTGTGCTGCGAACTCCACTCATACTGCTGCCTTTCCAAGATATGCCCGACGTGAACGGGACCGGGCTCCCAAACCCGATATATCGGGTTTGAGGACCCTCCCCAAACGCGATGTCTCGCGCGGGAGTCCCCAACGCATCCGGCGCCTGTGCCTAACCCATCCCCGAGCGCCCATTATAGAGACGCATTATCCGCGCGGAAAATTGCACTGTCAAGGCCATGACAGGGGGAAAATCGCCGGCGGCAGACCCTGGAACCGAGAGAACATCCCCTCCGGGGCAACGTGTGAATAGATCGCTCCCGCCGCCGAGAAAGACATACTCATGTCGCGACCCAGACCCGGCAGTCGGTAGGGTGCGTCTCACGCACCGCCTGGGGGATGGTGCGTGAGACGCACCCTGCCTCTACCGGTTACCGACACCTCTGTTCGGGAGCACCGGGTCATCCCGGGGGCTACTGGGCCGGCTCGCAGGTGCACTCTTCCGGCGGCTCTCCGCAACCCGAGCAAACCCCGTCCTCAATCACCTGACCGCACTGCTCGCACATCATCTCTTCGTTTTCTTCTGCCATAACTCTACCTCCTTTGAGAGGATTCGGGTCCCCGATGCGGAATTCCGCGTTCGGGGGCCGCGACGTCCTTCGCATGCCGTTGCCTGAGCGTGTATTGTCGCAGACCCCAATCGCGCGCCAAGGCGGGAAATCCCCGAATTCGCGGGGTCAGCCGCGACGCGGGGCGACGGCCAGGCGGGCGGCGAGAAAGCCCCAGGCGATGCCGACACCCAGGCCGACCGCGTGCACGGTGTTGGCGACGTTTCCGACGAGATCGAAGAGGCAGAGGAAGAACCAGGCGATCATGAACAGCACGGTTTGCGGCTCGAGCGACAGCTTGGAGGCCGGGTTGAACTTGCCCTGCATCCAGATATACCCGAGCAGGCCGTAAACCACGCCGGACATGCCGCCGAACGCGGGGCCGTGGACCAAGTATTGGGCAAAATTGGAGGTCCCGGCGATGACCAGTACCAGCAACAATAACAGCCACGTGCTCTTGCGGGCCTCAATCATGCTGCCCAGGTCGCGCAGCCAGAGCATGTTGAAAAAGATGTGGAGAAAGCCGAAGTGCAGGAACATGGGAGTGAAGAGCCGCCAGATCTGGCCGTGGCGGATTTCCGACAGTCCGGGTTCTTCATGGAGGAGATAGCTCCTTGCATATTGGGTGATCGAGAACGGCTGGACATACTGGTTGTTTTTGCCGAAGTCTGCCAGAAGCGTTATGGCCACGCTGACGACAATCAGAATGATGGTCAGAACGCCGATCGGGACGGGCGGCGTGTAGAAAATGGTCCGCGTGTCAATCATGCGGGTGCGCTTGCCCACTTGGGCCTGCTGGTCCTGCCGTCTCTTCTCGGCAATGGCCCGGGCCGCCCTGGTGAAGCGGGGGTCATCAGGATGCTCGACAAATTCGTGGAACAGGGCTTGGGCCTTCTCAAGGTTCTCCTCGTCCAGGATCCAGACTTCCCAGTCTCTCTGGAGACTCTGGTCCACTTGGCTCTCGATGCCCTCCCCGTAGAGGAAATCGCCGAACCGTTTCCCTTGCGCCTCATCTGGCAGACGGCCGATGGATCTCATAAATCCTTTCCGCAGTGCGGGCACTGCCGCGGTTTCTTGTCTTTGTCCAGTTCCTCCATGAAACCCGAACCAAGGATGCCGGTGGGCAGGGCAAACATGCCGATTCCGAGCACGGCGATGATCGAGGCCATGAACTTGCCGATCACGGTGACCGGATAGACGTCGCCGTAGCCGATTGTCGTCAGCGTGGCGACAGCCCACCACATCGCGGCGGGGATGCTGGAGAAGGCTTTGGGCTGGGCCTCGTTCTCCGCGTAGAACATCAGCGAGGCGGACACGACGGCCAGAATCAGCAGGATGAGGATCGAACTCAACAGATGCTCCCACCGTGACCGTACGACGCGTAACAACATTTGCAGCGATTCCGAGTACCGCCCGAGCTTGGCCACTCGCATCACGCGCATGATCCGAACCAGACGGAACATACGCAGGCCCCGCAGGTCCGCGCGGATGAACGGCAGATAGAAAGGCAGCACCGCCGAGAGGTCCACGAGGGCCAACGGCGTCAGGGCGAAGCGCAGCCGCCCGAGAATCGGGTGGCGATACCGCGGATCCTCCACACTCGTCCAGATGCGCAGCGAGTACTCCAGCGAGAAGATCGCCACGGAGAAATATTCGAACCAGGTGAAGTAGCCGGCAGTCCAGTCGCGGATCTCCTTCACCGACTCCAGGATCATGGCCAGGATGTTCAGCAGGATCAGCACCACGATGAAGGCATTGAAAGCCCGGCTGAACGCCCCGGCCGTTTCTGTGGAATTCAGGAAATGATAGGTTCGCCTTCGGAAGGTCAGGGGCGACCCTTGTAATGTACAAGCAATTTCCATTCCAGGCCTTTCACGATGATGCGAAGAGCGGCCCGTAATTCGCGCCGCCGGGACTACCCATCAACGTTTCGCGAGTTTTCTGCAGGAGGTCCTTCTTCAAGGGACACGACAAATCGGCGTCACTGACGATCTCGCGGAAACGCCTCTTTTGCGGGTCATCGAAATCCTGACCGGCCGCCAGGGTCGTATAGACCTCGTACAGGGCCGCAATGTACGCCGCCGACAGGCGCACCGCTTCGCCATAATAGGTCAGATAGTCCGGTTCCGCAACATAGTCCCGGTACATGTCGCCGTTGGTGCCGAACTCCTCGTATTCTTTCTGGGCTGCCTTGTAGGGGCCTTGTACCTTGCAGACGCGCAGAACCAGCAGCAGGTTGTCGACCGAATTCTCGATGTCGTCTTCGGTGGGGAACACGCCGTAGGTCTCCGCGAAGCCCCGCTGGAGGAAGTACCGGAACCAATCCTCCGTGTTCCTCGTCGTCAGGCGCGGCACGATATCGACCCACTTGCGGAAGTCCTGGTCGAAGAAGCTGTACAGGGCCTTGCCTCTCTTGCCTTGGGCCTGGTCGCGTTTCTCGCGGTAGACCTCTTCGTAGAGGAAGTAGTCCTGGAAGACCTCGCACTGGCGGTGCTTCTTGCGGTTGGCGCCGCTGCGATAGTAGGGCATGGCGATGCGGTTGACCAGGGGGTGGATGATCTGGTCCGCCGCGATGTGGCTCAGGTGTCCCGCAATGTAGGCGAGCTTGCGGTGGTCGTTGGTGTCCAGCGCGATCCGGCCGTCCTCCCAGACGGCATCCTGGAAGAGGATCTCGCTCAGGTGCAGCGGGAATTGATTGGGCTTTTGCGAATGGAGGTGATAGGACCACGGGGTCACGCCCGCCGCATCCACAAACCCTTCCAGCAGCATCTCCTTGGCCGATTGCGCCATGTTTACATAATAGTACAAGTCCGGCCCGATACTGCCGAGGTTCATGTAGGCCTGACAGAGCGAGTCTTTCGCCGGATCATCCAACAGGGCGGCGAAATCCGCCAGTTCCTTGAATCCCTTGTCCTTCAGCAGCCTCAAGGCGTTATGTGCGATCACCATATGAGCGATACTTGCCGGCACCTGCGTTCTCCTGGTTGGATACGGTCAAGGGCGCGCGACGGAACAGTCCCGGCGCGCACGCCCGTCTTCTTGTTATCGGATTTTCAGCCTGCAACTCTGCACCCCGGGTGGTTGGACGGGCGCGGCGGGCCAGAGGGCGGGTGCGGCCGGAATACGGTGGCAGCGCCCCCTCGAAAGACACAAGCGGCTGACAGGTGGGAAGACGAACCGCTGCCCTTGGACTGTGGGTGGCAGCGGCAAGCGCCAGCGGCCCTCCTGAGCCTCGAAGGATTGCCGATGGTTTGGCGAAGGCGATGGACCATCGGCAAGCTCCGAAGACTCCGCTTGCCGCTGCCACCCGGATAGGAGCCGGTGGAATTTGCCACCGTATGCCGGCCGCACCCCAGAGGGCCAGCCCGATGATTTATCATTCATACATCATAAATCATAAATCATAACTCGTAGATCACGCCGGCCCGACCAGGGGCGGGGCTTTGCCCAGAGCATCCTCGACATAGAGCCGCTTGATCCAGAGGAGGAGCAGGGCGGTCATGGGCGTGGCGACGAGGATGCCGAGGAATCCGAACAGGGAGCCGAAAGCGACCAGGGCCAACACCACGAGGGCGGGGGGCACCTCCACCGTCACCTTCTGGATCAGGGGAACGAGAACGTTGGCCTCGATCTCCTGCACGATCAGGTAGACCAACGCGGCGTAGAGAGCCTGGACCCAGCCTCCGGTCATGGCAATGAGGATGCCCGGCACGGCCGCGGCCACCGGGCCGAAGATGGGAATGAATTCCAGCATCCCCGAGATGACGCCCAGCACGAGCGCCAGGGGAATCCCGATCAGCGACAGGCCGAAGGTGATCATGACGCCAACGAACACCATCACGAGCACCTGCCCGATGAGCCAGTAACCCAGGACGCGTCCCGACTCATCGAGCACCTCGCTGACTCGCAGGGATTTGGCCTTGGGGATCAGCAGGAGAATCCCGCGCAGGTACAGGTGCGGGTTCACGGCGAAGTAGAGGGCACAGACGAGGACCAGCAACAAGTTCGTCAGGATGCCGTAGAGGGTTGAAGCGATTCCGGTGACGCCGTAGAAGAGGCTGGCCGCGGGACCGGCGGAACCGGGCTTCGGGGGCTCCAAGTAGCTCAGCAGGTACTGCCCCACGGAGTAGCGGCTGATCGTTTCCCGGACACGCTCAATGGACGTCGGCAGAGTCTTCAAGAGTTGGCTGAACTGCTCGTTGATCGCAGGCCCGGCAAACCAGAAGAACCCCGCGACCAGTCCGACGGAAACGGTGGCGACGAGCAGCAGCGCCCATCCTACGGGGATCCGCGTGTACCGCTTGACCAGGGTTGCCTCGCCGCGAAACAGCACGGCGAAGAGGACCCCGATGAAGCCGAGCAGCAGGGCGACCCGGATCCGCCACACCAGCAGGGCGAGGGCCACAATCGCTACTACCACCAGCGTTCGACGGGCCACCCGGACGAGCGATTCATGAACCGCATCATTCACGTCGTTGAGAGGCATAGTACTCCCGCCACGACTGAGTCGGCTGGAGGCCATCCGTGGGGATGAGCCCAAGGGCGCAAACCAGGACGCCGATCACGATCAAGTTCAAATAGGCGGGCGCCGCGGGATAGCCGCCCGCCACGTAGCCATAGCCCATGAGCCACAGGCCGATCGCGACGATGACGACCCGCAGGAAACGAATGCGGATCGCGATCAGCGCGGCGACCACGGTGGCGGTGCCGTAGACGAGGTGATTGACAATCAAGGCCGGATCGCTGGATTCAAGGCGGAAGATCAGCGGGCTCAGCACCAGCCACAGTCCGAGCATGACTTCCACGATTCGCGGCCACATCATCACTCCTTTGGAAGGGCGGCCCTATCGGCCGGCTCCGAGGCCTGTCCCCAGAAGGTATTCCAGACGGCCCGAAAGCGGCCCGAGCGTCTCCGGACCCGCCCTAAGTAGTGCAGGGATGCATAGACCTCCTGGGCCGACAGGGCTGCCAGGAGCAGCGAGATCAACGTGGTGACCAGGCACAGAAAGCACCAGGAATTGACGACCAGCCCCTGTGCCGCAACCAACGCTACACCGGCGCAGGCCAGGGCCAGGACGTTCAAGCCAAACAGCGCGACGAGCCAGGGCCGGTACTGCCAGCGCCGGGTCGAACCGGCAAGAGTGAACAGGATCTCTGTGCTGAACGCCAACGCTCCCAGCAGGGCGGCCGGCAGCGTGGAAAATGCGGTAGATCGTCTGCGAGAGCTCCGAGGTCAACACCTGTTCCGTGCCCCCGCCGAAAACCGGATCCCAGACGGACGCCGTCAAGTGCAACTGGTATAGGCTCATGCAGGCGGCGAGGACCGCACCGATCGCGGCCAGGACGGCCACCTTGATCCGGTGCGACCACGAGGACGGGTTCCTCCGCCAGGGTGGGGCGGCGGCGTTCATGTCCACGGCATCTTCCCAGTGCGGCCGGGCCGGCGTGGCGCCGCTTCTGGCCCTGCTCTTTGTCAGGAGAGCTTCCGCCCACGTGTCGAGCAACGGCGGAAGCATCGCCGCCATCACCCTTTCGGTGAGGGAGGGCCGTGCTCTGCGCCCGGCGGACGGCCGGTCCTTTCCTGGAGTCTTGGGTGCCATAGCCGATTCCTGGAGTCTTGTGCCGCATCCCTCAAAGACACGAATCGTCCTCCCTCCTCAATCGGGTTTTTCCATCTTCGATGGTTCGCCGTTTGCTTACCCGCCATCGGCCCGTGCGAAATCCGCCTTTTGCTGACGTGCCGAGGTTTCACTCTTCGATAGGTTGGAACGTAGAAACCTCATAAGAGCGTGGAAGCGGCGAGCGACAAGGGTTGTCAAAGGCGGCCCGTTGTGCTGGACCGCCCAACGCTGCACGCATCAACACAACGGGGTCCTCAACGCCTGGGTCGCGTTCGGGGTCCCAACAGTTTGAGAGGATCGAAAGATGGGTACAACAAGACTCTTCACAAGGAGCGTTCTGACGCTGGGTCTGGTAGCGGTCGTGTCAGGCTACGGACTGGCGGCCGAATGCAGCAGTGCCGCTCCCGATGGGACGGTGCTCCAAAGAGCTTCCCGTGTTATGGACGCACGAGTGGTCAGTCCTCAAGGCGAGAACCTGGGCAAGGTTCATGACGTCGTGCTGACCCCGGACCTCAATGGCATCTCGTACGTCGTCGTGTCCACAGGCGGCTTTCTCGGGATGGGCGATAAGTTGCACGCGATTCCGTGGTCGATATTGAGCGTGGGCCTCAATGGGACCTACGTGGCGCCGATCACCGTAGAGCAAATCAAGCAGAGCCCCGGGTTCAGTTCCTCTAATTGGCCGAACAGCGCGGAGAGCCTCTGGCCGGCGGCGAGCGTGGACCGAGGGAGTGAGCCGGTCTACAGCCCGCGGGCGGCGGCCTACAGCGGGAACGTTCAGGATCGAAGGTTCAGCCGCATCAAAGGGGATGACGTGAAAGGGGCCGACGGAAAGAAGAAGATCGGCGATATTCACGATCTGGTCCTTGTAATGGACAGCGGCCGGATCGCCTACACCATCGTATCTCATGGCGGTATCGTGGGGCTCGGCGAGAAATTGGCCGCGGTGCCGCAGAACGCCATCACGCTGGAGCCGGCCCTGAACGCGGCCAGGGTCGATGCCACCAAGGAGACGTTGGAGGCGAATTCGTTTACGTCAAAGCACTGGCCGGATCTGGCCAGTCCTTCCTATTCTCAGGAGTTGGCCCGGGCCTACGGCGTGGAGCCGAGTGGAACGGTGCTCGGATACGTACCCCCGGCCGAGGCCGTAGCCGCCGCGCCGAAAACCCCGCCCACGCCCTCCGCTCCACCCGCCACGCCTCCGGCGCCGTCCGCGACCCTCGCGGAGCCTGCGCCGAACGAGCTGACGGGAACGTTCAATCCCGAGACCATTGCCACGGTGGATGGGACCGTGACCGAGGTGGGCAAATTCAAGGCCACCGCGACCGGCCCGGACATGCTCTGGCTGAGGGTCCGCACGACGGACGGCCGGATGGTCCTGGTGAACCTGGGACCCCGCAGTTACGTCAGCACGCAGGACTTCTACCTTGTTCGGGGCGATCGGATTCATCTGACCGGCTCCGAGGTTGCCGCCACCGCGGCGGACAAACGCGTCTTCCTGCCGACCGAGGTCACGTACAATAACCACGTGCTGCGGCTGCGCAGTGAGACCGGCACGCCGCTGTGGGAGGGACCGACGACGGCTCTCGGATACACGCCCGCTGAAGAGCCGGGTGCGGCGGCGACTGCCCCGGCGGAGCTGATGGCTCTGGGTGCCTTTGATGTCTCGAAGTCCCGGACCATCGACGGCATTGTGACCGAGGTCAGCAAATCGAAGTCCGCGGGCGGGATGGAAGTCGTGTGGCTTCACGTGAAGACCACCGACGGCCAGCTCGTCCATGTCCAGGTCGGACCGCGGGATTACGTCAGCAAGCAGGGCTTCTTCATTGTCAACGGAGACCGGATTCGCCTGACCGGCTGGGATGCCCGTGTCACGGGTGCGCCGGCGCAGCGCCCGTGTTTATCGTGGCCGACATTTCCCAGAATGGCCAGACCCTCCAGCTTCGCGGTCGCAACGGTGAGCCGCTCTGGACCTCCCAGCCGGGCAGCGGCGGCTCGACCGACGCGTCGAAGATGAGATCGGGGACCACCGCCGAGCCGAATGATCCATGAGATCTTTAACAGAATGAATCCCGTCATGTCGCGATGACAGCGACACGGCACGGCGTGTGAAGACTGACAATTTGGTATCCCGGCTCCTCAGCCGGTAACGCAGGGCAGCCTGTAGCTCCGGACCAACGTTCGGAGCTACAGGCACAATCTTTGTTGCTCTGCCATTGTGGGCCGCTTCCTCAACTCGCTCGTGCCACCGGGATGCGCCCGTGCTTCTCCCGCCCGATGTACTCATCCCGGCACCGCGCACTGCAAAAACGGATTTTGCCGCCGCGGCGGGCAATCGTCAGGTGGCTCTCCGCCGTATCGATGACGGCCCCGCAAACGGGATCCACCGCCTGGTCCCAGCGGGATGGACAGGCCGGCCGGTGCTTCTTCACCAATCCCGAGTCATTCAACAGCGCTCTGACTTCCCGCGGAGTCGTGGCCTTGAGAGAGTCTGCGGCAAGCTGCTGGCAGGCGGCGACGTCCAGACCGGTTGCCGATTCCTCGACTTGAGCCAGAAACCGGATATCCACGCTCAAATCCCGGAAGCCCAGCCCGATCAGCAGGGGCAGCAATTGCGGGTCGGCCGCCACCTCGCCGCAGATGCTCAAAGGTTTGCCCGCCAGCGAGGCCGTATCGACCAGGTGCTTGAGCATGCGCAGCGCCACCGGGTCCAGCGTCCGGTAGCTCTGACTGTTGTTGGCGTCGTCCCGCCCGACGGCGAAGAAGTATTGCAGCAAATCGTTGGTTCCCACGCTGGCAAAGTCCACCAACTCCAGCAATTCGCCGGCATTCCACGCCGCCGAGGGGACCTCGATCATAATGCCCTGTTGAAACTGATCTTGGTAGACCTGACGCCGGGCACGCAGGCTGCGCACCGCCTCGGTCAGCAGCCTCTCGATGAACAGCAGATCCTCGCGGCTGCCGATCATCGGGTACATGATCCGCAGGCCGGAGCTGTCCGCCGCCGCCCGCAGGATGGCCCGCATCTGCGTGATGAAGATCTCCGGGTGCTCACGGTAGACCCGATTGGCCCGCACGCCCAGAGATGGGTTCTCCTGCGGCCCAAGCGGGAAGTAGGACAGCATCTTATCGCCTCCGATATCGGCAGTTCGAACCGTTACAATCTGGTCCGGCCGGCACGTCTCGAACAACGACCGGTACGTCAGGTATTGCTGCTGCTCGCTCGGGAAGTCGTCGATCTGTTCCATGAACAGGACCTCGGTCCGATACAGCCCGACGCCCGTGATGCGCTCGACCAGTTCCGGCGTCACCTGGGCCGGATCGGCCACATTGATCCACAACCGCACGGGCAGGTTGACCTGGTCCGCGGCGGGGGCTATCGGCTGACGCTCCACAATCTGAATGATCACCTCCGGCCCGGGCGCCACTACCAGGCTGCCCTCCGTGGCGCTGATGAGAACCAGCTCATCGGTGGACGCCTGCAGCGCCTGCAAATCGTCGATTCTCAAAACGGGAAATCCGAGCGACTTGGCCAGAATCGACCCGTGCGACAAGCCCGTTCCCCTCTCCACCACAAACCCCACGACCCGGCTATTTCTCGCTTCCAGCACGACGGACGGCAGCAATTCCTTCACCGCCAGCACCATCGCCTCGCCTTCGCCGAGCGCCTCGAACGCCTCATGGTGCCGGCGCTGCACCCGCCGGCTCAGGCGGGCGATGATATCCCGGATATCGCTGGCCCGCTCGACCATGATCGTATTCTTGGATCTCTCGAACACGGAGATGACGCGGCGCAGGACCGTCTCAATGGCCGTCTCCGCCGGCAGGGCGTTCTCCCGGATCTCCCGGCAGACATCCTGATGAAACCTGTGGTCCTGGATGAGATAGAGATGCGTCCGCACGATCTGGGCCTGGATGTCCGCCGATTCCGCCTCCAATTCCGCAATGATATGACTCAACTCCTCCGCCAAGCCGTCGATGTGCTCCTCGAACCGATCCAACTCCTGCTCGATGCTGCTGGCCCGCCGCTGATCGGGTCCGATCACCGTGAAATCGCTTTCGAGAAATGCCAAGCGTCCGGTAGCTGCTCCTGGAGAGAGCATCTCCCCCGTGAATCTGCGCCCGTCTGTGCTGGTCTCTTCATCCATCATGCGACTCGTCCTGTACCTGTAAACAATATTGTGGCGACGAGGCTGCCGGCAGTTGCGACGGCAGCCCCGCGCCACGTAACCACCCACGTTCTGTTGGCTCCCAAATGCCTCCGCGACGCTTGGGAGTCCGGCCCGCAGAGACTCTGCACGCCATCTGCCAGACAATCGTGCAGCCGGACTGGCGGGCCTGGCCATCCGGCAGATCGAATTTCCAGCCGCGCTGCGACCGGCCTTCCGCCACCCTTCACTCTCACCTGCCTGATCGGCGGTAGCGGATAGGGACTGCCAAACGTCCCTCGTCGCCTGACAGCACGAAGCCGGCCGAACCAACGAAAAGAGCCGGATAGCTCAATTCCTTACTCCACGCTCCGGCTCATGTCGGTTGCTCGATCTGACCTCTGCGCTTACTACGGCTCAGCCCTGAGCGTTGCCCCTAAGGGTTTTCCCTAATTCACCCCCATCAAACCCCTCAGTCCCACGGGGGCGCGTTGGTCGGTTGTGCCCTATAAAATCTGCATCTTTCTTCTTTGTGACCCGCCTTCCAACAAAATACGCCTTGCAAATTGAGGATTTGGAGCTATCATTTTGCGGTATATCCCTACATGGGGTGGAAAGATATGTAGGCGGTCGGTTACCCGAAGGATTCCATGACATGGAAGGAAATGGGAAATGGCGAATGTAGAGCGAAGTGTTGTCGGCGATCTAATCAACTTCCGGGGGATGCTGTACGCTCCGCAGACGGAGAGCGGCGTGCTCTATCTGTTCGGCAAGGTCGCGGAAGATCTGAACATGTTCGTCGAAGAGTGGCGGCCGGAGACTCCGGACGCCATCGCCCGGCGGTTCACGGGCAAGGGTTGGGAGCGGCTCCGCGTCGAGTTCGAGCAGCGGTCGAGCGATTTCAAGCAGAGCGGCCGCGACGCCGACGGCTGTGATCTGATCGTCTGCTGGGAGCACGATTGGCCCACCTGCCCGCTGGAAGTGATCGAGCTGCGGGACCGGATTCGGGAGTTGGAGAACCACCCGATCCGGCGGCCGGACATGGCCGTCGACGGTGAGGAGGGCGAGGCCCTGGACGAGTGGTTCGCCGCGCACGGCGTGCAGGACCGAATCCGCGGGCTGTTCCACCTGATGGCCGAGCACGTCAAATCCATGGACGACGCGTGCTTCTACAAGGTGAACAAGGCGTCGATCAGCTTCTACAGCCCGGAGCGGACGTTCCTCAGCGTGCACCCGCGGCAGAACTCGCTGCAGATGGCGCTGTTCACGGGCGGCGAGTCGCTGGCGGGCGTGGAGCAGGCGGAGAACCGCAGCTCCGGCCAGAAATGGGGCACGGTCTCCGTCGCCGACGAGGACCAGTTGCAGGACGCCTTGCAGGCGATCGAGGAAGCCCACAAAAGGATCAACGCCGCGATCAAGCGCAACGAGCGCACCGGCTGGCAGGCCAAGCTCGAGGAATCGGCCGAAGAGGTCGAGTCCCTCACGGATTAACGTCGGACGGAGTCGACCGTAGCCGCACGGCGGTCTCCCTGTCGATCATCAGCGCATTGCTGTCCGGCCCTGACAGCCGGCGAGGTTCTGCGCACACCCGGGTGCGTGGTCATCGTGCCGTGGAGAATGCCGGAGGACATCAGGGTGCCGGTCGAGGCCCTGATGTGGAACGGAGTCGGGCCTGACGAACCAGGCCAACGCCGGCCGATTGAGGCTGGACAGAGGAAGGGGGATACCGTAGGATTCGCCCTGGTATGACTGTGGAGAAGGACCGCCATTATTACCGGCTGGGCATTGTCGGGAACTGCTCCTACCTCGCCTATATCGACGACGAGGCCTCGGTGCGGTGGCTGTGCATGCCGCGTTTCGACAGCAGCTTTCTGTTTGGATCGCTGCTGGACCCGCACCAGGGGGGCGAGTTCCGTATCCGCCCGCCGGAATCGTTCTCCACGCGCCAGCAGTACGTGGAGAACACCAACATCCTCCAGACGGATTTCGAGACGGGCGACGGGCGGTTTCGCGTGACGGACTTCGCCCCGCGCTTCTACCAGTACGACCGCTATTTTCGTCCGCTGATGCTGGTCCGCAAGATCGAGCCGCTGCGCGGCCAGCCCCGGGTCACTGTCGCTTGCACGCCCGTGGGCGACTATGGACGCCTCCAGCCGGAAGTCGTGCTCGGCAGTAACCACATCCGCTATCTGAACCTCGGCGGTCACGTGCGCTTGACCACGGATATTCCGCTCAGTTACGTGGCTGACGCCAAACCGTTTATCCTGAACGAGCCTCGGTATCTTCTCTTCAGTTACGGCCCGCCCCTGGAAGCACCGTTGGCCGCCACGGTGGAGGAGTTCCTGGACAAGACCCGCAAGTATTGGCTGCAGTGGGTCAAAGCCATGTCGATCGCCTCGATCTTTCAGGAGCCGATCATCCGTTCGGCCCTGGTGCTCAAGCTGCACCAGTATGAGGACACGGGCGGGATCATCGCGGCGGGTACGACGAGTCTGCCGGAGTCGCCGCAGTCGGGGCGGACCTGGGACTATCGGTACTGCTGGCTGCGCGATACCTACTACGTGTTGAGAGCCTTCAACGACATCGGGCACTTTGAGGAGTTGGAGAAGTATTTCAACTACGTGCAGAACCTGACGCTCCGAGAGACGCCGGCCATCTGCCCGGTCTATACGGTGACCGGGGACCAGGTGCCGCGGGAGCAGCAATTGCCCCTGGCGGGTTATCTGGGCAATCAGCCGGTACGGATCGGCAACGACGCCGTGGCCCAGCGGCAGCACGATGTCTACGGGCAGGTGCTCATCAGCCTGCTGCCGTTGTACATCGACAAGCGGCTGCGGTATCACGACACGCGCCGCACGTTGGATTTGGTGCGTGGCCTGCTGGATCGGATCGACGCGGCGTTTGAAGAGCCGGACGCCGGAATCTGGGAATTTCGCGGGCGCTTGCAGCATCATTGTCACACGTACCTCTTTCACTGGGCGGGAAGCCGGGCGGCATTCAAGATCGCCGAGTCGCTGGGCGATACCGCCCTGCGCGACAAGGCGGCTCATTTGGCCGAACGCAGCGCCGGGAGGGTCGAGGCTTGCTTCGATCCCGCCCGGGAGGTCTACACTCAGGCGGTCGGCGTGGCGCATCTGGATGCCAGTGACCTTCAACTCATCAGTCTCCATTACCTGGACCCGGCCTCGGAGCGCGCCCGGCGACACTTGTCTGCTTTGGAGGGCCAATTGAAAGCAGACCACGGCTTGTTCTACCGCTACGTGCACGAAGATGATTTCGGCAAGCCCCAGTCCTCCTTTCTGGCCACCGCGTTTTGGCACGTGGAGGCCTTGGCTTGTGTGGGGCGGGTCCGCGAAGCGGTGGAGGCTTTGGAGCATTTGCTGCAGTACTCCAATCACCTGGGTCTGTTCAGCGAGGACGTGACGCTGGACGGTTCTCAGTGGGGCAACTTCCCGCAGACCTATAGTCACGTGGGATTGATGAACGCCGTGTATCAGATCGCCCGCAAGCTGGACCAGCCGATCTTCTTGTGACCTGGAGGCCCCGGGATGACAAAAACCCAAGTCCCGTGCTGCGACCGGCTCGTCCTCGTGTCCTACCGTTTCCATCGTTCGAGGTTTTTCGCCTCATGCCCCGCGGGTGGCGGGAGGCCCTCTTGCGGGGCATCCTGGGCGCGGACCTCGCCGGCTTCCACACGTTCGACTACACGCAGTACTTCCTGAGGGCCGTGGGCCGGACGCTCGGGATCGAGACGACCCTGAACTCGGCGGTGGTCGGGGATCGCTCCGTCAAGGCCGAGACCTTCCCCTTGGGGATCGACTACGCCCGGTTCCGCGCGGCGACGCAGGACCCGCAGGTCGAGAAGGAGCGCCAGAAGCTCACGCGGATCCTGGGCGAGAAGAAGCTGATCTTCTCCGTCGATCGACTCGACTACTCCAAGGGACTTTTGCATCGACTCCTGGGATATGAGCATTTCCTGGAAAAGCATCCCCAGTGGCATGAGAAGATCGTGTTCAATATGGTCGTGGTCCCGTCGCGGGAATCGGTCGAGCAATACCAGGAGATGAAGAAGGAGATCGAGGCTACGGTGGGTCGGATCAATGGCAAGTATGATTCGCTCAAGTGGCAACCGGTGGTCTACCAGTACCGGTCCCTGAGCTTCCCGGAGATGGTGGCTTTGTACGACCTCAGCCACGTGGGGTTGATCACGCCGATTCGGGACGGGATGAACCTGGTGGCGAAGGAGTACTTGGCGTGTCAAAGGACCAATCCTGGGGTGCTGATTCTCAGTGAAATGGCCGGAGCCGCGGCCGAGCTCAGCGAGGCGATTCTGATCAATCCTACCGACAAGGTGGAAATCGCGGCCGCCATCGCCAAGGCCCTGGAGATGCCGCAGTCGGACCGCCAGGCCGTGCTCGAACGAATGCAAAAGCGGCTGCAAACGTACGACCTCTTCGCCTGGGCGAAGGATTTCTTCGACACGATGGATCGTGCCAAGCAAGAACAGCAGGTGCTCAAGGTCAGACTGATCGAGCGGTCGATCGAGAGCCAGATCGCACAGAAGTACCAGGAGGCGGCGCAACGAATCATCTTTCTCGATTACGACGGTACCCTGGTCCCTTTCTCCAGATACCCGGAGATGGCCATACCCAGCGATCCCGTCTTGGCGCAGTTGAAGCGCTTGGAGGCGGATGCCAAGAACACCGTCGTGATTGTCAGTGGCCGCAGGCGGGAGTTCCTGGGCAGGTGGTTTGGCGATCTGAGGGCGGTCCTGGTGGCCGAACACGGGGCCTTCATCCGCATGCTCCCTGCCGACTGGGCCAGTGAGGTGGATGCCGACCCTGCCTGGAAGCAGCAGGTGCTGCCTGTGCTCCAACGGTACGCGGACCGGTGTACCGGGGCCTTCATCGAAGAGAAGGACCTGTCGTTGGTTTGGCACTATCGCAACGCCGACGCCGGGATAGCGCTGCTGCGGTCTCAGGAGCTCAAAGACGAGCTGCGCGAGCTGGTCTCGCACGACAGCAAACTCCAGATCGTCGAGGGCCGCAAGGTCATCGAAGTCAAGAAGGCAGGCTATGACAAAGGCGCCGCGGCCTTGAAACTGCTGGGTTCGCCTCCCCATGACTTCATTCTTGCCATCGGCGATGACAAGACCGACGAAGACCTCTTTCGCGCCTTGCCGGCGGAGGCCCTTACGGTCAAGGTGGGGATCACGGTCTCTCTGGCCAAGTACCATCTCAAGGACCAGCAGGAAGTCGTTCGCTTCCTGGACCATCTGCTGCAAGGCGCTCCCTGAGCCGCGGTTTTGGCTCACGCAGAGGGCGTCCCCGGGAGACAAAGACGTGTTCGTTGTCCTGCGACGCAGGAGTGGTGTGCCGGTCATCCGAAAACACCCGGAAGGGTATGGCCGGAGACTTGGCGTGACGCGAATTGTCCACGGGGGAAGAAACCGGTTCCGGCCCCATACGTATTCTTCTTGTAGCTCTTGTCTTTGCCCCGTGGCGTGTGGCTGTCGTTCGAAGCAGGTCATCGGGGGGATGGAACATGAAACGCGAAATGCACGACATTCCTGACATGCGGTCGCTCCGGAAAGGCGGACCCAGCGCGGTATGCGGAGTCCTTCTGCTGACCGTGGCCGGCTGTGCCACCCAGCGGGTGACCAATCCCGAGCGGACGGCCACGGAGCAGTTTCTGCTGTCGAAGGCCGTGACGGATGCGGTGGAGCCTCTGAGTTTCGAAGTGCTCCATGGACGGAGGGTCTACCTGGATGACCGGTTTTTCGGGCGCCGGAGAAGACGCTCGTTCTGGGCGAAGTGCGGGCCAAACTGCTCCTGTCCGGCGTGCAACTGGCGCCCGAAGCCAAAGGAGCCGAGATCGTCCTGGAAGTGCGCAGCGAAGGCATCGGGATCGACCGGTACGACAGCATTGTCGGCATCCCTTCCTTGGGCGCCCCCTCGGCGGCGACCTCGGCGGCGGCCAGCGTGCCCCTGATGGGGATCGTCACGCCGGAACTGGCCATTGTCAAAGAGACCAAGCAGCTCAGCTTCGCGAGTATCGCCTACGTGGCGTACTGGGCCGACACGGGCGAGGTGGTGGCCACGTCGGGTCCCTCGCGCGGCCGTGCCTGGCGCGACGATTGGTGGGTCTTCAACTTCGGCCCGCGCACCGTCGGCACGATCGCGCCCGCGGAACACAAGCTGGAGTGATCCTCCGACGATGGCCCGAACCTCCCCGAGGGCAGCGGATACGTAGAAATGTTCGAGAGATGACCGAGGGCTCATGTTGCGCCGGATCATCCGCATTGCAGTCGTGCTGGCAGTGCTCGCGGCAGTGGCCGCCGTGGGCGGCACCCTGATCCTGCGCAGCAACTGGCTGGGTGAACGAATCTTCGCGCGGGTAAGCGAACAGCTTGGCATGGACGTTCGCGCGGGGTCCTTTTCCCTCGGATGGGGCGGCAGTGCCACGTTGGGCGACGTGAGCGCTCGGATGCCCTTGAGCGACGACGTCGTGTTCTCCGCCGACCAGATGGAGGTGCGACTTGGTGCTGTGCCTCTGCTGCTTCTCGGCCGGCCCGTCCAGGTCTATTCCCTGACACTCGACCGTCCAATCGTGTTTCTGCGCCAATTCGAGAAGGGGCGATGGAACGCCCAGGATGTCTGGGAACGGGTGCAAGCAAGTATCGGCTCGTCGCCGCCGCGAGTTCGGGAAACCCGGTTGCCGGAGGTGGTCGTTCGGGATGCCACGATTCGGATCACCGACTCCGGGGGAATGACGCAGACGGTGGGCCCCCTCGGTTTCGAGGGGCGCCGGCAGGGGCGGGTCCTCTGGGCCTTTGAGTTGCGCGGGCCTCCCATCGCCGAGATCAAGGGCCAAGTGGCCGAAGGCAGCGACTGGGCGCACGAGGTTCGATTCCGCGTGAAGGACATCGGCCCGCTGGTCGGCCCCCTGTTTCAACGAGATCTCACCCCGGTCCGGCTCACGGGCCGATGGCAAGGCAGCCTCGCGCCCGGGGTTTTGCGGGGGGCCCTTCAACTGGACGAGTGCGTGGTTGCCCGGGCGGCGCTGCAGGGCAGGCGCTCGGATCGCAGTGATGCCGGACGGCGTCACAATCCGTCCTCGGGACCTGACTGTAAGCGAGCCCAATCTGGCGGAGGAAACGATTCGGTTGACGGATGGCGCCGTCGAGATTACCCGCGAGCGAATCACTCTGGAGTCTCTGGCGGCCGAGGCACGTGCCATCGGGGCGAGGATCGATGGCCGCTGGAACTGGGAGGCACGCCGCGGCGAGTTCTCCGGCTCGTGGGCCGCCGCCGAACCGAATTGGCCGTCCCATTATGACGGGACATACCGGCTTGCCGTAGCCTCCCCGCGACAGGGCCGCAAGGAGGCCCAGGCGAACGTCACCGTCCAGGCTCGTACCCCGCTGGGGTCCTGGCAGGCCGCGGCCGAGGCCCAGGCCGGTGGAGCTCAATGGCGCGTGTCGCAGTGGCAGGTCAAAGTGCCCGCCTTCTCGTGGGCGCGCGGCGACCGGCGAGTGGATGTGAGGGATGTCGCCGCCGGGATCGAATTGCACTGGCCCGAGGTTCGCATGACATCCCTGTCCATCCCGGCGGCACACCAGGTGGACGGCCAGGCGTGGTTCGACGCAGACACGCGCCGATGGTCGGCCCGGATTGCGGTCCAGCGGTGGCACGAGCACTGGTTGGGCCCGACCGATCTTGACCTCCGCCTGTCGGCCGAGGGCGACGATAAAGAGGCCCGCGTCTCCGAACTTCGCGTGGCTTTGGATGAGAGCGTTGTAACGGTCAAGGGCGGCCTGTCGCTCGTCACGTGGGATCTCCAGAAGGTGAACCTCTCGGCCAGTGGGCCGGCTCGTGTCCTGCGTCTCGGGGGAACAAGCCCACCGACGGGCCAATGGCGCCTGGAGGCCGGCGTCACGGGTCAAGTCCAACCGGTCGCGCTCGATGCCGACGCGACGCTCACCGGACAGGATATCGCCCTGGGGAAGCGACGGGTCGATCGGGTGCAGATCCCGGTGCACGTGAGGGCAGATGCACGATGGGTCGAAGCCACCACACAGCCGTTTGACCTGCTCGGTGGGCAGTGGCAATCGACGGGACGCTACGAGTTCTCCGAACGGGCGACGCAAATACACGTGCTGACCGCGGACCTGTCCTTGGCCGCCGTGGCGGAGATGGCCGGTCTGCCGCTTGCCTCTCAGGGTCGGGCCCGCGCCGCGCTTGCCCTGCACATGCCGGGGCTGGACATCCGAAAAGCGGTTGCCGGGGGCAGTTGGAGTGCCCGGGATATCAACATCCCGCCGCTGGTCGCCCGTCAAGCGCAGGGTGCCCTTCGCGTCGCCGGCGGTTTGGTCCAGCTTAAGGATATCCGGTTGGAGCAGGAGGGCGGCCGGGCCGAGGCCCAGGCAAGCTTGCGGCTGGACGAGCCCCAGGTCGTGTCCCTCGAGCTGAGCACCCACCGCTGGCCTCTGCCCTGGGACGGGCACGAGCCGTAACGGTCGTGGTCGACGGCCGGACCAAGCTGCGGACGAATGTGGTGGAAAAGACGGCGGAGGGCGAGGCCCGGTTGACCGCCAAGGTCCTGTGGCAGGACAAGAACCTGGCCGATGTCCGTCTGGCGGCCCTGGTGCGGGGACAGACGGTAGATGTGCATGAGCTCCAGGCGCAGGTCCTGGGCGGCACGGTGGACGGCACGGCCGTTGTGCCGCTGAATCGCTGGAACGACAGCGTGGCTCAACTTCACTGGCGCGAGGTTCAGTTGCAGCAGCTTGAGACGTGGCTGCCGTCTGTGGCGAGACTGCAAGGCACCATGTCCGGCTCGTTGGCTGGTCGAGCAGACACACCGGCCCGAGGCCGGAGGACAGAGGACAGAGGACAGACGACCGCCGACCGAGCGGTCCTCCCCCCCGACGCGCAGCGGCGCTGCGGGCGTCGTCCGTCCTCCGTTGTCCGAAATCCATCCTTTGGGACCGATGCGCTTCGTGCTGGACGCCAACATCGTGGGCGGCCGGTTCAGTCCGGCCCGGATCGATCCCCGACGCGCAGCCCGGACGCTCCCAAGTCCGGAGGGCCGCTCGCCCCGCAGGGGCTGCGGCCGGGCGGGGCCCTTCGGCCGAGGTGCGGGCTTTGCGAATGACCGGCTATCTCGACCCCAAGCGTCTGCTGGTCGAGAACGCGCGCTTCGACGTGCTGGGAGGCCGGCTGAACGCGCAGGCCCGTTTCAGCAGACACGCAGGTACATACTATGGGTCCGTCGTGGCGGATTTCAACGAGCTGAGTCTGGATCAGTTGGTGCACGCCCTCGATCCCAATGCCGGCGAACACCCCGGACGGCTGGCCGGCCGTGCCACGGTGCTGCCCGTTTTCGAGCGAGGGGTCTTGTTCTCCGGGGGAGCACGGGTCCGTCTGACCGAGTCCGATCTGGCCGACAACCCTGTCGTACGAAGCTTGTACAACACGCTGAATCTGCATTTCGGGTCGCAGGAACCGACGGGCACGGGCGAAGTCGAGTTTCAACTGCAAGGGCCGGCTGTCGTACTCTCCAGCGTGCAATATTTCAACCGGGGCGTCGAGATTCGGGGGGCCGGCCGCATTGAGAATGTCAACCTGGGAGCCGACAGTCCCGTGGAAGGTTACGCCGTGGCTTCCACCCGGGTCCTCAAGGGCATCAAACTGCCCGGCATCCGTTCCTTGGACCATCTTCTGAATGCCCTCCAGACCAGCGCCGGCTCCGTCAAAATCGCCGGGGTCGTCGACAACGTGCAAGTCCAGGTTGTTCCTTTCCCCGAAGTCATCGACCCGTTCCGCCGGCTCTTGGGGGCCCAGCTTCGGCAGTGACCGAAGGAAGCCCGGAAATCGCCATTGACGGGCCTGGTTCAAAACCTGCCGTTCCCCAGATGTCCCATCCTGCCCAAGTTTTGCTTTGTTTCGCATAATCCGCCCCTCGTCCCACGCCCCTCGGGCCTCGTCCCGCCCGGCCCTGCCGGGAAATTGGCTTTGTTTTTTCGCATGATCTTGCGGGTCGAATTCGCCATAACCATTTTCTCATAAAACACTTACCATCGCTCGCCCCGCTCCGGAAATTGGGTTTGTTTCGCACGTTTCCCCACGTCCCTCGTCCCCCAGGCCCCGTCCCGCCCGGCCCCGCCGGGCAATTGGCTTTGTTTCGCACGATGGCTCCACTGCCACCTCTTACTTCAAACATCAAACTTCACACTTCAAACTTCCTATACGTCTCCCCCTATTACGGGCCGTGTTGCAGGAGTCGTGACGAAATTCTGTGCGCGTGACCTCCAAGAATTGTGCAACTCCTTGTGCGGGAAGGAATAAAGAATTTTTGGCTCGCAGGGTGTTTTGCCTTTTCAACTGTTGCAGGAACGATTACAGGCTACCGAGTACTGCCTTTGTCGCCACAGAGGGCACCGAGGCCACAGAGATAAGGAAACCGCAGACACCGTCCTGAGCAGGGCCGAAGGATGAACGCTGATGAACACCGCCCCCGGCCCGCGGCCGGAACCAGGCGTTTATCGCTTTGCGGGTACCAGCGGGGAGATCGTGAAGAAGACCAAGCGGAAAGGTGCTTCATGGGTTGCTCCGCGTCCCCGCGTCTCTGCGCGAGACCCAAGTCCTTTTGTTTAGTCTGGCCTTCCCGCGAAAGAAGCCCGCGACCGTCCCTGCGACAGGCTCAGAACCTGTCCGGAACCGCGCGAAGGAACGGGCTGGACAACGGCTGGCTCATAGAGGTCGCTGCAAGTCATTTTGAAACCGGCGGGCAGATCGTGGATCGACGCAGCG
>CAVOUO010000021.1:0-341683 GCA_963699595.1 uncultured Planctomycetota bacterium
AGGCGGCATCGTCGCGCGCCGACATTCGCCGCGCAGGTCATGCGGTGACGATGTTCGAGGCGTTCCACAAACCCGGCGGCGTGATGATCTACGGCATCCCGGAGTTCCGCCTGCCGAAGACGATCGTGCAGCTGGAGATCGACACGCTCAAAAGATGGGCGTGGAGATCCTCACGAACTTCGTCGTCGGCCGGACACGGACCATTGAGCAACTGATGAAGGAAGACGGCTTCGACGCGGTCTTCATCGGCACCGGCGCGGGCCTGCCGAAGTTCATGGATATCGAGGGCGAATCCTCGTCGGCGTGTACGGCGCCAACGAGTACCTGACCCGCGCCAACCTCATGAAGGCCTACGAGTTCGGGCAGCGCCGACACGCCCATCGCCAGGTCGAAGAAGGTGGCGGTGCTGGGCGGCGGCAACGTGGCGATGGACGCCGCGCGCACGGCCCTGCGGCTGGGCGGCCGGAGGTCCACCTGGTCTACCGCCGCACGCGAGAAGGAAATGCCGGCGCGCGTCGAGGAAGTCCACCACGCCAAGGAGGAAGGCGTCGTCTTCCACCTGCTCCAGAACGCCAAGCGCATCCTCGGCGACGACGACGGCCGTGGTCCGGCATCGAGTGCCTGCGCTACGAGCTGGGCGAGCCCGACGAGCGGCCGCAGGCGCCGGTGGCGATCCAGGGCAGCGAGTTCGTGATCGAGGTCGACACGGTCATCGTCGCCATCGGCAACGAGTCCAACCCGCTGATCGAGCAGACCACGCCGGAGCTCGACCCAACAAGTGGGGCAACATCATCGTCGACGAGAACGGCGAGACCTCGCATCGACGGCGTCTACGCCGGCGGCGACATCGTCCTCGGCGCCGCCACCGTCATCCTCGCCATGGGCCAGGGCCGCATCGCCGCCGCGGCCATCAACGAGTACCTGGCCGGGAAGAAGCAAAACCGGGAAGGCTGACCACTCCGCGAGCAGGAAATCCTTTATTCTCTCGGACGTGAGGATTTACGCCGTTCGGAGGAGCCCTCGTACGCGCATCGAGTGTTAACGCGCCTCCTTGCTTCGCCGACCACGGATGCTCCCCTCACACTTCACGGTCCAGCCCATCAATGCCCGCACCAGGGCGGTTCAGTGGGAGACGCTACGCACGTGCCCACCCGCGGGTCCAGGACCCCATTGACCTCGCGTTCGCTTAGAGGTTCTCCGGAGGCGGTTCATGGGCCGAACCCCTTTGGAAGACGGCCCATAGGCGGATTCAGTACCAAACGCGATGCATCGCGTTTGGGGTCCCTTTCCTACGGAAGAAGTCTGATCGAGACTCCGCTTTCTTCTTTTTCCGGCCTCCTCCGCCTGTGCCCGGTCTCTTCTTATTCCGGGCACGTGTGATCTTACTCGCAGACGGACCGACGCGTCCGATTCAGCGGCTCCCTGTGCCGGGAAGGGTCCGACCATTCCTGCACCCTGAACCGCCTCTTCTCTTCGTCTTCTTCCCAGTGGCCCCATCTCCGCGGGAACTATCATCCAACGTCACGCACGCACCTTCTGAATTGCGGGTACATCTTGCTCATTTCGGCCCCCTGGTGAGTATGTTGATCGGACTCCGTTCTCGGGGACTGAGGCCACACGACCTCGTTAAGCTGACTGGAGCCGGTTCGCACGTAGACCCCTGGCTCCCGAACCGGGTGACGCCGAATAGATGTGTGGAATTCCCGCGAAAAATCCCGCGACCGTCTTGACAACGGCTTGCTCGTGGATGTCCCCCAGATTCCTCTTTTCGCAACAACCTTTGCCAAGACCTCCAAACTCGGGCTGAACGTCACGCACGCACTGGCTTCTCCCCGTATCGTCACGCCGCCGGAATTCCCCAGGGACAGCGTGCTCATTTGGGTTTGATTGGTATGCTCTCCTGAGCTGCCGACCCGCTAGAGGCGGAAAATAACCGCTTCCCCTGCCCTATTATTATTCTACCTTGCATTGGCGTGCCTTCCGGAACTCAGGTTCCTTCCAGGTCAGGGCCCTGCACTCGCCAGTTGGGCTGCATCTGGATAGATCTCCAACTGAGCCCGCACGTCGGGAATCAACTCTGTGAAACTCAGTATGAAATGGCTCATCAACAAGATGCCGTAGTACTTTGAATGGACTCCAGATTTGCGTTGATCTTCTCGGCTGATTGCTTGGCCTATCTGCAATATGCTCAACTGGCCCGAGTGTGCATGAGGGCGTAGGTAGCTGTACACAGAGGCGAACACCTGCCTGTCGAAACCTGCGATTTCTGCCAGATCCACCCAGCTATGGTTCAACCGCCAATTCCCTTCTTGGCAGCTGTCTGCTCCTTGGCTCCCAGGGTGTTGAAAACCGAATTCGCTTCCACACGCTTGAGGATGTCGGCTATCAGCACCTTCTCCCGGTCGAGAATGTGAGCGTTCTGCTCGAGATGCACGTGAACCCCTGTCGATCAAGTAACCCTCTGAGTCTCCAAAGACTATGCCTCAGTTTCCTCGTATCGACGTTGGATTTGGTGTCGCCGTAGATGTAGTAGTAGGTCAGATATGTCTCGAAGGCTGCCCGGACAAGGATTGATATGGAAGAATGGTCTGTGAACTGCTGTGGGCGTCCATCAATCATGGGTAGGTTGGTCCCACCCCAGAGGTGCCGTATTGTGGCCAAATGGTTGAAGAGCTTCGCGGCCAAGGCTTCGGTTTCGTGCAGCCATCGACCCTCCTCTGTGATCGTTTGACCCGCACGAGAATCCACTACGCGAAACAGCAACTCCATCAATATACCCATCCTGAATGAGATTTCGGTGTCACGCTGTGATGACTTGGAAGTTCTCGGTGGGGAGGACGGCGGAGAGCCGTCACATGCTCGTCGATGCCTTGAAAGAACCCCTCACACGCGGCCTTGAACTCCGCAAAGTGCTCGTAGTATGGTTGTACAGAACCTGTTTGCGGAAGTACTTCCACAGCCGCTCAATCAGATTCAGGTTGGGACAGTAAGCCGGCAGGAAGATCAGTTTGATCTTAGACCCCACAAGATACGCCTGCACCAGACGAGAGCGATAGTAGCGAGCATTGTCACAATAAACATAGATCGCCTTGGCTCTCGGGTGTCGGGCTTCCAGCCTCCCCGCAGCAGCGCGATCGTGGATTGGGCGTTGACCGCCTCGCCAAACTCCACCACGACCTTCAGGTGAGCGACATCCACCGCCCCGTTGATGTTCACGCGACTGCGGCCCGTGTTGCTCTCCATGGTCTTGTGGGTTCCCCGCTTGATCCACCCATAGGCCGCCACGGGATTGTGTCGCGGATGAACCCCATCCATGAAGTAGATCGGATCGTCTTTCCCCTTGTTTTCCTTGAGCCTCTGGTAAGGTTTCGACGAACGCCTGTTGGACCGCCACATGCGGGTGTTGGCCGGCGTAGGGTCGGTTTCTTGTACACGTAGCCCAGCCGTTTCAAAAGATCCGTCATCCCCGCCACCGTGTGAGCCACCCCAAAGGTCTCTTTCACGTAGGCCACAACATCCTGGGCTCGAAGATAGGTTGTCGCCGACAGGTGCTGATCCAATTCCCGGATCTGGTCAGGACTCAACTTGGGATCGCTGCCCTGGTAACGGACCGTCAACAGCAGGTCCGTTCCGCCCTGCTGGTACGCTTGCCGATACGACCGAACGGTATCTTCATCCAAGAGCAGGGCCTCCGCCGTATCGAGGACCGTCCAGCCTGTCCCCCAACAGGACAACGGCCTTGATCCGGTCGGCCGATCTCGGCTCTTTGCAGTGGCGATGCAAACCCCGCAAGCAACGGATCTCCTCGGTTGTCAGTCTGAATCCATCCATCACCAGAATATTTCGGCTACCGTCGGAATAAACACTTGAACAACCCGCCGAAATCTGATTCCTGATGGGTATACATGGTATTCAGTGTCAAGCCGATCCAGCTCAGCATCTCGCACTGCCATATTCAAGCTCCGTCCTCACAGTCAACGTCGATTCTTCTACGGTGACTTGCCGCGTATTATGGCGGAACACAGTCAGAAAGCAAGCGATGAAGAAACCGTGATTTCACAGGGGGACTCGGGGGCGATGATTGGGGGGGTCGGGGGTCCTAATTACAATGAATAATGAAGACGTGACCCCCTGTTCTTCCCGGTGGGCGACCCTCGGAACCACTACTCTCGCCAATCGAGCTATGGCTCGAATCTACACGACTAGGTCCATCGTGTCAACCGAGTCGCTGAAATTGCTGTGGCGTCCCGCGGAATTCGCCCCCGTCTTCTTACTGGCCGACTACTGACCGGCGACTGCTGAATATGAGGTTTTCCCTTGCCTCCTTTGCCCTTTTTCGAGATGATTGTCCCCAGAGAAACACGTTGACGAAGCTCCGACGAAGTGGTTGACGCTTCTGCTACGCTGGGCGGGTTTGACGAGGTGGAACTGAATGGGATGGCGGCGGAAGCCTGAGCGGCAGGCGACAAATGAGATTCCCGGGTGTTAATCCGTGTTCGCGGAGAGTAAAGGAGCAGTTATGAGATGGTCAATTTTCTGCGCGATTGTATTGATGGTCCTGATTACTCGAGCGTGTCACGCATTCGATGCCGAGAAGTATAGCCAGGATCATAAGGCTACCTTGGATTTCGCCAGGGATGTAGATAGGGCCAAAGGAGAGATGCTCAACGGTAAGCCGAACGCGGGGAGTAGTCCCCGCCGGATGCAAACTCTACCCGGGACGTATACCGCGACATGCTGTTGAGACCACCATATGCCAGAGTGCGGGTTACTGCGAGCGTCGTCCCTATCCTCTCTTACCGCAACTACGTTTTGCCAGAGGGGAAACAGCGGGTTCTTGAGGAGATGATGAGGAAGCAGGCTGTCGAGGAGTTGGAGAGATATCATATTGATGTTGTTGATGATTTGACTGCTCCGTTGCTGCATGCACAGGTATATGTAAAGGACTCTGGAACAACTATTCTGACCGTTTACGCAATGACAGTTGAACTTAAGCTCGAAGAGATGCTGCTCGATCCTGTCACGAGCTTGAGGGTCACGGCGATAACGTGGAGCAAGTCCAACTTGCTCGTTGAGTTCGAGAGCGGCATCGAAGAGGCCATATTGAAGACAGCGAGGTCTCGCCTCGGTGACTTCACTCTTGAGCAGTATCACCGATTTGTCATCTGCCGTGCCAAAAGCGAACTGGAGAAAGCGGGTAAGCTACCGGGTTGGCTCAAGGCCGAACCTACGAAGCGGAGTGAAGAGTCATCGCAGAAACAATAAGCGGTGTGACACGGCGCGTGTAAGGCACTTGGGGACGCGCCCCTAAATCAAACTTCAACGCATGCATCAACCGGTCGTTTCTGCGACGGCGTCTCAGCAGCCGGGATTGAGGCCTGCGGGCATGAAGTCGAGATCGTGAGTGCCGTCGGAGACAGCCCAGGGGATGGCCACAGGGCAAGGGGATAATGAGGAGAGCCACCCATTATGACTATTATGGGCCGGCATTATCGTTGACTGTCGTCAATCATCCTAAGCGGACAAGAGAAAGCGACGTGATAGTATGGCCGAGGAAACGCACTTGGGTAATGAGAAGAAAGAAGAGGGGCTGAGGGCCCTGAACTACGAGCGGGACATGCTTCGCGCTACGGCAATGGCATTGGCAAGTGGCATTATTGAGAACAGCCTTGCTCTAAACGCACTCCTTGAGTCGTTCTTGATTCACGCGCGGTTGTTAATCGAGTTTCTGTACGGGCCTCACAAGCGGGATGATCTCCGGCCAGGGGACTGGCTTGACCCCGATGCGTGGGGCAGGACTTGCGGGGAGGAGAGCCGACTGCTGAAGGGAACGTACGAGGACGCCAACAAGTACCTTGCCCACCTGACAGCAACGCGTCTCAACCAGGAGAAGAAGACCTGGGATTACCCTGCAATCTTGAGAGAGATCGAAACATTGCTCGACAGGTTCTTCCAGCAGATGCAACCGGTCTCGGGCGAAGGAGAGGAGACAAGGGGCACATCCGGAACTGGGAATTAGAAGCCTGTGCACCGAGGGGGGTTACTGAGGGACAGACCTCGGTTAGGTCCGGGAGATGGGGCCACTCCCAAGAGGACCAGGAGAAGAGGCGGTTCAGGGTGCGGGAATGTTGGGACCTTTCCACGCACAGGGAGCCGCGGAATCGGACGCGTCGGTCCGTCTGGGAGTAAGATCACACGTGCCCGGAACCAGAAGAGACCGGGCACAAGCGGAGGAGGCCGGAATCAAGAAGGCGAAGCCCTGCATCGGACTCCTTCCGTAGGAAGGCCAAACGCGATGCATCGGGGGAACCCAATCCGTCTATGGGCCGCAAAGGGAAGACTGGAATAGTGGAATCGTGGAATGGTGGAATAATGAGGGAATCGGGGTGCCCCATCCCCAACATTCCAGTATTCCAATATTCCATCATTCCTTCCTCTTCCAAAGGGGTTCGGCCCATGAACCGCCTCCGGAGAACGTCGCAAGTGCACGCGACGTTGTTGGGATGCTGGACCGGCGGGGGGTACGTGCGTGGCGTCCATGCCTCTGAACCGCCCCTGTGCGCAGGTTTGCGGGCGTGGCGTTGAAGTGTGAGGGAACCGTCGTGGTGTGCGAAGCAGGGGGCCGTGTTCATCAGCGTAGACCCCTGCCTTCGCAGGGGCAAGTGTGTCTGCGGTCTCCCATCTCCGTGGCCTCCGTGCCTGGGTTCCCAAACGCATAATTCCGCGTTTGGGGGCCCTCTCCGTGGTGAGAGAGCAGTTGGCCGTGTTTCCCATATAGCCAATCGGGAGATTGGCGTTCCCGGGCGTCCCCGGTCCCCTCCAGCCTCCGGCCTGCCGCCTCCATTCCTTGCGCTGCGCGCACCGTTTGTGCAACGGTTGAAAAGGCAAAACACCCCGCGTGCGAAAAAATCGTTATTCCTGTGGGAGCAAGGAGTTGCGCCATTTTCGGGCGTTGTCTGCGCACAGAATTCCGGCACGATTCGTGCAACACGGCCCCTATATGGAGGGACGGTGTGATTTATGATTGATGATTTACGATTGATGATTGGAAAGCGGAGGCAAGAGCCATGAGGTCACCTGTCAAGCCGATTTGCAGAGGTGAGCAACCGTGCGAAGCCGGGGACGGCTTGGCTCCGGCACCGGAGAGCGAAGTATGCAAAACAAACCCAATTGGTCGCCGGGCCGAGATACCCCCAGCATTCCAGTATTCTATCATTCCACCATTCCAGCCCGATGCCGATTGTACAAACAAAGCCAAATCTGGGCACCCTGGGGTATCTGGGGAATGACGCGCGGGACGCCGAGCAAATGCGCCAAACAAACCCAATTTCGGGCCGGGCGAAATGAAGGGCAAGTGCTGTGCGAATAAGGAGTTGCGACAAGTTGGCTGCGGGAGCGGCCCCGGAAAACAAAGCCAATTCGGTCAGGGGGCGGGTATCAGGGGCAGGGTTCAGCGGCCCGCGCCCCGGCGCCCGAACTCCGGGCCAGTTGTACAAACAAACCCAATTCCCGGCCTGGCCGGGTGGGGCGAGGCCCGGGGGACGGAGGGCGAGGGATCATTGCGCAAAACAAACCCAGTTTCCTGCCGGGGTCCCGTGGCATGGGGCCGCAGGGGCGTGCGACGAGGGGCAAATGCGCCAAACAAACCCAATTTTCCTTCGAGCAAAACGAACGGCAAGTGCGTTGAGGAAAAGGACTTATGGTTATTTGTACCTACAAGGGGCCTGGGAAAAACAAACCCAATTTCCCGGCGGGGCCGGGTGGGACGGGGCCCCAGGGGCGTGGGACGCGGGTCAAATGCGCAAAACAAACCCAATTCCCGCCGGTCGGCCACACCCGCCTCCGGAATGACGACAGGAATCGGCTTTACGGGAGACGTGGGACGGGTTACTCTATGGGTCGAGATCTGTTTATGGGGTGTGAATCGTGAGAGAACCATCGAGGGTGTTCATAGCAGTCCTGGCGGTGCTGGTCGGCCTTTCCGGCGGGTGCAGCGCGATCAACAAGAGGATCACCGAAAACGTTCTGGCCCGCAAGAAGATGCGGGAGTGGAGTATTCACTACGCCAGCCGCAGCCTGTACACGCTCACCGACAAGACGTTGCTGGAGGTGGAGTTCGAAGGCTCGCGGAACGCGGGCGATACGGTCGTCCGCTATCAGCGCGGGCTGGGCGACCAGGCTCAGTGCCTCGCGGATAAGACCGCAGCCCTGCTGGAAGTCGTACACCAGCGAACCGGCATAGCCATCACCACCCGCAGTACGATCTACCTGCTGCGCTTCGATCAGCCGCCGCAGGACTTCACCGTCAATCTCACGTCCGAGCCGAACGAGTTTCTGTTGCCTCTGTTCATCCGGGCCGGCCAGGAGTCGTGCGAGGCAATCATAGCCCAGAGCCGCAGCTACCCCTATCTGCTGGTGCACGAGCTGGTGGAAACCTCGCTGGTCCGAAAGGCGGGCGGCTCCGTCCTGCCGGACCTGGCCTGGGGCACGCCGGGCCTGAGGATGCACGTCAACAATTACACCCGCTGGTTTCGCGACGGCTTCGCCAATTACGCCGGCTATATCGCCTATGAAGTTGTCGCCGGGGAGATTCCGGGTGAAAAGAAGTTGTACCAGCAGGAGGCCCTCGTACACACGGAGCCGTTTTCCTGCCTCGCGCAGGTCGGCGACAAGCTGTTCTCGTGGCCCCAATCCTCCAAGATGGAGCTCGAGCGGGTGTACTACAACGCGGCCCTCGGCCTGTTTCTTCTGATCGCCGACAGGTTCGGCGAGCCGGCGATCCGCGATATCATCCACGAAATCGCGCAGCGCCGGGCCACGAACGGACGCGATCTGATCGAGATCACCAACCGCGTGCTCCAGGCCGATGTGAGACAACTGGCCCGGGACTTTGAGTTTCCCCGGATCGGGGCCCACGTGGAGCAGATGAGCCTGGCGCTGGCCCTGAACAAGGGTGTCGAGCCGCACGCGGGTTTGTTCGTCCTGGCCGTGCCGGCCGGCGGCCCCGCCGCAAGGGCGGGCCTCCACGAGAAAGACGTGATCATCACCGTCGGCGACACGCCGGTAACCAATCACCTGGACTTCGAGTTGGGCCTGTTCAAGGTGCGAAGCCAGAAGATCGTTCCTTTGACCGTTCAGAGAATGGGCGTGGGGACGCTGACCCTCGACCTGTCACTTCGATAGCCGCAAAGCCTGTTGGAAGATGCGAGGGACTGCCGGTCTTCCGGATGGCATCGTCCAACCGCTACTCGTCGACTGCGATGCTGTAAGTCGTTATCCTGAATGCCCTTACGGGCGCACTACGAACCAGCCCAATCTCGTCCTTCTTGTCCTTTTTCTTAGCTCGGCTTGACTGCTTGCTCATCCAAGACGGAAAGCAGCCGAAAGAATCTGAAAGAAATGGTAAGAACAACTTGACATAATGTAATGTCTACAATACATTATGTTCTGTTTAGGATACACAGCCAAGTCCGCAAGGTCTGGTATCGAGAAGGAGAGCAACCATGAATAGAGCACAGGAAACCTCGTTGGCCCTCATGATCGTGATGCCGTTGTGTGCCCTGATCCCGGGCTCCGTAGCCGTCCTGCTGGTGTACACCCAGGGCACGCGCTTCATCCCCTTGTTCATGTTCACCCTGGCCATCGTTCTGGGCAGCCTCTTCTGGCTGCTGCCGCCCATCGTGCAGAAGATCCACAAGGGCAAGAGGGTCCAGTCCGACGAGCGGGAAGTATTGATCTACAAGAACGGGGCTGTGGCCGCCCACATCGTTTTGTGGCTGTACTTCGCCATCGTCTGCCTCGTGACATGGTGGCTGGTAGGCCCGGAAGGTATGGTCTCGGTCAACGTGATGCCCCTGGTTCTCATCGGTGCTGTGGCCCTGTTTCTGCTGGTGGAGTACCTGGCCGCCTTCATCCAGTACGGCCGGGGAGGAAATGACGATGAGCAATGACCACATCAGGAATCAGATTCGCCGGCTGCGGTTCGACCACGGCGAGATGACCCAGCAGCGGTTGGCCGACAAGGTCGGCGTGACACGTCAGACGATCATCGCCATCGAAGCCGGCAAGTACGCTCCCTCGCTGCCCCTGGCCTTCCGCATCGCGAGAGCATTCAGCACCTCCGTCGAGAACGTGTTCCAATATCAGGACGGCGAGAGCACCTTCTGACGCCGCGAAACCGGCCCCTCAGAGCCCTTAGGGGACTGACTGTTTCGAGGAGACCGCTACCCCGTGTCATTCCCGCGAAGGCGGGAATCCACGGACCGGTCGTGCATCACGCGAATTCCTGGAGCAGGGCCAGGAGCTTGCGGTCGAGCTTGTGGCCGTGGAAGTCCTCGTAGGCGACGTCAGTCCGACCGGAGTCGAGGATGCCGAAGGAGCCGCGGAAGTTCCACAAGGCCAAGCCGATACCGTGACCGGTGAGGATCTCCAGCACATCGCGCAGCCAAGCCAATACCACACCATGCGGCGTCTTGTTGAACGCCCCGCCCTCGCCGCAGTGGACGCCGACGCCCATCCGAGCGAGGTCCGCCCATTTCTTATAGTGCTCCTCCAGGCGCTTGCGGTCCCAACCGTTGCCCGGCCAAGCGGGCTGCGGAAAGTTGCCGCTATCGACCCACGAGGCCCCGTAGTGACTGATGGACATCGGCTGATAGGCCCGCGTGCTCTGGCCGATCTTGAGGTCGGCCAACTCCGGGGCGGTCTCATTGCCATAGCTGATCCCGTCGGCGATGACGAGCCGGTCCGGGCTGACGGCGCGAATCGCCGCTGCCGTCGTGCGCACGACCCGCTCGTGGTCCGCCCGGCTCATGACCTTGCCGAGCGACGGCGGCTCATTGACCAGGTCGAAGCTGAGCTTATCCCGCCCGATGCCCTGGTACCGCTTGGCCATCAATTGCCAGTGGAAGCAGAAGGCGTCCAGCGCGGACTTGTCTTTCCACAGGTTGTGCGGCTCCTTGAATTCCGCGTTGACCGAATAGCCCGGTGCCCGGTGGAAGTTCAGGCTCACGTGCAGGCCGGACTGGTTGGCCAGCTCGATCCCCCGGTCGAGCTTGGCCAGCATGGACTCCTTGATCTTGTAGTCGTCGCCGTCTTCGATCCAGAGCCGATAGACCGTCGGGAACCGCACGAAGTCGAATCCCCAGTCCCGCATCCACTTGAAGTCGTCCTCGACGAAGTCCCCCCGGCTGCGCATCGTGAACATCTCCAGCAGATTGAACCCGCGCCAGCGGGGAATGGCCGTCTGGGCCTGGGGCTGATTCGGTTGCGTCTTTCCCTGTTGAGCATACGCAGGCACAATCATCGCGGCAGACCCCACGACACCCTGCTTCAGAAAGTCACGTCGGCTCTTATTCATTTCGGCACCTCCATAGTTGCGGTCTTGTCCCCTACCGATATCCTCTGGCCGCACTCGCGTCAATCGCAATATCCCCAGGGTGATCCAAAGCCGTCCACCCTGATCTCGTCAACTGAATCAAGCCGGGTGGCACGGCCGATTGGTTTGACCGTGCCACCCGGAATGTTACTTGTCATACTGAGTATGTCGGGGCGGCATTCTGCTGCCCCTGACAAGGTCCGGCGTCTGCCTTACTGGAGCTTCTGGAGAGCCGTAATGACCTCCCGGAGAGCGTCGAACTTCACGATCACGATTGTCGGGACAAGCACCAGCATGATCACGCCCAAGGCCAGACCCACTTTCGCCCAGAGCCGTCTGTCTTCCAGGCGCGGCGCTGGACTCGACCGCAGGGCCAGGCAGGCAAAGATAATCGCCAGGATCGCGCGTTCGATTCCCAGGAGTTGAATATAGCTGGCGATTCCCACCATCAGGGCCGCCGTCGCGTAGGCGTATTTCTGGCCCAAAACGATGCCTTCATTGGAGGATACTTCTCTCATCGCAAATCTCCTTCAAGCTTCAGATTTCCAGTGAGGTGAAACGGGTTTTGTTTGAGCACGCCGAAGAGTACGAGGGCCGCCACCAGAGGCAACACCTTCGGGAGCCAGTGGCCTCCCACTTCCGGCAGGACGCCCAGGACCTTGCAGGCAAGGAGGAACACACCGAGCACAGCGAACACATACACCTCCCGGCGCGGCTGCGCTGGAGCTGCATGCTGCCGGAGGGCGGCTTCCACGCCGGGCCACACATCCTCCGCGAAGACGCGCGGCTTCTGTCGGTTCAGGGGTGCGAGCGTCCGCTGGAGTTGCTCCACCTCGGCACGGCACGCGGCACAGGTCGCCAGGTGCTCGTGGATTCTCTGTTCGGACAGCGGCGGCGTCTCACCATCGAGAGCGGCCATCGCCGCCAGCCTTACTTTCTCACATCGTTTGCTCGTCATTCGTTTGTCCCTGCCAAATGGTCGTCCTGCCTTGCGGTAAACTTCTCGCGAAAGCGGCGGCGGGCGTGATGGAGCCGGCTCATGACCGTGCCCGCCGGGACCCCCAGCCGCTGAGCCAACTCCTCATAGGTCAATCCATCCAGATGCTTCAGTACCAGCAGCTCACGATCCTCTGGCGCGAGTTCCTGGAGCACGCGCTGCACGGCAGCGGATTCGTCGCCCCAAGCCTCGTCGGCGGGCGGCGCCAGGAGTTGGACATCGTCGATATCCGTGACCGGACGTCGCTGGCGCGAGGTGAGCACCTTGTAGCAGCGATTGCGCAGGATCGTGTAAAACCACGGGTAGAACTTGCGTGACGCGTCAAACCTTCCCAGGGCCCTGTACGCGGCCACCAAAGCGTCCTGAACCGCATCCAGGGCATCCGGGAGATTACCGAGCAGCGCCAAGGCGTGCCCGATGGCCTGTGACTGGTACTGCCTCACAAGCTCTCCAAACGCCTCGGTCTGCCCGGCCTTGCATCTTTCTATGGTTTTCCTGTCGTCCATAGCACTCTCTATCATACGTACCCCCAACTCGCGGGAATCTTCAAACAAAAGTGCCGACCGAGGACGGAATTCCGGCGCGGCCACGCTGATTTGTGGGAGGGCCTGCACGGGTAAAAGTCAAGCGGTTGCGCGGCTCGTTTCGTTGAACGGTTGCGTCAGACGGCGCTCGCGCCGCTGCACGCCTGACGCAACCGACACGAGCCGCGTAACCGCAACCGATCCACGCCCTCCGGAGTCGGCCTTGGTGCAGGAGCTTCCAAATCGCTGCTGTTTGTGGTAGTATTTCATTTTTGCGTGCCAGAGCAGGGATAAAGTCATGGGATTACCGGTAGTCGCGATTATTGGTCGGCCGAATGTGGGCAAGAGCAGTCTGCTGAACGCTCTGGCCGGCGAGATGATCAGCATCGTCGAGCCGACGGCGGGCGTTACGCGCGATCGCGTCAGCACGTTCATCGGGCAGGATGACCATTACTTCGAGCTGATCGACACCGGCGGCTACGGCATCGTCGATTCCGACCAGCTCAGCGACCATATCGAAGGGCAGATCCTCCAGGCGATCCAGTCGGCGAACCTGGTGCTCTTCGTCGTCGATGTCCGCGAAGGCATCACGCCGCTGGACCAGAAGATCGCCGAGCTGCTCCGCAAGCACAAGCTCGACGTCATGGGCGTGGCGAACAAGGCCGATACGTCCAGGCTGTTCCCCGCCGCCGGGGAGTTTGCCAAGCTGGGCTTCGGCGAGTTCTTCTGCGTCTCGGCCCAGAACAACCTCAACACCTCCATCCTGCGCGAGCGGATCTTCGAGCGGCTCCAGCACCTGGAGACGACCGGCGCTCCGCCGGAGCCGGTGATGAAGATCGCCATCGTGGGCAAACGCAACGCCGGCAAGAGCAGCCTCGTCAACGCCATCGCGGGCACCGAGCGGGTGATCGTCAGCGAGGTTCCCGGCACGACCCGCGACGCCATCGACGTGCGGATCGAGAAAGACGGCAAGACCCTCCTCGTCATCGACACCGCCGGCGTCCGCAAAAAGGCCAAGATGGCCAAGACGGACAACAGCATCGAGTTCTACAGCTACGTCCGGGCGACCCGCTCGATCAGCCGGGCCGACATCGTGTGGCTGCTGATCGACGCGACCGAGCCGGTCGGGCAGGTCGACAAGAGCCTGGCCCACCTGATCGCGGAGGAATCCAAGACGTGCATCATCGTGGTCAACAAGTGGGACCTGGCCAAGGACAGGGCCGCCACGGGCGACTACGAGGACTACCTGACCAAGATGCTGCCCGGCCTGAAGTACGCCCCGATCGCCTTCACGACGGCGACGCGGGCCAAGAACGTCCAGAGCGCGCTGGACCTGTCGGCGGAGTTGTTCAAGCAGGCGAACACCTGGATCACGACGGGCCGGCTGAACAAGGCCTTCGAGATCATCCGGACAGAGCGGGCGGCCCCCAGCAAGCGCGGCTCCAAGTGGCCGAAGATCTACTACGTGACGCAGGTCGCGGTCAATCCGGTGACGTTTATGATGTTCGTGAACGATCCCGGCCTGTTCGACGAGAACTACCGCCGCTTCGTCGCCGGCCGCCTGCGGGAACTGCTGCCCATCGCGGAAGTCCCCATCCGCCTTCTGGCCCGCCCCAAGACCTCCCGCCGCGAGCGCGGCGAGAAGGCAGACCACTCGTGAAATGGGTGGGCCGCGGCGACTGATGCGGATTCGGAAAAATTAGAATGAACCCCAATATGTCGTTGCGAGGAGCGCAGCGACGAAGCAATCTCAATGCCACGGGTGGGAGGTTGCTTCGCTGCGCTCGCAATGACATGATCCTTGTCGCGTTTCCACTCTTGCAGAGGCTCTAAGGACGTGCGGCGGCGGAGGGCTCCAGAATCAAGACAGCATCTTCCCAACCATCAGGGGTAGAGAACGACGGAACACCTGTGTTGGAGAAGCTGCCGGCCGCCGTCGCATGGTCGGTCTTCGGGTCGATCCAGCGGGCGTTCACGTTGGCGAGCGGCGATCTTGTCCATGTGGATCGAGAAGGATGCCTTGCTGCCAGGTAGACCATGACCCATTTGCCGTCCTTGTGCCGGGCGGCGAGGTTCAGGATCTGGCCTTGCGTCTGGCCGCCGGTGGCGAAGATCGACTGATCGGGAACGAGATACCACCACTCGGCGAGGCCCAGGAAGATCTTCTTGAGGATGCCCAACTGCACCGCGCCGGGGGCGTCGAGGGCCTGCTTCCAGGTGGGCAGGACCCGCCAACTGTCGTTGTGGCCGTAGGTGTGGTGGGCGCCGGCCAGATAGGAGTAGTAGGCCTGCCGGCGAATCCACAGGGGCGTGACGTCGAAGCCGTATTCCGAGCCGTGCTCGTAGGCCCCTTCGGCCATCAGCACGGGCTTGACCGGCTTGAGGTTGTAGTCGTGGGTCACCATCGGATAGATCAGCTTGACGCTCTTCCAGGTCTGCATCGAGTCGAAATCCAGCCACTTCTCGTCGTGAATGAAGCTGGACGAGTAGGGCGCCGGATCGGGCTTGAAGGTGATGAGGTGACGGCCGCCGTCGCCTTCGCGCAGCCCGCCGCCAGCTCGCGCAGGACCGGGACGAACTCCGGCTTGGCCTCCGGCGTCATGGACCAGACGATGTTGGGCATCGTCCTTGTATCGCTGGGCCAGCCACTTCGCCCAGGCCCGGCCGTTCTCCACCGTGATGATCTTGCGGTAGCGCTGATGGTAGAGGGTCATGCGAGATGATCACGTTGTTCTCGCGGGCGATCTGGAGCACGGCGTCCACGTTCTTGAAATAGGCCTCGTTCGGCGTCAGCGGATTGTCGTTGATCCAGGGCTTCTGCGCCGTAGACGTTGGGCTTCGTGCCGTCGCCGACGCCCATCAGCATCACCTGGACGAAGACGAATCCCTTGTCCGCCGTCTTCTCCAGGATGGTGCTGGCGTCCTCGAGCTTGTACTCGCGGAAGAGCTGCCACTGGGTGGTGCCCAGCCAGAAGACGGGCTTGCCCTTCTGGTCCACGAAGTACCGCCCGTTGTCGCTGACCTTGACCGGATACACCGGCCGCTCGGCGGCGCCGACTGAGCCGACCAAGGACAAGAATACAATGAGCAATTCGAGTGTCTTGACCATTTGTTTCATCTTCATACCTCCGATTCCCCACCTCGTCGGACAATATCGATCACGCAACTTTCTCGTGCGCACATTGTAGTCTCTCTTGGGTGGCAGCGGCAAGCGGAGTCTTCGGAGCTTGCCGATGACTCTGCGTTATGCGGGAGAAAGCCATCGGCAAACTCCGTTTGCCGCTGCCACCCACACAGGGCACGGTATTGCGAACAGGCCGGCGAAACAGGTATAGTGACACCATGCTCGACGGCAAGAGATACACAAAGCGATGCCATCGGTGGGACGTAGCCGGCCACGCCCATGAGCTGACCTTCACCTGTTATCAGAACCGGCCGTTCCTTTCGAAGGAGAGAACTTGCGGATATCTGATTGACGCGATCATCGCCGGCAAGACACAACACCACTTCGATCTATGGGCTTACGTCTTCATGCCCAACCACGTGCACCTCGTCATCCATCCACGGCAGGACCAGTATTCCATTGCCAAGATTCTGCGCTCCATCAAGCAGCCTGTATCACGACGAGCCCTTGAGTACCTCAGGAGGAGCAATCCGGAGGGGCTCAGATTATTGGCGACCAGCCAGCAGGATGAGCCCTATCGATTCTGGCAGAAGGGCGGCGGGTATGACAGGAACCTCACAAAGGTTGAGACTCTCATGGACACAGTCCGCTATATCCACAACAACCCGGTGCGAAAGGGTCTGGTTGAGACCCCCGATCAATGGCACTATTCCAGCGCTGCGGATTGGCAAAGCATCCAGGTCTGGACCTATCCTGATAGATTTCGACACCTTCCCGAGAAGCTGACCGCTGCCGTGCCCCATGGGTGTGCCTCTGTCTCCAAGATGAATCTCTGCAAAGGACGGGTGGCAAAGTCCGGGTGGCAGCGGCAAATGCAGTTTGCCGATGGTTTTGTCACACAAAGAGTTGAGCCATCGGCAAGCTCCGAAGACTCCGCTTGCCGCTGCCACCCGGACTCGTAACTGGCCTTTAGCGACGAAGCACCTCGATCATCTGAATGATCCGTGCGGCGCTTGCCGTTTTGCGTGCGGTGTTAATTTCAATCCAGTCCGAGTCGGTAGTCTTGATGTGCAGGGTGGACGTGTCGGCGCCGATCGCACCGGGAGTGTTGGCGATAATCATATCGAGGTGCTTCTCGCGCATCTTCCGCTCGGCATTGACTCGTAGATCCTTGTCCTCCAGGGCAAAGCCGACAAGCGTCTGCCCATATTTCTTCTGTCGTCCGGCCCACTTGAGGATGTCCGGCGTGGGCTTCAGGTCGAGCGTGAGCTTGGCGGTCTGCTTCTTGAGCTTCGTTTTGGAGGGCCGACTCGGGGTGTAGTCCGCTACGGCGGCAGCCATGATCAGGCAATCACAGCGGCTGAAATGCTCCTTCACGGCGGCGAACATCTGGGCCGCGCTCTCCACATGAACGATTTCGGCGCCGGTCGGCGGCTTGAGGGCGGTTGGCGCGGTGATCAGCGTCACCTGGTGGCCCGCTTTCAGCGCAGCGCGGGCGAGGGCGTAGCCCATCCTGCCGCTGCTGGCGTTGGAGATGAAGCGAACGGGGTCGATGTATTCTCGTGTGCCCCCCGCCGTAATCAGAAACCGCATGTCACACCCCCGGAGGCGCATCCCCCTGTTTTGTCATTCTGAGCGACAGCGAAGAATCTGGCCTCGGACGCGTACATGGACTCGATGCAATGGTCGTTCTTCCTGCGATGCCAGATGCTTCGCTTCGCTCAGCATGACAGAGCTGGATTCGTTTGCTCCAAAATGGAGTCGCAATTCATGCTTTCCTGCGCTCGCTTGTCATTTCCTCGATGACCGCCAGGATCTCCTGCGGCTCGGCCATGCGGCCCAGGCCCTCCGTGCCGCAGGCCAGGCGGCCGGCACAGGGGCCGATCAGACGGACTCCCCTCGTGCGCAGGGCTTCCACGTTGCGCTGCGTGGCCGGGTTCTCCCACATCCGTGTGTTCATCGCCGGGGCCAAGAGGGTCGGCGTGGCCCAGCAGGTACACAGGACCGTGCTGAGCAGGTCGTCGCAGATGCCGTTGGCCACCTTGGCGATGATGTCGGCCGTCGCCGGCGCGACCACCACGATCCGGGCCCAGTCGGCCAAGGCGATGTGCGACATTTGATGGTCCTGCGGATCGCTCCAGAGAGATGTGAACACCGGCGCGCCCGTCACCGCTTCGAAGCTCTTGGGGCCGACAAGCCGGCAGGCGCTCTCGGTCATCACCGTGCGAACGTCGGCCCCGGCGGCCGTCAGCTTGCTGGCCAGGTCCACCGCCTTGTAGGCGGCGATCCCGCCCGTCACGCCGAGCAGAGATGTTCAGGTCCTTGAGCATCCCCGCATCCCGCGGACCGCTCACAGGGTCCGCTTCTCGAACGCCCGTTCCGCCTCGTCCGCCCGGGCCTCCGCCTCGGCCTTCACCTTACGCTCGTAGGCGGTCTCGTCGATCGTGATCTTGTCCTGCAGGATCTCCTGGACGCACGATCTCCATCATCGTCTTGCCCTCGGTGTTCTCGATCAGCGGACGGGAGCCCTGCAGCAGCTCGAGCATCCGCTTTTGGATCAGCGCCGCCAGCTTGAACCGGCCGCCGACCTTCTTCACGATTTCCTCGCTCTTGAGTTCTTCCAGCATTATCGATCTCCAATGTTGTCCTGGTCTATATCCGATTCGGCATCCATTCTCGGCGCATCGCTTGATGATCTGCATCACCTCGCTGATGGCCTGCTCCAGATCGTCGTTGACCACCATATGGTCATAGTACTGCCACGCGGCGGCGATCTCACTGCCGGCGGCGCCGAGCCGTCGGGCGGCGACCGCGCCGCTTTCGCGGCCCCGGCGGCTCATCCGCTCGACCAGCGTCTTGTCGCTCGGCGGCAGAATGAAGATCATCGTCGCCTGCGGGTAGATCGCCTTGACCTGCTTGGCGCCCTGGACGTCGATCTCCAGAATTACCGTTTTGCCGGCGTTCAACGCCTCTTCGGTCTTGTCCCGGGGCGTGCCGTAGAGGTTCCCAAAGACCTCCGCGTACTCCAGCAGCGCGCCCTCCTCAATCCGCTTGTGAAACTGCTCGCGGGAGAGGAACCAGTACTCCCGGCCGTTCTGCTCGCCCGGCGCCTGCGGCCGCGTCGTCACCGAGACGCTCAGGTACGCATCCTCCAGCCGCTCGATGAGCTGCCGAGTGATGGTGCTCTTGCCCACACCCGATGGGCCGCTGATGATGATCAACTTGCCCCGCGTCTTTCTCATTCCACGTTCTGAATCTGCTCCTTGAGCCGCTCGATCAGGCACTTGATATCCACGACGGACCGGGCGATCTGGGCATCGCCGGCCTTGCTGGCCACCGTATTGGCCTCGCGGAGCATCTCCTGGCTGAGGAAATCCAGGCGGCGGCCGGCCTGCCCATCCGTCCGGCAGATCTGGCGCAAATTGCTGCAGGTGGGCATCCAGCCGGGTAATCTCCTCCGAGATGTCCGACCGGTCCGCCAGGATCGCCACTTCCCGCGCCAGGGTCTGCTCGTCGAGCTTGAGCTTGGCCTCTGCCAGCAGCTCATCCACCCGTTTCCGCAGCTTGCTGGGCGTAGTCCAGCGTCACCGAGTCGCTGCACCGGCGGATCGTCTCCAGCTCCGCCTGGATCGCGTCGCAGTGTTTCTTCAGGTCCGCTTCGAGGAAATGGCCTTCCGCCTCCCGCATGCGTTTGAGCTTGTCCATCGCCGTGGCGGTCAGCCCCAATACGAATTCCTTGATCCGGAGGCACTGCTCTTCATCCGGCATCACCGGCTGAACGATCCCCGGCAGCTCCAGCAGGCTCGCCAGGTCGATGGACCCTTGACGCCGACGGAGGCGCTGATCTCATTGAGCTTCATCACGAGGGAGCGCAACGCGGCTTCGTCGATCTCGAACAAGGCATTGGCCGACACGGACTTGACGCGCAGCACGTAGTTGATCGTCCCGCGCGACAACTGCCGGCGCAGCTCCTTGTCAATGTCGTCTTCCAGGAAGGCGGTCCCTTCCGGCAGTTTGATGATCGTCTTGAGATAGCGGTTGTTGACGGCCTTGATCTCGACGGCATAGGAGATCGCCGTCGAATTCGCCCGCCGCCTCACCATATCCGGTCATGCTGTTGAGCATGGGTCCCTGTCATTCTAATTTCGTGTCTTGAGTTTGTCTGCACTCTCGTGGGTGGCAGCGGCAAGCGGAGTCTTCGGAGCTTGCCGATGGCTCAACGCCATGCGGGAGAAGACCATCGGCAAACTGCGTTTGCCGCTGCCACCCGGTCGTCGCCCCGCGCATCCGGGCATCAGCCGCCGCTCTTACCGGTATCCGCGCCCGGGGTCGGCTGAGCACCCGTATCGCTCGGGGCTGGCTGCGGCGCAGATGGCTGGCCTGTCGGGGCCGCCGGCTGGGTCGCACTGGATGGCGGTGTCGCCGATGGCGGCGCCGGCTGCTCGCTCGCAGGGGCCTGCGGCGTCGCTGTCTGCCCCTCCGTCATCGGCTGCTGGGTGTCCTGCGGGCGCCCGCGCGGCCATACGTGACCGCCGGCCGGTAGAATCTGGCCATCAGGACCGCCAGAACCAGAAAGACGGAGACCAGGACGATCGTCACCCAGGTCAGAAAGTCGCCGGTCTTCGAGCCCAACAGACCACTGGCCATGCCGCCGGCGAACGCGCCGCTCAGGCCGCCGCCCCGCCCCTTCTGCATCAGGACCACCAGGATCAGAACGAGACAGACCACGACGAACAGCACGGCCACGAACTTCATCAGAAGGCCCACGGCCAACAGCGGTAGAACAGTCATATTCTATGCCTCAAAAACAAACTCTCTTCTTGCCCCATCTGCGTTTTATGCCGCCGCCTGGATAATCCGGACGAACTCATCGGCTTTGAGGCTGGCCCCGCCGACCAGCAGGCCATCCACGTCCTCCTGAGCCATCAGCTCCTTGGCGTTGTCGGCCTTGACCGACCCGCCATAGAGGATACGCATCTCGCCGGCCAGGTTCGCATCGTACATCTGAGCCAACAGGTTGCGGATGAACGCGTGGACTTCCTGCGCCTGTTGCGGCGTGGCGGTCCGGCCGGTCCCGATCGCCCAGACGGGCTCGTACGCAATCGTCACCGCCGCCGCCTTGTCGGCGTGCAGGCCCGCCAAGCCGGTCTTCAGGTGCCGGGCGACCACCTGCTCCATCTGCCCGCCATCCCGCTCTGCCAGCAACTCGCCCACGCACAGGATGGGCAACAGGCCCCCGCCGATGGCCGCCGTGACCTTCTTGCCCACCAGCTCATCCGACTCGCCGATGACGTGGCGCCGCTCGGAGTGCCCGCACAGAACATAGGTGCAGCCGACATCCTTGAGCATGGCGGGACTGATCTCGCCCGTGAATGCCCCCTTCGGCTCGAAGTAGACATCCTGGGCGCCCACGGCCACGCCGGAAGAGCTGACCGCCTGCACCACCGCCTGCAGATACACAAACGGCGGGATTACAGCCACCGTCACTTTTTCTCGGGCCAATCCTGCAGAACCTGCCACAACCGCCTTTGCTAATTCCACGCTGGAGCGGCTGTCCGTGTTCATCTTTCCAATTCCCAGCCACGAACGGTTTTCTCATTTTTTCTCCTATATCCTTCCCATCCGCCTCGGTATTCGCAGCCACGCTGCTACAACAGCTCCATGGCGCGCGGGAAACTGCCCAGGACCGAGAGCTGCAGGCAGTGCTGCCGGGCCTCTTCCAGCCCTGCCTTGACCCGCTCATCCGTCCGATGGCCCAGCAGGTCCACGAAGAAATAATATTCCCATTCGCGTTTCTTGCTCGGCCGGGACTCAATATTCGTCAGGTTGATCGAGTATTTCCGAAAGACCTCCAGCACGTCGGCCAAGGCGCCGGCCTTGTGGGCCGTGCTGAACAGAATCGCCGTCTTGTCCTCGCCGGTCGGCCGCGAATCCTCGCGGCTGACCACGAGGAACCGCGTCACGTTGTTGGTGATGTCCTCGATATTCTCGCAGACCACCTGCAAGGCCGTACAGCTCGGCCGCCACGCTGCGAGCCGATGGCCGCCGCATAGGCCTCCTCGGCCGCCATCTGGGCCGCCTTGGCCGTCGAGGCCACCGCAATCGTATTGGTCTCCTTGAAGGTCGAGGCCAGCCAGTTGCGGCACTGGGCGAAGACCTCCGGCTTGGAGTAGATCTTCTCCACCTCTTCCAGCGTGCAGTTCGCCAGCAGGTTGTGGTGGATCGTCATCAGGACCTCGGCACAGATCTTCACGTCCGTGTCGATCAGGGCATCGAGCGTCTCGATGACGCCGCCGCCGGTGGAGTTCTCGACCGGCACGATCCCCAGGTCGCAATGCCCCTTGCAGATCTCGTCGAAGATGCTGCGGATGTCCGCCAGCGGCTCGATACTCGACGCTGCGGCCGAACTTGACGCATCGCCGCCGTGTGGCTGAAGCTGCCGCCCGGACCCAGATACGCGATGCGCGGCGGCTTCTCCAGCACGAACGACCCGCTCATCATCTCCCGCCAGATCGCCACCAGCGTCCGGTCCGGCAGAGGCCCCTTGTTGGCCTTCACGACCTTGTCCAGCACCTGCTTCTCGCGGTCCGGCGCGTAGATCGGCCGGTCCGCCTGCGCCTTGAGCTTGCCGATCTCCATCACGACGCGGGCGCGCTCGTTGAGCAGATCGACAAGCTGGGCGTCGATCTCGTCTATCCGTTTTCTGAGTTCTTCCAGAGACATAATCCATCCTCGCGAAGCGCTACCGCCCGGCGGTCTCGTTTGCCTTCGCGTCTTCTCTGGGCCCCCAACGCGCACTTCTGCGTTCGGGCCCCTGTCAATCGGGGCATCCAACCGACATTCTACCGCCCCTGGCAATCATGCTCTCCCCGCCCAGTTTGCCGGTCCCATCAGGGTGGCAGCGGCAAGCGGAGTCCTCGGAACTTGCCGATGGCTCGACCTTGTAGGGGAAAGGCCATCGGCAAACTGCGTTTGCCGCTGCCACCTGCCGGTCCCGAAACACCGGGTGCGATTCTGTGAAAACTCTCTTTTTTAACAGCCTTTCGCCCTTGCGTCAACCGATTTCGCCTGCTATGAACAATATTATGCTCTGGTACACGATCTTTCGCACCAAATGGGGTTACTTCGGGCTGGCCGGCACGGAGGAGGCCGTCTGCCGGACCTTTCTGCCCGGTCTACAGCGCCAAGAGGTCGAGCAGAAGCTGCTGCGAAAGCCGCCAGTCTGCCAGCGATAACTTCCGGTGGGATAAAGACTTCCAGCGAGATCTCCAGGAGCGGATCGTTGGCTACTACGAAGGCGAACCGGTGGATTTCAGCACCGATCCCGCCGTAAGCCTCAACGGATCGCAGCCCTTCGCGCACAAAGTCTTGCAGGCGTGCCGGAGGATCGCTTTCGGCCGAACAACGACTTACAGCGACCTGGCGCGGCAGGTGGGCAGTCCTCGCGCCGCCCGGGCCGTGGGCAGCGTAATGGCGGGCAATCCGATCCCGCTGATCATCCCCTGCCACCGCGTCCTGCGCACGGACGGCGGTCTCGGCGGCTTCTCCGCTCCCGGCGGCACCGCCATCAAGCAGAAAATGCTCCGCCACGAGCAAGCCGGATCTACCCACCACAGCTCAAAGTGGCCATCATAACAACCCGATCCAATCCCTTACCCGCAACTGCGTATCTTCCCGATTGCCCCTCCGGGGGATTTGGGTTCGATTGTGTTTGGTCTTTGCAGCAACAGGTAAAAAATCATGGAGGGGTGAATAATGAACAGTCCACGCTCGATGAGTGCTCTCGTTGTCTTGGCCACGTCGCTCCTGCTGACATCCGCGGCCCAAAGCACCCCCATAACCCTGATGAACAGCGTGCCGGTGGAGGAGATCTCCAGCGCCGCCGGCAGTCAGCAGTTCTACGTGATCGATGTCCCAATTTATCAATCTTGGCTGAACATCACCACCTCCGGAGGTACCGGCAACCTCCAGGTGTACTCCTCATTCGATGCCAAGCCAACCACCAAAGTCTACGACTACTGGTCGCAGTTGCAGGGCACCGATCAGAACATCACCGTAAGATACCCGGCCCGCGGGCCCTGGCACATCATGCTGCTGGGCGCCTCGCCCTACACGGACGTTACGCTGGAGGCCGATTATAGTCCCTGTCCGGGTCATGCGGTGATCCCCACTCCCGCGGCGCTTCTCCTGGCGAGCCTTGGTGCCGGCGCGGTCTCTTGGCTCCAACGCCGCAGATGGCTGTAACCCGCCAAGGCCAAGATAGCATAGAAGATGGCGTCACCGGGGCCCCCAACGCGGAATTATGCGTTGGGGATCCCACTGCAAACGGGTAGCCTTTTCCGCCGGACTATGCGAAGCCCCTTCTCACCAGTCCCGGTGTCTCCCATGATGTTCTTGTTTGTGCAACAGTCCACAACTGAAAACGGGCCGATACTGAGATTTTCTTTACTGGCGTCAGGACAAGAACTTACGGCGGTTTGGGAGGGTGGCGCAACCCATTTTTTCGGCAAGATTCGTGCAACACGGCGGGTAATAGGGGAACGCGTATAGACGGGAGAAGTTTGAAGTGTGAAGTTTGATGTTGGAAGTGAGAGGCGGCCGTGGACCAACCGTGCGAAACAAAGCCAATTTGCCTCGCCACGACCACCAAAGCCGCCGGCCGGGCGATTTGTGCAAAACGAACCCAATTTGGCACGTACGGGCCGGCAGGGCCATGGCTGGACCCAATCGAGCGAGACTCCGAGGCGAGCCAGAGGCTTGACGGCTCGGGGACAAACGGATATCGTGCAGGGTTATCAGACGTGTTGTGGCGTTGACACGTGGTAGGATTGGAGCCCGAATGAGACGACGCGAGTTTATCCAGGCGGTAGCCGCCGCGGCGGCCGCTCACGGAATCCCGTCCGCCCGTGGCCAGCAGAACAAAGAGGGTGCGGTCGCGGCGGTGCCGTGGTATCGGCGCACCTACCGCTGGGGCCAGACGAACATCACCGAGATCGACCCGACTCGCTACGACATCGCCTGGTGGCGGCAGCACTGGAAGCGGACCCAGATCCAGGGCGTCATCATCAACGCCGGCGGCATCTTCGCCTATTACCCGAGCAAGTTCCCGCTGCACTACCGCCCGGCGGCACTGGGCGACCGCGATCTCTACGGCGAGCTGGCTCGTGCGGCCCACGAGGATGGCCTGGTCGTGCTCGCCCGCATGGACTCCAACCGTGCCCACGAGGCGTTCTACCAGGCGCATCCCGACTGGTTCGCGGTGGACGCCGGCGGCAAGCCGTACCGGGCCGGCGAGCTGTACGTGACGTGCATCAACAGCCCTTACTACGAGGAGTACCTGCCGGAGATCCTCCGCGAGATCATCGAGCGATCGCACCCCGAAGGCATCACCGACAACAGTTGGAGCGGCCTGGGTCGCGACAGCATCTGCTACTGCCGGCACTGTGCCCGGCGGTTCCGCGAGCGAACGGGCAAGCCGCTTCCGCAAAGGCACGATTGGAGCGATCCGGCGTACCGCGAGTGGATCCAGTGGAACTACGCGCGCCGGCTGGAGATCTGGGACCTGAACAACCGTGTGACCAAAGCGGCGGGCGGACCGGACTGCCTGTGGGTCGGCATGAACAGCGGCAGCATCAGCGGCCAGAGCCGAAGCTTCCGCGACTACAAGGAGATTTGCGCCCGCACGGAAATCATCATGCTGGACCACCAGTCCCGCAGCGACAGCGAGGGTTTCCAGCACAACGCCCAGACCGGCAAGCTCATCCACGGCCTGCTGGGCTGGGACAAGCTCATCCCCGAGAGCATGGCGATGTACCAGATGGGCCGGGCCACGTTCCGGCTGGCCAGCAAGCCGGAGCCGGAGGCGCGGATGTGGATGCTGGCCGGCTTCGCGGGCGGCATCCAACCCTGGTGGCACCACATCGGCGCCTATCACGAGGACCGGCGGATGTACCGCACCGCCGAGCCGATTCTGCGCTGGCACAAGGCCAACGAGCAGTACCTCGTCAATCGCCGGCCCGTCGCCAACGTCGGGGTGGTGTGGTCGCAGCGGAATACCGATTTCTACGGCCGGGACAATCGCCGACGAGCTGGTGGACCAGCCGTGGCGCGGCTTCACGCAGGCGCTGATCCGGGCCCGCATCCCCTATCTGCCGGTGCACGTCGACCACATCGAGCGGGACGCGGCCCAACCTCGCCGTGCTCATCCTGCCGAACCTGGCGGCGCATGTCGGACGAGCAGGTCGGCGCCGTGCGCCGCTTCGTCGAGCGGGGCGGGGCGCTTGATCGCGACCGGCGAGACCAGTCTCTACAACGAGTGGGGCGACCCTCGTCCCGACTTCGCCCTGGCCGATCTCTTCGGCGTCACGGGCGGCAAGCCGAGACGCAATACCAGGCGACAGACGGGGCGGCGGGACCCAGCACACGTACCTGCGCCTGACGCCGGAGCTGCGCGGCCGGGTCTACGGCCCCAAGGCCGGCAACGAGCCGCCGATCACCGCCGAGCGTCATCCCGTCCTCGCCGGTTTCGACGAGACCGACATCCTGCCGTTTGGCGGCACGCTGGCCCCGCTGACGGTGAGCGAAAAGGCGAAGGTGCTGCTGACGTTCATCCCATCGTTCCCGATGTTCCCGCCGGAGACGGCGTGGATGCGCGAGCCGAGGACCAACATTCCCGGCCTGATCCTGAACGAATCGGACGGCGGTCGCATCGCCTATCTGCCCGCGGACATCGACCGGCGCTTCGCCCTCGACAACCTGCCCGACCACGGCGACCTGCTGGCCAACCTGGTCCGCTGGGCCGCACGGGGCAATCTGCCGCTGGAGGTGACCGGTCGCGGCCTGATCGATTGCGAGCTCTATCAGCAGCCGGGCCGGATGATCCTGCACTGGTGAATCTGACCAGTGCGGGGACCTGGCGTGCCCCCGTGCACGAGCTGATCCCGGTCGGCCCGCTCCAAGTGAGAGTCCGTCCGCCGCAAGGCATCCAACCGAAAACGTTGAAGATGCTGGTCTCCCAGGAAGATAAAGGGGTTGTCGCGGAGAACGGCTGGGTACAGTTCGAAATAAAGTCGGTGCTCGATCATGAAGTTGTAGTGTTGGAGTCCTGAGTCCTTCGTGGCGCGGCCATCGTGCCCCCGCGGCGAGGGCAGAATGGCGTGGCCACGGGCTGCATTTTGAACGTGAGGATTGCACGTATGGATTCGAAAGACAAGCATCAGCCAAGTCGCAGGGAATTCCTCCAGCAAGCCGCCCTGGCCGCGGGCTGTACGGCAGCGGGGGCGATCTCCGGTTGTGGCGGAGCCAATCGCGCCACGAGCACCGGGTACCTCGGAGAAGTCCGGGCCTGTCCGTGTGTTCATCGTGTAGCGATCCCGCGCGATCCGATTGCCGCCAGCGCGCCGGTGCAGTGGAGCATCGAGCAACTGCGGGCGTCCCTGTCGGCCAAGGGCATTGGCAGTGGCGTGCAGGTCAACAGTGAACCAGGCGCCACGCCGGGCCACGTGCATCGTGGCCGCCGGCGCTTCCGCGTCCATGGCAGGCCAGGTACTCTCCCGTGCCGGCGTGTACCATGCCGGATTCGCCCGAGTCGCTTGGCTTGGTCCCGGGCGAGCTGGCGGGCCGGCCCATCCTGCTGGCCTGCGGCAGCGATGTCCGGGGCCTGGTCTATGCGATTCTGGAATTGGCGGATCGGGTCGAGTATGCGTCCAAGCCGTTGGCGGCTTTGGAGGTGCCACCAGGCGATTGTCGAGCAGCCGGCCAACAAGATTCGCAGCATCATGCGGCTCTTTGCCAGCGACGTCGAGGACAAGAGCTGGTATAACGACAAGACCTTCTGGCCGCAGTATCTGTCCATGCTCGTCGCCCAGCGGTTCAACCGCTTCGCCCTGGCGCTGGGAATCGGCTATGACTTCACCTCGCGTCTGCGGGACACGTACTTCCACTTTGCCTATCCCTTCCTCGTCTCGGTCCCGGGTTATGAGGTTCGCGTGCCGCGAGTTGCCGGATGCCGAGCGGGACCACAACCTGGAGATGCTGCGGTTCATCAGTGACGAGGCGGCCCGTCGCGGCCTGCACTTCCAGCTCGGCCTCTGGACGCACGCCTACCAGTGGACGGACAGCCCCGAGCGTCAACTACACGATCGAGGGCTGACCCCGCAGACCCACGCGGCGTACTGCCGGGCCGCTTTGGAGACTTTGCTGAGGGCCTGCCCGGCCATCAGCGGCGTCACGTTCCGCATTCACGGCGAAAGCGGCGTGGCGGAGGGCAGCTATGAGTTCTGGAAGACGGTCTTCGAAGGCGTCACGCGCTGCGGCCGGCCGGTCGAGATCGACATGCACGCCAAGGGCATGGACCAGGCGATGATCGACCTGGCCGTGGCCACCGGCATGCCGGTCAACATCTCGCCGAAGTACTGGGCCGAGCACATGGGTCTGCCCTATCACCAGGCCGCCATTCGCCCCGTCGAGTTGCCGCGACCGGACAGGAAGGACCAGGGCTTCTTCTCCCGCAGCTCCGGCTCGCGGAGTTTCCTCCGCTACGGCTACGGCGATCTGCTGGCCGAGAACCGCCCCTATGGCGTGCTGCACCGCATGTGGCCCGGCACGCAGCGGCTTCTGCTCTGGGGCGATCCGGCGTCGGCGGCGGCGTACGGCCGGGCCTCCAGCTTCTGCGGCAGCAGCGGGGTCGAGCTGTTCGAGCCGCTCTCGTTCAAGGGGCGCAAGGGCTCCGGTCTGCCCGGCGGACGCGACGCCTACGCCGACGCCTCGCTGCGCCCGGCGCGCGACTACGAGAAGTACCTCTACGGGTACCGGCTCTGGGGCCGGCTGCTCTACAATCCCGACGCGCAGCCCGAAACCTGGCGCCGGCTTCTCCAGAATCAGTACGGCCCGGCCGCCGGCGGCCTGTGAAGGAGTCGCTGGCCCACGCCAGCCGCATTCTGCCGCTGTTCACCACCGCCCACACCCCCTCGGCGGCGAACAACAATTACTGGCCCGAGATCTACACGAACATGCCCATCGTCGATGCCTCCCGGCCGACATCCTTACGGCGACACGCCCAGCCCCAAGCGCTTCGGCACGGTCAGTCCCCTGGACCCGCAGTTGTTCGCGCGCGTGGACGACTACGCCGAGGCGTTGCTCCGGGGAGAATCGACGGCGAAGTATTCCCCCGTCGAGGTGGCCCAGTGGTTGGACGATCTGGCCGAAGCCGCGATGAGGCGTCTGCAGGAAGCCGAGACCAAGATCGCGGACCGCAAGGCGCCGGCGTTTCGACGGCTGGCGGTGGACGTGACCATCCAGAGCGGGCTGGGGTGGTTCTTCGCCGCCAAGCTCCGGGCGGGCGTGCTCTACGCGATCTACGATCGGACCGGCGATCCGAAGGCCCTGGAAGAGGCTCTGAAAGCGTATCGCACGGCGCGCGACGTCTGGGCCAAGATGGCGGCCGAGGCGCAGGACGTCTACGTCCGCGACATCACCTTCGGGCTGGAGAAGCAACTGCGCGGCCACTGGCAGGATCGCCTCCCGGCGATCGATCAGGACATCGCGGATATGGAGAAGCGGGCACAGTCGCGCCCGGCGGATGGGCAGAGCAGACGCGCCTCGCCGGCGCAGGTGGCTCAGGCGATCCAGACGGTTCTGGGCCGGGTGCAACGGCCTGTGGTGCCCCTCGTGCACATGGTGCCTCCGCTCTTCGTCGCAGGGCAACCCGTGACGGTCGAGCTGACACTGCTGGGTCAGCCGTCATCCGTCGGCCGCCGTTCGCCTGTGCTACCGGCGGGTGCATCAGGCCCAAGCCTATCAGAGCGCCGACATGCTCGTGCAGGGTCATCGGTACAGTGCGACGATCCCCGGCGAGTACACGAACACGCCGTACCCGCTGGAGTATTACTTCGAGTTGCGCAACGAAGCGGGGCAGATGTGGATGTTTCCCGGCTTCGACGCGACGCTGACGAATCAGCCGTACTTCGTGGTGCGCCAAGCGTAGTACCCAGATGCATGAAGTTCTGAGAAACCATATCCTGCACCTTCTGCAGAAGGATAGCACCCCGCGCAAGCTCGTTCACCTGGAGCAGGAGCTGGGCGTCCGAGGCGAGCTCAAGATGGCGTTCCGGGATGCGATCGACTCGCTCTGCGCGGAAGGCCGGCTGATCGTGGGTCCGGGCAACGTGGTCAGCCTGCCCTCGTTGTCCGGCGAGGTTACGGGCATCTTCCGGGCCAACGCCCGCGGTTACGGCTTTCTCACCCCCGAGCAGTCGGCGGACGATGGCGACGTGTTCATCCCGCCAAGGCCACCGGCAGCGCCATGACGGGGGATCGCGTCGTCGCCAGGATCACGCGCCGCGGCTCCAAAGATGACGAAGATCGCCTCACCGGCGAGATCGTTCGGGTTCTCGATCGCGCCCATACCAGCGTGGTCGGCACGCTTGCGTCAGGAACAGACCGGCTGGCTGGTGCAGCCGGATGGCGGGGACTTCACGCGCCCCATCGAGATCGAGGGCATCGATGCCCGCAAGGTCCGCCACGGAGATAAGGTCGCGGTCGAGATCCGGTTCTATCCCACCCGTTCTCAGCCGGCGCGGGGAGTGATTGCGGAGGTTCTGGGTCGGCCGGGGCGGTTCGAGACAGAGACGACGGCCGTTATCCACCGCCACCATCTGTGCGACGCCTTCGATTCGAGCAGTCTGGTTGAGGCCAGCAATGCGAAGATGGCCTTCGATCCGCGCAACACGCGCGACCGCGAAGACCTCACCGATGAGCTGATCGTCACGATCGACCCGCCGGACGCCAAGGACTTCGATGATGCCGTCAGCCTGGCTCTCGACGAGCAGGGCCGCTGGGTCCTCGGCGTCCACATCGCGGACGTGAGCTACTTCGTCCCGGAAGGCTCCGCGCTGGATCGCGCCGCGCGCCGGCGGGGCAACAGCGTCTATCTGCCCGGCCGGACCCTGCCCATGCTGCCGGAGATGCTGAGCAATGGGATCTGCTCCCTGCAGCCGGGCCAGCCGCGCTACACCAAGAGCGTCTACCTGACCTACAACAAAGACGGCCAGGTCCAATCGACCGACTTCGCCAATACGATGATCAAGTCCTCGGCCCGCCTGACCTACCAGGAGGTTGACCGCGTGCTCCAAGGCGACACGTGCGGTCTTTCGAACGACGTCGTGGACCTGCTGCACGACATGGAGACCCTGGCCCGCCTGATTGAGAACCGCCGGCGCCGCAGCGGCATGCTGCAATTGAGAATGGCGGAGAGCGAACTCGTGCTGGACGAGTCCGGGCAGGTGGTCGGCGTCGAGCCGGAAGATGCCAGTTATCCGCACACGATCATCGAGATGTTCATGGTCGAGGCGAACGTGGCGGTGGCGACCTTGCTGGACCGTTACTGCATCCCCTTCCTGCGGCGGATCCACCCGGAGCCGGACGCCAGCGCCCTGCGCAACTCTCCCAGACGCTCCGGCTCCTGGGAGTGACGCTCTCGCGTCAGCCGCAGCGCTCCGACTTGCAGGCTCTGCTCGAGCAGGTTCAGGGTACCCGGATCGCCCTGCCCGTCAACCTCCTCGTTCTGCGCAGTCTGGAGATCGCCACGTATGCCCCCGTGAGCGTGGGCCATTACGCCCTGGCCGCCTCCAAGTACTGCCATTTCACCAGTCCGATTCGCCGCTATGCGGACCTCCTGGTGCACCGGGCCCTGCAGGGATATCTGACCGGAAATCTGGAGCGCGCCAGGCGGCAATACGCATTCCCGGACCTGGAAGAGATCGGGCGGCACATCACCGAGACGGAACAGGCCGCGGAAAAGGCCGAACAGGAGCTCAAGACCATCCTCATCCTGCACCTGCTGCAAAAACGCATCGGACAGGAGCTGGACGGCATCGTCGTAAGCCTGACCGCCTTCGGCGCCTCCGTTCACCTGCCCCAGTACGGCGTGGAGGGACTGATTCCGCGCGAGGCCCTGGGGCCGGACCATTGGCAGTACGATGAGCCCAGTCAATGCCTGGTGGGCCGCTACTCCGGGGCGATCCTGCGCCTGGCGCAGACGATGCGGGTACGCATCGTCGATGTTCACCCCGCCGCGGGCCAGCTCGACCTGGCCCCGGCCCGCGAGGTCATCCCCAAGACACCCCAGTCAGCCCAACAACAGAATTCGCGGCGCAAGCATTCCCCCAAGCGTCACAAGGGTCGCCGAAACCGTTGATGTCCGCCAGCGGCAAGGCCTTGGGCCTTGCCGCTGCCACCCGGACATCGGCTTAGAGTAGGGAGAAACTCAGTTGTGATTCGTATTGATGGCCGACATTCCAACGGGGGGCTGGGAGGCCCCACCGGCGGGTACTTTCACGGGCTGACTGCCGAGAGCTTTGGCCGAGGCCGGGACCCCTCCCCGCTTGATGACGGCGACCTTCAGGTCTTTCGCCGCCACGAGATGCCGGTAGGCGAACGCCTGCATCATGTCCTCCGCCGGCACGGCCTGGTGAACGATCTGCTGTCCCCCGACCGTCGCGCGACCCTCCACCGTCAGGCTCAAAGGCTCTGCCGGAGGCGTCGGCGGGACCGTGAGCGTCACCTCGGCCTTGTCCTGATTGGCCGGCACCCGGTCGCCTTTCAACACGAACCCCTTCGGGGCGTCTTTCAGAGCCAGGGCGATGTCGCCGGAGAAGCCATCCTTCCGCAGGGCATAGACGGTGACGCGAGCCGTCCCTGCCGGCCGCGACGTTGATGACGGACGGCACGACCCGCAGGTCGAAATCGGGCCGCGGCGGGCTGATCCGCAGGCGGTAGGCATACTCCGCGCCGCCCTTCTGCTGAGTATCGCCCAGGTGCAGATAGTAGGTCCCGTCCGCCGGCAGCGTGGCGGTCAGCAGGGAATCGGCGTGATGCGTGTTCAGCCCCGATCCCTTGTCTTCGTGATCGTCGTTGAAGGCCAGTTGCCGGCCCTGGGCGTCGGTCAGCTTGAGCACGGAATCCAGCGGCGAATCGAGCCGGCGGGCATTGACCTCCGCGACGATCTGACCGCCGGCACGGGCGGTGAAGCGGAAAACGTCCCAGTCGCCCGGCTGATCGATACGCCCATTGACGATCATGGGAAGCGTCACCTTCTGGGCGCTCTTGAGCTCGTTGTTCGGCTCCTTTTCGAGGCATTCCGGCAGCGTGTCCACCGCGAAAGGCACGTGGTTGGAGACCAGGTTCTTCGCACGCACGGAAAGCGGATAGACCCCCGGCTTCTTGCCTTTGGCGTCCATCGTCAGCTTGTTGGTCGGGAGATTCCAGCCTTTCAGCTCGATGCGTGGCCTGCTCGCCCGCCCGGCCGCCCAGCGGAAAGATGCTCGTCACAAACGGCAGCTCGCCCACCGTGATGCGATAGACGAAGTCCTCGCGACCGCGGTAGATCGCGTCTTTGATCTCGATCACGTACTCGCCGTCTTCGGGGACCTCGTAATGGAGAACGGGATCGGGATGGAAACGGTAGTCGTCGTCGTACGCCAGCTCCTTGCCCTGGGCGTCGTAGAGCGTCACGGTGGCCTGGAACCAGCCGGGCACGGCATCGGCCAGATACGGCATCAATTCCCGCGCCTGGACCGCGACGACCAACTGCTGGCCCTTGCGCGCCGCGAAGCGATACCGGTCCACGTCGCCGGGCAGATAGGGTTGAGTCCGGCGCACCAGCGGCCGATAGCGCTCGAAGCTGCCGGGCACGATCCGGCCGTTGATGCCGGCCGGCAGCGTCACGGTCAGGTTCGCGTCGGCCGGGCTGCTTTTCCAGTCCTTCTCGCGGAATTCGGGCAGTTGCCCCACACAGAACACCAGCGGATTCGACAATCCCGCCGCCACTTGCAGCCGCAGCTCTCGCTCCCCGGGCTCGGCATTCGGCAGCGATCGTGACCTCGGCAGGTGACCGTCTCCGAGAGCACGGGGTAGGCACTCCGGTTGGAGCTGGCGTCGAATCTTCTTCTGGATCTCGGCCATCTCCTTGAAGCCTGCCGCGTCCGTCCCCTTCTTTTGAAGCTCCCGCGTTCGCAGTCTCAGCTCGTTGGACAGTTGCCCGGCCAGCGGCTTGATGTGCTCGATCACGGTGGCTCGAACGCCGCCTCCGGAGACGTACACGTTGCTCGCGCCATCCAGATACTGGCCACCGATTTCGATCTGGAACGTGTCCCCCTGCCGACCGCCGGCAGGATAGACGTATCCAATATGCGGCGTCCGCGACTGCGCCCACACGTTCGGCGCGATTGCCAGAAGCGTCGCCAGTACGAAGAGGGTGGCAGGGGTCCCCAAACGCGATGGATCGCGTTTGGGGGCCCCAGCCTCAAGGCCGAAGGCCTTGGGGATGGCGGCACTGCCCGTGCGCGGCACCATCCCCAAGCTTCGCTTGAGGCTGCCACCCAAGACGTCCGGGGTGCCACAGGTGACGTGCCCGCAATTCTCATTACATGATCTCCTTCAAGCGTCCGCCGGTCTTCACGCCTTCGGCGGCCGTGGGCGTCACGCGGACGTCCAGGCCCTGGGGATGAGGCAGCTTGGCGTCGGGGTCGATGCCGAGCAGCTCGTACATGCTGCCGATCAGGTCGCACGGATACACGGGCCGGTCCTTCACCTGCTCGCCCGTCTGCATCGGAGGCCCCGACCACGCGGCCGCCTTTGAATCCGCCGCCGGCCACCACGGCGCGAGAAGACCTTGCCGAAATGGATGCGTCCGCCGTTCCAGGGCGCTTCCCACGCGACCTTCGGCGTCCGGCCGAACTCGCCGCTCCACCAGACGATGGTGCTGTCGAGCAGGCCGCGGTCCGGCCAGGTCCTGAAGCAGGGTCGCCATGCCTCGGTCCATCTCCGGCAGCTTGCGGCGCATGGCCTGGAAAGTGCTGCTTGTGCGTGTCCCAGCCGCCGTAGTTGATGGTGACGTAGGGGACGCCGCGTTCGACCAGCCGCCGCGCCACCAGGCAGGCCTGCCCGAACGTGGTGCGGCCGTAGCTGTCCCGCAGCTCGTTCTTCTCCTGCGACAGGTCGAACACCTTGCCCGCGTCGCCGAGGATCAGGTCGTAGGCCTGTTCCTCCGCCTGGTCGAAGGTCTTCAACGAGCGATTGTCTTTCATGGCCTGGCCGAGCGTGTCGAGCTTGCTGCAGCAATTCGCGCCGGTCCTTCTGCTGCTCGTCGGAGATGCCCTGCGCCACGACGCCCTCGACCGCGAATCGGCTCTGGGCCGGGTCGCCGCCGGTGGCGAAGGGTTTGTACCGCGTCCCCAGGAACCCGGCCTCGGAGAATCGTCCCTGCGGCTGCGGTCAGCACGATGTAGGGCGGGATCAGTCCCTTGTAGCCGGCGTCGTAGCCCTTGAACAGCGAGACCACGGCGCCGACGCTCGGATAGACCAGTCCCGGCCGCCGGCCGGCCGGCCGGTCTGGACCATGTAGGCGGCCGTCTCGTGGCCGTTCTCGCCGTGGGTCATGCTGCGGATGATGGAGTACTTGTCGGCCTGCTTGGCCAGCAGGGGCAGCAGCTCGCCGATCACGATCCCGTCGACGTTCGTGGGAATCGGATGGTTCAGCGGGCCGCAGTAGTCATTGCCCGCCTCCGGTTTCGGATCGAACGTGTCCAGGTGCGGCGGGCCGCCCCACATCCAGATCTGGATCACCGCCTTGGCCTTGCTGTTTGTAGTGACGCCGTGAGGCGTTTCTTGAGATGCCCTTACGGGCACACTACGAACCACCCCGTCTGCCAACAGCAGTCCCGTCGCACCGAAGACGCTGCGGCGTATCACTTCGCGTCTGGAGATTGTCGCGCTCATATTGGCACCCTGAAGCTCGACAAAAACGACAAGGAACAAAGACTATCTCAGATTCACGACGACCCGAAATCCAAGGCCGTTGTACCGCACATCGGGCGCGCTCTTGTTGCGCGCTGCACAGCGGCACCCCTCCCAGGTATTGACCCAGGAGCCGCCCCGCAGCACCCGCCACTGGCCCGAGAGCGGCCCCACGGGATCTTGGGTCGCGGCATTGACGTACGAGCTGGCATACCAGTCGGCGCACCATTCCCAGACATTGCCGTGCATGTCGTGCAGACCCCAGGCACTCGGTTTCTTGGAGCCGACGGCGGCGGTCCCGGCTTCCGCGCCTTGACCGTACCTGGCAAACGTGGAAAGCTGGCGGTCATCGTCGCCGAAACCGAACCGTGTTTTCGCTCCGGCCCGACAGGCGTATTCCCACTGGGCCTCGGTCGGCAGCGTGACGGACTGGCGGGTCCTGCGCGAGACTCGCCGGCAAAACTCGACCGCATCCTCCCACGATACGCACTCCACCGGTTTCGCGGCATCGATGAACTTGCTCGGATTGGCGCCCATCACGGCTTCATACTGTCCCTGGGTGACCTCGTGCACGCCCATGTAGAAGGGCTTGGAGACAACGACCTCGCGTTGCGGCCCCTCATCCTCATCCCGGCCGGCTTCATCGCCCAGGCTGCCCATCAGAAACTTGCCCGCCGGGATCAGGGCCAGTTTCATCGTCGCCTGCTTGCCCAGGTCCAGAGTAAGAGTCGGCTCATCCAGCAGCACCGCCTTGCCGGGCAGCCCGGCATCCGACTCCCCTGCCCCCAGCGGCCGAACGCCAAACTGCGCCGGGGCCAGGTCCCGCGCTCGGCCGACCAGGATGCGGGCAAACTGGTCCTTGTAGACGGCCGGCAGGATCTGCCCCATTTCCAGACTGAGGGAAAGCTCGTTGGTTTCCCACGCCCCTCGAATCGGATTCCCGGTCGTCTTGGCGATGATGGCCGTGACATCTCCCTCCGGCAGCAGGCGGACGTCTTTGATCTCGGTGAAAGAGATCGCGACCTTCCCGTAGTCGGTGCGAATATCCACGGTTTGCTCGGCCGCCTTGCCGGTGAGCAGATCTCCGTTGGCCATGACGAACAAATCGGGCCTCTCGGGAGCCTTGAGGAAGTCGGTCTCTTCGGCTGTCTTCTTGAGCACAACGAACGCCACGGTCTCTTTGCGAATGGGTACGACCGTGCCGGAGGAGCCGATGCGGAATCGAAAGACATGGTCGGTGATGATGCCCGAGACGCGGTTGAAATTGACTGTGACAACCGCGTCCGTGAGGGTCCGGGCCGCGTCGAAAGACAAGCCGGCACACCGGCGCAGCGGAATCGACAGCATCCCATACGGAGTGACCAAGCCGATCTTCTCGCTGAGCAGTTGCCCCTGCAACACGTCCTCGCTGCGAAAGTAGATGACGTCCTCGGTGTCCGATCGGGGAATGTCGAACGCCGACTCCATCTGCGGATAGGCGGACGACCCGGCCGCCCCCGCGGCAGGCACGTGCGGCACCGCCAGCAGAATCACCACAATGAAGAACGTCTTCATATCTCTCATAGTCGACCCCCTCGTTGTCGGAATCAAGGCAGGAAATTCACGACAGGCTAACACATCCGGTATCTACCAATGGCACGAGTTCTCATACCAAATGACGCCCAAACCCGCGTGGTTTTTGCCGGCGCTCTCCTCGGTAGTGATCACATCGGGATGGCCGTCGCCGTTGAGGTCAACGAGGCCGACGAGGTCATGTTTGATGCCATCCGGACCGCTGAGAACGTGGGGAACCCATTTGCCCGTGGTGAAGGGCCCTTCGCACGAAAGCCACATCAGTCCGTGCAGGGGCGGCTTGGCGCCCTCACAACTGAACACCAGGTCCCGCTTCCCATCGCCGTCGAAGTCGGCGGCATTGACGGCCTTGGCGGTGCCGGTGTTCTGGGGCTGTGGGATGGAGTGCGGCTCCCAGGCCCGGCCGGAGCGATCCAGGCGGCGCAGCCACAGGATCTCGCGCGGTTTGACGCCGACCAGCACATCCTCCAGACCATCCCGGTCGAGATCGGCCAATTCCAGGAACATGACCTCCCGCCCGGCGCCGCCGATGGCATGGTCGCGCCAGGGTTTCGCTTGTGCTTCGCCGAGGCCGGGATTCTCCAGCCAGGCGGCCCCGGTGCTGTTGCCCTTGCGGTCGGTGAAGACGATGTCCGCGTCCCCATCACCGTCCATGTCACGAGCCACCAACGACATCAACCAGCCGCAGGCACTCAGAGGGTGCCAGTTCCAGTCGGCCAGCCGGCGTGCCTGGGCCGGGGCCTCGAACCAGCCGAGGGCGGCGTCCTCGTCCTTGCCGCCGGCGACGAGGTCTATGCCATGCTGGCCGTCGATCTGCAGGGGCAGGCAGAACATCCACCGCATGACTCTCGGCGGAAGCCGGCAACGGCTCAGTGCGCCAGGCCTTCTCGTCGAGATAACGCTCGCGCTCCCTTGGTGCCCAATGGATGAACATGCTCCGGGTCTTACCCTCGCAGGAACTCACCACGTCCACCGCCCCGTCGCCGTCGAGATCGACGAAGACGGCATCCTCCACATCGCCGACGTGGCCCACGGTGACCGCAGGCCACTTCTCCTTCGCCCACGCCGGTCCCGGGTTCAGGTAGACCCGCACGGCGCCGCCTTGCTCCCAGCCGGTCGTGATGTCGGGCAGACCATCGCCGTTGACGTCGGCCAGGCGGATCCCATCAGCCCCCTTGCTCGAATCGTCGATCACGTGACGCGGCCAAGGATTCTGCGACAGACCCAAGGTCGCCGCCTGTGCGACAACGACCAGACACCCAATCAGCAACATGGAGCGATGAATCATTGCCGCTGCTTTCTCTTTTTCTTCGTTTCCTTGGCCTTGGTATCGTTGGTAGTGGTTTGTTTGGGCTTTTCGGCTGCTTCCTTCGATCCCGGCGCCGGACGCCAATCCCGTTGGGCCTGGAATTGCGGCACGCTCTGCAGTTCCTCAAGGGTCTCCATACGACGGCCTTGATCGTTCGTGTCTTCGATCCATTTCTCGAGCACGCCCCGCAACTTCTTCAACTCGGCCTGATGCTCGGGCTTGTCCGATTTGGCAAGGTTGTTGATTTCCCACGGGTCGGATTGAAGATCGTACAACTCTTCTTCCGGCATCGTCGGCCGGCAGAGGAACTCCTGCGGCGGCGTCAGCTTGCCCTGTGCGTGAAGTTCGGCGAGCAGGTTCCACACGGGATACTGCTTCTGCTTGTATTCGTTGTAGGCCAGGAACGGCACCCACGGCGTGAAGTTGCGGATGTAGCGGTAGCGGTCGTCCCGCACCGTGCGGATGCGCATCACCGTCATGTCACAGCGGTCGCGATAACCGAAGACGTACTGGCGGTCCGGCTCGCAGCGGTCGCCCAGGAAGATCTGCCCCTGCATCTTGGGCGGCTTCGCCGCTCCCGCAATGTCCAGCATGGTCGGGGCGAGATCGATCCCGTGGAGCAGACGCCTGTCCACCGTCCCGGCCTGGAAATGCGCCGGGGCGGGGAAGTTCTTGGGCCAGCGGATGATCAGCGGCACGAGCAAGCCCTCCTCGTAGCAGAACTGCTTGCCCCGGACGTGCGACTGCCCGTTGTCGCCGAAGAAGACGACCACGGTGTTGTCGGCCAGACCATCCTTCTCCAACGCCGCGAGCACCAGGCCCACCTTGCGGTCCAGTTCGCTGGCGGCGTCGAGATACTCGCCCCAGTCCTCGCGCGTCACCGGATGGTCGGGGTAGTACGGCGGGATCTCCACCTTGGCCGGATCAGCCTTCTTCGGAGCCCTGTAGGCGCGATGCGTTTCGCTGAAGTTGACCTGCGCATAGAACGGCTGATGCGTCTTGAGGTCACTCCAACTCGCGGAGTCGAAGGGCTTGCCTTCGTATTGGAAGTTCCAGTCGGTCTTGCCGGTGCCTTTGAAATCGCACGGCGGGGGCAACTCGCGGACGTTCGCCGTGAAGTAGCCGGCGGCCCGCATCCAGTCGCTGAGCACCTTCACCCCTTCCGGCAAAGGCTTCTTGTTGATGGTGCGATGGTTGTGCGCCCCGATGGTCGTGGCATACATCCCGGTGTTGAACGCCGAGCGGCTGGGCGAGCAGACGTGCCCATTGTAGAACCGCTCGTAGCGCACGCCTTGAGAAGCCAGGCGATCCAGGTTAGGCGTCCAGACTTCCTTGGCCCCGTAGCAGCCCAGGTGCTGACCGAAATCCTCCGCGATCAGCCACAGGATGTTGGGCGTCTTGAGGCCGGCCTTCTCCGCCCCAGATGCGGCCGAAGCGATTGAGCAAAGGGCCGCCAGCACAAGAACACCGGGGACGGAACGCAACAATAGTGACTTGATGGCTCTCATTTCTTCTCCTGCTTCGATGCCGCATTCTTCTTCGCGACTTCTGCGACCGGGTAGCGGCGAACCTCCACGTCGTTCTTTTGCTTGGCACCCGGCGTGCTGCGGCCCTCGGTGATGAGTCTCTCCATCAGAGCCCGCATTTCCGTAACGATCTCCGGTTTCTCGGCGGCGAGATTGGTCCTTTCGCCAATGTCGTCATCGAGGTTGTAGAGCTGAACCTCCGTCTTTGCCTTTGGATCGCGTGCCAGGATGAGTTTCCACGGACCGCGACGCAGGCCAGGGACGCCGCTCGAGGCACAACTCACGGCGTGCTCGCGAACCGGCTGGTCCTCGCCCTTGAGCAACGGCAGCAGACTGAAACTGTCTTCGCCGGCATTATCCGGCAGCTTCGTACTCAGGATGTCCGCTATGGTGGCGATGAGGTCGGCCTCATGAACGAGCCGGCCACACACGGCGCCCGGTTTCACCACGCCGGGCCAGCGGACGACGAATGGGATACGATGCCCGCCCTCGAACACATCGCCCTTGTATCCCCGCAAGGGACCGCTGGGGAAGTGGCCCTTCGATTCGAGTTCTGCCGCACCGATGTAGGGAGCGCAGCCGTTGTCGCTGGTGAACAGGACGATGGTGTTCTCGGCCGCACCGCTTTCCCGCAATGCCTCCAGCACGCGCCCCACCATCGCGTCGGTCTCCATCACGAAATCGGCATAGAGATTCAAGCCGCTCTTGCCGAGCCACTGCTCCGTCACGGCCAAAGGCGTGTGCGGCGACGTGAGCGGCAGGTAGAGCAGGAACGGCTGTTTTGCCTTTGCCTGTAGCCGTATGAAAGCCACCGCGCGGTCCGCGAGCGTCGGCAGGATCGGCTCAAGCTGCCAGTCCCGCAGGGCAGGACCTTGCAGGCTGGCCTGATTCGTTGCCAGCTTTTCCGCCGGCAGCAGCTCGCTGGGGATGCCGACCGTGCGGTCGTTCTCGATGAAGCAATACGGCGGCCAGTTGGGCACATCGGTGCCGAAGTACTCGTCGAAGCCGCGCGTCGTCGGCCCGCCGGGGATAGGCTGGGAGAAGACCTCGCGCCACACGGCACGGTGCGCCTCGGTGGCATTGGTGGAGACTTGCCCGCCACCGCCGGCCTGGCCGCCAAAGCCGGTGAAGTACTTTCGCTGCGGCTCGGTAATCGGCCAGTCGCGGCCGAGGTGCCATTTGCCGATACACGCGGTGCGGTAGCCGTGCTGCTTCGCGAGGCCAGCCACCGTGAGCCGATCCGGTGCAATCAGCGGCGCCCCCCACACGTCCACGATCCCCTGCTGGAGCCGCGTCCGCCAGTGATACCGGCCCGTCAGCAGCGCATAGCGCGACGGCGAGCACACGCCGGAACTGGAGTGGGCGTCCGTGAAACGCATCCCCTCGCGGGCGAGGCGGTCCATGTTCGGCGTGGGGATCTTCCCGCGCTGCGGATTGTAGCACTGCACATCGCCGTAGCCGAGATCATCCGCGAGGATGATGAGGATGTTGGGCGGCGCAGCAGGCAAAGCTCTCGCCGAGGATTGATCCGCCTGAACCGGGCTAACCATCAACAAGACAACGGCTGTCACGATCGTACCCACAACGCGGATTGTCACAGCGATTCTCGTCATGATGGTCGGCTCCTTCCGTCTTCGCGGATGCGCTGGAGCAACGTGGTCATTTCTTTCACAAGATCGGGATGGGCCGCGGCCACATTGTTCGTTTCCCCGATGTCCTCGGCCAGATTGTAGAGCTCGGCAACGCCGCTGCGTTTCTTGTTCTTCTTGCCTGCCGCCGTGGGGGCGTCGCGCGGGATCAATTTCCAGGGGCCCTTTCGTAGCGCCAGCACGTTGCCATGCTCGACCAGGTGATCGCGGCACGGCTTGTCGAGCTTTTCACCGAGCAGCGCAGGCAGGACGTTGAAGCTGTCCGGACCGGCTGACCCGACCAGCTTCTGACCCGTCAGCGCCGCCATCGAGGCAAGCATGTCCACGTGACAGATCAACGCCTCCGACACACCCGGCCTGATGTGACCGGGCCAGCGCACGATAAAGGGCACGCGGGTACCGCCCTCGTAGGGGCTGCCCTTGCCGGCCCGCAACGGTCCATTGTGCAGATGGCCGTTATTCGTTTGCACATTGCCGCCGTGCTCGATGTCGGGGCCGTTGGCGTCGAGCACGCCGCCGTTGTCGCTGGTCACGATCACCAGCGTGTTGTCGGCGAGTTTCAGGCGTTCGAGTGAGGCGAGCACCTGGCCGACGGTCCAATCGAACGAATGGATCGTATCGCCGCGCACGCCGGCCTGGCTGGTGCCCTTGAAGCGCGGGTGCGGCACGCGCGGCACATGGATGTCATGCGTGGAGAGAAAGAGGAAGAACCGCTTGTCCTGGTTGCGTTCGAGGAACGCGTCGGCCTTGGCAGCCAGCGTCTCGGCAATCTCCTCGTCTTTCCACAGCGCGGCTTTGCCGCCGGTCTGACTGCCGATGCGCGGGATGCCGTTGACGAACGACCGCGGCTCGCCGCGTTGGACGGAGTAGTCGAGCTGGATCGGGTCTTTCGGATCGAGGCCGACGACGCGATGGTTCTCCACGTAGACGCAGGGCGTGCGGTCGCCCGTGGCCGGAATGATGAAGCAATAGTCGAAGCCGACCTCCAGCGGGCCGGGCTTGATCTCGCCGTTGTAGTCGGTGGGCTCCTTCGGGCCGAGACCAAGGTGCCATTTGCCGACGATGCCCGTGGTGTAGCCGGCCTGTTTGAGCAGCGACGGGACCGTGACCCGGCCCGGCTCCACGATGAGGGCGGCGATGCCGGGCAAGATGCCGGTCCCTTTCTTACGCCAGGCGTACTCGCCGGTCATGAAGGCATACCGAGTAGGCGTGCAGACGGCCGACGGCGAGTGCGCATCGGTGAACCGCAGCCCCTGGCTCGCCAGCCGGTCCACGTTCGGGGTTTTCACCTTGGTGGCGCCGTAGCAGCCGAAGTCCCCGTAGCCGATGTCGTCGGCAAGAATAAAGAGGATGTTGGGCGCGTTCGTAGTGACGCCGTCAGGCGTTCTCTTGGCTTCTGATGCCCTCACGGGCACACTACAAACGGCCAAGACGCCGGCGCCTGTCCATTTGAGAAAGCTGCGGCGATTCATCTCTCGTGTTGCCATGGCTGTGGTCCTTAAACCTCCGTCCATTGTCCTGGGATGGGAACGGGGAATTGGCCGTTCTGGTCGGCCTTGACGGGAACGGGGCTGTCGGCGTTCAGGTCGTCGAGGTAGTTGCAGAACTGGAAGCGGGACTTCATCATCTGGTCCCAGGTGACCGTCTGGCCGGTGTGGCAGGCGGCCCGGCCCATGAGCGACGTGAGGTCCGAGTAGACGGCACGCTTGAGCTCATTGTGGGGCCGGTCGTGGCGGATATTGGCGATGAAGTCGTTCCACTCGTACTGCCAGGGACTATACGCGTCTTTGGTGGGCGTCCACGCGATATTGTCCTTGTCGATCCGCTGGTCCTTGAACAGATGGACGGTCGCGGCGTGCGTCTCGCCGGAGAACTGCGCGGCGCACTTGGCGCCATGGATGTACGTGGCGAATTCATTGCGGGTCTTGTTCATCCGGCGGAACCCGCAGAACGCCTTGCTCCCGTCGGGGAAGGTGTACTCGATGGAGTAAACGTCGATGTTCTGCCCGCAATCCTTGCCGCGCGGCAGACTGCCACCCAGCCCATCGGCGGCGACCGGCCAGGCATTCATGATCCAGCAGCACTCGTCGATCTGGTGGATCAGGTTGTCGACCATGTGGCCGGAGCCCACCCAGAGCAGGTGGATCTTGCCGAACTCGAGCTGGCTCAGCAGCTTGTTGGCATTCTCGCTCTGGTTGCCAAGCCCACCGCCGCCCCCGAACCGGTTGGCGCGAATCAGCGGGATCTCGCCCATCGCGCCGTCGCGAATCTTCTCGATCAGCGCCTGGCGGGCCGGCGAGTGACGGCACTGGAGTCCGGCGGCGACTTTGACGCCCTTCTTCTCGGCCTCCTCGCCCGCGCGAAGCAGCCGGTGCAGGCCGCCCGGATCGGACGCGAACGGCTTTTCCATGAACACGTTGATGCCCTTGCGAATGGCGTACTCGACGTGCACCGGCCGGATGTAGGCCCGCGTCGTGCACATGGCGACATCGCCCGGCCGGAGGCAGTCGATGGCCTGACGATACGCATGGAACCCGACGAACTTGCGGTCCTCCGCGACAGTCGATCTTGTCCTGGAACTTCTCCTGGAGGGCCTTGCGCTGGGCCTCCATCCGCTTCTCGTCGAGATCGGCCATGGCGTACAGCTTGACCGGCCCGCCGTTCGGAACCGACAGGGCGTCGCCCACGGCGCCGGTGCCGCGTCCGCCGCAGCCGATCAGGGCCAGGCGAATGGTGTCGTCCCCGGCGGCAAAGAGGGTCGGCGACAGACTCCCGAGCACGGCCGCACCCGCGGCGAAGGAACCACTGTGTTTGAGAAACTGTCGGCGGTTGACATTGGACTTGTCGATTGGTTGCATCATGTCTTTCTCCTCGGCTGATGGTTGCTGGTGCTCCTGCATACTCTACGCTTCGCGACAACGAAACGAGTAGATCATTGTTTCTTGGCCTTCTTGGCTCGGCCACCGGCCTTTTGTGCCGGGGCTTTTTGCTCGGTTGTCCCCTGCCCTGGAGGAACCGCGTCTTTGAGAAAAGCTTCGAGGCGAGTACGCATCTCTTTCACTTTCTCCGGCTGCGCTGCGGCGAGATTCCTCGACTCGCCAATATCGTCGGCAAGATTGTAGAGCTCTACTTTGCCCCTGGCGGTGTCCGCGCCGGCGGGAGCCTCCTCGGTGATCTGCTCGTTGGGATTGAGCAATAGCTTCCAGTCGCCCATGCGGATGGCCATTCTCGATGGCGCGGTCCCAGCCAACAGAATGGCGTCATGGGGCGACTTGGCGCCCTGCGTGAGCATCGGCCACGCATCGAGGCCATCGAGCGCGAGCTTCTGTTCGAGCGAAGCACCGGCGAGCTTAAGCAGCGTCGGATACCAATCGACCGTGTGCATCGGTTCCTTGATGGTCGTGCCGGCAGGAATGTGGCCGGGCCAGGTCGCAAAGGCACAGGCGCGGATGCCGCCTTCGTAGATCGTGCCCTTGCCCGCCCGCAGCGGCGTATTGCGGGACACCCTGCCGGGACCCGGACCGCCATTGTCGCTGGAGAAGACTGATGAGCGTGTTCTTGCGCATGCCCTTCTCTTCGAGGGCGGCGGTGATCTGCCCGATCGCCTCGTCCACGGCAGCGAGCATCGCCGCCATTGTCTGCCGGTTGCCGCTGAGATTCGCGAACGCCTGCTTGTACTGCGGAGGCACCTCATACGGCGCATGGACACCGTTGAAGGGGACATAAAGGAACAGCGGCTTGCCGGCAGGCTGCTCCCGGATGAGCCGGCAGGCCTCCTTCGCAATCAGATGCGTCGTATAGCCTTCCTCCTGCAGCGGCTTATCGTCGCGGTACCAGTCGGGTATGCCGTCGCGGATGTGGGTGAAGTAGTCCAGGGCGCCGAACATGTGGCCGTACTGGTGATCGAAACCGCGACGCGTCGGCATATATTCCGGCCGGAACTCGCCCAGATGCCATTTTCCGCAGATCGCCGTGGTGTAGCCCGCCTCGCGCAGCGCCTGCGGCAAGGTGCGCTCCGCCAGGGGCAGTCCCCACGGCGCGCCCGGCCGCACGACATTGTAGACGCCGGTGCGTGTCACGTAGCGGCCCGTCATCAAGGTCGAGCGCGTGGGCGAACACACCGGCTGCACGTAGAACGAGCTGAGGATGACGCCCTCCTTCGCGAGCCGGTCGATGGTCGGCGTGCGCACGTCCTTGCTGCCCATGAAGCCGACATCCGCGTACCCGAGATCGTCTACGAGGAAGTAAACGATGTTCGGCCTGGTTGCCGCAGCGGCTGGGCTGGGCCCACCACTGCCCGTGTTCTTGAACAGCGCGTCGGCCTGGTCGAGATGGAGCTTCCAATCAAAGAGCAGAAGACCATGGCCGCCGGCGCGGATGTGATAGGCCATGGGACCCTGGAGGAGCAGATCGTTCACCAGCGGCATCTCGTCCTTCAGCGCCGCCGCCTTGCCATACAGCGCCCACACCTTCGAAGCCTCGACGAGCGAGAGCCACGAGCCGCGCGGATCGGCCCACAGGTCGTCCGCCGCATCGGCCCCATGATAGCCGCGCGGAGCCACGAGCGCAACCACCTCGTGGTGGTCCACCGGCAGCGTATCCTCCTTGCCGGCGTAGGTGGCATACTTCGGCGCGAACCAATGGGGGAAGCTCTTGTTGATCGCCGCATTGTCCTCGCCGAAATTGCGACGGGCGAGCGCGGGCCCGCCCTCCCCGGCATCGTTGACACACACGAGGGCAAAGCGGGTGTCCTGGGCGCCCGCCCACAGGCTGGTCTTGCCGCCGCGCGAGTGCCCGATCACCGCGATCTTCGAGGTGTCGATGTCGGGATCGGTCTCAAAGTAGTCCACCGCCCGCGAGCCCGACCAGGCCCAGGCACTGAGGGCGCCCCAGGTGAGTTCCTCGGGCTTGGCGTAATGCTGTCGATAGAAGGCACGGATGCCGGTCGTGGCCTTGGCATTGTCGGGTTCCACTTCCGCCGCGACGTTGATCGCCGCGACGGCGTAGCCCCGCTCGATCACATACTCGGCCGGCCAGAATTCCATCTTTCTCTGGCGCGTCGGGTCCGTATTCTCGGGGCCGCGATGGTTGAGCAGCAGGAATACGGGCGCCTTGCCCTGGCGCTGGTTCGGCACGAACAGCGTCAGATGAAACGTGAACGGCTCACCCTGGAGTGTGGAAGCTGATGGCCACCCGTTTGAGGGTGGCCTTGCCGCCCATGGCCTTCGGATCGGACTCGACGACACGGAAGGTGAGCGTCTCCGGCTTGGGCGGCGCGAAACCATAGACATGGCGGCGGAACAGGTCGAGCAACTCGCCGCGACGCTGCTGTTCCCACGCGGTCGCGGTCGTGACTTTCTCACCGTTCGCGAGCGTCAAGACGTCGGGCAGCGTGTAAGATCGAACCTTCGCTTCGTCGTAGTTGATCGTCGACCTCTTGGAAGACAGGCTATTCACCAGCTTCTCGGAGGGCTTCCACGGGAATTTCTTCTCGTATTTGGAGAAGTCCGGGTTTGTAGTGACGCCGTCAGGCGTTCGTGGCGAGGCCATCTTGGCCTTGTCCTCCGTGGCGAGGGCATCTTGCCCTCGCACCGCGGGCAGGATGCCCGCGACACGCAAGGGCGGGATGCCCTCGCCACCCCTGACGGGCACACTGCAAACAGCCGGCAGCAGAATAAGGATGACAAGGAAGATTCTGTGAGCCATAATTTCGGGTCTCCTGTTCTTGACGATCATTCTACCGGATCTTCTGATCGGGCAATTCTAATTTGATGCCTTCGTCCAGCGGCATCTTGTCTTTTCCATCCCCGAGGCCGGCGGCGGTCAGCATCTCGGCGAGCTTCTCCTCCAACTGATGCCGAATCGCGGCGGACTGCGGCTCGGCCGCCAGGTTGTGAAGCTCCCCGGGATCCTGGGAGAGATCGTAGAGCTCGGGCAGGTGCTTGTCCGGCGTGCCGTCGCCCTGCGGATAGTGCATGTACTTCCACCGGTCGGTGCGGAGGCCGCGAACGTTCGGCGTATACGGGAACTGCTTTTCGTAGTTGTACTCGTAGAACCACGCGGTGCGCCAGTCTGGCGTCGCCCTGGTTGACCAGCTTCTTCCAGGATTTGCCCTGCACCTCCGCAATGGCCGGCGCGCCGCAGAGATCGAGCAGGCTGGGCGCGATGTCCACCGTCAGGACCTGCTGGGTGACCACTTTCCCCGCCGGCAGGCCGGGCCCGCACGCCAGGAGCGGGATGCGGATGCTCGGCTCGTGCATCGTGCGCTTGTCCACCATGCCGTGCTCGCCCTCCAGCAGCCCGTTGTCGCCCATGAAGACGATGATGGTGTTCTGCGATTGTCCGCTCTGCTGCAGGAACGCGAGCAGCCGCCCGACGCTGTCATCCACGCTGAGCACGGTGCCCCAGTAGGCATGGACCATGTTCTCGAAATCCTTCACCGCTTCCGGCCGGTCGTCGGGGAAGTTCTTGCGCCACTCGAACAGCGGCCCGTAGATGCCGTGCCAGGTCCGCAGCCGCTGGCGAATCCACTCGGGCTTGTCGTCGAGCGCGAAGGCGCTGGCCGGATACGGCACGCGGACGTCGTCGAAGACATGGGCGTATTTCTCCTCGGGGAAGTAGAACCAGTGCGGCGCCTTGTGGCCGAGGCACAGGGCCCATGGCTTGCCCGGCGTCGCGTTGTTTCAGCCAGTCGAGGGCCAAGTCCGTCACGACGGTCGTGTAGTAGCCCTTGGGCGTCTCGCGGCGCTGGCCGTTCACGTTCCACTCGGTGTCGAAGTACTTGCCCTGCCCCTTGTGGGTGACGAACCAGTCGAACCCCGGGCGGGGCTCGTCGTTATCCTCGCCCATGTGCCATTTGCCGATGTAGGCCGTCGCGTATCCCTGCTCGTGCAGCCGCGCCGGCCACTGCGGCAACGCGGCGGGCAACTCGGTGAAGTTGTCGCGCACGCCGTGCCGATGGGCGTAGAGGCCGGTGAGGATGCTGGCCCGGCTCGGCGAGCACAGCGACGTGGTGCAGAAGGCGTTGGCAAATCGCACGCCGCCGCGCGCGAGCGCATCAATGTTCGGCGTCTTGACGTACTTGCACCCGTAGCAGCCGAGCGCATCGGGCCGCAGATCGTCGCAAAGCATGAAAAGGACGTTGGGCCGCTCTTCGTAGGTCGTGCGTCCCCGCATGACATCTTCGGGCGATGCGGGGACGCTCGCCCCACGCGGGCACACTACAAACGGCCAGTAACACGGACGTGAGTGCCAAGAGGCGTCTGAGTACTCAGCAGTCTCGTCTTCACGCGACAACCTCAAGGTTGGTAGGGAACGCCGTCGAAATACTTCTTCACAATCCAGTCCGGCTGCCACTGGTCCGGGACGCGCTTTCGCCCGGTCAGATCGACGAACTCGGGCGGCTTGTTCTCGGTGGGCAGTTCCAGCGTGTCGCCCACCTTGGCCTGCCACTGCTTCATCAGCGTGAGCAGCCGCTGGACGTGCGCGGCATATTCCGGCCGGTCGATCAGGTTGGTCTTCTCGTCCGGATCGGTTTGCAGATCGAACAATTGCATGTGGCCGATCTTGGGGTAACAGATCAGTTTCCAGCGTTCGTCCCGCACCGCGCGCTGGATGTCGATGTACGGCAGGAACACCGAATCGCGGACCCGGTCTTTCTTTCCTTCCCACAGCGGACGCAGGCTTTCGCCTTCCAGGTCCGGCGGGAGGCTGAATTCCGATCACGTCACACAGCGTGGGGAAGACGTCCAGCAGATAGCTGAACGCCTGGGTGGATTTGCCCTGCGGAATGCCGGGGCCGACGAAGATCAGCGGGACGCGCATGCTGTGCTCGAACACGCTTTGCTTGCCCAGCAGGCCGTGGCTGCCCAGGGCGAGTCCATTGTCGGCGGCATAGATGATGATGGTGTTGTCCGCCTGGCCGGTCTGTTTCAGGGCTTCGAGAATCCGCCCGATCTGGCCGTCCAGATGCGTGATCACTCCGTAGTATTCCGCCAGTTGATCGCGGATGACGGCCTCGGTCCGCGGCCAGGCGGCCAGGTTCTCGTCGCGGCCGCCCTTCATCATGCCGTTGTCGAAGGGAAGCTGCGGCAGGAAGTTGGCGGGCAGCGGCGGCAGGTTCCGGTAGTACATCTCCCGAAAAGGCACCGGCGGCATCCGCGGATCGTGCGGCGCGGTGAAGGCCACGTAGGCAAAGAAGGGCTTCTTCCCATCGTGGCTGCGCAGGAACTCAATCACCGAATCCGCAAACAACTCGCTGGAGAACTTCTCGCCCGTGCGCTCGGCGGTCAGCTTGCCGTCCGGGCCGAGGTCTCGGACCGGCACCTTGGTGTGGTCCGACATGCCGCCGAACATGACGGTCTTTCCCCGCTGGAAGGCCCGCAGCCAGGAGGGCTGGCCGTTGTGCCATTTGCCGGTGCCGAACGTCACGTAGCCGTTCTCCTGCAGGAACTCGGGCAGGAGCTTGACGCCTTTGAGGGTCGCGGTATCCACGTGGAACCACGTCTTGCCGCTCATCAGCATCGCCCGGCTGGGCACGCAGACGGCGCCGCTGTTGCCCCCGAAGCAGTAGTTGGTCCGGAAGGCTGAAACCCGCGTTCACCAGCTTGTCGATGTTCGGCGTCTTGATGTGCGGATTGCCCAGGGCGGCGATGGTGTCGGCCCGCTGGTCGTCGGCGAAGAGGAACAGGATGTTGGGCCGGTTTGTCGTGACGCCGTGAGGCCGTGCGAGGATCTTGTGCAGGCAAGGCACACTCGTCGCGGGCAGGATGCACGACACGCAAGGCACGTGCCAGGCACACCGAACGGCGCGAGGCAGACCCATCCCGTGCAGCTTCTCATTTTCATTTCTTTCCCTTTCGTTTCGCTTTCTCCGTCGCTTTCTGCCCCTTCGGTTTGCCTTTGTTCGCTTGCTCAAAGAGCGCGGTCGAGCTCCGAAGGCCGGGCATCTTTGAACTGATCCAAGGCACTCTGGAGCGTCTTCGCCGCCGCGGCGGCTTCGCCATCAAGCGACGCGACGGTCAGCGGTTGTTTCTCCTCCAGGTCCTTGGTCAGGTCGAAGAACTCGCCGGTGCGGTAGAGCTTGTAGCGCTGATTGAAGGCGAACTCGCGGACCGTCATATCGGCCGACTGACGCGGCGAATACCACGAATAGATCCAGTCGCGCGGCTGCCCTTCCGCGCCGAGGATCTGCGGCAGAAACGTGCGGCCGTCCAGCTTCAGGCCGGACTGCTGTCTCACGCCGGCGGCATCCAGGAGCGTCGGCACAAAGTCCGTGCTGTCCACGAGATCCCCACAAACCATGCCGTGCGGGACTTTGCCGGGCCAACTCGCGATCAGCGGCACGTGCATCCCGGCGTCGGTGGTCGTGCCCTTGCCGCCGATGACCAGCCTGTCCCCCATCATCGAGCGCGTGCCCCGGCCCGTGCCGTTGTCACCGACAAAGATCAGGAGCGTGTTGTCGCGGAGGCCGAGCGCATCGAGCCGGGCGACCAGCTTGCCGATGAGCTTGTCCATGTAGGCGACCATGTCGCCGAAGTGCTTCGGGGCGGTATTGACCTGCTCGCCCTGGGCTTTCGGGTCCCAGTCCGGGCTGTCGGGCGTCGGCTGATACGGCGCGTGCGTCAGCATCATCGGGTAGTAGAGGAAGAACGGGCCGTCTTTCTTGCGCGTGATGAAATCCAGGGCGTAGTCGTTCACGAGATCGGGTCCGTATTCGCCGTTGGCGTAGTCCTTCTCGACCCCGTTGATTTCGAGGCCCGGATTCGCGTAGCGCGGCGGCCGGCGGGTGTGCTGCCAGAGGCAATACTCGTCGAAGCCGAACTTCTTCGGCAGGTCGAGGTCCTGGCCCAGTTGCCACTTGCCGGCGATGCACGTGGCGTAGCCGGCCTGCTTGAGCAGATTGCCGAACGTGACCGCCTGCGGGTCCATGTTCCCGAAGTTGATGTAGTTCCGGACGTTGTAGCGGCCGGTCATCAATCTGCACGCGCGTCGGCGTGCACAGCGGCTGCACATAGCAGTGCGTGAAGCGAACGCCGGTCGCCGCGAGCCGGTCCAGCACCGGCGTCTGGTAGCTCGTGCCGCCGTTGGCGCCGATGGTCTCGTAGCCGAGATCGTCGGCCAGGATCAGGATGATGTTGGGCCGGTTCGTGGTGACGCCGTCAGGCGTCTTCTTCGATGCCCTGACGGGCACACTACAAACCAGGCAGATGAGGGCCAGCAGAATTCCTGTTGCAGATTTGCCTGTCATTGCTACTTCTCCTTGAGGGAAGAATCGGATTTCGGCTCGAAGCCCGGCCGGACCTTGCCATCGTGACCGATGAGCGGCTGAGGATTCTCCACCTTGCCCAGGGGCCGACAGCCCGGCCCGAACCCGGTGGTCCCGAGATCGTCCTTCATCTGCTCCACGAGCTTCTCCAGCCGGGCGACGATTTCCGGATGCTGTGCGGCCACATCCCTGCTTTCGCCGATATCCGTCTTGAGATTGAACAGGAGTGCTGCATTCGCCGCCTTCGCCTTGTCTTTGGCCTTGCCCTTGGCTTTACCGGCGGCATTCACGGCAGTAGTGGGCAGCACCAGCTTCCATTCTCTGTCGCGGACAGCCTCCAACTCGAGGCCCCGGAAATAGTAGAAGACCTCGTGCGGCCCCGGTGCCTCGGCGTCGCCCATGAAGACGGAGCGGATATCCGCGCCGTCGATCTTGCGGTCGCCGGGGACCGAGGCACCCGCGAGGGCCGCGAACGTGGGCAGGACATCGAACATGCCGGCAGATCGCGTCGCTGGATGTCCCCGCCGGCACTTTGCCCGGCCACCAGGCGATCGTCGGCTCGCGCATCCCGCCTTCCCAGGTCGAGCCCTTGAAGCCCCGCAACGGACGATTCACGGCGCGGGGTGTGCCGCCGTTGTCGCTCGTGAAGAGGACGAAGGTCTTCTCCGCCAGACCCTCCGTCCGCAGGGCGTTGAGCACCTCGCCCACGCTCCAGTCCACCTCCTCGACCCAGTCCCCGTAGAGGCCGTTGGCGGACTTGCCCCGAAACCGGTCGCCCGGATACAGCGGGAAGTGCACCGCGTTGTGCGCAAGATAGAGAAAGAATCGTTCCTCCTTGTGCGCCCGGATGAAGCGCAGCGCCTCTTCGGTATAGCGGGCCACGAGGCGGGTCTGATCCACCGGGAGGACCCGCTGCAAGACCGTCTCCCCTCGCATCAAAGGCAGTGGCGGCTGGGGGTTCTTCGACTCGGCCGGCAAGGGAGCGCCGAAGTTGCTCTTAATGCCGTCCGAGGCCGGGCCCATGTCGTTCGAGTACGGCAGGCCGAACCACTGGTCGAATCCCTGGCGGGTCGGCAACATCTCGGGCTGGTCCCCCAGATGCCATTTGCCGACGATGCACGTGGCGTAGCCCGCCGCCTTGAGCACTTCCGCAATAGTGGTCTCCGAGGGAGCCAGGCCCACATCATTGGCGGGAAAGAGCACGTGAGGGATCGGCAGCGCCCGTTTCGGATAGCAGCCGGTCATCAGCGCCGCCCGCGACGGCGAGCACACCGGCGCCCCATAGAAGCTGGTGAGTCGCCGGCCCTCTTTTGCCATCCGGTCCAGGTTCGGCGTACGGTTCAGCGTGGACCCGAACGGCCCGATGTCTGCGTACCCCATATCGTCGATGTTGATGATGACCAAATTAGGTTTCGGCGCATCGGCAGCCCGCAGCGCGGCCGACGAAACCAACAACAGAGTGGTGACGGCGAAGAGGATCGTTCGTTTCATGCTCCCTGACTCCAGAAGGACATTGCATTTGCGCGTTGTTTTCATCGCGGTTTCATGTCACGATTATAACCTCCTGGGCGTCTGTTGGAAGATGCCTTCCAAGCGTCACACGCCGGGCAACCCCGCGCGTACGGCTTGCCAGCCCGCCCGCATTTGTTTCGTGAGTTCTTCCACCGCCGCCGTGTTCTCCGGTCGGTCCGCCACGTTCGCGTTCTCCTGCGGATCGTTCTGATGATCGTACAGCTCGCGCGCCGTCTCGGCGCCATTGCGGTTGAGCCACCGCGTCAGACGATAGCGATCCGTCCGCATGGAATAGCCCATGACGCCCCCGCCACGCGGGTATTGGCTGAACGCGGCCTTCTTCCAGGGCCGCTGCGGGGCATCGAGCAAGGGCGCAAAGCTGGTCCCCTCCAGGTGGGACGGCAACGGCAGCCCGGCCAGCTCACAAAGCGACGGGTAGATATCCACGAATTCCACCAGAGCCTGCGTGTGGCGCCCGGCGGCTTTCTGGCCGGGGGCACAGCAGAGCAGCGGCGCGTGCGTGTCGTTCTCGAAGTTGGTATGCTTGCACCACGCCCCGTGCTCGCCCAGCTTCCAGCCGTGGTCGCCCCAGAGCACGATCACCGTCTGCTCGCGCAGGCCCAGCCGATCGAGCTCGGCCAGGACGCGTCCGAGCTGTGCATCCATGTAGCTGACGCAGGCATAGTAGCCATGCTTGAGCGTCCGCGCCTGTTCCTCCGTGAGGGGACCGAGGCGCGGGATGTCCTCGTACGCCCGCAACTCGCCCCAGTCGGTCAAGGCGATCTTGGGGGCGTCCTTGGGCGCGAACGGATTCGGGGCCATGGGAATCTCATCCCGGCGGTACAGGTCCCAGTACTTCTTCGGCGCCACGAACGGCAGGTGCGGCTTGAGGAAACCAACCGCCAGGAAGAAGGGCTTGTCCTTCGCCTGCTGGAGCATTTCGATCGCCGCCTCCGCGATGGCGCCATCGGAGTAGGCGTTGTCCGGCACATCGGCACATTCGTACGCCGGACCTTTGGTTGCGTTGGAGCGGGCGCTGGGCGTGGCAAACTCTCTTCCCGCCACTGCGGCGGCTTTGCGCGCCACGAGGGCTTTGTTCTCCTCCAAGGCATACGTCGGCCGATTCACCCGGGGCGCAGGCTCGGACCACGATGGCTTGTCATCAAACCCAGGGTGGTAGATCTTGCCGACGCTGCGGGTGAAGTACCCGTGGTTCTTGAAATGCTGCGGCAGCGTCACCACGTCCGGCAAACTCTTGCGGAAATGCGTCACCAGGTCGTAGACCTTTGTCGTGTCCGGCCGGCAGCCGGTCAGGAGGCTGGTCCGAGAGGGCGAACAGACCGCCTGCTGGCAGTAGGCCCGGTCGAACGCCGTCCCCCCGGCCGCCAGACGGTCGATGTTCGGCGAGTGGATGCCTTTGACCCCGTAGCATCCGAGCTCGTTCCGCAGATCGTCCACCGCGATGAACAGCACGTTCCTCCGCCGCCCCGCCGGCCCTGCCGAGGCAGCCGCCGCACTCAGCCGGGAGGCCAGGCCCGTCGCCGCCGCCACGGCCGCCGTGCCCAGGAAGCCACGCCGCGTCATTCGATTCGTTACAGACTCGTGTGCCATCATATCGGCCTTCCTTTCGAATGGTTCCTGGTCATCAGTAGTGCCACCGTAAGGCGTTTCTGCGGGAAGTGTAAAGCCTGAAGTCCCAAGTGTGAAGTGGGAAACGGGGCGACTCTATCGAACAAGGGTGTCATTCCTGTTGTCACCACCGCCCTGGTTGTGCTATTGTCTGGTTGTGCGAAAGCCTGTGCGAACTCTCTTGTTGGGGGCAGGTGCAGCGGCCGCCATCGCTGCCGCGTGTCTGGTGGTTCCGTCGATTCGGGGAACGGGGCCGGACCCGCAGAAGGTGCTGCAATCTCTGGCCCGGGCGGCAGCGCCGGGCCGCCTGGCGATCGAGTATCCGCTGGAGGGGACCGTGTTCCCGCCCGAGATCAGCGCCTCCGGCCTTTCGCTGGAATGAGGAGAATGCTCGCTCGGACCTGTGGCTGGTCACGATTGAGTTTGCCGATGGTCGAGGACGCATCAACTGTTTCGCTCCGCAATCCGGATGGCGGCCGGAGCCGGCTGTTTGGGAGAAGATCAAGAGCCGGTCGCGCCAGACGCCGGCAGTTGTGACCGTGATCGGGCTCCAGCGCCAGGCACCCGCGGAGGCTCTGTCCGCCGGGCGCGTCACGATCAAGACCTCCTCGGACCCGGTGGGAGCGCCGCTCTTCTACCGGGAGGTGAACCTGCCCTTTGTGGACGCCGTCCGGGACCCGTCGACCATCCGCTGGCGCTTCGGAACGGTCTCCTCCGCTCAGCCGCCACCGGTGGTGCTGGAGAAGCTGCCGGTGTGCGGCAATTGCCACTCGTTCTCCGCTGATGGCGCGGTATTGGGGATGGATATCGATTACGCGAACGACAAGGGCTCCTATGCTATCGCGGCGGTCCATCCTTCCATGACTCTCGACAAGAGCACCATCATCACCTGGAGCGACTACCAGAAGGACGAAAAGGAGCCAACCTTCGGATTGCTCTCCCAGGTCTCTCCCGACGGCCGATTCGTGGTCAGCACCGTCAAGGATGAATCCGTCTTTGTCCCCAAGCCCGGCCTGGATTTCTCGCAGTTGTTCTTCCCGGTGAAAGGGATTCTGTGCGTGTATGATCGAGAGACCCGCACCTTCCAGTCGCTGCCGGGGGCCGATGACCCGAAGCTGGTCCAGAGCAATCCCACCTGGAGCCCGGACGGGAAATACATCGTCTTTGCCGCGACGGAGGCGCACAAGCTGCGACAGCCAGGCGACCAGCGAAAGGTACTCCTGAGTCCGGAGGACTGCCGCGAGTTCCTGGTGGACGGAAAGCCTTTCAAGTTCAATCTCTATCGCCTCCCCTTCAACGAGGGCAAAGGCGGTAAGCCCGAGCCGCTCGCTGGGGCCTCCTTCAACGGCAAGAGCAACTTCTTTCCCAGATACTCGCCGGATGGCAAGTGGATCGTGTTCTGTCAGGCCCAGAACTACATGCTTCTGCAGCCCGATAGCGAGCTGTACATCATTCCGGCCGAGGGTGGCGAGGCCCGGCGGCTGCGCGCCAACACCAAACGGATGAACTCCTGGCACAGCTTCTCGCCGAACGGCAAATGGCTCGTGTTTTCCGGAAAACCGGATTCTCCTTACACACGACTCTATCTGACTCACATTGACGAGCAGGGCGAGAGCACGCCGGCGGTCGTTCTGGATCGTCTGACCGCCCCGGATCGCGCGGCCAACATCCCGGAGTTCGTCAATGCCGCTCCCACTGCCATGCGGCAGATCCGCGAGCAGTTTGTCGATGATGTCTCCTACGCCCGGGGGTCGCTCGAGTGCCTGAGATCGGGCGACTTTGAAGGCGCCCAGCGCCAAGCCCGAAAAGCCCTGGCGCTGAATCCGAAGAATGGGGATGCTCTCCACTGTCTGGGGCTGGCCCTGCTCGGACGCGCCCAATTCGAGGAGGCGATCCGGTATCTGTCGGAGGCGGCCCAGACCAAACCCACCGAGGGCCAAATCGAGGTTGACCTGGGGGCCGCCTTCATCGTCGCGAACCGCTTGGAGGAGGGCGTCCGCCATCTGCGCAAAGCCCTGGAACTGGACCCGAACAACGCCGGGGCCTACTTCACCCTCGGCGTGGCGGCGGCGCGACGGGGGGACAGGCAGGAGGCCATCCGGTGCTGGTCGCGGGCGGTGGAGCTCAACCCCCAGAACGGCGAAGCCCACCACAACCTCGCCATGGCCCTGGACGAGCAGGGCCACCCGGACCAGGCCCTCGAGCACTATCGCAAGACACTCCAGCTCAAGCCGGACGCGATGACCCAGGCCCAGTTGGGAGTTGCCCTGTGTGACACCGGGGCGATCCAGGAGGGCCTGGCCTATCTGTCCAACGCGGCGAACGGCGACCCCGCCAACAACGCCGTCCGGTACCTCCTGGCCACCACCCTGGCTGGGCTTAAGCAGCACGACCAAGCCATAGGCCATTTCCTGCGAATCCTGCGGCTCGATTCGCGCCACACGGATGCGCTGATGGGCCTGGCAAGCAGTTACGCCGAGACACGTCAGATAGACAAGGCCCTCGGTTGTTTGGAGGGAGCACTTCGGATCGCCCAGTCCACCGGCAACCGCCGGCTGGCCGAGCAGATCGCCAAGCAGATCGAGGTCTACCGGCAGAAGCCCTGGTAGGGACGAATGACTATTCGCCCCTACCTGTGGACGGCATGGACACGATGTACAATGGGACAACAGTGGCATGTCGGGGGACGCGGTCGTATAATGCCGGCGATGGCCCCTCGGCCGCTTTGTGACGACACGAGATTGGGAAGGGATCAGATTATGAGTACAGACATCCGCCGGATTCGCCTCGTAGGGGCGAATAATCATTCGCCGCTGCAAGCTGCCGAGCAGCCCACGCGAAGGATCAACCATGCCCGGAGCCTCGGGGCACTGTTGCTGCTGGCGCTGATGACCCATGCGGCCAGCGCCAGCGAGTTTCACGTCTCGGTCAATGGGGATGACAAGAACGATGGCTCCTCTGCGAAACCACTCAAGACAATTTCGGCGGCCGTACAGGTGGCGCAGCCGGGCGATGTGATCCTCGTGCATGCGGGGACGTATCGGGAACGAGTGACGCCGCTGCGCGGAGGCGAATCGGATGCCAGGCGAATCGTCTATCAGGCGGCCCCCGGCGAGAAGGCCGTCATCAAGGGGTCGGAAGTCGTCCGGGGCTGGCAGAAGGTGCAAGACGACACCTGGAAGGTCGTCATCCCGAACAGCTTCTTCGGGGCCTTCAACCCCTACAAGGACCTGATTCACGGCGACTGGTTCAGTCCCAAGGGGCGGAATCACCACACGGGGGCGGTCTATCTGAAGGGCCATTGGCTCACCGAGGCGGCCAAGCTGGATGAGGTGCTGAAACCCATCGGCAAGACCCCGCTGTGGTTCGGACAGGTGGATGACACAAACACCACGATCTGGGCGCAGTTCGCCGGCGTCAATCCCAACGAGGCCGAGGTCGAGATCAACGTCCGCCGGACGGTGTTCTACCCGGACAAGCCGGGCGTCAACTACCTCACGGTGCGCGGCTTTACGATGATGCATGCGGCCACGCCCTGGGCGCCGCCCACGGCCGAGCAGATCGGCCTGATCGGCACGCACTGGAGCAAGGGCTGGATCATCGAGAACAACGAGATCCGCTATTCGACTTGCGTGGGGATCACGCTCGGCAAGTACGGCGACCAGTGGGACAACACCTCGCAGAACACCGCCACGGGCTACGTCGAGACGATCAACCGTGCCCTGAAGAACGGCTGGTCGAAGGAGAACATCGGCCACCACGTCGTGCGGAACAACCGGATCTCGGATTGCGAGCAGGCGGGCCTCGTCGGCAGCCTGGGCGCCGTGTTCTGCACCATCACCGGCAACGTCATCCACGACATCCATATCCGGCAACTGTTCTCGGGCGCGGAGATGGCCGGCATCAAGATCCACGCCGCGATCGATACCGAGATCAGCCACAATCATATCTACCGCACCTGCCGGGGAATCTGGCTGGACTGGATGGCCCAGGGCACGCGCGTGACCCGCAACCTCCTGCACGACAACAACAGCTCGGAGGACCTGTTTGTGGAGGTCGATCACGGGCCGTTCCTGGTGGACAACAATCTGTTCCTCTCGCCCACTTCGCTGCTGGACATGTCCGAAGGCGGAGCCTACGTGCACAACCTGATCGCCGGCAGAATCAGCAGCCGGCCGGAACCCAGCCGCGAGACGCCCTATCATCCGGCGCACTCGACCGCCGTGGCCGGCCTGAGCACGATCAAGGGAGGCGACGACCGCTTCTACAACAACATCATCATCGCGCCTTCGGCCGAGGCCGCCGCCAAGGCCGCCTCGAATCCGCGCGCCGCGACAGGCTACGGGCTGTGGGTGTACGACGCCCGGGAGTATCCGCTGCAAACGGGCGGCAACGTCTACTACAACGGCGCGCGTCCCTATGGCAAGGAAGCGAACCCGCTCACACCTGCCGGCGTCGATCCCAAGCCCCGCATCGTCGAAGAGGGCGACCACGTGGTTCTCCGCGTGACCTTCGGCCCGGAGCTGAAGCAGGCGGCCACGAAGCTTGTCACAACCGAGCTTCTCGGCCAGGCCACGGTTCCCAAACTCGCCTATGAGAATGCCGACGGCACGCCCCTGACCATTGACACCGACTACTTCGGTGCCAAGAGAAGCGCGGCCGGTCCGTCCGCGGGACCCTTTGAGAATCCCGGCTCGGGAGACCTCCAACTCAAGGTCTGGTGACCCGTCATCTCGTGAGCACGAACTCCGCGAGGTCGGAGACTTGCTCTTTTGTCAGTTGGGAGGTCTGGCCGTGTTTGTCGTGCGGATTGTGCACGGTCAGCACTTCCTCCATCGTGGCGGCCCGCCCATCGTGGAGGTAGGGCGCCGTACGCCAGACCTCCCGGAGCGTCGGCGTGTCGTAAGTCTCCGTGCTATCGGCCGCCGACCCCGTGCCCACGTCGAATAGCCGTCCGTTGGTGTAGTACGGCCCGTTGTGGCAGGAGTCACATCCGGTATCGCGAAAGATCTGCTGCCCTCGCACGGCGGCCGGTCCGAGCTTTCCCTCGACCAGATAAGGACTGGGAAGCGGGGTGAGGGATTCGAGGTACCGGTGGATGGCGGCAGTGTCGCTGTCCGGCCGGACCGCAAACAGCACAGCGCGCAGGCCCGCGCGAACGGCCACCTGGGAGTTCGCCCGAACCCCCAGGCTCATTGACGGCGGAGTCCGATGCGACAGGATCAGGCTCTTGGTGTTCTTGGGATTGCCGATGCCGTCGTTGAGCAAATCCCAGTTCAATACGTCCATTCGCCCGGAGCCCGGATGGCAGCTCGCACAGCTTTGCCACTGCTGAAAGCACAGCGTGGCATCGTGAAAGAGCATCTCGCCGCGGCGCTCCTCGCTCAGAGAAACCGGGGCCTGCAGCGGCACCGACCTTGGTTTGACCGGATGTCCCTTCTCCAGATCGATCACGCCCAGACTGTCCGTGAAGTACTCGGCGGCAAAGACCTTGGCCCCGGTCACCGCCAATCCGCGCGGGCCATTTCCCGGCAGTTTCACCAACTGTCGCACGGGCAGGAGAAAGGAGAAGTCGTTGGGCACATCCTCGGCGGACCTTGTCACGGCGGTCACCCGCTCGCCCGCGGCGGCTTTCGAGAGTCTGCCATGAAGCCCTTCCCGATCGATCAAGCACAACTCGTGCGTCCCGGATAGCGTGATGACCAGGTATGCTCCGTCGGCGGTGCACTTGACATCCCAGGGATTGGCCGCGCCCAAATCGACACCGTCCAGGAGCACCGTGTTGAGCCATTGGCGGTTCTTGAGATCGATGATGCTCAGGGCGTTCGTGTTGACCCAGCCCCGTTCGAGCTGCCCCGTGAAGAGCTGGTAGCGCCCGAGAATATGCGTGACATAGGCGTAGGCGCCGTCGGGCGACAGGCACAGTCCCTGCAAGGCGGTGGAGCCGTTGGGCAGCCCTATGGTAACCGGCGCGACTTGCCCCTGAGTGTCCAAGAGGGAAACGGCCGCCGCGACGTACTCCTGGTCCGACCTGCCCACGGGCAGATGGTTGGCCACTACGAGCGTGGCACCGTCCGGCGTGACGGCCGCCGCGACGGGCTCCCGCAGGACGGGGATTCGCCGCAGCGTGTTGCCGGAGACCGCGTCGATAACGGAGACATCGTTGTGGAAGCGATTGCAGACGTAGAGTGTCTTCCCATCCGGGCTCAACACAGGGGCATTGGGCGTATGTCCGACCTTGGCGAGCAGACTCACTTGACGCGTGGCCGTATCCACGGTGTACACTTCGCCGCTCGGCGAATCGGCCGTGACATAAAGCCGCAGACCGTCCGGCGACAGCACCATTCCGCTCGGCAGGCACAGCAGCGGGACGACGCCGACTACCTTCTCCGCCGCGGAATCAAAGAGAATCAACTTCTCCGTGGTAGCTGCTGCCACGTACAGGATGTTCCCTTTCCCCGCAACAAGGGCATGCGGTGAGAGGCATTGTCCCGGCGTCTCCTGGCCCGCGTGCAGCAGCGCAGGTGAGAAAACACAGCGCCGCCAGACTCACGACGGCGTTCTTCATGCGGCGATCCTTCTCGTGTCTGGTCACGGCCGATCCTCCTGGGCTGCCGGCGGCATCGCACGATCCGCTTCGATGATGATGCGAAAGCCCACGTTGTACACCTTCTGCCAGGCGGGGTAGCTCAGCCGAAATGCCGAGCGGCACCGCTGGGGACGGTCGTACCAGGAGCCGCCGCGGACGACTTTGTCGCGGGTCTCGTCCAGATCGTTCCTGCCGTCGTCGGCCCGGTAGGGGTAGGCGGCGTAGGTCGAGCGCGTCCATTCCCAGGCGTTGCCGTGCATGTCATGCAGGCCCCAGGCATTCGGGCGATAGCTGCCGACCCGTGCCGTCACCAGCTTGCCGTCGTTGAAACGGTCGTCGCGCGGCACGATGTCCGGCGGATACTGGTCCCGCGCATCATACGCCAGGTCCCGCATGGTCACATCCGCCAGGTTCGCGTACGCGGAGAAGTCCGTGTCCAGGTCCGCCATACGACAAGGCGCTGTCCGTCCCAGCCCGGCAGGCCCATTCCCATTGCGCCTCGGTGGGCAATGCCGCCGGTTCACCCGTCTGCCGGGACAGCCAGCGGCAGAACGCGACCGCCTCTTTCCAGGACACGCGCACCACGGGCTGCCGGGGCAAGTTCAGCGGCCAGCCGAGGTCCCACTCGTTGAACATCCAACTGCCTTTGTCCTGGAACCGGCTATCGTGGCTCGGATCGAATCGTGCAAATTGCTCGTTCGTGATCTCGCACTCGCTCATCCAGAAAGGCTGGTCGATCCGGACGCGCGTCGCCGGCTTCTCATCCCGCTCGCCCTGCGCATCTCCCATGAGAAACTCGCCGGCAGGGATGTAGACCAGCGTCAACTCCAGGTTGTCGCCCAGCTTGATCGTGCGACGAGTCTGGCCCTGCTCCGTCTGGCGCCGGCGGGCTTCTTCAGCCCCGAAGGGCCAGCCGGGGACTTCGAGGCGTTCGGCGGCGACCTGGAGCTGCGGCTCGGGACGAACCGGCTCTATCGGCGGCGTGTCGACCGGCCGGATAGACTTCCGGGTCTTCCGTATCGCCGCCATAGATACGCCGCAGCGCGATCCGCCGGTCGTGGTCGCTGCGAATCTTGTCCAGCCCCACGACCTCGCTGCCAGGTGCCGTGGCAGGGCGCGTTGAGATCGATCCAGGTGAAGATCCGTTCCCAGGCTTCCGAATCGAGCCGGACGCCGTAATGGCCCTTCCGGAGCATTTGCACGAGTTCGCTCGTCTCGGCTCCGAACTCGCCCGGCGCCAGCACACGCAGATCGCTCTCCAGACCTCCGACCCGCACGAGACTCCGCAGGGCGACATAGGAGGGAGAAAAGACCGCGCCGTATTGCTTCACCAACTGCTCGCGCGGGACGCCGGAGACGATCTTGGCCTGAGGATCGCCATTCGTGTAGCACACAAACCGGCCCTGGTCCCGACGGAGATCGGGCCTCGCGGCGTCGTTTCCCTCCGTCCCGTTGTGGCAGGAAGCACAGTACTTGTCGAGCACGGGCTGGACCTCGCGCTCGAAACTGAATCCGCGCACCGGCCCGTGCCAGGGCTCGATTTCCGCGGGCTTGCGTCGGCTGGCCAGCGCCCGCCGGCTCGGCGTGGCGGAATTCTGATGCTCGTGGCAGCCGGTGCACGAGACGAGCTCGCCCGGCATGGCCGTGGCCCAGCTTCGCATGAGCTGCAGGGCGCGTCCCTGCTCGTCGAGCGGCTGAATAGAAATGGGCGTATTGGCCGGCACGCGGAAGAACGCCGAGCCATCTTCTTCGACCGGCACCGTCCCGAGGACGCGCTTGGGCTCCCAGGGGCCGTCCGTGCCGACGCGGTGGTTGATCCCCGCGACCCCATGGTAGCCGAAGTGGTACGTGAACAGGCGGAGCCGTTTCACCGTGCCCGCCGGAACCCCCTCCAGTCCGGGCCCGGCGTAGACGTTCTCCACGAACATCAGCGCATCGGTGCTGTTGAGGTCCACCCGCTCCGCAAGAGCCGGCGGCCTGGGGATCTTTCGCAGAGGAATCGGTTCGAGCAGTGCGTATCCCTCGATCTCTTTGACCAGCACGATGTTGTCGAAGACGTCCACCAGGTAGATACCCCACAAGTCCTGCGGCCGGGGCTTGCACGCGACGAGGAAGTACTTCTCGCTCAGGGGCCAGGGGTGCAGGAACTTGGGCCAGCTATAGAGCGTCAGCTTGTCCTGGATGATCGGCTCGACTTTCCCGCCATAGCCGGGGATGCGCTGCACGACTCCATCGGTGGATCGTCGCCCCAACGCGGCATCGAAGAGGACCAGTTCGCCGACGCGACCCACGTGGTGGCCGGTGACGATGCCGACGACCTTCGTCGGATGGTTGGGGATCGGCCGAGCGTAGAAGATGGCGTTCGGCCAGTAGCCGCCGCTGCCGTAGAATTCCCGCTGGCCGGTGCCGTCCGGATTCATGGTGAACAGGAATCGCGCCCACACGTGCGGGATGTCCGTGTACTCCCACCGCAGATAGAGGACCCGTCCATCGTTCATGACGGTGGGGCAGAAGTCGTCGTCCTGCTCGAAGCAGACCTGCCGGACGTTGGAGCCGTGCGTGTCCATGGTGTAGAGCATCCCCACATTCACGCCGGCATTGCACGGCACACCCTGGAACGGAGCGGTGGAGACAAAGGCGATATTGTCGTTGGGCAGGTAGCACGAATCGAAGTTGTGGACATCGGGCTGATGGAAGGGTGAAATCTGGCGGACTTTCCCCGTGCCGAGGTCGATCTCGAAGACCTGCCAGAGCTTGCGGTCATCGGGCATGGAGAACATGAGCTTGCCGGCGTCGAAATGCAGGTCCATCTCACTGACCAGCCGGCCCTCTTTCGGCCGGTAAAGAGTGGTCAGATCGCCCTGGGGTCCAACGGGCGCGAGCACCGCGATCTCATTGTCCCAGCCGCTCGTGTTCGTCATGGTCTGGAGCTGCCACGAGCTCTGCTGGGGCAGGCCGAGAAACCGGCCCAGGCTCTTATCGTCGCTCTCGTCCCCCCGGTCCCGGCGGGGATCGCCGAGGGGCTTACGCTTGATGAGCAGCAGCCGCTCGAAGTCCAGCAACGGGTTCGACAAAAGTGCCTTGCGCTGCAAAGCGAGAATCTGCCGCACCTGCTCGATGGCGGCCGGGTCCCCCCGGCGTAGGCCCGCGCGGATTTCCGGCAGCCGCTGCTCGAAATTCCCCACCGCCCGCAGGTATTCCCGGCCCTGCCTGTACTCGCCGGGGAAGCTTCGGGCGAGGTCCTGAACAGCTATCTTCAACGCCCGGAAGTTGACCTGCTCCAGATCACCCTGCGGATCGGTCGTGGGGTCCGCTCCATTGGCGCCGCGCACGGCTGCGCACAGGCATAAGACAACCAGGATCGTATGCACCACCGCTGGGCTGCTCGGCTTTGACAGTCGTGACATAACCGCTCTTATCTCCCGAAGGGATCTGCGTGATCCCCATCGAACTCCGCGTCCGGACGCATCGAATGCCACCGCATACATGGATAAGCCACGAGCGCAACGATTATACCGGATTCCAGAGGATGTGCAAAAGACCCGCTGGCCAGAACAGTTGCCGCCGGTGCGGCCGGCCTACGGTGGCGGATTTCAGATCCCTCGCATCGGCCTGCGGCGAAAATTGGCTTCGTTTTGCACACTTGTCCCCGCCGGCGGCAGCATTTCCGGCCCCGGCCCGAGGCTGTCCATGCGGGAATTGGCTTTGTTTTGCCGAGCTCACTTGCATGTTCAATTCGCCATAACTCTCTTTCCACAAAGTACTTGCCCATCCTGCCGCTTCGGCGGAATTGGCTTTGTTTGGCGTGCTCGACCGGCTCCAGCCACCCGGCTTGCCGGAAATTGGCTTTGTTTGGCACGATAGACCCGGGCGCCTCTTACTTCCAACATCAAACGTCACACTTCAAACTTCTCCTGTTTATGTGCGTCCCCCTATTACGCGCCGTGTTGCAGGAATCTTGCCGAAAAAATGGCTTGCGCCACCCTCCGAAATCGCCGTAAGTCCTTGTCCTGACACCAATAAAAAAAATCTTAGTGCAAGTCTGTTTTAGGTTTTGGACTGTTGCACGAAGGCGGCGCGCATTTGACAATCCGCCGGGGGCGCACTACTGTGGCGGCCACAGACCGACTTCGTTCTGGTGCGCGTGGAGGTGACCGGCCGTGACACAGTCCGAACGCAATCTCAGGCACGCCCGTCGCGTGCTGTTGGGGTTTGCCATGATCCTGGCGGCCATTCTCTACGTCGATCGCGTGTGCATCTCGCAGTCCCAGTACCTGATCAGTGCGGAACTCGGGCTGTCGAAGAAGCAGATGGGGCTGGCGTTGACCGTCTTTGGCATCGCCTACGGGTTGTTCGAGATTCCCGGCGGCTGGCTGGCGGATCGTATCGGTCCCCGCCGGACGCTGACCGGCGGCGTGTGCTGGTGGTCCTTCTTCACCATCGCCAGCGGCTGGGCCCGAAGTTTGGCCTCGCTGGTCGGCTATCGGTTTCTCTTCGGCCTGGGACAGGCCTGCTGCTTTCCCAACCTCACGCGTGCCTTCAGCACTTGGTTCCATGGAGAGGATCGGACTCGCGTCCAAAGCCTGACGTGGCTGGCGGCCCGCTGGGGCGGCGCGTTCACGCCGCTGCTGGTTGTCTTTGCACTCGACCTCATGACCTGGCGGCAGAGCTTCTACCTGTTCGGCTCCATCGGGTTTCTTTGGGCACTGCTCTTCTGGCGGTGGTTCCGCGACCAGCCGAAAGAGCAGCCCAGGCCGGGCGAACCGGTAACGGCGACGGGCCCGTGCTCCGATCCGGGTGTTCCCTGGAAGCGGCTTCTCTCCAACCGCTCGGTGTGGCTGCTGTGCCTGCAATATGCCTGTCTGAGCTACGGCTTCTGGTTCTACCTGACCTGGCTGCCGACATACATTCGCGAGCAGTTCGGCCTGGAGCAGGCCGATCGCTACCTCGCCGCCTTGCTGGCGGCACCACCTCTTTTCCTGGCCGGTATCGGCTGTGTGTCGGCCGGTTGGCTCACGCCACGGCTGGTCCGGCGTTTTGGTGATGCGCGACGCGTCCGCCGCGGTCTGGGTGGCCTCGGCCATGCCGTGGCCTGTACGATGCTGCTCGTCTCGATCCGCCTTGAGAACCCGGTTCTGTCCATGATCGCCATGGGCTTCTCGTGTTTCGGCAACGATATCGCCATGCCCGGCTCCTGGGCCGGCTGCATGGACCTGGGCGGCCGCTTCTCGGGCACGTTGTCCGGCACGATGAACATGTGGGGTTGCATCGGCGGGCTGCTGGCCCCCTGGACCATCCCGTATATTCTCGAGGCCGCCGGCAATCAATGGCGTGTCGTCATTCTCGTGATCGCCGGCTGGTATGCAGTGGGCGCCCTTTGCTGGCTGGGTATCGATCCTGTCACACCGGTAGTCACCCCGGAAAGAATGAGCAATGACCCAGATGAGTTCCCAATCCCCCGAATCCCTGCTGCCGAGACATGAGGCCTTCTTGCGCTGTGAGAAGGTGGACCGGCCGCTGCTGGGCGCCTGGCTGGGCGGCTACTATCCGGCCGACCAGTTTCCCCAGGGCCACCACGCCTGGCAGGTCGGCCAGTTGCTCCAGCCGGCCGATGTATGCTTTGACGCGTTTCGCGATGACTATGAAACGCTGTATCGCCTGCACCGCGAGGCGGACGACGACTTCTTCTATGTCGGCTCCGCCTACTGGGGTATCCCCTGGCTGGAGGCCATTCTCGGATGTGCCGGTCACGTGGGAGAGACAAGCTGCTGGGCCGAGATGCGCTCCGTAGGCCCGCAGGCGTCATCCCGGGACCGCCAATCTCCTGATTGGCCTTTGAAAAGCAGCCGCTCGGGAGAGCGGCGTTCCCGGGGTCTGCGGGACAATGCCTGGTTCCAATGTCTCATCCGATTTACCCAGGACCTGCTGCAATTCGCAGCAGAGCGTTTTCCGGTTTGCCCGCCTTTGCTGCGGGGCCCCGGTGACGCCGCCTGTGCCCTGTGCGGGCCGGAGGCGGTGGCGATGGCCCTGATCGATGGCGCAGCCCTGGATAGGCGAGCTTCTCGCTCGCTGCGCGAAGGTCCGGCTGGAGGTATTGCAGCATCTGCACGGCGTGATCCCCGCCTGGCACGGCACGCATGCCGTCGGGGGGTATGCGTGCAAACTCTGGACGGCACGCACGGTCGCCTACTATCAGGAGGATGCCGCCGCGGTTCTCAATCCGAGGCTCTTTGCGGACCATCTTCTGCCACTGGCGCGTCTGACAAAGCCACTGGCGGACGTCCATTTCATCCATCTTCATTCGAGCTGCCTGTACCTGCTCGATGCACTGCTGGCCGATGACACGTTCTCGGTGATCGAAGTCAATCTGGACCATCCCGGCTCCAGCCCGCCCCTGGCACAATACCTGCCGGCGCTGCGGCGGATTCAACAGGCAGGCCGTCCCCTGTTGCTCTGGGGTGAAATCGGCCCACCGGACTGGGATCTTCTCCAGGAAGAACTGTCGCCCATCGGGCTGAGTATCCAACCGATTATCACAGTCCCGGAGGACATCCGCCGTTATCGGTGGCGGCGGGACAATCGTGAACGCGGATAGCGGTGTGGGACCAGACTTCGCGGCGTGTGTACGGCCCGCCTGTCATCCCTTCGGCTACGCTCAGGGCAAGCTCTGAGCGGCAGCGAAGGATCTGGGCCAAGCACGGTAATAGGCGTTGGTTACGTTCGTTGGCCAGATGCTTCACTTCGGTCACCATGACAAAGGCGGAGAGGCCCCCCACAAAACGCAGTCGCACACGGATAGCCGCCGAACGGAAAAAGAGTTGACCGGGCATTTGCAGACGCCAAGATAGTACAGTATCAACTGCTCGGCAGTCGAGTGGTAGAGGCGAATAATCATTCGCCCTACGGTGTTCGGCTGGCTTGAATTCGGTGGTGCAAGGAGAAAGGAGACTGGCGGCGTGCGCATTGTCGTCCTCGACGGCCACACGTTGAATCCCGGCGATCTCGACTGGGACGCTCTCCAGGCGCTGGGATCGTGCGCGATTTATGACCGCACGCCGCCGGCCCAAGTGGTCTCCCGCGCCAAGGGGCGCAGATCGCCCTGACGAACAAGACCGTACTCTCGCGGGAGAGTATCGAACAATTGCCCCAATTGAAATACATCGGCGTCCTGGCGACCGGGTACAACGTTGTCGATGTCGAGGCCGCCCAGAGGCGGGGCATCTGCGTCACGAATGTCCCCGCCTATGGCACGCCCTCCGTCGCCCAGATGGTCTTCGCCCACGTGCTCAACCTCACGCAGCACGTCGCCGAGCACGCGCAGTCGGTCCGCGCGGGCGACTGGAGCCGATGCGAGGACTTCTGCTACTGGAATTTTCCCCTCGTGGAGCTCGCCGGCCTGACGATGGGCATCGTCGGCTTCGGCCGCATCGGGCGCCAGACGGCCAACCTGGCACGGGACTTCGGCATGAAGGTGATCTACCACGATGTTTCCCCGGCTCCGGTCCCGCCGTCCGGGGCCCAGCCCGTGGACCTCGACACACTATTTCGTGACAGCGACGTGGTGAGTCTGCACTGTCCCCTCACGCAGGCCAATCGCGGGTTTGTCAACCAGCAGCGGCTGGAGATGATGAAGTCCAGCGCGTTTCTCATCAATACCAGTCGCGGACCGCTGGTCGACGAGCCGGCCCTGGCCGAGGCGCTCAACGCGGGACGTATCGCCGGGGCGGGGCTGGATGTCCTTTGTGAAGAGCCGCCTCGCGCGGACAACCCGCTGCTGAGCGCCAGGAACTGCTATATTACGCCGCACATTGCCTGGGCAACGCGGTCCGCCCGGCAACGCCTGATGGAGATCGCGATCTCCAACGTGCGGGCTTTCCTCGAAGGGAACCCGCAGAATGTGGTCAGCAGATAGAGAAACGGTTATGATGAACCGACTTCCAGTTGGAAGGGCAACCACCATATAGAGAGAAGGAGAAAATCATGGCGAACGACAACCAATTCAGACCCAGTGCAGGCCCCGGCCTTCACAATCATCCATGCACCTGCTGCTCGATGTCCCGGCGATCCTTTCTGGGAGCGGCGGCGGCGTGCACCGCGGCGCTGACCACGGGATGCAGCAGCCTGCAGAGCCTCCACACCACGCCGAAGTCGAACGAGGAAATCGAGGTTGCCTCTTTCCGGCCCCGGCCGAAGGTTCGGGTGATGAGCGTGGTCGCCCGCCAGAAGACGCCCTATTGGCTCGGCTGGCCGGGCACGGCGTATCCGCTCGAAAGTGAGCGGGCGCGGTATACCCAAGTGATTGCGGACAGCGGCAAGCGCATCGGCGTGGAGATCGCCCAGGAGGGCCAACCGCTGGAAGACAAAGAGGCGGTCGCGGCGTTTGTCCAGAAGGTACAGGCCGAGAAGCCCGATGCCGTGTTCGTCACGCTCCAGCACCTGACCAGCGGCTGGCCGGCGGCGGCCGAGATCGCCAAGACCGGCGTGCCCACCATCGTCTTTGCCCCGGTCGGCACCGCCTTCACGGGGCAGGTCAATAGCCTGGCCTTCCGCCCCGGCGCCCACGTCATCTCCTCGCTGGAGACGCCCGCGATCGAGCAGGCTCTGCGCATGATCCGCGCCAAGCGGCAGCTTGAAACCACCCGCATGCTGGTCGTCGCCGGCAACGAGCGCAAGGAAGGCAAATTCGGCCTGGTGAATCTCCAGTATGTCCCCCGCGCGACCTATGAGGAGATGTTCAGTGCGACCCCGGTCACGGAGGAGGCCAAATGGATCGCGCACCAGCGGTTCCGGGAGGCCGAGAAGGTGATCGAGCCGACGAAAGAGGACGGGCTCAACGCCGCACGCTCGTTCATTGCGGCCAAGCAACTGCTCAAGAACGAGAACTGCAACGCCCTGACCACCGATTGCCTGGGCATGGTCTCGCAGAAGAAGGTGCCGACCCCGCCGTGCATGGGAGCCTCGATCTTCCAGGATCATGGCGTGACCTACGGCTGCGAGGCGGCGGTGGGGCCGGCGGTGTCGCTCATGCTGACGAGCTATCTGTTCGACAAGCCGGGATTCATGAACGATCCGGTGCCCGAGACCGTCAAGAACGTCCTGATCGCGGCCCATTGCGTCAGCGGCACGCGGATCTACGGCCTCGACCGGCAGAAGGACCACGCCCCGTACATTCTCCGCAGCCACTCCGAGTCCAACCTGGGCGTCTCGACGCAGGTCCTGTGGCCGGTCGGGCAGCCGGTGACCCTCGTGCAGTTCTTCAAGCCCGATGCGCTCTATCTCGACACGGGCATCGTGGCCGGCAACATCAATACACCGCCGGCCGGCGGCTGCCGCACCAGCGTCGAGATCAAGATGGACGACATCGAGGATAGCCGGGACGTGCTGGGGTTCCACCAGGTCGTCTTCCTGGGCAATCACCGCCGCGACATCGAGGCCTTCTGCCAGATGTACGGGATCAACGTCGTCCACTCGGCCCGTAGGCACGAGGAGACGGCCAAACCGGCAGAGAAACCCGCCCGGGCCTGACAGGGGTGGCGGTAAGAGGTTGTCGGAACAGGGGTGCCGCAGGGGAAGTCCTCCGACGGCATGGCGCAGAGGTATTGTCCTTTTGTAGCGCGGAGAAGCCATGAAATCGCATACCGTATCCCTCCTGATCGTCGCCACGGTGTCTATTCCTCTGCTGGTCACCGTGGGACACGGCACCGCCGAGCCTGCGGTGCCGCTCTACGGTGTGCATGAGCTGGTCTTTGCCGGTCCCGTCCGCGGTCCGGCGGATAATCCCACGCGGGACGTGGAGCTGGTCACGCAGTGGCGGCACGAGAGCGGCCGGCCCGTGTATACGATCCAGGGCTTCTGGGACGGCGACGGCAAAGGCGGTGCCTCCGGCCCCGTGTTCAAGGTGCGTTTCTGCCCCACCCAGGAAGGGCAAATGGACCCTCGTCGAGGTGACCTCGAACAAGCCCGAGCTCCGCGGCCAGCACCAGGGCTACGTTGTGACCTGCACCGCCTCGGCTCAGCCTGGGTTCTGGGTCGTGGATCGCGAGCAAGCCGGCGGACGCTGGTACCGGCGGTCCAACGGCTCGCACCCCTACATCTATGGCAACACAATGTACAGCTTCCTGTCCGAGTACAACGACAAAGGGCCCAGCGCAGGCAATGTCGCCGACGACATCCGGGGCAACGCCGCGTACTTCAAGAAGGTGCGCTTCTCGATCACAGGAGACCGCTATCCGCACCCGCAGGTCAAGCCCTTCCTCGACGATTCCGGCCAGCCCACGGACAACGGCAACTTCTCCCATCGGCCGAATCCGGCGTGGTTTCACCAGCGCGTGGACCTGGCCGTGCAGACCGCCGTGCGCGCACGATCTGATCGCCGACCTGATTCTCTGCGGCCCCGACACGCAGGATTCCCGCTCGGTCCTCCAGGCGAGCGGCAATGGCGGCGACCCAACGCCGCTTCTGCGGTACATCGGGGCCCGCTATGGCAGCTACCCGAACGTGTGGCTCTGCCTGTGCAACGAGTTCGACATCAAGCAGCCCAGGTACACGTCGGAGCAGATCGCCCGCTTTGGCGGGATCCTGCGGCAGTTCCTCCCTTACCCGACGCCGCTGAGTGTCCACGCCAGTGCCCGCGATTGGCATGTCGAACTCAATACCACGCCGGCTTGGAACGACCACGTCATCATCCAAAGGAAGATCAAGAAGCTACCCGAAGCGGCGGACTGGATCGCACGCAATCACGTCCTGGGCGGCCATATCCCCGTGATCGACGATGAGCTGGCCTACGAAGGGGCGGGCGACGGCTGGAGCGAGGCGGACGTGATCGAAGCGCACCTCGGCGCCTTCCTCGGCGGCGGCTACGGCACCACCGGCTACAAGCCTGCCAACAAGAAAGGTCACTACTTCTGGGGCAACTTCAAGGCCTCGGAACACCTGGCCGCCGACAATCTCGGCTGGCTCCGCAAAGTCATCGACGAGAATATCACGTTCTGGCGCATGGCACCGGTGGACGACCCCAACGCCGGCACTGGCAGCATGGCATCTTCCGACGCGTGCCCCCGGGCTCGCGTGTCCTGGCCTGGCCGGGACATGAGTATGTCCTCGGGACCAACCGGGCCGACAGGTCCGTGCAGGTGGACCTGCCGGCGGGGCAATGGCACGTGGCCCGGTATGACGTCCTCCGCAAGGAAGGGGCCGTACTGAGCGAGAGCGCCTCCGGCAGGTTTTCCTTTGAGGCCCCGGATTCCCGGGCGGTGTTGTTCCATTTCAAGAAGCGGAACGACTGATGTCGCGCCTGTGCCCGGCCAGTTGACGCGGGGCATTCGACATTGGATAATCGTGCCGGTCCAGCGTACTGTCCCAGGAACCTCGGTAGGGTGCGATCCACCATGCGACAGATTGCGAGCCTCACGAAGATGCATCTTCTTCTCTTGTCATCCCTGCTGTGGGCCTCTGTCCTGCAGGCGGCCCAGCGGCCGAATCTCCTCTTCGTCTACACCGACGATCAGCGGTACGACGCGGTCTCCGTCGTCCAGAAAGAGCAGGGCGAGCGCGGGCGATTCCCGTGGTTCCAGACGCCGAATATGGACCGCTTGGCGGCCGAAGGCGTTCGATTCCGCAATGCCTTCGTCGTGTGCTCGCTCTGTGCCCCCAGCCGGGCGGTCAACCTGACCGGGCGGTACAATCACTTCAACGGCGTCGCGTCGAATTTCCGGCCGTTCCCCGTCGATAACGTCACCCACGCCTCACTGCTCCGTGCGGCCGGCTACACGACCGCCTACGTCGGCAAATGGCACATGGACAGCCAGCGGGAGCGGCCCGGCTTCGATCATCACTATTCCTTCATCGCCCACGCCCGCTACTGGGACCCCATGTTCATCGTGGACGGCAAGGACACGCCGACCAAAGGCTGGGTCGACGACATCTCGACCGACTACGCGATCCAGTTCATGAAGAGCCAGAAGGACAGCGGCAAGCCCTGGTTGCTGATCGTCGGCTTCAAGTCGCCCCACGGGCCAACCGAGCCCCCCGAGCGGGCGAAAGAGCGTTTTGCGGGCGAGCAGGCCCGTGGCGTGCCGAATCTGAATACCCCGGTGCCTTACCTGGGCTCCGATGCGGGACGCAAAGCGGCCGGTCCTGCGTCTGCGACTGTGCCGGTGAATCTCAACTACTTCCGCTGCATCAGCGGGGCGGACGATTGTCTTGGCCGGCTGCTCGATGCCCTCGACGAATTGGGTGTCGCGCAGAACACCATCGTCATCTACACGAGCGACAACGGGTACTATCTGGGCGAGCATGGCTTGGGCGACAAACGCAGCGCCTACGATGAGAGTCTGCGCGTGCCGTTCCTCGTTCGCAACCCGATGCTCGGCGCCAAAGCACGAGGCCGGGTGGTTGATGAAATGGTGTTGAACCTCGATCTGGCGCAATCGTTGTTGGACTTCGCCGGCGTGCGGGCTCCGAGCCAGATGCAGGGCCGCAGTTGGCGTCCGCTGCTGACGGGCGAGAGCTGTTGCCTGGCGGCAATCCTGGTTCTACGAGTATTTCGCCGAGAACCAGGCGAACACCCGCGTGCCGGACATCACGGCCGTGCGGACGACCGACGCCAAGCTCATCAAGTATCCCGGTCACGATGAGTGGACCGAATTGTTCGACCTGAAGAACGATCCGTACGAGACGCACAATCTCTGGCTCGACGCGCAATCCGCACCGCTGCGCGCGAGGCTCGAAGCCGAGCACGAGCGGCTGGCCCAGGAGGTCGGCTACCGCGTGCCGGAGTACGTGGACCGGCCGCCGTGGTGGGGCAAGCCCGGCGGACCGGACTGGAAAGGGACCCCAAACGCGGACCGTCGCGTTTGGGAACCCAAGCCGGATGCGACACCGGGGCTTCGGCTGCACTTCGATGCCACGGGAGTGGAGGGGGACCGCCTTCGTGACCTCAGCGGCCAGGATAACCAGGGCCAGGTACATGACGTTACGCTTGTGGCAGGACGCAATGCCAGGAAGGCCTTGCGTTTGCAGGGCGATGGCTGGATTGACGTGCCCAAATCGGCATCTCTGGACCCGACGGGCAGTGCCTGGACTGTGGAAGTCACCCTCAAACCGGAGAAGCCCGATGGCATGATTCTGGCCCGGGGCGGAAGGTCGCAAGGGTATGCCCTCTGGCTAAGACAGGGACACCCCGCCTTTACGGTGGTGATCGACAGCCAAGCGGTGACGGTCGAGGCGAAGGAGGCCGTCACTGATTGGGTGACAGTCATGGGCACGATCACGACCGACCGCAAGGCCACCATTCATGTGGATGGCCGGCTCACGGCTGATGGCGCATTGCCAAGCCTCATCGAACGCAACCCGAATGAGGCGATGCAAATCGGCGCCGATCTTGGCAGCCCGGTGGTCGAGCCGGCGCCGCCGAAGTTCGCCGGATGGATTGAGTCAGTACGCCTTTTCAGCGGTGAGTACAAGCCCTGAGGGCCCCGAAACCTCTTTGAGAATGGGAGGACGTGGACTATGAAGACACTGAAACTGCTCCTGTGCACCTGTTTGTGCATCCTGGGCGGCCGATGTCTTGCCGTGGAGAAGCCGAACATTCTGTTTCTGCTCTCCGACGATCACAGCTACCCGTACCTGGGCTGCTACGGAAACAAGGACGTGCGTACGCCGAACCTCGACCGACTGGCGTCACAGGGCATGCGGTTCGACCGGATGTTCGTCGGTTGCCCGCAGTGCGTCCCGTCGCGGGCGTCGCCTGATGACGGGCCGCTCGGCCGTGGCGGTCCGCATGGTGCGGTTCACGTCGCCGCTGCCGGCGGAGGTGCCCGCGCTGCCGGATCTGCTGCGCGACAAGGCCGGATACTTCACCGGCGTCGGCGGACGCACGTACCACCTGGATGGCCCGCCGACGAAAGGCGCCGCAGGGCGCATCGGTCATCGGCGAGATCCTCGACCGCGAAGGCCTGCGCACCTTCACCAACCGGGTGGACTACGTCGAGAAGCCCGGCGCCATGCGGGATTTCGGCGGCAAGCTGGCCGCGATTCCTCGATGCGGCCCCCAAGGGCAAGCCGTGGTTCTTCTGGCTGGGCTTCAGCGATCCGCATCATGTCTGGGATACGCAAGGTCCCCAGGGCGTGCCCGATCCGGCCAAGCTGACGCTGCCGGGGCATCTGCCGGACCTGCCGGGCGTGCGCAGCGACCTGGCCCGCTACATCGCCGAGGTGGAGCACCTCGACGGCGACGTGCAGTCGGTGCTCGACATGCTGGAGCAGCGCGGCCTGGCCAACAATACCGTCGTGGTCTTCATGGGCGACAACGGCATGGCCCTGCCCCACGGCAAGGGCGCACTGTACGATCCCGGCATCAACGTGCCGCTGCTGGTGCGCTGGCCCGGCGTGGTCAGGCCCGGCACCGTGACGCGCACGCTGGTCTCCGGCGAGGATTTCGCCCCGACCATGCTGGAGATCGCCGGCGTCGCGCCGCTCAAGGAAATGAGCGGCGTCAGCTATCTGAAGCTGCTGCGCGGCGAAGCGTTCGAAGGACGCAAGTACATCTTCGCCGAACGCGGCCCGCACGGCGGCGACGGCGGCATGAAGCCCGACATCCTGGCCTCCACCTTCGACCTGGCCCGCTGCATTCGCTCGGCGAACTTCAAGCTCATCTACAACTGCACGCCGCACCAGGCGGTCGCGCCGGTGGACAGCCAGCGCGATCCCGGCTGGCAGCAGATGAAGGCCGCCTTTGCCGAGGGCAAGCTGGCCCCGGAGTTCGTGCGTGCCTACTTCACGACCCCGCGTTCCACCTATGAGCTCTACGACCTTGAGGCCGACCCCAGCGAACTGACGAACCTGGCCGGCAACAAGAAATACGCCCAGGTCGAGCGCGAGCTCAAGGAGGCACTGACGGAGAAGATGGTCCTCGACTGGGATTTCCTGCCGACACCGTTACGGTGAGATGACTCCATGAATGTGATACCAAAGCTCCTCCTCATCGGCCTTCTGACTCCGCTCGCGTCGCTTCACGCCGCGGCGCGTCCCAACATTCTCCTGATCCTGGCGGACGACCTCGGCTGGTCGGACCTGGGCTGCTACGGCGGGGAGATTCGCACGCCCAATCTCGATTCCTTAGCGCGAGGCGGCCTGCGCTTCACCCAGTTCTACAACTCGGCCCGGTGCAGTCCGACGCGCGCCGCCATCCTCACGGGCCTGCATCCGCACCAAGCCGGATTTCCCAATCTCTCCGGCGTACTGCCGGCCCATTGCGTGACAATCCCGGAGGCACTCCAACCGGCGGGCTATCGCTGCTACATGGTGGGCAAATGGCACCTGAGCCGCGAAAGCTCGCCCACGCGACGTGGCTTCGACGAGTTCTATGGCATGCTCGGAGGCTATAACACCTGCTGGAGGGAAGACCCCTTCTATACCCGCCTGCCGGAGGGCCACCCGAAGCGCCGGTACGCGCCCGGTGAGTTCTACTCGACCGATGTCTTCGGCGATTACGCCCTGGACTTCCTGGACGACGGGCGCAAGAGCGGCCGGCCGTGGTTTCTTTACCTTGCCTTCAATGCGGCCCATTTTCCGCTGCACGCGCGGGAGGAGGATATCGCCAAATACGAGAAGCTCTACACCCAGGGCTGGGACAAGATTCGCGCGGAGCGTCTGGCCCGCCAGAAGGAACTGGGGCTGGTGCCGAAGGACCTGAAGCTCACTCCGCGCAGCAACATTCCTGCCAACCAGTTCAATGTGAAAACGGGCTGGGCGGACAAAGACAATCCCGCCTGGGACTCGCTGCCCGCCGACCGACGCGCTGACCTCGCGCGGCGCATGGCCGTCTATGCGGCGATGGTGGACCGCATGGACCAGGCGATCGGCCGCCTCGTGGCGCGGCTCAAAGAGACAGGCCAGTTCGACAACACCATCATCTTCTTTCTCAGCGACAACGGCGCATGTGCCGAGTGGGACCCGTGGGGCTTCGACGAGACCAGCGGGCCGAAGAACATCCTGCACACCGGGGAGGACCTGAAGAAGATCGGCGGGCCGGACAGCTACGTCAGCTACGGCAGTGCCTGGGCCAATGCCTGCAACACACCGTTTCGCCTCTACAAACATTACGGCCACGAAGGCGGCATCAATACCCCGCTCATCGTCCACTGGCCCGCCGGACTGAAGACGAAGGCCGGCGCCATCACGCGCGAGGCAGGTCATATCACCGACTTCATGCCGACCGTGCTGGAGTTGGCCGGCGCCTCCTATCCACAGGAGCGCGACGGCCGCAAAGTGCTCCCCCTGGAAGGGGTGAGTCTGGCGCCGATGCTCCAGGGTGGGCAACTGCCGTCGCGCCGGATCTTCATGGAGCATGAGGGCAACCGTGCGGTGCGCGAAGGCCGGTGGAAGCTCGTCGCCCTCAAGGACAAGCCCTGGGAACTCTACGATCTTGAGGCCGACCCGACAGAAATGAACAACGTGGCCGCGGGCCAGACGGACCTCGTCGCCCGCTTGGCCCAAGCTTGGGAGGCCTGGGCGGATCGCTGTTCCGTGCGCAGCCCCTCGTCGCCCGCGCCGCAGATCGCGAACAAACCTCTGACGATCACCTGCGAAGTCGAGCCGCAGTCACGCAACGGTGTCCTCCTGGCCCAGGGCGGCAATCAGCAGGGCTATGCCCTATGGCTGCGGGACGGTCAACTGTTCTTCGGTGTGCGGATCAACGGGAGACTCACGTCCATTGCAGCAAAAGAAATACCCGCCGGTCGCTTTGCGATCACCGCGAGACTCAACCGTGACGGCCTGATGCAGCTTCTCGTCAACGGTCGAGTCGTGGCCGAGGGAAAGGCGCCGGGCCTGATCCCGGCCCAGCCCGTGGATGAGCTCAGCCTCGGCCAGGATGCTCGCACGGCCGTCGGCGACTACGCCGCCCCGTATCTCCTGCGCGGCAAAATCGAAAATGTGCGTGTGCAGACGGACTGATCTGGTATCCTGTGAGCAAAGACAGAGTTGCCCATAGGAAGAGCAGCATGAAGCACTACCTCCGCCGTATCGTCATTGCCGTCGGTGCCGGGGCGGCCGCCCTCTCCCACGCCGCCGAGACGAACCCTCGGCCCGCGCCGCCGGAGCCGTATGCAGGCTCCGCCAGTTGCCGGCAATGCCATGAGCCCTTCTATCAACTATGGGCGCCGTCGCATCATGGTCTGGCGATGCAGCCGTACACGTTCGCCTTCGCGCAGACCCATCTGACGGCCTCCGAGGGCCCCCTCAAGATCGGCAAGAACGAGTATGCCGCGTGCCTCGGGCAGGAGGAAGGCTGGGTTCTCGAACGCGGCCCACAAGGCGAGACGCGGCTACCGGATCGCGCACGTGATGGGCGGCAAGAACGTCTACTATTTCCTGACACCCCTGGACCGCGGGCGGCTGCAAACCTTGCCCGTCGCCTACGACGTGCGAACTAAGAAATGGTTCGACACGGCCGCCAGCGGCGTGCGCCACTTCCCCAGTGCGGCGGCCGATGCGCCTGTGCACTGGACAGACCCGATGTACACCTTCAACACCTCGTGCCACGGTTGCCACGTGAGCCAATTGTCCACGAACTACGATCTCAAGACCGACACCTACCGCACCACGTGGGCCGAGCCGGGCATCAACTGTGAGGCCTGTCACGGCCCAGCGCAGGAGCACATCCGGGTTTGTCAGATAGCCCCCGCGGGCCAAGCTCCTCACGACCTCAAGATCATCCGCACCAAGCCCTTCACCGCCGACCAGACCAACTCGATGTGCGGCTCGTGCCACGCCAAGCTGAGCCCCGTGAGCGCCTCCTTCAAGCCGGGCGACCGCTTCTTCGACCGCTTCGATCTGACCACGCTGGAGCACCCGGACTTCTACCCGGATGGACGCGACCTGGGCGAGAATTACACGATGACCTCGTGGCGCCTGAGTCCGTGTGCCAAGAGCGGCAAGCTGGATTGCCGGCACTGTCACACCTCCAGCGGCCGCTACCGCTTTCAGGGCGATGAGAAGCCGAACGCCGCGTGCCTGCCCTGCCATCAGGACAAGGTGGACAACGCCCCAACCCATACGCATCACCAGGCAGACAGCACGGGCAAGGGCCCCCAAACGCAATCGACCGCGTTTGGGAAGGGCTCCCACCGGCAAAACAGGGCCGGTGGGGACCCGAACCCCAACCGGTGCATCGCCTGTCACATGCCCATGACCGAATTCGCCCGGATGACCCGCAGCGACCACTCGATGCGTCCTCCCACCCCGGCCGCCACGCTGAAGTTCAAGTCCCCCAACGCCTGCAACCTCTGCCACAAGGACAAAGATGCGGCGTGGGCGGACCAACAGGTGCGGCAGTGGCACAAGGAGGACTACCAGAAACCCGTCCTGGAGCGTGCGGCGCTGGTGGATGCCGCCCGGCGCGGCGATTGGCGTCCGTTGGGTGCGATCCTGGCCTACATCGGCTCGAAGGATCGCGATGAGATTGTCGCCGCCTCGCTGGTCCGCCTGCTGCACGGCTGCAACTCGCCGGCCAAATGGCCGGTCGTGATCCAAGCTCTCCGGGAGGATCCCTCGCCGCTGGTGCGCGCCGCCGCCGCCCAGACGTTGGAAGGTTACGCCACGCCGGAGTCCCTCGGGCGCGTTGGCCCAGACGACCGCGGATGAGTATCTCCTGGTGCGCGTGCGCGCTGCGGGTGCACTGGCCGGCATCCCGTTGGAGCAGGTCCCGAGCGACCGCCGGGAAGCGGTCCAACGTGCCACAGCCCAGTTGCTGGAGGCACTCCACGCCCGCCCCGATGATTATGCCTCTCAATACAACCTCGGCAACTTCTGCCTGCAGCGCGGCGACCAGGACCAGGCCCTGGCCTCCTTTCAAACGGCCATCAAGCTGCGGCCTGATTTCGTGCCCCCTCACGTGAACATCGCGTTCGTCTACAACGCCAAGGGCGAGAACGACAAGGCGGAGGCCTCGTTCCGCCGGGCGCATCGCCCTGGAGCCGAACAACCCGGTCGTTCACTTGAACCTCGGCATGCTCCTGGGCGAGATGAAACGTCCGGCGGAGGCGGAGCAGGCCTTCCGCAAGTGTCTGGCGCTCGACCCCAATGCCGCCGTCGCCGCCTACAATCTCGCCGTGCTGCTGGCCCCGGACCGGCCGTACGAATCGCTGCGCTGCTGTCAGCGGGCGTACCAATTGCAGCCGCAGGAAGGCAAGTACGGCTACACGTACGCCTACTTCCTGCACCAGCGCCGCGAGACGGACGAGGCCGTGCAAGTCCTGCAGGACCTGGTTCGCCGGAGCGTGCCCTACGCCGACGCCTACGCCCTGCTCGCCGAAATCCACCGCCAGCGCGGGCAGTGGGCCGAGGCCGCCGCCGTCTACCGCTCGGCCTGGGCCAACGGGGCCCTGACGCAAGAGGAGCGGGAGGCCTTCCGAGCGCTGCTGGGACAACTGCAGGGCGCCCCAACGCGATGAACGGAGGCGCAAGAACGATTCGAAAAGCGGCCCGCCATATCCTGGTTAGCCGTACACCTCGAACTCCCAAAGGGAGTACCCGTACACGGTCCCCCGCTGGGTGCCCAGCAGCCGCACGTACCGGCCGGACGCCGGCGCCGCCAACGTGAGGTCGTCCACACCTCCATTGCCTGTGGTCGTACTGTATACGTCCGACCAACTGGAGGCGTCGCTCGACACCTGGATCGTGTAGCCCCGCCCGTACGCTGCCTCCCACCGCAGGACCACCCGGTCGATCGTATAGACCGAGCCCAGGTCCACATAGAGCCATTCATTGTTCGAGTACTGGCTCGCCCAGCGGCTGCTCGGATTGCCGTCCGTCACGTTCGCAGCGGGGTACCCGCTCTGGGTCGTCGAAGCGACCGCCGTCTTGCCCAACGCCAGATTGGCGGCCGCCGTCATGACCGTGCCGGTGATCCGGAAGGTGAAGGGGTTCTCATCGCTGTCGTTGGTGGCGAATGAGATATCGCCGCTCATGGTCCCGGCCGTCGCAGTATCCAGCCGGACCGTGAACGAATCCGACGCCCCCGGCGCCAGACTGCCGGGCAAGCCCTCCGTCAACGTGAAGCCCGCCGGCACGGTTACCGCTCCCAGCGTCAGAGCCGCTGTGCCCTCATTGCGAACCGTGAACGTCCGGCTGACCGCCGGGCCGCCCCGCGCCACCGACCCAAAGTCCGTCCCGTCCGTGGCACTCGGCGTCCCATCACCCTCCGCGATCGACACCCCGTTGCCCAGCACCGTGATCTCCGGGGCAGGGCTGCCGCCGCCGCCATAGACCTCCAGCTCATAGAGCGAGTACCCGTACGGCGTCGCCCGCTGGATTCCCAGCATCCGTACGTACCGGCCCCAGGCCGAGGCCGCCAGCGTCAGGTCATCCACAGCCCCATCGCCCGTGGTGGTGCTGTACACATCCGACCAACTGGAGGCATCATTCGACACCTGGAGCTTGTAGCCCCGCCCGTACGCCGCCTCCCACCGCAGGACCACCCGGTCGATCGTATAGACCGAGCCCAGGTCCACATAGAGCCATTCATTATGGGAGAACTGGCTCGACCAGCGGCTGCTCGGATTGCCGTCCGTCACGTTCGAAGCGGGATACCCGCTCTGGGTCGTCGAAGCGACCGCCGGCCGGCCCCACGCCAGGTTCCCCGACCCATCATCATTCTGGATCGTCCCAGTGCTCGCCGCCGGTGCCCCGACCGTGTATCCTGTCCCGGCCGTAACCGTCAGAATCACCGTCTCGTCCGGCTCGACCTCTGTGTCTGCCGTCGGGTCCACCGTCACGGTCGCGGTCGTCTGGTTCGCCGCGATCGTTACTGTCCCGGAGGCGGTCTCGAAGCTCGCCGCTCCGCTGGGCATGTAGTCCGTATTGTAGGTTGCCGTCCCGCCGACACTAAAGCTCACGGTCAGCGCGCTGCTGTCGGCCACGCTCCGCGTGAACGTGTACAGCAGGTTCGTCGAGCCATCTTCCGCTGCGGCGGACGGAGAAACGGTTACCGTCACCTCGGGTCCCGCTGCCCCGCCATAGACCTCGAGTTCATACGAGCGAGTAGCCCGCACGGCGTAGCCCGCTGGAGTCCCGAGCATCCGCACGTACCGCCCGAGGCCGGCGCCGCCAACGTCAGGTCGTCCACGCCTCCATCGCCCGTGGTGGTGCTGTACACATCCGACCAACTGGAGGCATCATTCGACACCTGGAGCTTGTAGCCCCGCCCGTACGCCGCCTCCCACCGCAGGACCACCCGGTCGATCGTATGGACCGAGCCCAGGTCCACATAGAGCCACTCATTATGGGAGAACTGGCTCGACCAGCGGCTGTCGGCATTGCCGTCCGTCACGTTCGAAGCGGGATACCCGCTCTGGGTCGTCGAAGCGACCGCCGTCTTGCCCCACGCCAGATTCGCTACCGCCGCATTGATCGACAGATTCACCGCCGCGGCGGCGGCGGCGTACAAGCTCCCATCGGAGCCATTCCACTGGAAGCTGTCGGAGCCCGTGTAGCCGCTATTGGGGGTATAGGTCAGCGTGCCGATCTGGGCTGTCGTAATCTCCTGGTCCAGCGTTACCGCTGTGCCATTGAGACGTCAGCACACCATGAGTCGGCAAAGAGGCGATCTTGATCTTTTGCAGACTATCGCCCGCATCCGGGTCCGTGAATGCCCCCGTAAAGTCGGCGGCGGCCAAGGATAGCGGGGTATCCTGCATCAGGCTCTTACTGAAACTGCTGACCGCCGGAGCATGGTTGGTGGGCGTCCCGCCATAGACCTCGAACTCCCACAGCGAATACCCGTACAGGGTGGCCCGTTGGGTGCCCAGCAGCCGCACGTACCGCCCGGAAGCCGGGGCCGCCAGCGTCAGGTCGTCCACGCCCCCATTGCCCGTGGTCGTACTGTAGACCTCCGACCAACTGGAGGCATTGCTGGAGACCTGGAGCTTGTAGCCCCGCCCGTAGGCTGCCTCCCACCGCAGCACGACGCGATCGATCGTATAGGCGGAGCCCAGGTCTACATAGAGCCATTCATTGTTCGAGTACTGGCTCGCCCAGCGGCTGCTCGGATTGCCGTCCGTCGCGTTCGCAGCGGGGTACCCGTTCTGGGTCGTCGAAGCCACCGCCGGCCGGCCCCCCGCCAGGTTCCCCGACGCATCGTCATTCTGGATCGTCCCGCTGCTCGCCGCGGGCGCCCCGACCGTGTATCCCGTCCCGGCCGTAACCGTCAGGATCACCGTCTCATCCGCCTCCACGGTGGCGTCCACCGCCGGGTCCACCGTCACGGTCGCGGTCGTCTGGTTGGCACCGAGGACAACCGTCCCTGAGGTTGCATCAAAGCCGGCGGCCCCCGTTGGGGTGTAGTCCGTCTCGAAGGTCGCCGTGCCACCGACGCTGAAATTCACGGTCAGCGGGTTGCTGTCAGCCACAGTCCGCGTGAACGTATACACCAGGTTTGCCGAGCCATCCTCCGCCACCGCCGGCGGCGCCACCGTCACGGCGACTTGCGGACCTCCCAATCCTGTTATCGTTCCGGTGATTCGGAAGTTGAAGGGACTTCTGTCGCTGTCACCGTTCGTAAACGTGATATCGCCCGCCTTCGTGCCCGCCGTCCCCGTATCCAGACGGACTCTGAATATATCCCATGTCCCCGACATCAGGCTGCTCACCAGGCCATCCGTCAGCGTATAGCCTTCTGGAACCGTTATCGCTCCCAGGGCCAGGGCAGCGACGCCGTCGTTACGAACGGTAAAGGCCCGGCTGATCGGTGTCTCACCCTGAGACACAGACCCAAAGTCTGTCCCATCTGCCGTGCTCGGCGTCGTATCCCCATCGGGGATCGAGGTCCCATTGCCCAGGACCGTGATCTCCGGGGCCGATGTGCCGGTCACTACTCCGCTGATCGCAAAGTTGAACGGATTCAAATACGACACACCGGTGTGGGTAAAGGTAATATCCCCCGTTATGGTTCCGACAGTGGCCGTATGCAGCCGGACCGTGAACGTATCCGACACCCCCGGCGCCAGGATGCTCGACAGACCCTCCGCGAGGGAATAGTGCTCCGGGACCCCCACCGCTCCCAGTTGCAAGTCTCCCGGACCGTCATTTCGGACCGTGAACGTGCGGCCGATCGAGGCATCCCCCACCTGCACTATCCCAAAGTCTGTCCCGTCCGCCGTGCTCGGTGTCGTATCCCCATCCGTGATCGTGACGCCGTTGCCCAATACTACGACCTGCGGTCCGGGCGTGCCTCCGCCGAGCGCGAAGTCGACCGCCGGCGTCGGTGCCTCTGGGACAACACCATCCTGGCGATCCAGATCCACAATGAGGGCGGAGCCATCGCTCGGCGCGGGGAAGGACAGCAAAGAGCCCGAGCCGCTGAGATCTGCATTGAGAAGGAGTCTCGGTTCGAGTGGCTCCAGGGCGGGTGCGCGCTTCACCAGCGGCCCCCCTCGCGCCTCTCCCTGTTTCCTCATCCAACTCCAGATGCCCACCACCGGCCACTCCCATCCGGTGACCCGTTCCTCGCGAGAATCTGCCCCGCGACCCGGGTCATACCCCGCTGGCTCCGTCACGAGCCAACACGCTTGCTTAAATCCCTGGGGGCCACCACCGCTCCACTGTGCGGCTCGCCTGCTTCATGGGATACCCTTCACCCGGCGGCTAATCTAACGGGGACAACAGAGAGCGTCAATGGAGAAATCGATATTTCCGCGGTGTCAGGCGAGTCCGAGGAGCGCGTACCAGGCAATCTTCTCGTGGAGCCAAATGTCAGAATAGAGATTGATGAGCTTGTTCTTTTCGGCTTCCTTGATCGTGTAGAAATGATTCCCCTCGCGGAGGGACACGAAGCGGTAGACCGGGTAGACGCCGGGCGGCTGGAAGCTGGCGGCGTAGGCATAGAAGGCGGTGCCCTCAAAGGTCCAGATGTCCCCGTAATTGTTGCGGAGCTTGTCCCTCTCCGCTTCGTTGATCGTGTAGAAATGCGAGGTGTACTGCGCGGACCAGAAGCGATAGACCGGGGCCACGCCGGGCTGGCTGTTGTCGGCAAAGGCCCTATACACCGGACCTTCATAGGTCCAGATTTCGTCCGGGTAGTTGTTGATCAGCTTGTCCCGTTCCGCTTCGCTGATCGTGTAGAAGTGCCGCTGATTGGCCGGCGACCAGAAGCGGTAGACGGGCACGAGCGTGCCGAAGGAGATCTTCACTACGAAGGCGTCGCCGCCGGCGGCGTATGTGGTGTCGTACCCGCCGCTCGTCCAGTCGGCCGACTCGGTCTGGCCCGCCGCGTAGAGGTAGCCCGAGGGATCGACGGCGAGGGCCCAGCCCGAGTCGGCGGCACTGCCGCCCAGGTAGCTGCTCCACAGAGCCGCGCCAGCGGAATCGAGCTTGGCCACGAAGGCATCCGAGTCGCCGCCGTGGTAGGTGGTGTCGAAACCGTTGCTCGTCCAGCCGGAGCGACTGGTCGTGCCCGTCACGTAGACGTTGCCCGCGGCGTCCACGGCTACGCCGTAGCCCCAATCGCCCTTGTCCCCGCCCAGAGGTGCTCCAGAGACTGGCCCCGGCCGAGGTGAGCTTGGCGACGAAGGCATCCGGGACATCTTTGTGGGTCGAGGTCGGAACCCGCGCTCGTCCAGTCGGCGGACAGGGTCTCGCCCGTCACGTAGACGTTGCCGGAGCCATCCACGGCGATGTCCCGGCCGTAATCGTTGCTGTCGCCGCCCAGGTAGGTGCTCCAGAGACCGTTGCCAGCGGAGTCGACCACGGCCACGAAGGCATCCGAGCCGCCGCCGTGAGTCGGTGTCGAAACCGCCGCTCGTCCAGCCGGCCGACTCGGTCGTGCCGGTCACATAGGCGTTGCCCGCCGCAGTCCACGGCGATGCCGTAGCCCCAATCCCAGGCACTGCCGCCCAAGTAGGTGCTCCAGAGGCAGGCGCCGGCAGAAGTGACCTTCGCGACGAACGCGTCGGAGGCGCCGTTGTACGTCATGTCGAAGCCGCCGAGCACCCAGTCCGGCGACTCGGTCTGGCCCGTCACGTAGACGATGTCCCCGGCGGCCACCACGATGCCATAGCCCCAATCGCCGTCGGTGCCGCCGATGTAGCTGCTCCAGAGCATCTCGCCCGCGGGACCGAGCTTGGCCACGAAACCGTCCCCTGCGCCGTTGTAGGTCGGGTCGAAGCCGTTGTTGCCCACCCAGCCGGCCGAATCGGTCTGTCCCGTCACGTAGACATTGCCGCCGGAATCCAGCGCGACGCTGTAGCCCCGGTCGTCGCCGGTCCCGCCCAAGTAGGTGCGCCACAGGCCCGCCCCCGCGGGACTGAGCTTGGCCACGAAAGCATCGGCGACGCCCTGAAACGTCGTGCCGGAGTCGCCGAGGCTCCAGTCGGAGGACTGGGTCTGGCCGGTCACGTAGACATTGCCGCCGGAGTCGAGCGCGACGCCGTAGGCCCAATCGCCCCCGCTGCCGCCCAGGTAGGTGCTCCAGACCAGGTTCGGATCGATCACCAGCTCGCGCGCGGGGTCGTACGGGCCCGTGATGTCGAAAGCACAGGTGCGGCTGTCGAGCAGCCGGAAGCTCCCGGCGATGGCGACACGTTGGCCGTCGATCTCCTGGTAGATGTAGGGACGATCGTCCACCAACCGGCCCCAATCTCCACCCAGGTCCAGCACGAGCGCCCCATCGCCGGCCAGCGACAGACCAGCGATGCCGTCATACCGGAGAGAGATTTGCGACCAATCGGCCCCGGGCGCTACGTGGAACTCGTATTTCAGATGACTGCCCAGACCCTGGACGTACAGATCCACGCCGTCGTACAGACTCTCATACACCACCTGTTCGTACGCCGGCACGTTCTGCCGCCAAAGGCTTGGGCCGCCGACGAAGTAGTTGACCGCGCTCGGCGAACGTTCCGACCCCACGGGCAGAACCTCGTGGGCCCCCACGAACGAGGCCGAGAACCGCAGCACCTCCGCATCGGCCGTCTGGGTCCGCGCGACTTGGAACACGATCCCTTGGCCCGTGGCCGCCACATCGACGCGGTTGCCGTCGTGGACGTAGCGGACCGAGGAGTCGGACCATTGACCCTGGTTCTCCACGAACAGTGCCGGGGAGACATCGAACAGCTCTGTGGCATGCTGTGCCGGGGCTCCAATCGGAGACTCGGGGACCTGGATGACCTGTTCGGGAGCTGTTGCCTCCGGGAATGGGATGGATGGCATGCCGGTGAGCGCGGCGTCCATAAGGAGCCGATGCTCCAGCGGCTCGAAGACCGGTGCTCTGCTCGGGCGCACCTGCTCCGCGGCGGCCCCCCGGCGACCCGGGGCTGTCTTCCCCGCGGAGGCGGGAACCATCCCTAACCAGCGGCGGACACTCTCGAACAACTCTTGTCCTCCCAATTCGCGGTCTGCTGACAGACCCGGCTTCTATCCATCATTGTACAAAATCGCGTGCGGCGAGTCCATAGACACCCGCGCTGGCGCGTCCCCCGTTGACCGGCAGAAACGTTCGTTTGACTTGATGGCGCCGCTGCAATCGATACAATCAGACTCGTGAGAAATACGGTGTACATGCTGTTCCAGTCGTGGCCAAAGGAGGATGACGATCTATGAGACTCATAACGTTCGCGTACCTGGTCTTGAGCTGCCTGGTGTCTCCTGCCTTGTTCGCCGGCTCCGCCGAGCGGGATCGTTACGGCGGCTGGAACCGTTTGCGGTTCGAGGCCACCGGGTTCTTTCGCGTCGCCGAGCGCGAGGGGATCTGGTGGCTGGTGACCCCCGAGGGCCACGCCTTCCTCTCCAAGGGCGTCAACAACGTCAGCTTCCGCGCGGACGATGCGCCCCAGCTTGGTTATTCCCCCTACCAGCGTGCGGTGCAAGGCAAGTACGGCTCGCAGGAGGCCTGGGCCAAGGCCGCCGTCGAGCGGCTGCGCGGCTGGGGATTCAACACGCTGGGGGCCTGGTCCAGCCCCAGCACCTTCGACCAGAACATGCCCTACACGATCAACCTCGGTCTGGCCACGCGGGCCGGCGCGGACTGGCTCAAGGGCGCGGTCGGCGACTTCTTCTCCGACGATTTCGAGAAGCGGATGGAAGCCGCGTGTCAGCAGTTGTGCGGACCGCGTGCCAAGGATCCCTGGCTGCTGGGCTACTTCACCGACAACGAGCTGCGCTGGGGCGCCGATTGGCGCGGCAAACAGAGCCTGCTCGAGGAGTACCTGCGCTTCCCCGAAGGTGCGGCGGGACGCAAGGCCGCTCTGGAGTTCCTGCGACAGAAGTACGGCGACGTCGCCGCACTCAATCGGGCCTGGGGCACGAGCATCACCCGCTGGGAGGAGCTGACCGGCCGTGAGCCGATCAGCGGGGACGCGGTCCGCCAGGACCAGGCCGCCTGGCAGGAAGCCGTGGCGCGACGCTACTTCGTGACCTGCAAGGGTGCCATTCATAAAGCGGACCCGAACCATCTTATTCTCGGCTGCCGGTTCGCCGGCCAGGCCCCCGATCCGGTGCTCCGGGGCCTGCGCGAATACGTCGATGTCGTGAGCTTCAACAACTACGGCCAGACCACGCCCGTGGAGACTCTCCGGAGCATCCACCGCCTGACGGGCCGGCCCATGATGCTCACCGAATTTGGTTTCAAGGCGATGGACTCCGGCCTTCCGAACACCAAAGGCGCCGGCCGCCCGGTCGCCACCCAGGCGGACCGCGCCGATGCGTTCGCACGTTACGTCCAGGGCCTGATCGACCTGCCTATTATGGTCGGCTTCCACTGGTTCGAGCATGCCGATCAGCCGAAAGAGGGCCGCTTCGACGGCGAGAACTCGAACTACGGCGTAGTCACGATCGAGGACCGGCCCTGGGACCTCCTGGTCCAGAAGATGACCGAAGTCAACGCCGGCCTCGAACCACGCCACGCCCGATCCGCCGCGGCACCCACAGAGTGAGGCGTGCCACCCGCCGTGGGTTAAACTGACTACGCTTGACCATGCTACAGCTTAGGGTGGCATCGGCAAGCGCAGCTTGCCGATGGCTCATTCACCATCGGCAAAACCTTCGGCCTTGCCGCTGCCACCCCGCGCGTGTCATCCTGAGCGCAGCGAAGGATCTGGGCTGCGAGCGGGAGAAACCTCACATTCGATGGCCAGATTCCTTCGGCTTCGCTCAGGCCAGGGCGTTCTTGCAGAACTGCACGCACTTGGCCACTTCCGCCACGGCGTCCGAGCCTTCCGGAATCTGGTATTCCAGCTCGATGTCGGCGGGGAACGTCCACTTGTTCTTCCGCATCAACTGGAGGATTTCCTTGAGCGGCGTCTCGCCCTGGCCCCAGGCCAGGTTCCCGCCCGCCTTGGTCCTGTCCTTCAGGTGCAGGCTGACGATCCGCTCGTGGTACTTCTCCATGAACGCCATCGGCGATTCACCCTTGGTGCCGGCGAAGTAATGGCCGACATCGAAGTTGATGCCGATGTACTTGCCGTACGACAGAATGCCTTCATCGTACGTCGTCGGCTTGAGCTGCATGTGGTTGTGGAAACCGATCCAGATCTTGTGCTTGTCGGCGAAGGGCCCGAGCCGCTTGGCGATGGGGTCCGTACAGCTCGCGGGTGATGCCGATGGCCCCCAGTGCCTTGGCCGCCTGGAAGCAGTTGTCGATCTCTTCGTCCGTCATGTTCTCGGCCCCGATGCTGTCGTACTTGACGATGTGGATATTGACGCCCGCATCGTTGTACATCTTGCGCAGGGCCTCATACTTCGCCACCGGGACCGCCAGGCGCTTCTTGCGCTGCTCTTCCGCCGATGGCCGGGCCGCGTCCTTCTCTTGTCCTGACTTCGGGGCCCCTTTGTTCTTGCCCTTGCCGCCGCGTGGGCCGCCGCCGCGGGCCCCGCCGCCCAGGCCGACATAATCATCCACCGGTCCACTCATCAGCTCGACCTCGCTGATCCCGCTTTTGAGGATCGCTTGCAGCGTCCCCTGCGCGGTGCTCTCGACGCCGCGATAGCTGTACGTGATCGTGCCGATACGTACCCCATCGAAAACGGAGTTCGGCTTGGCCGCAGCGCCTCTCAGGACGTGGCTCGGCACAATGCTGAAGGCCGCCACCGCCGCCGCACTGCCCAACAGCTCCCGGCGGGACACCATTCGCTCTTCGTTCATTCGTTCCAGGTCTCTCATAGTTGTACTCCTAAGTTCCCCAATCAGGCTCTATCCTTGCGACACCGTGGGCCAAAGCCCTGCCCATCGTGACGTGTCATCGTACCCAAGCGTCCCCCGCAACGCCAACATTTCCCAATATCAAGAAGCGCTCCGCCGGGGCGTGGCCCCAGGGACGGGGGCTGCGGGATTGTCGTCCTTCGCCCCTGGGGCCCCGTCCCGCCCGCCCCCGCCGCAAATTGGCTTCGTTTCGCACGATAGGCCAAGCCCCCGAATTGGCTTCGTTTGGCGCGATCCCTCCTGGGGCTGCGGCCGGGGATTGGAATCCTGGAATGATGGAATAGTGGTAGGCTGGGATATCTTCCCCGGCGGAAATTGGCTTTGTTTTTCCAATGCCCCTTGTAGGTGCAATTCACCATAACTCCTTTTCCCCAAAGCACTTGCCCTTCGTTTCGCTCGAAGGCAAATTGGGTTTGTTTGGCGCAATCAGCGCGAGAGGAAGCCCCGCCAGTGAGGTCCCCCGGCCTGTGCCCACCTGGGCCCGGATCGGCAGATTGGGTTCGTTTTGCATAATTCGCTCCGGCCAATTGGCTTTGTTTCGCACGCTGTTCCCCAAGCGGGTGGCATCGTCAAGGCTTTTGGCCTTGCCGATGGTCTTCCCTGTCCGTCCGCGACAAATTGGCTTTGTTTCACCGACTTCACCACTCACGGCGAAACCTCCGAAGTAGTGTCGTTTGTTGATGGCCCGCTATCCCGTCGCGCGGGCGTCATGCGGGCGCAGCACTTCCTTCTCGCATCTCGCGATCCCTCTACCCTGGGGCCGTGTTGCACGAATCGTGCCGGAATTCTGTGTGCGCGCGAGACCCAAAAATCGCGTAACTCCTTGTGTCCGAAGGAATAAAAGATTTTTCGCCCGCCGGGTGTTTTGCCATTCTCAACTGTTGCACAAACGTGATCGTTTCCTGTTGAAGCATAGCGGGAGGTTGACAGTGGGGCCGCCTGGTGACAAGATCGTGCTCACGTTCGCGCACCCAGTGTCACGGATATGAAAGGAGGTCCCTACGATGAAGTCCATCACCCTGGCTGCCCTTGTGACCGTTGCCGCGGCCGCTGGCTCCGTCATCCTGGCCGCCAATGCCAAAGAGGGGGAAAAGCCCGCCGCAGAAAAGAAGGCTGACCCGGCCGCTGTTTCCGAAGTGCACCTACCGGATCTTCCGGGCGTTACGACTCCCGACAAAACCCCGCGTGGCTGCGTGGACTGCCACGCAAATCGCCCCGAGCGCAAGAAGGATTCTCGCCTTCCCACTCTCCTGGCGCAATGGAAGAACGGTGCCGATCCCAAGGTCTTGGAGAAGGCCCAAGCCGCCGCTCCGGCGAACCGAATCCTGGCCGGCAAACACCCGGACATCGCGGCCCAGATCCAGGTCATCCCGAACGACTGCCTGATGTGCCATGGGCGCGATTCTCAATCGGCGCCCCCGTTCGCCAAGTTGCAGCACACCCTCCACCTGGCAGGCGGCAAGGAAAACCGTTTTCTGGCCGCCGCCCAAGGAACCTGCACCCATTGTCACAAACTCGATCCCAAGACCGGGGCCTGGCATCTCGGAAGCGGTGACGCGAAGTAGCCCGCCGCGCGGCAAGGCGTAAGACCGGAGGCGGCAGGCCGCAGGCGTAACTCCTCCCTGATCCCTACCCCTGTTCTCTGCCGACTACCGGCTACAGACTACCGGCTACCGCTTCTTTCCCCACGGGGCGCCGCCCCGGACCCCGGCATTTTTCGCGTTTCGCCAATAGCATGGCAACCGGAGCAAGACCTGCGCTGCTTGTCGTGACGTCATGCCATTGGCCCGAAGCTTGTCCCTGCGCAGGGCCTGCTCTGAGCGAAGCCGAATGGCGCAGGAAGCGGAAAACCCCAGGGGTTTGGGAACGGAGTCTCCAAGAGCACCGCCATAGGGGAACTCCGAGAATGTGAAATGGGTAGGTCTGAGCCCGGGTTCTTGCCGTCGGGTTCCTCGCCGCCCGGTGGTGCCTTTCCGGCCGTCAAGGCACCGGGAAAACCCGCAGAGCCCGCTTGACGTATAATGATTAGGGCAATATAATATAATTATGAACGATCTGTCTTTCTCGTGGGATGAGCGAAAGGCGGCGCAAAACGCCCGGAAGCATCAGGTCTCATTCGAGGAGGCCATGAGCGTGTTTGGGACGAGAACGCCATTGAGTACTTCGATCCGGACCATTCACAGAAGGAGGATCGGTTCCTCCTGCTTGGTCTGAGTGGGCGTCTGCGGCTCCTCGCCGTGCATTACACGGTGCGGGAGCAGGGCCGACAGATTCGGATCATCTCCGCCAGAAAGGCAACGAGAGACGAGGCAAAAGCTTATCCATGGACAAGGTTATGAGAAAAGAATACGACTTCGCGAACATGAAAGGCCGGAAGAACCCCTACGCCAAGCGGCTCAAGAAGCAGGTCACGTTGCGTTTGGGGGTGGATGTGATCGAGTACTTCAAGGCCTTGGCGGAAGAGACCGGCATCCCCTACCAGAACCTGATCAATCTCTACCTGCGCAAGTGCGCCCACGCCGGCAAGCGTCCTGCGTTGTCTTGGGCGTCCTGATTCGGGGCGCCGCCCCGGACCCCGACATTTCTCGCGTTTCGCCAATAGCATGGAACCCGGAGCAAGACCTGCGCTGCTTGTCGCGACGCCAGCGTTCGCGCGGACTGAAAGACACCGCATCTTTCTGCTATCATGCCATTGGCCCAAACTTGTCCCTGTGCAGAGCCTGCCCTGAGTGAAGCCGAATGGGCAGGGAGCGGAAGACCCCAAGGGTTTGGCGCCGGAGTCTCCAAGAGCAGGGAATTCCGAGGATGTGAAATGCGTAGCTCTGAGCCCTGTCTGCCTCTCGGCATTTGCCACCTGTCGCCAATCGCATGGCAGGGACGGAGTCCCCAAGAGCACAGCCACATCGGAATCCCGAAAATGTGAATGTGTAGCCATGACCCCCGGCCCTCCTTACTCCTTCTTCTGCCCGGCGGCCTGCCTTTCCTTCTCCACTTCCTTTCTGACTGTCTGCAATCCGCTGGTCACAATTTGCTTCCCCCGGTCGGAAAGGTGGGGTGACTGTGCGATTCTCTCAAGAATCTTGATTACGGATTGTGGTCTCATCCTGCCCCTAATGCAGCTATGCAGGTGTTCAAGAAGAAAAGGTTCTGTTTCCGATTCGGCTACCACAAGAAGAACTCTTTCGGGGTCGAGACCGCGCGACCGTAGCGTGGCTTGGTCGATCCTGCCAAGCTCGGCCAAGACGGCGATAGCGTCGAGCGAATCGCGCCGAGTCTGTTTTGCACTGCGGCCTCTGCTGCGATTTTATAGCCGCTGCTATCGCCAAACTCTGCCAGCACCAAAGCGGCGTCGAGCGCCATATGCAGTCGCCCGTTTTTCGATCTCATATACAACGATTCCCCCTCCTTGACCCCTCCAGGCTTTGTCTTTGACACACCTTCCTTGGGTTGTTCCGTTGTGAGTTCCGCCACGTCTTTTTGCATCCTCCCCAAACCGCCCAGATCTCCGAGAATACCCATCACTCTGGCGACCATGCAGCGGACGAGGATATCCCGGTCATCCAAAGCCTGCTTCAGGATAGGCAATGACTCGCGACCGTTCTTATATGCGAGCAGGATCGTAGCATCGTGACGAACTCCTGCCTCTCCATCCCCCATCGCGCGGCTGAGGTCTCCGACATTATTGACGTCGTAACCTGCCGCACGCAACGTTCTCTTGGCGCCAAGGCGCATTTCCGGCCCGAAGACCCAACGCCCCGGGCCTGGCCCATACAAGGAGGCCGCTGTTTGGCCGCCCTTGACAGGCGCGATCATCGAAAGAAGCAGGACGACCAGAACAGAACACAGCCCATCCTTTCGAGCCGTCCATCTCATAATCTGAACCCCTCCAATAGACGTATCTTCCCGAGACAACAATCACAATACCACCCAACCGAGGAATTGCGGGGACGTCATACTAATCTCCAGACGCACTGAGGCCGTTTTTTCGAACTTCTTCGTTTCTTTCGGCCAAAATCATCAATAATCACTCGTATACAGCCACCACCTGGTCTTGCTCTGGCTTTTCGAGCGTGCCTACCGCTCGAACCAGAGGGTCATGCGCGGGCCTTGGTCCGTCAGGATCTTGAACCAGTGCTTGCGTTCATCCCTTGTGTAAATCCTTGACCGGCACGGCAAAGCCCTCGATCTGATTGTCCTCGCAGCGAATATCGCGGGTCTGGGCCCCGATGAGGATGCCAATCCGGGATTGGGGGCCGCGCGTTTCACGGAGTTCGTTCTTGAAGATCACGACCGACTCGGTTTCGCCGTTGATGTCGATGGCGACGCCGTTCTCGCCGCCGCTGTCGACGATCCGGTTGCCCTCGAACCGGTTCCGGTGGGCGCGAAGGCCTTGTTCCCGCCCCGAAAGTGAATGCCGGCCTCGCCGCTGCGCCGAATCTCATTGTCGCGAATGAGATTGTCCGAATCGCTGTGGCCAAAGGTCATGCCATAGGTGCAGTCTTCGATCACGTTCTTCTCGTAGAGTCCGTGTTGCGCGCCCCAGCAGAAGTAAATGCCCTCCGCGCTGTGCCGGACCCGGTTGCCGCGGACAATCGAACGCTGCGACCCGGAGCCGGAGTGGAGGGATAGTCGCGCTCCCTCATGCAGGTCACAGTTCTCGACCAGCACATCATGGGAAATGCCCCAGACGATGCCATCGCAGTAGAACTCGCGCACGGTCAGTCCGCGCAGCGTGACCCGGTTGCACTCATCCAGGCGAACGCTGCCGTCGTCGAAGGCGCCCTTGTCAATCATTTCATTCTGGGCCTTGTTGCCGTCGATCGTGAGATCCTCGACGACAACGTCCGCGATACCTGTGCCTTGCAGCAGAGAGAAGTTCGTGGCGATTTGGGGGTCGCCTTCGAGGTGGTAACGCTCCTCCAAGCGTCGATCCAGCTTGAAGCGATGGCCCGCCGCCGCAATGAGCGTTCGCTGGACGATGTTGGTGCCCTTGCCGTAGGGATCCTTGGCGACGAGGCGGACGCCGTCACCGACCTGGAAACCTCTGGGATCGGCCAGCGTCACCTCCTGATCCCAATGATCGCCGTCCACGATGAGTTTCGTGGTGACCGAGGGCTCCTTCACCAGCACCGAGTCGGCCCCGGTGCCCACGAGCCGGACGTGGGACTGAAGAAAAATCGAGTTGCGCAGCCGGCAGGTGCCCGGCAGAACGCGCACGGTACCGCCTCCCCGTCGCGCCACATAGTCCACCGCCGCCTGAAGCACCCGGTCCGTGCTGCCCACGAGATCGGCCTGTTTGGGACCCACGGTGATCGTCAGGCGCTGGTCCCAATCCGGTTCCACCGCATCCCCAAAGATCGCCCGTGGGTTGGTGTTCTGCGGCAGGTCACCGGCCCGCGTCAGCGTGGCACCGCAGGCGCCTGCGACCAGACCGCCGACCGCGTGCAAAAACTCTCGACGCTGAAATCCTGGGAACCTATACGATGCCATGAATTGCGGGGACGCCATACTAATCTCCAGACGCACTGCAGCCTCAATAATCAATAGTATACAGCCACCATCGGGCCTTGCGCTGGCTTTTTGAGCGTGCCTGCCGCTCGAACCAGAGGGTCATGCGCGGGCCTTGGTCGGTCAGGACCCTGAACCAGTGTTTGCGCAGGTACTGCTCGCCGCTGCCGTGATGGCAGGGGCCGTCTTCCTTCCAGACCTCCAGCACGGCGGCGACGGAGTACTCGGTATCCCGCCAGACGAAGCGCTGCGGCAGGCCCGGCTCACCGCGGGCCATGCCCGCCGGATCGAACGTCCCGGCCACCGGCTGGATCGGCTCACTGACGAATTCTTCGGCCATGCTCTCGGTATCAGGCTTTTACCAATTGGTGTCTCTTGATGTAATCCGGGTCGATGTCCACACCCAGGCCGGGGCCGGTGGGGACTTTGATCTTTCCATCTACGACCTGCAGGGGCGAGGTCTTGCACTCGAAGCGGACGTTCGTGCGCAGGCCCTTGAATTCATGATGCGGACAGGCATTGGGCAGGGCCGACACGAAGTGCATCATGTAGAGGTAGCCCAGCCCGCCGCCGGACATGTGCGGCGTGCAGTCCTTGCCGAATGCCTGGGCCATGCGGGCCACCTGCATGGAGCGGATCATGCCGCCGAAGTAGTAGTTGTCGGGCTGGACGATTTGCAGACCCTCGTTGGCGATCAGCCAGCGGAATCCGTGCAGGCTGTACTCCTGCTCGCCGCCCGCCACCGGCATGGTCAGGGCATCGGCCACCTGCTTCGTCTCTTCGTACCAGTCGAACATGACCGGCTCTTCGAAGAAGCCGTAGCGGTACTCTTCCAGCAGGCGGCCCACGCGGATGGCCTCCGGGGCGGTGTAGAAACCATTCGCGTCGGCGTACAGGGCCATGTCGTCACCGAAGGTCTTGCGGATCAGCGGAATGATGGTCTCCGTCCTGCCCTTGGGACCGACGGCGTTGATGTCCTTCGTCATGAACATCAGTCCGCCGACCTTGATCTTGAGGGCGTGGGCGTTGTATTCCGCGACGTCCCGTTTGATCAGCTCCAGGGACTCCTCGACGGATTTCTCGCGGTACTCCGTGGCCTGGTACACGGTGACCTCGGGGTGGCGGATCTCGCCGATCAACTGGCCCATGGACTTGCCGGCGATGCGGCCCAGCATATCGAGAATGGCAAACTCGATGGTGGCCAGGGGGATCCCGAGCGCCAGGCCGTTGAACCGGAAATTAAAGCTGTAGATGTAGACCTTCTCCAGCAGCAGGTCCAGGTCGCGGGCGTCCTTGCCGAGGAAGAACGGTTGCAGCGAATTGACGAAGATCGGATAGAGCGAGTTCAGGCTGCTGTGGCCGACCGAGATCCCTTCGGCCCCATCCGTGGAACGCACCCGGCACAGGAAATTGCCCTGGTACCGCAGCAATTCCAGGGTCTGGATGATGACCGGAGTCGTGAACAGCTCCTTCTTGAGAACGGGCTGTTTGAGGATCTCATCGAGCTTGGCGTACCGGGGATTCAGGGCCCCTGCGAGCCCGGTTGGGCCGGGAACCGTAAGAAGACCGTGATGATGTGCCGGCCGCCACGACCGCCGGCAAGAGCCGTCGCAAGGAAGTGTCGTCGATTGGTTCGCATAAGCAATCTGTCCTACTATAAAGGTGTCCGAGAACTCGATTCATCGTGGCATGGGCATCCTGCCCATGAATCATCGGCAGGATGCCGATGCCACAAAACCCCACGGGCAAGATGCCCGTGCTACGTCTCACACTCTGAGACGGCATCCGGCGTAGACGCAGACTTACTCCTGGTCGGCGTCTTTGCCGGAGGCCGCACCGGCCTTTTGCCGTTTGGCCCGCTTGCCTGCCTTGGCTTTTCCCTTTTGACCTCCTTCGACCGCACCGGTCGCCTGGCCGGGGAACGGCACGCCCAGGTTCTGAGATTGTTGCTTCGGGCCGCCGGGAAGCCAAAGGTCCAGGTCGCCGGGCGTCGCCGTGATGTCCCATGAATCGCCCGTCTGGCGCATGACCGACGCCAGGCGGTCGTCGAATTCCTGGACGAGCGATTTGCTGGGCGGGATCGTCCACCAGGTTCTTCTTCTCCCAGGGATCGCTTTTCAGATCGAAGAGGAACCAGGGTTTGTCTTTGGTCCGCGCGTACAGGTATTGGCGCGTGCGCATGGCCCGCCAGCCGGGCCAGGGGACGTAGGCATATTGCATTTCCAGATAGACGTAGTCCCGCGGCGGCGTGGCAGTTTCGCCCCGCAGCAAGGGCGAGAAATCGGCGCCGTCCACTCCGGCGGGCGCCCGGAGCCCCGCCAGGCCGGCGAGCGTCGGGTAGACATCGGGCGAGCCGAAGGGATCGGCGATGATCGTGCCGGGCCTGATCGCGCGGGGATAGCGGATCAGGAACGGAATCCGCGCCGATTCCTCGTAGGGCCAGCGCTTGGCCTTGAGGCCCTGGCAGCCGATCATGTCGCCATGGTCGGAGGAATAGACCACGATGGTGTCGTCGGCCACGCCCGCCCGGTCCAGGGCCTGGAGGAGGCGTTTGAATTCATCATCGAGACTCTCGATCATGCCGTAATAATCGGGCAGGCACCGCTTCGCGTCCTCGGTGGGCAGCCCAGCAGGGACATTGGGCGGAATCGTGACTTTGGAGAAATGCTCCGCGTATCCCGCCGGGGCCTGGTAAGGGGTGTGCGGGAGAATCCAGGAGACAAAGAGCAGCCACGGCTTGGGACCTTGGCTTTTCTCAGCAATGAATTTCAGCGCCACATCGGTCACGTTCGCCGACTGCCGGTCGATGCGGTAAAAGCCGAACTCGGTGCTTCGCGCAGGAAAGCCATAGGTCGGGTCCTTGGCATCCTTCGGCGGAATGATGTGCCATTTGCCGGAGTAGCCGGTCTCATAGCCGGCGTCGCGGAAGGTCTCGGCGACGCATTTGACCGTGGGCCGAAACTCCACACCGTTGCTCATTACACCATGATGATGGGCGTACTGGCCCGACATCAGACAGGCGCGATAGGGACAACAGACCGGCGTGTTCGACAGGGCCGCATCCAGCCGGGCCCCTTGTTTGGCGAAGGCGTCGAGGAGCGGAGTGCGGGCGTTGGCGTCGCCGTAGCAGCCCATGGAATACGCCCGCTGCATGTCGGAGAAGACAAACAGGACGTTGGGCCGGCGCGGAAGCCCGGTCACCCGGGGCGGCGCTCACGCGACAAAGGGACGCGGCCAGTCCCAGCGCCCCTGCCCGCAGGAAGGTACGACGGTCCAATGCCGCCGTCACGACATTTCGTCGATTCATAATGACCTCACTCCAGGTTTACAGTGCCGAATGGCGACACGTTCCAATAGTTACCGCGAAATCCCGTCCGGTGCAAGTATTGTCCTGCCTTGAAGGCCCGTCCTTCGGTATAATCGGCATGCTCCAACATGCTTTTGCCGTGAAAGGATGGAAAACATGAAGAGAGTAGCGTCACCGATCCTCGTACTCCTGCTCATTTCTGTTCTGGCCCTGTCCGGCTGCGGCAAGTGAGGCAAGAAGACACGTGCACATGTTGTGCACCCCAACACCGAGGTCGCCTCTTCCCTTCAATCCCAGAGTCCCGAGAGTAGCCTCATCTCGCGGGAGGAACCATCATGAGGACCGCCGATTCAGCCAGCACTCGCCAGCCTTTCATACCGATTGTAGTTGAATCCTTCGCATCCCAGGTCAGCGTCCGGGTGGCAGCCTCAAGGCCGAAGGCCTTGGGCATGGTAAGCGCCGACGCGTCAAGCCATCCGCAAGCTGCGCTTGAGGCTGCCACCCGGACTGCGAAACTCTCAAGCCTAATCGGGATCAGACCCTCAGGACCAAGATTGATGTCGGTCTGTCTGGCGTGGCTGCTGGCCGGCACGAGCGTGTACGCTCAGGACCTGCCGCGCTTCCGCGAGCATGTCATCAGCAAGGACTTGAAGTACGGCTATCAGCTTCTCGCCGCAGACTTGAACAAGGACGGCCGGAGAGACCTGATCGCCGTTGACGAGCGGGCCACGGAGCTCATCTGGTTCGAGAATCGTCATCCGGCCTGGGACCGGCACGTGCTGGCGGATAACGTCCCGCGACTTTTGAACGCGGATTGTTGGGATATTGATGGCGATGGAGTCCCCGAGGTGGTCCTTGCCTACCGGTTCGAGCCGGACCCGAAAAAGAGCGTTGGCAACGTTGTGCTGCTCCAGAGCGGCGCAGATGTGCGGCAACCCTGGCCGCCGCGCGAGATCGATCGGGTGCCGACCGCGCACCGCGTGCGCTGGATCGACCCGGAGGGCGATGGGAAGAAGGTGCTGCTGGTGGCACCGATGGTCGGGACGAAATACCCGCCCGATTCCAACGATCCTGTGCCGATCTACCTCTATCGGCCCGGGGAATGGAAGCGGCAGACGCTCTCCATGCACCCGCGCGGGATACTCCACGCGATCAACCCGGTGAGCTGGGACGGCGGGCCGCGGCAACAGTTGCTCACGGCGTGTTACCTCGGGCTGCACCGGGTCGAGTTCCGCGACGGCCGGTGGATCGTGAACCTGATCTCCAGGGGCGATCCCCGCCCGGCGCCCCTGTGCGGCAGCAGCGAAGTGCGTCTGGCCCATCTCGGCCAGGACCGCTTTCTGGCCGCCATCGAGCCGTGGCATGGAAACCAGTTGGTGGTTTACCTTCCGGAAGGAGAGTCCTGGAAACGCCTCGTGATCGAGGACAAGATGGAGAACGGCCACGCCCTGGCGGTCGGGGACCTCAACGGCGACGGCCGCGATGAGATCGTCTGCGGCTTCCGGGGCAAAGGCTGCCGGCTTTCGATCTATCGGGCCGCGGACGCACGCGGCGAGCGCTGGCAGAGCACGGTGCTGGACGAGGGGGGCAGCGCTGCGGCCGATGCCGTCATCGGCGACTTCACGGCTGACGGCAAGCCGGATATCGCCTGCATCGGCGCATCCACCCACAACCTGAAGCTCTACGAGAACCTGGGCCGATAGCATCTTGCCTTTGAGAGAACACTGGCTATCATGGTGCTTTGTGCTGTCCGATGCCCATCTTGTGTCTCGGGCGGCGGGGTTGGAGTAAAGTCTCACGGGAGGCAGACATCATGAGGACCAAAGTTCTTCTTGTGCTGCTGGTAGTCTCTGCCGGTGCGGCACTCGCGGGGCCGATGAGTGTTCAGGTGCGCAACGGCAAGGTACGGGCCACGCCTTCGCAACTGGGCAGTGTCGTCGCGTCGGTGGACTATGGCGACAAGGTACAGGCCGGGACGCCCGAAAAGGGCTGGTACCCGGTGACCACGGCGGATGGCAAGACCGGCTGGCTGCACGAGTCGGCCCTCTCCAAGAAGCCCATCGTCATGCGCTCCGGGACGACCGACGCCGCCGCCGGCGTCTCGTCCGATGAAGTCGCCCTGGCGGGCAAGGGCTTCAACGAACAGGTCGAGAAGAAGCTCCGGAGCGAGGGGACCCTGGATTACACCTGGGTGGACCGGATGTCCGCCTTCAACTTCGGGGCGGACGAAATCGCGAAATTCCGGACGCAGGGCCACCTGCCGGGAGGTGCCCAATGAACAATAGACAACGGCATAAGAACTGGAATATTGGAATAATGGAATGTTGGAATACTGGGTGCCGTGCAGACGCCCTCGCCAATATTCCATTACTCCATCATTCCATCATTCCATTCCTGGTGATGCTGGTTCTGAGCCTGGCGGCGCCGGTGCTGTTCTGCGGTTGCGGCGCGGTCAGCGAAGCGGGCACGGGGATCGCCGAGGCGGCCGGCGTGCTCACCAGCAGCCAGGCGGCGTCGATCAATCGCAGCGCCAGGGCGGTGGAGAAGACCTGGCAGGATCTGACGCCGGAACAGGAGTACTACATCGGGCGGGCAGTCGCGGCCCGGGTCTTCCAGACCTATCCGCCGCTGGATCGGCCCTCGGCGAATGAGTATCTGAATGTGCTCGGCCAATCGCTGGCCGTCTTTTCCGACCGCCCCGAGACCTTCGGCGGCTACCATTTCCTGCTGCTGGACTCCGACGAGATCAACGCGTTCGCCGCACCGGGCGGGCTGATTCTGGTGACACGCGGCATGGTGCGCTGCTGCCGGAACGAGGATGAGCTGGCAGCCGTGCTGGCCCACGAGATCTGCCACGTCGAGAAGAAGCACGGGCTCAGCTCAATCAAGCAGGGGCGTCTGTCGGAGGCCTTCACGATCATCGCGTCGGAGTCCGCCAAGCAGGTGGGCGGCGAGCAGTTGGCGGCGTTGACGCGCGAATTCGAAGGGTCGGTGAGCGATGTAGTCATGACCCTGACGACCAGCGGTTATTCGCGGCAGCAGGAACGGGATGCGGATGCCGCCGCCGTGCGCTTGCTGCAGCGGGCCGGCTACCCCACGACGGCGATGGTCGCCATGCTGGAGCGTATGGACGAGCGGCTGACGGATACGGGCGGGCTCGGGTTTGCCAAAACCCATCCCTCGGCCAAGAGCCGCGCGGACGGGCTGCGTGCGACGGTTGCCGGAGCGGAGACGACACCCGATACCGTGAGGCAGCAACGCTTCTCCGCGGCCATGCAGGCGATTGTGGCACGCCGGTAGCGTGGGTAACAATCGTTCTTCGGTTGCGGGGCTCGTTTGTAGTGTGCCCGTAAGGGCATGGAAAAGAAACGCCTTACGGCGTCACTACAAACCAAGATCCCAGTGGATGAATGGCATGTTGAAGCGTGGCGGCAAATGTCTGCGGGGGATTGCGATCGGCCTGGTCGCCGGGGCGGCGGCGCTGCTCCTGTGGCATCTGGGCTGGCTCGAATCTTGGGAGGCCCCGACCTGGACGTGGCGGGCCCGGTTCTTCGCGCCACGTGAGACCCTCTCGCCCAACGTCAAACTGATCCTCCTGGATCAGGCCAGCCTGGATTGGGCGCAGCGGGAGAATGGATGGGGCTGGCCCTGGCCGCGTGAGGTCTACGGCGCGATCACCGGCGTTCTGCAAGCGAGGTGGCGCCCGGGTGCTCTCCCTGGACCTGCTCTTCACCGAGCCGTCGGTCAATGGGGTCTCGGATGATGAAGCGCTGGGAAAAGCCCTGCGCGAGGGCCCGCCGGCGGTTCTGGCCCTCATGCCCGGTGGAAGTCGCGGCGTGTGGCCGGACTACATGCCCCGCCCGGACCTGAAGCTCGACCGGCCCGCCACGATAGAATCCGCAAACCTGCTGTTCCCGGTGCCGGAGATCGCCGCCGGTGCGGCGGCCGCCGGGCACGTCACGGGCACGCCAGACGCCGATGGGGTATTCCGGCGTGTCGCGCCGTTCTGTCGCTTCGATGGGACAGACATTCCGGCGCTCGGGTTGACCACATGGTTGGCCCGAGTTGCGGAACCTGCGCCGGTCACTACCACAAGCAGGCAACTGCGGGTGGGCGACAAGGTTGTTCCACTCGACCGGCGGGGCTGTGCGATTCTGCGTTTCAAGGGTCGCAGGGGTCTGCCGGAGGCGGTCTCCGCCGCGGCGGTCATCCAGTCCGAGCTACGATTACGCGGGAGCGAAACGCCTTCCCTGTCGCCGGAGATATTCAAAGATAGCTACGTCTTCGTAGGATGCAGCGCGCCGGGTCTGTTGGACTTGCGGCCGGTCCCGGTCAACTCGAAATGTCCCGGAGTCATCCTGCACGCGACGTTCGTGGACAATCTGCTCACACAGTCCTTCATCACCGAGGCGGCTACACCTATGGTGATTTTGGGCGTGATGGCAACCGCCCTGGCCGCCGCGATCTCCCTGACCTATGGGGGTCGATGGTGGCAGGCGGGACCGCTTGCCGTCGTCTGGCTGGGAGTGCCGCTGGTGGTCGGTTTTGCCGCCTACGCCAAAGGGCAATGGTGGCCGGTCGCCGCCCAAGGGACAGCATCAGCCCTGGGACTGGTCGGCGCCCTGGCCGGCAACTACCTGGCCGAAGGACGCCAAAAAGCGTTCATCAAGCAAGCCTTCCGACACTACCTCAGCGGCGACGTGATCGAGAAGATTCTCCGCGATCCCAAGCACCTGGAGCTGGGCGGCGAGAAGCGGGAATTGACGATCATGTTCACGGACCTGGCCGGCTTCTCCTCGTTCTCCGAGCGACTGGGCCCGGTCGAGCTGACGGCCCTGCTCAATGACTACCTCAGCGAGATGACCGACATCATCATGGACGAGGGCGGCACGCTGGACAAATACGAGGGCGATGCGATCATTGCGTTCTGGAACGCGCCGCTGGCGCAGCCGGACCACGCCGGGCGGGCCTGCCGGGCGGCGTTGCGCTGCCAGCGGCGGCTGGCCGAGCTGCGGGACAGTCTACCAGCAGCGCACCGGCGCCTCGCTGCGGATGCGGGTGGGGCTCAATACGGGTGAGGTCGTGGTCGGCAACATGGGATCCCGCAAGCGCTTCAATTATACGATTCTGGGGGACGCGGCGAATCTGGCCTCGCGCCTGGAGGGTGCCAACAAGGCGTTCGGCACGGAGACCATGGTTTCCGGCAGTACGTGGCAACTGGTCGCGGCCGAGTTCCGCGCCCGCAAGCTGGCGGACCTCCGCGTGGTGGGCCGAAAGACGGCCGTGCCGGTCTATGAGCTGACGGGATTCGCAACCGACACTGTGCCGGCCGCCTGGGATACGTTCGCCGCGGGATTGGCCCGGTTCGGTGAAGGCAGGTTCGCCGAAGCCGGCCACCTGTTCGAGCAACTGCCCGACGATCCGGCAGCACGAAATTACGCTCGCCGGTGTGCGGAACTATCGGCCCATCCACCGGCGTCGTGGGATGGGGTATGGGGATTGACGGAGAAATGAGCCTGCGGCTTTTCATCGGCGGGATGCGCGGCAGCCGCCCGGTCACCGGGGCGGCCTTCGAGGAATTCGGCGGCGACACCACGTCGCTGCTGGTCGTCGGGTCACACGGTGAGCGCCTGGTGCTCGATGCCGGAACCGGAATGTACGCGGTCACCCGGCAATTGACCGAAGCCGGGCCGGGCGAAGTGACTATACTGTTCTCCCATTACCATCTCGACCATACAGTCGGGCTGACGATGAATCCCCTGTTCTACCAGTCGGGCTGGTCCTTCCGGCTCCTGGGACCGACGTTTGCCGACTGGGGGCGTGCAAGACGCCGTGACGCGTTTGCTGGCTCCGCCGTATTGGCCGTTGCCCGTGGAGCGGATGAGCGCACGGCTCGAATTTGCCGAGGTCACCACGGAGGAAATCTCCCTGGGGCGGCTGCGCGTGCGGAGCTGTCCGGTGCCGCACCCCGGCGGATGTCGGGCTTACCGTATCGACGACACGGACGGCGGCGGATCCCTGGTGTTCGCCACCGATCTCGAATGGCAGAAGCGAACGGATGCGGATGAGACGGCCTTCCTGACCATGTGCCGCACGCCGAGACCGGCCGATCTGCTCATCATCGACGCGCATTTTGCCCGGGCCAACGGGAAAGCGTTTGCCGGATGGGGGCACAGCACCTGGGAGGACGACCTGGAGATTGCCCAGTCGGCCGGCGTGCCGCGCGTGCTCCTGGGACACCATGCCCCGGACGCGGATGACAAGGCCTTACGCGCCTTGGAGCAGCAGATAAAGAAACGCTCGTCCAGCGCTGCGCTCGCCCGGGCGGGACAATGGCTGACGATCGGTAGTTAAGGAATGCCCATGCTGAAATCGCTGGAGCCGGTGCTGCCTCACATTCAGAACATCGCGTTAGCACTGGGCGTGCTGCTCGTCGCCTATCTGCTGACGCTTCCCCTCCGCCGCCGCTACGCCTCTTGTGACGGCGTCGAATCGGTTCCGCGTTCCGGATGGCAGTTTGTCGGAGCCGTCGCGAATTACGTGGCGTTCTCCGTGGCGGTGCTGGTGCTTTCCTTGCCGCTGATCTACTGGCTCGATCAAACGGAGGAACCGGCGCTCTGGCCACGATTCCGTGAAGTGTGGCTCTTGTTCTGGGGCCTTTACGCCCTGGTCCGGCTCGTGGAAGGGCTGCTCGTCGAGAGTTTCGTGCAGATGCGGCGGGCCTGCCCGCTCAGCCGGCTGACCCGCAATCTGCTGCGCCTGGCGCTCATGCTGGGCGTGGCCTTCATGCTGATCAAATACCGGCTCGATTTCAACATCGCCGTGCTGCTGACCTCGACGGCCATCATCACCGGCGTCATCGGCTTTGCCATGCAGGGCGTGCTGGGCAATCTGCTGGCGGGCATGTCGTTGCACGCCTGCGGGTCCATCGCGGTGGGCGATTGGATCGACGTGGAGGGGACGGTCGGGCAGGTGACTGCGGTCAACTGGCGCGAGACCCGGCTGCGCACCCTCGGCGGCCACATCGTCATTGTCCCCAACGGCAACGCTCGCGGGCACGACCCTCCGCAATTTCTCCTCGCCCACCAACCTGCGCCGGCACGATGTGCCGGTGTCGGCCAGTTACGGCGATGCGCCGGGCGACGTCATTGCCGCCCTGGTCGAGGCCGCCCAAAGCGTGCCGATGGTCGAGAAAGAGCCGGCCCCGGATGCCTACGTCACCGGATTCAAGGACTTCTGCATCGAATACGTGCTGCGGTTCTGGTCGAAGCAGTACGAGCGCCGCACGATGGTCGAAGGGCACGTGATGCGGATGATCTGGTACAAGTTCAACCGCCGGGGGATCGAGATCCCCTTCCCGATGAGCGGCCGGCTGCTCGACAACTTCATGCAGGCGGTGCACGCCCAGCGTTTTGAAAAACCGCTGGCGTCGGAGATCGAGCGCTGTGTGGACGATCTGCTGGGCAGCGACTTCGGGCATAAGCTCCTGGCCGGCCCCGACGGCGTCTGCCTGCTCAGCCGGGACGAGTTGAAGACGGTGGCCAAGGACGTCAAGCGCACCCGGTTCACTCACGGCGAGGTCCTGATGCGCCAGAACGAGGAGGGCGAGTCGTTCTATGTCTTGGTCCGGGGCAAGGTGCAGGGCAGCATTACGAATTCCGACACCGCCCGCCCCATTGAGTTCGAGCTGCAGCCGGGAGCGCTGTTCGGCGAGATGAGCCTCTTGACGGGCCTGCCGCGCAGCGCCACCATGACCGCCGTCACGAACTGCGAATTGCTCGAATTCGACCGCGGCGCCTTCGCGCACCTGCTGTCGCTGCGGGAGGAAATTCCCCGCGTGCTGTCGGATCTGGCGGCCGCCCGTGCGGCGGCGAATGCCCAGTCGCTGGAGAAGCTGCGCGCCTCCGGCGTGGTGGGGCCGGAGCCGGCCCGGGACGGCATCCTGCACCGCCTCAAGCGCATCCTCGGCGAATGGCGCGGCCGATGAGGAGACACAACAGGAGTGGCCTCTCGTAGGGGCGTCCGGGTGGCAGCGGCAAGCGGAGTCTTCGGAGCTTGCCGATGGCACTTACGCATCTCCCACGAGCCATCGGCAAGCTGCGCTTGCCGCTGCCACCCACCGCCTAAAGCACTGGGCAGGCACAGGGTGGGGACCCCAATCGCGATATATCGCGATTGGGAACCCGGCCTGCCCCTACTTGCGGCCCTTGAACTCCCGGACGAACTGGGCCGTCAGATCGAGGTATTTGTACCCGTGCTCGAACGTGGCCTCGATATGGCTGAACTCCGCCAGCTCATTGAACGTGGAAATGTGCAGCCAGTCGGGATTGGATTTCAGGGCGGCTTCGAAAGTGCCGCGGTAGTAGGCTCCTTCGGGATCGTCCGGGTAATTCACCCCGAACTTGGTCCGGTCTTTCCAGCCGGCGCCTTTGAAACCGCCATTCTTCGTCTTGCGTCCCGGATTCCTGGTCTCATCGTAGCCCGGTGAGATCGTGGCATGATGCTGGGCGGGCTTGCCATTCTGGAGACTCCGAGTCTTGTTGTAATCGTCGATATGTCCGCGCATGGTCTTCATGAAATCCGCCAACTGGCAATCCTCGATATCCACCAGCGTGTATTCCTCCAACGCGCGGAACGGCCCCAGGTACGCCTTTCCTTTGCCGTTCTGATAACTGCCGGACATGATCGGAAAAGCCTTGATCCCTGCTTGTTCCAATCGCTCGAACACCCCCTGCCATTCGGCCGGCGTGTGTCCCCAGGCCGTCCAGATCATCACCACGGGACGACCCTCCACCTTCAGCATGGCCGGATGATCTTTGTACCGATTCAAGAAATAGAGCAGATCGTGATCCACGGTTTCCAGGGAGGATCGGCCGTGTTCGTAGTCGATGGTGATCTTGAGGTTATGGGCCACCGCTTTTTCAAAGACGATATCCAGGATCGCATTCGGCCCGTTCGCCTTGGTGTCGTACCACCAGGACACGGCCAGCGCATCGATCAGGGCGCGATTCATCTGCTGCATGTGCTTTTCGATGATGGTGGGGTCCCAGGAATTGTAGGCGCCCACCAACGGGTGCAGTCCTTCCAAGCCTTCCTTCCGACCGCCCCCTGCCGCCGTCTCGATCCAGTTATTCTCGTTGAACCAAATGTAATAATAGGCGAGGACCACCTTGTCCGTAAAGGCAAAGCCCTGGGACGCATCTCCCGCCCTTGCGGCGGAAACCACGGCTGCGATCAGTCCCAGACATGCAATCAACGACAACAAGGCCGATTTCTTCATGGTCAGCATGCCTCCTCGACAACTTTCAGTCCCAGTAGAATAGCCAAGTCCCGCATGCGCTCCAGGTGGTTACCGTAGAAGACCACCCGATGGAGCAGGGTCATCATGTCGCCATCCAGGACCCCGCTGCCCCAGTGATGTGCCATGTTCTTCGCATTCGCCACCTCGGTCGTGATCTGCGTCCGGCAGCCACGATCGTGGAAGTCGGTCAGCTCGACGATCTTGCCGGTGGAAATCAGCATCGTGTCCAGGTGGATCAGCTTGGCGCAGGTGATCTCCTGACCGACGCGCATCTGGACCTCCAGAGAGACGCCCTGATTGCTGTCGCATTGGGTCCGGATCAGGAAGGGGCGCGCCGCCCGCTCGGGCCGTCCAGCTTCGTCGTCGAGGTGCAATGGGCATGAATGACCGCGTTCTTGGACGTGTCAAAGAGCGGGTCGCTGATGAAGCCGGGCACGCCGAAGGCGTACGCGAAGAGCAGCATCGTCAGCGTCGAGTCCATGTCGCCTTCGCAGGCGCCCACCAGCCCCAGATCGTTGAGCTTGCTGAACGTCAGGCAGCCTTTGGCCGGGGCGCCCATGCAGTGCGAACTCGTAATCGCCTGGGCACGCTCCTGGATCATGATCTCTTTGATCGCCAGATACAAACGGGCCGAGTTGATGATGTCCGCCCGCGAGGGCTCGACGATCTTCTGCGCCGGCCCGATCCAGTACTGCTCGGCCTCCGCCTCGGCGGCCTTCAGGTCGACGGCTTTGTGGGCCGCCAGGATCCGCTCCTGACTGACCGGCACCAACTCCGGGCCGAGGCGCCGCTGGACTTGTTCCGCCGAACAGGCCGGTGGCGTCCCCCGCGCGGACCCGACGACGAGGATTCGCGATTGGCGCATCCGCGCAGGCACGCGCAACAGTGCCGCCGCCCGCTCCAGCTCGCCATAATCGCTCGAGGCCGCCAGGATGACCCGCTTACCCGCCGCTTGCCAGCGAGGGACATACATCCAGTCATGCCCGCTGAAGGGCTGGGAGAAGATGGCTGACGGCAGTCCCGCCTCGACCAGCTTGAGCAAGGGCTCGCCGCTGCCGAAGCTCAGATGCACGATGAGAGCAGCATCGGCCTCCTTGAGCCTGGCCGCCGCCGCCGTCGCGGCGGGCACGGTATTGGGAATCAGCTCGCCGCCGACGAACTGGACATCGCCAAGACGACTCGCCACACCGGCAAGGTAGTCCTGGAATTTCCGCACCTCCGCCGGAGCATCGAACGTGGGCGTGGGCCACGCTCCCCCTGTGCCGACGTAGACTACGTGGATCTTCACCGGCGGTAGCTTCGGCCAACCCGCCTCCTCCGCGACCGCCAACGGCCGGGCAGCCAATCCCCCGGCCCACAGAACACTCCCGGCCGCGGCGCTCGCACCGAGGAACTCGCGTCTCGATATCTCTCCCATGAGTCGCACCTCCTTCTTTTATCCTGCTAATGGTCACATTGGATGACTATCGGCGTCTTACGCTCCGGGTCTTCTGTGACTGTCAGACAGACGGCCTTGGCCTCGGCGTTGTAGCTCCATTCGACCTTCGTCTTCGCTGTGCCGGTCACTGTCACGGTCTTAGGCCGGGCCATGTGGATCGATACTTCATAGCCGCGTTCGGAGGGCATGCCGACGATACGTGCCTTGGCGCGGCTCGATCGTCAATGTCACCTGGTTGAGGCCGGCTTCGCAATGGATCGGCGTTCGGGCCACAGCGCCCTTGAGATAGTCGAGCGAATCGCCATCGTCTTCATAGAGGGTGTACTCGCTCTTTCCTTCGGGATAGACGTGAAGCTTCAGCGTCTCCACCGGCTGTTCGCCGACGTAGTCCATCTCGGGCCAGTACGGGATGATCGCTCCGGCCCGAATGAACAGGCCGCCGGCGCGGTTCTTGGGATACGCGGCACGACATCTCCCGCGGTCCCTCGTACTCGGCTCCGCTCCAGTAATCGATCCAGCGTCCGGCCGGCAGGTACACCTTGTCGGTGAAGGCCGTCACCAGCAGGCTGTCGCCCAGCATGTACTGCGTGGTGCAATCCGCCAGCTTGAGGTCATCGGGATACACCAACGGCATCGGCCGCAGGATCGGCATGGCCGTGCGATGGCCCACGTGTGCGGCGGAGTAGATGTAGGGCATCAGGCTGTACCGGAGGCGGGCATAGTCGCGGTACATCGCCTCGGCCTGCTTGCCGAGGAACCACGGCTGCGTGGCGTAGGCCCAGTTGTTGTGCTGGCTCCAGGGCTGCAGGAAGCCGAAGTGAACGCCCGGCCCCCGGGTCTGCATGTCGCACGAGGTGTTCATGTGGCCGCACATCCCGTAGTTCAGCATCCAGACCAGGGCCTTCGATCCGCCGCCGTTGTCGCCCATCGTGGTCGCGCCCCAATGCTGCACTCCGGCGTAGGCGGCACAGTAGTGGGTCATGGCCCGCCGGCCCGCGAACTGCTCGTAGCCCAGGCACATCTGCTTGTGATAGAGAATCTGCGTCAGGTTGTGGTTCTCCAGGTCGCAGCGACCGTTGTAGTATTTGCGGTCGGCGTGCTCCTGAATGAGATTCTCCGGGTCCATCTTGAAGGCGCGGACGCCGTTGCGGACGAATTTCTGGAGATGATTGAACCAGGCATCGGGCTCAGCCGGGAAGTCCTTACCTCGCCCTTCGCGGATGGCGATCTGGCGTTCCTCCTCCATGGTCAGATCGTCCCGGCAGACCAGCCAGAGCGAGACCTTGAAGCCGATCCGGTCCAGCCCGCCGATGAAGGTGCCGTCCTTCGAGTTCGGCCCCATCCACGCCGGGACGTAGAACTTGTCCGGGTTCCACTCCTTTTCGTGCGAGGTATCGTAGTTCTTCTTCATCCACTGCGGCTCCAGCCCCATGAGGTCGCACGGAATGCCCTTCTCGCGGAACAGCCGGGCGTCGTTGAGGATTTCGTGCTCGTTCTGGGTGATCTGGCCGACGTAGCTCAAACCATAGCCAAAGAGCGGCAGCAAGCGAGGCTTGCCCGTGATCTCGGTGTAGAGCTCGATCAGTTTCGCCGGCGTGTCGCCGATCAGAAGATAGAAATCGAGCTGTCCGCCCGGCCCCCAGAAGAACATCTTGTCCTTCTCGTAGCGGCCGATGTCGTAGTAGTGGACCCAGGTGGTGTTGACGAAGATGCCCCAGCCGCCGGTGCTGAGCAAAAGCGGGATCGGGCCTTCCGTCTGTTCCCAACCTCCGGCCGTCCCGCGGAACTCGAAGTTGCCGCGATACTGCGTCCAGAGCCGGTAGCCATACCCGCGCAGTTGCAGCCGATGCGAGGAGGCGGTCCCCAAGCCATAGAAACGCTCGTTATCCCGGATGCTGAAGGTCGCCCCGAAGGAGTTGCCGGGCAGATCGAACTCGTGCATGCTCTCCGAGTACTCTGTCTTGTCCCGTGCGGCACTGCCGACGATCTGGATTTGTCCGGCCTTGCGCTTCTCGCCCTTGAAGTATTCCGCCAGAGACGCTTGCCGGGTCTTGAAAGCCTGCAACTCGGGTCCTTTCAGGCGCGAGAGCTGCGGCAGGATTTGCTCGCAGATCGTCTGGCCCTGCCGATTGACCCACTGCATGCGCCCGTTATTGACGTCGATCGCCAAGGTGCCTGTCTCGGTACTGATCCACGCGGCGCTGCCTCTCTGCGTGGGGCCAAACCTGCACTCGGGCCAGTCCGTCCGGACGATTCCATAGCGTTCCAGCAAGGACGGCTCAAACGTGCCGTCGGCACTGAGCCGGACGCGAATGATGTTTGCGGCCACCGGCTCGACACGCAGAACGTCGCCCGTGCCCAGCTTGAAATCGACCGGCTTGGCGTGCACCACGGCCAGGAACTGCGAAACCGCTACGCCCGCTGCCAGCACCAGAACGGAAGTGGACTTGCTCATTACTGCTTTCCTTTTGTATTGAACCTGCGGCGATGCTAACCCAGACAGCCAAGGCGATCAAGGTCCCAGGGAGAGGTCAAATCGCCCAAGGCGAGCGCAGGGCGCGTCCCAACATCCGGTTGGCTTCGTCATCCTCCACGAAGCGTTCGGCCCGGGCGTCCCACTTCACCTTCCGGCCCAGGCACGCGGAGATCTCCGCCAGATTGCAGGTCGTGGTCGCGTGGTGCCCAATCTGGGCCGAGGCGGCCGCCGGCTGACGGGTCCTGATGCAGTCCAGGAAGTTGCGATGGTGCTCCGGGCTGGCATACAAATGGAGTTCGCCCGGACCGATCACAGATTGCAGTACTTCCATGGGGTCGGCACTCAGGGCTCCGCCGCCGGTGACATAAATCCAGCCCTTGGTCCCTATGAAGCGGATGCCATCGGGATGCGGGTGGCCCTCGCTGCTGTAGCTCATCCGCACCCCGTTTTCATAGACGACCTCCGTCTGCCAGGCCAGAGCATCGTCCACCAGACCGTCCGCAGGGACATCCGCCGAAATAGTGTGTACCTCCACAGGCTTGACTTCGTCGCCGATGCCCCACTGGGCGATGTCCACGAAATGCACGCCGTTGCCGCTGATGAAGCCCGCGGTGTAGTCCGAGATGTAGTACCAGTAGCACACCTCGTTGCCGCGGGCGACCCGCTCTGGGCAGAAGGGCGCCACGGGGGCAGGCCCCAACCACAGGTCGTAGTCAAAGCCCTCCGGCACCGGTGTCGCCGGAAAGCTCCGGCCCGCCTGCACACCCTTGTTGACGCCGATGATGCCGACTTCCACGTGCGTCAGTCGTCCGATCCGACCGTTCCGCACCAACTCACAGGCGTGGCGGTAGGCCCCCATGGACCGGCGCTGCAAGCCGGTCTGAAGGACCCGCCCATACGTTGCCGCGACCTCGACGACACGCCGGCCCTCGACCACCGTGCGTGTCAGGGGCTTTTCCACATAGACGTCTTTGCCGGCCTGCATGGCCGCGATGGCAAGGACCGCATGCCAGTGGTCCGGCGTGCCGATGCAGACCGCGTCGATATCCGGGCGAGCCAATAGCTCGCGGAAGTCGCGGTAGTCGACGCACACGCTACCGCCGTAAGCTTGGTTGATGCGATCGCGCGCCGCTCGACGCCGGTCCGTCACCGGGTCGCAGACAGCCACAATGCGTGCATCCTTCTCGGCCAGAAAGGCTTCCCGGTGTCCGCCGTTGATATTGCCGGTGCCGATCAGGCCCAGCGTAATGCGCTGGCTTGGCGAAACACTTCCGTCGCGGCCAAAGACGGAGGATGGAACGATGTAGGGAAAGCCGACAGCGGTCGCTGCCGTCCGGAGGAACGCACGCCGTGTTATGCTGGGTCGGTCCATTCGCCGATTCCTCTCGTAGGGGCGACCCCCCGTGGTCGCCCAGAGCAGGGCAGGCACGGGGTGGGGACCCCAAACGCGGAACTATGCGTTTGGGAACCCGGCCTGCCCCTACGGTTGCGGTTCGAGCAGATACCACATGGTTCCATACTCGGGCGAAAGCGCGAGCGTGCCCCGGCCGTTCTCGTAGGAGACAGGTACCTGTTGCTTCGGCGAACCATCCGGCGCCAGGGCGTGACACACCCATTTGCCCTCCGGCACGACCAGACTGCCGCGGACCGCCTCAATCCGCACCGGCGCCTGACCCCAGTTGCGGCCCACGGTCCGCCGATCCGGCGAGAACTGCATGCCCGTATTCTCGCACCGGCCACAGGCGGTGATGAGCATCGCTTTACCCGTACCCAGCGGCGTGACCGTCAGAGCGACGAAATCGGGCGAGGCGATGCGGATTCTGCCGTCGGTAGCCCCTTCAAACCGCTGCGCGTGGCCCGCGTATACTTGAGCCTGCCCAACGGCTTGGTAAATGCCCTGGCCACGTGCGTCCACCGACCACGTCAAGCGGTACGGCGGTTTGACAGGGCTGGTCTGCGCCGTGAGCCCCGAATCGCCCATTCGCCATCCGAGGATCTGCTTCTGGAGCATGTCGTCTCGACGAATGCTGCTGGTACCTGTCAGCAGACGCAGCATGTTGTCACCATACTTAACGTGCAGCTTGGCCATCATCAGTGCGTCGCCGCCCCCAGGCGTCGCGGGCTGCGACTGCCCGGCTCCCGATCCCCCGTGGAAAATAGCGGCCCCGGCTCGGACGAAGCCCCACTTGGCGGGATTCGTGTCGATGTCAAAGAACCCGCTCATCGTCTGGCGGTCCCAGTTGCTCGACCCACTGGAATAGTCGAAAAGCCACACCCCATCCCAGTCCTGTGCGGCCGCGAAGGACGCCACCATCGGGACGCACTCTGCCTGAGCATCCAGAGGGGCCGGGTGGTTGTACTCGCTCAGGGTGAAAGGCTTGCCGGCCAGGCGCTCGGCCGCGATGCGAAAGAGCGTCGCCTGGTCCGGGTGGTCGGTCATGGGCTTTTGCTCGATGAGCCAGTTGGCCGAGTCCCACGGCCGGCCGGGGAAGGTGGGATGCTGCCAATAGGAGTGGCTGTCGATGTAGTCCATATCGCTCTGCGCATACAGGCCCAGCGGCCCGAAGACGATGGTTCCCGTGACGAGGGCGCCGCAGCCCAGGTCCTTCCTGATGTAAGACCGCATGCCGTCGAAGTAGGCCTTCTCCGTCTCGGCCAGGAACACCATCCGGTCGAGGATCCGCGGCGTGCTCTCGTTCTCCTGGAAGAGGCGCACGTTGCCGGCGCTGGCGGATTCGCCCGGAGCCAAGCCCATCTGACCGCCGGGCCGTACCTCGACCTGGGCGAGGGAGAACGTCGTCGAATTGCCGCCGAATACAAAGCACACTCTCGCATTGTTGTCGCTGGCCGTGGCGACGAACCCGAGGCTGAACTTCTTCCACTGCGGGCCCCAGGTCCACGCGCCGGGACAGGCCCAGGTTCGCCCAGGACTCGTGCGCCTGGCTCACGTTACAACTGATCGACCGTGGCTGGACGCTCGAGGCCTGGAACGACACCGTGTAGTACTGTCCCTCAGTCAAGGCAAAGCCCCCCTGCGTCAACTGCAGATGCCATTCGGTGCTGTCGGCTTTGCCGATCTCCACCTGGACGGCGCCGCTCGGCAGGTTCTGCGACCGGGACAGAGTCGCCTGGCAGCCTTCATGCTGCTCGATGCTCCAGTGCTCCGGGATGCTTCGCTTCGTGTCCCAATCGACGAAAGTGCCGTTCTGGAGCATGTTGTCGCCCAGGGGTTGTGTGCCCTGGGACCAGGCGGCCCGCAGTGCGTCATCGGAATTGTAGCGTTGACGCAGCCAGGCGTTGAACTGGCCGCCCAGGATCTCGGCGTAGTACTCGGGCAGCGTTCGCAGCTTCTCTTCGGCCCCCCACATGAAGAAGCTGTCTTCGTTGGTGATCTCGACAAACGCAATCGCAGGATCGTCGGCGTAGCGCACACCCTGCGATAGGGATTGACGTGGGTCAAGCAGGTCCTTCGCGTACTGCTTCTGGGCGTCGATCAAGGCCGGCGTGAAAATGCCGGCGATCTTATCGAATTCGGTGCCGGTCTGCGGCAGACCCAGATACTGGCTGTGCGCCCGGCCCACGTGCAGGTTGAGATTGACGAAGATGCCGCGTTTGGCCAGTTCGTTGATGAGGTAGTCCAGCCGGTCGAGGGCCTGGGGCTCGATGGTCTTGCCGTCCTGGGCGTTCCAGATTCCCCGGGGCCAGCGCGAAGTGTCCAGGTGATGACACCGCACGGAGTTGACGCCCGCCGCCGCCAGACGCTCGGCCACGTACGGGGCATCCTCATGGGTCGGGAAGTTGCCCCCGAAACACAGGTTCACGCCCCAGATACGGACATCCTGACCGCCGCGACGAAAGTGCTCGGCGGCGGTCAGCCGCTCGGAACCGGTCTCAATGGGCTGGTAGTCTGTCACCCAGATAGATTGTCCGGCACTGATCCGGGCCGGAATGACGAAGGGGACAAACTCCTGGCCCACGGCGGTGCCGGCAAGATAACAAGCGATAGCAGCCATCAGGAAGGGGCCTCACGCAGAAGTTCGCGTTGGGACTCGCTAGGGCGTGGTGCGTTCGTTGGATCGTCTTGTCATGAGCTTGTCTCCGATAGAGTCTTTGCGATGGTCCTACCAGATTGGCCTGTCTCCATCAACGAAATCCCATGCGAATCCGCGAGAATCTCTCCCCACTGGCGCTGGGAGCCGCTATAATCGTGAGACATAACAATCAGGAGGAATCTGTATGCAAGGACAAAAGAACACGCACGCCACGTCTCTTCGGCCATGTCTCTCGGCGTGCACTTGGATGGTGGCTTCTCATCACAAGCGTCGTATCGGCCCAATCGACGGGCCAGACCGGCACAAGGTCCGTCCCCATCCAGTCAGATCGTTGTGGAGGCAGGCGATCTGCGGATGGTCCTGGAGAAGGCACCGCAGGGTTTGCGTGTGCTCAGCCTTACCGACACCGCCGCCAAGCAGGAACTGCTGACCAGTGAGCCGCTTCCGCTCTTCTCCGCGACGGTGCGGGACACGAAGACGAAAGAGATGCTGACGATCGCCGCCGACGCCGGCTGGCAGCAGGTCGATGTGTCTCGTGACGATGCCACCGGAGCGTACCAGCTCACGTTTGCCGCGCCTGTGGACGACCGCCTCAAAGGGATTCGCGTCAAAGCGACCGTGACTCCGCAGAAGAGCGAGAATGCTATCACGTGGAACCTGGAAGTTGTCAACGACAGCGCGCAGTGGGGTCTCTGGCATGTCGTGTTCCCTCAGATTGCGATCAAAGACCTGGGCGAGGGCGGCCGGGTATTTGCGCCGGTGACCGCCGGCATCGAGCTTGCCAACCTGTGGAGCAAGGCCGACAAGAAAGGCGGGACCTATCCCAGCGGCTGGACCTGCATGCAGTACCTGGCCGCCTACGACAAGACTACTCGAACCGGGCTTTACGTGGGCGTGCACGATCCCTTTGGCTCGACCAAGGACATTCTTGCCGAGGGTCAGCCGGCCAAACATGCGGTCGTCCTGCGCTTCGACCATCCCGTCCCCAACATGGGCAAGGCGGGCACCGGCTTTACGCTGTCGGGCGAGGCACGCTGGCAACTCCTGCGCGGAGACTGGTTCGATGCGGCCCAGATCTACCGCACCTGGGTCAGCCGGAAGGCGAAATGGTGGCCGACCCTGGGACCTGATGGCCGGGAAGATACGCCGAAGTGGATGCGGGAATTGCCCGCCTGGGCCATGACGGGCGGCTCTGCTTCGGAGTGTGTTCCGCGAGTGAAGGCCTTCGCCAAGTCGCTCGGCACGCCCGCCGGCTTTCATTGGTACAACTGGCACCAGATTCCCTTCGACAATGACTACCCGCATTACTTCCCGCCCAAGGAGGGATTCCGCGAGGCGGTCGCGGAACTCAAGGCCGCGGGCGTTTACCCGATGCCCTACATCAACGGCAGGCTGTGGGACACGCATGACAAGGGCGCCGAAGACTGGGAGTTCACGCGCGTGGCTCTGGCCGCGGCCACGAAGGACGAGACAGGCAAGCCCTACACGGAGAGCTATGGCAGCAAGGAGACGGACGGCAACAACGTGAAGCTGGCCGCCATGTGTCCGGCCACCGCGCTGTGGCAGAACCAGGTCCGCGACATCGTGCTGCGTCTGTTCAACGACTGCGGCGTCAGCGGCGTGTACATCGACCAGATCGCCGCCGCCGCGCCGCGACTGTGCTTCGACGCCTCCCACGGTCACGATCTGGGCGGCGGCCATTGGTGGACCGAGGGCTACTGGACAGCTGCTCAGTGCCATTCGTGCCGCCAAGCCTGCGGCGTGCATGATCACCACCGAATGCAACGCCGAGCCCTACATCAAATGGTTCGACGGCTACCTGACGTGGCATTGGCAGGAGCAGAACATGGTCCCGGCGTTCCCGGCCGTCTACGGCGGCGCCCTCCAGATGTTTGGGCGGGCCTACCGCGGCGGACCGAGCCAGGACCTCGCCCATCGCATGAAAGCCGGACAACAACTGGTCTTTGGCGAGCAGATCGGCTGGTTCGGCCCGGAACTCATCGACCGCCCCAATTCCGGCAAGTTCCTCCGCGACTGCATCCAACTCCGCTGGCGCTTGAAGGAGTATTTCTACAAGGGATAGATGGCCCGTCCGCCGCAGTTGACGGGGCAGGTCCCCACGGTCACCGCCGACTGGCAGTGGCGCAAGGAGTGGCCCATCACTACCGATGCGGTCATGACCGGAGCATGGCAACTGCAAAAAGAGAATAAGATCGTCCTGTTATTTGCCAATGTCTCCGATGGTCCGCTGACTTCCCATCTCGAATTCGATCCCGGGCAATACAATCTGTCGGGCAAGTCGTTGTCGGTTGTCACGATCGGACCCGATGGAAGCGAAAGCCGGTCCACGATTCCGGCGGAGATTACTCTCGCGGCTCGGAGCGTCCTCGCCTGGGAGATCACGGCGGCCGAAGCCGCAAAAGCCCCCGAAAACCTGCCCAAGTCTTCTGCACCGGCGTTGGAGGCGGCCGCCAAGGCACTGAGCGAAGGACGCTTGGACGATGCTCGCAAGGAATTCGAGAAGGTCGCCCAAAGTCCGTCTACGTCGCCACTGATCCGGAGCCTGGCACTGCTGGGGTTGGCAGAGGAGGCACTGGCCCACCAGGACATCGCGGCCGCCAACACGGCGTGGAACCGTTTGGCCACCGATGCGACACTGCCGGCGCTCTACCGCGAGGATGCGCGTCGCCGCATAGCGGAAACGCAGCGGCTTCAACAAGGACTACCTCCGCGCGATCCCGCCGCCTATCGCGCTGCGTTGCCGGTCCTGCCTGCGCCTGCGGTCGTGTTCCATGTTGCTCCCAGCGGGGATGATGCGGCCGATGGTTCCGCAGAGAAACCCTTTCGCACCCTGGAGAAGGCCCGTGACGCGGTGCGAGCGTTCAGACAATCCCACGGCGGAACGCTGCCCAAAGGGGGTGCCAAGATCGCGATCGGTGGCGGATCGTATTCGGTGGAACGCTCCCTGATGCTGACCGCCGAAGATTCGGGAACGGCCGAAGCTCCTGTGGTCTACGAGGCCAAGTCCGGCCAGACGCCGATCTTCCGCGGCGGAATGCGAATCACAGCCTGGAAACCGATCTCGGAGGCCAGCGTTCGGGACAAGCTCGACCCCTCGGTTCGTGACCGCGTACTGGAGGCCGATCTGAAGGCGGTGGGTGTGACCAACTGGGGCGATGCGACGGCGCTGCGCCGTCGGCCTGAGCTGTTCGTGAACGGCGAACCCCAGACGCTCGCCCGCTGGCCGAACGAGGGCTTTGTCAAGACGGGCGAAATTCTGGGTAAGGAGGCTTTCAAAGTCTGGAACACGATCGAAGGCTGCAAAGATGGAAAGTTCCGCTACGTTGAGGACCGGCCCAGCGGCTGGCTCGATGAGCCGGATGTCCGTCTCTATGGCTACTGGTTCTGGGACTGGTACGAAGAGTATCAGAAGGTAGCCTCGATCGATGCTGCCGCCCGAGACCTTCACGCTTGTCTCGGCCTTATTCCCAATATGGCTACCGCAAGGACCAGCGGTACTATGCGGCCAACGTGCTCCGGGAGCTTGATCGGCCCGGCGAATGGTATCTCGACCGCCGCAGCGGTGTGCTCTATTGGTTGCCGCCCGAAGGGATCGACTCGTCCAAGGCCGAGACGGTCCTGAGCGTACTCGACCAACCCTTCGTGACCATGAGTGAGGTCGAGCATGTGACACTCCTCGGACTGACGCTGCAAGAGGCACGCGGCGATGGAATCCACATTCGAGGCGGAGCCGACTGCCTGGTGGCCGGTTGCACGATCCGGCAGTGCGGCGGCGACGCCATCGTCGTGGAAGGCGGGCAGCGTCACGGCGTCTTCGGCTGCACCATGAACACTCTCGGCTGCGGCGGAGCCCGCGTGGCCGGCGGAGATCGTCGAACGCTGAGCGCCGGGCCATCATTTCGTCGAGAACTGCACCGTGTTTGACATCTCCCGGCTCAAACGGACCTACACGCCCGCCGTCCATCTGGATGGCTGCGGCAACCGGATCGCTCACAACCTGTTCGAGAAGATGCCTTCCTCGGCCCTGCGCATCGAGGGCAATGACCATCTGATCGAGCTGAATCTGATTCGCCATGTCGTGCAGGAATCGGACGACCAGGGCGGCCTCGACATGTTCGGCAATCCCCTGTATCGCGGCGTCGTGATCCGCTGGAACCGCTGGAGCGACATTCGCGGCGGCACGCACAACGGAGCCGCAGGCGTCCGGCTGGATGACATGATCTCCGGCGTCGCGGTCCACGGGAACCTCTTCGAGCGCTGCGGCGCTGCCCTCTTCGGCGGGGTCCAGATCCACGGCGGCAAGGAGAACCTTGTAGACGGCAACCTTTTTGTGGATTGCCAGGCCGGGATCAGTTTCACCCGCTGGGGTCCCAAACGCTGGCTCGAAGCCATCCAGCGCTTCCTCCAGCAGGCGGGCCAGGATCCGTATGCGCAGCCGCTACCCCGCGTTGGCCGGCCTCAAAACGGAGGCGGACGTGAATCTCTTCAGCCGCAATCTCTTCGTCCGCTGTCCGAGCATCTTCCTGCGGGACGGAGGCATAGAGCAGACGGCACTCAACGCCGCTATGACTCAGTCCCTCGATCTGCAAGCGGCGTCACAGGATGGACTCGTGCGCAGCGATCCGCGTCTCAAATCCCTGCTCTTCGAGCCGCTTCCGCTGGCCGAGATGGGACCCTACGCACATCCGTGGCAAGTGCGCCCGTAGAAGGCCCTGAGATACTCTCCAAGACCCATCCGTTACGGTCGGGGGCAGGGGACGAATTCTATGAAATCCACGCGGGCCCCTGCGGAACCGGCGAGCTTGATTTCATCGCCCGTTTGCAGCGGGATCCCCAGGATGGTCTTCCTCTTCCACGAACCGATGCCCGCTTCCCATTTCCAGGTCAGCTTCTCGCTACCGCCAACCGACAGGGTCAGGGAGCCCGGCCCGTCTTTCCCACCGGCATAGGAGACGATGATGTCGTACCTGCCGGACGGCAGCGCGAACGTTGAGACGACCGTTCCGTCGCCCGTGGCCTTGACACAGGACTCGTCGATATAGGTTTCGGGGACAAAACCCGAGAGAGTCATGTTCTCGGCCTCCATTCCTTTCAGGGGTGTAAATCCTTTGACCCCCGCAGCCGCGAGACCGTCGCGCACCGCCCGCAGCATCGAGAAGGCGGCCCCATCGTAATGCTTGCAGGCGATACCGTCGGCCCCGCTTTCCACGGCCGCTTGCACCCCCCGGCGAATCAGGGCGGGCGTTGCCTTGGGACGGACGGCGACGCTCGAGAGCAACAGAGTCTCGGCGCCCAGCAAAGACCGATTCTCGGCGAGCCAGGATTTCCGGAGGGCAAAGGTCTCGTCCGAACGCCCCAGTTGTTCGGTGTGGTCCGAGAGGGCACAGGAATTGATCACCCCGCGCAAGTCTTCGAGGTACAAGCCGCTCATTCGATTTCCCTTGAGGCCATAGCCAAACGGCACGAAATCATTCAGCCGGAAATCGAGATTCGGCTTCGCCCTATGGATGCGTTCGGCCACAAGCCGGTAGATCCTGGCGATGGATTGTCTTCGGCAGGCGAGCCATTGGTCCAGTTGCGGCTGGGCCTGCGGATTGGCTTTCAAAACTGGGATCGCTGCCGCCAAGTCGAACCCGGCCGCCTGCGCTTCGCGCTGGCAGGACCGGCAAAAGCACGTGGCGTCCTTATCGGTGGGGCCGCCGGGCGCGTACAACCGCATGCAAGTTTGAATCAGATCGATCTCGTAATGGGCTGCTACATCGCCAAAAAGCGCCAGCAAATACTCCCGCACATCGGGGTGGTTGGGGCACAAACAGCCCTGGGGGACATCATTGATGTCGCGTTGCTGGTAATCCGGGTTGTCCTTCAGCACGGAAGCGGGGATCGGGGTGTGCGAGATCTCCGCCCCGACTCTCAGCCCCCGCGCCCGCGCCGCCTCGATCACGACCCGGAGCCAATCGGTCGAGCGGAGCCAGTCGTGGCGCGATATCGCCGGCTTGATACGGCCGTAGAGGTCCCGGTGTGGATGGAAGTAGGCGCAGGAGTCTTCGGTGTCCCAGCGGGCCCGGGCGGGATTGTGCGGGTATTGCTTGCTCGTGAGAGGGCGGCCTTCGTGATGCATCAGGCAGATCAGGTAGACGGTGTTGATGCCGGCCAGGCTCATCATGTTGTCCAGGATGGTCTCGATGCCTTCATCATGCACGTCCCAGGGATACAGGGTTCCGTCCACTTCGAAAGGCCGCGCCGGACGCGTGGCGGTTGTGGTGCCGGAGGATTGCACGCCCTGGCCGAACAACGACCCTGGCAGAGCCAAGGATGCCCCTGCGCAGCCTGCCAGTTTCAGAAGGGACCGTCGGGAACTTCTCAAAGGGTTCATAATGCCTCCTAACTGTACAACCGGCGGCGCTCGATTGGATGGCTCATGCGACACTACTTCTGCCTATAGGCTCGGACGCCTGTGAACCAGCAACTCAACTAAACTACCAGCAGAGTCGCAGCACGGCAAGCAGGGATTCCTGGGGCCACCGGCGGAATCTCGTCTGTTGACTTGCGCCGGCGGCGGTCTACAATGACCTGTCACCGAAAGCGCAGCGCCGTGACTTCATCAAGAGCCAGGCTCTCTGAAAGGGTGGAAGAATGCATAAGAGCGGGAAGACCGCCACATCACGTCGTGAGTTCCTGAAGAACACCGGCCGCATGGGCGCCGGCTCGGTCCTGGCGACCGGAATCGCCTCCCGCCTGTATGCGGCCCAGGACAGCACGATCAAGCTGGCCCTGGTCGGCTGCGGCGGACGCGGCACGGGCGCGGTGGCCGACGCCTTCGCGACCACCGGCGGCCCGGTGAAGCTCTACGCCATGGCCGACTTGTTCGAGCCGCGCGTGCAGAGCAGCCTGAAGAACCTCAAAGAACGCGCTCCGGAGAAGGTCGACGTGCCGCCGGACCGGCAGTTCGTCGGCTTCGACGCCTACAAGAAGGCGATCGACTGCCTCGGTCCCGGCGACGTGGTGCTGCTGACCACGCACGCGGCCTTCCGGCCGATGCATTTCGAGTACGCCGTCGGCAAGGGCGTCAACGTCTTCATGGAGAAGTCGTTCGCGACGGACGCGCCCGCCGTGCGGCGCTGGCTCAAGGCCGCCGAGCAGTCCGAGAAGAAGAACCTGAAGGTCGGCGTGGGCTTCATGTGGCGGCACTCCAAGGCCCGGCAGGAGGTGATCCAGCGGATCCACGACGGGGCCATCGGCGACGTGCACACGCTGCGGATCTACCGCGTGCACGGGCCGGTCCACTGCCCGCCCCTGCCGCAGGGCGCCAACGAGCTGGTCTTCCAGCTCCAGCACCCCAACAGCTTCACCTGGGTGTCGTCGGGGTTCTTCATCGACTGGCACTGCCACAACATCGACGTGGCCTGCTGGGCCAAAGGAGCCTGGCCGGTCACGGCCCAGGGCATGGGCGGCCGCTGCTACGCGGAGGCGGGCAACCAGTTCGACCACTACACGGTCGAGTACACCTTCGCCGACGGCACGAAGCTGTTCGCCTTCTCGCGGCACATGAACGGCTGCTGGGAAACCTACGCCGATTACGCCCACGGCTCGAAGGGCTCGGCCGTGCTCATGGCCACGCTCGGGGAGCCGAGGCCCAAGATCTACAAGAGCCAGAACATGACGCCGGAGAACATCGTGTGGGAGTACCGGGGCCCGACCCCAATCCCTACCACGCCGAATGGCAGTTGCTGCTGGACGCGATCCGCCAGAACAAGCCGCACAACGAGGCCCGCCGGGCCGGCGAGGCCGAGGTCGCCGCCCTGATGGGCCGCATGGCCACGCACACCGGCCAGTACGTCACCTGGGACCAGGCGATGAACTCGGACTTCCAGTTCGTCGCGGACATCGACCACATGACCTTCGATACGCCCGCCCCCATCCACGCCGGTCCCGACGGCCTCTACGCGCCGCCGCAGCCCGGCATCACGAAGGAGTGCTGAATCCATGAGGTTTGTTGTGACGAAAAGATCCAGACATTCGATTCGCGTGTTCACCATATTGGTTGTTCTTTGCAGTCTGCCTGCCGTGAACGTATCGGCCCAAGAGGACTTCACCTCCTTGTTTAACGGAAAGGATCTCACGGGCTGGGTCCCCGTGGGAACGCCGGAGGCCTTCACCGTGAAGGAACAGGCCCTTTACACGACCGGAGCGGGGCCCTACCCCTCTTGGCTCCGCAGCGAGAAGCAGTACGAGAATTTCGTGCTGCGTTTTGAGTACCAGACGCAAGGATGGTACGAAGGCGGCGTCCTGTTCCATGCTCCGCTGGAGGGACCGGGTTCCAGTCTCGGGTTCAAAATCCATCTCCGGCATGACAGGGATGACTATGGTGCTCGCTCGCCGGGCGCGATCTACGACGTGGCCGCACCGCGTCGCCTCGTGAATCTTCCCTCGGGGCAGTGGAACCGCTGCGAGGTCGAGTGCAATTGGCCCCGGCTGCGCATCACGCTCAATGAAACTCTCCTCCATGACATCAACATGGATGCCAACGATATCCTCAAGTACCGGCTGCGCCAAGGCTTCCTCGGCATTCAGAACATCGGCTGCCGGGCGTATTTCCGGAACATCCAGATCCGGCCGCTGCCGGACCAGGAACATTGGACCAATCTGCTGGAGTCCGGAATGGAGGGCTTGCGCCTGGGGGGCAAGGCAGAATGGCAGATCCAGGACGACACACTCACCGGCCAGGGTCCCGATGGCCAGGCGACCACGAAGCAGCAGTTTGAGGGGCCCTTCGAGCTGCAGGTGTGGGTCAAAACGATTGTCAACGGCAACGGGGGCGTGCTCTTCCACTGCGGTCAGTCGGGTATTGAGGTACAATGCTTCAACGCACCGGACAGCACGAACCCCACCGGCAGTCTCTACGGCATCGTGCCCGCCCGGCGCATCGTCAGCAAAGACGAGGAATGGTTCCTGCTGCAGATCTTCGGCGATGGTCCGAAGGCCATGGTCCTGGTCAACGGCGAAAAGGTCTGCGCGACAAACGACCTCAAACCTCCCTACCGGGGAGGCATTGGCTTCCAGCAACATACGCCGGGAGCCGTAATCCATTACCGCAGCGCCCGCATCAAGCCGTGGCCCAACGGGTTGGGGTCCCCTTCCTGAAATGACCGCCGGCCTGGATTCTACGACAGCGGGCGCGGGGCCTGCTGTTGCCTCCGCTGTAATTCGTTGGCGGCCTCCTGTTGCCTCATCCGTTGTGCTGCGCCGGCGGTTTCCAGTTGCCGCAGACGCAATTCGTTGGCGGCGTTGCTGTTGTCCGCACCCGCGCTCGTCTCCTTCTCGTCCGATCGGGCAAGGTCTTCGCACACGCCGGTGCGTTGGGCTCCCGCCGAGACCGCGGGGCTCCTTACGGCACGAACCGCACAGAAGATCAGCAGGACCGATGCCAGGGAAATCAGAACCCATGTTTGCCTTTTCATCATTAAAGTATATGTTTCAATGGAGGCATCCTCCTGCAGGAATCTGTCGGAGGGGCGAGACTTTTCGGAGTCTGTGTTCCTCTTCGGGCGAGCAACGCGGATATTCTCGGGCGATAAGCACGCGGCTCCGGGCAGACACTCATGCAACAGGCTCCGGCCTACCCCGATCCCATCTGCCCCTGGATCCACTGTTGCAGATCGAGCATGGGCTGCTGCTCGACTTTGATCAGCCCGGCTCCCCGGACCCCGCTGCGGTCGAGATCGACAATCAGCAGGATCACGGTCGAGAGAGCCAGGGAAAGGATGAGAACCAGCAGCCAGTTCGCACGGTCGGACATGCCGAGGAGGTACCCCACTTCCAGCATGGAGAGGACCGTGAGGGCGAAGAGGGCGATCCACAGGGCCAACGGCATCTGATAGAAGACACCGACCGTGATGCGTTTGGTCTGCAGGTCGAACATCTCGTTGAGGGAGTTCACGAAAAGCGTCACGATGGGGGCATTCTTCAGGTCCGCTTGGGCCAGGGCCGCCGCGTGCGGCCACATGAGCTCTTGCAGTTGGCCCGACCGCCGGATCAACGACTCGGCCTTCTCCGGGTGCCGAGCCAATTCCACCCGAATGTCCACATATTCTTTCAGCAGGGCCCGGACCGCCGCGCCATGGGGTTCCGGAATCAGACGGGTCCGCAGAAAGGCGGTGCCAATGGCGTTGACCTCATCGAGCAGCAACGCCCTCTTGGCATCGAACCGGGAGGACGCCAGTCCGAAGGTGAAGGCCAGAAGGAACGCCAGCAATGCCGTGGTCGCGCCCACCAGGGTACTGACGGACGTTTCCTTGTCCTGCGGGGAACGCTTTTGCCGGAAACGGGCCAGGAAGACCCCGGTATAAATGGAAACCAGGACCAGTGCCGCTGTCCCCACGAAGATCAGCCAAGGGGAAAGCCAGTCGAGCAGATGACCTTTCGGCATGAATCGCTCTCCTTTCTTCCTTGCTCCGGTCCTAATTGACCGGCACGGTGATCAGCGGCGCCTGCGGCGGGGTGCCCGTCTCCGTCAGGCTGAAGAGAACCATCAGGAAGGTGAAATGGGCTTTCGAAACCCGGTCCCCGTCGTCAATCCAGTACCAGTGCCCGCGATTGCGGATCGCCGCAAAGGCGTGCGTCGGTTTCTCCTTGCCGGTGTGAACACGGCTGAAGGGCGGGACCTGGCCCGTGCCCGACCCGACTTCGGGCAAGGTCGCATAGGTCCGGCCCTCCGCGACGTGTTCGGCCGGCACGTCGATCTGGGAAGCCATCTCGATAATGATTTCCATGATGGAGCGGGTCAGGATGGCGATCTCGTTGGCCGCCGCCGGCGCGGACCCGTAGGTGACCGTCGTCTCGGTCGCATTCGGGTCGACGCCCATCAGTTTCCGGGCCGCCGCGAGGTCCCGGGCGATGTCCGGGGCGACTCTACGCCGGAAGGTCATCAGGGCCGCCTCCCATTTGTCCTTCCTTACGAGCCGTGTGCCAATCGCCCCGGACCGCTGGACTCTTTCCAGCAATTCGATCAACTCCGCAAACCTCGGGTCGGGAGGACGGGCAAACGCCGGGGCGGTGGAATTGTTGTCAATGTCATTGATGGATTTCACGCACAGCCCGAAGAGCAGTCGGACGGGCCAGCCGGATTGCAGGAGGAACAGCAGCGAGGCAGGAGGAATCGGGGTCAGGAGGCTCCGGGTGAATTTGTCCCCGCTCAGGGGCGTGTAGGTGATCGTGGGACGCTCGGCGTACAGGCCCTCGACTCCCAGCATCTGGGTGTCGCCCCCGGTGATGCTGGCATTCCAGCCCGCGCCCAGGTTGATCCGGCCCTGAATGGCATACTGGCTGATGACCGAGGGCACATCGAGGAAGACCGGCGTGTCGCTGTAGCGCAGCTTCACGATGTTGAGGAGCATCTGGGTCTTCCACGACTCCGCGATGGCCGCCGTGTAGTCAAAGCGGTCCCGGTCGACGGTCCCCGGCCCGATGTGGGTGCAGCCCGTTAGCCAACAGTAATCCGACCGGGACCAGTAAATCCCTTGATTCATCATAAGTTCTCCGGATGGCCCGACGCCGTCATGTCCACAACCTTTGGAGAGAGTTCAGGATGATTTGCAGCCCCAGGGCCACCTGGATGATGCCGAGAACCGCCCCCAGAATCTGCAGGAACACCCCCAGGAAACGCAGAATGTGCCGGGCCAGGAGCATGGCCACCAGGTCCAACAGCATGATCGCCAGCAGAATGACCCCGATCGCCAGCTTCCCCCGCCAATCCGGACTGATAGTGATGAAGACGATGAGCGCCGCGATGCCGTAGGGCGTCACGATGGTCGGAAAGGCGATGGGGGTTACGGCCATACTCACAGTCGCAGGCGCAGGCTCTCCTTCGCTCCGCGCCGGCGGCGTGAACTGGTGGAGAACGGTCTGAAGCGCCACGAGAAACAGGACGATCCCGCCGGCCAGGGCGAGAACCCCAACGGGCATGTCGTAGCGCCGAAGGAAACTCTCTCCGATCAGGGCGGCCAGCAGGAGGGCGAAAATGGAAAAGAGGATCGCCCGCCAGGCAATCCGGTGCGCCAGCCAGGGATCCGCTCTCTGGGTGATTCTGGCGAAGGGGCCGATGATCTTGATCGGTCCCAGCATGAGGAACAGAAACGTGAAGATCTGCCCGGCAGACAAGGACCTTATCGGTTCCGGGCCGCCGCCGGCCTGGGCCCCGGAGACGGCATCTGCCTGGAGCAGGATCAATCCCACCACCAGAGGCCAGAGGCTCCTGAAAGAAGCATATCCTCTCTTCTTCCGAAGGGGGTTCTGTACCTGAGCCATAAAAATCCTCCCTTCCCGGGCGTACTCGGGAAAGCCCTGTGTCTCCCCTCCGCTGTCCATAGGTGTCCGTCCGTGGTTTCTCCCGGTTGCCTTAGCGACGATCGCGATCTATTATGCCGGGAATCCCTGGCACCAGAGCCTCGTTTTGCGTAAGCGGAATCCTGAATCCGTCCAGCGCTTTGACTCAGTTCCGGCCGCACCCGACTGCGGCCGGTGCAGGCAGACCGGGTCTGTCTTCCCCGGCCCGTGCTTCACGCGAATGACCCTGACCCTATGGCACGAGAGCCCTGGCTCTCATCTGCGCCGGCGAAAGATGGGGGTGTAACCTCGTTGGCGGTTATTCACCCCGCCGCAAATTGGGTTCGTTTCGCACGATTGGTCCTGGGCCACCGCCAGGTTCGTCGTGCCGCCGGCAGACGGCTCCTCGTAGGTTGGGCGTCCCCGCCCGACTTCTTCCCCGGACCCGGCGCAAATTGGGTTCGTTTCGCACGTTTCGCTCTCGCCCCTCGCCCCTCCGGCCTCGCCCCACCCGGCGCCGCCGGGATTGGGTTCGTTTTGCGCATTTGCCCCCTCGTCCCGCGTCCCCCAGGCCCCGTCCCGCCCGGCGGGGCCGGAAATTGGCTTTGTTTGTACAACGGCCGCGCCGGGAGCCGGGGTGTTCGTCGTGGGGCCCGCCGGCCCGGGAGAAACAGCCGGAGACGAACAGCGGGCGAACGCCCGCCCCTTCTTGGTCTCCCAGTCTTCTTCCCGCCAGCGCTCCAGAATGCTCGTATCCTCCAGGGCCGCCTTCTGGACCTGGTCGTGCACCCGCCGCAACTGGTTCAACGTCCGGTACAGACTGCTCTCGATCCGCCGCTCGTACCGCAGCAGCCGGTCCAGGACCCCCTCCTGGCTGAAGTCCTCCAGGATCATCCGCCCGATCGTCTCGGGATCGCCAATCTCCTGATTGGCTTGCTCTCTATTGCCGCTCGGGAGAGCGGCGTTCCCGGGCTCCTCGGCCCGCGCCATCTGCCGCTCATACAGCTTCACGAAGGCTTTTTCCTGGTCCCGGACCGCCCGTTTGAGCCGCCAGGACAGATCGACGATCCGCTCCGCCAGCATCTCCTCCAGCGGCGTGTCCGCGATCAGTTGCCCCAGCAGCATTTCCCGGTGCACCTCGAAGTCCCCCTCATCTTCCCCCCGGATGACGGTCTCCCGGGCGAACAGGCCGTGCTTGAGGGCGTTCTGGGCGGCCTTTTCCTTGCCTTCGGGCGTACGGGGCCCGGTGGACTTCTGGGCATTGACACGATTGGCTTCTGTTTGTGCTTCGGTAGTCATGCGTGAGCCCTTCAGAATTGATGATTGATAATTGGTCATTTACGATTTGCGATCCATGCTTTTCGACTCTTGCCCTTTGCTTTCTTACCTTCGCCTTTGGCCTTGTCCTGCCCAAAGCGGACAGACCTGTACTTATATGTCCCTCCCTATCTCCCGGCGTGTTGCACGAATCGTGCCGGAATTCTGTGCGCACGACGCGGCCGACGTCGCGCAACTCTTTGTGGCCAAAGGAATAAAGAATTTCTTGCTCGCGGGGTGTTTTACCTTTTGGACTGTTGCACAAACGTGGTCGTTCGTAGGATGGGCTTTAGCCCATGCGGGCTCTTGTCTTCAGCCGCAGATCAGACAAGTGCGAGCGGAGCGCGCCAATCTACCGATTGACGCGGATTTCCTCCGGAAGAAGGACCGGAACGCGGTAGTTTCCCGGGCTTCTATGGTCTCAAGCGCGAGAGTGTATGTAGTAAAGCCCTGCGATCCACTTCGTGAGCTGGCCGCGAGCGAGATTCACGTCCCTCAATTCCTCCTGCTGATGGGCGACATACTTGTTTCTGAAGTCGTTCATGTTGGCGACAACTGTCAGCAAGTCGGCAGCCCCTTTCACGCGGAACTGCTCTCGCACCGCGGCAAACACTCCCGGAATTTTGGTGTTGTCATTCAGCGCGTAGTCCAAACACGTTCTGAGCAGCCCGAGGGGCGAGAAGCCGTTCCGGTATACGAGCGTCTTCCGGAGATTCTGCGCGATGCCAAGATAGTGCTGAGCCTGCGGGCGGCCCAGATTGTCTACATAGGGATTGAACCAGACTCTTCTGTTCTTGCGGCAGATCGGGCATGGCCGGTGACAGCCGTTTGTGGAGCAGCGCACGGGATGCCTCATCCACGCAGCCCAATAGTGCCTGAAAGACCTGCCCGTAATTGATATTCTCCTTCTTCTCCAGGAATCGAAAGACCGAGATCGCCTGCTCGGCCGCTCTGCGATATCTCTCCGGCAGGGCCTCCAAAACCTCTTTGTCGATGATGCCTTTGGCCTCGAACGGAGCCTCCTTTGCCTCCTCATCAATGACCGATGCGAACAAGGGCAGTTGATCCTTGTGCTCCTCCTCTTTCACAAGGTTCTGCAAGCGCCGGTGCACAGGTCCGCGCCAACAGCCTCAATCGATGCTTCGCTCAGATTCTCGAAAACCCCTTGGGGTACGTAGAGGTATTCCCATTTGCATTTGTTCGTCGAAGCGCATTTGCACCATTCCACGGCGGCACGCGCCTTGCGCGGAACGTCGATATCCTCGCGCCCTTTCGTTTCGACAAGGTAGTAGTTGCCTGAGGTCGTGCGAACGAAGAAGTCGGGCGTGTAGAAAGCGAGTCGTCCTCCAACGCCGATGTAATCGACGCGGAGACATTGCGGCCCCGCATTCTTTGCGAAGGCAGCCACGTCGCGTGCCTTGGCCGTGAGAAACTCGGTCATCGCCACTTCCAGCTCGCGGTTGCAGGGAACGAGATTGAAAAGCGTGCTCTGCGCCTCCAGAGCAGGCCTGCGCTCGCTGTGGGTCACCTGGAAGGGTTTCCACGTGGATAGCATCATCGGTTCCTGATCGGGCAACCTTCGCTCCACCTTCGTCGTGTGCTTGCGGATCAAGGGGACAAAGACCGCCCTGATATGTTCGCCGACATCGGAATCACCGAGCCGGGCGATCAGTTCCGGCTCGAAGAGGTTGGTCTTCCTCTCAAACAGCATCTCCTCGATGAAGGTCTGCAAAAGGGGCGCAGATCGCGGCATGGGTGCCGCGCACTTTGCAGATCATCTCAAGCTGCTGGCGGTAGTAGGAGATGGCTCCGATACCGGAGTCGAGCAGCTCGATGTGGATCTTCATCCTTTCGACGATTTCACCGGTGAGAAGCTGTCGGCCCTCGTAGTCGATTTCGGTTTTGACCGCACCGGCGAGCGGCAGCGGCTTGTAGGGCTTGAAGGCCTCCCGGACTTCCTCGAGGGTGATGTCCGTCCACCGTGGGCACGATCCGGTGCCCGCTGGAAAGGCGCGGCACCAGAATCTCAAGGGCCTTGATGTCTTTGCGTGCCTCGTCGGGATAGATGGACACCGTTGTCCTCGGTATCTCATCGACGTCGACCATCTCGATGGGCAACCCTTCCTGAGCCAATTCCTGTTGATAGAGGCTGGCGAAAGACGGGTGGTCCACGACGGTGACGATTTCGTTCGCGCCGCCCGGCGGTGTGATTCTGCGCAATCCACGTCCCAGACGTCTGCTCCGGGAAGGATCTCGGCCTTGGAACTGTACGGACGCAACGGCACTATCGTCGTCACGTTCGTAACGTCCCAACCCTCGCGGAGCATCAGGACGGAGACGATGCAGCTATACGGACTGCTGTTGCTGTCCAGCTCGCGGCTCAGCTTTCGCAGGGCCTTCAGGTCCTCATCGCTGATGCTCTTTTCATCCTCGACGAAAGATCTGCTTTGCGTTGGCCCCTCGCCCGATGTTCTTGATCTTGCCCTTGAGATTCGTGTGCAGGTTGATCGTCTTGTCCGTTCAATTCGCTGAACGCGTCATCGGAATTCAGACGTGTGGCGATCTGGTCGGCCGCTCCCGTGTCTTCACACATCACGAACATGAGGGCCTTCTTGCCGCTCTTCTCCCACTCCTGCTTGCTCAGTCGCCAGCGCTCATAACCCAAGCCGAAGTTGGCTGATCGTAGCGGTAAGCCGCATTCGTCCGCCGCCTGCAATTCGCAGGGCCTTTGCTGTCCTGCCAATAATTGGCGTCTTCACGATTCCCGCATCGACAGCTTCGCCTAAGGGCGTATCGCAAACGATGTGCTTGAACGCCTGCACCTTGTCGTCCTTCGGCGTTGCACTGAAGTCCAGTTGTGCCACGATGCCCCGTCCTGTACGGCTCATCAAGTGTGTCATGCAGATACCGGATCGCCGTGTTCCACGCCGAGTCCGGGTCCCACACGTGATGCGCTTCATCGTTGAGGACCATCACGCCCGGATGCGGCTGTGATTCGATCTCGCAAGCGCTGCCCGGTGTCGAGTGCCTTGGCCTTGGAGACGGCCGGCCCCGCCCAGTCGTAGGTCTCCGCATCCTTGTTCTTGCGTCGTTTCTCCTGATCGTACAGGCGATGGATATTCGTCAGGTACAGGGTCCCGCCGGTTGCCGCACCGGTTGCCTCGTCTTGAAGAACGATGGACAGATTCCAGTCGCCTCGCCACTCCGCAGGGATCAGCGGGTCGCGTATCGAAGATCCGCCCGTCGCCGAAATCCTCTTTCAGTCGCTCGTACACCGTCAGGTTCGGAGCAATGACGACGAAATGCCGCGTCATTGGCGAATCGGACTCCCGCAGGTGGTGGAAGTAGCTCCACACCATGGCCAGACTCATGATCTTGGTCTTGCCCGCTCCTCGTGGCCACCTTGAAGGCGTAGCGGGCCCACATGTCTTCTTCTTCGGTGATTCCGAGCGCCTGGATTTCCGCGGACTGGGCCGCCGAAGCTCGCGACGATCTGCGGACAGGCACGTCAAGCCTCTCACCTCCTCGCAGGTAGATGAGAGTCTCTATCGCTTCCCGCTGGCAGAAGTAGTAGTGAAACTCGAATTCCTCCCCGGCTGCCGTCTTGGCCCGATGGCTGCGGTTGAACCAGTGGTTGAGCAGTTCCCGCGTCGTGTCACTGGCCCCGCCATAGAACGACTCGCGCCACTCCTTCACCGCCCAGCGGAGATTGTTGACGATGACGATGGGAGAGGGCCTGCGTCCGTTGATGATCTTGGCGGGATCGCCGGGCTTGTCGCCCTCGGACGCGGTGCTTCGTGGGTTCGTCCCAAGGCGAGAACAGCGGCTCCAAAGCCGTCGGATTCAGGAGCGTTTGATCAGGCATCGTTGTCTTCCTTCAGGACCTGAAGACCGGCGATCGACGGTACGCCCAACGTCGTCATCGGGTTCGGCCTCAATCATCCGGCGATTGCCGCGCGAATTCTCTACTGGGCATGAACCGTCTCATCCGCAAGTTCCTTGGATTTCCCTGCGATGGGTCAGAATCTCGTGATTCGTTGAGGCGCAGGAAGCTCATCCAGCTTGGCCTTCCAGTCCGCCATGTACATGATCTTTGCGCTTCGGCGGGCCTGAATCTCCGCGAAGTCCAGGTACTGCTCCGACGATGAAGGTTCTCCAGCGTCTTCCATCTCCTCGCTGTGGCAGGTAATTCTTGGCGATGGTCGTGTCTAGCCTTACGTCAGGATGTCCCGGCCGTGTCCAGCGCCTTTCCAGGTCGTCAGCCCCATGTTGGGCAGTGCGGCGTCGGCCCGGCTGCTGATCAAGTTCCGCCGTGCCGTCTTGCCTGTCGCCGCATAGAGCATCTTGTTCTGAACCGCGGCGAAGAATTCCTCCGTCATGGGTTGTGGGGAGCGTCGTCGGCGCTCAAGGCGTAGATGTCGCGGATCTTCTGGTAGAACCGCTTCTCCGACGCTCGCAATCGCACGCGATGCGCTCCAGCAATTCATCGAAGTAGTCGATACCGCCCGGCTCGGACAGGCGCTCATCGTCCAGGACGAATCCCTTGACGATGAACTCGTCGCAGCCGCTCCGTAGCCCACTGGCGGAACTGGGTCCCCCGGCGGGAGCGCCACGCGGTAGCCCACGGCGAATGATCCAGGTTGTAGTGCTCGCGCCCGTTGAACTTGTCTACTCCCTCGATCGAACCTGTAAGAATCCTTACAAGTTGCCGGCTCTTCAAGTCGCCCTCTTCATAAATGGCTTTAATGTGAAGGGTTATGTTCTCTGGGGTGGTCTGGTAGAGTTCTGCCATGCCGGCTTGCGTCAGCTAGGACTGTCGCCTCCCTGAGCCAACTTCGATCCTCTGACGCCCATCCTCTGTCTGGTAGAAGAACGATCTGGCCTCCGACCGGCGGATTGCTCCGCGCTGCGGTCGTGCGTGGAGGTCGTTTCTTGCTCATACCGTCAACCTCCACCGTGATGCTCGTATCGCAGCCGAAGATGTCGACCACCTTGACGCAGGCCGTGTGCTTGCCCTTCTTCGGGTAGACGTAGCCCGCGTCGCTGACCGTCTTGAGGCTGCGGTCCTTGCGCGTGCGGTAGTCCTGCCAGTGGTGGTTGAAGGGCTTGCCCGGCTGCCAGTCGAAGTCGACCGCCCAGAAGTCGATGAAGTCGAACCCGCTCTTGACCGCCCGCTCCTTGAGGGCCTCCAGTTCCTTGCTCGGCACCTCGGCCAGCGACGGCAGGAACTTGCGTCAGCTTGATATCGACGCTCGCTTCTTGCCCTTGTCCTTGCTGATAGACCGGCTCGGCCTCCAGCACCGCCACCTCCAAGGAACGGCGGCGGGTTCTTGCGGTTCTTCTCCATGATCTCGCGCGGAATCTGGATCAGCTTCAGCTTGACGCCCAAGCTCCTTCTCCAGCGCCGCCGCCGTCAGCCGCAAGTCCATCTCGAATTCCCACGCCAGGCAGTAGCACTTCGCTTGCCGCCCGCCTGCGCGACAGCCTCGGCCACCGCCTTCGCCTCGTCGCGGGTGAAGATGCGAGTCGATGCCATCGACGTGACAGAACGCCCCGCCCTTGCGGCCGTGAAGCAGCGGCGATGGGGCGTTCGCCAGGACCTCGGCCTTGAAGAACTCCAGCACCACGCGCCGGTGCTCCTCGTCCGCGCCCTTGAGCCGGTCCTTCTGCCACCACTGCCGCTCGTAGCGGCCGAGGTTGTAGACGTCGAACGCGCGGTAGGGCTTGCCCTCGTCGTGCAGCTTGCGCTGCAGCTCGATCAGCCGCTTGCGGCTGGTGTGGATGGCGAACCGGCCCAGGTCGCCATGATCCAGCGGCGGCCCAAGCCGCTCCGCCACTGCGCCCGTCGTGCCGCAGCCGCAGAAGAAGTCGGCGACGAGGTCGCCTTCGTTGGATGACGGCTCGATGATGCGTTCGAGAAGAGCTTCGGGCTTTTGCGTGGCATAGTCGAGTCTTCTCCGTGGCTTGCGATCACGTCTGGAATGTCAGTCCAAATGATCGGCAGACGCGCTCCGTCGTATCTCATCCAGGTACTGCTTGAGCCATGTACTCGGCTTACCGTCCTTCTATAGTCGAATCCGATCGTCATCTGTGATAGCTTCTCCATCTCATCCTGTGGACGTCTCCAGTGACGCCAACGTCCAGTGGGCGTTAACGCTCTCGCCAAGACTGCCCCGTACAGGCCTTGCTAACTCCGGGAGCTCGTTATCTGTCGGCTGATAACGGCCTCGCTTGTCCTCGATAGACGATAGTGCGTTCTCGACGTACTCCGGATCATAGGCTCATAGAATTGTCGATTCCATGTACGCGCTTCGGCTTTGCGTAGAACAACATCGTAGTCGTGCGCATTCCGATACGCCGTGCATCGCTGTGCGATCGTTCGTTGCCAGATGATCGTCTCGACAGAAGACTGTCCTGCCGAAGACATCATCGAGCACGAGCCGCAGACGAGTGTTCATCGCGCCAATCACAGTGCACGTAGATGCTTCCCTGTTCGCTGAGCAGCTCCTTCATCAGCGTGAGCCGCTCAAACATCATGTGCAGGTAGGAGTCGGTGCCTTTGCCCCACATGTCGCGGTAGGCGACCATTTCGAGCGTGGATTGGTCCTTCTCGACTGTCTCCTTCTCGTCGCCGATCGGCACGTCCATCGTGAAGTCCGCGCCGACGTCGAACGGCGGGTCGATGTAGATCAGGTCGATCTTGCCCTTGAACTCCTCGAGCAGGCTGGCCATGACGAGCTTGTTGTCGCCCCAGATGAGCCGGTTGCGGAAGTCGTCGAGGCGGGTGGTCTCTTTCTCGAAGGCCAGGAGGTCCTGCTTGCCCTTGGCGGCGGCCTCGCTCCGCGGCTCGTCGATGGTCTCGATCTTCTGCATGGGCATGGCGCAGCCGGCGACGTCCACCTGCCGGCGGTTGCCGTATTCGTCGTACTTGCCTTCCCAGACCAGTTCCGTGCTCATCTTCGACAAAGGATGCGGATTCTCCGGTCCCCACTCGCTCATCGTATGCCTTCCCTTCTGATCGACGCCGGACGCTTGGCCCTGGCCCCAGCCATCCCTGATCGCTGGCAATCTTCCTCGCCAAGTCACAGCCTCCCAACCTACAAACACCCTTAGATTCGCCGAATCCTACCCCCGATTCTCGGCCAGAGCGAGGGAAAAACAGGAAGTTTGAAGTGTCAAGTGTGAAGTTTGAAGTGGGGCTGCGGCCTACAGTCTCCGGCCTCCGGCCTGCTATCCTCCGTGCCCTCCGTGTCTCCGTGGTGAATAAGGCAGTAGTCGGTAGTCGGTAGTCGGCAGGAGCGGGGCGGGGCCTGCGGGGCGAGGGGCGGGGGATCAGTTGCGGCCTGCCGCCTCCGGCCGATACCTCTGTCTTGTCCCAGAGCCTTTAACAGAACCAAGACGCGACAAGCACCATGTCATTGCGAGCGCAGTGCGCATCATCCTTGGTCTGAGTAGATTCCTCTCATGTACTGGTCTTTGGTGATCGTCTGCACCTCGGAAGACGGCAGAGTAACGGTATTGCCGGTTCGTCCGTCTTTCAATTCCACCGCACCGCTGCTCTTCTGGTCGATATCCGTGCTGTAGTACGCCTTCCCGGTGTTCAGGTCTGTGACCTTGTGGTAGCTCGTGCAACCGGCCCCAAAGATCAACAACAGAACAAGAATAGCACGCCTCATGGGTTGGACTCCATCTTTCTGGGCAGGCTGTTCCACACCTCTGTGGTCAGGGCGGGGGCAGAGTCGCTCACGCCAGGCTCGTCGCCTGGAACAAAGCTCCGCCCCCAGGTCAAGGCCGCTCCCGGCACCCTTGGGACGAGTTCTCATTTGGGCGGGTTGACCACGACGTAACTGACCTGGGTGCCGGCGTATTGCGGCTGGTACCAGGTCGAACCGCACTTGCAGGAAGGTGACTCCGTTGACGTCCACAGGCACACAATCGGGCGGCTTGGTGTGTACGATCGAGCCGACCACCGCGGCCGTGACGGTCGCCGACCGCCGCCACCGCCGCCGCGGTCGCGAGCGGGTGGTAATCATGATCATCATCCACATCGACGTTGACGCTGCGATTCACGTTCACGTTCTGATTGACGTTCACGTTGCGGTTCACGTTCGTGCGGGCAGCACGATTCACGTTCTGATTGACGTTCACGTTGCGGTTCACGTTCGTGCGGGCAGCACCCCGCACGACCACAGCGCAGGCAACTGGAGAGGTGAGAACGGTATTATAGAGAGTGACGAAGAGAGCGACGAACCATACGATCTTCCGATAAGGCGTTGACTTTTTCATATCATTACCCTCGCTATTTGGATGGCGGAGCGACTTTGCCGTCGGCGGTTTGGAGCACGATCCTCATGGCGCCTTGCGGCGGAGAGAAACTGAAGGTGGCCTCGTCGAACTTGGGGGTGAGGTTCCACTTCAGGACGCTGACATACTGGGGCTGGGCGGGGTCGCTGGTGGTCGTAATGACCAGTTTTCGAGGCAGCGGGGTGTCTCCCTTCTGGATCCAGACCTGCCAGTCCACGCCCTCTTCGCGCAGGGCGTACTGTTCGCACTCCGTGCCCCCGATCGTGCTGGGACCGAGGTCGATGGCGCTCCGCAGGTCGGAGTGGCGGTCGTCCTGCGAGCCCCAGAAGAAGAGATCGACCAACGGCACTTCGATCCCGTAGCGCTCGGCCAACTCGATGGCCAGCTCGCGCAGGGTCGGTGGCGCCGGCACGGTGGCATAGTAGTTCACCCGCCGGCCGAACAGCGTGAAGGTCTTGCCGTCGTAGAAGAGCTCCCGGTGCTTGCGATCGGTCTTGACCTCGGCGTGCAGCTTGTTGGGCTTCCGTGCCTGCAGGCGGGCCGTCCCATCGAACTGCACCTTCTGACCGGTATCGAGCACCTCGTCAGTGCTGTTGGTGGATTCGACCTCGAAGGCCGTGAGCGTCCGCAGGTAGGCGCCCATCTTGTCCAGGGCCTTGACCACGTTGGGATCGACGGCGGGATTGGACCCTCCCCCGGCGTTTTCCTGCTGGCCTTCCGAGGCGGCCGGCGGCAGCACCACCGCGAATAGCGCGAGCAAGACCAGGATTCCCAGGGGGATGATCGAGTATCGTACTGAATTCACTATCTTCATAAAAACTCCTTTCCCTGTCGAACCGAATCAACCATGTCGTCCTTTTGCCTGCGCCCGGTGCGTGCCCCCGCCCGCGGCAACAACCGCGGCGGTGCCGCACGCCCCGGAGGTTTCCACTTCCCATCGGATGGCATCGATTATGCCGAAAATCCCTATCGCCTTCCCATGAGCGGAATCCTGAATGCGCTCGGCATTGTGACGCAGGTCCGACCGCACCCATGAACGGTTGGAGAAGGTCCTCCGCGGTCCGGAAATGCCGCCCCATGCCCGCCATGGCAATACATGGTGAGTCGAATCGCCTATGCCGCCTCTCGTTCCCGAGGTATCTTCTCTCCGATCTCCGTGGCCAACAGCCGGTGAAAGACCCCGGCCAGGGCCGCACCGATCAGAGGGGCGAGCCAGAACAGCCAGAGCTGGGCCAGGGCCCAACCGCCGGCAAAAAGAGCGGGTCCGGTGCTGCGCGCGGGGTTTACCGACGTGTTCGTCACGGGAATACCGACGAGGTGGATCAGAGTCAGGCTCAGGCCGATGGCGATCGGGGCGAACTGGCCGGGGGCACGCCGGTCCGTGGCGCCCAGAATGATCACCAGAAAGATGAAGGTCAGCACGACTTCTGCGAGCAGGCACGAGAAAAGAGAATACCCACCCGGCGAATGCTCACCATATCCATTCGCGGCGAAGCCGGCGCCGGCATCGAAGTCCGGCTGACCCCTGGCGATCGCGTAGAGCACTCCGGCCCCGATGATCCCTCCCAAGACCTGGGCGGCTATATAGGGCGCCAAGTCCCGGGCGGGGAAACGTCGGGCCGTCCAAAGCCCGACGGAGACAGCGGGATTCAGATGGGCGCCCGAAATGTGGCCGATCGCATAGGCCATCGTCAGAACTGACAGGCCGAAGGCGAAGGCCACTCCCAGGAACCCGATCCCGGTTTCAGGAAACTGGGCGGCCAGCACCGCGCTGCCGCAACCGCCGAAGACCAGCCAGAACGTGCCGACCAACTCGGCCAGGAACCGCTTCTTCAGTGCCATACGATGGCCCCTCGACTCCGAGACACTGCTCTTCAAAGGCATCGTTTCTACGCTCATTGCATGCTCCTTCCTTCATTCGGTGTCGCCGATCCTCACCGGAGACCTCTTCATGGCTGTTGCTGTCCCTGCGCTTCGGACGCGAACACGCGTTTCCAGTCGTCCTTCATGCTCACGACCGTCCAGCCTCTGGGCGTTGGCTTCGTCCAGCGCCTTGTCGAGCTGTGCCGATGTGGGACTGGCGGTCGTAGGCCCATTCGCGCTCGGCGTCGGTGTGATGGACGATCAAGGCAAAGCGCGGGCCGGCGCCGGCGGTCGTCCATTGGAGCATCTGCAGATCGCCGTCGGAATTGCCGAAGGCGGCGATGGGCCGGCGGCCGATGAAGGTCTGGATGCCGATCGGCTTTGCCCTCCTTGTCGTCGACGAACTGCACCTCGGGCAGCTTCACGAGCACCGGCTTGCCGTCGCGCAGCTCGAACTTGAGCTTGCCCTGGCTGCCGACGACCTGCTCGGGCGGGATGCCGTAGGCTTTCTCGGCGAAGGCCCGCATGAACTCGACGCCGCCGCCGGAGACGATGAAGGTCTTGAAGCCGTTTGCGCGCAAGTAGGCGAGCAGCTCCAGCATGGGCTGATAGACCATCTCCGTGTAAGGCCGCCCGGTCTTGGGATGCTTCGCCGTGGCGAGCCAGTCCTTCACGGTCTGCTCGAACTCCTCGGTCGTCATCCCGGAGTGCGCGACCGCCAGCATCGTGCATCAGCGATTTCTCGCCGCCGGCCAGGAACGCCTTCATGTCGCCGGCGAGCAGATGACTTGAACGGCTCTTTTGTCTTCCATTCCGGGTGCTGCGGCGCCAGGGCCTTCACGCGGTCGATCGCGAACTGGAACTGAAAGTACATCGGCTGCTCGGCCCACAGCGTGCCGTCGTTGTCGAACGTGGCGATGCGCTCGGCCGGCGGGACGAAGTCGGGCGAGCCTTCCTTGGTCACGCGCTCGACGAAGGCCATGATGGCCTTCTTCGGCGCGGTGTCGTTCCACGAGGGGAGCGGATCGGCGACCTTCACGCCGCCAGGCCGGTGAGGATCGCTGCGAATGCCGCCAGGCTCAGGTCGTCGAAGCAGCGAGTCTCTGGCCTTTGGTGCTCATCGGGATACGACTCGCTGGCCACGACGACCGACAACGGCCGGGACACTCCGCTCGCCGAAGAGTGCCCATGCATCTCTGAACGAGTCCGCGCCATTCAATTGCTGCCGCTGTTCTCCTGCAACTTCTCCATCACCTGATCGAGGTTGAAGCTGGCGGCCTGCTGCGCGCGGGTACTCCTTGAAGCGTCTCGAGGAACTTGCGCACGTCCGTCCTGCGCCGGTACCAGCAGGAACGCACGTGTCCAGCAACCAGTCGTAGTAGGTGTTCGAGGTGATGTCGGCGCGCTCGTAGGGGTCGGCCCGGAGGTCGAACAGCTTCGGCACGCGGAGCGTGGTGAACGGCTCGGCCCAGATCCGCAAGCGTGCCGGTGCACCCGCTGCTCCTCGAAGACGATCTTCCAGTTCTCGTAGCGCACGCCGACCAGGTCGCCGTCGTCGTTGAAGTAGACGAAGACTCGTGCGCGGCGCTCTGGTCGTGCTGGCCGGTCAGGTACGGCAAGCTGGTTGTAGCCGTCGAGGTGGACCTTGAACGTCCTGCCTCGGACCTGGTAGCCCTTGAGCAGCTTCTCCTTGACGTCCGGGTCGCCGGCGGCGGCGAGCAGCGTCGGGAACCAGTCGAGGCCGCTGACGATCTCGTTGCGACACGGTCCCGGCCTTGATGTGTGCCCGGCCAGCGGATCAGGCACGGCACGCGGAAGGCGCCTTCCCAGTTGGTGTTCTTCTCGCTGCGGAACGGCGTCATGCGCGCCGTCCGGCCAGGTGTTCATGTGCGGGCCGTTGTCGGTGGTGTAGATCACGATCGTGTTGTCGGCGATGCCCAGGTCGTCGAGCGGCCTTGAGGATGGTGCCGACGTGCTTGTCGTGCTCGATCATGCCGTCGGCGTACTCGGTGCGGGCGGTCAGGCCGGGCTGGTCGCGATGCTCGGCGCCGCACGTGCGTCCGCAGGTGCATCCGGGTGGTGTTCATCCAGACGAAGAACGGCTTGCCGGCCTGGACGCTGGCGCTTGATGAAGTCGATGGCGGCGTCGGAGGTTTCGTCATCGATCGTCTCCATGCGCTTCTTGGTCAGCGGGCCGGTGTCCTCGATCGTCTGCTTGCCGACCTTGCCCCAGCGCGGCTCCTCGGTCGGGTCGTCGTGTCGGTCGCCTTGCAGTCGCAGGACGCCGCGCGGGCCGAACTCTGGCGGAATGCCGGGTCCTGCGGGTAGTTGACAGTTCTCCGGCTCTTCCTCGGCGTTCAGGTGGTAGAGGTTGCCGAAGAACTCGTCGAAGCCGTGGACGGTCGGCAGGAACTCGTTGCGGTCGCCGAGGTGGTTCTTGCCGAACTGGCCGGTGGCGTAGCCCAGCGGCTTGAGCAGCTTCGGCGATCGTCGGATCGTCGCTGCCTGCAGGCCGAGCGGCGGCGCCAGGCAGGCCGACTTTGGTCAGGCCGGTGCGCAGCGTGCACTGGCCGGTGATGAACGACGACCGGCCGGCGGTGCAGCTCTGCTCGGCGTAGTAGTCGGTGAAGATCATGCCCTCCCGGGCGATGCGGTCGATGTTGCGGCGTGCGGTAGCCCATCACGCCCGTGCGAGTAGACGCTGACGTTCGTCTGGCCGATATCGTCGCCGAAGATGACGAGGATGTTCGGCTTCTTTTGCTGCTGGCGAACCTGCGTGCCGTCTGCGGAACCAACGGCCAAGACGGCAACCAAGGCGACCAGAATTGGGAACAATCGGTTGGTTTCCATGTACGATTCTCCTTCTTCTCGTGAGTGTCTGTTGGTGGAATGCGGAAATCTCCTATGCCAACCCGCAGGCACACCGTGCCTCGGCGCCTATCGGCTCTACGCTGATGGACTAATCCTATCGGGAATCTACAGTGCCAAGACTCGATCCTCCTATCGGCGAAATCCTGACTTTCGCCGCCCGTTTTGACTCAGGTCCGGCCGCGCCCGACTCGCCGCCAACACGAAGAAATGCGGTCCGTCCGGCTTCCTCACGTTCCCGAGGCGGTCCTGCGGAAGCTCCGCCCTTGTGCCGTTTCCGCCGCCTTGGTCGGACCAAGGTTCAGGGGGTGGGAGATGGACGCGGGCGGCCGGACGCCGACTCGGCCGTCGGCAGACCGAGCCACGCGCGGGCCTCGGCGATATCGCGAAAGATGCCGGTGGTCTGCGCATCGGCAAAGACCGCTACCAGCTGGCCGTGGTTGCGGGAGACCGTCTCAAAGAACTGGTAGTCGTCGAAGTCCCGCGCCACGAGCGCGCCCTCTTGCAGGAACTCCACCACTTCCCTTTGCCGCAAGCCGCACCCGTCCGCCGCGCCGCACGGACCGAACGGGAAGGGAGACCCACGCCGCGCGGAGCGGTTCTCTTGAATACGGGTTGCACGTCTGCCCGGACGTCTTATCGAGCCGCCGATCCTGCGCCCACGGCTTCAGCGGGCACTTTCGCTTCGCTCCGGAGGGCTTCCTGGGGTCGCGCAAAGGAGCCGCGCCGGCCGGCCTCCAGGAACTTCCCCGCGTCCAGGCGGCCGAAGAGCCGGATCAACCCCGCCACGAGACCCGTCCAACCCGTCTGGTGGCTGGCGCCCAGTCCGGCCCCGTTGTCCCCATGGAAGTATTCGTAGAACAGGATCAGGTCCATCCAGTGCAGGTCGGTCTGGAATTTCTCGGTCCCGCCATAGACGGGCCGCCGGCCGGCGGGGTCCCGCAGGAAGATGCGGGTCAGGCGCTGGGCGATATCCTTGCTGACTTCGAAGAGATTCATCATCCTCCCCGAGCCGGTGGGGCACTCGATCCGGAAATTGTCGCCGTAATACAGGTAGTAGCTCATCAGGGCCCTTATGATCAGAACATTGACGGGCATCCAGACGGGCCCGCGCCAGTTGGAGTTGCCTCCGAACATCCCGGTATCCGATTCGGCGGGGAGATATTCCACCTGGTATTCCTCGCCGTGGACCTGAAGACATACGGATGCTCCAGGTGATAGCGGGAGAGGGCCCGGATGCCGTAGGGGCTGAGGAATTCATTTTCATCCAACATCCGCGCGAGGATCCGGCGGAGCCTCTGCTGGTTCACCAGAGCCAGAACCGCGCGGTTCGCGACCCCGAAATGACCGGGCCCGGTGGCATGGATGCTTTCGAGAAGCTCCGGCATGTGCTGGAGGCGCTGTGCGTGACTCTATCCAGCACGTGCGGCACCTGCTGTCTCTGCCACTCTTCGACGACCGTCGTGGCACAGAGGGGAAGCAGGCCGACCATGGAGCGTACTTTGAGCCGCTGCGACGACCCGTCCGGAAGCCGCAGGATGTCATAGTAGAAGCCGTCTTCTTCATCCCACATGCCGTCCTGCCCCGGGCGGTTCATGGCCGAGGCGATCCACAGAAAGTGTTCCACAAACTTGTAGCAGAGGTCTTCATACGTGTCGTCGTAGCTGGCCAATTCGACACTCATCTCCGTCATATTCTGGCAGAAAAGGGCCATCCAGGCGGTGCCGTCGGCCTGTTCCAGGTACCCACCCGTGGGCAGGGGCGCGCTGCGGTCGAAGACGCCGATGTTATCCAGCCCCAGGAATCCTCCTTCAAAGACATTCTTGCCGAACCGGTCCTTGCGGTTCACCCACCAGGTGAAATTCAGCATGAGCTTGGCAAAGGAGCGTTTGAGGAAGTCGAGGTCTCCTTCCCCATGAAGAGCCTGCTCGGTCCGGTAGAGAAACAGGGTCGCCCAGGCGTGGACGGGCGGATTCACGTCGCTGAAGTTCCACTCGTACGCCGGGATCTGGCCGCTCGGGTGCAGGTAGACCTCGCGCAGCATGAGATCGAGTTGCCGCTTGGCAAAATCGGGATCGACCACGGAAAGAGCGATGGTGTGGAAGGCCAGGTCCCAGGCGGCATACCAGGGATACTCCCACTTGTCCGGCATGGAGATGATATGGTCATTGACCATGTGGAACCATTCCCGATTGCGGAACTGGCGCGTCTGGCCGTGGAGCGGATGGGCTCCGTGCTCATCGAGCCACCGATCCGCATCGAAGTAATAGTACTGCTTGCTCCAGAGCATGCCGGCCAGGGCCTGGCGCATCACCCGGGCCTCATCTTCGGTGACCGACGGCGGGGTCACGGCCTGGTAGAACAGGTCCGCTTCCCGCTGCCGGGCCTCGAAGATCTCCTCGAAGGACTTCCCGAAGGCTTTTCCCGTCATCTGGGCCGACGCGCAGCATAGGCGCAGCTTGAGCACCGCCGTCGCCCCGGCGTCCGACATTCAGAGAATACAGGGCCGCCGCCTTGGTCCCGGTCTGCTGCGGATTCACGGCATCGTGCTGGCCGTGCACCACATAGTTGTCGAAACCATCCTTCACGTAAGGACTTTGGTTGGGGGTGCCGAAGATGCGCTCGGTGTTCGTCTCGTTCTCGGTGAAAAGCAGCACCGGTTCGCCCTCACAGGCCAGGGTGCAGTCCGGCACGGACCCCTGAAACAAGGGATCGGTGTGATGGGCGTGAATGACCCGGTGGCCCGCCGTGTCGAGAGACCGGAGAACGGGTTTCGAGCCGCCGCCGGGCCAGGACCAGGTGTTGCGGAACCACAGCGTCGGCAGGACCTGAAGGGCCGCCGCCTCGGGACCCCGATTGCAGACGGTAATCCGGATCAGGATGTCCTCGGGCGCCGCCTTGGCGTACTCCACGAAGACATCGAAGTAGCGGTCATCGTTGAAGATGCCCGTGTCGAGGAGCTCATACTCCATCTCCTGTCCGGGACCGGCGGCGGTTGGTCTTGACCAGGTCCGCATAGGGAAAGGCCGCCTGCGGATACTTGTAGAGGTATTTCATGTACGAGTGGGTGGGCGTGCTGTCGAGGTAGAAGTAGTATTCTTTTACGTCCTCGCCGTGATTGCCCTCGCTGTTGGTCAGACCGAACATGCGCTCCTTGAGGATCGGGTCCTTCCCGTTCCAGAGCGCCAGGGCAAAGCAGAGGACCTGGTGATCGTCCGAGATGCCCCCCAAGCCGTCCTCGCCCCAGTGGTACGCGCGCGACCGCGCCTGGTCGTGCGGAAAGTAGTTCCAGGCGTCGCCCGAGTCGCTGTAGTCCTCGCGGACGGTTCCCCATTGCCTTTCGCTGAGATAGGGGCCCCACTTCGCCCACGGTGCCCCTTCGGTCCGCGCTTCGGTCAATCGTTCCTGCTCGGCGTTTTGCATATGTCCTCCTGCACATCAGGTCCCTTGCTGGTCACGGAACGCGCCACAGATACCCATTGTGTCGCCCTCAGGGTGTAAGAACACCGAGGAATTCGCTCACTTCTGTAGAGAGAAAGCCGTAAAAGTCCGCATCCGTGGCGGTGGGGCTCGCGCGCTTGCGGGCCAGGTGGCGAGATACGACTCGCAGCATCACTGCGGGTCACCCGAATCATAAGTGCAGATACTGCCGGGTTCGGGCGTGGAGACCATGATCCGTCCTATGCCGCGGTTTTGGAGTTCCGTGAGAACCTCGGGAGGCACGCCGGGATCCAGCCTGGGTTCGAACAGAAATGTCTCCCAGAAATTGTGGTGGCCCGGCAGATAGGTCTGCGCGTAGCTGTTCTGCAGGAGGATGGGTGTTGACGTCAGGCCGGTAAGGGTGGTCTTGACCCAGCGAATCAGCGGTGCCGTATAGCCTGCGGTCGGCCCCGTTGGCGCTGGAGGCCAGTAGAACTGCGTCTGGATCGTCACCTCTCCCACGGTCACTTTCCGTGTCTGCAGGAGATCATCCGGGCCCGGTCTGGGCGGCACGCTCAGGACCACGTGATCCTCCATCGTGGTCGTGGTGGCACAGGGTACTGTCCCGTACGCCGGCACGGGCACAGCGCGGCTGTACCGAACATCACATTCGAAGTGCAGATCCGCCGGCGTAATGACCGGGCACTCGCCCCCTGGAATCGCGGCGGGGATTTGGGTGGTGTGCAGGGTGTAGGAGCGCGGATTGCCCAGATCCGGCATGGACCAGGAGTCGGCGACCTCATAAGAGCCGAACTGGTCCGGCAAGGGACCCTCGTGCTGGAACGAGGGCAGCAAGGCTATTGGCCCGGTCATGTTCCGGACCTGATCACCTTCGACGTATTCCAGCTCGATATCGGTGAAGAAGGTCTCGCGCAGATTCTCCTGGGTCAACCATCGGCTCTGACAATCCAGGCGCCAAACAGACTTCAGCCGGTGATTGGCAAAGATCTCTCCATGTTCGCCTTGCAGAACTTCGAGTCGGACCGGCTGGGCGACCAGCAGAGCAGGTGTCGGTGCCGCAGTGCCGCCTTGCGGGATGGGCCTGATCTGCTTGATGATCAAGTCGCCGTCCGGGGCCGTCTTCTTATATTCCAAATCGAGAAGGTACTGGGTCTTTCCCGTAGCCCGGCCATATTCCTGGGCCGCCGTGACCAGAAGCTGCGACAAGGTGCGATAGTCCTGCTCCCAGATCATGACCTTCTGCCCCAGCGGCAGGAGATTGGACTGCTGCCGCAAGGAGAGGTAAGTGCTGCCCGTGCTCGATACGGTAGCGATCACCTGTTCGGGAATCACACCCGGGTCGGGATTGGTTACGGATACGGCTCCGGTTTGCGTGACCAGGGTGATGGTGCGGCTGGAGGACGGGGACACGTCCACGGTGGCCACCCCGTTGGCCAGCTCGATCTGGTCCGGAAAGGAAGGGTGAACCAGCAGGGCCATTCCCACCTGACTCTCATCGATCCGATAGCGCAAGCGCTCCACGAAGGCGTTGGTATTGTAGAAGCTGGCGAAGGCCTTGCGGATGGCACGGAACACGCCGCGTTCGTTCTTCTCGCTGGGATCGCAATGGCTGGGGCCCTTCTCATCGCTATCGAGGTCATCGGCCAAACAACCGCTGTAGCTGTCGTACAGCCCTGCCCCCGTGAAGTACTCGATGTCCTCCACGTTGGTGGAGCTTCGGAATCGGAGGTTGTAATCTCGATCGAAGCCGTACTGCGCGTCTGTCAGGGTCGCAATCACCGCGTCCCGCAGCCGCGGCGAGAATTGCGTAATCGTATCATCCGTGAACAGGGATCGAATGACAGACAAATCCTGGTCCAAGGCCGCCATATCGGCCGGCGGAAAGGTGTAACCCGCCAGACGCTTGTCGATCTCTTGGCGCAGGGACACGCCGGCGGCCAGTCTCTGGTCCAGGAACTCGTGCCACAGATCGAAGGTGAACGCCGCCGCCGTTTCGGAATTATCCGGGATGGCCCGGCGCAGCAGCGAGTAATGGGCGGCCTTGCCGCCGACATAGCGAACATCGTCCAGGGTGATCTGCTCCAGGGTCAGGCTGAACGCACCCCGCAATTCCAGCGGCCGGATACTCAGATCGGGCGGCCGTTTCAAGGCCCGCAATTGGTTCGCCTGTTCCTCGGACAGAGCCCCTTCCATGTCAATCAGGTCTATCTGACTGTCCCACCGAGGGCCAGAGGGGGTGCGCAACACGACCTGGTGCTCCCGGAGGGCCAGCGCCTGCGCCACGGTCGGCCCGTCCGCCAGGTAGACAAACGGGATGCCGTAGGCGGTGGCCAGGATGGCTACATGGGAATTGGGCGTCGCCGGCGACAAGGAGAGGATGCCGGCGACCCCCGGGACCTCGGCCGGGACGGCCTCGGTCAAGAGGATGTCGCCGGTCAGCAATTCGCCTTGCACATAGGCCGACTGGATTTGCTCGGAGGCGATGTGCTTGAGGCGCCCAAAAGCCCAGCCGCTGGAGTAGATCGCATTCCCTCGGGACCAACGATCGGACGAACTGACGGGAATGCCCTGCGCCGCGAACCACGCCAGGTTGTTCCGTGCCACCTCCGCTTGCTCGTAGGTGGGAAAGTAATACAGGGTCACCTGCGGATCTGCCACAATCGTGGCCTTGACCACGTCGAACAGATGAGCGATTTCTTCCTTGGTATAGGCGTCATGACGCACGAACTGGATACCTAATTCCTGAATGGGGTTCGTTAAGGGATACCCTTGCGGGGGAGTGATCACCGCGCCGAGAATGAGCTTCTGGCCGTCCTGATAGAGGGAGATCCGGTCAAATTCCTCCGGACTGATCCCGACAAACGGATCCATATACCGGCTCACGAAGTCATAGTGCAACAGATAGGCACGACTATCCTGGTAGGTGACGGGGCCCCATCCGGTGGGTCCTTGGGGAATGGTGAACTTGATCCATCCCAGGCTGTCCAGACCGGTTTGAGAGCGTTGCTCAAAGGGCTCGTTTGGAAAAACAATCTCGTTCTTCGCGTAGGGGGAGGATGACGCCGCGGCGATCAGCCCGGACCCGGGCCCCAAAAGCGCCACCAGGAATACCGAGAGCGAATGGTGCAGAGGCGTATCCTCATCCTCCCAGTGCCTGAAGCTGCGGGCTGTATACCGGTTGTCGAGGTCCGCGTGCATAGGGCGCTTCCAAGGCCGCGTGGAACTGGCGGGCCCAATCATCCATGATCCGCTTGGCATCGTCCCATGCGGGCAAGCTGCTGCCCTTTCCCTTGCGGATCTCGCGCAGGGCCACCAGCTGTTCGCCGGTCTGGGAATCGACGAGTTCGGCTTCGATGGCCGCGGCACCGGCCTCGAAGGGCCCGCCCTTCTTGAGGTGCGTCAGTGCCATACGGATTCTCCCCGTCCCCGGACCCGGTGTCACTCCCGCCACGGGATAGCGCGGCTCCAGTGTTTTCACCATCGTGTCATGCAGGTATTGGGCAAGTTCCGCCAGGTTCGTGTCACGGCCCAGTTTCGTCCGGGTCTTGTCGTCGAGATACACCGGAACGGGATCCACGATGAACTGCGAGTACCGGGCGAGGCGGTTATCGAGAGGAGAGTACCTGGACCTGGACGCGGTCTCCGGCCTGAGGTGGGAATAATCGCTCAGAAATCCCACTATTTCCGGTTTTTCGGGTCCACATCCGCACGCCGCCAGACACGCCCCTGCCAAGCCCCAATACAAGAACATCTTCGTTTCCATTTTTGTCTCCTTGTCCGGCCTTCTCTGCCCTTCGATCCCCTCGGGGATAGAGTCGATCCTTAGCGGGGCGGTGGACGCGGGCTGACCAGGGAACGCGGCGAACTGTACGTCAGCGCCGCAGACTCTAAGGGGGCACCATCCGGCGAAGTGGAGGGAGGCCCTGGACGGAGGGCCCCTGCCACCCCGTAGGCATGGACCCAGGGCGACTCCGACGGCACCGTCGGGTCCTCCCGCACGACGTCGAGCGGCAAGGCCTTCTCGGCCACGAGTTCGTAGCCTCTCTCCTGCATGCAGTTCTCCAGGAACCGGTGTTTGTAACTGCTCGCGTAGCGCCGGTCCGTCCGCTGGAGCAATTCGGCCTGGCAATCCTCATGGTCGGCCCTGCATTCGTCGAACGTCTTGCCTTCCTGGTACCAGTACATCCGTTGGCAGCCGGCCGCCAGGACGACCAGACCCAGGCGCAACGCCGTCCGCACAAGGCGGCCTCCAAGGTCCGAAACGTAATATGGCTTTTCAGCACAACACTGCTCCTTGTACGCATGCCCGCCGTGCGCCGAGATGCCTGTCCGCCGGCCACCCCGGAAGCTCATTGATGCCAAGAATCTACCGCGCCAACGCCCCGTCTCCCATGAGCGGAATCTTGATTCCGGTCGTCAGTTTTGCCTACGTTCGGGCGCGCCATGCGCGGCCCTTGCGGCTTCGGAAGTCCGAGAGGTTTCAGAGTTCAGCCAGAAACCAGATCGGAATCAGGGGAATCCCACTGGCCGCCGCTCCCGGCGGCGCTAGATATGTGGATCTGACGCAATCGAGAAGGAGAATCGTGGTGACAGAATTGGCCTCACCGATCCGGATCGAGCCCCGCTGGCCCCTCGTGCTCGCGACCCTCGGGGTGCTCTGCGTGCTCACGTTCTTGCCCGCGCGCATCAGGCTGTTCCCGTCCTGGTTTCCCTACGTCATCGGGACGGCGCTGCTCCTGCCGATGGCCCTCGTCTGGCTCAGTGGCGGTCGACCGCGGTGGCTGCGTGTCGAACGGACGACAACCTTGGTCTTCTCCGTGCTGGGGGAGGCCGTGACCCTCACCACCGTGCTGTATCTGGTAGTCGAGATGCTGAACCGGCCCCAGGACTTCAGCGGCCGGCAACTGCTCACGTCCAGCATCGGGGCATGGATCACCAACGTGCTGGCGGCCTCGCTGGTGTATTGGCGGATCGATCGGGGCGGCCCCGAAGCCCGGGCGAACAACACGGGCACGAAGCCGGACTGGCTCTTCCCGCAGACGGGGGTTCCTGCGGAGGCGCCGCCCCACTGGCGGCCGACGTACGTCGACTACCTGTTCCTCGCTTTCTCGACGGCCATGGCGTTTAGCCCGGCCGATGCCCTGCCGCTGACGTCCCGGGCGAAGATGCTGATGATGCTGGAGAGCGCGGTCTCGCTTCTGACGCTCGTCACCGTCGCGGCCCGCGCGATCAACATCCTCGGCAGTTGACCCAACGTATAAATGGGGTGGCGAAAGAAGGAGAAAAGAAATGAGATCGTGGCCAAGATATCCCGTGATTTACGAAATCAACACCTGGGTCTGGCTGAACGAGCTGAGCCGGAAGTACGACAGGCCCATCACGCTCGCGACCGTGCCGGCAGAGGAATGGAGTCTCCTATCCTCCTTCGGCTTTGATGCCATCTGGCTCATGGGCGTCTGGGAACGAAGCCCGGCGGGCATTGCCATTGCGAATCGCAACCCCGGTCTTCTGGCGGACTTCCGGCGGGCCCTGCCCGATTTCCGGCCCGAAGACAACGTGGGGTCCCCCTATTGCATCCGACGCTACGTGGTGGATGAGCACCTGGGAGGTCCGGAAGGCCTGGCGGCGGCCCGGAGAGAACTCGCTCGGCGCGGACTCAAGCTGATCGTCGATTTCGTCCCGAACCACGTGGCGCCGGACCATCCCTGGGTCCTCTCTCATCCGGAGTACTTCATCCAGGGAACCCAGGAGGATTTACAGCGAGAGCCCGCCTCCTTCGCGGAAGCCGGGGGACGAGTGCTGGCCTGCGGCCGGGACCCCTACTTTCCCGCCTGGCCGGATGTGCTGCAACTGAACGCGTTTCAGCCGGGGCTCCGGCAGGCGGTCATCGGGACCCTGGCGGAGATGGCCGACCAGAGCGATGGCGTGCGCTGCGACATGGCCATGCTTTTCCTCAACTCGATCTTTGAACGCACCTGGGGCCGGCGTGCCGGCCCACGGCCGGCCACCGAATACTGGCAGGACGTGATGGGAGCCGTCCAGGGCACGCATCCCGATTTCCTTTTCATCGCCGAAGCCTACTGGGACCGCGAGTGGGATCTCCAGCAGCAGGGGTTCGACTACTGTTACGACAAGCGCCTGTACGACCGGCTGGAACACGACAGCGCCCCGAGCGTGCAGCTCCACCTGGGCGCGGACCTCGCCTACCAGGATAAATTGGTCCGCTTCATAGAAAATCACGATGAGCCCCGGGCCGCGTCGATTTTTTCTCCCGCCCAAGGAGCGTGCCGCGGCCGTAACCATCGCTACCCTTCCCGGCGCGCGACTCTTCCACGAAGGGCAGTTTGAGGGAAGGAAGATCAAGCTTCCGGTCTTCCTCGGCCGCCGTCCGGAGGAGCCGGTCGACGCGGACCTCCAGGCGTTCTACCAAACGCTTCTGGATGCCGATTTCCTGGAGGGATTGCGGGAGACGAACTGGCAGCTCTGCGGGTGCACGGGCTGGCCGGACAACGCCAGTTTCCTGAACCTGGTGGCCTGGTCCTGGCACAGCGCCGAGGAGCACCGTCTGATCGTCGTGAACCTCTCGAACTCGGCTGCCCAAGGGATGGTCCGGCTGCCCTGGGAGGACCTGCCCGGCAGCCGATGGCAGGTGACCGACCTCTTTACCGGACAAGGGTATGAACACGGCGGGGATGAGATGTACTATCCGGGCTTGTACGTGGACCTTCCCCCCTGGGGATTCCACATTCTGACCGCGAGGGCCGTCGAGCGGGTGATGGCGGCGACAGGCTGGGCGCCGGAAGAGGCACCAGCAGGCCGATGATTCTGAGCCATCCGGCCCCCGTCCGAGCAGAGTTTTTTCGAGCAGGAAAAGGGGCATCGCCCTTATTCCCCTCCACACGACCAAGAGGTGAAATCAATCCTTGGGGGGAGTCCTTCGATCGAGGTGCCGACGGCGCCGACAGGACACGGTGTAGAAGAGGGCATCGATAGACTTCTTTCAAAGAGGGATCTCATGAAGACGATGACGATTGTCAGGATGCTGATCGCTGTCCTTCTATGCGTGGTCCTTGGGGCTGGGCCTGCGCTCCCGCAGTCGGGAGCCCAACAGGGAGCGCAGCCCAAAGCCCAGGAGGCAACCCAGCCGGCAGCGCCAGGCGGAAGCTCAACAGGGTGCCCAGCCGGAAAGCCAAGAGGCGGAGAAACCGCCCCTGAGGCCGGAGGAACTCGATCAGCTCTTGGCCTCCATCGCGTTGTATCCCGATGAGCTGGTCGCCCAGGTACTGTCGGCGTCGACCTACCCGGTCGAGGTCGTCCAGGCGGCGCGATTCGCTCAAAGAGAACGCCAAGCTCAAGGGCGAACAACTGATGGCGGCGGCCAAGGATAAGGACTGGGATCCGAGCGTGAAGGCGATGCTCGAATTCCCGGACGTCCTGAAGATGATGGACGAGAAACTCGACTGGACCACCAAGGTCGGCGACGCCTTTCTCTCCCAGCAGCGCAACGTCATGGATTCGATCCAGCGTCTGCGCCGCAAGGCCAATGAGACGGGTAATCTGAAGACCACCACAGGAGCAGAAGGTGGTCGTGGAACAGCAGACACAAACGATCGTCATCCAGCCTGCGAACCCGCAGGTCGTCTACGTCCCCACCTATAACCCGACGGTGGTGTATGGGACCTGGCCCTATCCGGCCTACCCGCCTTACCCGGTATATCCGCCCGGCTATGTGGCGACCGGCGTCCTCTCCTTTGCCGCCGGGGTGGCCGTGGGAGCGGCGTGGGGCGGCTGGGGCGGCTGGGGCTGCAATTGGCACGGCGGAGACGTCGATGTCAACGTGAATCGCTACAACAACTTCACGAGGAACAATTACACGAATGCGAATCGCTATCAGGTGAGCCAGAACCGCACCAGCCAATCCTGGCAACACAATCCGCAACACCGAGGGGGCGCTCAATACTCAAACCAGGCGACGGCCCAGAGATTTGGCCAGAGTCCGGCCGGAACCAGAACCACCAGCAGTGCCGCCCGGGGGTACGAAGGCGGCGCCGGCGCCCGAGCCAGCCGGCGCTGGGGCCGGGACCCGAACCGCCGGCGGTGGGGCCGCCGCGCGACCGGCGACGAGCAGTCCTCGCACCAGCTCCTTCAGCGGCGCCTCCTCGGGCGGCAGCGCCCGTGCGTCCAGCGTGCGGGGTCAGGCCAGCCGCAGCAGTCCTTCGTATAGCGGCGGAGGTATGCGTACGGGTGGCGGAGGCGGTATGCGTACGGGTGGCGGGGCGCGCGGCGGCCGCAGTTAGGTTCATGATCGGGAAAAGACCGAGAAGGGAAAAGAACGGAGGAAAAAAACCATGCTTCGGTTGCTTCATAGTTGGAAAAGAACCGGCACGGCCGGCCCTACGTTATGGGTGATTCCGGCCGTCCTGGCCATCATCGTCGCGCTGACTTGGACGGGTTTCGCCCAAGAGACGCCCCAGAGGGCCTTCCCGTCGCCGCAAGAGGCCATGCAGGCCCTGGTGAAAGCGTTGCAGGCCAGCGGCAAGGAGAGCCTGCTGGCCATCCTGGGTCCCGAGAGCGAAGAAATCCTCTCTTCCGGCGACCCAGTGGCAGACCAGGCGGATCGGGATCGTTTTCTCAAGGCCTATGGCGAGAAAGTCGAGGTGGCCGCCCAAGGCAACGACTGGGTCGAGGTCGTTCTGGGCCACGACAACTGGCCCTTCCCGATCCCTCTCGTGAAGGGCCAACAGGGTTGGTTTTTCGACACCGAGACGGGCAAGGAAGAGATCCTGAACCGCAGAATCGGCCGCAACGAGCTCGACACTATCCAAGTCTGCCAGGGCTATGTCGAAGCCCAGAGAGAGTATGCCAGTGCGGACCGCGAGCAGGAGGGGATCATCCAGTACGCGCAGAAGGTGATCAGTGATCCGAACAAGTGCAACGGTCTCTATTGGGAACCGGCGGAAGGAGAGCTCCCGAGCCCGGCGGGCCCATTTATGGCGCGCGCCGCAGCGGAGGGATACAAGAGGGGCGACAAGCCGATCCCCTTCCATGGATACTATTACCGGATTCTCAAGGCCCAGGGACCGAAAGCGCCGGGCGGGGCTTACAACTACGTGATCAACGGTCACATGGTGGCAGGCTTTGCCCTGGTGGCCTGGCCGGCGGAGTACGGCGTTTCCGGGATCATGACGTTCGTGGTGAACCAGAATGGCATCGTGTATGAAAAAGACCTGGGCCCCAAGACCGCCAAAACAGCGGAGGCGATGACGCGATACAATCCCGACGAGACTTGGAAGAGGGCGTATTAGGCTTGGTCCTTAGTTTCCTGCACGTTGCTCGGGGCAGTAGTTCCGGAGGCATCATGCCATGGCCTACAAGGTCACGTACAACCCGGATGAGGAATACGTACATGCCAGCATCGAGGGAGATGTGGATCTGGCGCTGGCGCAGCGGTATGCCAAGGCGATCATCAAGCAGTTGCGCGGGCACCACTGCCGCTTGCTGAACGATATGCGCAAAGCCTCGATCAAGCTATCGACGGCGGATATATACGAGCTTCCCGCCTGGATCGAAGAGGCCTCTGAGAAGGCCGGCGTGAACCATTTCTGCAAGAGGGCGCTGCTCGTTTCGAAGGACTTCAACGACTACAAGTTCTATGAGACAGTTTCTCACAACCACGGCCACCTTCTGGAGGTCTTTGCCGATTCCGAGAAGACCGGCATCTTTCGCGAGATAGCCAAGGCCCGCGAGTGGCTCGGGCTGACGACGGCCCAACCACCGTCCGGCCCGGAATGTCCGCCTCCCGCCCCCTAAACCTCCCTCCGTTCCTTGCCGGTGAGCGAGACGCTGGTTTACCTCTTCATGTCCTCGTCTTTGGCGACGAGAAGGACTACCGAACGCGGCTGGACCCAATAGATCGGGTCCTTTACGACCGGGGCGTCGGCCCACTCACGGATGTCATCGGGCGAATCCAGGAAGGTATCGAGGCAACGCCGCCAGAGCCTGCCCTGAGCTTGCCGAAGGGCGCGCACCCCACGGCAACCGGCGGGACCTCGAAATCGAGGGCTTCCCAGTAGGCATTGACCATCAAGTGGATCATGACCCGTCCCTCCGACATGCGGAAGGTTGCCGAGAGGATGCGAGCCTCGTTACCCCAACCAGGGTGATTCAATTGGACTCCATGCCATTGAATCGGCACGTGGTGCAGAAGTTCGTTCAGCGTCATGCCCAACTGATTGGCCGGAAGATCTCGATTGACGCGCAGCGCAATGAGCATTTGGGTGAAGCGTTTGACGTCGGCATGCCGGTCGACGAGAGTCCAGTCAAACCAACTGATCTCGTTGTCCTGACAATACGCGTTGTTGTTGCCGCCCTGGGAGCGGCGCACCTCGTCGCCCATCAGGAGCATGGGGGTCCCCGCCGAAAGCAGGGTCAGGGCGAGGAAGTTCTTCACCTGGCGGTTGCGCAGGCGTTGCACCTCTGGATCATCCGTCGGACCTTCGACGCCGCAGTTCCAACTGCGGTTATCGTTCGCCCCATCGCGATTGTCTTCCCGATTCGCCTCGTTGTGCTTCTCATTGTAGGAGACAACGTCATTCAGCGTGAAACCATCGTGGCAGGTTACGAAATTGATGCTGATCTCCGGCTCGCGCTGTCGATACAGGTAGATGTCCGGACTGCCCAACAGCCGGTACGCGAGAGCCCTGGCCATCACCGCATCGCCTTTGACGAAGGAGCGTACATCGTCGCGATAGCGCCCGTTCCATTCCTTCCAGCTTTCACCGGGGAAACGGCCGACCTGGTAGAGGCCCGCGGCATCCCAGGCTTCCGCAATCAGTTTGATGTTCGCCAGCACCGGATCGGACTCGATGTCCCCGAGAACCGGCGGGCCCGGCAGAGGGACACCGTTCTTGTCGCGGGAAAGGATGGACGCCAGGTCAAAGCGAAAGCCGTCCACGTGCATCGCGCTGACCCAATAACGCAGACTGTCGAGAATCAACCGGCGGCAGATCGACTCGTTGGCGTTCAGCGTATTGCCGCACCCCGTGTAGTTGGCATAGTGCGCCTTATCGTCCTCCAGAATATAGTAGGTGTCATTGGCCAGACCGCGGTAACAGAACGTGGGGCCCTCCTCGGAGCCTTCCGCCGTATGGTTGTAGACTACATCCAGGATGACCTCCAGGCCGGCCGCGTGGAGCGCCTTGACCATATCCCGGAATTCATCCAGGACCCCGAGCGGATCGCGGCGCGAACTGTAGGCGCATGGGGCGCAAAGAACGAGATGGGGGAATAGCCCCAGTAATTGGTGAGACCCGGGGGGGCGTCCTGTTCGTCGAAGGCATACACCGGCAGCAGCTCGACCGCGGTCACGCCGAGATCCTGAAGATAGGGGATCTTTTCCACCAGGCCGGCATAGGTCCCGCGGCGGTCCAGCGCGACGCCGGAGGTGGGATGCCTGGTAAAGCCGCCCACGTGCAGCTCGTAGAATACGCTCCTGGCAAAAGAGATGCGCGGCGGAGTATCGTCTCCCCAATCGTAGGCGCTGGGATCGACCACCACGCTTTTCATCGTAGGGGCATGATTCGCCGGTTGGCAGGCGGCCCGGCGATCGTAGCTGTCCGGCCGGGCCATACACTTTCCGTACGGATCCAGGAGCACTTTGACCGGGTTGAAGCGATGGCCCTTTTCCGGCTCGAAAGGCCCCTGCGCCCGGTAGCCGTACAATTGGCCCGCCGTGATGCCCGGAACGAACACGTGCCAGTAGTAGTACGTGCGATTCCGCTGCGGATCCAGGGGGATCACGCGGGAAGGCGTCAGATCATCGGCGTTTTCGAACAGGAGCAACTCCAGCGCCGTGCCGTACCGGGAGAAGACACTGAAATTGACGCCGTCGGGGTACACCGTGGCACCCAGCGGGAAGCTTCGACCCTGACGATGGCCGGTGCCTTGGACCATGGAGTGAATCGCCCTATTATGGGGTTGCTCCACCTTTTGTTTTGAGCTTCCGGTAGCGGTGGATCAGGTTGTTCGTCGAGCTGTCGTGCTGGAGGCTGGGAGACTTCTCGGTATCGAGTTCGGGAATGATGCGCTGGGCGAGCACCTTGCCCAGTTCCACGCCCCACTGGTCAAAGGAGTCCAGGTTCCAGATCACGCCCTGGGTGAAGACGAGGTGCTCGTACAGCGCCACGAGCTTGCCGAGCGTTTCCGGCGTCAAACGCTCGGGCCAGAATCATGTTGGACGGCCGATTGCCGTCGAAGACTCGGTGCGGGGCGAGCCAGGCGGGCACGCCTTCGGCCTCCACCTCGTTCGCGCGTCTTGCCGAAAGCCAGCGCTTCCGCCTGGGCAAACACATTCGCCAGAAGCATGTCGTGATGCCGGCCCAGCGGGTGGAGCGGCTCGATGAAGGCGATAAAGTCACAAGGGATGAGCTTCGTTCCCTGGTGAATCAACTGGTAGAAGGAATGCTGACCGTTGGTTCCCGGCTCGCCCCAGTAGACCGGACTGGTCTGGTACGCGACTTCGGTCCCCGTCGAGCGTGACATGTTTGCCGTTGCTTTCCATGATCATCTGCTGCAGGTAGGCGGGGAAGCGCTTCAGGTACTGCTCATACGGCAAGACCGCCACGGTCTGGGCGCCGAAGAAGTCATTGTACCAGATGCCCAGCAGGGCCAGGAGCACCGGCAGGTTGCGCTCGAACGGCGCGGTGCGGAAGTGCTCGTCCATCTGGTGCAGGCCGTCCAGCATGGCGCGGAAGTTGTCCGGGCCGATGGCCAGCATCGTCGAAAGGCCGATGGCCGAAGCCATCGAGTAGCGCCCGCCGACCCAGTCCCAGAACTCGAACATATTGGCGGTGTCGATACCGAACTTGGCCACTTCCGCCGCATTCGTCGAGACCGCGACAAAATGTTTGGCGACCGCCTTTTCGTCGCCCCCCAAGCCGGCGAGCAACCATTCGCGGGCGGTACGCGCATTCGTCATCGTTTCGAGCGTGGTGAAGGTCTTGGAAGAGACGATGAAGAGCGTCTCCGCCGGGTCCAGGTCGTGGACCGCTTCGGCGAAGTCGGTGCCATCGACGTTGGAGACGAACCGGAAGACCCTGCCGCGGTCGCTGTAATTCTTCAGGGCCTCGTAGGCCATCACCGGCCCAAGGTCGGAGCCGCCAATGCCAATGTTGATGATGTTGCGAATCGGCTTGCCGGTGTGGCCCTTCCATTCGCCGCGGCGGACGCGGTGGGAGAAGTCCGTCATCTTGTCCAGTACGGCGTGCACCTGCGGCACCACGTTCTGCGCCATCGACGAAGATGGAGGTCCCTCGGGGGGCGCGCAGGGCCACGTGCAAAACGGCGCGGTTTTCCGTCACGTTGATCTTGTCGCCGCGAAACATCGCCTCGATCCGTTCCCGCAGACCGGACTCTTCGGCAAGCTGAAGGAGCAAAGTGAGGGTTTCATCGGTGATCCGATTCTTGGAGTAGTCCAGGTAGATGCCCACGGCCTCCGCTGTCAGGCGCTCGCCGCGCTGGGCGTCGTCGGCAAACAGTTGTCGCAGGTGCAAGTGGCCGGACTTCTTTATAATGGGCGGCGAGGGCCTTCCAGGCCTTGCGTCTGGTCAGCGGTTTGATCGATGCCTGCTTGCTCTTAACGGATGTTGTCATACGAGTTGCCATTCCTTCGTCTCCACATCAACGGCCCCCAGCGCGTTGTTTACGATCTGCTGGGCCTCATTCACAATGGCATCCAGGTGTGCCTGGTCTTTGAAACTCTCGGCGTAGATCTTGTAGATGTTCTCCGTGCCGGAGGGCCGGGCCGCGAACCAGCCGTTGGCGGTCACCACCTTCAAGCCGCCGATGGGGGCCCCGTTGCCCGGGGCGCGGGTCAATTTGGCCGTAATCGGCTCGCCGGCCAGTTTCGATTCCTTGACCGCATCCGGCGACAACTTCTGCAATCTCGCTTTCTGTTCCGGTGTCGCCGGCGCATCGATGCGTGTGTAGTACGGGCGTGCCGAACTGGGCGGTGAGTTCGCGATAGTGTTCGCCCGGGTCCTTGCTCCGTGCGGGCGGTGATTTCGGCGGCGAGCAGGTTCATGATCATGCCGTCCTTGTCCGTCGTCCACACGGTGCCGTCGCGGCGCAGGAAACTGGCCCCGGCACTTTCCTCGCCGCCGAAACAATAGGAGCCGTCGAACAGTCCCGGCGTGAACCATTTGAAGCCTACCGGAACTTCCGACAGCCTGCGGCCGAGCTTTTGCACGACCCGGTCAATAATGCTGCTGCTGACCAGCGTCTTGCCGACGGCGGAGTCCGTGGGCCAGTCGGGACGGTGCGTTAACAGGTAGTTGATGGCCACCGCCAGGTAGTGATTGGGATTCATCAGCCCGGCGGACGGCGTGACGATGCCATGCCGGTCCGCATCCGGGTCGTTGGCAAAGGCAAGCTGGTACTTATCCTTGAGGCCGACGAGCCGGGCCATCGCGTAGGGGCTGGAGCAATCCATGCGGATCCTGCCGTCGTGATCGACCGTCATGAACGAGAACGTCGGGTCTACTTTCGGGTTCACGACGGTGATATCCAGTTTGTAGACGGAGTTGATCGGTTCCCAATAGGGTCGCGGATGCGCCTCCGAGCGGGTCAACACCCAGCGTGAGGCCGGCGGCACGGATGGCTTCCATGTCGACGACGTTCCGCAGAGTCGTTGACATAGGGCATGACGAAGTCTTCCTGATGCGTGCTCGCTGCTTTGATGGCCGATGAGAACGGGACGCGTTTTACCTCCGCATTGCCGTTTCGCAGCAATTCGTTGGCGCGGTCCTGAACCCACTGCGTCACATCGGTGTCGGCGGGACCGCCATTGGTCGAGTTATACTTGAAGCCGCCGTCCTCCGGCGGGTTGTGCGACGGTGTGACGACGATGCCGTCCGCGAGATGCTCCTGGCGGGCGCGGTTGTACACGAGGATCGCCCACGAGATGACCGGTGTCGGTGTTACGCCGTCCTTTTGCTGGATGATCGTCTCCACCTGGTTGGCCGCCAGAACCTCCAGCGCCGTGCGCTGGGCCGGCCCGGACAACGCGTGGGTGTCCTTGCCCATGTAGAGCGGGCCGTCAATGCCCTGGCTGCGCCGATAGTCGCAGATGGCCTGGGTGATCGCCAGGATGTGGGCTTCCGTGAACGTACCGCGCAGCGAGGAGCCGCGATGTCCGCTGGTGCCGAAGCTGACCCGCTGGTTGGCATCGCGTCATGTCCGGCCGACGCTCGTAATACTCCCGTTCGAGTTGGGCCAGGTCCACCAGCATTTCTTTGGGGGCCGCTTTGCCTGCCAGAGGAGAAATGGCCATATCGACCTCTCTTTCCGTGGAATGGGAAGATTGGAATAGTGGAATACTGGAATACGGGGTGGCCGGAGGCGTCCCGATCCCCATTATTCCATCATTCCATGATTCCAATATTCCATTATTCCATTATTCCAGTTCAGTATCGTTCCGGTACAAACGTTCGCCCTCTCAGCGTCGTCTGGTCGTCATACTTGCCTTTGTTGGAACGGGCGGGAAGCTTCACCTTCTTGTGCGGTATTTCTTTGTAGGGAATCAGGCTCAGAAGATGCGCGATACAGTTCAGACGCGCACGCTTCTTGTCATCCGAGCGAACGAGGTACCACGGGGCTTCCTTCGTGTCGGTTGCCTTCAGCATGGCATCGCGGGCACGGGAATAATCGTACCAGCGCGAATACGACTGGATGTCCATCGGGCTCAGCTTCCACTGCCGCAGCGGATCTTCGATGCGGGCCTCGAACCGCCGCTGCTGTTCTTCCGGGCCGACCTCCAGCCAGAACTTGATCAGGATGATGCCGGACTTTTCGATAAACGCCTCGAACTTGGGACAGTTCTCCAAAAAATCGCGGTACTGCTGCTCGGTGCAGAATCCCATGACGCGTTCCACACCGGCCCGATTGTACCAGCTTCGGTCGAAAATGACCACCTCGCCGGCGGCGGGGAAATGCTGAATGTAGCGCTGGACATAGAGTTGTGTCTGCTCCCGGTTGGACGGCGCCGGAAGTGCCACGAGACGAAACACCCGCGGGCTGACGCGCTCCATGATCGCCTTGATGGTTCCCCCTTTGCCGGCGGTGTCGCGCCCCTCAAACACGATGATCACGCGCAATCCCTTGTGTACCACCCACTCCTGCAAGCGGCACAACTGGGTCTGGAGTTTGAGCAAGGCCTTGTCATATTGCTTACGTTTCATTCGGCGTATGGGTTCTTCGGTTCGAGTCTTGGACATCGTCACCTCCTCAATCGCAAAGCGGTTCGCGGAAAAGGGGACATTCTACTTTTCCCTCTGAGAAGGAGAAAAGTAGAATGTCCCCTTTTCCTGCGCCGGCAGGGGCTCCAGGGAACACTTGTCGAGAGCCGCGATCTTCTGGACCCGGCGGGCGTGCCGGCCGGCGTCGAAGGGCGTCGTGAGCCAGACATCGACGATCTTCAGGGCCAGTTCCGCAGGCACCGCCCGCGCCGCCAGGGAAAGGGCGTTCGCATCGTTGTGGGCCCGGCCGAGCCGGGCGCCTTGCTCGCCCCGGCAGAGCACACAGCGGATGCCGCGCACCTTGTTGGCGACGATGGCCTCGCCGTTGCCGCTGCCGCCCAGGACGATGGTGCGGTCGCACTCGCCGGTGGCCGTCGCCAGGGCCGCCGGATAGATGAAATCCGGGTAATCGCACGGCTGGGCCGAGTACGTCCCGAAGTCCTTGACCTCGTGTCCGTTCTCGATCAGGTGCTGCTTGATGCGTTCCTTGAGCTCATATCCGGCATGATCCGTACCCAGTGCAATCTTCATCGTGACTCCTCTGTTAGGGGCTCTTCTTTCAGGGTACCGGACAAGACTTCAGATTCCAGATCTCGGACGCATACTCCGCAATCGTGCGATCGCTGGAGAACTTTCCGGAGCCGGCCACATTCAGGATGGCCTTGTAAGCCCATCCATCCGGGTCGGCATACAATTCACACAACTGCTGATCCGCCTCGAGATAGGACTTGAGGTCCGCCAGGTGCATGTAGTGGTCGCCAAACGTCAGCAGCGTGTCGTACAACTGCGTGAAGACGCCCGGTTCATAGCGGCTGAAGTAATTGGAGACGATCATATCCAGCGCCTCGCGCGTCTCGGCTTCGGTCTCATAGTGCCAGTAGGGATTGTACCAGCCGCGGCTGCTGGCCACTTGTTCGGCCGTCAGACCGAACAGGAAGAAGTTCTCCTCGCCCGCTTCCTGGGCCATTTCGATGGTGGCGCCATCGCGCGTACCGATGGTCAGCGCCCCGTTCATCATGAACTTCATATTGCCCGTGCCGCTGGCCTCATAGCCGGCGGTCGAGATCTGATTGGAGACATCGCTGGCGGGAATCAGCTTTTCGGCCAGAGTAACACGGTAATCCGGCAGGAACATGACCTTGAGCCGGCCTTGCACCGCCGGGTCGCCGTCAATGGTGCCGGCCAGGTTGTTGATGAACTTGATGATGAGCTTGGCCAGGTGATAAGCCGGGGCGGCCTTCCCGGCGAAGAAGAACGTGCGCGGCGGCATATCGAGGTTGGGGTTCTTGCGCAAACGGTTGTACAGCACCACGATGCGCAAGGCATTGAGCAATTGTCTCTTGTATTCATGGATCCGCTTGACCTGACTATCGAAGATGGTGTCCGGATCCACGCTCTGGCCGGTCGTCGCCTTGAGCCAGTCGGCGAATTGCGACTTGGCCTCACGCTTCGCGGTGAGAAACGCATCCCGAAAACCCTTGTCGCCGGCCAGCGTTTTGAGCTCGCGCAGTTGGTCCAGGTCGCGAATCCAGCCATCCCCGATGGCCTCGGTGATCGTATCGGCCAGCGCCGGGTTGGCCAGCAGCAGCCACCGTCTCGGAGTCACCCCGTTGGTCTTGTTGTTGAAACGCTCGGGGAACATCTCCGCCAGGTCCTTGACCGTCATCGTACGCAGCAGCTCGGAATGGATGGCGGCCACGCCGTTGGTGCTGTGCGAACCCACGATGGCCAGATTGGCCATGCGAATCTTGCGCTGGGCGCCTTCCTCCACGAGGCTGACGCGCGCGAGGCGTCCATCGTCACCGGGGAACCTGGCACGGACCGTATCGAGAAGGCGGTGATTGATCTCGTAGATGATTTCCAAAAGACGCGGCTGCACCATCTCAAACCAGGCGACCGGCCATTTTTCGAGCGCTTCGGGCAAGAGCGTGTGGTTGGTGTAAGCCAGGGCCTTTTGGGTAATGTCCCACGCCTGTTCCCAGCCGAGGTGGGCGTCGTCCAGCAAAATGCGCATCAATTCCGGAACCGCCATCGAGGGGTGCGTATCGTTAAGCTGGATGGCCACCTTCTCGGAAAGCCGGCTCCAATCGGCATTGCCGCGACGGAAACGCCGGACCAGGTCCGCCAGCGAGCAGGCCACCAGAAAATACTCCTGGAGAAAACGCAGCCCCTGTCCCAGACTCGTGGTGTCGTCCGGATAGAGCACCCGCGTGAGCGATTCGGCCCCCAGCGTTTCCGCCAGCGCCCCCACGAAATCCCCGCGGCTGAATCTGGCAAAATCGAAGTAATCCGGCGCCGCGGCGGCCCAGAGCCGCAGGGTGTTGATGGTCTTGCCGCCGTAACCCACTACCGGGCGGTCAAATGGGATTCCCAGCAGGCTGGAGGGCCGGCCGGGTATTCCGCGCAAGCTCCCGCCGTGCATCTCAAAGGAGGAGTTCAGCTTCACCTCCACCATGTCCTGCAGACGCTCCACTTCCCACGGGTCCGGACGCCGAAGCCAGTTGTCCGGCTGCTCCTGCTGCCAGCCGTCCCGGATGGCCTGTTTGAAAATGCCGTATTCGTAACGCAGACCGTAGCCCATCGCCGGCAATTCCATCGTGGCCATCGAGTCGAGGAAGCAGGCCGCCAGACGCCCCAGCCCACCGTTGCCCAGGCCGGCATCGGGTTCTTCTTCCAGTTCTCTGAGCAAGTCAATGTGCTTTTGCTCGGCTCCCTGCCGGGCAACCTCATCCAGCAGGAGATTGGTGAGGTTGTTGGCCAGGGAGCGGCCGATGAGAAACTCCATCGAAAGGTAGTAAGCGCGTTTGGGATTCGCCTGATCGTACGTCTCCTCCGTGTGTACCCAGCGCTGGGAAAGAACATCGCGCACGGAACGGGCCAAGGCTTCGTATTGTTCCCGTGGGCCGGCGGCTTTCAGGTCGATGACGTTATCAAACAGGAGATGTCTTTCAAAGAGGGCTTCGTCGCTACCGTAAAACTGAACGGGGCCGCACCCGTATCGTTGGAGCAGTTCTGAGATGTCCACTCGCTTCTTTGCCTTCCTGGCAGGAACCGCAATCCCTGGGCTAACCATCTTGATCCCCTTTCAGTTATCTAGTACTCTGCATCACTTGCTCTTCGGCGCCCGAGCCGGCCGGCTGCAGGGACTCACGGCTCACATGACGCGTCTCATTCCACAGAACGATCGCCGGCCGGGAAAGGCTTCCTTCGTAACCGAGTGCACTGAGGCTCGCCGTGCTCAGTTTGAAGGACCGGCTGGTGTCGGAAGGCTCGAGCCCGATCCAGCGGGCGGCCAGCACCCGGATGAAATGACCGCTCGAGAAAAGCAGCACGTTGTCATTCACCGCGCGCACGCGGCGCACCACGCGGTCTGCCCGGGCCGCCACCTGAGCCGGCATTTCCCCGCCGGGGCAACCGTCCCGGAACAGGAGCCAGCCCGGACGCTCCGCCAGGATCTCCGCGGTGCGGCGCCCCTCATATTCCCCGTAGTTCCACTCTACCAGGTCGGGGTCAAGTTCCGCACGATCGCCAAAGCCGGCCAGCTCACAGGTCCGGCGGGCACGCTGCAGGGGGCTGGTCCACACTTTGGCAAACGCGATCTCTTTCAACCGTTCCCCGAGCCGTCGCGCCGTTTGCTCCCCCTGTTCGGTCAGCGGCAGATCGGTAAGTCCCGTGTACTGGCCCGTGAGGCTCCATACCGTCTCGCCGTGTCGGGCCAGATAAACGACCGGAAGTTCCTCTTCCACGATATCGCCCTTTCCGCCAGAATGCCTTTCGCCGACGCCCGTCTGACCCATTCGTAACGACTTCACCTGTTTCACCGCGTCTATACCTGCACCCATATAAAGCAGCAGGATTTATTGCCATCAGGGAAACTCCTGTTCTTTGTGTCGGGAATCCTGATTGTGGGCGGGTAAGGCAAAGGCTGCCGCACAAATAGGACTTGTCCTGACTGTAAATGTTCTCGTCGATTCTGTATCGTGCCAGAGAGTGGTTTCTGCGTCAGGCGCAGAAACAGGGAACTCAGTTCTAACATATCGCAACTATGAGGGGCGCGTGCGAAATCTCTCGCCACAAGCGGTCGGGCAGGAAACAAGTCAAGACGCGGTATCTCACCTTCCTCTCCGTGTTTCTGGTGCGCGATTTCCGGCTTCCTAACGGTGTCTCAAAGGGGAGTTTCCAATGGCATTGGTAACCACCAAGAAGATGTTCGCCATGGCCTACCAGCACGGCTATGCCATTGGCGCCTTCAACGTCAACAATATGGAGATCACGCAGGGAATTGCGGCGGCGGCGGCCGAGGAAGAGGCCCCTGTGATTCTGCAGGTCTCCCGGGGGGCGCGGAAATATGCCGGTCTGAGATTCCTCCGGGCGATCATCGACGCCACCGTGGCGGCCGTCCCCAGTGTTCCGATCTGCATGCACCTGGACCACGGCGATACCTTCGAGACCTGCAAGCAGTATGTCGATGAGGGCTTCACCTCGGTCATGATTGACGGGTCGCATTATCCGTTCGAGGAGAATATCGCGCTGACCCGACAGGTAGTCGACTATGCCCATGCGTACGGCGTGGTGGTCGAAGGCGAACTGGGGCAGCTCGGCGGCATCGAGGAGGACGTGATCGGGGTCGGCGCGGAGGATCTCCACAAGCACCTGACCAACCCGGATCAGGCGGCCGAATTCGTCGAGCGGACCGGCGTGGATTCGTTGGCCGTCGCGATTGGAACCAGTCATGGGGCCTACAAGTTCAAGACCGCCCCGAAGCTGGCCTTCGACGTTCTCGAGCAGGTGGCCCGGAAGCTGCCGGGATTTCCTCTGGTGATGCACGGTTCCAGCACCGTGCCGAGGGAATATCGGGACCTGATCAATAAATACGGCGGCCAGATGCCGGACGCGACGGGGGTGCCGGAGGAGGCGATCCGCCAAGCGGCGCAAATGGCGGTCTGCAAGGTCAATTTCGATACGGATCTGCGCATGGCGATGACGGCGGCCATCCGGCAGGTCTTCGCGGAAAAACCCGCCGAGTTCGATCCGCGCAATTACCTCGGCCCAGCGCGAGAAATGATCAAGAGTATGGTCAAGCGCAGATTCCATGTTCTGGGATGCGCCGGCAAAGCCGCGGAATGCAGCGAGCACCCATCAACGGTCACCGTGCACTCGTAAGGGCGATATTGCAGAAAGGGAGACGGTCATGGCTAAACAAATGGTACAAGAACAGGCAGCGCCTCTGTCTCAGACGGAACTGGAGCAGATGAATGCCTACTGGCGTGCGGCCAATTACCTTTCGGTGGGACAGATCTATCTGCTGGACAATCCGCTCTTGCGCGAACCGCTCAAGCGCGAGCATGTCAAGCAGCGGCTGCTGGGGCATTGGGGGACGACGCCGGGACTCAATTTCATCTATGCCCATCTGAACCGTTTGATCAACAAATACGACCTCAATGTGATCTATCTCGCCGGCCCGGGGCACGGCGGCCCCGCCGTGGTGGCCAACGTCTACCTGGAAGGAACGTACAGCGAGTACTATCCGGATATCACCCAGGATGAAGAGGGGATGAGAAAGCTGTTCAAGCAGTTCTCTTTTCCGCACGGCATTCCCAGCCATGTGGCTGCCGAGACGCCGGGTTCCATCCACGAAGGCGGGGAATTGGGTTATGCGGTATCCCACGCGTATGGGGCGGCCTTTGACAATCCCGACTTGATCGTCGCGTGCGTCGTCGGCGATGGAGAGGCGGAAACCGGGCCTTTGGCGGCCGCCTGGCATTCCAACAAATTCCTGAATCCCGCCCGGGACGGCGCCGTGCTTCCCATCCTGCATCTGAATGGATACAAGATCGCCAATCCCACCATCCTGTCGCGCATCCCGCACGACGAATTGGAGAGTCTCTTCATTGGCTACGGCTACAAACCCTATTTTGTGGAGGGTTCCGACCCGGAGACCATGCACCAGCAGATGGCGGCCACGATGGAAGACATCGTCGCGGAAATTGTCTCGATCCAGGACAACGCGCGGGTCCGGGGCAACCTGACGCGTCCGCAATGGCCCATGCTCATCCTGCGGTCCCCCAAAGGCTGGACCGGCCCCAAGGAAGTGGACGGGCTGAAGACCGAAGATTTCTGGCGCTCGCATCAGGTTCCCTTCTCCAAGATGGACGAGGAGCACGTCAAACTGCTGGAAAGCTGGATGAGAAGCTATAAGGCCGAGGAGCTGTTTGATGCCAACGGGAAACTGATCCCGGAGCTGGCGGAATTGGCGCCGAAAGGCAAGCGGCGGATGGGCGACAACCCGCACGCCAACGGCGGGCTGCTGCTGAAAGACCTCCGCATGCCGGATTTCACCGACTACGCGGTGGACGTCCCGGCCCCCGGGCAGGTGCTCGGAGAAGCGACGCGCACCATGGGCAAGTTCCTGCGGGATGTGATGAGACTCAATCTGGACACCGCGAATTTCCGCGTGCTCGGTCCGGATGAGGTGGCCTCGAACCGGTTGGGGAACCTGTTTGAAGTGACGGACCGGACCTGGATGGAACCGACGATTCCGGAAGACGACCACCTTTCTCCGGACGGCCGGGTCATGGAAATCCTGAGCGAGCATACGTGTGAGGGGTGGCTGGAAACGTATCTGCTGACCGGCCGCCACGGCCTGTTTACTTCCTATGAGGCGTTCATCCACCTGGTGGACTCCATGTTCAATCAGCACGCCAAATGGCTGAAGGTCACGCGGGAGATTCCGTGGCGCCGGCCCATTGCGTCGCTCAATTACCTGCTGTCCTCGCACGTGTGGCGCCAGGACCACAACGGTTTCAGCCATCAGGACCCGGGCTTCATCGACCATGTGGTGAACAAGAAGGCGGAAATCATCCGCGTGTATTTCCCGCCGGACTCGAATTGCCTGCTGTCGGTCACCGACCACTGTCTGCGCAGCCGCAACTACATCAACGTCATCGTCGCGGGCAAGAACCCCCAGCCGGAATGGCTCACGATGGACCAAGCCGTCAAACATTGCACGGCGGGCATCGGCATCTGGCCCTGGGCCAGTAACGATCTGGGTTCCGAGCCGGATGTGGTGATGGCGTGCTGCGGCGATGCTCCCACCATCGAAACCCTCGCGGCCGTCGACATTCTGCGAAAACATGTTCCCGACCTGAAGATGCGCGTGATCAATGTGGTGGACCTGATGACCCTGGTGTCCAAAGAGGAGCATCCGCACGGCCTGAGCGATTTCGAATTCGATTCCTTGTTTACCAAGGATAAACCCATCATTTTCGCCTACCACGGCTATCCCGGGCTGATTCACCGCCTGACCTACGGGCGCACCAACCATAAGAATCTGCACGTGCGCGGGTTCAAAGAGGAAGGAACCACCACGACCCCGTTTGACATCATGGTGATGAACGAGCTGGATCGCCTGCATCTCGTCTCCGATGTGATCGACCGGGTCCCCAAACTCGGTCCGATGGCCGCCTATGCCAGACAGATCATACGCGAGAAGCTGATCGACCATGCGCAGCATGTCGCCAAGTACGGTGCGGATTTGCCGGAGGTAAGCAATTGGACCTGGCCGTATGCCAAGGAAAAAGGCGGCAGTTGACTCAGAGCCCCTATGAACATACTGGCTATAAATTGCGGTTCGAGCAGCATCAAATTTCGACTGTTTGATGCCGACCGGAACTTTCGACTGCTGGCCAAAGGCTTGGCCGAGCGCATCGGCCAGGCCTTTGGGTCCGTTTCCGGAAATATCGCGGGCCAACGAGACTTTCGAGAAGAACTCGCCCTGCCGGACCACCGCAGCGCGATGCATGCTCTCCATCAGAAGCTCGTGGAGGCTGGTTCGGATCTGGCCGCCATGGATACCAGTATCGATGGAGTAGGGCATCGAATCGTCCACGGTGGAGAACAGTTCCGAAACCCGGTGGTGATCGATGCCGATGTGATGCGTGGCATAAAAGAAGCGGCCGTATTCGCTCCTTTGCACAGTCAGCCCAATGTGATCGGCATTGAAGTCGCACAGGAGTTGCTGCCGGAGATCCCCCAGGTGGCGGTGTTTGACACCGCCGCCCATCAGACCCTCGAGCCCAAAGCGTTTCTGTATGCGGTTCCGATCGAATACTATGACATCTACAGGATTCGCAGGTATGGGTTCCACGGGATCAACCACAGCTACGTGGCGCAGGAAGCCGCTCGGATCTTAGCAGTGTCATTCGAGTGTCTGAAAGTCATCACCTGTCATCTCGGCAACGGCTGCTCCGTCACCGCCTTCGCCCAGGGCCGAAGCATTGACACCTCCATGGGACTGACACCCCTGGAAGGACTGGTGATGGGCAGCCGCTGCGGCGACCTGGACCCTTCCGTGGTTCTGTATCTCCTCGAGGTGTTGGGGCTGCGGCCGGGACAGGTAAGCGATGTGCTCAACAAGAAGAGCGGCTTGTTGGGGTTATGTGGCAAGAGCGACATGCGCGACATCATCGCCGCGGCGGAACAGGGAGATCCGCGCTCCCAAGTTGCCCTGGACGTATTTGTCTACCGGATCCAGAAGTATATCGGGGCCTATGCGGCGGCGCTGAATGGGATTGACGTAGTCGTATTTACCGGAGGGATTGGGGAAAACAGCCCGTATATACGCGAACGGGTAGCGGCCAACTTGGGATATCTGGGCGCACAGATAGACCCGGAGAAGAATGACAATAATGCCACGGTGTTTTCGTCCGACCAGGCCTCTCTGACGCTCATGACCATTCCCGCGAATGAAGAACGGGTGATCGCGCAGCAAACCTATCGCCTGCTGATGCAGAGCCATGTGCAGGCGACATCCTAGGAGCCTCCTATGTCCAAAGCCAATTCCAAGAAGTTGTGGACGCGGATTCTGGTGGTGGTCGCGATCGTCGTGGTCGCGGCCTTGCTGGGCTTCAAATACTGGAGGGCCAGGCAATCCGCGCTGCCCGCGGGGATTGTATCGGGCAACGGCCGGCTCGAGGCCAAACTGGTCGATGTCGCCGCCAGAGAATCCCTGCGGGTCAAGGAAATCCTCGTGGACGAAGGCGATATCGTCAAGCCGGATCAGGTCGTGGTGCGGATGGATACCCTCACGCTGGAGGCCGAATTGCTCGAGGCGAAACAGAAGGTCCTCGCGGCGCAGGAACAGATCGCCGCCGCCCAAGCCGCCATCGTCAAGCGGAAAAGTGAGATCGAACTGGCCAAGCTCGAGCTCGCACGCACCGAGAAACTCCTCAAGGACCGCGCCGCCTCGCAGGAGCAATACGATATCCGCCAGACGGCCGTGCAGACCAACACGGCCGGCCTCGCGCAAGACGAAGCCCACCTGCAAACTGCCAAGCAACAGGTCGAAGTCGCACAGGCCAACGTAGCCGTGATCCAGACCCGCATCGACGACGCAACGCTCAAGTCCCCCGTCCGGGGCCGCGTGCTGTATCGCCTGGCCGAGCCGGGCGAGGTCCTGGCGGCCGGCGGGAAAGCCTTGACGTTGGTGAACCTGGAAGACGTTTACATGGAGGTCTTTCTCCCGTCCGAAGAGGCCGCTCGGGCCAGGGTTGGGAGCGAGGCGCGGATTACCCTGGACGCTTCGCCCGGCCTCGCCGCCCCCGGCTATGTGAGCTTCGTGTCCCCGGAAGCGCAGTTCACTCCCAAACAGGTGGAGACCCGCAGCGAGCGCAGCAAGCTGATGTTCCGCGTCAAGATTCAGGTGCCGGAAGAGCTGGTCGCCTCTTACATCGAGTACGTCAAGACGGGCGTCCGGGGCGTCGGGTATGTCAAGTTGGATCAATACGCGGTCTGGCCGGATCGGCTGCAGAATCTCATCACGCCGCCCCAGGAGCCGGGACCTGTGGTGCCCGCCAAGCAACGGCTCAAGGAGGTGCCTTATGCGCAGCCCTAACGAGGCAAAGCCAATGAGGTCCCGAGAGCCTTGGGCGATCGTCGGTGCGGTTGGGGTTCCCAAACGCGTTTCCTCGCGTTTGGGGTCCCTTTCCCTGCTGAGCTGGGTGTTGGTATTCAGCGGGTGTACCGTAGGTCCCGATTTCGGGAAACCCGAAGCCAAAGTGAACGAAAACTGGAACGAGAAAAGTGACGCGCGGGTCCGTCAGACGGCCATGGACCAACAGTGGTGGAAGGCGTTCCGTGATCCGGCACTGGATCAGTTGATCCAACTGGCCTACCAGCAGAACCTGCCCTTGCAGATCACGGGTCTGCGGATTATGGAAGCCCGCGCTCGATTGGCCATTGCCCTCGGCCAGCAATACCCCCAGCAACAGGAGGCGTTCGGCAGCGCCACGAATGTGGGTCTCAGCAAGAATGCCCCTAACCAAAGCTTCCCCGATCGATATTTCTGGGATTATCAGGTGGGCTTTGATGCGGTCTGGGAATTGGATTTCTGGGGCAAGTTTCGGCGGGACGTCGAAGCCTCCCGCGCCAATCTGATCGCTTCGATGGCCGACTATGACAACGCCCTGGTATCGCTGACCGCGGAAGTCGCCCGCACCTATACGGTGATGCGTACCTCGGAGGTACTCATTGAAATCACCCTGGCCAACGTCAAACTGCAGGAGGACGGTCTGAAGATTGCCGAGTCGCGTTTCCGCAACGGCGCCACGACGGAACTCGATGTGACCCAGGCGCGCACGTTGTTGGAGAGTACCCGCGCTTCGGTCCCCGGGCTACAGATCAGTCTGCAGCAGGCGCAGAACGCCTTGAGCACGCTATTGGGACAACCCCCCGGCGCCGTCCAGGCCTTGCTGGCGGGACCCCCAGGGATTCCGACGGCTCCGGCCGAAGTGGCCGTCGGGCTCCCGGCGGAACTGCTGCGCCGCCGTCCCGATATCCGCAGCGCCGAGCTGAATGCCGCCGCCCAGAGCGCCCGCATCGGCGTGGCCAAAGCGGATCTCTATCCCAGCTTTTCGCTTTTCGGTGAGATCGGGTTCGAGAGCAGCAGCCAGGGTGGGGCGCTGTCCAACCATGCGGACCTTGCACAATCTGTTTGACGGTGGCAGTCTCTTCTATTCCTTCGGCCCGGGGTTCCGGTGGCCCCTTTTCAATTACGGCCGCATCGAGAACAACGTGCGGATCCAGGATGCACGGTTTCAGCAATTGCTCGTCAACTACCAGGACACCGTGCTCCGGGCGGCCCAGGAAGTGGAAGATGCGCTGATCGGGTTTCTCAAGAACCAGGAAGCTCTGGTGTCTGAGCAAAACTCCGTCACGGCGGCTCAGCGGTCGGTGGAGATCGCCCGGAGGCAATATCAGGAAGGCGCCGCGGATTATCAGCGTGTGATCGACACGGAACGCATCCTGTTGCAGGAAGAGACGCGCCTGGCCGATACGCGCTCCGCCGTTGCCACCAATTTGATTGCCTTGTACAAGGCCTTGGGCGGGGGTTGGGAATTGCGTATGGGCCAGCCCATCCTCCCGGCCGGCACGCAGGCCGAGATGCAAGAACGGACCGACTGGGGCCGTTTGTTGCCGCCGCCATCGGCGCCGGAAACCCTGGACCCGCCCCCGTCGGCGCGCGAGCTGCCGATCTTGCCGAAACCCCAGTGGTAGATTCCTTACAGCGCACAGGAGATCCAGTCCATGGCGTTCTCTGCATCTGAATCCGTCGATGCGCCGGTGGTCACGATCCAGGACGTCACCCACCGCTACGGGAAGGTCGTGGCGCTCGATCGGCATTTCCCTCGAGATTCCCAGCGGCCTCATGGTCGGCATCATCGGCCCGGACGGCGTCGGCAAGTCGACGCTCATGGCCCTGATCGCCGGCTCCAAGAAGATGCAGGAGGGGACGGTGATGGTCCTGGACGGCGACATCGCGGACGCCCGCCATCGGCGCGCCGTCTGCCCGCGGATCGCGTACATGCCCCAGGGCTTGGGCAAGAACCTCTACCTGGAGCTCAGCGTCCACGACAACGTCGACTTCATGGCGCGGCTCTTCGGACTGTCCGCCGCGGAGCGTCCGGTCCGCATCAAGGAGCTGCTCGACGCCACCGGGCTGGGCCCGTTTCCCGATCGTCCCGCCGGCAAGCTCTCGGGCGGCATGAAGCAGAAGGTGGGGCTCTGCGGCGCGCTGGTCCACGAACCGGACCTTCTCATTCTCGACGAGCCCACCACCGGCGTCGATCCGCTCTCCCGGCGGCAGTTCTGGACGCTCATCGACGATATCCGCGCCGGCCGCCCCAGCATGAGCGTGGTGATCTCCACCGCCTACATGGACGAAGCGCAGAAGTGGGACTGGATCGTCGCCATGGACGCCGGACAGGTGCTGGCGACGGGAACGCCGGCGGAGCTGATGCAGCGGACGGGCACCAAGGACCTGGAGCAATGCTTCATCGCCCTGCTGCCGGAGGAGAAACGCACGGGGCACAAGGAGCTGACCATCCCGCCGCGCGCGGCCGGCCAAGCCCGAGATCGCCATCGACGCCAAGGGCCTGACGCAACGCTTCGGCAGCTTCACCGCGGTCGACCACGTCACGCTGTCGATCGAGCGCGGCGAGATCTTCGGCTTCCTCGGCTCCAACGGCTGCGGCAAGTCCACCACCATGAAGATGCTGACCGGACTGCTGCCGCCCACCGAAGGGACCGCGACGCTCTTCGGCCAGTCGGTCGAGGCCGGCAGCATGGAGGTGCGCGAGCAACCTCGGCTACATGACGCAGGCGTTCTCGCTCTACGGCGAGCTGACCGTCCGCCAGAACCTGGTCCTGGATGCGCGCCTCTATCACTTGCCGCCCGACAAGGCGAAGGCGCGCATCGAGGAGCTGGTCGAGAGGTTCGGACTGGGTCCGCACCTCGATGCGCTGGCCGAGGCTCTGCCGATGGGTCTGCGCCAGCGGCTTTCGCTGGCGGTCGCCGTGCTGCACGAACCGCAGATGCTGATCCTGGACGAGCCCACCTCGGGGGTCGATCCGGTCGCGCGGGACAGCTTCTGGGAACTGCTGATCGATCTTTCGCGCAAGCAGGGCGTGACCATCTTCGTCACGACGCACTTCATGAACGAAGGGATGCGCTGCGACCGGATCTCGCTGATGAACGCGGGCAAGGTGCTGGCGTGCGACGCGCCGCAGAAGCTGATCGACGAGCGCGGCGCCGCCAGCCTGGAGGACGCCTTCATCGGTTACATGGAGGACGCGATTGCCAGTGCCGCCTCCAGCGCCGCCAGGAAGGACCCGCCGTCCGACAGCGCGCCCGGCGGCGAAGGAAGGACAAGGCCCCCGCGGACGCCCCCGTAGTGAAGCCGGCCGTGCTCCCGTCCGCCGCCGCCGCAGCGCTCCGGCTGGTTCAGCGTGGGCCGGATGCTCGCCTACACCGCCAACGAAACCATGCAGATCCTGCCGCGATCCGGTGCGCCTGGCCTTCGCCTTCGTCGGTTCGGCCCTGCTGATGCTCGTCTTCGGCTTTGGCATCACGACCGACGTCGAGCACATCCGCTATGCCACGCTCGATCTCGACCAGTCGCCGGAGAGCCGCACGTACCTCGAGCAGTTCGCCGTCTCCGAGCGTTACTTCACCCACACTCCGACCGGTGCGACTCCGCCGACGACGCCCTCGAGCGGCTGCAAGTCGGACGACATCTCGCTGGTCCTCGAGATCCCGCCGAATTTCGGCACGGGATTTCCGCAGCGGGCTGCCGGCCCGGAGGTCCTCGGCCCAGGTGGACGGCGCCAATGACCTTCCGCGGCGAGACCGTCGCGCAGTACGTCCAGGGCGTCCACGAATACCCTGCTGCGCGATCCCGCGACCGGCCTCGACACCGGCCCGCAGAAATACACGGCCAACATCCAGGAGCGGTACATGTACAACCCCACGTTCGAGAGCATCTACTCGATCGTGCCGAGCGTCCCGGCCCTGCTGCTGATCCTGATCCCGGCGATTCTCATGACGGTCAGCATCGTGCGCGAGAAGGAGCTGGGCTCGATCATCAACTTCTACGTCACGCCGACCGGGACGGCTCGAGTACCTCTCGGCAAGCAGCTCCCCTACATCGCCATCGGCATGATCAACTTCTTCATCCTGGCGGCCATGGCGCTGGTCGTCTTCGGCGTCCCGATCAAGGGCAGCTTCCTGATGTTGACGCTGTGCACCCTGCTCTACGTGATCGCGACGACCGGCGATCGGCATGGTGACCTCGACCTTCACCAGCAGCCAGGTCGCGGCCGTCTTCGTCACGGCGATCCTGACCATCATGCCGACCATCCAGTTCTCCGGCCTGCTGCAGCCGGTCTCGACGCTGCGAGGGCAGCGCCCGGCTCATCGGCTCGATCTGGCCGACCACGTACTACATGCACTCCAGCCTGGGCGCGTACACCAAGGGGCTCGCGCCCGGCCTGATGATGCAGGACATCGTCTTCCTGGCCGTGCTGCATCCCGATTCTCTTGGCGGTCAGCGTCCTCGGCCTGAAGAAGCAGGAGAAATAGCGATGAAGTCCTTCCTGAACATCTTCTGGCTCGGGCTGAAGGAAATGCGCAGCCTGATGAGCGACATGGTGATGGTCCTGTTCGTCGTCTATGCGTTCACGCTGGCGATCTACGTCCAGGCGACGGGGACCTCGAGCGAGGTCAACAACGCCTCGATCGCCTTCGTGGACGAGGACGAGTCGGCCTTGTCCAAGGAGCTGTTCAACGCGTTCTATCCGCCGCGCTTCCAGTTCCCCGAGATCATCACGCCCGCGGAGGTCGAAGACGCCGATGGACAGAGGCCGGTTCATGTTCGTCGTGGTCGATCCCGCCCCGCTTCGAGCAGCGACCTCCGCGCGGGTCGCAATCCGGATCTCCAGGTGAACATCGACGCGACCGCCATGCAGCAGGCCGGCATCGGCACCGGCTACATCAAGAACATCATCAACGATCGGATCGCCAGCTTCCTCAGCCGCACGGATGTGGCTGCCGCCTGAGCCCGATCAATCTGGTCGTCCGCAAGCTGTTCAACCCGAACGGCGTCTCCTCCTGGTTCACGAGCGTCGTGGCCATCATCAACCAGATCACCCTGCTGACGGTCGTTCTGACGGGCGCCGCGGTGATCCGCGAGCGCGAGCACGGGACGCTCGAGCACCTGCTGGTGATGCCGCTGACCGCCTTCGAGATCGCGATGGCGAAGGTGTGGGCCAACGGCCTGGTGATCCTCGTCGCGACGGCGGTCTCGCTCTTCCTGGTCGTGCAGATGGCGCTGCAGGTGCCGTTCGCCGGTTCGGTCCCGCTGTGGTTCGGCGGCGTCGTGCTCTATCTGTTCTTCGCGACGGCGCTCGGGATCTTTCTGGGGACGATCTCGCGGTCGATGGCGCAGTTCGCGCTGCTGATCATCCTGGTGATCGTCGTGCTGCAGCTTCTTTCGGGCGGGGCGACGCCCGGTCGAGAGCCAGCCGCAGTGGCTGCAGTACCTGACGTATCTTCCTGCCGTCCCGGCACTTCGTCAGCTTCTCGCAGGTGATCATCTATCGCGGCGGCGGCCTCGCGTGCGGTCTGGCGCCAAGTTCCTGATGGTAGCTGCGATCGGTCTGGGGTTCTTCGTGTACAGCCTGGCGCTCTTCCGGAAGTCGATCGCGGTCACGAAGTAAAGTGCGGGCCTAAACAGGTTGGCAGAAATCCGTGCCCGTTGTGGACCCTGTCATCCTGATGACCGAGCGGGACCTTGAAGTTCTATGTCCTGTTTTTACGATTCATGACAACCTCAAAGAGGGAAGACCCCGATGGCCAAGGCCGCCTTGAGCAAGCCGACAACACCGAAGAGAGTCCCTGAGCTTACGCCGGATGAATGGGAGTACGGGTGGCAGTCATACTGGAAGAAGTTGGGCTTCACGCCGTATGAGCTGCCCCCGGCGGAATCCCCGCAGGTGAATCAGGAGTACGAGTTCCTGATGACGACCCGCACGGTGGAGCGGGAAATCCGGCGGCTGACGCGCATTGACGCCGAGTTCGTGAAAGGCTTCAAGGGCCTGTCAAAACTGGGGCCCGCCGTCACGGTGTTCGGCTCCGCCCGATTCAAGGAAGACCATCCGTACTACCAACTCGCCCGTGAGGTGGGCGGCGAATTGGCCCGCCGAGGGTTCGCGACGCTGACCGGCGGCGGCCCCGGTATCATGGAGGCGGCCAACCGCGGCGCCCACGAAGCCGGCGGCCCCAGCTACGGGCTGAATGTCCTTCTGCCGCACGAGCAGGCCGCCAACCCTTATGTCGATCGGCAGATCGAATTCAGCTATTTCTTCGTCCGGAAAGTCATGCTCGTCAAATACTCCTGCGCCTACATCGTGATGCCGGGCGGGTTGGGGACACTGGACGAGCTTTTTGAAGCCGCCACCCTCATCCAATGCCGAAAAATCGGTCCGTTCCCGCTGGTGCTCCTGGGGACGAAGTTCTGGGCGGGCCTGCTCCGGTTCGGACGGTTCATGATGAGCCAGGGCGTGTTCAACCCCGAGGAACTCGGCTTCGGACGGATCACGGATTCCCCCGCGGAAGCGGTGGATCTGATCGTGCGCAGCCAGCCGCCCGCCGTCCGCGCCCGGCTCAAACCCCTGACGGGAGCACCATAGCCGCCGCGACGCTGCTTTCTCGACGGGAGCACCCAGCTTTTTTGAGGAAAGTGTCTCATGAGAATTACGCTCCTGGGCGCGGGCGGGGAAGTGACCGGCTCGGCCTACGTGGTTCAAACCCGCGCGGCACGCCGGCCAGACGGATCTGCTGGGCTGGGTCGATACGATTGCCCCCAGCAAGCCCGTGATGGTGTTGACGCATGGGGAAGATCCGCAACGCCGGGCGCTGGCTCAACGCATCAAGCAACAATATCGGCTCAAGACTCTGTTGCCGACACAGGGAGACACCATCGAGCTGTGAGCGATCCCCGGGCGTCGGAAGCGCCCGTCGATGCCCGCACCCCACGGACCAGACCGGGCCCGCGCACAGTGCCCCGCCGACTGCGTCTAGGTCAAGCCCCCCACATCGCGCATCTGCGCCTCCAGACGCCGTTGGTACTTCGCGCCGGCAGGCCGACCGATCATGATGAATTCGGCCTTGGTAACGGTTCTCAATCTCGCGGCAAGTTCGACGAACGTTTCGGGCTTCTTCAAGGACTTGATGTTGGCCACCCAGACCACCTTCACCGGTGGTTCCTTGGTCCAAGAGACGGTGGGCTGCAAGTGCTTTGCCAGGCAGTAGACCTGCGGTTCGGACCCTCCGATGTGGACCGGAAAGTATTGGGAGATCAAGAGCAATCTCATCCTGTGCCGCATCGTCCGTGTCAGATGGTTCCTCGACCCGCGCGACCTCCCCTGGCACCAGATCAGAACATCGGTGGTCCGCCCCGCGACAGGACCGGCGGCGGTCCCGGATCCTGGCCCTCCCCCACCTTTCCCGGGGTGGCGCCTTTCGCGATCAGCTCGACTCCCGGCGCCGCCTGGGTCGTCCCCTGCGCATCGATCAGCCGGCCGAACAGGGAAGCCCGGCGGCAGGCGTCCTCCAGAGAATCGTCGACGCGGACGGCGATCTCGAACTCCTGCAGCGGTTCTTCCGGGGCCGTGCCGCAAGGAACCGTCATGCGCAGAATCCGGGGGATCGTGGGTTGGGTCGCGGGCGCTTGCCAGAATTCCGTCTCGGCGCGGCCATCGGCGCCGGTCCGTGTGAACGCGAGCCAGGCAAAGCCCATTTGATCCGCCGCTGTACAGACGGCCTGCCACCACTGACCTGTATCGCGTACCTGCTGCAATTGCAGTTGCGCCCGTTCGAACGTGGCCTGTTGCACGCGCTGCTGCCGCGCGACGCGATATCGCTTGTGCAGATGGGCCACAGTCTCCCGCAGCCGAACGGCTCCCACCAGGCGGAACGTGATCAACAGCAGCAGCAGGATACCGCCAAAAAGGATCAAGGCGTCGAGATCCTGCGCGACGATCATCAGCAGCCCCAGACCGCTGGAGACCAGAGTCAGCACATAGATGATCATCACCGCATGGCGCTGGTGCAGACCCATCTCAAGCAGCCGATGATGGAAGTGCCGGCGGTCCGGCGCAAACAGGGATCGGCGGTCCAGGAATCGTCGCAGCATGGAAAACAGGGTATCGAAGATGGGGATCCCCAGCGCCAGGGCCGGGAGCGTCAAGCCGACGACGGCGGAAGACTTCGTCATGCACATCACGCTGGAGGCGGCGATCGTGTAGCCGAGGAACAGGCTCCCGCAATCCCCCATGAAGACCCGCGCCGGGTTGAAATTGAAGACCAGAAAACCGCTCAGACTGCCCACCAGAGACAAGGCAAAAACGGCCATGATGAGATTGTCGCTATGGATGGCCAGGGCGGCGATCACGCCGCAGGCGATCGCCGAGATCCCCGCCGCCAGACCGTCGAGACCATCGCTGAGGTTGACCGCGTTGGTGATCCCGACGACCCAGAGCAAAGTCAACGGACAGCCGAGCCAGCCCAGAGAAACCCGATAGCCGTCCGCCAGGCCGACTTCGTCGATTCTCACGCCGACGAAGCACAGAGCCCCCGCCGCGGCGAGTTCGGCCAGGAACTTGAAGCGGGCCGGCAGGTGCCTCAGATCGTCCACCAACCCGAGCAGGAAGATGAAGGCGGCCGAACCGAGCAACACCGTCACCTGCAGGCGAACGTCGCGAAAGACGTCTCCGATGTCATTACACAGGCAAAGAACGCACAGGATCAGACACATCGATGAGACGAAGATGGCCACGCCTCCAATCCGCGGGATCGGCCGCTGATGGATCGAGCGGGCGTTGGGGTGATCCAGCGCCCCGATGCGCCGGGCCAGCCAGATCACGGCCGGGGTCATCCCCAACGCCAGAAGGGTCGAACCCAGATAGACACAAAGATAGGTATGCATGACCGGTCGAGTCCTCTGGAAAGGTGATAGAAATCACCCCCCGATAACAATGCCGGTTTCTTTGCCGCGCCACAGGGACGGTCTGCGGCCGATGCCTCGCCGGTGCTGCATGCCCAACTTCACGGCGCAGCAGGTAAGGGCCGCACGTACATGGCGGGTCCGCTTGTCCTGCCAGGCAGGCTGCCGCGCGTGCATGGCGCGGGCAGGCTGACACGCGTCCCTAACCCAGCGCCTTGACGATCACACCCAGGGAAGCCAGGGCCGTCAAAGCACGGCTGTGGTCCCGGTGGCCTTCCCGGTGTTCCTGCAACAGCCTGGCACAGTCCATCCTGGACTCCACGTCGCGTACGCGCCGGGCACAGTCGATGAGGTGCTGGACCAGGTGGTAGAACTTCTCGTCCTCTCGGAGTTTCTTGGCATAGGACCCATAGTTGGTGAAACGCGACACGTACCCGGGAACGGCCTTTACCATCAGAAGATCGGCAAGATGGTAGAACCTTCTCGCTGTTCTGGGGAGGTTCCCCAGGACATCTTCGAGCGTACGGGGCAAAGGGATTGCCTCCGTCCCCGCGGGCAGGCTCCCGTTGATCATCTCGTTGTTTCTCATCGGCTCACCACTCGATCAGTTGCTATCCCAGAGATCGTGACCTGAAATATAGAGGCCGAAGTTGATTTTGAGCAAATCGCGAACGGCGCTGTTCACGCGCATGCGCGGGGTATGCTCGACGGCCACCACATCGCCGGGCCGGATCGGCGTGCCCAAGGCATCCGTGAACTTGTCGTTCTTGAGCAGGCGGAACGGAGCACGGGCCACTGAACCATCTTCGTTGAGCCGGTAAATAGTGACGTAATAGGGCCGGGCCACCGGATCCAAACCGCCGGCAAAAGCGATCGCCTGCGTCAGGTTGTACCGAGCCCCGGGCGGATAGGGAAAATTGCCCGGCTTCACCACCAGGCCCAGGACGGAAAACAGGGGCATCTGCACCGGCTCGACCACCACCGAATCTCCTTCGTCCAAGGCCACGTCCCGGTACGGGATGTTGGTACTGACCACGGGCAACAGGATGGGTGGGGCCGCGCGGTGTCCCAGCGCGGCCTCCCGCGTCGCCAACGGCTCCCCCGTGGCGGTCGACGCTGCAAGGGACGACGGCAGGCTTACCTCGGGACGATCATTCGCGTCGGAGGCCACCTTCTGCATGGTGTCCAAGAAGGTATCGGCGGCGGTCTGGGCGGGGCGTTCCGAGCGCAGAATGCGTACGACTGCCGCGCCCGCCTCGGCAACCCCACCGGCTTGTGTTAGCAGTGAACTCAAAGTCATCTGGTCCGTTTGGAGCGTGTAGACACCCGGCGTCTTCACGGCTCCCGCGATATAGACGCGCACCGTCTTGTATTCGGTCACCCGCACGAAGACCGAGGGATGCGGGATGACGTAATCCTCATAGGCCGCCGTGATCCGCTCCTCGATTTCCGACAAGGGCAGACCCACGACCTTCATCGGGCCCACCGCGGGTAACGCAATGGTCCCACTGTCTCGGACACGCAGGAGATAGGGACTGACCATCTGGCTTTGCCTTTGCGTCGACTGGACCTCCGCGGCGGTTACCGCCTGTAGCAGAACCGGCATGGTGACTTCCAGGATATCGCCCGGCACGACACGATAGGGACCCGTCTTGAGGATGGCCCTCTCGATGCGATCCATGTCGATCACAGGGGTGATAGAGCCGACTTGCTCGAACGCCACCCTCTCTTCCGGCGTAAGCTCACGGACCTGGTCGCCACACCCGGCCACACACAGCGCCGCCATCCAGGGGAGCAGAACTCCCAAAGTCGATCGCCGGCATCCGCCCCGCCCCAGGCCCGGAGGGCCCCAAGACGCCCGGAAGCGCCGCGCCCCTTCGGGTCGGGGGCCCTCCGGGGCCGAGGGCGGCCGGGCTGTACGTCGGGCGAGGAACGGAATTCCCGCGTCTTCCGACACCTGCTCCCTTTCTTTCCAGAAAGTGCTCCTCGTGGACCCATATCCCTGCATGTCTTCCCCCCTCGAGATAGACGAATCAACTCCTTCACTGCATATTCGATGACCGACGCCTCGATACACACCTCGGCCAAACATTACGCTCATGTCTGCATCGCCCTCGTATCATACATCTATGCCTTGTCTTTCCGCCTTCCTGGAGGCATCCGTCGTCTGGACAAGGCATCCAAACCACACACGCTGCATTCTGCCGTCCTTCTCCAGATACGACTATTGGATGATTACTCATTTCTGACTGCGTAATCGGCTGCATTGCAGCCAAGGCGGCAGCGCAGCATGGAGGGGAAAAACACCTACGCCGATATAGGATAAACATGCGTTCGTCCGGGAGGTTGCCTGCGCTGGAATGCAATGGCGAACCACCGCAGGAAGCGGCGGTGCCGCCGGCCTCCTACGACAGCCAATAGGAATGTCGTATCAACCGGGACCGGGCGGCGAAAAGTGCCCAGCGGTGATGGGGATGAGCGCTTCTTCCTCGCTCCCCCGAAATGCCCGGGGGCCGCGGTAGCGTTTGCCTGCCGCGGCCGAGCAGACTCAGGGAAGAGTACCTCGCGCCGATCGTCGAATTCGTCAGTCTGGCTGGTTGACGGCGCGTATCGGCAGTGTCTCTCGCCGTGTTTTGCGTCTCGCACGGGCCCCACAAACAGACCCGGCTTCGCGGTGACACGAACAGAATACGCCCCCCAAAAAGGCGAAACTTGAACTTAGACAGGGGTGCTCTCGCCATGGAAGTAGTCGACGATCCCGGTAAAGGACGGATGGGGACCGGCGTTGCCGGCATAGACGCCCACCGCATGGACGGACAGCGCCCACGTGAAATCGGCCCCCGCAGACCAGGTCAGCCCATCGTACGAGTACGATTCCATCCAGTGGTCGCCTTCCCGGGCCAGACGCAGATAGAAACTGCCGGTGCTGGGCGGGATCACGACGTTATATTGCACGGTCGGGGTACCGTTGGTGAAGCGGGCCACGAACAGCCGGGTCTGGGAACCATCGCTGTACTGGTCCACCCGCAGGAAGTTGCCGCTGTCCTGCTCGACGAGGAGGCCCTGCATCTGGTATCTCTGACTCACCACCGAGTCGAATTTGACTTCCAGCGCGAAGTCCGTATCGGCGACCGACTGCATGATCCGCGGGGCGTGATTCTCCCTCGTCCAGATGTCGTGCGATTGCCCGCTCGGCACCAAGAGCCGCACCTGCGAGCCGCTCAGGCTGTAGCTCGCATCCCCCAAAGGATTCACAAACGTCCAGACGCCCGTATCCAGTTGGGACGAATTGAAATCATCCGAGACCAGGACCGAGGGACCCGCCGTTCCGTAGGTTACCGTGTTATCGCGTACTCGTACTGGCGAGATTGCTGTTGCCGGCGGCATTGAAAGCCACACCCGCGGCGATCGTCGCGAGGACCGTCCCCGCCGACGTCATCCCGCTGACCGCCACGTCGTAGACCGCCCCGCTGCCGGTCACCCCCGCCGTCGTCGCCCCCGCCGTGCCGCTGAGCGTCACATCCGCCGCGGCAAATCCCGTGACCGCCTCACTGAAGACCACCGTGAAATGGATCGGAGAAGTACCCGTCGGATCCGCTTGCCCCGCGGCCTGATTGATGGTCACCGGCGGATTGACCGTATCGATACTGAATTCCGCCTCCGGCACATAGTCCCGTTGCGTCCGGCCCAACGCATCCCGGGCCCCCGCAACGTCGATCCGGACGTCCGCCACCCGCACGCCCTGATCCACCACGTCATAGGTCACCGTGTACGTATCATTGGCCTGACTCGTCTGCGACCAACTGCCGGAGCCATTGACCAATGTGCCCTGATGATCCGGACTGAAGCTCAGAACCGGCGCGACCGCAGGATCCATCGAGGCGTCGAAGACCACCGTCACCGCGAAGGCGTCGATACCGGCATCCGCATCCGACAGCAACGAGTCGCTCACCGCCACGCTCTGGACCCCAGGCCCCTCGACCGGGGTGCTGCGGTCATGGAAGTAGTCGACGATCCCGGTAAAGGAAGGATTGGGACCGGCGTTGCCGGCATAGACGCCCACCGCATGGACGGACAGCGCCCACGTGAAATCCGCCCCCGCAGACCAGGTCAGCCCATCGTACGAGTACGATTCCATCCAGTGGTCGCCTTCCCGGGCCAGACGCAGATAAAAACTGCCGGTGCTGGGCGGGATCACGACGTTATATTGCACGGTCGGGGCACCGTTGGTAAAGCGGGCCACGTACAGCCGGGTCTGGGAACCATCGCTGTACTGGTCCACCCGCAGGAACTTGCCACTGTCCTGCTCGACGAGGAGGCCCTGCATCTGGTATCTCTGACTCACCACCGAGTCGAATTTGACTTCCACCGCGAAGTCCGTATCGGCGACCCACTGCATGATCCGGGGGGCCTGAATCCCCGCCGTCCAGATGTCGTGCGATTGCCCGCTCGGCACCGCGAGCCGCACCTGCGAGCCGCTCAGGCTGTAGCTCGCATCCCCCAACGGATTCACAAAGGTCCAGACGCCCGTATCCAGTTGGGAGGAATTGAAATCATCCGAGACCAGGTCGACCGGGTTGCTCGGGTCATAGTACTGAATTAGGACCATGATGCCGGGCCACTGCACTTCCATGCCGTGCACCATCTCCCCGTTGACCAGCGGCGTCTTGCCTGTCGTCAGAGTATTGACGCCCTGCACGAACACGCTCAGGTCGCTGACAGGCACCCGATGAAAGTAGTAGTGGGAGAGTGGTCCCTCCTTATCGAACACCTGGGTACCGTTGATGAAGACGCCGTTCATATAGCCCGGACTCCAGCTCGTCCAGACGATCTGGGCCGCGAAGGCCTTACTCAGATCGCCCGTCACGACGAACTTCTCCTGCTTTTCGCCGGCCCGCGTGACCCACTTCTTGGGGATGTCGTAGGGCTTGCACAACTCCACAGAGAATCCCGGGCGGTCCAGGCTCAGGCCATCCACAGCTTCGGTCATGTAGATCATCCCGCTGTCGTCGATAATGCGGGCGGCAATCGCCATCGGCTGTTCCTGGTCCGGCACCCAGGAAGTGTCCCAGGTCGCCCGATACGGAGCTTCCTGGGCCGTGCCGAGATGATGGGTGATCTGGCCGTGGAAGAAGTGATAATGCCACTGCGTGTAAAGGCCGTCGCCTTCATAGTTTACGTCCTCGTAGTACCCGAGGTAATCCACTTGCTGGATGCTGCCCGTGGACGTGGCGGCTTCGACTTCCAGAGGAACGAGCTGGCCAAGCTCGGCCCCCGACTGCAGGGAGGTAATCGTGCCCGTCGGGTGCGGCTTACTGGCCGCATCGTAGTAGATGCGAAAGTGCACGCCGTAGATCTGATGCTCCGGCCAGTTCCAGGAACTCTCCGGCGATACCCGCAGGCGGAACTGATTGCCCGTGCCACTTCTGAGGAAAGACAGCGGGACGGGCACAACCGGGTAGATGTGGTGCTGGTAGTCCCATTGGGGATAGGGGATCGCCTGGGCCTCCGGAATGGGGATCCACGAGTTCCCGTTGACCTCAATCGCCAGACCTCTCGTGGAATCGTGACACAGGATCTTCTCGATCACCACCTCAGCCCGCAGCGCGTGCTCCAAATCGAAATTGTGGTCGAGGACCACGGCCGCATTGATATAGTCATGAGCCCAGCCGCGGTCGGGGTACGTAACCCCCCACTGGCCGCCAACGGGGATGCCCCGCCGGCATCACCCGTTTCGTTCCACCACGTGTACTCGCGGAACACATCGCCCGGGACCGGCTGGAACGGCCCCGCCATTACGTAGGTTACCGTGTTATCGGTGCTCGTGCTGGCGACATTGCTGTTGCCGGCGGCGTTGAGAGCCACCCCCCCGGCGACCGTCGCGAGGACCGTCCCCGGCGCCGTCATCCCGCTGACCGCCACGTCGTAGACCGCCCCACTGCCGGTCACCACCGCCGTCGTCGGCCCCGCCGTGCCGCTGAGCGTCACATCCCCCGCGGCAAACCCCGTGACCGCCTCACTGAAGGCCGCCGTGAAATGGATCGGCGAGGTATTGGTCGGATCCGCTTGCCCGGCGGCCTGATTGATGCTGACCGTGGGACTGACCGTATCGATACTGAATATTGAATCTATTTGGCTGGAGACATCAACATGTGAAGTGCTCTCAATAAATCCGATTGAGAAACTCTGGGGAACGGTAGTCAACTCCTTAGCCGATACGTTGGAACTTCTGCCAAATCCAAATACCGTCATCCGGTCTTGTTGGGGGTGGTAGTAGTCAGTCTTCCCATCATCTTCATGGTGTAGAAGGAAGAGAACCCGATCCAGATTCTGGTCACCGAATGCGATCCACTCGGGTGACGGAATGTCAGCCGCGAAGTTGGAACTGCTCTTTGTACTGATGGCGGAGGTCATCCAATAATCCCCGGAATCGAACGTCCCTCCCGGTGTTCCTTCATACAGTACCCAGTAGGCTCTACCAGCGGTCATCCGGGTCATGGTGAATGTCAAGTGCGTAGCGTAGAAATCGTAAAAGCCCTCCCAATTGCCGTTTCCCGACACGACTTGAATCCTGACGGAATCGTTGGTATCTGAAATTACCGTCGTGATGGACTCATCCGTGGATTGATTCAGTGGATGGAAGAAATTACCATCTTGTGCATCAACCGCATTCGGAAAACCTCGATATTCACCGTTACCTCCACTGCCCGGTTCATCGTCAAAGCTGATCCAATTATATCCTTCTATATCGATCATGCTTGAGATAGCCCCACCCCTCTTTTCCAGGTAGTATGTGCCTGGGCCAGTTTCAATCTTGTATGCAGCGAGTCCGGAGGAAGGATCAATGGAATCCGATGTGAGGACAACTAGGTCTTCAGGCTCGTAAGTATGGAAGTAGTCGACGATCCCGGTAAAGGAAGGATGGGGACCGGCGTTGCCGGCATAGACGCCCACCGCATGGACGGACAGCGCCCACGCGAAATCGGCCCCCGCAGACCAGGTCAACCCATCGTACGAATACGATTCCATCCAGTGGTCGCCTTCCCGGGCCAGACGCAGATAGAAACTGCCGGTGCTGGGCGGGATCACGACGTTATATTGCACGGTCGGGGTACCGTTGGTGAAGCGGGCCACGAACAGCCGGGTCTGGGAACCATCGCTGTACTGGTCCACCCGCAGGAAGTTGCCGCTGTCCTGCTCGACGAGGAGGCCCTGCATCTGATATCTCTGACTCACCACCGAGTCGAATTTGACTTCCACCGCGAAGTCCGTATCGGCGACCGACTGCATGATCCGCGGGGCGTGATTCTCCCCCGTCCAGATGTCGTGCGATTGCCCGCTCGGCACCAAGAGCCGCACCTGCGAGCCGCTCAGGCTGTAGCTCGCATCCCCCAACGGATTCACAAAGGTCCAGACGCCCGTATCCAGTTGGGAGGAATTGAAATCATCCGAGACCAGGACCGAGGGACCCGCCGTTCCGTAGGTGACCGTGTTATCGGTACTCGTACTGGCGAGATTGCTGTTGCCGGCGGCACTGAAAGCCACACCCGCGGCGATCGTCGCGAGGACCGTCCCCGCTGAACGTCATCCCGCTGACCGCCACGTCGTAGACCGCCCCGCTGCCGGTCACCCCCGCCGTCGTCGCCCCCGCCGTGCCGCTGAGCGTCACATCCCCCGCGGCAAATCCCGTGACCGCCTCACTGAAGACCACCGTGAAATGGATCGGAGCGGTACCGGTCGGGTCCGCTTGACCCGCGGCCTGATCGATGCTGACCGTGGGGTTGACCGTGGGGTTGCTCCGGTCATGGAAGTAGTCGACGATCCCGGTAAAGGAAGGATGGGGACCGGCGTTGCCGGCATAGACGCCCACCGCATGGACGGACAGCGCCCACGTGAAATCCGCCGCCCCAGACCAAGTCAACCCATCGTACGAATACGATTCCATCCAATGATCGCCTTCCCGGGCCAGACGCAGATAAAAACTGCCGGTGCTGGGCGGGATCACGACGTTATATTGCACGGTCGGGGCACCGTTGGTGAAGCGGGCCACGTACAGCCGGGTCTGGGAACCATCGCTGTACTGGTCCACCCGCAGGAACTTGCCACTGTCCTGCTCGACGAGGAGGCCCTGCAACTGGTATCTCTGACTCACCACCGAGTCGAATTTGACTTCCAGCGCGAAGTCCGTATCGGCGGCCGCCTGCATGATCCGGGGGGCGTGATTCCCCGTCGTCCAAACGTGGTGCGATTGCCCGCCCGGCACCGAGAGCCGCACCTGCGAGCCGCTCATGCTGTAGCTCGCATCCCCCAAAGGATTCACAAAGGTCCAGACTCCCGTATCCAGTTGGGACGAATTGAAATCATCCGAGACGAGGCCCGAGGGACCCGCCGTTACGTAGGCTACCGTGTTGTCGCTGCTCGTACTGGCGAGATTGCTGTTGCCGGCGGCATTGAAAGCCACACCCGCGGCGATCGTCGCGAGGACCGTCCCCGCTGACGTCATCCCGCTGACCGCCACGTCGTAGACCGCCCCGCTGCCGGTCACCCCCGCCGTCGTCGCCCCCGCCGTGCCGCTGAGCGTCACATCCGCCGCGGCAAACCCCGTGACCGCCTCGCTGAAGACCGCCGTGAAGTGGATCGGAGCGGTACCGGTCGGATCCGCCTGACCCGCGGCCTGATCGATGCTGACCGTGGGATTGACCGTATCGATACTGAATTCCGCCGTGGGCGTATAGTTGACTTGAGTACGGCCGGTGGCATCCTTTGCTCCCGGAACGTCGATCCGGATGTCGGCAATACTGACACTCTGGTCCGATACGTCATAGGTCATCGTGTACGTATCATGGGCCAGACTGGTCTGCGACCAACTGCCGGAGCCATTGACCAGCGTGCCCTGATGATCCGGACCGAAACTCAGAACCGGCGTGACCGCAGGATCCATCGAGGCGTCGAAGACCACCGTCACCGAGAAGGCGTCGACTCCTGCATCCGCATCCGACAGCAACGAGTCGTTCACCGCCAGGTCCTGGACCAAAGGCCCCTCCCCGATGGGAACAACAGAGACCGTTCCAAAACTGGCATCCACGTAGTGGGCCACCAGCAGAAACGATCCACTGTCATAGTCCAACAAGCTTTCTGTGCGTATCATACCCCAGTCCGAAGGTTCAGGCTCCGAAGCGCGCCACACCTTCAGCGAGTATACATGGCCCTGCTCCGTGGTCTCGACACGCATCTTAAAGACGTAAGGGGTGTCCAAGTCCAGTGTAAAGCCGCTTCCGTGATAGAGTGTCGGGCCAGCATCCATCTGAAGCCTGCCACCGTTCACCCACGTGTACCACCCAAGCATCCCCATCGGATACCATCCGAGCAGAGGTTGATCCCCTCCCCAGTCATGATGCCCGTCCCAGCGAAGCAGCAACCCGACACCAGGGGTTCCCCTTGTTGCGTCAAAGTTATGTACCGTGATCGGCACGACGACCTCATAGTCTTGCCAGCTCGTGTCACCGACCGCAATAAGTCGGTCGTACCCCATGTTGGCAGAGCGAACACCATCTCCTTCCAGCACCCAATGACCGTCCACAATCTGCCCAACGTCTTGGATATTCGTGACCTGACTCCAATCGATTTCATAGGGCATGGACCAAGTCTGTCCAGTCACGTAATTGACTGTGACAGCTTCCATGGTCCAGTCGCCGGTCGCATCAATAGCCAAGATGCGGATGGTATTAGTACCCGCGGCGAGGGATGAGTAGGCCACGTCGATGTTGAAATCACCCGGCTCCTGCAAACGCGGATTGTCGTGAAAGTCCCCTCCCATACTGAGTGGCTCGATGTCACCACCGTTGAGAGAATACGCAAGCGAGGCAACACCATCCGGATCATGGACATTACCGAGAATGTTTACCCATCTCTGCGGTATTCCAAGCCGGCCAAACTCCTGGTCAGAACCATACCAGACCTCGATAGCAGGACCTGACGGCCCCTGAGCACCATAAATCACTACATTGTCTATGCTCCAGCTCGCCAGGTTCAGGTCACCCCCTGCATCATGCGCAACCCCCTCCGGTATGCTGGCAACGACGGTCCCCGCAGAGGTCATCCCGCTCACGGCCACATTGTACGTTGCCCCCCCGCCGGTTACTATGGCTGTGCTGGCGCCGGCAGTACCCGCCAGTACTACATCCCCGGTTGTGAAGTCCGCCACCGGTCTGTCGAACGTGACCGTAAAATTGATCGGCGACGAATCCGTGGGATCCCACTGGTCGGCCGCCTGATTAATCACCACCTTCAGGTCCTCTCCCCCCGCATTGCTCCGGTCATGGAAATAGTCGACGATCCCGGTAAAGGAAGGATGGGGACCGGCGTTGCCGGCATAGACGCCCACCGCCTGGACGGACAGCGCCCACGTGAAATCCGCCGCCCCCGACCAGGTCAACCCATCGTACGAATACGATTCCATCCAGTGGTCGCCTTCCCGGGCCAGACGCAGATAAAAACTGCCGGTGCTGGGCGGGATCACGACGTTATATTGCACGGTCGGGGCACCGTTGGTAAAGCGGGCCACGTACAGCCGGGTCTGGGAACCATCGCTGTACTGGTCCACCCGCAGGAACTTGCCACTGTCCTGCTCGACGAGGAGGCCCTGCAACTGGTATCTCTGACTCACCACCGAGTCGAACTTGACTTCCACCGCAAAGTCCGTATCGGCGGCCGACTGCATGATCCGGGGGGCCTGAATCCCCTCCGTCCAGATGTCGTGCGATTGCCCGCCCGGCACCGAGAGCCGCACCTGCGAGCCACTCATGCTGTAGCTGGCATCCCCCAAAGGATTCACAAAGGTCCAGACTCCCGTATCCAGTTGGGAGGAATTGAAATCATCCGAGACGAGGCCCGAGGGACCCGCCGTTACGTAGGCTACCGTGTTGTCGCTGCTCGTACTGGCGAGATTGCTGTTGCCGGCGGCATTGAAAGCCACACCCGCGGCGATCGTCGCGAGGACCGTCCCCGCTGAACGTCATCCCGCTGACCGCCACGTCGTAGACCGCCCCGCTGCCGGTCACCCCCGCCGTCGTCGCCCCCGCCGTGCCGCTGAGCGTCACATCCGCCGCGGCAAACCCCGTGACCGCCTCACTGAAGACCACCGTGAAATGGATCGGAGCGGTACCGGTCGGATCCGCTTGACCGGCGGCCTGATCGATGGTCACCGTGGGATTGACCGTGGGGTTGCTCCGGTCATGGAAATAGTCGACGATCCCGGTAAAGGAAGGATTGGGACCGGCGTTGCCGGCATAGACGCCCACCGCATGGACGGACAGCGCCCACGTGAAATCCGCCGCCCCCGACCAGGTCAACCCATCGTACGAATACGATTCCATCCAGTGGTCGCCTTCCCGGGCCAGACGCAGATAAAAACTGCCGGTGCTGGGCGGGATCACGACGTTATATTGCACGGTCGGGGCACCGTTGGTAAAGCGGGCCACGTACAGCCGGGTCTGGGAACCATCGCTGTACTGGTCCACCCGCAGGAACTTGCCACTGTCCTGCTCGACGAGGAGGCCCTGCAACTGGTATCTCTGACTCACCACCGAGTCGAACTTGACTTCCACCGCAAAGTCCGTATCGGCGGCCGACTGCATGATCCGGGGGGCCTGATTCCCCTCCGTCCAGATGTCGTGCGATTGCCCGCCCGGCACCGAGAGCCGCACCTGCGAGCCACTCATGCTGTAGCTGGCATCCCCCAAAGGATTCACAAAGGTCCAGACTCCCGTATCCAGTTGGGAGGAATTGAAATCATCCGAGACGAGGCCCGAGGGACCCGCCGTTACGTAGGCTACCGTGTTGTCGCTGCTCGTACTGGCGAGATTGCTGTTGCCGGCGGCATTGAAAGCCACACCCGCGGCGATCGTCGCGAGGACCGTCCCCGCGGACGTCATCCCGCTGACCGCCACGTCGTAGACCGCCCCGCTGCCGGTCACCCCCGCCGTCGTCGCCCCCGCCGTACCGCCGAGCGTCACATCCGCCGACGGCAAACCCCGTAACCACCTCACTGAAGACCACCGCAAAACGGATCGGCGCGGCCGTGGTCGGATCCGCTTGCCCGGCGGCCTGATTGATGGTCACCGTCGGATTGACCGTATCGATAGTGAACTCGGCCTGCGGCACATAGTCCTGCTGCGTCCGGCCCAGTGCATCCCGGGCACCCGAAACGTCGATCGCAAGGTCCGCCACCCGCACGCCCTGATCCACCACGTCATAGGTCATGGTGTACGTATCGTTGGCCAGATGCGTCTGCGACCAACTGCCGGAACCATTGACCAGCGTGCCCTGGGGATCCGGACCAAAGCTCAGGACCGGCGCCACCGTCGGATTCATCGAACTGTCGAAGACCACCGCCACCGAGAAGGCATCGACCCCGGCATCCGCATCCGACAGCCACGAGTCGTTCACCGCCACGCTCTGGACCACCGGACCCGCGACCGGGGTGCTGCGGTCATGGAAGTAGTCGACGATCCCGGTGAAGGCCGGAGGATTGGAACCGGCGTTACCCGCAAAGACGCCCACCGCATGGACGGACAGCGCCCACGTGAAATCGGCCCCCGCAGACCAGGTCTGGCCATCGTACGAATACGATTCCGTCCAGTGGTTGCCTGCCCGGGCCAGCCGCAGATAGAAACTGCCCGTGCTGGGCGGGATCACCACGCTATAGACCACCGTCGGGCTCCCGTTGGTAAAGCGGGCCACGTACAGCCGGGTCTTGGAGCCATCGCTGTACTGGTCCACCCGCAGGAAGTTGCCGCTGTCCTGCTCGACGATCAGGCCCTGCAACTGGTATTGTTGACTCACCACCGAGTCGAATTTGACTTCCACCGCGAAGTCCGTATCGGCGACCGTCTGCATGATCCGGGGGGCCTGATTCCCCGTCGTCCAGACGTCGTGCGCATCGCCCGCTCGGCACCGCCAGCCGCACCTGCGAGCCGCTCATGCTGTAGCTCGCATCCCCCAAAGGATTCACAAAGGTCCAGACTCCCGTATCCAGTTGGGACGAATTGAAATCATCCGAGACGATGTTCAGTATGGCGTCAAAACCATCACTTGGCGAATAGGAGGAGCTTTCCAGCGATCCGACCGCCCGTTCCAGGACCCAATCCCCCCCCCGGTCACTCACGCCGGTGAGATTGTCCGAGGCCGCCACGTCTGCCCCGGTCAGCCTCGCTATATGCCCGATCAGGCCCAGACCTGCGTCGCCCTGGGCGATGGAGCAACCGTAGAGGAGGATGTCACCGTCGGGGGTCAGAGACTGGCCCCAGGCGGCGAGGTCGGCGGCATAGTCGTCCAGGGTAGAGAGAGTCAGCTTGGCCGTGCCCAGGTTCACCCGGCCGGGGGCGCCGTGGGACACGATGTGGATGGCAGAGAGGTTGCGGTAGGTGGAAAGAACGTCAGTGATTTGGCGGATTGCGTCCCGGCCGGCGTCCAAAACAATTACCGTGACGCCGAGGAAATCCGCGTTTGTGAGCTGAAAATCGGGGTAGATAGCCGAGTCGATGAAAACGATCTGATCACAGACCGGCTGGGTCCCGCCGGGAGGCCCGCGCGGGGAAACTTGGGGCGATTTATTCGAAAAGGCCGGACTCTCAAAGCCGTTCGGGGCGTTGAGCCCACCCGCCTTGACTTCGTTCAAAGAGCCGTAGAGCGAGCCATCGACTACCGAGGTTACCTGCTCTGCGCCTTGGGTATTCACAGCATTGACGGATTCGACCGAGCCCTGGTCCGAATCATTCTCTTGCTCTTGGGCCGGACTGCTCAGGTCCAGGGTAAACAGGGCGGGCGTTTCGGCTGCGTCCGGGGCCTGCCTGTCCAGCGAGTCCGCGACAGAATTCGCCGGGACCAAATCATCGGACGAGACTTCAGCACAGCAAGACTCGCCGGCCGCGGGACCTTGCTGTTCTTGATTCCAATCGACGGAAATGACATGCTCGGGCTGGACATCAGACGACTGGATGGGGCCAGCCGGGGACACAGTAACACTGAGTAATACGCGAGCTTCTAACTGCTCGAAATGGGGCCCTCCGGACTGGACGTCCGAAGTGACAGTGCGGCTCTTCACCCACCGAACTGACCCCATCGCTACCCTCACCTACGCCGGCGGCTCCTCCCGTGACCTAATCCAACGACTCGGATTGGCCCCTGGCGGGACACGGCAAATTAGCTAACCCATGCCTTGAACACGATTCGACCAATAACATACTCACTCCTGTCGTGCACTCGCTCTGTCCAGGTTGACCGGGATAAGTCCTGGAAAAGAATCGACCGCACGGTTCCCGTGCTTCCACGTCGGCCCGCCCATCAGCGACAAAAGGAACGGGCTTCTGCGATGGTAGAGCAAGGGAGTCGCAGGCCCAATGGGCGTTCTACCTAATCACCGGGAGGGGATTCCTGAATCTGAGGCCGGAGGGGAAGTAGAAACCGGACTTCTGCATTTCACTTCAACGTCAGTTTTCCGCACAGCCACACGGCGCGTGCGGCTATGGCATCGCCGAAATCCGCACCAGCCGGTGTCTTTTCGACGGCGAACGGGCCTGTGGCATCTGCATCCATAGCGTCTTCATTGGCAACGAAGCCGAACTTTTCGAGCACAGCCTGCCACTGTCCTTTGCCCTTGCAGTACGACCACACACCCGAACGGCAGATCGGCGGACGGTCTCCCACGAATTCCGTCACCTGCCGATAAAGCTCTCCCACCGTGTAGGATACTCCCTGTTCCATGGACCACAAGACCACGGCCTTGGGGTCCGGGGTGAGCAGCCCGGAGGTGAACGCCGCCGCTTGCTGTCCCGGGGCCGATGGTCAAGAACCATTCCTCCGCACGAGGTATCAAAAAGGACGAGTCCTTCTCGTTTCGCCTCAAGCCGAGGATGTTTGGCCATTTCTATTTCGGGACCCTCGTCGGGAGCGACGACCTCACGGCTTGGCGTGCCCGGAAGCTTGCCTCGGGGGGATACTCATGCCCACTGCGGGCGAAGGTCGGTACCAGTCGATTACTTGCCTCAATCCATCGTCGAACGAGGTCTGGGCCTCAAAACCGAAATATTTCTTGGCTTTGGACACATCCAGGCAACGCCTCGGCTGGCCGTCGGGCTGCGAAGAATCCCAGCGGATCTCGCCCGTAAAGCCGGTCAGCGTCGCGATCTTCTCGGCCAAGTCCTTAATGCGAATCTCGCGGCCGGCGCCGAGATTGACTGGGTCGGTCCCGTTGTAGTGCTCCGTCGCCAGGAGAATTCCCTCCGCCGCGTCAGCCACGTAGAGGAACTCTCGGGAGACTTCGCCAGTGCCCCAGCAGGTGATGTGGTTGTCGCCAGCCCGGACCGCATCGACGCATTTCTTGATCAGGGCGGGGATTACGTGGCTGGTCTGCGGATCGAAGTTATCGCCGGGGCCATAGAGATTCACGGGCAGTAGAAAGATCGAGTTGAAGCCATACTGTTGCCGATAGGCCTGGGACTGCACCAGCAGCATCTTCTTGGCCAAGCCGTAAGGGGCGTTCGTCTCTTCCGGATAACCATCCCACAGATGCTCTTCGCGGAACGGCACGGGCGTGAACTTGGGATACGCGCAGACCGTCCCGATCGCGACGAATTTCTCCACGCCGCTGAGCCGGGCCTGCTCGATCAATTGCACGCCCATCATCAGGTTCTTATAGAAGAATTCCCCCGGCTTGGCGCGGTTGGCCCCAATCCCACCCACCACGGCGGCCAGGTGGATTACGATGTCCGGCCGCATGTCCTCGTACATGCGCGTGATGTCGGCCGGTTGGACCAGATCGTAGTGCTCGATTTGGGGCACCAGAATCTGGCGACAACCCCGCTGTTGCAGGCCTTCCACCACGTAGTGCCCCAGGAACCCGGCCCCGCCGGTCACAACCACACGTTTTTCGGCAAGGAAGTTGCTCACGGACTGATCCCATTTCTCGCGTCATGATCTCGCAGGGCTCGCTCCCGCTGGGCGGCCTTCATGTCCGCATCGACCATCATGTGCGCCAAATCCCTGAAACTCACGCGTGGTTGCCACTTCAGGAGCCGGCGGGCCTTGCTCGCATCACCCTGGAGCAGGTCCACCTCGCTGGGCCGGAAATAGCGGGCGTCGATCTCGACGTAACGGTGCCAGTCCATATCGAGGTAACGGAAGACCTCGTCGAGGAACTCCCGCACGGAATGGCATTCGCCCGTGGCTATGACGTAGTCGTCGGGCTTCTCCTGCTGGAGCATCAGCCACATGGCTTCGATATAATCGCCGGCAAAGCCCCAGTCACGCTTGGCGTCGAGATTACCGAGAAAGAGCTTCTCTTGCAGCCCGCACTTGATGCGACTGGCCGCCCGGGTGATCTTGCGCGTGACAAACGTCTCGCCCCGACGCGGCGATTCATGGTTAAAGAGGATGCCGTTGCAGGCGAACAGACCGTACGCTTCGCGGTGATTGACCGTCTGCCAGAAGCTGTAGACCTTGGCACAGGCATAAGGGCTGCGGGGGTAGAACGGCGTCTTCTCCGTCTGAGGCGTCTCGACCACCTTGCCGTACATCTCGCTGCTGGACGCCTGGTAGAACCGGATTGGCAGCCCGCTCGACCGGATCGCCTCCAACAGCCGCAACGTGCCAAGCGCCCCGACGTTGACGCTATAGATCGGCTGATCGAAGCTAACGCGAACATGGCTCTGGGCCGCCAGATTGTACACTTCATCCGGTTTGATCTCACCGATTACCGCCGCCAGATTGCTGCCGTCGGTCATATCGCCGTAGACCAGCCGCAGCCTGGGCTGCTCATGCGGATCAACGTACAGATGGTCGATCCGGCCGGTATTGAACGAGGAACTCCGCCGCATCAGACCCCAGACCTCGTACCCCTTGCCCAGCAGGAATTCGGCCAAATACGAGCCATCCTGGCCCGTGATCCCTGTGATCAACGCTTTTCTTGTCATAGCGACGACCGCTTGTCTTCGACTCTTGTAGAAGCAACTCTACGTGTGCTTGGTCAAACGCCTGGTGTCCGAGAATCGCCGATATCGCTTCTCGATTCCTCCCACCAGGGACCTGCCCTCCTTCATACACTCGCTGGATTCCTGACGCAAGCAATTTGTAACCTGGGGTCCCACGACTAATACGGATTGGAAATATTTTTGCGCGCCCGTTAAAATAGGGTAGCGCCCTGGGTCAGCCTGTGGCATCCTCTCGAAGAAATCTACTACCGGATGAAACGGTACTTCGTCGATTTGAAGCTGAGGCAATTCCGCGAGATTGAGGACCCGCAGAACTGGCCCGACTTTGATGGTGAGCAGGGCCGGCCCACAGCCGCTCTGACCTTCCTGCCCGGCCTGCTGCTGGGCTGGCTCTTTCTCCGCACCGGTTCCCTGCTGTCCCCCATCCTGTTTCACGGCTTGGCCAACGTCTCGTACGCCGTCATGGCTCTGACCCTCGCCCAGCCCTGATTGTCGGCCGCTCTCGACGGCTGCTCCATAAGAGGAAGCCGGCGACGGCGCCCGCCACGATTCGCGCGGAATCTTAGCGTTCGTGGACATTTGCGTAAAGTCTTTGCGGACGCGGCGACGATAACAGCACGATGTATGGGGTGGTATGGCTTGGGGGCCCGAACGCCGGATCTGGCGTTCGGGGAGCCGAGCCAACAGGTTAGGCAACAGCAATGAATGAGAAACGTCTCGTCGCCCTTCTCTGGATCGCCAAGGCTGTCCTGGCCGACGGGCGGACGATGCCGGGCTTGTCTTCCGCTTGATGCTGTTTGCGGAGGCACAAATAGTTGCTAGGGTTTTTTCGGGTACATGCAGATAGCTCTGAGGGTATAAGATTACCCTACTTGCGAATCCGCCCGCCCAAAAACGTCCTCGCGGCAGACGCTTTGTCGGCGGGAAGAACGGCAGGACGAGAGCTATGATTGAGAGTCTTATATGGGAGTATTGAATCACATGCGCAGTCGAGTTTTGTGTATTGCCTTTTGGATGGTTTTCTTGTTGATGCTGATGCCGGGCATGGGCCTGGGTGCGACTTACCATGTTGATGTCAGTCGCGGGAATGACTCCAATCCGGGCACGATCTCGCAGCCTTTCCAGACCATTGGGAAGGCCAAAACCGTCATAAGCGGCACCACCGGAAACACGGTATATATCGCGGACGGTGAGTACTACCTTTCGCAGCCGCTAACGTTCGGCAGTGCCGATTCCGGCGCCTCGGGCGCACCGAATGTCTACGCGGCTCAGGCCGGTGCAAATCCGGCGGTCAAGGGCAGCATAAAAATCCCCGTCTCGGCCTTTACCGTTCACTCAGGCCAAATATTAAAGGCCAACCTGAGTTCCTACAATCTGGGCGATATCTCTCAGGTCTTCATGAATGGAACGCGACAGATTCTGGCTCGCTATCCCAACTTCAATCCGCAGAACCCTATCGGAGGAGGATGGCTCTACGCGGCAGACGACACCCCGGGAACAAAAACGCAACTACGATACCGAAGTGGGGATGTGGACCTTTCAGGCTGGAACGTGAGCCGGGCTCAAGTGAACATCTTCTCCGGCTATAACTACTGGAACAACATCTTAGGTGTCAGTTCGATTGCTACTGCTACCCGCCTGGTGACGCTCGCGTCAGGGGCATCGTATAATATTGAAGCGAACAATCGCTACTACTTCCAGCGCATCTTGGCGGAACTGGACGCGCCGAACGAATGGTATTGGGACAATAGCGCGAAGATACTCTACTTCTGGCCGGAACATTCTCTCACGGGAGCCGATGAAATAAGTATACCCGTTTCCGGCTATGTCCTGGACCTCAACGCCGCCCACTACATTCAGTTCCAAGGCCTGACTTTCTCCGAGTGCAGTGCAGACGCGGTGCGGATCCGGACTTCTAACTCCATCACCCTGAGCAATTGCACCGTCGGTCATGCCAATGGCATAGGTGTGGACATCGGCGACGGATATAACGTGACCGTCGAGGGCTGTGAGATCTATGACACGGGCTCGTGGGGGGTCTACGCTCACACCAATACTGCCTACTTCCAACAGCTTACGTCCTGCAACCATGTGATAACTCACAACAATATCCATGACACCAACGTCTACAAGAAGGGGTCTTACGGAGGAAGTGTCTACGTCGATGCCGTGGGTGTCACGGTGTCGTGGAATCAGATTCATCACGTCCCAAGGATGGCCGTTAGATTCGATGGGAACGAGAATATTATTGAATATAACTACGTTCACCATGTGAACCAGGAGACGGAGGACACCGGGGCGATCTATCAAGGCGCCCGCAGTTGGATTCAGCGGGGCAATGTCGTACGTCACAACTACATCGACGGCAGTGGCGGCTACGGATGGGATGGAAGCCAATGGAAGTCTCCCTATAATACCTATGGAATTTACCTGGATGATTTCTCAAACGGTACCCAAATCTACGGCAACGCCATCCGGGGTAGTTACCGGGGGGCGATTTTCGTCCACGGAGGTAGGGACAATCTGATTGAGGACAACGCGATTGTCGCATCTACAACGAGCGAGCAGGTGCTTTTGTATCCCGCCTCGACGCAATACCTTCAGACCATGTGGGATGAACTCCAGGCGGTGAAGACCAGCGCGAACGGTTGGAATGGTACGAAGTACTATCAGCGGTATCCGGAGTTGAAGACGATAACCACGACCTCTCCGCCCCAGACCATGTCGGGTAATACGTTCACCGGCAACCTGGTGGTGTACCCGCAAAACAATACCCAGGCCTATCGTGTTCGAGCGGTTGATTACCCTTCTACAGAGATAGACAACAACATTATATGGGCTGGCACTAAAGCTAAGGCTGTCTACAACGGTAATAATTATACTGTTATGACATGGGCTGCCTGGAATCAATTAGGTTTCGATGTACATAGCACTGATCTGGAACAAATTCGGGACCCTGCCTATCCGGGTCAGTACCTGTTTCTGGTCAACACTGAAACCCAGGCACAGAATTTCAGCCTGGGAAGCCAGGCCTACCGGGACATTGCGGGGCAGGTGATCTCCGGCTCCGTGACTCTCAGTCCATTCGAATACAAACTGCTGCTTCCCACCCAAACGACGAATCCGACGAGCTATACTCTCAGCGTCACCGCGACGCACGGTTCCGTGACGAAGACGCCGGACCAGACCAGTTACACCTCCGGACAGACGGTGACGCTGCAAGCGACGCCGAGCGCGGGCTACACCTTCAGCGGCTGGTCGGGCGGTCTGACCGGCACCGCCAATCCGGCCACCCTGACCATGAACGCCAACAAGTCCGTCACGGCGAACTTCACGGCCGTTACCTACACGCTGGCGGTCAGTGCCACAAACGGTACGGTGACGAAGACGCCGGACCAGACCAGTTACACCTCCGGACAGACGGTGACGCTGCAAGCGACGCCGAGCGCGGGCTACACCTTCAGCGGCTGGTCGGGCGGTCTGACCGGCACCGCCAATCCGGCCACCCTGACCATGAACGCCAACAAGTCCGTCACGGCGAACTTCACGGCCGTTACCTACACGCTGGCGGTCAGTGCCACAAACGGTACGGTGACGAAGACGCCGGACCAGACCAGTTACACCTCCGGACAGACGGTGACGCTGCAAGCGACGCCGAGCGCCGGCTACACCTTCAGCGGCTGGTCGGGCGGTCTGACCGGCACCGCCAATCCGGCCACCCTGACCATGAACGGCAACAAGTCCGTCACGGCGACCTTCACGGCCGTTACCTACACGCTGGCGGTCAGTGCCACAAACGGTACGGTCACGAAGACGCCGGACCAGACCAGTTACACCTCCGGACAGACGGTGACGCTGCAAGCGACGCCGAGCGCCGGCTACACCTTCAGCGGCTGGTCGGGCGGTCTGACCGGCACCGCCAATCCGGCCACCCTGACCATGAACGGCAACAAGTCCGTCACGGCGACCTTCACGGCCGTTACCTACACGCTGGCGGTCAGTGCCACAAACGGTACGGTCACGAAGACGCCGGACCAGACCAGTTACACCTCCGGACAGACGGTGACGCTGCAAGCGACGCCGAGCGCCGGCTACACCTTCAGCGGCTGGTCGGGCGGTCTGACCGGCACCGCCAATCCGGCCACCCTGACCATGAACGGCAACAAGTCCGTCACGGCGACCTTCACGGCCGTTACCTACACGCTGGCGGTCAGTGCCACAAACGGTACGGTCACGAAGACGCCGGACCAGACCAGTTACACCTCCGGACAGACGGTGACGCTGCAAGCGACGCCGAGCGCCGGCTACACCTTCAGCGGCTGGTCGGGCGGTCTGACCGGCACCGCCAATCCGGCCACCCTGACCATGAACGCCAACAAGTCCGTCACGGCGACCTTCACGGCCGTTACCTACACGCTGGCGGTCAGTGCCACAAACGGTACGGTGACGAAGACGCCGGACCAGACCAGTTACACCTCCGGACAGACGGTGACGCTGCAAGCGACGCCGAGCGCCGGCTACACCTTCAGCGGCTGGTCGGGCGGTCTGACCGGCACCGCCAATCCGGCCACCCTGACCATGAACGGCAACAAGTCCGTCACGGCGACCTTCACGGCCGTTACCTACACGCTGGCGGTCAGTGCCACAAACGGTACGGTGACGAAGACGCCGGACCAGACCAGTTACACCTCCGGACAGACGGTGACGCTGCAAGCGACGCCGAGCGCGGGCTACACCTTCAGCGGCTGGTCGGGCGGTCTGACCGGCACCGCCAATCCGGCCACCCTGACCATGAACGGCAACAAGTCCGTCACGGCGACCTTCACGGCCGTTACCTACACGCTGGCGGTCAGTGCCACAAACGGTACGGTCACGAAGACGCCGGACCAGACCAGTTACACCTCCGGACAGACGGTGACGCTGCAAGCGACGCCGAGCACCGGCTACACCTTCAGCGGCTGGTCGGGCGGTCTGACCGGCACCGCCAATCCGGCCACCCTGACCATGAACGGCAACAAGTCCGTCACGGCGACCTTCACGGCGGTCACGCCGGGCATTTACCATGTTGATGTCAGTCGCGGGAATGACTCCAATCCGGGCACGATCTCGCAGCCTTTCCAGACCATTGGGAAGGCCAAAACCGTCATAAGCGGCACCACCGGAAACACGGTATATATCGCGGACGGTGAGTACTACCTTTCGCAGCCGCTAACGTTCGGCAGTGCCGATTCCGGCGCCTCGGGCGCACCGAATGTCTACGCGGCTCAGGCCGGTGCAAATCCGGCGGTCAAGGGCAGCATAAAAATCCCCGTCTCGGCCTTTACCGTTCACTCAGGCCAAATATTAAAGGCCAACCTGAGTTCCTACAATCTGGGCGATATCTCTCAGGTCTTCATGAATGGAACGCGACAGATTCTGGCTCGCTATCCCAACTTCAATCCGCAGAACCCTATCGGAGGAGGATGGCTCTACGCGGCAGACGACACCCCGGGAACAAAAACGCAACTACGATACCGAAGTGGGGATGTGGACCTTTCAGGCTGGAACGTGAGCCGGGCTCAAGTGAACATCTTCTCCGGCTATAACTACTGGAACAACATCTTAGGTGTCAGTTCGATTGCTACTGCTACCCGCCTGGTGACGCTCGCGTCAGGGGCATCGTATAATATTGAAGCGAACAATCGCTACTACTTCCAGCGCATCTTGGCGGAACTGGACGCGCCGAACGAATGGTATTGGGACAATAGCGCGAAGATACTCTACTTCTGGCCGGAACATTCTCTCACGGGAGCCGATGAAATAAGTATACCCGTTTCCGGCTATGTCCTGGACCTCAACGCCGCCCACTACATTCAGTTCCAAGGCCTGACTTTCTCCGAGTGCAGTGCAGACGCGGTGCGGATCCGGACTTCTAACTCCATCACCCTGAGCAATTGCACCGTCGGTCATGCCAATGGCATAGGTGTGGACATCGGCGACGGATATAACGTGACCGTCGAGGGCTGTGAGATCTATGACACGGGCTCGTGGGGGGTCTACGCTCACACCAATACTGCCTACTTCCAACAGCTTACGTCCTGCAACCATGTGATAACTCACAACAATATCCATGACACCGACGTCTACAAGAAGGGGTCTTACGGAGGAAGTGTCTACGTCTATGCCGTGGGCGTCACGGTGTCGTGGAATCAGATTCATCATGTCCCAAGGCTGGCCGTTAGATTCGATGGGAACGAGAATATTATTGAATATAACTACGTTCACCACGTGAACCAGGAGACGGAGGACACCGGGGCGATCTATCAAGGCGCCCGCAGTTGGATCCAGCGGGGCAATGTCGTACGTCACAACTACATCGACGGCAGTGGCGGCTACGGATGGGATGGAAGCCGCTGGAGGTCTCCCTATAGTAGTTATGGAATTTGGCTGAGTGATTTCTCGAGCGGTGCCCGGGTCTACGGCAACGCCATCCGGGGTAGTTACCGGGGGGCGATTTTCGTCCACGGAGGCCGGGACAACCTGCTCGAGGACAACGCGATTGTCGAATCCAGGACGAACGAGCAGGTGCTCTTTGGGAGTGCCCCGACGCAATACCTTCAGGCCATGTGGGATGAACTCCAGGCGGTGAAGACCAGCGCGAACGGTTGGAATGGCACGAAGTACTATCAGCGGTATCCGGAGTTGAAGACGATCACCATGGCCTCTCCGCCCCAGACCATGTCGGGCAATGCGTTCACCGGCAACCTGGTGGTGTACCCGCTAAGCCAGACCAACGTCCATTATGTCCGGGCACTCGATTATTCAACCTCCAAAATAGACAACAACATTCTCTGGTCCGGCACCCAAGCCAAGACCGTGAACGTTAGCGGAGAAGGTGTCATTACCTGGGATGCCTGGCAACAGCGCGGCTTCGATAAGAACAGCACGGACCTGGAGCAGGTTCGGGACAGCGCGTATCCGGGTCAGTACTTGTTTCTGGTCAACACCGAGAACCAGCAGAAGAGTTTCGACCTGGGAGGGCAGACCTACCGGGATCTTGCGGGGCAGGTGATCTCCGGCTCCGTGACTCTCAGTCCATTCGAATACAAACTGCTGCTTCCCACCCAAACGACGAATCCGACGAGCTATACTCTCAGCGTCACCGCGACGCACGGTTCCGTGACGAAAACGCCGAACCAGGCCAGTTACACCTCCGGACAGACGGTGACGCTGCAAGCGACGCCGAGCGCCGGCTACACCTTCAGCGGCTGGTCGGGCGGTCTGACCGGCACCGCCAATCCGGCCACCCTGACCATGAACGGCAACAAGTCCGTCACGGCCAGCTTCAGTGCCGTAGCATCGACCACCTATACCTTGAGTGTGAGTGCGACGCACGGTTCCGTGACGAAGACGCCGGACCAGACGAGCTACACGGACGGTCAGACGGTCTCGCTTCAGGCGACGCCGAGCGCCGGCTACACCTTCAGCGGCTGGTCGGTCAATCTGACCGGCACGACGAACCCGGCCACCCTGACCGTGAACGGCAACAAGTCCGTCACGGCGAACTTCACGGCCGTTACCTACACGCTGGCGGTCAGTGCCACAAACGGTACGGTGACGAAGACGCCGGACCAGGCCAGTTACACCTCCGGACAGACGGTGACGCTGCAAGCGACGCCGAGCGCCGGCTACACCTTCAGCGGCTGGTCGGGCGATCTGACCGGCACGACGAACCCGGCCACCCTGACGATGGACGCCAACAAGTCCGTGGTTGGGAGCTTCACCCGCCAGTCCACGGATCGCCTGCCGCCGGTGCTGGGCAACTGCGCTCCGGCGCCCGACGCCATTCAAGTTCCGCCCAATACACTGGTGGTCCTGCATCTGAGCGACGCGGGCGAAGGCGTCGATGCGGCCTCGGTATCCATTCGCGTCAACGGCGCTCTCGTCTACACGGGGGACGTGGATTCCCAGCGTACGGACGCCGGCGTCTGCCGCCGCGTGGGCACGAAAGCGGATTATACGTACGCGTATCAACCGCATGACCTGCTCGGCTATAACCGAGAAATCTCCGTCACGGTCAACGCCCAGGACCTGGCGGGCAACACGATGCCCGCGCAGACGTACTCTTTCGGCACGGAGATGCATGCCTTCGGCGTCAACCGCGCCGTCACGATGGATCAGACCAGTCTGGCCCAAGGCCAACCCGTGACGGTCAGCGATCCTCAGGACCACCTGTGGGTGGTCTGGCACGCGGGCAACGTCGGCAGCCGGCACATCTATGCGGCCCGGTTCCGGCCCGAGCTCGATACCTACACGAGCACGGTGCAGGTCAGCCAGAGTGCGGGCGATCACTGTCACCCGGCCCTGGCGATCGACAGCAGGGGGATTCTGTATGTCGCCTGGCAGGAGAATGCCGGCGGCGTGTGGGATATCTGTCTGTCTACCTCGGCGGATGGGAAGGTCTGGTCCTCTCCCAAGCCGATCGTCCCGGCCGCGAGTGGCCTGACGGTGAACCGGACGAATCCGGTGGTCGCCGCCGGCCGATCGGCCAGTGGTCTCGTGGCGGTCGCCTGGCAGGAGAATTCGGGTGGGAACCAGGATATCTGCCTGGCTACCTCAACGACCCGGTTCCTGACGGCGACCGTTGCCCAAGTGACCTCCGATCCCGCGGCCCAGACGGATCCCGTCCTGGCGATTGACAGCCAAGACACGGTCGTCGTGCTGTGGACGGACGCGCGGAATGGTGCAACGGACCTCTATGGCGCGGCTTCCGACCATGGCCCTTGGACGAACGCGCCGGTCGTGGCAGCTCTGGGCAACCAGTCGCATCCGACGGTCGCCGCCGGTTCGACGGGTCGCACCTGGCACCTGGCCTGGACCGATGATGCCGCCGGCCATTTGGAGGTCCGCTACGCGACCTCGGACGGTCTGCCGGCCAGCCCGCTGGCGGGTGCCGATATCATCGACGATACCTCGGGCGCTGACCAGCAAGCGCCGGCCCTGAGGGTGGCGACCGGACTCGACAGGACCGACCGCATCTACGTCTGCTGGCAGGACGGCCGCAACCTCGCCGTCAGCGGCGGTACGGATGTCTACTTTGCCGAGGTGGGCGCGGCGCGCTGGGGACCAACGTGCTCGTCGACGACGATGGGACCGGCATGGACCAGTACGACGTAACCCTCGGGATCGATGCCTCGGGTTACCCCTACGTGGTGTGGGCGGATGACGTAACCGGGAGCTTGCAACTCTACTACTCCAGCGTCACGTATGCGGCCCCGGTGCCGTTGGCGCAGCAGGAGATCCTTGCCTCCGTCGGCGGCGTGGTAGGTACCCCGCCGAACCAGATCAAATCCCTGGACGATGTCTCGGTCGTGATCCCGCCGCAGGCCTGTCCCTTCGACGCCACGATCAGCATCGCACGGATCTATAATCCGCAGGGCTTCGCGACGGAGTCGCTGCGCCACTACGAGTTCGGTCCGAGCGGCCTGGCGTTCACCCAGCCGGTCACGATCACGATCCCGTACAACACCCGTGGCACCAGCGGCATCAAGGTCTACTGGTTCGACTCCGTAACGGCCGCTTTCAGTAGTGAAGGCGTTACGAACATCAAGGACATCTCGGTGGGACGAGGTCTGCGGGCCTTGCAGTTCCAGACCACGCACTTCACCCCATTCTACCTGCTGGCGGCCCAGAGTGCCGAGGAGGCCAACGCCCACCGCGGTCGACCTCCTTGGGCCCCACGTCGCCGCGGCCAAGATGCCCGCGAGGCCCGGCGCTAACCCGACGGAGCTGAAAAATGAAGTGATAACGACGATCTTAGACTGATCTCTAATTCGATGGGCGGGTTGCTCGGTGTGCCTTGGCCGGATCTCCCCATGGCGTGCGTGGACGCCAGGATCTCGGCCAGCTCACCGGGCGACCCCGCCTGCATTCAGACCGGAAACAGGCCGAGGAAGTGCGAGAATCCCCGGCCTCCGGCCGCGTGCTCTACACTTCATGCGAATTCCTCTCTGTTGGCGTGTGGCTTGCCCATCGGGGCATTCGCCAACGGGCATTTGTCAGAACCGTGGGGGTGTGCGATGCTGCAGCTTGCACAGAGTGGCATAGAGAAGGGATCTGCGCCTCCCGATGCCGGGAGCGAAGATCTGCCTGGAATCGGCGCGAGATTCTGGGCACCCGCTTCGATTTGATCAGCTACCGGCTTACCCAGCTTCGCGCCAGTCCAAACTCTCTACTTCAAAAAGATTTTTTCGCGGCATTCCGTGAATGGTTACCTTGGGGAAGACGACCGCACAGGCGGTCAAGACCTGCGGGAAGCGATCGACGGGAATCGCGAAGGCGGTCATCAACTCTCACTTGTCGGTTGACGGTTGTCAGCGACAACTACGCCGGTACGGACCGAGACTCTGGGAACGGAATGAGACAGGATGAATTGCCTCGTTTCACTGATGTGCGTTTTGGAGGAGGCCCCGAAAACGATCCCTCGGATATTGGGTAGGCCGCAGACGTACTCGATGGCCTCCGCCGCCGGAATCGCGCCTGAGGCAAAGACCGACATGGCAATCGCGCGGAACATCCTCGTCCGCAGTGTCTTCTCGTACTCTTCGATACTCGGACTCATGAAGTAGCCGGCCTTGTTGATCGAAGCGCATACGATGGGGTTCTTGATCCCGCACTCTTCCAGGAAATCCACCATTCGAGGCATATTCATCGTATTAAAGGCGGGATCGACCCCGTAGGTGGAGCGCACGTGCTCGGCGAACTCCGTGACAATCGGCTTCGCTCGCATGCCTAGGAGCAGATCGGAGACTATGTTCTGCAGAAAGATGGCTCTTACGTTCAGCCCTCGGAACATGCGCATCTCGGCATCGACCAGGAGTCGCATCACTTCGATCATGTCCTGGCTAATGATGCTCCGCCCACTGCGGAGGAGCGTGGTAAACGCCTGCCCCACCGTGCGACCGGCGAAGAGAAAGTCGTTCATCGCCCCGATCATCCCCTTCTCGTTGACGGCATTGGCGTACTTATGCGCGTACGGCATGGAGGGATAGAGCCGCAGATCGGCGTACTTCTGCGGATTTGCCCGAAAGTGATCGCAGAGCTCCGCCACGCGATCATGCGTATTGAACATGAATGCGTGGATACCGCAGTCATACGCTGCATCGATGACACGGAGGATGCTCCGTGTGTCCTTGAACCGTTCGGCCAAGGCCTGGGCCTTCTCTTCGGACATATGATTGATGCCGAAGAACTGGTTGTCCCCGAAGATGATCTTGTCAACTGGTGGAAGCATTCTGGGCGTCCTTTTGAATCTGGGCTATCATGGCATCGGTTTCCAGGCCCCGGGCGAACGAAGCGATTCCGCCTTGCTGGCGGCCGCAGATGCAATCGACGAAATGGTCGAGCTGGCGGGTGAACTCGAAGCCACGCAGATAGAAGCGGCAGGGCTCGGCAAAGTCCGTGACGTAACGCTCGTTCCAGCCTTGGGAGAACCCCTCGACCGTCAGCTGCGTGCGGAAGAAGATCTTGTACGCATGGAGATCGGCGACAATCTTGCCCTCCCGGCCCAGGACCTCAAAGCGGTACGCGGGCTTACGATAGGACGGATCGCTCCAGTTGACGAGGATATTGCCCCGCAGGCCGCTGTTGTACACGTACGTCGTGCTGACGGCATCTTCCGCTTGGGCGGAGTGGATGCTCTGGAGGATCGTCCCCGTCACCCGGTCCGGCGTCCCAAGCAGATAGTTGACGAGATCGATCGCGTGGGAGGCAAAATCGTACAGGCAGCCGCCGCCGGTGCCCTTGCTGGACCGCCAGTTGCCCTTGGTGTCCCGCAGCACGGTTGGCCCATTCATCTCCATCTTGAACACCAGCAGATCGCCCAGAGCGTGCATGTCTAAGAGCTTCTTAACCTGCATGAACACGTCGCTGAACCGGATGACGTAACCCACCTGGTTCACGGTGGCACATCCCTCCGCCAAAGACACAAGCTCCCGCCCTTCCTCCGGATTGAGCGTGAATGGCTTTTCTACGAAGACGTGGACCTTGCGGGCCAGAGCCGCCTTGACGGTCTCCCTGTGACTGGCCGTCGGGGTAGCGACCACGACGAACTGAAGCTCCGTCTCGTCGAGCATCTTGAGGTAGTCTTCATAGGCCTCGACGCCAAGATACTTCTCGGCGCTCTTACGCACCATGCCGTGCGTATCGCAGATCGCCGCGATCCGCACGTCCGGATGGCTGTTGAGGATCGAGAAGTGCGTAATCCCCATCCGCCCGAATCCAATGATACCGCCCCTAAGCATACTCTTTCTCTTTCCCTCGCCACAGCAGACACTATGGCTGCCCTCGTGAATCACCTGTTGTGAGGCTTGACCGATCTGGCTGTGATTGACCTGAGATAGAACTTGAATAATAGAACCACTCCTTCGAGATTCCTGACGAACAGCCGTCTGGGCTCGAAGATAAATCGGTATAGCCACTCCAGTCCCAGCTTCTGCCAGCAGGCCGGAGCTCTCTTGGTACTGCCCGCAATGAAATCAAACGCGGCGCCAACACCACTAAACCAGGTCGCCTCAATCCTGTCCTTGTACGTGTGAATCCACTTGTCCTGTTTGCCCGCCCCCAGGCCGACCCAAACGATATCGGGCTTGGAGCGATTGATCGTCTGGATCATGCCTTCAATTTCATCCTCGGTCATCGCTCGGAAAGGCGGACAGAACGTCCCCGCGATCTGCACTCCCGGAAACTTCTCCTTCAATCGATCCGCCAGTCGCTCCGCGATGCCTTCTGCTCCTCCCAACAAGAAATGCCGCCATCCGTACTGTTGTCCGTACTCGCATGCCTGGAGCATGTAGTCGGGCCCGTGGCATCGCGGGATGGTCTTGCCCTCCCACTTGCCGAGCTTGACAATGGAGACACTGTCACAGAAAGACATGTCGGCAGTACTGATGATCCTGGCCAGCTCAGGATCTCTGTCGACCAGCACCATGACGTGGATATTCGTGATGGCGACATAGCTCTTGCTCTGTTTTCGCTCAATCTCCCACCGCATCAGGTCCAGGACTTCCTCACACCCCGAAGTCGTGAACTGCGAATTGCCAATGTGAACTTTACTTATTGGCACGGATTGGATCCTGCAATACCCAGGAGTCTTTCATGCTCTGCAACTTGTGCTTCGCTGAACCGGCGGCGAATCACCCGCGCTGGATTCCCCCCCACAATGGCATACGGCGGAACATCTTTGGTCACGACCGCCCCGGCAGCAACAACCGACCCTCGACCGATCCGCACGCCGGAAAGCACAATAGCACCATGGCCAACCCACACATCATCTTCGACGACGACCCGGTGTCGGTCGCCACGTGGCGAATCCCACATGGTCGCCCCAAGTATCTCGTACAAATGGCTGTCTTTGCTGATGAACGCAACATCTCTCGAAACCAGAACCTCGTTGCCAAATTCGGCGTCACACTGGATGAAGCATCCTTTTCCAAACTGCACATGATGCCCGAAGGTAACGTCCTTGTGGGGTGACCACAGATCCACGCTCCACGGAATGCGCACCATACCCTGGCGCTTCACCCATGGATAGCGAAGATGAAAATAGAGCCATGAGCGCATCGCATTACCAACACTCCGCATCTTGGCCGTGGTGGAAGAGCGCCCGGGAACACATTTGACTCGTCCATAGTAAGAGCCCGCATGATGACGCATCTGTGTCTATTTGGTATGCATCCGGAACACAGGAGATCTGGCCCGCAGGTAGAGACGGTGCGGAGCTAAGCAATGCTGTTTGGCCTTCCGCAGAACCCAACGATATCGATTCGCTATGGACTTACTATACATGTGATCCTCAATCCACCGGTCCACTTCGGCGGCAGCTTCCATGACACGCGGTGGCGATAGCGGGAATGCCATGGCATCTCCATAATGCCGGGGCATGTAAGGCGATGAATGCTGCGTGTGAGTCGCGTCAGGTCCCTGCCCTGTGTTCACAACGAGATTGGCCCTGGGGTAGACATGAAGCCCCTGATTCAGGAAGCAAGATACCATCCAGCAGTAAGCCCATGAGTTGAGCTTGCCCGCACGCACCGAACGGAGTAGATAATGCCAGTATATCGCCGCACGAGTGGACCCGAGGAATTGTCTCAATCGTGATAGAAGCTCCCGGTGCGAATAGGAATTGAAGGATTCGTCATACATGGCCCACGCGTGCTTCCACGTAGCCCAGCCCCAACAGTTGTTGTATCGAGAGAAGAAGTAGTCTCCCTCAACCGTCCCGGGATATAGCTTCGAGCCGCAGATCGACATGATGCGAAACGACTTGGCATAGACCTGCAGCAACTCGTCGCAGAATTTGAAGAACTGGGGATGTGGCAGACAGTCGTCTTCAAGGACAATGCTTCGGTCAGTCTGTTCAAATACCCACGTCAAGCCCGAGGAAATACGTGCCTTGCATCCGAGATTGCGCTCTGAGAAATTCGTATGCACGATGCCCGGCCATTTGAGGAAGATCGATCGACATAAGTCAACTTTGTCCTGTTCTTGCGGCACATGGGCGCGCGCACCATCCGATATGAGGAACAGCTCACGAGGCCCGGCGGCCTCAAGGCGATCGTAAAGACGACGCGTTTGCTCTGGCCGATTGAATACAACAACAGCGATTGGTGTCTTCATTCTATCGTATTCCCACCGTTAGCGCTCGCGGCATAACCATGTAACATATGCCTGCCATGCGCAGTGCCTATGTTTGTTTGCGAGCCGTACTTCCTAACCCTCCTGGGCATGAAGGACTCGTTTTGTCTATCGAGAACACAGATCGCCCTCTCCATGCCTTTGGGAACAAGGCCCGGAGGTGTATTTTCGTGAATCCGACGGCCGCGGCTACGTAGCCTCCGTGACGCCGTAGAAAGGTCGCGTATTCCATGGGCGGAACACCTAGTGGAGAGTACAAGCGCCGCAAGCGTTCTGTGACAGCAAGTCTCGGATCGTGCCATGCTCCGCCAGATGCATTCCTTCGACATGTTCCGACGTACTTCGCAGTCATCCAACAGCTATACCCTTTCTCCTTCGGCGCAGACCATAGTCGAAATCGCCCATACCGTGGGTGAACTGCGAGGATAGATTGCCCACCACCTCTGCAATGGTTCGCGGAACAAGAACGCAGTTTCCATTCATGGTGTCGCACTCCGCTGGCTGTCCTGTTGGCGCCATGGCGTTGAACCCCAAGCTCCCGCGATTCTTCATCCTCATGACCCCTCCATATGTCGCGGTTTCGCTATCGGGTGACCGAATGGCACCGACAATAATGGCATCCTGCCCCCGTTGGTGCCGAACGTATTCGAGCGTCTCCAAGAGATCCGCCACCGCAGACGCAAACAGAGAGGTGTCATCGTTCATCCACAGGTAATGCTGGCAGTCGGGCTTGGCGGCCTCCTGCCAAGCACGCCGCATTCCCCCGCACCAGAATAGGGAACCATCGCCGCTCAGCAACCGCGCGGACGGGAATATGCTCTTGATAGCATCAGAAGTGCCGTCCGATGAGCCGTCATCAACCACGTAGACAGAAAGCCTGGTCCCTTCCGGCAGATCCTGCCGCTGAAGGGCTTTTAGGCACAACACCGTCTTGTCCCGTCGATTGTGACACGTCATCAGAATGGCGATATCCCCAGACACTGTCGTCCTCCTCAATTTCCTGAGCCACTTCACATGCGTCAGACAAAACGGACATCTTCCGTGCCTTGGGCGCCATTCACACAGTCGGGAATCCGGTCTTTGCCAGTGGCGATCCGCAGTATTCCACCATCTCGTCTGATGGCTGCGGTGCTCTCAGGAATATCAATCCCAGGAAGAGCGGATAGTTCAAGAACGCCTCGCCTTGAAGCATCAATAACACGACCACGGCGCCGAGTACGCTTCTGACCCCATGGCGGTCCGAGAGAGATATGAACCCGCGCAAGAGGGCGATGCAAAACATCAACATCCCTGTGATTCCGAATTTGGCGGTGAAATCCGACATTCCGTTACCCATGCCTTCAGAGAGCTCCACCCAAGGAGTCAGGGCATAACGCGTCTTTGAGTGTAATCCCCAGCCCGTCAGCGGCCTCTTTCTGATGTAGTTCCAGTCAAAGACGAGCGATCCCAATCGATCTCTGTGCCATTCTCCCTTGGCGTATTGCACTTCCCGGGACTGCCGGTCGATCTTCTCCCGCAGGAACTCCAGATGCCGATAGCCGTAGGCACCCACGATGGCGACAATCGGAAGGACAACATACATTCCCACGAGAAGCCTTACCGCCGCCTCCTTTCTGTTCCCCGGCCTCCATCGGCAGTGCAGAAGTAGCGCGAGCGGATAGACGACGTACCCGGCCGTGGACATGGTCGTCAGCAGAGCAACTGTCAGCACGCCCAAAGAATACACATAGGCGCGCTTTGTGACGCGGTCCTTGGTCAATCCCAGAAAGACCACCGCCAGGTTAAGGTATCCGCCAAAGGCCCCTGGCTCCCAGAACATCCCGAAATTGCGGTAGTTCATCTTCTGAAGGAACGTGTAGAAGAATATCTCCCGCTTGTACGTCGTCTTTGCGATCATGTCCGGGAACAGCCCTCCCACATCGAACCCAACCACGTGGCCAAGCTGTTCCGGTACGTAGAACACGAAGCTCAAGATCGCCAACAGAACCATGGCCCGTACATAGGTGCGGGCAAAGTCTCTGACCAGCATGACAACGGCATAGCCGAGGAAGACACGCACGAAGAACCCGGTGATGGTGACGGCCGGGAAGAAGGAAAAACTCACCACCTGTACAGCAATGATGAGCGCAAACACCGACACCATCACCCCAAAAGCGAGCGTCACCATCCTTCCCTGGCGAACCAGCAATAGGACAGCAAGCAAGACGGCCGCGCCGGTGTAGAGGAAATCGATTGCGTCCTGACCGGTGACGGCGGGATTCCCGGAAAGGCACAATAACAGCAGCATAAGGAACAGACCACCTGTGTCTCTCGCTTGCACCACCGGCAGATGACGCACGTCTTCATACACGCCGCTACGGTCACTCATGCGAACATGTCCCTTCGCGAGTTGGAAATAGGAAAGGTCATAACTGCTCGATGTCAATGGGTGACACCATCAGGCATCAACTGCAATCAACAGGCCTTCTCTCACAACGGATGCTGGAACTCCGGCGGCAAGAACACTCCCGGGCAACGAGTGCGTCACTACACTGTTGGCTGCGACCACGGTTTTCGCCCCGATGCGACAACCCTTCAGCACAACCACATTCATGCCGAGCCACACATCGTCTTCGATGACAATGGGCGCCGCCTCGGCCGGTTCCTGGTTCGCTCTGGCTGTGGCATCAAGAGGGTGACGATCACTGTCGACGATCGTGCAGTTCGCACCACACAGGACACGGTCACCGATGCGAATAGAGGAGGCCGCCGCGATCACCGTGCCGCTGAAGCCGCAATTGTTGCCAATGACTATACTCGCATCCCGGGAAACGCTGAGGACACAGGGACGATTCAATCCAACGGTATTGGCCCACTTGGCGGAACGAAAGACGGCGTTGTCCCCTATGATAATCCCCCCGGTCGGATGCCTGCGCATGATAGACATGCCGTAGAACTTCGATGACTTGCCCAGTTTGATTCCCCACCACTTGGCTCCGGCACGCGCCAAGCAGGTATGAACGACTCGCTTGACTGTCTCACTGGCCTGGTTGACGACATAGGGCAACATGCTTCTGATGGAATAGCGCCGTGAAATCTCTCGGGTTCTATGCATGGTCGGCCGTGTCCTGGGAAATGACGCTACGGTAGATATCCAGCATCTCTCGCGCGATCTTGGCCGGTAGATGCCTGCGGTGAGACGTAGCCCTGGCTCGAAGAGACAATTCGTCCCCCAATGCCTCGTCCAGAAACACCCGGCGAATCTGCTCGGCCAGAACCGCTTCGTCACCCGCGGGAAACGTCAGCGCTTCGACTTCGTCCATGACCATACTGGGCACGCCACCGACAAAAGACACGACGGACGGTGTTCCGATCATCATGGCCTCCGCCAGCGAATTGGGACTGTTTTCGATGAAGGATGGCAGAACGAACACATGCGCTCGTGACAATTCTCTTGCCATGCTTTGGGCGTCCAAGGCAGGTAGCGCAACCATGTGCTCCTCCAGCCCTTCCCTGCGAATGAGATTAGTGAGGTATCGGGCATATCCACCTGACCGGCAGCTCCTCCACATCCGCCTTACTCCTGACACGGACGGATAGAGATGGGCCATAGGCACCCTAATGGTGAGATCCGGAAAGTCGGGACGCAACAGCGCGGCGGCCTTGATCAAGACGTGAAATCCTTTGAGCGGATATACGGCTGTCGCTGCGAATAGCGTATGTCGCTGGATGTTACGGATGTCCCACTGAACATTATAGAAGGGTAGTCGCAGGACTTCATGGCACTGATAATATCGAGCGGTTGGATTCAGCCGTCGGACGTGAGCCTGGTCCCACAGCGTCCGCCCAATAAAGGCTCGGTTGGAGGCAATGATCTCTCTTTCCCATTTTGCCCGCAGAATCCACTTGAGGCGCTGCTCCAAAAGCCCATCAAAGCGGATCCAGTCGCGTAACGTACGAGTTGTTAGGAGTCGGGCCAGGGACAACCCACCCCAATAACACTTCTCGCACACACCAACGATCCCCTGGATGGAAATGACGGTTGGGGGTCTCAAATGCCCTCGACCCGTCAATAGGCCGTGAAAGTACTCGGTCCCGTGAATATGCATAACATCGGGCTGGAAATCCTCGACGGCATCCTGATAACCTTGTATTAACGACGGTGGGAGATGCCTGCCGCCAGGAGGGCGCCGGGACTGCTTCACCACGTAGTAATGGACACCCTTGAGGCATTTCTTTTGACTCGGCACGCCGGGCAGGCTGGTCACCACCGCCAGTTCAACCTGCCCGCTTTCCATCAAGGCGCTTGCCAATGACGGCACCCAGCCGCCACGAGGTGAAGGACGCAGGGCCAGCGCTGCGGCAAGCTCGGGCAGTGGAAAGCTAGTCAGCCAGAGAACCCGCATACAGTCCAGTCATCCCCCTGTGATGGGGCGGTAGAGAAGTCAGCGAGGTGAGGCGGCACATCAATTACGGGATCAACATCGTGCCAGTAGGTCGGCATGGAATCATCATTTAGGCACTCCTGCATGCGCCTGATAATCCTTGATAAAGTCAACGACCCTCTGTGCGTTGTGACGCCACGTGAAGTTGGCCAACACATACTCCCGTCCTGCCTGGGCGATCCTGGCGCACAATTCCCGTGAGTGTCGTAACAGCTTGACTTTCCGCGCAAAATCCCCATTCTCCTGCGTGGCCAGCAACAGATGCTCACCATCCCTGAACACTTCCCGCACGTGGGGAACGGATGGTCCGATCGTTGGTAACCCCATCGCAAGATACTCGAAGAGCTTCTGTGGACTACCATGGCCCGTGGCAAGAAACGGGTTGATAGCCAGATCGAAACACCGCATGATGGCGGGAAGCCGATGATAGGGGCGTCGCCCACCGCACCACACCCATCCTTTCAGAACATCGTAATGCTGTACGATCTTCGCCTGCACTCGACCCATATCCTCACCATCACCAATAAGTACCAGAAACAAATCTTCCTCCCCCCCTCGGCGAAGAGCCGCAAATTGCTCAACGACCTCTGGAATCCTCCGGAACCCCTCCATGCCGCCAACGTATCCCAAGACATAGGCACCGCTTGGAATCGTGAATTCCCGCATTATCGTCAGCCTATCATAGTTCACATCACATCGGAAGACTCCAGGATTGACTCCATTCGGGTTGATGAGGACCTTATCACCGGCCACGCCGGCGGTCGTGAGTTCCTTCTTCTGGGAAGAAGATACAACCGTAATACAGTCTGCTGCGTCCAAAGTCTTGACTTCGATGGAATCCCAGAACCGTCTGAAAGGGATGTTTTGTCCGACTTCGGCAAAAGCCATGGCATTCAGTTCAACACACAGAATGACATTGGGGATCATCGCTTTCAGGCAAGGGATGAACCGATTTCCGCTCGTCCTTGTGACCACAACATTCAGCTGTTTGTGTTCGATGGCGTTCTTGATGTCTTTCGCAGTTCTTCCATGAGAGCGGAGCATGCGAATGAGAATCTGGTACTGCCTGGGAAGGAAGCCGAGCTTGTTGCGTGAACGTATCATCGTGGCCCGCTGGGCTCCGTTTTCGGGTCTGTGCGGATAGACCTCCGCATATCCCACTTCAGGAAGTGTTTGGATGGCGGAGAAGAACTCCCGCGCGTGAGTGCGGGCACCATACTCGCAGTAGTACTCGCCACAGTGGTACAATAGACGAATTCTGTAGTCATCGCGCGTGTTCATGTTTCTCGTCCCTTGCACCACTTTAGGGTGTCATAATGCGTCCTGGCTCCGTACCGGCAGGAATACCCACGGGCACAATAGACAACCGTCAAGCGTGTCACTGCCATTGTGCTTTCAGGAAGATGTGAGGCGGGCGGCAGGCGGGCCAGCATCCTCATGGTTGTCGTTCTGCTCGCTGTGGCCCGCCGGCTCTGCGGGGCGCCAGGACAATTTGCCAAAACATCTTGTGGCGCGTTGGCAAAAGCGGTTGAGTTTGGTCCGGCAAAAGGTGATCGTCAGAAGGAGCACGCTGACGATCCTGACATGTATGGCTAAGGGCAGTCGTAGGCTTGAGGCCATGCTTTCAAGGAAGACTCTATTGGTTGCGGACCAGCGCGGTGTCCTGGCATTAGGGTCAAACCATCGCATGCGCTGCTGGTCTGTCGTATGGGCTGCTTCATATTGCTCTGTGTGTATCCGTCGGAAGAACAGCGGCTCCGCGATTTCATGAAATTGTCCCAGCAAAGCCAGTTCCCGGACCAGAACAACATCGGATGCAACAAAATCACCAATGAGCCGGGTCCGGCGCAATGCGTCACTGCGCATCAGGCCGAAGACGCAATTGCAGCGATCCAGGTGCTTTAGCACGTGATGCAGGCGTTTGACAGGTCCGTCAAAACAGAGGTCAACGTTGTCAAAATAGTGTTCCGTCACGTGGCCCGCCGCGTTGATCAAGAGTGTTCTGGGATAACACACGACCGCTTGCGGTCCCCTGCTATTCAGTACCGAGACGCACTTCTCCAGAAACTGAGGCGCGCAAATATCATCGTGACTTGCCCACTTGAAATAGAGGCTGTCGGATAGGGCAAAAGTATGGTTGTAGTTCCAGGCGGCCCCGCGATTGTGATCGTTCCTGACGTACCGTACTCGCGCATCCCGATCCCCGAACGCGCGACAAATGTCTTCGGTCCTGTCGGTGGAGCCGTTATCTGAAATAATGAGTTCAAAATCGGCGAACGTTTGTGCCAACAGGCTTTCGATGGCGTCGGCAATATAAGTGGCGCCGTTATAGACGGGCATGCCAATGTTTACCAGTGCCATAAATCAACCTGCCCAATCATGGCCAACAATTCATTAACTGATCCAGGTGTGAGGCCCGGCACCAGTCGAACGTCAAGCAGACGCTCGTGGTACCCGGTATCCACTTGCCATAGCGACATGCCGCCGGCGGTCTTCCCCCGCGAGACCGCGTCTTGAGGTCCGTTGGGCTCGTAGGTCCAGCTTGTTCGACGCCTGCAGACGGCACCCCTTGTCGCCTGGCGCTTGTAAGCACACCGCGACTGAAGCAGTCGATTCGTGGCTCGCACGGCATAGGCTGGGCAGCCGAAATCATCGGTATTCACAAGGCCCCGTCTTCTTTCGGATGCAGCTTGCATGCAATCCAGACACCTCACACGTGTCACGACCGCACATGATGAGCGCAGACGCTCAGGCTGTAGCATTGACGTGCTCGTTTCTCTTGGTCAGTGTTCTTTCCCCCACACTCGTTCTACTGGTGAAAACAGAATCTTCACCGCGCACCTGTTGTTCAGGCTTCGGTTTGCGTCGCTCGTAAGCAATCACGGATTCGAGAATGTCACCCAAACTGTGCTCAGGCCGAAAACCGATGAGTTCTCCTGCTAGTGATATATCTGGCACTCTCCGTCGCATATCCTCAAAGCCCTCTACGTAAGCCTGCCCGTAAGGGATATGCGTAATAGGGGAAGTCGAGCGAGTCAGTTCCTTGATTCTATGTGCAAGATGATTCACGGTGACCTCTTCCGGGTTTCCAATGTTAATTACTTTGCCATAACACCTACTGCATGTGATGAGCCGGTAAAGGGCCACGACAACATCTTTGACATGTGCAAAGCATCGCGTTTGCTCCCCATCCCCATAAACGGTGATAGGATCCCCGCTCAAAGCCGATTGCACAAAACGTGGTACTACCATTCCATACTGCTCCGTCTGCCTTGGCCCTACCGTGTTGAACAGACGGACACACACCACAGGCAACCTCGATTCGTACCAGTGTGCAAATGCCAAGAACTCATCAATCGCTTTGGCAGCACCATACGCCCAACGCCGAGTTGTCGTGCAACCTTGGACAGTATCGCTGCTCTCGCAGAATGGGATACACGTGCCCTTGCCGTAGACTTCAGACGTTGACGTGATCAGCACCGTCTTGTGGTAACGGGCGGCACAGCGCAAAACAACCTGCGTCCCCCCGACAATCGTCTCGATGGTCTTTACCGGCTGCTGAATTATTAGGCGGACCCCGACGGCCGATGCGAGGTGGAATACAACATCGCATGATTTGACAAGTTCCTCCATCAACACTTGGTTCAGCACCGTGTCAATAATGACTGAGAAGCCACTTTTTCCGTCCAGATGCCCGATGTTCTGGAAGCGGCCTGTCGAGAGGTCATCAATGATACTCACCGTGTGCCCCGCTTCTAGCAGGAACTCACATAAGTGGGACCCTATGAAGCCTGCTCCGCCAGTAATGAGTGCTTTCATTTGTGTCTCCTACGTTTGTCTGTCGAACACGACCTATGGTTCCCTGCTGTGCCGCACATCTTGTGTCACAGCCCTCTTATGTGGAATATCTCACAGGGGTGAAAGAAACACTCCAGGAATTCCCCGTCTGCGACATCGTGCAACGTTCGCCACTCCGTCGTGGGGATGAGCCGGGTCATCTGCGATTTGTGCTCTGCCAGGGCGGCGCGTTTGAGATCCAGCATCTCCCCCACAGGTACAACGTATTGGAAATCCCGCAGCAGACGCACGCCGTGTAGAAAGCTGTGGTTCCTTATATGCTTCAAGATGTCCCGGCGCTGCCGTAAGGGAAGTCGTGCCCACGGCCAATGACACCAGAACCAGATCGGATATTCGCAAATGCGCATCTTGGCACCGACCTCCTTCAGCGCTGATACCACGATCCTGTTTGTCGCCAGATGGTCCAGCGACCCTAACCGTGGCTCTCCGTGATAGGGAATGAAGACCTCGTCGGGCCGCTGGTCCGCCAGGATTTGCCTGACACGGTCGATGGCAGCCCGGCGATGTTCCTCCAGCTTCGTATCCTCGAAATCCAGGAAGATGGCATCGTTCGCCTTCAGGCCCAACGCCTGCGCCGCGGCGGATCCTTCGCGTCTTCGTATCGTTCTCAACAGCTCCTCGGAAATGAGGTGGTGTGACTTGCTGCCGTCGGTCATGAAAACGATCTTGACGGTCGCTCCCGCCCGGGTCTTCTTGAGAATGGTCCCGCCGCAACCGAGTGTTTCGTCGTCGAAATGCGGAGAGAACACCAGGGCGCTGCGCCTCAGGTCGGCCTCATTGCACCGGGCGGCCGCTCGCTCGAGCGCTTTCAGATAGAATCGCCGGGCCTGCGCTTTCAAGAAGGACTTCCTCATGCGTCCTCGCCCAAGCTCTCGCAAAGAGTCCGGAGGTCGCTGGCTACCCGATCCCAGGAGAACAGTTCGGTCGCCCGTGCTTTCGCGGACTTGCCCATCGATTCCCTGAGGTCCTCGTCGGCCAGAAGGCGACGTATCCCCTCAGCCAGTCCTTGGGCATCGTCTGCCTCCACCAGCAGCCCCGTCTTGCCGTCTTCTATCATTTCCGGTATTCCTCCCACACGCGTCGCCACCACCGGCACTCCGGCGGCCATCGCTTCCGCAACGGGCATACCGAAGGCCTCTGTCAGCGACGGTTGAACGTACACGTCCGCCACAGCATAGCGTTGTGCCAGCATCGAATGAGGGATTTCGCCTGAAAATGAAATCCGCTTCATCAATTCCGCTGGCAACTGCCCCTTCAGACGGGCCAGGTAGTCTCCGTGGCAGAAAGAGGCCAGGCCGGAGACCTTTGGATCGTCGCTCAGCTTATAGATGAACTCGAGGAGCGGCGCTGCTTTCGGTCCCACGATTTCGAGCTCCACGTCAGGATAATCCCGGACTACCCTCTGAAAGGCCTCCAGCAGCACGTGCAATCCCTTCTCTGGCGATATCCTGCCGACAAACAGTATTCGCTTGGGATGTCCGTCGTGGTTTTCGGCTTTGACGGCATCGCGACTGACGTCGACGCCGTTGTACACCGTCCGGCAGCGACTCGCATACCACGGAAAACACTGGCGGACCTTCTCGGTGATGTATTCGCTGCACCCAACGACCAAATCCGTCCGGCGCAGCCGCGCGAAATCAACTTCCGGTCGAGTTGACTGAGCCACTCGCACTGCATGTGCAGTACAATCTTGATGCCCGGATTCAAGGCCCGCACAATGGGAACGAATTGAGACAGGTTCCAGATATGGACGAGATCGTATTTCATTCGGCGCAAGTCCTGCGACACTCTCAGAATGTATTCGATATAGTACAGCCCGCCGGAGAAATAGGGGCGTGTGGAACGACGCAGACGCGAAGAGAGGCCAAGAAGCCTCAACAGTCGCGCATCGAGCGGCGTCGGTATGTATCGGTAATGAACTCCTTCATGGTCCTCGGCGTGTTTTTGGGTGTCGGCGCTTCTCGCGTAGATGGCCACGTCGCAGAATTCAGACAGACGCCGTGCCACCTGGTAATTCCAGATGGCCAGCGAGCCCGATTCCACCGGCGGAACCACCTTATTCCAAGGCTGGCTGACAAAGGCGACTTTCATTCTTCTTCCTCCGACAAAGAGACGCGTTCCTGAGTCCATCCAATTCACTTATTCCTTCACTGCAGCCCACTGTGTTCTTGGCCCCCGCAGGATACCTCTGAAGAGGAGGGACAAGGTTTCTCTAAACGATCTCCGGGAATACGATGCCCCCAGGACGATGCTGGCAAAGATGCCCAGCAGTACGCCATGCACAAGGATTGAGTCTCCCTTCATCATGTACCGCGCCACCAGTGTACAGACCGCAGCAGTTCCGCTAATGAGACACGGCAAGGCCAAAGTCTTCATGGTGAGCCCCACGGTGATGGGAGACCCATGATAACAGTAGAACAGCGTGGGAAAGATCAGGATGCCAAAGACTATTGTGTAGGCGGTAGCGACTCCCATGATTCCGAAGGGCAGCCCGATCACAAACGATGCCACAGCCAGAGACGCACCGAGAATACCCCACAAGAAGTAGCGCCTTGAGTGACCCAGGCTCAGCATGACCACGCCGGCCAGTCCTGGCAGGGTCTGTATGAACCCGGCGATCGCTAGTATTTTAAAGACAGGAACCGCGCCCAACCACTTGGGCCCCAGAAGCGTTCTAATGAGAAAGTCTGCCTCGATCATGCAATAGACCGTCATGGGAATCATCAGTGACATCAGAATGTCGAACATGCGCTGGTAGTATTTGACATAGCGATCAGGCTGATCTTTGAGCGAACTCAGCACCGGCAAGGCCACGAGTGCCATTGGCTGCTGGATTTGCGTAACGGGCATCATGAACAATTGGTGGGCTTTGGCGTATAAGCCCAAGGCATTGGCGCCGATACACTTGCCAATCAGTAGACTATCCGCGTTGCGAGAGAAATAGTTGACCAAATTGAATGCTGTCAGATGTCCCCCAAAGTGCAGCATCTCTCGCACGCCGGTTCCTCTGCGCATGCGTCCGGGAGTCCACGGACAGAAGTAGAACGTCAGCAACGTGCCCGCCAGCGATTGGGCCAGAGTGCCGCTTACCAAAGCCCAATAACGCCAGCCCAGACAAGCCGTGGGTATGGTCACGCACAAGGTGATAACCTGGGAAACGATGGTAATAGTCGCCAAGGTACCAAAGGCCATGCAACGACGGAGCAGCGCTTGGTGCTGAATGACCAGTCCGCTGATAACAAGCGACAGCGACAGTACTGCCGTCACGCTCGTCAGTTCGGGCCGATGGTAGAACATGGCCACCAGAGGTGAGCAGACAAGAACACAGAATCCGAGAAGTACGCTGATAACCACATTCAACCAGAATAATGTGCTTACCTGGTCAGGAGTAATGTGCTCCCTTTGTGCTGTGGCGGTGGACAACCCCGCATCTTTGAACATCTGGGCAAATCCAACCACCACCGCAACCATCGCGAGGACACCATAGTCTTCCGGCGTCAGAAGTCGGGCCAGCACCGATACCCCCGCCAGGTTCAAGAGCAATCGCAGCACCCTGAGCGGTCAGGCTTGTCACGCCCCCGCGAACCGATCTTCGGGCCAGGTCGCTGCAGAGAGATGTTGAGGCGAAGATAGCGTCTCTGTTTAGTCTCTTCATTCCGGGCTGGGCATTATCTGGCGAGCACGACCCCATCGGCGGGTGCGCCTGGGTTCACTATTCTCTTGGGTGGTTGCGAGAACCTCTGTTGCTCTGACCAACAATCTCGTCGATCCTTTGTTGCTGATCTTGCGGGCAGGGACACCGCCGATCGTGATATTCGGCTCACGAAACGATTTGTTCACGACGGCATTTGCCCCAATGGCTATGCCGTCTGCGATCTGAATATCTCCGAAGATCTTGGCGCCCGGACCTATGTATACGTTGTCCCCAATCACAGGCACATGTCCTGGTGGGCCGCCCGCTTCGACACCTATGTTCACGCAGACGTGTATTCTGCAATTAGCACCAATTCTCGCGTTCCCGTTCACCACAATCGTGCCTCGATGGCTTATCGACAATCCTGGCCCAAATACGTTTGGCGGAATGGTGAACCCCAATTGTGCGCTCAGTCTGTCATAGCGCCACCGCAATGCAATCCTGTACAAACAGCCTATGAATGAAACGCGCGTGCGGTTTCCATAATACTCGAAATATCTCATCGTCCTTTGGAACTTCCAGATTGGGTTTCGCGAGTACCGCGGCGGCACTCGGTGCCGGTATCCGAGGGCGATCGCGTCGGCCTTCAAGTAGTAACGGAGATCTTCTTTCGAGCGTATCATGCCCCATCTCACAATGCAGCAATGGCAGACCCAGGCTCGGCGAACCTCATGTCTACCGAAGACTCCTTGGTGTCTGATGCCCCAATCACGCACGAAGGAACGGCACCGCCGCCAAGGACCCAGTCGTAGACTGGCTTCATCTCCCGAGCGATCTGGGGCCAAGTGAAACGTTCTGCCACTAGTCCCAAAACAAGCGAACACCCCGGGCCTGCGCGGCTGGATAAGGCGATGGGAGGTATCGACATACCTTCCGCGTCCCCGCTGGCCGGCAGCTCAGCCGGAGCCGGCCCGTCGCGCCTGCACGCCCCGGAAGAATACCGGCAACCACCGGTTCCAGGACAGCAGTCGGTATACCAGCCGCCGGCCGGTTCGGACCATCTGGCACGGCAACTCGATGAAGGCCTGACGGAACCGCTTGAGCTCCAGCGTCAGGACCGATTGCTTCTCGGCGGCATACTTCGTCGCCCAGCGGTCCTCGGCCGGCAACAGCAACGCGAACCACTGCAAGACGACAATGTGTTCTTTTGGCGTGAGGTCGATTTCACACCTCTCGTGAAACCCGCTTTTACAGTCCAAAGCGTTCGGTTGCGATCCGGTTGATGTATGCGCCGATGGCCAGGGACGCCGTGGCGGCCGGCGAGGGGGCGTTCAGCACGTGAATCGAGTTGCCCCGGGCCTCGATCTGGAAGTCGTCCACCAGGGCCCCGGTCGGGCCCAGGGCCTGAGCCCGGACACCCGCCGAGCCGGGATGGAGATCTTCCGGGGCGAGCGACGGGATCAGCCTCTGCAACTCGGTCAGTAGACGTTTCCGGGAGAACGCCCGCGCGTACTCGCCCAAGCCGTACTTCCAGTTCTTGGCGAAGAGGACCCACGTCCCCGGATAGGTGAGCGACTCCCAGGAATCCCGGAAGCTGAAGTCGATCTTGCTGTAACCTTCCCGCCGGAAGGAGAACACGGCGTTCGGCCCGCACTCGACCAGGCCGTCGATCGTTCGAGTGAAGTGCACGCCCAGGAAGGGAAACGCCGGGTTCGGCACGGGGTAAACAAGGTTCCGCACCCTGCCCGCGGCGGCGGGGCTCAGCTCGCAGTAGTCCCCCCGGAAGGGAATGATCCGTATCGGCGACTCGACGCCATCCATGCGGGCAACGCGGTCGCAGTGCAGACCGGCGCAATTGACCACGTAGCGTGTGCTGAGAGTCCCCTTGCGGGTCAGGACGTTCGTAAAGACATCGTGCTTGTCGAATCCGGTGACGGCGTGCGAGACGAGCACGCGGTTGTGCCGGTTCGTCCGCTCGATCAACTCGACGAGCTTGGCGGCCACTTTGCGAAAGTCGATGATCCCGGCCGAGGGCACGTGCACAGCCGCGATCCCGGTCACAAACGGCTCGATCTCCGTGATACGTTCCGGCCCGATCTCTTCCAGTCCCTCCACGCCGTTCTGCAAGCCGTTCTGGAGGATCTTCTCCATGGCCGGCAGTTCCGCCTCATCGGTCGCCACAATGACCTTGCCGCAGATGGCGTGGGGAATATTGTGCGTCTTGGCGAACTCGATCAGCTCCCGGCGTCCTGCCATACACGTGGCGGCCTTGGCTGAGCCAGGTTTATAGTAGAGCCCCGAATGGATCACGCCGGAATTATGGCCGGTCTGGTGGGCGGCCACCCGCTCCTCCTTCTCCAGCACGGCGACGCGAACCTGCGGATGGCTCAGCGCGATCTTATACGCCGAGGCCAAGCCGACGATGCCGCCCCCCACCACGATGATGTCATAATCCGTCTTCGCCTGCATGGCGATCCCTCCTTGAACGACCACCCACTTGGCTCTGATAGACCGCCGAGTTCTCGGGCATGAGGTTTACGCCGATATTGATCGCCACGACGTCCAGCAACTCAGTCCCCCTACACACGACGGCACCTCGGGCATAGATGCCCGCTAATACGGCTTGAGATAGCTATAAATCGAGACCGCAGGCGCCGCCTCCGTGGCCGAGAACACGGCTCACAAGAACCGTCCATAGATAGCCTCCAGCTTGCGCGCTGATGCGCACCGTTGTATTCCCGTTCGACGTGTCCCCGTCCCCACCGCCCCATCGTTTCCCGCTGCTCGGGCGACTCGATCAAGGAATCCAGCGCATCAGCAAGAGCGACGACATCCCTCTCAGGAACTAAGAGGCCGCTTTTCCCATCTTGAATTACCTCAGGAATATCGCAGTGGATGGTGGAGAGTACAGGCATGCCGGAAGCGGATGCCTCAATGAGGCTGACTGGCGCTCCGCCTTCAATATCCCCATCGCCAGCGGTGACGCTGGGGGCCAACAGGATATGGTGCCGGTAAAGCTCCTCCAGGAAAATGGGGTACGGTTGATAGCCCATCCAGTGCACGTACCTTGCGAGGGCATGCTCTCGCATGGTGCACATGATCTTCGCCTTCTCTGCCTCGGAGCCACGCGTGTCGTGCGAATCGCCTATCAAGGTAAGTCGTACCGTTCGGTGCTTCTGCAAGCACCTGGCGAGAGCTTCCAGCGCGTAGGGAATTCCCTTCTTCTCCCGAAACGACGCGGCCACCAGAATCCTTATTTCCTCGTTGGGACCAATCTGCCTGGTCTGAAAGGGGATTCTCTCCACATCGACGCCCAGATGTTGCACGATGATCTTCTCTTCGCGGCACCCCAGAGCAACCAGGCGCTCTTTCATGTGGCTGCCTTCGGCCAAAAACAACGTGCCTTCATCAAAAAGCCTCTGGTAGCGACGCCTCCACCGCCGAGATTGCTTGGGCAAGCCGGCGTCGAAGCCGTAGAAGGCGGTGATATGTGGGACTTTCAACGCTCGCGCCAGTGCGAGGTCATCGTATCCGCGAGTACCAAAATGCGAATGCAGGATTCTGGCTTCTTCCCTCCGGAGATAGCTCTCGAAGAGAGAAGACGGCAGCGCAAAGACCTTCCGATAGCACCGTGCCAGCCGAGCGCCCATTCTCGAGCAATCTCCGAGAGAGCAGATCGGCGCGAATGGGAAGGTATCTGTGTTCGCCTGCCTGTCGCAGATAACGATCGGGCGAATTTCTCGCACGTTCCTGATCTGGCTATACACCCAACTACCCGTCAGAAACAGATACGTGTCGAGAGAATGAGCCACCACTGGTTTGCCGATTTCGTCTATCTGCAAGCACAACTCCCTCAGATGGTGCGAGCCTCGAGTTTCCTCAGGTATATCTCGCCCAGGGTAGCCTGCATGGACTCCCCATAGTCGGCTGCCCTTTGGTTCCAGAATTTTCTGATCGTGATTTTATCAGTCATAGGGCACATGAGCCGGCGCGAGGCGGGCCCGCGATTCCATTTGTTGCAGGACCAACTCCCGGATTTCGAGATATGCCTTTACTCGCCACAGGTGGCACAAGGTTGCGTACACCATCACTCCAAACGACGTTTGCACGGCCAGATCGATCCACGGGGGCCAAGCCAATGGCAGCATGAGCCGCAGGGCCCAGACCGCAGTCGCCATGGCCACCGCACAGAAGAAAGGCTCCACCAGGTTCCTCACCATCTCACCAAAGCGCAGGTGGATCAGCCAGCCGGCCGTCGTCCAGCTTGGATACCATAACACGTAGCTACTGAGCGTGTAGGCGGCGGCCACTCCGATGACTCCCCAGCGCAGGCCGACGACAAAGGCAATGGTCTTGACTACCAGGACGTATAATCCCCAGCGCAACTGGATATCGGTCCGGCCCTGCGAGTTGTAGATCCACCCTGTGGTCGTTCCGACCGAATGGATTACGCCGATCAGACACAGAATACGGACCACCGGGACCGCCGGGGACCATTGGTCCCCGTAGATCGCCCGGACAAACGAATCGGCGACGACCAGCAGGCCGATCACCAGGGGAAATGTCACCAGGGCGATGGACCGAGTGGCCCGCAAGTAGACACGTTTTACCTTCTCGACGTCGTCCTGGATGATCGACAGGGCCGGGAACATCACGCTCGTGAGAACGCTGGTCACCTGCCCGATCGGCAACAGCATCAGGCTGTAAGCCCGGCCGTAGATACCCAAGGGCGCTGAGCCAATGAACCTACCGATCAGGACGTTGTCCAGATTCCGTGTCCAATAGTTCAACACGTTGAATCCGAGAAGGTTGGCACTGTAGGCAAACAGCTCCCGGATCGCGCCTATTTCCATGCGCAAGGCCGGACGCCAGGTCGAGAACGACCACAGCATAACAGCCGATGCCGCCGTGAGGACCAGCGACTGCACCGCCAGGCTCCACACGCCGGAACCCGACAACGCCGCGACGATAGCCACGAGTCCCGAGACTGCCACCGCGACCATCTCCACCAGAAACAGATGGCGGAAATCCATGGATTTGACGAGCACCTTGCGTTGGACGATGGCCAGCGAGCCTAGAAGGAAGTTCAGGGCCACCACCCGAGTCAACGGCCCCAGCAGCGGCTCACCGTAGAAGGCGGCTATCCACGAAGAGGCTGCGAAGAACACGGCCGTCAGCACCAAGCCGCTGGCCACGTTCAACCAGAACACCGCGTTGAGATGGCGAGGCTGAAGGTCTTGTCTCTGAATGATCGCGGACCCGAATCCCAACTCTGCGAACAGGTCCGCAAAACCCGTGAAGACAACGATCATGCCCATCAGGCCGAATTCACGGGGACTGAGCGTGCGAGCCAGCACGACGGAGACCGCGAAGTACAAGAGCTGCCGCCCCAATTGCGAGCCTCCGCTCCAGCCGATTCCGGACAGGGTGCGCTCTCTCAGGTCGTCCATCATTCTCACGCGGGCGCCGGCGTGTGTCCTGCCACCGCGCCCGTCCGTGAAGATTCAGCGGGCAGGCCCGCTCGGATGTGGCGGCCGTATCGCCCGTGTCCGGGCTCCAGATGAAGCACCTGCCGCAGTTCCGACGCAGGCATCAGCTCCCGGTCATTCGCCACGATGATGTCGTGGACCCGGCGCAGCAAATCGGCATTGGTGGCCAGCCGCGTGCGCCCCCGATCGAACCAGAGGTTATCTTCCAGGCCGACGCGCACACCCCCGCCCGCCGCGACCGCCAGAGCATTCATCGGCAACTGCGTATCGCCCACACCGCCGATGCTCCAGATCGATTCATTCGGCAGATCGCGAATCATCACACCGACGTGCAACAGGTCCGCTTGCGCAGGCGATATTGCCTACAATCAGGTTGACGTAATGCGGCGGGTGAAGCAGGCCCTTGCGCTCCAGATACCGAGCATAGTTGATCATGCCCGCATCGAACGCCTCCAGCTCCGGGAGGATCCCACGAGCGGCCATCTCGGCCGCAAGGGACTTGATGATCTCCGGCTCATTGACGCTGGCCTGCTGATTGAAGTTGAGCGAGCTGAGCGTCAGGCTTCCCATGTCCGGCTTGACGTCCCCGTCGAGTTGCAGCGCCTCGCTGCGCTGCACAAACTCACGGAAATCTCGGCCGCTCAGCGATACGCAAATCACCAGGTCCTTGGAAAACGACCGTATGCCAGCGACGATCTTCGCGTAGACCTCCGCTTGGTACGTCGGCCGCTGGCTCGCCTCATCGCGTGCGTGCAGATGGACCATCGTGATACCGATCTCCACCGCACGATGCACGTCCTCAACAATCTCGCCGACGCTGACCGGGACATGCGGCGTCACTTGCTTTGTTGGGATCATGCCCGTCGGGGTGAAATTGACCACCACTCTCATGGACGTTCCTCCGATGCCGTCACGGATTTCGAGGCCGGGCCGATGACTCTGACCGGCCGAGCCGGAACACCCGCCACCATGGTGTTGTCCGGAACATCCCGGTTCACCACCGCTCCGCCGGCGACGACCGCATTGCTGCCGATCGTCACGCCCATCGTTACGAGCGCGTTGGCCTTGATACCCGCCCCCTGCTTGATCCGGACGTCCTTCTTGCCACATGTATGGGCCAGGTGTGTCTCGAGAAACTCATTGTAGTTGTACCGGTTGTGCGTCATGATCACGACGCCGGGCCCCAGGCTGACACTTTCTTCCAGCGTAATCCGCGCCGAAAGGTCCAGAAAGACATTGCCGTTAATGATGCAACCGTCGGCAATGTGCAGGTTCGCATAACCCCGCTCCGCCTCATGCAGCGTCACAGGCCCATGGATACGGACCCGGCGGCTGCCGATCTGTGCCCCAAACGCCTTCAGGACGGCAGCATTCAAGGCGACGTTGAACTGAAGGATGCGCGGCGGGCCGGCCAACTTATACCAGGCCAGGAGATACACCTTCGCGATCGGGTAGAACAACCGGTGCAACACGTTAGGCAAAGGTCTGCTCCTGCAATGGAGGGATCCGATATTTGTTGACGGCAACGGTCCGGCCACACCTGTACGCCTCGACACCCGCGAGGCAGACAGCGACGCTCCTGGCCGCATCAGCCGCCGTGCATCGGGGCCTGCTGCCCGTACGGATAGCCCCGACGAAGTCCTGCAGGGCCTGGCGAACCGCAAAGCCATGCTCGTACATTCTCAGGGGATAGGTGGCGATGGCGTGCTCGCCCGCGCGCGGGGCCAGCCGCATGAGGGCCTCAAAGGCTCGGGCCAGCAGGACCACTCCTCTCTGCCGTCCCCATCCACCGATCCACGCCCGTAGCAACGGTTGTCGCCAATGGGAATCCTTTGGAATGAAAGGCCTGGCCAGGACTTGGAAGCTGCCCTGGCGGTCAAACAGCAGGTTGTTCTCGATACATCTGTCGCTGCCGTAGACTCGCACCGAGTGATCCTGCGGCCGCCCGGCACCCAGCGCGACAACAACCTTTCCGATCACGCCCGACGTGAACCTCAGCAGAATCACGTTCAGGTCCGATTCGGGGCACTCGGGAAAGGTCGTGTGGTTCGCCATGCCCATGACCTCCTCGACCTCGTTCGCCAGCAGCCAGCGCAGCAAGTCCACGAAGTGACAGCCGCCGCAGACCAGCGGCGAGGAGTCGTCTTCGAACCGCCACGGGTCGTACTGGGCCGCCCGCTCGGTGAGATTGTGGACGTAGTAACCCTCGATGTAGGAGACCGCACCCAACGCGCCGGCGGCGATGAGTTCCTTCATCCGGATGTGGAGCGGCAGAAAACGCATTTGATGCTGCACGGCCAGCACGCGATCCGGGTGATCCTTCTGAGCTTGAAGGATTCTCCCGCAGCCCTCGATCGAGTCCGCCAGCGGCTTTTCGCACAGGACGTGCTTGCCGGCCGCGAGACTTGCGGTGACATGCTCGGCGTGCAGCCGGTTCGGCGAACACACAGAGACGGCGTCAATCTCCGACCGAAGAAACCGGTCCAGATCGTCCGTGATTGTGACATCCTTGAGTTGCTGCGCGGCCCTGTCGCGTCCGCCCGGCTTCGGATCGTAGACGGCGCGGACCCTGCAGCCTTCTATCGCATGGAAATGGCCGGCATGGGCCAGACCGGCACCGCCGAAGCCAATGATCCCTATGGACAGGTCAGTTCCCATTCGTCTCATCTACGGCCCAGCGACTGACGATTTCTTCCGGGCCTCGGTGGACTTCATCTGCCTATGGATCGCGCCCGCGGATCGGCCATGCCGCATCCGCACAGGGACTGGAATGATGGTCTCTATCTGTAGCCGCCGGAGTAGTGGCATCCGTTCGCACCGGCAGCGACCCTCGCACAGCCGCGATGACGTCGCGCACATCCTCTTCGGCCAGCTTCGCCGACAGCGGCAGGCTCGCCGTTTGGCGACCTATGTACATGGCATTCGGATAGTCGCGCGGCTTCCAACCAAACGTCTTTTGATAGTAGGGGTGCTCGGGAATACTCAGATAGTGGACGCCTACCCCAATGTTGTGCGCCGTCATCGCTTCGAGGAAGGCATCACGGGTGGCACCGCACGCTTTCTCATCGACGAGGACGGTGTACAAGTGGTGGGCATGACGTGTCTCGGGTTCCGGGGCTGCCGGCCGCCCGAGGGGCAGGCTTCTGAAGGCGTCGTCGTACTGTTGCCATATCTGTCGGCGGCGCTGCCAGTATGTCTCCACCCTCTGGAGTTGATGCATCCCGATCGCCGCCTGTAGATCCATCATATTATGCTTGAAGCCACATTCGACCACGAAGTAGTGCTTGTGTCCTACGTCGCTAAACCTCTGCCAGGCGTCTTTGCTCAGGCCGTGCAACGCCAGTCTCTTGATCCTGGCGGCGTCGTCCTCATTCTGCGTCAAAACCATTCCCCCCTCACCCGTGGTCAGGTTCTTCGTCACATAGAAACTGAAGCACCCGAAGTCACCGAAAGTCCCCACCGGCCTTCCGTGATACTCGGTTTCAATGGCGTGAGCACAGTCCTCAATCACCTTCAACTTGCGGCTCTTGGCCAAGCCCATGATCGCATCCATATGGCAGGGCCTTCCAGCAAAATGGACGGGGAGAAGGGCGCGCGTCCTGGGCGTGATCTTCGCCTCAATCTGCCTCGGATCGATATTCATGGTCCCAGGGTCGATATCCGCCAGCACCGGCATCAGCCCTGCGTGGATGATCGAGTTCACGGTGGCACAGAAGGTCATCGGGGTCGTGATGACCTCGTCACCTGACTGCAAACCGGCGGCCAGCATACTCAGGTGCAGTGCCGCCGTACAGGAGTTAACGGCAACGGCATGAGGGGAACTCCTGTACTTACCGAATTCCCGCTCGAATTGCGCTACCTTCGGACCGGTACCAAGCCAGCCGCTCCTCAGACTCGCCACGACTTCCGCGACTTCCGCCTCTTCGATGGCAGGCGAGCCAAAAACAAGAAACTGGTCCCGTGGACGAATGGGTCTACGTGTCATATCATGATTGCCTGTCTCTTGACGTAATGGCTCTGCTGCAACCTGCGACCAGGCTCCGTCCCCTGGGGCGCGTCAGCCATGTTCCTTGTTCCGACAGAGACCCGGGTTCAAGACTGTGCATCAGGTTTTCGGGAGTGCCGGCCGCCTCCTGACTACAGCGAATGCGTCAGCGAACCTTCACAGGCCGCGGGTGAGGCTCGTCCCCTCCACCGGCTGGGCCTTGCCCTCAAGCCGTGGTTCGAGCATCTGCGTCTGGCGGGCGTCACGGGGCACTCGTTTCTGCCGGGAGATAGGCACTCGGATGGCGGTAGTGGTCGTACCCGTACGGGCGGTAGCGGTGGTGCTTGCGAGAGGCCGCATTGACCACCACCCCCAGTATGTGGGCGTTGACAGCGATCAACGCACTGCAGGCCTCCATGCTATCCATTCGCGTCGACGTGTCGGCTCGCAACACCAGGACCACACTATCACATCGAGTCGCCAGCACCTGGGCGTCCGTGAAAGACAGCACCGGCGGAGAATCGATCAGCACACAGTCATATTTCTCCGTCAGTGCCGTGACCACCGCGCCGGACCTTTCACTGTTGAGCATCTCGATCGTATTGGGCAAATCCGGACCACAGGTCAGAATGTCGAGGTTGGGAGTACCTGTCGACTCAATCGCGTTCTCAAGGGGCATCTCGCCGGCCAGAACGGAACTCAGTCCTTTCCTCTGTCGATCCTTTTGGAAATTCTTGTGCTGCTCCGGCGCGCGACAATCCGCGTCGACAAGGAGCACTCTTTTACCGACCTGGGCCAGCGCCAAGGCGAGATTGCTGGCCACGAGGGTCTTGCCGTCTCTCGAGGCCGGCGAAGTGACCAGAATGGTCTTGGTCTTGTCGCCGGGCACACCTAGAAGAAGCAGGGCTCGAAGCCTGCGAAACGCCTCGGCCTCGGGAGAGAGGGGACTGACACGCATCATCTGAGCGAGCAGCCTTCGGCCTCGTACGAGAGGCCTCATCATGGGGATGATCCCGAGGACAGGCAATCTGAGCAGCCCGGTAATCTCCTGCGCAGAGCGGATACGCTTATCGAGTATTTCGCGGACAAGGGCCAGCCCCGTTCCCGCAAACACTCCTAGGAACAGCCCTGCCGCCAGGACCGCCGCTACCTTGGGATCCGAAGGTTTGCCGGCAACCGCCGCTCTCTCGAGGACGGCCACCGTCAATCCGCCCACTTTCTCAGCAATGTTGAGTTCCTTGGTGCGCTCGTCGAGGAGATCGACACGTTTCTTGGCCCGTTCGTAGTCCGACAGCAGGAGAGCATACTCGGATTGTTGCGTGCTCAACTCGAGGACCTGCCGCTGTTGAGCTTCGTATTGCTTGGCCAGTTCCTGTTCTCTCTGTCTGGCCGCCAGGCACTCCTCTTGAGCCACCGCGAGCAGACGCTGAGCGCATTGCTTGTTCAATTCCGTTATGCGTGTCTGAATCTGCTCTATTCCTGCATCCAAGGCGGCGATGGCTGGATGGACCGCCTTCAACTTCAGCAGGATATCCGCCTTCTGACATTCACGATCCGTCAGCTCCTTCTGAAGCGATGCCACTTCTTGCATATCCGCGGCGTCCATAGCCCGACCGCGGTGCGCCGCAATAAGCTCACGCAGCGCCGCAACATCTTGCGCCACGCCCTGAGCCCTCTCATAGAAGGATTCACTTTGGCTCACGGCTACCTTGGCATCTGTCCACTGGGCCAGGGCGGCCTCCATTTGGCGCACCGCGATGTTATTGTCCAGGTCCGAGCCAAACAGGAGGCCTTCGTGCTGCTGTCTGAACTCCTGCATTTGTTCGTACTTCTGAACGACGTCGACATTTCTCTGCTTTCGCTGCTCCTGTAAGATACCCAGGAGGACGATGGTGTCCTCTCGCTTCCGCTCGTTGTGAAAGGCAATGTAGGCATCAACGACTGCATTGGCAATGGTGGCCGCCTCCTCAGGATAGGGAGACCTAAAGGAGATACTGATGATGCCGTCCATTTTGCCGACTTCAGCGGTCAAGTTCGCGTGTAGCGTCGACATCGGATTGTTGGAGGCCGCGAGGGTTTGCAGGAATTTCTCTTCCAACAACGCCGCGGCCTTCCGAAGCACCGGAGCGGACCTGAGCACTGCAGTCTGAGTGTAACGATAGTTGTCAGACTGGGTCATGACCCCTTGTTCGAACTCCTGAACGACTTTCGGAGTCTTCTGCTCCACATAGACGAGCGCGGTGCTCGTATAGAGCGGCTGCGCCAGCCCAGGTAGACACACGCTCCTGTCAGCATCATGACGCAAGTGGCGGGAATCATCCAGAAATGACGCCGGAGGGCTTCCAGGAGTAGCCCCGCAGGGCTTACCCGTTGTTGGTCCACAGGTACAACCGCTGCCACTTGACGCGGATCACTGTTGCCTTGGGTGCTCATCGTTTGCCTCTTGAATCTGGATCGAATCGGTGGTCCCCTTAGTCTTTGTAAAGACTATGCAAATCTACCTGCACAGAACAAAGGGACGTGTCGCAGCGACGAAAGCGACGCCGGCCGCATACTTACCGGCCATATGCCGTATCTCCCGGGCGTAGGCAGGATTCATGACAATGATCGTGTCAGGCCGACACCACGCCAGCGAGGCCGGCGCGATGATCTCCTGCCCTGTCCCGGGGACAAACCTTCCCTGCTTGCCCGGATTGATATCCACTACGTACTCAAGCGTATCGTGGAAGAGGCCGAGCGCGTTCAGGAACGTGGCCCCCTTGGTCCCGGCCCCCCAGACCATGACTTGGCGGTGCTCCTGATCCCAAGCTGCCATCTGCGCCCGCCAGGAATCGACGATGTCGTGAAAGGTGCCTTGGAAGTCGGCAAATCGATCCTGCGCCGGTACCGGTTCCGGCACGGCCGCACGAGAGACCGGTCTGGCCTCGATGGTAAGGAATTGCCCGTCATAGCGTTCGTCAACCCGCAACGGCTGAAAGCCGGCCGCGGCGAACAGGGTGTACAACGAGTGAGCCGTGAAGTAGTTGCAGTGCTCGTAGAGGATATCCCAAACGGCCCCCCGACCGAACGTGTGGGCGGCGTTAGGGACCTCAAAGAACAGCACACAATCAGCCCGTGAATCCAACGTCTTTCGAATTCCCCGCAGGAAGCCAAGAGGATCGTGGATGTGCTCCAGGACGTGACGGCAGCAGATCATGTCGACGCGTCTATGCGGTTGCTGGAGAGAGTACGCGCTCGGCCACAATCTCTACCCCGGGCTCGGACGAATTGGCGGATGCCTGCTGCGGATCGTAGCTGGGATCGAAACCCACGCCTCGGTTCTGACCCGCGTTGCAGATCAGTTTCAAGAAGTAGCCGTCGCCGCAGCCTATTTCGACGATATCCTTATCCTTCAAGTGGTGTCGCCGGACCAATTCCTGTGCGACGTGTCGAGCGTATTTGCAGAAATGCGGCGACGCCGACAGGTCGTTCCCGTAATCGCGTCCGTATTGCAGCCGGTTCGGCTCAAAAGCCGCATTATAGATGAACCCACAGTGAACGCAGCAATCCAACCGCATGGAGGCGCGCTCCGCCTCAAGGGCCTGCTGACGCGTATCGTGCAGGACGTTGCAGAACAAGGGTAGATCATCCAGGGTGAAGATGGTCTGCATCTCCGGATAGTTACAGATCGGACAGCTCGACGGCTTCACTTCAACACCTCATTCTTCTCAGGCTGGTACGAATGACGTGACGGAGAGCAACTCAGCCGTCAAACCCAGTCGGGCAAGGTCCTGGCGTATTTCATCGCAGTAGATCGGGTTCATGACGATGATTTGTTCGGGTCGGTACTGCTGCAGAGACTCGGGGGATACGATCTCCTGGCCGGTGCATGGCAGGAACTTGCCGTGCCGGTATGGGTTGATATCCACCACGTACTCAATCGCACTGTTGCGACCGAGAGTCGTCAAAAACGCCACGGCCTTCGACCCGGAGCCCCAGGTAACGATCTTCCTGCCTTCGGCTTCAGCGGTGTCGATCACGTCTCTCCAATAGGCCAAGCCGGTGCGGCACGAACGTCTGAAGCCGTCAATGACCCGACGGAGCGAGGCCTTGTCGTTATTCCGCGAAGCACTGTCCCCCTGGCCTTGAGCACGCGGATAGGCCGCGATTACGATGTACTGATCGTCGAACACCAGGTCAAGCCGGTCGGTTTCAAAGCCGGCGGCGTCAAACAGCTTGGCCAGCGACGTCGGCGTGAAGTAGCTGCAGTGCTCGTAATATATATCCCAAAATGCCCCTTCCCGCAGGATCCGAACGGCGTCCGGGACCTCGAAGATTACCAAGGTCTCCGTTCGGTCGCCGATGGCGTCACGGATGGTCTTCAAGAAGAGGTATGTCTCTCCAATGTGCTCGAGGGTGTGCCGGCAGCAGATGACGTCGGCTTCCAGATGGGCATACTTGTCGGAATAGAAATCCTGAATGAAAGTCACTCCAGCGGCATCGTCAGCCGGGTTCCGCTCGGGAACATACGCCGGGTCGATGCCGGTGCCCGTGTTGTGGCCCAAAGCACATATCTCGGCCAGGAACTCGCCCTTGCCGCAGCCGATTTCAAGAATGCGTTTGTGGCGTATGTCGTAGCGCTCGATGAGCTGCGTGCAGAGGTCATGGGCAAAGGCCCTGAATCGGCCGGAAAACCCCTGCGTCTCCTCGTATTGGGTCGAATAATGGTGAACGCTCGGATCGAAGGCCGTGTTGCCGATGAAACCGCACTCCTCGCACAGGCTCAATTGCAGCCGGGCCGTCGGATACGCGGCTGCCTGGTCCCGGTCGGGGATCAGCAGGCAACTGTGGACGGGCACGGCGTCGATCTCGTAGAACACGCGCATCCCGCTCGACCGGCAGTTTGGACATTGACGGCCGGGGAGTTCTCGTGTCTCCAGGGAAACCGCACCCGCAAGATTCGATGCAGCCAAGTTCATATCACCTCCTGTGAAGATCGTTGCAGCGGGAGTGTTTTCAAGCGACCGTTACGGTGTCTCCGACAATCATCGGCTCGGGGATTGGAACGATGAATCGACCGCCGCGCGCCAGGTATTCCTTTTGCTGTCCCATGATCTCGTCCTTGAAGTTCCAGGCCAGGAGCAGCACGTAGTCCGGCATCTCTTCCAGCAGGCGCTCCGTCGGCAAGATGGGCTGGTGCGTGCCGGTCATGTACCGGCCTTGCTTATGGGGGTTCTTATCCACGATCGCCTCGACCCACTCCGGGCCAATCCCGACGTAGTTGACCAGCGTGCAGCCCTTGGCCGCCGCGGCGTAGGCCATGATGCGCTTGCGCTCGGCCTTGAGCCTGGCGAGCATCTCGCGCAGGGCCTTGCGGATGCCGGTCACCTTTTCGGCGAAGCGGCTGTAATAGGCCAGCGTATCGACCCCGCGCGCCTTCTCCTCGGCGAGATAGGTCTTCACCGACGGTCCGACGGCCTCGCTATGCTCGACGTACAGACGCAGTGACCCGCCGTGGATGGCCAGCGGGCGTACTTCATTCAGATAGAGATGATGACGCCTGAACAGATAATTGAGCGACGTCACGGAGAAATAGCACAGATGCTGGTGATAGATCGTGTCAAACTCGCAGTGGTCGATCAGATCCTTGACGTAAGGCACTTCGATCACGATGACCCCGTCGTCCTTGAGCAGCGTTCGCATTCCCTCCACGAAGCCGTTGGTATCGGCCACGTGGGCCAGGACGTTGTTGGCATGGATGATGTCCGCTTTCTTGCCCTCGGCCGAGAAACGCCGAGCCAAGTCGTGTGTAAAGAACGTACAGAGTGTCGGCACCCCGACTTTTTCAGCCGCATGGGCCGGTCCTTCGGCCGGATCGATGCCTAAACACGGTATGCCGTGGTCTACGTAGTTCCTCAGCAAGTAGCCGTCGTTACTCGCCAACTCCACGACGAGACTGGCGGCATCTAGATGACGTCTGCCAATCAGGTCAAGCACATTCTGCTTTGAATGCTCCAGCAGGCTCGCCGAAACCGACGAGTAGTAAGGGTAGTCGTGGCAGAACAGTTCGTGCGGGTCGACGGTCTCAAGAATCTGCACGAGCGAGCAATGGGAACAGAAGGCCACCTTGAGCGGATATACGGATTCGGTTTCTTCCAGTTGCCGCTGCGTCAACAGTCTGTCCGCCAGCGGAGAGCGGCCGAGATCCAGAAACACCACCGGCTGCGCCTTCTCGCAGACCCGGCACGTTTGCACGCTGACACTTGCCATATCTGTGCTCCTTACCGAGGAACCTTCGTCTTGTTCGTTTGGGCTCAGTTTGTCACAGCATGAGTCTCGTGTTTCCGTTGCGATGGAATAGGCTGGAGGCCAGAGGACTTCCAACGCAACGTCTGGTCCAATTGCCCCGTGGCCAGAAGATGCTTGATGTGGGCGAGGCGCTGGAATCGCACTCCCTCAAATTCTTCGAGCGTGACGCCATGCCGACAATACGCCGCGTACAATTCCTCCGTTCCCAGGCGGGCATTCCAGCGCGGCCGGAAGTTCGTCACGGTCCCGGGCAGCTTGTCACAATTGACGCGATAGTTCCGCGTGTCCGGCGAAGCTCCCTCGGCGAAAGAAACACTGCAATGGGGGACGATCGCGCCTACGATTTGGGCAATGTCCCTGATCTGCAAGTTCTCCAACGTCGCTCCCACATTGAAGGCTTCGTTATGGACCGCCGGGCGCGGGGCCTCCATGACGGCCAGGAAGGCCCGCGAAATGTCCTCGATGTGGACGATCGGCCGCCAGGGACTGCCGTCGCTCTTCATCATGATCTTGCCCGTCGTATAGGCCCAGGCTGTCAGGTTGTTGAGCACCAGATCGAACCTCAGCCGGGCGGAGACACCGTAGGCCGTGGCATTCCTCAGAAAGACAGGCGAGAACGTGTCACAGGCTAATTCATGAATGTCTCTCTCCGCCAGCACCTTGGCCTCTCCGTAAGGCGTTACAGGCCTGAACTCAGACCGCTCATCGAGCATCCGGTCGCCGCCGGCCCCATAGGTACTGCACGAGGAGGAGAAGATGAAGCGCCTCACGCCGGCCTGCCGGGCCAATTCCGCCAGACGGACAGAAGCCTTGTAGTTGATCTCGTACGTCAAACCAGGGTCCAGGTCTCCCAGCGGATCATTGGACAAGGCCGCGAGGTGGCATATCGCATCGTAACCTCTTACGTCTGATATCTCGACGTCACGAATATCCTTCTCCACAAAGGGAATGTCCGGCACCGCCGACCCGAGTGTGCACGACCGGTATAGATCGCTGTCCAGCCCCATCACCTCGTGCCCCGCGGACTTCAACAGCGGCCCCAACACGGTACCGATATATCCCTGCGATCCAGTCACTAAGACACGCATATTCCACCTCCCGCCATCTCCGTCAAGGCCCTGCTCCCGGCGTCCTTACGTTCGCGATAGAGGCAGGATTGTGTGGTACTGTTCTCCCATATCTTCCAGGGCGCCTTCCGGGACCTCCAGAGCTCCTCGAGGATACACTTCTCGCGGAGAGTATCCATGCATTGCCAGAAACCGGCATGGCGATAGGCCATAAGCTGGCCTTCTCTCGCCAACCGCTCCAAGGGTTCTCTCTCCCAGGGCGTGCTGTCCCCTTCAATGTACTCAAACACTTCGGGCTCCAGGACGAAGAAGCCACCGTTGATCCATCCCTCCCCTGTCTGCGGCTTCTCGGAAAACTCTGCCACTCTGTCACCGTCCAGTTCCACGTGCCCGTAGCGGGCCACAGGGCGAACCGCCGTCATCGTGGCGAGCTTGCCATGAGCGCGATGGAACGCGAGCAGATCTTGGAAGTTGAGATCCGAGACGCCATCCCCCCAAGTCAGCAGAAACGTCTGATGCCCGAGGCACGGCGCCAGGCGCTTGATGCGGCCCCCGGTCATCGTCTCATCCCCGGTGTCGATGAGTTCCACGATCCAATCTACCGCTTCACCCTGGTGGACTCGGACCTCGCCGCTGCTGCAGACCACCGTGAGGTCCCGGCTCATATGGCAGAGATCGACAAAATACCGCTTGATGAACTCGCCCTTGTACCCCAGCGCGATGGCGAAATCCCGGAAGCCATAATGGGACAGGATTCTCATGATGTGCCAGAGTATGGGCTTGTCCCCTATCTCCACCATCGGTTTGGGCCTGACCTGTGTCTCCTCGACAAGCCTCGTTCCCTTACCACCGGCTAATATGGCAACCTTCATAGGTACCTCATATAGGGAAGTTGATGTTTGTATGACCCGCATTCACAAATGCCGGACTAGGGCGGAGTTGATAGCGACTGGCACCTACGGATGGCGTTCTGGCATGCGGGCAGACTCCGTCCCCGTCGGCGACTTTGTCCCTTGCCCCCTCAGGGAGGCAGGCGGTCAAGGTGCGCTCAGGCAGCGCGCTATCGCCTTGGTGGCCCTCTGCGTCGTACGGCGCTGCGCGCGACGAACCTCACCCGGATCTCGAGTCCACAAGGTCTTTCAAAAAGACGCCGATGGAGGACATCCGAACGATCAGCTTCGTCTTGCGTCCTTGCATGGCAATCTCCTTTCGCATCGATTGCCAGCAAGGTCAGCCTTCGCGACGCTATGTTCCGCAGTCAATTCCGCCCCCCAACTTCTGGGGCGGCGTACCAAGCAACTTCCGATCGGTCGGCTTTTCTCTGCGATGGTACTTTTGAGAGCTATTCTGCCAGGGCCGGAGAATCCCGGCGTTAGGGAGATCGCTCATTTCCGGCAGAGCAATCGGCTGATTCGAACCCAAGGAAGTGACGCTACATGGTGAGGAAAAGACCTAGCGTGTGTTGGTTCAGCATGCAGAGAATTGCCGGTTCGCGTCCGGACTTCGCCTGTATACTGGTCCCGAGCCTCGAAGTCATGCGCCCCCGCAAAGTGGATCTGCAATAAATGGCACGGGCTCGCGACCAACTCATTGTGGCCGGCATTGCGGCTGCAATAAACCAAGGAGAACGCCCGGGTTTAAGAAGCACCGGTTTGATCTCCGATAGGTAGAATGGGCCGCAATGGGTCTGATTCCCCTGGGTCCCCGATGCTCAGGGGCGGACGTGCAGCGACCCTCCGGGCCGAGGGCGGGCTGAGTCTCTCAGGAGATCGATTTCGTGCAACCTGTCATTGAACTGGCTGGATTGAGTGTGCGTTTTGGCAAACGCGAGATCCTGAAGGATCTCCGCGCCGCCCTGTCGGGCGCACCCTGGGGCTGCTCGGACCCAATGGGGCCGGCAAGTCCACCCTGATCCAGACCCTGTTGGGCTTTTGCCCGGTGGCCGCGGGCACGGCCAAGATCTTCGGCCACGACATCCGACATCACCTCCGGCAGATCCGTGCCCAGATCGGCTACATGCCGGAGAACGACGCCTTCATCGCGGATATGACGGCGGTGACCTTCGTTCGCATGATGGGCGAGTTGTCCGGCCTTCCGGCCCAGGCCGCCCTCGAACGGGCCCACGAGGTCCTGTTCTACGTGGGGCTCGGAGAAGCCCGCTACCGCAAGCTGGGGACCTACTCCCTGGGGATGAAGCAGATGGCCAAGCTCGCCCAGGCCCTCGTGCACGGGCCCCGTCTGCTCATCCTCGACGAGCCGACCAACGGCCTCGATCCGATCGCGCGCCAGCGGATGGTCCGCCTCATCCGCGACATCCGGGATTCCGGCCAGATGCACATCCTCCTGTGCTCCCATCTTCTCCGCGACGTGGAGGAGACCTGCGAGGAGGTCCTGATCCTCAAGCAGGGGCAGATCGTCCACTATTCGAATCTCGAGAAGGAACGCAGCACCAACAAGCGGTTCGTCGAGCTGGAGACCTCCGGCGATGAGGCCGGCCTGGCCGAGGCCCTGGCCCAACTCGGGTGCGCGTGTACGGCGGTTGGGACAGGACGATACAAGATGGTCCTGCCCGAGGGCTTCGATCTGCGCGAGATCTACCGCGTGGCGGCCGATCGCGACTTGCCCCTGCGGCGGCTGAGCTATCGTCGCGATACGCTCGAAGACATCTTCCTGAAGGCGATGGAGGTCTGACGTGGCCGTATACAAACAGACCTATAAGGATTATGAGGGCCGGCGGACAGCGACCTGGTCGCGTTTTCTGATCCTGATGCGGTACTCCTATGCACGGCTCTTCCAGTCCAGGTTCCTGGTTCTGTTCCTGGCGCTCTGCTTCTTTTACCCTCTCGGCTGTGCCACGTTGATCTACCTCTCCCACAACAGCCCGGCCCTGGCCATGTTGAAGCTGCACGCCAATGCCCTGCCTGCCATCGACGGGACATTCTTCTACGTCTTCTGTGTGGTCCAGGGGGTCCTGGCCCTCCTGCTGACGGCCTTTGTGGGACCGAGCCTGATCTCGCCGGACCTGGCCAACGGCGGACTGGCCCTGCATCTGAGCCGCCCCTTCTCCCGGGCCGAGTACGTGGCCGGAAAGATGACCGTCCTGTTCGTGCTGCTGTCCCTGATCACCTGGGTCCCGGGCCTGCTGCTCTACGCGATCCAGGCCAGTTGCACGGGATGGACCTGGGTCAAACCCAACCTCTGGCTGGCCCGCTCGATCGTCCTGGGGCCCCTGATCTGGATCCTCGTTCTGTCCCTGATCGCCCTGGCCCTCTCGGCCTGGGTGAAGTGGCGGATCGCCGCCGGGGCGTGCGTCCTGGGTCTGCACTTCGTGGGCGCAGGCTTCGCCCAGGCCATCAATGAGATCCTGCGGACCCGTAACGGCTCGCTGATCAACCTGGGAGAGGTGATCCATACGATCTGGGGGTCCTTCTTTGACTGCAGCCGGGGCACGGACCTGTCTGTGATGCAGGCCTGGATCGTCCTGGGCGTGACCTGCGTCCTGTGCCTGTGGCTGCTGGCCCGGCGGATTCGTGGATTCGAGGTGATCAAATGAACGAGGACCGGATCATTCTCGACAATGTCTCGCGCTTCTACGGCGAGGTCCTGGGCGTCAACCGCGTGACCCTCTCCATCCCGCCCGGGATCACGAGCCTGGTCGGCCCCAATGGCTCGGGCAAGACGACCCTGATGAACCTGATCACCGGCCTGGTCCGGCCGAGCCGGGGCCGGATCAGCGTCCTGGGCGTCGATCCGTCGCAACCCGAAAGGCTCTTTCGCTTCGTGGGCTACTCGACGCAGTTCGACGCCTTCCCCAAAGGCCTGACCGGATCACAGTTCATCTATTCCTTCCTGCGTCTGTCCGGGCGCCCCGCTACCGAGTGCAGGGAGCTGACCACCCGGGCCATCAAGCAGGTCGGCCTGGTCGAGGCCGCGGACCGCAAGGTCGCCGCGTACAGCAAGGGGATGCGCCAGCGGATCCGGCTGGCCCAGGCGATCGCCCACGACCCGCGGGTCCTGATCCTCGACGAGCCCCTCAACGGCCTGGACCCTCTGGTCCGGTCCGAGACGATCGCCCTGTTCAAGCGCTACGCGGCCGAAGGCCGTCACGTCGTGGTCTCCAGCCACGTGCTGCACGAGGTGGACATGATCTCGGACCAGGTGGTCCTGATGAGCGGCGGCTACGTCGTCGCCGAAGGCCGGATTCGGGGCGTGCGCAGCGAAATCCAGGACCAGCGGCCCATGCAGTTCCTGATCCGCTGCCGGCAGCCGAACCTGCTGGCCTCCCGGGTCTTCGAGCAGGACCACGTGGTGGAGGCCCGACTGCTCCCGGAAGGCGAGGGCGTGCTCGTCAAGACCCGCGACGCGGACCGCGTTCTGCCGCGCCCTCAACCACCTCGCCCTGGCCGGCATCGACATCGAGGGCGTGGTCCCGGCCGACGACAACGTCCATTCCGTCTATGAATACCTCATCGGCGGAGAGGAGGCCACCAAATGATACGGCTCTGGTGCACACAGGTCCTGGCGATCATCCGTCTGGAGATGAAGAAGACCTTCTTCGCGCGGCGGGGCCTGTGGGTGTATCTCCTGGCCTTTGCCCCCCTGGTGCTCTTCGTCACTCATTCGATCGCCACCGGGCACCACCGGGACGAGCTCGAGCGAATTGCCAGGGACCATCCGGTCTCCAGCGCGGCCTTCAACGACATCCGGGACGGGATGACCCGCGACGAAGTCACGCAGAAACTCGGCGAACCCTACTCCCAGCGGCGCTGGCACACCCGCGATGAGCACAACGAGCAGCGGGAGCGGTCCCACTGGCAGCTACACGGACGGCAAGATCGAACTTTTCCTCTTCTTCGAAGATGGCAAGCTGACCGGGATCCACCGCAGCGAGTTGGACACGCTGCCCCAGGTCTCGCTGATCTTTGCCGGCGTATTCCAGTCCTACTACCTCCGCCTGGCGGTCTTCTTCGGGTGCGTGGGGGTCTTCGTCAACCTGTTTCGGGGTGAGATGCTCGACAAGAGCCTCCACTTCTACCTGCTGACGCCGACCCGGCGGGAGGTCCTGCTGGCCGGCAAGTATGCGGCCGGGCTGCTGGCCACCGTGGTCATCTTCACCTCCAGCACGGCCCTGCAATGGCTGGCCCTGCTCTGGCAATTCGACCATGCCGCCGTGGCCGGCTTCCTGGCGGTCCACGGGCTGGGGCCAGTTCTCCTCTTATCTGGCCGTCACGGCCCTGGCCTGCGTGGGGTACGGCAGCGTATTTCTGGCCGTAGGGCTGCTCTTCCGGAATCCCATCATCCCCATCGCCGTGGTCCTGCTGTGGGAGGGCGTCAACCCCTTCCTGCCCGCCGCCCTCAAGAAGATCAGCATGATCTACTACCTCCAGTCCCTCTGCCCGGTGGCCGCGCTGCCGGGCCAGGATGTGCCCGGCCTCGTCCACCTCCTGATCTCGCCGGTCCAGCCCGCCACCAAGTCCATGGCCGTCCTCAGTATCGTGATCCTGACGGGCGTGGTCCTCGTGGCCGCCGCCCGCCTGTCGCGGAGAATGGAGATCAACTACAGCACGGAGTGATCTCAAAACCGCCAAGCAACTCGGGCATTGACAGAGCCGCCCGGCCCCACAGCCCGGCGGAGCTGACAGAGAACAAGCATGGAATTGTGAAGATCTTCCCGCCGGATCACCTTCTCTTCATCGGTGTGGTCATTCCTCAAGCGACGGTGGGCACTACGAACGGCGCGCGATACTCGCGCGTGGCGATGCCATTGGCCCGATCCGCCAACACGCCGACAAAGCGTTCGCCGGCGGAATCCAGCGTCACCCAGGCGCCCAGGACCCCCGGCGCGACGCGGCCCGCGACTCCACTGGCCGCAAGGTGTGTCTGGTAGCGCTCGAACACGTCTGCGAATGCTTCCACTGCCCCCGTAGCCGGCGCTGCCCTCTGGATTGCGGCACGGATCGCCTCGGGGCTCGATTCCACGCCCAGCCGGTAGGAGACATTTGCCATGTGGGCACACGCCGTGGAGAGATGCCCCTCCAAAGCCGGAGCGTGGAGTTGACCGGCGTCCCGGCTACGCACGGCCTCGACAAAGTTGGTCGCATGCGTGACGGCTGTATCGTTGGCCTTGGGGGCAGCGAAGCTCTTGATTTCTTTGTCCTGATTATCGAACGCCGCCCCGCCCGTCAGATCCGTCCTCAGGTAGCCTCCCTCGCATTGGATGATGACCCCCGTCTTGAGGCGGCGGAACGAGCCGGCCGGTTTCTGGCTGTCGGACAGGCCACGAATTTCGCAGAGGATCGGCGCGGGCCCGTAGTCCAGCAGAGCGATGTGGGTGTTGGGAGTCTCGCCGTCATCGTCAAACAGGAACCGGCCGCCGATGCTCAGCGCGTGGCGCGGCGGCTCCTTGCCGCCCAACAACCAGCGGCAGATATCCAGATAGTGCACGCCGTTGTTGCCGATCTCGCTGTTGCCGGTGGCCCAGAACCAATGCCAATCGTAGTGCAAGTACTTGCGGCGGATCGGTTCCAGAGGTGCGGGGCCGCTCCATAAGTCGTAGTCCACGGTGGGCCCAGCCGGCGTCGGGGCGGCCACCTTGCCGAGGCTCGTGCGCGGCCGGTAGATCACGGCGTGAGCGTAACGAGGCTTGCCGATCTGCCCGCTGCGGAGGAACTCGACGGCGGCGCGCAGCGCGGTGCTGGACCGGCTCTGCGTGCCCACCTGCACGATCCGGCCGTACTTCTGCGCCGCCGCGACGATCTGCCGCCCTTCCCAGATGTTGTGCGCAAGCGGCTTCTCGACGTACACGTCTTTGCCTGCCTGGCACGCCCAGACGGCGGCCAGCGCGTGCCAGTGGTTGGGCGTGGCCACGACCACCGCGTCCACGTTCTTGTCGTCGAGCAGGCGGCGCATATCGGTACAGCTTGTGACCGCGCCGCCCGCCTTCTTCATGATCTGGACGCCGTGGTCCAGAATTGCCTGGTCCACATCGCACAGGGCGGTGATCCTGGCCCCGGGGACTTTCCTAAACGCGTCGATGAGCTGGCGGCCCCGGCCGCCGACGCTGCCGGGAACGTCGATCCCGCCCAGCCCCACGATGGCGAGCCGCACGTCACTGTTCGCACCGGCCGACCGGGCGGATGGGGGCCCTCCGAACACCAGGCCTGCGACCATACCACCTTTCACAAAATCTCTGCGTGTTACTTTCCGCATTGTCATTTCTCCTGTTCTACCTGTGTGTCATCCAAAGACACGGGGGAACGAGCCTTCAACAGTATATCACAGGACCTCAACGAGATCCTCGCGCCGCGTCACGGCGGAGAGCGAGCGCGGCTTCTTTGAGGCCCTGGCCGGCCGCGGCCATCGTGCTCCGATCCGCCTGCGCCAGGAGCTTGGCGGCGGGGCCGGCGGTCCTCCTCACATCCGTAGCCCACTCCTTGCCTTTCTTGTAGGCCACTGCACGATGTCGCTCAGCTTCTTGGCCCACGCCGCCCCTCGGTCGCCGGTGAATTGCTCGCCCACCTCGTTGCCGATGCTCCAGAGGATCACGGACGGGCAATTCCGGTCCCGCCGCACCAGGGCCCGCAAATCCTGTTCACCCCAGTCCGGAAAGATCAGGTGAAAGTCCAACGGCGTCTTGGGCCGGACCCACACGTCGAACGCCTCGTCCATGACAAGGAAACCCATCTTGTCGGCGAGATCAAGAAGCTCCGGTGCCGGCGTCGTCAGGCAGGTTCCCCAGTGTCCTATATGCACCGGCGCCGTCTTGATCAGCCATACATTGCGATAGATCCCGCCCCCCGGATACCACCGGGACGAATTGGGCGGATTGTCCAGGCGGATGGCGATCACGTTCTCGCCGCCAAACTTGACATAAGGGGTCAGATCGACCCGCCAGGAGGCGTAGCCGTAGGGCCAGCCGCCGACGTATTGGCCGTTCAGCCAGACGTTGGCGTAGGACATCGCCCCGTCCACATCAAGATAGAGCCGCCGATCCTGATCGTCAGCCGGCACGGTGAAGTGCTTGCGATACCAGCCGATGCCGAAGAAGGGCAGCTTGCCCGTACCGCCGGGAGCTTTGGGATCGAACGGACCTTCGATCCCCCAGTCGTGCGGAAGCGTTAAGGATCGCCAGCCCTTGTCATCGAAGCCCGGCTGCGTGTACGCAACGTCGGCGCCGAGATTGGCGGCCGGCCGCTTCCTGTGGGCGAAATTCGGGTCTTTCGCAAACGAGACGCCGGTCACCAACACCCAATCACGGACAGTATTGTAGCTGAGCTTATCCGCGGTGCCGTTGGGATCGCCTTTGGCAAATCGCCAATCCTGGTTGAAGGAGATGCGTTCCCTGACGGGAGCCTGCGCCCACGACGCCGAGGCCAACACCAGGACCAGGGCAGCGCATAATGACGTGTGCCGCGCACCCGGATTGATGCAGCCACTGGTCGCGTCGTCCATGACCCTGAACGGCCAAAGGAGCACAACCCTCATAGTGGTTGTCCGCATGGAGGTTGAATCGTCTGTCTACTGGTTGCGCGACTTTACTTCTTGGTCGCAGCGAGCATACCTTTCATGGCGGCAACCTTGACCTGCGCGGGCTGGTCATCGCCCTGGAGTTCCTTGTACAAAGCTACTGCCTCGGACTTCTTGCCGTCGGCCAGCAACTGCTCGGCACAGATCAGGCGGGCGTCGGCGGCGGGCACCTTCATGCTGGCAGGTGCCTTTTTCGCGAAACTGCTCAGTTGCTTGGCCGCCGCGGGCGTGCCGATCAGGGCCAGCGCGTGGGCCGCAGCGCGGGCGACCAGGATGTCGGAGTCGCCGAGAAGCTTCGCGATGGTCCCGGTGCTCTTGGCGTCGCGACGTTTGCCCAGCGAACCGATCATCCCCGGCTGGAGCTTGGGGCTGGCCTTGGGCAGCGCGTCCCGCAGTGCCCCGACCGCCTTCTCATCCGGAATACGTTCCAGGGCGTAGCGTGCGATGTGCGAGGTCTCCTCGACCGGCAGGAGAGCGGCGAGGGCCTTGATAGATTGGGCCGTGCCCACGACCCTCAGTTTGCGGCATACATAGTCCTGGGCGGAGCGTGAAATACCGCCGGTCAGTGTGTCCACCAGGCGCTTTTCCAGCGCCTTGCGCGCCGCGGCATCGCCGTGCGTAGCGATGATGGCCTGGTCGATCGGGTTCAAGGCCGTACGGTCGGCGCCCCAGTCATAGGTCTTGAGCGTATTGAATGCGTCGTCTACGGTGGCGGGCTTCGTCTGGGCCGCGGGTTGGGCTGCGGCTGCAACAGTTGTGCCGGACACCATTGTCACAGTAATTGCTTCTTGGTCTATCATAGTCATGTCTCCTTGTCGCAACCATCCGGTCTTAGATCACCCAGGGCTCTCTTCTGGCAACGTCGACAAGGCGATTGGCTTCGTCGTCGTTGAGGAATTGCTGTTTCACCGTGTCCCATTTCAGGGACCGTTCCAGCTCGTACGCGATGAGGAACAGGTGGCACACGGTGGCGGTGTGGACCGCGTACTCGATGTCGCGGAAGGGCCGGTTGCGCGTCTTGACGCAGTCGATGAAGTCGCCGTAGATGCCGCCCGTTCCGGCGTAACCCGGAACCGGCTTCGAGGGGCCTTGCTCGTTCGTGCCTTCCACGTCCAGGTTGGCTCGGCCCGGGTGATTGTGGTGCAGCAGCTTGCCGTTCGGATAGCGGCAGGTCGCAAACTTCTGGCCGTTCTCGTTATGGAAGATGACTTCCTCGGGCTCCAGCTCCCGGACATCGATGACGAACGTCGCGCCGCCGAAATGGTGGGCGCCCCAGTCGGTCATGCCGCCGCCGGAGTAATCCTTGAACGACCGCCAGCTTGTGCCGTCGATGTTATAGCTGCCGCTGCAGCGGTGGGGATGGTACGGCGCCCACGGGGCGGGACCCAGCCACATGTCCCAGTCGAAACCGTCGGGGATTGGTTCTCCCGGCTTGTTGCAGTCCGTCGGAAAGGGGCCCACGTTGACGTTGATCGACTTGACCAGACCCTTGCTCCCGTTCCAGCAGGCGTCGACCGTCTTGCGGTAATCCTCCAGCACCCGCTGGCTGCCGCCGGATACGACCCGACTGTACCGCCGGGCGGCGTTGATCATCAGCTTGCCTTCGCGGAGCGTCTTGGTCTCGGGCTTCTGGCAGTAGATGTCCTTGCCGTTGCGGCAGGCTTCGATCACCACGAGCGCGTGCCAGTGATCCGGTGTGGCGCAGTGCACCGCGTCGATATCGCTGCGGGCCAGAACCTCGCGGAAGTCATTATAGGCTTTGCAGTCCTTGTTGCCGTACTTCTCGTTCACATGGTTCATGCGGGCGTCGCGAACATCCCTCTTTACGTCGCACACGGCCACGTACTGGACGTCGCTGCGGCCCAGGAAAGACTCCAGATCGCCGCTGCCCATGTTGCCGAGGCCAATGCCGGCCATGACGATGCGATTGCTGGGCGCGGTGGTCCCGGCGTTGCCCATCGCGGACGCCGGGATCAGGTAGGGCATGGCCACCGATGCCGCCGTCGCTTTCAGAAATGCTCTTCGACCACAGGACATGCCCTGGTCCCTCGCTGGTTTGCTCTTGAGGTCTGCCACGTGTTGATCCTTTCCTGGGGGTCAGTGTGGATCGTTGCTTCGCGTCACATCGATTCCGAATCGCACGCGATCACTCTGCCATTGCCTATCTGCACGGTTACACACTACATCAGTCTCCGTACGGCGCCGGTAATCCTACGGCATCCACGCTGGACAATCAAGAGATATGAGACACGCTGTCGGCCATGAACCAGTCAGATCTGCTTGACACTGCAACACAAATCATTCCAAGCAGTGGCTTCAGGGCTGTTGTGGACAAAAACGCTTGCCTGCCGGCGGGGTATTTTGTAGCGTGGAGGGACATGGTCAAGTGCCGGCTTTTTGGATGGTTCGTGATTCGCTGGAGATAGAAGAAGATGAGAAAACGTCCCCTGCGCTGCCGCTCGACCGATCTGTCGATGCAGGAGGCCGCCGTTGGGTTGGTTCTTTTGTGCTTGCTCGCTGCCTTCGCTGCCACCGATTGGGCGGCGGCGGAGAATGCCAAACCCTCTCTGGACGAAGCGTTGGCGCATCTCAAGGTTCCCCCGGACTGGTTCGACGAGGTGAAGGTCCAGTACGACACGAACCGGCCCTGGCAGGATGCGCGCCTGGAGGTGCGACGGCTGCTCTCGGAGAACAAGAATCGTGAAGCGATCAAGCTCACGGTCCTCTACGTCCGCAAGGGCGACATCGGGGATGGGCACGAATACCCCATGTATCTCTACATGGGCGGCGAGTACGCCTGGGCCGTGCAGGAGTACCGCAAGCGGCTGGCGTCCCTTCCCACAGGATTCACGCATCAGTATCTCAGTCTGGCGGCTTGTTATCGGCATTTCGGCCTACATCAAGACGCCCTGGCTTTGCTTGACGTGGCGCTGCAACGGTTGCCTGATCCCCCGTGGCGCATCGCTCAAGAAGCCGACATCTGCGACTATCGGGGGGATCTCTATGCGGAGATGGGGAACTTCGACCAGGCGAAACAGCAGTACCAGAAAGCCATCGCCTTGTATCCGACTTCGGATCAGCCGTATGGTCGCCATTTGCTGCACCGACGGGCGGCCAAGGTCCAGGCCAAGCTGAACCTGTTGGCCGTGAAAGCGATCGAATCCGGCGCCTTGCGGGATGGAACGTACACGGGCAAATCGCTGGGGTACGTGGGTGACGTAACCGTCACGGTCACGATCCGGGCGGGCAGGATCACCGACGTCCGGGTCCAACACGAGGAAAAGATCGACCAGAATGCCACGACGATTATCCCGCAGCGCATCATCGCCCGGCAGAGCCTGAAGGTGGATGGCATTACGGGCGCGACGGTCACCTATGATGCGATCATCGACGGAGCTCTCCAGGCGCTCACGAAGGCGGGACTCAAGTGAAGCAGCGACAGAGCCCGTGGCGGAACATCAACCTCTTCCTGCCCTCTTCGACGCAGCGCAACAGCCATGGTTGGCGACAGAGGGCTGATGTCCTGCTGCGCCAGATCGGCCCAACGTGGCGCTGCTCCCCGGCCAGACGCATCACTCAAGTTCTGTGTCTGGCGCTGTTCGGTTACCTCTTCTTCTATGTCGCCTGGCCCTATGCGACGGTCTTCACCGGCAGTGTCCTGGAAGACAAAGAACGACTGCCGGTCGAGGTCTTTCTCTGGCTCGACCCGCTGGTGGGGCTCACCACCGCCGTGGCTGGCAGGCAATGGAACGTCGCCCTGCTCGGCATGGGCGGCATTCTGCTGGTATGCTTGTTGTTTCCGCGCGGATTCTGCGGGTACATCTGTCCTCTGGGTACGCTCATTGACGGTTTTGACTGGCTCATCGGCCGACGCATCACGCGCTTGCGGGTCCAACGTCCGGGCGGGTGGGTCCACCTGAAATACTACCTGCTGACGGGGGTGCTCAGCGGGGCATTCTGCGGCGTGCTCCTGTCCGGTTACGTGGCCGCGATTCCGGTCCTGACGCGGGGACTGCTCTTTACAGGTGGACGCCTGCAACTGGGTTTGATGAAGGGATGGAGCCAGGTCGGACCGGCGTCGTGGAGCATGTACGTGTCACTGCTGCTATTCGCCAGCGTGTTTCTCCTGGGGCTGTTCGGGAAACGCTTCTGGTGTCGCTATGTGTGTCCGAGTGGCGCGGTCTTCTCCGTGTTCACTCTCCTGCGGATCGGGGAGCGGAAGGTGGAGGCCACGTGTATCCACTGCGGGAGATGCCATGAGATTTGCCCTTTCGACGCGATCCAGGAGGATGACACGACGCGCACCCGGGACTGTGCCTTCTGCCAGACCTGTGGCGGTACGTGTCCGACCCACGCCATCAAGTTCGTCACGCGCTGGAATCGTGACAAGCTGAAGGAACCGAACGATCCACCCGTGATCGCACGCTCGCTGTCCCGCCGGGGCTTCCTTGCCTCCGGCGTTACCGGTATGGGTGTAGCGCTGGGCATACAAACCGGCCCGAAGGCACGGCCCTTGCGACCGCCGGGCAGCGTCTCAGAACCCCAGTTCCTCGATCTGTGCATTCGTTGCGGGGAGTGCTTCAAGGTATGCCCCGGACCTGTGTTGCATCCGGCGGGGCTGGAGTCCGGCTGGGAAGCGCTGTGGACGCCCGTGGTCGTGCCCTCCCATGCCGGCTGTCACCAGGACTGCAATTTCTGCACCCAGGTATGTCCCACTCACGCGATCCGGCCCCTCTCCCTGCCGGAGAAGCGCAAGACCCCCATCGGCTTGGCCGTCATCAACACCAAGATATGTTTGCCCCATGCGGGGCAACGTGATTGCCGGCTCTGTTTCGAGGAGTGTGAGGCCGCCGGGTACCACGCGATTCAGATGCGGCGGATCAAACTCGAGCTGGGCGACATTCCGCCCGGCGTTGTCTCCGAAACGGAGCTGGAGGCTATGGGCTCCATTGAAGCACCGTTTGTGAATTCCGACACCTGCACCGGCTGCGGTCTGTGCGAGTACCGTTGCCATACCACCTATACCAAACAGGCACACCTTCTCGCGGAGAGTGCGATTCGGGTGGTACCGAAATGAGGGAGGGTATACTCTCCGAAAGTCGTATTCCTCTTCCGCGTCGGCCTCTTCTGCGTCATTTACCGAGCCAACGGAATCTCGACGCATGACACCGAGCGCTCCGGCAGCGTCACCTGTCAGCGGCTGGGCTGATCCCGTGCCATCGTGCGCCTGCTTTCATAGCCGATCTGTTCCGGCTGACCGTCTGTCGGCTCATCGTTGAGCCTGCCCTGCACCAGGTGGTGAACGGCCCCGTCACCGGCCCGGAATCCCGACAGATCGATCGTGACCTCCATCGCCTTGTCGAAGCTGCGATTGATCGCATGGACGAAGACTGCGGTCTCGCCGGCCGTGGCCACGACATCGATCGCGGCGACCTTCTTCCGGGGCCCGATTCCACCCATGCGGTAGGGCTGCTCATAGGTGGGCACGCCCGACGTCTCGACTCGCACCAGCCGGTCCCCATGGTGCTTCGAATAGAACGCCGTCAACTGCCCCGTCGGCAGATAGACCGGGTCCTTGACGCCCGTCGGATCGGTGAATACGGCGGAGATCCCCCAGCCCATCCCCACCAGCATCGATTGGCATCCGATGTCGATCACGTCGCCGGACCGCATCAGCGCATGGAGAAAGCCGGCCGCTCCCACGCCCTTGGCCCACCGCGAATTCAGCGGCGCAACCTTCGGACGCCATTGCCCATTCCAGTTCCACTCCGTAATCGCTACGCGATACCCGGCCCGCCGCGCTGCCTCCAAACCCGGGGACTGATAGACGCTTTGCCCCTGTTCATCAAATTCCGTAATCGCCGTCCAGGCGTACCAGATATCCTCGGCCGAGAGGTCCTCGACCGCCACCTTCTGCTCGCCGCGAAAGACCTCCGCCATCCCCCAAGGCCGGTAGAAATGCGTCGCGAAATAGTCGATGCGCCCTGCCAGTTGCTCCCGAGCCAGCGGCACGATGCCGCGCATCGACCCATCGTCCCCATCTACGATGATCTCGATTTTCGGGTCCACCGCCTTCATAGCGTCGATGTACGCCTTCAGACAACTGACGTAGTAAGACGGCAGGTTTTGCGGCGCCAACTTCTGGGCCTCCTTCAGAAAGGCCCACGTCTCGTTGCCGATCTGAAAATACCTGACTCCGTAGGGTTTGGTCCGTCCGTTCTTCGCCCGCAGCCCCGGCCAGTCGAACATGCCGTCGGGCAACTTCGTCCCCACCGGGGCATTGCAGTAGGCCACCAGCGCCGCCGCGTGCGCCGCCGCCTCCGGCAAGGGCTTCTTCTGCAACAGGCCATCGCGGAAGTTCACCACGACAATCGCCTCGGCCCCGGTCCGCTCGCAGAATTGCAGAAACTCGTCATACCCGAAGTGGTTGCTCACCTTATGGCCCAGATGACCCGTGCTGATGGGCCTCTCGGGCGCGCGGCCCGGCACGTTGGAAACCATGTCCCGCCAGTCCATGTAGTCCACGTCCGTACCGCCCGGAAACCGGATCACCGGGAGCTTCATCGCCTCCAGCAATTCCCCCACCTTCGGCTGCAATCGGTTCGTACCCGGAACCAGCGCCCCTTCCACGCCGATCTCGCCCCAGCTCGGCCGCTCCATGAACTGGCCGAACATCCGCCGATCGATCCGGTGCCCCGTTTGATTGATTACCGTGAATCGAATCCCCTCTGATTGGGCTGTCGAGACTCCCGCTGCCGCCGTCAGTCCCCAGCACACCACGCCCAACCATTTCGCCCAGCCAACGTGACGCATGTCCCTATTCCTTAAATCGACGTTCGCCAGTTCTCTTCATGCAGATTGGTCCTGCATGCCGTGACGCCCAATTCTACCCGCAGAATGCCTTCCTTTTCAACCGCCGCAGCCAACATCGGGCTTGAACTACGAGGATAAACGTGTATGCTCAGGGACATGAAGACCACTCAGAAGCCAGTTGTTGTCATGGATGAAGAGAACGACCGGAAACAGCGAGGGCGAACTGGCCCCCGGATGAGGCGGCGGGAGTTTCTGTCCAGAGGCGGGACTCTGGCTCTGACCCTGGGCCTGGGCCCGAGCTTGTCCGCCTTTGCCCGCGAGGTCAAACTCAGCACGCCTGCCGCGGAGAAATTGGGTTGGCGGGCGAGCGTCCAGCATTATACGTATCGGCGCTACGGCCTTTTCGATGCGCTGGACAAGGTGGCGGCGCTCGGCCTGCGTCACATCGAAGTCCGCAGTAACGTGAAGTTGGACGCCCAGCGGCCCGGCCTGCTCGCCAACGAGGATACGCCGGCGGACGCGCGCAAGGAACTCAAGGCCATGCTCGCCGAACGGGGGATGTCCATTCCCAGCGTGTTCGCTGATTTCAACGGTTCTTCGGATCAGGCCAAACGCGTCTTCGAGTTCTGCAAGGAACTGGGCGCCGGGATCATCGTGGCCGAGCCGCCCGCCGAGGCTTTCGACATGATCGAGAGGCTTTGCGAGGAATACCGGATGCCACTGGCGATTCACAATCACCAGAAAGGTCAGTCGCCGTATTGGAGCCCGGAGCTGGTGCTGGCGGTTTGCCGGAACCGGAGCCGGCGCATCGGCGCCTGCTGCGACGGCGGACAATGGGCCCGCTCGGGCCTGGACCCGGTCGAGTGCCTGCGACAATTGCAGGGCCGCATCATCAGTTTTCACCTGAAGGATGTGGCCAAGAAGGGAGATCCCCAGTCGCGCAACACGGTCATGGGCGAAGGCGAAGCCGATTGCGCCAAGACGCTGAAGGAGCTCCGGCGTCTGGGTTACCAGGGGCTGATCACCATTGATTTCGAACACGACACCCCGGCTTTGCAGGAGGACATGGCCCGAAACGTCGCCTTCATTGAGGAGCAAGCCAGGCAGCTCCTGGCCCCGTAGCGTGGCCTCCTCAAGATACATGGTATGAGGTACGCTTTTGACAAGGGTCGGCACGGTTCATGGTGGGTCATCCTGCTTGCCGCACTAGATCGTGTACGGGGCGCGCATCGCGCGGGACCGCAGCCGGTTGGCTTCGGGATCGCCGACAAACTCAGCCTTGCGCAGATCGAACTTCAGGTTTCGCTTCAATTGCTCGCAGATGTCGGCCGCCAGGCAGATGTTCATGGACCGACACATGACCTCGGGATTCGCCACCGTGGGCCGGCGCGACCGGATGCAGTCGAGGAAATCCCGCACGTGGTTCAAGCGGCCGTTGGGTCCGGGCCGTGTAGTCCGCCAGCACTTTCTTGTATTCGCGCAACAGCGCCGGCGATGAGACATCGGGTCCGGAATAGCCGTCGGCGGCCGCGACCCATCCTTCGGGACCATCGAACCGCTCACCACAGGCGCCGTGCCAGTACTGGCACGGCTCCCAAACCGAGCCGGCGACTCGGAACAGAACCAGTTTCACCCCGTTGGACAAGCGCGTCACCATCGTCGCATCCGGCCCCGCATACTCGAACTCGATGAAGGACACGTTCGTCATGTCGAGTCCGGCGAGGGCCTGGGCCACCGTGTGCGCGCCCCACATCGCGACATCGGTGGCGAAATCATAATAGTGATACCACCCCCCGCCATTCACATAACCGGCGTTGTAAGGCCGCCAGGGACATGGACCGAGCCAGACATCCCAGTCCAGTTCATCCTTGGGCGGTTCCGGTTCCGCCGGCAACCAGTCGTGACGCAACCCGTCGCGCCAACGACAGTCGGCGTAGGCGGTATGAATCGGGCCCAACCGGCCGGAGCGGGCCATTTCGATGGCAAACACGTGATGCGGCTCGCTGAGCCGCTGGGCGCCGGTTTGATAGACCCGGCCATACCGGCGGGCGGTCTCCACGACCATCTGCCCCTGCGCCATCGTGAGACAGGCCGGCTTCTCACAATAGACATCCTTGCCCGCCCGCATCGCCAGGATCGAGGCCAGCGCGTGCCAGCGGTCGCCGGTGGCAATCAACACGGCATCCACATCCGTCCGCTCGGCCAGGAACTGGCGCAGATCGCCATACGCCGCACAATCTTTATTGCCGTATTTGCTGTCCACCATGTTCTTGGCCGCTTCGCGCCGGCTTTTCAGGACATCACAGACGGCGACCCACTGCACATCCGGCTCGGTCAACATACAGCCCAAATCATAGGAACCGCGGCCGCCGATCCCGATGCCGCCCATCACGATGCGTTCGCTGGGCGCCACGGCTCCGCCACGCCCCAGCGCGGAGGCCGGAATATAATAGGGCAGCGCCACCGCACTTGCCGCCATCGCCCCCCGTGTCAGGAACCGACGCCGCGTGAGTGTCATACGATTGTCATTGCTCATAAGGTTCTTCCCTTACTTTTCCATCTTATCGTTCTCGTCAACGGCATCCCATTTCAATGGTCCGCCGCCTCAGCGTCCCGATCCGCCGGCAGTTCTCCGGGATGCGTTAGGCCCAGCCCGACCGACTGGCGGTGGGCGGCATCAGGCAGATGCCCTGGCGTTCGAGATGATCACGATAGGGCGGCATCACGGGATCGCTACCGCCCAGCGAAGCCAGTGGCGTTCGCTCGGCAAGATCCTGGTCGGCCCATAGCCACAGTCCGAGCCGAGGATTCGGATGCCCGGCCGTGCCGTGGAACTTGACCCGATGCGATCCAGGGGCGACGTTGCAGATGTACCAGCACCACTCGCTCTCCACCGCACGAAGGTCGCCCGTCCAGTTGAAGTACCCGATATGCTCGTCGGAACTCCTTTCCTCCAGACCTGCCGGCCGGCCATCCACCCATCCGGCGCAGCGGCTCGGGCGGTGCTCTCTCCCCGAGAAACTCGACCAACAACAGGACCTTGCCCGAGTCCGCCTGTCGCGGAACAGACACCGAGCACTCCACCTCGAAGCTCACGGTGGGCACCTGTTTCCATTGGACATCTTTCCCCTGGGCCTCCTTCAGCTTCTGGACCGTCTCCGGGTTCAGATCCGCCGGATACCGGAAGGGAAACAGGGCCGTGGTTCTCGGCTTGGCCGCCAGCCACTGATTCTCCGGGACCGGTCGCACCGTGCGCGACACCCATTCACCCGTGAGATCATCGCGCTGGCGCGGGACGACGGGGATGACTCGCTCGTCCTGGCCGGGTTCCATCAGCCGCACCCTCTCGACCCGCGGCTCGGGGACAATCGACAGAGTCCCACTGGATTCGCGGTACCAGCGCGCCCCGACGACCACCGTCTCTTGCAGTTGCGAGCGAGGTACCACTTCGAGGAACAGCAGTTCCCAGGGCGCCAGCTTGAGCGTCACTTGCGAGTGTCCCGTCAGATCGGCGGCGATTCCCCTGCGATAAGGGTATTGCGTATAGCATAGCGCCTCCGCCAGTCCACTCGGCGCGCCGGCTTTGCTCAGGTCCAAAACGTATACTTGGCTTTCGTTCGAGGGGTTGCGGACCACCAGTACGCCGCGGGTGCCGAGCCAATGCGCATAGAGGTACGGCTCGCCCAATTCCACGCGGGACGGAATCACGACGGTATGGCGGAGCAGATCGGCGTTTTCGCGTGCCCAGCGCAACAGGCCGGCGTAGATGCGCCAGTCCTCGTCATTCATCAGCTTCGGGTTCACGTACGTGGACAGGAAGAACCGCCCGCGTCCAAACGCCATCGCGGCATGGTTGGGAAAGCCTTCCCGCTCGTCCACGTGGATGATGTCGAAGTAGTGCAGAGCATCCTGGGGCAGCCACACTTGCTCCAGGGACTTGAAGACCATGAACTCGCGTGCATTCGTGTGGGATTCCCGATAGTCGGGCGCCGGCCCGATGCCCACTACGCAGTCCTCGGCATTGGCCCACACCGTGTCGGAGTACTTGAGAATCCAGGGACTGATGTAGTTGGCGATGGAGTTCAAGTACGTCGGCTCGGTCACCAGATGCGGGTTCGCTTCTTTGGACGCCTGCAGCAACTCGAGCGAATAGGCGGCCAGCGGCTCCACCGAGTCGTCCCCCGGCAACAGGTCGTGATGCGGGCGGTGCTCGATGGCCCAGAAGCCGTCGTACTTGATATGAGCGAGCCCGTTCTCGCGGATCAGCTTCTTCAGTTGCCCCTTGGTGGCCTCTCGGTACTTCGGGTCCGCCAGGGACACGCCCGGTTGCCGGTAGACCGGCCGCTTCCCCGAAGGATCGTCCCACTCGGGCCGCAACACAACGTATCCGCTCTTTTCGGCCCAGTCGTAGTCGCACACCGGGGGATACAACTCGCTCGGAGACATCCAGATGCCCAGCTTGCCTCCGGCGGACTCGACAATGCCACGAATGTCGTCGAATCCTTGCGGAAGAATCGAGCGATCGATTTCCCAGATACTCCGCGGGTTGCTCCATCCCATGTCGGTGGTGATGATGTCGAAAAAGACCCCGTGCCGGTCGTACATGTCGGCCTTAAGCTGCTCGAATCAAGGCCAAGTTGTCCCGTTGCTTCACGACCTTGGGAAGGGTCCACCAGGAGTTGTAGCAGGCCACCATGCGCGCTGGGGCCAGGCGGATGTCCTCGATGTAACGCAGGAAGGCGTCGCGCACTTGCCCCGTCTGGGCCACGCCCACCACGGTGGAATGCAGATCAACCCAATCTGAACCAAGCAGCACGCCCCCCGGGCGGCTGCGGAGCGTGAAACCGTCGGGACCATAGGCGTTGAACGCGGCTACGAATTCGACGCCGGCCCAGAAGTTGTCGCAGAACACCGGATGACTTCCGTGCGGGAAGCGATCGGCATGCATCGAGTTCCAGCCGCGCCGCACTCCGCGCCAGTTCTCCAAGTCCACGCGCAGCAGCCGCCGCCCTGACGCGCGCTGGTGCCGGACGGAAATCTGTTTCCTCAGGTAGCGGGCCTGGGGCGCCAGATGGTATCGCACGCGGACTTCCAGGCCCGATTTTGCGGAGAACAGTAGCTCCACCGAACGGTTGCCCGCCGCGGCGAGCCGAACCTCCAAGTCACCTGAGGATACCGTGCTGCCGTCGTCGAACTCGAGCAGGAATTCCTCGGTCGGCAGAGGAATGGATTGCCCGACGAGCTTGTTCTCGAAACTCCGCGCCAAGATCGTGCGGTCACCGATCGCAATGCCGAAACGGAGTGCGTCATTCTCCAGCGCGCATTGCTGTTGGCCGGCGGCCTGTGTGCCGGAGACGACCAGGGTCAGGCCCGAGGCGGCGAGGAATTGGCGTCGCGTCAGAGTTCTGGTCCGCATGGATTACCTCCCTATTGCGTATTCACGACTCTTTCGACTGGCCTGCGGCGGGCCCTGCGCAGAGGACGAGAGATAGTGCGCTACTTCACCAACCGCGGTGCGCCCCGGACCAAGCAGCGTGTGCCTCGCGTCGGCCACGACCCTGGCGGCCAAGGCGCGGCAACTCATCGCCCAATAATGCCCTCTGCCACTCCGGCAGACAGGCGAGAGCCACCGCGGTGATGGTGATGTGCGACCCGCCCCGGCCGGGGCGAGAGTGGCGAGGCTCAGAACTACGAGTGTCAGAAACACGAAAGTCGGGAGTGATTTGATGCGAGTGTTCATGCTGACTTGGCGCGATGGTTGGTTAAGACGACATTTCCTATTTGACCTCGCTCGGCTACGCCGCCGGGCCGTGTCGCGTTATTGTACCAGTACCGTCCCCCGTTGCGCCTACGCCATTTTCGAGGTTCTTTCGGTTTTCCGGGCGGATGCGGGACGCTCGCCTGGGCGGCAAGGAGGCATCTCGCTCTCGTTTCTTGCAGCCGGCGCAGGGCATCCTGTAACCCCAACACGTCTGGGGATCGACCCGTCTGGCGCGAATTCAGCCGCTCCAAGCCAGTCCGATCACCGCCCGACAGGCACACGTGCATTGATTTTCGATGAACCGGCAACGGACGTTTTGCCCGTCCGGGAACACGCTTGACAAGTGCTGTTTCGGGGATGATGCGTTGCGGTCCAGCGACATCGTCGAATGCTGACGTTGGCGATCGACGGGGGAATGTGCAGCGGCACATCAACCCGCCGTGGCGACCTCATCGGGTTTGGCACGAGTCAGGGGGCGAAAGCGATAGGTCGTGCGTTGGGCCGAACGGACGGCCGCGACGGCCTCTTCATAGAACTTCTCCTGGCGCGGACCGGATCGCCCTTCGGTGGCACGGCTCGGTATTTCCCATCGGGCAGCAGTTCCCGCGCTTTGACGTTGTCCGCGAAATACACGTCGAGGATTCGCAGCAGACGTTGGCGCACCGCCGGGTCCCGGATCGGAAAGAGAATCTCGAGCCGGTGGTCCAGATTCCGCTTCATCCAGTCGGCGCTGCCCAGGTAGATTTCCTCATGCCCGCCGTTGGCGAAATAGTAGATCCGCGCATGTTCGAGAAAGCGATCCACAATAGAGCGAACGTGGATGGTCTCCGACAGGCCTTTGACCCCGGGCGCAGACAGCAGATCCCGCGCACGTTCAGCAGGATTTTGACGCCGGCCTGGCTGGCCTGGTACAAGGCCTGGCACATGCCTTTGTCCTCGAGGGCGTTGAGCTTGGCCATGATCAGACCCGGGCGCTCCGGCGTCGAGACCTGAATTTCCCGTTCGATCAGGTCCACGAAGCGCTTGCGCAGATCCGTCGGGGCGATCACCAATTGCTGCCATTCGACGGCTTCCGAGAGACCCGTGAGCAGGTTGAAGAACGCCGCCACATCGGCGGCCAGCTCCTCGTCACACGTCAGCAATCCCAGGTCGGAGTACTGCTGCGCGGTTTTCTCGTTGTAGTTGCCCGTGGGCAGATGCACGTAGCGGCGAATCCGGCCCGCTTCCCGGCGCATGACCAGCAGCGCCTTGGCGTGCGTCTTGAAGCCGGCGATCCCGTAAATGACGTGACAGCCGGCGTCCTCCAGACGCCGGGCCCAGTTGACGTTCTTGGCTTCATCGAACCGCGCCCGCAGCTCCACCAGGACCGTCACCTCTTTGCCGTTCTCGGCGGCGCGGGCCAGACTCTGAACGATCGGGGAATCCGCGGTGGGACGATAGAGCGTCTGCTTGATGGCGAGGACCTGCGGATCGTCCGCCGCCTGCGCCACCATCTGGATGACGGGGTCGAACTTCTCGTAGGGATGGAACAGGAGCACATCATGGTCCTGGATCGCGGCCCACAGGTCCTCCTCGCCCAGGAGGTCACGGGGCGCCTGCGGCGGCCATTCGGGGACCTTGAGCCCCTGGACCGGCTGCATCTCCATGATCTGCATGAGACTGCGGGCGTCGAGCAGCCCCTCGATCTCATAGATATACTCGGCCTTCAACTCCAGCATGGTGGCAAGCCACCGCACGATATAGGGATCCGGAGGGCGCTGATTTCCAGCCGCACCGCGCTGCGCCGCCGGCGCGAGATCACGGCATCTTGCACCGCACTGAGAAGATCCGCGGCCTCGTCGTCCTGGACCGCCACGTCGGCATCGCGCGTGATGCGGAAAATGGCATGCCCGCGGATCTCCCGACCGCCAAACAGAGCCTTGGCATTGTCCAGGATCACTTCTTCCAGGGGCGCGACATAGGTCCCCTTGTCCGCGGGGATATTCACGAAGCGGTTGAACGCGGTCGGCACCGGAATCACCACGAGCTTCTGCCCGGGTCTTCCGGCTTTGGACGTGTCTACCAGGAGTGCCACGAACAACTGCAGCCCCGGCAGCAACGGGCGGGTGCTCAACTCTTCGACGCCCAGGGGCGTCAAGACCGGCAGCACCTCCGTCGTGAAGAACTTCGCCAGGAATTGACGCTGCGCCGCCGTCCAGTCGGTCCCGCGCACGAGATAGAAACCCTGTTCCGCCAGCCGCGCGAAGACCTCGGCGATGGCCACCGCTTGCTGGGCGACCATCTGCCGCACCTTGCCGGCGATCAGGAAAAGCTGCTGGGACGGCGTCAACCCGCTCGCGTCGCGCTTGCGCACCCCGGCGGCCTTCTGCTGTTTCAGACCGGCCACGCGAATCATGAAGTATTCATCGAGATTCGAGCTGACGATCGCGAGGAACTTCAGCCGCTCCGCCAGCGGCAACGACTCGCATTGGCCTTCCTGGAGAACGCGGTCGTTGAACTCCAGCCAGCTCAACTCGCGGTTGATGAAGAGATTCGTGGAATCCGCGTCATGCTTGGTCATGGTCCACCTGCCTCCTCCAGGTGTACGTCCAACCCATAGATATCCTGAAACATATCCCCCTTCTCCGCCAGCGACCGCCGCTCCAGGATCAGATCCAGACCGGTCGGCACCGAGATCACAAAGCCAATGTTGTTGTCGATCCGGCATCGGAAGTCCCGGATCGATTGGGTCCGGCTGACATCGAGGGCGTCCGCCACCCGCAAAATGGCCGCCAGCTTGTTCACCACCATCCGCGCTTCCCGCGACATGGTCATGTAATCCGCATGGGTGGGCTTCGGACGGCTGCGCCGATGGTAGCGCGCCACGTTGGCCACCATAATCAGTTCGTCCTGCGTCAGTCCGAGGATCTCCGAATTGGCGATCAGGTAGTAACTGTGTTTGTGGTGGGCTCTGCTGGATACGAAGGCCCCGATCTCGTGGAGCAGCGCGGCCACCTCCAAGAGCAGACGGTGGCGATCGCTGAGACGATGCTCGGCGGCCAGTTCGTCAAAGAGACGTGCGGCCAGCAGGCGGATGTGCTGCGCGTGAGTCATGTCGGTGAGGTATTTTTGCCCGACGGCCTGGGCGGACTGGATGACCTCCTTGTATAAGTGCGCGGCCTCCTGACCCGCCGCACTGTACACGAGATCCAGGAGGATGCCGTCCCGCATGGAGACATCCGTGACGATCATCTCTTTCAACCCCGTCGCCTTGAGCAGCATTTGGTAGACCAACAGGGCCGGGGTGATGGTCTCCGCCTCCACGAACGGAAGATGGTAGGTTCGGGCCAGCTCATCGGCCGTGCAACTGCCGCACGTGCCGAGCAGCCCATCCAGGGCCTCACGGGATACCGTGCGCAGATTCGTCCCCTCGACGGGCTTACCCACCTGGGCGGCGGCCCAGCGCGCATCTCCGCCTACCGCCATGAAGGCCTGAACGTTCTTGAGCACCAGAGTGCCTTTGAGGGTCGAGATCGCGCTGGAAATCTGCCGCTTGATCAGCCGGGTCGCCTGGCCGGGAGGTTCCGTGCTGGTGGAGAGCATCTCCTGCATCCGGACCGAGCCGGTGGGCAGGCTCTGCGAGGCGGTGATCTCCCCTTCGTGGAGCAGATTCATGATGGTGCTGCCGCCGCCCACTTCGACGACCAGGGCGTCTCCTTCCTGGAGGAGCTTCTCCCCCACCGCCCGGCGCACCGCGGAAACGGTCAGGCGGCCTTCCTCCGCCACACTGATGACGGAGACCTGGATGCCTGTGGCCATCAGGATGCGATCGACGAACGTGTCGCCGTTCGCCGCCTCCCGCAGGGCCGTGGTGGCCACGGCTCGGGTACGGCCGGCACCATACGTGTTCAGCACGTGCCGGTAGTCCCGCAGAATGGCGATCGCGCTGCGCATGGTCTCCGCCCGCAGTTGGCCGGTCCGGAACGTGTCCTGTCCCAAGCGAACGGCCCGCTGCAACCTCTCGAGAACCTCCAGCTTGCCGTCCGGCAGAAGCTGGGCGATCTCCATCCGGATGGAGTTCGAGCCGATGTCGATAACGGCCAGAATCTCCGGGACGCCCGGAGCCGCCTTGATTTCATTCGCAGTCGCCATCATCGTGCCGCCACCGTTTTGGGTCCCTTCACGAGAACCTTCACCACGCCATGTCGATCAAAAACACTCTCCAGCAGATCGGCCTTCTCTTCCGCAGCGGCAATCTCCTCAACGGCAGGCCCATCCGCCTCACACACGATCCGGATTTCGCGGCTCGACACCTTGCACGTGACCCGGCGGATCACGTTCGTATGGGTGCAATCCAGTCCATCGGCCACCCGCAGGATTCCGGCCAGCACCCTCACCCGATGCTGATCCTCCGGGCTCAAGCGGTTGAAATACTTGTGCCGGTCATTCGGCATCGCCTTTCGATGGTAGCGGGCGATCAACCCCACGATCTGGCGCTCGCGGGGGTCGAAGGGCAGGCTGGACTCCCCCATAATCAGCCGCAGCGAGGTCTTGTGATGCCCCTGCTGCCCTTCGATCCAGCCGATATCGTGCAGCAGCGCGCCGTATTGCAGCCACAATCGCTCCTGAGGTCCCAGGCCGTGAAGACGTTGGAGCTGATCGAAGATCGCGAGCGCCAACTCCGTCACCTGGTGCGTGTGCTCCGGCTCGTAGTTACAGTCGCGCGCAAACGCCACGACGGCATCGAGCACCGAATGGGCTGCCGTGCGCATGTCCTCCGGTGTCTTCTCACGCAGGCGGCCGGCTTCCTGAAGCTGATCGATGCTGCGCCCTGACGCAGCACATCCGCGAAACTGTCCGGCAGACCCGCCGCACGAATCGCCCGGACTACGCGATCGATGTCGTACTCCACACGACGATGGTCCACCGTCAACTCGCCACCGGTAAAGTCCAACAGGGCATAGGCGGCCCGCGCATCGCCCCCTTCGGGACGTCCCACACTGCCGGGATTGACGAACCACGTCCCCTTGATCTTCTTGGCAAACGCCTCATGCGAATGCCCACAGGCGAGCAGGTCCACCTTCGAAGCGGCCGCCAGTTCTTCGAACCGCGCCTCGGGCGTGCTGGAGCCAAGATGCTCCTCGACGGAGTCCGGGCTGCCGTGGACCAGCAGGGCCGTGAAACCGTTCACCCGAACCTTGGCCTGTCGCGGCAGCGACTCCAGATAGGCCTTCGTCTCTTCCGAGAGATGCTCATGGTTCCACTGAAAGGCGACATACTTCTCCGGTGTCTTCTTCCCCTTCCAGCTCTCCTGTTTCTGCTGGAAGGCGAGCACCTTCAAGTCGTAGTTCCCGATGACGCTGACGGCCTTGACTTCGCGCAGCTTCTGCACGACCTCGTTGGGAAACGGCGCATACCCCAGGAAATCCCCGCCATACCACAGTTCCTCGGCACCGTGCCCGGCGGCATCGTCGAGGACGGCCTCCAGGGCGGGTAGATTGCCGTGCACGTCACTGAGCAGGCCGATTCTCTTTGTCTTCTTCTTTTTCGGCATCGGTTCGTACATCCTGTTGCTCCAAGGTGTCCTCCAAAGCGTTCCAGAAATGCTCGACATCGAGACCGTTCCAGTATTCCAGCAATTCGCCAAAGACCTTCCGCCGGTGCTGGGCGCGATCCTCGCGCACGAGCAGCAATCCGGGCTTGAGGCGGTTGAAGGGCTGGCTGTGACCGAAGTACTTGACCGTCGCCAGCCGCTCCTGTTCCAGGAATCCGTCGATATCCTGAACCCACACATCGCAATCATGAACATCCCCCAACAGGGATTGCACCTGCTTGAACGCGGTAATGAAGTCCTCCAATCGGCCCTCATACGCACGATTGGAGATCTCCAGGGTGTAGCGCAGCCTCTTGGCGGCGATCCGCATTTGGTGATGGCCCGGCGCGTCTTCGGGGTCGTCCAGCGACCGCGCGCACGTCATCAGGCCCTCCTTCTTGTCGCCGATGTGAGCCCGCGTCGCCTGCAGCACAAACGGACTGGACAGCGGCGTACCGTGGCTTCTCAGGCTAAAGAGGGTCTTCTCCATCTCGCCGTACATTTGGGCCAGGGTGTCGGCCTTCTCCAGCTTGTCGAGCGTGGCGATGACCTCCGACTGCAGGGCCTCCCGGGCCTGCCGCAGCCGCAGCAGCAGCCGCTCGACACCCGGTCGGTTCTTCCGATCCTTCACATCCAGAGCCGCGAGAAACTGCTCGACGAACGCGATCTGAACATCCTTATCGCGTGCCGCTCCCAGTTCCCTCGTCAGCTTCTTGATCCGTTTGGGCCACTGGGCGGCTTTCTTGGTTTCGAAGCAGCCCGCGAACATATCCAGGGCCGCCCGTACCCGCCGGGAGGCGACGCGTGCCTGGTGAACCGGCTCGACGTCCTCATTGCGCCGTACACCGTGCAACTCGTGCATCAGGATGTCGAGTTGCTCACGCAAGTACTGGCAGGCCAGAAACCGGTAACTGGGATCGACCGATGCCATGGCTACCATCATCTACGGGGTGGCGCAACGCCGGTTCTCAGATCGGCGGAGCGGACCAGGATCAGTTTACCTCAGCATAGGCCAGCCGGCTGTCGCGGTCAAGGGCCGAATCGGAAGGCCGGGGCACGACCGCCGCGCGCAGGACCGCTCTCTTGCGGAAGATGCGCTCGAAAAGGTCGGCTTTGCTCCGGGCCGGACCGAGGTTCAGAGGTTCCCGGCTGATGAGCCTGATGTGCACCCGCCGCCGCCGAATCTCGCACTGCAGAGCCTCCACCAGATCACCATGCCCTTTGTCGAGCCCATCCGCCAGGCGGAGCAGGGAGGCCAGTTTTCGGACGTAAAGCCGCCCTTCGGTGTCCAAATCCTGGAAGTACTTGTGGTCATTTTGTGGGAACGGTCCGCGATGGTATCGAGCGACCAGGCCGATGATCACGCGCTGCTCGGTTCCAAAGGGGAGCTGGGAGCAGCGGACGATGATCTCCTGCGCCACTTTGTGATGGTCTTTCGGGCGGCGGGCTTTGCCCACATCGTGGAGCAGCGCCGCGGCCCGCAGCCAAATCCTCTCGGTATTGCCCATGCCGTGCAGCGGCCCAAGCTCATCAAAAAGACGCAAGGCCAATCGCGTAACCTGATGCGCGTGATTCGTTTCGAAGCCATACGCTTCGCCGATCCCGATGATGGTGTTGACGATCCCAGTACCTCTCACGTTGCCACTTTCAATTTCTCAGTTCTCTGCTGCCGGCTGGTACCTATCCCTATTTATATCGGAAGAACAGCCGGTCGAGTATAATACCCTACCGCAGCGTCTTCACCTAAATCTTTATCACGTAGCCATTTGCATAAAATTAGATATGCATTAGTATTTCATTAAAACAGACTATCTAATGAGAGAAAGGCCGCATGATGAACCTGAGCGAACGATTCAAGGTGGAACCCGGCAGCAAGGTCCGGCTGGCCCGCTGGGACCCGGACGATACCGCGGGCTTCCCCGACAAAGAGTCGGTCGAGACCAAGATGCAGAAGAACCTGAAGCGCCTTTCCGAGCTCGAATACCTTCTCTACGCCGAGAACAAGCGTTCCATCCTGATCGTCCTGCAGGCCATGGACGCCGGGGGAAAAGACGGCGCGATCCGGCACCTCACCCGTTCCCTGAACCCCCAAAGCTGCAAGGTCATTCCCTTCAAGACGCCCTGCGAACACGAGCTGGCGCACGATTTCCTCTGGCGCATTCATCAGGAAGCCCCGCGCAAAGGCGAGATTCGCATCTTCAATCGGTCGCAGTACGAGGATGTTCTGATCGTGCGGGTCCACAATCTGGTTCCCAAGTCCAGTCTGGTCGAAACGTTACGACCAGATCAACGCCTTTGAGGAGATCCTGGCCCGCAACGACACGCACATTCTGAAGTTCTACCTGCACATCGACCGAGAGGAGCAGCTCGAACGATTCCGGGCTCGGCTCCAGGACCCGACCCGGCATTGGAAGGTCGATCCGGCCGATTTCGAAGAGCGAAAACACTGGGACGACTACATGCGGGCCTACGAAGCCGTGCTCAACAAGTGCAGCACGCCCCAGGCCCCCTGGTTCATCATCCCCGCCAACAAGAAGTGGTTCCGGAACTTCGCCCTCTCGGAGATCCTCGTGGAGCATCTTTCGCGTCTTCCCATGCGGTTCCCCGAACCTGTGACCGACCTGTCCAAGATCAAGCTGAGATAACAACCTTATGCTCCGTTCGGTATGGGAACGTCAAACAGCTTCATCTCACACCTTCCCTTCTGCCCGAAGGCAATGTGAACGCCTCTTGAACACCTTTGACAGCCATGCCGAAGAAAGACAGAATGACAGATGCACGCCAGGATCGCATTTTTTCTGGTTGCCACGATAATGTCATAATGTTATAATATTCCCGTTTGGCGGCGGAAGAAGGCGAAGGGGTTTCTCGCCGGAAACGCCCGTTGTGCTGACAAGTGTTTTGGTGTGTAACCAGAACCATCATCTTGGCGTGTTTCTTGGCCCGCCCCGGCCCAGAAGGCCGCTGCGCGGCCGCCCCTGCGCATCGGGGAAGGAGGACTGGTATGGACAAGAGGCATGTGGCATTGACGCTGGTTTTGTTGCTGGGTTTGGGGGGAAATGCCGCTGCGCGGCGATTTGACCACCGGCCTGGTGGCCTTGTGGAAGTTTGAGGGCAACTTCAACGATTCGGCCGGGACCAACCACGGCACGCCGAAAGGCGACGCCAAAATCGTCACCGATGCCGAGCGGGGTCAGGTCCTCGAACTGGATGGGACCGGCGACTACGTCGAGATCCCCAACTCCCCGTCGCTGAACATCACGGGCAATCAGATCACGCTGACCGCCTGGGTCTGCCACGATGATGTGACCGGCAACCCCGAGATCATCATCGCCAAGGTCGTCAACAATACGACGCACAGCAGCCCGTACTTCTCCTATGGGCTGCACATTCTGAATCCCAGCGGCAGCCCGAGAGTCTGGATCTCGCGGACCGGCGGCGCCTCCAATGCGAATAACGCCGCCACGCTACTGACGTCCAAGAAATGGCAGCACCTGGCCGGGGTCTACGACGGCGCCACGTTGCGGCTGTTCGTGGATGGCAAACAAGTGGCCAGCAGCAACGTCACGGGCAATCTCATCGGCTATGACACCGTGCTGCGCTTGGGCATCAACGGTGGTCTGACGGAACCCATGGACGGCAAGATGGACGACGTTCTGTCTCTTCAACCGAGCCCTGAGCGCGGAGGAGATCGTGGCCGTCATGCAGCGCATCGGGGCTAATCCGGGCCTGGCCGTCATGCCCAGCCCGGCGGTGGCGGCGAAAGACGTGCCGACCGATACCGCTCTGAGCTGGACCCCGGGCCAGTTCGCCGCTACCCACGATGTGTACTTCGGAAAGGCTTTCGCGGACGTGAACACCGCCGGACGGACCAGTGCACTGGGTGTCCTGGTCAGTCAGGGCCAGACGGAAACCAGCCTACCAGCCGGCCGGCGCGGCTCGATTATGGACAGACGTACTACTGGCGGGTCGATGAGGTCAATAAGGCGCCCGACAGTACGATCTTCAAAGGGGACACGTGGTCCTTCACCGTCGAGCCGTATGTCTATCCGATCAAGGGCGTCACGGCCACGGCGTCCAGCGCCCAGGCGGGCATGGGCCCGGAAAAGACGGTCGACGGGTCCGGACTCAATGACCGGCGATCAGCACGGCGACCGAGCTGATCGACCATGTGGCTCAGCACCGCACGTCGCCGAACTGGATTCAGTATGCCTTCGACCAAGTCTACAAGGTGAGCGAGATGTGGTCTGGAACTCCAACCAGATCATCGAGGCGGCCATCGGTTTCGGCGCCAAGAACGTGACAGTGGAGTACTCGATCGACGGCACAACGTGGACGCAAGTGACAGACGTGCCGGAATTCGGCCGGGGCACGGGGTTGGACACGTTACACCGCCAATACGACGGTCAGCTTGGGCGGCGCGTTGGCGAAGTACGTGAAACTGACGATCCTCAGCCAGTGGGGTGTGGCTCCCCAATGCAGTCTGAGCGAGGTCCGGTTCTTCTCTGTCCCGGTGCAGGCGCGACAGCCGCAGCCGGCGGCGGCCGCGACCGGCGTCAGCGTCGATGCCACCTTGAGCTGGCGTCCCGGCCGGGAGGCGGCCTCGCACAAGGTGTTCTTCGGCACCGACCGGACCGCCGTAGCCGAGGGAACGGTCGCGGCCACGACGGTGCCCGACCATAGCCTGTCCCCCGGACTCTCTCCTCTACGGCACGACCTACTACTGGAAAGTGGATGAGGTCAATGCGGTCACCTATCCGGGCGAGGTTTGGAGCTTCACGACCCAGCCGTACGGGGTGGTGGACGACTTCGAGAGCTATACGGACAAGGCCGGCGCGGAGGTCTACACCACGTGGGTGGATGGCTTTGACAATCCCACGAAGAACGGCGCGGTCGTCGGCCTCCCCACGGCCGTCAACGGCACCTTCGGCGAGACGACCATCGTCTACGGGGGCAAGCAGTCGATGCCGTTCGCTTACGACAACAGCAAGGCACCCCTGTCGGAGGCCACGCGGACGTTCGACGACGCCCAGGACTGGAGCCAGCATGGCATCACCACGCTCGTGCTGTTCTTCCGTGGCGCTTCGGCCAATGCCGCCGCGCCGATTTATGTCAAGATCAACGGCACCAAGGTGCTCTACAATAATGGCGCCGCCGGCACCACCGTGCCTCTCTGGAAGCAGTGGAACATCGACCTGGCCTCCCTGGGCGTGAGCCTCAAGAGCGTCAAGACTCTCACGATCGGGGTGGGCGACGGCAGTGCCGGCGGGTCGGGAACCCTCTTGTTCGATGAGATCCGACTCTATGCCACGCCTCCCCAATTAATCGCAGCCCCAGCCGATCCCGGCAAGACCGGCCTGGCGGCCTGGTGGGCGTTCGACGGGGATTTCAAGGACTCGGCCGGGACCAACCATGGCACGGCGAAAGGGGACGCCAAGATCGTCACGGATGCCCAGCGCGGCAAGTCCTCCAGTTGGATGGGGTCGGGGACTACGTGGAGGCCCCCAATTCGCCTTCGCTGAATCTCACGGGCGACAAGGTCTCGCTGGCCGCGTGGGTGAACTTCGACAGTGTCGCCACCGTCCAGATGATCGTCTGCAAGGTGTTCAGCAATACCACCCACGTGAGCCCCTACTTCTCCTATGGGCTGCACACCCTGGCGAACGGCCAGCCGCGCGTCTGGATCTCGCGCACCGGCGGCGCCTCGAATGTGGCGGGCACCACCGGCATGTTCAAGGCGGGGACCTGGCATCACGTCGCCGGCGTCTACGACGGCGCCCGACTGCGATTGTACGTGAATGGCAGTCTCGTGGGCAGCGCCAACGCCACGGGGAACCTCGCGGGCTACGATACGGTGCTTCGTCTGGGTGCCAACGGCGTACTGACGGAGTTGCTGGCCGGCAAGCTCGACGACGTGCGCGTCTATAACAGGGCGCTGTCGGAAGGCGAGATTCGATATCTCGTAGGAGATCGGTAGAAGCAGTGCGTTTCGTGGAAGTCGGACAAGGCGACCTGAGGTGCCGGACGGCTCGCCGCCGAATCCGACGAGGTCAGACAGGGAACCTTGGCAAATGGCTGAGGGCGAGGGAATCCTCCGGCGCCCTCAGCCGCATCCGACAAGGTGTTTGTCTATGCAGTAGGATGACAGGCGTTCACGCTCATTGAGTTGCTGGTGGTCATCTCCGTCATCGCGGTCTTGATGGCGATTATCATGCCTGCCTTGTCCAAGGCCAGAGAATCGGGCATGGCCACCGTCTGCAAGGGAAACATGAAGGGCTATAGCTTCGCCCTGCAGATGTACCTCCAGGACTAATGACGACAGGTTCCTCGATCCCTGGGCCCTCTACTTTTCCCGGTCCAGTACGTATGCCGACGAGGGCGGCAACCCTCAGAATCGCTGGTGCAATGGGGCCATGGACCTGGGTCAATTTCCGGAGCGCGGGGGCCCGTTCTTCCGGTCGTATCTGACGAATGCCAAGGCCTATATCTGCCCGACGTTCAAGCGCATGGCCATGTCGCTACTTTGGTCAAACCAACATCTCCGAGACCGTGAGCTTCGCGAACAAGTTCGGCACCCCCGCGCTCTACAAGCCCTGGTACAACTACAGCATGAACGCCTATCTCGGTCCCAAAGGCGCAGCCGCCCTGGATGGGCAGTTCGCCAAGGCCGGGCAGGTGAAGCACCCGGGGGAGCTGGTGGTCTTTGTGGAAGAGAGTTGCTTCCTGGACCAGGGATTCAACGACCAGGGCATCAACGACACCTATATGCGACCGCTGCCGGTGAGTGATGCCGAGGCGGCGGTCAGAAGCAGAGGCGGCCGCTGGGCGGTGAAGCCCGGGCCGGCGCCGGAGGGCGTGGGCACGTTCGCCGACATCATCGCCGGGCTCCACCACGCCCCCACGCGCAACCCCGTCGCCGGACGGGGAACCTGCGTATTCCTCTCCGGCCAAGTGGAGGCCCGCAACCGGATGGATACCTTCGGCCTGCTGTGGCCCAAGTAATCGAGAAGGATTTGTGTGGAGGTTCTGCAACGATGAAATCGATCTCTGGGGTCGCAGTGCAATCGCAGAACAGGAGAGTTGGATCAGGGCACCTCCGGGGACGAACCACCGTGTTCGCTCTGGTGGCGGTCCTATTGGGTTCAGGTCTGGCGACAATGGGGCCGCAGGCGGATGGGGCGGAGCCGATGCCGTTCCGCCATATCATCATTGACAGCGATAACCCCACCTATCCGCACTGCAAGGCCGTGGGCGACATCGACGGCGATGGGTTCGTGGATGTGCTGGCGGCCAGTGCGTACGGCCAGGGGCTCTATTGGTACGCCTACCCCAACTGGACCAAGCACCAGATTGCCGGCGGGTCGTTCACCACCGATATGCAAGTAGGTGACGTGGACAAAGACGGCGATCTCGACGTGATCATCCCGCCGCTCGGCACCGGCCTGGTCTGGTTCGAGAACCCCCGCCCGCAGGGCAAACCCGCTACCACCGCCTGGCGGATGCATCTCATCGACAAGGAAGACGCCCACGACCTTGAAGTAGGTGACGTGGACGGCGACGGCCGCCTCGATGTCGTGGTCCGCCATGGCCGCACGCGGGTCTTCCTGCAAAATAGCCCGGACTCCTGGCGCAAGATCGCTATTCCCACCGGCGGCCGGGGCGGGACCGCCTTGGGCGACTTGGATGGCGATGGCGACTTGGACATTGCCCAGGACGGCTACTGGCTGGAGACGCCGACCGACAAGAGCGCCGAATGGCGACGGCACGAAATCGCGGCGGGTTGGCCCGACGACTGCGGCGTTCACATCGTGGACATCAACCACGATGGACGCATGGATGTGCTGCTGGCCCCGGCCGAAACGACCGGCCGGCTCGTCTGGTACGAGACCACGGACCCGAAGAACGGGCCGTGGAAGGAACACGTCATCGCCGATGACGTCGCCTACATTCACACGTTCAAGACCGTGGACGTCAATCGCGACGGCGAGCTGGACGTCGTGACCGCCGAGATGGAGCAATCGACACAGCGGCGCGTGAGCATCTACTTCAATGAAGGGCAGGCGCTGCGCTGGCGTCAGCAGGTGGTCGGCCGGACCGGCTCGCACAACCTCCGCGTCGCCGACATCGGCAATGACGGCGACATCGACATTATCGGCGCCAACCACGGCAACTATGGCGGCGACACGCCCGTCGATCTCTGGGAGAACCTCACGAACCGGCCCGCACCTACTTTGCCGCTGGACCGCTGGCAGCGTCACGTCATCGACCCGCAGAAGCCCTGGGGCGCCGCCTTCATCCGTAGCGGCGACCTCGATGGCGATGGCCTGCGCGACATCGTCACCGGCGGCTGGTGGTACAAGAATCCCGGTCATGGAGCCCAGCCGCCCTCGGCTGGGATCACCCCCGAGGGCGGGGGTGCTACATGGACGCGTCAGACCATCGGCGAGCCGCTCAACGACGCCGCTATCGTCTGCGACTTTGATCTCGACGGCGCCTTGGATATCCTGGGCACCCAGGGCAAGACGCCCGCCGCCAACGCCAACTTCGCCTGGGCCCGCAACGATGGGCGAGGCCATTTCACCGTCCATACGAACCTCGCCCCCGCGAGCGGCGATTTCCTGCAGGGCTGCACGACCATCTTCACAGCGTACCGACGCCGTGAGATCGCACTGTCCTGGCATCGAGCCAATCAAGGTATTCAGATGTTCACCGTGCCGAAAGACCCCGTCAAAGAGACGTGGCCCTGGCGCAAGATCTCGGAGGTATCCCAGGACGAGCAGGTCACCGCCGGGCAAATCGACAACAACACCAGTGTGGACCTGCTTCTGGGAACTAAGTGGCTGCGCAGCCAAGGTGGAAAGGCCTGGACGCTCCAGCCCCTCAATCCCACGGAGGGCCATCCGGACCGCAATCGCCTGGCCGACCTCAACGGCGACGGGCGGTTGGATGCGGTCGTCGGCTTCGAAGCCATCAATGTCCCCGGCAAGTTGGCGTGGTACGAACAACCGGAGAAGACGGAGGGCACTTGGGCCGAGCACGTGATTGCCGACGTGGTCGGGCCGATGAGCATGGATGTCGCCGATCTCGACCGCGATGGCGATTTCGATGTGGTCGTGGGCGAGCACAACTACCAGGACCCCGCCACCGCCAAGCTGCACATCTTCGAGAACACCGACGGCAAGGGCGGGTCATGGAAGGACCACGTCATTTCCATCGGCGATGAGCACCATGACGGCGCGATCCTCGCGGACATGGACAATGACGGTGATCTGGATATCCTCTCCATCGGCTGGCGGCACGCCCGCGTGTTGCTCTATGAAAACCAGGCCATTACGCCTGACGCGAAAGCCGCCGCGCCCAGCAAGCCATCAAGCTTCGTTCTGTTCGATCTGGAGATCACCCATCGCGGCGATCGGCAGTTGTACTCGAACTGGGATTTTCAGACCCACCGAAAAACGAGTCCCGAAGCGCCGATGGACTGGCGCGAAGGCGAACCCTCCTTGTTCGACGCCGGGATTTACCACTGGCGCGTGGAGGTGGTCCGGATGGAACGGGCGTGGAAATCGCCCATGCACGTCCAGTTCGGATGGTGGAATATCCCCGAGGATCCGGTTATCCGCCATATCGCATCGCCGGCGCTGATGCTGACACATCTGGAACCGCCGGCGCCGGGGCAGCCGTGGGTCTACGAGTTGGTCGGCGCCGTGCGAGAGCTTGATGTCGCTCACATGTACTACGGCAAGGGGCCGAATCAGGACAAGCATGTCACCGACTGGGATTGGAGCCGGGCCTTCGCCCCCGACACCGCGTACACGCTGGTCAATCCGCGTAAGAACGATCTCGATGCCGACAGGGACGGAAAGATCTCCGAGGCGGAATACCCCGACCTCGAAATCCACGCGGTGCTCACCCTCCACCGGCCCGGCTCGCCCGCCTACGAGTCGCTTCTCGCCCGATTGCCCCAACCGAAAGGAACACCATGAAGCTGAGTCTGGATACCATCGGATACGGCGGCTATTTCACCGCGCCGGGCGAACAGCTTCCCCTGGAGGACGCCATCCGCAAGGCCGCCCAGTTCGGCTATGACGCGGCCTGCATCTACGCGCATCGACCCCTGGGGTTCCCGTTGGACCTCGACCGGGACCGGCGAAAGCGGCTCAAAGCCCTCTACGGCGATCTCGATCTGGAAATGGGCGCTATCGTCTGCTGCACCAACTTCCTGGAGGCGAACCACGTCCTCTTGTACCCGCAGGAGAAGGAGATCCTCTACGTGCGGGAGTGCATCCGGCTCGCGAAGGACCTCGGCTCGAGCATCGTCCGCATCCTGGCAGGCTTCTACGGCTACTTCCAGAATCCCTTCGCCGGACAGGGCTACGGGCTGCCGAGCTTCGAATCCCGCTCGCGGCGGGTCTCGCGCGGCGAGGACTGGCTGGAGGCCTGGCACCAGGTCCAACGCGGCATCCGGGAAGTGGCGCTGTACGCCCAGGACGAGGGCGTTACGCTGGCGCTCCAGACGCACCCCGAGATCACCATGAACAACGACGACACGCTGGAGTTGCTCGGCGGAAATCGACGTGCCGAGCCTGAAGGTCGGCCTGGATCTGCCGCTGATCGAATCGCCGGACCCGCAGTTCGTGCGGCGGACGGTCCAGCGAATGAAGGGCCTGATGGTTTACTCCCATACGATCTCCCTGCGCAAGCTCTACACGGTCGGCGGCGCACCGGCCGGATGGGAGGAAGTCACCCCTGGAGACAAACTGGATCCCTTGCCTTGGGAGGCCTTCCTCAAAGCCTGCCAGGAGATCGGCTACGATGGCTTGCTCTCCGCCGAACAGTGCTCGCCTATCATCCGGGGACACAAGCTCGGTACGATCCAGCTCGTGGACGAGCGCTACGCGGCGTCGCTCGCCTTTCTGAAAGGCTTGTTGCTGAAACTGGGCGCCTATACGGGCCATAAGAAGTCCCCCGCGTAGGAGGTATACGAGTCGTATCGAGTTTCCACTACTTCTGGGAAGGAGGAAGACCATGAGCAGCAAACGGATCGCTTGGATTTCCCTGGTTCTGTTGTGCCTGGTCGGTGTAAGTCCGGCGGCGGTGCCGGACCCCGATGTGGGGTGGTGGAAGCTCGATGAAGGTATGGGGGACACCACGGCCGATAGTTCCGGCAAGGGCCACCCGGGGACCATCCAGGGGGCCACCTGGGTCGATGGCGGCTGGAATGGGCTGGGCTGGTGCCTGGACTTCGATGGCAACGACGATCGGGTCGAGCTTGGCGTCATCGACGTGCAGGGCGCGGGCATCACGCTGGCCGCCTGGATCAACCCCGATACCTTCAATATCAACGATGGGCGGATCATCTCCAAGGCCAACGAATGGGGCGAGAACGACCATTGGTGGATGCTCAGCACGATCAGTCCGTCCTTTCTGCGGTTCCGGCTGAAGACGCAGGGGCAGACCACGACGACCCTGATTGCCGCCCAGGGCTCCCTCAATCGAGGCGAATGGCAGCACGCGGCCGCGACCTGGGACGGCACCAGGATGCGGCTCTACCGAAACGCCGTCGAAGTCGCCTCCGCGGCCAAGGCCGGGACGGCCGTCGCGACCGATCCCGCCGTGAGAGCCGCCATCGCCAGCCAGCCGAAGGGCGCTTACGCCACCGACCCCCTGCATGCCAACAAGTTCTTCGACGGCCGGATCGATGAAGTCCGCCTCTACAGTTGGGCCCTCTCGCAGGCCCAATTGCAGGAGTTGATCCAGGGCCTGCACCCGATCGCGTGGAAGCCCAACCCCGAAAACGGCGCCCAGGGCGTATTGCAGCCACTGCTTCAGTGGACGGCCTCGGATACGGGCGTCACGCACGATGTGTATCTGGGTACGAGCCCCGACCTGGGACCCCAGCAGCGGGTGGCGTCCGAAACAGGCAGTGGCGATGTACTGGCACGGGCCTGGACTTGAGCCGGGTACCACCTACTACTGGCGGGTGGATGAGATCGACGCCGCCGGCAACGTTGCCACGGGCAGAGTGTGGTCGTTCGTGGCCGCGTCACTGACGGCCTACCGGCCCCAGCCGGCGGACGGCGCCAAATGGATCGATCCCCAGGGACCCAAGCTCGGCTGGTCGGCCGGAATGAACGCCCTCACGCACGACGTCTATTTCGGCCGCAGCAAGCAGGACGTCACCGCCGGGACAGGCGACACGCTCAAGCAGAGCAAGCAACTGGCCAACCTCTTCGAGCCGGGCGTCCTCGAAGCCGGCGCCACCTACTACTGGCGTGTGGATGAAAACCTCCTCGACGGCAGCAAAAAGACCGGACTGGTCTGGAGCTTCACGACGCTGGCCCCGGGTGGCGGCCTCAAAGGCGAGTACTTCAGCAACCCGGATCTGACAGGTACGCCGGTCCTGGTCCGGGTGGACGCGGGCGTCAATTTTGCCTGGGGTACAGCCGGTCCCGGCCAACCGCTGCCGGGCAGCGGCTATTCCGTCCGCTGGAGCGGCGATCTCGAGGCCGCTTTCACCGAGACCTACACGATTTACGTGTACGCCGATGACGGCGTGAAGCTGTGGTTCAACGGCGAGCTCGTGGTCGATAAGTGGTTCGGCCAGGAAGCCGGCAGCCCGAGGTACGCGGTGAAAGTGGCCCTGGAGGCCGGCCAAAGGTACCCGATTGTCATGGAGTATTTCTTCAACAACGGGACCGCGGCGGCCGAGTTGTCGTGGGAAAGCCCGCACACACCCGCCCAGATCATTCCGGCCGGCGCCCTGTCGCTCCTGTGGCGGGCGCACAGCCCGAACCCGTCGCAGCACGCGGTCAACGTGCGTCAGACTCCCGTGCTTGAGTTGGCGCGTGGGCGAGAAGGCCGCCAAACACGACGTGTACTTCGGCGATAACCGAGAAGCGGTGGCCAAGGCGACAACCGCCGACACGGCGACTCTATCAAGGCCGCCAGAAGCTGGAGGCCACGACCTTCGATCCGGGAACCCTGGAGTGGAATAAGACCTACTTCTGGCGCGTGGATGAGGTCAACGAGGCCAGTGCGGACAGTCCGTGGACCGGCAGCGTTTGGGATTTCACCACGGCCAACTTCGTCGTGGTCGATGACCTGGAAGCCTACACCGATGAGGAAGGCAATCGCATCTACGAGACCTGGGTCGATGGCTGGACCAACAGCACCGGCTCTCTCGTCGGTTATCTGGAGGCCCGTGAGGGGACGTTCGGCGAGAGACAAACCGTCTACGGCGGCCGGCAGTCGATGCCCCTGGCGTATGACAATGCCCAGGCGCCCTACTGCTCGGAGGCCGAGCGGACTTGGGCGAAGCCCCAGGACTGGACGGTCAACGGTGTGAATACGCTGGTGCTCCACGTCAAGGGCAAGACGGACAACGGCCCCGATCCCCTGTACGTCGTCCTGGAGGATAGCGCAGGGCACATCGGCGTCGTGACCCACCCGGATGCGCGAATCGCGATCTCGACCATGTGGAACGAATGGGTGGTCCCGTTGAGCAATCTCACCACCGCGGGTGTGAATGCCGCCGCGATCAAGAAGATGAGCATTGGCCTCGGCCAGCGCGGTGCCACCGCCCCGGGCGGCAAAGGCATGCTCTTCATCGACGACATCTGGGTGAAGAAATCCTAACGAACCGTGTTCTTGCATGGAGCGGGGCCCTTGGCTATATTGTCGTGCGGATGGAAACGATCTTGGAGTCTGAATGGAATGAATGTCATTGACCGCGGCGCCCGGTTGCCGCTCTATCAACAGCTTTACGAGATTCTGCACCAGAAGATCCTGCTCAAGCAGTGGAAGCCGGGAGACCGTCTGCCCACCGAGAGCGAGTTGGAGGAGCAGCACAACGTCAGCCGCATCACCGTGCGCACGGTGCTCGACATGCTCGCCAAGGAGGGCCTGATCCATCGGCAGGCGGGCCGGGGCACGTTCGTGGCCCATGCGACGTTGGAGCAGGGCCTCGCGCAGATCATCAGTTTCACGGAAGATATGCAACGCCGGGGTTTCACGGTGAGCACGCGCATCCTGTTCTCCGGGCTGGTGCCCGCGACGAACCATATCGCCGAGCGGCTCCGTCTCGATCCGGGCGAGGAACTGGCCCACCTCCAGCGGCTGCGCCTGGCGGATGGGGAGCCCATGTGCATCGAGCATTCCTATTTCGTGCACAGGTACTGCCCGGGGATTCTCGATCACGATTTCTCCACGCGCTCCCTGCGGGAGGTCAAGATCCGCCAGTACGGCATCCGCTGGACGCACGCGAAGCAAACCATCCAGGCGATCACTGCCTCGCAGAAGATGGCGGATCTGCTGGGCATCCGCCGGCGCGATGCCCTGCTGTTCTTTGAGCGCGTGTCGTTCTCCCAGGACAATATCCCGATGGAGTTCCTGCAGGCCTACTACCGCGCCGACCGCTACATCCTCTACAACGAGTTGCAGGGAGGAACCGGCTGAGAAGGTTGATGATATGTACGCACAACCCTTCCTGGAACAGTTGTATCGAACCCTGTATACGATCCGGGTGTTCGAGACCCAGTGCATCAAGCTCTATCGCCAGGGCCTGATCGTCGGTTATTTTCACCCCTATCTCGGCGAGGAGGCCATCGCGACCGGCGTGTGCGCCGCGCTGCGGGACGATGACTACATCATCAGCACCCACCGGGGGCACGGGCACTGCATCGCCCGGGGCGGCGAGCTCAAGAAGATGGTCGCGGAAGTCCTCGGCCGCGAGGACGGCTACTGCCACGGCCGGGGCGGCTCCATGCACATTGCCGACGTGACCCGCGGGAACATCGGCGCCAACGGCATCGTCGGCGGCGGCATTCCCATCGGGGTCGGCGCCGCGCTGGGCATCCACGTTCGCGGCGGCGACCAGGTCGTCGCGATCTTCTTCTCCGACGGGGCGGCCAACAACGGGGTTTTTCCGGAATCGCTCAACATGGCCGCGATCTGGGACCTGCCCGTGGTCTTCGTGCTGGAGAACAACCAGTATGCGGTCGCCAGTCCCATCGAGGAGATGACCCGCGTGACCGATCTGTACCAGCGGGGCCTGGCGTACGGTGTGCCTTCCAGCGTCGTGGACGGCAATGATGTGCTGGCCGTTTACGAGAAGATGCAAGCGGCCGTGGCCACGTGCCGCCAAGGCCAAGGCCCCGTGCTGATCGAGGCCAAGACGTATCGCCACGGCGGCCACCACGTCAACGATCCAGGCCTCTACATGCCCAAGGAGCAAGCTGGAGTACTACAAGGCCAGAGACCCGGTCGGAATCGGCCGCCAGTACCTGCTCGAACAGGGCCAGGTGAGCGAAGAGGCTATTGGGTCCCTCGAACGGGAGAGTCGACCGGCAGATGGAGGAGGCCATCGCGTTCGCGACGAAGCAGCCCCCACCCCTCCGTCGAGACATTCCTGGAGGAGGTCCAACGGAGTTGAGCACCATGGCCGCATCTGCTACCGAACCGGCAGGACGGGAGATCATGTACCGCGAGGCACTCAACGAGGCCTTGCGCGAGGAAATGATCCGGGATGAGAGAGTGTTCCTGATCGGCGGCGGGATTGCCCAGCGCGGCGGCTCCTTCAAGGTCACGGTTGGACTGTTGGACCAGTTCGGCCCCAAACGCGTGATCGACGCCCCCATCTCGGAATCGTCCTTCACCGGTATGGGTGTCGGGGCCGCGATCACCGGGATGCGGCCGGTGGTCGAGATTCTCTTCGTCGACTTCACGTCCCTGATCATCGACCAGATCGTCAACCAGGCGGCCAAGTACCGCTTCATGAGCGGCGGCAAAGGGCGTGTCCCCCTGGTCCTGCGCACCCAGGGCGGCAGCGGCGGCAGCCTGGCGGCCCAGCACTCCCAGAGCCTCGAAGCGTGGTTCTATCACGTGCCGGGCCTCAAGCTCATCATGCCCTCGACGCCGTACGATGCCAAGGGTCTGCTCAAAAGTGCCATCCGCGACGACGATCCCGTGATCTTCATCGAGCACAAGCTGCTGTACATGGAAAAAGGCCCGGTGCCCGAGAAGGAATACACGATCGACTTCGGCGTGGGGGCCATAAGGCGGCCGGGGAAAGATGTGACCATTGTCGCGTGGTCGGGCATGGTGGGTCGCACGCTGGCCGCCGCCGGGAAGCTCGCCGAACAGGGAATCGACGCCGAGGTCATCGATCCACGCACGCTGGTCCCGCTGGACAAAGAGCTGATTCTCACCTCCGTCCGCAAGACAGAGCGATTGGTGATCGTCCAGGAGGCCGTACGCCGGGGTGGCGTCGCCTCGGATATCGCTTCCATGGTGCAGCAGGAAGCGTTTGACTATCTGGATGCTCCGATCGAGATCGTCGCGGGCAAGAATACGCCGATCCCCTTCAATGCGCACCTGGAGCGCGCCGCCGTGCCTCAGGAAGCGGATATCATCGCGGCGGTCAGACGCTGTCTCTATCTGCAACCGAATCGATAGGAGAATGAACGATGGCGGAACCGGTACTGATGCCGCAAGTTGGGCAGGACATCAAGACCGCCCGGATCGTCGACTGGCTCAAGAAAGAGAACCAGGAGGTCAAACAGGGAGAGGTGATTGCCGTCGTTGAGTCCGACAAGGCAACGTTCGACGTGGAGGCGTACACTTCCGGCGTGCTGCTGAAGATCCTCCATCCCGAGGGCCAGGAGGTGGAGGTCCTGACGCCCATCGCCTACATCGGCCGGCCGGGGGAGCATGTCGAGGACGCAAGACAGAGGACGGACGACAGTGGACAGACGACCGACGTCGTCGGTTCCGAATCCGCCATCCGCCATCCGCCATCCGCCATGGAAAACCGTACGGCCGTCTCTCCTTCGGCCCGCAGGTTGGCACAGGAGAAGGGAATCAACCTGGCAACTGTCCAAGGTACTGGGCCGGGAGGCCGGGTCACGAAGGAGGACATTCTCGCGGCCGCTCGTAGTGTGCCCGTAAGGGCATGAGTGATGAAGACGCCTCGGCCCATCGGACCGTCCTGCATCCAATCACGAGCAGCACCGGCTACAGCCCATCCAACAGGTTCCCAAGCTGCATCGGACGACACGGTCGTCGTTTTCACCCCGATGCGGGCCCGCATTGCGGAGCGGCTGACCCGCAGCAAGCAGACCATCCCCCATTTCTACATCTCTATGGATGTGGACATGTCCGAGGCTCTGAGCTGGCGGCAGCGAATTAATGAGAACAGGCAGACAAAGGTCACCATTACGGATATGATCGTCAAGGCCGTGGCGACGGCCCTGTCGCAGTATGCGCGGATGAATGCTCACGTGGAACAGGACAAGATCATTCTGAAGCGGGCGATCAATGTCGGGGTGGCCGTCTCGGTGGACGAGGGCCTGATCGTCCCTGTGATTGCCGACGCAGACAAAAAGAGCCTGGGAGAAATCAGTTCCGCCGCGCGGGAGAATGCCGAAGGGGCCCGGACCGGCCGGCTGAAGCCGCAGGCGCTCGGGAGCTTCACCGTGACGAATCTCGGCATGTTCGCGGTCGATACGTTCGTGCCGGTCATCAATCCGCCCGAAGCGGCGATTCTGGCCGTCGGGGCGGTGGCTAAGAAGCCGGCCATCGTGGGCGGCCAAGTCGTCCCGCGCGACGTGATGACGATGGTGCTCGCGTGCGACCACCGGGCCATTGACGGCACGTACGCCGCCCAGTTCCTGGGAAAGATCAAACAATACCTGGAGAATCCAGCGTCCTTGGAAGGATAAACGCGCATGAAGATATTCCTGGATACGGGCGATGTGGAAGCTGTCAGGAAAGTGGCCGATACGGGGTTGCTTGACGGGGTGACCACTAATCCGAGCCATATCGCCAGGACGGGCCGCAAGTTCCAAGACATCGTGAAGGAGATCTGCGAAATTGTCGACGGACCGGTCAGCGTGGAGGCCGTCGCGGAGACCGCGGAAGCCCTGGTCGAGGAGGCCCGGGATTTGGCGCGCATCGCCCCGAACGTGGTCGTCAAGATCCCGATGACGGTCGAGGGCCTTAAGGCGGTGCCCATCCTGGAGCAGCCGAACCAGATCAAGACCAACGTCACCATGATCTTCTCCCCCACCCAGGCCTTTCTGGCGATGAAGGCGGGGGCGAGCTTCGTGAGCATCGTTCTGAGCCGGCTCGACGCGATCGGCAGCGAGAGCGAAATCCTCGTGCAGGATGCGGTCACGATCCGCGACAATTACGCGTTCGATTCGAAGATCATCGCCGGCAGCGTCAAGACCCAGAACCACCTGCTGGCCTGCCTGCGGGCGGGGATCGATATCGCTACGATTCCTCCGGAACTGTTCTTTCAGATGTTTCAGCACCCGTTGACCGAGGCGGGACTGGCCCAGTTTGCGAAAGACTGGCGGAAGGTGCCGAAATAGCCCATGAAAAAGACCGTCGTGGCTTTTGGGGAGATCCTGTGGGACATCCTGCCCTCGGGCCTGGTGCTCGGCGGGGCTCCGTTCAATTTCGTCTATCGCGTCAACTCCCTGGGCGACGCCGGACTGATGGCCAGCCGGCTGGGCCGCGACGATCTGGGCCGGCAGGCTTTTGACAAGATTGTATCCCTCGGCCTCCAAACGAGACTGGTGCAATGGGATGACGAAGCGCCGACCGGCACCGTGCAAGTCAGCTTCGATGCGCAGAACAATCCCGATTACGTGATCGTCCCGGACGTGGCCTACGACCGCATCGCCCTCACGGAGATCCTGGCCGACGCGGTGGACAGGGCGGACTGCCTGTGCTTCGGCACGCTGGCCCAGCGTGCGACGACCTCTGCGGAGACCCTCGCGGCGCTCCTCGAAAGAACGCAGCGCCCGATGAAGCTGCTGGACATCAATCTGCGAAAGGACTGCTACACCGAGGACAGCGTGGTCTTTTCCCTGGGCAGCGCCGATGTGCTCAAGCTGAACGAGGACGAGGCCCGCACCGTCGGCCGGATGCTGCGGCTGCGCCACGATACGGTGCGAGAATTCTGCGCAGATGTCGTGGCGGAATGGGGCCTCGATTTCTGCTTGGTGACGCTGGGCGAAAACGGCGCCTTCGGCTACGCGGGCGACGGTCGCGAGACCTACACACCGGGATACAAGGTCAAGCTCGCGGACTCGCTGGGCTCGGGCGATGCCTTCGCCGCCGGCTTTGTGCACAAGATTCTGCGGGGGGCCTCCCTCCAAGAGGCCGTTGCCTTCGGCAACATTCTCGGCGCCCTTGTCGCTACTCAAACCGGTGCAACGACCCCGATCACGCATGACCAGATCGACCGGTTCGAAGACCCAAAGATGGAGCGGAACGTCCATCCCGAGTTCAGAAAATCGTAAATCGAGAATCATAAATCGTAAATCCAGAGGGTTTGGCCATGAAGAACAGGATTTGTATGGGTATCTGGGGAATGACGAACCTGCGGGACCGGTTCAACATCAACGGGTTCGGCGAGGAAATGTCGGTGATCGACCGGATCAAGGCGGTCGGCGAGACAGAGGACGTGGACGGCATCGAGTTGCACGTGCCCACCGAAATCGACGAGAAGAACGCCAACGAGATCGAAAAGGTCCTCAAGGACTACAAGCTGCAGATCGTGCAGCTCTGCGGCCACACCTGGACCGAGAAGAAGTACAAATTCGGCGCCCTCGGCGACACCGACCCGAAGGTCCGAGCGGCGGCGGTCGAGCGCGTCAAGTGGGCCCTGGACATGGGTGCGCGGTTCAACGTGCCGATCAGCGTGCTCTGGCCTGCCACCGATGGCAACGATTTCCCGCTGCAGACCGACTACGTCGGGCTCTATGACCGCTACGTGGACTCCGTCCGGCAGATCCTCGACCATCTGCACCAGCACAAGTACAAGACGAAGGTCTGCATCGAGCCCAAGCCCTTCGAGCCGCGCTCATGGATCATGATGGGCACCACCGCCGCCGCCCTGGCCATCGTCCAGGAGGTCAACGATCCCGAATTTCGGCATGAACATCGACGTCGGCCACAGCCTGATCGCCAAGGAGAATATCGAGGACATGTTCTCGCTGGTCCTGCGGGCCAAGAAGCTCTTCCACACGCACTTCGACGACAACGACCAGCAGGCAGACTGCGATATTCCGCCTGGCTGTGCCAACTTCGTCCGGCTGGTAAGTATCCTCTACGTGCTGGATCAGCAAGGCTACGACGGCTGGTTCGGCCTCGACCTGTTCCCCTACCGCGACGACCCCATCGACTACATGAAGCTGTCGGTGGAAAATCTTCGCTACGGGCAGGCCGTCGTGGCCCTGATGAACAAGAAGGGCGCCCGGGAGCTGCGCGCAAAGGGACGGACGGGCCCGCGATGTCGCGCTTGATCCGCGATTGCATCCGTGAAGCCAAGTAGCACGTGTGCCTCGCCCATGAGTTCAAGATCACGGGCAAGATGCCCGTGCCACGAAAGGAGGCCATGAGCCATGAAGACGATGAAAGGACCGGCGATTTTCCTCGCCCAATTCCTGCGGGACCAGCCGCCGTATGACAATCTCGAAAACATCGGCCGCTGGGTCGCGGAACTGGGCTACAAGGGCGTCCAGATTCCCACGTGGGACCCGCGCGTGATTGACCTCGATCAAGCGTCCAAATCCAAGGGCTATTGTGACGATCTCAAAGGCACGCTGAAGAGCCTCGGCTTGGGGATTACGGAATTGGCGGCTCATCTGCAGGGTCAGGTGCTCGCCATGCACCCGGCGTATGAGGTGGCCTTCCAGGCTTTCTATCCGCCGGGGCTCAACGACAAGCAGCGTGCGAAGTGGGCAACCGACCAGTTGAAGAAAGCGATTGCGGCCTCGGCCAACCTCGGTCTCAACAGCGTGCCGGTCCTGTCCGGCGGCTTCGCATGGCACATGGCGTACCCTTGGCCGCAACGACCGTTGGGGCTGGTCGATCAGGCCTTCGATGAGCTCGCCAGGCGCTGGAAACCGATTCTCGATTACGGACAGGACAAGGGCGTCGTCCTCTCCTACGAGTTGCATCCCGGCTCCGATCTCTTCGACGGAGCCACGTTCGAGAGGTTCCTGGAGGTCTTGAACAGCCACCCCGCCGCCTGCATCAACTATGACCCGAGTCATTTCCTCTTGCAGCAGCTCGATTACTGCGATTTCATCCGGCTCTACAGCGACCGCATCAAGTCGTTCCACGTCAAGGACGCGGAGTTCCAGCCCTCGGGCCGGGTCGGCGTTTACGGCGGGTACGAGTCCTGGGCCAGGCGGGCCGGACGGTTCCGCTCGCTCGGGGACGGGCAGGTCGATTTCAAACGGGTCTTTACGCTTTTGACCGAAGCGGGCTATACCGGCTGGGCCGTCTTGGAGTGGGAATGCTGCATCAAGAGCCCCGAGCAAGGGGCGCTCGAAGGGGCGGTCTTCATCGCCCAGCATATCATCGAGGCCACCCAGGTCGCCTTCGACGATTTCGCGGGCGGCAAGGCCGATACCCGGACGAACAAGAGGATTCTCGGCTTGGCCTGAATCGCCGGCCATAGCCTTTTCTCGCCTGCCATGGGAAGGAGTTGACGATGACCACAGATGCCAGGCCCCGTCTTTGCATAAGCCTTTTCGCAGGTGTGGTGCCTCTGTTTCTTGAGATAGTCGTGTACGGCGGCCCGCTCGTTTTCGAGCGGTCGGTCATCGATGCCGGCGCGATTGGACATCGGGAGGTGGGCGATATCGATGGCGACGGCCTCAATGATATCGCCGCCGTCGATTATCCCAAGCTCGTCTGGTATCGATACCCAGGCTGGGAGAAACATCTGGTGGCCGATCTGAGCACGTTCGACGACTACAAGACGTATCGAGCCTGTGATATGGAATTGGCGGATATCGACCGGGATGGGGACTTGGACATCGTCGGACGAATCGGACAGCCCGAGGACGACGTCCACGGGGTCAACTGCTGGTTCGAGAATCCCGGCCGGGGCGGCGCAACATGGCGGCGGCATGACATCGGCAAAACCGAATACGTCAAAGACATTGAGATCGACGACTTCAATCGTGACGGCCGGCCCGATGTCGTCGTCCGCACCCATGCCGCAATCGACATCTTCCTGCAAAAGACGCCGGAGGCGTGGACCGCCGTCCATGTGCCCACCCACGCTCACGATGGGATGGATGTGGCGGACCTCGACCGGGATGGTGACCCGGACATTGTATGCAACGGCTTTTGGCTGGAAACGCCCAGCGACCCTGTAGGTGACAAATGGGTCGAGCACAAAATCAGCGAAAAATGGTACTCGGAGCATACGCCGCACTGGGCCGACAACAATTGTAAGGTCACCGTCGCGGACATGAACAAGGATGGTCGTCTGGACGTTGTTATTGCCCACGCCGAGAAGGCGGGCTTTCCCGTGGCCTGGTATGAGGCTCCGCTCGACCCGAAAGGCGGACCATGGGCAGAGCGCGTGATTGGCCGGATCGATAAATGCCACAGTCTCAAGGTGGCGGACTTCGACAACGACGGCGATTGGGACGTCCTCGTCGGCGAGATGCCCAACATCCCCAAAGAAGCTCCCTTCCCCGTGGGGATCTTCGTCAACCAGGGCGATGCCCTCCGCTGGGAATTCCAGCAACTGACGGACCTGGGCTGCTACAGCGCACAGATCGGCGATATCGGCAACGACGGCGATGTCGACATCGTCAGCCTGCGCAATCACGACAAACCGCCCATCGAGCTATGGGAGAATAGACTCCATTCCGCCAAGCTGTCGCTCGACAAATGGACCTACATCCAAGTGGATGACAAACGCGGCAAATGGGGTGACTGGAACCCGCCGGACTGGCTGCGGTACTTCGGCCTCGACATGCGGGACGTGACGGGCGACGGTTTCAAGGAGATCGTGGCCGGCCGTTACTTCTATCGCAACCCGGGCGGCGACATGACCGGGACGTGGCCGCGTGTGACATTCGATCTCAACGTCGACGGCATGCTGTTCGTCGACGTCGATGGCGACGAGTACGCCGATGTCATCGCCGAAGCGCTGCCCGATGTGTACTGGCTGGAGGCCCAGGACAAACAGGGCGACCGCTGGAAGGCGACGAAGATCGGTACAGTGCCCAAAACCGATCACGTCAACGGTCAGGGCTACATCCTGGGCCAGATCGTCGCCGGCGGCAAGCCGGAGGTGATCCTCGCTGCTGGCGACGGCATCTATTACTTCGTCATCCCCAATGACCCGACGGCAGGCCATTGGACTGCCAAGCGGATCGCCGCCGCGACGATGGGCGAGGGTATTGGCGTCGGTGATATCGATGGCGATGGCGATATCGACATTGCGGCGGGCAAGATCGTCGACAAGAAAGAGATGGTCATGTGGTACGAGAATCCGGGCAACGGGGCTCCTGACTGGGCCGGGCATCTCGTCGCTTATACGAATTTCTCACCGGATCGCCTCTGTATCGCGGATCTCAACGGCGACAAACGCATGGACGTCGCAGTCAGCGAGGAGCGCTACCCCGGCCCGCAGCCGGACGCCAGTCTCTACTGGTTCGAGAATCCTGGGCGTGTAGCCCAGCCGCCCTCGGCTGGGATCACCCCCGAGGGCGGGGGTGCTACATGGGGGCGGCACACCGTCGTCACCGAGTACTCATTGAATAATCTCAACGTCGCCGACATGGACCTTGACGGCGACGTCGACATCATCACGTGCGAGCACAAAGGGCCCCAGGGCCAGTTCCGCCTGCAGGTTTTCGAGAACGACGGCCAGGGCCGGTTCACCGAGCACATCGCCGACCGGGGCAAAGAGAGCCATCTCGGCGCCCGCGTGGCGGACATGGATAATGACGGCGACCTGGACATCGTCAGTGCGGCCTGGGACGCCTGGTCATACCTCCATGTATGGCGCAACGACAGCCGGAAAGGAAAATAGCCATGGGCGACGCAATCAGAGTGGGAATCGTCGGCACGCAGTTCATGGGCCGGGCGCACAGCAACGCCTATCAGCGCGTGGGCACGTTCTTCCGTATCGCTCCTCCGGTCCTGCGGGCGGCCTGCGATGTGGAGCCGACGGGTCTGGCGGCCTTTGCCCAACGTTTCGGCTGGCAGACGACAGAGAGACTCCTGGCAGAAACTGGTGCAGCGGGACGACATCGACCTGGTGGACATCTGCACGCCGAACGCCCTGCACATGCCGATCGCGGTAGCGGCCGCCCAGGCGGGAAAGCACGTGATCTGCGAGAAGCCGCTGGCCCTGAATGCCGGCGAGGCCCGGCAGATGCTGGACGCGGCCCGCGCGGCGAACGTCCGCCACATGGTCGCGTTCAACTACCGCCGCGTGCCGGCCATCGCCCTGGCCCGGCAGATGATCCAGGAGGGCAAGATCGGGCGGGTCTTTCACTTCAACGCCGTGTACTACCAGGACTGGCTGGTCGATCCGGCCTTCCCCTACGTCTGGCGGCATGACAAGAAAGCGGGCGGCTCGGGTGCCCACGGCGACATGAACGCCCATACGGTGGACCTCGCCCGGTTTCTGGTGGGCGAGATCGAATCCGTCTGCGGGGCCGAGGAGGTCTTCATCAAAGAACGACGACTGCCGGGAGGCAACGGCACGGGGACCGTCACCGCCGATGATGCCTTGTACTTCCTCGCGCGGTTCCACGCAGGCGCGCTGGGCACGTTCCTGGCCACCCGCTTCGCCGGCGGGCGCAAGAACTATCTCCGGTTGGAGATCTTCGGCAGCGAAGGCAGCCTGATCTTCAATCTCGAACGGCTCAACGAGTTGGAATACTACTCGCCGCAGGACCGCGGCACCGAGCAGGGCTTCCGGAACATCATGGTGACGGAAGCAAGCCATCCCTATGTCAACCTGTGGTGGCCGCCGGGCCACATCATCGGCTGGGAGCACACTTTCATTCACGAGATCGGCGACCTGCTCACGGCCATCACCAAGGGGCAAGAAGTCCATCCTGATTTCCACGACGGCTGGCGCTGCCAGCAGGTCCTCGACGCGGCTTCGCAGTCGGCCGCCGAACAGCGGTGGGTCCATTTGAAGTTGGAAGTGTGAAGCGAGAGACCTTTGCTTCAAACCTCCAACTTGACCCTTTCCACCCGTTTTTGGCTTCCGGAGGCTTCATGAAGAACATGACGGCGATGGTGGCGATCGGCGACCAGTGGGATGACCCGGGCAGTAACTGCATCGATAAGGGCTCCCAATCGCGAGGCAGCGCGATTGGGGACCCTACCCAGTCGCGGTTCCACGATCTGCACGCTCGGAAAGGAAATGAATGACGAGGTTCAGATGATCGAGCACAATCGAAGGAAAGGTCTGCGGGTGATGCGATGAGACGGAATCAGATCGGCATCGTGCTCTGGTGTTTGATAGGCGCATCGTCTCCAGCGTTCGCTGAGGCTGCGTCGCCTGGACCGCTGCCTGGCCAAGTCATTATCGATCCGGAGCATCCGCAGTGGCTCAAGCGGCAGGGTGGCAAGGGGCTCCCAACGCAACCGATCGCGGGGGACCCAAGCACCTGTTTCTTTGTGGTCCGGGCGACCCGGAGGACTTCCTCTATCTTGGGAAGCGCAACCCCGACGGCACACGTGACGGCGACCAGGTGCAGCGCATCGGCAAGCTCATCGCGCACGGCGGCAACTGCATCTATATGCAGATCGTGCGCACGCATGGCGGCGACGCCCGGCCCGACCGCACCCAGAACCCGTTCGTCGATTCCGATCCCGCCCAGGGCGTGGACCCGGACATCCTGAATCAGTGGGAAGACTGGTTCACGCTGATGGATCGCAACGAGATCCTCATCTACCTGTTCTTCTACGATGACGGGGCGCGCCCCTGGGACACCGGCGACCGTGTCGGGCCCCAGGAGAGAGTGTTTCTCGAAACCATCGTCCAGCGCTTCCAGCACCACAGGAATCTCCTCTGGATCGTCGGCGAGGAGTCCGAGGAACGCTACAGCACCGCGCGGGTACAGGCCATCGCCGAGGTGATCCGCCGTGCGGACGAGCACGGCCATCTCATCGGGGACCATCACGTGTCGGGCACGACGTTCAAAGCGTGGCGACCCGGGGGCGCCCTGAATCATTTCGCGATGCAACTTGGGGCGACGGATGACGCGGCCCATGCCGGCGCCATCGACGCCCTGCAGAAGGCCGCCGGCCGCTATCAGGTCATCTACTCCGAGAGCACCGCCATGCGAACCGACGAGGCGGGCATGCGCCGCCATGCCTGGGCGGTGGCCATGGGCGGCCTGATGCCGATGCTCCTGCGCATGGACATCGCCGGCACACCCGTGGAAAGCCTGCGGCAGTGTCGCTACCTGCAGCAGTTCTTCGAGGCGACCGATTTCTACCGCATGGCTCCGCACGACGAGTTGAGGCACGGTGAGACTCGGTATGTGCTCGGCGATCCGGGCCGCAGCTACATCGCTTACGCCGATTGCCTGACGGGTAAGCTCGGCGTGAAGGGTCTGCCGGCCGGGCGTTGCGAGGTCACCTGGCTCGACTGCCGGAGCGGCCGCACCGCCGAGGAGCAGCATTCACTCTCTCGCGCGGGCGACCACGGGTTCGACAAACCTCCGGCGTTTGGACCCGAGTGCGCGGCGTGGATTCGTTTCCCGGACCTCAAACCAAGCTCTCCTGTCCGCGTCGCACCCGCTGTCGCAGAACGGGCGGAGCGGTCATGCTCCGCATTGCCCCATTCCGAGTAGATTTCGAGCACCGGGAAGACCTCGGGATCGAGCCACTCGAGGTCTCCTTCAGATTCTGGCGGTTATTCCGAGTGACATCTGCGACCCGAACCGGCCGTGCCCTTGGTCGGATTCATCTTGAAGACGATGGTCTCGTCTCAGGGAGAGCCCGGGGCCACGATCGCCTCGATCACCTTGCTCAGCACCCGTCGCTGGCCTTCCCGCTCGTTGATCGTTGGCTTCCAGTTTTGGCGTGACTCGGAACCTTGTGCGATTGCGGGAGCCAGGGGTATGCCGGTGTCGCGCTGCTCGTATTGGGAATCACGGCCGGCCAGTTTCCAGACCACCAGATCGAGCGAGGGCACGACATAGAGCATGTGGGCCCCGGAGCCGGATTTCCAGAAAGCATCGCGCGGATACTCGGGGATATGACCATCGGAGTTCACGTTGAACTGAAGACTGTATGCGTAGTGCGGATTGTACGGTGACTGCCGGGCGCAGTGCCGAACGTACGGGGCCGGGACCAGTTGCCGGTCGCCCCAGCGGCCTTCCTGCAGAAGCAGGTAGCCGAAGCGCAGCATGTCGGTCGCCCGCAGGGTAATCCCCCCGCCGCCGGGTGTGTGCGTGACCTCCTTGGCGTACCTGTACCCGTAGCCCCAGCGGCCCCATCCCATCGGTTCGGCCAGGTGCGTTCGCAGATACTCCTGGAGTTCCATCCCGCTCACGCGGCGCACGATCATGGACGCGATGTGTACGGACGCCGTCGCATACGAGTACCCGCCGCCGGGTGGGCACCAGAGCGTGGCGGCCGAGTAGCGTTGGCCGCTGCTGAGATGATCCCTCTTGCCCAAGGCGATCTCATCCACGATGGAGGGCCAGCCGTCCGGCCCCGGGGGATCGATCGTCACCTCCTGGCCGTTCACGTAGCACGGGTTGTTGCCCCGGATGCCCGCGCTGAAGGCGAGGAGCTGGCCGAGCTTGATCTCGGCCATGGCCGGATCGGAAAGCGGAAAGGCTTCCGCCGGAAGATACTTCGGTGTGAAGATCTTCTGGTCCAAGCCTTCGGGGAACAGGTCTGGGTGCTCGGCCATGAGGATGCCCACGGCGACGCTCGTGAACGATTTGCCGCAGGAGGCCAGGTTGGGCGTGGCCTCGCGATGACCCCGGCCGAAGTACTTCTCATAGACGAGCCAGCCGTGGCGGACGACGAGGACGCCCCCATTCTTCGTGCTGGCCGCTGCCACGTCGAAGGCCTCGTCCAGCTTCGTAACGTCCATGCCGGCGACCCGGCGGATTTCCTCTGCATCCTTCAACGTTCGCCAACCGCCCTGTGAATCCGGCGGCGGGAAGTAGGTGGCCGGCCGGTCATTGCGGGACACCGGCCTGGGCAACGCTTCGGGACGCGTCGCCAGAATCGGCGGGATGCCCTGCAACTGGACGTAGTAGTCCTCGATGACGCCCTGAGAGGGCTTGAGCAATTGCAGCCGCCAGATTTCCGTGTCCCCTGGTGCAGGACGCTGGAGAAGGAATTGGCGTCCGTCGATGTTGTCTTGCTCGCCGACCTTTTGATCTGCGGCGTCGTAGACCGCGGCCTTCACGCTCTCGCCTTCACCGCCGCCGCTGACTCGGATCCCGAACTCCTGCACGCCCGCCGGTACGCAGAAGTACACGTCACCGGTCGTGCCCAATAGATGAAACGGCGCTCGCTCGGAGTACAGGCCAATGGGCAGATTGCACGAGACGACCTGCGTCGTACTGTTTCCGGGCTCGCATACGAGGCGGTACGGCCCGGCCTGGGCGGCCTGAAATGTGTACGACTTCTCTCCATCGCCGGTCATCTTCGGCAGGCTGCTATGCTCGCCCGAGGGTGTGACGATGGCGACCGACATCTCCGGCGTACCGGTTTTGCCGACGCGTTTGAGTCCCAGGGTGAAGGCAACTTCTTGCCCAACTTGGGCCCAGAGGATGAACTCGCTGTGGCCGCGCTGCCGCACGGCGCAATTCCAGCCTTCTTGCGGTTGTGGCTGGGGTCGTGCCGGTTCCCATCTCAGCTCGGCCATGTCGAAGGGCGGGAACTGCTTGAATGCCTGGAAGGGGAACCACGTATCCAGCGTCTTCTGGTCGAGCGGATACGCCGTACACTGTCCCTGGCGCTCGACGGTGAGCGTGCCGCTCGAGCTGCACCAGCTTCAATCCGCCCGCCCGGTCGCTGTATCCCAAGGGACGGCGGTTCAGGGAGTCGATGATGGTCACGTCCGCGAACTCCACGCCGCCGAGGTTCAGGGTGCTGTCGGGACTGGTCGAGAACAGAATGGGTGCGACTTTCGGCTGGTTCTGAGCCACATTGGCAATGCTGCACCTCTCGAAGCGCACGCGGCAACCCTCTGCCGGCTTGTTGCTCACGGCGAGGCCCGCCTGTTCGCTTCCCTCGAACCGGCAGTCGATCACCTCGATCGACCCCGGCACACACGTGCGCGGCTCGCCGTTGCCGGTGTTGAGTCGAAAGGCGTTGCGGTTGCCCAGCGACCGGCAGTTCTCCAGGCGGAGGGCGATCGGCGCCGAATCGTGGGTCAGGTTGTGGAGAGCGAATAGAAAACCATCGCCGGCGTTTCCCTCGACCAGACAGTTGCGCATCACGCAGTTGACCAGCAGTTCGGAGGAATGGTTCGGCTCGAAGTCGATTCCCGCCATGGGCGCGGTGCCGGAGGTGGCGCGCAGGACGGTATTCTCGATCAGCAGATTCTTCGCACTGATGACGCTGATCCCCTGGCGGTAGTTCTTATCGCAGACCACGTCCCGGATTTCGACATCGGTATTCGTTACGTCCCTTTGGGAAACGCCGAGGTAGATCCCGTCGCCGCCGCTCTCGAGGATGGTCAGGCCAGTGATGCGGACGCCGGTGCAACTGCGAATGTTGAGGGCGTGACGCCATTCCGCTTTCGTATACGGTGGACGGTCGTAGTCATCCCGCCACATGCGTAAGGTAGCGCCCGGTCCGGTGATCCGGAGGTTCCTCTTGCCCGAGGCGCTCAGGAGAGAGTCGCTCGGGCCTTTGAATTCACCTCGTTTGGCCAGCAGGACGACCCCTTTCTCCAGCATCAGTTCCTGATCGCTGGCAAGCCGGATCGGGCGCAGGATCCAGGGGGTCTTCATGTCCTCGACGATGACCTTCTTCGCCTCGGAGTCGATGGCGGCCTGGAGGGCGGCGGTGGCATCGTTCGGATCGAACCCCCACCAGGACGCATAGGCGGTCTTCTGTCCGCCGGCGAGCACCCTGGCGACAGCCTCCGGGTTCGGCGCAGGATATGAGGCTGCAGCGGATGAGTTGGCAACACCACACGCCAGGATCGTCACGAGTACGACATTCATAGGTACCCTCTTTCTACACTCACAGCGACAGGATGTTTCTCTCGACCCATTGCCAGGTCTTGAGGTAGTCGCCCGCCGCGATCAACGCCTCGAGTTCCTGTGTATCCCGCTGCCGGAGCAAGGTCCAGAGTTTGTTCGTCAGCCGGGTATTCATCGCGAAGGTTCCCTTGATGTCCCAGCGCGTCGGTGAGGTGTCGGAGGTCAGGAAGTCCTGGTAGCCATACTTCTGGAGGTAGTAGAGGAACTCCACGTAGTCCAAGAGATGATGGGTGCCCACCATGTAGTCCCAGTCCCATCGGCCGTTGTTGTCGTTGATGTGAATGTAGTATCGGAACCTGCTCTCCGCCAGGAGGGCGACCGCCTCGGCGGGGTTCTCGTTCCCGTACATCGAGTGGCCGAAGTCGAGGGTCACGCCCATCTCGGCGATCCCGACCTCGTTCAGGAGCAGCAGGGTCTTGGCGGCTGTATCCACGAAACAGCGTCCCCGCGTCTCGCTGGGCTTGTATTCGATGAAGAGGGGAATTTCCCGCCGGTAGCCGCCCGCCTCGCGCAGCGTCTGGATGAGATGCCTCCAGGCCTGGCCGTAGTCGTACTGGAAATTGAACTCGTAGCCGTCCGCCAAGGGGCAGCAGGTGACCTTGTCGGCCCCGACGGCCTTGCGCGTAGTCTTTCGCCCTGCGGATGAAGTCCACCGCCTGGGCCCGGATCTGGGGATCGGTGGCCGTGAGACTGCCGTTGCGGAACTGAGGCTCTGCCTTCACGTTGACGTTGACCGCCGCGATACCCAGCCCAACTGTTGCGAGCATCTGCTTCATTTCCTGTGGGTCTTTGCGAGACTTCATAGGGAAAGACCATCTCCACGCCGGAAATGCCGTCGATCTGTGCGGCCATTTGCAGCCGCTCCGGCAACGTCTTCGGGGCATTATATTCGTGAAACCGATCTTTCGTCGTGCTCAAGAAACTCGTGATTACAGCGTGCTTGACTGATTCACTCATCGCTTCAACTCCTCTGGCGGAGGGACAGGATCGAGAAGGGCCTGGCCGACCTCCTTCAGGAACTCGTTCTGCTCGGCCGTGGTGGTGAGCACATAGCCGTACTGCTGCGTGGCTTCGTCCCAGTACTGGTACTTTGTCCCGGGGGCGAAGAAGGGGGGCAGCGGACCGACGAGGGCGTTCTCGTCGCCCCGATGCTGCTCGTCGAAATCGTACGAGCCCCCGATGCCGTCATAGCCGGAACGTCATCGTCGCCAAGTGGCGCAGCGTGACGGTGGGATAATGCTCGGCCAGGTCCTTCGGGTTGTAGTCCCGGGCCAGGGTGTCCAGCGTACACTTGCCGTCCTCCATCAATAGTCCGTGCGCCGTGCTCGTGAACGCCTTGGTGACGGACCAGACCCGCTGTCGCCGGTCGGCCTCGGGCCCCTTCCAGATCAGCCGTCCATAACGGACGACGACCAGCCGGTTGACGCCGTTGCTGCCGGAATGCTCCCGCAGGTAGTCCACGGCCGCTTTCAGCTTCACCGAATTTACCCCCTGCGACTCCGGCGTGGCCTCTTCCCAGGTGGCGCCGGGAAAGACCATCGGGTCCGCCTGCGCCGGCATCGCGACAGCCAGGAGAACGATGCTGGCCACAATACGCTCGTTCCTCATGCGTTTGGCTCCTCGCTGGGTGCAATCTTCGTGACTCTCTCGACCTTCGGGTCGGTGAATTGGTCGAGGATATCGCGGGCGACGGTCGAGAAGCTGTACATTACGACGCCTTCCTGCGCCCGCCTGGAACCAGTGTTTCGTCCCTGGGTGCAGGGTGATCTGCCCGCCCGGTCCCAGGAGATGCTCCTGCCGGGCCGTATAGGCATCCTGTTTGCCTTTCGGCGCAGAACCTGCTCGTACCGTGTCCGCGCCGGGGACATAGCATCGCAGGACGCCGCGGACCACTCGCACTGTCTCTTCCTTGCCCGGATCGTCGCCCACGCGCGGATGCCAGTGCTCGGGCAGGGTCTGACCGGCAAACAGGACGATGATCTTGACGGCGATGCGGTCGGTGGCTGCGAGGGTCAGGATTTGGGCGCCTTCCTGGTCGAGCCGGCTCAACCCGAAGTCCGCCACCTCCACCCGCCCGGCCTCCTCGTCCGTGATCGGAATGCCGGCGGCTCGAATCATGCCGGCGGCGCGCGCCTGCGCCGCCGTGTATTCTCTGCGGGTCAGCACATTCACCTCCCGATTCTACGTCATGAATACAAGCTTGTACGTCAGAAGCCCACCGACCAACAGGACGGCGGCAGCCAGGAAGAGCACCAGTCGAAGCCTGGCCTGCCGCGGGGAGACCGATTCCGAGATTCTTCTTCTGGGGTTCATGAACAGCCAGGCGACGGCGGCCGCCACGTTGATGGCCGCGGCGAAGAGGAAGAACGAATTGGCCGTGCCCGGCGTCTCGGCCAACCAGGGCAACGTGACGTGGGCTACGAAATACGGAAAAATGATGGCACTGAACGCCGAGCCGAGATTGCCCAGCATGTTCATTGCGCCGGAGACGGCGCCCGACCTGCCGCCGCCAATGTCCATGCAGAAGGCCCAACTGGGGCTGATGGTCATTTCCACGCCGAACACGGCCACGCTGAAACACAGGACAAAGAGAAGCGGACTACCCGCGCCGGCCTGCGTCGTCAGGAGCAAACCCAGGGCGCCGAGCACGAATCCCACCATCGCCGGAATCCGTCGCGAGGCCACGGGGTAGCCCTTGCTGTGGAGCAGCGTGACTGTCGCGCCGGCGGTCCAATGGGCGAACATGCCAAAAATCAGCGGAATCGGTGCGTAGAGAGCCGCGCTCTGCCCCCACTGTTCGATCAGGTAGGGCTGGAGCCACGTGAAACTGATGAAGAACGTGACATTGCTGGCAATGTATTGAAACATCGCCAGGAGCATATTGCCGGAGGTCACGATGACGGCGAAGGGGATCGGGACCCCAGCCGCATCATTTCGCGGCTGGGACCCGATCTTGACCGTGGGAGCGGCACCCTCTTTCAACCCGCTGCGGATGTAGGTCAGCTCACCCGCGTTCACCCAGGGATGGTTCTGGGGATCGTCCCGGAACCAGGCCAGCCAGGCGGCCATCCACACGAGCCCGATCAGCCCGTTGAGGACAAACGTCATACGCCAACCGACGAGCGTGATCAGGAGCGGCATCAGGAACAAGGAGAGCGCCGCCCCGACGCGGGCCCCGGAATGGAAGAGCCCCTGGGCAATGCCGCGCTCCTGGGCCGGCACCCAGTCTTGCAGGGCCCGGGTGGCCCCCGGGAAGGCACCGGCCTCGCCGACGCCGAAGAAGAAGCGGATGAGCAGGAGCGATAGGGCGTTGAAGCCGGCGGCGGTCAACGCCGTGAAGGCACTCCAGAATCCCACGATCCACGCCAGCACCCGGCGTGGTCCCAGGGCGTCAGCCAACCCGCCTGCCGGAATCTGGAACAGGGCATAGCCGATCGCGAAGATGCCGAAGATGTACCCCATCGTCTGCTTGTCGATCCCGAGGTCGTGTCGCATCGCCTCGGCGGCCGACGAGATACAGGCGCGGTCCGTGTAGGTGTTGACGGTAAAAAGAAACAGCAGGCCGATCAGCCAATAGCGCCCGTGACTCTTGCCCTGACTGTTATCCACCGGGACACGCCTTTCCGTTCAGAGGGGAACGGTGTGCACGGCACACCGTACGAGCTACTTTCCTGCCAGGCCGTACCTCTCTCTCGTTTGGGCCGGGGTCGCAACCTGCCGGCCCAGGTGCTCGATGAGATCATGGGCCTTCGCGACAAGCTCGACGTTGTTCGAAGCCTTCCGGCCGGGGGCGAGATACATCGAGTCCTCGAACCCCACCCGGACGTTGCCTCCCAGGGCCACCGACAAGGCGTGGAGGCTGAAGTCCCGGGCATGGTGCGGCGTCAGCATCCAGACGGTGTTCTCAGGCAAGTGTCTCGCCATAAAGAGGACATTGTCGGGTGTGGCGGGCAATGTGCCGGGAAAGCCCAAAGCGAGGTTCGCGACCAGCGGACGAGCCACCAGTCCCTTCTCCAGCAGCCGGTCGATCATGGTCATCATCCCCGGCTCGAAGAACGTCATCTCGGGAATGACACGATGTTGGCGTATCTTCTGGGCCCAGTATTCCACGTCCGCCGGGGTGTTGATATAGGCCTGTTCCCCGACGTTGCACGAGCCCATATTCAACGAGCCCATCTCCACGTCCGGGACTTCGACCGAGACGGATCGCTCGTCGCGGGTCAGATCGGAAACGCCGCCTGTCGACCCCTGGAAGATGATATCGCACTTGTCCCGAACCAGGCGAACCGTTTCCCGGAAGTTGGTGGTATCGACCGTCGCTTTTCCCTGGTGGTCAATGACGTGCAGGTGGACGACCGATGCTCCGGCCTGGTGGCACTCGTAGATCTCCTGCGCCAACCGCTGCGGGGTCGGAAAGGAACTCACATCGTCATAATAGCTCTGCGCCAGCGGCGCGACTGTAATAGCCACCTGCTCCATCTCTTCTCCCAGGCCACCATCTCAACCAGACGGGGCGATCGATCGTCCTACTGGAAGCAACTGACGCTTCCGTCTTCATGTACCGCGACCACCTGGCCGTGACGATTGACCAGAAGGCCTCCCGGCATCACGGTGGAGGCCAGACGCTGCCGCCAGGAGACCTGGCCTGTTTCGGGGTCGAGCCCGGCCAGCGTCCAGTCGGAGGCCAGGGCCCGCGGCCGCTGCTTCTCCAGCGCCGTGACCATCGTGTTCCTGGCGATGGCGAACGCCACGGCATCGCTGCCTTCGAGCCCCTGGGCCGTCCATCTTCTCTTGAAGGTGTCGTGCACGGACTGTTGCGGGCGTGCGTCCGTCTGCCGGCCGCGCAGGTCCGCTGGAGTGGCTTTCTCCATGAAGCTTATGAGAGCGGCGTTCTCCACGCACACGGGGACACTGCGCGGACCGTTGGCCATGATGAGCAGCTCCGACGACCACGCCGGCGGGATCTTCCCGAATCCGACGTTCATGGCCCGGCCGACTCCCTTACTGTCGATCTTGGCCAGCGTGAACAGGCCGGGGTTGACATCGTTGCGGATGCCGGAGTATTTGAGGCGGCCGCCGAAAACCAGGTAGTTTTGTCCCAAGACCCCGATCTCCTCCCCGCGGTTGCTGCGCGGCGAGCCGTTGCCCACCGAGCGGGACAGACATTCGCCGTTTTGCAGGTTGTAGCAGGCGGGGGAGATGACGTTTCCGCCCGGCATCCAGAGGCGATCGGAGGCCAGCGTGAGCACGCCCTGCGCGGATACCCCCTTTCTCAGGGATTTGTCCAGATGTCCCGATGTCATGTTGGCCCATTGGGGTCTTCCGGTCCTGGCGTCGAGGGCGTACACATAGGTGCCGTCGTAGTCGATGATCCCGGCGGCCGCGTAGGCAACGCCGTCTTGCACCAGGACCCCGCCGGCGACCGGCCAGGTGGAGCACAGCCGGTCATACATCATGATCCGCCGCTCCACGGGCGCTGCTCGGAAGCGCCAGAGAAGCCGCCCGGTGGCCGCCTCCAGGCAGTACACGACACCATCGCCCGACCCCACGAAGGCTCGTCCCTGCCAGATGGTTGGGGGCTGCGTGATGGGCCCGGCGGTCGCGAAGGACCACTTCAGCGCGCCCGTGCCGGCCTCCAGGGCACGAACCTTCCCATCGTCGCCGCACAGGAAGACCAGCTCCCCGGCGGCTGTCGGGGCACTGGGTCGGAAGGACGCCGGCGGACGGTACGTCCACTGCGGTTTCGGGCTGGCCGATACGGTCGCGGCGGAACACGCGTTGCGACTGTTGCTCGCCCGGTAGGTGGGCCAGTCTTCGGCGCTGATCTCGGGGAAGGGGGCCACGGAGTCGCCTGCTTCCGAGACCTCCAGCCGCTGCGACACGGGGTCTTCCTCCTCCACCCTGAACTCGCCGGCCGAGCAGAGCCCGAAGGTGGCCATCAGGGAGAGGTTGCAGTCGCACAGCCACGGCCCCAGGTAGAGCATGCCGTTGGCCGCGATGACACCGTCGTTGCAGGCCGGCCGCATCGCGCCGTTGAACGAGATGATCCCGGTGCTGCGGTCGTAGCGGGTCAGACCTTCGGGTATGCAGCGGCAGAAGAAGGAATCCGGCGTCGCCGTCAGACGGGCGCAGGACCGTTTCGCGAAGCCGAGGTCTTTCACGGTCTCGCCCGTCAGGGGCTCCAGCACGAGGGTGTTGCCGCCCGGGCCGATGCCCACGAGCAGTTTCTCGTCGGCATAGAGCATGTTGGGGTTGTTCGTGGTCTTCGGACGCGTCCAGAGCAGTCTCCCGTCCTCGGAGGAGATGGCGACGACATTCATCTGGGTTTGCGCCTGGAAGAAGATCACATCGGGTGTGTACAGGCAATAGCACGTGGTCCGAAAGCCCGGCGTGGACGTCAGGCCTTTTCCGGGCTGTTCGATCAGGCGGATCGTCTTGGGGTCGCGGTTGCGCCAGACGACTTGCCCGGAGGAAGCGTCGAGGCAGGCGGTATAGGCCTTGGGGCAGTAGCAGAAGATCTTGCCGCCCCCGATCACGAGGGCCCGGGAGTCGATTTCCTGGTCTTCCGTGTGCCGCCAAAGGAGCTTCTGGCGCACGGTGTCGTAAGCGAGCATCGTCGTGCCGAACCCCCAGGGCACTTTCGTCTGGTAGTAGCCCGGACTGAGCTCGCCCCAGCTCCAGTGGGTGTACTCGCTGCGGACGACGGTCGTCTCGGCGGAATCCGGGACCGTGCCGACCAGGGCGTAGAGCACCCCATTTTGCAGGGCGATGTACTTCCATTCTCCTTCGACCTCGGGGACGTGGATGCGGTCGATCTGGCGGCCGGTTTCGGGGTCCAGCCGCAGGCACCCATCGTTGTCGATCAGATAGAAGTAGTCTTCCGTCGCGACGAAGGCCGAGCGATGGACCAGATAGCCGTCCGGCAGCTTGCGCGACCACAGGAGGGCGCCGTTGTAGCCGTTTCTCGCCAGCAGCATGTTGAGCCAGGGTTCCTCGCGCCGGTGGTGGGCGATGTGACCCAAGGCCGTGAAGATGCGTCCTCCGGCCGCCGTCGTGATGGCCGGCATGGCTGAATAGAGAGGGCCCCCCAGCCACTGGGTCCGGTACGGGGCCTTGATGACGCTGTCGGTCGAGACCGGGTTATTGTCCGGCCCGTGCTCCCAATGGCTCCAGGCATCCATGCCCTTGGGCCGTCGCTTGGTGATCTCGGCCCAGGACCCGAAGGCATCCTGGCCGAAACTCACGTCGATCTGATCCGAGGAATTGCCCGAGGTCCATTCGGACAATTGTCTTTGAGTCAACGGTTGCTCTGTTCCTTTCACCGTCCCCACGATCGCTCGTCCACCGGGACGCAGGACGCGCACGATCTCCTTGGAGCGACAGGTTCGCCAGTTCGCCTGAGACCCCGGCTTCTTCGCCCAGCAAGGCAAGCACCACATCGACGGTGTTGTCCGCAAACAGCAGCGCATTGAGAGGCTGCCGTTCCACCAGGACGCGCACGCCATAGAGTCCATCGGTGTCGAGCACCTTCGCGGCGGCGGCCACTATCGTCTGGTCGCGGGTCCTGGACGTGGAGGAAGAACTGACTGCCTGCGCAGGACCTCGAGTGCCAGCGTCCCGTCCGGGCACCCCAATAGGGAACAGAGGCCATGTGACGTACCGGCCTTCGCGATCAAGTGAGGGGCAAGGTCGCCGCGGATTCGGTGGGCCGACGATTCCTTGTCCCCTCCGGCTGCGGTGCCCGCAAGAAAGAGCAGCATGCCGGCAGACAGCAGTCTGGCCCAAGACCATCGTGACTTTGTGGCTTTGTGGTTCATTGCCTGGTCCTCCTATCAGTCCGACACTACCGTTGACATCGACACGTGCCTGCATTGTGCCCTCCCGTGCCTCCCCATGCAACCGTGCTGTTTGATTCTTTGAGGGCTCCACAACTACCTATGGTTTCGCGCCGGATTTGATGGCCCGGATGTCGTCGAGGTAGATCAGACCCTTGCCGCCCGCTTTCGGGTTCTTCCGGTCGCCCAGTCCGATGTACATCTTCTTGACGCGGGCCAGGTTCACGCCGGCAGCGGTGAACTCGCTGAAGGGGATTCTCCACTCGGTCCAACGGGCCAGCGTGACCACGGTCGGGTCCGGATGCGCGACGGTGCCGACATGCTTGGAAGAATCCTCGACAACGACGTACAGCGGCGCCGGACCGTTGGACGATTTACCCTGAACGTAGAGGACCAGCGTATTGGCGTCATTGACCGTCCAGTCCTGCACCGGGGCAAACTCCCGTTCGACTTCGCTGTAGAAAGGCGTCTTCGGATTGTTGTAGTCCAGAGGCATGGCTTGTTTGCCGCCGTGAATGATGGTTCGCTCGGCAAAGGGGGCCTGGATGTAGCCGACGGTGGAGCTCGTGCCGTTCGTCCAGCCGTCGATCCAGGTCTCGGAAATGCGCGCGCCCTCCTCGTCCGTATAACTCTCGAAGTCGCGATGGGCAGGAAGGTAGAGAAACTCCAGACCGAACCGGCTTGGGTCGTGCCATCGACGAGAATCTCATCGACGCGCCAGTAATAGGTCGCCGCATCGAGCAGCCCCGTTGGCGTGAAGGTTGTTTCCTTCTGTTCACCCTTGTCCGCATCGGCGGCGCCCTTCGTGACGGCCTCGAGGCTGTCGCCGAGGTACACGTGGTGCTTGAGGGCGTTCTTGCCGGCCAGCCCAGGACCATCGCCGGGAAGAACCAGCGGATGTGGCGGATCCGGTCGAGGATCAGGCCGACGAACAGATGCGCCCCCGCGTACGTCCACAGAAAGGCCGCCAGCAGATTGCCTTTCATCTCGTTGGTCAACTTGAATTCCTGGCCGATGGGCGTCAGTGCGGCCCCGAGCATCTGGCGGTCGAAGTAGCTCAGGAAGGTTGCCCCAAAGAGCGTCCCCAGCACGAACCAGCGCCAGTTCCGCTCATACCAGCCTGCCTTGCTCTGCAAAATGTCTGATTCGCGGTTCACTCAGAATATCGACCTTTGAAACGCTTGCGCAACTGCTCGCGTGTCTGCGGCTTGCCGTGGTTATCCCGGAAGACCTCCGTCCAGGGTGGTCGGGTATTCGGATCGACCAGGATCTTGTACGCCTCGACGTTCCGCGTATTCCGGCTGCCCAGCCTGGGGATCCAGAGCCCGCCGTATTTCGCCGCCATGCGAACCCTGAACGGCTCGAGGGCGAAGACCTTCCAGCCGGGGGTCTCGGCGGACAGCTTGTTCATGAGTTTGCCCTGCGAATCCACCGCGTACGAGCCGCCATTGAAGATCGCCAGCACGATGGGGATCTCGCTGTCGAAGGCACGGGTCGGGATGATGTGCATCATGTCATCGGCGATGGACACGTGCACGATGACATCGGCGCCGAGCAACTCTTCGCACCGCACCGTCTCCGGGAACCACATATCGGCGCAGATGCTGATGCCATATTTGACGCCCCGATACTCAATCGGCCGGAACGATTCGCCCTGCGACCAGCCCCACCACGTTTGTTCCCCGAGGTTGGCCTGGACTTTGCGATACTTGCCCACGAACCGGCCGTTCGGATCGACAAGAAAAGAGCAGTTGTAGAGCTTGCCCCGGTCCTTCTCGACGAGCCAGCCCAGGAGCGCCGTGTGGGTTTCCTGGGCCAGGGTCTTGTAGCGTGAGTACCACGGCCCGTCGCCCGGGACAGTCTCCGCCAGACCGTTGATGGTCTCCTCGGACGGATAGGGCCAGCCGGAAATCGCGTACTCAGGGAAGACGATCAGATCGGGCTTGGCTTTCGCCGCGTTCCGGGCCAGGCCGGCCAAGAGACTGAAATTGGCGGCACACCCCGGGTTACCTTTCTTGCTGTGCTCCGTGCCGGCCTGAAGAACCGCGATCCGCACGACCCGATTAGGGTCCGGCCGCGCCCCAGGGGGGTTCGGACCGGAGGTCGCAGTGGCCTGAGCAGTGGCGGCGATGAGTGTCACCAGGGAAAACGAAACGAACCGGCGCATGGATAGGTCCCCGTCAATTCACATTCCTGAAGTGGACTGCAGATCTTGCCTGAAATGGTATACACCCCACGGACCGGGTCAAGAGGAATCCCCTTCGGACCAGACCCCGGGGTGTGACCGGCATACGGCGGCGGATTGCCGCGCTCCGCTCGCAATTGTCTGTTCCAGATCCCTGACGCCAATAAAGAAAATCTTTGTGCCGGCCCGTTTTCGGTTTTGGACTGTTGCACGAATAGCTCCGGGGGCCTTCGAGACGGAAGCGCCTTTAGGCGCAGGTGGTGATGCTATAATCCCGCCATCGGGTGAGAGATCGGGTTTACGGCCTCACTGGGATGGAGGTGCTTGACATGCGGATCAGATTCGTGCGGATGGCGGCTATTCTTGGCCTGCTGGGCTCGGCGGCATGGGCATCGTCGGATGGGCACGGGCTTTACTTTCCCCCGGCAGGTCAGAGGATCGAGAACCAGGACCGTCGGACGGCGGAAGAAGTCGGTATGGCCCGGGAATTCGCCGGGAGGATCGAGGCGTATATCAGGGAGCATCCCTATGCCGCGCGAGAGGGACGCCGCGCTGGGCCTTGTGGCGGCATGGGCATCTCGTGCATGTGCAGGGAGACTTTCATCAGACGGTTGATGTAGCCTCGCTGCGGAAGACCTGGCATGCGATGATCGTCGGGGCGGCGCTCCAGCAAGGACGGATCCCGTCCTACCGGCAGAAGCTGAGCGAGTGGGTCCCCGATCTGGCGGGCAACGACGCCGAGGCGACCTGGTGGCATGTGATGACGCAATCGGCCGGGTTCGATTACCCGTACGGCAATCATCCGGACTACCAGCCCGGCCGGATGTGGACGTATTCCGATCTGAACCTGATCCACCTGTGCAATGCCCTCGCCCGTGTCTACGGCAAGAAGAGCTTTCATGACAATTACGCGGACGTGGCAAAGGCGGCTTACTTCGATGCGATCGGGATGGAGGGTTGGTCCACGCGGATCGTCAAAGACAATTCCTCGGGGACGCAGGATGGCGTGCGGTTCGTTCTGAGCCTGGAGCACATGGGCCGGCTGGGTCTGCTTGCGCTGGCACGCGGCACGTGGAATGGCGTCGAGCTGGTGCCGCGCTGGTTTGTCGAGGAGCTTGAGACCAAGCAGACGCGCGGCATGAAAGCAAACTACGATGGGCCCAATGACGGCAAGATCGACTTGGCGCCGCAGGAGTTCCCGGAGGCCCCGTATGGGTTCCTGACGTGGGTCAATACGGACCGCGACTTGTTCCCGGGAACGGATGTCGCCTGGGCGTGCGGACGCGGCGCCGGCGGGTCGGTGGTGCTCTGGAATCGCAACAATGGGATCGTGTTTGCCGGCGTCGGGATCAGGGTCGGGGCCGGCGCTGCCAGTATCCCGCGCGTGATCGAGAGCGCGATCACAGGACCCAATCCGCTCTCTTCGTGGCGAGGGCAAGATGCCCTCGCCACGCAAGCACAAGGGCGGGACGCCCTCACCACGGCGACGGTGCCTCAGAAGGTGGGGCGATGGGGTCTCTCTGAGCGGGCGATCAGGAATGAGAAGAGCTATGCAAATCCCTATGAGGATGTGACGCTCGATGTCGCCTACATTAAGCCGGACGGCGGCATGGTCCGCTTCTGGGGCTTCTACGACGGCGCGGGCATCTGGCGAATGCGGTTCATGCCGGATCAGGTGGGGACATGGCGGTATGAAGCGAGGTTCTCCGATGGCAGCGGCAGCGTGAAGGGGGCGTTCGAGTGCGTGCCGTCCGACCTTCCCGGCGTGATCTCAGTCTGCGAAAGCAATCCGATCTGGTTTGGGTTCAAAGGCGGCAAGACGCCTGTGATTCGCAGTCTGCACGTGGGCGACCGGTTCTTCGCCGACCGCCCCAATCCGGCCACCGGCGAGGCGTGGAGCGAACAGCAGCGCAAGGCATTCCTGGAATGGGCCCAGGCGCAGGGCTACAACATGCTTTCGATCGCGAGTCATTACCTCAACCGGGACAGCAAGGGTCGGGGCCAAGGGTGGAACACGCCGGACTTGTGGGATGCGAAGGCGCAGCAGCCGAATCCGCGCGAGTACCGGAGAATGGAACGCATTCTCGATGACCTCGCGTCCCGGCGGATCATCGTGTATCCCTTCGCGGGCTTCTTCGGCCGGGACTCCGATTTCCCTCGCGACGAGAAGAAGCAGGAGCTGCACCTGCGCTACACGCTGGCCCGGCTCGGCCCGTACTGGAACGTGCTGTTTCTCGTCGCCGGCCCGGAGCCGCTTCTCAATAAGGGCAAGCCTTTCTTAAGTGAGGACCAGATCAACCGCCTTGGGAGGCGGATCAAGGAATTGGATGTCTTCGGCCACCCGCTCTCCGTGCACAACCCGACCGGCGACGACCAATTCCGCGATTCCGACTGGAGCTCCTATGGCGTCCTGCAAGGTCCCAAGACGCTGGATCGTAAGAGGCTGAGCACCGTGCTCCTGAGGAATCACCATGCCGGCAAGCCGCTGTACGCCCAGGAGACTCTCTGGCCGGGGAACTTGCACCATCCGAAGTACTCACCCGACGACATTCGCAAGAATGCCTACGTGACGATCCTGTCGGGCGCGATGATCAACTTCGGCGACATGAACGGCGACTCCTCCTCCGGTTTCAGCGGCACGATGGACCTGAACGAGAAGGTGCAACAGCGACACGACATCATCAAGGCGGTCTGGGATTTCTTCGAGACGGTGCCATTTTACCGCCTGAAGCCGCGCCAAGACCTGGTGGACAACGGCTATTGCCTGGCCGAGCCGGGCCAGCAGTACCTGATCTACCTCGAGAGCCCGGGCGCCGTCAGTGTCCGCCTGCAAGATGGAACATACAAGGTCAAATGGATCGACGCCCGCAACACGTGTGCTGTGCGTGACGGCGGGACCACGACAACAGGCCAGACTCTCGTCTCGCCGCAGGATATGGATGATTCCCTGCTGTACTTGCGCCCGTAGCATGGGCTTCCAGCCCATGAGCCATCGGCAGGATGCCGATGCTACGAACGAGGAGAAGCCGCGCCAGGACCTCGCTGGCGCGGCGGAAGCCCGTTTGGCCGCTGTTGAGGACGGGAATGCCGTAGACGGCCACGGGATCGGGGCGGTAGAAAGAGAAAACGGACATCGAGAGTTGCGCAAGGACGACGACGTCAACCGCTCGCTCCTTCTGGACAAGGCGAATGGCGCGGTCGATGAGAGCGTTGTGCTCCATGATCCGCCCCTGGCCCAGGAGGTCGAAGGCCGCCTCGGTGGTGATGCCGTCGAAATCGACGGACTTGCCGAGCCGGTCGGCCGTCTCTTGGAGGAGGCTCTGGGTGCTCTTGACGGTCGGGCCGTGGGTCGCGACGACGAGGATCCGGCCGCCGATGTTCACCGCCTCTTCCATCATGGCCTCGTCGATCTGGATGACGGGGACGCCGACTTCCTTCATGTGCGCGCGGACCTGGGCGAAGGCGCGATTCATCGTGGAGCACGAGATCAGGATCGCATCGACGCTGACGAGGTCGAAGAGATCGCGCGCGTAGCGGCAGAAGAGGTCGATATTGATCTGCGGCGGGCAGGGCCGGTGGTGCTCGTGGGCGTCCATGAAATTGAGTTGGACGGCCTCGTTGCCGACGTTGACGATCTTGACGCCCGGCAGCATGAGCTGGCCGAAGTACGTCGGACCACAGGCTGATCCATGACGACCCGTTGACCACGCCGAGCTTCTTGCCCGACCAGGTCGGGATCCGGTCGCCGGGGCGAGGGTCGGCACGCCGGTGACTTTCATGTAGTCGCCGAACAACCGGATGGGATCGACGCCAAAAGGGTTGCTTCAACACAGATCGTCCATGCCTCAGGCATCTCGACTAATGAGCTCGATTCGCTCGCAGTTGACCGCGCTGCCGGAGCGCTTCGAGCACGCGCTCGACCTTCTCCACCACATCATCGGAGGTCATCTTGTAGTGGGCCAACAGATCGTTGACGTGGCCCGTGTGGATGAAATCCTCCGGATCGGTACCGATCGCTCCGACCGGGACCTGCATGCCATACCGGGCGAGGGCCTCGGCCACGAGCGAGAACAGGCCGCCGCTGGTGCAGTGGTTCTCCAGTGTCACGATGGCTTTGACCTTGGCCGCCATGTCACGGAGAAGCTCCGCGTCGAATGGTTTGAGGCTCGGGTGATGATCGAGCCGGATGCCAACGCCGTGGTCCCGGAGCTTCGCGGCGGCCCGCTTGGCCGTTCGGATCATGTAACCGGTGCTGACCAGGCCGATGTCGCCGCCTTCGTCGATCACCGTGGTGCCCTTGCCCAGTTGGAATTTGTAGTCCGGTCCGACCTCGTTGTCCTCGACTTCGCAGCGGACGATGCGCAGGTAGAAGGGTCCCGGTGTTTCGACCGCCACGCGCAATGCCTGTCGCATCTCCTCATTGAATCCCGGCTCGATGACTCGCAGGTTCGGCACGCGCAGGAGCACGCCCAATTCCTTGTCGCTCTGGTGCGTCGCCCCGGCCTTGCCGGTGAAGAGGCCCACGTAGGCCCCCAGGACCTTAACGTTTGTCTGGCTGTAGGCGACCGAGATATAAAGCTGATCGAGGAACCGCCGGCAGAAGGCGTCGAACGTGCAGGGGAAGGGGATGAAGCCCTCCTGACTCAGACCCGCTGAGATGCTGATCATGTTCTGCTCGGCGATGCCGACCTTGATGAGCTTGTCGGGATGGAAATGCTCGAAGATGTGCAGGCCGGAACTGCTCCGCAGGTCCGCATCGACGGCCACGATATGCGGGTACTCGTTCGCCAGATCGGCCAGCGCGTAGCCCATCTGGTAACGCATTTCCTTGGTTTCATTCCGCGCAGGTATGGTGAATTGGGCCATGTATGCTCCTATGCCTGCTTCTCGACGATCTCGTCCGGATTGTCGTGCAGGGGTGGCACGATCGCGATCGCTTCGCCCAGCGAAACCGGGAATTGCTCGGGGATGCCAAGGCGTCGGCCGCTGCGGTGCCACAGTTCCATCAGCCAGGCTTGGGCGGTCTCTTTGCTGCGCGGGCGCTGGTGTGCCAGTTGGGGTTATGCTGACAGGCGCCGATGCCCTTGCCCTTGATCGTGTTCAGGATGATGGCGCTGGGCTTGCCGCGCCGCTGGGTGTGGAGCGTGTTGAACAGGTCGACGATCTCGGCGACGTGGTGGCCGTTGCGGACTTCCCAGGGCTGAAGGTTGAACGCCGCGAGCTTGTCGGCCAGCGGCTCGATGGACATGTCCGTCTGGACGAAGCCCTTGGCCTGGACCTTGTTGTTGTCGATGACGAAGACGAGGTTGTCGAGCCGGTAATGGCCCGCCGCCATGAAGGCTTCCCAGACGGAGCCCTCGTTGCACTCACCGTCGCCCAGGAGGCAGTAGACCATGCGGTCGCTCTCGTCCGGCCCGTGCCGGCGGATGCCCAGCGCCCGCCCGACCGCCACGCCGGGGATTTGCCCGAGCGAGCCGCCGGAGATCTCGATGCCGGGTGTCCGCGTGCTGTCGGGATGGCTCTCCAGGTGAAAGCCCCACATGCCGTAGCGGGTCAGGTCCTCGATCGGGAAGTAGCCGAACAGGGCCAGCGCCGCGTAGAGCCCCGGGCAGGCGTGGCACTTGGACAGGTAGAAGACATCCCGCTGCGGCCACTGCGGGTTCTTCGCATCGAAGCGCAGCACGTAGTTGAACAGCACGGCGAGCACCTCGGCCTCGGAGAAGCTGCCCCCCGGATGGCCCAGGGCCGCACAGGTCATCGAGTACACCGAGTAGCTGCGGATCAGGTACGCGAGCGTCTCGGTCTCTTTCACAAGGCGTGAGTAATCCCCATGATGCGGAAAAACCTCCTGAAATCGCATCGAGTCCGGCCGAAACGGCTGCCAGAGCTGTCCGACATTGAATGGATCCATCGTAACCATGTCCTTATCTTGGCATCCGCGTCGGTGCGGTCAAATGTTTTTCCGCTCCTCGGCACCGGGCGGAATCTCCTGGGGTGTCCCGCATTGGGCCGACCGATAGACGGCCTCCTGGACCGCCAACGTGCGGAGGTAGTCCGATCCGTTGGTCTCGAACTGGCCGCCGTCGATCATGCGGTCGATGAAGTGACGCTGCGTCGTGTAGCAGCAGTCGCCGGCGAAGTTGCGGTTCTCGTGGTGATAGGCATGGTCCTGCTCCGGCTGGCCCAGAGGCTGGAGGGTGAGCCGGCCGTCATTGTACAGTCGGATCGAGCCGCCGTTGGCGTCGACGAGGAATTCGCCGAACGTGTAGCGCGGGTTCGGATAGTTGCTCTCGTTGTAGCGGTTCGCGTCCCAGAGGCCCGTTGCGCCGGACTCGAACTCAAAGACCACCGCGGCGAAGTCCTCGCCTGCGATGACGGGGTTGAGCTTTTTGAGCACGGCGTACACCCGCTTGATCTCGCCGGCGAGGTAGCGATAGGTGTCGATGAAGTGAACGCCATTCTCGTAGACGAGCAGGCGCGGGTACTCCCGGAAATAGGGCTGGCGGTTCAGGTAGGCGTTCTGGGCCCCAGCCGTCGCCCATGCGCGAGCGGAAGGTCATCACGTGGATCTTGTCGCCGATCGCGCCGGAATCCAGCAGCCGTTTGATCTCGCGGTACCACGGCTGGAAACGCCAGTTCTCATGCACCATGAAGCGAATGCCCGCCTGGGCGGCGTGCTCCACGATCTGCCGGGCCTCGTCGAAGGTCGGCGCAAGGGGCTTCTGGCAAATCACGTGGACACCCAAGTCTGCCGCCGTCCGGCACATCTCCAGGTGAGTCGGAGGCGGCGTGATGATGTCTACGAAGTCGGGCTTCTCCGTCTCCAGCATTTCGCGGTAGTCGCTGTAGTGCCTCGGGATGCCGAACCTCTCCAAGATCGTCTTGGCCCGTGTGGGGTCACGGTTGCACATGCGCCGTGATCGTCACTTCAGGAATCCGCTGCCAGGCTTCATATTGGAAGTGGCTGAAGTATCCCGCGCCGACACAAACACCTTTCAGCGGAAGTTGTCGGTTGACAGTTCTCTGTGTCATTAGTATTCCTCCAGTCCCCGGTCCGGCCGCACGAAGGCCCACAGCAGGACGGCCAGGAGGTTCAGACCCGCTCCCACAAAGAAGAACGGGACAACCGAGCCGGTCCAGTCTCTCAGATAAGGGAACGCCAGGCCGGTGACGAACGAACCGATGTTGCCCGCCATGTTCATGGTCCCGGAGACAGCGCCCGAGTGCCGGCGGCCGATGTCGATGCACAAGGCCCAGGAGGGGGGCAGTGTCATATCGGCGCCGAAGATCGCGATGGAAAGGAAGACGACCGCCGTCAAGGGGCGGTCCATATAGACGCTGGCGACCAGCCCGACCGCGGAAAGGGCAAAGCCCAGCATCGCCGGTGCTCTGCGCGACAGCACCCATTTGTTGCCCTTGTAGATGCGATCCACCAGCCCGCCGGCGAACCAGTTGCCGAGGGCTCCGCAGACCAGCGGGGCGGCCGCAAAGAAGCCCGCCTGCACCGGCTCAAGCTGGTAGGTTTTCTTCAGATGCGGGAACAGCCAGGTCAGGGCGAAGAAGAAGGTGAAGTTGCTGCAAAAGTACTGCACCATGGCGAGCCACATATTGCGGGAGCGGAGCAGGACGGCCGTCGAGAGCTTCGGCCGGCCGCTCTGGTCGTCCTTGGCCTGCTGGCGCGTCTTGCGGATGTGGTCGAGCTCGGCGGGGGTGACACGCGGGTGATCGGCGGGATCGTTGCGGAACCACAGGTACCAGAGCAGCGCCCAGCCGAAGCCGATGACGGCCCAGGTGGCGAAGGTCGCCCGCCAGCCAAATGCGGCGATCATCCAGGCGACGACGGGCAGGGCGAAGGCCGCCCCCAGACGGGAACCGGAGAAGTTGATCCCCTGGACCCGGCCGCGCTCCGGCATGGGAATCCAGGTGTAGAAGGCCCGGGCCATCGTCGGGAAGGCCCCGGCCTCGCCCGCCCCGAACAGGAAACGCACGATCGAGCATGGAGACGTAACTCCAGGCGGCGGCGGTCAGGCCGGTAAAGAGCGACCAGAAGCTGACCACGGCCGCCAGGACCACCCGCGGCCCGAGCCGGTCGGCCAATAGCCCTCCGGGCGTCTGGAAGAGGGCGTAGCCCAGGGCAAAGGCCGACATGACCCAGCCCATCTGCTTCTCGCTGAATCCCAGGGCCGGGCGGATCGAATCCGTGGCCGCCGAGATGCACGCACGGTCAATGTACAGCAGCAGCGATAGAAGAAACGTCAGGACCACCAGCAGGTACCGGCTGGGGATCACGGTCGTTGCGCTTCTGGCAAGTGTCGATTCGTGGCTCATGGGCTACCGCCGGAACTCTCTGCGTTTCTCGATATGCTCTCACGAGCACACTACGAACGGGCCGCGCGGCGCTCCGCGATCAGCTTCAGGGCATTCTGCCAGGCGCCGATGAACATGTCGCGGAAGTACCGGACCGGCCCGAATTCCTCGTACTCCTCCACCTCCAGGCCGTCCTCCATGTAGGCTTGCCGAAACGCGGGCACCTTGGTCAGCAGCTCATCGAGGACGTGGTCCTGCACGGGGTTGAACAGCCGGGCGACCACGGGCTGATCCAGTTCCAGCAGCTTATCCGCCTGACCGCCCCAGTTCATGGTGATGCAGACATCGCCGCCCACCATCTCGGTGAAGTGCTGGAGTCCCCGGACGCCGCCGCCGATGAAGCCGAGCGCGTAGCCGCGGTCGTGCACCAGACGGTAGACCTTCTTCGCGATCACCATGCCCGCCTGGTAGAGAATGTCCGGCGCGATGTCGATCCCCTGGGCTGCCACTTCCTTGTGGAGCCATTCATCGTAGATGCCCGTGATGAGCGAATAGTACATGACCGGTCGGTTTCCGGTCTTCGCCGTGATCTGGCGGTACATCTCGCAGACGTCGATGACCTGGCTCAGGCCCATGATCTCCGTCGCGTTCAGAGGGGTGTTCTCCTCGATCAGGACGCCCATCGCTTCCAAGCCTGCTTTGGTCGCGGGAATCTTGATCATGATGTTTGGGCTCATCCGGCGATTCTTGCGTCCTTCGTCGATGATCACCTGCGGGTCTTCTTCGTGGATCGGGATCGCCCTGGATGCTGACGATATCCGTGCCGGCCGTTGGTCTTCTGATAGACGCTCATGAATCGCTCGGCCACCCGCTTGACGAGCTTTCGCTGCAGGATGCACTCGACCTCGTTGTCGTCCCGGCTCTCTCTGAGCGTCTCATCCAGCAGGGCGAGGGCGTGGTCCTTGCCCGTTTCGTGAGTCAGCATCTTCCAGGTGTAGGACGGATTTTGCGTGCAGCCCATCGCTCCGGCGGCAATCGCCAGGTCCGCCTCCTCGGGCGTGACGTTATTGATCCACATCTTGGTCGGCGTCAGGGCGGCGACGCGATGAAAGTAATCTTGTTTCATGAGCCAATCTCCAGTTTCGCAGAAGTTCAATCAATCTTCCAAGAGCAAAGGCCCGCACGGGCGCGCCGTCACCACCGGCGACCTTCAGCGGGAAGGCCATAAAGGTCACCTTCTCGCGGCGGATCTGGTCGAGGTTCGCCAATCCCTCGACGATGATGACACCGGCTTCGAGGAGGACCTTGTGTACGGCTGTCAGTTCTTCCAGGTTGTTGACGTCGGCGACGGAGGGAGGTTCGACACCGAGCATCCTGACTCCTTTGGCCACACACCACTGGGCCAGTTCCAAGCTCACTCTCGGCAATTGGTCCCGATAGGCTGGCTCGTAGACGCGCCGGCTCCAGCCGGTCCGCAGGAGAAGACCATCGCCTGCTTGCACTCTCTCCGCCATCTGTCCCAGGTCCGCGACGCGGATCAGGGCTCGTTCGTAGCGGGGTTCCCCAAACGCCGGATTTCGCGTTTGGGGGCCCCAGTGACGCCGTGAGGCGTGATCTTGATATGCCCTTACGGGCACACTGCAAACCGGATCTATCACCCACGCCGGGCCCATGCACCGGTCCAGGGGGATCTGGTCGATGGTCTGGCCGGCGACACCGAAGTGGGTCGGGGCATCCATGTGGGTCCCGCAGTGGGAGTAGAGGTGCAGCGTCGTGGCGTTCCAGCCGTCCTTTTCGAGCGTCTTGGCCGGCTCGACGGACACGCCTCGCAGGGCGTTCTCCAGAGGCAAGGTTAGATCAATGATCCGCGGCATGATTCGCTACAGCTCTCTCACATTCTGCATCACGTGGTCCGCGACATCGACCGTCTTGGCCGTCCCACCCAAGTCCGGCGTCAGAACGCCAGCGCACACTGTTTTCTCGATGGCGCGCACGACGAGGTCGGCGGCTTGGTTCTCGCCCAGGTGCTCCAGCATCAGGGCGCCCGCCCAGATCGTGCCGATCGGATTGGCAATTCCTTTGCCGGCAATGTCCGGGGCCGAGCCGTGGATCGGCTCGAACATGGAGGGGTACTCTTTCTCGGGGTTGATGTTCCCGGCGGGGCCGAGGCCCAGGCTGCCCATGATCGCGCCGCCGAGGTCGCTCAGGATGTCTCCAATGAAGTTCGTCGTCAGCACGACATCGAAGTACTCCGGGTGAAGCACGAAATTGGCCGCGGCATTGTCCACGTACATCTTCCGGTAGGTCACGTCCGGGTACGATCGGCTCACCTGCTCGATCACCCGGTCCCAGAATGCCAGGGAATGGATGAGTGTATTCGATTTGGTGATGCTGGTCACCCTGCGCCGGCGGCGCTGGGCGAGACGGAACGAATAGTGAGCGACGCGTTCGATGCCTTGCCGCGTGAAGACGCTCGTGTCCATGGCAAAGCCCTCGGGCGCCTCGGGACGAACGAACCCGCCCACCTGCACGAACTCGCCCTCGGTGTTTTCACGGATGACAATGAAGTCGATATCGGCCGGGGTCTTGTTCCGCAGCGGGCCCTGGATTCCCGGCAAGAGGCGGGCCGGCCGGTAGTTCACGTACTGGTTGAAACTCTTGCGCACGTGGAAGGTGAAGAGCTTGGCCGGCAGCGTATCGTCCACGTCCGGCAGACCCACCGCCCCGAAGTAGATCGCGTCGAACCGTTTCAGTGTGTCGAGCCCATCATCGGGGAGGAACTTGCCCGTCTTCTTGTAATAGGCGGCCCCGTACGGGAATGTCTCCGTGGACAGCCCGAAGCCGAAACGCTCGGCCGTGGCCTGGAGCACTTGCACCCCGACGGGAACGATTTCCCAGCCGATTCCGTCGCCGGGGACAACCGCAATGCGATACTTCTTTGTCATCATTCTGCCTTTCGTAGCACGGGCATCTTGCCCGTGAATCCGGACTCATGGGCGAGACGCCCATGCTACTTGCGAATCAGTGCCACCCAGTCTTCCTGCGGATCAGACGGCGGTGTGCCCATGGACTGCACGCCGGGGCCGGAGATAGTTGCCAGGGAGCCCTCTTGCAGCTCGCCGCCGGTGCGCGGGTTGTACCAGGCGATGGAATAGGTGCCGGCGGCCGGGCCCAGATCGATGTCGGTCGTGCCGTCTCTCGGCAGATATACGACATACACTGCACCAGGCTTGGCGAAGCAGTACTTCGAGTTGTCGCCCTTCGGATTGCCGACCAGGGCATCGGCGTTCTTCATCTCCCAGAAGGGTACACGATGGGCATGGAAGAACTCCAGCGCGATGCGGCAGTAGTCCCACGATTTGTCGCGGCTGCGGAAGTCCTCGCAGTTCAGATCGTTAGCCGGAAGCTGATAGCCGAAGTAGTACTCGACCCCGGCGCCGCCCGCCATCAGGTTGCCCCAGAGGGTGGCTTGGCGGATGGCATGCAGATCACGGGCGTCGTTGCCCTGGCCGGCGGTGCCGCTGAAGCCCTGATAGCCTGGGTCCGGCGGTACACCCAGATTGGCAGAGCCCTGCTCGTCGTTGGCGACGACCCACGGCCGGCCCGCCTTCGTGGACTCGGTCACCCACTGGAGCGTGCACTGGTGCGTCTGGTTCCAGTTGTTCTGGAGCGACGCCCCGGTCAACAGCGACTTGTCGCCCAGCAGCGGCGTGTAGACCTTGTCCTGCTGGTTGGGGAACGTGTGAATCACGATGTGATTCTTGTAAGGGTCGGTGTCGTGCAGGTAGCGCACCATGTCCACGACTTCTTCGGTCGACTGCGTGTTCTCCTCGCCGATGTTCCAGTTGAGGGCGAGATTGTGTGCGAACCGCGCGATCAGCTCCCGGCAGTAGAGCTTGCGCTCGAGGCCGAGCTTGCCGCCGTCGAGCGACTCCGGCACCAGGCCCGGCGCGGGTCCCCAACGCCTCGTTTCGCGTTGGGGAGCCCCTCGCTCTTGTCGCCCCGGCGGTTGTCGTCGATCTCATTCTCCTGAAGCTTGAAGTGGAGGTACAGGCCCATCCGCGTCGCATGGTCGAATACGATGCCCCACTGGTCCAGCTTCGAGCAGTCATACCGCAACTTGGCGTTGCGCTCGATGAAGGGCCAAACATTGTCGCCATCGCCGCCGGCATTGTAGGTGAGGAAAGAGAAAGCATTGCAGCCTTTGCCGGCCAGGTAGTTCAGGGCTCCGATCATGCCCTTGCCCTTGCCGTCCTTCCAGGTCGGGTCGTCCGGTCTCCAGTCCTGCACGTGCGGCTGCCAGGTCTTCAGCGGGACGTTCTTGCGGCGGGCCTCGGTGCCGTCGAAATCCGCGTAGGCGAGGAAGGTCTCGGGGGCGTCCGGCCCGACCTTGAGGAAGTACTCGCCCGTGCCGGCGAAACGCAGGTAATGCGCGCCGACGTATTGGAGCCGTCCTTTGCCGCGCAGGTCGCGTCCGGTCTTATCGGACGGCCCCACGACGAAGCTGCCGGTCTCGCCATCCATAGGCCCGGCGCCGGTGCCAGGATCGTCGTTGAGGGCAATACCGGGGCCTTTCTTGAAAGAGACACGATAGCTCCACGGTCCCGGCTCGCAGGGAGCGAAATGCACCCGCCATTTGTTGCCGGAATCGGCGCCGGTATGGGCGGCATTGCCATCCGCCGCGTAGTACCCGGGCACGACGTATGTCTTTTGCCCTTGGGCGAACGTGACCATGAGCCGATAGTCGGTGAACGGATTGGGCTCGGCCCGTTCGCTCGTCTGCGGGCCATCGAACGTGATCGTCACCTTATGCCAGACCTTGAGCTCGCCGGAGATTTGTCCCCCGGATACGACCGTAGCCGCAAAGAAGAGACCCGCCCAACCGACCACCAACAATCCTGCTTGTCTTTGCATGGGCCAGCAACCTCCGTCTCACATTTTTCGTTTGTGTCGACGAAGAGCCTTGCCTACGGCAGCCAACTGGTCCAGGAACGGCTGGGCGATCAGGCCGTTGGACTGGATCGGCACGTCCCAGGTGATCGCACCACCCTGTTGGCGAATCCCCTGGCTCCATTGGACGATCTGCTCTGGGGCGAATCGGGGCGAGCCCAGGCCCCAGGTCCGGCCGAGGTAGCTCAGAATGTGGACCTGCGTGCCGTCGATTTTGCCGTCCGCCGCCCGGCGGATCTCCACCCGGTTGGGATCGTTGATCTCCCCGGCCGTGTAGTCCTCGTGCGGCGTGACGGAGAGAAGGCGGGGGACGACCCCGGGATTGAAGGCGACGAGGCGGTCGGGGTGGCCCGCCCGCGCCGCCGCGGCGAAGGTGGCGAAGTTCGGGGTCTCGTCGGTGCGGTACATCGTGTTGGGCCAATAGCACCCGTCGAACCACCAGCCGGCGACCTTCGGCCCCCAGCGCGTGGACCACTCCCGAATGACCTGCTCCCATTGGAGCTGAAACTCCCGGTTGCGGTGCGGGCCGTTTTGCCATTGAAGGGCCTGTCTGGCCGTCGCATCCCCGCCGGGCGCTCGGCCGGCAGATAGACCATGAGCTTGATCCCCTGCTTGTGCAGCGCCGCCGCCAGGTCCATCACCAGGTCCCGACGGGAGCACTTGCTCGGTTGGATGCCTACATAGCGGTCGTACGTGGCGTTGGGCGACAGATAGTAACCCGAGTTCTGACCGATCGTGATGAGGTAGTAGCCCGCCCCGACCGATTGGAGTTGCTCGGCCAGCCCCTCCACGTCGAAATGGTCTATCATTTCGTTCCATTTCTCGACGGTCATCGGCTCTTTCATCTCGCGGGCTTTCCAGTCGGCGAGGTAGTGCGTCATCACGCCCCACTGCGCCTCTTTCATCCAGGCCGCCCGATCTTGAGCCTGCCCCGCAGAGGCAAGGGAGGCCATCAACATCGAAGGAATCAATCCGCGGCAAAGCCAGTTCTGTTGCAACCCAAGCAAACAGATCAGGGCGGCTTTGAGCGTCATAACCGTCTCCTCAGAACAAGTTCATCAAGCACCACAGGCCTCAGGGCGTGGTCCGCACCCAATTCCAGGTTGAATGCGTCCGGGCCGGGGATATTATCTCCCAGAGAACGCGCTGGATCAACATCGAGAGCTTCAGAAAGGGGACCGCATCAGTATCCGATGTTCTTGACAGCCTGCGGACCCAGCCGCTCGGCCAGTTGGGCCAGGTACAGGCTCTGAGGCGCGACCGGCTTGCCGGGTGAGTCGGAAATCCCCAAGGGCAGGGTCGGGGCGGAGTCGAACGGTCGCGGCGTGGGGACATTCGGGCCGATGCAACCGATCATCCAGTTGAACACGCCGGGCGGCTGCTGGACGACAAAAGTCTTGGCTACGCAATTCCAGGCCACCGCCCAACCCACTCCCCAACCGTGACCCGAGCCCATGGCGCCGCGATTCTTGAAATCGATGCCGCCCTCAGGGACCTGGCAATTGTCGAGGAGCATCCCCGTGGTCCAGCGTTGGTGGCCCTCGATGTGGCCGTTGCCCCGGAAGGTGCAGTTGAGCAGCACGATCGGGCCGACGATGCCGGCGCCGGTCGCCACATGCCAGATGTTGTCGCCGATGCTCGAACAACGGTCCAGCAGGACCTGACCGGCATTCGGGGCGAACTCCGCCGGCTTCGATGCGCCGAGGTTGGGAACCGTGCGATGGATGGCGACCCGCTCCAGCGTGATGCGCCGGCCGCCGAGAGAGACGCTGTTCATCGTCTCTTCGATCCGGATATCCCGGGCCCAGCAATCCTCGCCGTTGATCCGCAGCGCCGTGTAAGGGTGCTGGGTATAGCTCACCTCCATCGGAGGAGCCTGGATGTGCAGGTGCTCGACGCCGACCTGCGAGAGCAGTGTCGGCGGTCTGACTTTGACCACGGTGGTCCCCGGCGGATTCAAGTACCTGGCGTCAAAGGAATCCGAGAGCGGCACATCCAGGGTGATCCTGTTGCCGGAAAGCGTCGCAATCGTGCGTGTCGCGGTGGTGCTGGTCCCGGTGCGAATCCACGTCTGAGGACGCCCGTCGCGGGTCAGATTGTCCATCTGCATGAAGTGGACCCAGGCCGCCGTGACCGGCCGCCGAATCTCCATCGCGTCACCGACGGCGAAGCCCGAAGCATCGGCCACGGTGAAAGACCTCGCCCCCGAGGGTACGTAGGCATCCGAGATCGACGTCTGGACTCTGTCGGATTCCTGTGTGGCATCCGAGACTCGCCCTCGCCCTCTCGATCCGCCGACGGCGACGGCCACATGACGCCCACCAACCATCTTGATGGTCGATCCGCCCACCCCGCTGCCGCTGCCGCGCAGCACAACGCCACTGCCCTGAATCGAGATCGTCTTCGAACAGGTGTAGTCTCCCGGGGCCAGCAGGACCGCGCCGCGGAAGCCCTTCTCCGGACTCAGCGCCGAGACCTTGTCAATCGCCTCCTGAATCGCGGCGGTATTGTCTCCCTCCACGGGTTTCACGGTGATCTTGACCGGGACTTCCGGCAACGCCACACCTCCGCCCATATAGCCGGCGTAGGAGAAATCCATGATCCGGTCACCCACGGGGGTCGTCTTGTAGACGAGCCTGCCGTCGGCGCCCGCATGAACCCATTCGCTGGTGGCCTTCTCAGCCGCCCAAGCATCTGTGCTCACCGCGCCAGCAGCAAAGGCAATACCGATCCCGACCAATGACAACCAAGTACGTTCTCTCATGGTGTGCATCTTCTCCAACTGCTCTCGATGTCGTGAACGCTCAACGAGCGGCACGAATCTTCACCAATTCCGCTCCGTGCGGGGCCACGGACGTCGGGAACTGATCGGCGAATTGGCCCAAATCGCTCTGCCGCCACAGGTCGCGGACCGTCTGTCGATCGGAGAGTTTCAAATCGGACCACGTGGCGGTCACGGTCGCGGGCTCTTTGCTGAGGTTGTAGAGGGCCACCGCCTTGGAGCCGTCTTCGAGATCCTTGGCATAGACCAACAGGACGTTGTTCTCGTTGGCGGCCAGCGTCGCCTGCTTGCCGAGTGTGTCCTGGTTCACCGCGAGCACCTCATCGTTGGTGATAAGGTTCAGGGTGAACTCATCCAGCTTGTCGAGGTCGCAGCCCAGCAGTAGCGGGGCACAAGCCATGCACCATTGGGTCATGTGCAGATATTGCTCATCGGGCGTGAGCCGGGTCGGGTGTTGCTTGCCGCCGAAGTTGACCACGCCCAGGACCATCATGTCGGGATCGTTCCAGTGGCCGGGGCCGGCGTAAGGGGCCCAGCGGTCGCTTGGCGGGCCCTGCGGGTCGGTCTGGCCGCGCGGGATGTTGACATAGAAGGCCTTGGTCGCCATGCTCTGCCAACTGTCGCCGATGTCGCCGGTGGTGCGCCAGCAGTTGAGCATCTTCGACTGGTCGGCGATATCGTCGAAGCGCATGCTGTTGGAGTAACTGAAGACGATGTCGCGGCCGCACCGGCGCAGAGCCTTCTGCATCGCCTCGGTGTCCTGGTGGAACTGCTCGCTGGTTTCTCGCGGCGTGGTCTGGTTGGGGTTCCAGTCGTACTTGAGATAGTCGATGCCCCAGACCGCCCACTGTTTCGCATCGGCCTCGGCGAAGGAGACCTTGCCTGATCTCCGGCCCCCTCCTTTCGACCAGGCACCGTTGGGATCGTCGGAGCTGCCGCCGATGTAGCGGGCATAGGAGGTCGTCCAAGGCGTGGAGTAGATGCCGACCTTCAGCCCCAGGGCGTGAATCTCGTCGCACATCTTCGGGAAGTCAGGGAACTTCTCGTTGGGCTGAATGGCCTTGAACGGCCCGCCGCGCTCCTTCTGCCAGGCATCGTCGATGTTGATGTAGGTCCAGCCGTGCTGGATCAGACCGCTGGCCGCCATGGCCCGGGCCGCGTGGATGACATTCTCACCCGTGACGCTGCCATGATACGCATTCCAACTGTTCCAACCCATGGGAGGCGTCAGGGCGATGGTCTCGCCGACCACGATCTTGAACTTCCTCTCACTCGCTCCCAAAGCATTCTTCGCACGCAGTGTGACAAGGTGTGCGCCGGGTTGCTTCAAGGAGCCGGTGATCTGCCCCGTCTTGGCGTCCACGGCAAGCCCGGCCGGCAGGGACTCGACCGAGAACTCCATCGGCCGAGCCCCGGTGGCGGGGATGCGATAAAGGAAGGGATTCCCCGGCCGGACGCCGAAAACCGCCGGACCGTTGATGCGCGGCGTCTCGGGCGGTTTCGGCGTGCGAATCTCCGCCGTGGGGGCCGTTCCACCGAAGGCAGCCACATCAAGAGCGGCAAAAAGCGCCACAATGAAAACAAGACGAATCACTCGGGCGGCACGGTTGTGTTTCATGTTCGATCCTCCAAAAGTCACCTCGATGGATGAATGGTAATCACCTCTCCCTTTATCGTGGGGAACTTCAACAGGTCGCCGGAGAGGTCTTGTGCCTTGTTGGCGTTGCGCTCCAGCATGACCGGCGCACCGGGCCAGGGATTGCGGAGGCGACACTCGCCACCAATCTGGGACTTGACTTGAACGAATCCGATCTCGCCGCCCTGCATGGAAGAACTGACCAGAAACGCCCCGCGGGCCAGGAGGGTGAATGCCGCGTCCCACTCCCTGGGCCAGGCGGGGAAGACGCGAATGACGGGTTCTCTGGCTGGCCCGGCGGCTACGCTCTGCAGCAGCGCGGTGTGCAGCGCATCGGCGACCCTGCCCAGTCGCTGGGCGTTGGTCGTCTGGACGCCTTCGCGCTGGTCCAGCCGATTGGCCAGAACCGGCGCGCGGTCCGGGAAGGACAACTGGTTGGGCAGCAGATAGCGCACCGCCTCGGCCCGGCCCATCATCGCCGCCGCAACGGGCACTTTGGACAGCACGCCCGGCCGTGTGTTCGGACCGCGTAAGTAGCCGTCCAGCGTCGCGTGGGCGATCTTCATCGTTTCGGGGTTGTCGTTCTCCAGCGTGCACAAATCGAAGAACCATTGCGGCATCGTATTGCCGTCCGGACGGCCGGTGCCGGTGCCGCGAAAGATGGGCGGCAAGGCACGAATCCAGACGCGGCCGGGCTGCCCACCGGTCGGCAGCGGCGCCAAGTTGATCAGGAATTCCTTCCACACCGGCCTCATCTCGGCGTCCACCCCCAGGATTTCCGAAGCCTGGATCACCGCCGGCAGGATGCCCATGATCGAGGCGATTTCCTCATCCGGATCGCGTCCGCCCTGGACGGACTCGTTGCTGTTGACGTGATGGATGTGGTATCTGCCGTCGTCGCCTTTCTTGATGTTCGGGTAGTTGCGATAGAACTCCGCCACGCCCTTGAGCATGGGGTAGGCCCTGTCCCGCAGCCAGGCCTTGTCCAGGGTGTATTCGTAGCGCTGCCAGTACGTGTAGGCGATCTTCGCACCGCGCGAGAAGATGTGCGTGACGGGCCCGTAAGGTCCCCCGCCGCGCTCGGTCGGCTGCCAGACCCCATCCACGTACTTGCCGCCGCCCATCCAGTTCCAGCGGCTCGAATACGGCTGGCCTGTGCGCGCGACCGCGAGGAACCTCTCGCTCCTCTGGTCCCAGGGCTTCTTCAGCAGATACAGTTCGCGCATCTCGGCCGCGATATCGTCGGGCAGTTTCGCCAGTCCATCGAAGGCCACCGTCTCGGGGATGTAGATGCCCTCACTGCCCCATTGTTGCCGGGCGGCTGTGGCAGCAGGAGTCGTACATGCCCGAATACATGTTGAACATCGGGTCCAGCAGTTCCATCCGGTTCGTCGCCAGCAACGCGTTGTACATGCACTCCTGGTTGGCCCCCCAGTAATGCCCACCCCACGACCGCTTGTCGCCGCCGGTAATCCAGATCATCCCATTGAACTTGGCCGGGAACTTGCCGCGCGAGCTGGAGGCCATCACGTAGAGATAGTAGGTGTAGTTCCGCTCGATGTTGTCCGCCACACCATCTTCACTGTGCAGGCGGACGAAGCCCTTCGACCAGAAATCGTGCCACCAGGTCTTGTTCGACTCCACCAGTCCTTCATAGCCCTTCTTTTCCGCTGCCGCCAGTTGCCCCAGCGCCGCCGCGACGATGTCCTCCTTCGGGTCCAAACTCGCCGCACTGGCGATGAGAATGGTAAACGACCCGCGTCCTGCCTCGACCACCAACCGAATCTCACTCTCATTGGGCGTCTGCACTTCGGTTTTGCGCCCAACGATTCCGATAGCCACCGCGGAGCCGCAGTAGTAGTCCGCCTCCGTGAACTTCTGCGTCAAGATGATCCGTCCTCCGCGGTCTTCGATTTTCGAGATGGCGGTGTGTGCCCCGGTCTTCACTGCGGGTGCCCTAAGCATCCGCAAGACGGCCGCGATCACGACGGGATGCTCCCGGCTATCGCTGACCTCAAAGGCCATCACGTCCTGCTCGTTCCACGCCAGCACGTTGGCCGCGACGGCGTCCCCGCGAACATTCGCCAGACCATCGTAGCAGAAAAGATGTTGCGACATCTTCCCTTCTGTGAATACTGCCCCGCCAAAGGCGATGTCCACAAATCCGCATCCGCCGCAGTAATCGCTGTTGCGCGCCGGAAAACTCGTGCTATAGGAGTTGTTGGCGAACACGTCGACACGGTTGATCTGCAACCGGATCGCCTCCGGCGTGGTCCACACCAGGCTGCCCATCCGGCCGTTGCCTACGGGTATTCCTTCCTCGCTGCGGCTGACAGGCTTCTCGTAATGAAGGTCCGCTCGTGCGACAAGCTGGGCGTAATCCACTTCTATGCCACCCGCAGGCTGCCCCGCGGCGCCGGCCACGGAATACGACAGCGAGCCCGCAAGTCCGAGCAGACAAACAACAACGGTTCTTTTCATATCAGTCCTCATATCTTTTCGACTTGTCCGTTCACCCTCAAACGGGTGGCAGCGGCAAGCAGAGTCTGGGCCCCCAGTCGCGATACAGCGCGATTGGGAAGGGCTCCCACCGGCGAAAGAGGGCCGGTGGGGACCCGAACCCTCTTCGGAGCTTGCCGCTGGTGTGGAGGCACAGATACGAGCCATCGGCAAGGCCTGCGCAAAGCCTTCGGCCTTGCCGCTGCCACCCGGACCAAGAGCTCGTGCCGACCAGCCTCAAGAACTTGGGACGATGCCAGCGTCTTCACAGCTCCAACTCCGGCTTGATCTCGAACGTGCGAGCGTCTCGGTCGATGGTCACCGTCGTGCCGTCGGCGAAGGTGCTGCGCTCCTTGCGATGGTTCTTGTCCAGGAATTCGTGGTTTGTCATCTCCAGGAGCGCCACCCTCTTGTGCAAGGCCGCAATCTGCCGCATCAATGGCAGGCTCTTCTCACTGCGTCCGATATCGGGGTAGCCGCCATTGAGGAGGCACCGCAGATAGTCGCCCGTGCCGCCTTCCGGCGTCAGGATCGCATCGTGATAGACCAGATTGTACAGCGGCGCTGCAATGCACTGGCCGGCGTTCGCACCCGAGCAATAATCCACGTAGGGAATGACCCAGTCGGCGCCCGCCTCGGTGCCGACAATGCCCAGGTTGTTGCGGGCCCACTGGAAGCATTGCGCTCGACAACGCATCGAGTCGGTCCGCGTCACCGGGTGCTCGGGGTTGAAGTCCTCCGTCGGCGGGACGTAGCCGAACACATCCAGGTAGCTGCCCTGCATGCGGATGCCGTGCTCGAACATCAGTTGGTAGTTCTTGACCAGATGCGGCAGCGCCAGGCGGGCGTTCATATAGGCCATCTTGCCGCCGTCCCAGTAGTCCATGAACGGGATGCAGCCCTCCTTCCAAGTCCCGAAGCGGGTACCGGGAAACGCGGTCGGCCGGCTGATCGCATCTTCCTCTTGGACAGCGAACTGCGGGTCATAAGACGGTGCATCCACATAGTAGTCGCGGTATTGATCGTGCAGATTGTAGAGGTAGCCGAGTTCCTTGCACGTATCGACCCATCGTTTCAAACCGTCCCAGCCGCCGGCGGCCGGCGCGGGCGGCAGGACATCCGGATGCTGGCGGTCGTACCCTTGATAGGGCCAGCCGGCCAGTGTGACATACGCCCGCTCCACACCCCGGCCTTTCATCTCGCGAAGCTGCTGCGCCAACTCGTCAAACGTTGTTACCCGATAGTTGCGGTCGGGGTGGTTTGGGTCGTAGCGGTGCCCGCCCGGCTTGTAGTTGCGCAAGGCGTGCTGTCGGACGTGCGGCGTGCCGATCAATTGGCCCACGAGAGGTTCCCGGGCGATCTTCTCCTTGAGCGAGACAAACTGCCCCGTATCCATCACGTGCCGGCGGTACCGCTTGCACATGGTCGACGTAATCGCCCTTGGGAAAGAAGCACAGGCGCACCGACCGCGGATACCGGAGCTTGCCCAGGGACGCCAGCCAGCGCGGCCCGATCACGGTGGGACCGCCCGCCGGATGAGAGAACGTATACGCGGCATCGGCGGAGGTCTCGACGATCAGGATCAGCGCCGACTCGCCCTTTTGGAATCCCCACCACGACATGGACCAGCACTCGATGAGATTGCTCTGGATAATGCTCGTGTCGGTCGCGATGAGCGACTCCTGCCCGCCCGGCACGTTGCGGTACGGATGGTACTCTTTGGGCCATTCGCCGGGAAGGAGGTTGCCCCGGACGTGGCTCAAGGCCGTGTAGTTGACACCCCGGGCGTCCATCGCTCGGGGCCAGTCCAGATGCCGGACCGAGGTCTCACGCTCGATCGCCACAGCCTCGCAAACCAGTTCTTCGTCCTTGCCCTCCAGGCACACGGTCAGACATAACGCCAAGTCCAATTCCAGGCCTCGACTCCGAAGTCCGGCGTTGCGGAATCGCTCCAACCGGATCTTCACGCCTGTCTTGGCCCCGGTGTCGTAGGGCGTGATGTCGATCTTCTCGGCATCCGCCAGACGCAGATAGAACTCCTCCCCCTTAGACCTGACCAGCATGTCCTTCTCGGACGAGGGCCCCATCTTCCAGGCGACAGGCCCGGCTTGTACGTTCATCGTCAAGTCCGACGCGTTGAGGGTGACCCTATTCTTCTGACCCTCAACCTGCCAGAGGCCCTCTTTATGAGACACGCGGACCGGCGGGGCGCCCCACTGCTCGCGCGGCAGTTGTTGCGCGAAAGCCAGCGAGGACACAACCTGCATACAAACCACCGCCGAAATCATGAGTCGGTAAGACATCATAAAGTCCTCCCTTCTTGGTGGCAGGCCGTTTCGGGTTCCCAAACGCGATGTATCGCGTTTGGGGGCCCTTGGATGCTCATGACCGTACTCTTCGATACCGTCCCGAATACCCCGCCGTCAATACGCAAACCGTGGCTTCGACCCAGAATTTCTGCGGTTTCTGGCCCGCCGAAAAATATTCGCGGGGGGACCTTTTTCGCGGTTGAATTCCCCGTATGGTGCAAATATTATCCGAGCGTAAGTGTCTTCATATCCTGGACTTACGCCATGGTCGGACGAACGTGCTTGCCTGTTGCCCATCGGCCGATTAGCCTTTCGGGCTTAGGAAACGAAACCTGTGGCTCGCGATGGTGACGTGTCTCGCTTATTGCCTTGACAAGGAACTGCATTTCCTGCTACGGTCATGCCCATGAACATGCCAAAACTGCTTCACATTGGTAAAGCCGCTTCCGTCGGGCTTATGGTTCTTGGGTTATTTCAGACCGCCGCGCTCGGCGAGTGGCAACGCGACGACAAAAGCCTGGCGTGGGTCAGCGGAACGAATGTTTTCTGGCGCTTCAGTTTCGACCCCAGCAAGGGCAAACCGTTCTTTCATCCGGTGGCCCCCGGTGGGAACACGCCCCTGACCAACTTCAAACCCGCGGACCATCCGTGGCATTACGCGCTGTGGTTCTCCTGGAAATACATTAACCACCCCAACGACGCCAGGCATGTGAATTATTGGGAGGAGAACAGCACCGGCAACGCGCAGGGCAAGACCCGCTGGGACCCTCCGACGATTGAGACGCAGGCGGACGGGCGGGCCACCATCCGCCTGAAGCTCCGCTACGTGAATCCTTCCGGCGAGACCGATATGACGGAACTCCGGGAACTGCAGGTTTCCGCGCCGGCGGCAGACGGCGGTTTCTCCATTGACTGGTTGGCGCGCTTTACGGTGGGCGACAAAGACCTGGTGCTCGATCGGACGCCGATGCCAGGCGAACCGGGCGGTGCGGTGAACGGCGGCTACGCCGGGTTGAGCGCGCGCATGGTTCCACTGCCGGTCACCATGTCGGTTGTCACCACCGCCGGACCGGTGGAGCGGTTTGTCAGCAATCGCGCCCGGCCCAATGCCGCGGCGGTCGCCTGCAATTTCAGCGACGGTGCGCGGGACATCGGTAGCCTCGCCTTTTTCTCCGACCCGGCCAACACCGGCGGGGACGCGCCGTGGTACATTATTGATTCCAGGCAAATGCCGTTCATTTGCCAGGCACTGCTCGCGCCCAAACCGCGGTCGGTGCCGGCGCATGGCGAATTCGCCCTCCGCTACCGCATCGGCGTGAGCCCAAAAGCGTGGACGCAGGCCGGGTTGGAGGCCGGCCAGAAGGAATGGCTAAAAGACAAGTGAGGCCCGGAAGCTGCCGGTTCTCGGGCGTTCGAGGCCCGGGAAAGCGGAGGTTCCTGCGTTCTTCAGTTCATTTTGTTAGAGGGGCGAAATCATGAAAGCGACGCAAAAAACCAAATCCCCATCAATGTCCCCACGCCAGAGTAGACGTGAGTTCTTGAAATCCACGCTGACGGCCGGCGCGGCAGGAGTGGCCGGGTTTTCCATTGTGCCCAGCCATGTGCTCGGACGCGGAACGACCGCGGCCCCCAGCAACAAGGTCATCATGGCGGCCATCGGCACCGGCAGCCGGTCCCCGGCCGATACCGGGGAACTGGCCAAATTCCCGGATGTCCAGTTCGCCGCGGTGTGCGATGTGGACCTGGCCCGGGCGCGGCAGAACGCCAAAAGGCTGGGCCTGGACGAGAAGAGCGTCTACCAGGACTACCGTCGCCTGCTGGAGCGCAAGGATATTGATGCCGTCGTCATTGCCAGCCCCGACCATTGGCACGCGCTGCACTCCATCGACGCCGCGCTTTCGGGCAAGGATGTCTATGTGGAGAAGGCCATGACGCTGACCGTCGTCGAGGGGCGGGCGATGGTCAAGGCCATCCGCAAAAACAACCGCGTGCTGCAGGTGGGCAGCCAGCAGCGTTCCAGTTCCAGCTTCCACCGCGCGTGCATGCTGATCCGCAACGGATACATCGGCAAGGTGACCAAGGTGATCGGTGTCAACTATGCCGGCGCCTGGGAGTGCAAGCTGCCGGGCCAGCCCGTGCCGGAGACCCTGGATTGGGACAAGTGGATGGGGCAGGTGGAGCCCAAGCCCTTCAACGAGAACATCCGCATCAGCCGTTCCCGGCCGGGGTGGCTGTCGATCAAGGACTTCTGCGGCGGCGAGATTTGCGGCTGGGGCTCGCATGACCTGGACCAGGTACAGTGGGCGCTGGGCATGGACGAGAGCGGGCCGACCGAAGTGTGGGTCGAGGGCCAGCCGTACAAGCCCTGGGTGGCCGAAGACGGCTCGCGAACCGGCCGGTTCTTCGGCGCCAAGGAGACCATCATCCACATGATGTATCCCGGGGGCATACACCTGGAGCTGTCGGAAAATGCCGACCCCACTGGCGGCGCCCTGTTCCTCGGCGAGAAGGGGCAGATCCGCATTGACCGCGGGCGCTTTGAGGTCAGCGACCCAGGGTGGAAGACCATCCCGCTGGAGAGCATGCCCGTGCAACTGTACACAGCCCGCAACCACTACCGGAACTTCGTGGATTGCATCAAGGAGCGCAAGAAGTGTGTGTGCGACGTGGAGACCGGGCACCGCTCGGCCACGGTGTGTCACCTGGGCAACATCGCCCGTTGGGTCAGCCAGCAGACCCAGACGGTCGGCACCAGGCTGATCTGGGACCCCGTCAAGGAAGAGTTCAAAGACAACGCCCTGGCCAACTCGATGCTGGACCGGCCGCGTCGCAAGGGATACGAACTGCCGCAGATTCTTGCCATCTGAGTGCATTGCTGGGAGAGACAAGGAAGCAGAACAGCCTGAGTTTCTCGCGTCGTGGTCTTCTCAAGAAGGTCGTGACCCAGATGGGCAACCAAGGCAGCGCCAGCTCCTCGTTGCGTCGCGGCACCGAGATCATCCGGGCCGGGGCCCTGGGACAGATCCGAGAGATCTACGAGTGGCTCATAACAAACATAGATAACAACGACCAGCAGGCGCCCGATAAGCCCGCAGTGGAGTTTCATTTCTTCAGGTTTCTGCTCAGCTTTGGCCACGCGGCGAGGGAGCGCGCCAAGTGCTCGCGCGCATCACCGCCAATGCCGTAGCATTGAAGACCAATCGGGCCCTGGTATCCCAGCTCCTTCAGAGTCGCGAGTAGTCTGCCTACGTCGAAGCTGCCTCTGTCCAACGGCTGAATGTAGCGCTCCCAGCCGGGTTTCTCATCGAATTCGTCCGCCCCATTGATCGACACGGCCATCGTGATCTGAAACAGCTTCAGCCCCGCGGCCTCCAGCGTCCTGATCCGCTCTTCGACGTTATCCAGCCAAATGTGGCCCACGCCGGGGTAACCGAGTTCCTTGAGCATGTGAGCCTGCTGCTCGAAAGAACGTTTCTTGGCGTCGTGCCAATCGATGCAGAAAGGGAAGAACGGGTACTTGTCCAAGCTGGTGGAGGCTCCGCCCAGGTCCGTCGACCGGATGTTCCCGGCCTGCAGCGATTTGTCATTCGACGTTGCTGTCTGGGCCGGCCGCGGCGAGGTATTCGTCACCAGAACGGACGGCGCGCTGCCCGTCCTGACCGCTGGATACAGCAGTAGTTCGCTGGTTGCCTGGGCCAGGAGCGAGCGGCGGGTGTTGAATTCCTCGGAAGGCCACATGCCGTCTGCCAGGTATTTCTGCTGGACATGGATGGCGTCCCAGGTGTCTTGAAGAAGCTTGCGGGCGCCGGCGACGACACGGCGGCACTGGGTATCGGGCGAGCCCTCGCGTTGGAAGGTGGCTTGTTGCAAGGTGTAGATATAGCGGGCGTCGTCGACGCCTTCCCGAAAGCACTCCCAGTAGACGGCCGGGATCACTTCACCGTCCTCGTCGATCCTCTGGCCGCACCCCGACTGCGAGCCGCGCAGGTAGTCGAACTGATCGGTGCCCGGCGTCCAGTTCCAGTTCCACGGAATCAGCGTGGTGTAGCCGCTGCGCCAGAAGCCGAAACCGTACGTCATCCTCCCGCCCTTGCACATCACCAGGCGATCTTTGATCTCCCCGGCGTTGTGGTTCGGGTAGCACCAGTACTCGTATCGGTTCTGACCTATGATCTTCTCATAGGGAACCGAATAGGGCTGTGAACACCAGATGTCGATATAAGGCCGATAGATAGCCGCATCGGCGCCGGTGGGGTCTTTCGTCGCATACGTACGAATTCCGGCCGCTTTCACGGCCGCGTAGACCTTGGCGCCGAACTCCTTTCTCGCCGCGGCCACCTCGTCGATGGGACAGCAAATGAATTCCGGCCATCCTTTCGTCTTGCGTTCGCTCTCGAAAGCCTGGAACGCGGCGGTGATCCTCTCGTAGAACTCCGGGGGCGGCAACTGGCTGATGTTCCAATGCGAGCCCTGCGCGCCGCCCGGAGTCGTTTCACGGTAGAAACCGGCGATGACGCTGTCGGCCGTGACCGGGATCGGTCCGCTCAGCCCTGCCTTGAGCATCCGATCGAGTTCGTCCGCGTAGGGCAGATGGATCGTCTTGCCGTCATTGCTGCGAAGAGTCAGGGTCGGCGTCATATCCAGGCCGTACTCGACCATCGCCCGGTACTCGTTGGCGGCGGCTTGGCGAACAAACGACTCGGGTTTGCCCGCGTACTGAGTCCGGTTCCGCACGTAGTAGTAGGCCGAGTAGTGTTTGGCGGGGTCCTTCTGAAGCTTGAACCCCAGGACTCGTAATGACACGGGGATCTCCACGGCCTGTTCGAAGCCGTCGTCCCAGACGGATACGGTTCCTCGGTATAAACCCGGCTTCGTGTCGTCGGGCACATGCACCTGAATCCAATACCGCTGGCACTCACCGCGCCCAGACGAGTGAACGCTGACGCGCTCCAGGAGTTCGGGCGTACGCCGGTACGTGGACCGAGAGGTATAGCGCGGATATCCGACGTTCCAGTAGGTGACCAGGCGCACCGTGATCGCGGCGGTGGGAATCTCGCCGGCCTCGCAGGTCAACGACGAGCACCGCACTTTGAGATTCTGCAGTTCGCGGACCGGATAGAGGCCCAGCGTCAGCGGCTCGAACTCTCCTGGCGCGGCGAAAGCCGCGAGCTGTTCCAGCCGCTCCTGGGCGAGAGGCTTGGTATTCGGGTATACCGGCTCCATGATCGGACGGTGGAACAACACGTACCCGCGCTGCTTCTCTTCGGGCGTCAGCGTGGGCTCGGGCGTTGTTTCGACGAATGGCATTTCCGCATAGTTTGACGGCACGGTGGGCTGCCGTCGCGCGCGGCGCTCCGTCGTGTCGTCCAGGGGTTTCGACGCCAGGCGGATGGCTGTCGGCGGCGCCGCCAGGGCATGGGAGAGGCACCGAGGGCGGCGGCACGGTCTGGCGACTTCACCAAGAGCTTGTTGGCCACGAGCCATTCCTCCAGGCGATCCATGCGCCGCCCAGGGCATGGGAGAGGCACCGAGGGCGGCGGCACGGTCTGGCGACTTTACCAAGAGCTTGCTGGCCACGAGCCATTCCTCCAGGCGATCCATGCTCATCATCAGCGTCCGGAACCCGCCTCCCGGCGCGACGATCATGGCCGTGCCCACGGCCTTGTTCCGATCGGCTGGATAGTGTAGCAACACGGGTCGAACGACATCCTGTACCATCGGCAGGCCCGTCGCAGTGGTGACGGACCGCTCCGACCAGTCCCACTTCTCAGAACCCGGAGCCGCACCAGAGTAAAGCGGGATCTCCCTCGCGGCCTGGGGCGATGCGGTCGCGACCGGCGCCAGCGCCGCCTGAGCGGATACACGGATCACCAGTCCCAGCCATACCGCCATCACCACCATCGCGTATCGTGTACTTTCCATGTTCGTTCCTTTCATCAGGACAGGCACGAGGTCGGGACCTCCTTACCCTCTTCCCAATCTCTCCCAGAGCTCAGATCTGCTCCGCCACGGGATGCACCCAGGGGGCCCGGTAGGGCCGCGCCAACAGTTTGTTCGCCTCCTCATCACCCACCACCCGGCCGCCGGCCTCGTCCCACGTCAGGCTCCGCTTCAGTTGCAGGGAAAGATTCGCGAGCACGCACATGGCTCGTGGACGTGCTCCCCTCGGCGATATCCGCCCGGGGACGGCCCCGACTGGCGATACACCGCAACAGATCCTTCATGTGTTCGCGGATCGCCGGCGCGACGTGGTACTCGATTCTCTTTTCCGTCTTGTCTTCCGGGAACTTGTCGCTGTCCACCGGGTACTTGGCGTTGGCGTCGTTCCATTCGCGATGGATGGAGGTGCCGCCATCCAGCGGGGTGAAGTCGAAGGTGTACACGCTGGCTTTGAGTGTCCCTTTCTCTCCGTAGAAAGTCGCGCCCCACCGGTATTTCGGGTCCGGTCCTTCGCCAAAGTGGCGATGCTGCCAAGTGACTTGCAGGTCGCCGTAATCGAAGGTCGCCGTCTGCATGTCGGGAATATTGGGTTTGCCTTCCTTGTGGAAGTAGTTGCCGCCGGTGGAGCTGAAATCCGCTTGGGCCAGCCCAGGTCCATCATCCAGCGCACCATGTCGATCATGTGGATGCCCATGTCGCCGATGGTGCCGTTGCCGTATTCCATGTAATTGCGCCAACTGCCGGGGTGGATGGTCCTGTTGAACGGCCGCATCGGCGCCGGGCCGGTCCACATCTCGTAGTCGAGGGTCTCCGGCGGCGGCTCGTCGGGCGGGTTGCTGATGCCGCGCCGGCCGTAGCAGTAGGTCTCCACCAAGCCCGATCCGGCCCAGGCGGCCTTCCTGGATCAACTCGCGTGCCTCGAACAGGTGCGGCGTGCTGCGCCGCTGCGTCCCCACCTGCACCACACGCTGGTACTTGCGTGCCGCGGCCACCATGGCCTGGCATTCGACCACGTCCACGCCAATCGGCTTCTGCACGTACACGTCGGCTCCGGCCTGCACCGCCGCGATCATCGGCAACGCATGCCAGTGATCCGGCGTGGCGATCAGCACGATGTCCAGGTCCTTTTCCTTCAGCATTTCGCGGTAGTCACTGTAGGTACGCGGTTTCTTCTTCGAAAGCTGGCGACTCGGCCACGATGTCGGCCGCTTCGGCCAAGCACGCCGGTCCACGTCGCAGAGCGAAACCACCTCGACCGGCGCGACCTGGATCAGACGCAGCAGGTCAATCTTGCCGTACCAACCGCTGCCGATCAGACCGACCCGTTTCTTCTGATCCGCCAGTTCAGCCGCAAAGCCCGGGACTCTTGTCAATGCCATCGCTGCCAATCCGACGCCGCTCGCCTGTAGGAACTCTCTGCGCTTCATCGGTTGTCCTTTCTATTTTCCATTGGGACGATCTGGCAGTACCTCATAATTTCGGCGCGACCAGATATTCTTTGGACTTCACCGGCCGTATTCGTACACGGTTCACATCTCATGGTACTCCGGTACGGCGTCTCATTTCAATGGCTCTGACCCGCCCCTGTGACTGCTGGTATCCAGGAGGCGATTGATTTTCAAGACGATGTCCACGTAATAGCGCGGCGTCTCAAGAATCAACTCCCCTCCGCTGAATTCCTCGCGTCTCGAAGCAATCACCGCGCCCGTTGCCGGATTGATCCATTTGATCGAGTACGGACCTCGCGGAAGATCGATGGACATGGTGTCGGCGAACCAATCCAAATCGACATTAAAACGGCTGGCGGTCGGGCCCTGCGACCAATTTTCCCATTTTCTGGTTCCGTGAAAGAGGTAGAGGGCGTATTGCTCCCCTGGTTGTGCGATCCCCCGGGCCAGCGTTCTGGAATCAGTCACTCGAAATCCGGTGAACTTCGTCATCCGTACGAAATCGAGGCTCCGCAGGAAGTCCATCAGCACTCGTTTCTGGGGAAGAATCTCGTTTTCCGTGCTGGTTGCTCGGGCCGAGGGGTTCGAAACGGAGAACTCCGCATTCAGGTGGATCATCCCGGCCAGGCCTCCCAGCATGCCGTACCACCCTTCGGCGCGGGTTTCTTCCACTGGATGTCCGTACCACGAAGGATAATAGGCCGTCTCGACATCGACAATCGGTTTGCCCTTCGCATAGTCCTGGTCGAGCGTGGTTTCCATGGGACTAATGTACTCCGTGGGAAGCCAGGAAATGCGGGGGTCTTTCGTAAAATCGGGCGTGGCGCTGTGGGCGGTCTCGCCATACAGGTGCTTGTTGCGGTCCACGCTGATCAGGGCATCCAGCATGACGCTGTTCCAGCCCTGGGAATCCTGCCCCTGCATCTCGGGCTCGTCGGAAATGTCGTAGAGGACATTGTCAAACTCAAGCAGCTCGGTCCCAATCTTCTGGACATACTTGAGTTGCGCGTCCACCAGCGGCTGGTCGGCAAGAGTGGTGAACTGTTTGAACTCGCAGGTTCCAACACCCTGAATATTGTTGGCGTGATACAACGGCTGCGCCGCCCAGCGGTCGTCATACATCCCGTTGAAGAAGGCGATCTCCACAATAATATCCCGAAGGTCCGCCTGGCGGACGTAGTCTTTGAGGCGCTTAAAGTATTCGTCGTCCCACGCGTCCAGGTCGTATTTGTACACACCCAGGTTGGAGTTTGCCCCTGTTACTGTGGACTTCTTCCAGGGTAGAATATAGCGACCGGGGGATGGGCCCAGCGGGTTGCCTTTCGCATACTGATCCTTCATCTCGACATAAGCGCCGGGATAGATTCGGGTGAGATTCATCCCATACTCGTGCAACCGGTCGAGGAAGGAGATGTAGTCAAAGTCCAGGTTGATAACCGCGCCGTAATGCTGATCCGTGGTGATCAAGACCAGCGGCTTGCCCTTGTAGGCAAAGTAATGGGGGTTATCCGGGTGTTTTCGGATCGGGCCGCTCTCGGATTTGAACGCACTGGTGGCGGCAGCCGCGCTTTTGCAGTCCATCGTGGTAGTCAGCACAAGGCACAGGCCGGCAACGCTTACCGCCAGGGATCGAGGCCTCAACCTCGGAGCCGTAGTCGAGTCACTTTGGATCGTTTTCATAAGCAGGAGTCCCATGGTCCTGTGGATCGGTTGAGGGTTATCACTCTGGCTGGGCGTTGACCTCCAGTCTCTTGTGCCCCACGATCAACTCATGTTTCCCCGACGGAGGTGGCCTGCCCCCGGATTAGGCGCCAGTTCCGGGCTTGGCGAGAAGCGTAAACATGTTCATCCGCTCTACCAGGGGACCCTCCAGCAGGGCTTCAAGAACCCGCCAAGCTATCCTCGGAAGACGATTCCGCCATCCTGCCAGCATCATCAAGAGCAGGGCCATGAGTCTGACTCTCATCATGCCTCAACCTTTCACCTTCCAATCATGCAGAGAGTCAGGACGAGTTATTGTAGCAGGAATGCTCGGGGTGATCGACCATTTTCGCCAGCGCCTTCGCCGTGCCCACCAGCCCAGATCTATTGACACTGGAGGGGACGCCGTATCGTGCAAATACTATCCGAGCGTAAGTGTCTTCATCTTCTTGACTTGCGCCACCACCTGTCATGTCTACGGCAAGGCCGAAATAAGTTGACACTACACCGTGCCCGGCAGCATCGAGCGTCACGTGTTCGCCGAGACACGCATCACGGCCTACCGCCTGGGGGTTACGA
>CAVOUO010000022.1:0-189230 GCA_963699595.1 uncultured Planctomycetota bacterium
GAGCGCAGCGAAGGACCTGGATTGCGAGTGAGAGAAACCTGACATTCGGTGGCCAGATCCTTCGGCTTCGCCTCAGGATGACAGAGTCTATAAGACGCGCAGGATTTCTCCGAATCCGTATGATTCCTCTCGCAGCCAAGGCCGCACGAATTTCGCTGCTTTCACGTATGAACCGGGAAAGGCCTGAAGCGGGTCCTTGGCCGCCGATATGCTGGCGATAGCGATGCGGCGACATATCTGGTATTTTGTTTGTTCGTAGTGTGCCCGTAGGGGCAGGCACCCTGGGCGGGCCATCCTTAACGGGATACTCACGGGCGAGATGCCCTATGGCGTCACCACGAACAGAATCGCCACGGAGCTGTGCATGGATCGAGTACATCTTAGAGATAAACTCAGAGACCGGACGAGGTTCCTCGTACTGGCGGAACTGACGGGAGGGCCGGGGTTCAGCCTCGCGCCGATCGAGAAGTTCCTCCAGGCCCGGCAGGAGAAGGCGGACGCCATCCCGGCCGAGTTCGACCTGGCCGCGATCACGTTGCCGCAGAGCCCGGGCGGCGTGGCGAATATCGAGCCGGCGAGTGTCATCAGCCGGATGCAGGCACAGGGCCTCCTGGCCGGGCTGGATGTCGTGCCGCACGTCACCTGCAAGGACATGAACGCCGACGCCATCGTCAGCTCGCTGATGAGCTTCCGGAGCGCCGGCGTCGAGAGCCTCCTGGCGCTCACGGGCGACAAGCCGGCCAAGGCCGCGGGCGTCTTCGAGCTGGAGTCGCTCGGCCTGCTGCGGCTGATTCGGCGGATCAATCGCGACGGCTACCTCCAGGCGAATCCGCGCTCCCTCGGCGCGGTCCACCAATTCTTTCCCGGGGCGGCGGTGTCGCCGTTCAAGTACACCGAAGCGTCGCAGATGCAGCAGTACTACAAGATGGAGAAGAAGATCGCCTGCGGCGCGGAGTTCCTCATTACGCAGGTCGGCTGGGATTGGCGTAAGTCGCTGGAACTGTTCACCTACCTGAAAGAAGTCGGCTTGGCGGTCCCGGTGATCGGAAACGTGTACCTGCTCAGCACGCTGACGCCGGCCCCGCGTCTGATGCACGACGGCAAACTGCCCGGCTGCTTCGTCAGCGATGAATTGCTGGCGCAAGCTCCAGTCGGAGCGAATCGACGATCACCTGGAGCGGGCGGCCCAGCAGGTCGCCATGTACCGCGCCCTCGGTGCCGCGGGCGTGGACCTCGGGGGCGTTCCGGACTTCGATATGTTCGCCCGCATCCTCCAGCGGGCCGCCGAGATCGGCACTGCCTGGGAGCAGTACAAAGACAATCTCTCCTGGCCGCCACGATCGGACGAGGCCGACCTCGGGTGGCAGCGTCAAGGCCGAAGGCCTTGGCGATGGCTCACCGCATCCGTGGAAGGCCATCGCCAAGCTGCGCTGACGATGCCACCCGGCAATCCGCAATCAAACGAGCTGTTCTACCTCTACGAGGAGCCGGATGAGGAATCGCGGGCGGTGACGCCCCGTCCGACCTTCGGGAAGCGGTTCTTCGATTTCTCGCATCGGGCGTTCCTGGACCCGAAGCATACCGGCTTCCACGCCTTCAAAAAGACGATGGCGGTCCTGGGGGCCGACGAAGGCAAGGGGGCGATCTACAAGCTGTTCAACAGCAGCGAAAAGGCGTTCAAGTATCTGCTGTTCGAGTGCCAGGAGTGCGGCGATTGCTTCCTGCCGGAGAACTTCGGGCTGTGCACGATCGGCGGCTGCGAAAAAGGCATGGACAACGCCCCCTGCGGCGACGCCACCGTGGACGGCCGGTGCGGCAACAACCTCGAACGAATCTGCATCGGTGAGCGAATTTACGAGGCCGCCGCCTCGGAGGAAGGAGGACGGACGACCGAGGGCAGAGGACGGCAGAAGCTGCGGACGATCATCAATCCCCCGCGAAACCCGGCGTTGGAGCACACCTCCTCCATCATCAACTACCTGTTCGGGAAGGACCACACCATGAAGTCCCCGTTGATCTCGATCGGTGAAGCGATCCACGCCTCCATCCCCAAGACCGGCATGATCATGAAAGAGCTGTGGGACAATTGCGGATTGCGGATTGCGGATTGCGGATTCGAGAAGGCTCGTCCGCAGTTGGAGTACGTCAAAGCCCTGATCGAGTCCCAGGCGGAGGAAGGCGCGGATTACATCGCCGTCAATCTCGACGCCTTCGGCGAAGACAATCCGCAGCAGGCGGTGGACATGATGGTCCAGTACACGAAGCTCGTGCGACAATGGGGTCGCGGCGTGCCCATCTGCATCGACAGCAGCAGCGATAACGTCCTGATCGCGGGACTAAAGGAGTGGTATGCGTCTCAATCCGCAATCCGCAATCCGCAATCCGCAATTCTCAAGCCTCCTCTTCTGAATTCCGTAAAAGTCTACACCATGGATCGGATGTTACCTCTTAAGAAGGACTACGACTTCTCCTTCATCGGTCTGCTCGTCAGCGAGGACAAGCCCACCGGTCCGGGCGGGTCGCACTCGGTCGAGGAGCTGTACGGCCTGGCCCGGCAGATCTTCGAGCGGGCGGTCGGCCAGTACGGCTTCCGGCCGGAACAGATCTTCTTCGATTCCACGGTCTTTCCGCTGGCGATCGACATGCCCATGGAGCCGGGCGTCCCCGGCTACACCTACCGCACGTTCGAGACCATCAAGCGCATCAAGAGCGACCCCCGGATGAAGGGGGTCCATTGCTCGCTGGGAGTCAGCAACAGCGTGCGGGACCTGCCGGCCCGCAAGATCGGCGTCTGCCGGGCGTACGTGGCCAAGGCGATGGAGTACGGCCTGGACGCCGGCATCGTCAACACCACCCACCAGTACGGCTCCGTCGCAGCCCCGCCCGAACTGCTGGAACTCGTCGACGCCTACGCCAGGATGGACGGCTCCATGGAGAGAATGACCAAAGCCATGGAACTCATGGGCCAGTTCTGCCGCGAGAACCGGAAGTCATGAGTCCAAGATTCGCCGATACCGGTGCGTGAAGCCATCGCCAAGCTGCGCTTGAGGCTGCCACCCGCACCAGAGACGGGTCTGCGCTTGGAGCCATAACCCTCTGTGCAGCAAGAGGATACGTCGATGGCCATCCCGCCGAGACCGCGAGAGGCGGAATGGACCGGCCGGTTGGAGCGATCCCTCGCCGCCGGGACAAGTTCCCGGGGTACAGTGGCCCGCATGGTCTTATAATGTGGCGACAGACGACTTGACAATGCCCCCTGAAATCTGTAAAATTGGGGTATTCGGTGGCAGGGGACCACTCCTTTTGCGAGCCGGGATCAAGGGCGGCTTGACCAGTGGCGGCACAGATTGCCACGTGTCGGAATCGGAGGAGGGGAACAGGGCTTCTCTCCAGCGCATCCTTGCCTCGTGTCGATAGTGGTCTGTAAGGAGCACAACAATGCGCAAACGAAAAGGTTTTACCTTGATCGAGTTGCTGGTGGTCATCGCGATCATCGCCCTGCTGATGTCCATCCTGATGCCGGCTCTGCAACGGGTCCGCAAGCAGGCCCGCAAAGTCGTCTGCATGGCGAACCTCAAGCAGTGGGGCCTCTTCTGGAAAATGTACTGCGACGACAACAACGGCTTTCTGGCTCAGCGGCAGCGGGGGCGGCAGCGGCCGCTGGTGGTTTGAACCCATGCTGCAAACCTATGACATTGGCCAGAAGATGCGCTGCTGCCCCGTCGCGACCAAGGCTGTCGGCAATGGGGTCCATCAGGGGATCGGCTACTGGGCCGAGCAGGCGTGGCAGACGGGCGAATGGATCGGCAGCTATGGTCCCAATGGCTGGATGTGCAACCCCCGGGCGGGTATGACCTCGGTGTGGGGCCGCTCGCCGGCTACCGACCACTGGCGCACGCCGAACGTGCCCGACGCCTGGCAGATCCCGCTCTTTACGGACGGCTGGTGGGTCGATTATTGGCCCCGACATACGGATCAACCGCCGGGTATTGCGGGCGGTCCGCCCGATACGCCGAACAACAACGAGATGAACCGCGTCTGTGTGGACCGCCACAACGGCAGCTTGGGCGTTTTGTTCTGCGACTGGTCGGTGCGAACCGTCGGCCTCAAGGAGCTTTGGACCCTCAAATGGCACAAGAGCTTCAACACGGCCGGGGCCTTTACCAAGGCCGGCGGCATGCAGCAGGGCGACTGGCCCCAGTGGATGAGGCATTATAAGGAGTACTGAGCGCGATCGGTGCGGATGGCGCTTCCAACATTCGGCCCCGTGGCCTTTGCAGGCCGGGGTGTGCAGGCAAGTTTCGTGTAGGAGCAATTTCATGGGCAAGAAGAGGCAAGGTTTCACTCTCATCGAACTCCTGGTGGTGATCTCGATCATCGCGATCCTGATGGCGATCCTGATGCCGGCGTTGAAGCGGGCCCGCGAGCAGGGCCAGCGGGCCGTGTGCGTCAGTACGGTCAAGCAGTTGACCCTCTGCTGGATCATGTATACCGACGACAATGACGACCGGCTCGTCAACGGCGAGGCCGGCATCCAGTGGAGCGGTCGTGCCATGCACGCCCGGGAACGCTACTGGGCCGGCCAGTGCTGGGACCAGTACAACGTGCAGGGCGGCCGGCGGATGAGCCGCGTGGCGCAGATCGCCGCCATCCAGGACGGCATCTTCTGGCAAGGCAAGTACGCCACCGAGATCGACATGTACGCCTGTCCGACCGGCATCCGCGATGAGATGCTCACCTACAATCTCATGGACGGCGTCAACGGGATGCCGCGGACCGGGACCTATAGCGGCACTTCGCCCTCGGCCGGCCCCAACGGCAAGAAGCTCTGGGTCAAGAAAAGGGGCGAAATCTCGATTCCCGGCGAAAGACTGGTCTTCATCGACGAGGGCTGGGCCACGCCCGACAGCTTTGCCGTGCACTGGAATGACACGTTCACTTGGTGGGATAATGCCCCCGTCCGCCACGGCGACGGCACCAACGTCTCGTTTGCCGACGGCCACGTCGAATACCACAAGTGGAAGGGCATGCAGACCATCAAGTACGGCCGCGACCACATGGATTATCACGGGAGCGGCTTCCGGCCGCAGACTGAACAGGATTGGGATGACCTGCTCTTCATCCACAAGGGTTGCTGGGGCCAGATCAGCCCCAACTTCCCCAGCAGGTAATGATCGGCAGAGCAGTTGCGGTTGCGAAGCTCGTCTCGCGGAGCGGTTGCGTGCAGCGGCATGGAACCGCTCCACGTCTTATACGAATTCTCGTTAATTCGTGCGCTCCGTTTGTCATCCTGAGCGCAGCGAAGGATCTGGGCTGCGAGCGAGAGAGAACTCCAATTCGTTGCCCAGATCCTTCGGCTTCGTCTCAGGATGACAGAGTCAGCGCCGCGCACAGGTTTCTCCGAATCCGTATTATGGAACGGATGCGAGCGGCGCCAGCGTTCGACGTGGGACGATCACGGCTCGGCTTTGGCGTTGATCAGGGCGGCCAGGAGGAGATGACGGAGGCGGTCGAGACTGAGCGCGTCGAGATAAGCGTCGGAAAAGTCGAGCTTGAACCGGCCGCGGAAATTCTTGATGCGATTCTTGAGGTCGTCCCGGCCCAAGTCGGCCAGCGCGGCGGCCACCTGTTCGGCTTCCCACAGGCGATTTCTCGCGTTGGGAGATCCTTCAGACTGTCCCGGTATGTACACGGCTGCAACTTTCGAAAAGGCAACTCTTGTTTGTGGTGGCGCGGGCCTCTTGCCCTTGCTCTTCGCGACCGGTCGCATTTGCGGTATCGGATCGGCGGCCCGGACGCTTGCGGGAAAAACCCTCCCTGGCGGCGCAACCATCGAAATCACCCTATTATTGGCCGGGAAATTTTTTGTTGCAAGAGCCAACGTCTGATAATGTGATGTCATGAAGACAAACGAGCTTGATTATACGTTACCGTCCGAGTTGATCGCCCAGGAGCCGGCAGCGGTCCGCAGTGAATCGCGGCTGTTGGTCCTGGAGCGAGCGACGGGCCGGCGGACGGACAGCCGGTTCAGCCGCCTCGGCGAGTTCCTGCGCGCCGGCGACTGCCTCGTCCTGAACGATACGAAAGTGCTGCCGGCGCGGTTCTTCGCCCGCCGCCGGACCGGCGGCAAAGCTGGAGGGTCTTGTTCCTGCGTGCGAGACCTCACGCCACAAGGGCGTCTGGGAGGTCATGCTCAAGGGGGCTCGCAAGGTGAAGCTGGATGAGTCCATTGACATCGAGGACCGCGACCAACGCGATTTCTGCGCGGCGAAGGTGCTGGAGAAGAGAGCCGGACGGCGTATGCGTGCTGGAGGTCCGGACGCAGGCGGACGCCGAGACCGTGCTGAACCACGTGGGCTTTCCGCCGCTGCCTCCCTACATCCACCGGGACCATGATCTGGCCAGGGCCGAGAGCGACCTGCGGCGGTACCAGACCGTCTACGCCCGGTGTCCCGGCGCCGTAGCGGCGCCGACAGCGGGACTGCACTTCACCGATGGCTGATGAGCGAATTGAAGGCCGCCGGGATCGGATTCGCGTATGTGACGCTGCACGTCGGCGCGGGCACCTTCAAGCCGATCGCCACCGAGCAGGTTGAGGAGCATGAAATTCACCGCGAGTGGTACCGCCTCGACGCCGCGAACGCGGAGGCCATCCTCGCGGCACGTCAAGCACGGCGGCCGGATCGTTGCCGTCGGGACTACCGTGACTCGGGTTCTGGAGACGGTCGCGAAGAACGACTCCCTCGCGGCCTGCGAAGGCACGACCAACCTGTTCATCACGCCGGGCTACGAATTCAGGATCGTCGATGCGATGATCACGAACTTCCACCTGCCCCGCTCCACGCTGCTGGCCCTGGTAGGCGCCTTTGCGGGCTTGGAGAGGATGCTGGCCGCCTACCGCCACGCCATCGAGCAGCACTACCGCTTCTACTCCTACGGCGACGCCATGCTGATCGCCTGAGCCCGCGAGCCTTTCACAGGTCCTATTGTGGATGTCTGGTACTCCAGCCATCTCTGTCAAAATGGCGCGTAGGGTATTCCGTATTCAAGACCTGTGATGGGTGGCAGCGGCAAGCGGAGTCTTCGGAGCTTGCCGATGGTGTTGACGCGTATGGCGCGAGCCATCGGCAAGCTGCGCTTGCCGATGCCACCCGTCGTTTCTCACCTTGACAGAAGTGGACCGCAGCCTATCCGGCGTACATCTGGTCGAAGTACATCTGCGCGTCGACGACGGCGGCGCGCATCATGTCCTCCGCCGCGGCGGTGTCCCGCTGGGCGAGGAGCCTTCAGCAGGTCGCGGGTCTTGAGCTCTTTGGCCGCCTTCTCGCAGGCCTCCCAGCTCAGGACGCTGCGGACGACGCGGTCGATCGCCTGCTCCGCGTTGTCGTAGGCCCGGGGCTGCATGTCGTGACCCTTCCAGCGGTCGTAGCCGGCCTTCTGGATCAGGCCCGCGATGGCGATGTTCATGCCGTTGATCCGGGCGCCGTGGTCGATGTCGTACTTGCCGGGGCCGCCGAGGATGATGCCGTCGTTGTAGCCCTGGCTGTTGAGGTGCATGTGGACGATCATGTCGTTGTCGAGCTCCTCGACCGTGTCGTAGACGTGGTCGAGGCCGATCATCTCGGAGTGGCCGAACTCCTTGTTGACGCCCTTGTTCTTGCGGGAGACGCCGAACTCCTCCTCGACCTTCCGCCAGAACACGATGGCGCTGGCGACGGTCGGGATCAGCATGGCCGGGTGTCCCTCGTTCGGCTTGGGCTCGAAGGCGATGAAGAGCTTGCCGCCTTTCTTGGCCTCATACTTGCACAGGCCGGCGACGCTCTCCTTGAGGTTCTGGTACATCTGCTTGATGCCGACGGTGGCGACGTCGTAGCCGAAGGAGCCGTTCCAGATGACGAAGGCGGGGGCCTTGTCCGGGTGCCAGGCCTTGCGCAGCGTGCCGTAGGCCAGATCGACCGTCCGCGTCCCCAGGTCCTCGGCGGCCTTGCGCTCGTTCTTGTCGAGCGAGGCGATGCCGCCGTAGGCGAAGTGCGTGTGCGCGCCGGGCGTGATCATCGCCAGGTAGAGCTTGTTGTCCACCAGGGCATCGGCCACCTCGGCCGCGTTGTTGTCATCGACCTCGGCGTCGTAGTGCATCTCGATGCCGAGCACGACGTTCCGCGGGATGCGGGGCCTGATCCGGTCGGCGACGAGCTGAATCATCTCCGGCGTGCCGAACCGGCTGCCGGCCCAGTCCGGCCGGATATCCGCCGGCACAAACCCGCCCTTGCCCGCATTGAACGTCCACCGGCATATGCTATGTAGGGACTTCGCCATCTCAGTCACTCCTTCTCTGCATTGATCCGTCTTTCCCCTGCGTCATCCGATAGGCCGGCTCCGACCGGCACACGGCCCGCACTATAACGCCGCGACCGCCCGGAGCAAGCAAATCCTGCGGCCGCCAGGGACGAGTGTGCAACTACATTTTGCGGGGCTTGGGTGGCCACACCGCCCGCACTATACCGCCCCGACCCCCCCGCAGCAAGCAAATCCTCCCACCGTGGCACGGGCATCCCTTCGCCCCCGCTCAGGGCAAGCTCTGCCCGTGGTCTTCGTTCAGTCAAAAATCTTCTTCTGCGGATCGATCAGTCCCCAGCAAACCGCACCCACGAGAAACAAACCGCCCATGACGAACAGCGGCATGTTCCAGTTGTTCGCGCAGTGTTTCAGCAGCCACGTCACCATCAGCGGGCTGACGACGGAGCTGAGCGCGCCGGAGGTGTTCATCGCCGCGCTGACCACGGCGGCGTGGTTGCCGCCGATGTCGAGACAGGTGCTCCAGGATGCGCCGAGCGTGAACATGCTCGCCGCCACGGCCACCGAGATCAGCAGGGCGGCCAGTTGCGGGTGGGGCACCAGACCCGCGCCGATCATGGCACCGCCGGCGAGCACGTAGGCCGCCGCGCCCACGCCGCAACGGCCCAGGCGCAGCCCGAACCGCTTCGTGACCGCATCCGTCGTCACGCCGCCAAACAGATCGCCTCCCACACTCAGGAGCAGCGGCAGACCGGCAAAAAGGCCCAGTTGCATCGCATCAAAACCGTGCTTCTCCTTCAGATACGTGGGCAGCCAGGTGATGCAAAAATAGAACGCGTAGGGGTTGGGAACGTACATCAGGCAGAGCGCCAGCGTGTTGCGGTGGCTCAGCAGCCGCTTCCAATACGCCCAGCCTTCGTGCTGGCCGCCGGGCGGCGTGCGACCGGTGACAATTTTCGCCAGTTCCGCCGCGTTGACGGCGCGATGCTCGCTCGGGTCGTTGCGGAACCAACTGTACCAGCCAAGCGCCCACGCCACGCCGGTCAGGCCGAACAGCGCAAACACCGTCCGCCAGCCGAGGCCCAACGTCTGCGTCAGCCAGACCACGACCAAGGGCGTCACACCACCCGCGAGGTGGGCGCCACTGAAAAAGATGCCTTGGATCGTGCCGCGTTCGGAGCGGGGAATCCACCGCGAGAAGGTCCGCGCCACGCTCGGCCAGCGCCCGCCTCGCCCGCGCCGAACAGGAACCGCGTCACCAGGAGAGAGGTGAAGTTCCACGCCGCCGCCGTGAACATCGTGAATCCCGACCACCAGAGCACGATGCGCGTGAGCACCAGCGCGTGCCCCGGCGGTCCGCCCACCAGGCGGTCGGAATCTCGAACGCCGCGTAGGCCAGCGCAAAGGCGGAATAGACCATGCTCATCTGGTCTTTGGTGAGCGACAGGTTGCCCATGATGGCGGGCGCAGCGTGGCGATGCAGGCGCGAGTCCAGGTAAGTGACCATCGCCAGGAGCACGGCCATCGCCACCACGCCGTAACGGATGCGGGTGGCGGGAAGGCTAAGGTTCTTGCGATGTGATATTCATTTGTCGAGCTCCACCTCCAATTCGGTAACAAGTCGCCCGTCATTCTATGCAAGAAGACAACGAAGGCAAGCAGCAAGGCTGCTCGGCTGTCATTTCCCGCCTGGTTCGGTCATCTCCTGCGGGCGGACAACGTACGCCTTGGCACCACGGCTGAAGACAGGCGTTGCCCCGTTGCCGGCGGGGATCAGAATGGCCTCGACGCCCGGCAGACGCTCAATCAGGGCCATCCCCTTTTCCAGGCCAAGGACGTTTACGGCTGTCGATAGAGCGTCGGTTGTCGTCGCATCCGGGGCAATGATCGTGTCGCTGATCAGCTTGTTCGCCCCTTTGCCCGTAGCTGTATCAATGATGTGGCTTTGCTTTGTACCCTGGACTCTGACGAAGCGCCGGTAATCGCCGCTGGTGGACACGCCCTCATTGGTGAGGGCAAAGACCAGGAGGGGCTTCGACGGACCCAGATCATTCGGGCCCACATTCGGGTCCTGCAGGCCGATCCGCCAGTGCTCCTGCTCGCGCGGCGGTCGCCCAAAGCAGCGGATATCGCCGGCGAGGGCGACCATTCCGCCCAGCGCCTCCAGCTTCTTCATGGCCTCTACCGACTTGTCCGCAGCGTAGCCTTTCGCGATTCCCCCGAGGTCTATCCTCATGCCTTCGACGGCAAACCGGACCGTCCTATGTTCTTTGTTCAGAATCAGCTTGTCGAAACCGACCTTGCTGCGAGCCTCCGCCAAAGCCTCTGGCGTGGGAGGCTCGTCCGTTTCGCCGGCTTGCGCCACAGGTCTACCAGCGGCCCGACCGTCACATCGAAGGCTCCGTCGGACAACTTGCTGAAATGGACCGCTTGCTGGAGTACTTCGAATGTCATCTCGCTCACAGGGACTGGTCCCTGGGCGGCATAGCGGTTGATCTTGTTCAACTCGGAGTCGTCCCGATGGTAGCTCATCAGCGACTCGATGTGGTTCTGCAAATCGAAGGCCGCTGTGATACATCGATTCGCGGCCCGTTTACCCCGGGCGATCACCACCACGCGGGAAAACGTGCCCATGACCAAACGATGGCCGCTATCGACCTCGACCACCTCCGCGGGGACCATTCGTACATAGAGAAGGAGCAGCAGCACCGCGAGAATACTGACAATTACGGTGGTCCGAAGGTGGTTCTTCATCCGATGTCTTCCCATCCGGAATTCCGGGGACATTCGGTCGGAGTCGCCGCCCCCGGGACTTTCCGTCCCTACCGGTTCGCCCTCTGTGACGTATCGAACTGCATCGGTTCCAAACGCGGGTTCAATAGATGAATGGCCGCCAAGTTCACCAGGTATACCGAAGCCGCGATGAGGAACAGCAGCCGATATTCTCCGGTCCGCTCCAGGATGTATCCGGCGAGTTTGGCAATGAACATGCCGCCGATGGCCCCTGCCATGCCGCCGATGCCTACAATCGAGCTGACGACCTGTGCGGCGCCGTGTCGGAGACAAGCGTATAGAGATTGGCCGAGAACCCCTGATGTGCCGAGGCCGCCAGGCCGACCAGCAGCGTAGCGACCCAGAGGTTCGGGACCTGCGAGGCCGCGAACACCGGCACGACACACAGGCGCAGGTCAGCATCGCTGTTTTGCGGGCGGCGTTCACACTCCAGCCGCGCTTGAGGAGCCACGAAGACAGCCACCCGCCGCCGACGCTGCCCACGTCTGTCATCAAGTAGATCACCACCAGAGGCGGTCCCAGATGCAACAGGTCCAACCCGTACTGCTTGTTCAGAAAGTCCGGAATCCAGTACAGATAGAACCACCAGATGGGTGCACTGAGGAACATGCCCACCACGAACGCCCACGTCTGGCGGTAGCGCAACAACGACAGCCAGGGGACCCGGACTACCGGATCGGGCGGATCGCTCTGGATGTGGGCCAACTCCACCGGAGAGACACGCGGATGCTGGTCGGGATTGCGGTAGCACCCCCACCAGGCAGCCAGCCACGTAAAGCCCAGGGCTCCCGTGACCAGGAAGGCCGTGGGCCAACCGAACGTGATCGTCAGCCACGGCACCAGCAAGGCGCGACCAGCGCCCCGACATTGCTGCCGGCGTTGAAAATGCCAGTGGCCAAGGCCCGTTCCTTCTTGGGGAACCACATACTGACAGTCTTGACCGCCGCCGGGAAGTTGCCGCCTTCCGCCAAGCCCAGCGCGAAGCGGGCGGCGCCGAAACCGAGCACCGTCACGGGAATCACCAGGAGCCATTCTCCGAGAATGTGCGAGATCGGCACGGCCCAGCTACCCAACCGGGCGTCAGGCGGGATGAATCTCGTCAGCCCATGCGCCATGGCGGCCAAGCTCCAGAACAGGACGGCCAGAAAGTACCCCAGCCGTACCCCCATGCGGTCGATGAGCCGGCCGGCCCCGACGTACCCGATGGCATACGCGACTTGAAAGGCAAAAACGATGTTGCTGTAGTCGATTTCACTCCAGCCCAGTTGCTTCGACAACTCCGGCTTGAGGATGCCGATGATTTGCCGGTCGATGTAGTTGAGAGTGGTGGCAAAGAACAGCAGGGCACAGATGCCCCAACGGGACCAGCCCATCGACATGGCCCGTGCTTGCCCCAAGGCCTGATCGTTTGTCACGGAGAAATCTCCTGCTGATCGGTGGTCATTTTCCGGTTTCCCACTTGTTCGCCTCCGCTTCGGGCATGAGCAGCGCCACGGCCATCGCGGGCAGGAACAGGAAACCGGCGTAGAGCAACGCGAGGCGGTAATCGCCGACCTGGGCGAACAGGCCGAAAACGACGGTGCCGAACGCCGCGGCGATGCGGCCGATGTTGTAGCAGAAGCCGGCGCCGGTCGTCCGCAGCAGCGTCGGAAACAGCGGCGGCAGGTACATCGTGAACAGCGCGAACACGCCCTGGCAAGAAGCCGATCGCCGGCAGCCAGACCGCACATGCGTCTCGTGATCGCGCGGCACGCGGTACGCAACCGAACATCGCCACGAAGTAAGCCAGGCACATGAGCGCGATCGCGCCACGCGATAGCCGATGCGGCTGGGCCAGCCGCGGCGGCCAAGAAATTGCCCACGATCGAGGCGACCATCACCAACGTCAGGCCGACGCAGACGACCCGGCTCTTTTCCGGCGTCGCGTCCAGTCGGCAACGTCCGGCAAGTTCCGCAGGTGCTGCGGATACCAGAACATGAAGGCCCAATGGGCCGTGAGCGACGATGGCGCAGCACGAGGATCGTCAGCAAGCGTGATGCGGCGCACGGGGCCGCGGAACAGCTCGCGCATGCTCGGGTGTCGGCTGTCGGCGCTGCTGCCTGGCCGCCTGCCATTCCTCCGGCTCCGGCACCGCGCGGCGAATCCAGAAGACCAGCAGCGCCGGCAGGACGCCGACCAGGAACACGTAGCGCTGCGGACGCTCCGGCCAGCAGCAGCAAGTAGCCGGCCAGCATCGCCAGCAGGACGCCGAGGTTGACGCCGGTTTGCAGCACGGCGGCGATCCAGGGCCGCCACCGGCGCGGCCAGGTTTCCGACAGCAGCGACGCCCCGACCGCCCATTCGCCGCCGATGCCCAGCGCCGCCAGAAAGCGGAAGATCAGCAGGTGCCACCACGTCTGCGGCGAAGAACGACAGGCCGGTGAACAGCGCGTACGTCAGGATCGTCAGCATCAGCGCCCGGCTGCGGCCCAGCCGGTCGCCGATGCGGCCGAAGAATCCGCCGCCCAGCGCCCAGCCGACCAGAAACGCCGCCTGAATCCACGAGCTCTTATCGCGACACGCGCGATCGTCGCGCACGTCGACCGCCAGCAGCTGGGCCACGAACGGCGAGCGCCACCAGCGTGTAGAGGTGCATGTCCAGCCCGTCGAACAGCCAGCCCAGCCACGCGGCGATGCCCGATTTCCATTGCTGCGGCGAGAGGTCACGGAGACTGTTCGCCGTTTTCCTGCGCGGCGGCCTTCCCCAGCGGGACAAACGCCGCCTCGGCGGGGACCAGATTCTCTTCATCAGCTTGGGCCATAGCCGTAAGATAATGAATTCCGGGGAATGTTCCTGTAATGAATTCTGGAGGAAATTTCCTGGCGAGATCACACCGCGCCGGCATGCTCATCCAGAGGTACGGGCTGGGCCGGATACAGGCCCAGGCGGCAGCGGAGCCTTCCCAGTGGGCCTATGCTCTCTTTCCATTTGCGCACCGCGGCCTTCAGCTTGGCGGCTTCGGGGTGCTCGTTCCCAGTGAGACGGTTCGCGATGATCAGCGCCGTGCGTCTTTGGCGCGGTTGGCCCGAAGCATGGCGACCGCGAAATTGGCCTGAAAGAGCGCGGGCGTATCATGAGGTATGCCCGGCAAGCCCTGATACGTGACGTTCCTGCAAGACCGAGATCGCCTCGTCGAATCTGCCCAGCCTGAGCAGGCACACGCCGCGGGCGTTCTCCATCTCCGGCGAACCGTTGCCAGAGTGAGTGATGAAGTTCAGTGCTTCGTCAGAACGGTCGTGATCCAGCAGCTCGCGGATATGTTGGAGAGCGGCCGAACCATTGGCTGTCTTCGTTGCCATGATCGTTTCTCCTTGGACCTCGGCTGAGCATCAAGCCAGTGGAGGAATCGTCGGTCTGCATGACGGTCCGACGTGAATTGGACCTTCAGGAGAAGTACTCTGTTCTGCGGCGGCAGGATGAGCGCCGCGACACGAGAGGCTTGATGCCGGTCAAACGATCAGAAGACAGCACAGAGAGAGTAGTGAAGGTTGTGGACCGACGGCGGCGATGGCGGCAGAAGACTCGGTGGAATGAACACAGGAGGGATCCACTTTCACTCCCAGCGCCGCTGCGGCCGGCGTGATTTTGCTTGGCTTGGTGCCCTGCTCAGACCAGGAACCCTCCTTCCGCATGATCTGGTATCCGAGCAAGGAAGGATGAGCCGGTGCATGCTCCCACGTGCAGAGGGGCTTATCCGTTGAAGCCCCAGGCGTGCCCAGGTGGACAGACTGCCCTGTGGCCAGCGGGCCACAAGCGGTCACGGATGCCAGCAGCACGGCCAACGCTTCTACTAGAGCGACCATTCGCATACGCACCTGTTCCTACATCCGATCTTCTCGTATTATACGCGCGAGACGCCGACCGGATCAAGCTCTCCCAATCTCTCTGAGCCACATTTCTCATACCCGCCTCACACTGGCAGAGTTCATGCAAGAACTGGTACCCCGAATGCGATAAACGCGCCGGATCGCGTTTGGGGTCCCCCACCCTACGAACGATCACGTTTGTGCAACAGTTGAAAAGGTAAAACGCCCCGCGTGCGAAAAATTCTTTATTCCTTTACGCACAAGGAGTTACGCGACTTTCGGGGTTCGCCCGTGCACAGAATTCCGGCACGATTCGTGCAACACGGAGCAAGGGTAGAGGGACAGTGTGGTCCGAGACGGAGCCTCGGATTTATGAGTTATGAGTTATGATTTATGATTTCAAATATGTCTCGCGCAAAGACGCCAAGATCGCCAAGGCTCGACCAGGTTGTCGTTTCGGTTTTCTTTGCGTCCTTTGCGTCTTGGCGCGAGAACGAAATGTGCGAAACAAACCCAATTCCGGAGCAAGTTTCAAGTGTCAAGTGTTAAGCAGGAGAAGTCGATGGTCGAGCCTTCAAACTTACACTTTACACTTCCGCCGGACCGTCGGCGGGACTTCTGGTACAAACAAAGCCAATTTCCGCCGGAGCTGCGGGAGGGGCAAGTGGCTTGCAGGAAAGGAGTTATGGCACATTGCACGTGCAATAGGCTTCGGCAAGACAAAGCCAATTTCCCGGGTTCGGGCCACAGGATAGATCGGGAGTCCGTCGCCGGAAGGCAACCGCATCGTGGGGCCCAGGGCCGAGGGAATTCTGTTGCCCAGAGGGGCGGTTTTTGGTAGAAAGGAGCTTGACAGGACTTTGGAGGACAGGACCATGTCGACCAAGATGCTCTTCACATCCCTGCTCGCAGCGATCTTTGCCCTGAGCTTCTGTGCGGCCGGGGTCCAGGCGGCGGACATTCTGTTCATTACCTCGAATGACCCGACCCACTTGCCCGGGGACGATGCTCTCAAAGCCTTTCTGGGGAAGATGGGCCATACCGTGACCTACATGGATGACAACGAGGCCGATGCGGCGACGCGCACGGCGGCAGCCAAGGCGGACCTGGTTTTCATCTCCGAATCCGTCGGCTCGGCCAATGTCCGCAACAAGATCACCGCCATCGACACGCCCATGGTCATTGCGGAGTCCTGGGCCTGGGACGAGATGGGTCTGACCAGCGGCGCCGGCGGCGGTCAGAACGCCGTCACACCGGACGTTCAGATCGTAAACCCCGGGCACCCGCTGGCCGCCGGACTCAGCGGCAGCGTGCCGGTCTTCACCTCCCTGACGAGCGCGCGGGCGCTGCCCGGTTCGGCAACGGTCTCGCGGGTAAGGACGCGACCGTGATCGCCCGGGCCACCCTGACCGACGGCGCGACCTACGACATCGTCTTCGTGTACGACAAGGGCGCGACCCTGGCGGTCGCTCCGGCCGATGGCAGCCCGCAGGTTGCGGCGGGTATCCGCATCGGTCTGGGTCTCGACGAGCAGTCGTATCTCGTGTGGAACGAGAACGCTTATGCCCTGCTGGAGGCGGCGATCAACTATGGGCTGGGCGCCCTGTCCGATCCCGGGCTGGCCACCACACCCGAGCCGGCCGATGGGGACGTCGCGGTGATGGCATCCCTGTTTCGCTGGAAGGCCAGCCGCAATGCGGTATTTCACGATGTTTACCTGGGCAAGACCCCCGTTCTCGGGTCCGCCGACCTGGTCGGGCCCCGTCAGCCTTTTGCCATGTTCTGGTATCTGCCCGGCCTGGAGCCCGGCGTCACCTACTATTGGCGCGTCGATGAGGTGGAAGCGAACGGCACCACCGTTCACACGGGGATCGTGTGGAGCTTCACCACGCAGGCTCTGACGGCCTACCGTCCCACTCCGGCGGACGGGGCCACCGACGCCTCGCCCACCACGACACTGACCTGGCTGCCGGGCCAGACCGCGATCAAGCATCATCTCTATCTCAGCGATAGCCGCGACGCCGTCAGCCAGGGGGCCGCCGCCGCGGACAAAGGCGAGCTCACGAGTCCGACCTTCACGCCCGGGGCTCTGGAGGCCGCTGCGACCTACTATTGGCGCGTGGACGAGATTACGCCCAACACTCCGATCCGGACCGGTCCGATTTGGAGCTTTACCACTTGCCTGCCCGTGGACGATTTCGAGAGCTACACGGACGACGAGGGCAGCCGCATCTATGAGACCTGGGTCGACGGCTGGACGAACAACACCGGCTCCACCGTCGGGCACACCCAAGCCCCGTTCGCCGAGCAGACGGTCGTCCACGACGGCAAGCAATCCATGCCGCTGGATTACAACAACGTGAAGTCGCCTTTCTACAGTGAGGCCGAACGCGAGTTCGCTCCCGTCCAGGACTTTACGATCAACGGTGTCAGCACGCTGGTTCTCTACGTCCGAGGCAAACCGACCAATGCGGCCGCGACTTTATCTCTCGGCCTGGAGGACGCCTCCCGGCACACGGCACTCGTCGCGTGTCCCGATCCGACGGCGGTGACGACGGCCAAATGGACCGAGTGGAAGATCCCGTTGGCTGATTTCGCCGGTGTCAATGCGGCCAAGGTCGGAAGGCTATACATCCGCGTGGGCGACAAGGGCAGCTCGGCACCCGGCGGCTCCGGCCAGCTCTACGTCGACGACATCCGCGTGATCAAGGTCGCGCCGGCAGCCGCCAAGGCCGTGCACGATAGGCGCTGGCAGCGGCGTGCGCTGGGACGCGAGGGTCATCCGTGCAGTTCCGAGAATACCAAGGCCATCGGCGCCACCCCAGTCAGTCGGCGGTCGGCGTGTCATCGCTTGCGGCCTCGGTCTGCGTGCTTGTGACCGGCCGCGACGGCCCGGATCTCGGTGCCGTGGTGGCCCGCGCCGGCGTGCTTCTCGCGCAGCAGGTCTCTCTTCTGGTAGCACTGCTCCCGAAAGACAGCGATCTCGGCGGCGATGTTCGCGTTGGGCGAATCGCCGAAGAAGGCGTGGATGATCGGGAAGACCAGGTCGGGCTTGGTCTTGCGGAATTCCTTGACCATCGCCTCGATCTTGGCGGTCGCGACCCCTTCCTGCATGCAGGTGAACGGCCCCACGTGGAAGATGCCGGAGATGTAGACGTCGCCATGCGGATGGATCATGTCGTGCATGAAGTAATAGGCGATGCCCGTGCTCAGCGGCGATTCGCCCTCGATCGCGCCGTGGGTCTCGTGGGCGCGTTCGAGCGTCTCGATGATCTCCATCGGGTGCGGCAGGACGTGGCGGCCCGCGAGCACCTCGTGGAACGGCTCGGCGAGCTTCTCGGCCACGTGCGCCATGTACCAGCCTTTGATGACCGTCTTGCCCAGCTTGCGTGCCGACTGCACCGTGCGCCGGAAGTCGCGCTCGTGCCAGCCGAGGCTCGTATCCCGCTTGGCGTTGCGCCGGTTCATGCGGTTGACGTAGAGCAGCCAGTCGGTGACCGGGTCCCGCACGACCTCCAGCTTCGCCTCCTCCAGCCGCCGGATGACGAAGTCCGTGTACGGATCGTGCTGGCGCATGTAGATCTCGCCGATGTAGAGGACCAGCGGGAAGCGCTCGTGGTAGCGGAGCTTGGCGGCCTGGAACGCCGCGACCGTCTCGCGGCCCCACTGCTGCAGGTCTTCTACCTTGCCGCCGGCGGCGACCAGTTGGCCCAGGACCTCCAGCCGGGCCTGCTTGAGGGCGTCCAGCGCCGGCTTATTCTCCGCATACGGGCCGGAAGCGGCGCAGGATATCTTCCAGCAGATCGGCCGCATGGATGCCCTTGAACAGGAGCTGCTGCATCTTGATCTTGCCGGAGGCGCTCAGGCCGCTGGGCATCGGGATGTCGATGTAGTCGGCCTCGGAGGAGGGACCCACCACCGGGACCTTCTCCAAGCCCTCCAGCTTCATGAAGTAGCGCAGGACCTCGCTGTATTTGCCGAATCGGCACGGGCCGCTCGACGTCGGGAGCATGACGAGGTAGTTGTTCTCGACGAACTCGCGGCCGGCCCGCTCGATCTCCTCCTGCAGGAAACCGATGGCGTCACCGACCACGCCTTTGAGCGGGTGACAGACCTCGGTGGAGACGTGCTTGCGGGCGACCTCATAGCCCCGCGGCGTGTTGGTCGGCAGGACCCGGCCCTCGACGCCGAAGTACCTCAGGCCCGCGGCACCGACGTGGCTGGCGTCGCCCATGTAGGGAATCAGCCAGGTGCGCTTCTCCTGCGTATTGCCGGCGTGGATCTTCAGCTTCTCCAGGTCCAGGCGGACCGGCCGGCTCTGGTGGACGACCCGCTCGTGGGCCTCGGTCCGCGTGACGAACGGGGCGTTGTTGGTCTGTGCATCCGTCAGCAGCACCAGCAGGGGCTTGCTGACGGCCTGCTGAATCAGCTCTTCCTGATAGATTTTCAAGCTGTCCGGCCCGCAGGCGAAGTTGACCATGCGGATTGCGAACAGGTTCGGGTGATCGGCCACGAAGAGATTGGCCTGGAGAATCCGCACGCTCTGGGTCCAGAACTCGTTTTCGACGAATTCGTCCAGCGGGATATCCTGGAAGCGGTGTTCCAGGAACTGCTGCGGGATATAGTCGAGGCCGCGCACCTGGGAGAACATGGCGCCCGGAGCTGGAGCTGGCCTCCGGGTCGAGCACCACGTAATCGCGGCCGATGCCGACGTAGGCCCGGGTGTCCTCGTGCTCGATCCGTTCGAGGAACCGGTCGCCTTCGAGGAAGAGCTCGGCCTGGAACTGTTTCTCGGCGTCATCCGCGCCGGCGATCGCGTCCCGCATCTGCTGCTCCGTGTAGCTGAAGCCGACGCGGTCGAACTCCCGGCGCAGCTCGCGCACGAGCAGGGGCAGATCGCCGAAGTGCAGGATGGGATTGATCTGGCGGTGCTTGTCGAGCGAGAGCACGTCGTTGAGAATGTAGCCTTCCGACTCGGTATAGATGCAGTATTTGAGATCCGGCGGGTCCGGTTTCCGCTGCTCGATGAAGCTCGGATTGAACAGATACTCGATGCCCGGAATGGTTGTTGAGGATCGCCGCGTGACCGGTGGCCAGCTTGCGCGCGATGCAGAATTCCGTCCGCGAGTTGTCCACGCCGATCTTGGCGATCTCCTTGTCGCTGCGGGGCGAGACGACCGGGTAGAAACCGAGCTTGCGGAACAGGGCTGCACTCCAGATGCCCTTGCTGCCGAGCGTGGCCATGCTCCGCTTGATGCCGACCGTCGGACCGTCGGCCTTGGCCGAGCCGACTTCGCTCAACAGGCACCCCTGCTTCTGGAAGTGCTTGTCATAGATCTTGTGATAGCGGTCCACGTAGTTGATCTTGGGTTTCTTGACCGCCTCGGAGTTGCCGCGCGGGCAAAAGCCCCCGGTGATGATCTCATCGTCCTCGATACGGAAGACTTCGAGCTGGCAGTCGCGCACGCCGCAGGACTTTTCGCCGAACAGCTCCCGGCACAGGACCTTGCGCTTCTGGAAGGCCATATCGACGATCTGCCAGCCGCGGAAGGCGGTGCCACAAGGCTTGCCTTCACTCTGGAGCCGCTTGATGTTCTCGATGATGTCGAGCGCCTGGCCCCAGGCGCCGAACATCTCCCGATGCGGATAGGCCTCGATCTCCTTCTCCGTCACTTGGGCCAGCGCGGCGAGAAACGCCGTTCCGAGGGCCGGCCCGCCCTGGGCGGAGCACTTGTTGCCGGAATGCTGGGCGCCGCCGACGAATTTGTAGTAGTAGCTGGCGGCGGTGCCGCGGATGATGGCGGCGGCGATCTCGTCCCGGCTGAAGCCCTCGGCGATGAGCCGGTTCTCGTCCATCTCCATGAACACGCCGCAGGTCGAGTCGATGATCGGCACCCGCTCGGCCCGCAGAGCCGCCTCCTGGAGCGTGCTCTCGACGTTCAGGTTGATCACGTCGGCCATGTTCTCGAGGGTCTGGCCCGAGCCGGCCTGGCAACTGTAGTTCATCTTCGCTTCTTTGACGGTGCCGTCTTTGCCGAAGCAGGTGAACTTCATGTCCTGGCCGCCGACCTCGAAGATCGTATCGACGTCGGGGTTGTTGTGCTTGACGCCGAGGGCGTGACAGGTGATCTCGTCGGTGATCCGATCGACCAGGGTGACGCCCTGCGCGGCGAGCTGCTCGGCCTTGCTCTTGCTCAGCAGGATCTTCTCGTAGAGCTTGCGGGCCGAGCCGGTGGCGCCGACGCCCTTTGATGATCACGTTGTCCTTGTGTTTCGACAGGTAGCGCAGGACGCGTTTGAGCGACTCTTCGGGGTTGCCGTGGGTCTTGATGTAGAGCTTGTCGAGGAGCCTGCCGGTCGTGATTTCGACGAGCGAGCCTTTGGTGGTCGTGCTGCCGCCGTCGATGCCGAGCACGACCTCCGTGCCGGGCGGAATCTCGGCGTGGAGGGCCTCGCTTCGTCTCGTGGACCTTGGGGAGGCTGGCCGACAGGGGCGGGGCGAACTTTCGTTCGCTCGCGGCTGTACTGGGCGACGGTGCTGGAGCTGGTCCACGTCGAGCACGAAGGCGTTCTTCTCTTCGATCGCCTTGAGGGCGGCGCCGATGGCCGCGACGTTGTCGTGGTGCTCCGGTCGTGACGACGGTGGTGCCGAGCAGATCGGAGAGGTTCTGGCGGATGAGGTCGTTGGAGAAGACGCCGCCGGTCGAGATGGCTTCGCCGGCCTTGCCGGCCGACGCGAGACCGCGCGAGCCCAGCACGTCGATGATGTAGTTTCGGGCCACGGTCCGGAAGAGGCCCGCGAGGTTGTCCACGCGGGTCGCCCCTTCGTTCTGCTTGTGGATGAGGTCCGATTGCACGACGACGCCGCAGCGGGCGAGGAACTCACTGGGCTCCTTCGAGCGAGCGGCCTCTTCCTCGGCCCGGCGGAACATCTCCTCGAGCCGGTCCTGCAGCCGCGCGCGGTTGCGTGCGACGAGCTGCTGCTTGTCGCGATTCGGTCGGCGGCCGACGCCGGGTCCTCCAACTGCGGCGCGGGCACATCGCCCTGAAAGAGCCGGCGACATTGTTTCTCGACCAGCATGCCCGGACCCGCCGCCGCACTTGGTGCCGGTGCGCCATTCGACGATGATCTTGCGGCCGGCCGCGGTGCCGAGACTGAAGAAGTAGGAGTCCTTGGCCCCGATATGAAAGAGGTACTTGGCCGCCGGCGCGATCGCCTGGGCCCCTTTCGGGATGGCCACGCTGTCGTAGACGTACAGGGCTCCCTGCATGACGCGCGGGAAGGACTCGGCCGCACTGCCGGTCAGGGCGGTGCTGCGAATGGCCGACGCGGTCGAACCGAGCGAGGATGTCCCGCCAGGCTTCGCCGATCGCCCCCAGTGGATTGGCGAAATGCATAATCGGATCGGGCTAGTACAGGACCGCCCCATCCTCGCCCAGAACGGCCCAATGGACAAAACTGCTGCCAACATCCAGGCCCACAAACAGCGGGCCGGTCCCTGTCTTCGATCCGTGCTCGTCCCTCAATCCCATCGTCTTCTACCTGCTCCCCGAAAACCATACGTCATTCCACACGCCGAGGCCTCTCAAAATGACATGAACAGGCCCTGTGACCACAGTGCCAGCGGTTTCATAAAAGAACCACGGATTGTATTAACAGCGTCTGTTACTTGGTTAGCACCTTCCTGTGAAAAGATACGGAGTAAGCCTGTTAGTTACTCGCTCACGTGTGACTTTGTCAAGCCCACCAACACGAAAGCTAACGTCTTTTCCACGCCGGCAATTCCGCTCCGGACGACCGCATCTTATTGAGCAGCCATGACTTAGGAGATGTCCCGTCTGAAACATAACAACATTGCACTCTCTACTATTACTATTACTACCAGGAGCATTTTAGGATCATTAAGAAGAGAAGACCGCTGCCTTACCGGCCCAAGGCCATTCTACCTGCGTCACGGCCCTGGTTTTGCGGAAAAAGGGGTTGTTCTGGAGGTCCGGGTTGGGTAGACTATGGCTCGGTTTGGCTTGGCGGCGCATGGATAGCGTCGAGAGGTGTTTGCTAAGAGGTGTGCGTCATGAAGGTGAGCGTCAATCGTTCCGCGTTGGCCGAGGCTTTGGGGCTGATTACCTCCGTGGTCCCGACCCGCACGCCGAAGCCGATTCTCAAGTGCGTCAGGATCGCAGCTTCCGGCAAGGAGATGCGAATTCAGGCGACCAACCTGGAATTGGGCCTTGACTACGTGGTCTCGCAAGTGGAGGTCGGGCGCGAGGGCGAAGCCGTGGTGGAGGCGGAGCGGCTGGCGGCCATCGTCCGGGAGAGCGGGGACGATGTCCTCGTTCTGGAGTCGAGTGACACGACCTGTGAGATTCGCGGGGCGGACAGCCATTTCAAGGTTTACGGCCAGGATCCGAAGCAATACCCGAAGGTACCGTCTTTCGGACAGGCTCACGCCGATCTGACGATCAGTCTCGACCAGCTCCAGATGGGCATTGAGCAGTGCCTCTTCGCCACCGCCAAAGAGAGCAGCCGGTACGCGATCAACGGGGTCCTCTGGGAGGTCAAGGGCAAGAAGCTGATCCTGGTGGCGACGGACGGCCGCCGGCTCGGCGCGCTGCCGTGTGGATCTTCAGCAGGCTCCGACTGGCGAGGCAGCGGAAAAGAAGATCATCGTTCCGGCCCGGACGATGGGCCTGCTCCAGAAGCTCGGTCCGCGCGAGAAGGAAACAGTCGCGGTGAAGTTCGTGGACAACCAGGTGCTTCTGAGCTGCGCGAACGTGGTGATCAGCTCGAACCTGGTGGAAGGCAACTTCCCGAAGTATGAGGACATCATCCCGGCGGATTACGACAAGAAACTGACGCTGCCGACCGAGGTGCGCCCTCAGCGGCGTTCGGCGGGCGGCGCTGCTGACAAGCGAGGAGTCCAAGGGCATCAAGCTGTCCGTCAGCCGCGAGGCGATCGTGTTCTCCGGCAGCTCGCCTGAAGCCGGGGCCGCCGAGGTCAGCATGCCGGTGGAATATGAGGGCGAGCCCATCGAGATCGGCTTCAACCCGCAGTTTCTGACCGATGCCCTGCGCGTGATCCGGACGCCGGACTTCGAGCTGGAATTGGGCCAGCCGGACCGGCCGGGCGTGCTCAAAAGCGGCACCGATTTCCTGTATGTCCTGATGCCGATCAACCTGGGGTAGACGACCAGAGTCGTTGGCACGCCGCCGCAGGTAGGGCGCAGGGCTGATGGGGAGTCAAGGATGGACGAAAGAAGAACGTCCGAGGCGTGCCGGATCGGCGATCTCGTCTCCGAGTTCGTCGGGCGATTGAGCCCGTCTGCAGTCAGTACGATTCCGTGACCCAGGCGTGGACGAGCCTGCTGCCCGAGGCGCCTGCGTTCCCACTGCCGGATCGCCGGCGTGTCCAATGGCTGTTTGAAGGTCGCGGCGGACGGGTCCAGCTACATGTTCGAACTGCAGTTGTGCAAGGCAGTGCTGCTGCGGGAATTGCAGCGGGTGTGCCCGGCGGCGCAGGTCCGGCGGATCGAGGTTGGCATGGCGCGCTGACGAACGTTTCCGGCCCCGCGAGCGTATAAAATTGGTAACTTTTGCAGGCGGAGGGAGGCCTCGTCCGATATTATAGTGGAGTTGCGAGTTCTGTACTGAAATTTGGAAAAATGGCGAATCGTGGAGTTTGTTTCTGAACTCGCAAGGTAGACTCCAGGCTGATCGCTCATTTGAGGGCCCGTATGGAGGCACATAAATACGACGCAAGTAACATCAAGATTCTGGGCGGCGTGGAGGCGGTGCGCAAGCGGCCGGAGATGTACATCGGCGACCGCGCCGTCGGCGGTCTGCACCACCTGGTTTACGAGGTGCTGGACAACTCGATCGACGAGGCACTGGCCGGCTACTGCGACAGCATCATCGTGCGGATCCAGGCGGATGGGAGCTGCAGCGTAGAGGACAACGGCCGCGGCATCCCCGTCGAGAAGCACAAGGAGGCCAAGGTCAGTGCCCTGGAGGTCGTCCTCACGACTCTGCACGCCGGCGGCAAGTTCGATTCCGACAGCTACAAGGTGGCCGGCGGTCTGCACGGCGTGGGCGTCAGCGTCGTCAACGCCTTGAGCGAGTGGCTCGAGGTGGATGTCTACCGGGATGGCGAGCACTGGCACTTCGAGTGCAAGCGCGGCAAGAAGTGCGGGCCCGCCGAGAAGATCGGCACCGCCACCAAACGGGGCACAAAGGTCACCTTCAAGCCCGACGAGCGAGATCTTCGGCGATCTCGAATTCAACTACGATACCCTGCTCAAGCGAATCCGCGAACTGGCCTATCTCAACGCGGGTCTCAAGATCAGCTTCCGCGACGACCGGACCGACAAGAAAGAGACCTTCCAATTCAACGAGGGTCTGCGGGCGTTCATCAAGCATCTCAACGAAGGCAAGACCGTCCTGCACGACGACATCATCTACATGTCCAAGGATGACCCGGAAAGCCGGCTGACGTGTGAAGTGGCCATGCAGTACAACGACGGCTACACCGAGAATGTGCTCGTCTTCGCCAACAACATCCGCAACATCGACGGCGGGACGCACCTGTCCGGCTTCCGGACCGCGATGACCCGGACGATGAACGCCTACGCCCGGTCCAACAAGCTCCTCAAAGAGGATCAGAACACCACGGGCGAGGATCTGCGGGAGGGGCTGACCGCGGTGGTCGCAGTCCAGCTGCCCAACCCGCAGTTCGAGGCCCAGACCAAGGTCCGGCTGACCAACCCCGAAGTCGACAGTTTTGTCGAGACCGTGGTGAACGAGCAGCTCGGCCATTATCTGGAGGAGCATCCCGCCGGAGGCGAAACGCATCCTCAACAAGGCCATCCAGGCGGCGGCTGCCCGCGAGGCGGCCCGCAAGGCCCGCGAGCTGACCCGGCGCAAGGGCGCCCTGAGCAGCGCGAGCCTGCCGGGCAAGCTGTGGGATTGTGCCAGCAAAGAGAAGGCGACGACCGAGATCTTCATCGTCGAGGGCGATTCCGCCGGCGGGTCGGCCAAGGCCGGCCGCGACCGGAATATCCAGGCCATTCTGCCGCTCAAGGGCAAGATCCTCAACGTCGAGAAGGCCCGCATCGAGAAGATGCTCGCCCACGAGGAGATTCGCACGATGATCAGCGCCTTGGGCACCGGCATCGGCACGGACGAGTTCGACGTGGAGAAGTGCCGCTACGGCAAGATCATCCTGATGACCGATGCCGACGTGGACGGCGCGCACATCCGCACGCTGCTGCTGACCTTCCTGTTCCGGCAGATGCCGGAGCTGTTCGAACAAGAGAATGATCTACATTGCCCAGCCGCCGCTGTACGAGGTCAAGAGCAAGGGCAAGAAGGACTCCGAGTACGTCCTGACCGAGAACGAGATGCGCCGCCGCATGATCGGCCGGGGCCTGCAAGGCACCGAGTTGTTGATTCGCAACCTCAACGGCGGGAAAGCGAAAAGCAAGAAGGCCGACAACGACGCCGAACGCAAGATCGCCAGCCAGAAACTGGAGGAAATGGTCAAGCTGCTGGCGGACATCGAGCGGACGGTCGGCGTTCTGAACCGGCGCGGCATCCGGTTCACCGAGTTCGTCGCGAAGCACTACGACGGCGAGAAACTGCCGCACTACATCATTCGCCGGCAGGGCCAGGAGGACCTGGAAATCTTTTACGATGCCGCCTCCTATGAGAGACGCATGGACGAGCTGGGCGCCTCCAAAAACGGCAAGAACGGCAACGGCGACAAACCCAACGGCGACGAGGAACCCACCGTGACCGGCGAGGAGCTGCACGAGGTGGCCCGCATCGAGCAGATCAACCAGAAGCTCAAGGCGGACTTCGCCCTGGACCTGCAGGACTTTCTGCTGAAGGTCGAGAAGACCGATTCGGGCGAGTCGCTCCCGACGAAATTCGTCCTGACCCACGGCGAGGACACCTACGAGATCGCCTCGCTCGGCGACATCTGCCCCGCCGTGCGGCAGATCGGCGGCAAGGGCATCGAGATCAAACGCTTCAAAGGCTTGGGCGAGATGAACGCCGAGCAGCTCTGGGAGACCACGATGAATCCCGCCACGCGGACGCTGCTGCACGTCCGCCTGGACGATGCCGGCGAGGCCGACCGGCTGTTCAGCGTCTTGATGGGTGACGATGTCGAGGGCCGCCGGCGCTACATCCAGGACCACGCCCTCGAAGTGCAGAACCTGGACGTGTAGAACGGACTTTGTCATCCTGAGCCGAAGGCGAAGGATCTGGTCTGCGAAGGAGAGGTCTCTCTAACTCGCAGCCCAGATCCTTCACTCCGTTTCGCTCCGTTCAGGATGACAAGCCGGATTACCGTCGTGTACCCACCGGTGTTGGCCCGGTAGCGGAGGTTTCCGGTACACTCGAAACGCCGGGCGAGAACAGAACCTGGACCTTCTGCGTGAACTCCCCCAGCATCATTTGGTTCTTCGCAAAGGCATCCACGTCGGCCTTGGTGGCCCGCAGGATCAAAAGCGCTGCTGTCGGATTGCGGGCCGCAGAGAGCGGCTTGGCTCCCGGCCGCACGGGTGAGATAGTGGTAGCGCCCCAGCCCGCAGAGCGAGAGCGCCCGTAGGCGGACATCCTGACGTCATCCAGGGCGCCGACGACCAGCGTGATCGCATCTTGCGGCCGGCGCAGGCGGATGTTGGAGGCGTGGGCGAGGGTCTTGACCAGCGTCTTTTTGAGGTTCTCCACTTTCTGGGCGTCGTACGCCGGGGCGTTGCGGGCGCTCTGTGGCTCGTCTCCCGGCTGGCCGCTCATCTCCCGGGCTGTCTGCGACCAGACGGAATCCGCCGATTCTTTGGGCTTGGCCTGCCCCGCGTCCTGCTTCTCCGTTGGCGCCAGCGGATAGTCGACGCGGAGGAAGAACAGGGCGCCGTAACCGTCCAGATACAGGCCCTGCGTCCCTCGGCTCTGCTGACCGATGACCCAGCGGAGGGAATCGGCCCGGTCCCCATACGCGAAACCAACGCTGCCACCGGCCGCCGGCACGGATCTGTCGAAGATGCGGCACATGATGCTCAGGTCTTCGGTGAGTTCGGCCTGATTCTCGGCCGGCAGGTCCGGCGTCGGGACTACCAGGACGTTCTCCTGGGCCTGCTCCGGCAGGAAGGGATCGCCGATAATGTCTCCAGAGAGGCTGACGGTGCTGGCTGCAACCGGCGCCACGGGAATCGGCACGCTCGTGGGCTGAGATGACTGCTGCCGAACGGCTATGCCGCTGGAGGCGCCCGTCAAACCGGCGAGTACGATGAGTGTCGATACAAGGGGGCTCATATTGGATCTCCTGATTCTAAAGTCCTTGACTGTCAGTGGGTTACGATCTGCACGCGCTGCTGGAACTGCGTGTCGTCAAACTGACCTTTGGCATATTGATCTATGTCGGCCTTCTTGGCCCGCAGGGTCAGAAGCGTTCGGCCCTCGCTGCGCATGCCCGGCAGGACGAGTATCTGGTGCTGCTCATAGGGTGATACGCCGCCGTACGCCGCGGCGGCGGCAGGTGCCGAGTCCGGTGCGCCAGCCTGCGCCGTCGGGGCAGGTCCCTGCACCAGGATCGTCAGCCAGGCCTCCGGTCCGAGGTCACGAATATTCGTGGCGTGCTTGAGCAAGCCAATCAAAGTGCTGCGGAGGACCTCGACCGCTTCCGCGCGATAGGCGCGCCCTTGCGACGGCCCACGTTGCAGACGCAGGGCGGCCTGCGGGTCCTGAAGCTCGCGCTGGGCCTGAGCCCACGTCGGGTCGGTCTTTTCGGCCACCTGGTTCGGCTCCGGTGCTTCCGGCGGCGGCAGCAGCGGGAAATCGACCCCCAACGAGAAGACCGCGCCGTAACCCCCGATGAACATGGGCTTGGGCCGGCCGCCCGAGGCGCGAAGAATCCGCGGCGTCGCGATATCGCCGGGCCTGGCCAAGACAGCCCCATAGATCCCGCCCGCGTCGCCCATCGGGCGGGTGCTCTTTTCGATGATCCGATTCATGATGCTTAGGTCGTCGACGATCCGGTCATAGGTCTCAGGCGTCATCTCCTGGGCCGGGATCACGAGGACTGGGACCGCGCCCCGGAGCTCGTCCGTCGTGAGACGGCTCAGGCGAAGGAGCATCTGGTCGGGGGAGGATGGCGAGGGGGCGGCCACGGGGGGCAAAGCGACCGGCGGTGCGGGTGCCGCGGTCGCGGCAGGGGGCGGACTGCCTGAGGCGGTGGCGGCCGAGCCGCCATAGGCGGGCGGAAGGCAGGTCGCCAGGGCGATCAGGGAGGCCGACAGGACAGTGATCTTGGATAGGGTGCTCATGGTTTGTTCCTTTCATCAAAGGTCTTTCCGGGTTCGACGGGTGGAAGGTCAAGGCCAGCGGGGCGGGTGTTGGCGACGACTTGAGCAATCGCATTGGTGCGGTACGCCAGCGTCTGCAGGCCGCTGGCGAGCTGCGTCTTATCCTGCACCCGGTTCATCTCGATCTCATAGAGGGCCCGTGTGATCCGGCGGAGGTCCTGGGTTTGCGCCGTGTCGATGTTCTGGACCAGTTGCGTCAGAAGCTCGTTGGTCACCGCGTTCGAGGCGGCCAGCGTCTGGAGAGCGAATCGGTTCAGGTCATTGCGGTATTGCTCCGTAAGCTCTTCTTTCACACGGACATACGTGCCTGCCAGGGCGAGTTGATAATCGCGGCGCATCTCATCGGCCAGTTTGGCGCGGAGGGCCGGTTCGAGGGCGGCCGCCACCGACGGCGTCAGGGCATCGCGGAGCTGGTCCAGATCCATGGGTTTCGGTGTCGTGAGCCTGCCGGCGGTATACCCGAGAAGGACCAAGACCGCCGCCGCGCCCGCCAATTTGAAGAGGTTGCGGAGGGCGGATCCGGGATGGCGAATGGAACGGATGCCTGTGCCTGAATCCGCAATCCCCAATCCGCAATCCGCAATTCTTCGCAACGTCTCCTCAACGACTTCTTTCGGCAATTCCTGCGAAAGACCTTCCTGCTTCAGCCGGGCGACGGCTTCGGATAGCTTGTCTTCACGCTTCTTCATGGCTCACCTCGTCTTCATCCATCTGCAACGCGCCTAAAGCTTCACGCAATCTGGCTTTGGCGCGATACAGCGATACGCCCACCATGTTGATCCCAATGCCCAATTGGCGGGCGATCTGCCGGTAGCTCATCTCACTCAAGTATCGCAGGCAGAACACTTTAGCTTCCTGCGCGGGCAATTGTCCGATTGCCTCTCTCAGTTGCCCGACGAGTTCCTGTGCCTCGGCCTCGTCGGCGGGACCGCGGCGGCCGGTTTCGTCACAGTCGAGGCCCTTCGCTTGGCCGTGCTCGTGCCGACCCCTCTGGCGCAGGCGGTCGATCGCGCGGGTCGTGGCCAGCCGCACCAACAAACCCGACATGTTGCGCACGGGCTGCCGACGCGACAACTCCAATGCCGCCAGGAATGTTTCCTGGAAGCAGTCGGCCGCGTCCGCATGGTTTCCGAGCAGCCGGTAAGCGGTCCGCCATACGAGAGGCCCACACTCGGTCACAATGGTTTGCCAGTCCTGCACCTGTAACCACCATCTCCTACTGCAACGTTTCACCTTCCTGCTGCTCACAAAAGATGTCGCTGCACGCCGCTGTTTTATTACATTGCTGTAACGGCCGCTCGGCAATGAACTTGATGTCACTCGGTCCAAGAAAAATACAACTTTCTTTGCGTCCATGCATTTTTTTCTCTTGCATTGGAAAGCGATTTCTGTAGAATACGTCGGTCGATCAAGCGACGCTGTTATGAGGCCTAAAATATCGCGATGATTGGAGGCGATAGATGACGGGCAAGCGCGGGGGCTTAGAGCCGGCAGCAAGGAAGTTGGTCCTTTGCGCGCTCTTTGGTTCTGTCCTGTTTTTAGTGTGGAGTTGCCAAGAGGGAGGCCGACAGGCGAGTCCTGTGGCCCCGATTCCGACCGCAACGTCGGACCCGACGGAAGCTCAGCTTCTGGCGGAGCTGCAAAAGAACTGGGAGAATCCTCAGATACACTATAAGTTGGCGCGTCTGTACCACAAGGCGCAGAACTGGCTCAAGGCAGAGGACTACTATATCAACGCCATTGGATTCGATCCGGCGAACAGGGCGGCGCAAGCCGGTCTCGTCAAGCTGTTCCTCGACCGTGGCGACCCCACCAAAGCCGAGCAGTTCGCGAGCAGTTACATTCTGCAGGCGTCCTCGTCGGTGAGAGAGACGCTGCGGCTCGGATGGGAGTTCCGGCAGCTCAACCTGGATGACTATGCGTTGCGCTGCTTCCGGCAGGCCCTGGATGCCGACCAGAATTCGTTCGAGGCGAACAAGCAGATCGGATTCTATTATCGCGATAAGGGAGATACGGCCAAGGCGAAACAGTATCTGCTGCGCAGCTTCGAGTTGAACCCGCGGCAGCCGGAAGTCGCCGGCGGCGCTGGGCAAGATGGGAGTCGTGGTCGAGCTGCCGCCCGAACCGGCGGCGCCGATCCCGGCGAAGCCGAAGTAGAAAATGAGTTTCAAGTTGGGAGTGTGAAGTTTCAAGCTCCTGCTCGACTTCAAACTTCCCCCTTGAAAGCTCACACTGGTTTTATGCTTTTTCGTTGCCCCGTGGCGAAGGGATGCGCTGCGGGGTTTTTTATTGGCCGCACGCTGGCGCCGCAGTATGATCCCGATCGGTCGACGAACCCGGCTTGGTTGACGGACCCCCATGCACGGCTTGCACGCAGCAGACATCGCGGTCATCGCCCTGTACCTTGTCGGCATTGCCGTTATCGGCGTCCGGGCCGGTCGGGGACTCAAGCTCAGCGCCGATTTCTTCATGCCCTGGCGCTCTACGTCATCGTAACCTGGTGATACAAAGGCGATAGGCCGACTGTGGAGGATCATGCCATGAAACGAATCTTTCAGGTGCTGTGGCTGGGATCACTCGTCGGGTGGGTGCTCGGCCCGGCGTATGCAGGACCGTCCGCGCCGGCGGACGGCATGCGCTTCGAGCTTGGGCCGGGCCAAGGGCGATTCGATGTCTGGGGCCGGGGCCAGGATACGCGGTGGTTCTTCCCGGAATTCCTGCCGGCTCTGTTCGAGCGGAGACTCGTATGGAACGACGTGCAACTCCAGGGCGGTCAGCTCGAATGGATCTTCACCGGCGAGCGCGGCGGATTCACCGTTACCATCGACAGTGCGGCGATCGGTGTGTCGCAGCGGTTCTATGACTCGCCCGGCTTCAACCTCATCGCAGGAGAAACGCCCCGGCACCCGCAATGGCAGACACAACCTCAGAGTGCCAGGCAGGATGGCACGCCGCGTGAGATCGCAGTGGTCCTGGATCACAAGCTCGGCTTGGGGATATACGCTGATGGGCGGGAGGTCCTGCGCCAGGAATGTCTGTTCGACGTGAGCCGGCACCAACTGAGACTCACCGGCAAGAATGTCGAGAACGTTCGCGTCGTGGGCCAGCTCGTGGAACCGCCGACCCAGACCGCGCAGATTACGGTCGACGCCGCCCAAATTCACCAGAAAATGATCGGTTTCGGAGGGATCACCACCCCAACCGCTTATGCGCAGCTCAGTCCCCAGGGCAAGCAGCGGTGGTGGGAGCTGTTGTGCGAGTACAACCTGCTCATTCAACGCGAATATCCCATCGGCAATCGCTTGAATGAGACGATGAACAATTGGGACACCCTGGCCGATGCCACGCCGCACTATTATGGCGACAACTTCCCCAATGGTGAGGTGAGCGACTTCGACTATCTTCGCAAGCTGCGCCGCCTCGGCGGGAACGTCTGGTTCGAGTTTTGGGCGTTGCCGCCGTGGGCAGGCGGGGATGTGGGCAGGTACGCTGGTGCCGTTGTCGAGTACTGCCGGGTCTCGCGCGACAAGGCGGGAGCGCCGCCGGATGTGGTCGGCGTGCAGAACGAAGTGAAACAGACCGCCGAGAGGTGGCAGGCGATGACTCTCGCCCTGCGGCAGAGGCTCGATGAAGCGGGCTTCGGGTCGGTTCGGATTCACATGAGCGACAGCGGCTCGCTCGCCGACGGGATCGAGCGGGCCGGAGCCTTCCACCAGTCACAGCAAGTCTGGCAAGCGATCGACTACTCCGCAAGCCACATGTACGATTACCAGGGCTTCTTCACGAACCCCGACGGGTTCGACGGACGCTTGCGCCGCTGGCAGGAAGTGACGGGCGATAAGCCCTTCCTTTCGACGGAGCTGTGCGTCAACAACTCGAAGTACCAGTGGTCCACGTACCGGCTGGCGCTGTCCATGGGCCAGCTCTACCAGAAGAACCTGGTTATGGCCGATGCGGTCGCGATCTGCTACTGCTGGACGCTGCTGAACGTGGTGCAGCCATCCTATGGGTGGACGCGGAGCCTGTGCGTGCCCGACCGTGAGCATGGCTTCGTTCCTGCCGCGTCCAGTCACCAACTGCGAGTCTTCGGCGCCTACAGCCGGCGCATCCGCGCGGGCATGGTACGTGTGGCATCAACGTCCACGGATAACGATTTGCTGGCCTGTGCGTTTACGGGCACCGGCTCCGCCGCCACGCTGATACTGTTGAACCGGGGGACGGCCGCGAAACAGGTGAAGATCCTCTGGCCCGGCGTGGTTTTTTCGGAGCTCGAACTCGCGGACCCGTACCATCAGAATGAGGTCCGCCAAGTGGATGGTGTCAGCGAGGTGCTGGTTCCTCCGGGAGCGGTCGTCACGGTCACGAACGTCGGTCTGCGCCGATTCCGTTGAGAAGGAGCGATTGCATGGCGCAAAGAGGGTTCGATCAGAATTCGGCCGATTCGCAGGCGACGCCGGTAGAGCCGGTGCGGGTCGCGGATTTTGATTTCGCGGCCTATGCGGACTACGAGGAGTCCTTGAGCGAGCGCTGCCGGCGATTTTGGATGGCTGATTCCGGCGTGCTCGTCTATCGCCGCATGCGGGTGGCGGAGGTCTTTTCCCACGGCTGCCGGGACATGAAAGCTTCGCTCGCCTGGCAGCTTGGGGCGCTACACAAGAGCATGGAGTACCCCGCCGATGTGCCTAATTTCCTCGAACCCTGGTATGGGATCGGGACCGTCGCGAGTGCTTTCGGAATCGATTACGTGTGGCCGCCCGGACAGGCACCGGTGGTCAGGCCCCCGTTCCACTCGGTAGAAGACGCGCTGGGACATGCGCAAAATCCGGTGGCGCAAACCGCCGTTGGCTCGCACACACTCGCCATGATCGACTACTTTGTCGAGCAGACCGGCGGCAGGCTGCCGATCTCCCTGACGGATACGCAGTCGCCGCTGAATGTCGCGGGCAACGTGGTCGATATGAGCCGGCTCTTCCTGGAGGTCTACGACCGGCCGGAGCAAGTCGCGGCTTTCCTGATGCGCATTGCGGAGCTGATTGCCCAATTCAGCCGGAAGCAGGCGCAGGCCCTCGGCGCGGGGCTGGTTTGGCCTGGGCATGGGTACGCCTCGTCTCGATACTTCGAGGGGCTCGGCGTGAGCGATGACAATACCCTGATGGTTTCCGGATCGCACTACCGGGACTTGGTCGCCCCAGCAATGGAGTCCTTGGGCAGGCACTTTGGCGGCTGGGCATTTCACTCTTGCGGCGACTGGTCCGCCAAGATCGAAACCATCAAGAGGATCCCCGGCCTGCGGATGGTGGATGCGGCCTTCTCCGCGGCGACCGACCCGAACCCCAATGATCCCGAGCTTTTCGCCCACGCGTTCGCGAATACCGGGGTTGTTCTGAATGCCCGGATCGTGGGTGACGCCGATCTGGTGGTGGATACCGTGAAAAAGTTGTGGAATCGCGGCCTGAAGCTTATCGTGGTGACTTATTGTCAAAGTCCGGACGAGCAGGCACGTGTCTATGATCGCGTCCATGAGGTTTGTACGTGAAAGAGGGGTTAGAAATGAAACGGATGAGGTGGCTGTTCATTCTGTGGGTGGTTTGTGCTTGCGGGGCATCTACCGTATGGAGCGCACAGGTTCTGCACGATGTGCGGGACTTCGGCGCCAAGTCCGATGGGCAGACGCTTTGCACGCAGGCGATCCAGGCGGCGATTGACAAGTGTTCGGCGGCCGGCGGGGGGACGGTTTATCTGCCCCCAGGGGTCTTTCTGTCCGGCACAATCTACATGAAAAGTGGCGTCACCCTGCACCTGGATAGCGGTTGCACGCTGCTCGGCAGCACGAATCTGAAGGACTTCCCGCCGACGGTGCCGGCCTTCCGGTCTTACACCGACAACTACACCGACAAGAGCCTGATCTATGGCGAAAAGCTGGAGAGAATCTCCATCACCGGCCGGGGCGTGATCGATGGCCAGGGGGCGGCGTTCAAAGGGCCCTACAAAGTGCGGCCCTACATGATCCGTCTTATCGAGTGTCGGGACGTTGCGGTCGACGGCGTCACGATCAAGAATTCGCCCATGTGGGTCCAGCACTACCTCGCCTGCGACGATGTCCGCATCCATGGCATCACGGTGAAAAGCCATGTGAACGCCAACAACGATGGGATCGACATCGACTCGTGCCACCGGGTCACAATCACCGGCTGCAACATCGATTCCGGCGACGACGCGATTGTCCTCAAGAGCTGTTCGGCGCGGCCGTGCAAAGACGTGGTCGTCAGTGCCTGCATCTTGCGGAGCACCTGCAACGCCCTGAAGATGGGAACGGAGTCGAATGGCGGCTTCCAGAACGTCGTTCTGACGGGCTGTGCGATCTATGACACGCGGCTGGCCGGCGTGGCCCTGGAGATCGTTGACGGCGGGGCGATGGATCGCATCGTCGTGTCGGACATCACCATGACCGGCGTTGGCGCGCCGATCTTCCTGCGCCTCGGTAATCGCGCCAGGCCCTTCAAAGAGGGCATGGACAAACCCGGCGTTGGCAGCATGAAGAATATCACGATCAGCAACCTCGAGGCGACCGGGGCCAACCCGACCGGCTGCGCCATCGCCGGTTTGCCCGAGGCGAGGATCGCGAACGTGACCCTCAGCAATATCCGCCTCTCATTCGCCGGCGGCGGCACCGCCGAGCAGGCTTCCCGCGCCATCCCGGAAGAAGTCGAGAAATACCCGGAATACGCGATGTTCGGCAGGCTGCCTGCCTATGGCATCTACGGCCGGCACGTGGACGGGCTGAAGCTCGCCAACATACAACTGCAATTGGCGAATGTCGACCTGCGGCATGCGGTGGTTCTCGACGATGTGACGCGTATCACACTCGACGGGCTGGACGCCGCTTGCGCCAGTGGGGCGGCTTCGTCGCTTCGTCTGACCGACGTGCGCGATGCTCTGATTCGTGGCTGCCGACCGACGCCCGGCCTGGATGTCTTTGTGAAGGTGCAAGGCGTCGCGAACCGAGGGCGTGACCCTCATGGGCAATGACTTCCGCGGCATCAAGAAGGTGGTCGAAATCGACAAGGGTGTACCGCAAGCGGCTGTCGCACAGATAGCGAATCGAACGGAGTAGAATGGCGAAGGTACTCTTCTCCACAGACCCTGTATGGAACACATCGATTCTACCGTGGGTGCCATGTCTACGCTCGCGTAGACATGTCCGATTCCACGGACAAGACATGCTTACGCAAGCGTAAGCATGGCACCCAACTATGTGGAGCCACAACCTACGGAGGCACGGCATGATTCTTGGCAAGTATTCGTTCGGGATCGGGGATCGGTTTGGGCATCAGGGCAAGGCGCAGTTGGCCGCGATCATCAAGGGCCAAGAGCAGGGTCTGGAGATCACGCCGGTCTGGAACAAGTCCAATCGCGAGCACACCATCATCGGCACCAGTCCCGCCGATGTCCGCCGGGAAGCGGATGAGGCGATCGGAGCTTGCCGATGGAAGAAGCCTTACTACGTCGATGCCGATCACATCGGACTGGCCAACGTGGAGAGATTCATGGAGGCCAGCGATTTCTTCACGCTGGATGTGGCCGACTTCATCGGCCGGCCGGCCCCGGAGGTGGAGGTCAAGGCGTTCGTCAAGAAGCACAAGGACCTTCTCGGCTCTCACCGGATCGAAGGAATCGATGCGCCGATCGCGCTCGACGAGACGCGGCTGCGATCCATCGCGGCGAAGTATCTCGTCGCCGTGCAGCAGGCGGGCAACATCGTTTCGTCACATCGAGGCCCGCAAGGGCGTGGGCCGATTCGTGACGGAAGTGTCGATGGATGAAACCGATACGCCCCAGACACCGATCGACATGCTGGTCATCCTGGCGGCACTGGCTGATGAGGGAATTCCGGCTCAGACCGTCGCGCCGAAGTTCAGCGGCCGCTTCAACAAGGGCGTGGACTACGTCGGCAATGTGAGTCAATTCGCCCGGGAGTTCGGAGAGGATCTCGCGGTTATCCAGTTCGCGGTGGAGCAGTTCGGCCTGCCTGGCGACCTCAAGCTCAGCGTTCATTCGGGCAGCGACAAATTCTCGATCTACCGGCCTATTCACAGAACCTTGAGGCAATTCCACGCTGGCGTGCACGTCAAGACGGCCGGCACCACTTGGCTGGAGGAACTGATCGGCCTGGCTCTGGCCGGCGGCGACGGCCTCGCCATCGCCAAGGACATCTATGCCAGGGCGCTGAGTCGTCTCGATGAACTCTGCGGACCCTATGCGACGGTCATTGCCATCGACAAGACGAAGCTTCCTGACCCCGATCAGGTCGGCCGCTGGGACGGCGGGCAGTTCGCCGCGGCCTTGCGTCATGACCGGCGGTGCCCTCAATACAATCCGAGCTTTCGCCAACTCCTGCACGTCGGCTACAAAGTGGCGGCCGAAATGGGCCCGCGCTTCACTGAAGCTCTGGACAAGTACGAGGCGATCATCGCGGAGAACGTCACGGCCAATATCTACGAACGGCACATCCGCCCGCTGTTCCTGGCAGAGAGGGCAATTGACAGGGATTGTGACCGGCCACGTGCTCTGCGTGTCATCCTGAGCGCAGCGAAGGAATGGCCACCGAAGAGGGGGTTTTTCTCACTCGCAGGCCAGATGCTTCGCTTCGCTCGCAATGCCGTCCAGGATGACAAGCAGGACGGCGCATCGTTATACAAACTCGATCAGGCTGGCGAAGGCAGTGAAGCCGGCGCCGAAGGACAGCAGCAGGCCGGTCTCGCCTGACTTGGGTTGGGCGTCGTGCAGGACCCGGTCGAGCACGAACATCACGGAGGGGGAGGACATGTTACCGTAGTTGCGAAAGACCTCATAGGAGAAGCGCAGTTTCTCAGGTGCCAGTCCGATCTCCCTCTGCACGGCGTTCAGGACCTGCGTGCCGCCGGGGTGGACGACCCACCAGTCGATGGCGTCCTGGGACAGGCTGTGCCGGTCCAGGAGGCGCCGGACGACTTGTGCGACTGCCCTGGCCCCGATGACCGGAACATTTCGTGTCAGAACGTTGCGCAGCCGCCCGCCCTGGCTCGTGTAGCGAAGCTGCTCACGATACTTGGGCAGCGTGGCGGACTCGAAGTCGATGAAGCGCAGCAGGCTGGAGGCCGGAGGCTGGGGACCGGAGGAGACTGCGGCCTGCGGCCCATAGCTTCGGGCCTGAACGATGGCGGCTGAGGCACCATCGGCGAAGATGCTGTTGCTGACGACCAGGTCCGGATCGGGACCCAGGAAGAAGGTGGCGGAACAGATCTCCACCGAGAGGCAGAGCACGGTTTTCTTCGCGCCTGATTGGATCATCCGGCAGGCGGTTTCCAAGTTCGGGATCGCCCCGCCGCAGCCCATGCCCATCAGGTCGAGAACCGAGGTGAAGGCGAGCAAGCTGAGGTCCTCAACGAGGTAGGAAGATAGTCCCGGACACAGATAGCCTGTGCAGGTATTGACGATGAGGCCCTCGATGTCCGCCGGCTCCAGACCGGCCCGGTCCAGCGCCGTGCGCACCGCTTCGGCGGCGATGCGACGGCTGTGCGTGGCAAAGCGCGCGATCAAACGATCGGCATCCTGCGAGCAAATCTCCTCGTCCACATCGACGGCGATATGCCGGCCCCGGATCGGGCCTTCCAGCAAAAGCTGCCGGTAGAGCTCCTTCTCGTCCGGCTGCATCTGGAAGTGTGATACGAGGAACGCGTAGATCTCCTCCTGCGTCGCGTAGCGCTGCGGATTCGCCGTAGCCAGTGCGGATAGGACCACGTTCATACTCCCCCCTGCGTGCTGAGCTTCAGAGGACGCGTGACAAGCCACCTGGACATTCAGATTGGGTATTTGCGTGTCAACCCACATGTGGCCCCCGGTCGAAGCGTACCACCCCGGCGACGCGACAGAACCACATCCGCCGGGCGACCGCCTTCGGGTCATGCTGCGCCAGCCTCGGCGCGCAGCTCGCGCGGCTTGAAGCCCCGCCGGATCGAGAGCAGACCATCGTGCCGGATTTCCCGATCCAGCGGCAGGGCCAGCAGAAAGCATGCGATGTAGTTCGCCAAGCAGCGGTGCAGGTCATTGATCAGGACCGCCTTTCGCACAAAGCCGCGCAGGTGGGCCAGGAGCTCGTCGATCTCCTCGTCCGTGAAATGGTGGAAGGTCATCGACCCCATGGCGTAGTCGAATTTGTCAGTGGGTCGGTACGTGAAGACGTCCGCCTGTACGGCCTCGATGGTGCGACAATTACAGCGGGCAATCCGGCTTTGTGCCAGCTCGACCGCCTTGGGGTCGTGATCCAGACATGTGAACCGGATCTTGTACCCCTGGCTGTCGGCCCAACGCGTGACGGCCAGCGGGATGTCACAGTCTCCGGCCCCGATGTCCAGGATGGTCGGGCCGGCAGCGTCCGCCGACCGGGACAACTCCTGTTCGAGGAACTTGCGCACGACTCGAATCCCCCCACCGATACGGTTGACGACCTTCATGAACTGGTAGCTTTGCTCCACCAGCCGTGGATCGGCGTCCGGACGATCCAGAAATTCGGACCCGCGTGCCCGCTCCTTAAACACCCCACAACCTCCCGTCGATGAGCTGCTGTCTGGCCTTCTTCAGATGTGCCGACTGACTACGCTGGAAGGCGGGATCAATCGTCACGGCGTCGTTGGCGATATCCTCGCAGTAGCGGCAGTCCGCGCACGCCAGGCATGAACAGCAGCGCGGCTCGAATCCCTCGATGAAGTCGGCCGGGATTTTCGATGCATCGATGTGAAAGGGACTGCGCTCCAGGGCAAAGAGCATTCCCTGGTTCTTCATCAGGATGTAGAGGGGCTTGAGCCTGAAGGGGTTGACCTGCCCCGGCCGGAAGAAATGGCGCAGCCGCCATAGTCGCGGCTTCTCGGGCGGCCGCTGGAAACCATAGGGCAGGATCAGTTCGGCCAGATTGCCGGTGGAGCGGCGCCCGCTGTACGCTTTGACCCGCTTGAGCAACTCGGCCGAGGGGATGCCGCGCTCCAGGAGCTTGAAGTGCTCGAATCCCATCGTCTCGTAGAAACCGATGTCTTCCGGCCGTATCCAGCCCGCCTTGATGAGCATGGAGGGGTCTTCCAGCCGCTGGAGCGTACACGACAAGAAGCAGTAATCGAGAAACAAGCGGCGTGACCCATCCGAGCTGTGGGCGAAACCGTTTTGGTGGTAGGGTTGCATGGGGCAGTTCGGCAGGCAGGGGTGATTCGCAATCAGTTGCAGCTCGCCCTCCACGGCGTCGCGAATGGCCCGGAGCGTGCCAAAGTCGCGATTGATGGAGAAGCTCTCCAACGTCAGAGCATCGGCGCCCAGGTCCTTCCAGAAGCGTGCCCGCCGGGGGGTGTCAATCTGGGCATAGATGCCGACCTTCACGTAAAACTCGGGGAATGCGGCCTTTATGCGCTCCAGCAGGTAGGGGGTGGAGACCGTCAGCCGCCGGATGCCCATGGCACCGAGGCTCTCCAGCAGGCGCGTGAGCTTCTTCTGCCAGCGCCGGCTCCATTCGCGATTGCCCAGGCACGAGCTGTTCAGGAGGTAGTTGAACGCGATGTCGTGACGATTGAGGAGGGAGACGTAGACGGCCAGATCGTGTTTCGTCAACGGCGTGCCCATGTAGCTCGGCCGTCCGCCACCGACCACATCGGCTGGGAATTTCCCGTAGACTTCCGTCACGGGAAAGCCGGCAAGCTGCGTCACCAGGTCGAACTCGTAATTGGCCGCGACCGAGAGCTTCATGACGCCTATGCAACGCGTGTGCCGCCCGCCTGCCAATCGGGAATTCCCTTTGGGGGCTCCTGGGAACGCCGATCTCCCGATCGGCTTGGCGGCGGGGATCGGGTTCGTTTTGCACATTTTCGCTCTCTGGTGGCCCGGCCCGCCTGCCGCTGGGCCGAATTGGGTTTGTTTGTACAACCGTCTACCGGCTATCGAGTACCGACTACCCCTATTTGGCTTCGTTTTGCGCATTCCACTTTCCGGCGAAGTCGCCCCCATATACGAGGACAGCCCTTGCCCAGATGCCCCAGTTCTCCCAAGTTTGGCTTTGTTTTCCCGAAGCCTATTGCGGGTGCGATGCACCATAACTCCTTTCCTGCAAGCCACTTGCCCCTCCCGTTGCTCCGGCCAAAATTGGCTTTGTTTGGCACATTCTGTCCCACGGCCCCCGTCCCCCAGGCCTCGCCCCACTCGGCCTTGCCGGGAAATTGGGTTTGTTTGGCGCAATACGCCGCAGCGCCGGCTCGGCTGGTGGCTCCCCCGTCCCGCGCCCCTCGGGGGCCGTTGCGGCAAATTGGCTTTGTTTGGCGCCGTCGTGCCCCGGCGGGCTCTCCCGGCCACCTTTGCCCCTTCCTGGCCACCCGGGCCAAATTGGGTTCGTTTGGCGAGGTTCCCTCGTCCCAATGCCGCGCGGGCCTCGTCCCGCCGGGGAATTGGGTTTGTTTTGCACGATAGGCCTCCGCTTGGAATGGTGGACTAGGCTCTGTCTGAGAACGATCATTTTGCTGATTCTCCTCGTATAAAGCGAGGAGATTAGCATCATGAAGCGATACGAATTGACGGATGAACAATGGCAGTTAGTCGAACCCGTACTTCCCAAACGCACCGCCACCACCGGTCGCAAGCCCAAGGACCCGCGGCAGATGCTCAACGGCATTCTGTGGGATCTCTGCAGCGGGGCTCCTTGGCGGGATATGCCGGAACGGTTTGGGCCTTGGCAGACGGTCTATGATTACTACCGAAACTGGCGGCAACGGCACCTTTGATCGCCTCGTCGGAACCTTGCAGATCCATCTGGATCGACAAGGCCAGATCGATTGGGATCTGTGGTGCATCGACGGCTCGACGGTTCGGGCCTCCCGCGCGGCGGCTGGGGCCTCAAAAAAAAAGTCTCACCCAGCACCCGCAAGAGCCGGAAGATCACGCTTTAGGCCGTTCCCGCGGCGGATTCAGCAGCAAATTCCATCTGGTGACGGATGGCCGCGGTTTGCCGCTGGCGGTGGAAGTGACCCCGGGACAGCGACATGAATCGACGCAGGTCGAGGCCGTGATGAATGAGATTGCGATTCCGCAGCCCCTCGGCCGGCCGCGTAAGCGTCCTCAACGCTTGGCCGGAGACAAGGGCTATAGTTACCCGACCATTCGTCGGTGGCTCGCGCGCACGGGATTAGGGCGGTGATCGCACGAAAGTCCAACCAGAGGAAAGGAAGTCGTCCCTTTGACAAACAGAGCTATCGCAGACGTTGTGTCATCGAGCAGTGTGTCGGTTGGCTGAAAGAGTGCCGCCGGATCGGGACGCGGTTTGAGAAACTGGCGATCAGCTTTCTGGCGATGTTCAAACTGGCCATGATTCGCCGATATCTCAAACTGGCGTTCTCAGACAGAGCCTAATAGAATAGTGGAATGGTGGGCATTCCGGCCGGAGATTGGCTTTGTTTCGCACGAATCTTCACCGTCGGGGCACGAAGGTCCGTGAGTGGGTTCCGACCCGAGGCAGAGAGATTCAACCGCGAAATCTTGCCCTGAGCGAAGCCGAACGGGACGCCAAATACGCGAAGGGAATTCCCAATCGGTCTTCTTTTTCGCACTGCTACTTGTCGAAATCTTGTTCTCCTGCGCAAATTCTCTCGCCAAGATGACACAAAACCTGGAAGGACAAAGGATTACGCCTCGCGCAAAGACGCCAAGATCGCCAAGGGTAAGATCGTTGTCGCCCTGTCTTCTTAGCGCCCTTTGCGTCTTGGCGCGAGGATCGGTTTTGGTTGCGGCCGAAGGCCGCGCTGGGTGGTTCGCGTATTTCGCTGTCACTTTCTTCTCCTGCGTCTTCAAATCACCAATCATAAATCGTAACTCATGAATCAGCGCGTCCCTCTACCCTGGGGCCGTGTTGCATCAATCGTGCCGGAATTCTGTGCGCGCGGGACGTTTAAGAATCGCGCAACTCCTTGTGCGGGAAGGAATAAAGAATTTTTCGCTCGCCGGGTGTTTTACCTTTTCAACTGTTGCACAAACGTGGGCGTAAGCAGAACCTGCCTCGCGCCGAGGCGCAGAGAACGCGGAGAATGGAGGGCGGCAGGCCGGAGGCGGTAGGCTGTAGGCCGTAGCTGACCTCCGACCCCTCTTCCGACACATTGGTGGGTATAAGAAGCACTGTCGCAGTGGCTGACCATTGATATAATAGGCTCGATAGTCCTACGAGAGCTGAACATGAAACGCATGCGCGTCTATTTCGATACGTCCGTCTTGGGCGGCTGTTTTGATAGGGAGTTCCAGAACGCCAGCCGGCAATTGGTCCAGGCCGCCTACGCCGAACGGATTCTGCCCTTGCTCTCGGAAATCCTCCTGCGGGAATTGACGGAAGCCCCCGCGAGCGTCCAGCAACTGCTTTCTCGCCTCATGCAGGGCGAGGTGGAACGGTTGGAGGTCAACGACGACGCGGCGGAGCTGCATGAAGCCTATCTCCGGACCGGCGTCGTACCTCCTCGATATGCCGATGACGCCCTCCACGTGGCACTGGCGACCGTGGCTCGCGCGGATGTCCTCGTGTCCTGGAATTTCAAGCACTTGGTGAACCCTGTCCGCATACGGGCCTTCAATGGCGTCAATATCGCCCAGGGCTACGGCCCGATTATTATCCTGACCCCGTCCGACATCGTCGGATTGTTGGAGCGACCCAATGAAAATGCGTAAGGCCTTCGATTGCGTGGAGATGAAACGGAAGATCCAGGAGAAGATCTACGAGGAGACGAAAGATCTCACCCGGGCGGAACTAATCGACTATTTCCACCGCCACGCGCAGACAGGTCCCTTCGCGGAATTATGGAAGAAGCCCGGCAAGAGAGCCCGTGCGGCGGCCAGGCGAACGAAGGCCCGACCCGGAAGGCGCTGATTCCCACTCCGGTCTCCTGGCTTGCCGACTACTGACTACCGACAACCGCTCTTTGAACCACGGAGGGCACAGCCTGCCCCCGCGAAGGCGGGGGGAGATCACTGAGGAAGACCGAGGACGGCAGGCCGTAGGCCGGAGGATCGCGTAGGGCGAGCGTCCCCGCTCGCCGGAAGACTACATTCAACCGCAGAGGTCGCAGGGGGACGCAGGACAGAGGACAGAGGGCGGCGTTTAACGCTTCGCGGGTACCAGTGGGGAGATTGTCTTGCGAGGCTCGGAAGAAGTGATCGGGACACCTGGCGAGATTCGGGCACGCTTCACTTATCTCGGACTCGAATTAAGTATGGCGTCCCCGGAACTCCAATCTCTTGAATCTGCGTCAATCGGCGTAATCTGCGACTCCATTTCTTCTCTTCCGTCCTTTTCGCAAATCCTATGGCTGGCACCATAACGGGGCCACAAAATGCGTTAGTGGCACCATTATGATGCCATCCTCACAGATGCATCCATCGCGCGCCGGGTCCGGCGCCGACCCGTTTGATCTTGCCGCTCTTGGCCAACTCCGTCAACGCCCGTTTCAAGGTGCGAGGGCTGATGCCCGCACAGGCCCGGCGGAGGTCCGCGATCGTGAAAGGATCGGGCAGCCGGTCGATCGCACGCCGCACCATCTCGCGTTTGGCCCCCCGGGCGGAGGTGATCGCGCCGACGCGGGCTTCAAATTCGTTGTAGGCGGCGGTGAGCATCCCCAGGAAGTATTCCCACCAAGGCCGCAGGTCGTGTCGGGTCTGGTGCCAGCCCTCCGAGCTTTTTCGCAGCGCCTCGTAGTACGTCTCTTTGCTCTCCTCGACGATGCGCTCCAGACTGATGTACCGCCCGACCTCGTATCCGGCCTGGTACAGCAGTAGAAGAGTCAACAGCCGCCCGATGCGCCCGTTGCCGTCCATGAAGGGGTGAATGCACTCGAAATCGAGGATGAGACTGGCGATCAGCAACAGCGCGTCCGTCCTGCCTTCTGCCAGGGATTGGTCGAACAGGCCCACCAGGCGCTGCATGAACTCCGGCGTGACGAGGGCGGAGGCCGGACGGAAACGAACGACCTGCCGACCATCGGACCGAACCTCCACAATGGCGTTGTCCTTGGCCTTCCATTGCCCCCGCTTCGCGCCGGTATACCGGTACATGGTCCGATGCCATTGAAGAATGAGTTTCGTCGAAAGCTGCAGAGAACGGTGGTGCAGGTGAATCTCGTTCAGGACTTCACGATACCCGGCGACCTCCTGTTCGGGCCGGTCACGCGGGGTCGTCTTCTCCGCGACCAGATCTGACAACCGTTCCGGAAGGACCGTAATCCCTTCGATGCGGTTTGAAGACTCGACGCTCTGAATCATGGCCACGCGCCGGAGCGTCTCCAGGACCTCCGGCGACTGCTCGGAGTATAGGACTTGGCGGCCCCGGAACTCCCCCAGCCCCCGCAGCGTCATGGCCAGCGAGTGCGAGATCGCCGTCTCCAGCAGGTAGCCATGTTCAAAGGATCTCATAGATCGCTTTCTTCCAGTCCATCATCGCATAAGGGCCAGGCAATGGGTCCAACTCAATTGTCTCATCAGTGCCGAGACAATCCTCTCATCGGCAAACGTTGCCGCGAAACGGATCCTACGACGCAGGCTCTTCTCGGAAAATCCCCGTCCGTACTCGGTCATGACTTGCTCTCCAGGAAGCTCCGAATCGTCGTCAAGGCATTCCAGGGGTCGTCGATCTCGACAAATGCCCACCGGCCGAATCCGCCGTGATTGTTGACGGCCGGGACCCAGAGCGTCCGGGCGGCGGAGACCTTCGCGGCTTTGTCCTTCTTCTGCTCACCTGTGACTTCGATCAGCAGGTTCAACAAATTGTCCCGCCCATGACCGTCGTCCATGCAGGCGACGAAGTCGGGGACGTAATTCCGGGCTTCGCTGTTGAGCGAGTACGGAATCGTGAAGCCAAGATTGTGGTTCTTCACGTAGCGGACAACCTCATCCACGTCTTCGAGCGTCTGGGCGAGCTTCTGTTCCCAGGAATCCGTGTCGGCGACCAGGTGACACTTGTCTTCCCGCCAGAGTTTCACGCGGGCACGAATCTGGTTGACGAGCTTATTCTCCTCGATCCGGTCCTGGGTCCATTCGGTGTCGAACTCAAGCTGCTTTTGGCCCTTCTTGCGGGGCCGGGCGATGGGAACGAAGTAGGAACTGCTCCGGCGGCCGTCGATGACCTCGTTGGTGATCCCCTCGTCGGTGAACTTACAGTGCCGACCCGGCTCCCGGAACGGCGAATTGATAACCGGGTTCTCGATAACCACTTGCTTCACAGGGCAATTCTCCCTCAGCCACCAACCTTCTATCGCACGCGGCAACGCCTCTGCTTTGTCTCACCTTCCGACAGTCCGCGCTGCCGCCGATTCGCCCGCATCCTACCCCCTATTATCGGCCAGAGCAAGGGCATTCTTGAAGACGGTAGTCTGTAGTCGGTTCGAAATGCCGCTTCCCGCCTGCGCGGGAATGACAATACTTCGCTCGCACTTGTCTGATCGGCGTTGCTAACTGGCAGCAACTGAAAAGGATTTCCAGATCTTCATGCGGCGGCTTTGTTAAGTTGTTCTGTGGTAGCATTTTGCGTCAAGAAGATGGTGGCAATGATTTTGGCACCGTTGGGGGTCAGGCGATACTTGCGGCTCTTGGGCAGACGGCGGATGATCTTGTGTTCCCGCAAGAGCCGCAGCAGATACGTCACCTTAGCGGAGACCTCCTTGGCAGGACGATGGGGATAGAGGCGGCCGGCAATATCCCGGTTACGGAAATCCCCCGCTAGTCCGCACTCCGCCACCGCCGCCAGGAGTTGCTCATCCGCCTCTGACCAGGGCCGCAGCGCCCGGATTGATTTGCCTTTGGAGGTGTGCCGCTGACAGATCGGAGAGACGATCTCTTCCACTCGCTCACTGGTGTCGAGTTGGGCCACGGCTTCGAGGTAGCGGTCATTGACGTGTTGCGAGACCTGACTGCGGGCGTACAAATCCACAATGCCCTTGCTCATGGGAAGCATCTTCTGGGGGCCCTGGGGGTCCCGCTCCGACCGGCGGTAGACGCGAAAGGCCCGGGCATTGTTGATCGTGCACTCCGTCCGCAGGATGGAGCCGGCTTTGTCATAGACCTTGACGGAGTTGGCGTGCGCCCGATGCTTGACACGGATCCCTTCCGGACGACTCTTATAGCTGCTGGTCACTTCCTCCTGGCTGTTGGGATACAGACGCTTGCCCAAAAAGCGAAGTACATCCTTGCTGCCAAAGGCGATCATGGAGCCGCGAACCAGCTGCGGATAGATGCCTCGCCAACGCCCGCGCATCAGCAAAGGCAATATCGGTCGCCCATTCCGTCTCGTGGCTGGTCCAGTAGTAGTGCAGGGGAAAACCGGCAAACATCGTGTCGTGGGCGGGATTCAGGAATCGCGCGATCCGGCCGAACTGCTGACACCAGTCCGTGCGGTGCAGTTGGTCCATCAGTTCCTGGGCTCGATTGAAATCGCCGATCCAGGGGAAGCAGTTGTCGTGACGGCGGTAAGCGAGTCCTTCCTGATCCATCCTGCGGGCCAGCCATTCCCGGCCATTCATCCACATCTGGATGGCAAAGGGAAACCACGTTTGGATTCGGCGCTCGATGAAGCCGAAGTAGGCATCGTACCAGTAATGGTACAGGTGCATACACTTACCCTGAAACAGTTCCAAATCCAGCGTCTTGGTCCGGTGATTCCCATGCAGTTGGTAGGTCATACACGGCTCGACGATGCGAAGAATACAGATCAGTCCCTCTTGGACGCCGTCGCGGGCGGCGATGTCCAGCGCGACTTGCTCTTTATCGGTTCGGCTGGAGTACAGATACAGGTTCGGCCGGCCGCCTTGTTCGGCCTTGGCGACCGAGGCCTGGATCAGGGCCGCGGTTTTCTCTTGCGCATACTGCTTGAAGTCTTTCATCAGAATCCCCAGATAGGACAGATACTGATTCATGCCGGCCAGATTGGCCACCAGGCGCAGGGTTCCGCGAAAAACAATGCGGTCCCAACCATTCAAAACCCCTATAATGTTCTTGGCGTGCTTTTCGAGAAATGACTTCATGGCATCCTCCTTGTAAAAGGTTGTCGGTACAACAACCACCATACCAGGGATGGATGCCTTTTTCCTTCCCAAGACCTGTAACCATCCTTTCCTTTTTGCCCTCGATCGCCTCGGGGCAAAAAGGAAAGGGTGACCATTGTAGATTAGGGACAAGGGCAGCCGCGTCCACGGCGGGTGGGCAAGAAAAGTGACAGGCGAGCCACGCGGGCAGAGGGAGCCCTACCCAATACCATCGGCCTCGCGGGGACCCCAAACCCACTTTGAGAGCACGCCTGGCACGTTCTTGCTACACGCCGTAGCGGCGGTTGAAGGAGAGTTGACGTTCGACACGCCTTTGGTTCCGGCCGAGGGCGCAGCCCGAGGCCGGGCTGGGTTTATCAGCGTTCATCAGCGGTTAGACAACGGTTGCGCGTGGGGACTGGTTGCCTGATGCCGGCGAATCATCTCTTGTGGCGATAATAATGGAGAGAAGAGGGCCGACGTGCCGATATACACCTGAGTCGGACTTGGCTGGGGAGCGTACCGACACTTGAAATGCGGATTTTATAGGACATTGCCGCAGGAGTGGATACTGTGAGAAGGAATAAGGGATCACGACGGAACAAGGCCAGAGAACTGCTTTTCAGTACAGGCTTGCGAGCAGGGCTGCTGTGTTTTGGCACCGGCTTGTGTTTCGTCCTGCTCTTTAGCTGCCTGAGCTTCAACATCGGCGACTGGCCGAGCCAATACGTGTACCCGCAGAACAAGCCGCTCGTGAACTGGTGCGGGTCGATGGGGGCCTTCCTGGCGTTCTATCTCCTCTATTACATCGGTCCCGGCGTGTTCATCATCCTGATTTCCGGGATCTGCTACTGCATCGCCAAGCTGACCCGCCGACCGATCGACCAGCCTATCTTCCGTCTGATCGGACTGGTGCTGCTGACGGCGGCGGCCTCCGCCACCTTCTACAGCTTCTGGCCGCACAAGGTGTACACGTTCCCGATGGGTTCCGGCGGCGTGCTCGGCATCTCCACCGCGGCCTTTCTCAAGGGCAATTTCGCCCGGCTGGGCGCCTTTATCCTCATGTGTGCGATCTGGTTCGTCGGCCTGTCGCTGCTGGCGGACAGTCTGATTGTCGGTCTGTTCGCCGCCTTTGGCTTGGCCTCGCGGCGGGTCGTCGGCATCGTCGTGCCGGCGTGGGCGGTCGCCCGCGAGCACTCGGAGGCCCTGACCGACATCTGGCAACGGCTCAGTGCCCGGCAGAAAGTGCTCGACGACCGCGCTCCGCGCGATCGAAGCCTGCCAGTCTGACGCTCGCCGGCAGCTGCCGAAGCACGAACCGCAGCCGAGCGTCGCAAGACGCAGCCCGCGGAGCCGTCAGAGGCTCGCCGCAGATGGCGGAGCCGCTGTCCGCCGAAGAAGCCGGAGGTCGTCGAGGTCAAACGTCCGCCGGCCAAGCCGGAGAAACCGCCCGTTCGTCCAGCCTTCCTACGACGATTACACCCTGCCGCCGCTGGATCTGCTGGCCGAGGGGGAATATGGCTATGCCGCCGTGCAGGAGAAAGTGGTCAAGACGAAGGCCGCCGAGCTGGAGAAGCTGCTGGGCGAGTTCAACGTCAATGCGAAGGTCGTCGCCGCCGAGACCGGGCCGGTCATCACCATGTTCGAGCTGGAGCTGGCGGCGGGCGTCAAGGTCAGCCAGATCTCCAGCCTGGCCAACGATATCGCCCGGGCGCTGGGCGCCGGGGCCGTCCGCGTCGTCGCCCCGATCCCGGGCAAGCACACCATCGGCATCGAGGTCCCCAACAACGAGAAGGAAAAGGTCCGGATGAAGAGCATGATGCAGCTTGCCGGCGACAAGCCCGCGAAGATGGAGATCCCGCTGTTCCTGGGCAAGGACTCCTCCGGCGAGGCGCTGGTCTCCGACCTGGCGAAGATGCCGCACCTGCTGATCGCCGGCACCACCGGCTCGGGCAAGAGCGTCTGCATCAACACGATCATCGTGGGCATCCTGCTGACGAAGCGGCCGGACGAGGTCAAGCTGATCCTGGTCGACCCGAAGATGGTCGAGATGACCGCGTTCAAGACCGTGCCGCACCTGATGTGCCCGATCGTGACCGAGACGCAGATGGCGGTCCAGATCCTCGAATGGGCGACCGTGAAGATGGACGAGCGCTACGCCCTGCTGGCCGAGGCGCGGGTCAAGAACATCGCCGAGTACAACCGGCTGGGCACCGAGGAGATCATCGCCCGGTTCAATCCGAGCACGCCCGACGAAGAGGCGAAGATCCCCAAGAAGCTGCCGTACATCGTCGATCATCATCGACGAGTTGGCCGACCTGATGATGACCGCGCCCAAGGAGATCGAGGCCTACATCGTCCGCCTGGCCCAGAAGAGCCGCGCCGTCGGCATCCACCTCATCCTGGCCACGCAGCGGCCGCAGGCGACGGTCGTCACCGGCCTGATCAAGTCGAACATGCCCTGCCGCATCGCGCTTCCGCGTGGCGGCCCGGCATGGACAGCCGCATCATCCTCGACCAGAACGGCGCCGAGACCCTGCTGGGCCAGGGCGACATGCTCTTCCTCAAGCCCGGCACCAGCGACCTGATCCGCGCCCAGGGCACGTTCCTCGACGACGCCGAGATCCGGCGGATCGTCAAGCACCTCAAGGAGGTCGCCGAGCCGCAGTTCCATCCCGAGCTGACGCAGTTGCGGAAGGTCGACGCCGGCGACATGCCGCAAGACGACCTGTTCGACGAGGCCGTGCGGATCGTCCTGGAGACCAAGCGCGGCAGCGTCTCGCTGCTCGCAGCGGCGCCTGAGCATCGGCTACGCCCGCGCCGTCGCGCATCATCGAGATGATGGCCGGCGCCGGCATCCTCGGCGAGTACAAGGGCAGCCAGGCCCGCGAGGTCCTGATGACGCTGGAGGAGTACGAGGCGGTCCGCGCGCAGCAGGTGACTTCCGAGGCCCAACCCAGCCTCACGGAGGTCGCGGCGGACCATGATGCGAAAGTGCCGGAGACGGCCTACGCCACCGAGGGCCAGCAAGGCTACATGTCCACCGACCCCGAAGAGGAAGACGAATAGCACCGGAGTTCTCGCGCAGAGACGATGATTGTCCCCAATTCGTTCTCTGTCATTCTCTGCGCCTCCGCGTCTCTGCGCGAGACCTCTTTCATCTGTTCTTACTCTTCTTCCGGGCGACGAGCCAGGATCGTTCGGCCCACTGGGCCAACTCGCCCGGGTCCTCCAGGACATCCGCCGGGATTTCGTAGTAAGTCCTGATGGTGGTCTTGATCTTCTCCGGATAGGGCTCGAAGGGAGCCGAGCCCGCCCGCACAAAGTCGTCCCGGTTCGAATCGTCCACCTTCAGATAGGCCACGTCGTCGGCGATGACCGCGAACATGGTCCCCTCGCGATAGAGTCCCGCCCCGCCGAACATCCTGCGAACAGACACCTCGCCCCAGCTCGAAAGCTGCTCGAGGACATACTCCACGAATTCATCCGATACGGCCATCAGTCCTGCCTCCCCGGATTCGCCATCACCGATGGAATGAAATGGTTCTGATAGAACGACGGCAGACCCCGGAAGATGTCCAGCAACTGTTCCACCGTGACCACGCTCGGATCGTGCTCCACGACGACGCCGTCACCTTCGCGGTAGAACGTGCTGACGCCCGCGCATCCCGCCAAAGACGGATTTCATCTCCTCAATGCACTTCGCACACTTGAATCCACACTCCGGAGGATGGGAGTACAGTCCAGATGAAACGCAGTACGACTGGTCATGACTCTTCTTCCTTCCGATCCGCTGGTGGTTGAACAAGGACTTCATTGCGATGGCGACTGGGAGCATTCGCCTTGCCTCCACAGATTGACAACTGGTCGCACCGTACACTCGGCGGAAGCATACTCGGCTAGATCATTTCCGGAATCAACGAATATCGTGCTATAGTGACACGCCTGAGCAAAGTAGTCGCGCAACTCCACGTCCAATTCCGTCCATCGCTTCGGAGAGTCCTGTGCAAAAGGTACGGGCAGGTTGTCATAGACCAGCAGCCAGTTCTCCGAATACTTGTCGAACTCTGGCTTTGCGAGATCGCCAGTTTTCTTGTCAATGAAGCTCATCATCCATTCCACCCATTGAGGGACGCCGCGGTCATCTCCCCAACCTGGTCCGCCAGGTGGGGGATGGTGAATGGTCCGTCGCCTCTGGGCTGCGGTTCGCTTGGGCGTCTCCTCGGTGCCTCCGGCGTCTTCGTCATCCTTCTTCGTGAATAGATCGGCGAACAGCAGTACCGATGTGTTCATGTCGGTGAGCGAGGGCATCTATCTCTGCTTCCTCTCGCGACACCGCCTCCGTGAACTCAAGGCCGATGTTGCGACCGTGCGAGTCGTAGGAGGAAGTCGGGCCTTTCTCGATGGTCCAGACTCGCAGGGTATTCAAGGCGGTCAATAGTCGCCAGCGTCGCCAACAATCGGAAAGCACCGTATCTTTCACACTGCTTCTTCGTCCTGCCCTGTGTTCGCGCTGGGACCGCACTGTCCTGCGATCTCAGACAATCGAGGAGTTCCCCTTTCGATTTCGCTGTGACGAGACATGGTAAATCCTCACTCATGGCTGTGCATACTCCAGCACGTCGCGCGCTTCCTGATTCAGGAGATCCGCATGCGTGTTGATGATTTCAAGATCGCGGGCGTTTTGCTCATCTCGGGTCGATCGGCCGATGAATGCTTGCACTGCGGCTTCGATGAAGATTGGAGCGGGTCGTCCTTTGCTGCCCGGACGCTGGTCAATAGCCTTCAGCAGTTCCTCCGCCAAAGTGATGGATATCTTGACTCTCATGCCTCCAATACACTCCGTATCCTGGCATGTGTCAAGAGCCGAGGTCGCCTCTAACTCGCGGTTTCGGCGCTGTAGCGGGCGATGAGGCCGGTGCGGATGGCGTAGCGGTAGATACGCGTGAAGTACCAGCCGGCCAGGAGAATGTACAAGAGGGCCAGCGACAGGCCCCAGAGGAGATCGATTCCGGACGCGGGGCCGCCGGCGAGAATCGAGCGCATCGACTCGAAGACATGGGAGGGCGGCAGCGCGTAGGAGAAGTACTGCATCCACTTCGGCAGCGTCGCGAGCGGGTAGAAGACGGCCGCGAAGGGGGAGAGGACCGCCGGAATGGGCCAAACGAACCACTCCGCCGCCGGGCCGTAGCGCAACACCAGGGCACAGGCCAGGATGCCCAGGGCGATGCCGGACATGAAGAGGACGAGCAGAAACGGAATCAACAGGAGGCCGTAGACGAAGAAGGACAGGCCGAAGATCACAATCGCCAGGATCAGCATGACCGCGAGGCCGATCGAGCTGGTCGCGATGCTCGAGATCACGAGGCCGGCGAGGTACTCCGAGATCGACAGCGGCGTCGCGAACAGGTTCAGGAAGTTGCGCGACCAGACATCTTCGAGGAACGTCGTCGTCACGCCGTACATCACGCGGGTGAAGAAGTCCCAGAGCAGGACGGCTCCGAGCAGCATCGGGACGAAGTTGAGTTTGGACGGGGTGACGGTGTTGAGATAGCGGGTGATGAACCCCCACAGCACGATATCGACCCCGGCCCACACAAAAATGGGCAGCAGCCGCGGGGGACTGCCCCGGATGAGGTAGAACTGGCGCAACAGGATGGCGGCGATCCGACTCAGGTGCCTCATGCTCCGTTGTTCTCCAGGGTGAGCGGCTCGCGCGCCACGGCGATGAACAGATCCTCCAGCGTCTCTTTGCCGTACTCGTGCGCCAAGGTCTTCGGGTCGCCTTCGAGCAGGATCTTGCCATGGGAGAGGAAGAGCACGCGATCGCATACTTTTTCGACTTCGACCATGTTGTGCGAGGTCCACAGCACGCCGACAGCCTCCTGGCCGGCAAACTCGCAGATCTTCGCGCGGATGTCCCGCGCGGAGGCGGGATCGAGGGAGGCCGTCGGCTCATCCAGCAGCAACAGGTGGGGCTGATTGAGCATCGCCTTGGCCAGGCCGGCGCGGGTCTGCTCACCGGAAGAGAGGACGCCGCACTTGGTATGGCGAAACCGCGCGATATCGAACTGCTCAAGCACCTCGTCGATGCGGTCTGCGAGGTTCCTCACGCCGTAGAGCAGGCCGAAGAAGCGCAGATTCTGGTACACGGTCAGATTTCCGGGCAGCGGGGCATACACGGCGGTGAAGTTCGTTCGCTCCAAAGCCTGGCCGCGATGGGTGGCGATGTCCAGGCCCTCGATATGGATCGTTCCCGCCGTTGGTTCGAGAATGCCGAGGACCATGTTGATGATCGTGGTCTTGCCCGCCCCATTGGGGCCGAGCAAGCCCCACGATCTCGTTGCGCCGGACCTCGAACGAGACCCCATCCACCGCCACGATACTGCCGAAGCGTTTGCACAGATTCGCCAGCGCCAGCACCTTCGTCGCCGCAGGCGCCGGCACGGGCCCGGACTGCTCTGTCATCATCCCCAGATGATAGGCCAGCCGTGCGGTCCCGACAATAGCGGTTTTGCCTACGACATCATCAGCGGGCCTCCGTGACAAACCATTTCTCCACCACGTGTCGCTCGACGTTGAACCGCAAACTCGTTTGCGTGGAGAGATTCTCCAGGAGCACCTTGAGTTTCCGGGCTTTCTCCGCCTGGTCCGTAATCCGCGTGAGGTAGCTGGAGCGATAATGATTGTAGAGGATGACTGGGGGCTCGACCGGCTCCGTCTGGTTGACGACCGCCAACCCCACACGGTCGCCCACCGCTTTCAAAAACTCATCGACCGAGCGGGCGGTCCCTCCTCCTCCGCCCGAATCGTGGTCGGCCTCACCGGAGTACATCGTGACACTGTTGCTTCTGAAGAGCTTTGGCAGTTGATGGAATTCGAATCGGCCTGTAGCGACAATGACCTCCTGTTCGACGGGTCGCCTCACAAACCGAATGTTGCGGCCGATCTCGCCGGCCAGCAACTGCTCCAGGGCCTGCAGCTTGGCCACCACCGGAGCCTCATCGCGAACGATCCAATCGCCGGGCAGCTCCAGTTTCAGCAGGTCCTCGGCCCCTTCGTACTCATAGCTATCGAGTCGCAGCACGAGCGATAAGGTCGAGCCGAGACTCCCCCTATCCCCGAAAGAAAGCCCCCAGTTCTTGAGGCCGGCGTCCCAATGAAAGACGAATCGATCGGGCGGGCGAGAGATCAGGGAAGCCTGATGCTCGTGCTCTTTGGTGTAAAACTCCTCTCGCTCCGGAATGAACGGTGGGGCGATGCGTTTGAGGGATCTGACCCTCCGCCAAGCGGTAGACCATCGCGAATTTCGTCCGCCAGTCGACGACCAGGGGCAGACGGTCCAGGCTTTTGCCCGCAAGGCTCTCATCCAATTGCTGGAGGTCGAAACCTGCCGCCCGGATGGCATGGCCCTCATCGAGCAGGACCAGCCAGGGCAGGGCCCGCACGGTCCAATCCTGCTGGAGCGTGGGCATCGTCACAGCCGTTGTCCCGGCCGCGAAAGGGTACACCGGAGGCGGCGGAGCCATTGCCGCATGGCGCCCTTGTCCGTTTCGCCCGCCTGGATCAGCAGGACCGGCAGGTTGTTCTCTTCCAGGTGCTTCACCCTGGCCGCGAGCTCCTGCACGAAGCGTCGCGACGGTCTCTGATTCATGTCGAAGAAGCAGACGAGCACCTTTTTGCCGGCGAGAGTCTCGGGCTTCACCTCGATGTTCAACGACGCCAGCGGCGCCCGCGGCAGGGCGGCCGGTAAGTCGCGGCGCGCCGTGGAGCCAACGACAAGGTGCTTCTGGACGATCTGGCCTTCCTGGTACGGGTGAACGGCTCACTGACGAGCAGAGCTTCTTCTCTCGGATCCTCCCGGGGTTTGGGTCCGCCCGCCTTCTTCGCGACGCTTGCGCACTGTCAGTGTCACGGCCTCCCCCGGCGCGACTTCGCCGCGGGAACTGGCCCTTGGCGTCGCATCGATAGATGTACCCTGGCGGCCTGACGATCACCTCCACATCGCGCATCGCGCTCCCGCCGCGTCGGTCACCGTGCCCTCGACTCGCCCGGCCAGCAGGAACTCCACCTCGATGCCTCCATACGTCCCCGGCGGCACGTCATCGAACCGAACACCGGTCTCCTTCACCTGAAAGAACGGTTGCGCCGGCACGATCTTGACGTTCGTGTGGAATCCGGTCACGCGGGTGAACTCGATGTCCCCGGACGCGTGGCAGGGCAGGCCCCAGATATCGAAGGTCCCATCTTCACGGCTCTGCTCGTCCCAGAAGGCCTGCAGCGGCGGGGCTACGAAAAGGGCAATGGCATACCTTCCGCCGGTACGCATCAATCGGGTATTGTACCTGGTGACGTGCCTGCCCTTGATGCGGAAGCCTTCCCGCGCCTCCAGAGTGACGCTTTGAGCCTCGCCGCCACCGACGATGTACGTGATCGGGGCTACGAAGAGTGGCCGATTCGGGTCCTCGGACTTGGCGGAGATCTTCCAGTCGCCCGGTGACACGTTCCGGAGAGTGAATCGGCCATCCTTGTCGCTGCGGGTCTTGGGCATGAACTCGTCGCGGGAGTGGAAAGGCGCCTCTTTCGCGGCGTGCACGAGCAGGTCTTCCACCGGTCGACCCTTGGCATCCAGAATTCGTCCTTGAATCCGGTGCCCTGGATCAAGCCGGATCACATAGGGACGGTCGGCGCGACCTCCACTTCGTGGAGGACGGTAGAGGCGAAGCCCGGTGCCAGCGCCACCACCGTCAAGCGGCCGGGCGGGCACTTCAGGACCATGCGTCCATCCCTATCCGAGCGGCTGTCCGAGGTGTCGGGAAAGACGGGCGGGCATTGGAGCCAGACCTGCGCACCGGCGACGCCCGTTGCCCTGCGGATCGACGAAGGGCAGGGTCCGCTCCTGGAGCGGCAGCGTCCGGAACGTCAGCGTGGACTCGTGGTCCAGAGGAGAGATGCCCACCGGTCCCCTGCCCGCGAAGTCTTCGCCGACCACCTGGAACCAGATGTACCGGTCCATCACCAGATTAGCGTCGCGGACAATGAACCGGGCGGTGCCGCTGTCGTCCGTTCTGGCCGTCGCGTCTACCAGAGCCCGGCCCCGCTCCGACCGGGGATGGAGGCATCGGAGGGGAACGCCCGGCTGCGGTCGCCCGTCGGGCGTAGTTGTCGTGATCGTGAACGTGAACGGCGGCTTGACGTCCCGTATCGTGGCTGGCCGCGTCCGGCCGTCAGCGGGATGCTGCCGCACAAAAACAACACACCGGCTACGGCGACGTGCAAGATCTGCAACTCCGGACGGCCCAGGCGAATCTCCGACGGTTTCTTTCGCATATGGCACCCCTTCGCTATTTCCGCGCGTGGAGACAATCGTATCACGCCAATTCGTCCTATCAAGAGTAGACAGCAGAAAACTCATTTGGTTCCTCCTCTGGCCTCAAATCAAAATGAACAGGAAGAGGCCCGCCCCTCTGTCACCCCCGCAGGCGGGGGTCCAGGAACGCCTCGACTTCGCTGGATTCCCGCCTGCGCGGGAATGACAAGTACGCAGAGCCAGCCCTGGACCGATTCCGATAGGCGCTTGGGCTCCCGCTGCTGCTATCTGGTAGAGATGTGATAGAATGCGGGCATGAACAAGGATTTGAAAGACAAGACGCTGGAGGAGCTGGAGAAGGTGGTGGTCGGGCTGGGGCAGAAGAAGTACCTGGCCGGCTACCTCTTCAAGTTCATCCACGTGCAGAACGGCCGCGAGATCGCTGCGCTCAGCACGCTGAGCAAGGCGTTCCGCACGCAACTCATGGAGCAGGGCTATTTCATCTCGCGGCTCAAGGTCGTCGATACTCAGACCGACCCGGACGGCTCGGCGAAGTACCTGTTCGAGCTGGCCGACGGGGAACGGATCGAGACGGTGCTCCTGCCGGAGGAGGAGCGCAGGACCTTGTGCGTCTCCACCCAGGTGGGTTGCCCGATGGGCTGTGCGTTCTGCGCCACGGGGCAGATCCCGTTCCGCCGGAACCTGACGGCGGGCGAGATCGTCGATCAGGTGAACACCGTCGAGGAGCACGCCGGACGGATCACGAATCTCGTCTACATGGGAATGGGCGAGCCTTTCCTGAACTATGATGCCGTGCTCAAGTCCATTCGCATCCTGAATCATTCGGCCGGCAAGAACATCGGCATCCGGCACATCACGATCAGCACCTCCGGCATCGTCCCGGGGATCCGGCAGCTTGCGGAGGAGGAAATCCGGCCCCGCTTGGCGATCTCTCTCAGCGCGCCGACCGATGCGCTGCGCAGCAAGCTCATGCCGGTCACCAACAAGTACCCTCTCGCGGAGTTGCTGGAGGCCGTGCGTTTCTACCAGGAGAAGACCGGTCAGCGCGTGACCTTCGAGTATGTCCTGATCGACAAGGTGAACGACTCCGTCACGCACGCGCGGATGCTGGTGAAGCTCCTGCACGGCCTGATGTACAACGTGAACCTGATCGAGCACAACCCCTTCTCCGGCTGCGAGTTCACCGGCAGCGGCCGGGAGCGAATCCAGCGCTTCGCCTCGGTCCTGAAGGACGCGGGCGTGGAGACCACGATCCGTTTTCGGATGGGCCGCCGGATCAAAGCCGCCTGCGGCCAACTCCAGGCCGGCTACCACCCCCGCGCACAGACAAAGCAAACGTAGGGCCGTGCCCATGATGAGTGACGAGGGGCTATGTGCAAGACTACGAACCTTTGACGGTCTTCTTCGTGGAGGCCTTGGAACGCCGTTTGCGCGAGCGTCCGAGGGGCTGAGCAGGGATACCTCGTGCCCCCTCAAAGATCGAGGACTGGCGGGCATTCTCGTGGAGCATCGCCCTGCAATATGCTGGATCGGCCAAGTAAGGATTGCTCTTTAGCAGCGATTTCATAGCATCAATTATACCCGCCGAGGCTGGGGAATGAAAGGAAATACAGACGGATGCAGTCGCCTACTCTATAATTCCTGGTGTTGGAGAAAAGAACAATGAAGTTTATCATCACACTTCTTCAGGACGAAGACGGCATCTTTATTGCCGAGTGCCCATCCATCCCAGGCTGCGTCAGCCAGGGTAAGACCGAGTCCGAAGCAGAGGCCAACATTCGGGAGGCGATTAAGGAGTGTCTGGAAGTGCGGGCGGAGAAAGGCATGCCTCTGACAGTTAGCACGCGTCAGATTGAGGTGACCGTGTAGTATGCCTCCTGTGCCGGTTCTGAAACCCCGAGAGGTCGTTCAAGCAGTGGTAGCTCGGTGGAAATAGATACCAGAATCATAACGATTGGTCTGTCTCCGGCGTGGGACATCAGTTGCCGGGGGCGGGATTTGGATTGGGGGCGGCATGCGGAGATCGACGAACAGGTCGTCCGGCCGGCGGGCAAGGCCCTGAACGTCTCGTATGCCCTGGCCTGGATGGGAGAAGGGAGCGTCGCCGCCGGTCTTTGGGGGCGGGAGGATTACGACGAGATGCGCAGGGCCGTCGAGCGAGCCGGCGGGCGGATTGATGTCCAGATGACCGCCGCCGAGGGCCGGACTCGACAGAATATTACCGTCGTGGATACGCGCAACCGCCGGGAGATGCACCTGCGCCGAAAAAGCGAACTGGCATCTGAATCCAGTCTCCGGCAGCTCGACGGCGATCTGAAAAAGCTCGTGCACGAGGGGGACATTTGCGTGTTTGCCGGCGCGATGCCGGTCGGCGAGTTGCTGGAACCAACGGTCAATCTGGTTCGAACTTGTTACCACGCGGGAGCACAGATCGCGGTCGATACCTCCGGCCCCGCGCTCAAGAGCATCGTTGAGGCCGGTCTGCCCTGGTTGATTTCCCCCAACGTCGAGGAGCTGCGCGGATTGCTGGGCGTCGCGGTCGAGGACACGCCGGAGAAGCTCGTCGAGGCAGGTCGCGGTCTGCTGAATAGAGCGGAAATGGCTCTGATCAGCCGGGGGGAAAAGGGCGCCCTGATCGTTGCGAAAGCCGACGCCTGGACCGGCCACTGCATCACTCAAGGGAAAGTGCTGTCCACCGTAGGCTGCGGCGATTACCTTCTGGCCGGCTTCCTGGCCGGCCTCCGTGAGACGGGCGATCCTTCGGCCGCACTGGCCAAGGGCCTGAAGGTGGCGACCGCCCGCGCCTGGGGCTGGACGGAGAGCGAATCGTGGCCACGGGCGGATAAAGAGATAGCGGTCACGGTCGAGCGGTTGTAGAATCACGGCGGTAGCGCGTGTGCCTGCCGGTCATAGTGCCGTCCGGCACGTCATTCAGTCGGATCGGGTGTCATCCTTTTAGGAGGTGTCGAGATCATGGAGAAGCGAGGGTTAAGATTCTTCTGGTTCATCATGGCCGGCGTTGTATCTATGGGCTTGTGCAACACCGGTGCCGCCGCCGTTACGTTGCAGTTGAAGCTCGCTAAAGGCAAGACGTACTACCAGAGAACGGTGATCGACCAGCACATGATCCAGACCGTCATGAACCAGCAGCAGGTGATGGACCAGAGCATGGGAACGGGCGTGAAGCTGGACGTTCTCGATGTGGACGGCCAGGGGAATATGCGGATTCGCAGCACGTATCAACTGGTCGATGTCCAAGCAGCACCGGCCCGATGGGGAACCTCGATTACGATTCTGCGACAGCAGCCGACCCCGCCCGCCGGGGCAGAGCCGTTCGCCGCCCTTTTGGGCCAGAGCTACGTCGATCAAGATCAGTCCGAAAGGCGAGGTCCTGGACGTTCAACGGTGTCGAGCAGCTGAAGGCGGCGGTTCGCAAGAAGCTGCCCCCCGGGGCGGAGGCCGATCCGGCCCTGGGACGTCTTGGCCCAGTATCCTCAACAAAGACAGCATCAAACAGATGGTCGGAGAGCTCTGCTGAGCGTCTATCCCGACAAGCCGGTGGAGCTGGGGGAGTCCTGGAGCAAGAAGAAGGTCGTGACGCCGATGATTCGGCTGAATCGATCGATTCCAAGTGGACCCTGCAGAAGCACGAGGCCGGCGTTGCGATCATCGGCGCGACCAGTTCCTCCGGTCCAATCCCGATAAGCCGATAGAGGCGCGGGGGAATGAAAATGAGATTCGACCTGTCTGGCACGCAGGATGGCACGATCCGAATGCGAGGAGGCGACCGGCTTGATCGCCTGGCTCAGGCTCAGCAACAGCTCAAGGGCGAGATCAAAGTGGGCGATTCGGCCCAGGGGCCGCCCATGATGGCAATTCCGGTCGTCTTCGACACTAAAGTCAAGATGGAAATGAGCGACAAACCGCTGGAGCCGCCACCAAGTAGGATCGGTGGCACGGCCTTGGCCGCGAGTGCGTGCCGAGCTTTTTCTCTCCCGATCTTCTGCAAAATAGTTGACTGCATGCCCGGGAGGGCCTATAGTCAAGGGGTTAGGACTACCTTTGTCGCATGGGGTAGACGTTAGGATTTATGATTTATGATTGACGATTTATGATTTAGGCGGCCTCGGCTCGGGTGCCTGTTCAAATCATAAATCAAAAATCGTAAATCATAGATCTATAGGGGTCAGCAGAATCACGGCGTGGCTGACTCAAGCCTCCGACAAGGTCCTACCAGGCCGCCTGCGGGCGGTCTCCGTGACAACGCTTGAAGAATTTTCGATCTATGATTTTTGATTTGTTGATTTGGCGTCGCCCGGGATGGGACAGGTCCGTGCGCTCTTGCACTCCAAATCATAAATCGAAAATCATAAATCAAAAATCTCGATACCCGGTGGTGTAATCGGCAACACAGGAGGTTTTGGTCCTCCTATTCCAGGTTCGAGTCCTGGCCGGGTAGTAAATCGTAAGTCATGAATTAGGACGATTTTATGGCTGACAGAATCGCGATCTTGCTGGCGGCCGGGGTGAGCAGCCGGATGAACACCCACATGCCGAAGGTGCTGCATGAGGTGACCGGCCGGCCCATGCTGGCGTACGTCCTCGATGCCTGCCGGAGCGTCGGGGTGGACAAGATCTACGTCGTGGTGGGGTTCGGCGCCGATCAGGTCAAGGAGCGGTTCGCCGACGAGTCGTCGGATATCGTCTGGGTGCAGCAGCCCAAGCAGATGGGAACGGCCCACGCCGTGATGTGCTGCAAGGAGCATTTGGCCGGCTTCAGCGGCCAGACGCTCGTGCTGTGCGGGGATGGGCCTCTGATCCGGTCCAAGACGCTCCAGACCCTGATCGAGAAGCACGAGGCCGAGCACTCGGCGGCAACGCTGGCCACGGCGGTCTTGGAGGACCCTACGGGCTACGGGCGGATCATCCGCGATGCCTACGGGAACATGCAGGGCATCATCGAGGATAGCGACTGCACGCCGGCGCAGCGGGCCGTGAGAGAGGTCAATCCGAGCTATTATCTGTTCAACAATCAGGTCCTGTTTCGGGCCCTCGAAGAGGTCAAGCCGGACAACGTCAAGGGGGAGTACTACCTGACGGATGCCCTGGCGGTGATGATCGCGAGCGGCCACAAGGTGGTGGCCATTACGGCGGTCCGGCCGGAAGAGGCGGTCGGCGTCAACAGCCGGGCCCAATTGAGCGTCGCCAGCAAGATCATGCAGCACCGGATCCAGCAGGAGCTGATGGAGCACGGCGTAACGATCGTGGACCCGGAGAACACGTGGATCGATGCCCGCGCGAAAATCGGTCAAGACACAGTGATCGAGCCGTTCGTATATATTCATGGCGAGGTCAAGATCGGCCGCGACTGCCGGATCGGTCCGTTCGCGTTTCTCCGGCACGGAACCGTGATCGGCGACGACGTTGTGCTGGGCGTCTTCACGGAACTCAAGAACGCGAGCCTGGCCGACGGCGTCCGGGCGCGGCACCACAGTTACCTGGGCGATGCGGTGATCGGACGCAATGTCAACGTCGGCGCCGGGTCGATCACGGCCAACTTCGATGGCGAGAACGTGAACCAGACCAGGGTCGGCGACGACTGCTACATCGGTTCCGGCGCCGTCTTGATCGCCCCGCTGGTCCTGCCGGCGGGCGCGAACGTCGGCGCGGGCACGGTTGTCTCGCAGCAGAACGTCAATAGTATCAATGGGAAATCAGGGTCGTAGGAGCAGGAGATTTCAGATTTTTGATTTTTGATGGTTGATTGGAGGACGGAGCACCGAGGGTCTTCTCTGTTGTGCAGGTGGCTCTAAATCATAAATCAAAAATCGTAAATCATAGATGGACAAGGGGCTGGGATGTTTCTGAACGACAATCTGAAGATCTTCTCCGGGAGCAGCAATCCGGGCCTGGCGGTGGAGGTGTGCAAGTATCTGGGTCTGCCCATCGGGGGCTCGAAGATCACCACGTTCCCGGATGGCGAGAAGCTGATCCGGATCGAAGACGATGTGCGGGGCCGGGATTGCTTCGTCGTGCAGTCCACGTGCCGGCCGCAAGATGAGCACCTGATGGAGCTGCTGATCTACCTCGATTGCCTGCGGCGGGCCAGCGCCAAGCGGATCACGGCGGTGATTCCGTACTTCGGGTACGCCCGCCAGGATCGCAAGGACGAGGGCCGCGTGCCGATCACGGCCAAGCTGGTGGCCAATGTCATTACGACCGCCGGGGCGGACCGGGTCCTCGCGATCGACCTGCATGCCCACCAGTTGCAGGGGTTCTTCGACATCCCGGTGGATCATCTGACCGGCGAGCTGGTGCTGAGCCGGTACTTCCGGGACAAGAAGATCCCGGACCTGTCGGTGGTCTCGCCGGACGTGGGCAACCTCAAGACGGCGGCCCGCTATGCCGCCCATTTGGGCGGCGACCTGGCGATCGTCCACAAGAAGCGGATCAGCGGCTCGGAGGTCCAGGCCAATGAGCTGATCGGCTCGGTCGAGGGCTGCAACGTCCTGATGTGCGACGACATCATCGCGACCGCCGGCACGATCTGCACCGCGGCCGAGTTGGTCAAGCAGCGCGGGGCCAAGAACGTCTACGTGGGGGTCACCCACGGCGTGTTCGCCCCGCCGGCCCTGGAGCGGTTGGCGAAGGCGCCCATCGATGAGGTCGTGGTGACCAATACGATCCCGCTGACGGAAGAAGCCAAGAAGATCAAGAAAATCAAGGTCCTCAGTGTGGCGGTCATGCTCGGCGAGGCGATCAAGCGGATTCACCGGGACGAATCCGTCAGCGCCCTGTTCGGGCAGGATGTGTGGTAGAAAACGAGTTTCAAGTGTGAAGTGGCAAGTGTGAAGAATGTCATTGCGAGGAGCGTAGCGACGAAGCAATCTCAACCCCAGCGATGGGAGATTGCTTCGCTCCGCTCGCAATGACATGCTTCAAACTTCAGACTTTCTGGGAAGGATAATTATGATTGAAGCGTTGTCATTGCAGGGTGAGCCGCGGGAACAGATCGGCTCGAAAGCGGCGGCGGCGGTCCGCCGGAAAGGCCGGATTCCGGCCATCGTGTATGGGCATAAGCAGACGCCCGTGGCCATCTCGCTGGACGCCCACGATTTCACCGAGGGCCTTCGTCACGGCCACCGCTTGATGGACGTCACCATCAACGGCAGTACGGAGAAGATGATCATCAAGGATCTGCAGTACGATCATCTCGGCCGCACGATCCTCCACGCCGACCTGATGCGCGTGGACGTGACGGAAAGGATCACGGTCGAGGTGCCGATCGAGCTCAAAGGCGTGCCCAAGGGGACCCAGGAAGGCGGCGTGCTCGAAGCCCACATGGACCACGTGGACGTCGAGTGCCTGGCCATCGACATTCCGGAGTCGATCATCGTGTCGGTGAAGGACCTCGACGTGGGCCAGTCGATCTATGCCCGCGACGTCAAGCTGCCGGACGGCGTCAAGCTCATGAGCCTGCCGGACATCATCGTGGCGACCTGCCGCGTCCTGGCGGAAGTGAAGACCACCGAGCAGCTCGAGGCGGAGACGCCGGCGGCGCCGGAAGTGATCCGCGAGCGAGCGCCGGAGGAAGAAGGCGAAGCGACCGAGTCGTAACGGAGCCGGCAATCCTGTGCTGAGGATCCGATGGCGGACGTCAGGCTTGTGGTTGGTCTGGGAAATCCGGGTCCCGAATACGCGGAGACGCGGCATAACCTGGGCTTCAAAGTGATCGAAGCCCTCGACGAGGCGCTCGGGATCGAGGTCAGGCAGCGCAAGTTCAACGCCCGGATCGGCGCCGGCCAGCATGCCGGCAAGAAGGTGATCCTGATGAAGCCGTGGACGTTCATGAATCGCAGCGGTGAGCCGGTGGCGACCGCCGTCGGCTTCTACAAGCTGGATCTCCGGGATCTGATGGTCGTGGTGGATGACATGGCGCTCGAGATCGGTTCGATGCGCGTGCGGGCGAGCGGCTCGGCGGGCGGGCACAACGGCCTGGCCGACATCATCGAGAAGCTCGGCACGGACGAGTTTGCCCGCTGTCGCGTCGGGATCGGCGCGCGGCGGAGCCCGGACGCGGTCGAGCACGTGCTGGGCCGGCCCGAGTCCGAGGAGAAGTCGGTCCTGAACCGGGCGATCCGGCGGGCGCGGGACGCGGTGTTGTGCTGGCTCGAATTCGGCGTGGATCAGACGATGAACGAGTTCAACCGAACGCAGGAAGCGTTGGATTGAATGGTGAACGTGAAAATTTTATTCTGAATCGGGAGGTAATAAGTTCAGAAATGGCTGCAAAGCGATTGTATGAAGGGATGTTTCTGGTGGATTCGGCCCTGGCGACCGCCGATTGGGAAGGGACGCTGGCCTTCGTGGAGAACATCCTCAAACGAGCGGACGCGGAGGTCGTCGCGATCCGGAAATGGGGCGAGCGCAAACTCGCCTATGACATCGAGCACAAGTCGCGCGGTACGTACATCCTGGCCTACTTCAAGGCCGAGGGCAGTCGCATCGCGGGGATCGAGAAGGACGTGCTGCTGTCGGAAAAGGTCATGCGCGTCCTGATCCTCGGCACCGAGAAGCGGCCGCCGGAGATGATCGAGGCGGATATCAAAGGCGAGCCGCGCGTGGAGCCCGAAGGACTCCCCGAGCGGGAAGAGCCGGACCGTCGGCGCGACCGGCGCGACATGGGCATGGGTTTTGACGCGCTGGGAGCCTTTGACTCCGAGCCGAGCGGCGGCAGAAGGGACTATCGCGACCGGTAGACCGGGCCGGACCCAGTGGAAGCTGTCCGCCGGGTGGGGCTTGCCCCACCGCTCCCACGGCCAACAGGATCACGGTGGGGCAAGCCCCGCCGTACAAAGAGAAGCACGTCGTACGCGATCCAAGGCGTACGATGGGCGATGAGTCAAGATATGGCAAGCTATAACAAAGTTCTGCTGCTGGGAAACCTGACGCGTGATCCACAGCTCTCGTACACGCCCAATCAGACCGCGGTGGTCGATTTCGGCTTGGCGACGAATCGAAAATGGACCGCGCAGGACGGAAGTCAGCGGGAAGAGACGTGCTTCATTGACTGCCGCGCGTTCGGCCGCATGGCCGAGAACATCAACAAGTTCATGCAGCAAGGGCCGGCTGATCTTCGTGGAAGGCCGGCTGACGTTCGACTCCTGGACGGCCCAGGATGGATCGAAAAAGAGCAAGCATCGGGTCACGGTGGAGAACGTCCAGTTCATGCCGGGCACCGGCGGGCCGGGCCCGGCGGCCGGGCCGGGCCTGGCGCCGAGCCGCCCGAACAGGGATTCGACGAGGCCGGCCCGCCCCAGCGGGGACCTGGAAACGAACCGGTACCGGATTCGGAGATACCGTTTTAGAAATCCGACATTCGAATTTCGAAATTCGAAACTGATTGAGGAAAGTTATGGCATTTCGACAAAACACGCAACGAACACAGCGAACACAGAGAACGACGCGAAGAAGGACAGGGTTTGCCGGCGCCCGCGACCAGACCCAGTGCCGGTTCTGCCGGGGCGGCATCAAGTACATCGACTACAAGGATATCGATACCCTGCAGAAGCTGTTGACCAACCGCGGCAAGATCTACTCGCGCAAGCGCAGCGGCAACTGCGCCGGCTGTCAGCGCAAGGCGAAAGCCGCGATCAAGCGGGCCCGGTTCATGGCCCTGCTGCCTTACTCGACGTAAATCGGATTTATGATTGATGATTTGTTGATTGGTCGCCGGGATATCCCGGTCAAATCATAACGTATCAATTCCCAAGGGGTATGGACTATGAAAGTATTGCTGTGTGAAGATATCAAGAAATTAGGGTGGCTGGGCGACATTGTGGAGGTCAATACGGGCTACGCCCGGAACTACCTCCTGCCGCAGGGCCTGGCCAAGGTGGCGACGGAAGGCAACATCCGCGCCCTCGCCAAGGAGAAGGCCAAGCGGGCCGAGCAGCGGCTGCAGGAGCGCCGGCGGATGGAGAAGGCGGTCGCGGCGGTCAACGGCGCCGAGGCCGTCCTGGCGGCCCGCGCCAACGAGCAGGGGGTGCTGTTCGGCTCGATCACGGAGGCCATGATCGCCGCCAACCTGCGGGCCCAGAGCTTCGAGGTCGCCGACGAGATCGTCAAGCTGCCCGAGCACATCAAGCAGCTCGGCACCCATGACGTGACCCTGCGCTTCGCCGAGGACCTGACCGCGACCGTCCGCGTGGTGGTTGTCCCCGAGCAGGTCGAGGAGCAGGCGGGCGAGGAGCAGCCGGAGAAGGCCCAGCAGGAAGCCTGAATCGGATCCGAGGACCGAGGATGGAAGGCAGACGACGGAAGCGGTCGGTGCCTTCTGTCCTCGGTCTTTGGTTTGGGCCTGTCAATCCCCAGCGTGCCGGTCGCGCGGCGGCTTTTAAGGGAATTCCTTATCATCCTTGTCGCCAGCTCGTTTCCGCCACCGGCTTTTTGCGGCGTTCCTACCCTTCCATTTCTCCCCTCTGTCCGCCGGTTTCCCCTTCCTGAGATCGGAGCCGGACGCTGATCCGGACCCGGCCTCGCCGCACCGTCGATGACGGGCCCCCCGTCCGCCGCTCCGGCCTCGACGGGCGAACATAACTCTCGAATCGGCATAGAGTTAACTCGAGTGACCTCCGGCGGAGCCCAGGGTATTCTGCCCGGGGGCGCGGGTGCTCTGGCCGGCGGTTGTTCCGCGGCGTCTGCGCCTGTTCCTCCGTTTTCCCTTGCGGTTGAGTTCCCTGGGACTCTTGCCCCAGGGCGTCCGAAAACGGATGTCGCGACATCCTCACCAGGCAGGGGCGAAGCTCCGACGATTTTCCGCACAATTCAGGATTTTCCGAACTGGTCGCATGGGGGCGTGTATCGTAAAGTGTTGTCAGGCCAAACGAGAGAATGGAGTGTTGGAAGTTGGAATGGCCGATACGGTCGATGGGCGTTTAGCGATGAAGCGCCGTCGGCTGGGCACTTTGAAAACAAAAGACCTCGAGCAGATTCAGGGCTCAGGCAGGAGCCATCTATCACTTGTCAAACCCTACCCTTGGATCCGGCTTGCATTCCAAAATTACGCCTCTCCTTTTGAGACGGCTGCCACGGCGCCTTCGCCGGCGGCAGTGACTAAGCCATCCACAGGGCCTCCAACCAAAAGGCCGCACGTTGCACAGGCGTGCGGCCTTTTATATTTCGTATCAGACACGCCCCAAGGCGTTCTCCAGGTCTGCGCGGAGGTCTTCGGCGTTCTCGATTCCCAGGGAGAAGGGGTCACTCCCACCATGACGAAGAGAAGAGGCGGTTCAGGGTGCGGGAATGTTGGGACCCGTTCACGCACAGGGAGCCGCCGAATCGGACGCGTCGGTCCGTCTGCGAGTAAGATCACACGTGCCCGGAAGGAGAAGAGACCGGGCACAAGCGGATGAGGCCGGAAACAGGAAAGCGGAACCTTCAATGGGATTTTTTCCGTAGGAATCCGCTTATGGGCCGTCTGCAAAAGGGGTTCGGCCCATGAACCGCCTCGGGAGAACCTCGGAAGTGAACGCGAGGTCAATGGGATCCTGGACGGGCGGTCGGTACGTGCGTAGCGTCTACTCCCCTGAACCGCCCTTGTGCGGGCGTTCGCGGGTGGGACGTTGAAGTGTGAGTGGAGCACTGTGGTGGGCGAAGCAAGGAGGTTCTATGGCGGCGAGTGCGCAACGTTCAGGGGGTTGCAATGACGCCGAAGTTCCGGATTTGAGCGGCTTGTCGGCGTCGGCAGGGCGGCGGCGGAGGCCCGTGGGGGGCCGGAGAGGGATGAACTGGTGGTACGACCATACTTGGTGGGGGTGGATTGTCACTCACGGTTCTATTAGGCCGGGTACCATGGCTACGCCTGCGTAGCTATGCTCCAAGCCGCGAAGACAGACATGCTTGCGCGAGCGTAAGCATGGCACCCAGCCCGAAAAACACGCGAACCGCTGCGCTATGCCTTCTTCAGGGCCTGCTCGATGTCCGCGATGATGTCGTCGATGCTCTCGATCCCGATGGACATGCGGACGAAGTCCGGCGTCACGCCCGTGGCCAACTGCTCCTGCGGGGACAACTGCTGGTGCGTCGTGGTCGCCGGGTGGATGGCCAGGGTCTTGGCGTCGCCGACGTTGGCCAGATGGGAGACGAGCTCCAGCGAATCGATGAATCGTCTGCCTGCCTCCAACCCGCCTTTGACGCCGAATCCCAGGATCGCGCCGGCGCCCTTGCGCAGGTACTTGCGGACGCGCCCCTTCTCGGGACTGGAGTCGAGACCGGGGTAGTTGACCCAGGACACCTTCGGATGCTTCTCCAGGTATCGGGCGACCGCCAGCGCGTTCTCCGAGTGCCTGGGCATTCTCAGGTGCAGGGTCTCCAGCCCTTGCAGGAAGAGGAAGGCGTTGAAAGGCGACAGGGCGGTCCCGATGTCCCGCAACAGGGTGACGCGGGCCTTGATGATGTAGGCGATGTTCCCCAGCGGCTTCAAGGCCTCGACGAAGTTGAGGCCGTGGTAGCTCGGATCGGGTTCGGAGATCAGGGGGAACTTGCCGCCGGTCCAGTCGAATTTCCCCGAGTCCACGATCAGACCGCCGATGGAGGTGCCGTGGCCGCCAATGAACTTGGTGGCCGAGTAGACGACGATGTCCACTCCGAAGTCGATCGGGCGCAGCAGATGTAGGGCGAGACGGTGTTGTCCAGGATCAGAGGAATGCCGTTTTTGTGGGCCAACTGGGACAAGCCCTCCAGATCGGCCACATCGAGCTTGGGGTTGCCTATCGACTCGGCGTAGAGGGCTTTCGTGCGCGGGGTGATGGCCTTTTGCAGCGCCGCCAGGTCATTGGATTTGGCAAAGCTGACCTTCACGCCCAGACGCGGCAAGGTGTAATGAAACAGGTTGTAGGTCCCGCCGTAAAGGTTGTCGGCCGAGACGATGTCATCGCCGGCTTGGGCGATGTTCAGGATCGCCAGGGTGGTGGCCGCCTGGCCGCTGGAGACCGCCAGTGCCCCGACGCCGCCGTCGAGCAGTGCCATGCGCTTTTCGAGCACGTCATTCGTCGGATTCATGATCCGCGTGTAGATGTTGCCGAACTCCTTGAGGGCAAACAGGTTAGCGGCGTGCTCGGTGCTCTTGAACTGGTAGGACGTGGTCTGGTAGATAGGAACGGCCCGGGCGCCCGTCGTCGGATCGGGGTCCTGCCCACCATGAAGAGCTAAGGTTTCCACCGCCAATTTCCGGTCGATCTTGGTCATAGAAGATGCTCCTTTCCTTGCGATCCACTCAGGCGACCTCTACAGCGTGGAGGCACGAGGCCTGACAATATATTATCATTCCGATGGACATACTATACATTTAGTTTCTCATGTCAACCAGAAATCTCGAACCAAAGATCAGGTTCGGCCATACGGCGGTGACTACTGTCATACGATGACAAGGGAGGCGAGTGCCAAAGCTGCCGAGTATTAGGAACAGCGATATTGACGATCCGGACCGGTTCGACTATCGTACAGGGTCTCGGTTTTCTTGGTGGATGATCCCCAGCGATTACTTGGGTTAATGCTCTCGAAAGAAATGACTATGCTCAAGAGGACAAACAACTGCGGCGAGCTTCGATTGACAGATGCCGGCAAAAGGGTCGTTCTGGCCGGCTGGGTCCAGTCGTATCGCGATCACGGAAACCTGGTGTTCTTCGATCTGCGCGACCGCGAGGGGCTGACGCAGTTGGTTTTCGACCCGGAGGTTCGGCCGGAGGCCCATCGGCTCGCCCGGACGGTCCGTTGCGAGTGGGTCGTCGCTCGCCGGCGGCACGGTTCGCCCCCGCGGCGAGGGGCTGGAGAACCCCAAGCTGGCCACCGGCCAGATCGAGGTCATCGTGGACCAGTTCGAGGTCCTCAACATGGCCAGGACCCCGCCCTTCGAGACCGACGGGGAGAGCAAGACCAACGAGGAGACCCGGCTGGTCTATCGCTACATCGATCTGCGCCGGCCCGAGATGCAGGAGCGGCTCAAGATCCGCCACCAGGTGACGACTCTCGTCCGTAAGTACTTTAACGACAACGGGTTCTGGGAGATCGAGACTCCCATGCTCGGCAAGAGCACGCCCGAAGGGGCCCGGGACTTCCTGGTGCCCAGCCGGCTGGTCCGGAACACCTTTTACGCCCTGCCGCAGTCGCCGCAGCTTTTCAAACAGATCCTGATGATGAGCGGGATGGACAAGTACCTCCAGATCGTCCGGTGCTTCCGCGATGAGGACCCGCGGGCCGATCGGCAGGCGGAATTTACCCAGATCGACGTCGAGATGAGCTTCGTCGATAGCAACGATGTCATCACGGTCAGCGAGAGGCTGGTCGGCATGCATCTGGAAAGAGATCCTCGGCATCGATGTGCCGCTGCCGATCCGGCGGATGCCCTATTCGGAGGCGGTGGCGGACTACGGCATCGACCGCCCGGACCTGCGGTTCGGCATGAAGCTGAAGGACATCTCCGACCTCGCCGGCCAGAGCACGTTCAAGGTCTTCACCTCGACCGTCGCCAGCGGCGGCGTGGTCAAAGGCTTGTGTGCCCCCGCCGGCGATATGATCTCGCGGGCCGATATCGAAAAGTCGCTCACCGGCCTGGTCATGGACTACGGGGCCAAGGGCCTGTCCTGGGGCAAGGTCAAAATGGACGGCCCGACGCCCACCTTCATCGGCGGCCTCGGCAAGTTCTTCACGCCCCGAGCAGCAGAAGCAGTTGGTGCAGCGCTTCGACGCCAAGGACGGCGACGTGATCCTGCTCGTCGCCGACAAGGAAGCCGCAGGCCAACAAGGCCCTGGCGCCGCTGCGCAGCCGGCTGGGCCGGGACCTGAAGCTCTACGATCCGAGCCGCTACGAATTCGTGTGGGTCGTCGATTTCCCGCTCTTCGAGTGGAACGAGGAAGAGAAGCGGTGCGATTCCGTGCACCATCCCTTCACGGCCCCGGTGCCGGAGGACCTGCTCAAGCTCGAGACCGATCCGCTGCACATCCGGTCCCAGGCGTACGACATCGTCCTCAACGGCAACGAGATCGGCGGCGGCAGCATCCGTATCCACCGGCCGGAGGTCCAGCAGAAGGTCTTCGATCTGCTCAAGATCACGCGGGAGCAGGCGGAGATGCGGTTCGGCTTCTTCCTCAAGGCCCTGGACTACGGCACCCCGCCCCACGGCGGCATCGCCTTCGGCCTGGACCGGCTCACCATGCTCCTGACCGGCACCGACAACATCCGCGACGTGATCGCCTTCCCCAAGACGCAGAAGGGCCAGTGCCTGATGACCGGCGCCCCCAGCGAGGTCGATCAAAAGCAGCTCGACGAGCTGAACCTCCGCGTGCAAAAGCACTCGCACGCCCCGGAGCAGCCGCCCGAGCAGACGTAGCACGGGCAACGGAACCGGTTGCGGTCTCGTAGGGCGAGCGTCCCGCTCGCCTGACGTGGCACGGTCTGCCGAGTGTGTGGCATCGGCATCCTGCCGATGATTCATGGGCAAGGATGCCCATGCCACGACGGAGAGATTGTCCGCGCTGTTTCCCTTTGCTCCTGTCCCTGTCCCGTGGTATCATGGTACCCATAGCGAAGAAGACATTGCTCCGAGGCCATCTTCATGGGAGTGGTCCCGGTATTCAATGGAGGCCACATGAGGCATAACTTGGCGGGAGGAAGATCATGCGCATCGTCTCATTGCTCGTTGCCATCTTTGCTCGTAGCCATCTCGTCACTTTCCGTCGTCTGGCGCAAGAGGGAAAGAAAGAGGACCAGCAGTCCGAGCAGCGGAAGATGCCGGCCGCTTTCGAGAACTACCCCATACTGAAGCGGATGTGGTCGAATATCCCGCCCACTCTGGCGGAGGCGCATGCGGAGTTGGAGCGGTTGATGTCTCCCGAAACGCTGGCGGAGATCGATGCCATGCCCTCCGAGAAGGACATGATCAAGTACCATTTCAGTTGGGGCTTGAACATGCGCAATGGTTGGGGATTGTGGGCAGGTTCCCCGTTGGCCAGGCACATGCAGGAACTGGGATTCACTCACCCGGACGACATGTCGGGCGTAATTCTCGCGACCTTCTGGCGCAAGCGGCACGGGCAGGACCTGAGTCTGGAAGAGCTCACAGCGGCCGCTAAGAAGATCCGCGGAGGCTGCCGAGAAGGCCCAGGGACGAGCGTGAGATACGTCGTCCAGAGGGCCAAGGCGGCGATGCGCGAACATGATGATGGGGCTCCACTTCAAGGAGCGGGAGGTTCCCATGGTGCGGATGCCGGACGAGTGGCGGCACCTCCGAGCTGCGCTTCTTGTCCGGCTTTCGTGGCGGCGTGTTCTGTGGGCGTCTACCGGCCCATCGGGCGACGGCTGATGCCTTACGTACTTCGAGGGTACTACTTTGACCCGCGGACCGCAAGATCCACGAGATTCGTGTAGCAGAAATCGGCGATATTCATGTCGGCGGTTGTGGTCAGCGAAAAGAGCATGGTTCGCTGGCATCACCAGACGGAAAGCCCGTCCTCGTGGGAATCGACGGCAGGGATCGCATCACGTTGCCGCTGCCACAAGCGGGCGGGCCGCCCCAACTCGGCATAGATGACCAGTCTCTTCTCGCCGTGTATCCCAAGGCGATCTTTCGGCTGGCGGATCGGACAATGGACGCTCGTCCATTCCGGAGACGTCCTATTGCCACGCTCCGGACCGCCGTCGCAGCTGACACGGCAACATGGTCTTCTTCCGCGATGAAGGAAGCAACGAGAACTGGCAAACGTTTGTGGTGGTTGACTCTGGAGCGAGCCGCGACGCCTGACGCACTCGGAATGATGGACCATGGGATTCGATTCAGACATAGGACAATACTGGGGTAGTAACTTATTCTCCTTCTGTGTGACGAAGAGCGGCGATCTCTGGGCCTGCGTCGGTGACGGTCTCGATCGGAAATCCCTGTTGCGCCGGTCGCAGGACGGCAGTTACTCGATCGCCATCATGAACGGTTCGGTCCGGTTTACGGAAGACCGGTCTGGCTCTGCTAGGAAGGGACCAGGGTCTGTCGATCTCCGCCGTGACCGCCTTGCCCGACGACACCCTTCTTCTCGCCGGCGACGCGGGGCTCTATCGACTGAAGGGCAACGAATTGGTGCAAGAACTCGCCTTCACACCCTGAGGCAGCGGAAGCAGAGACGATGGCTGGTCGGTTCCTCGACCTGGCACTGGAACCCCAATACGATTCTCGTGCTCGATGACGCAGCTCGCTATGCCATCGGCGGTGCGTTCTGGCGGCGTTTACCTGCTCAGCAAGGGCAACGATGGCCAGTGGAGCTTTCTGCCCGTGGATGGGAAGTTGCGGCGACATGTCGTTTGGTGACCAAAAGCGAGTTTCCGGGGGGAAATGGGACAGCCCTGGGGACGCAAGTGCGTCGGCGTCGGGAATTCGCACCCATATCTCGGCAGCATTCCTGCCGCTCTTGCCTGTGCAGGGTCTTCAGCGGAATCGAACGCTCGACGTCTCTGTCATCCCGACGACGCGAAGGGCGGGCGGCCTCGCACGGAAAGCCGATCGGCCCGGCATCCGGCATTGCCCAGGCTACTTCGCGCGGCATGACAAGACGCAGTGGTCTTCACGGACGGAGCCGTCATTGCGCTGCCTTCAGGTTGCGGTTGAAGAAAACGGCCCAATCGTGTACGATAGAGGGGCGGATGAGTTGTGGGCTACTACGGATGACGAAGAATTGATGATCGGCAAGATAATCCAGCGCGTTCTGCGATTCCTGCACCTGATGCCGCTGTCGCTGGCGGAGAAGTGCCGGATGATGTTCGGGGCGGCGGTGCTGTTCAGCCTGATCCTCGCCTTGCTCATCCCGTACGTCTGGATGCGGCAACTGACCGGCAAGGTGCTGCTGGACACCAACAAGGCCCGGTCGGATACACTGCTGCGTTCGCACTTTCGCCCGGTGTCTGCGGGCGACGTTCGCCTGGCGGAGCTGAACGAGCATGGGGCGGCGCGAGACCCCAACGAGCGCAGCCTGGTGTGGATCGACTTCCGGAAAGAACAGGCGAAGACGGAGATCGCGCGTCTGAGCCCGGTGCAGAAGAAGCTTCTGGATGGGATCCGGGGCAAGAGAGGCCAGGATGAGGCGATGGCGCTGACCCGGGTCAACGGCACCTTGCAGAGCGACTACGTGCGGATGTTCCGTGCGACGGAAGGTTGTGTCAGTTGCCATGGCCCGCAGGGCATCGCCGGCCCTTTTTCGCTCCATGAGGAGGTCGGGGCGGCGTTCGTGCAGTTCCGTGGGGTCGGCGGCGAGCTGAGCAAGATGATGTTCATGAACCGCATCTGGACGGTCATGGCCGGCGTCATCGGACTGAGCGGCGCCGTCGTGGCGTTCTACTGGATCACGCAACGGGTCATTCTGCGGCCGATCCGCCAGTTGCGGGCCCTGGCCAACAACGTGGCCGAAGGGACCCTGGACGTCCGCAGCTCCATCGCCACAGGCGATGAGTACGAGAAGCTCGCCCAGGCCTTCAACCACATGCTCGACCACCTCCAGGCGGCCCAGGAGGACCTGCGCGAGGCCAACCGCCGGCTCGACGCCAAGATCGTCGAGCTGTCCGAGAGCAACATCGAGCTGTTCAAGGCCAACAAGCTCAAGAGCGAGTTTCTGGCGAATATGTCCCATGAGTTCCGCACGCCGCTGAACGCGATTCTGGGCTTCGCCCAGGTGCTCCGCGAGAAGCCCGGCCTGCTCAAGCGGGAGAAGGGTCAGCGCTACGCGGAGAACATCATCACCAGCGGCAACCGCCTGCTGACCATGATCAACGATCTGCTGGACCTGGCGAAGACGCAGGCCGGCAAGATGGAGCTGCACATCGAGCAGGCGTCGATCTCGCAGATCTGCGAATCCGCCGTCTCGTCGTTCTCTCTGCTGGCGCGGAAGAAGAAGATCAAGATGTATCTGGAGGTCGGTCCGGCTGTGCCTCTGGTCTGTGACCGACGCCGGCAAAGTGCAGCAGGTCCTCTACAATTTCCTGAGCAACGCCGTGAAGTTCACGCCGCTCAGAGGCCGCATCGAGGTCCGGGCCTCGATGGTCGATGACAAGACGGTGCGGATCGCCATCAGCGATACCGGCTGCGGCATCGCGAAAGAGGACCAGGAGGTGATCTTCGAGCAGTTCCGGCAGGCGGACGGCTCGCTGACGCGCGAAGCGCCGGGCAGCGGTTTGGGCCTGGCCATCAGCAAGGAGCTGGCGTCCATGCTGGCCGGCTCCATCGGCTTGCAGAGCGAGGTCGGCGTCGGCTCGACGTTCTGGCTCGACCTGCCGGTCACCTTGCGGCCGGCGGAAGGGGACCCCAAACGCGACGAATCGCGTTTGGGAAGGGCTCCCGCCGGCGAAACAGGGCCGGTGGGGACCCGAACCCAGCCCGGCCCCGGACTGAAACCCGCCGCACCGCCTGCGCGGATCGAGGATTTCCGGCCCCGCCGGAGCCCCTGTCCCACTCCAGCCAGAAATTGCCAACCCTGAAGTAAAGGATTGATTCATGCGCGGCACTGCTCTCAAAGAGTGTGTGGAGAGTGGCACGGGCATCCTGCCCGTGGGGTTTTGTGGCATCGGCATCCTGCCGATGATTCATCGGCTGGAAGCCGATGCCACGATGCGGAACCGGCTTCTCACACACGCTTTTATCGTGCTTGTCTATTCTATTGGTGTCTTCGGCATCGCAGATCGGGTCAGCGCCCAGCCGGCCGGTTCGACGCATCCGTTCTCGGTTCGCGACATGCTGGCGATGGACCGGATCACGGACCCGCAGGTCTCGCCGGACGGCAAGTCCGTCGCCTTCGTCGTGCGCCAGACCGATCTGGAGGCGAACTGCGGACGGACGGATCTCTGGCTCGTCTCCGCGGACGGCACGGGACTGCGCCGGCTCACCTCGCATCCGGAATCCGACTCGAATCCCCGCTGGAGTCCCGGACAGCCGGACCATCTGGTTTGTGTCGAGCCGTTCGGGATCGTCGCAGGTTTGGAAGATCGCCGTCGATGGCGGCGAGGCCGAGCAGGTGACGCAGGAGCCGCTGGACGTGGGCAACCTGCTGATCGCCCGCGACGGCAAGCATATCGCCTACACGATGGAGGTCTTCCCCGACGGCAAGACGGTGCAGGACACCAAGAGACAGGCTCGATGAACGGGCCAAGAGCAAGGCCACCGGGCAGGTCTACGAGTCGCTGTTCGTGCGGCACTGGGATACGTGGGAAGACGGCCGGCGCTCGCATTTGTTCGTGAAACCGGTCGCCGGCGGCGATGCGGTCGATGTCATGAAAGGGATGGACGCCGACACGCCGTCGCAGCCGTTTGGAGGCCCGGAGGAGATCGCCTTCACGCCCGACGGCAGGGGGATCGTCTTTGCCGCGCAAGATGTCGGCCGCGGCCGAGGCCTGGTCCACTGATTTCGATCTCTACTATGCTCCCGTGGATGGCTCGGCGACGCCCAAGTGTCTCACAGAAGACAATGAGGCGTGGGACACCTGCCCGGTCTTCGCGCCGGACGGCAAGACACTCGCCTATCTGGCGATGAGCCGGCCGGGATACGAGTCCGATCAGTTCCAGATCAGGCTGATGAATTGGCCGGCTCATGTGGCCCAGCCGCCCTCGGCTGGGTGAAATCGGGAAACACCCCGGGGGCGGGGGTGCCACACGGTTAGCCCGGGCTGGGACCGCAGTGCCTCGTCCATCGCCTGGTCCGCTGACGGCAAGAGCATCTACGCCATTGCCGCGAGACGTGGGGCAGGAGTCTCTGTTCTCCATCGACGTCAAGAGCGGCAAAGTCCGGACGATTGTCAAGGAGGGGACCGTCCACTCGATCAGCGCGGCCAAGGACCGGATCATCTACAGCCTCAGCACCATGCGGTCGCCGGCCGAGTTGTATTCCGTGCAGGACGACGGCACGAACGTCAAGAAGCTGACGGATATCAACAAGGAGAAGGTGGCTGCCGCCCGCATGGGCGATTACGAGCAATTCAGCTTTCCCGGCTGGAACCATGAGACGGTGTATGCCTATGTCGTCAAGCCGGTGGACTTCGACCCTGCCAAGAAGTATCCGGTGGCCTTCCTGATCCACGGCGGGCCCCAGGGCTCGTTCGGCAACATCTTCCACTACCGCTGGAACCCGCAGGCCTACGCCGGGGCCGGGTATGCCGTCGTGATGGTGGATTTCCACGGCTCCACCGGCTACGGACAGGCCTTTTGCGACTCGATCTGCGGCGACTGGGGCGGCAAGCCCCTCGTGGACCTGCAGAAGGGCCTGGCCGCCGCCCTGATGCGCTATCCCTGGATGGACGGGGACCGGGTCGGGGCCCTGGGTGCCTCCTTCGGCGGCTATATGGTCAACTGGATTGCCGGCCAGTGGCCCGACCGATTCCGCTGTCTGGTCAATCACGACGGCAATCTGGACGAGCGCACGGCCTACTTCGACACGGAGGAGCTATGGTTCCCCGAGAGGGACCACCAGGGGACGCCCTGGGACAATCCCGCCGGCTATGAGGAGCAGAACCCGCTGCGCTTTATCGGACAATGGAAGACGCCCATGCTGGTGATCCACGGCGGCTTGGATTTCCGCATCCCGGCGACGCAGGGCCTGGGCACCTTCAACGCCCTGCAGCGTCGCGGCATCCCCAGCAAGCTGCTCTACTTTCCCGACGAGTCCCACTGGGTCCTCAAGCCGCACAACTCGATCCTCTGGCACGAAACCGTCATCGCCTGGCTGGACCAGTGGCTCAAGAGACCGTAGCGCACCGAATTCAATCGGTCCGATCCGTCCGATTGGTCCTACGGGTCCCATCGGACTAATCGGACTTATGGGACCTATGGGACGAACGGAATCGCCACGGCGCACTTCCGCGTCCCCAGGCTTGATAACGAGTTCCGCCAATTGCGCCTTTTCTCCAAATACGCAAAAATTGACGGTGGGCGTGTCGTCCGGTAGAATGCCCGCTTATCAGTGCTGCTGGGTACGCGCAGTACTGGAAACGATGGTTGGATTCGGGGCCTGTAGTGACAGAGAGAAAGAGCAAGAAGCCGATGGATCCGGCGGCTACCGGGACAATCCGTTCGCATGGCGAGGGTGGGCCGGCCGGCGCGCGCAACGGCAGCGGCTCCGTCCCCCGGAAGTCGGCTCCGGTGCCGGTAGGGATGGTCACGCGCAGCATGCCCCAGGACCTGGGCGCCGAGGCCGCGGTGCTGGGCTCGATGATCGTGGACCCCCGGTGCATCGGCGACGTGATCGAGATGCTCAAACGCGACGCGTTCTACCACACCGAGCATCAGTTGATCTTTGACGCCATCATCGCCTTGTTCGAGAAGAACCGGGGCGAAGGGATCGACGGCCTGCTGGTCCGCAACGAGCTGGAACGCTGCAACCAGATGGAGGCCATCGGCGGCCCGGAGTACCTCCAACGCGTGCTCGAGACCGTCCCCTCCTCGGCGAACGTCCAGTACTACGCGGACATCGTCCGGGAGAAAATGCTGCTGCGCGAGACCATCGCCGCGGCCAGCGAGATCCTGAAAGACTCCTACGACGAGAGCGGGACGGCCAGCGAGAAGCTCGATGAGGCCGAGCGGAAGATCTTCGCCGTCACGGACAAGCGCATCACCAGCTCGGCGGTGGCCCTGAAGGACCTCGTCACGAAGACCTTCGAGCTGATCGAGAAGCGCGAAGGGACCCACGTCACCGGGCTGGCGACGGGATACTACGAGCTGGACGACAAGACCTGCGGCCTGCAGAAGGGCGAGATGATCATCATCGCCGGCCGGCCCAGTATGGGCAAGACGGCCCTGGCGCTGAACATCGCCGAGCACATCGGGATCATCGAGAAGATCCCGCTGGCGATCTTCTCGCTGGAAATGGGCCGGCAGCAGTTGGCCGAGCGGTTCCTGTGCAGCTACAGCGGCGTCGACGCCCAACTCGTCCGCAAGGGGATGCTCAGCACCGAGCATTATCAGAAGCTGGTGGAGGCCTGCGGCGTCATCTCGGAGGCCCCGATCTACATCGACGACACCTCGGCCCTGACACCCCTGGAGCTCCGGGCCAAGGCCCGGCGGCTCAAGAGCGCCCACGGCATCCGCTGCATCTTCGTGGACTATCTCCAGTTGATGCACATCGACTCCCGGAAGATCGAGTCCCGCCAGCAGGAAATCACGACGATCTCGCGCTACCTCAAGTCGCTGGCGCGCGAGCTCGACGTCCCGGTGGTGGTGCTGAGCCAGTTGAACCGCTCGCCCGAAGGCCGGGAAGACCACCGCCCGCGCATGAGCGACCTGCGCGAAAGCGGAAGCATCGAGCAGGACGCGGACGTGGTCATGCTGTTGCACCGCGAGGACTACTATCATCGCGGCGAAGACGGCTACGAGCCGGATAATACGGCGGAGGTCATCATCGCCAAGCAGCGCAACGGTCCGACGGGCAGCGTCAAGCTGACGTTCCGGGAAAAGTGCACGCGCTTCGAGAATCTGGCGCAGATCGAGCAGGAAGCAGTTCCCTTCTGATGGATGATTGATAATTGATGATGGATGATTGAGATGCAGGATGCTATTGCCATTCTCGCCGTACTCGTTCGGTCTTGCACGGGTCGCTCAGTCCCTGTGTGGCGGCCGACGCCGCAGGACTCCAAATCGTCCATCATCCAATCGCCAATCCCGATCCAATCGTCGCGGCGGATCGTCAAGTCGATCGAGTTCGAGGGCAACCGCAATTTCAAGGCCCACGTGCTGCGCGAGCGGCTGGGATTCCAGCTGGGCGACCGCCTCGACCCGTTTCTGGCCGAGGGGGGCCGGGTCACCATCATGGAGGTCTATCGCAAGGTCGGCTATCCGTCGGTCAAGGTGACGCTGGACCGGGACGCGCCTGGCGCGACGGCCATCTGCTGTATCTCATCGAGGAAGGACCCCGGGTCCAGGTCGCCACCATCCGGTTCGTCGGCAATGACTCGTTCAGCGCCCGGACGCTCCGCGCAGGTCATCAAGATCAAGCAGCGCAAATGGCTGTTCTGGCCCACCTACTACACCGAGGACGCCGTCAAAGAGGACACCGACCGGCTGCGGGACTTCTACTACAACCAGGGCTTCCTGGACCACAAGATCACCTCGCAGACGGAGTTCACCGGCGACGGCGCGAAGGTGCACGTGATCTTCATCATCGAGGAAGGGCCGGTCTATCACGTGTCCGACATCGTTTTCACCGGCCAGACGCGCTACAGCGCCGAGCAGTTGCGGGCGAAGATCAAGGTCAGGGAGGGCGATGTCTACCAGAAGCCCAAGGTCGATCGCGACGCCCGAGAGGTGGTCCAGCTCTACCGGGAACAGGGCTACGTGGATGCCACGGTCAGGCAGAGCGGGACGTTCCAGCCGGAGTCGGGCGAGCACCTCGTGACAGTCACGTTCGAGATCCGCGAAGGCAGGCAGTTTCGCATCGGCCAGATCGACGTCACGGGCAACGAGACGACCAAGGACAAGGCGGTCCGGCGGATCCTCGATGAATACGGCTTCACGCCGGGACAGTTGTACAACGCGAAGATCGCCCCGAAGGAAGGCGGCGGACTGCTCGAGAAATACGTCGGACGGGGCGTCATCACCGACCAGGCGATGATCCGGCCGGTCACCTTCCGCCGGCGGCGACCCGAACAGCCGGGATGCCCGGGTGGACATCAAGGAAGGCATGACGGGACTGATCCGGCCGGGCGTCGGCTTCAGCAGCGACAGCGGCGTCATCGGCCAGTTGATCTACGAGCAGCGGAACTTCGACATCACCGACGGGCCGGAGGATCTCAGCGAATTCTTCTTTCCCTGGAAAGCCTGGCGCGGCGGCGGCCAGCGGTTCTCCGTGCGGCTCGAGCCCGGCACACGCTACAGCGCCTATTCCGTCAATTTCGTCGATCCCTACTGGAACGATCAGCCGATCACGCTCGACGTGCTGGGCCGAAGCTGGAAGTGGTTCCGCGAAAGCTACGACGAGAACCGGCTCAAGGGCGCCTTCGAATTCGAGCAGCGGCTGGGGGACTACTGGCGGCGCAGCATCGGCTTTCGCGCGGAGAACGTCAGGGTCAGCGATCTGGACTTCGATGCGCCGCAGGAGATTCGCGATGTCCAGGGCGACAGCCAACTGTACGGCGTGAAATTCGGCGTCGGCAAGACCACTGTGGACGACCTCTATGATCCGACCGCGGGATGGCTCGCGAATGCCTCCTACGAGCAGGTGACCGGCGATTTCACGTTCGGCCTGCTCGAAGGCAGCTACATCCACTACTTCACCGTCCACGAGGACGTGCTCGGTCGCCGGACGACCCTGTCGGCCCGGGTGCGGGCGGCGACGACCGTCGGGGATGCGCCGCCCTTCGAGAAGTTCTATGCCGGCGGCACCGGCCATTACGGGATTCGCGGCTTCGAGTATCGCGGCGTGAGCACGCGGGGCTTCCAAACGAACGTGGCGAACCCCCAGAGGAAAGATCCGATCGGCAGCGACTGGATCTTCCTGGCGGGCACGGAGCTCCTGGTCCCGCTGTTCGGCCAGAACTTCAACGCCCTGTTCTTCCTCGACAGCGGCACGGTGGACACGGGCAGCTATCGGTTGTCCATCGGCGCCGGCATCGAGATCAAGGTGCCGCAGATCTTCGGACACATGCCGATGCGGTTCGAGCTGGGCTTCCCTCTGCTTAAGTCCGAGGGAGATGAGACGCAGGTCTTCAGCTTCTCCGGCGGCGGCTTCTTCTAAAAAACCCGCAGAAACGCGGCGGCGAGTATAATGACCCCCAAACAACGAAAGGGCTTTTCATGAGTGGCAGAACGATAGCGACGAGTATTCTGGTCTGTGGGGCGGCTTTGCTGGCGGCCATGCAGTATGGCCGTGCGGCGTCCCAGGCCACACCTGGGGCCTCCAAAATCGGCATCGTCAGCGTGCGCGATGTCTTCAACGGGTCCAAGAAACACGCCCAGTACCAGGCGCAATTGGCCCAGCGGGTCAGCAAGGCCCGGGCCCAGATCGACGATCTGAACAAGCAGGTCGATAGTGCGGAAGTCGAGCTCAAAGGTCTCAAGACAAGGGACCACCGACTACGTCAAGCAGTACCAAGCCGTGCTGGAGGCCCGCTCCAAGCTGCAAAACGAGCAGGAACTGCTCAAGCAGCAACGGATGGCGGAAGACAAGAAATGGTTTGAGGACCTCTACCAGGAGGCCCTCAAGGCGATCGAGACCCTCGCGAAGGAAAAAGGGCTGGATCTCGTGCTGGAGAGGAGCGAGCCGAAGTTCCCGCTGGCCAGCGAGGAGGTGTGGTCCACCGTCGGCACTCACAAAGTGCTGTACGGCGGAGGGTGCGTCAATCTGACCAATGACGTGATTGACCGCGTCGATGCCAGTGCGAATCTGAAACCATAGGCCCTGCCCCGTTCGCGGGGCTCCGGGCAGGCTCGGAGCCCAGGGCACGGGATGGCCGTCAAACCAAAGAACGAGATGAACGTGACGCTTGAGGAATTGGCGCAGCAGCTGGGGGCCGAGGTGCTCGGCGCAGAGACGGGACGGCCGCCAAGGATTACCGGCATTCAGCCGGTGGAGACGGCCGGCGCCGGCGATGTGACCTTCGTCACGGACGCCCGGTACGCGGCCGCGGCGGCGCGATCCGGGGCGGCGGCCATCATCGTGGCCAAGCCCATCGAAGGCTTGCCCAAGCCGCAATTGGTGGTCAAAGATGTCAATGCGGCCCTGATCACGACCCTGACCCTCTTTGCCCCCGAGCCCCGGCCGGTGATCGCCGGCGTGGACCCTTCGGCCCGGGTCGGGACGAACGTGCGCCTGGCCGAAGGCGTCAGCGTCGGACCGCACGCCGTCATCGAAAACGATGTCGAAGTCGGCGCCCGCACCGTGATCGGCAGCGGCTGCAAGATCGGAGAAAACACGAAAATCGGGGCCGACTGCCGACTCGACGCGCAATGTCGTCATCTATCACGGCTGCACGATCGGCAATCACGTCGTCATCCAGGCCAACAGCACGATCGGGTCCGTCGGGTTCGGCTACGCCTTCATCGACGGCGCCCATCGGCTGATTCCCCACAACGGCGGTGTCATCATCGAGGACTTCGTCGAAATCGGGGCCAATACCTGCGTTGACAGGGCGAAATTCGGCAATACGATAATTGGTGCCGGCACGAAGATCGACAACCTGGTGCAGATCGCGCACAACGTCGTGATCGGCAAGTGCTGTCTGATCGCCGCCCAGGTCGGGGTGGCGGGCAGTTGCCGGCTCGGCGACGGCGTGGTGCTGGCCGGGCAGGTGGGCTTGGCCGACAATATCGAAATCGGCGCCGGTACGATGGTCGGTGCGCAGGCCGGCGTGATGAGCAGCGTCCCACCCGGAGAGAAACTGGCCTGGTCGCCCGCTTTGAACGTGAGAGAAGCGGCGCGGGTGGTTGCTCATGTTCTGCGCCTGCCGAAGCTGGCACAAGATTTGAAGCGCCTGACGGCGAAGGTGGATCGACTTGAAGCTGCAAAAAACGATCAAGGACCCGGTTAAGCTGGCCGGCAAAGGGCTCTGTTCGGCGGCCAGGACGCTACCGTGACCTTCCACCCGGCGCCCGAGGAGACCGGGCATCGTCTTCGTGCGGACCGATATCGCCAGCGCCGTCCGCATCGCCGCCGATTGCCCCGAATATCGCCGAGCGCAGCCGCCGCACCAGCATCAAAAAGGGCGAGGTCAGCATCGAGACCGTCGAGCATTGCCTGGCGGCGATCCACGCCCTGGAGATCGACAATATCATCGTGGAGGTCGAGGGGCCGGAACTGCCGGCGCCGGATTGCAGCAGCGCCGAGTACGTCACGGTCCTCAAGCAGGCCGGGATCGTCGAGCAGACGAACCCCCGCAAGGAATTCGTCATCCGAAAACCCATCTGCGTCAATGCCGGCGACGCGACGATCTATGCCTTGCCCGTACACGGACGGCGATCTGAGCATCACCTACGATCTGGACTACAGCGGTCACCCGGGAATCGGCCGGCAGATCTACAGCTATCAACTGACGCCGGACAGCTTCGAGACGGGCATGGCCCCGGCGCGCAGCTTCCTGCTGGAGGTCGAGGCCAAGCAGTTCCAGGCGCGGGGCATCGGCACGCACATCGGCCCCCACGACATCCTCGTCATCGACTCGGACGGGCCGATCAAGAACACCTATCGGTGGCCGAACGAGTGCGTCCGGCACAAGATCGTGGACCTGATCGGCGACCTGACGCTGGTCGGCCGGCCGGTGATCGGGCGCATCGTCGCCTACAAGAGCGGCCACGCCCTGAACCAGCAACTGGTCCGCAAGCTCTATGAGGCGGCCCAGCAGCAGGATCGCGTCGAGCGGTTCGGGACCGATGCCGTCCTCGACATCCGGCGGATTCAGAAGATCCTGCCCGCACCGCTACCCCATGCTGCTCGTGGACAAGATCATCGAGGTCGAAGGCGACACGCGGATCAAGGGCATCAAGAACGTGACCTTCAACGAGCAGTTCTTCCAGGGCCACTTTCCCTCGACCCCGATCATGCCGGGCGTGCTGATCGTCGAGGCGATGGCCCAGGTCTCGGGCCTGTTGTTTGCCCAGCGGCTCGAGCACACCGGCAAGCTGGCCATGCTCCTGAGCATGGACAACGTGAAACTGCGGAAGGCCGTCGTCCCGGGCGATCAGCTCATCCTGATCGCCGAGACGGTGCGGCTGCGCCGCAGGACCGCCCATTGCCGCTGCCAGGCCATGGTCGGCGATATCGTCGCGGCGGAGGCGGAAATCAAGTTTATGCTGGTGGATGATGAGAAAGTCTGAGAGAGTGAGATTTTAGAGGTTTGATTTTTGATGGAAGAGAAGCAGCAGGGCCAAAGCGACAATCAAAAATCAACAATCTCAAATTCGTTGAAAGGCAGGAACCACTGACATGGCGACCATACACCCGACGGCAGTAGTCGAAAAGGACGTGCAGTTGGCCCAGGATGTGGTCATCGGACCCTATTGCGTCATCGGCACGGGCGCCTCGATCGGCCCCGGAACCGTCCTCGATGCCCGGGTGGTCATCACCGGCAAGGTCACCATCGGCCGGGAGAACCGCCTCTATCCGAACGCCGTGATCGGCTGCTGTCCGCAGGTCCTCGGGATGGACTCGGAGTTCGAAGATGGGAGCCGTCGTGATCGGGGATCGCAATGCCATTCGGGAGAACGTCACGATCCATCCGAGCCGGCACGAGGGCCACGTGACCCAGGTCGGCAGCGACAGCCTCCTGATGGTCGGGTCGCACATCGGCCACGACTGCATCGTCGAGGACAAGGTGGTCCTGAGCAACTACGTGCAGATCGCCGGCCACGTCAAGATCGAGACGGGCGCCTGGTTCAGCGGGTTGGCGGCCTCGCATCAGTTCGTCACGATCGGACGCTGGTCCTACATCGCCGGTCTGGCGGGCCTCAACCGGGATGTCCCGCCCTTCCTGATCGTCAGCGGGCACTATCCGCCCCGGGTGCGCGGCGTCAACAAGCGCGGCCTGCTGCGGGCCGGGTTGAGCGACCAGCAGCAGGAGCATATTCATGAGGCGTATCGGCGGCTGTACCGCCAGGGCGGCCCGTTGCTGGGCAACGCCGAGGCCTTGGCGCGACCAGGATGGGCTGGATGAGAACGTGCGCGCCATGGTGGACGCCATCTTCAAGAGCAATCAGCACAAGTTCGGGCGATACCGGGAGAGCCAGCGAACCTAGGGAAGTGAGAAGTGTGATGTTTGATTGAGGAAGAAGTGCGCCGCTGGAATCAACAAGATCAAAAATCGAACTTTGATGGCAGCGGCATGAGGAATCATGAGTGACAGGATTCGTACGGCGGTGGTCGGCGCGGGCAAGATGGGCTCGATCCACGCCAAGGTCTACAGCCAATTGCCCGAGAGCGAGCTGGTCGCGGTGGTGGATGTCGATCCGGCCAAGGCGGCCCAGCTCGCCGAGCAAGTATGGCTGCCCCGCCTACACGGACTGCGCCGAGATCCTGGACAAGGTCGATGCGGTCACGATCGCCACGCCCACGACGACGCACCTGCAATTGGCCAAACCCTTCCTCCGGCATCGCATTCCGGTCCTGATCGAAAAGCCGCTGGCCTCCAGCGTCCGCGAAGGCCGCAAGATCGTCGCGTTGGCCCGGCGCTACGATACCGTGGTGGCCGTGGGGCACTCGGAACGCTGCAACCCGGTCGTGCAGGCGATGAAGCGGTTCAGCATCGAGCCGAAGTTCATCGAGGCCCACCGCGTCAGCCCCTATCCGTTCCGCTCGACCGACGTCGGCGTGGTCCTCGACATCATGATTCACGATATCGACATTGTCCTGTCGCTGGCGAACAGCAAGGTCCGGCGGGTCGACGCCGTCGGGCGTCAACGTCATCGACGGCAGCGAGGACATCTGCAACGCCCGGATCGTGTTCGACAACGGCTGCGTCGCCAACCTCACCGCTTCGCGCCTGGCCCTCAAGACCGAGCGGCGGGTTCACGTCTTCACCCGCCAGGCCTATCTGAGCGTCGATTACCTCAAGAAGACCGGCATCGTCATCAAGGCCGACCCGAACAAGAACGTCGTCGAATGGATTCGGGAGCAGCGGCAGCGCGGCGACTTCAATCCGGCCAGCGTCAACTGGCTCGACCTGTTGCACATCGAGCCGCTCGAAATCGACGACAAGGAGCCCATTCGTCTGGAGCAGGAGGCCTTCCTGCGGGCCGTCCGGGACCGTTCCTTCACGCCGGAGGTCAGCGCCGAAGAGGGTCTCGCGGCCCTGCGCTGCGCCAACAGATCCTCCGCGCCATCAAAAAGCACAAGTGGCGGTAGGGGGATGGAATCATGGAATGATGGAATAATGGAATTTTGGGATCCCTGCAGGGCGTGAGCGCCATCCCCATCGTTCCAACATTCCATTATTCCAGTATTCCATCTGTTAGCTCTTGGGCAGGGCGTTGCGGCGGGCCTTGCGCATCAATTCGTGGACCCAGTCCTCGAAGTAGAGGGGGTAGAGGTTCATCTTCTCGCTGGCCAACTGGATGCCCCGGCGGGAGAGCAAAGCCTTGAACTGCTCCGCCTTGCCGGGAAACTGCTCCGTAAGTCTCTTCTTGTAAAGGTGCCGGAGCAGGCGCAAACGCTTCCTGCGGGTCTCCTCGTCCTTATCCACCGCGCGGAAGAACTGGCGGATCGCGCCCACCTTCGTCGTGTCGTGGCGGAAATAGGAGCCCCATCTCTTCGGAATGGCGTCCGGGATGACGAACTCGTCGTCGAGCGCCTGGAGCTGGATGTCGCTCGGCTCGTAGTGGAGGAAGGGGTCGAAGAAAAAGACCGCCGGATGGAAGTCCACCCGATGGGAGGCCAGATACGGGACGAACAGATCTACCACGTGGCCGTCCTGAAACAAGTTCACCGGGCCGTCGCCGATGCAAATGCTGTAGCACAGTTTGTTGAAGTCCCGGCGGTTGTAGCCGACGATGGCGTTGAACGGACGGCGCAGCCGCGGCAGGGTGACGCGGCGGACGTCGAAGATGAGCAGCCGTGAGGAAATCGTCTCCTGGGTCATCAGCTCGATCTCTTCGAGGGCGCGGCGGACGTCGGTCGCCCGCGGGCAGATCAAGGAGTATCGTTTCAGCCGCCGGTCCGAGCCGATTCTTTCGCACAGATCCGTCGCGAGCACGGGATCGATCGTCAGGACGTGGATCTGGGCGCGTCGCCTCGGATGAGTCAGTATATCGTGTTTGTCGTCCGTCAGATGATAGGTATCTTCCACCTTCTCTTGCCTTCTTACCGCGCCACGAAACAAACCATCCAGCCTCCATACGCCGGCCTCGCCAACCTGTTCGAACCCGGCGGGCCGGCCAGTATACAGCTTCGCGGTCCGGATGCGAATAGCGAAATCCGGCTTCTGCATAACTGCATGTGACTACATCTCGTGGGGGCTCGGTTCGCGTTTGTCATGCTGAGCGCAGCGAAGCATCTGGCCAACGGATGGAACCGACGCTTGTTGGCTTGCTCGGCCCAGATCCTTCGCTGCGCTCAGGATGACAATGGCAGCGCACGAATCAATCCGAATCCGTATCAGAGGTCGCCACGGAATATTTCTGCGAAGAATCAGCGATTTCCGTAATGGCCGGTCGGATGCCTTTCTACCCATTCCTTGCTCCCTGCGGGCTTTTGACGCGCGTGGCTTCCAGGGCCGCCAGCAGGGGTGGGAGCTTCAGAGTCGTCTTGTAGACCAGGACGTGGTCGGTAATCGAGGCGCCTTCGCGTACGGAGCTTTCCGGCACGGCCAGCAGAATCCTGTGCCGGCGGAACTGGCGCAGGGTCTCGCGCTTGAGGGCCAGGTACTCCGGCGTCCAGAAGCCGACGATCTCCAGGAAGACCTCCGTGCCGTCCTCGTGCCGGAACGTGAAGTCCGGGACGAAGGTTTTTTGATGCTCGTGGAGGATATCGCCCTCGCGGATCAGTTGCCAGCCGTCGCGCAGTCGGGCCGAACTTGTCGGCCAGGGACTGCTCCAACGACGAGTCGAATTCCTCCGGCGGCGGCAGATGGCTGGTGAAGCGGTCCGCCTCGGACAGGGCGAGCTTCGCCGGGGTCTTCCAGGGCGTCCGCACGACCGCCTCCATCCTCCAGCCTTTACAGGCCAGCAGCGCAGGCAGGAATCGCGCGAAGTTCACGCCGTAGCGGCGGGTCTCGCGCAGGACCGACGCCGGGCCGGTGAAGGTGATCCGGTATGTGGACGTGGCGAGGGCGTCCCGCCCTTGTACTCCTGCTTGGGAGGTATCCGGGCCGTTGGGTCTGTGCCGGCGTGGCACCGGCGTCTGGCCCTCAGAAGAGCAAGGCCAGGATGGCCTCGCCACGTTGGACAAGGGCGGGACGCCCTCGCCACGAATGATCTCGTGCAGCAGCTTCGCCAGCTTGGCGTAGCGAATGATCGTCTTGAGGTCCTGCGTGGCGGTCACCGTCATGCTCTCGGCCCGGTAGAGGCAGGCCTGAAGCTGGGCGACGTTGTAGCGGGACAGGAACGCCGCCGCATCCGGGTAGCCGGTGAATTCCTCAAGCTGCTGATAGGCCATGACATCCGCATAGAGGCCCTGCTCGATCTGCCTCCCACGGCGTGCCAAGCTCCTCGGCCAATTGGCTCTTGGCCGCCGCTTCTTCGTGCTCGAAGAGCCGATCCGGCGCTTGCACGAGCGGATGGAGGCGGGCGGCCTTCGAGAATACGTCCAGTCGCAGCTTCGCCGCCTTGCCGGAAGGGTCGGCCTGAAAGATGCTGGCGTCGTCGAGCAGCTTGCAGAAGGCCTCGATCCGGCGGATCGGGCAGTCCGGCTCGTCGGCGAAAATCGCCTCGACCTGCCGGTGCAGCTCGCGGCGCTGCCGGCCGATGCCCTCGCGATAGACCGCGAGCATCCGCTCGGCGTACTCGAGGTAGTGCCGGTGCGTGTTCTGCGTCAGGCGGTCGGGGACGACCCGGCCCGCCCTATACTCGACGATGGACTGTTCGCTCGTAAGCATCGCCTTGCCGCCTCTTGCGGGAGCGTTCGACCTCTTTCGTGTCCTCGCAGACCACCTCGTACAGCGTGGCCCGGCTGCTGCCGGACCGGCGCAGGACCCGCCCGAGCCGCTGCGTGGCCTGGCGCGTCGAGGCCTGCCCGCCGATCACCACGGCCACCTTGGCCTCGGGGACATCCACGCCCTCGTCGAGCACGCGATTGGCGACGAGGACGGGGAACTCGCCCTTGGCGAAGCCCTCCAGCACGGCCAGCCGCTCGCGCTTGGGCGTGTGGGAGAGGATCGTCGGCACCAGGAATCGCTTCGAGACCTCGATCGCCATCGCGTTCGAGCCGGCGAAGACGAGGATCTGCTGGCCGTAATGCAGCCGAAAGATGTCCTCCAGCACGCGGAGCTTCTCGGCGGCGCGATCCTCGATGGACTTCTTGAGATAGTAGGCCTTCTGCGCATGACGCGCCTGCGGGTCCTTGCCGGTCTCCTTGCACAGGTCCTGCCACGTATAGCCCGGCGTCTCCTTCCGGCGGGAGGCGAGAAAGTGCCGCACGACCCGGCTGCACTGGTCGTACGTCGCCTGCTCGCGCTCGTCGAGCGCGACCGGGATGCGCACCACGTCGAAGTCCGCGAGCGTCGAGCCCCGCACCTGTTTGAACGGCAGCCGATAGGCCACCGGCCCGATGAGCCAGTCCAGGTCCGCCTCGCAGCCGTCGGACCGCTCGGGCGTCGCGGTCAGCCCCAGCCGCATCGTCGCGGTGCTGAGAATCGCGGCCTCGCGCCGGCACTGGCCCGGCAGATGGTGCTCCTCATCGAAGATCAGCAGCCCGAACCCCGCCCCCATCTTGTCCATGTGGATATAGGCGCTGTCGTAGGTGGTCACCGTGACCGGCCTGATATCGAAGGTGTTGTCGCCCACGATCCCCGCGTCATACCCGAACGCCGCCAGAATCCGCCGATGCCACTGATACATCAGATCGCGCACCGGCGCCACGACCAGGGTCGCGATTTGCGTCTCGGCCATCGCCGCAAAGGCCACCTCGGTCTTGCCGGTCCCGGTCGGCATGATGATCTGCCCGCGCCGGCCGCCCTTGATCCACGCCGCCAGCGCCTCCTTCTGCTCCGCCCGAAGCTCCGGCAAATCCCGCTTCGGCCACGCCACCGCGAACCGGCTTCGGCACCTCATCCCGAAAACCCGCCCCGAAACGCCGGCTCAGCGCCGTGCGGACGGACGCGTAGTGAATCGCCTCGCACCGCCACGCCCCCACCCGAGGCATCCCATTTCCAAGTGGCACGGGCATCTTGCCCGTGATCCGGAATCCATGGGCGGGACGCCCCTGCTACGAAGTCCTCCCGCGGCGGCGGCCCCGTCAGCAAAAGCGTTCCGCGGTCGAACGAAAGCGTGATTGGTTGCTGTGACCTACTATCCATCATCGACCCTCATGATAACGCGACGGCTGGTTCTCTGCCATTCCCAGCGCAGGCGTCGCTCGAAATCACGTACGATGAGTTCTCGCAAATGCGATGGGATACGTTCATCCTGCGGCGATGCGGAAACGAATGCTCCGTTCTTCTTGACCTTGCTTCCACGCCACACCAAGGTGATAATGACATGGAGAAGACCCAAACCGGAACTGATTGCCGCGGCAGGGCACTTCTGACAGGTGTGCTCTCCGCAGAACACCAGATTCCGACGACCAATGAAAGAGAGGTGGGCACCCGGCCATGAGAGCAACTTCGCCGACTGCGTGGATGGTGGGAGCTTTCCTCCTATTACTCTGTTTGTGCCTGTTGCCGCTATTGGGTCATCCCTGGGTATTCATCAAGTACACGGATGTTGACCTGAACAGCGGGGATCTCCGAACTCAAGTACGTGTCTGCACTCTCGCGGTGAAGACCGAGATTAAGCCGTCAAACCTCTCCCGGGAGGTTCGCAGGCTCGGCATCGATGTCCCCGCAACCCACCTATGGAAGCACGCCTTCGAAAGCCGCTTGGTGAATAGGAGTTATGTGGATTACTCCTACGGCCGTGTCGTTAGCGCGTGTGGTACGTTGGTGGACCTTCTCGCCTCGGCCAACGCGCCCGATGAAGAGCGACGAACGGTGCTGAAATCGTTAATGGCAAGCCTGCAAACAGGGGATTCACGCCAAGCTTACGGTCAAGCGCGTTCACTGATGAATGAGATGGGAGAGAGACTCAATGATCGCCTCGAAACGTTGCGCAAAGAGCAGGAGGCACAGACCGCGGTCCCTTGAGTGGACGCGATGTGTCGCGATGGCTTCGCGCGTTCAAGAAGAAACTGGCAGCCTCGAAGGGAACGATCATGAACGAACAATGCGATCGCAGGAGTGTTCTGAAAGCCGGGGCGGCCGCGACAGCGGCATGGGCGATCGGTCAACGAGGCTTCGCGGCCGATGGTTCCGGCGTGAAGCCGATGGACAAGGTGCGGGTCGGACTGGTGGGCATCGGCGGGCGCGGGACGGTGCTGCTGAAGGTCCTGCTGGACCTGGAAGGGGTCGAGGTCAAGGCGGTTTGCGACATCATTGAAGACCGCGTGGTGAAGGGGCAGAATCTGGTCGACCGCCGCCGGGAAGGCCAAGCCGACCGGCTACTCCCGCGGCGAGACCGACTTCAAGCGTCTGTGCGAGACCGAGGAACTGGACCTGGTCATCAACGCGGTCCGGCCGTGGAAGTGGCACGTGCCGATCTCCGTCGCGGCCATGACCGCCGGCAAGCACGCGGCCACCGAGGTCCCCGCCTCCGAGACGATCGAGGGGTGCTGGCAACTGGTCGAGACGGCGGAGAAGACGCACAAGTACTGCGTGATCCTCGAGAACTGCTGCTACTTCCGCAACGTGATGCTGGTCCACAACATGCTGCGCAAGGGCCTGTTCGGCGAGCTGCGCCACTGCGAGGCGGGCTATCAGCACTACATCGCCGACCCCGCCACGGCGGGCCGCGTGCGGGACGGCCAGCCCCGCTCGGCCAACGCCTATCCGACGCACCCCCTCGGGCCGGTCGCCCAGTGGCTGGACATCAATCGCGGCAACCGCTTCGATTACCTCGTCTCCATGAGCGCCGACGGCACGCGGGGCAGCCGCGACGCCGACATCAACACCAGCCTCCTGCGGACCGTCAACGGCCAGACGGTCACGCTCTACTACGACACGAAGCTGCCCCGGCCCTACGACCTGATCTATCGCGTGCAGGGCACCAAGGGCATCTACTCGGCCACCTTGGAGCAGATCTACATCGAGGGCCGCAGCCCCAAGAGCGTCACCTGGGAGCCGATGGACGCCTACTACAAGGAGTTCGAGAATCCGCTCTGGAAGGCCTGGGGCGAGAAGGCCCTGTCGCAGGGCGGTCACGGCGGCGCCGACTGGATGACGCTCTACCGCCTGATCAAGGCCCTGCGGACCGGCACGGCCCCGGACATCGACGTCTACGACGCCGCCACCTGGAGCTGCATCACGGAACTGAGCGAGAAATCCGTCGCCAACCGCAGCAGTCCCCAGGATTTCCCCGACTTCACCAAAGGCCGCTGGAAAACGACTCCGCCTATCGGGATCATCGGCGTATAGACGCGACAGAAGAGGCTGCTGATGGAACGACTGTCGCGCCGTACTTGCCTGGGCCGAGGGCAGGTGGTAGAATGAATTTGACGAGTCGCAGCAACACGGTGGTCTCGGTCAAGGTGAAGCCCATGGCGATCCTCAAAACGCGCACCCATAATGAGCGTGCGGAAATCGAGTTCGAGTTGGACTATCTGGCGTCTCTGACGACTCAGCAACGCTTCGAGATGATGCTCCAAAAGAGCCGCGAGATGGCGTCCTTGCGGAAGCGCCATGGAAGTCGAAGGACTACTCAGATCATCAGAAGAACATGAGGCCGCTCATCCGGCAGAGATCGGGCTCGGCAGGCGCGGCTTTGCGGGCGAGAGACTCCTATCGGCCGGATTGACGCACTGATATGTTGGGCGCCGTGGACGTGCTGATGCACGCGTGGGCCACTTGGACGCCGGCAAAGTCCTGGTTCTCCAACTCGATTCTTCCGTGTCGCGTCTCTTGGACCGACTTGCGAACAGCGTCCACCACCGGGTTATCCGCCTCCAACACCACGATTTTGGAGAGCGAGAGCAGCTCCTCCTCGGTTAGTGCGGCGCGAACCTTGTCCGCCAAGTAGTTCAGGCCTTGCTTCTCGTCCGCTTCGAGCCACGGCGATGCGACCACGAGGTCCCACCTGTCGGCGGCGTCTTCTCGACAGAACAGAGCGAACAGGTAAAAGTCGCCTTTCTCGCGGGAGATCTCCTTCTCCAAGACCGCCATCTTGTCGCATATTACGTGCCGCATAAGACCTCCATGAGTCTCTTCGAAGCCTCAATCATGTGCTCGACGCGCTCTTTGGTTGCGCTTCCTATCGGTTGGTAGCGCATCTCTGGATTCCATGTGCCTACTACCGACCATTCGGGGATGAAGTTCTGTTTCACCATCTTCTCCACGCCGGACAAGTGCAGCAGTACATCCAGATCGTGCGTTTTGAAGCTCTGGTACTCTTTGAAATTCCTCGCGTTGTCCGGGAACCCAGCCCACTCCAGAGTCCGGCAGATGCGGACCTTCAGAGCGACCTCCACCGCATAGCCGCAGAGGTACACCGCCCCATCGTATCGGTCCGAGCGGGAAAGTACCTCAGCATCCGCGATCCTCGCACGCGCGATTCCAGTCAATTCTGGCTGACCAAGCATTCTGCCTCATCCTTCCGCATCGATCACGCTATGACATTCTCTAATCGCTGTTCGCACTATTCATGATTCTATCGCCAAACGAACGACCCGGCAATCTCTTTCCGGGCCCGATGGATTCGTAGCTACGCGGCGGCGATGAGTCTGCATGGGCCCAAGCCCATCCTACACATCGCATGTCTCTGTGGCCTCGGTGTTCTCTGTGGCAAAACGGTGAGGCGCGGTATGATGTTGCCGACCAAGTCCTGGTGGATGAAGAACAGAGATGTAATCTCGGTTGGCTGGGAAAGGAGATGGGATGAATCGACGCGAGTTTGTGAATCGTGGTCTGCTGGCGGGGGCATCGTTGTCTCTTGCTTCGGGAGCGCTGTCGGCGGGGCAGGGGACGCGCGGGCGGATTATTGATGCGCATTGTCACGCGGGGCGGGGGCTCAACTATGGCAAGGACAATCCGCCGAGCGATCCCTGGACGACGTACAACGACCCGCAGTGGACGCTCCGGCGGATGGAGGAGGTGGGCATCGATCAGACCATCATCTTTCCCATCAACAACACGACCTTCCAGAAGGCCAACGAGGAGATTGCCGGCTATGTGAAGAAATGGCCGACGAAATTCATCGGCTTTGCCAAGCACGATGCCAAGACCGAGGCCGGACAGATCCGCGATCTGCTGCGACACGAGGTTCGCGATCTCGGGCTCAAGGGGCTGAAGCTCCATGGTGTGCCTTCGCAGGAAATGGTGGAGGCGGCTACCGAGTTGGACATCCCGATTCTCTATCACCCGCCCACCGTGGAGGCGAGCTTGGAGGTGGTCCGCTCGCATCCGAAGGTGTCTTTCATCCTGGCCCACCTGGGCTGCTTCGCCTCGCAGAACTGGCGCGAGCATGTGCGGGCGATTGAGGCGGCCCGGCAGATTCCGAATCTGTATCTGGACACGTCGTCCGTCGTCTTCGTGGACTACCTGGAACAGGCGGCCCGCGAGCTGCCGGCCGAGAAGCTGATCTTCGGCTCCGATGGCCCGCTCGTGGACGTCCGGGTCGAGTTGTACAAGATTCGTCTGCTCAAGCTGCCGCCGGAGAAAGAGGCCCTGGTCCTGGGCGGCAACATCCGCCGGCTGCTCGGCCTGTGAACGAGACTGCCGCGGGAATCTCGTATCTGGCGTTTGTAGCTGTGCGACCGTACAGGGCGTACAACCTGAAGCTCGCGAAATGAAGTAGTGGGCAAACTGCTCGAAATTGCTATATTGTAGCCATTCGATGGACTTGGTGTGCGTTGCACACCCTACCTGAAAGGACGGACATGGCTGCAAAGCAGAATGCCAAGGCCGCTTCGGTCTTGAAGAAGGACGATCTGATCGTCATCGCCGGGGCCGGCGGCTTCATCGCCGGCTCGCTGGCGCGCTATTTCCACGACCAGGGCTTCACCCGCATCCGCGCCGATCGACAAGAAGCCGCTGCCCGAGTGGTACCAGCGCGTGCCCGGCGTGGAGTGCCTGTGCCTGGACCTGAGCGACGAGGAGAACTGCCGGCGGGCGTGCGAGGGCGCGGTCGAGGTCTACAACCTGGCGGCCGACATGGGCGGCATGGGCTTCATCGAGCGCTTCCGCATCGAGTGCCTGCGCAGCATCCTGATCAACACGCACATGATCGAGGCGGCCTACCGCGCCGGCGCGCGGCGCTACTTCTTCTCCTCCTCGGCCTGCGCCTACAACACCGAGCTGCAGAAGGACCCGAACGTCCGCGCGCTGAAGGAGTCGGACGCCTACCCGGCGATGGCCGAGCGCGGCTACGGCTGGGAGAAGCTGATGTCGGAGATGTTCTGCCAGGAGTACTGGGCCGAGCGCGGCCTGAAGACGCTCATCGCCCGCTTCCACAACGTCTACGGCCCCAACGGCACCTGGGACGGCGGCCGCGAGAAGGCCCCGGCCGCCATCTGCCGCAAGGTGATCGAGGCCAAGGACACCGGCAGCGACGGACATCGACGATCTGGGGCGACGGCACGCAGACCCGCAGCTTCATGTACATCGACGACTGCATCGCAGGGCATCGACATGATCATGCACTGCGACGAGCTGATCGCCACGCCGATCAACCTCGGCTCGAGCGAGCTGGTCTCGATCAACGACCTGGTCACGCTGGCCGAGGAGATCGGCGGCGATCAAGCTCAAGCGCAAGTACGACCTCGACGCCCCCAAGGGCGTGGCCGGCCGCAACAGCGACAACACCTTCATCCAGCAGGTCCTCGGCTGGGAGCCGAGCACGCCGCTGCGCGACGGCCTGGCCAAGACCTACGCCTGGATCGAGCAGCAGTACCGGGACCGCAAGGCGGGCAAACGCACGGTCAGTTGATGGTTGATCGTTGATTTGAGATCTTTGATCGAAGAAGCAGCCGCCCATGACAATCAACAATCAAACATCAAAAATCACCGATGTCCTCGGCCCCATCCCCTACCGCATGGCCCTGGCCGGCGGCTGGATCGATCAGCCGTTCGTCTCCCGGCTCAACCCCGCGCCGCCCGGCTCGATGGTCGTCGTGGCGCTCGAGCCGGCGTTCCGCTTCATGGACCGCGCCGGCATGGGCACCGGCACCCGCAACGTCGCGCTGCAGCTGTGGAACGGCAGGCTGCCGCAGCGCGATCCCGCGCAACTGGTGCGGGAACTGTACGCGGCCGAGAACAAGGGCAAGGCCGAGCCATCCGGCTCGCAGGACATGATCGGCCTGATCTATCCCGGCGTCAACCGGCTGGACTACGACTTCGACCACGAGGGCGGCATCTTCCCCCGGCACATCGAGTCGAACAACGATCCCGCAGGTCGCCCGCTGGCTGGAGAGCGTGATCCACCTGCTGCCCGTCGCCCAGCGGCCGGAAGGCTACAATCCGCTGGAGACGAAGAACCTCGACCCGGCGTGGATCCGGCGGCTGGGGCAGTCGGGCAAGGACTGCTACGACGCCATCCTCGCCCGCGACCTCGCGGCCCTGGGCGCGTCGATGAACGAGTGCATGCACTGCTGGGAGGCGATCCTGCCCGGCACGGTCCGCCATCCGCACGATTCACGGTCGACCTGCCGGGCCTGCTGCGGTACTACCAGGCGCGCTATCCCGGGCGCCATGTACTCCGGCTGCGGCGGCGGCTACCTGTACGTCGTCTCCGAGGAGCCCGTGCCGGGAGCGTTCCACGTCAAAGTGCGAATTTGAAGGAGGATTCACATGAGGCGATCAGCGATGTGCCGGCTGCAAGCAGCGGTTCTTCTTGGGTGCCTGCACATCAGCAGCGGCGGCCACACCTGGATCAACTGGCGTCATTACCTGAATGACCTCGTGCCACTACTCTTCAGGGCGGCCCCCCAAAATCTGTGATACGGATTCGGAGAACTCTGTGCGCGCTATAGACTCTGTCATCCTGAGGCAAAGCCGAAGGATCTGGCCACCGAATGTTAGGTTTCTCTCGTTCGCAGCCCAGATCCTTCGCTGTGCTCAGGATGACAAGCGGAGCGCACGAATCAGTCTGAATTCATATGAGGCTTAGATCAGAATGCCATTCTCAAGCAGAAAAAGAGTCATGATACGCGTGGTCCTGTGTGCGCAGATTCTCCTGTTTGTTCTTGGGACGTCCAGGCACAAGCCAGCAGGCCCGACTCCACGTATTCTTTCGTCTACCTGGGCGACCTGCACTTCGACAAGATGGCCCATCACGATCTGGAGTGGGTGAAGGCTAACATGCCAAACGACCTGCGGCAGATTGAGGACTATGTCCGGATCACGCAGGAGAACACGCCAAGCCTGCTGCGGCGCGTGCAGGCCGCGATCGAGTCGAGCGCGGGCCGGATCAAGATGGTCGTCCAGGGTGGGGACCTCACGGAGGGACTGTGCGGCCGACGCGGGAACTCCAGGAGCTTCAGTTCAAGGACGCCCTGGAGGCGGTTCGGCGGTCCATACCCAAAACGCCGTTCCTCTGCGTCAAAGGCAATCACGATATCACCGGCCCCGGCGCGCGGGAGGCCTATGATCGTGTCATGCTGCCGTGGCTGTCGAAAGAGTGTGGCAAGCCGGTGGAGTCCGCGTCCTTCTATGTCGCGCAGGGGCCGGACCTGTTCGTTTTCTTCGACGCCTATCACAACAACAGCGTCGACTGGCTGGAGAAGAGCCTCAAGCAGAACGCGCATCGCTACGTGTTTGTCGTGATGCACCCGCCTGCGGTCCCTTACGATGCGCGGTCCTCCTGGCACCTCTTCTCCAGAGCGAAAGAGACGGACGTTCGGGAGCGATTCCTGAACATCCTGGGCGCCAACAGGGCCGTGCTGCTCACGGCCCATCTGCACAAGTATGGCGTCGTCGTGCGGCGCACCTCGGCCGGTCCCTTCGTGCAATTGGGCATGAACAGCGTGGTCAGCTCGCCGAAAGTGATCGTGAAGAACCACCTGGAAGGCTTGAAAGACTATGGCGGCGCGCTGGTGGAGCTCGAGCCGGAATTCCAGCCGAACACGAGGGAGGAGCGCCGGACGCTGCTGGAACGGGAGAAGCCGCAGATCGCCCATTTTGAATTCGCCGACTTTCCAGGATATGCCATCATCCACGTCTCCGAGGCGACGGTCCGCGCCGACATCTATCCGGCCGATTCCGACAAACCCTGGAAGACGGTGTCCCTCCAGCCGATGCTCGACAACTGAATCCTTAATGGCGCGGTCTTCGCGATTCCGCGTGGCCGGATGCCGGACACGAAGTGCAGGCCGGTCGGCCTGAGAGCCAGAGCAAATGGAGAGTCGTTGGACGGCCCTGCCCTGTATGTCATTGCGAGCGAAGCGAAGCAATCCACCATCCGAACGATTGAGATTGCTTCGTCGCTGCGCTCCTCGCAATGACATGAACGTGATCGGCGAGCGACCTTGCGTTTGTCCGGCCTGAGACGGCTGCTTTACTGGCGGTCCCGTCGAGACGGCGATATAATCCGGGGCACTCTTTGCTGTGGAGGTTCGATGGCAGGCCATCTGGACGGGAAAGTGGCAATCGTGACGGGCGGCAGCCGCGGGATCGGCAGGGCGATCTCCCTGGCGCTGGCCGGACAGGGCGCTGCGGTCGTGATCGCCGCCCGCTCGGGGGAGACGCTCGCGGAGGCGGCGGCTCTCATCCGTCTCACAGGCGGCCGCGTGGAACCGGTGGTGACGGAGTTGGCCGAGGAGGAGTCGATCCGCAACCTCGTCCGGGCGACGAAGGACAGATTCGGGCCGGCTGGATATCCTGGTCAACAACGCCGGCATCACCCATTCGGCCCGGCTCGAGGAGACCCGGACCGAAGACCTGGACCGCTGCTGGGCGATCAACGCGCGGGCGCCGTTTCTTCTGTGCCGCGAGGCGCTGCCGCTGCTGAGGCAGTCGGAGGCGGGGTGCATCATCAACATCTCCTCCGTCGTCGGCGTCAAGGGCTATCCGCTCCAGAGTGCGTACACCGCCTCGAAGCACGCGCTGCGCGGGATGAGCATCTCGCTGGCGGAGGAGCTGCGCGGCACGAACATCCGCGTCCACGTGATCTGTCCGGGCGCGGTCGATACCGGCATGGTGGGCAACGTCCGTCCTGATATCAAGAAAGAGGACCTTATCGGACCGGAGGAGGTCGCGGAGCTGGTCCTGTACCTTGTGACGCATCGGGGCAATGCGGTCGTCGATGAATTGCACATCCGGCGGGCGACCGCCGCACCGTGGTTCGGATAGGGGAGGATCATGCGGAGCCGTAGGGCAGTCTATGAAGAGTCCACGTCTTCTGGGTGGCAGCCTCAAGGCCGAAGGCCTTGGTTCGTAGTGTGCCCGTCAGGGCATATCTTCACGGCAGAAGATAACGCCTTACGGCGTCACTACAAACGGGCTTCGCTTAGAGCTGCCACCCGTTTGCGGGCATCCTCCAGGACCGGGATCACTTGTCTGATCGTATTGATGGGGTGCGCCGCGGCGTTTGCCAATGAGACGCAGGTCTTTTACCTTTCCGGTCAGGGCAAGGACGATCCGGTGTCGTGGGAATTCTATTGCACCGCCGGGCGCAACAGCGGCAAATGGACGACGATTGGTGTGCCTTCCAACTGGGAGCTGCAGGGCTTCGGCAACTACAACTATGGCAACGACAAGAAGAAGGCCGACGAGCAGGGCAAGTACCGTCGCACATTCAGCCTTCCGGCCCAGTGGGGCGACCAGCGCATCTTCCTCGTGTTCGACGGCGTGATGACCGACACCGAGGTGTCGATCAACGGCAAATCGGCCGGACCCAAACACCAGGGCGGGTTCTACCGGTTCAAGTATGAGATCACCGATCTGGTGAAGACCGGCGAGAACCTCCTGGAGGTCACCGTCAGCAAGGTTTCATCCGACGCGAGCGTCGAGGATGCCGAGCGGCTGGCCGACTATTGGGTCTTCGGCGGCATCTACCGGCCGGTCTATCTGGAGGCGGTGCCGAAGCAGTTCATCGAATGGATCGCGGTCGATGCGCGAGCCGATGGGACCTGCCGCCTAGACGTTCATGTCAACGGAACCGGCAGTGCTGATGCTGTTACGGCGGCGATTATCGGGCCGGACGGCACTGTGTTGGGTGAAGCATTCCAAGCGAAGTTGGCCCCGGGCGTGGAGCAGGCGACACTTCGAACGCAAGTGCGCGGACACAAGCCTTGGACGGCTGAGACACCGAACCTCTACACGGTGCGAGTCGGTCTGTGGCGGGGGGTCCAGGCAGTCCACACAATCTCGAAACGATTCGGCTTTCGAACGTTCGAGGTCCGGCCGGGCGATGGGCTGTACCTGAACGGCCAGAAGATCCGGCTCAAGGGCGTGTGCCGGCACAGCTTCTGGCCGGACTCGGGGCGGTGCCTGAGCAAGGAGATCAGCTACGCCGATGTCCGGCTGATCCAGGAAATGAACATGAACGCCGTGCGGATGTCGCACTATCCGCCGGATGAGCATTTCCTCGATGCCTGCGACGAGTTGGGCCTGTACGTGCTGGATGAGTTGGCCGGCTGGCAAAAGCCCCCCTATGATACGGAAATCGGCAAGAAGCTGGTCAAGGAGATGGTCACGCGCGACGTGTGCCACCCGTGCATCCTCTTTTGGGACAACGGCAACGAGGGCGGCTGGAACCGCGAGCTGGACAATCAGTTCGCCCTCTACGACCCGCAGAATCGCACGGTGCTCCACCCCCAGGAGAACTTCAACGGCGTGGACACCGCCCATTACCGCAACTACGAAGTCACTCAGAAGAAGCTCCACAGTTCGACCCTCTACATGCCCACCGAGTTCCTGCACGGCCTGTACGACGGCGGCCTCGGCGCGGGGCTGGACGACTATTGGAAGGCGATGTACGTCTCGCCGATGGGGGCGGGCGGCTTCCTGTGGGCCCTGGTCGATGAAGGGGTTGTCCGAACGGACAAGAACGGCCAGCTCGACGTCGCCGGCAACCAGGCCCCGGACGGCATCGTCGGACCCTACCGCCAGAAAGAGGCGAGCTTCTACACGATCAAGGAAATCTGGTCGCCGATCCACATCGACTTGGAGACGCTGCCGGAGGATTTCGATGGCACGATGCGAATTTGGAACCGTTACGATTTCACGAACCTGCGGGAGTGCACCTTCGAGGTGAAGCTGGCGAGTTTTCCATCGCCCAAGGACAAGACCGACGGGCACAAGACGTTCTTTCAACGCACCTTTCCCGGCCCCGACCTCCAGCCGCACGCCGACGGCCTGCTGCGTCTCGATCTGCCCCCGGCCTGGCGCAAGGCGGATGTCTTGTACCTGACAGCCTACGATCCGGGCCGTCAGGAGATTTGGACCTGGTCGTGGGGCATTGACGGGCCCACGCGGCACGTGGACAGGTACATCGCGCGAGTCCACGGAGCAGGTGACGGCCCAGGAAGCGGCTGATGAAATCCGCGTCACCGCCGGCAATCTGACATTGACGTGGGACCGGCGCAGCGGTTCGGTGAAGCAAGTTACCGTCGGGGGCCGGAGAATTGGTTTTGGCATGGACCCGCAGTTGATTGGCGTTGACGGTCGTGTGAAGGAAAGCGGCATCCGTCTGGGCGAGAACGATGGTTTTGTGCAGGTCCATCGTCTGTACGACGGTGACATGCGCCAGGCGACGTGGACGATCTATCCGACGGGGTGGGTCTCGCTCGAGTATGAGTACGAGCTCAATGGGCAATTCGACATCTTCGGCGTCGGCTTCGATTATCCCGAGAGCAAGATGAAGTCGATGCGATTCCTGGGCCAGGGACCTTTCCGCGTCTGGAAGAATCGCCTCCAGGGCGGCACGTTCGACGTCTGGAGCAACAAGTACAAGAACGATGTCCCCGGCGTGACGTGGGATTTCCCGGAGTTCAAGGGCTACTACCGGGATTGGCGCTGGGTCGTCTTCTCGACCGAGCAGGGCGACATCACGGTTGTGAACGGCTCGCCCGAACTGTTCCTCGGTGTGTACCGGCCGAACGACGGCCCGTTCCCGGCGAAGACAGAGCTGAACGTGCCGGAGACGGGCATCGCGTTTCTGCACGGCATTCCGGCCATCGGGACGAAGTTCGACAAGCCGGAGGTCCTCGGGCCGCAGAGCCAGAAGAACAACGCTTCCGGCACGTATCGAGGGACCGTCTGGTTTCATTTCGGGGAATGACCACGATAAGGACAAGGCGGGTGGCAGCGTCAAGGCCGAAGGCCTTGGCGATGGCTCTGGTGCATTTGGACGAGACCATCGCCAAGCTGCGCTTGACGATGCCACCCGGACCATGAGGTGCTACAGCCGCGTCAGGCATAGGAAGGAGCATAGAATGCGGGCGGTGATTCAACGCGTTTCGGAGGCGAAGGTGGAAGTCGACGGTCAGGTCATCGGCTCCGTCGGCCGGGGGCTGCTCGTCTACCTGGGGGTGGGCAAGGAGGACACGCCGGCCGATGCCGAGTTCATGGCGGACAAACTCGTGAATCTTCGCATCTTCGCGGATGAGGCGGGCAAGATGAACCGCAGCGTGATCGAGATCGGCGGGGGCGTGCTGCTCATCAGCAACTTCACCTTGCAGGGGGACTGCCGCAAGGGACGCCGGCCCGGCTTCGATGCCGCCGCCGACCCGCAGCTCGCGGAGCCGCTCTATGAGAAAGTGGCGGAGTTGATCGCTCGCTCGGAGATCCCCGTCGCCAAAGGCTCCTTCGGCGCCCACATGCACGTGACCAGCATCAACGATGGCCCGGTGACATTTCTGTTGGATAGCAAGAGGCTGTTTTGAGATGCAGGGCAACCGCAGGTCAGCGCAGCTTCCTACGCAGGGTGAGGGCGCCCAAGCTCAGCAGGACGATGGTTGCCGGCTCGGGCACCGGCACCGGGACGGCGACGATTTCCGGCTTGGATTTGGCGGGGCCGCCGGCGAGACTGTATCCGGGGCTGCTCAGATCGATGCGGGTCGGGACCGCTCCGCCGCCACCTCGACCGCCCCCGCCGCCGAGCAGGACCTGCGTGGGGTAGTCCCGGTCCACCGGTTGGAAGATCGCGATGATGATTTTCGAGGAGTTGACTTGGACGGTAGTACGTGGTGCTTTCGGGTCGGCCACATCGCCCAGCCAGTAGGCAAACTGATAGCCCGGCTGCGGCTCGGCCGATAGGGTGACAACCGCGTCCGCCGCGATGCGGTGCGTCCCCGATTCCGGCGAGAGCTTGCCGGCTCGGGCCGGGCTTTGCTCGATGCACAATTCGTAGGCCGGCATCTGGCCGTATCCGCAGGTTGCCAGACTCAGGGCCAGGACCGTCGCCACGAAGAGCGGGCCGAGATGCATTGTCTTGCGGCACTTCATACCGAACCCCCAGTTCGATTGTTCCTTCAGGATATCCGGTTTGGCGGGCGAAGTCAAGATGAGCCGAGCCCGCCGGCGCTCCCTCTCCAAAGATCCCATAAATCCTGGATCGCAGGGACGCGGATCGCCCATTTCTTGGACGTAGCTCTGCGGTGGCCCGGTTTTCGCGTGCATTTTTTCGGGGCGTCGTCAGTAGATCGGTGGCACCAGCGAGTTGAGGTATTCCTCGACGTTGGTGTAGCCATCGCCGTCACGGTCTCGGGGACCGTCCGCCGGACTCTTGGGATCGAGTCCGTGGGCGAGTTCCCAATCATCCGGCATGCCATCGTGATCGGAATCCGCCGGCGGCGCGGCGGACTTCAGGATGGGCCAGCCGCCGACCGCCTTCTGCGAGTTGATGATGCCCTTTCCCCCGCCGCCCCAGGTCTCGCCGTAACGAGCGGTCCCGGTTCGAATTTCCTCGATGATCCGCGCATCCACCGCATCGCGAACGAGCGAGGCGCCGGCGTGCCTCAAGACCAGTTCATAGGCTTCCGTCGCCTCCTGCGTTCGGACCGGGGCAACGATGAACGGCTGATCGACGCGCAGGGTCGCCTCCGAGGCGCCCCGGTCCGTCTGGAAATCGACGCCGCCTTTCCAGTTATCCGCGGAGATCTCGGGGAAGCCCCAGACGAAGTTGCCTTTCGTGTACGCCTGGCTGCGCGGATCCTGTTGGATGAAGATCCGGTGACGGACATTCTCCCGGGTGGCCGGGCCGTATTTGTAGTAATTGTTGATCCAATTGCGCGGCCAGCCTTCGCCGCCGTAAGAGCTGTTGAAGCCCCAGTTGTAGATCACGTTGTTGCGAAAGTCCATCAGCCCGGATTCCTTGTTGCCCGAGGCCCGCGGGTTGCGGCTGCTGTGATGGGCGAGGATGTTGTGGTGCCAGGACCCGCCGGGGCCGCCCCACAGGCCGCCATAGCCGTGCTTGCCCTTCTTGTGGACGGAATCGTACAGACTCTCCGTGACCATGCACCACTGCGTCGTCAGGTTGGACGCCTTGTTGATGGAGAAGGTCTCATCGACGCTCCAACTGGCGGAGCAGTGGTCGAGGATGGCGTACTGGCCCTGGCCGCCGAAGCTGTCGGACTCCTGGCGGTTCTCGTCCCCCAGCCGGAACCGCATATAGCGGACAATCACATGGTCCGCTTCGAACTCGGTTTGATAGCCTTTGACGCAAATGCCGTCGCCCGGCGCGGTCTGGCCGGCGATCGTGATGTACGGATTTCTGATCCGCAGCTTGGACTTCAGCGGGATGGTGCCGGAGACGCGGAACACGACGAGGCGCGGCCCCTTGGCCTCACAGGCCTCGCGCAGACTGCCCGGACCGCTGTCGTTGAGGTTCGTCACTTCGTAGACGCGTCCGCCGCGACCGCCCATCGTGTACTTGCCGAAGCCCTCCGCGCCGGGAAAAGCCGGCGCTCGGTCCGGATGCACGTCCTTCAGGATCACCGTGCCCGCCGTCTCGTCATAGTCCAGTCGGTACTTCCAGCCCGGCGGAAGGACCACCCGATCGAACCGCCCCTGAAGCGACTTGGCGCCCTCGAACAGGGAAAACACGCTGGCCTCGTGCGGCTCGTACCGGCCGGCGAACTTGACCTCCAGCGTCCCGCCCAAACGCCAGCGTCCACCCTGGATGGGCTGCAGGACATGATCGCCCGAGATGAGGAAGATCATCGTGGCGTTGGGACCGAGCGAATTCTCCTCCTCATCACCGAGTCTCCGCAGGATAGAAAACGGCTCGGCGGCCAAGGTCTCCTTTACCATGACGCCCTGCACCAGGATATTCGGATCGCCCACGAAGCCGGCGCGCTTGGCCAGGGGCCATACATCCTGCTTGAGCCCATTGTCCTGTGGCCCGATGTCCTCGAAGGGGATGCGCTGGAAGCCCCGCATCGTGTAGGCCGGGGAGTCGGCCCCCAGGGCGAGATCAAGCTTGGCCTCATCGACAAAGTGCGGGTCCTGGTCCTCGATGTTGTTCTCGATGGTGTAGAACTTGAATCCACCGGCAGCGCCGAGGGAGCTTTCCTGGAGCCAGCGTTTGTTCTGCCAGCCGAGGTTGCGGCGGATGACGCAGCCTTCCGGCTCCTTGGCCTGTTCGTAGCCGTTGCCATCCGTGGCGACGTAGTAGTCACGGGCGACCGACGCGGAGGCCAGGATCAGGGGCACCAGCAGTCCGGCGGCCGTATGTTTCATCGTAATTCTCCTGAATGGAAATGGCTCACCGATAGAGATTCCTGAAGTTGCCGAGGCGGAACCGGCGGCGCCGTGCCGCGGTTAGGGGCTCGGTTCTTCCGGCTCAAATCCATACCTCTCGCGGAAGAAGTCCCGGGACCCGGGAAGCCAGTCGGGAATCCGGTAGTAGCGCTCCAGGATCAGTCTCAGGACCTTCTCTCGATATGTGCGGTATTTGAAACCATAGCCCGTCACCAGCGTGAAACCAGCGCCTTGGGCCTCGATGCGTCTTGTCTCGCAGCGCTGAAACCAGGGCAAGTACTCCTCTTCGCGGGGCGTTGCCTCGTAGAAAATGAGAAAATCCCGACCGTCCAGCGTACGAAAATCGGTGAGGATGTCATCCTCCCGAGCGTGGTGCGAGCCTTTTCCCAGCACGATCACACGACGGCCGGTATGATATTGCAGGAAGGCCGATAATTGATAGCTCTTCGTGGCTAATACGTAACCGCCCGCGCGTTCGTGGATCTCTCTTTCGGTCTCATCCAGCGGGACTTGCGGACGGACGTACAGGACAAAGGTCGCCATGTCCTCGGCCGAGAGGACATCACGGAGGCGATCCACCGGGGCATAGCGCGCCGCGAACGAAGCGCCCAGAATCAAGCCGACCTGAAGGACCGAGACCACGACGGCGAACCGGATGCACGTGTGGATCTGCGCGACGCTGAAGGGCAGGGCGACCAGAATGTACACGAGGGGCAGGAAGGAGAGCAACCAGTGGGCGCCGACGGTTTTCCTCAGCGAGACCGCCAGGAAGATGACGAGGGGGACGAGGATGGCCAGGCTCACGACTCGGAACTCGGGCTGGCGGAACTGGCGCACGAGGGCACGCCGGTTCTTGCAGAGGAACAGGACGAGAGGGACCGTCACAAAATAGAGCAGCACAACCACGAGGAACAAGAGGTTCAAAACGCCGTTCGTCGCCGGCCGGAAGCGGTTTACCCAATTGTGCATGATATTGGGCCAGCCGTTCGCGTAGTTCCAGAGAGCATTGACCGCCACGGCGGGAACCGACGCCGCTATCAGAAGGACGAATCCTTTCCAGCGACGCCGGCTCGCGGGCATGGAAACAAGGAAGACGAGGTACGAAAGACCCAGCAGGACGGCGAGGTATTTCGACAGAAAAGCCAGACCCAGGCAGAGGCCGGAGAGAGCGTAATACCTATAGCGGCCCTTCTTTTCCGCCAGGAACAGCAGCGCGACCGAGGCAAAAGAGGCCAGCATCAAGGGAGTTTCCGTTGAGATCATGAAGAAGGCCGTGTCCATGGGACAGACCAGGACCAGAACCGACGCGAGATACGCCTTGTGTTTGTCGTACGGTCTCACGAGCAGGTATAGGATGATCGCGATTGCATTCGTGACGGCGATCGTGGGGAGTCGCAATAACAGGGGAGAGTGCCCCAAGGACAACAACCCGTGGAGGATCCACATGACCGCAGGGGGGTGATCGTAGTAGCCCAGACGCAGGCGCCCCCCCTGGAGGGCCAGGAACATCTCGTCGCCCAGGAGAGGGAAAAGCCAGGCCAGCAGGCACTTGACCGCCGTGACGACCAGAATGACCGCCGCGAGCCTACGGACGGTACTGTTGGAGGCAGTGAATCCGCCGTCGTTGTCGTCCAATCCCAGCGGCGCTGCGGGCTGCGCGATCGGGTCCGTGACCATGTCTGCCGCCTGATCGTTGCTCACACCCTTTGCCGGATGCGGTTCCTGCGCTCGGTCGTCGGCACGAATCCGTGTCGTCAGGGCGTCATGGCGTGGTTCACTCATTAGGTTCTCCCCGTGACAGATGGCCGAAACAGACTTGGGTGGTCTCCCTCGGCTCTATCCCACCAGGTCGCAGTTCGTTCGGCACGAAGTATGTGGGAAATCCGGACTGCAACAAGAATGGCTACACCTCGTTCGGTACCACAAAGGGCTCGCGGTAGTTGCGCGAGAGGAACAGGTTCGCCGTATCGCTGAACGGGCCGGTGAAGCGCTCGGTCTGCGGGTCCATCGTGAGCATCGGGCCCATCCGGATCGGCGTCTTCTTGAGGTCGATCCCGTTGGCGTCCAAGTGGGCGAGGAAGCGATCGAACGCCTCGGCGACGGTCTTCTCGTCTTTGATCGCCTCGCGAATTTCTTCGCGGCGGCATCTCCTTGCCCAGGCGGTACGAGATATTGCCCAGGTGGACGCAGGAGGCGGAATAGTGTCCCTGGAGCACGGGACACACGAGGTCCTCGGCGCGACGGCTGCGGACCGCGTCGAGGAAGTTCGTGCGCAGGTCCGGCGTGGCCGGCTCGAATTTCTGGATGAGCTTGTCGTTGTTGTCGTAGGCGGCGGTGCCCCCGCCGGAGCGGTTGGCGACGTAGCCGTTCTCGCAGCGGATGATCGTGGCGATCTGCATGCCGTGGTACTCGTCCATGTCGGCGGCCCGCCAGGTTGCCTTGAGTCTGTCCTTGCTCTTGGGCAGGCCGCGAACTTCGAAGAGGATCGGGGCCGGGTCGTAGTCCAGGAAGATGATCTGCGTGTTGGGCGTTTCGCCGTCGTCCTCGTAGCCGAACCGGCCGCCGAGGCTCATGACGTGCTTGGGCAGGGTGTTCTGGCCGAGGCCCCAGCGGCAGCCGTCCATGTAGTGAATGCCCATGTTGCCGAGGTCGCCGTTGCCGGTGTTCCAGTCCCAGTGCCAGTCGTAGTGCAGGTACTGGCGCATCAGGGGCCGCTTGTCGGCCGGGCCGCACCAGAGGTCGTAGTTGATCGTCTCCGGGATCGGCTGCGGGCCGGTGACTTTGCCGATGCTCTCCCGCGGCTTGTAGTTGAGCCCGTGGGCGTAGAGGATCTTGCCGAGATTGCCCTTGCGGACGTACTCGAAGGCCTCGGCGAAGCCGGTCCGCTCGCGCGGGCCGTGCGGGGCCTGGACAATCCGCTTGTACTTGGCCGCCGCCTCGACCATCTTGCGGCCCTCGAAGATCGTGTGGGCCGTGGGCTTCTGGACGTACACGTCCTTGCCCGCCTGGCAGGCCCAGATCGTGGCCAGCGCGTGCCAGTGGTTGGGCGTCGTGACGATGACGGCGTCGACGTTCTTGTCGTCGAGCAGCTTGCGCAGGTCGGTGTACGCCTTGATGCTCGGATTGTGCGAGCGGAGCTTCTCGATCTCCGGCATGAGATGCGCCTTGTCGCAGTCGCACAGGGCGGTGAAGCGCAAGCCCGGGATCTTCAGATGCGCCCGGATCTCGTTCTTGCCCATGCCGCCGATCTTCACCGTGGACCCGACGCCGATGACGCCCAAGCGGACATCGTTGTTGGCGCCGAGAATCCGCGGAGACGGGCGTGGCGAACACAGCCCCCGCCGCCAGAGAGCCACGAATGAATTGTCTTCGATTCAGCCTGCTCATCCTAATCCTCCGAATCTGACAACGAGAAGTGAAATTGTCGATCTTTGATTTTTGATTTCCAAATCAACAATCAACCATCACACCTCACACTTATTAGATCGCATTCTGGAGCGCCAGGAACGTGGCCCGGTAGTACTTCATCAGGCGGATCGGCTCTTTGCTCTCGTCGATTTCCGCGTCACAGTATCCCGTGTAGCCCGCCTGCCGCAGCAGCTCGAAGAGCCGGCGGTACGGATAATTGTCGCACAGCTCGTGCATGTGGACGTTGGCGATGCGGTCTTTGACGGACGCGAAGTTGGTGTCGAGGCCCGGCCCTTTCGCGTCGTTGGCATCGCAGTTCCAGTTGATATAGGCGTAGGGACACTCGGAGTAGTCCACCATCTGCTTGACCTTGCCGACGATGTTCGTCCCGCTGCCGTGGACTTCGAGGGCGATCTTGATGCCGTGCTCGTGGGCGAACGGGCAGACTTCCGCCAGCGCCTTGCCGATCTGCCGCATCGTCTGCTCCTCCGGGAATGCCCTTGTTCGCCAGCAGGGCGTTGGGAAAGACGCGAAAGCCGAGGGCCCCGACATCCTGCGCGAGGATCACGTATTCCTTCGTGCCTTCGATCTCTTTCCGCAACTGGGCGGCGTCCGGGTAGTGATAGGCGAAGCCGCTGGCCAGGCTGATCTTGAGTCCCGCGTTCTCGAAGCGCTTGCGGACCGTCTGCCGCTGCTCCTTGCTCATCTTCACTTCGACGCCGTGCGCGTGGGTGGTGCGCAGCTCGATGTGCTCGAAGCCGGTCTCGGTGCAGTTCTTGATGATCGTGTCGATGTCCCAGTCCTTGGCGAGGTTGTAGCTCATCAGGCCCAGCTTCAGAGGCTTGGGCGGGGCGGCGACGGCCGTGGACGCGGCGGCGGTCGCGGGCGGTTGGGACGCGACTTTGGCATCGGACTCGCAAGACGACACCAACACGGAGGTGGCGGCGACGGCGGCCGAGGACCTCAACAACTCTCTGCGGGTGAACTCTGCGGACATGCTCTTCTCCTTCTATGGACCCTGAGGCCGAGTGCGATGCCTGCTCTCGCGCAGGCCTGCGCGTTGTTATGGGCGACCCTACGAAGCGTTGCCCTTTTAGGGCTCCATGGTAGCGACCAATCACGAACCGTCAACGCCAAAGCTTGGGTCAAGGGCCGGACGGTTCCTTGCACTGTGAACTCGATCGTGTGGTTCGGCATCGTCCTTCTGCTTTCCTTTGCCATACGAGTGCTATCATTCCAGATCTTGCGGAGGTGGCCTGCCAACCGGCAAGCAGTTCTTCGGCGGACATTCGCGCTCCGAGCCTTGTACCTGACTCTCTTGAGCAGATTGCTCTCGCACGTCGCATTGGTGCCCCCGTATTTATTCTTAGGCAAGTGCTTGTTTGAGGCTCGAAAAGGCGAGGCCCTTCCGGCCTCGGCAAGCGGACGTGGATAAGAGCTTGAAGTTGATGTTTGAGGGAGCAAGCCATGAAAAGCGATGTGAAACCCATTCCTGAGGGATATCAGGCGATAACACCGTACCTGACGGTCCACGATGCGGCCAAAGCGATCGACTTCTATAAGGAGGCGTTCGGCGCCGAAGAACGGCATCGCATGACTCTGCCGGACGGCAAGAGCGTGGCCCATGCGGAGCTGAAGATCGGGGATTCCATTTTCATGCTCTCCGATGAGATGCCGGGACAGAGCTGCGAGCCTTCGGCCGTGGGCGAATCGTGCGTCGGGTTCTACCTGTATGTCAACGACGTGGACGACGTCTTCGAGCGGGCCGTCGCCGCCGGGGCAACGGTCAAAGAGCCGCTGAAAGACCAGTTCTGGGGCGACCGGGTCGGTAAGATCGCCGATCCTTCCGGCCACGTGTGGATGCTGGCGACTCACATCGAGGACGTCAGCCCCGAGGAACTGCGCCGACGCGGCCAGGAAATGTTCGAGAAGATGATGCAAGAAACGGGCCGGCCTTAGACGGTATGTGAGAAGCCGGCATTCTTCGGGTGGCAGGGGTCCCCAAACGCAACCGATCGCGTTTGGGAGCCCCGGCCTCAAGGCTGGTGGCCCTGGGGATGGTTGAACTCTGAACGCGGGCGTCCCGGGGAGATCCTGTGGCTGTCTGTCGGGAGCGGCCCCAGCGCCCCGGGATCGAAGTCCGGAGCGATGACGTTGCCAAACCGGTTCGCGGCGGCTATCATGACGGGGATGGCGAAGAAGATCGCAAAAGAGAATCAGAGCCCGGCCGCCGTCAACAAGAAGGCCTATCACGACTACGAGCTGGTCGAGAAGTACGAGGCGGGGATCGAGCTGCGCGGCAGCGAGGTCAAGTCGCTGCGCGCCGCGGCGGCCGACCTGACCGGCTCGTACGCCCGGATTCAGGAGGGCGAATGTTGGCTGGTGGGGGCCAAGATCGCCGCGTACCAGCAGGCCGGGAACATGGGGCACGATCCGGTCCGCAGAAGAAAGCTCCTGCTGCACAAGGCGGAGCTGCACCGGATTCAGGTCAAACTCGACCAGCGGGGATTCACGCTCGTACCGCTGCGGTTGTACTTCATCCAGAAGGGGATCGCCAAAATCGAGTTGGCCCTGGCCCAGGGCAAACGGCAGTATGACAAGCGCCGGTCGATCACCGAGCGGGCCCAGAAACGCGATGTCGATCGCAGTATGAAGAAATATCGGAGCAGATAGATAGAGAGGGCATTGGTCATGGCGAAGGAAGAGGAACCGAAGAAGATCATCGTCGACGAAGATTGGAAACAGCAGGCGCAGCGGGAGAAGGAGATTCTGGCGGCCCAGGAGACGAGGAGAAGAAGAAAGAGGCCGAGGAGGAGCCGCGCCGCGGCGGGCCGCTGCCGCAGGGCAGTCTGACGGCGCTGATCAGCATGCTGGCGACCCAGACCCTGTTTGCCCTGGGTTTCCTCCAGATCAAGGGCGAGGAGGCGCGGGAGCCGGACCTCGACCTGGCCCGGTACAATATCGAGTTGCTCGGGGCGCTGGCGGAGAAGACCAAAGGCAACCTGACGCCGGAGGAGCAGCAGTTGCTGAAGAATACGCTCAGCGACCTGCGGATGGGATTTGTCAGCGTGGCGAATCAACTCTCTTCCTCTTCCGAGAAGTAAGTTTGGAACAGGCGCGCCGCTCCGGCCGTAACAAGGGAAGAACACAAAGAATCGAGGTTGGAGCCGGGAATGTGGAGTCGCTGTGGCACGGCTGCCCTCTTCTCATTTTCGATTCCTGCCGTGGGCATTTTGTAGTGAGATAAGAAGCCGTGACGAATCTTCTGGATGATATCATTGCCGAAAAGCGCGAGGAAGTCCAACAGCGTCAAGTCCCAGGTCAGTCTGGATCAGCTCCGCGGGCAGATCGTCGACAAGCCGAGGTGCCGCAACTTCTACAAGGCGGTGACGAAGCGCCATCCGCGCGGCCTCAACGTCATTGCGGAGGTCAAGAAGGCCTCGCCCTCCGCCGGCCTGATCCGCGAGGACTTCGATCCGGTGGCGATCGCGACGACCTACGAGCGGTGCGGCGCCGATGCCATCAGCGTGCTGACCGATGAGAAGTACTTCCAGGGCCGGCTCGAGTATCTGGAGCAGGTGAAAGAGGCGGTTTCCGTGCCGGTCCTGCGGAAGGACTTCATCATCGACGCCTGGCAGGTGTACGAGTCGCGGGCGGCCGGGGCCGATGCGATCCTGCTGATCGCCGAGGCCCTCAAGCCGGGCGATCTGATCGACCTGATGATCGCCGCCGCCGAGCTGGGTCTGACCGTGCTGCTGGAGGTCCACGAGGCGGATACGCTGCTGGCCGTCCGCAGCCTGATCGGCTTTCCCGAAGAAGGGCTACAGCGTCCTGGGCATCAACAACCGCGACCTGACGACGATGAACGTGGACATCCGCACGACGGCCCGCCTGTCCACGCTCCTGGACGAGGATGGCGAGCTGGTCTCCGAGAGCGGCATCAAGACCCGTGCCGATGTCCTGAAGCTGAAAGTCGCTCGGCATCCGGGCCGTCCTCGTCGGCCAGACCCTCTGCGAGCACCCGAACATCGAGGAGAAGTTCCGAGAGCTGTTCGACTGAGGAACACTATGCACTTGGTAAAGAGCACCTCGCATGCCGGTGATTACCGGCTCAGAATCCGATTCGATGACGGCCGGACCAAGCTCGTGGACTTGGGCCCCTATTTGGACGGTCCGATCTTCGAGCCGCTGAAGGACGTTTCCTATTTCCAGCGATTCGAGGTGAACAAAGATATCGATACCGTGGTCTGGCCCAACGAGGCTGACTTCTCTCCCGATTTTCTATACTCGATTGGAGTGGACATCGGCAAAGAGAAGGCCCGAACGACAAAGGCAGCGCGACGGAGAAGTAAGGCCAAGTCGAAGCCGATCTCGGCGCGTCGGCAGAACACACCAGATAGGGCCGACCATATCCAGCCAATCTTCTGCAATACGACCGCAGAGGATGTCTAGCGGGGTGAAAGTGACATTCTGATCCTGAGGCATCGCTCAACGATGGCAGGTTCTCTGCGTCATGGCCTGGCTCTTGCTGCCATTGCTGTTGACAAATCTGAAGATTCGCCCGCCGTCATAGCAACAATTCTCGTCGCGTTTTCCTGTCCGCCGGATTTTGGCCCAGGTGTTGTCGTCCAGCGGCAGCGTGCCGTTCAAGACGAACTTGCCACCAAGGCCATGCGGACCATTTCCGCTGTCAATTCCGGATAGGCAGAGAGGATCTTCTCGACCGTGTAACCGCCCGCCAGCATGCCCAGAATGTTCCTGACCATGATCCGCGTGCCTCTGATGGTGGGTTTGCCACCACAAAGGTCCGGGTCCGAGACAATCCACTGATTCATATGATTACCCCTGTTGCTGGCTCTGCTGGATCTTGGCCCAGGTGTCTTTCAGCGTCACCGTGCGGTTGAAGACGAGCTTGCCGGCGGTGCTGTCGGGATCGACGCAGAAGTAGCCGAGCCGCTCGAACTGGTACCGGCTCAGCGGCGCGGCCCCCGCCACGGAGGGCTCCACGTAGCAGTCCGTCAGCACTTCCAGCGAATTCGGATTCAGATTGACGGTGAAGTCCTGGCCCTCCGGCACATCTTCCGGGTCCGGCTTGGTGAACAGGTTGTCGTAGAGCCGCACCTCGGCCTCGCGGGCGTGCGGGGCGGAGACCCAGTGCAGCGTCGCCTTGACCTTGCGGCCGTCCGGGGCGTCGCCGCCGCGCGTGGCCGGGTCGTAGGTGCAGTGCAGCTCCGACGACGTTGCCGTCGGCGTCCTTGACGACGTCCGTGCACGTGATGAAGTAGGCGTAGCGCAGCCGGACCTCGCGGCCGGGGGCCAGCCGGAAGAACTTCTTCGGCGGCTCCTCCATGAAGTCCTCCTGCTCGATGTACAGCTCCCGCGAGAAGGGCACCTTCCGCGTGCCGGCGGCCGGGTCCTCCGGGTTGTTGACCGCGTCCAGCTCTTCGACCTGGCCCTCGGGATAGTTGTCGATGACGACCTTCAGCGGCCGCAGCACCGCCATCACGCGCGGCGAGGTCTTGTTCAGGTCCTCGCGCAGGCAGTGCTCCAGCAGGGCGATATCGACCGTGCTGTTGAACTTGTTGACGCCGATGCGCTTGGCGAAGCTCCAGATCGCCGCGGGCGAATAGCCCCGCCGGCGCAGGCCGGAGATCGTCGGCATCCGCGGATCGTCCCAGCCGCGCACGAAGCCTCTCCTTCACCAGCTTGAGCAGCTTGCGCTTGCTCATCACGGTGTAGGTCAGGTTCAGCCGGGCGAACTCGATCTGCTGCGGGTGGTGAATCTTCTTGCCCCACGGGCCCGAGCCGTCGTCGGTCCGGCCCTCGTTGACCGCGTCGATGAACCAGTCGTACAGCGGCCGGTGATTCTCGAACTCCAGCGTGCAGATCGAGTGCGTGATGCCCTCGATGGAATCCTCGAACCCGTGGGCCCAGTCGTACATCGGGTAGATGCACCACTTGTCGCCCTGGCGGTGGTGCGTCTCGTGCAGGATGCGGTACATGATCGGGTCGCGCATGTTCAGATTGGGATGGGCCATGTCGATCTTGGCCCGCAGCGTCTCGCGAGCCGTCGGGGAACTCGCCCTTGCGCATCCGCTCGAACAGGTCGAGGTTCTCCTCGACGCTGCGGTTGCGATAGGGGCTTTCCCGCCCCGGCTGGGTCAGCGTGCCGCGGTACTCGCGGACCTGGTCGCCGGTCAGGTCGCAGACGTAGGCCTTGCCCTTCTGGATCAGCTCGACCGCCCACTCGTACATCTGCTCGAAGTAGTCGGAGGCGTAGAACAGCCGGTCGTCCCAGTCGGCCCCGAGCCAGCGGACATCCTCGATGATGGAATCGACGTATTCCTGCTCTTCCTTCTCCGGGTTGGTGTCGTCGAAGCGCAGGTTGAACTGGCCGCCGAACTCCGCGGCGATGCCGTAGTTCAGGCAGATGCTCTTGGCGTGGCCGATGTGCAGATAGCCGTTCGGCTCCGGCGGGAACCGCGTCGCCACGCGCCCGCCCCATTTGCCCGACTGCACATCCTCCGCCACGATCTGCCGGATGAAGTCCAGCCCCCGCTCCCCGCCGCGTTCCTCATTCCTGTTCGGACCCTTGCCCGATATCTCTTTGTCCTTATCGATACCCATATCGCTCTCCTGGCGAGATTTTACTTACGGGGTGCCATGCCTACGCCCGCGTAGGCATGTTCGGGCTCGGGGTCCCCAACGCACAATTCCGCGTTGGGGGAGCCCCCTCCCAAACGTGATAGGTCACATTTGGGGACCCTTGTCGCTGCCAGACCCGGCATGTCTACGCAGAGCCGTAGACATGGCACCCATGTACGACTGATCGGCCTGACGGCGTGCTGGGGATTCACGATCACATCGGTAGACCATCTTAAGCCCCGCACCCCGCACTGTCTACGAAATAGCCGTCGAAAGCGTTCCTCTTCGTAGCGCGAGCGTCCTCGCTCGCGGAGCACGGGCACAGGCTCCCCAACGCATTACTTCGCGTTTGGGGACTCCACCTTGCCCGTGATGCGGCATGTTCGTAGTAACCCCGCAAGGCGTTTCTTGAGAAGCAGGAAATGTCAGGTCTGAAGTTGGAAGGGCAGGCTCACCGCCCCAAACTTCGGACTTTCCCGTTGAAACTCCTTGCGAAATTGGCTTTGTTTCGCACCCTTGTTCCTCAGCATCCGGCCAATCCGCCCTGGGACCGGAATGCTGACAGGAGAAGACGCCGGGCTGGCGGGTCCTGCGGCCGAAATTGGCTTTGTTTGGCACGCTTTCTGGGCTTCCCCGTCCTCCTTCTCCCACTGTGCCGGCGTCGGCGGCCCTTCCAGGGCCGCCTCTTGGCGCTGATGCACCGCCTGCCGCAGCTCGTTGAGGGCCTTGTAGAAACTGCTCTCGATCCGCCGTTCGTACCGCTGCAGCCGCTCCAGGACCGCCTCCCCGCAGAAATCCTCCACGATCATCCGCCCCAGCGCGGCCTGCCAGGCGTCCGGCTCCGGCGGCTGGGGCTGGCCCTGCGTATACTTCTCGTACAGGGCCGCATAGGCCACTTCCTGGTCCCGGGCGGCCCGTTGGAGCCGCCAGGAGAGATCGACGATCCGATCCGCCAGGACCTCCTCCAGCGGCGCGCCCGGCCTCAACTGCTTGAGCAGCCCCTCCCGGTGCGCTGCGAATTCGTGCTCCTCTTCCCCCGGAAGGACGCCCGCGCGGGCCAGCAGGCCGTGCGTGATGGCATTCTGGGAGACGAGGGCTTTGCCCTCGGGTGTCCGCGGCCCGGTGGACTTCTGGGCATTGGCACGATTGGCTTCGATTTGGGCTTCGGTAGCCATAAGCTTCCCTCCGACATTGATGATGGATAATTGATGATGGATCATTGACTGCCGCACGCCGGCAGCCTCGCCTACAATGGTATAAATACCATGTCACGACGTCAACAACAATCGTCCACACATATAGTATAATTTTGTTCTTTCCTAAACCATTGTCCCGGCAGGGTTAACGAGCATCCGCGCAGGAAAATCTAGCCCGGCCGCCGTGGCGAGGCCGTCCCGCCCCCGTGTCGTGAGGCCATCCTGGCCTCGTAACTGGGACCCCGACCGCGACTTGTCGCGTTTGGGAACCCACTCCGAACATCGCTGGAATGACGCCGGAACGGACAGGCAGCCGCTCGGGATTCGTCGCTTGCCCAATCGTCTCGCCAATCGTATGATGACGAGATGGACAGAGTTGCACGAAAAGACGTTTCCGTGCCGCGTAGATCTGTAACCGAGCCTGATCCGCGTTTGCGGACGCGTGACATCACGCCGGATCTGGTGGCTTACATCGTGGAGAAGATCGTGCACGCCGTAGCCCCGCAGCGGATCATTCTCTTCGGGTCGCGCAGCCGCGGCCAAGAAACGGAGGGCAGCGACTTGGATTTGTTCGTGATCCAGGACAGTGGCAGACCCAGCCGCCAGGTGCGCCGCGAGATTGAGCAGCTACTGTGGGGCCGTCGATTTGCGGTAGATTTGATCGTCGCGACGCCCCAGCAGGTAGAGCGCAACGTGGCCGACGGCAACCCCTTCTATACGCGCCACATCCTTGGCGAGGGAAAGGTCCTGTATGACCGCGCGCGATGACCGGCCGGTTGAGACGGCCCAAGAGTGGCTGCGCTACGCCGAGGGGGATTTGCTTGTGGCTGAGCGTGAAATGCGGACGCCATCGCCGGTGTACCATACGGTTTGTTTTCTTTGCCAAAGCGCTGCCGAAAAGTTCCTGAAGGGCTTCTTGATCTCGCGGGGTTGGTCCTTGGAGAAGACACACGACATTGTCGAACTCTTGGGTTGGTGCGCGGATTATGACGCGGAACTCGCAGGCTTGGTGGCCCCAGGCTCGTTGCTGAACGAATACATCGTGGCCGGGCGTTACCCGGGCGATATTGCCACGGAGCACATCGGGGCGGCGGAGGCAAGGGAGGCGTTAGAGGCGGCTCAGGCAATCCAGACGCATGTCCGCCGCGCGATGGGCGGTTGACGACGGGCCCCTCAACCAGCAAGATCGGGGTCTGCTCCCGCGCGACCCGAAACCAGGGAAGCTTTCTTCAAACGGAACGCGAGAATCAAATGGCTAAGTCTGGGAGGGAAATTCGCATGGCAACTATCGTGCGCAGAACCTTGATCAGGCAGTCCTTGCTGGGGGTTGGGGCGCTCGTGGTGGGTCGTTCCTTGGCCGAATGGTCTCCGCACCGAGCACTGTATGACGGCAGGCTGGATCATCTGGACTTTCCCGCGAAGGCGAAGAATGAGTTTGGGATTGCGGCGGTCGAGTATGTCAATGGGTTCTTTGGCGGACGGACCTGGTGAAGGGACGGTGCAGTAGTCATGTCACACCGCAAGCTGCTGGTCGTGGTAGGGGTGGATCTGGCGGGCTCGCCGCGACGCCCGACGGGGGTGTGCGTTTTGCGCGGGCTCAAGGCGCAGACTTGGGTCGCCTTTCCGGACGAGGAGATCCTCCGCCTGATAGACGGTGCACAGCCCGACCTCGTCCCTATTGATGCGCCGCTCACTTTGCCGCCCGGCCGCACGACCATCCACGACCGGGCCGGCGCGCATTTTCGAGAGTGCGACCGCGAATTGTTGCGGCGGGGCATCCGGGGCTTTCCGATTACCCTGGGGCCCATGCGCATGCTCACCGAACGTGGGCTGGCGCTGCGTGCGAAGATTGAGGCCATGGGGTATCGTCCGGTCGAGTGTTATCCCGGCGCCGCCCAGGATGTCTGGGGCCTTCCCCGCCAGCACCGGGATCGCCACGGATTGCGGCGGGGATTGGAGAGACTGGGCGTGAGAGGGTTGACCGAAGCGATGACCGGCGATGAGTTGGATGCCGTCACGGCCGCTCTGGTGGGCCGGTGGTTTCTCCTGGGCAAGGGAGAAATGCTGGGGGGCGAGTCCGGAATCATGATGCCCGCGGTTAGCCGAAAACCAAAAGCGTGATTGCCGGCACGAACCTCGAATGTGACACGCCCATCAGCCAGTCTCAAAATCGCCTGCTTTTCATGGAGGTGCGGCCGGAACACAGTGGCCGCACCCCCTCAAAAGGCACAAGCGACGGATGGGGAGCAAGAGGAACCCCCGCCGGTGGACTCCGGGTGGCAGCGGCAATGCCAGCTTGCCGATGGTTTTGCGAATGCCATGGACCATCGGCAAGCTCCGAGGACTCCGCTTGCCGCTGCCACCCGGACCAGAGCCGGCCGAATCCGCCACCGGATGCCGGCACCCTACGAGACGGGTTCCAGAATCTCGCGTTGCGCGAGTGCGCCGCTTTCAGTTCCCGGGCGGCCTGGTCGATGAGGGCGGCCACCGCCTTCGGCTGTGAGACGTAGATCGCGTGACTGCCTGCGACCTCGACGACGGTCGAACCCGCGCGTCGGAGATGCAGCTGGGGTCGGCTGGGCTGCCGGGGGGATCATCTTGTCGTCGGTGGCCACCAGGTACCAGCTCGGCTTGGTCCTCCAGGCGGGCTCGCTGATCGTGCCGCCCAGCGCGTCCACGCCCCAGGGGACCTGGGAATCTGCCATGAACGCGGCCTTTTCCGGGTCCACGTCCCCCGCGAAGGAGGCGGGGAACTTGGCCTTGGCGAGCCAGAGATAGCCGTCCGACAGCGGCAGGATCGGAGGCACCGGCGTGGCCCGGCGGTGGATTCTGGATCAGCGTGGACACCGACTCGCCCTGGTCCGGGACGAAGGCGGCGATATAGACCAGCCCGACCACCTTGGGATCGTTGCCGGCCTCGGTGACCACGGCTCCGCCGTAGGAGTGGCCGACGAGGACCACCGGGCCGTTCTGGACGGCAAGGATGCGCCGGGTGGCGGCGACATCGTCGGCCAGCGAGATCGTCGGATTCTGAACGACGCTGACCGTGCTAGCCGTCCTTCGTCAGGATCTTATAGACGCTTTCCCAGCCCGAGCCGTCCACGAAGCCGCCGTGGACGAGAACGACGTTCGTCACTTCCAAACTCGGCATTTCTGCCATGAGGATCTCCTTTCTCTGTCATGATGTTGGACTTGCCCTGCCACGCCGAGCTGACCAGCACGATCGGACCCGGCTCCAGGAACCGGCGGATCTCGGAGACGGGGAAGTCTTCTTTGCGGAACGTTCTCATGTGCTGCCCCTCCTTTTCTCAAGAGAGATGGAGGCGTCCCCGGAATCCGCGCAGAACGAACACCCTACGAGACCGTTTCCAGAATCTCGCGTTCGCGGGGCTGCGCCGCTTTCACTTCTCGGGCGGCCTTTTCGATGAGAGCGGCCACCGTCTGCGGCTGCGACACGTAGATCGCGTGGTTGCCCGCCACCTCGACGACCGTCGAACCTGCGCGCTGGGACATGAAGCGCTGGGCCGCCGGCGGGATTATCTTGTCGTCGGCGGCCACCAAGTACCAGCTCGGCTTGGTCCTCCAGGCCGGCTCGCTGATCGTATCATTGAGTGTGGCCACGCCTCCGGGGACTTGGGAATCCGCCATGAACGCCGCCTTTTCCGGGTCGACGTCCCCCGCGAAGGCCGCGGGGAACTTGGCCTTGTCGAGCCAGAGAAAGCCATCCGCCAGCGGCACGATCGGAGCCACCGGCGCGTCCGGCGGTGAATTCTGGAGAAGCGTGGACACCGACTCGCCCTGGTCCGGGACGAAGGCGGCGATATAGACCAGCCCCACTACCTTGGGATCGTTGCCGGCCTCGGTGATCACGGCTCCGCCGTAGGAGTGGCCGACGAGGACCACCGGGCCGTTCTGGACGGCAAGGATGCGCCGGGTGGCGGCGACATCGTCGGCCAGCGAGATCGTCGGATTCTGAACGACGCTGACCGTGTAGCCGTCCTTCGTCAGGATCCTGTAGACGCCCTCCCAACCCGAGCCGTCCACGAGGCCACCGTGGACGAGAACGATGGTGTTTATTTCCTGGTTCATGCGGTTCCTACCTTTCTCGCCTTCATGAGGCGAAGGCGTTCCTCAGCATCTCATTGGCTTGGGCGATGGCGGCGCGCGTGGCGGGGGTCTCCGCGAGCGCGTTGAGCATGACGAAATCATGAGTGATCCCCAGGCAGCGCAACGCCGTGACGCGGACGCCGGCTTCGATCAGCTTGCGGGCGTAGGCTTCGCCTTCGTCGCGCAGGACGTCGCACTCGTCGACGATGATGAGGGCCGGGGGCAAGCCCTGCAACTGGTCTACCGACGCTTGCAGCGGCGACGACGGTCGGCTCGTGGCGCACCGCCGGGTCGGGGGCGTACTGGTCCCAGAACCACTTCGCCGCCTCCCGCGTGAGCCAGTAGCCTTCGGCGAACTGGTCATACGACGGCGTGTCGAAGCCGGCGTCCGTCACCGGATAGAACAGCACCTGCACGCGGAAAGCGGGGCCGCCCCGTTCCTTGGCCAACAAGGTGACGGCGGCGGTCATGTTGCCGCCGACGCTGTCGCCGACGACCGCCAGACGGGAGGCATCCACATTGATTTCCCGGCCATGCTCGGCCACCCATTTCGTCGCGGCGTAGGCCTCCTCGATCGGCACCGGGTATTGGGCCTCCGGGGAAGGGGTGTAGTTGACGAACACGACGGCCGCCCGGGCGCCGTTGGCGATCTCGCGGATCAGCCGGTCGTGGGTGTCCTTGTCGCCCAGGACCCAGCCGCCGCCGTGGAAGTACATGATGGCGGGCAGCGTTTCTTTAACGCCCTTGGGCCGCACGATGCGAATCGACACCTTGCCCTCGGGCCCGACGGGGAGAAGACGATCTTCGATGTCGGCGGGTAACTTGGCCACTCTGACCGCTTGCAGGGTGCGGAGCACCTCGCGGGCGTCCTTGGGCGACAACTCGTAGAGCGGCGGTCCGCCCTGGGCCGCCAGGTTGTTCAGGAAGTCTTGTACGACCGGATACAGGACCGGCGTCTGGATTTCGGTGATGGTTTGCATGATCTGGTCCTCTCAACGTTGATCTGGTTGTCTCTTTCCATTTTCAGGGAACGACGACGCGGTGCTTTGATATACTGTAGTTGAATTCGCGGACCGTCCTCCATGAGCCAATTCCTCCTATCATCGGTGGCAGAAACCCGTTTCCTCAGACGTTGGGATACTTATGGCAAACCGGCCGCCACCGTCGTTCGGTGTTTTACGCCCCAGAATCAGCAAAAGGAAGGCTATCGCAGGGAGGCCAGTGGGGGGTACGGCATCGTAAAAATCAGTGTTGTCGAGAACTATTACCAGAACAATCCATGTGAAGGGAAAGGATTATGGTTGGAAACGAAGAAGAACATGAATATGTGGCAGGTGGCCACACGCACGCAGCGTTTCCCGGCTGGCGGCGGGTTTCCTGGGGGGCAATCTTCGCCGGGACGTTGGTGACGATCGCGGTGTTCCTGACGCTCCAGATCCTGGGCGCCGGAATCGGCGCATCCGCGCTGGACCTGACCGGTAGCCGGATCACCAGCGGCAGATCCCTGGGCATCGGGGCGGCCATCTGGTGGTTCATCACGGGGCTCATTGCGCTGTTCATCGGCGGGTGGGTCGCCGGCCGGTTGGGCTGGCGGTTGGACAGGCTCGAGCGGGCTTTGCACGGACTGACCGTGTGGTCGCTCTTCTACGTCGCCATGTTCCTGCTGACCCTGACGGCGTTGGGCGCCCTGGTCGGCGGCGGCGTCTCGCTGCTGGGCAGCGGTGTCTCGGCGGCGGGCCAGGCGGCCACCACGCCGCAAGGACAGCAGGCGATGCAGCAGGGCATGCAAAGCCAAGGGCTCAGCCCGCAGATCATCCAGCAGGAGCTTGCCAAGATTCTGGGTGGTGGAGCGCAGCAGGGTGACCCCAGCGTCGCCGCGGCGGTGAACGACTACCTCAAGAGTCCCCGAACGCCGCAGGACCGGCAGCAGACGGTGCAGACGATCACTCAAGCTACCGGCATGAGCGAAGCGCAGGCCAACCAGATGCTTACCAATCTGGAGCGGGCCGGGCAGCAGGCACGGGAAACCACGGAAAAGACGGCGAATATCACCGGCGGCACGCTCATCGGACTGTCGATCGCGATGATTATCGGTGCGATCGTGGCAGCGTTGGGCAGCTTGGCGGCCCCCGCGCCTCCGTTGGTGCCTGTGCATGAGCACGAAAGGGTCGCCGCAACAACCGGCGAGCGCACCTATGGTCCGAGAAGGTGAGAAGGAAACGGGGAGGATTGGGGGAAGAATAGAGGGTGTCGGGCACTCTCTCGGGAGTTCCTGACACCCTTTTCGCTGCGCAGAGGCGCATTGCCGAATCACGGCTTGGACGTCAGATCCCCGGCCCTGCGGATTGGGGGGCTTCGGGCCTGCCTTTCCTCACGCGAACGATTCTTCTCGTGCTTGACAATCGGCATTGTATCCCTTAATTTGGGGATTTCCAAGGGTTTACAGACGAGGAGTTCTCAAGCAGTGCCGGAGAAAGTGGTAACACGGTTTGCGCCGTCGCCGACGGGGTATCTGCACGTCGGGCGGGGCGCGGACTGCGCTGTTCAATTGGCTGTGGGCCCGTTGCCAGGGCGGCACCTTCATTCTGCGGATCGAGGATACGGACCTCAAACGCAACACGCCGACCGCCACGAAGCAGGTGATGCAGGACCTGCGTTGGCTGGGCATCGAATGGGATGAGGGGCCGGAGGTCGGCGGACCGAACGGGCCGTATCTCCAGTCCCAAAGGCTCGATTTCTACCACCGCTATGCCCGGCAGTTGCTCGACGCGGGCAAGGCGTATTATTGCTTCGAGACGCCGGAAGAGTTGGACGCCATGCGGGCGCAGGCGGAGGCGCAGAAGAAGGGATTCATCTACCCCCGGCCGCAGCAGTTCCCCTCCGAGCAGGATGTGGAAAAGGCGCGGGCCGAGGGCAAGCCGGTAACGGTCCGGTTCGCCTTGCCGATGGATAAGCCGCTCGTGGTTGACGACTTGATTCGCGGCCGGATCTCCTTCCATCCGGCGGAGCTGGGTGGCGATTTCATCATCCTCAAGAGCGACGGCTTCCCCACGTACAACTTCGCCTGCGTCGTCGACGACTACCACATGCAGATCACGTACGTGATTCGCGGCCAGGAGCACCTGATGAACACGCCCGGCCAGAAGGCCCTGTGGGAGGCGCTGTTCCCGGGCAGCGCCACGCCGCACTATGCCCACATGTCCGTTACGGTCAGCGATACCGGCGGCAAGCTCTCCAAGCGGGAGCGGCCGCAGACCCTCCGCACCGCCATCGAGAAGATGCCGAACGTCGACATCGAGAAGCTGGCCGAGGTCGGCGGGATCACCGCCGAGGCGCTGCGGTCGTTCCTGCGGGGCGAGACGACGCCCGATATCCCGGCGATTGAGGCGATGGCCGAGTATCTGGAGGTCCATCTGCCCGAGATCAACATCGTCGATTTCTTCCGCAGCGGGTATCTGCCGGAGACGCTGGTCAACTTCCTGGCCCTGCTTGGGCTGGAATCCGGGCGATCAGCGGGAGATCATGACGGTCGAGGAGCTGATCCGCTCGTTCGACCTGATCGCGCCTGACGAAAAGCAACAGTCTCTTCGACCGCAAGAAGCTCCTGGCGTTCAACACCGAGCACCTGCGGATCGAGCCGCCCGAGAAGGTCCTGGCGCACTTCAAAGCGTACCTCCAGGAGGTCGGCTCGCCCGTCTTGCAGGCGGACGACGCGACGCTCGCGCGGATCATCAAGCTGTGCGAAGGGGCGCGAACTTTCGAGGATATCGAGCGTAAAAGTGTATTCGTGTTTGTTGACGATCGAGCAGATCGAATTCGAGGAAAAAGCGGTTCAAAAGGTCCTGTTTAAGGACCACGGCCTGGAGATTCTCGGGCAGGTGCGGCAGAAGCTGGCGGCGCTGGACCCGCTCACGGAGCACGGGATCGAAGAGATGCTGCGCGGGCTGGCCGAAGAGCGCCAGGTGGGCTTGGGCAAGGTGGCCCAGCCCCTGCGCGTGGCCCTGTGCGGCACGACGATCAGTCTGCCGATCTTCGACTCCGTGAGCCTGCTCGGCAAAGAGCGGACCCTCCGCCGGATCGATCTGACGCTCGGAGAAGGTTTGACGGGCCGCACGTGAGCGACAGGGCATAGGCATACGGGACACGTAACGATGCCACTATTAGTGACGGGGTCCATCGGAATCGACACCATCCGGACGCCCCACGGTTCCAGCGAGAACTGTATCGGGGGCTCGGCGATCTATTTCACCATGGCGGCCAGCTTCTTCTCGCCCGTGCGTTTCATCGGGGTCGTGGGGGCCGATTGCCCGTTCGACATTGAGAAGGTATTTGCCGGGCGGGACGTGGACCTGCGGGGCCTGGAGATCCGCTCCAAGAGCAAGACCTTCCGCTGGGCCGGCACGTACAAAGAGACGATGGACGACCGGGTGACCGACGCCATCGAGCTCAACGTCCTGGCCGAGCAGCCGCCCCTCGTGCCGCGGGCCTTCGCCGACAGCCGGTTCGTCTTTCTCGCCAATACCGCGCCGCGGCTCCAGATCCAGTTGCTCAGCCAGATCCGGGCGCCGGTCTTCGTGGCGGCCGATACGATGGACATCTGGATCACGAACCACCTGCCGGACCTGCTGGAACTGCTGCAGAAAGTCCATTGCCTGATCATCAACGCGGACGAGGCCAAGCTGCTGGCGCGGCAGTTCAACCTGGTCCGGGCCGCCGAGCAGATCCTGACGATGGGGCCTTCCATCGTCATCGTGAAAAAGGGCGAGTCCGGCTCGCTGATGTGCCTGGCGGATGGGAGCAAGTTCGTCCTGCCGGCCTATCCGGCGACCGAGGTCCGCGACCCGACCGGGGCGGGCGACAGCTTCGCCGGCGGGCTCATGGGCTACCTGGCCCAGGTCGACCGGACGGATTTCGACACGCTCAAGACCGCCGTCGCCTACGGCACGGTCGTCGCCTCGTTCACCATCGCGGATTTCTCCCTCAGCGGCCTGACCAGCGTCACCCGCCGGGACATCGACATCCGCCTGGAGATGCTGCGGAGGTTCACGTGCTTCTAAACCGTGTATTCCACGTGAATTCGTGGCGCGGGCATCCTGCCCGCGATTCGAGGGCAAGATGCCCTCGCCACGGAGAATCTGGGTGCCATGCCTACGCTGGCGTAGGCATGTTGGCAGTGTGTGAGCATGTCCACGCAAAAAACGTGGACATGGCACTCGTTAGAGGCTTGACAAGTGTTTCAAATTGAGTTTGTATAATTGACCATGCGCTGTTTCATTGCGATTGATATACCCGAGGATATTCGGACCGAGTTGGCCGACCTGCAGAAGGAGTTGGCCGGCAAGGTGGATATTCACAAAGGCGACGTCAAGTGGGTGGAGCCGGAGAGCATGCACCTGACGCTCAAGTTCCTGGGCGAGGTCCCGGACAACCAAATCGTCGAGGTCTGCAATATCACCAGGGAGGTCGCCGGCCGCTACCCCGAGTTCGACTTTGCCATCCGGGAGGCGGGCTCGTTCGGCGGCCGCAGCGCGCGGGTCCTGTGGGTCGGGGCCGGCCTGGAGTGCCCCGAGCTGCTCGAATTGCAGCAGGACCTCGAAGATGAGCTGGCCGATGCGGGCTGGCCCAAAGAGGGCCGGCAGTTCTCGGGCCATCTGACGCTGTGCCGCATCCGCAACAGCCACGCCGGCGAAAAACTGGGGAAGGTGATCGAGGAATATGAGGATTACGATCTGGGCGTGGTCCACGCCGGATCGATCATCGTGTTCGAGAGCCGACTGACTGGGCAAGGACCGCTGTATACCCCTTTGGGAACGTATAAACTGAAAGAAAGGTAATGGCAGGGCGAGATAGAAAGTTGGAGGTACCCAACCATGGCAAAAGCCAAAAAAACCACTACCACCACCGAACCCGTGGCCGCCAGTGACGGCAAGCAGGCGGCGCTGCAGCGCGTGATCGCGCAGATCGAGAAGCAGTACGGCCAGGGCTCCATCATGCAGATGGACGAGCATTGCTATGCCAAGATCGAAGGCATCGGCACGGGGGCGTTGTCCCTCGACATCGCTCTGGGCGGCTGCGGCATCCCGCGCGGGCGGGTCACCGAGCTGTTCGGCCCGGAATCGTCCGGCAAGACGACGCTGGCGCTGCACGTCATCGCCAGCGCCCAGAAGGCGGGCGGCGTGGCGGCGTTCATCGACGCCGAGCACGCCCTGGACACCACCTGGGCCAAGAAGCTCGGCGTGGACGTCAGCAGCCTGCTGGTCAGCCAGCCCGACACCGGCGAGCAGGCCCTCGACATCGCCGAGATGCTGATCTCGACCAATTCCGTCGACGTGATCGTCGTGGACTCCGTCGCCGCCCTGACGCCCAAGGCCGAGCTCGAAGGCGACATCGGCGACACGCACGTCGGCCTGCAGGCCCGGCTGATGAGCCAGGCCATGCGCAAGCTCACCGGCATCATCAGCAAGAGCAAGACCGCCCTGGTCTTCATCAACCAGATCCGCATGAAGATCGGCGTGATGTTCGGCAACCCCGAGACGACGCCCGGCGGCAAGGCCCTGAAGTTCTACTGCTCGGTCCGCATCGATCTGCGCCGGCTGAGCACGCTGACGGACAACACCGGCGCCATCGGCTCGCGGGTCCGGGCCCGGGTCGTCAAGAACAAGATCGCCCCGCCCTTCCGCGAGACCGAGTTCGACATCATGTTCGACAGCGGCATCAGCTACGAGGGCGACCTGATCGACCTGGCGATCGCCGCCAACATTATCGACCGCAGCGGCGCCTGGATCAATTACGGCAAGATCCGGCTCGGCCAGGGCCGCGAGAATGCCAAGAAGTATCTGATCGATTATCCCGAGGTCCGCAACGAGCTGAAGGACAAGGTCATGTCCACCAAGGGACTCCCCTCGACCTCGGCGTCGAAGTCGAAGGCCGAGGAACCGGTGGAGGCGGAAGCCTGATCGGCCGATAGAAGGGGTCAGGGTTCAGGTGTCGGGGGTCAGTCATACTGACCTCTGAGCCCCGATCCCTGGCCCCTGTGCTTTCTGTGCAACAAAGAGGTGTTTCTGACCATGCTGAGCTCCAAAGAGATTCGTCGTGGGTTCATCGAGTTCTTCCAGGCCCGGGAGCATACGTTTGTCCCGAGTTCGCCGGTCGTGCCGCAGGGGGATGAGACCCTGCTGTTCGCCAACGCCGGCATGAACCAGTTCAAGGACATTTTCCTGGGCCTCAAGCCCGCCGAATGGCGCCGGGCGGTCAACAGCCAGAAGTGTCTCCGCGTCAGCGGCAAGCACAACGACCTGGAAGAAGTCGGCCGGGACACCTACCACCACACGTTTTTCGAGATGCTCGGCAACTGGTCGTTCAACGACTACTTCAAGGCCGAGGCGATCGTCTGGGCGTGGGACCTGCTGACGAAGGTCTGGGGCATCAACCCCGACCAGCTCTGGGCCACCGTCTTTGCGGGCGATGAGAAAGACGGCCTGCCCCAGGACGACCGAGGCGGCGGGGCTCTGGCCGAAGTTGACCTCCTTGCCGGCGGAGCGCGTCCTCGCGTTCGGCAAGAAAGAGAACTTCTGGGAAATGGGCGAGACCGGCCCCTGCGGCCCGTGCAGCGAGATCCACATCGATCTGGGCCCCGACCGCTGCGACAAGAAGGGCGTCCCGGGCCACCAGTGCCGCGTCAACGGCGACTGCGCCCGGTACATCGAGCTGTGGAACCTCGTCTTCATCCAGTTCAACCGCCAGCCGTCGGGCAATCTCGTGCCGCTGTCCGCCCAGTACGTCGATACCGGTGCCGGCCTGGAGCGGGTCGTCTCCGTCCTCCAGAACAAGCGCAGCAACTACGACACCGACCTGTTCATGCCGATCATCCGGGCGACCGGCGAGCTGTCGGGCCACGAGTACACCTCGCAACTCGGCAAGAAGACCGATAATGCCTTCCGCGTCATCGCGGACCATATCCGCGCTCTGACCTTCGCGATCACCGACGGCGCCACGCCCTCCAACGAGGGCCGGGGCTACGTCCTGCGCCGGATTCTCCGCCGGGCCTCGCGGTTCGGCCGCGAGCTCGATCTGCACGATCCGTTCCTCTACAAGCTGGTCCCCGTGGTCGTGGACTGTCTCGGCGACGCCTTTCCCGAGATCCGGGAGCGGGCCGAGTACGTCGCGACCGTGATTCAGGCGGAGGAGGCCAGCTTCGGCCGGACGCTCGACCGCGGCCTGGACCTCTTTACCGTCGCCGCCGACCGGGCGGCTAAGACTCCCGCCAAGACGATCAGCGGCGAGGACGCTTTCCAGCTTTACGACACCTACGGCTTCCCCATCGACCTGACGCAGCTTATGGCCCAGGAACGCGGCCTGCGCGTGGATCTCGAGGGTTTCCAGGAGCTGATGCAGGAACAGAAAGAGCGGGCCCGGGCGGCGCAGAAGGCCGATTCGCTCCTGGTGGGCCTGGTCGACACCGAACTGCCGGCGACGGAAGACTTGCACAAGTACCACACGGATCAATGCGAAGCCACGGTTCTCGGCTGGATCGATTCCACGGGCTTTCACAAGCAAGGCGAGATCCCGCGCGAAGCCGAGGTCGGCCTGGTCCTTGAGAAGACCTGTTTCTACGCCGAGGCCGGCGGCCAGGTCGGCGACACCGGCATCATTGAAGTGTCCTCCGATGTAGCACCCCCGCCCTCGGGGGTGAACCCAGCCGGGGACGGCTGGGCGACAGGCCGGTTCGTCGTCGAAGAAACGACGAAGGTTGCCAATACGGTGATCCATCGCGGCAAGCTTGCCGAGGGCTCGCTGCACGTCGGCCAGGAGGTCACGGTGGCGGTCAGCTTGGACCGCAGTGCCACCAGGAAGAATCACACCGCCACCCACGTCCTCCAGTGGGCCCTGCAGCAGGTGCTGGGCAAGTCGGTTGCCCAGCAGGGCAGCTACGTCGGCCCCGACTACCTGCGCTTCGACTTCACCTATCCGAAGGCTCCGACCGCAAGAGGAGCTCAAAGAGGCCGAGCGGCTGGTCCGCGAGAAGATCGCGGCGGATCTGCCCGTCACGTGGACGGTCCTGCCCCGCGAGGAGGCCCAGAAGCTCGGCGCGATGGCGCTCTTCGGCGAGAAGTACGGCAGCGAGGTCCGCGTCGTCTGCCTCGGCGCCGCCGACAAGGACCACATCGAGGAAGCGTTCAGCCGCGAGTTCTGCGGCGGCACGCACGTGGACCGCCTCGGCGTCATCGGCGGCTTCAAGATTCTCAAAGAGGAAAGCGTCTCGGCGGGCGTACGCCGGATCACGGCCCTGACCGGCCAGGGCCTGACCGCCTACCTGGAGAAAGGCAGCGATATCGTCGACCAGCTTGCCTCCCTGCTGCAAGTTCCCGCCGACAAGCTCCCCGAGCGCGTCGCGCAAGTGGTCGAAGACAACAAGCGCCTCGCCAAGCAGCTCAAAACCGCCTCGAAAGCGGGCGGACCCGACACGATGGCGGAGGCCCGGCAGCTCCTCGAGGCCAGCGAGAAGATCGGCGAAGCGGCGGTGATTGTCGGGCGGCTCTCGACCACGTCGGTCGACCGCGCCCGCGAAGCGATCGACATGCTCAAGAAGAAGGCCAAGTCCGCCGCGATTGTCCTGGCCTACGAGGAAGAGGGCAAGGTGACGCTCCTGGCCGGCGTCACGGACGACCTGATCAAGAAGCTCAAGGCCGGCGACATCGTCAAGACCATCGCCCCGATCGTCGACGGCGGCGGCGGCGGCAAGCCCCAATTGGCCCAGGCCGGCGGCAAGAACCCCGCCAAAATCGACGACGCCCTCGCCAAAGCCACAGAACTCGTCAAAGCCGCGCTCGGCGGGTGACCCGTTCGTAGTGACGCCGGAAGGCGCTTCTGTAGCGTGCGTCCACGGACACGCATGAGTCGCTCCGTCTGCTGCTCTGTCATCCCTTCGCTACGCTCAGGGCAGGCTCTGAACGCAGCGCAGCGGAGTGAAGGATCTGGGCTGCGAATGACGAGAGTACTCCCGTTTGGTGGCCAGATTCCTTCGGCAGGCTCAGGACAGGCTCTTCGGCTTCGCCTCAGGATGACAAGGTGGCCGCTGCCAGGACTTTCGTGAATCCGCAGGAATGGTTAGAAGGATTTCGCCCGTCGGGCGTCCTTTGTTTTAGAGCGTCGAGTTTCAGCGGTTTCGATTGGTTTCGCATTTGGGTTCTCGCGGCGGGTCCATGATTCGCTTTCCATGCCAGCATTGCGGTGCGAAACTCCAGATCTCTCCGGCGCACGCCGGCAAAGAAGGTCTCTGCCCGCACTGCAAGAACAAAGTTGTCATCCCGCCGATGCCCGAGCCGGAACTGGAATTGGTCAGGGAGGATACGCCCGCCGACACACACCCTCCTTCCAAGCTCCTCGAGGACGTGGCTGTGCAGCCGCGGCCGCTGCCGGTGGGCAAGGACGACGATTCGCGCGGGAGCCGGCTCGCCCAGAGACTGGTCGGCTCGTTCGACTCCGATCATACCGGTGAGCGCCGACTGCCCTGGTTCCTGGACATCCTGCTGTATCCGGCCAACCTGTCGGGCATCATCGCCATCGTGTTCATGGCGCTCTTCCCGCTTTCGCTCGGTCTCTTTCCGGGCATCTTCTTCTGGGGCGGCCTGCGGTTTCTGGGTCCCGTGGGCGTGATCGGCCTGTACCTCGGCTGGTATCTGGCCGAGTGCGTCTATGACAGCGCCAAGGGCGGCACGCGGGCGCCGACGGTTCTCGATATGGGGAACTGGGACGACCTGTGGTCCCGGGTCTCGTACCTGTTGGCGGTCTATATCTTGTTCGCCGTGCCCCCGGTCCTTTACCGTGTGCTGATGGGCCGGACGGACGCGATCTTCTGGGCCTTGATGGCCTGGGCGCTCGATCTTCCTCCCGATCGGGCTGCTCGCCATGGTCATCCACGACTCGGTTTCCGCCCTCAATCCGCTGTTTCTGCTGGATTCGATTCGGCGCGTGTGGGGTCCGTACCTCTTCCTGCTGCTGGGCACAGGAATCGTGGCGGCCCTGCTCTGGCACGCGGGCGGCGGGGTGGACCGCCGGCTGGCCCCGCCGGTGGTGATTCCGCTCTTCCATGTGCTGCTCAGCGCCTATGCCTCTCTGGTCCTGGCCCACCTCCTCGGACGATTCTACTGGCGCTACCGCGACCGCCTCGACTGGGGGATATGATGTACTTAGCGGCCGGGGTATCGTCAACCGCGGCTCGTTTGTAGTGACGCCGTGAGGCGTTTTCTTATGCCTTTACGGGCACACTACAAACTAAAAGCCGGGTGCCATGGCTGCGCTTGCGCAGCCATGTTCCAGACCCACAAGACAAGCGTGCTTCCGCAAGCGTAGACATGGCGCCCGGCTTCACGTTTGAGACACGGGTGTCTTCGCAGGTCGTGCGTCCTCGCACGACGTCGTAGCATGGGCGCGAGCGCCCATGAATTGAGGACCACGGGCAGGATGCCCGTGCCACTTTAGGCGAGCGGGGACGCTCGCCCTACGCGGAGTTGCACGCTGCGGGCGTGGGCGTCGAGGCCCTCGGTCTCGGCCAGGCGGATGATGTCGTCCGCCGCCGCCGCAAGCTGGTCGGCGGTGTACTCGATCAGACTGATGGACTTGACGAAGTCATTGCTGGTCAGGGCGCTGGAGAACCTCGCCCGGCTGCCCGTGGGCAGCGTGTGGCTGGGTCCGGCCCAGTAGTCGCCGACGGCCACCGGCGTGTACGGCCCGATGAAGACCGCCCCGGCGTTGGTGATTCCTGCCGCGATCCGCCGGCTTTCGGTCTCCGCACTGGACTTCGAGATGCTCGGCGGCGAACTCGTTCGCCAATTGGATCGCCTCCTGCATGCTCCCCACCACGATAACACGGCTGAAGCGCTGGAGCGACTGGACCGCCTCGGCGGCGCGCGGGAGCGACTCGAGCTGCCTGCTCAATTGTTCGAGGATGGCTCGGGCCAACGGCTCCGAATCGGTTACCACAATCGCGCTGCTGTCGGTGCCGTGCTCGGCCTGGCTGAGCATATCCGCCGCCACCCAGGCGGGGTTCGCCTGCTCGTTCGCGAGAACCAGCACCTCGCTGGGCCCGGCAATCGAATCGATGCCGACGTAGTCGCCCGCGACGTTCTTCTTGGCCGATTGGACCCACTTGTTGCCCGGCCCGACGATCTTGTCCACCTTCGCGATGGTCTGCGTCCCGAAGGCCAGCGCCCCCACGGCCTGCACGCCGCCGAGGCGATAGACCTCGGTGACTCCCAGCTCGTGACAGACCGCGAGAATCACCGGATGGATGGTACCGATTGCGGATTGCGGATTCCGCGTTCGCTCGCAATGACATGTTGCGGATTGCGGATTGAAGACTGCGCTCTGCATCGTCCGCGCCGGCGCGGTACCTTGGTGGGGAGACGACCGCGATCTCCTTGACTCCCGCGACCTGGGCCGGGACCACGGTCATGATGACGGTCGAGGGCAGGGGGGCCGCGGCGCCCGGCACGCACACGCCGGCCCGGCGAATCGGGACGTACTTGATGCCCGTGCCCTGCGAGAACTCGGACCGGTGCCCGAGGAAGATTTTCTCCTGGTAGGCACGGACATTGGCAATGGCCTGGCGAAGCGAGGCCAGAAGAGTCCGGTCGAGAGAATCATGCGCCTTGGAGAGTTCCTCGGGCGCGACGCGAAACTGTGATGGTTCCAGCGTGACGCCATCGAATTTCTTCGTGTACTCGGCGACCGCCGGATCGCCCCGGTCGGCCACGTCACGCAGGATGCCGACCACGGTGCGATTCTGCTCGCTCTCGGGCCCGGCCAGCCGCGCGGCCTCCAGCATCTCGGATCGGAGTCTCTTCAGTTTGGCCTTGAAATCGGGATCGGAGAAGGAAAGAACAAGGTCTTGCAGTGACGGATTCATACCGCCCCTCCCTTGGAATCATGGAAGGAGGGAATGCTGGAACGGTGCGTGCACGATCCCCATATTCCAGCATTCCAGTATTCCAACATTCCATCTCTCCTATCTGCCGAAGTTGCCATAGTTGTATACGACAATGGCGCGCTGGAGCAGGAGGTACTTGCGGCCCTGGAACTCCGTGACCAGCCCCGCCACGTTGAACCGGATCGGATCGAGGGCCCCCTTTTGCCGTTGCAGCGCCTGTTCCAAGGCGGTGCAGGGCAGCAGCCCATACCGCACGTCGCCGACATTCCAGCCGAGAGCGTAGGGGACGAAGATCCAGGCGTCCCCAATTCTCCGTGGCCGGTTGTCCGTGGGCGGCTGACCACTGGGAACTGACAACGGCGAACCCTCAATGTGTCCGACGCAATCCACGAGCACTTGTTCCGAGGACACCGGAATCGGCTTCCTCTCTGTCTCCGCGCCCCTGCGCGGCCCGCGCAGAGGACGCTGCTTCTTCAGCTTTTCGAGGACCTCCGGCGGGATGGCGAGCTCGGGCTCCTCCGATTTTCGGATTTCGGATTTCGGATTTCTGATTTGGACTGCCGGCCTCGGGCTTCTGCTCTCCGTCCTCCGGACTTTTCTCGTCCTTGAATTTGCTCAGGGGCAGGTAGTAGGTGAGCAGGAGGTAGTTCTTGCCCCGGTAGAGTGTGACCCGGGCCGAGAGTCGGTAGCGCGGCGCGACTCGGTCGTTCGCATCCGCGACCAGTCGGCCGAGCGTGACGGAGGGCAACAGCACGAAGCGCGTCCCGGCGGGCAGCCGATACTCCGGCGTCTTGGCCTCCATCGTCAGTTCGAAGAGCCACGGTGTCGTTGGCGTCCACGTGCAGGAGCTTGCCGTCCACCCGGTCAAGAACCGCGGTCTCCGGCAGGAGCTTGCGGGCGGCGGGCTGGGCGCCGAAGCCTGCGCCGGCAGCGAGCAGCAGGAGCACAAAAAGGAGATGGGACCTGGGGGACGGGTAGAAGAGTCCCCCAACGTGTTCTTTCGCGTTTGGGAGCCCGGACTTAGGTCGGCACGGCATGATGATCCTCTCAGCTTTCATGGTGCAATGCCTTTCTGAGCAAGTCCGCTACTTGTTCCGGATCCTCGGCGAAGGCCACGTGCTTCGTGCACGCCGGATCGTCCTGCGCCACCAGATCGACCAGCGGCCGCCAGAACTCGCCCGCCAGGACAACCGGCCTGGCCCGGTCGAGAAAGCCCTTGTTCTTCAGCTCCCAGACCATCGCCAATTCCAGCAGCGTCCCGGTGCCGCCCGGCAGCACGACGTAGCCTCGGCCGAGCTCCACGAGCGTCCGGAGCCGCTCTTCGAGCGAACCGGCGACGATCTCCCGCGTGACGAACTCGTTCGCGACGCTGTTCTTGAACGCCGAGCACGTCACGCCGATCACCGTGCCGCCGACTGCCGCGGCGCCTTTGGCCGCCGCGTGCATCGTGCCGCGATAGCCGCCGTTGGCGATGGCAAAACCCGCCTCGGCCAGCGCCCGGCCCACCTGCTCGCCGAGGACATACGCAGGCTCGCCCGCCTTGGCCCGTCCCGTCCCGAACACGCTGACGACGATCTCATCCATGCGCTTTCGCTGCGCGTATAGTTCAGCAGTCCCGCCGACAGCAGGATGTCCCGGTCGCGGGCGGACAGCTCCAGCTTGCCCGTGAAGGCGAAGGAGCCGTCGCGCTTGCGGATTTCCACCTGGTCGCTGCGGCGAATCGCGCCGAGGAGATCCTCGATCACCAGCTCATCGCCGGCCTGGAGCCGGTCGTAGTCGGACGGGTCCGCAAACCGGATCGGCACGATGCAGAAATTGATCAGGTTCGCCCGGTGGATGCGTTCGATGCTCCTGCGCGAGCACGGCGCGAACGCCCAGGTACATCGGGCACAGGGCCGCGTGCTCGCGCGAGGAGCCCTGGCCGTAGCTTTCGCCCGCGACGATGACGCCGGCGACGCCTTGGCTCTTGAGCTTCAGCGCCCGCTCGGCGAAGGTCGGCTTGCCCGGCTCGTTGAAGCAGTTGAACACGACCTTCGCGTATTCCGGCACATTCGAGCGGAGCTTCAGGAACGTCCCGGCGGGCATGATGTGGTCGGTCGTGATCTTGTCGCCGCACTTGAGCAGGACCTGTCCGACGAGCTTGGCCGGCAGGCCCGGCGGCGCCTCGGGCACGACAATCGTGCTGCCCCGCAGGACCTGGGCCGTCTTCGCCTTCTCCTCGGACAGGGGCGGCTCGATCATGCTGTCGTCGACCTGGAACTCGCGCGGCATCTTGATCTTCGGGTACTCGATGCCCATCTTCTGCGACAGGTCGCGCGGGTCGGTGACCGCGCCGGTCAGGACGGAAGCGACCGCCGTCTCGGGGCTGACCAGGTAGACCTGGTCGCCCTTGGTGCCGGTGCGGCCGGCGAAGTTGCGGTTGAACGTCCGCAGACTCACCGTGCCGTCGGCGGGCGAGAAGCCCTGCCCGATGCACGGCCCGCAGGCCGATTCCAGGATGCGCGCCCCGGCGGCGATCAGGTCCGCCAAGGCCCCGTTGCCGGCCAGCATGTTCAGCACCTCCCGGCTGCCCGGCGCGACGGCGAATTCCACCATCGGGTCGATCCGCCGGCCCTTGAGCACCCGCGCCATCATCATCAGGTCGGCGAAGCTCGAATTCGTGCAACTGCCGACCGCGATCTGGCCCACCTTCTGTGCCGGCGATCTCGCGAATGGACTTGACGCTGTCCGGCGACGAGGGACAAGCCGCCATCGGCTCCAGGGCGGACAGGTCGATCTCGATCACCCGGTCGTACGCCGCATCCTTGTCCGCCGCCAGCGGGCGATAGTCCTGCTCGCGTTTCTGGGCGGCCAGGAACCTCTTCGTCTGCTCGTCGCTGGCGAAGATGCTCGTGGTGACGCCCAGCTCGGCGCCCATGTTCGTGATCGTCGCCCGCTGCGGGCACCGTCAGGCCCTTGGCCCCGTCGCCGAAGTACTCGACGACCCAGCCGACGTTGCCCTTGGTCGTCAGCTCGCCCAGCAGTCGCAGGATGATGTCCTTGGCGGCCACCCAGTCGCCGAGCTTGCCGGTCAGCTTCACGCCGAGGACCTTCGGGCACTGGAGGTAGAACGGCCCGCCGCCCATCGCGACCGCCACGTCGAGCCCGCCGGCCCCGATGGCCAGCATGCCGATCCCGCCGCCGGTGGGCGTGTGCGAGTCGCTGCCCAGCAGCGTCGCCCCCGGCTTGCCGAACCGCTCCAGGTGAACCTGGTGGCAGATGCCGTTGCCCGGCCGGGAATGATAGACGCCGCTCTTGGCGGCCACCGTCTGGAGGTACAGGTGGTCGTTGTGATTCTCCGGCCCGAAGCCGGCCATGTTGTGATCGACGTAGCTGACGGACAGGTCGGTCCGGACCCGCCCGACGCCCATCGACTCGAACAGCAGAAAGGCCGTCGTGCCGGTGGCGTCCTGGGTCAGGGTCTGATCGATCCGGATGCCGATCTCCTCGCCCGCCGCCAGCCGGCCTTCGACCAGGTGCTCTTGCAGTATCTTGTAGACCAGTGTGTTACCCAATCTCAGTTACTCCTAAGGACTCCGAAACCGCCAATCTACCAGAAACCGCGTCGAAACACAAACACCGGCTCTCGCGCGCTAGGCATGCCGCGTGCTACGCGAACTCCGACGTACCGCCAGCGGGTCGTCATCCTGAGCGAAGCGAAGGATCTGGCCACCGTGTAGAACCCCCACCATGATTCGCGAACTTCCCGTTCCAGGCCAGATGCTCACTTCGTTCAGCATGACAGAGGGAGAATCTGGTAGAATGGTGTGTGGAAGATTCGAAATGGCACAGATGGATTCCAAAGAGAAATCCCAACTGGCTCTTCTGGAGGAGCGGTTCATCGAAGGGGTGGGCTTCCCGCATCGGCCGGGCGGGGGTTTTCGGCCGGATGCCACCTGCTGGGCCATTCTGGCGCTGGCGGCGGCGGGGAGCACCAGCGGCATCATCGACAAGGCCCGGCGGCTCCTGGCGAACGCCCAGGGCGAGGATGGCCGGGTGTGCGTCTGGCCCAGCGTCCGGACGCCTGCTGGCCCACGCCGCTGGCGGTCCTCGCGTGGTACGGCGCACCGGAGTTCGACGAGCCTCGCAGCCAAGGCGGTTCGATTCCTGCTGTGAGTTTGACCAGATCGGGGTCTTGGACGGCCCGCAGCCGGGCGAAGGACCACGACGCCACGATCAAGGGCTGGCCCTGGACCGCCAAGGCACACCCGTGGGTGGAGCCGACGGCGTATCTCCTCCTGGCCCTGCGGGTCTGCGGATACGGTGCGCACGACCGGGCGAAGGATGCCGTCCGGCTCCTGATCGACCGCCAACTGGCCACGGGCGGCTGGAACGTCGGCACCACCATCTCCTTTGGGCAGCAGACGTGGCCCACGCCGGAGGCGACCGGCGTGGCCCTGCAGGCCCTGGCGGGACTGGTGCCGAAGCCGGCCGTCGAGACAGAGCCTTGCGTACCTGCGGTCGCAACTGCCGGCTCTGCAACGCGCCGATGTCCCTCGGCTGGGCGATCCTGGGGCTGCACGCGTGGCAGGAGACAATCGAACAGCCGCAGGAGCGACATTGTTCAAGTCCTCGAGCAGGCAGGAGCAGCTCGGTCCGTACGACACGTTCTCCCTGAGCCTGCTGCTGCTGGCGTGGCACTGTAGTGCAGGTTTGGTTCGCTATCTGGAAAACGAAGGACAAACGACAGGAAAGATATGAGGATGGTGCGTGGTACGCACCCGACGGGCCTTGATCCATTCTTCTGAGCACATGGATTCGCCGAACAAACAATGATCCCTCTGCACCTGGCAAAAGAGTTGATAGCGGGTGGCAGCGGCAAGCGCCAGCTTGCCGATGGCTTCGTGCATAGGCGCAGGACCCATCGGCAAGCTCCGCTTGCCGCTGCCACCCATCATTGGCGGAGCCTGCAACGGTGGTGGCTATGACCCATTCGCATCCAGGAAGACAACCGTCGGGCAAGATCACGCGGCGGGCGCTGCTGGTGGAGGGACTGGCCGCGGTGGGGATTGGCACGGCGGGGGCGGTCCTGCGCGACTATCTGCACCAGAGAGCGCGCAAGGCCAGGGTCTTCATCGCCAAGGCGGCTTCCTACAATGCGGACCTGGTCTCCCTCATCGCGGATGGGCTGCGCAGCCTGGGCATCGGTCCCGGCGAGATTCGCGGCAAGCGCATCCTGCTCAAGCCGAACTTCGTGGAGACCATGCCGGGCACCATCCACATCTGCACGCGGCCGGAAGTGGTCTTTGCGGCGGTCGAGGTGTTCCGCAAGCTCGGGGCCGCGGCGGTCCTGATCGGCGAGGGGTCCGGGCACTGCCGGGATACGGTACGAGTCCTCGAAGAGACGGGCATGGCCGCGGCGCTGGTCGAGCACAAGATGACGTTCGTCGATCTGAACAACGATGACCTGATCCTCCGGCCGAACGCCGGCCGCCTCCGGGTCGGGGATGCCCGCGATACATGGCTGCCGACACTGACCTTGCCGGCCACCGTGGACCAGGTCGATTGGGTCGTCTCCATGCCCAAGATGAAGACGCACCACTGGCTGGGCGTCACCTTGTCCATGAAGAATCTCTTCGGCCTGATGCCCGGCATCGTCTACGGCTGGCCCAAGAACGTCTTCCACTGGGCCGGGCTGGAACAGTCGGTCCTGGACATCAACGCCACCGTCAAGCCCCATCTGGCGATCGTTGACGGCATAGTCGGCATGGAAGGCGATGGCCCGATCATGGGCACGCCCAAGCCGGCGGGAGTGCTCGTGATGGGCCGGGACCTGCCCGCCGTCGATGCCACCGCCGCCCGGATCATGGGGATCGACCCGCTCAAGGTGACGTACCTGAAATTGGCAAACGGCGTGCTCGGCACGATCCTGGCGGACAACATCCTCCAGCGCGGCGAGAGCCTCGCGGCGGTGCGAACCGATTTTCAGCTCCTCGACTCCATCCCCGCCCACCAGGGCCTGCGCCTGGCCCACGCGTGATACGGATTCTGGTTAATTCGTGCGCTCTGCTTGTCATCCTGAGCGTAGCGAAGGATCTGGGCTGCGACCGAGAGAACCCTTCCATGCGGTGCCCAGATCCTTCGGCTTCGCCTCAGAGCTTGCCCTGAGCGCAGCGAAGGGATGACAAAGTCGGTACCGCGCATGAACTTTTCCGAATCCGTATCACCACGAGGAGACGCATGTCCACGCGAGCGCAGGTCTGGCACCCAGAGCCTGACGCCGACAAAAAGCGGTCCCGCGCGGTGAGGCGCGGGACCACTGCGTGCTGCGAGGTCAGGCGGCCTCACGCCCCCGCGCGCGAGGCCGCCAACAGATCAAACGATCAGCATGATCAATGCGAGACCGCTATCACCTCGGCCTGGGTTTGGGGCCCGGATCGTCGATTTCCCCTGGATCGTGGACCAGGACGGAGTCCTTGCGATTCATCGGCTGTACCGTCGGCGGTACCGGCACGGCGCCCATCGGCGAGCCCTTTCGTTTGGTCCGACGAGATCAGGTAGATGTTGTCGTCTTCGACCGAGCAGTAGGCCCGTCTTCTCGAAAGCGACGTGCGTGTCGAGGAACATCACGTTCTGCCCATCCAACTGATGGGAGATCGAGTTGCCCTCTTTGGCCTGATCGGCGGTGCCCTTGAAGGCATCAAGGTCCGGCCTGAACAGGTTCAGGGCCTTCGCCTCCGCCGCCGGGCTCTTGAGGAACGGATTGCGGTCCGCGGCGACCGCGAAGCTCGGCTCGCTCGAGACCGTCAGCGCATACAGCCCGAACGGCATGTGATACGAGTAGCTGCAATGCTTGTAGGACTCGTTCGCCGGCCCGAAGTCCCAGGCGTCGATCAGCTCGAAGTTCGCCGGCACGGTCGTCGGCAGGGCGGAGAGCTTGAACTCCGTTGTGCCGGCGTCGCCCTTGCAGACGAAGGACTTCGGCGTCACTTCCGTGTACTTGACCAGCAGATAGAAGCTGGAGCTGATCGTGGCCTTGCCGCCGCCGCCGTCGGCCCCCAGGCCATAGGCCTGGTAGCGGTTGGCGGCCGTCCAGTCCTGGACCGTGCCCCACGTGCTGGTCCGTCCGCCGGCACGGGGCAGCTCATCCTGATAGTCGTTGGCATAGAGCAGCATGGCCTTGCCTATGCCCGACAGGTTGGTGCCGCAAGTCAGCCGGAAGGCCAACTGGCGGACTCTTGAGAGTGCGGGCATCAAAATGCCCATCAACAGAGCGATGATCGCGATGACGACCAACAGCTCGACCAGTGTGAACCCTTTCCTTCTCATGGTAGTCCCCTTTCCTTCTTTTCGAGATCGACGGGACCGACCGTTCCGACGGCGCGGACGAAGAAATGGAAATAGATGAATGCAGCACGTAAGGCGTTCCGCGCCGGTACAATCGGCCCGGGGGGTACAACCCCCGTCCTTTTCAGGCTCAATGCTTACTGGCCCGCCGATCTCTTGGGTTGATGTGAGTTTGCATGCGGTCGGTTCATAAGCAGAGCCTGACCGATTGTTGGCAAGAGAATCAGCAGAAGCGTGCACCTGACGAGTTCTGACGAACAACTTCGGTAATCGCTGGGTGGCACGGCCAAACTTGTTCGAAACGCGATGAGCTGTCGAATCGCACACAGAGAGCACGCTCAAGCTGCGCTTGGGCGTGGCACCCGGTCATTCATAGCCCAGAATTACCGATCTTGTCTGTCAGAACTCATTAGGCGCACCGATGGCGCTGCTGCGCGCATGCTCAACCACAAAAGACCATTCTTTCTTGACGTCGGTGAGCGAGACAGAACCCAGTGCGGGTGAGGAAGGAAGCCACGTCGGGACCGGTGGGTCGGACGATAGAGAGAAAGATAAATGATGACTCAATAGTATGATACGACCGAGATCCGCCAGTGAAGACAGTGGCACAGGATGTCATGGCGAGCGTAGCGAAGCCATCTCCGATCCTGGGGATTGAGATTGCTTCGTCGCTGCACTCTCGCAATGACATTCCTTCCACTTCCAACTTCAAACTGCTCTGGGTTTCTCGCTCCAAGATCGGCCACATTGTCAAAGAACATGTTCAAGGTGAAAGGCGGCCCCGAGTGAAGCCCACCGGGGCCGCCTCGATCACTCAGACAAAATACTCAGACCCGAATACTAACTGCGGGTTGCCGGTCTGGCAGCCGCGCCACCAGCGCCGCCGAACACATCGGGGTCGTGAACCAGGACGGAGTCCTTGCGGTTCGCCGGGGTCGCAGCGCCGGGGATCGGAATGATACCCAGCGGCGAGCCCTTGGTCAGATCCTGCGAGATCAGGTAGATGTTGTCGTCTTCGATCGAGCAGTAGGCTCTCTTCTCGAAGGCCACGTGCGTGTCGAGGAACATCACGTTCTGCCCATCCAACTGGTGGGCAATGGCGTTGCCCTCTTTGGCCTGGTCGGCGGTGCCCTTGAAGGCATCGAGATCCGGCTTGAAGGCGGCCAGGGTCTTCGCATCAGCGGCAGGGCTCTTCAGGAACGGGTTCCTGTCGGCGGCCACCGCAAAGCCCGGCTCGCTGGAGACCGTCAGGGCATAGAGCCCGAACGGCATGTGATACGAGTAGCTGCAATGCTTGTAGGCATCGGTCATCGGCCCGAAGTCCCAGGCATCGATCAGCTCGAAGTTCGCCGCGACGGCCGTCTGCATGTCGGAGAGCTTGAACTCTGTCGTGCCGGCGTCGCCCTTGCAGACGAAGGACTTGGGCGTCACTTCGGTGTACTTGACCAGCAGGTAGAAGCACGAGCTGACCGTCGCCGTGCCGCCGCTGCCGTCCGCGCCCAGACCGTACGCCTGATACCGGTTCGTGGCATCCCACACCGCCACCTGTCCCCACTGGCTGGTGCGGCCACCGGACCGAGGCAGCTCATCCTGATAATCATTGGAATAGAGCAGCATGGCTTTTCCGATGCCCGACAGGTTGGTGCCGCAGGTCATTCTGAACGCCAGTTGGCGCACGCGAGCCAACGCCGGCATCAGAATGCCCATCAGCAGAGCGATGATCGCAATCACGACCAGCAGCTCGACCAGTGTAAACCCTTTTCTCTTCATTTGATTCTCCTTTCACTCAGTCCCGAGGTTCGCAGCCCGGCCGTTCTCCAGTTCCGCCACATTGGCTACTTTAACAGATGAATGCTTATTGCCGCCTGACCGGCAAATGCTCTTATGCGAACCTCCGAACACAAAACTGCTTTCATACGGAAAGCGGCCGGTTCGATTTCACCAAAGCATTGCTCTTCGCTGAATTCACAACTTCCTTGGGCAGCAGACCGTCAGATGCTCCTCACGCAGGTCTTGTGCGTCCCTACAACTCCGAGGCAGGCGGATCTGGATATGAAGTGCTGAAGTATTTTATGATGGCGAAGCAATATAATATAAGACTTCTGCAAATCCACCTGACTTCAGAACAGATCGTAGCACAACCCAATTATGCTGTCAACGCATTTTCGTCGGAATCGGGGATTTCCTTGAAATTTTTTTTCTTTGTCGTAGTATCCCTCGTGGGGGGATCTGGAGAAGGTCATGGCTAAAGTCACGGTCGACGACAGCGAACGCATCCGGCAGCAATTGCAGGAGCATCATCAGGAGCACTTGCTCACCTTCTGGCCGGAATTGAGTCCCCGGGCAGAGACGGGACCTGCTGGACCAGATCCGGGAGCTGGATCTGACGAAGATCGACGACTGGGTCGAGCATCTGGTCAAAGGCACGCCGGCGCCCGCTGTCGCGACCCAGGATTTCGAGCCGGCCCCGTCCTACAGTCCCGAGCCCAGGGATCCAGCGCAGCGGCGTAAGTACCGAGAGGCAATCGAGTTAGGTGAAAACCTGATCGCGCAGGGGAAAGTGGCCGCCCTGACCGTAGCCGGCGGGCAGGGGACCCGGCTGGGCTTCGATGGGCCCAAGGGCAACTTCCCGATCAGCCCCGTCCGGCACAAGACCCTGTTTCGCATCTTCGCCGAGACGATCCAGGCCGTCGCACGGCGGTATGGGGCGACCTGCCCGTGGTACGTGATGACCAGCCCGATGAACCATACACAAACTGTAGAGATCTTCCGGGCCGAGAACTACTACGGGTTGGATGCAAAGGACGTTTTCATCTTTCAGCAGGGGACATTGCCGAACTTCGCCTTCGACGGCCGGATTCTCCTGGAGGACAAGGCCCACATCGCCCGCTCGCCGGATGGTCACGGCGGGTGCATCCGGGCCCTGGCCCGCAGCGGGGCCTTGGCCGACATGAAGCGTCGCGGCGTCGAGTTCATCAGCTATTGGCAGGTGGACAATCCGCTCGTCAAATTGTTCGACCCGCTGTTTATCGGTCTGCACGCCCTGGCCGGGGCCGAGATGTCGTCGAAGGCCGTCATCAAGAACGCACCCAAGGAGAAGGTGGGCAACTTCTGCCTCATCGACGGCAAGGTGACGGTGATCGAGTACAGCGACCTGCCCGATGAGCTGGCCGAGAAACGCCGGCCCGACGGGTCCCTGGTTTTCCATCTCGGCAGCATCGCCATCCACATCATCAGCACGGGCTTCGTGGAGAAACTCAACACCGAGGGTCACTCCCTGCCGCTGCACCGGGCCGTCAAGAAGATCGCGCACGTCGATCTGCAGGGCCATCGGATCGAGCCCAAGCAGCCCAACGGCATCAAGCTCGAATCCTTCATCTTCGACGCCCTGCCCATCGCCAAGGAATCCATCATCCTGGAGATCGTTCGCAGCGAGCAGTTCGCCCCCGTCAAGAACGCCACGGGCGAGGACAGCGTCGAGGTCACCCGCCGGATGATGGTCGAGCGGGCCGCCGCGTGGCTCGATGCGGCGGGTGTGACAGTCCCCCGCCAGCCCGACGGCTCTGTCGATTGCCTCCTCGAGATCGCCCCCAGCTTCGCCCTGGACCCGGCGGACGTGGCCACCAAGCGCAACCGAATCGAGCCCCTCAAGCCGGGGGACAAGCTGTACCTGGCGTAGGGGGCCTCTTTTTTGTCATCCTGAGCGCAGCGAAGGATCTGGGCCGCGAGGGAGTAGAAGACGGAGGGCTGACAGAGCATGCTTGGAAACAGAACATACTACATTTACATTCTGACAAATAAGTCCGGCACCCTCTACACCGGAGTTACCGGAAACCTCAAGAAACGTGTTTGGCAGCACAAGATCGAAGGAAGTGAAGGGTTTCACACAGAAGTACAACATCGACAGGCTCATCTACTACGAGACTTTCAGCGACGTGTGGTCGGCCATCGCAAGGGAGAAGCAGATCAAGGGCTGGGTGCGCCAGCGGAAGGTGGAACTCATTGCTTCGACGAACCCCGAATGGCACGATCTCAGCGAAGGGTGGTATGATACGGATTCTGAGAAGTCGCCGGGCGGCACCGATTTGTCATCGTGAGGCGCAGCTGAAAGCCCCGTCCTGAGCGTAGCCGAAGGAATCTGGCCTCCGAGTGGGAGCGTTTCTCTCCCTTGCAGCCCAGATCCTTCACTCCGCTGCGCTCGTTCAGGATGACAAACAGGGCGTCTGATGCTGTTGCATGGGAGTGCTGCCATGGTCATCGCTTCGATCAAGACGTCCCGCAAATAATCCGCAATCCGAAATCCGCAATCGGCCTGGCGACTATTTCGCCGAGAATTTGTGGACGGTCGTGCTGGCGAACTTCTTGCCCGGCTCCAGGACGGTGGAGGGGAAGCTCGGCTTGTTGGGCGAATCGGGATAGTGCTGCGTTTCCAGGCACAAGCCCGTGTGTTTGCCGTAGGACTTGCCGCCCTTGCCGATGACCGAGCCGTCCAGGAAGTTGCCCGTATAGAGCTGGACGCCCGGCTCGGTGGTGGCGATCTCCATGATGCGGCCGCCGGTCGGCTCGTGGACCCGGGCACAAGGTTTCATCGTGTTCGCCGGCCCGCTGAGGACGAAGTTGTGGTCGTAGCCGTAGCGGAGTTGGCGGATGCGGGCGCCGAGGGTCCGGGGCGACAGAAAATCCAGCGGCGTGTCCACCACGCTGGCAGTGATCCCGACGGGGATCAGGCCCTTGTCCACGACGGTGAAGCGCGTGGCGTGGAGCAGCAGCTCGTGGCCGAGGATGTCGCCGCTACCCTGTCCCCGCAGATTCCAGTAGGTGTGGTTCGTGAGGTTGAGCACGGTCTTTTTGTCGGTCTCGGCCTCGTAGTCGAGCCGCAGCTCATCGTCGTTCGTCAGCGTGTACGTGACGGTGCAGCGCAGGTTGCCGGGATAGCCCTCCTCGCCGTCTTTGCTCAAGTAGGTCAGTTTGACCCAGGCCCGATCCTCGGCGGCCGTCGCCTCCACCGTCTTCCAGAGGACCTTGTCGAAACCCTTGATCCCGCCGTGCAGATGGTTCGGCCCATCGTTGGCGGCCAGCTTGTACTCGACACTGCCGAGAACGAATCGGGCACCGCCGATGCGGTTGGTGTACCGGCCCACCGTGGCACCGAAGTAGACGCGCTGCGCGAGGTATCCATCCAGGTTGTCGAAGCCCAGGGTGATGTCGTCGAGCTTGCCGTGACGGTCCGGCACCTCCAAGGACACGAGGATCGCCCCGAAATTGGTGATCCGCACCCGCAGACCCTTCGCACTGGTCAACGTGTAAAGAGAAACTTCTTCACCTTCCGGCGTCCGTCCGAACAGCTCCGTATTGAAATTCATCCGACGATTCTCCTTGGCGATCCATTGCGGATTCGTGTACCCGGGTTCTTCCCAACCGCAATCATCAATCCGAAATCCGCAATCGTAAAGAGCGCAATATACCGACTTCGTCAGCTCCTGTCAAAAGCCTCTCTGTGGTGCGGCCGGGCCGCAATGGGCAATTTACCCCGCATTCAAAGCAAAAGGCTGTGGGCGGCCGCCCACAGCCTTTTGCGACACAGTCTGATGATATCCGCGATGCGGCTTTAGAACGGCTTGTGCACCGGCTCTTTTCGACCGGCCAGCCACAGCATCTCTTCCGGAGACACCGCGCGGTTGTAGATCCGCACGTCGTCCATGCGGCCTTTGAGCTCGCGCTGGATATCGCCGTTGTTGTTCCACGCGCCGATGCACGCCTTGCCGAGAATCATCGTCAGGGGCGTGTTGAAGGCCCGGGAGGCTTCCGCTTGCACCGTTGAGATAGATGGTGGCCACCTTGTCCGTGACGGTCAGAGCGAGATGAGCCCACTCTTCGGTTCCCACGATGGTGGTGCCGTTGAGGTCGCCGCCGGCCAGGCCGTTGATCCCCGCGTTGGCCTTGCCGTCGAAGAACTTGCAGTGGATCCCGCCGGCGGACCAGTTGTCGAAGTTGATCCCGCCGATAATCCCCGCAGACGCGGGCGCCGTGAGCGAGTACATCCACATCGAGTACGTGCACTGCTGGTGCGTCGCGGTGGCGCCGCCGAGCTGGGGGATGGAGACGGCATCGTCGACCCCATCCAGGAGCAGAACGCCGTCGGCCACATGGGCGTTGCTCTGGAATGTGCCGTGGTGGCCCTTGCCGGAGGTGTCGTTTGCGCCGTTGTCGAACAGGTACTCGGCCAGCAGGCCCACCTTACCCGGGTCCACCGGGACGATCATTTCCGGGGTCTTGGGATACAGGCGGATGTCGTCGAGGTAGAGTTTGCCCGTGGCCCCGGCGCCCTCGACGCCGATCGTCAGCTTCGTGACGTTGCTCACGCTTGCCCCGATGGTCGACAGGTCGATATTCCACGGCTGCCACTGCTTTCTCTTGAGGTCCGCCGCCGGGCCGCTATAGGCAACTTTGGTGTTGTTGATCTTGACGTACAGTTGCCCTGCGTTGGCCGGATCGCCGTAGAACCAGAGCGACAGGCTCTTGAGGCCGCCGGCGGTCCAATCCTGGGCGGCGTCGAACGTCCGGGTGGCTTCTGACGTCTTACCGGCACCGGCGTTGTCATAGGCCAGCGGCATCGACTGGGTGCCGCCGTGAATGATGGTCTTCTCCGCGAAGGGGGCTTGGACGTAGCCGACCTGCGAGCCGTTGGTCGTGGTGCCGTAGCCGTCGACCCAGGCGGTCCAGATCTCGCCGCCGGCCTGATCCGTGTAGGTCTCGAAGTCGTCGACGACCGCAAAATTGGCGGTGGAGAAATTCCAGATCTCGCCCGGATAGCTGGCCGCCGCACCGACTTCATCCACCTTCCAGTAGTACTTCGTGGCGTAGTTCAGCGGACCGGGCGCGAAGCTGTGATCGGTCACCGTCTGGGCCGGCGCGGTTCCCTGGGCGACCGCGTTCGGGTCCGTGCCGAAGAAGACCTGGTGCGAGGTTGCCGCCCGGCCGGGCCGCCAGCTCAGGCCGGTGTCGATCGCGATGCCTGTGGCCGCGTTCGCCGGCTGCGGCGCACGGGCCAGGAGGGGCACGTAGAAGAAGCGCACTTCACTCAAGCCGTACTGCTTCAGGCCCACCTTGCTCCAGTTGCTCTTGGCCGTCAGCCGGACGTACTTGGCCAGGACGCCGCCGAAGTCCACCGTGGTGTTATGGGCGTAACCGGCCTGGGCGGTCGCCTGGGCGAATTGCACGTCCTTCAGCAGCGTCCAGGTCGTCCCATCCGTGGAGCACTCGATGGCAGCGTCTTTGACCCCGTAGCCGAGGACCGGCTCGAACTCCGTGTTGTGGTTCCAGACCCATAGCTCATGGAGCTGGTAGACGCGGTCGAACTGATACTGGATCCAGACCGGCGTCGGGCCGGTCATGCTGCTGACCCACATGGCGTCGCCGGCGGTCGAGTGCAGATCGTTGGTCAGCCCGGAGCCATTGATCGTATTCTGCGGTCCGTTCGCCGCCTTCTCGAAGCTGGAGGCGGTGGCCGTCACGTTCGTGAGCGGATAGGCGTAGGGCTCCGTGGTGAAACTCCAAACGTTGCCCTTATAGATGGTGTTGTCGGGCGCCTTGTTGACCTCATCGACCCGCCAGAAGTAGGTCTGGCCGAATTCCAGGGCGGTCGGCTCGTACTCGGCGGCCGTCTGCCCCTGGCCGGCCAGGACGCCCTTGGAGTCGGTCCGCGTGGCATTGTTGACGTCCGCGAAGGTCTTGCCGAAGTACACATCATGCGTCGCGGCGAACTCGCCGGGCGTCCAGGAGAGCGTCACATCGGACGGAACGTCCGTCGCCCTGTCCTTCGGGGCCGGATCCTGCGCGCTGCCCGGGCCCGAGCGCCAATTGAGGAAACCCAGTTTCATGAGTCCCTCGATCTCTTCCTGACTCACGACTTCATCGAAGAGCACGAGCTCATCCAACGTACAGACCGCATATTCTCCCAAGCCGCCATTGAGCGAATTGTAGTTGCCGTTAATGGCGAAGCGGCCTTGTGTGTTCTCGTGGTTCAACGCGCCGTGGACATTGGCGGAATCCTCGGCGACCGGCTTGCCGTTGCGATAGAGGACGATCTTGTCCCCATCGTAGGTGGCGGCGGCGTGAATCCATTCATTCCAGGCGAAGGGCGTAGGGTCCAGGGGCTCCGCATTTCCGCCCGCCGTGTTGATGATGGCGCGAAGCTGATCGTCGTTGTTGCCATAGGTCAGGGCGTAGGCCTCGCCGCCGGAAGAGCCTCTTTGCAGGGAGAACAGGACCTGCCAGTGCGCCACGGCCCGGGTCGGTCTGACCCAGGCCATGAAGCTGATGTCCTGCTTGACCAGGAGGGCCGGCGGGGTGGGCGGACCGAAGTCCACGTATTGGTTTTCTTCGAAGCGCAGCGCTGAGCCGAACATGCCGGCGTCTTTCGCCAGCCATTGGGGATTGCCCCGAGCGGTCCCGGTCAGACCATTACCGGAGGAGTCACCGACCGAGGTGCCGGCTCCCTTCGTTGAAGAGCCAGGCCCCGACCACGTCCGCCTTGACCGCCGAGCCCAGGCACAGGGACAAGCCGAACGCCCAGACCACGATCAGTTCTGCACAACCACGTCGTTCTCATACGGTGAGCCTCCATCCGAATCATGCGGTTCGTCTATCAGTCGGGGTGAACGTCACCCTTGCCTCACACAGCCTATTGCCGGTCTGGACGGGATCAGAACGGCAAATCCTTCTTCGGCCAGGCCAGTCGGAACCCCTCGTCCAGGTCCTCCACGCGCCGCAGCAGTTCCACGTGACCATCCACCATCACGATATTCGCCCCGCCCCGGTCCCGGTCGCCCGGCGGGTTGTGGAACGTCGCGTAATTGTCGATCTGCCGCCCCCGATGGCCGACCGTGAAGTGGGTGTCGTTGAAGGGGGCGATGCTGTAGCCCTCGATGATCCAGGTGTTCTCCTCGGTGAAGACGACCACGCGTGCCGTGTTGTAGACCTCCGTCTCCTTGGCGACGCCTTTGACGCCGGCCCCGAGCCAGTTGGACCAGATCTCACCGCCCCGGCCGACGTAGGAGTTCATGACGTAGCTGACCGCGGTGTCCGCGTATTGCGTGTTCTTGGCCCACGAGGCGAACGTGGGGCACATGTGAACATCCAGGGCCTTGAGGTAGGGCCAGAACACGCCATCCGGCTCCTCACCCTTGCGGACCCAGTCGTGCTGCTTCGACCGCAGCCAGGTCCAGGCGTCCGGGAATTTGTGCTGGTTGTCGTCGAGATACATCCGCAGGCCGATGCCGTACTGCTTGAGATTGGCCCGGCAGCCGATCGTTTGGGCCTGTTGCTTGGCCTTGCTCAGGGCCGGCAGGAGAATGGCCATCAGCAAGGCGATGATCGCGATCACCACCAGCAACTCGATGAGTGTGAACCCTCGTCTGTGTGCCACGTTCTTACCCCGTCAACTCCGTTAAGCCGTTGCCGAATTGCCGTGCGCACATATTATCCCCTTTTCCGGCCTGCGACGCAACGTCACCAGCCGATTCTCGTCGCCCGACGTTGTTCCTCCCGCCGCTTACTGGGCGGGAAGGGATTTCGTCAACTGGATGTCATCGACGAAGATCAGACCGGTGCCGCCTGCCGCCGGATTGGCTTTATCGCCCACGCCGATGGCGATCTTCTTGACCTTGGCCAGGTTCACGCCGGCACCGCCGAACTCGGCCAGTGCGATCTTCCACTCGGTCCACGTGGTGGCAGTCACGACCGCCGTATCCGCGTTGGTGACAGTGCCGCTGTGGTTGGAGGCATCCTTCAGTACGATGTACAATTTGGCCTTATCATTGACCGGTCTGCCCCGGACATAGAGGACCAGCGTGTCGATCCCGTTGGCCGTCCAGTCCTGGGCGGTCGCGAACTCCTGCTCGGCCTCGCTGTAGAAGGGCGACTTGACGTTGTTGTAGTCCAGCGGCATGGATTGCTTGCCGCCGTGGACGATCGTCTGCTCGGCGAACGGGGCTTGGGCGTAGCCGACGGTCGAGCCGCTCAGACCGTTGGTCAGGCCATCGATCCAGGTGTCAAAGATCGTGGTCTTGGCCGCCAGATCATCCGTGTAGCTCTCGAAATCATCGACGGGCAGGCACGTGGTGAAGGTCCAGACCGGGCCGGTCTTGACGGCGTCGCCGGTCAGGATTTCATCGACCCGCCAGTAGTACGTCGTCAGGCTCTCCAGCGCCGGCGGCGCGAAGGTGGCATCGGCCAGGACGCCTTTGTCCGTCGCTGCCGCGCCCTGGGTCACCGCGTCGAGACTGTCACCGAAATAGAGATGATGCTTCACGGCCCCCGTTCCCGGCATCCAGGTGAGCGTCGGGGTGGTCGAAGCGGTATTCGCCTTATCGACGGGACCGGGATAGTAGGCCGTCAAGGCCTGGGTGATGAAGCTCCAGACATCGCCCGTGTGGACGGTGACGCCATCCTTTTCGATCTCATCAACGCGCCAGTAGTAGGTCGTGCCGGGCTGGAACCCGGGAATGTGGTAGTACATCGTCATCGGCGAACGGGCTGACTTCAAGTCCGCCTCGGTCAAACTTGGACTGGTGCCCAGGTAAAGACTGTGGAGCACGCCCGTGTCGCCTTTGCTCCACTGCAGCAAGGGCATCGCCACACCGATCGTGCCGTCGGCCGGGTTGGGCTTCTCGGCCTTCACCCACGTGGGGATGCTGCCGGAGCCCAGCTCCCGCACCTGGTTGACGGACATCGCTTTGCTGAAGATGAACACATCATCGACGAGACCCGTGTACCAGGACCGGCCGCTGCAGCCCGGGTCGCCGCCGATGTGCAGGGGCTCGACGCTGTTGTAGGGCAGGGGGGCGGCCGCACTGCCGCGCTCCTCCCCATTGGTGTACAGGCGCAGCGTGGTGCCGTCGTGGGTCGCCACGATATGGAACCATTCGCCCGCGGCTGCCGGTGCCGTCACGCCCGTATAGGTGGCGCCATTGGACGACCGGACGCCGAAGACGAAGCTGTTCGGCGAGAGAGTGGCATCCGGCTCGCCGCCCTGCACGCCAAGGAACCAACTGGACCACGTGGAGCACCCCAGACCGTGAATCAGAACGTTTTGTTGGTTCAAGCTGGTCGTGTTCACGTAGGCGGCCACGGTGAATTCGGTGCCGGCGAGCAACTGTATGCCGGGATTGTTCGCGATTTGCACATAATCGCCGGCGCCGTGGAACTCGGCCGCCTGGCCGTACATGCCCGCCACGTAGCTCACCTTGCCGTTGGCCGTCCCATTATAATGGTTGCCGCTCGTATCGAGCACATTGCCATCCAGGGGCCAATGGGCCACGAGCGTTCCGGCGTAGCCGAGGTTTGGAGCGACGCACAAGGTGGCCGCACCCAAGAGTAGAATCGTGAATCTTCTGCACATGATGGTCCTCCTTTCAAGATTTCTCATTTATGATTTACTATTTACGATTTTCTGCCACCAGAACCGAGTCGCACACGTCGTCAGTTTCTATCTCGTGACGCGGATATCGTCGAGGTAGATCCGGCCGGCGCCGCCAGCCTTGGGATCGGCTTTGTCGCCCACGCCGATGGTGATCTTCTTCACCTTGGTCAGGTTCACGCCGGCCAAGCTGTTCAGCGGGGTCTTCCATTCGTTCCACTTGAGCGCGCCGACAACGGCCGCATCCGGATGGAGGACGGTCGCGGCACGGTTGGAGGCGTCTTTGACCACGAGGTACAACGGAGCAGAACCGTTGCCGGATCGGCCTCGAACGAAGAGGACCAGCGTGCTGACCTCTCCGACCGTCCAATCCTGGGCGGTCGCGAACTCCCGCTCGGCCTCGCTGTAGAAGGGCGACTGCGACATTGTTGTAGTCCAGCGGCATCGACTGCTTGCCGCCGTGGACGACCGTTCGCTCGGCGAAGGGGGCCGTCGCGTTGCCGACCACCGAGCCGCTCAGGCCGTTGGTCAAGCCGTCGATCCAGGTGTCGAAGATCGTGGTCTTGGCCTCCAGGTCGTCCGTGTAGCTCTCGAAGTCCTCCACGGACAGGATAGGTGCTGAAGCTCCAGACCGGACCGGTCTGGATGGTCCCGTCGATGAGGATCTCGTCCACGCGCCAGTAGTAGGTGGTCGCCTGCTCCAGGCCGGTCGGCGTCAAGGTCGCTACGCTTTGCTCGCCCTTGTCCGCGTCGGCCGCTCCCTTGGTGACCGCGTCGAGGCTGTCGCTGAAGTACACGTGGTGCTTGAGGGCGTTCTTGCCGGGCAGCCAGGCCAGCGTCACGGCGGGCGAGACGCTCCCGTCCCCGTTTGCCGGGCTGGGCTGGTAGGCCGTGGCGGCCTGCGTGGTGAAACTCCAGACGGCGCCGGTGTGGACCGTGGTCATGTCGGCCTCGATTTCGTCCACTCGCCAGTAGTACACGGTCCCCGGCTGCACGCCCGGCGTGTGATAGTAGAGCGCCACCGGTATGCGCGCACTCACCAGGTCGGCCGGTCCGAGGTCCGCCCTGGTGCCGAAGTACACGTCGTGCACCACCGCCGTCACACCGGCCGTCCACTGGAGCAAGGGCGTGGCGACCGCCCGATCCCCATTGGCCGGCTGGGGTTTGTACGCCTGGAGTTGGGGGGGATTGAGCTGCTTGATCTCCTCCACCGTCAGGGCACGGTTGTAGATGCGGACATCGTCGATCGTCCCGTTGAGGTAGCCCGCCGGCTCGCCGCGGCCGATGCGCAGCTCGTTGTTGCTTTCCGCGATCTTCCCGGAGAGGTTGGCCCGCCCGTCCACCACACCGTTGAGATAGATGCGCCCCTCGGCGCCGTCGTAGACGAGGGCCGCGTGAACCCATTCCTGCGCACGCACGGCCGTTACGCCCTGCACGACGACCGTGCCGGCCGGTGTGGCGATATCGCCGCGCAGCACGTTCGACTGCACCCGAATGAAGTAGATGGACCCCGTGCCCGTATCCGGGATCTTTCGGATTATGTGACTCGTCGCCCAGCTATTGGCCTTGACCCAGGCCGCCAGCGTCAACCGGTCGCCCTTGATGTCGAGGCTGGCGGAGTCCGGGGCGGCAAGGTAATCGGAGGTGCCGTTGAATTGCACCGCGCCCCCGAGTCTCCCGTCCGCCACCCACACGGGAGCACCTGGAAACTCGCGTCATTGCCGTGGCCGCTGGCGTCGAAGGCCATTGTTCCGGAGCCCTCATCGAGGGGCCACCAGGCCACGAGGTTGGGGTCCTCCGCGCCGCTGACCCTTGTCTGTGCTGCCATCAGCAGCAAAACGATCCCGCTCCAGATAGCCGTGTGTCTTCTCTGGTCCATCGCAGTCCTCCGTTCCCGATCTACAATCATAAATCAGAAATCGTAAACATGTCATTCCCACGAAGGCGGGAATCATAAATCCTTACGGTTTCGTTACTCGGATGTCATCGACGAAGATCAAGCCGGTGCCGCCTTCCTTGGGATCGGCTTTGTCGCCCACGCCGATGGTGATCTTCTTGATCTTGGCCAGATTCACGCCGGCCAAGCTGGTCAGTGGGATCTTCCATTCGGTCCACTTGGTTGCACCCACCACGGCCGCATCCGGGTGAATGACCGTGGCCGTATGGTTGGAAGCGTCTTTCACGATGACATACAACGCGGCTGCACCGTTGCCCGATTTGCCTCGGACGAACAGGACCAGCGTGCTGACCTCACCGACTGTCCAGTCCTGGGCGGTCGCGAACTCGCGCTCGGCCTCGCTGTAGAAGGGCGTTTTGATGTTGTTGTAGTCCAAAGGCATCGACTGCTTGCCGCCGTGGACGATGGTCTGCTCGGCGAACGGGGCCATCAGGTACCCGGCCAGCGAGCCTGTGCCGTTTGTCAGGCCGTCGGTCCAGGTCTCGTAGAGGCGCGTGCCCTTGTCCGGCTCATCGTTGTAGCTCTCGAAGTCATCGACGGGCCGGTAGGTGGTGAAGGTCCAGACCGGGCCGGCTTTGGTGGTTCCGCCGGCGATCAGCTCATCCACGGCCCAAAAGTAAGTCGTCGCTTCGGCCAACGCGCCCGGTGCGAACGTGGTGTCCGCGATCTCGCCTTTATCCGCGCCGGCGGCCCGCTGCTGGACCGCGTCGCGAGCGTCGCTGAAGTACACGTGATGTTTGACGGCCGCCTGGCCCGGCAGCCAGGTCAGTGTGGGTGCAGGCGAGGCGTTGTTCGCCCCGTCCGCCGGGGTGGGGTAGTACGCCGTCAGGGCCTGGGCTGTGAAGCTCCAAACATCGCCGGTATAGGTGGTGACGCCGTCCTTCTCGATCTCATCGACACGCCAACAGTACGCAACGCCCGGTTGCAGGCCGGGAACGTGGTAGTACATCGTGAAGGGCAGGCGCGAGCCGACCAGATCCGTCGGCGTGAGCTGCGAGCCTGTCCCGAGGTACACATTGTGAAACAGGGCCGAACTGCCGGCGGTCCATTTGAGCAGAGGAGTGGTCACGCTGGCAGCGCCGTCGGCTGGATCGGGCTTATACGCCTTAGGGTGGAAGGCGAGCTTCTTGACCTCGGCTTCGGCCAGGACCCGGCTGTAGTAGCGCACATCGTCGATCGCGCCATCGACCCAGAGGTCATAGCCCGGGTCCAGCCAGACGCCGATGGCGAATCGTTCGGGATAGTTCCCGCTGGCCTGACTGACCCACCGGATCGGACCGCCGACGGACTGGGGGCCGGCCGACACCGAGCCGTTCACGTAGATTGTCACACTCTGGCCGTCATAGAGGGCGACCAGATGGTACCAGGTGCCGGTCTCGTAGGTGTTCGGGGTCTCGACATAGTGCATGCCGGTCTCGGTTCGTATGGCGAGCCCGAAATCCCGGCCGCTTTCGCCGACCCAGCCGTAGTTGTACAGGAAGAACCCGCATTCATCGTCGCCGCTGTCCATGCCGTTGCCGACGAAGGAGCTGAAGTAGGCGAACTGGTGGAGCCGGACCCAGCAGGCCACCGTGAAACCGCCGGCCGGCATCAGCTCCTTGGGATAGACGCCCGGCCGGGTCCCGCTCCGTTCGGCGCAGAGCACGTAGTCGTCCACGCCGTCGAATTCCAGCGCTGCGCCGGAAAAGCCCTCGGTCCAGAGAGGCTCGCTGACGAAGCGCCCGTCGTGACCCATTCCGGAGGAGTCGGCGACCGTCGCCCCCGAGCCTTCGTCGAGCGTCCACCAGCCGATCAGGTTGGGATCATCCGCGCCGCTGACCACGGTCTGTACCGCAATTAGGACCAGGGCGATTGTGCCCAAGATGACCGCGTGACTTTTCCGGTCCACTGCAGTTCTCCCCTCTCCAGCTGCTACTATTTCATTGTGTGCCACCGCCGACGCGGCCAATCATAAATCATAGATCCTTACGGCTTAATCAGCCGGATGTCGTCCACGAAGATCTGGCCGGCGCCGCCGGCCTTGGGATTGGCTTTGTCGCCGAGGCCGATGGTGATCTTCTTGATCCTGGCCAGGTTCACGCCGGCCAGGCTGCTCAGCGGGATCTTCCATTCGGTCCACTTGGCCGTGCCGATCACGGCCGCATCCGGATGGATGACGGTAGCCGTCTTATTGGAGGCATCTTTGACCGTGAAGTACAAGGGCGCTGGACCGTTGCCCAGTTTGCCTCGGACAAAGAGGACCAGCGTGCCGACCTCGCCGACCGTCCAGTCCTGTGCGGTCGCGAACTCCTGCTCGGCCTCGCTGTAGAAGGGCGACTTGAGGTTGTTGTAGTCCAGCGGCATCGACTGCTTGCCGCCGTGGATGATGGTCTGCTCCGCGAAGGGGGATGTCATGTACCCGACCAGCGAGCCGGTGCTGTTCGTCAAGCCGTCCGCCCAGGTCTCGTAGATCCGGCTGCCTTCGGCATCCGTGTAGCTCTCGAAGTCATCCACGGGCAGGTACGTGGTGAAGGTCCAGACCGGGCCGGCTTTGGTGGTCCCGCCCGCGATCAACTCGTCCACGGCCCAGAAATACGTCGTCGCGCCGGCCAGAGCGCCCGGAGAGAACGTGGCGTCCGTGACTTCGCCCTTATCCGCGCCGGCGACCCGTTGCTGAACCGCATCGAGCGTGTCGCCGAAGTACACGTGATGTTTGGTGGCCGCTTGGCCCGGCTGCCAGGTCAGCGTAGGTGTCGGGGAAGCGTCTTTCGCCCCGTCGACCGGGCTGGGTTGGTAGGCGGTCAGGGCCTGGGTGGTGAAGGTCCACACGTTACCCGTGTGAATCGTCGTGCCGTTGGCTTCGATCTCATCGACGCGCCAGTAATACGTCACGCCGGGCTCCAGGCCGGGAATGTACCAGAACATGGCGAGGGGCTGGCGGTTGCCGGCCAGATCGGCGGGGCCAAGGTCCGGGGTCTTTCCGACGTAGACGTTGTGGAGCACCGCGGTCTCGCCGGCGGTCCAGCGGAACAGGGGCGTGACCACACCGATGGTCCCGTTGGCAGGTTCAGGCTTGCGGGCCTGCACCTTGGGGGGAACGAGTTCCTTGATGTCTGCCGCGGACAGGCCGCGCTTGTAAAGCCGGGCATCGTCGATCCGGCCGCACAGGTGGTGCGTCGTCGGGTTCAGATCGCGTCCCGCGCCGAGGAAGAGCCGGCCGGTGCTGGTCTCGATTCTGCCCGTCGTGGCGATGCTGCCGACCACGACGGCGTCGAGGTACACGATCTTGGTCTTGCCGTCGTACGTGGCGGCCACGTGGTGCCAGTCGCCGTCGAACAAAGCCGGCGCCGTGTTGGCGCCGGTGGCGTACCATTCCGGCGTGCAGCCCGTCGTCTTGAAGCCGAGCTGCTGGGAAGGCCCATTATAGTAGAAGGCGAAGGTGTCGATGTTCGGCCCGCCGCGCATGATGATGCCGGACCAGTCGGGGTAGGCGAAATCGCCCCGGGCCTGGACCCAGGCGGTCAGCGTCACTGCGTCGGTGATGTTGAAGGCCGGCTTGCTGCCGCAGTCGACGTAGTCGCCGGCGCCGTCGAGCAGAAGGGCCCCGCCGAAAAGGCCATCGGCCCAGGTGGCGTCACCCTGGAGTATGCCGTCATTGCCGCCGACGCTGTCGGTGGCGACCAGACCGGTCCCATCGTCCAGCTTCCAGTGCGAGACCAGACCCGTCGTGGTATCGGCCCAGGCGACGGAAAAGGACAAAGCGGAAAGGGCCAGAAGAGACAGGATACCGCGGTACGTGCGTGCACTCATAACGTCCTCCTTCAGTAAGGTGTCGGGCCGTGGCTGTACAGGCCGGTTGTATGAAAGTAGTTTACCAGTTTTCCGCTGGGGGATTCAAACAAAATCGCCCCCGCGCCGCCGCAATGGAGCCAGCGGGGTCACACGCTCTTTACTTCTCTGTGTCCTCGGTGTACTCTGTGGCTGCTCGTAGCACGGGCGTCCCGCCCGTGAAGGCAAGGCCGAGACGGCCCTGCGACTGGGGCCCCAAACGCGGAATGATGCGTTTGGGAACCCCACTCATGGGCAAGATGCCCATGCTACTGACGGAGTGACTCTTTTCGTGGGAGGTTCCATCATGGTCCATCATCGTCTCCAAACCAGCCTGTTTCTCGGGATCGCGGTTGTCGTGCTGCTTTCACCCCTGGCCCAGGGCGCCTGGAAGCCGGCGGACGGTCCCCTGATGACCAAGTGGGCCAAGGAGGTCTCGCCCCAGAACGCCCATCCGGAGTACCCCCGGCCCCAGATGGTCCGCGAGGACTGGCTCAACCTCAACGGCCTCTGGGACTACGCGATCAAGCCGAAGGACGCCGCCAAGCCGGACAGCTTCGACGGCCAGATCCTGGTGCCGTTCCCGATCGAGTCGGCCCTTTCCGGCGTGATGAAGCCGGTCGGCCCGGAGAACCGGCTGTGGTACCGCCGCACGTTCACCGTGCCGGAGAAATGGAACTGGTCCGCCGACAACAAGCGGATGCTGCTGCACTTCGGCGCCGTGGACTGGGACGCCACCGTCTGGGTCAACGGCAAGGAGGTGGGCAATCACAAGGGCGGCTACGATCCGTTCACGCTCGACATCACCGACGCTCTGAAACAAGGCGGCGAGCAGGAGATCGTCCTGTCGGTCTGGGACCCGACCAACACCGGCACGCAGCCGCGCGGCAAGCAGGTCCTCAAGCCCGGCGGCATCTGGTACACCGCCGTCACCGGCATCTGGCAGACGGTCTGGCTGGAACCGGTTGCGAGCCGCGCACCTCGGATCGCTGAAGATGACGCCGGACGTCGACAAGTCGGCGGTGACCGTGCAAGTCCACGGCGGTCATTGGTGCCGGCAAGTCCGTCCGTCATGGTGGACGTCCTCGACGGCGCAAAGGTTGTTCAGACGGGCGAACTCGCGATCACGGGCAGCAGCGACTCTATGCGAGCCGACGCTGTCGCTGAAAGTGCCCGACGCCAAGCCTTGGTCTCCCGACTCACCCTTCCTCTACGACCTGCGAGTCACGCTGCTCGCAGGATGGCAAGCCCGTTGACGAGGTCCAGAGCTACTTCGGCATGCGGAAGATCTCGCTGGGCAAGGATGAGAAGGGCATTCTGCGGCTGTGCCTGAACAACAAGCCGCTGTTCCAGTATCGGCCCGCTCGATCAGGGCTGGTGGCCGGATGGGCTGTACACCGCCCCGACGGACGAGGCCCTCAAGTACGACATCGAGGTGACCAAGAAGCTCGGCATGAACATGGCCCGCAAGCACGTCAAGGTCGAGCCGGACCGCTGGTACTACTGGTGCGACAAGCTCGGCCTGCTGGTCTGGCAGGACATGCCCAGCGGCGACAGGTACATCGGCCGCAACGACCCCGACATCAGGCGGACCGCGGAATCCGCGAAGCAGTATCGACACCGAGCTGACCAGCATCATCAACGCGTTCCGCAACCATCCCTCCATCGTGATGTGGGTGCCGTTCAACGAGGGCTGGGGCCAGTTCGACACGCCGCGCGTCGTGGACCTGATCAAGAAGCTCGACCCGACGCGGCTGGTGGACAACGCCAGCGGCTGGACCGACCGCAAGGTGGGCGACGTGATGGACATTCACCAGTATCCCGGCCCGGCGGTGCCGCGCCCCGAAGAGAAGCGCGCCGTCGTGCTCGGCGAGTTCGGCGGCCTGGGCCTGCCGCTGCCCGGCCACACCTGGCAGTCGGAGAAGAACTGGGGCTACCGCAGCTTCACGCACCCGCGAGGAGCTGACCGACGCCTATCTGAACCTGATCCGCAAGCTCCACCCGCTGACCGGCGACCAGGGCCTGTCCGCCGCCGTCTACACGCAGACGACCGACGTGGAGGTCGAGGTCAACGGCCTGATGACCTACGACCGCGCGATGGTCAAGATGGATGTCCGCGACGGTGGCCGCCGCGAACAAGACCCTCTACACACCGCCGCAGCCGCGCAAAGCCGAAGGGGACAAGCTCATTCCGCCCGCCACGCCGCTGGTCGCGTGCGATCCGTACTTCAGCATCTGGTCGCCGGCGGACAAGCTGACCGACGACGACACCGTCCACTGGACCGGCAAGCCCCATCGCCTGACGAGCATGGTCCGCATCGACGGCAAGCCCTACCGCGTCATGGGCGCCAGCCCGGGCACCGTGCCGGCACTTGCCGCAGACCAGTCTGACGGTCCTGCCCACGCGCACGATCTACACCTTCGAGGGCGCAGGCGTGGCCCTGACGCTGACCTTCATGACCGCCGGCCCTGCCGGAGGACATCGACATCCTGTCCCGGCCGGTGACCTATCTGACGCTACGACTGCCGCGCCACCGACGGCAAGACAGCACGACGTCGCAGCTCTACTTCGATGCCTCGGGCGAGCTTGACGGTCAACGACGCCCAATCAGCAGCAGGTGGTGTGGACCACGGAGACCGATCGGCGACCTCGTCGCGGCGAAGATCGGCTCCAAGGACCAGCCGGTTCTCGCCAAGAGGGCGACGACCTCCGCATCGACTGGGGCTACCTGTACGTGGCCGCCCCGAAGCGACGAAGGCTCCGTCCTGGATCGCCGGTCCCGGGGCTCTGCGCGCACGGACTTCGTCAAGGATGGTCTGACCACCAAGATCAGTGGCGGCCCCGAGCAGCCCGTAGCGGCCGACGCCGTCGCGGCGGCTGTCGTGCTCCAGGTTGGCAACGTCAGCTCCAAGCCGGTCTCCCGCTGGCTGATGCTGGCCTACGACGACCTCTACTCGATCCAGTACATGCAGAAGAACCTGCGGCCGTACTGGCGCCGCAACGGCTGGGAGGCCGCCGATCTGCTCAAGGCCGCCGCGAAGGACTACGCGTCGCTGCAAGAAGCGCTGCGCCGCGTTCGACGCGGAGCTGATGGCCGACCTGACCAAGGCCGGCGGCGAGAAGTACGCCAAGCTGTGCGCGCTGGCCTATCGCCAGTGCTTCGCGGCGGGCAAGTTCGTCGCCGACGCCAACGGCCAGCCGCTGCAGTTCTGCAAGGAGAACCACTCCAACGGCTGCATCGGCACGTCGGACGTGTTCTACCCGATGGCCCCGCAGTTCCTGCTGTTCGGCCCGTCGCTGGCCAAGTCGTTCCTGGTGCCGTTCATGAACTACGCGGCCAGCGCGCGCTGGAAGTTCCCCTTCGCCCCGCACGACCTGGGCACGTACCCGCACGCCAACGGCCAGGTCTACGGCGGCGGCGAGCGGACCGAGGAGAACCAGATGCCCGTCGAGGAGAGCGGCAACCTGCTGCTCCTCATGGCCGCCCTCGCCCAGATGGAAGGCAACGCCGACTTCGCCGGCCTCTACTGGCCGCAGCTGGAGCAATGGGCCGAGTACCTCAAGGCCAAGGGCTTCGACCCGGAGAACCAGCTCTGCACCGACGACTTCGCCGGCCACCTCGCCCACAACGTGAACCTCAGCGCCAAGGCGATCTGCGGCCTGGGCGCGTTCGCCAAGCTCTGCGACCTGCGCGGCGACAAGGCCAAGGCCGCAGGAGTACTCCAAGCTCGCGAAGGAGTTCGCCGCCCGCTGGGTGAAGGAAGCCGACGACGGCGACCACTTCCGCCTCGCCTTCGACAAGCCCGGCACCTGGAGCCAGAAGTACAACCTCGTCTGGGACCGCATCCTCGGCCTGAACCTGTTCCCCGCCGAGGTCGCCCGCAAGGAGATGGACTTCTACAAGAAGACCCAGAACCGGTACGGCCTGCCGCTCGACAACCGCCAGCTCTACACGAAGCTCGACTGGATCCTCTGGACCGCCACGCTGACGCAGAACCGCGCGGACTTCGAGGCGCTGGTCGACCCGGTCTACCTGTTCCTCAACGAGACGCCCGACCGCTCGCCGATGACGGACTGGTACTGCACGCAACGACGCCCGCAAGCGGGGCTTCACCGCCCGGCCGGTGGTCGGCGGCGTGTTCCTGCAGATGCTCTACGACAAGGCCGTCTGGCAGAAGTACGCCAGCCGGGACAAGACCAAGGCCGCCAACTGGGCCCCCATGCCCAAGCCGCCGGTGCTCGTGACCGTCGTGCCGACCGCCCGGGAGAAAGCCGCCTCCTGGCGCTACACCACGACCCGGCCGGGCCGCCGGCTGGTTCCAGCCCGACTTCGACGCCAGCTCCTGGAAGCAGGGCGAAAGCGGCTTCGGCACCGCGGGCACGCCCGGCGCGATCGTCCGCACCGAGTGGAACACGCCCGACATCTGGCTCCGCCGGACCTTCACGCTGGAGGGCACAAGCCTGGGCAATCTGCAACTGTCGGTCCATCACGATGAAGACGTCGAGATCTACCTCAACGGCGTGCAGGCCGCCTCGGCCACCGGCTTACACGACGCAGTACGAGCCGCTGCCCCTCAATGCCGACGCCCGCGCTGCTTTGAAGCCAGGCAAGAACCTGATCGCCCTCCACTGTCACCAAACCGGCGGCGGCCAATACATCGACGCCGGTCTGGTGCAGGTGATCGAGCAGGAGCATAAGTAGCTCGACTCCGGGTGGCAGCGTCAAGGCCGCAGGCCTTGGCGATGGTTTGACCGCGTGACGTTGATGGACTAAGATACGAGTCACAGCTTTCGCTAAGTCTGTCATCCTGAGCGACAGCGAAGGATCTGGCCACCGAATGGGAGGCCGCCCCGGGACGCGTGGGCTTATCCTCCGCAGCCCAGATGCTTCACTTCGTTCAGCATGACAAGTCGCCAAAACGCTTTCTGCTAACATGAAGGGGTGAATAGATGGCGCTGCTGCTCGGATACGATGTCGGGAGTTCCTCGATCAAGGCCACACTGATGGACGCAGGGACGGGCAAGGCCCTGGCCTCGGCCACCTCGCCGGACAGAGAGTTGGAGATCATCGCCAAGCAACCGGGCTGGGCCGAGCAGCACCCCGACACCTGGTGGGAGCATGTCAAGCTCGCCACGCAGCAGATCAGGGACAAGGCCCCATTCGATCCCTGCGATGTCAAGGCCATCGGCATCTCGTACCAGATGCACGGCCTGGTCGTCGTGGACAGGAACAAGCAGGTGCTGCGGCCGGCGATCATCTGGTGCGACAGCCGCGCGGTGTCCATCGGCCAGAAGGCCGCCAAGGACATCGGGCCCAGGAAGTGCCTCAAGCGGCTGCTCAATCTGCCCGGCAACTTCACCGCCTCCAAGCTCAAGTGGGTCAAGGACAACGAGCCCAGGCTCTACGCCAGGATCGACAAGATGATGCTGCCCGGCGACTTCATCGCCATGAAGATGACGGGCGAGATCCGGACGACGCCCTCGGGCCTCTCCGAAGGCATCCTGTGGGACTTCGAGAAGGACAGGCTCGCCGACTTCGTCCTCGACCACTACGGCATCGCGCCCGACCTCGTCGCCGAGACGGTCCCGACGTTCTCGATCCAGGGCGAGCTGAGCAGCGCGGCGCCGGCGAGCTGGGCCTGCGCGCCGGCACGCCGGTCAGCTATCGGGCCGGCGATCAGCCGAACAACGCCCTGTCCCTGAGCGTGCTCAAGCCCGGCGAGATCGCCGTGACCGCCGGCACCTCCGGCGTCGTCTACGGCGTCACCGACAAGAAGAACTACGACCCGAAGTCCCGCGTCAACATCTTCGTCCACGTGAACCACACGGCCAAGAAGCCGCGCTACGGCGTGCTCCTGTGCCTCAACGGCACCGGCATTCTCAATAGTTGGCTCAAGCACAACTTCGGCGGCGACGGCCTGGACTATCCGCAGATGAACGATCTGGCCGCCCAGACGCCGGTGTCGGCTCCGAGGGCCTGGTCATCCTGCCGTACGGCAACGGCGCCGAGCGAACGCTGGAGAACCGCAACATCGGCGGCATCCGTCCACGGCTGGAACTTCAACATCCACAAGAAGCCCCACGTCCTGCGGGCCGCCCAGGAGGGGATCGTCTTCGCCCTCAACTACGGCCTGCAGATCATGCGCGACATGGGCACCCGGCTCAAGACCGTCAAAGCGGGCAACGCCAACATGTTCCTGAGCCCGCTCTTCGCGGAGGCCTTCGCGACGATCACCGGTGCGACGGTCGAGCTCTACAAGACCGACGGCTCCCAAGGCGCTGCCCGCGGTGCCGGCATCGGCATGGGCCTCTACAAAGCCCCCGAAGACGCCTTCGTCGGCCTCGAGCCGGTCCGAACCGTCGAGCCCAACAAGCAACTGAAGAAAGCCTACCAGGCCGCCTACGAGACCTGGGAGGCTGTGTTGAGCAAGCAACATTGAGATAGTCCGAGAGAATCCCGTTGGTTAGCTTTGTCATCCTGAGCCGAAGGCGAAGGATCTGGGCGGCGAATGGGGAGGATTTCCATTCGGTGGCCGGATCCTTCACTCCGTTCAGGATGACAAGGCGCACAGGCGAATGCAAATAAGGAGTGTACCATGCTTCAATACATGATGATTCCAGTGACTGTGCTGTCCGTCTGCCTTTCCGCTGGGGCGGCTCAGAAGGATGAAGGGTTCACGATTCACCGGGGAACTAATATCAGCCATTGGCTTTCGCAGAGCACCAGGCGCGGCGAAGAGAGACTGCGATGGTTCACGGAGAAGGATGTCGAGCTGATCGCCTCGCTCGGGTTCGACCACATCCGGCTGCCTGTCGATGAGGAGCAGCTTTGGGATGAGGCCGGCCAGAAAGAGAGCGAAGCGTTCCAACTGCTGCACAACGCTATCGGCTGGTGCCAGAAGAAGAACCTGCGGGTCGTCGTCGATCTGCACATCCTGCGCTCGCATCATTTCAACGCGAAAGAGAAACCCCTCTGGACCGATCCGAAGGCCCAGGAGAAGTTCTTCGCCTTGTGGCGGGACCTCTCGGCCGAGTTGAAGAAGTACCCCGTCTCGCTCGTCGCCTATGAGTTGATGAACGAGCCGGTGGCCGATGACGCCGAGCAATGGAACAAGCTGGTCGATGGTCTCGTGCGCCAGGTCCGCCGGGAGGAGCCGCACCGCAAGATCGTCATCGGCTCGAACCGGTGGCAGTCCGTGGACACGTTCGACAAGCTGCGCATCCCGCCGGGCGACAGGGACATCATCCTGAGCTTTCATTTCTACACGCCCATGTTGATCACGCACTACAAGGCCGGCTGGACCGAGGTCGGCAAGTACCAAGGGCCGGTGAACTATCCCGGCCAACTCGTGGCCCCGGAAGAGGTTGCCAAGCTCGACCCGGAGATCGCTCGGATTGTCAAAGGCAACAACGGCGTCTACAACCGCGAGAGGCTCGAAAGCCTGCTGGCCAAGCCGCTGGCGCTGGCGAAGAAGCTCGATCTGCCGCTCTATTGCGGCGAGTGGGGCGCCCTGCCCACCACCCCGCGCGAGGTGCGAATGCAGTGGTACCGCGATATGCGTGCCAACTTGGACAAGCACGGCATCGCCTGGGCCAACTGGGACTACAAAGGCGGGTTCGGCATTGTCAGCCGCGGCCGGCAGGACCAGGAGTTCATCAAGGTCTTGCTGGGCCGGTAAGCCCGGCGCCAATCCGCCGAAAGAGACTAACGGAGAGGGCGGGATTCGAACCCGCGGTGCCCCGTAGAGCACACTGGTTTTCGAAACCAGCGCCTTCAGCCACTCAGCCACCTCTCCGTGTAGCTTAACTTCTTTATTTACAACACCTTACGTTTCTACGGCCGTGCCGCTCTTGCTGTTGCGGCAGGCCGCGAGCTAAACCAACGACGGCCGACGCTCCTCATTATACCCGCCAGGGGGGATTCGGAGCAAGCATGGAAATTGGGTTCGTTTTGCACATTTGCCCCGCGTCCCCCGCCCCTTTGGCCTTGTCCCTCCCGGCGTAGCCGGGAATTGGGTTTGTTTTGCACAATCGGCATCGAACTGGAATGGTGGAATGACGGAATATTGGGGGAAAATTGGCTTTGTTTTTCACAGCCGCGAAGCCGGGTCCGGTTCTCATAACTCCTTTTCCGCAAAGAGTTTGTCTTCATTATCAGCCCTCTGGAAATTGGCTTTGTTTGTACAACTGGCCCCTGACCCAGCGCCAGCCCCAGATACCCCAGACCTGCCCAAGTTTGGCTTTGTTTTGCACGATCGGCATGGGACTGGAATGGTGGAATAATAGAATAGTGGAATGATGGGGTATGTGGGACGCCATCTCCAACCGGGAACTGGGAATTCTCTCGGCCGGCGGAATTGGGTTCGTTTTGCGCAATCGACTGGCCCCTGCCGCCAAGCTCGCCGGACACCGCCTCGGTGCCCCGCTTCGGGCAATTGGGTTCGTTTCGCGTAACTGGCTCCCGCGATGGGGGACGCGGGACCGTCGCCCCTCGCCCCTCCGGCCTCGTCCCACGGGGCTTCGCCCGGAAATTGGGTTCGTTTTTGCATCCGCCTACCGCCTACTGGCTACCGCCTAGCCTACGCCTGACGATATAATTTCACCATAATCAAGACGCTTCTCGACCCCCGCCTGTTGATGGAAAAAGCCACCATTCCGCAGAAATTCTTCTGGCAGGCCGGAGGCGGCAGGCGTCCCGCCGCAAGTCTCTCCGCAATCCGCAATCGAGGTGACCGGCTACCGAATGCCGTTTTTTCGTCTTCAGATTGCCCTTGCTCCGGCCGAGAATCGGGAGCAGGATTCGGGCGATAGGATCGTTGACCTACTGCCCGTCCCACACGCCGATTCGACCCTTTTCCCCACCTGCATACTATAGTCTGAAGATATGTCGCGCACTCCCCTGTACTTTAACCCTTTGGCATGGAGTTGCTCTATGAACATCGAAAAGGCGGTTGGTATGGAGCTCAGCGCTTGTCGGCGGAAGAAGCGGATCAGTCAGGAACGACTCGGCTTCGATGCCGGGGTCCACAGAACCTACGTGAGCCTGATTGAACGCGGGGTCAAGAGCCCGACGGTAGGCGTGCTCTTTCGGTTATGCCAGGCCCTCGACGTGCCTCCTGCCAAGTTCGTGAGGAATGTGCAAGTTCGCATGCAGGAAGGGACGAGCAGGACAACGCGTCTGGGCAGACGTGACGGCGGCAGGAGAAGCCGCGGATGGTCGCCTGATAGTGGTATACGAGCAGCGAGAAAGGGTGCGTGCAGCAGCATTCAGATCAAAGGATTCAAATGAAGGCAGTTGATTTGTTCTGTGGGTGCGGGGGCCTTACTCTTGGTCTCGAGCAAGCGGGGTTCGAGGTTATTGGCGGGCTGGACAATGACCCCGTGGCGATGCGCACGTACAAGATGAATCACGGCGGTGTGCGCGTGTGGGAATGTGACATAAGACAACTGTCCGTTCGCGAAGTGAAGAAGGTACTGAACCTGAGAAAGGGCGAACTGGATTTGCTTGCCGGTTGCCCGCCCTGTCAGGGCTTTTCCAGGCAATGCGCACTCTGAATGGACCGAGAAGCGTGAGGGATCATCGTAATAGCTTGATCGACGAGTTCCTGCGTTTCGTCAGGGGCCTATTGCCAAAAGCGGTTATGATGGAGAACGTCCCCTGCTTGAAGAAGTACCATAGATTTCGTTCCTTCTGCCGCGAGTTGCGAAGGCTTGGGTATGTCCTCAACGTGGACATTCATGATGCGGCCGATTACGGCGTTCCTCAAAGGCGGCGGAGACTGATTCTTCTCGCGGGCAAGGGGGAGAAGATCGAGTTTGCCCAGCCCACGGATGCGAGACGGACCGTCCGGGATGCCATCGGATCCATGCCGGCGCCGGGTGCAGAGTGGGGACAGCCTGCATGATTTGCCGGAACATCGCAGCGAAAAGGTCGTCGAGTTTATCAGGCGAGTCCCGAAGGATGGCGGCAGCCGCACGCAATTGCCAAACGAGGACCAGCTCGACTGCCACAAACGATGCGGCGGGTTCAAGGATGTCTATGGGAGAATGGCCTGGAGCGACGTTGCGCCAACCATGACGACAGGTTGTTTCAATCCCTCGAAAGGGAGATTCCTACATCCAGACCAGGATAGGGCCATCACGATGCGCGAAGCCGCCCTTCTTCAAGGGTTTCCGCCGAGTTATCAATTCCCCACAACCAGGGGGAAGTCGGGTGTTGCAGCCCTAATTGGAAACTGCGCTTCCGCCGCCATTCATCGCTGCTCACGCGCGGTGCGTGATTGAAGCACTCAATGCGCAAACAAACGCGACCAATGTCAGCACAGAGACGCGCTGTTTTCGCAAGGCGCGCTCGATACATCGGAGGTGAGCACAATGGCGGCAGGCGAGTTCACGATGACGATCCTGGGTCGCACCATCGAGCATCTAGGTACCCAGATGTATAAGCATCGTGCACCGTCCATTGCGGAACTCGTTGCCAACTGCTGGGACGCCGGGGCAAAATCGGTGTGGATCGAGATCCCGCCTGCCGGGCAGTACGATGCCCTGCAGAGTGTCATTACAATCATGGATGACGGCGAGGGGATGGATGCTTCGACCGTCCAGGATCGCTATCTGGTTGTGGGGCGCAACCGTCGAGCCGAAGGAGACACCGAGAGCCACGGGCGGAGTATCATGGGCCGAAAGGGGATCGGCAAGCTCGCTGGTTTCGGACTCGCCGAGAAGGTGACCGTCGACGACTTGGGCAAAGAATAGCACAAAAGCGATATCGTTTTCCATGTCATTGCAGGAGCTAAAGGCCGACGCAGGCCAAGCTCAGCACATCAGCTTTCCTTGGGAGGAGGTTAACAAGGGAGCGACATGGCCTTCGTCAGGCACGCGCATCGAGTTATCAAGCCTCCGTCACACCTCACCGATGGATGTGGCCAGCCTGATGGAGACCTTCGCGCGTCGGTTTTCTCGCGTGACTCGCGGCGAGATGACCATCATAGTCAACGGCGTGCAACTCGCTGAACCCACGATTGATGCGATATACGAATGTCCACCGTCTGACGAGCCGTGCAAAGCCACAGCTGCCAGATGGCGAAGACCGTCCAGTATCGCTATCGGTTCGCGAGGAAACCACTTCGCTCGAAGGAACTGCAGGGGTTCGTGATCTACGCAAACGAAAGGACCGCTCAAGCTCCGCCGTTCTTCTTCAATGTCGAGTCTACAGCCTCCTCCCAACATTCAACACGATACGTCACCGGAGAGATTGTAGCCGATTACATCGACGCTGGCACTGACGACGAATCGGATGTCATCTCGACAGACCGCCAGGAGCTTGACTGGGAGAAAGAGGAACTCTCGGGGCTCCGCACATGGGGCGAAGACCTTACACGCAAGGTGCTCCGCGAGTGTGCCGAGCTGCGAGGACAGCAGTTTGAAAATTGGGTTCTCACTGATCCAGATTTTGCGGCGTCGCCTTGATGCTTCTTGGATTTGTCGACCCGCAAGGAAATCAGCCGATTCCTCAAAGTTCTCGGGCAGAAATCCGAAGAAGGTGACCCACGGACGCGCGATTTGGCAGACTCGCTGATACGCGCTACGAATTCCGGACGTTTCATGATGTCATCGACGATATAGAGCGAGCGGGGCAAGATCCAGACAAGCTCGAGTGAGATGTTAGGTCGGCTGTACGACTGGAAAGTGCTGGAGAGCAGGGCGATCCTTGAGATTGTACCGGGCGGCTTAGCATCATCAAGAAGCTCGAGAACATGATCGTGCACAACGCACCTGAGACAGCCTCCAGCAAGACGTACGACAACTTACACGACCTGTTGGCGGAATACCCGTGGTTGTTTAATCCGGAGTGGCAAGTTTTCGTGGAAGAGAAGTCGGTTAGTAAGCAGCTACGTGAGTGGGGCGATAGAGACTGTCCAGACGACATAAAGAACAAGCGTGTGGACTTCCTCGCCTTCGCCAAAGAGACAGACGCATTGGTCATCATCGAACTCAAACGCCCGGGACATGCAGGTCGAGTTGGAGGAACTCCGGCGCCTCGAGCAGTATCAAGTCGCGCTCATGAAGGCGCGCGAGAACTGCCGGCGTGTGCTGGTCTACGGTGGCACGACGAACATCCCTGACCGCAAATGGAAACAGATGACGAATGCAAATGATTTCGACGCGTTGTCGTGGGCAGATATGTTCGCAAGAGCGCGGTCGTTCTATTCGCACTATGAGGCAGTCCTAGACGGAGATGTCACTGCAAAGGGTTTCCAAGCGAAACGTGTGGAGGTCGCACGATACGCGGAAGATTATCGAATCTGGTTCGGCCCATCGTTCCGCCGAGGATCGGCAGCGAGGTGTAGGGGACTCGCAAGCGTGAGGCTTGATGCACATGGGTCCCACGATTGTCGTGGTCGAACAGGGGCGGGGCGACAATTCGCGTTCCTGATTGCTCTTGGGGATCATTTATGCCCGATAATCTGACCGCGAAGCAACGAAGCTACTGTATGTCGCGGGTCAAAGGAAAAGACACCGGTCTCGAAAGGGCAGTGCGCTCGAGAACTCCACAGGCGAGGCTTGCGGTTTCGTAAGCACAAGGCGACTCTACCGGGGAAACCCGACATCGTTTTCCCGAACGAGAAGGTAGTCGTATTCCTGGAGGCGACTTCTGGCACGGTTACAGATTCCCGCTTTGGAGGCAGACAATCCCTCCTTTTTGGAAGGAGCAAGATCGGTGAAACGCGAAAGAGGGACCGGCGGCACTTCGAAAGTTGCGCAGGATGGGCTGGAGAGTCATGAGAATCTGGCAGCATGAGGTCAAGACCGATCCCGAAGCGGTGGTAATGCGGATAATCCAAGCCGTTGATGAACAACGGGGCGAGTTGAGGCGACCTCGCACAAGGCCGTGATTCCGGATACGTGCGCGGGACCGTGTAAGGTGGACACGATAGGTACTGGGAGGTAGATCGCATGTTTATCAGCTTTGAGCGGGTACACATCGGCGAGGCGTACACGCGTCCTCAATCGGCTGATCTATGGGAGTACGAGGGGTACGAAGCGATATCAAGAGGAATTGTCACGCCCAGCACCACACGCTTCATCATCCTATTCATTACGCGTGAGAAACAGGCCTGCCATCCGCAATACGAGGACGTCTTCGATGGCAGAGTCTTGCGAATGCAGGGTGAGACCAGCCACGCTGCGGACCGGAGATTGGTTGACGCCGAAGTCAACGGCGATGAGATTCATCTTTTCTATCGCGAGCGTCACCACACTCCGTTCACCTATGAGGGCCGATTGCGTCTGCAGAGTCATCAGATATTGACCAACTAGCCAAGCCGGTTCACTTTTGTGCTGTCGGATCCTAAGGGTTGAGAAGGACGACGTGGCCGAGGAGAACCAAACCACTGCGGTCCTTTTTCCGGCGGAATCTGCGAAAATCGGCGTAATCTGCGGAGAGAACCGGTTGTCTGTAGTCGGTAGCCAGTCGGTCCTCCGTCCTCCGGCTCCTCTCCGTGTCCCGTTCGGCGTCGCTCAGAGCCTGCCCTGAGCACCGCCGAACGGATCAGGATTTCGGTCGTTCGTGCCATTCGTGGTTCAAAAAGAAGTACTCAGATTGCCGCGCGCAGCCTGCCCTGAGCGAAGCCGAACGGGCTCGCAATGACATGGTGATGATCTTCTCCGTGGCCTCGGTGTCTCTGTGGTGAGATAGCAGTTCACAGTCCTCAGTTCCCGGTTGTCCGTTCTCCGTTGGTCTTGTGCCTTCCGTGTCTTTTCGGGTCGCTGGTATCTACCAGCCGGTTATGTTACAATCGTGTCGGTATTGATCGAATCAGGCATTTGTTGAGGCGTATATGGCGTTCCGACGTATCACAATTGATCCGGAGAAGATGGGCGGCGTCCCGTGCATCCGCGATTTGCGGATGCCCGTGGCGACGGTCGTGGCGATGGTCGCCGAAGGTATGACGGAAGACGAAATCCTCGCGGCTCATCCCAGCCTGGAGCGCGAGGACATCCGCGAGGCCCTGGGCTACGCGGCTGAGGCCGTCAAGGAGCGGGCCTTGCCCCTCAGCAGCACATGAGATTCCTCGTGGTCCTATTTCATCACAGCTTTCCCCATCGGCCGAGCGAACAGGCGAAGATCCTGGTCAGGAATCTTGCGCCTTGCGACGGCGCTGGAGCAGGGCAGTCTGGTGGTGCTCGAATGCCGTCGTATCCGCATTCGCTCGCTCCCGATCATCAGTTGACGGTTGGCAGTGGTCGGTAGTCAGTAGCCGGTCCATCCTCCAGCCTACGGTCTGCGGCCTCCGGCCTGTGATTACCACGTGTAGTGGACTTTGTACGTGACGACCTTCTCCTGGCCGGCGGGGACCTGGACGCGGAACTCGATGGTCTGGCTGTCGGTCTTGGTGAAGGGGTCCGAGGGCTCCACGATCTTCCAGTTGATCCAGCGGTACAGGTGCTCCACGACGCGGAACTCCACGGAGCCGCTTTCCTTGCGGTTGCGCACCTTGATCTCGAAGGACTCGTCCAGCCAATCGCGCGCGGTATCGATCTGGTAATCCGTGCGGCGGCGCTCGCCGACGAGGTCGAAGGCATCGCCCGTGTAGACGCGGACGGTCTCATCCCGCGGCGTGTGGTCGATCACGTTTTCGCCGATGAATTCCAGCTTGCCGTCGTCGTCCCGCTGGTAGAACCGCATCCGCCCGCGCGGCAGCGGCATCCCCAGGTGGTTGTCCTTGGTGTTCTTGAACTCCCTCATCACCCAGACCTTGGGATTGGACTGCGTGCCGTAATCGCGGTCCTGGCGAATGTTGTCGGAGGACCAGCCGCGGTAGCGGTTGCGGTCGATCTTGGCGCCGTCATAGACGTAGAGACGCTGCGTCTGGACGCCCTCGGCGCGGAGGAACTCGACCTGCTTGGTCTCGCGGTCGTGCAGGGTCGTCGGGCGGCTGAGGGTGTAGAGATGGTACTCCTCGAAGGCCTTCTCGGAGACGGGGGGCTCCATGGGGCCGCCGGCGGCGCGGGCCGCGTAGGCATAGTCCATCATGCCGGAGACCTCCGGCTGGATCTTGCTCACGTCGCCGGCCATGAGCTTGATGCGGGCGTTGTCGAACGTCTTGCCGCTCTGGTTGTCCATCGTGACCCAGCCGATCACGTCGATGGCCTCGCCCTGGGACGGGGCGAGCATGCTGTAGTCCGCCTCCCAGCTCATGCCGCCGGTGACGTAGCTGAGCTCGGCATTGAGCGTGCCGGCCTGGTCCGTCTGGAGCACCCAGTTGATCGTGGGCTTGAGAATCGTGTCGTCGGCCAACGCGGGGAACAGCGGCAGGCCCGGCAGGTTGAAGCGCAGCTTGCCGTCGACCTCGATGATCGGCTGGCCGCCGGACTCGTACGAGGCGCGGACCATCTGGGTCTGGGCGTACTGGTAGCCGTACCGCTGCATCCCGGATTGGTGCGGCTGGTAGCCGCTGCGGACGATCTTGCCGCGCACGATCTCCTCTTTTCCCTCGCCGCGCTGGACCAGGAAATCGATCTCCTTGCCCTCGTACAGGGATAGCAGCAGCCCCTGCGAGATCGGGTCGGCGCGGTAGTTCTGCTCGAGGATCTGGAGCGCCTGCTTGCCCTGCGGGTCGCGGAGAATCACCGAGTCGGGCTCCAGGTGGGCCGTGATCTGCGTCACGCTCACCTGGTTGGTCCCCGGCCGCAGATCGAGGGCAAGGCCTCCCGCACCACGGCGAAGTTCTGGTTATAGATCGTCAGCGACGAGTCCGCCGACGCCGCGATGTCCAAAGCCAGCAGAATAACGATGGTGATTTCGGTGCACTTTCTCCAGCTCATGGCAGCCTCCCTTTTTTTCTTGTGATTCCACCTGGTCGTCTTGGAACAAGCCCTCGCCAAACATTCGATGGGTTGATGACTTCCACTACCTTTATTGACGATCATCATAGCCTCCCCGGTTGACATCGCTGAAGTAAAATCCGTGTGCGGCGGATGCGTTTTTGGCGACAGGGCGTTGATCCGAACGTCCGGAAATGATAAAATGGGTAGGTCTGGGACGGCAAGGTGCGTCCGACCGCCGGACCCGATGGTTGGATGGAATTCTCGGTGAGTCTCAAGGGACAATGGCCAAGGAGCGGAAGAAACCTGCTTGAGGATGCTCGGGATGAAGAAGCTTCTGGTGCTGGCTCTCGTCGCCGCCTTGACGCCCGTGGCGGCTGCCAAAGTCTGGGTGACCGTTTATCAACACGACGGCAAAACCCCTCTGGCGGCGGTCGATGCGGACCATCCGAACGTCTATCGCGACATCATGGTCGGCACGAGGCTCACGCTCGTCATCAGCTCGGATACCGGCGAAAAGTGGGGTGGCCTGCTGCAGCTTTCATGGGACGATGCGAATGACGCCAGATTGACCGGCAGGGGGCTGACACCTCCGGCGCCCGGCAGCCCGTCCAGGTTCTCTACGTATAAGGATTCCGCTCTCAACGCGGCAGGTACGAACGCATCCGTGAGGGGCTTTCAAGACATGTACGGGATCGGCCTGGACTTCCATAATGATACCTCCCCCATATCACCGACGGTTTCACCCCGCCTATCCCGGCGACTGGTTCATCGTTGATTATTACGCCGAGCAGGTCGGGACCTGTAACGTTGAATTGTACGACTCCTCGACCGGTTCCGACGTGCTGCTCCAGACGCTTTCCTTCACGCACGTTCCTTCGCGAGATTTCAATCACGATACCATGGTCGATTTCCAGGATTTCGCGCGTTTCGCCTCTGGCTGGCGCTCCGCCGGCGACCCCGGCTCCAGTCCGACGGCCGACCTCGATCTCAACGCGGACGGTCGCGTCGATCTCGCGGATCTCGCCTCCTTCAGCCGGTACTGGCTGGAGCGGCTGGACTCCCCGATCGCGCCGGTACCGGTCAAGGTCTTTGACGAAGGGTGGGAGAGTGCCACGGCCGGAGTCTACACCCCAGGCAGCACGATCAACAGCGACGCGGGGTCCTGGCTGTGTCGAGGATAGATTTCTCCGTTAGCAGATGCGGGGTGTCGCCGCAGAGGGCCGAGATCCTGGTCGACAACGGCCATCATGCGCTGCAACTGCGCTCCGTCGAGAGCCTCAGCGGGTGCGAAGATATCGTGGTTGTCCCCTGCAAGAGATCAACGGCACCAACATTGAGCTCAACATCCCCCTCGCGCCCGACACGGTCATCTCCTTCAACGAGGTGGGCGAGCTGATCGATCCGCAGATGTACAATCCCGGCGAAGACAGCCTTGGCTCGCCCCGACTTTGACAATATCTCACTGCTCCTGAAGGACAACAACGGCAACTACCTCCTGTACGTGTTGCAGCGCCCTCCCGGGGCTGTGCCGAGTGTGCGGAAACCGAAAGTGGCCAACAGATATCGCGAGATCTTCCTCGATCCGGCCGCCGGCAGTTACCGGCGCAACCTCTTTGCCGACTTTCAGACCATTCCGGGGTTCTACCCGCCGAAGGCCAAGATCACGCTGATCGAGTTTCGCGTGGACCAGCACGGGTCGGCGATCCTGGACGATCTTGTCATCGGCCCTGCGGCTCCGGCCGACGCCGCGGCGTCTCTCGGCGCCTCGGCCCGGCCCTGAAGGGCCGCTTCCACCTCGGCACGTGTTTGCTGATTCTCGGGCATTCCATGTAAACATCCGGGTGCCACGGCCAAGCGCAGTGCCCCTCCTGAGCTTGCCGAAGGATTGACCGTGCTCGCTTCGGCTGGTCCGCTGGCGTGAGAAGACACGCTCAAGCTTCGCTTGGGCGTGCCACCCGGCTCTCTGGAGAGCCCAAGCCAAACAGGTACATGCCTGGGGCTTTACCGTTGCCGCCAGCAGGTACGAGGTACTCGATCATCATCGACCCGATACCCTTATGATCAATTCATGCGTTTTGCTTGCCATCCCCAGCAGTAGCCTTGATTCGGTGAAACAGAGTTGATAATATCCGGCGAACGAAACGAAACGGGTTGGATTTCAGGGGGTACAAGGCCATGAGGCATGTGGGCGTTCTGATCGGACTGTTCTTGGCGAGCGCCGCACCTGACGGGTATGCGGCAACTGCGAAGGAGAACGAGTTGAAGAAGTTCATTGACGAGCATGTCGAGAAGATCAAGCCGCTGGAGAAGCAGGCGAACCTGGCCTGGTGGGACGCCGCCGTGACGGGGGACCCCAAGGCGTATGACCGCTCCAGCGAGATGCAGTTGCAGATCCGCCGGGTCTACAGCGATCCGAAGGATTTCGCGTTTCTCAAGGAGGTCAGGCAATCCAGGCAGGTCAAGGACCCGCTCCTGGCCCGGCAACTGACGGTGCTCTACAACGCGTATCTGGCCAACCAGATCGAGCCGGAGCTGCTCAAGCAGATCGTCGAGCTGGGCACCCAGATCGAGAAGAACTTCAGCACCTTCCGGGGCACGATCGACGGCAAGAAGGTCACGGACAACGAGATCAAGGACATCCTCAAAGACGAGACCGATTCCGCCCAGCGGGAAAAGACCTGGCTGGCGAGCAAGCAGGTGGGTGCGGCGGTCGCGGCGGACCTGGTCCGGCTGGTCAAGCTGCGCAACGAGGCGGCCCGCAAGCTCGGCTTCGACAACTACCACACGATGGCCCTGGCCACCGGCGAGCAGGATGTGAAGGAACTGGACAAGATCTTCGCCGATCTGTACCAGCGGACCAATAAGCCGTACGCGAAAGTGAAGGCCGAGCTGGATCAGATTCTCGCCAAGAAGTACGGCGTGGCGCCGGACCAACTGATGCCCTGGCATTACCACGACCCGTTCTTCCAGGAAACGCCGATGGTCTACGACCTCGACCTGGATGTCTACTACAAGGACAAGGATGTCAAGAAGCTGGCCGAGCAGTTCTACGCGGGCCTCGGTCTGCCGGTCGACGCGATCCTGGCCCACAGCGACCTCTATGAGAAAGAGGGCAAGAACCCGCACGCCTTCTGCACCCACATCGACCGCGAGGGCGATGTGCGCATCCTGTGCAATCTCAAGAACAACGAGAACTGGATGGAGACGATCCTGCACGAGCTCGGTCACGGCGTGTACGACAAGTATCTCGATTACAGCACGCCGTACCTGCTCCGCTCGCCGGCCCACTCCTTCACCACGGAGGCGATGGCGATGTTCTTCGGCCGGCTCAGCCGCAATCCCGCCTGGATGCAGCAGATGCTGGACCTGTCGGATGCCCAGCGGGCCGAGATCGAGAAGGTCGGCGGCAAGTACGCCCAGCTCAAGCAGCTCATCTTCGCCCGCTGGGACATGGTCATGTACTACTTCGAGAAGGCCCTGTACGCCAATCCCGACCAGGACCTGACGAAGCTGTGGTGGGACCTGGTCGAGAAGTACCAACTGGTGAAGCGGCCGCCCCACCGCACGAACCCCGACTGGGCCGCCAAGATCCACTTCGCCGTCGCCGCGTGCTATTACCACAACTACATGCTGGGCGAATTGCTCGCCTCGCAGTGGCATCACACGCTCGTGACCAAGGTCCTGGCCCTCAAGTCGGACCAGGGCGTCAGCTACGTCGGCCAGAAAGAGGCCGGCCAGTACCTGAGAGAAAAGGTCTTCCAGGCCGGCGACCTCTATCCGTGGAACGAGATGATCCAGCGTTCCACCGGCGAGCCCCTGACCGCCAAGTACTTCGTGGACCAGTTTGTGAAATAGACAAGGAGATCGAGACACGATGGATCTGCAGAACAACTCGCTTCCGGAAATCACGATCAAGGGCGTCATTCTCGGCGTCGTGCTGGCGGTCATTCTGGCGGCGGCCAACGCGTACCTGGGCCTGTTTGCCGGCATGACGGTGTCGGCCACGATCCCCGCCGCGGTCATCTCGATGGGGGTGCTGCGGTTTTTCAAACGCAACAACATTCTCGAAAACAACATCGTCCAGACCTGCGCCACCGCGGGCGAGGCGATTGCCGCCGGGTGCATCTTCACGCTGCCGGCGCTGATCCTGCTGGGGACCTGGGAGACGTTCGACTACAAGTGGGTCACGATCATCGCCGGCTTCGGCGGCGTGCTCGGCGTGCTGTTCACCATTCCGCTGCGGCGCAGCTTCATCGTGGACAGCAAGCTCCAGTTCCCCGAGGGCATCGCCACGGCGAAAGTCCTCGAGAGCGGCCAAATGGGGCCCGAGGGCCTGCGCCGGATCGTCCGCACCGGCCTGGCCGGCGGATTCTTCAAACTGGTGTCCGACCTGGTCGGCTTGTGGCCCGACAAGCTCCAGGTCACGCGCGCCATCGGCCCGAGTGTCACGGCCTTCGGCGCCACGCTCAGCCCCGCGCCTGCTGGCGGTCGGATTGATCGTCGGGTTGAATATCGGCATCCTGATGTTCCTGGGCGGCGCCGCCAACTGGCTGATCGCCATTCCTGTCTATTCGTACTTCCACCCCAAGCCCCAGGACGTGGAATCGGTGGCCGACTGGGCCCAGAAGATCTGGGCGGACCAGACGCGCTACATCGGCGTCGGCGCCATGCTCGTCGGCGGTCTCTGGACCGTCTTCAAGATGCGCAGGACCCTCCTCAAGGGCGTCACCAGCGGCCTGCAAGCCTATCGTTCCGTCGATGGCGCCAGCCAGCCTGTCGCCGAGATCCCGCGCACGGAACGGGACATGCCCATGAAATGGATCCTCATCCTGATGGTGCTCTCGGTGGTGCCGCTGTTCTTCGTGTACCAGGCCTTCGTCCAGAAGATCCCCGTCTCGGTGACGATGGCGGTGCTCATGCTCGTCGCCGGATTTGCCTTCTCGGCCGTCGCCGCCTACATGGCCGGTCTGGTCGGGTCCAGCAACAACCCCATCTCCGGCGTCACGATCACCACCATCGTGTTCTCGGCCTTTTTCCTGATGCTTCTGATCGGCAAGGGCGCCCCCATCGGCCCGGCGGCCGCCATCGTCATCGGCGCCGTGGTCTGCTGTGCCGCCTCCATCGCGGGCGACAACCTCCAGGACCTCAAGACCGGCTACATCGTCGGGGCCACGCCCTGGAAGCAGCAGGTCATGCTGGCGATCGGCACGCTCACGGGCGCGGCGGTGATCGCCCCGGTGCTCACGCTCCTGCAGCACGCCTACGGCTTTGCCGGCCAGGCCGTGCCGGCAACCAGACCGCTGCCGGCGCCCCAGGCCAACGTCATGGCCGCCGTCGCCAAGGGCGTCTTCCAGGGTGGGCTGCCTTGGACCTTCATCTTCATCGGCATGGGCGTCGCGGTCGGTCTGATCATCCTGAACGCAGTCCTCGAACGCCGGGGCAGCACCTTTCGCACGCCGGTCCTGGCGGTGGCGATCGGTTTCTATCTGCCCTTCTCGCAATCTGTGACGATCTTCCTCGGCGGCGTCGTGGCCACGTTGATCCGGCGGGCCCTCACCCGACTCAGAGCGGACAAGGAGTCTCTGGAAGCCTCCGAGCAGAACACCGTGCTGTTCGCCTCCGGCCTGATCACCGGCGAGGCCCTGATGGGCATCATCGTCGCCATCCCGGTGGTGCTCATGAAGAGCCGGGGCCTGGAACTGCCGCTGACGAGCCTCTGGCGCAGAAGGCGGAATCCTGGATGCCGTCGCTCCGCGAGGGGATCGCTACCGCCGGCCCCTGGGTCGGCTTGGCGGTGCTGCTGCTGATCGCCCTCTGGGCCTACCGCGCCAGCCGGCCGACTTCATAACCGTGGCGAGGGTTTTGGGTCCCTCCCTCTCTTGCGTTGCGAAACTTAACTCACGATGGAAAAAATAGTTAACTCTCTTTTTGTAATCTGTCGATACAACTTGCAGATTGCACGATCCATGGATATCATAGCCTTGAGTGTTCGCCGCGAGGACACGATATGATCGAAAGAGAGATCACCGGTCACGTGCGGCAGGTGTTCCAGCAGTATCCCGTGGTCACCCTCACCGGTCCCAGGCAGTCCGGTAAGACCACGCTCTGCAGGTCTGCCTTTCCAGACATGCCCTATGTCAATCTGGAGGCCATCGACGAGCGGGAGGCCGCAACGCAAGATCCACGCGGGTTCCTATCCGCCTATCCGGATGGGGCCATCTTGGACGAGATCCAGCGGGTTCCCTCCTTGACGTTCCTACATCCAGGTTCGCGTAGACGAGATCAGGCATAATGGTCTGTTCCTGCTCACCGGCAGTCAGCAGCTTGAAATCTCCCAGACCGTGAGCCAATCCCTTGCCGGCCGCACGGCGGTGGTGCGGCTTCTGCCGTTTTCGGTGAGCGAGGCGAGCCAACTGACGCCCCCGCAGGACCTCGACACTCTCCTGTACACCGGATTCTATCCCAGAATCTACGACCAGCGCATCAACCCGACCCAGGCCTTGGCCGACTATTTCGAGACTTACGTCGAGCGGGACCTGCGGCAGCTTAGTGAACTGCGGAATCTCTCGGCGTTTCAACGGTTTGTCAGAATCTGCGCGGGACGTATCGGGCAACTGCTCAATACGCAGAGCCTCGGAGCGGACGTGGGCATCTCACACACGACGGTCAGACAGTGGCTGAGCTTGTTGGAGGCCAGCTACGTGGTCTTTCTGCTGTATCCTTATCATGGCAATCTGGCCAAGCGTCTCATCAAGTCTCCGAAACTCTATTTCTACGATGTGGGGCTGGCCGCTTACCTGCTCGGAATCGAGAACCCCAAGCAGATGACGACCCATCCGTTGCGGGGAAATCTCTTCGAGAATTGCGTGGTGATCGAGGCTCTGAAGCACCGCTATAACGCAGGAAGAACCAACAACCTGTATTTCTATCGTGACAGTGCCGGTCACGAAGTGGATCTGATCTACATGATAGCTCAACACCCGGTCCCCATAGAGATCAAGGCCGGACAAACCGTGGTGCAGGACTTCTTCCAAGGCTTGCGTCACTTCGAGAACGTCATGGGGAGCCTTCCGCACGGAGGGGTCCTCGTGTACGGGGCAGACAGAGAGTCCTCTCGGGGCGGCGTGCGCGTGATCGGCCTCCGGGGCCTGCCCCGGACTCTCGATGAACTGGACAGAGTCTGACGGTGCGGGCACGCCCAACGATCCTATCGTGCCTCGGCGGTCGATCCGAGGAGTTCCCTATAGTCGAATTGGGCCGGTCGCTGGGTAGAATAGGAGCCAGAATGAACCCACAACGGGGGAGAAACACCCGGTTTGATCAGGAGGATGCAGAAGATGACGGATCGGGTGGAAGCCTACATCGACGCGAACCAGAACCGGTTTGTCGAAGAACTCATGCAGTTGATGCGCATCCCGTCGGTCAGCGCCCAGGAGAGCATGACGGCGACACGCGGGCCTGTGCCCAGTGGATCGCTGACCATCTGAAGGCTCTGGGCTTCGAGGCCGGCCTGATCGACATCGGCGGCAAGCCGATCGTGCCGCGCTGTCATGAAGGGCAAGAGCGCCAAACGGGTGCTGATCTACGGGCACTACGACGTGCAGCCGGAAGACCCGCTCGATCAGTGGAAGACCCCGCCGTTCGAGCCGACGATTCGCGACGGCATCCTCTACGGCCGGGGATCGACGGACGACAAGGGACAGGTCTTTACCCATGTCAAGGCGGTCGAGGCCCTGCTCAAAACCGAGGGGCCTGCCCTGCGGCGTGGTGTTCCTGCTGGAGGGCGAGGAGGAGTCCGGCGGCGATGCCTTGGCCCGTTATGTCAGCCAGGCCAAAGACGAGCTCAAACCCGACGCCGTGGTCATCTCGGACAGCACGATGTACGATGCCAACACGCCCGCGATGACCTACGGCCTGCGCGGCATCATCGCCCTGGAGTTCATCGTTCGGGGGCCGGCCATGGACGTTCATCCGGCGCGTACGGCGGGGGCATCGCCAACCCGGCGTGGTCCTGGCCCAGATCTCGCCAAGTGCGTCTCGCCGGACGGCAAGGTCCTGATCCCGCACTTCTATGACGACGTGGTGCCCCTGCAGGAGTGGGAGAGGAGAGCTTCCGCAAGCTGAACTTCGACGATGCGGCCCTGGCGAAGGAATGAACATGCCCCGCCTGCACGGCGAGACCGGCTACCGAACGCTGGAGCGGCTCTGGGCCCGGCCTACCTTCGAAATCAACGGGATCTTCGGCGGCTATCAGGGCCAGCGCCCCAAGACGATCATCCCTGCGTCCGCCACGGCCAAGATCACCTGCCGCCTGGTCTCGAATCAGGACCCGGCCCGCGTCCGCGGCCTGGTGGTCGATCACATCCGCTCCGTCTGCCGGACACGGTCCGCCTCGAGATCAACGAGTTCGGGGCCAGCCCGCCGGTGCTGTTCGACGTGGACAACCCGATGATCCGGGCCGCCCAGGACGCTCTGCGCGAGGGCTTTGACCGTGAAACCGTCTTCATCCGCTCCGGCGGCTCGATCCCGGTGGTCAGCACGTTCGTCGAGCAATTGGGCTGCCCGGCGGTTCTGATGGGCTTCGGCCTCGACAGCGACGGCGCGCACAGCCCCAACGAGCATTTCAGGGTCGACAGCTTCCGCCGGGGCACCAAAGCCGCCGCCCACTTCCTCCGGCTCTGAGCCGGCGGGCTGAGCATGATCTGTACGGTGCTTGACTTTGTTCGCCCAACAAGTTAAGATGTTCCTATGTATTAACACAGGTTAATAGATTATATTGCCTTAACAAGATGCGGACAAAGAGAACAAAGAAAGCACCTCGACAAGACGGCCTGACGATCCCGGACTGGCGGACAAACTCGGTATCAGCCGCATCGCGGTCTGGGAACAGGCAAACGGGACAGATTCCCTGGCTACGAAGGCTGGACGAAATACATCGTCCTGCGCGACGCGAAAGTCGCGCTGGGCCGAGAATTCAGCCCCGCAGCGGCGGTGGATCATAAAGGACTCCGTACGCCGCGCTGTGCGTCAATACGGTGAAGTGCTGAAGCGATTGAGCCACGAATAGTGCCAGAGCTAAGTGTCAAAGAAGTCGAGGAAATCGCGTTGGAATTGTGCATGAGCACTTGACCTTCGACGAGCCAATCCCGGATTTTTCCTCACGCTACCCCAATGTACTCGAAAGTTGTCTGGCTGTTCCTTTTCAGCGTTTCTACGGCCAAGCGGCTTACCCGACCTTGGTGGCCAAGGCAAGCATCCTTTTCTATCTGATGATCAAGGACCATCCGTTCCAGAACGGCAACAAGCGGATCGCGATTATCACGGTGCTTGTCTTTCTCGCAAAGAACGGCAAATGGCTGAACGTAGATCTGGGTTTCGTATCGGTTTACCCTCTGGATCGCGCAGAGCCGACCCCAAGACAAAGACTTCGTGCTCGCGGCTACCCGCGAACTCATGGAGAGCCATCTGCAGGGTGATTAGAAGAACGAGCGGCCTGTAAAAGGCTTGCCGCACTCAGGCACCTCCATCGTTCTTGCCGGCGATGAGGACGACGTATTCGCCCTTGGGGCTCTCTTCGACATTGGCGAGCAACTCAGACAATTCGCCCCGGCGGACCGACTCGTGGATCTTCGTCAGCTCCTTGGCGACGGCGGCGCGACGGTTGCCGAAGACGGCTAGCGCGTCTTCCAGAAGCCGTCGCACGCGAAAGGGGCTCTCGTAGTAGATGAGTGTATAGGGCGAGTCTTTGTCGGCTTCGAGGAAACGGCGTCGCTGGCCGCTCTTGTGCGGCGGAAAGCCGCGAAACGTGAAACTGTGGACAGGCAGGCCCGAGAGCACCAGGGCGGTCACAAAGGCTGTCGGGCCCGGAATGGCGGTCACTTCAATGCCGGCTTCGATGGCTTGCCGCAGCAGGACGAAGCCGGGATCGGAGATGCCGGGGGTCCCTGCACTGGTGACCACGGCGACGGACTTGCCTTCTTCGAGCAGATGAATGACTCTCGGTGCCGTCGCTCGCTCGTTATGCTCGAAATAGGAGATTTGCGGCTTTTGAATCTCGAAGTGCTTCAGCAGCAGCCCGGTCCGTCGTGTATCTTCGCTGACCACGTAGTCGACATGGCGCAGCGTCTCCAGTGCCCGCAGGGTGATGTCGCCGAGGTTGCCTATCGGCGTCGCGACGAAATATAGTACGCCGGTCTGTGCCATCTCAGCCTCTCATTTCGCCGAGCTCGTAGAGCGTGAGGGCACAGGCGACGATCGCGGCGGTCTCCGTCCGCAGGATGCGCGGCCCCAGGCCGACCCGCACAGCGCCCTTCTCGCAGGCCAGGGTCACCTCCTCCTCCGTGAAGCCGCCTTCGGGACCGATGATCACGGCGACCGAAGCTGGGGAGCGAGTGATCCCTTGCAGGGCGTCTCGCAGTGCCACCGCCTCATCGGAGGGTGCGGCGATGAGACTACGCTCGAAGTCCCTCAGACGCAGGACCGCGCTGTCAAACGTGAGGATCGGCTCGAGCTGCGGGATACGGCCGCGATGCGACTGTTCCGCCGCCTCCATGAGAATCCGCTGCCAGCGATCCAGCTTGTTCTCTTCAATCGTCTTGGTCCGTACGAGGCTCCGCTCGGTCAGGACCGGCACGAACTGCGCCACGCCCACTTCCGTGCCCTTTTGCAGCACCCATTCGAACTTCTCGCGTGCCAGCAGGCTCTGAAACAGGGTGACCTCCGCCGTGGGCTCGCCGCGTGCGCGATGACTGCTCGTCACCTGCCCGACCGTCTCCGTTCGACAGACCGCTGTCAGCGTCACATCATATTCGGTTCCGCTGTTGTCCAGCACGACGATCGTGTCGCCCGGCTTGAGCCGCAGCACGTGGCAGACCTGGTGCGACTGCTCCGGGCTCAACCCAACCCGGTCGCCCTCGATGCTCGACGCCGAAATGAAAAAGCGATTTGCTCATGTTCGTGCTGTTGGATGAAACCAGTACTTCATCCGTGCAATTCCTTGGCGGCTTCTTTCCAGAACATCCTCGCCGGCGATCAATTCCACCGTACCTTCATCGATCTCGCGGCAGCGTCGGGCGATCTCCTCTTTCCACTTGCTGCTTACCTCGAAGGGTTCTTCAAAGTCAAGGCTTTCCAGCAGCTTCTCGGCAATGAGGGCCCGGCCTCGCGCGGCAGTTGCAGGGCTTGTTTTGTGACATTTTCCGTCTCTGGGCTCATACGGCACGACTCCGCCACGGTGACTCTATTGGAATTACCGCGCTTGATTATAGCATAGCCATCCGCCGGCGTCAACGAGGGGCTTGGCCCGATCCAAGGCAATCGCATGTGGGTATTGGGCGCCCTTGTGGCATCGGCATCCTGCCGATGATTCATGGGCTGGAAGGGGACCCCCAACGCGAAATTCTGCGTTGGGGACCCCAAGCCCATGCCACGTCGGTACAACGCCCACAGGCAGTTGCCCTGCGGCACGATGACCTGCGCCTGAAGGGCCACGGATTTTCCCCTTGCGGCCCATGCACCATGCAACACGATCACCATTGCCTGCGTAAGCCATTGGTTGGCCAAACGTATTTTGCGGTCGGTTCATGTTTGAGATCCTGTACGAGGACGAAGATATCGTTGCGATCAACAAGCCGGAAGGCTTGTCGGCGATCCCCGAGCGGCAGCCGGAGCCGGCGAGCGCGCAATGAGTCGCTCTTCGAGATGCTCTGCGCCCAGCGGGCTGAGAAGCTCTACATCATCCACCGGATCGACAAGGCTACCTCCGGCGTAATCATCTTCGGCAAGCTGCCCACGCCCACCGCCATTTCGGCCGCCAGTTCGAGCGGCGCACGACGCAGAAGGTGTATCTGTGCTGGTCCACGGCCTCGTCGCCGCCGAGCAGGGCATCATCGACAAGCCGCTCAGCCAGTTCGGCTCCGGCCGCGTCGGCGTCAACCCCCAGCACGGCCGCGTCGCCGTGACGGAATACCTCGTGCTCACCGCTTCGCCGCCCACACGCTCCTCGAAGCCTATCCCAAAACCGGCCGGCGGCACCAGATCCGCGTGCACCTCTACAGCATCGGCCACGCCATCGTCGGCGACCGCCGCTACGGCGATCTGCCCCTCGCAGCGGCAAGACCCGCGGATGATGCTCCATGCCCAGAAGCTCACGATCCGCCTGCGGAACAACGGCTCCTGACCCTCGAAGCCCCCATCCCCCAATCCTTCGAACGTCCAGATGATCGAATAGCGCGTAGTAGGGGCGAATCATCATTCGCCCAACCCGCCAGATTGGCTTCGTTTCGCACGAATTTCACCACAGAGACTCTGAGCACACGGAGAATGAAGTCGAGGTCACGTCTATCAATGAATCCAAGACCATCTCTGTGATCTCTGTGCCTCGGTGGTGAACCTTCTAACGCCCAGAATTGGCTTTGTTTTGCCGAAGCCTCTTGCTTGTCCAATTCACCATAACTCCTTATCCCGCCAAGTACTTGCCCTTCCGCGACTTCGGGCAATTGGCTTTGTTTGTACAACCGACTACCGGCTACTGACAACCGACTACCGCCTTCTGGCTTTGTTTGTACAACACCCGCCGTCCCTCGTCCCGCAAGCCCCGTCCCA